>NZ_CP072563.1:602500-3973013 GCF_017797845.1 Bacillus sp. LJBV19
AAGTCTTGGATATTGAAACATAATCCGATACACTAGAAAGAGCTGTATTTCACAAGAGCGTCAGAAAGGGAGACGGGAGATATATGGATGAGTTTGATTTGATTCACAGTATTACGCCGCATTCGCATTATCATCCTTCCGTCGATGTAGGGATCGGTGATGATGGTGCGGTTTATACAGCGTCACCCCATATGCAGCAAATTGTCTGCCTTGATACAATGGTGGAGAATGTCCATTTTAAATTAGAGTATTCCTCTCCTCATGATATCGGTTATAAGGCGCTTGCTGTTAACATTAGTGACGTGGCGGCGATGGGAGGCATTCCGAAGTTTTATTTGGTGTCTCTAGCGGTTCCTTCTTGCTGGCAGAAAGCTGACGTCCAGGCAATGTATGAAGGAATGGCGGAACTGGCGAAACTATATCAAATGGATTTGATCGGGGGAGATACCGTCTCCGCTTCCGGTCAAGCCGTAATTACCGTTACTGTCATCGGAGAAGTTGAGAAGGATTGCGCTTGTCTGCGAAGCTCGGCAAGACCCGGGGATGTTGTGTTTGTTACGGGGGATATCGGCTCTTCCGCAGCAGGACTGTCTCTTTTGTTGGGAGAAACACTCCCTTCTGCTTTTCATACGAGTGATTATTTTATCCGCAAACATAAACGGCCCGTTCCGAGAGTTCAGGTCGGCCGCTTCTGCTCTCAGCTTCAGCGCGCGGCTCTGAATGATATCAGTGACGGATTGGCCAGTGAGCTGCATGAAATAGCTGCGGCAAGTTCAGTTACGATAGAAATTGAAGAACAACTTCTGCCGGTGCATCCGGATTTGCCTGAGGCAGATTCTGAGTGGAAGAAATGGGTGTTATTCGGCGGTGAAGATTTTGAATTGGTTGGAACGGTTTCTCAGCAAGAGTGGATTTCTTTGCTTGATTACTGCACTCAATCGGGCATTCCGATTGCGAAGATAGGAGCGGTGTCTGAACGGAAGGAAGCATGTGTTCTTTTGACAGCCAATGATCAGAGACAAATCGTCCTTGAGAAAAAAGGATACAATCATTTTAAATAAGACGGGTGACTCACTTTGAAGACATTACAATGGAGAACGAAAAACCCCGAAGAAACGAAAGCCGTAGCCAAGCTTGCCGCTTCTTTGGCAAAGCCGGGAGACATTTTGACACTGGAAGGCGACTTAGGCGCGGGAAAAACGACTTTTACAAAGGGTTTTGCCGAAGGACTGGGAATCACGAGAGTGGTAAACAGCCCGACTTTTACAATTATAAAAGAATACCATGACGGTTCGCTTCCTCTATATCATATGGATGTGTATCGTATGGAGGATGAAAGCGAAGACTTAGGGCTTGAAGAATATTTTGAGGGACAAGGCGTCTGTTTAATTGAATGGGCTCATTTAATTCAGGATCAGCTGCCTGCTGAACGGCTGCAGATCGTCATCAAGAGAGCCGGTGATGAGGCAAGGGACATTACCTTTACGGCTTGCGGAACACGGTATGAAACGCTTTGTGAGGAGATAAATAAACATGACAATACTGGCAATTGATACGTCAAATTACACGCTGGGTGCCGCGCTCGTTCGTGACAAAACGGTGATGGCGGAGTATATTACATATTTAAAAAAGAATCATTCCGTGCGGGCCATGCCTGCTGTCAATTCATTGCTGAAGGATTGCGGCCTAACACCGCAGGATCTTACAAAAATAGCGGTGGCAAAAGGACCGGGATCGTATACAGGTGTCAGAATCGGTGTGACGCTGGCAAAAACATTGGCATGGTCGCTGAAGCTTCCGGTTTCCGCTGTCTCGAGTCTGGAGGTGCTGGCGGCTAACGGACGGCACTTTCAAGGACTGATCTGCCCGTTATTTGATGCCCGGCGCGGACAGGTATATACGGGACTTTATGAATATCAGGACGGCCGATTACAATCCGTTCTTCCTGATCAGAATGTCCTTTTGACTGATTGGCTCGGCATGCTGAAAGAAAAAGCGTCTCCGGTTTTATTTTTAGGGCACGATACAGCCATTCATGAAGAAACCATTCTGCATGAGCTGACATCACAAGCAGTGATAGGAACGGCTGCACAGCATAATCCGCGGCCGTCAGAGCTGGCGTTTTTAGGCTTGGAAAAAGAAGAAGCGGATGTACACAGCCTTGTTCCGGATTATTTGCGTCTGGCAGAGGCTGAAGCGAAATGGATGGAATCTCAAAAATAGGGTGATAGGGATGAAAACGAAAACGGCGATTCGAAGCATGCGGCCGGAAGATATTGATCAAATTTATGAAATTGAAACAGCATCCTTTACTTCTCCGTGGACGAAGGATTCATTTTATCATGAGCTTTTGGAAAATCCGTATGCCCACTACCTTGTCATTGAAAAGGACGGCTGTCTGGCGGGGTATTGCGGAATCTGGATTATTATAGATGACGCGCAGATTACGAACATAGCCATTAAGCCGGAATATCGGGGCCAATCATTGGGAGAAGCGCTGTTTCGCTCTGCGATAGAATTGTGCAGAGAAAAAAAGGCAAGAAGGCTCTCTCTCGAAGTCAGGGTCTCAAATCATCCCGCCCAATCCTTATATAAAAAATTAGGTCTTCAGGCCGGAGGAATCAGAAAACAATACTATACAGATAACGGGGAAGATGCGTTATTAATGTGGGTGACATTACATGAGTGAAAAACAAGATATTTATGTATTAGGAATCGAAACAAGCTGTGATGAGACAGCGGCCTCAGTCGTAAAAAACGGGAATGAAATTATTTCAAACGTCGTCGCTTCTCAAATTGAAAGCCATAAACGTTTCGGCGGGGTCGTGCCTGAAATAGCGTCCAGACATCATGTGGAGCAGATTACCCTTGTGATTGAGGAAGCTCTCTCAAAAGCGGAGATGGGCTTTGATGATCTTGATGCGATTGCCGTAACGGAAGGACCCGGACTTGTCGGAGCCCTGTTAATCGGAGTCAATGCGGCAAAGGCGTTAAGCTTTGCCCATCAAATACCGCTAGTCGGTGTCCATCACATTGCGGGTCATATTTATGCAAACAGGCTGATAGGAGAGCTTCAGTTCCCGGCGCTTGCTTTGGTTGTGTCAGGCGGACATACGGAATTGGTTTATATGAAAGAGCACGGTTCATTTGAGGTTATCGGTGAAACGCTGGATGATGCCGCAGGCGAAGCTTACGACAAAGTGGCAAGAACGATGGGGCTTCCTTATCCGGGAGGGCCGCAGATTGATAAGCTGGCTGCCGTGGGAACGGATTCCATTCCGCTTCCGCGTGCATGGCTGGAAGAAGGGTCTTACAATTTCAGCTTCAGCGGCCTAAAATCAGCCGTGATTAACACGCTTCATAACGCCTCGCAAAAAAATGAGGTGATTCCTCCGGAGGATCTTGCCGCAAGCTTTCAGCAGAGTGTCATTGATGTACTGACGGCAAAAACCTCAAAGGCCGCGAAACAATACGGGGTTAAACAAGTGCTGCTGGCAGGGGGCGTAGCCGCTAACAAAGGGCTGAGAGCCGCACTGCAGCAGGAATTCAGTCATTCGGGAGATCCCGAGCTTGTCATCCCGCCGCTTTCTTTATGCACGGACAATGCAGCGATGATTGCGGCTGCCGGAACCGTTGCTTTTGAAAAGGGGATCCGGGGTTCATATGATATGAACGGACAGCCCGGTTTGGAATTAACATCTTTTGATCGTCTCACGTTGTAAAACGTGAGGCTTTTTTTTACTTATTAACAGATAATTCTAACATATCCACAGGATTGTGAATATATTCAGAAATCCAGGCTGGATAAGGGGCTGTAAGTTGTTAGTAAAGTGGATAAAGTCAGAAAATTTTGTGGATAGTGTGTATAAAACGCTTACTTACATGGCTGACAAGGAGGATAGCTGTGGATAAAAAAGCACCCCTTAAAGAGGTGCTTGACGTTTTCTATTCTTCTGAGGAGAGTTCCTCCCATTCTGCTAATAAGTTTTCGAGCTCTTGATTCAGAGCTTCATTCTCCGCGTGAATGGTCTGTACCTTTTCATGATCCTGATACACGTCAGGATCGCACAGCAGCTCCTCATTGGCGCTGATTTTCTCTTCGGCGGATGAGACGGCCGCTTCGATTTCTTCAATGCGTCTCAGGCGCTGCCGTTCTTTCTTCTTCCATTCTTTTTCTTCCTCGTAAGTTCTTTTCGTATCCTGTTTGACCTTGCCGGCAGGCTGAGCCTGCTCCTTTTCCTGCCGCTTCATTTCTTCCAGTTCCAGCTGCTGGGCTTTTTTCTCGGTGTAATAGTCATAGTCTCCCAAATATTCTTCTGCATGATCAGGTGACAGCTCCAGCACTCTTGTGGCGATTCTGTTAATAAAGTAACGGTCATGCGAGACAAATAACAGTGTTCCCGGGTAGTCGATCAGGGCGTTTTCCAGCACCTCTTTACTGTCCAGGTCAAGGTGGTTTGTCGGTTCATCTAGGATGAGAAAGTTTGCTTTTTGAAGCATCAGCTTGGCAAGCGCGACTCTTGCTTTCTCCCCGCCGCTTAACGAACGGACCGGTTTCAGGACATCGTCTCCGCTGAACAGAAAGTTGCCGAGGCATGTCCTGATCTCTTTTTCCGGCATGTCCGGATATTCATCCCACAGCTCGTCCAGCACGCGTTTGGACGAGGTCAGTTCAGCCTGCTCCTGATCATAATAGCCGATTGTGACGTTGGAACCGTACGTGATCGACCCGGATTCCGGACTGATTGTATTCATAATGGTTTTCAGCAAAGTTGATTTGCCGATTCCGTTCGGTCCGACGAGGGCGGCGCTTTCGCCTCTTGTAATGCCGAAGGTCAGGTTTTTCAAGAGCGGAGGCTGGCCGTCATAGCTGATGGAAACATCCTGTACGCGCAGGACGTCGTTTCCGCTCTGTTTTGTAATGTCAAAACGGAAGGCGGCTGATTTTTCATCCCCGAGCGGCTTTGCCATGACGTCCATCCGTTCAAGCTGTTTTCGTCTGCTTTGGGCTCTTTTCGTTGTAGAAGCTCTGGCCAGATTGCGGTCGACAAAATCTTGAAGCTTGGCGATTTCGTCCTGCTGTTTTTCATACAGCTTCAGGTCTTTCTCATACTGCTCAGCTTTTTGTTCTAAATAGGCGCTGTAGTTGCCGAGGTATTTTTTGCTTTCTGTCCGTGAGACCTCGTACACTTGGCTGACGACTTTATCAAGAAAGTATCTGTCGTGGGAAACGATCAGAATGGCGCCTGAATATCCCTGTAAATAATGCTCAAGCCATGTAAGCGTATCGATGTCGAGATGGTTCGTCGGTTCATCCAGAATAAGCAGATCAGGCTGGGTCAGCAGCAGCTTTCCGAGCGCAAGTCTTGTTTTCTGACCGCCGCTCAGGCTTTGCACTTTCACGGAATCGTCAAATTTTCCGAAGCCGAGGCCGTGAAGGATAGAGCGGACGTCCGCTTCATATTGATAGCCGCCTTTATCCTTGAAATCCTGCTGAAGCCTGTCATAGGTTTTCATCAGCGTCTCAAGCTCCGCCGGGGCGGCCGTGGCCATCTTTTCTTCAATAGAGCGCATCTCTTTTTCCATTGCTTTCAGGAAATCAAAAACGCTCAGCAGTTCTTCTTTTATGGTAAGCTGGGATTCCAAGCCTGTGTGCTGGGCAAGATATCCCATCGTTAATTCTTTCGGTTTGATTAATTCACCCTTTTCATATGAAAGGTGACCTGCGATAATTTTAAGGAGAGTTGATTTGCCGGCTCCGTTTCTGCCTACTATGGCGATGCGATCCCGAGATCTGACTTCAAGCTTTATATTGTTTAAAATAGGATCAGCGCCAAAAGATTTGGATAGCTGATTAATTTGTAAGATCATCATATTATTTCACCTCTGTTATAATAAGTTAAGTGTAGCTTATCAACCTGCTGTCAGCAAACAATACATCAGAATTGGAACATTATAGGATAAGACATCAGGGAGAAAATAGTGTATGATCAGAAGTAAGGAGAGTTTAAATATGAATGGATTTTCTCATTTTAATGAAGAAGGCCGTGCCCGCATGGTGGATATAAGCGATAAATCTTCAACAGTTCGTACTGCCGCTGCGATATCCAGCGTACACATGAAGCATGACGTGTACAGCAGAATCAAAAACCGCGAGATCGGAAAAGGAGACGTGCTGGCTGTCGCACAGGTGGCAGGAATTATGGCCGCAAAGCAGACGTCAGCGATTATCCCGATGTGCCACCCGCTTTCTTTAAGCAGCGTCGACATTTCATTCGGCTGGGAGGAAAAGGATTCAGAAGCCGTTCTTCATATACAGGCAAGCGTAAAAACGAAAGGGAGTACAGGTGTGGAAATGGAAGCGCTAACTTCCGCTTCAGTCTGCGCTTTGACCGTTTATGACATGTGCAAGGCGCTGGATAAAGGAATGGTCATCGGCCCGACCTGCCTCATGGAAAAAACAGGAGGCAAAAACGGTGATTTTAAAAGAGATGCATCTGAGTATAAAGTGGAGGACCAATCATGAACAAGGATCAATCAAAAATTCCACAGGCGACGGCAAAACGGCTGCCGCTTTATTATCGCTTTTTAAAGAATTTACACGCGTCAGGAAAGCAGCGCGTTTCATCAGCTGAACTGAGCGACGCGGTAAAAGTCGATTCGGCCACGATCCGCCGGGATTTTTCCTATTTCGGGGCGCTCGGCAAAAAAGGATACGGCTATAATGTGGATTACCTGCTGTCATTTTTCAGAAAAACACTGGATCAGGATGAAACGACGAATGTCATTTTGATCGGTGTCGGGAATTTAGGGACGGCGTTTCTTCACTATAATTTCACAAAAAATAATAACACCAAAATATCTATGGCTTTTGATGTGAATCAGAGTAAAATAGGAACTGAGGTAGGCGGTGTGCCTGTCTTTGATCTTAATGATTTAGAGCTTCACATTAAGGATGAACCCGTGGCGATTCTTACCGTTCCGGCGGTTGCCGCGCAGTCAATCACCGACCGGCTCGTGTCGCTCGGAATCAAGGGAATCCTTAACTTTACGCCGGCCCGTTTGAATGTGCCGGATCACATTCGAATTCATCATATAGATTTAGCTGTAGAACTTCAATCATTGGTTTATTTCTTAAAGCATTATTCTGTTTTGGAAGAAATTGAATAGCGAAAGGAGGAGCTGCACATGATCGGTCCTGGAAGCCTGGCGGTTATCGGTGTGGTGGCGGTGATTATTTTCGGTCCGAAGAAGCTTCCCGAATTAGGAAAAGCGGCGGGAGACACGCTTCGTGAATTTAAGAATGCTACTAAGGGATTAGCCGGTGAAGAAGAGGAAAAAAAGAAAGAAGAACAGTAAGATAGGATGACGCGTATGAGAGTGAATCAAATGACGCTTGTGGAGCATATTGCCGAACTTCGGAAACGATTGCTGATTGTGGCGTTATCCTTTACGGTTTTCTTTATTGCCGGCTTTTTTCTGGCAAAACCTATCATTGTGTATCTTCAAAAAGCCGATGAAGTAAAAGAGCTCACCCTTAATGCTTTTAACCTGACGGATCCGCTGTTTATCTTTTTGCAGTTCGCGTTTATTATCGGCATCATTTTGACTTCGCCGATTATTCTCTATCAGATTTGGGCGTTTGTCAGCCCGGGTCTGTATGAGAAGGAGCGCAAAGTAACACTCAGCTATATTCCGATTTCGATCGTGCTGTTTGTCGGCGGTGTGTCGTTTTCTTATTATATTCTATTTCCGCTGGTCGTTGATTTTATGAAGCGGGTTTCGAATGACCTGGATGTCAACCAGGTGATCGGGATCACCGAGTACTTTCATTTTCTGCTGCAGCTGACGATTCCGTTCGGACTGCTGTTTCAGATGCCGGTGCTGATCATGTTTTTAACGAGACTCGGTGTTATCACGCCGAGGTTTTTATCGAAGATCAGGAAGTATGCGTATTTTGTGCTGCTTGTGATCGCCGCGATGATTGCGCCGCCTGAGCTGCTGTCTCACTTGATGATTACCATTCCGCTTTGCATTTTATACGAGATCAGCATTCTGATCTCAAAAGCGGCGTACCGGAAAAGGCAGACCGGCAGTGAATCTGACCAGGACGTATCAGCATAAAAAAAGCCATTTCTCCATGATGAGAAATGGCTTTTCTTTTATTTTTGATTTTTTTTCACTTTAAATGAGAAGGCGAACATTTTAAACGAGATGCTGATATTATAAGCGGCGAAAACCATCAGCAGTATGGAATAAAAAGACCACATGCTTCCCGGAGAGCTTGCGGCCAAATACGTAAAGATACAGCCGACTGCGAAATAAATCAATCCCCAAGTCATTGGGTTCCTCATACAAACAATCCTCCAATAATTAATTGCATTTGCTCACTATGCTGTTCAATATATTTTTGGGCGGGGCCGAGCTGCATGACCACGACAATGGTATTCATCATGACATGGGCGAATATCGGCACAATAATCCGTTTCGTCTGCACATACAAGAACGCAAAGGTAAAGCCCATGGCCGTATACAGCAGCAGGTGCGTGAGGTCTTGATGCACAATGCCGAAAATGACGGAACTGATCAGTCCGGCGATAAAGAAATTCGTTTTTTCATATAATACACCGAAGATGATCTTCCGGAAAATGATTTCTTCAAGAATCGGCCCGACGATAGAAGAAACGATAATCATGAGCGGCATGGCTTTAATAATGTTGAGAATGGCTTTCGTGTTTTCGGAACCGCTGCCCACATGAAAGACATACTGCTCAATCATCCCGGCGATTCCCTGAGAAAATAAAGCGAGCCATATTCCCGCGACCGCCCAGAGAACGGACATGCCGGCGGATGCTTTCTTCCCATTTCTTAATGTCTGCTTCGGCGCGGTTCTCAAAATCAAGAGAACGATAATCAGGCAGATAAAAAAGCTTACGACGGAATAAATCCCCTGAGCCATGGTGAGATTCGCATTCGTAGGGTGCCCGCCCGCATAGCCGAATTTGTACATTAAAGGAATGCCGACCAATACGGAAAGCTGCATGATAACATATGTCAAAATGATATACCAATACTGTTTTCTCAAATGATATGTACTCCTTTATCCTATAAAATCAACTTATTTGTTCTTATTGTAACACAAGTGAACTTGACGTGAAAAAAGGAGAAAATCAGTGTGAGAGAGAATCATGTAAGCGTGAAAATTTTTTATTCTTATGACTTGAAATTGGAAGTGAGATTCTTTATTATAATAACTGTGTTAGCACTCTTTAGAGCTGAGTGCTAAAATTACATATTCATACTATTGAGGAGGTTATTACATTGTTAAAGCCATTAGGTGATCGCGTTGTCATTGAACTCGTAGAATCTGAAGAAAAAACTGCCAGCGGAATCGTATTACCGGATTCTGCAAAAGAAAAGCCGCAAGAAGGCAAAATCGTGGCAGCCGGTTCAGGTCGCGTGTTGGAAAGCGGAGAGCGCGTTGCTTTAGAAGTAAAAGAGGGCGACCGCATTATCTTCTCAAAATACGCCGGTACTGAAGTGAAATATGAAGGTACTGAATACTTAATCTTACGTGAAAGCGACATTTTAGCTGTTATCGGCTAAGCAAATAAATATTTTTAAAAATTCGAGGAGGTTTCGTTAACATGGCAAAAGATATTAAGTTTAGTGAAGAAGCACGCCGCGCTATGCTTCGCGGTGTCGATGCGCTTGCTGACGCTGTAAAAGTAACTTTAGGGCCAAAAGGACGCAACGTGGTTCTGGAGAAAAAATTCGGTTCTCCGTTAATTACAAATGACGGTGTGACAATCGCAAAAGAAATTGAACTTGAAGATGCGTTTGAAAACATGGGTGCGAAGCTTGTAGCTGAAGTAGCCAGCAAAACAAACGACGTTGCCGGTGACGGTACGACGACTGCGACTGTACTTGCGCAGGCTATGATCCGCGAAGGCCTTAAAAACGTAACTGCGGGGGCTAACCCTGTCGGCGTGCGTAAAGGTATGGAACAAGCCGTGACTGTAGCAATCGAAAACTTAAAAGAAATTTCTAAGCCGATCGAAGGCAAAGAGTCTATTGCTCAGGTTGCTGCGATCTCTGCTGCTGATGAGGAAGTCGGAAGCCTTATCGCTGAAGCAATGGAACGCGTAGGAAACGACGGCGTCATCACAATCGAAGAGTCTAAAGGTTTCACAACTGAGCTTGAAGTTGTGGAAGGTATGCAATTCGACCGCGGATATGCGTCTCCTTACATGGTGACTGACTCTGATAAGATGGAAGCGGTTCTTGACAATCCTTACATCTTAATCACAGACAAAAAAATCACAAACATTCAAGAAATCCTTCCTGTGCTTGAGCAAGTTGTACAGCAAGGCAAACCATTGCTTCTGATCGCTGAAGATGTTGAAGGGGAAGCTCTTGCTACACTCGTTGTCAACAAACTTCGCGGCACATTCAACGCTGTTGCCGTTAAAGCTCCTGGCTTCGGTGACCGCCGTAAAGCAATGCTTGAAGACATCTCTGTTCTTACAGGCGGAGAAGTAATCACAGAAGACTTAGGCCTTGACCTGAAATCTACTGAAATAGGACAATTGGGACGCGCTTCTAAAGTTGTGGTAACGAAAGAAAACACAACAATCGTAGAAGGCGCCGGCGATACTGAAAAAATCGCTGCACGCGTCAACCAAATCCGCGCTCAAGTGGAAGAAACAACTTCTGAATTCGACAGAGAAAAATTACAAGAGCGTCTTGCGAAACTTGCCGGCGGCGTAGCTGTCATCAAAGTCGGCGCTGCGACTGAAACTGAGCTGAAAGAGCGTAAACTTCGCATTGAAGACGCCCTCAACTCAACTCGCGCAGCTGTTGAAGAAGGCATCGTATCCGGCGGTGGTACAGCGCTTGTCAACGTATACAACAAAGTCGCTGCAGTGGAAGCTGAAGGCGATGCGCAAACAGGTATCAACATCGTGCTTCGCGCGCTTGAAGAGCCGATCCGTCAAATCGCGCACAATGCAGGTCTTGAAGGATCTGTCATCGTTGAGCGCCTGAAAAACGAAAAAATCGGCGTAGGCTTCAACGCTGCAACCGGCGAATGGGTAAACATGATCGAAAAAGGTATCGTTGACCCGACAAAAGTTACACGTTCTGCTCTGCAAAACGCAGCTTCTGTAGCAGCAATGCTCTTAACAACTGAAGCCGTTGTCGCTGACAAACCGGAAGAAAACGCCGGCGGCGCAGGAATGCCTGACATGGGCGGCATGGGCGGTATGGGCGGAATGATGTAATCAAACGGAGAAAACCTTTGATATACCAAGGGTTTGACCGTTGATATCATCTGAAATGCTCAAAAAAATAACATTTTGATAACATTTCTTCATGAAATTCTGAAATTGAGGATGTTTCCGAAAGTCTAATGGACTTTTGCGAAGCATCCTCTTTCATTTTGAAGGATAAACTTTTAGTATTGTTATGCTTTTACATTACGGCAAGTAAATCTGCAATTTGCTTATATAATTCTGACAATGGTGGATTTTTAAAATGTGTATAAATTTAACATATCGAGAACTTTTACTTTTTATTGGCTAAAAAAGAAAGGCCCTGCTAAGGGCCTTTCTTTAAGCTGCTGTTGTTGTCGTTTTATCTTTTCTGACAAGTCCCATGATCCCTGGAATAATAAGAAGAACAGCAGGCAGTAAATAGAACATTGATATACAAATTACTCCGCCAATTCCTGAGATAAGAAGCAATACTCCTCCGACTTTAGGTTTCTTCTTAACTACTACTGAAGCGACAATACCCAAAATTGATAGGACAACAGCTCCCCAGCCTAAACCAATGATTTCGCTTGTACCGCTTGAATTAAAAGAGGCATCAAGTCCACCAATAATCAATGCCATGATCGCCCCAATAAAACCAAAAATTCCACCCAATAATCCTAAAACAAATTCAGTTGTTCTTTTCATTGTTAAACTCTCCCTTACTTAACTGGTACTGTAATTGATACAGCTTTATTTTTCATGAAGTCTATGTGACAACATCTCCAAGGTTTAATTTCATTTCTTTGACTTTATCAACATTATTTTTTCATCTGGAGCAGAGAATTCAAATACGCCTTTTTGTTTTATTCCGCCTTGGACTTCTCCATCAGTTAAGAACATGTTTGCAGCTAATTGCCAATAACGACATTCTTTGGTCAGAATAAAAGGTCAGGTTTTTGTCAGTTGTATTTTTGATGTTTATTACGACGTTTATCTTGTCTCTCATGATCTTTATATCGCCCAGATTAACTCATGCCCAGTGCTTCAGCATATTGCAACGACTTTTTTAGAACAGTCATCTTTAGTCTTTCAAGCTTTTTTATTTTTTGAATCACTATCCCTGTGAGACATCATTTGTCGAGCTACTACAAGCCGCTAAAAACTAATGATAGTACTAAAGACATGAATAAAAAGAGTTACTTCTTCACCTAAAACCCCCAGTTTATATAATATAATACCTATATATAATCGACTATAATCAATTAAATTTCAAGGGGAAATTACCACTTTTTCTAAAAAATTCTTAGCGGAAGAGAATAAGCTATAAAATATCACTTGAAATATCAAAGTTGGAAATCATTCAACTTACTGCTAGCTTTAAACATTAAAGGCCACATACAGTTTGACATCCTATTAAGTTCTAGTGTAGCCCTAGTACTGGTTTTATCATTTTGACAGATTTGGTATCCCATCACTGCTAAACATTGATTCAAAAATATTTATTAAAAACTAATTTTTCATGATGTTAGGAGGAATAATGCAAATAAACAGCAAAAACCCTTGTTATATCAAGGGTGGATATTTGATTTCATCTGAATTGCTCATGCATTCTAGCAAAAAAGACCTTATCAGTTAACTCAACTGATAAGGCCTGATTTATTTATAAATAAGGTGTGAGGGGTTTATCTTAGATGGAATTCACACTTTCCTAACTACAATGTGACTTCACCATTTCCTTCAAGCACCATTCTCAGCTGCTCAACCTCACCCCGAATCCCAATCCCAGGCTCCCACGAATCAATCAGACGAATTGCCTTCTGATTCGATTCCATCGCTTTCTTATTTTCTCCTTTACGATACAACAGCTGCGCCATCCCGTAATAATAGTAGATCAGTTCAACTTGATTGGCGTTGTGTTTGTCATAGAGCATTTGTTCAAAGGCTTTTTCCGCTTTTTTGAGCTGATCACACTTCACGTAAGCCATGCCCAGGTTGAAATAGGCTTCTATTGTTTTTTCGCCGCCGTATGCGGCGCTGGTTGTGTTTGCCGCTTCGTATAATGTGATGGCTTCTTCGTAGTGAGAGCGGGCGAAACTCAGGTCGCCGCGGACCAGAAGAACCCTGTGCCGGATAATGGGCGAGACGGGCTGATCTTTGATGCCGTCCAGCATTGCTGCCGCTTTGTCCGGTTCTCCGGTTTTTAACAGCAGCCTCGATTGCAGGGCGGTTCCCCATACTTTCAAGTCGTCGTGATCCGGCGCGCCTGATTGTTCGAGTATCTTCAGGCCGGCTTCTATTTGCCTGAGAGCTCCGTCTGAATCGTTGACTTCCATCAGCGCCCAGCCTGCCGTGTCGATCCGAAAGTAAGCTTCCCGCGTGTGTTCGCCTGATTGATGGGCGGCATCGGCGGCTTTTAATCCGTATTCGATTCGCAGGGGCAGGTTGATTCTGCTTAGAAAGTGGCTGATACGGATGATGAGTTTGATCAGGATGTCATGTTGTCCGTTTTCGCTCGACCATTCGATGACCTTTAGGATGTTCGGCCATTCCTTTTTCATTTGCTCTAAATTCCGTCCCAGCAAGTAGCTCCAATAGACAGAATTGGGCTGTTCCCGCTTTATATGGGTTTCCGCATAATCAATATAATAATGCGCCCAGCGGCTGCGGGCTTCTTTTTCAAATTCGTGATTTTCGGATAAGTGCTGTTCTCCGTAAGCGACAACGGTTTGATGGGCAGCGTATTGAATTCTTCCTTCGCCTCGTTCCGGCTGTATTAAAGCATATGACCGCATTTGCTCAATCGCGTAATGAAACCGCCGGACGTCTAATCCGGCCGCTTGAGCCAAGCTTTTTTCATCAGGGGGCTTAGCGAAAAAGCAAAGCGTCTGCCATAGTTTTCGTGTGTCATCATGACATCTGTCCCATGTGCGGCCAAAGAGAACCTCAAACAATTCCAATAATGAGTAACCTGCTTGTTTAAGCTCTTGTATGAGCTGGGGAGCGGGGATGTCGTCGTCTGACATGTAAGCGATGCTGAGTGCCATCGCCTTCGGATTGCCGGCGGCTGCCGAGATGAATTCATTCTTAAGGTCAGGCGATAGCCGCAGCAGCTGCTCCAGCTTTTCCCGTTTATGCGGGAGGTTGCATGTTTGCAGACAGCGGTGCACTTCTTGATGGAAAAATTCAAGGGCATCCGTTTGTTCAAGGCCGCTCAGCTGGATGGCCGCCAGTTCCCCGAGGCCGTCCCGGTATGTCTGTTTTACGTTTTCCCGTGCCGTAAGGAGGACTTTTACGCCTTGCGGAAGGCCGATGATAAATTCGTGAATGTCACGTTCCGCTGTATCAATGCTGTCAACGATCAGCAATACTGGTTTTTCGTTTGAATGAGCGGCTAATGCATTGCGGACGACGAACCGTTTTTCGTTGATTGATTTGTCGATTTGTTCTGTGCGTCCGAGCTGATAGGCGATCGTGTTTAAAAAATCGCTGAAGCTCAATCCTTTCCAATCCGCACTGATCCAGATGATGCTGTTGAATGCCGGCCAATCTGGTGAACTGCCGGCACAAAGGTAGGCTGCTTCAAGAGCGATTGTTGTTTTTCCCATGCCGGCCCAGCCCGTGATTAAACAGACCGGTGACGGAGACAGCATCCATTGCCGGATTGCTTCCATATCAAAGCCGCGTCCGATAAAGTTCCCGGTCCGGCGTGACGGTAAGTTATGCGTAACGGACTTTCTTGTAAGCGCATTCGTTTCGTGGCTTGGTCTGTCATGAAACAGCCGCTTTACTGCTTTTTCAATATCTTCATCACTCGGCGCTCCGAATGATCCGTCTTTCCGGAGTATTTTTGCTTTTTTTAGACAAGACGCCGTCCAAACGGGCAATGCGGGTTTGATGACGGGAATGGTGGTGGTTTCCAGAAGGCCGGTCAGCCATTCAGGATCCATGTCAGTCTTTTCTATAATGATCCAGATCATGCCGAACAGCTTTCCGTCGTCAATTCGTCCGGGAATGTAGTTTGCGCCCATCTGTCCGATCCAGCTTTTGATCGTGTTAGAGGAAACGCCTAATCGGAGTGCGATTTGATCTATATAAGACTGTCCGGCTTTTACATTCTTTGTCCTTTTGATTTTGTAATCAGGATGATGTTTCAGCGATTTGACGGCAGGTGCCAGCAGTTCTGCAAATTGTGTCCGGTTTTCAAGTTCAGCCATTAGCCTGCACCTCCTATTAGTACTATTTTATCAATTCAGTGTTTTTTGTATATGAAAAAATAAAAAGTACAGTGCGGCTGTCCTTTTATACAGCAGGAAAGGCTGTTGAACGTATGGAAAAGCAGATAAAATAGGGGCAGTAATAGAGAAAACAAAAATGTATGCATATGCACTTACATTTCAGAGCAGAGAAAGGATTTTGCCAAATGACTCACACAGTGCCTCAAAACATGAAAGCGGCGGTTATGCACAACACGAGAGAAATCAAAATCGAAACATTGCCCGTGCCTGACATCAATCATGATGAAGTGTTGATTAAGGTGATGGCTGTCGGAATTTGCGGATCTGATCTGCATTACTATACAAATGGCAGAATAGGCAATTATGTAGTGGAAAAACCATTTATCCTCGGTCATGAATGCGCGGGAGAAATTGCCGCCATCGGATCGTCTGTCGATCAATTTAAAATAGGAGACCGGGTCGCTGTCGAACCCGGTGTCACATGCGGACGCTGTGAGGCGTGTAAGGAGGGGCGTTATAACCTTTGCCCGCATGTACAGTTTTTGGCGACACCGCCGGTTGACGGCGCGTTTGTCCAATATATCAAAATGCGCCAGGACTTTGTTTTTTCGATTCCGGATTCACTATCCTATGAAGATGCGGCTTTGATCGAGCCGTTTTCTGTCGGCATTCATGCGGCCTCGAGAACGAAGCTTCAGCCCGGTTCAACGGTTGCGATCATGGGAATGGGCCCTGTGGGGCTGATGGCCGTTGCGGCAGCGAAAGCATACGGGGCAGGCACAATTATTGTGACCGACTTGGAGCCGCTGCGGTTAGAAGCTGCGAAAAAAATGGGAGCGACGCATGTCATCAATGTCCGGGAACAGGATGCCGGTGAAGAAATCACAACGATCACGAATGGCAGAGGTGTTGATGCTGCTTGGGAAACAGCGGGGAATCCGGCGGCATTGCAATCCGCACTGGCTTCCGTGCGCCGGGGCGGAAAACTGGCGATTGTCGGTTTGCCTTCTCAGAACGAGATTCCGCTCAATGTGCCGTTTATTGCAGATAACGAGATTGATATATACGGAATCTTCCGTTATGCGAATACGTATCCGAAGGGAATTGAATTTCTCGCTTCCGGCATAGTGGACACGAAGCACCTTATAACGGACCAATATCCGCTGGAGCAGACGCAAGAGGCGGTGGAACGGGCCTTTCAATACAAAAATGAATGCTTAAAAGTGATGGTGTATCCAAATCGCTGAGTGAACGGGGAGGATCTTTGCATTCTCCCTCTTGCTTATCAAAAATGAAAACGGATTCTTGGGGTGGGAAATGATGATTGAAACAGAAAAAGCAGCGGCAGTAAAGACGAAATATCGCGGCCTGTCCTGGATGGAACGGATCGGCTACGGATTCGGCGATATGTCGTACAATATTATCTTTCAGTTTGTAAACGCATACTTATTATTCTACTATACAGACGTCGGCGGCATTAAGCCTGCGGTCATTGCAGCTTTGTTTCTTATCGTAAGGGTGCTGGACGCTATTTTTGACCCGATTATGGGCGTGATTTTAGACAAGACGAATACAAGATGGGGAAAGGCAAGGCCGTATCTTTTGTGGGTGGCGTTTCCTTTTGCGCTATTTACGTTCTTATGCTTCACGACCCCTCATTTCGGCGAGACGGGGAACATGGTTTATGCGTACATCACTTATATTCTGCTTGGGATGTCCTTCAGCATGCAGACGATTCCGGTCAACAGCTTAACGGGACGGATGACGAATTCCGTGGAGGAACGGACGGTTCTGACGACGACCCGGATGATTTTGGTTTATATCGGTATTCTGTTATCCATTTCCTGTGCGACACCGCTTGCGGACGCCATCGGCGGGAAAGATCAGGCGTTTGGATTCCAGATGACGGCGCTTATCTATGCGGCGGTGAGCATCGCATTGAATCTGTTCAGCTTCTTTACTGTGCGGGAACGGATTCAGCCTGAAAAAAGAAAAAAACAAGGAATGAAAAAGACGTTGTCTGTTTTGTTCCGAAACAAGCCTTTGCTCATTTTGGTTTCTGCATTTTTGGCGTTTGCGATTGGGTTTAACATTAAGCTCAGCACGATGGTGTACTATTTTACGTATAACGTCAGCCATAAGGAATTTGTGTTTTTAGGAACCGTGTTGTTTTTCGGCGCAGCGCTGATCAGCAATCTGTTTATTCCTTTCTTTTCTGAGAAGCGGGGCCGGAAGCAGGTTATGATCATCACGGCGGCGCTATCGCTGATTTCTTATGCGGGCCTTCAGTTTACATCGTATTCTTCGCTGCCGCTTATCTTCTTTTGGCTTTTCGTTTCGGGATTTTTTACGACGCCTTTAAATACGCTTGCTTGGGGAATGGTTGCCGATTGTGTCGATTATGCAGAATGGAAAACCGGAGTCCGGGCTGATGGCGTGGTGATTTCGAGCATGAGTTTCATCAATAAGCTCGGAGTTGCGCTAGCCGGGTCATTTTCGGCCGTTTATCTCGGAATCGCCGGATATGCCGCGAATACCGATCAGACGGCCTCGTCATTGAATGCGATTAAAAATATGAATGCGCTCATCCCGGGATTGTTCATTCTGCTGTCTATTATTCTTATTTCTTTTTATCCTTTAACTGAAAAAAAATATCAGCAGATGATGTCTGATCTGGAGCAAAGAGCTGCAAGATGAGTATACGTAAAATTTAAAATATTCTATGTAAACGGTTGTATTTATGACAGAAAGCACTATACTGAAACTATAATCGAGAATTGATAAATGAGTGTGATAATGTGGGAAGCCGATCTGTTATTTGTATTGGAGAATTGTTAATTGATTTCTTTTGTACCGATGTGGATGTTGATTTGACGGAAGGACGTAATTTCTTAAAAAGTGCCGGCGGGGCACCGGCGAATGTGTCGGCAGCCATTGCTAAGCTGGGCGGAGACGCGGCTTTCAGCGGAAAAACAGGCAAAGATCCGTTCGGGTATTTTCTGAAGCAGACATTGGACGCCGTACACGTCGATACCTCTATGCTCGTCATGGATGAGAAAGCGCCTACAACGCTTGCGTTTGTTTCATTAAAACAAAATGGGGAGCGCGACTTTGTGTTTAACAGAGGAGCGGACGCTTTGTTTACGCTGGATGATATTGATCTGGAAAAGGTAAACGATGCGAAAATCCTTCATTTCGGATCAGCGACAGCATTGTTATCTGATCCGTTTTGCTCAGCCTATTTACGGCTGATGTCGATTGCGAAAGACAATGGACAGTTTATTTCCTTCGATCCTAACTACCGTGAGGATTTATGGAAAGGAAGAGTTTCAGAGTTTATAAACACCGCAAAAAAAGCCGTTGCCGTAAGTGATTTTGTGAAAGTCAGTGACGAAGAGCTTGAGATCATCAGCGGTGCGAAGGATCATAAAGAAGGTGTTGCGGTTCTTCATGAGATCGGAGCCGGCATTGTGGCGGTGACACTCGGGAAAAGCGGAACCCTTCTATCAAATGGGAAGGATATTGACATCATTCCGAGCATTCCGGTGACATCAATAGACTCAACGGGAGCGGGAGATGCGTTTGTCGGCGCGGCGCTGTATCAGCTGGCGCGCACCGATGAGATTCAGACGGCAGCCGATGATTTTGCGAAGCTGCGTGATATTGTCTCATTTGCCAATAAGGTGGGGGCGCTCGTGTGCACCAAAATCGGTGCGATCGATGCTTTGCCGAGCTTAAAAGAGGTTGAAGTATCACTGTAAAGTATGGAGGATGTTTCTTGAAAGTCATCGGACTTCGGGAAGCATCCTCTTTATTTAGGTCTGAAACCCATTACGATATACGGTATACTTTAGAAAGGCATCCAGTAAATTGAACCGCTGTGAAGTACATACAATCACGTTTTTATCAGTTCTAAGTAAAACCAAGTTTCTGCTGCTGC
This sequence comes from Bacillus sp. LJBV19, assembly GCF_017797845.1. Lineage (NCBI taxonomy): Bacteria > Bacillati > Bacillota > Bacilli > Caryophanales > Bacillaceae > Bacillus > Bacillus sp. LJBV19. The sequence continues at coordinate 621,931 of NZ_CP072563.1, forward strand.
CGTCATGTATAGTATGACGGCCTATGATATTGAACCGCGGAGGAATGTTTTTCATGAAACATGTTTTTCTTATTGTGCAATGCGCGTTTTCTGTTTTTTGTTTTCTTTGTCTCGCCGCTGTCAATTGGTATCAGGGGAGTGAGCTTGTTTCTGATTCGTTTGATTGGAATTATACGGCTAAATTCTCAAAGCTTTTGAATGGGACGGATACGATTACAAGTCCGGAACAGATTTCGCAGCTGGATTTCTTTGTGTATGCGGCGAAGCATTATCCGTTAGTGAGCGGGTTAATGATCGGGCTGTTTGTTTATTTTTTGTTCTCACTGTATCTGGTCATAAAGAATTTCCGCCGGCACAAATGGGCTGAATGAGACTATTTTCATATAAAAATACATAAATTCAAGAGAAAATGAAACTTTTTTTGAAAAAAACAGTATATATAACTGTGAACTTGTTACTATTTAATTTTGGGAGGAAAATGAAAAATGAGTATTTTAGGAAGATTTAAAGACATCATGTCAAGTAATATCAATGCGTTGCTGGATAAAGCTGAAAACCCTGAAAAAATGGTTGATCAATATTTGCGGAATCTGAACAGTGATTTAGGAAAAGTGAAAGCGGAGACGGCTTCTGTCATGGCTGAGGAACAGCGGGCGAAAAGAGCGCTAACTGAATGCCAGGCTGATGCCGAAAAGATGGAAAGTTATGCGATGAAAGCGTTGCAGGCCGGCAATGAAGCTGATGCGCGGACATTTTTGGAAAGGAAAGCGGCTGTTGAATCAAGACTGACCGAGCTGCAAACGGCTTATCAGCTCGCTTCATCCAACGCGTCTCAAATGCGCAAAATGCATGACAAGCTTGTCGCTGATATCGGAGAGCTTGAGTCGCGCCGAAATGCCATCAAAGCGAAGTGGTCTGTGGCAAAAACGCAGGAGAGAATGAACAAATTGGGGTCCTCTGTGTCAAATGCGGGCCAATCGCTGACAGCTTTCGGCAGAATGGAAGACAAGGTCAACCAAGCGCTTGATCACGCCAATGCGATGGCTGAGCTGAACGCGTCTCCGAAAGACGATATTGACGAGCTGACGGCTAAATATGACAGCAATCAAAGCAGTGTCGATGATGAATTGGCGGCGCTCAAGCAGAAAATGCTTTTCAGTAAAGATCAATAGACAGCGGGCTGCAGCTTTGTCCGATATAAAGAGAAAGTGAGAGAAACAGAATGATCATTTCTTATAAATGCCCGAACTGCGGCGATGATATGGTCTTTGACAGTTCATCCGGCATGCTGACATGTCACAGCTGCGGGCGGCAGGATCAGATTGAGATCCTGCCAAAAGAGTATATAACGACGAGATTTTCCGAAAATGAGGCGAACGAGTACCGCTGTGAGAATTGCGGCGCGGTATTAATGACTGAGGCGGAAACGACGGCCACGACGTGCGGGTTTTGCGGAGGAGCCGCCGTTCTCGCCGACCGATTATCGGGAAATCTCGCGCCTTCGATGGTGATCCCTTTTACGATCAGTAAAGAAGAGGCCATGAGCGCTTTTAAAAAGTGGTGCCGAAACGGCCGTCTGACACCGAAAGGATTTATGTCTGCCGATCGGGTGAAGAGCATAACCGGCATGTACGTGCCGTTTTGGATGTTTGATTTAAACAGCAAGGTTCAGGTCAATGCCGTTTGTACGAGAGTGCATCACTATGATGATGGAGAATACCGGGTGACGGAGACCGAGTATTACAACGCGTACCGCGATATCAATCTTGATTATCTCAAAATTCCGGTCGACGCTTCAGAAAAAATGAATGATGAATTAATGGACAAATTGGAACCTTACTCATACAGTGAGCTGAAGGAGTTTAATACGGCCTATTTAGCGGGATATATAGCGGAAAAGTACAATTATACCGATGACGATCTCTTTCCTCGGGCGAAGGATAAAATCAGCCATTATATTGATTCTTATATCAGATCCACCTTCTCCGGATATACGACGGCTGACATTACGGATGAGCAGATTCAGACCGATAAAATCAGCAGCTTTTACGTACTGCTTCCGGTCTGGATGGTCAGCTACGACTATGAGCGGGCTGAGCACATTTTTGCGATGAACGGGCAGACGGGCAAGGTTGTCGGCAAACCGCCGATCAGTGCCGGAAAAGTGGCCGCGTGGTTCGGCGGCATAACCGCCGGTGCGTTTGTAGCATTAAGACTCGTCTCACTTATGATAGGAGGCGGTTTTTGATGAAAGTATCGATAAAAAAAGCGTGTCTCTTCTGCTTCGTCCTTTTTCTGATGCTGTCTTTTTCTTTACATACATCGGCGTCTGCCGCGGAACAGAAGCAATATGTTTACGACAATGCTCATTTATTAACGAAGGATGAAACGAAGAAACTTGAGGAATTGGCCGGGAAGCTGGGGGCAAAGCGCCATACCGATTTTATCATTCTTACCGCAAACGGAACGGGCGGTAAGGACATCGAGCAGTACGCCGGTGATTTTTATGACAGTCATTTTAGCGGAAGTACGGCGATATTGACCATTGATATGAAAAATCGGGAAGTATTTATCTCGGGATATAAAAAGGCGGAGACGTATTTGAATAACAGCCGGCTGAATACGATCAGGAATACGATCTCGTCAGATATTTCCGCAGGCCATTATGAAAAGGCGTTTCAGACCTACATCAAGATGGCTTATAAAGATATGGGGAAAAGCCCGGACGACAAGTCTGACAATCTGCTGCTCACATGGTGGTTTCAGCTCATTATTGCCGCAGCCGCGGCCGGAATCGCCGTCACTGTGATGGTGTACAATTCCGGCGGCAAGGTCACCGTCACCGGCAGCACGTATATGGATCACGATACGTCTGAAGTGCTGAGCCAGCACGACACATATATCCGAACCGACGTTACAAGAGAAAAAAAGCCTGATAAAGATAATGACAATGACGGCGGAGTCACGAGGGGCGGCACGAGTTACAGCGGAAGCAAGGGAAGTTTTTAAATTATATGTAAAGGATTTGAGCATACATGGGTTTTTTCAGAAATCAGTTAGCAAATGTGGTGGAATGGGAAGAATTCAGAGACGACATGGTTTTCTATAAATGGAATAACCGTGAAATTAAAAAAGGCAGCCGTCTGATCATCCGGCCGGGACAGGATGCCATCTTTTTATACAATGGGAAGATTGAAGGGATTTTCCGTGATGACGGCGATTATGATATCGAATCAGAAATCATTCCGTTTCTATCTACACTAAAAGGGTTTAAGTTTGGTTTTAACAGCGGCATGCGGGCTGAAGTGCTGTTTGTGAATACGAAGGAGTTCACCGTGAAGTGGGGCACAAAAAACGCCATCAACATTCCGGCGGCAGGTATGCCGGGCGGTATGCCGATCCGCGCAAACGGCACATTTAACTTCAAGGTCATTGACTACATCGGATTGATTGATAAGATTGCGGGTGTCAAAGACAGCTATTTAGTGGAGGACATTAAAATCCGGATTACGTCTATTCTCGATCAGCTTTTGATGAAATGGATCACCAGAGAAGGAAAAGACATGTTCAATCTGCAGTCGAATTCCTTTGAAATCGGAAAAGGGATTCAAGAAGATCTTGATATGCAGCTGATCGGAGACGGCATGTCGATTACGGGCTTCAATATTATGAGCTTTAACTATCCGCAGGAAGTTCAGGATATGATTACGAAAAACGCTTCTTACGGAATGGTGGGGGATGTGAACCGCTATCAGCAGATTTCCATGACGGACGGAATGTCATCCGGCAAAATGAACGGAAGCGGCGCCGCCTCCGACATGGCGGGCATGATGATGGGAATGAATGTGGCAAATCAAATGATGAACCAAATGAATCAAAATCAGCAGAACCAGCCGCAGCAAGATCAAAGTCAGCAGAATCAGGGGACGGCACCGGCGAACGGCTCGGAAGGAGCGGCTAAGCCGAAATTCTGTCCGAACTGCGGAACGAAAACGGAAGGCGCGAATTTTTGCCCGAATTGCGGACAGAAGCTTGCCTGACGATATACGAAAAAGAGGCCTTTTTGGGGCCTCTTTTTTTTGTCATGATTTCATTGTTTGAACGATGAGGGATGTCAGAGCTTTAGAACCCTTAGGTATGAGATGGACGCCGTCCGGTGTGAAGTATTCAGGGTGCTGCAATGCTTTTGCGTGCCAATCGACAAGCGTCACATTTTTCCGTGACTCGGCCTGCCGGCGCAATGATTCGTTTACTTTGCTTTCCCACTGCCGCGGCACACGTGTGTTGACAAGATAGATATCGGCTTTTGAAAAGGAGCTGATCAGTGATTCAATTTGGCTGTTTGTGAAATAGCCATTCGTCCCTAACTCGATGATGACCGCTTTGTTCGGCTGATTAAATGACGCATATTCCGAAGTGAGCCGGAGTGCTTGAGAGACTTGTCTTCCTACCTTTCCGTCGATGGTGACATGAGGGAGGGACTGCCGCAGGTATGACGCAATGTCCAGCATCACCGAGTCACCGATGGCCAGCACGTCTTGCTGAGGCTGTGTTTGTTTTGAATCAGCCGTTTTTTGAGATGACCGTTCCTTTTTCTTGTCGGTTTTCTTTGTATTTGATTTGTCTGCTGGTTCTTTCTTGTTTGTGTCTGACGCGGTGTCCGTTTTTTCGCCGCCGTGTTTTTTCTTGCTGTCTTCTTCTTTTGCAGGCTGATCGTGATCGGCCGTTTTGTGCGAAGAGGCGGCGGTTTCTTGCTGATCATTTTGCGCGTACGTCCATTGCGGCTGTTTTTTCTCTTCGGCTATCCCTGACAGCCCGCCCGCAAATACGAGAATGGCGGCAAGAATGAGGCCGAGCGACATTCTGCTGATGACAGAGGATGTCTTCCATTCCAGAAAGCGGTTCAGAAACACGCGGCGTAAAAATGGCCGGAAGCCCGCAGTGCGGATCGGCTGTTCAATGAAATGGTAAGATAGCTCGGCAAGAATGAAAGTGGCGCCGATTCTGACGGCGCAGTGCCAATAAACCGGATTTCCGATTTCCTGTACGGGTGTGCTCAGTACGATAACCGGGTAATGCCAAAGATAGATTCCGTATGATCTCGTTCCGATCCAGCGAAGCGGCTTCCATGAAAGAACATGTCCCAAAAAGCTGCTCGGATGGCATAAACATGCGACAAGAACCGCTGCGGTGATGCTGATCAAAAGCATGCCGCCCTTGTACAGGAAGGGTTCATATTCATCCGTGTAAAAGACGCAAAGCAGCAGCGCGGCAAAAGCGGCAAGCTCCGTCCCGTGAAGCAGGTGTTTCATGCTGCTCGGCAGCCGTTTGGAAGATAATCGTTTCATCGGCCACACTAAAGCTAAAGCGCAGCCGATCAGCAATTCAAATGAGCGGGTATCCGTCCCGTAATAAACGCGGCTCGGATCTCCGCCGGGCACATACATCATACTCATCACGACTGCTGAACATAACGCGAGGAACATGACCGCGGCCGCAAGCCGGGCCCGTGTTTTACATATGTACATCCCCGCAAGCAGCAGGAAGGGCCATATGATATAAAACTGTTCTTCAATCGCCAGCGACCAAAGGTTTTTTAATGGCGAAGGGGAGCCGAAGCTGTCGAAATAAGAAAGTTGATGAAAGATAAACCACCAATTGCTTATGTAAAAAAGTGAGGAGACCGCATCTCCGCGTACGGTATGCAGGAGCTCGCTGTTAAACAATACGACCCAAATGACCGTCGTGATAATCATGAGATAAGCCGCCGGCAGAAGCCGCCTGATCCGGCGCACCCAAAAATCACGCAAATCAAGGGTGATGGCATTGCCTTGGGCAGGCAATATAATAGATGTAATTAAATACCCCGATAAAACAAAAAAGATATCAACACCGATGAAACCGCCGTCGGCCCAGTTAAAATTCAGATGATATGCGATAACTGCGAGGACGGCAAAGGCGCGAAGTCCATCCAGTCCGGGAATATAGCGGTGATGCAGTGACTTGTCTGACATGGTATTCCTCCAATAATGTGCGCGGAAATTCTCGCTGTTTTGCGGATGGCTATGGCAGATTTCTGTACAGTCTTCCATTTGTTCCGTTAATTAGACGCATTCGGAAGGGGATTTTGTTTCAGAAAAAATGAATGAAATGCTGTGATTTTCTTAAACTTTTCAGCCCCCGTCCGGCGTCTGTTATATGAAAAGGGTCCCTTGTGCATCTTGGCTGTTGCGGGACGAAAGAAAAAATCCATGATCTGCGGATATCATGGATTTTTTTCTTTCTTTATCTGATGTAGCGGTCTCCGACAAGCAGCTTGGAGATGACGGAGGTCGGTATTGTAAACTCTGTAACGCCCATATATCCGGGTGCCGCTTCATATTCGTCAAATGAAATAACAAGTTTGTGCTTATCTGTAATATAAAAATTCTGGTCGGCGCGGATGGCTTTAAAAGGTTCCGTCATATCATCATCTTCGACCCAGTATATTTTATTCGGATCTTCTTTCATCTGTTTTTTCATTTGTTCTTTAATATTTTGGCTGATGACTTTAATATAACGGTCATCTTTAAATAAGCTCTTTAACGTAAGCACGGCCTCATTCTTTTTATCGATCGTGATGTAACGGCTTTGTGTATAAGAGGAAGCTTGCGTTTTTTCGATATCACGTCGGATTGAGATCAGATCCGCTGTGTCAGTAACGGTTTCATAATCGCTGTAAATACTGAGGTGGCCTTTTTTGCTTTTTGAGGTCGCCTTCATAAATTCCTGATACAGCTTTTTGCTTTCTTTCATGTAATGCCGGTTGATGCTGTCTTCGAGTTTATGATCGGAAAGTCCGGACAGAGCGGGCGTTTTCACATCAATGCTTGATTGGTTCTTTTCTTCCTTCATCTCCGTGAATGTGATGGCTTGGACGACTTTGCCGATGACGGGGATTTTAGACATGGCTTGTGCGGCATCCGGATTGATATTGACAACGGCGGTAAATAAGACGGCCGCAGCGACTGCCGCGGATGTCGGCCACATCACGATTCGTTTTTTCTTCGGTTTCTGCCGAAGGGCTTTTTCGACAATGCTGTCCAGTTCCTTAGGAATGGGCACACTTTTATACTCTTCTCTTAATTGTTCTAATCTCTTTTCCATTAAGAAAGATCCTCCTTCGTCAGCTGAATGCGCATGAGCTTCAGCCCCCTGTAAAGGCGTGTTTTGACGGTGTTGATGTTTTCCCCCGTGATGTCCGCGATTTCTTCTAATTTCAGGTCTTCAAAGAAACGCAGAATGATAATGGTTTTATATTGATGCGGCAGGTCATCGAGCGCTTCGTGAAGGTCTGTGTCTTTGTAGTGATCTTCCTTTCCGCGGCTTAAAAACTCGATCGTTTCATCGTCCATCACTTTCAGTTTTTTCTGTTTGCGGAGAAAATCAATGGCCGTGCGCACTAAAATTTTATAAAACCAGCTTTTGATCACATCGGGGTTTTTGACGGATTCGACCGATGTCAGCGCTTTTTGAATTGATTCCTGAACAATATCTAACGCGTCATCCTTGTTCTTTACGTAACTGTACGCAAGCCGGTAAAAGTCTTCCTTGCGCTCAGTTATGCACGTCACAAGCGACGCTTTGGCTGTTTCGTTCTTCATTGCTTCAAAGGGCTCCTTTTTTAAAAATACGTATCATAGGCTGCTGCCTAAGGATAGACGGGACAGGGTAAAAAATAGTTTGCGCAGAGGGGATCATTTTTAAAAGGAAAAGGAAGGAAAGACGATGAGATGAAAAAAAGAGCCGGAACGGCTCTTTTTCGGATGTGTCTGATATTCAGCTGAACGGTTTAGTTCGGTTTGACTAAGATTTTCACTTGGTTTTTCTCTTTGATTAAAGCGCCGAAGCCTTCTTCAATCAGGTCGTCGAGCACGATTTTTTTCGTGACGAGCTTATCTGCTGAGAAGTAGCCCTCTTTCATCAGTGCAAGAACGGAAGGGAAGATGTCACGGTATCCGATAATGCCTTTTACGGTCCGTTCTTTGATGACGATATCGTTCGGATGAATTTCCGCTCCTTTTTCCCAGATGCTGACGATAACCGTTTCACCGGCAATGTTTGTTGACTGGATCGCCTGGCGGAGAACGACAGGAACGCCTGTTACTTCATAAGAAACATCAACGCCGCCGTTTGTGCGTTTAGCGATTTCTTCAACGACATCGTCCGTTTTTGACGGATCAATGATGATAGCGCCGAGTTCTTTCGCTTTTTCCTGACGTTCCGGTGAAAGTTCAACCGCGTAAATATCTGTGGCGCCGGCCGCTTTCAGGGCTTCAATCACAAGCAGCCCGATCGGTCCGCAGCCAAAAACTGCCGCCTTGTCGCCCGCTTTTAATTTGCTTTGACGGACGGCGTAAAGCGCTACCGCTGACGGCTCAACAAGCGCGCCCTGTTCGTAAGAAAGCTCTTCAGGAAGCTTAAACAGCAATTCTTCGTCAACGGATACATATTCAGAAAATCCGCCGCCGCCTCCGGCTAAGCCTAAGAATCCCATTTGTTCATCAAGGTTATAGGCTCCCTGATGTCCGTGTGTGGCAAAAATCGGTTCCACGACGACACGGTCGCCGACGCTGTAATTTTTGACGCCTTCGCCCACTTCAACGACTTCTCCTGAGAATTCGTGACCCATCGTGACGGGCGCCATTTCGTTTGTTAACGGATGAGGTTTGCCGACCGGAATAAAGATCGGGCCTCCCAAATATTCATGAAGGTCGCTTCCGCAAATCCCGCACCATTTGACTTTAATTTTGACTTTACCCGGTTCTGCTTTAGGTTCATCAATGTTTTCGATTCGAATGTCTTTTTGATTGTGCCATCTTGCCGCTTTCATTGATTATCACTCCTAGTCTGATTGAAACGAGTATAGGTACATGATCAATATGAACCACGGTTAAAAGGAATAAAGTGCCTGCTTCCTAAAGCCTGATTTCTCAAAATATATCATATTATGCAACTATCAATAGGCCTTATAAAAAGTCCATATTGAATGCAGAAATACTCTATGAATATTATAACGCTAATGAATTAAATTTTGTAGTATAATTTACCATGGAATTATATAGAACAGGAAATTGTGCCGTCGTTATGTGCATGTCTCATCACGTTGTAATGAACATGTAAAGTGATTGAAATATTATAATCGTCTTCTTGGTGTATAATTTTGCCTAGAATAAAGAATCAGGAGGACGAAAGCTTGAAGAAGTTATTCTTAGCCTTATTGATTTTAGCAGGAAGCACGCTGGGAGCGATCAGTTACTCTTCTGATGCAAGTGCTAAAAAAGTGAACGGAAATATTACATGGTATAATGGAGTCGGTAAAAAAGGATCGTCCGGTAAAAAACTGGGACACTGGGATTGCGCGACAAAATTAGGATTTGACGTTCCGAGAAACGGAACGAAAATCAGAGCCTATGCGAAAGCAAAACCGAAAAAGGTTATCACCGTATACAAAAATGATGTAGGCCGTCTGCCGAATGCCGTATTGGATGTCAGCCCGAAAGCGTTCAAAGCGCTCGGATATCCATTAAGCAAAGGAAGAGTATCCGGACACTACAGCTATTAAAATAGACCATCTTAAAAAGCAAGGACACTGATTCTTGCTTTTTCTGATTGACGGAGAGATTGATAATGAAGAAGAAACGATGGATCTGGATGTTGCTGGCCGCCGTTTTGGCGGCGGCGGTCATCGCGGCCGTTTTACTGATTAAAGGAAAAAGCGACGGCGGCGGAAAAGCCGTTGTCTCCGGCGGTCATGACAAGCTGCTTGTTTCCATTACAGACAAAGATCTGATGACGAAATATTACGAGGACGGCCGCGTGCTGTACGAGGAAAAGCTTTCGGCATATCCGGCGTTTGCGCTGGATGACGCCCATCAGGTGCTCTATTTTGTCGGGAATAATGACCAAAATGAGATGCGTCTGTATAAGCTTGATCTGAAGACGAAAAAGAAGACGGTGCTTTATAAAGGAACGGCAAGCGCTGACAGTCTGTTTTTATCAAAGGATCTGTCGCACATTTATTTCCGTCTCGGAAAAGCAGATGAAGATATTTTTCGTCTCGCATCTTTTGATTTGAAAACGAAACGTTATGAAAATCTGTATCCCGCCGCCGATGAGAAAGACGACAGTGTGAGCAGCTTCTTTTATAATCGCAGCCAAAACGATTTTGCGCTTCTGCATTATTCCGTAAAAGAGGATTATCAAAAAACGGATGAGGCAAATGAGAAGGGGATTGACCCTGAACCGACGAATATCCGGTTTGCAGCAGGAGCGGGCGAACACCTTCAGGATCTGACAAACCTTGAACAGTTTATCAGCGACGTGGCGGTGTCACCGGACGGAAAGAACTTTGTCTTTACATCTTATACACAAAAAGGGACGGAACAAAAAGCGTCCATCCGTCTGATGAATGTCAAAACGAAAAAAGATGAAACGATTATCTCAAACGGGAAGGACTTCGCTCCGCTGATTGATGCCCAGCCTCAGTTTTCTAAAGACGGCAGCATCATTTATTTCATGGCGGAAGCAAAAGGCGCTAAGCGTCTGAAGGATGAAACGGGGCGGAATGCGAAGGTCCGGACTATTTATGCTTATCATTTGGATACGAAAAAATGCGAAAAAGTCTGGGAAAATGACAACGGCATTATCAACAGTTTTTCCGTCATCCAATCATGAAAAAAACACTCAGCGCCCGCTGGGTGTTTTTTAATGAACAAAGCTGGCTGCGGCTGAGGCGAGCCATTTGAAAAAACGGAGAATCGGAACGGCAAAATGGAGCGTTTCGATGAATGACTGTGCGGCAAGGTTCATTTTCCGCCGTTTTGCCATTTCCTTCAGATCTTTCTGCTGCCGATCGTTTTTCATGTTCATTACTCCTTTGCATCATAAAAGGACATGATAACGCAAAGGCCTCTCATGAGACATGGAGGCCTTCTCTATGTTGAGACTCGTAAAAGGGAGGTCTAACTTGATGCCGTTTGATTATTGTTTTGGAGATTTACCAACGAACGGACGCCGTCGATCATTTTACTGCCGCAAAGGGGGCAAGTCGGGGTATCACTGCCGGCAAAATTCTTTCTGCTCCAGCCGATACAGTCCTCTTTTGTGCATTCCCACGTACTGACATCTTCTTTAGGCAGCGGTTCCTGATTACGTTTGTTGTAGTAAGACATAAAGTCACTTCTTCCCTTATGAATTTTCGTGCACTCCTTCATTGTCTCATACTTTTCCCTAATCTCCTAATTCCTTTTTCTATCCAGATTTCCAATGAGGGTGCACCGTCTTCCTGTTATTACAGTATATGCAAATAAGTGTCTTCTTATTTTTTCTTTTTGGATAAATAAAAAAGCCCCTCTCAGAAAAAAGGGGGATGTTTGTTTACTGCTTATCCGTGACGTCCATCGGTCTCATCATGTCGTAATCTTCGTGCTCTAAAATATGACAGTGCCATACGTAGCGTCCGCTGTAAGGAGCGAAAGTCGCCGCGATTCTGATGACCTCTCCCGAGTGCGCCTGCACGGTATCTTTCCAGCCTTTCTCACTTGGAGGAGGCGGGACGGCGGGGCCTGTATACACAATGTCGCCGAATTTGTTATAACGCTCTAAGTCAAAAGGACGCCGGTCAAGGATTTGGAAGGAAACAAGGTGCAGGTGTATCGGATGGGTTCCCCCCATCGGATTGATAATCGACCAGATTTCCGTTGTGCCGAGCTTCGGCGCTTCTGTCACAGGATCATGCCATCGCTTGTTATTCAGCGTCAAAACGGGCCGGCCGTATCTGTCTTGCGTACTTGTGAGTTTAAGCGTCCTGATATTGTGTATTCTCTTTGATGTCACATTAGGCATTGTTGAAAGATATTTAGGCTTCCGGCTTGTGTCTGCTCCCTTCAGCGGTTTTGTGACGCGGAATTGCATCACATTGGCGTCTGTATCCGGATCGGCGTCGCCCCCGCAGCCGGTGCCGTTCGTTAAAATGATATGTTCTCCGTCAAAGGCGGAGAAATCGATGAGCACATCATACCGCTCTGCCGGGGCTAAGCTGATAGATTGTGTTTTGACAGAGCGGGGAAGCAGTCCGCCGTCAGAACCGATTTGGATAAACTTCCCGCCGTTATTGAGCGAGAGAGAAAATGTTCTTGTATTGGAGGCATTAAGGATGCGGAAACGATATGTCCGCGGTTCAACTTCCATATACGGCCACGCTTTACCATTGACGAGAATGGTATTTCCGCAAAAAAACGGGACGATGGAAGGGTCGGGCAGCGTTTCGGAAGGGTTAGCAGGTCCGCTCGGATAAGACAAGGAACCGTCGTCATTTAACGTGCGGTCCAAAATCATAAGCGGTACGTCGTACTCTCCGGAGGGAAGCTTCAGCTGCTTTTCTTTTCGCTCGCGGATGATATACATCCCGGCAAGCCCCGCGTACACATTGAGCCTCGTAATCGCCATGGCGTGATCGTGATACCATAACAGAGCCCCGCGCTGTTTGTTTGGATAATGGTATACCTCTTTCTCAAAATAAGGACCCGTTTCCTTAAAATCCTTTGTGAACCAGGCTTCCGGGTAGCCGTCGCTGTCCGGCGGGGTTGCTCCTCCGTGTAAATGGACGACGGTTTTGACATCGGGTTCCTGATGGCCGCTTTCTGAATGGTGAATGGTATGATCCACGGGCAGAAAATGCTTATCCGGAAGGTCATTCATCCATTTAATATAGACGTTCTCATCTTGGTTCACGTCGATCGTCGGGCCGGGAAATAAACCGTTATACCCCCACAGCCGGGTCGGCGGGAGATCGCGGTGCAGCTTGTGAAAGCATTCCTTCATGGTGACTTCATAATACGTGCTGCCGTCTGATTTCTTCTGCGGCTGGAGTGTTTCGATAATCGGCAGTTCATCTGCAAATTTTTCTAGTGCCATTTTTCATCCTGTCCTTATCATTTATTGAAATCCTGTACTACAGTTAATGCTGCCTGGAACAGGTTGGTTAAAAAAACACCCGCCCTTTTTTGAGGGGGGTGTTTGCGGTTATTGCGCAACCCGGCTTTCGGAAGCGCTCTCTTTCGGTTTTTGTTTTTTGCGGAATACATATGAGGCAAGCACCAGCAGAGTAATAAATCCTGTCAGCAGAAATTCAGACCGCATTGAACTGATAAACAGCATAGATAACAAGATGGCGCAAATGGCGATGATCGTCAGGTAGGTTAAGTACGGATAGAACCACATTTTGATTTTAAGAGATTCAGGGTTTGTCCGTTCGATTTTCTTTCTCATTCTCAGATGTGAGACGGCGATGACGAGATAAACGAGCAGTGCGATCGCCCCTGATGAATTGACCAGAAATAAGAATACGGAGTCGGGTGAAAAGTAGTTCATAACAACGGCAATATAGGAGAAAAAGGTGCCGGCGATAATGGCTTGAACCGGTACGCCTCTTTTACTCAGTTTCATAAAACGCCGCGGCGCTTCATTTCGCTCTGCCAGTGAATACAGCATCCGTGACGTCGTATAAAGCCCGGAGTTCAGGCAGGACAGAACGGCTGTCAGGACGATGAAATTCATGATTTGAGCGGCTGCGGGAACCCCGATATGGCTCAAAACGGCAACGAAGGGGCTTTCCAAAATATTGGCTGAATCCCACGGCAGCAGTGTGACCACAACCGCAATGGAGCCGACGTAAAAAATAATGATCCGCCAAACGACTGAGCGGGTCGCCTTTGTGACGGATTCGACCGGATTTGACGTTTCTCCCGCTGCGATTGCGACAATTTCAGATCCCATGAAAGAAAAAATGACAACGACGATGCCGAGCAGAACGGAACTTGGACCTTTAGGGAAAAATCCGCCGCTGCCCGCCAGATTTTCCAGCCCGATCGGCTTGCTGCCGGGGACGATTCCGAAAATGAACGCAAATCCCGCGATTAAGAAGACAACGATCGTCGCTACCTTCACTAAGGAAAGCCAGTATTCAAATTCGCCGAACGATTTAACTGAATAAATATTCGTCAGTGTTAACAGCACGGTCAGAAGCAGACTCGTCAGCCATAACGGAATGCCCGGGAACCAGTACTGTATGATTCCGGCGCCTGCAATGGCTTCAATGGCAATGACGATGACCCAGAAAAACCAATACAGCCATCCGATCGTAAAACCGGCCCAAGGACCGATGGCGTCATGCGCGTACTGTGAAAACGAACCGCTTGTCGGGTTGACGGAGGACATTTCCCCCAGCATTCTCATAATAAAAATCACTAATAATCCTGCTAAAGCGTAGGAGACAATCGCTCCGGGTCCGGTGGAATGAATGACGGATCCGCTTCCGACAAATAATCCGGCGCCGATCACGCCGGCAATTGAAATCATAGTCATATGCCGGGTTTTTAATCCCTTTGATAAAGAGTTAGGCTGATTCATTCTTTGCCTCCTTTTGGCTTGTTTATGCTGAATATTCCGACAAGTATTATTCTATCATAAATGCCACAGACAGTTGAAAGTGATGTAAGAAAATATGACATTTTTTCTCGTCCGTACAGCAGAAGGTGCCGGAAGGAAAAGAAATAATTTTCTGTTATTTTTGCGTTTTAATGGGTTTGAAAATAATTCCATGAACATAGGGTGGCGAGAATCCTTGATACGATTGGGATGAGAGGGGTTTCGTGAATAAAAATAAGTTTCCTGAGCGCATAAATGTTCTATGCTTACTATTTTTCTGTGGAAAGTGAATCATGTTTCTATAGACCCACTGTGTCTTCGCTTTGTATGATAATGAAGGAAAAATTGAACGGGAAGGAGGATTTTCAGTGGAGAGATATCATGAATTGAAAAAAGGCGAAACCGGAGCGATTGTCAGTATTGGCGCATATGCGGCATTGTCGGCTGTGAAGCTTGTGATCGGTTATTTGTTTCACTCAGAAGCGCTTCAGGCCGACGGTTTAAATAATACGACTGATATCGTGGCATCTGCGGCTGTTTTCATCGGTTTGCGCATCTCTCAGAAACCTCCTGACGAAGATCATCCTTACGGCCATTTTCGGGCGGAGACCGTCGCGTCACTCATCGCTTCCATTATTATGATGCTTGTCGGAATGCAAGTGCTGTTCAGCGCCGCGCAATCTATTTTTTCCGTTAAAGAGGAAACACCAGATATGATAGCCGCCTGGACGGCCGCGGGGAGCGCCGTCGTGATGCTGATGGTCTACCGCTATACGAAAGGGCTTGCCAAAAAGGTAAACAGCCAGGCCCTTTCAGCTGCGGCCGCTGATAATAAATCAGATGCGCTCGTCAGTATCGGCACGTTTATCGGAATTTTTGCTTCACAGTTCCATTTGGCTTGGGTGGATACGGTTACCGCGTTTATCATCGGATTGATCATCTGCAAAACCGCGTGGGATATTTTTAAGGAATCCTCTCATTCGCTGACTGACGGTTTTGATGTCAAACATATTTCTGATTATAAAAAGACGATTGAACAGATTGCGGGCGTCAGCCGTTTAAAAGATATTAAAGCGAGATATCTGGGCAGCTCCGTTCATATTGATGTCGTCATTGAAGTGCCGTCTGATCTGAACATTAAAGAGAGTCATGAGATCGCAAATGAGGTAGAACGCAAGATGAAAGAGGAACATGCCATTGACCATTCACACGTTCATATGGAGCCTCTCCAACTGAAATAAAGCTTCCTTTCTAAAGGGAGCTTTTTCCTTTTTCAGACTGGAAACAATTCGCTGGAAACGTTTTTTTATACTGTTTATATTTTGTGGTAAAGTTAGGTTACGATAATTGAAATTTGAGAGATGACTAGGAGGAGAAGAATGGCTTATAAAGAAGAGCTGCATCCGCTGCTGGAGAAAGCCGTTGAGCATATTGAAAACATCATCATAGGAAAACGGGATATCGCCATACTCAGTCTGGCCGCCATTCTCGCAAAAGGGCATGTGCTGCTGGAAGACGTGCCGGGAGTCGGAAAAACGATGATGGTCCGCGCTTTGGCCAAGCTGATCGGAGCTGACTTTAAGAGGATTCAGTTCACGCCGGATCTTCTGCCGTCAGACGTGACGGGTGTCTCTATTTATAATACGAAAACGATGGAATTTGAATACCGCCCTGGACCGATCATGGGGAATATCGTGCTGGCTGATGAAATTAACAGAACCTCTCCGAAAACGCAGTCTTCCCTGCTTGAGGCGATGGAGGAAGGGAATGTCACGATTGACGGAAAGACAATGCGGCTGGCTGAGCCGTTTTTCGTCATGGCCACACAAAACCCGGTTGAATATGAAGGAACGTATCCGCTTCCCGAAGCCCAGCTTGACCGGTTTTTATTTAAGCTGCGCATGGGCTACCCGACTGCCGAGGAAGAGCTTCAAGTTCTGTCTTTGCAGGAAGGGCGCAATCCGCTTGAAACAATCGAGCCCGTCATTTCTAAAGAACAGTTTATCAGCCTTCAGCAAAAACTGGAGCAGGTGCGGGTGGATGAGGGAATTAAAGCGTATATCGTCGGCATTACTCAGCATACCCGCCGGCATTCGTCCGTACATCTGGGCGTAAGTCCGCGCGGTTCAATCTCATTAATGAAAGCCGCGCAGGCGTACGCGCTGCTTCATGACCGCGATTACGTCATTCCTGATGACGTCCAGTATTTGGCTCCGTATACGCTGCCGCACAGAATGATCCTGACCGCCGAGGCGAAATTTAACGATGTGACGCCGGAAGCGATTATAGAAGACATCATGCAAACGGAAAAAGTGCCCGTCCAAAGGATGTCGGTCCGCTAATGAGAAAGAAGATGCATTGGCTTCTATATGGCTGGAAGCTGCTTATGTTGGCCGTACTGACGGCGGCTGTCTTTTCTTATGCCATGTTTCAGGGCGGATTTGTGAGCTGGTTTTTATTTTATGCGTTTTTGCCGTTTACCGTTTACGCCGGGCTGGTCGCTGTGTACCCGCTGCGGGCGTTTCAGGTGACGCGTGACGTGTCCTCTGCCCAGTTAACCTCAGGCGACAGGCTGTCTGTCACCATCAGGCTGACGAGGCGCCTGCCGTTTCCGTTGACATATATGGTCATTGAAGATGTGATGCCGGAAACGCTTGGCGAGAGGCGCAGTGCGAAACAGCTCGTGTTTCCGTGGTTTCAAAGGAAGCTGACGTTACAATATGAGCTGCCGCAGGTGCCGCGCGGAGAGCATCATTTACATACGCTAAGAGTGCGGACGGGAGATGTTCTCGGGCTTTTGGACAAGACGGCGTCGTTTTCCGTAACGGATACGGTTCTGGTTTTCCCGGCGTACGGGTCTGTTCACTATAAGCCGCAGGCCGCATCCGGAGAAGAGGGTGCGGGTGCCGGCGCTCCGTTTCAGGTACACCGTTCCGCAATGGCTGCGAGCGTCAGAAATTATCAGCCGGGCGACCGGTTTTCCGCACTTGACTGGAAAACATCGGCGCGGCGAAATGAGCTGATGACGAAGGAATTTGACCCGCTGCAGAGTATGAATATGATTCTCCTTTTGGACTGCAGGCCGTCCCCTTCGTTTGAAGCCGCGGTGTCAGCTTCGGCATCCCTGCTTTACACGGCGCTTATGAAGGGCTCTCCCGCGGGGTTTATTTCATTGGGGAGCGACCGGACCGTATTTCCCGTCGGGGAGGGAGACCGGCATTTCAGAAAGATGCTGCGTTACCTGGCATCAGCTTCAGAATCGGAAGAAGCCGATGCAGGCGGGCGTTTAGGAAAAGAGCTGGCGGATCCGCGCGTCCGCAAAGCTTCCATTGCCGTCGTGACGGGCAGTCTTACAGAAGACCTTCTCAAACAGGCTGAGCCCGGCCGTGCTGACATGACGGTGTTTTTGGCGAAAGAAACGAATGCCGCGCTTTCGGACAAAGAACGGAAACTCGCTCTCATCTTCGCTCAAAAAAATATTAAGGTGCAAATGATCAGGGACAAACGGGTGTCCCATGTTGTTTAGAAAGAGAGGTGGCGCGCCATGCCGCATGACGAGAACCAGGGAAGCAGGCTGAGTCTGCTGCTGTTTTATTTTCTCGCTTTTTTATTGTTATGGGAATGGCTCAGGCCGCTGCACAATTTTACGGATACAAAACATACCGGTTTTTTCATCGTTTTTATCGGTTTGGCATTTCTGCTGTCATTCTTCCGGATGAGGTGGTACGTAACCGTGCCGTCCTGCATTCTGTTTACGTTGATCAGTATTCACATCCTGTTTTATAAAGGTTCGGTTTTTCAGCCGGAATGGCTCGTTTCTTTTTTGCGGGACGTGATGCAAAATGCCCGCCACATCGGGACAGGAAGATGGAATGAAATGAATCCGTCATTCCGCACGTTGCTGTTTTTTGTGCTTTTATGGCTGCTCGTGTATTTGCTGCATTACTGGGTGATCTATCAGCGGAAAATATTATTCTTTTTTATCATGACGGTGGCGTATATCACCGTGCTTGATACGTTTACTCCTTATGATGCCGCGTACGCCGTCATCCGGATCGTCTTTATCGGCTTTTTGATGATGGGGCTTTTGTATATGGAGCGCATCCGGCTTACGGAACACATAGCGTTTAAAAAAAGATTGATACTCAAATGGTTTCTGCCGCTGATGCTGTTTATCTGCGCTTCCGTCGTGTTCGGTCTGGCGGCTCCGAAATCAGACCCGAACTGGCCGGACCCCGTGCCGTTTCTTAAAAAAATAACAAACCACAAAGAAGTGCCCGCCGCCGAAAGCAAAATCGGCTACGGCAATCATGATGAAACATTGGGCGGCCCTTTTCAGGAGGATGATACGCCGGTTTTCACATGGAAGGGAAAAGAACGGGCGTACTTCCGGGTGGAAACGAAGGATACATACACGGGGAAAGGCTGGGTGGAGACCGATCAGGGCATGTCCTATAAACTGAACGGCGGCAACGTGGAAGATATATGGTTTGACCGGAGTGTGCAGACGAGACGATATACGGCACAGGTGTCCATTGATGAGAATTATCTCTATAATCACGTCATGTATCCGATCGGCGTCTCCAATATTAAACCGAAGCACTCGATTCAGCTTGAAATGAACGGAAACACCGAGCAAATTACGCCGGTCAGTGAACAAGTGGGCAACATCCGCAATATGGGACGGTACACGGTGACTTTTCAGGCGCCCGTCTTTAAGCTGAATGATCTCAGAAAAGTGAAAGTAAAACGATACCGTGAGCAGAATCAATTCAATGACCGGTATTTACAGGTCCCCGACAGCCTTCCGAAAAGAGTGAGACAGCTTGCGGACAGACTGACGCGGGATCATCATAATATGTTCGATAAAGCGAAGGCGATCGAGGATTATCTCGGATCTTCCGCATTTTCGTATCATACACAGGATGTCGCGGTTCCGGAGCACAATCAGGATTATGTCGATCAATTTCTGTTTGAAACGAAAAGAGGATATTGTGATAACTTTTCATCGGCAATGGCCGTGCTGCTCCGATCTGCGGGTATTCCCGCCCGTTGGGTGAAGGGTTATACATCCGGCGAGTATAAAGGGGCAGGCGACCATAACGGCCACATTTATGAAGTCACGAACAACAACGCCCATTCGTGGGTAGAAGTGTATTTTCCGGATCAGGGCTGGGTGACGTTTGAGCCGACGAAAGGCTTCACCAATCCGACGGAGTTTACGTCAGAGCAAAATCATACCGCGGCAAAAGACAGCGGAGGCTCAGCGGGGAACTCGGATGAACCGTCTGACAAGCAGCGTCAGGAATCAAAGCCGGAAAAAGAGGAAAAGCCGAAAAAGCGGGATCACAGCGCGGCACCGCAGCCTGTGATCCGCAACAAAACCGCGGCACAGCTATGGCCGTATGCAGCCATCGTCATTTTGATTTCAGCCGCGGCGGCACTCGCCTGGCTGCTCCGGGCGCGCTGGATTCCGCACGTTACAGCAGCCAGATTGAAGCGGCGAACGGATGAAGACGTCTTTTTCGACGCATATGCCGCACTGCTCCGACAGCTGAAACGAAAAGGGTTCAGCAGGGGAGACGGAGAAACGCTCCGTGATTTTGCCGCGAGGGTTGACGAGGCGCACCATACAAACGACATGTCCGAGCTGACGCTGCGCTATGAGCGTGCGTTATACCGCAGCGATAATGCCGCAAAGCTTTGGAATGAATCGGGACAGTTGTGGGAAAATATAATTAAAAGAAGATAGTCTTGACCGCATATCGTCCTGTTGTTAGAATAAATGAATGTTAAATGGGAGCCCGGGAGCGTTAAAAAGCCGGGCTTCCGGACAAGTCTTGCCGACAGAGGGCTGAACGTGTGTCCTCCGTTTTTTCTGTGTCAAAAACTTAGAGGAGATTAGGTGACAACCATGACGAAGTTAGTGAATGAAATGATTCTTGTTCTTGATTTCGGCAGTCAGTATAACCAGCTGATTACCCGCCGGATCCGTGAATTTGGCGTATATAGCGAGCTGCATCCCCATACGTTGACAGCTGAGGAAATCAAAGAAATGAATCCAAAAGGAATTATCCTTTCAGGCGGACCAAACAGTGTATATGATGAAGGGTCTTTCCGCTGTGATGAAAAAATCTTTGAACTTGATATTCCTGTATTGGGCATCTGCTACGGCATGCAGCTGATGACTCATTACCTCGGAGGGAAAGTCGAGGCGGCAAGCCAGCGCGAATACGGAAAAGCGAACATTCAGATTCAAGGAACTCCTGACTTGTTCAAAGATCTTCCGGAAGAACAAGTTGTCTGGATGAGCCACGGCGACTTAGTCGTACAAGTGCCGGAAGGGTTTACGGTAGACGCGACAAGCCATCACTGCCCGAACTCGGCGATGAGCAAAAAAGACAAAAAATGGTACGGTGTTCAGTTCCATCCGGAAGTCCGTCATTCAGAATACGGAAATGACCTTCTGAAAAACTTTGTCTTCGGGCCTTGTGAATGTAAAGGCGAATGGTCAATGGAAAACTTTATCGAAATCGAAATGCAAAAAATCCGCGAAACCGTCGGAGACAAACAAGTGCTTTGCGCTTTGAGCGGCGGAGTCGATTCTTCTGTCGTAGCCGTTTTGATTCATAAAGCGATCGGCGACCAGCTGACTTGTATTTTCGTAGATCACGGCCTTCTCCGCAAAGGCGAAGCGGAAGGCGTCATGAAAACGTTCAGCGAAGGCTTTAATATGAATGTCATTAAAGTTGATGCGAAAGACAGATTCTTAAACAAGCTGAAAGGTGTTTCTGATCCTGAGCAAAAACGCAAAATCATCGGCAACGAATTCATTTACGTATTTGATGATGAAGCGGACAGGCTGAAAGGAATCGACTACCTTGCGCAAGGAACGCTTTACACAGACATTATTGAAAGCGGAACGGCAACTGCGCAAACGATCAAATCGCACCACAATGTCGGCGGACTTCCTGAAGATATGCAATTTGAACTGATCGAACCGCTGAACACTCTTTTCAAAGATGAAGTGCGCGCGCTCGGCACAGAGCTCGGCATCCCGGATGATATCGTATGGCGTCAGCCGTTCCCGGGTCCTGGACTTGGCATCCGCGTACTCGGCGAAGTAACGGAAGAAAAACTTGAGATCGTTCGTGAATCAGACGCGATTCTGCGTGAAGAAGTGGCGAACCACGGTCTTGAGCGCGACATCTGGCAGTACTTCACGGTTCTTCCTGACATCCGCAGCGTCGGCGTCATGGGAGATGCGAGAACGTATGATTACACAATCGGTATCCGTGCCGTAACATCAATTGACGGCATGACATCTGACTGGGCGCGTATCCCTTGGGATGTGCTTGAAGTGATTTCGACACGGATCGTCAATGAAGTGAAACACATCAACAGAGTTGTGTACGATATTACGAGCAAGCCGCCTGCAACGATTGAGTGGGAATAACCTTGTGAAAAATAAGGTTGCTGATACGCTTTGAATGTTGATGTATCAACGTTTATTGTGTGTTCTTAGATAGTGAAATCACTTCTAACGTGCAACTAACTATATGTTAATTTAAACTCTCTTTTATTTAGTTTCAAAAACTAAGTAGAAGGGAGTTTTTTTATTTGACTAAATTATTTGAAATGATTGATGATTTATATACGCTGGAGAAAGTTCGTGGAATCTGAATATCAAGCGACAGAACTAGAACAAGTAGGGCCAATACACTAAAACAGTATATTCGCCATTGTCAGCAAGCAGGTATTGAAAAAGCAATTACAATTAACGCAATTATCGCAACACTGCTTTTATTTTTAATGAACTAGTTGATGTTGGTTGGTTAGGTGAAATGGCGAACCCAATGCGAAAGGATTAAATACCTAAAAAGGGAGAAGCGTATTATTCATACGTTTACAGATGAGAAGTAAAAAGGATTTCCGCAATGTTCAAGAAGAAACGTATTCGAATGTCAGGGACAAACTGATTTTAATTTTCTTTGATACTGACATACGCGTAAGTGAACTTTGCAGCATTAAGGTGTGTGATGTTTCAGTACGTCATATTGTTATTCACGGTAAAGGTTCAAAGCAGCGATTAATCTATATTTCGAAGTTAATATGAAGATATATGACGAAATATGAAGCTTTAAATAAGTTGAGATTTCAGGTTCTTATATTAGTAAGATTTTAAAAGAACAGTGTAGAAATGCTGGTGTAGGAAAAGAAGTAAGGTGTTCGCCACATGATTATAGACACTATTTTGCCCACAAGGTAATTAAAGAATGGGTTAAACATCTACATTTTAAGTCGTTTGGTGGGGCATTATTATACGCAAATCACTTCTAATTATTTGAGAGGTCTTTAACAGAGACAATTCTAGAACCAGGAAGAATAGAATCACCTTTGAACTAAGGTGCTTGTATGATTAAAAAGTTAAAGAGGTGTTGTACTAGTGGAAAAAGAATATAGAAATTTTGATGTGCAAGACAAAGATTTATTTGTAACATAGAAAGTCATTATTCTAAATGTAATGATGCTAAACAAGCATATAAAGATTCAAAAACATCAAGAAATAAAAATGATGATTCATTACTAATTGCAAAAAATGACCATACAGAAATACTTTCAGCCGTTACCTTTAGAGTTGAAGAAGGAGAGCGATTAGCCATTAGCATTGTTAAATCTGTTCCATTCAATTAAGTATTAAATCATGAAATTAAAAAGCCACCTACTCTCATTAGGTACTAATAAGTAAATCGAACTTCGATTTCACGCTAAATAAACTGAATAAGATCAGCCACCGACTACAGGGACTTTTTGAAAATGATTTTAGCTAACTTAGAACCCTTGATATGAATGGTTTTTTTGGAATTGTTTGTCTTTTTCTTGTTGTGCAATTCTGTGCAAAATAACGCTTGTATTCCTTGTTTACACACCAGCCTTAGGAATATTTTTTTCGCACAAATAAAAAGGGCTAACACCTGTTACAGTGTAGCCTCATATTTTTTGATAGAAGGTTGCCTTTTTCATGATTATAGTTTACATAAAATTTCATATATGTAATTTTGTCAACTTTCCGCTGTTTATATAGTTTCTTCCACTTTTTAGGGAGTTCTAGCACTGGTCTATCTAGATGCTTGCCTTTAGATTTAGCAACAGCAATCCCCTCTTTTTGTCGCTGTTTAATACCCACACGTTCCTTATCAGCCATTGAATGAAGTATAAACCTTGATAATAATATTGTTAATCATATCTATAACACACTCGTTACACTCAGGAACGTCTTGTATAGTGGTGGGAAGGTTAATTATTTTAACTCTAATACCTTCTCTTTTAAAATGTTCCAAATATTGTTTAATGAGTTCCTTATTACGTCCTAAACGGTCAATAGACTTGATAAACGAAATGTCGTCTTTTCTCATAACTTTAAGCAAGTTCTGAAACCCCTCACGTTTCATACCTTACCATTAGCTTTATCACTGTAAATATATTTCTCGTCCGTTATATAGCCTTTTAATGCTTCATATGTCTATCCAAATTCTGTTCTATAGAAGATACACGTACATAGTGAATGAAGTGCCTGTCATTATTTAAACCAGCGTTCTTTTATTTGTTATTTTCTCGATAGACATAATATACAGTGATTGTACATAAAGCTAAATTTATTTTTAGACTTTATAAAGGTTTATTTTTTATATAAATAGACGTTGTTTAGATTTCTTTATAACCGTCTAATATGGTGTACCTTTTTAGACTATTCTTTTAAGAGACTTTTCCTTAAATGTATTAATAGTGGATGTATTTATCCTCAAAAAAGAACACCCCTTTAGAAAAGGAATGTTTCTATGAAAACCCAAAAGCTTGTTGAATCTCGTTTTCAATCTGCATTTCACATGTCTTTACTTCTTCTTCACTTAATTCATTAGCGCTTAATATTTTTCCTAATTCTATTAACCGTTGTGAGTGATCTGTATTTGGGTCTGGTAGTGGATAATTTTTTACATACTGAGTTAAATATCTTTTTCTCCCCGCATATAATTTGTTCTGAAATTCGATTTCATGAAATCTTGTCATGAATTTTGAATTGGCTATCGCCACTGCTAAGTATAATAAATCTGTATTTGTTTCATTCTTCAAGGACAGCCAGTAACAATTCCCATTAACTAAATATCCATTAGTATCAACAGCGAATTTAGGTTCGGAACTAATATCAGGAAATACTACTTTTGGTGCTGACCATGCTTCGGGATTTTGAGGAACCCATATTTCATACCAGTTTCTCTTTGCCTTTATAACATAATTCCTTCCAGCTAATACTTCTTTATGACTTTCTAAATACGCTTTAGCTTTTGGGTATTTTTCAATATCAATAGCTTGTCTTTTGCCATTCTTCACTTCATGTGTATAGAGTACCTTTAAATCTTCCACTTCATTTGGCAAATTCCACTTACTTGTATTTTCTGAGGATATTAAAGGTTTTAGCACTTCATTTTCTGGCTGTATGGGATCCTCTAAATTTCCCCAATTCCTCTTAATGAAAACCTTATCAGCTGTTGTTTTAATCCCAACTCTTACATGGAATACATCACCAAAAAAATATTTGGCATAGGATTTTACCTTATCAGACCACTCGTTATCTTCTTTAGAAGCCATTACCCAAAGTTCCTTAGGATCTTCAGGCACCTTTAAAAATCCTACTGTAACCTCATATTTCTTTTTTTCGACTTGAAAAAAGCCAGACCCTTCTTTTAATAGTATTTCAAATATAGAACTACATTCTTCTGATGTGTCAATAGTTGAGTTTTCGTAAATTCGGAAAAACTTTACTTTTTCATTATTCTTTTTTTTATCTTTTTCCTTTTTTCGACCTATAAAGATTGCTGGTAATACCGCAGCTTCAAATAATTTTGTATCTCCTAAATCAATTACTTCAAGAATTTCATAATTTTCATCTAAAAACTTTCTGATGTCTTTTCCACCAGTGGTGGTTAAATAACGATTAGATGTAATGACACAGATTAAGCCATTTTCTTTTAAATGTTTTGTCATAGCCACTAAGAAAACATGGTATAAATCAACTCTTCCTTTTAGGTTGAACTTATTTCCTAAACCTTGTGCCTTGTCTGCCCCTAAAACCTGTGTCCTAACATAAGGAGGGTTTGCAATAATCATATCGACTTTCTTTAAGCCGTCCTCTTCCTCGTCGGAACACCAGAACCCCTCTCTCGTTTTAATATCCGAGAATAAATCAAACTCTATGTTACCTTCAAACAGTTCTAAATAATCACTGTTGAAAAGATGAATATTATTGTTATTCGAGGCACTTAAATAATTGCTTGCTTTATGAATAGCCTCATTATCGGTATCCATTCCAATCACATCTAAATTTTCAGTGCCAATTTCATTACATATTGCTTTAAGTAACTCACCGTCACCGCAAGAAGGGTCTAATATGGATTGCTTTTCTCCAGAACCATCAAATTCAGCATATTTTAGAAGCTTTTTAGCCATATATTTTGATAAATCACTGGACGTATAATGAGAACCTGTTTCTTTTCTTTCAGCTAAACTTTTTGTCATTTTACACCTCTCCAATAAACCTACATTTGATTTTACACTATCTCATAAAATTTCTCCATAAAAGAAATAATACGTATTAACACCAGGATGATACTTATTATAATCCTAATGATACGTATAGTCCGTCGATTTTGTGGAGTGGAGGTTGGATAATTAAGGTATGGATAAAAAATATTTCTCTCCAATTGACAAGAAAGAAGAACAGCAATTTCTCAATGCTTTAGGAAGGAAAATCAAACAGCTTCGAGTTGAAAAAGACTGGTCACAAGAAAGGTTAGGCTTCAAATCTAATTTAGACCGTACTTATATCGGTGGAATAGAGAGGGGAGAAAGAAATCTTACAGTTTTAAATCTAAAAAAAATCGCTGACGCATTAGAGGTATCTGTAAGCGATATTTTGGTGGAAGAATCGAATAATAAGGAGTGATTTTTATGTTTTTATCACCATTAGCCCAAAAAATTAAAGACAATATTTTATCAAGTGACTTAAACATTTATGACGCAGTTCCAATAGGCGACACGAATTATTGGATACCTTCCAGTGAATTAGAGGAATTATTAAGTTATCATTTAGTAGGACTAAACTTAGAAGGACTACCATTACGAACACGTTCTAAAATCGTAAAAGAAGAGGTTTGTAAAGCCTTAGGATATATACCACCAAAATCATTCAAGAAAACACAGCCTCGCTTTTTGTGTCAAAACTTTGACGTTTATACTCAGAAATCTAATAATCTGCAAATATGGAATGAAGAAGTTTCTCCTTCCCGTCGCTATGTACTAATAAGAATATCTGAGGAAGATATTATAACAAAAATTAAGGTTGTGACAGGTGATATAATATCAGAATTAGATAAAACAAGGAAACTAACTCAGAAATACCAGGCTAGATTAGTGGGAATACCTGATAATGTTAAACTTTTATCTGAAACAGATACGTATGAACTACAGGGAATTACCTCTACTTACAGAGGTTTTGACCGCCATACCCGGCCTACTGAATACCCAGCTTTAGGAGAATTAATGCCTATAAATGAAATTTATCTACGTTTGCAAACATTAGTAGGAAGAAGTTTCCTATATATGGGTGCCTTACAAGAAAGAAATCGTGGCGGTGTTCTCCATGGACTTGTATGTGAAGCATTAGGGTATTCTTCCTTTAAAGATGATGGCAAGTTTCCTGATGTAAAGCACCAGTTATTAGAAGTGAAATTACAAACATCACCTACAATCGACTTAGGTTTATTTTTACCTAGTAATGAGGGAGTATTGGATATTCCACAAATTGATGCCCAAAATGTTCGTATGTGTGATGTTCGTTACGCCATTTTTTATGGAGAAGTAGAACAGGATGAAGTAGTCATAACAAAATTTTATCTTGTAACAGGAAAGAATTTCTTTACATACTTTACACAATTCGGTGGAATGAAAGTAAACAAAAAATTACAGATTCCTTTACCAGCAAATTTTTTATAAAACCAACAAAACCCCAGTTAAATTGGTGGTGTTTTTTTACGGAATTACAAGCTATCAACTGTTACTTTTTGGGCGTGTCACTGCAATGACAAATATGACAGAAATAGAGGCATTAAAAACCATGAAGAAATGGAGAATGGAGAACGTATAAAGCTATTAAGTGAACTGTATAAAAAGCACTTTGACAATAGACCACCTAATGAGGCAATAGACAAGGAACGCCACAAGGCTTCATGTCCTGAGGACTTTGAGTAGGTACAAAAAAAGGAAAAGCAAGGTTAATCAATACCTCCACTTTGTTTATTATAACCATTTGATGTGATAGCTTTGTTTTGTTATCTACGACGGCATGACATCTGACTGGGCGCGTATCCCTTGGGATGTGCTTGAAGTGATTTCGACACAGATCGTCAATGAAGTGAAACACATCAACCGCGTCGTGTATGACATTACGAGCAAGCCGCCTGCAACTATTGAGTGGGAATAATGAGAAAAGCCTCAAATCTTTTATTTATAAAGATTTGAGGCTTTTTTAATTTACATGGTTCTAGGAATAATGGGCCTTTTATCATTAACACCGGAGAAGATGTGCAGCAGTTTTTTATATATTCGAGTTTTTTAATCAGTTGTATTCCTAATATTCTCCCTATAATTTCAATTTTTCTAATAAAACTGAATTCATAAAATATTCATTTAATAACAAATAATGTATGTTATTATGAATATATACAAATAAAACATATGATGGTTTGTGTTTTCCAAGGGGTTTTTTTATCTTCTGCATTCAGTTCTTTAGAAACGCAGAAGGTTTCTAATTTGCAGAAAAAAATGTTGAAAGAGGCTCGGAAGGATGGAAAAACATATTTTATTTTTTAATGCTACTTATATTAAAAAAATTTCTACTTTGGAGACTGCTAAAAATTTGGGCTTGACGGTTTCTGTTGTCGGCCCTGAACTGCCTGAATGGTCGCGGCCATTCGTTGACCATTACATTTCCGCAAATACTTATCAGATTGATGAGACTATAGCTGTTCTGAAGGAAACTGCCAAAGAAAATCCTTTTGATGGAGTCATTACATTCTGGGATAGAGATGTGGTTCCGGTGGCGGTAACTGCCCGGGAACTTAACTTAAAGGGCAGTCCGGTGGAAGCGGCAGAACGGGCTCGAAACAAATGGAAGATGCGTCAATGTTTGAACCGCGCACAAGTTCCTCATCCAAAATATTTCAAATTTACAAATTGGATCGAATTATATCATGCAAGCATTGATATGGAATACCCATTGATCGTTAAACCTGTGGGTGCTTCTGCCAGTAAAGGCGTATTCCGAATATCAAAGCCTGAAGATTTAAATCGCGCCAACTGGCAGTTAAGGTATAACAGAGCGCTGAAAGCTTAAACGAGCCTCTTTATATCTGCATCTAATGTTTAGGCAGGTGGTTTTTTGAAAGGCATACGATTAAGAATTCACCCTGTGGGCTGGAATATCATTTTAGGCACCTTGTTTAGCAGAATGTCAGTCTCGATGAGCATTCCCTTCCTTTCTATTTACCTAACACAAGTAAAAGGTGTTTCTCCTGCTTTAACCGGCATCATTGTGTCAGTAAGTTCGCTGGCTGGGATTGTAATGAGCTTTTACGGAGGGTATTTGTCTGATCTTTTTGGCAGGAAAATTGTGATGATAACGTCTGTATTTTGTTGGGCGCTTGTTTTTGTAAGTTTTATGTTTGCAGATAGTGTACTCGCATTTTTTGTCATCAATGCGCTTAACGGGCTGTGTCAATCTATCTTTGAACCGGCGTCAAGAGCATTATTATCCGATATAAGCAAAGAAGAAAATCGTTTGAAGATGTTTAATTTGCGATATACTGCGATCAATATCGGCGTAGTTTTCGGTCCTCTTTTAGGCCTTAGATTGGGAGCTGCCAAGACGGCTCTCCCATTTCTGTTCCAGGTTTTACATATTTTCTTTATGGTCTATCTCTCGTATTTTCATTCCGAAAATTTAAATTAGACGAGAACAATCGAAAAGAAAATAAAACGACTATTGCTACGGCTTTTAATGTGACAAGGAAAGACAAGGTTTTTCTTATCACATTACTTGGAGTGATATTATCAATATCCGGATATGCGCACTTTTCTACAACATTGCCCCAATATTTTGCCGCCAAAATAGAGGACGGGGTGACCATATTTTCATGGCTTTTAGCTTTGAATGCAATTGTCGTCTTAATCGTTCAATACCCTATTGTGAATATCATGAAAAAGTTCCCGCCGATTCATTCAATCATTCTGGGAAATGCTTTAATTAGTTTCAGTTTATTATTTTTTTCGCTATCGTCCAACCCATTCATATGGGGCTCTATCGTCGTGTTTTTCACAATAGGGGAAGTTTTGATTTTTTCGATGGTTGATATGCTGGTGGATGAAATTGCAAAACCAGGCTTCAAAGGGACATACTTTGGAGCAGCAGGCTTTAACCGTTTAGGAAATGTAATCGGTCCTTGGCTGGGAGGGATTCTTCTTTCCTTTTTTGGTGTAAACGGGTCCTTCTATATGTTTTTGATCATTTTTATAACGACAGCCTCGGGAATTCCGGTTTTATTTTTGGCAAAAAAACATCTTGATAAGAGCGGACGTTCAAAAGTTGATGTAACAGAATCTCATAGGAGTTAAATGTTTTAACACAATGAAGAATTAATGGCAAAGTCTTTGAACCTCAAAGGTTTAAAGGCTTTTTTCTTTTCAGCAGCGACCCATCAGAATGGGAAACAAGAGTGTTTATATTTTTGGGGAGAGGAATACAGAGTGAACGGCGAACAAAGAAGGTATTAATCTAAGGGACTGACACCATAAGATGAGACAAATAAAAAACACCTTCAAGTTTGAAAACGGATCGTTGTTATCCGAAATTAGACTTTGAGGCGTTTTTTTCATCTTTTTGAAACCGTTTTGCCCTGATTCATATCTAACAGCATAGGAGGTGGATAAGGTGAAGGAAGAACGATTGATTAAAAAGGCGAAAAAAGGTGATGCCGCAGCCTTTGAAAAACTGATCACAGCTCATCAGGAGACTTTATATAAAACAGCTTATCTCTATTTGCATCACAAGGAAGATACGCTGGACGCTGTTCAGGAAACGGCTTACAAGGCTTTTCTTCATATCGCGCAGCTGAAGGAGCCGAAATATTTTAAAACGTGGCTGATCCGGATTTTGCTTCATACGATTTTTGCGATGAGGAAAAAGCACGGTGACGTCATCCCGTTTGAGCCGCAACATGATACGCGCGCGGAGAATAAGAACATTGAAGAATACATAGATCTTCGGAATGCCCTGGAAACGCTTGACGAACATATACAGCTGACCATTCAGCTTTATTATTTTCAAGATTTCTCGATTGCTATGATCGCTGAACAGACCGGTATGGCGGAAGGCACTGTAAAAACGCATCTGCACAGGGCGAGAAAAGCATTGAAGCAGGAGCTGGAAAAGGAGGATAAACATATATGGAAAAGCATCAAATGAAGCAATTGTATCAGGACATTGACGTGCCGAAAGCTGAATTGAAAAATGTGATACACAGCGCCGCTGTCCGTGCCGGAAAAGAAGGCGCCGTCAGACGGAGATGGGGAAGAAAACTGATAAACGGACTCGCGGTTGCTGCTGCTTTGTTTATTCTGTATTTGTCCTCAGGCTTATTCATGCCCTCCGTTAATACGGCTATGGGAAACATTCCTGTTGCCGGACAAATTTACAGTCTGTTTCAGGATAAGGCAGGTTCTGCGCTGTTTAAAAGCAATTTGGTGACAAAACTGAATGAGAAAGCGGAATCACGCGGAATCACGGTGACAGTGAAAAGTGTGTATTACGACAGCGGACAGCTCGTTTACAATTTTACCGTTGACAATTTGAAATCAGATGAGGAGAGCATCTCTTTTCAAGTTGATTATAAAGATCCATGGAATATGTTAGCAGAGGATTATGACAACAGTGATATGAAAAAAATGAAAGACGGACGGTACGCGGGGCAGCTTCGCCTGTTCACGGACGGCTCAAAGCTGAAAGACGGTGATAAGCTTCCGCTTGTCATTACAAAAATCAAGGACATCCCGGGAAACTGGCGCTTTACACTCCCTATTAAAAAACAAAAGTCCGTTTCTCTTGAAGGAACGAAAGCTGTGAATGTAAATCACGGATTATACCGCTTTTTCGATATCCGGGCGGAAAACGGAACGACGGGATCGGCTCTCCTGTATTCTATCGACTTCTATGATGCAGCCAAAAATGATGCCATCTCGATTTACGAGGCAACGGATGATGCCGGAAACCATTATGAAATGACGGCGTCGAATATTGAACTTGGCGGCAGAAAGAATCTTCCGGGCGGCGGGAAAAGAATACGCGGCCAAACTCAATTCAGCAAACCGATAGACCCGAAAGCGAAAACACTTTTCATAACGGGCGATATAAAAACAGAACCAGAGCCGGGAGAAATCATGCCTCTGAAAACAAAACTGCCCGTCAGTTATAAAACGAAACATCATCATGTCGGCATCACCATCAAAAAGATCAAACAGCAAGGCAGACGGGTAATCGTCGATTATCAATTCACCGGAATCAATTACAGCAAGGCGGATGAAGATCAGCTGATCAATGTCGGTGAGTCAATCGGTCTCGGCAATACGAAAAAAATGAAAACCTGGCCATCGCTTAATGAGTATGAAAAAGGCTATTATCTGAAAGGAAATAAGGCGAAAGTCACGAACCTTAAAACGGGTGAAATGGAATCCGTTTTTGAATTGGATGATTCATCCAATAAAGACTATTCGTTGCGCGATTTCTCATTCGATTCATACGCTTTGTACGTCAATCAAACGGTTATGAACTTGCTGGCGGATGATAAGGGGATCACATTCGCGGTGCCGGTTCGGCCTGCGGACGGAAATTGATGTCTGGAAGGCGGCTTTTGCCGTCTTCCATTTTTGGTCAATTAACGAATAAACCAAATTTTTTTACCGGGATTGTTCGTTTTTTTTATTGAGTTTTCAAAATTGAATTGATACAATAGACTCAGAAATCAAATATGCAGATATCGTATAATGGCGGGGATATGGCCCGCAAGTTTCTACCAAGCTACCGTAAATGGCTTGACTACGGATCAATCTCAATCGTTTGATATAAATAATCCATTCTTATTTATTCAGACTGAACGTATGTAGTCAAGCGTCCCAAATGTATTTGGGGCGTTTTTTATTTGGCGGATAACGGGCAGAATAAATGGGAGAGAATGAAGGAGGCAATTGGCTTGAAGCAATTTTTTCAGTTTGATGAGCTGGGGACAAGCTATCGTAATGAAATCATCGGCGGTTTAACGACCTTTTTGTCAATGGCGTACATTCTGTTCGTCAATCCGCTGACATTGTCTTTAAACGGTGTGAAGGGATTTCCGGAAGCATTAAAAATTGATCAGGGCGCGGTGTTCACCGCTACAGCCTTGGCGTCTGCGGCCGGCTGTATTTTAATGGGGCTCATTGCAAAGTATCCGATCGCGATTGCGCCGGGTATGGGATTAAATGCGTTTTTTGCTTTCTCTGTCGTCCTCGGCATGGGGATTTCATGGCAGGCTGCGCTTTCCGGCGTCTTGATTTCCGGAATTATCTTCGTGGCGCTTTCGCTGACGGGACTGCGGGAAAAAATCATTAATGCGATTCCGCCTGAGCTGAAATTGGCGGTCGGCGCGGGTATCGGTTTGTTTATCACATTTGTCGGTTTGCAGGGTTCGGGCATTATTGAAGCGAACTCATCGACTTTGGTGTCTATCGGCAATATTCACAGCGGCCCTGTGCTGCTGACGGTTTTCGGTGTTATTGTGACTGTCATTCTGATGGTGCTTCGCGTAAACGGCGGCGTATTTATCGGAATGCTTCTGACGGCGGTTGCCGGCATGGTCTGCGGACTGATTCCGGTTCCGACGCACATTGTCGGCAGCGTGCCGAGTCTTGCGCCGACTTTCGGACAGGCGTGGATGCATCTTCCGGATATCTTCTCCGTCCAAATGCTGATTGTCATTTTAACTTTCTTGTTCGTCGGGTTTTTCGATACGGCCGGAACGCTGGTGGCTGTAGCGACACAGGCCGGGCTGATGAAGGAAAACAAACTTCCGCGTGCGGGAAGAGCGCTTCTGGCAGATTCAACATCAATCGTTATCGGAGCCGTACTCGGTACGTCTACAACGACTTCTTATGTTGAATCCAGCTCAGGCGTTGCGGCGGGGGCGCGCTCCGGCTTCGCGGCTGTTGTGACGGGCATTCTCTTTTTGCTGGCGATGTTTTTCTCGCCGCTTCTGTCAGTTGTCACCACGAATGTGACGGCTCCGGCTTTAATTATTGTCGGCGCGCTGATGGTGGCGCCGCTCGGTAAGATCGCCTGGGATAAATTCGAGGTGGCTGTGCCGGCATTCTTAACGATGATTATGATGCCGCTGACGTACAGCATTGCGACGGGGATTGCGATCGGTTTTATATTCTACCCGATTACAATGATCTGCAAAGGAAAAGGAAAAAGCGTTCACCCGATTATGTACGGGCTGTTTGTCATCTTTATCCTGTATTTCATCTTCTTAAAATAACGGAAAAACCGGCTGAGTTAAGCCGGTTTTTTGTTTTTGTCCTATTCCGTAAAACCAATACATACTATAAAACGTCATGTGGGTGTCCGGGTGAAGAAAACCGCTTGACTGTTTAAGGACGCTTCGGTACCTTATATAAGTGTTTTATTTTCTTGTTTAACAAATTCCGCCGTATTTTTTTGATAGGAGTTGCTGACATGACGGAAGAAAGAAAAGAAACGTTGGAAGAAGAAAAACAGCATCAGGGGACTGATGAAGAACCGCTCTCGAGAATGTCCAGAAATGCGGGACGTTATCAAAAGCAAAAGAAAAAAGTAAAGGAACGGCGCCCGGCTCCGGCTTTTACGGAAAAACTCGCTTCTGCATGGGCCGCGGTCAAACGTTATTGCCGTTTCGCGCTGCGCATTTTGACATCACCGGTGAAGGTCGTTGGGGAAGACGGCTTTTCCCGCTTTAAATATGCTCTTATTTCAATGCTTGTATTCAGTATCTTTTTCTCAATCGGAAATTGGTTTCAGCTGAGGGCAAGCCAGCAAAGGCCTCTCGGATACGGGGAGCGGCATCATACGTTTTTTGACGGCTTTACTGTCGTTCTCGTGTATACGCTCGTCTTTTTTGCCGCTGCGGCCGGCGCGGTCTGGCTTGTATCACGTTATATGATGAAACAGAAAATTACGATGCGGGATGCGGCCGCGGGGGTCGGATCGCTTTTGGTTCCGGCTGTCGCCTGCTCTATCGTGTGGATGATTTTCGCGATATTGAATCTGCCGGTCGTCACCGTGGTGTTTACGGCGCTGACCTTGTTTATGGCCGCCTCGGCGATGGTGCAGTTTGTGCAGATTCTATACAAATCGGCTGAAAAGCCTGCGGCTGACGTGATGTACTGTATTTCCGCGGCGGTCATCATCATGCTCGTTTTTACGGCTGTGACATGGCCGCTCATTTCAGAGTACTTTACTGCTTCGCTGATCCCTTTATAAGTCGAAATTTGTCTTTCACAATGTTTACAAATTTTTCTAATAAAGCGTATTGTTTTGAGGACCCGGCCGAGATATGATGAGAGCAACAGCAATTCGAAAGCGGCACTACTCTTTATGATTCGGAAAGGGATGATGAAGATGGCCCCGTTGTTGCGAGAAGCCATTAATCGGAAAAAACAGCACCTGAGGACAAAACTGATCCGCTCAGGGTTTTATCAAGACCATGTTCAGGAACTGTCCGGGTACACGCTGAGTGAACTTGAGAAGGAATATGAAGCCGTCAAACGATTGAAAAAAGCCGAGCTTCACTGATAAGAGGCTTAACAGTCTGCCTTGCGGGGCGGGCTTTTTTTTCTTTTGAAAATGATGAAAAGAGGGTAAACTATCCTTAATTGAAGGATTGATGCTTTTCAAAGTATCAGAGGAGGGGAATCAGTGATGCAGACGATTTTATCCAACAGTATAGGTATGGTTCTCATTATTCTCATCATTAACATTATATATGTCTCTTTCTTTACGATCAGGATGATTCTGACATTAAAGGGACAGCGCTATTTCGCCGCAGGCATCAGTACGATTGAAATCCTTGTGTATGTGACCGGCCTGAGTCTCGTGCTCGGCAATCTGAATCAAATTCAAAACGTCATTGCCTATGCGCTCGGCTACGGCCTCGGCGTCATAGTGGGAATGAAAATTGAAGAAAAACTGGCGCTCGGCTATATTACAGTCAACGTCATTACGAAGGAGCTCGATCTGGACCTGCCGAAACAGCTCCGGGAAAAAGGATACGGGGTTACAAGCTGGGTTGCGGGCGGACTTGAAGGAGACCGGACCGCCATGCAGATTCTGACGCCGCGCAAATATGAGCTTCAGCTTTATGATACGATTAAAACGCTTGATGAAAAAGCGTTTATTATCGCCTTTGAGCCGAAAACGATCCACGGCGGATTCTGGGTGAAAGCAGTGAAGAAGAGGAGAATTAAGGAATGACAAAGCCAAAAAAGAAACGGTTTGAAGTAACGGAAGATGAAACGATTGACACCATTCTCACTTTAATGAAGGAAGAGGGTTATATGCCCGTCCGGCGGATGGAAGAGCCGATCTTTACAGAAAAGAAAGAAAATGGATCAATTCAAGTCGTTCCTTGCGGGAAAAAAATCGTATTTGAAGGGAAATTGATCTAAACACGAACATTAAAAGAAAGAATTTTTATATCGTTCGATAATGTCGTTGACATTATCCAAGTCCGTTGTTAAGATAAACATGAAATCAAAACACGACCTCATATAATCTTGGGAATATGGCCCATAAGTTTCTACCCGGCTGCCGTAAACGGCCGGACTATGCAGGAAAGTGATAAACAGCTGACATGGATATCGCAGAAGCGAACGACTGACGATACGCGCGCCATGCCCGGTTTGTATTGCTTCCTCATAGTTGCAATATAAGCCGGGCTTTTTTTTCTGAAAAACAAAGCATGAGAAGGTGGGAACAGAATGCAGCCGCTAGCAGGAATCATCATGGGAAGCACCTCCGATTGGGAGACAATGAAACATGCATGCGACATACTTGACGAACTTCACATTCCTTATGAAAAACAGGTGGTATCCGCGCACCGGACGCCTGATTTGATGTTTGAATATGCAGAAAGCGCAAGAGACAGGGGCTTAAAAGTCATTATTGCCGGAGCCGGGGGAGCGGCGCATCTGCCGGGAATGACGGCGGCCAAAACGACGCTGCCGGTGATCGGCGTACCGGTTCAGACGAAATCGCTTAACGGGCTTGATTCTCTTCTGTCTATCGTACAGATGCCCGGCGGCGTGCCGGTCGCGACGACGGCGATCGGGAAAGCGGGCGCAGTGAACGCGGGTCTGTTAGCCGCGCAAATTTTGTCGGCATTTGACGATGACATTGCGGATAAACTAGAGGCGAGAAGAAATGCGACAAAACAAACGGTGCTGGAAAGCAGTGATCAGCTTGTCTGATAAAAAAACGATTTTTCCCGGCGCCGTCATCGGCATTATCGGAGGCGGACAGCTCGGAAAAATGATGGCTGTCGCCGCAAAACAGATGGGCTATAAAGTCGCTGTCGTCGATCCCGTGAAAGACTCGCCATGCGGACAGATCGCCGATATTGAAATTACCGCCCAGTACAATGACCGTGAAGCGATTCAAAAATTGGCCGGAGTCAGTGACATCATTACCTACGAATTTGAAAATATCGATTACGAGGCGCTCAACTGGCTCAAAGAACATGCATATCTTCCACAGGGAAGCGAGCTGCTGCTCATCACCCAAAACAGGGAAACGGAAAAAAAGGCGATCCAGTCAGCAGGCTGTCAAGTCGCTCCTTATCGGATCGTAAACAGCGGACGGGAGCTTGAGGAAGCCGTTCAGGCACTGGGACTCCCGGCGGTGCTGAAAACATGCCGCGGCGGATATGACGGCAAAGGCCAATTTGTCATTAAGGAAGAAGGACAGACAGATGAAGCGGGTGCGCTGTTAGAAAACGGCACGTGCATACTTGAAAGCTGGGTATCGTTCCGGATGGAGCTTTCCGTTATCGTGACGAGATCGGTGCACGGTGAGATTTCAACCTTTCCGGCTGCTGAAAATATCCACAAAAATAATATTCTGTTCCAAAGCATCGTGCCCGCGAGAGCGGAGGAAACGGTTCAGAAGCGGGCAGAGGCGCTTGCCGTTCAGCTCGCGGAGAAATTGGAGCTTGTCGGGCCGCTTGCGGTGGAAATGTTTGTCACGGAAGACGGAGGCCTCTTGATTAATGAACTGGCGCCGCGTCCTCACAATTCAGGGCATTATACGCTCGACCTTTGTGAAACGAGCCAATTCGAACAGCACATCAGAGCGGTCTGCGGACTTCCTCTCGGCAGAACCGATCTTCTCAAACCGGGAATGATGGTGAATCTGCTCGGTGATGAAGTGAAGCTTGCGGAGGAGCATACGGAGCTTTTAAAGGAAGCCAAACTGTACCTGTACGGAAAACATGAGATTAAAAAAGGCCGCAAAATGGGGCATATGACATTTTTGCGGAAGCCTGATGAAACATGGATTCAGGACATCACGAACATATGGATGAATAGAGACGGAGGACGAGCATAATGATCGAACGTTATTCAAGACCTGAAATGTCCGCGATCTGGACGGACGAAAACAGATACCAGGCATGGCTGGAAGTCGAGATTTTAGCCTGTGAAGCCTGGGCTGAGCTTGGCGTCATTCCGAAAGAAGACGTCAAGGTCATGCGCGAAAACGCGTCTTTCGACATCAACCGCATTTTGGAAATCGAGCAGGATACGCGCCATGACGTCGTTGCATTCACCCGCGCGGTTTCAGAATCATTAGGCGAAGAAAGAAAATGGGTTCACTACGGCCTGACGTCAACAGATGTCGTGGATACCGCTCTTTCCTATCTATTAAAACAGGCGAATGAGATCTTGCTCAAGGACATTGAGAGATTTGTTGACATTATAAAAGAAAAAGCGAAAGAACATAAATACACGGTCATGATGGGCCGCACGCACGGCGTACACGCGGAACCGACGACATTCGGCCTGAAACTCGCGCTTTGGCACGAAGAAATGAAACGCAACCTTGAACGTTTCAAGCAGGCAAAAGAAGGGATCGAAGTCGGGAAGCTTTCCGGCGCGGTCGGCACATATGCAAATATTGATCCGTTCGTAGAGCAGTATGTCTGTGAAAAACTCGGCCTGAAAGCGGCGCCGATTTCCACTCAGACATTACAGCGCGACCGTCATGCGGATTACATGGCGGCACTGGCTTTGATCGCGACGAGCATTGAAAAATTCGCAGTGGAAATCCGCGGTCTGCAAAAGAGTGAAACACGTGAAGTGGAAGAGTTTTTTGCGAAAGGACAAAAAGGTTCATCGGCTATGCCTCATAAACGGAATCCGATCGGGTCGGAAAATATGACGGGCATGGCGCGCGTGATCCGCGGGTACATGCTGACGGCATACGAAAATGTACCGTTATGGCATGAGCGTGATATTTCTCATTCATCAGCTGAGCGCATCATTCTTCCTGACGCGACAATCGCGCTGAATTACATGCTGAACCGATTCAGCAATATCGTCAAAAACTTAACGGTATTCCCGGAAAATATGAAACGCAACATGGACCGCACACTCGGTTTAATCTACTCTCAGCGCGTGCTGCTCGCTTTAATCGACACGGGTCTGCCTCGTGAAGAAGCATATGACACGGTTCAGCCGAAAGCGATGGAAGCGTGGGAAAAACAAGTGCCGTTCCGCCAGCTTGTCGAAGCGGAGGAAAAAATCACGTCCCGTCTCACACCGGAACAGATTGCCGATTGCTTTGACTACAATTATCATCTGAAAAACGTCGACTTGATCTTTGATCGTTTAGGTTTATAGAAGAAGCCAGCCGGAGGCGGCTTCTTCAGCCGCCATAGATTGAATATTCCCAACATTCGGGTTAGGAGGCCTTCCGTGAATATTGTGAACAATAATCTTCTTTATGAAGGAAAAGCGAAACGGATTTATCAAACTGAAGACGAACAGATTCTCCGCGTGGTCTACAAGGATTCCGCAACAGCCTTTAACGGTGAGAAAAAAGCGGAGATCAGCGGAAAGGGCCGTCTGAACAATGAAATTTCAAGCCTGATTTTCAAACATCTGCACGCCAAAGGAATTGACAACCACTTTGTGGAGCGTGTTTCAGAATCAGAGCAGCTTATCAAAAAAGTGAGCATCATTCCGCTTGAAGTCGTGGTCAGAAACATTGCCGCCGGAAGCATGTCGAAACGTCTCGGCATCCCGGAAGGAACAGAGCTTCCGCAGCCGATTATCGAATTTTACTACAAGGATGACGCGCTGGGCGATCCGCTCATCACAGAAGATCATATCTGGCTCTTAAAAGCAGCTGCTCCTGAGCAGGTCAAAACGATCAAATCGATTACAAAACAGGTCAATCAAGAGCTGCAGCATATTTTTGAAGACTGCGGCGTCAGATTAATAGATTTTAAGCTGGAATTCGGCTTAGACGCAGAGGGACGGGTGCTTTTAGCGGATGAAATCTCTCCTGACACGTGCCGTCTGTGGGACAAAGACACAAACGAAAAGCTCGATAAAGATTTGTTCAGACGGAACCTGGGAAGCTTAACCGACGCATATGAAGAGATTTTCAAAAGACTGGGAGGCATTTCATAATGTATAAAGTGAAAGTTTATGTCAGCTTAAAAGAAAGTGTGCTCGATCCTCAAGGAAGCGCGGTGCAGCATGCATTGCACAGCATGACCTACAATGAAGTGCAGGATGTGCGCATCGGAAAATACATGGAGCTGACGATTGAAAAATCTGACCGCGATCTTGACGCGCTCGTGAAAGAAATGTGTGAAAAGCTCCTTGCCAATACAGTCATTGAAGACTACCGATATGAAGTTGAGGAGGTTGTCGCACAGTGAAATTTGCGGTGATTGTGTTACCCGGCTCCAACTGTGATATTGATATGTTCCACGCCGTAAAGGATGAACTCGGCGAAGAAGTCGAGTATGTCTGGCACGAGGAAACAAGCCTTGACGGATTTGACGGCGTGCTCATCCCCGGCGGGTTTTCATACGGCGACTACTTGAGATGCGGCGCCATCGCCAGATTCGCAAACATCATGCCGGCCGTGAAAAAAGCGGCTGCCGAAGGAAAACCGGTTCTTGGCGTCTGCAACGGATTCCAGATTCTGCAGGAGCTCGGACTTCTGCCCGGCGCGATGAGACGCAATAAAGATTTAAAGTTCATCTGCCGCCCGGTTGAATTAATCGTGCAGAACAGCGGCACGTTATTCACATCTTCCTATGAAAAAGGACAATCGATTACGATTCCGGTTGCCCACGGCGAAGGCAATTTCTACTGTGATGACGAAACGCTTGAAAGATTAAAAGAAAACGATCAAATCGCCTTCACATACGGCGGCGATATTAACGGAAGCGTCAGCGGCATTGCCGGCGTCGTGAATGAGAAAGGCAACGTATTAGGCATGATGCCTCACCCTGAGCGCGCAGTCGATGAACTGCTCGGCAGCGCAGACGGTCTTACATTGTTCCGGTCTATCGTGAAAAATTGGAGGGAAACTCATGTCGCTACTGCTTGAACCAAGTAAAGAACAAATAAAAGAAGAGAAACTCTATCAGCAAATGGGTGTCAGTGATGACGAGTTCGCACTCATTGAATCTATTATCGGAAGATTGCCGAACTACACGGAAATCGGGATTTTTTCCGTCATGTGGTCAGAGCACTGCAGCTATAAAAACTCAAAACCGGTTTTACGCAAATTCCCGACTAGCGGCGAACGCGTGCTGCAGGGTCCCGGAGAAGGCGCGGGAATCGTTGACATCGGTGACAATCAGGCGGTCGTGTTCAAAATTGAATCTCATAACCACCCGTCAGCGATTGAGCCATACCAAGGTGCTGCGACGGGAGTGGGCGGCATCATCCGTGATGTTTTCTCAATGGGAGCCCGTCCGATAGCTGTATTAAACTCTCTTCGATTTGGTGAGCTCACTTCACCTCGTGTGAAGTACTTGTTTGAAGAAGTAGTGGCGGGAATCGCGGGATACGGAAACTGTATCGGCATTCCGACGGTCGGCGGAGAAGTGCAGTTTGACGCAAGCTATGAGGGCAATCCGCTTGTCAATGCAATGTGCGTCGGCTTAATTGATCATAAAGATATTAAAAAGGGCCAGGCGAAAGGTGTCGGCAACACGGTCATGTACGTCGGCGCTAAAACGGGCCGCGACGGCATACACGGCGCTACTTTCGCATCAGAAGAAATGTCAGATTCATCTGAAGAAAAACGTTCCGCGGTGCAGGTCGGCGATCCTTTCATGGAAAAACTTCTCCTGGAAGCATGCCTTGAAGTCATCCAATGCGACGCCTTAGTCGGCATTCAGGATATGGGGGCGGCCGGTCTGACAAGTTCGAGTGCTGAAATGGCAAGCAAAGCCGGCTCAGGCATTGAAATGAACCTTGATCTCATTCCGCAGCGGGAAACAGGTATGACCGCTTACGAAATGATGCTTTCCGAGTCTCAGGAACGCATGCTTCTCGTCATTGAACGCGGACGTGAACAGGAAATTGTCGATATTTTTGATAAATATGATCTTGAAGCGGTTTCCGTAGGTCATGTTACGGATGATAAAATGCTCCGCCTCCGCCATAACGGAGAGGTTGTTTGCGAGCTTCCGGTCGACGCGCTGGCGGAAGAAGCGCCTGTATACCACAAGCCGTCAGCAGAACCCGCGTACTACCGCGAGTTTCAGGAAACGGAAGTTCCCGCGCCTGAAGTAAAAGATGCGACAGAGACGCTTTTTGCCCTGCTGCAGCAGCCGACAATCGCCAGCAAAGAGTGGGTGTACGATCAATATGACTACATGGTGCGCACAAATACGGTGGTCGCTCCGGGCTCTGACGCCGGTGTGCTCAGAATTCGCGGCACGAAAAAAGCGCTGGCGATGACGACGGATTGCAACGCGCGTTATTTATATCTTGATCCAGAAGAAGGCGGGAAAATCGCCGTTGCCGAAGCGGCGCGCAACATCGTATGCTCAGGCGCCGAACCGCTTGCGGTCACGGATAATCTGAATTTCGGAAACCCGGAAAAACCTGAAATTTTCTGGCAGATCGAAAAAGCGGCCGACGGCATCAGCGAGGCGTGTAATGTTCTCAGCACTCCCGTCATCGGCGGTAACGTATCACTTTATAATGAATCGAACGGAACGGCGATCTACCCGACGCCTGTGATCGGCATGGTCGGCTTAATTGAAGATACCGCTCATATTACGACACAGCATTTCAAACAAGCGGGGGATCTTGTATACGTGATCGGCGAAACAAAACCTGAGTTTGCCGGAAGCGAACTGCAAAAAATGACAGAAGGCCGCATTTACGGCAAAGCGCCGCAAATCGATCTTGATATAGAGCTGTCACGCCAAAAAACATTGCTTGACGCGATTAAAAAAGGCTTCGTTCAATCAGCGCATGATGTGTCTGAAGGCGGCTTAGGCGTGGCGGTTGCAGAAAGCGTCATGACGACGGAAAACCTTGGCGCCAACGTGACTGTAGAAGGGGAAGCGGCATTATTATTCTCTGAATCTCAATCACGCTTCGTCGTTTCGGTGAAAAAAGAACACCAAGCGGCGTTTGAAGCGGCTGCGGCTGATGCGGTTCATATCGGTGAGGTAACGGCTGACGGACTTCTGGCGATTCAAAACCAGGACGGACAACAATTGGTTCACGCGCAAACGAAAGAACTTGAGCGCGCGTGGAAAGGAGCTATTCCATGCTTGCTGAAATCAAAGGCCTGAATGAAGAATGCGGTGTGTTTGGCATCTGGGGACATGAAGAAGCTTCGCAGATCACATATTACGGCCTGCACAGCCTCCAGCACAGAGGACAGGAAGGCGCGGGAATTGTCGCAACTGACGGTGAAAAACTGACGGCGCATAAAGGACAGGGGCTTATTACCGAGGTTTTTCAAAACGGCGAACTGAGCAAAGTGAAGGGAAAAGGCGCGATCGGGCACGTCCGTTATGCGACGGCAGGCGGAGGCGGATATGAAAATGTCCAGCCGCTCCTGTTCCGTTCGCAAAACAACGGCAGCCTCGCGCTTGCTCATAACGGCAACTTGGTCAACGCCACACAGTTGAAGCAGCAGCTTGAAAACCAAGGGAGCATCTTTCAGACTTCCTCCGATACGGAAGTGCTGGCTCATCTGATTAAACGCAGCGGACACTTTTCGCTGAAGGATCAGATCAAAAATTCGCTGTCTATGCTGAAAGGCGCTTATGCCTTTTTAATCATGACTGAAACAGAAATGATCGTAGCGCTTGACCCGAACGGACTCAGACCGCTGTCAATCGGCATGATGGGCGATGCTTACGTCGTGGCATCAGAAACGTGCGCATTCGATGTGGTCGGCGCGACATACCTTCGCGAGGTAGAGCCGGGCGAAATGCTGATCATCAATGATGAAGGCATGAAATCAGAGCGTTTCTCCATGAATATCAACCGTTCCATCTGCAGCATGGAGTACATTTATTTCTCAAGACCTGACAGCAATATCGACGGCATTAACGTGCACAGCGCCCGGAAAAACCTCGGAA
The DNA here is from genome assembly GCF_017797845.1 of Bacillus sp. LJBV19. Lineage (NCBI taxonomy): Bacteria > Bacillati > Bacillota > Bacilli > Caryophanales > Bacillaceae > Bacillus > Bacillus sp. LJBV19. The sequence continues at coordinate 666,210 of NZ_CP072563.1, forward strand.
AAATGCTTGCCCAGGAGTCCGCGATTGAAGCGGATGTCGTCACAGGCGTGCCTGATTCCAGTATTTCTGCGGCTATCGGCTATGCCGAGGCAACGGGCATTCCGTACGAACTCGGTCTCATTAAAAACCGTTATGTCGGCAGAACGTTTATCCAGCCGTCACAGGCTCTGCGCGAGCAAGGCGTCAGAATGAAGCTGTCCGCCGTCCGCGGTGTTGTTGAAGGAAAACGGGTCGTCATGGTTGATGATTCCATCGTGCGCGGGACGACAAGCCGCCGGATTGTCACAATGCTCAGAGAAGCGGGAGCGACAGAGGTGCACGTCAAGATCAGTTCACCGCCGATCGCTCATCCGTGCTTCTACGGCATCGACACATCAACCCATGAGGAGCTGATCGCTTCTTCTCATTCCGTGGAAGAAATCCGCCAGATCATCGGTGCTGACACGCTTTCTTTCTTAAGTGTAGACGGATTGTTAAAAGGAGTCGGCCGAACATTTGAAGACACCAACTGCGGACAATGCCTCGCTTGTTTTACGGGCAAATATCCGACGGAAATTTATCAGGATACAGTGCTTCCTCACGTAAAAGAAGCGGTGCTGACAAAATAAAATGTGAAAATGACATAAAGGCAGCGGGAATTCAGGCTGCCTTTCTCTTTCTGCCTTTTAAGGAGAAACGAATTGACAAGGAGTGATAGGGATGTCTGATGCTTATAAAAATGCCGGAGTTGACATCGAAGCCGGATACGAAGCCGTCAAACGAATGAAAAAACACGTGGAGCGCACGAAAAGGCTCGGCGTTATGGGAAGCCTGGGCGGTTTTGGCGGAATGTTTGATCTGTCAGAGCTTCCGTATCAAAAGCCTGTTTTAATTTCCGGAACAGACGGTGTCGGCACCAAGCTGAAACTCGCATTTTCAATGGATAAACATGACACGATCGGCGTCGATGCGGTCGCGATGTGTGTAAATGATGTGCTTGCCCAAGGAGCGGAGCCGCTGTTTTTCCTTGATTATTTGGCGGTCGGCAAGGCTGATCCGGTAAAAATTGAGCAGATCGTTCAGGGCGTGGCGGACGGATGCGAGCAGTCAGGATCAGCGCTTATCGGCGGTGAGACGGCGGAAATGCCGGGGCTGTATACGGCTGATGAATACGATATTGCGGGCTTTTCAGTCGGCGTCGCGGAAAAAGACGAAATCGTCACCGGTGAACATATCGAAGAGGGGCATCTCTTAATCGGACTTACTTCAAGCGGCCTTCACAGCAACGGATTTTCCCTTGTGAGAAAAGTGCTTCTTGATGACGGCGGACTTGATTTGGATACTGTCTATGAACCGTTTGCGCGTCCTCTCGGAGAAGAATTGCTGGAACCGACGAGAATATATGTGAAGCCGGTGCTCAAGGCGGTGAAAAGCGGTAAGGTGGACGGCATGGCGCATGTGACAGGCGGAGGATTCATCGAGAACATCCCGCGGATGCTGCCGGACGGATTGAGTGCGGAAATTGATCACGGATCATGGCCGATCCCGCCGATTTTTCCGTTTCTGCAGGAGCACGGCAAGCTGAAAGAAGAAGAAATGTTCAATGTTTTTAATATGGGCATCGGTTTTGTCCTTGCCGTTAAAGAAGAAAACCTGACAGACGTCATCGACACGCTTGAAGCTCAGGGCGAGAAGGCTTATCTGATCGGCCGGGTCAAGCGGGGCGAAGGCATTTCTTTCGGCGGTGCGGCTCTTTCATGAAAAAGTTTGCGGTATTTGCTTCAGGAAACGGATCGAACTTCGAGGCCATTGCCAAACGCATGAGAGAAGAGAAGTGGGATGCGGAGCTCTCGCTTCTCGTGACGGATAAGCCTCAGGCAAAGGCGGTGGAAAGGGCGGAGGCTTTACACATTCCGTCATTTGCCTTTGAACCGTCATCTTTTGAAAACAAAGCGGCCTTTGAACGGGCCGTTATTGAACAGCTGCGCCTGCACGGGGCGGAATTAATCGTTCTCGCCGGCTATATGAGACTGATTGGAGATACGCTGCTTGAAGCATACGGGGGCCGCATTATTAATATACATCCCTCGCTTCTTCCGGCATTCCCCGGGATTGACGCTGTCGGACAGGCGTATCGGGCCGGTGTGAAAGTGGCGGGCATTACCGTTCATTACGTCGACGAAGGCATGGACACAGGACCGATTATCGCGCAAAAAGCATTCGAAATACAGGAAAACGATACGCTTGAAGACATAGAGCATACAATACACGAGCTTGAGCACAAATGGTATCCGAGCGTTGTGAAACAGCTGCTGGGACTAAATAACAGAGGTGAAAAGGCATGACAATCAAACGCGCACTAATCAGTGTTTCTGATAAAACAAATCTCGTACCTTTCGTAAAGGAACTGACAGAGCTCGGCGTCGAAGTCATTTCGACCGGAGGAACAAAAAAACTTCTCCAGGAAAACGGTGTGGATGTCATCGGCATTTCAGAAGTCACCGGATTTCCTGAAATTATGGACGGACGGTTAAAAACGCTCCATCCTAATATTCACGGCGGCCTGCTTGCCGTAAGAGACAATGAAGAGCATATGGCGCAGATCAATGAGCACGGCATTGCACCGATTGACCTTGTGGTTGTCAACCTTTATCCGTTTAAAGAAACGATTTCAAAAGAAGATGTAACATACGATGAAGCGATAGAAAACATTGATATCGGCGGCCCCGGCATGCTGCGCGCCGCATCGAAAAACCATCAGGATGTGACGGTCATCACAGATCCGGCCGATTACAGCTCTGTGCTCAATGAGATTAAAGAACACGGCGGCGTTTCGCTTAAAAGAAAACGCGAGCTTGCGGCCAAAGTATTCCGCCATACCGCGGCATACGACGCATTAATCGCTGATTACTTAACACGCGAGGCCGGTGAGAAAGACCCTGAGCAATTCACCGTTACATTTGAGAAAAAACAATCGCTCCGCTACGGCGAAAACCCTCACCAAGAGGCTGTTTTCTATCAAAGCGCACTTCCTGTCTCCGGTTCCATCGCGGCGGCAAAACAGCTTCACGGCAAAGAGCTTTCTTACAACAATATTAAGGACGCGGATGCGGCCGTTCAAATCGTCCGGGAGTTTACAGAACCCGCAGCTGTTGCCGTTAAACATATGAATCCGTGCGGAGTCGGTACGGGAGCTTCAATTGAGGAAGCATTCAATAAAGCGTATGAAGCTGATAAAACCTCCATTTTCGGCGGCATCATCGCGCTGAACCGTGAAGTTGATCAGGCAACGGCTGAAGCCCTTCACGGCATCTTTTTAGAAATCATTATCGCCCCTTCTTTCAGTGAAGAAGCGCTGAACGTGCTGACGGCGAAGAAAAACCTTCGTCTGCTCACGCTTGACGTGACCGCATCAGGGAAGAAAGAAAAACAGCTGACATCCGTACAGGGCGGCCTTTTGATTCAAGATTTAGACGTCCATGGATTTGATGACGCCAACATCAGCATCCCGACAAAAAGAGAGCCGAACGAGCAGGAATGGGAAGATCTGAAGCTCGCCTGGAAAGTCGTCAAACACGTGAAATCCAACGCTATCGTTCTTGCAAAAGACCATATGACGGTCGGTGTGGGCGCAGGACAGATGAATCGCGTCGGTTCAGCTAAAATCGCCATTGAGCAGGCCGGAGAAAAAGCAAAAGGCAGCGCGCTCGGATCAGACGCGTTTTTCCCGATGCCGGATACAGTCGAAGAAGCCGCAAAAGCCGGTGTCACGGCGATTATCCAGCCAGGCGGATCGGTCCGCGATGAAGATTCGATTAAAAAAGCGGATGAATACGGGATCGCCATGGTATTCACCGGCATCAGACATTTCAAACATTAAGAGGGGGAACGAAGCGTGAATGTATTGATTATCGGAAAAGGCGGCAGAGAGCATACATTGGCTTGGAAAGCGGCGCAAAGCCCGCTTGTTGACACGGTGTACGCCGCGCCCGGAAATGACGGTATGGCAGACTGCGCGACGCTGGCCAACATTGAAGAAAGCGATCATGCCGCACTCATTGCGTTTGCGAAAGAACATCATGTCGGGCTGACGATTATCGGCCCTGAAGTTCCTCTGATTGAAGGAATAGCGGACGAGTTTGAAAAAGCCGGACTGCTTGTTTTCGGACCGTCTGAAAAAGCGGCAATCATTGAAGGAAGCAAACAGTTTGCCAAGGATTTAATGAAAAAATACGGCATTCCGACGGCGGAATATGAGACGTTTACTTCATTTGAAGAGGCGAAAGCATATGTGCAGCAAAAAGGCGCGCCGATTGTCATTAAAGCAGACGGGCTTGCCGCCGGAAAAGGTGTCACGGTCGCGATGACGGAAGAAGAAGCGATTGAATGCCTGCACGATTTTCTTGAAGATGAGAAATTCGGCGAGGCGAGCGCATCTGTTGTCATTGAAGAGTTCCTCGCCGGCGAAGAATTTTCTTTAATGGCGTTTGTAAAAGGGGAGACCGTCTATCCGATGGTAATCGCTCAAGATCATAAACGCGCCTTCGATGGAGACAAAGGGCCGAATACGGGCGGAATGGGCGCCTACTCACCGGTGCCGCACATTTCCGATGATATCGTCAGAAGCGCAGTCGAAACGATTGTGAAGCCGGCGGCAAAAGCAATGGTGAAAGAGGGACGCTCCTTCACGGGCGTGCTGTACGCGGGGCTGATTTTGACGGAAAACGGATCAAAAGTCATTGAATTCAACGCGCGCTTCGGAGATCCGGAAACACAGGTTGTCGTGCCGAGAATGGAATCTGACCTCATTCAGGTGCTCTTAGATCTTCTGCATGAGAAGGATGTTGACCTAAGGTGGAAGGATACCGCCGCCGTCAGCGTCGTACTGGCTTCCGAGGGCTATCCGGAAGGCTATGCGAAAGGCACGCCGATCGGCAGTTTGGCATCCGCTGAAGACGGGATCGCCGTTTTTCATGCCGGAACGAAAAAAGAAGGCGGTCAATTTGTCACAAACGGCGGCCGGGTCGCCAATGTCACCGCATTTGCTGAGACATTTGAAGCGGCGAGAGATAAAGTGTACAGCGCCGTTTCAGGGCTGACAAAACCCGGGCTGTTTTACAGAAGCGACATCGGCGCCCGTGCGCTGAAAGCTTCTCAACGATAGAAAGCAGAACCCCGCAGCACCCGAGCTGCGGGGTTTTTTACGTAAGCTGAGGACGGCCTAGGTTGTCGGCCTGCCGGTCATCGATGAAGGCGTATAGACGGATTCTTCTCAGACTCGCGGGACAGGAGAAATTAAATAACAAGCCGAAACGGCTTGTTATTTTTCTTGCTGATGGCTGTCATCCTGATTCATTCCGGTTTGGAACATATATGTCACCGGGCAGAAGCGGAGGATGCCGGACGCCGCTTTCATCGCGCCCATCATCATACAGAAGAGATGCATCTTGCACCAAGGTTTTCTCGTGTATTTCGCTGAAGCAGCAGACAAAATGGTGAGGCCGCAAGTGATGCGCATAACGGCATTTAATAAACTGATATTCGGTTTCATCATTTCAGCTCCCTTAGAAAAAGTTTTTCATTCATCTTCAATAATTTGTAACGTTTTAGCCGTGCGATAATTGTGCGGATGTGATACGATGGGTCTAATATAAGCGAAGGAGAGTATGTGAATGTCCGAACGTACCTTTAACTGGAAAAATAAAGACATCAGATCACAGGCGGATGTTGTAGACTCAAAGCTGCTTCCAACGCTACTTTTACGGGATGCTCTCGTATTAAATCCTTTTTTAAAACAATGGCTGAAAAAGAACGTCTGGATTTACGGAGACCGAATTGTATATGTTGGTGATGAGCTTCCTGATGCAGCAGAGCACATTCATACCATAAATTGTGAAGGAAAATACATTGTGCCAGGTTACATTGAACCGCATACACATCCTTTTCAAATATATAATCCCCAAACGCTCGCCGAATATGTGTCTCAATTCGGAACAACGACGTTTGTTAATGATAACTTGTTTTTTCTTTTGCACAGCGGTAAAAAGAAAGCGCTTACTATATTGGAAGAACTGAAAAAACAGCCGGTGCAATATTTCTGGTGGTCCAGATATGATCTGCAGACTGAAGTGCTGAATGAGGATCAGCTTCTTTCTTTTGATGTCCGAAAGCAATGGATTGAGCACCCGGATGTCATTCAAGGCGGAGAATTGACCGGATGGCCGCGCCTCATGGACGGCGATGACCTGATGCTTCATTGCATGCAGGCGACAAAGAAACTGCGCAAGCGGATAGAAGGGCATTTTCCCGGAGCCTCTGAAAAAACACTGACGAAGATGAAACTGTTCGGAGCTGATTCCGACCACGAGGCGATGAATGGCGGCGAGGTGATGAGACGGCTTGAATTGGGCTACTATGTTTCGCTCAGACATTCATCCATCCGCCCTGATTTGAGAACGATTTTGCAGGATCTCCATCAAAAAGGCTTCCGGCATTATGATCATTTCTTTTACACGACGGATGGAGCGACGCCGCATTTTTATAAAGGCGGCATGACGAATGAATTAATCAAAATCGCTTTGGAGGAAGGAGTTCCGGCGATTGACGCCTACAATATGGCCTCCTTTAATATCGCGAAGTATTATCAGATGGACGACTTTCTCGGTGTGATCGGTCCGGGCCGGCTTGCTTCATTGAACATTCTCGATGACCCGATGAATCCTGACCCGGTCACGGTGATCTCCAAAGGTATCCTGGTGAGGGAAGACGGCCGAAATATGAATGCGTTTACAGAAACGGATTGGAAAAAGGGCGGTCTTGTCCCTCTTGAGCTTTCATATGATATGACGATGGATGATTTACAGTTTTCAATGCCGATGGGTGTGTCCATGCGCAACGCGGTCATTATGGAGCCGTATATGATTGCGATTGATAATTCTGTTGACCAGCTTTCTTTTGATCATGATGAATGCTATCTCACGCTTCTCGATAAGCATGGAAAATGGCGGGTTAATACAATGCTGAAAGGTTTTGCCGATCGGGTGCAGGGCTTTGTCAGTTCCTACACGACAACAGGAGATATTATCGCTGCCGGAAAAAATAAGGAAGATATCCTGCTCGCTTTCTCACGGATGAAAGAAATCGGCGGCGGAATCGTGCTTGCCGAAAACGGGAAGATTCTGCACGAGATTCCCCTCGCCTTAAACGGTTCTGCATCTGCGGAGAATTATGAAGAAGTGCTTGAGAAAGAGCAAAAACTGAGGACGCTGCTGGAGGAGCGGGGCTACCGATTCTGCGATCCGATCTATACGCTGCTCTTTTTGCAGAGCACACACCTGCCTTATATCCGCATTACGCCGAGAGGAATATTCGACGTGATGAAAAAAACTGTACTCTTTCCATCGATAATGCGTTAAAATATAAAAGCAGGGAGCCGACATATGAAAAGATGTAAAACCGTTTGTATGCTTTGTTTTGCGTTTTTGCTGCTTGCCGCCTGCCGGCAGAACAATGCCGATCAGGTGCAGCCGAAAGAAGCGGAAGCTCCTTTAACGGGGCTGAAAACTGAGCAGAAGCTTGCAGAACGCCGTCCGATTGCAGTCGCAGTGAACAATCATCCGAAGGCGAGGCCCCAATCCGGGCTGTCAAAGGCGGATGTTGTCATCGAAGCGCTTGCGGAGGGCCGGATTACGCGGTTTCTCGCGATTTTTCAAAGTGAGATGCCGGAAACGGTCGGGCCTGTGCGGAGCGCGAGGGAATATTTTGTCACGCTCAGCAGCGGGTTTAACAGCATATTTGTCCATCATGGCTGGAGTCCCGGCGCAAAAAAGCAGCTGGAGTCCGGAGCTTACGATTATATAAACGGTTTGGATTTTGACGGAAGCCTGTTTTGGAGAGCCGATTTCAGCAAGCCGCCCCACAATTCCTATACGTCGTATGACAATATCAGGAAGGCGGCGGAACAAAAAGGATACAAGCTGAACGGAAAAACAGAACCGCTCCCATTTCAGACATCAGATGCAAAACCCGGAAACGAAACCTACAATATTCGGATAGATTATGGAACACAAAACATTACAAATCTTGTCGAATACGATTATGATAAAAAAGCTGATGCTTATACAAGAAGCTCTGATGGTGTGAAAGCGACAGACCGGGAGACCGGAAAGCCTTTAGCCATGCACAACATTTTTATTGTTGAAGCCGGCCATCGCATGACAGACAAAGATGGAAGGCGGGCCATCGATATTAAGTCAGGGGGGAAGGGCCTCCTGCTTCAGCACGGCGATGTTATGGAGTCAGACTGGGAATATAAAGACGGCCGTATTCTGCCCGTAAAAGGCGGTGAGATTCTTCCGTTTGTGCCAGGAAAGACATGGATTAATATCGTGCCTGATCTCGATGCAGCTTCCATTAGTAAAGGAGAAGGTGTTTGACGATGCAAATCGATAAATTACGCGGAAAAGAACTGGACCAGTTATTTTTATCTATTTTATCGCTGAAAGATCTGGAGGAATGCTATCGTTTCTTTGACGATCTTTGTACGATTAATGAAATCCAATCGCTGGCGCAGCGTTTGGAAGTGGCGAGAATGCTCCGCGAAGGAAATACGTATCACAAAATTGAAAGCGAAACGGGTGCTTCCACAGCGACGATTTCCCGGGTGAAGCGCTGCTTAAATTACGGTAACGACGCCTATGAAATGGCGCTTGACCGCGTAAACAAAGGAGAATCCTCCTCAGCTACGTAAAAAACCGCTCTGCCGATGACGGCAGGCGGTTTTTTTTATGCGTGCGGATTCAAAAGGCCGGGAAGTTCCCTCAGGCTTCCGTCTTCCTCCCGGTATACGATGTGTTCAGCTGAGAAATGAACCGGCGAGCTGATGCCCGCCGCGGCGGCTAGGTGAAACAGCCCTTCACGCAACGAGAGCACGTAGTTGCAGACGCGGTGCTGTTTATCCTCGATACTGAGCGCGCGCTGAAGTTTTGGATCGGTTGTCGCCACTCCGACAGGACAATGATTGGTGTGGCATACTTGAGCGCGGATACAGCCGACTGAAAACATCATTCCCCGGGCAATATTGACAAAATCCGCGCCTAACGCGAGGGCAACGGCAATCTTATCCGGAGTGAGCAGCTTTCCGGATGCGAAAATTTTCAGCTTATCTCTTATCCCGTATGTCTTCAAAAGGCCGTCAACAAGGGGAAGGCCGGTCAGAATCGGCAGGCCGACGGAATCCGCCAGCTCATGGAAAGAAGCTCCCGTTCCCCCTTCACTGCCGTCAATCGTAATAAAGTCGGGAAGTTTGCCTGATGAACTCATACAGGAAATAAGGTCTTCAAGGTCTTTGCGGCTGCCCGGGACAATTTTGATGCCGACCGGTTTTTCACCGACAGTCCTTAATTTCTCAATGAAATCAAGCATGTCCGGAACATTTGAGAACTCGTTGAAGCGGTTTGGGCTGTCAATGGATTGACCGGGCTGTACATTTCTGATGGCGGCAATTTCTTCGGTCACCTTTGAACCGTCAATATGCCCGCCTCTTGCTTTCGCCCCTTGCGCAAGCTTTAATTCAAAGGCTTTAATCTGCTCGAGGCGGCTTTTTTTCTTAAATTCTTCCCACGAAAATTCTCCTTCTTCGGTGCGGACGCCGAACAGCCCGGGACCGATTTGGCAGATAATATCCGCGCCGCCTTTCAGGTGATACTCAGACAGGCCGCCTTCGCCTGTATTCATCCATGTGCCGCCGGCCTGGTGCAGCCCTTTTGACAGGGCGGTAATTGCCCGGTCGCCAAGTGAGCCGTAGCTCATCGCTGATTGTCCGATTAACCCTTTCACATAAAACGGCTTCTTGCATGTATCGCGGCCGATCACTTGCACATCGTCCGGATGCAGGTAATAAGGGTCCGCCTTTGCTTTTTCGCGGTGTTCGCTGCGTTTCAGCAGGTTGTCTTTGTCAATCTTGTATACCATCGTGTCGATCTTCGGCGTCTGATCTGCGCGCAGCTCCTCCCTTTGTTTCGGGAAGAGAGCGTTACGGATATAATAGCCCGGCTGATCGAAATCCCGTTCTGAGCCGAAGCCCATCATTCTGCTTTTATACTTTCCCGACATGACCGTCTGTTCATATTCTCTCCGGGAAAACGGCTGTTCTTCGTTATCATTGCTGAATAAATACTGCCGCAGCTCAGGTCCGATTTTTTCAAATATATAGCGCAGTTTTCCCGCTACGGGATAATTGCGCAGCACTGAATGTTCTTCCTGCTTTTCGTCTCTTATGTATATCCAGAAAAACAATGCGGCGGGAACTAAAATAATAAAGATCAATATACAAATCAGTACGATAATGGCTTGTTCCATTGAGATCAGACTCCTTGTCTTTTTTCTCTTTGACATTCCACATATTGTCTGTTTTCAAACATAGCCGTTTCCCGTCCGGCGGAGCGCAATCTTTTTTTGTGAATCAGGTGAATGACGTCTTTTTCCGTTTTTCCGGGCCAAACGAATTTGTTATAATGTTTAAATGGCAAGAAACGAATGGAGGAACGAAAACGCATGTACGATGTTAACGAGTGGAAGCATGTTTTTAAACTCGATCCGAATAAAGATTTACCGGATGAACAGCTGGAACGGCTTTGTGAATCAGGGACTGACGCCATTGTGATCGGAGGAAGCGACAATATCACCGAGGACAATGTGCTGAGACTGATGTCAAAGGTGCGGCGGTTTTTAGTGCCGTGCGTACTTGAGGTGTCGACGATTGATTCCATTGTGCCCGGGTTTGATCTTTATTTCATTCCGAGTGTGCTCAACAGCAAAAAGGCGGACTGGATTGTCGGCATGCATCATCAGGCGATGAAAGAATACGGAGAGCTCATGTCAATGGAGGAAATCGTGACGGAGGGCTACTGCATCGTCAACCCTGATTGTAAGGCGGCCGCTTTGACGGAGGCGGATACACATATAGAAACAGAAGATATTCTCGCCTATGCGCGGGTCGCGGAACATTTGCTTCATCTCCCGATTTTTTATCTGGAATACAGCGGGATGCTGGCGGACATAGAAACGGTGGAGAAAACGAAGGCTGTGCTGGACAAGTCCGTCCTGTTTTACGGAGGCGGCATTAAAGACGCGGAAACGGCGGAACGGTTCGGCCGTCATGCCGATGTCATCGTTGTCGGAAATGCCGTATATGAAGATTTTGATCAGGCGCTTAAAACAGTGGCGGCTGTAAAGACAAAGTAGCCAAGCGGACGAAATTGATTTATGATAGAACATATGTTTGATAGGCGGTGAACGGATATGAATTACATTAGCAATCAATTATTAAGCGGATTAAATCCCGTTCAGCAGGAAGCGGTCAAGACGACGGACGGTCCGCTGCTTCTGATGGCGGGCGCGGGAAGCGGAAAAACACGTGTGCTGACGCACAGAATCGCATACTTAATGGCGGAAAAACACGTGGCGCCATGGAACATTCTGGCGATTACATTTACAAATAAAGCCGCCAGAGAAATGAAGGAGCGGGTGGAGAGCATTCTCGGACCCGGCGCGGATGAAATCTGGATATCCACTTTCCACAGCATGTGCGTGCGGATTCTGCGCAGGGATATTGACAGAATCGGCATCAACCGAAATTTCTCCATTCTTGATACGGCTGATCAGCTTTCCGTTATTAAAGGGATTCTGAAAGAGCGGAATATCGATCCGAAAAAGTTTGATCCGAGAAGTATTTTAGGCTCCATCAGCAGCGCAAAAAACGAGCTGATCGAACCTGAGGAATTCGCAAAAACGGCCGGCGGCTACTACGATCAGGTCACGAGTGACGTGTATACCGATTATCAGAAAAAACTGCTGAAAAACCAATCGCTCGATTTTGATGATTTAATCATGACGACGATTAAGCTTTTCGAGCGTGTGCCGGAAGTGCTTGAGTTTTATCAGCGCAAATTCCAGTACATTCACGTAGACGAGTATCAGGATACGAACAGGGCGCAATACCTGCTTGTGAAGCAGCTTGCGGCCCGTCTTGAAAATATCTGCGTCGTCGGTGACTCCGACCAGTCCATTTACAGATGGCGCGGGGCGGATATCGCGAATATCCTTTCCTTTGAAAAAGATTACCCGAGCGCAAACGTGATTCTGCTCGAGCAAAACTACCGCTCAACAAAGCGTATTCTGCAAGCGGCTAACGAAGTGATCAAAAACAACTCAAACCGCAAGCCGAAAAACCTGTGGACGGAAAATGACGAAGGCATCAAGCTTTCTTATTACAGCGGAGACAATGAATTCGGCGAAGGCCAATTCGTCGCAGGCAAAATTTATGAGCTGCACAGCTCGGGCCGGCGGAAGCTTTCCGATATCGCGATTTTATACCGGACAAACGCCCAGTCGCGCGTCATTGAGGAAACCCTTTTAAAATCCGGTCTGAACTACAATATCGTCGGCGGAACCAAGTTCTACGACAGGAAAGAAATTAAAGACATTCTCGCATACCTGCGACTTGTGTCAAACCCGGACGACGACATCAGTTTTACGCGGATCGTCAATGTGCCGAAGCGGGGCGTCGGCGCAACTTCACTAGAAAAAATCGCTTCATATGCGGCGATGAACGGAATGTCAATGTTCCAAGCGATCAAACAGGTTGATTTCATCGGCGTCAGCGCGAAAGCGGCAAACGCGCTTGACGGCTTTGGCGCGATGATTGAAAATCTGACGAATATGCAGGATTACCTGTCCATTACGGATCTCACGGAAGAAATTCTCGAGAAAACGGAATACAGAGAAATGCTGAAGGCCGAAAAATCCATCGAAGCCCAAAGCCGCCTTGAAAATATCGACGAGTTTCTTTCCGTGACGAAAAACTTCGAACAAAAAAGCGAAGACAAGTCTCTCGTCGCGTTTCTGACTGATCTGGCGCTGATCGCGGATATTGACCAGCTCGACGAGAAGGAAGAGGAATCAGGCGGAAAGGATGCTGTCACTTTAATGACACTGCACGCCGCTAAGGGGCTTGAATTTCCTGTCGTGTTCTTAATGGGCATGGAAGAAGGCGTGTTCCCGCACAGCCGCTCCCTGATGGAAGAAGCCGAGATGGAAGAAGAACGCAGGCTCGCATATGTAGGCATTACGAGGGCGGAAGAAGAACTGTATTTAACAAATGCCAAAATGCGCACCTTATTCGGCCGCACCAATATGAATCCGGAATCCCGCTTTATCAGGGAAATACCTGGCGATTTATTGGAGAACCTAAATGAGAAGAAAACCCCGCGCATGCAGCCGGGAAGAAAAGTGCAGCCAAAACGCGGGCCCGTATCCCGTCCCGTTTCCTATGCGAACAAAACAGGCGGCGACTCGCTCAGCTGGGCGGTCGGCGATAAAGCGGGCCATAAAAAATGGGGCACCGGAACGGTTGTCAGCGTAAAAGGAGAAGGCGAAAGCACCGAGCTTGATATCGCATTCCCGAGCCCAGTCGGCGTGAAGCGTCTGCTTGCCGCTTTTGCGCCGATTGAAAAGCAGTAACCTGAAGAGGAAAGGAAGAACATGATGGACAAAGAAACAGCGAAACACCGGGCAGAAGAATTGCGCCGCACCATCGATCAGTACAGTTATGAATATTACACCTTAGATGAACCGAGCGTGCCGGATTCCGAGTACGACAGACTGATGCAGGAGCTGATTGCCATAGAGGAAGAGCACCCGGAGCTCAGAACGCCTGATTCGCCCACACAGCGGGTCGGGGGAGCGGTGCTTGAATCGTTTCAAAAGGTGCAGCACGGCACGCCGATGCTCAGTCTCGGCAACGCATTTAACGATGATGATCTCCGCGATTTTGACCGCCGCGTCCGTCAGGCTGTCGGTGACGGCGTCGCTTATAATGTGGAGCTGAAAATAGACGGTCTTGCTGTTTCTCTCCGTTATGAAGACGGCTATTTCGTCAGAGGCGCGACAAGAGGAGACGGAACGACGGGCGAAGATATCACGGAAAACTTAAAAACGATCCGCAACATTCCGCTGAAAATGAAACGGAATCTTTCCATAGAAGTGCGCGGAGAGGCGTACATGCCGAAACAGTCATTTGAAGCCCTCAATGAAGAAAGGCTGAAACATGAAGAGGAGCCGTTCGCCAATCCCCGGAACGCGGCTGCGGGCTCACTCAGACAGCTCGATCCGAAAATTGCAGCGAAACGAAATCTTGACATCTTCGTCTACAGTATAGCGGAGCTTGACGAAATGGGTGTGGAAACACAGAGTCAGGGCCTGGATTTTCTGGATGAGCTCGGTTTTAAAACAAACCAGGAACGGAAAAAATGCGCCACGATAGATGAAGTCATTGAAATGATCGAAGAGCTGCAGGCGAAGCGGGCCGATCTCCCGTATGAAATTGACGGAATCGTCATCAAAGTCGATTCGCTCGACCAGCAGGAAGAGCTCGGGTATACGGCAAAAAGCCCGCGCTGGGCGATTGCTTATAAATTCCCGGCGGAAGAGGTCGTAACAAAACTTCTCGATATCGAACTGAATGTCGGAAGAACGGGCGTCATTACGCCGACCGCCGTTCTGGAACCGGTAAAAGTCGCGGGAACGACGGTCTCAAGAGCATCCCTTCATAACGAAGATTTAATTAAAGAGAAGGATATCCGCATTCTCGATAAAGTGGTCGTCAAAAAAGCGGGCGACATCATCCCTGAGGTCGTCAATGTCTTAATCGAACAGCGGACCGGGGAAGAAAAAGAATTCAATATGCCGACCAGCTGTCCTGAGTGCGAAAGCGAGCTAGTGCGCATCGAAGGAGAAGTCGCGCTGCGCTGCATCAATCCGGAATGTCCGGCGCAGATCAGAGAAGGCCTGATTCACTTTGTCTCACGCAACGCGATGAATATTGACGGACTCGGAGAACGTGTCATCACACAGCTTTTCCGTGAACATCTCGTCCGTAATGTCGCTGATTTGTATAAGCTGACGAAAGAGCAGGTCATCCGGCTTGAGCGGATGGGGGAAAAATCAACTGACAATCTGATCAGCTCCATCCAAAAGTCTAAAGAGAATTCGCTGGAACGCCTGCTGTTCGGTCTCGGCATCCGTTTTATCGGCTCAAAAGCGGCCAAAACACTCGCCATGCATTTTGAAAGCCTGGAAAATCTGAAACAAGCCACGGAAGAAGAGCTGCTTGCGGTAGATGAAATCGGCGAAAAGATGGCCGATGCCGTTGTCACCTATTTCTGTAAAGAAGAAATGCTTGAGCTATTGAATGAACTTGAGGAACTCGGTGTGAACACACTCTACAAAGGCCCGAAAAAAGTAAAAGCGGAGGACAGCGACTCTTATTTTGCCGGCAAAACCATCGTGTTAACCGGAAAGCTTGAAGAGCTGTCCAGAAATGAAGCCAAGGCGCAGATTGAAGCGCTCGGCGGAAAGCTGACGGGATCTGTCAGCAAAAAAACAGACTTGCTGATTGCCGGAGAAGCGGCCGGAAGCAAGCTGACAAAAGCGAAGGAATTAAACATTGAAGTATGGAATGAAGCACAGCTATTGGGAGAGCTAAAGAAATAAGAGGAGTGTTTTCTATTGAAAAAGATGTTGGCATTGGCGGCGACGGCAACGGCGGCAGTACTCATGCTGTCGGCCTGTTCGCCGAGTTTCGGGGGGAACAAAGAGGAAGAGATCACGCAGAAAACGGCAAAGTCTTCTGAAAAAGCGATCATACCGAAATATAATATCTCTGATTCCTACTATAAAATGGTGCTTCCGTTTAAGGCCGGAAAAGCGCGCGGCCTGACCGCGGACCGGCTGAACACGAGGCTGGACATCGATGAATTCGAGACGGGTCTGATGCGGCTCGCTCAAGACACGTTCCCGACGGATGACTATTTGTATCAGGAAGGCCAGTATTTAGATGAGGACACGGTACTCAGCTGGCTTGACCGCAAAAAAGAGGGCAGTGATCTGAAAAAGGCGAAAAAGGCAGATGCCAATTTTCAGAATCTCGGCTTAAACCCGGTGCTGCCAAGCTCGGGATCGGCAAAAGAGAAAAATGAAAACAGCCCGATTTACTTAGCGTCTATGCTTGAACAGGATTACTTAGTAAGAAAAGATAAAAATTCCATCCAGCTTGGCGGTGTCATGATCGGTCTCGCTCTCAACTCTGTTTACTATTACCGCGAAAACACAGGTGATCCGCAGCAGGAAGTTGAGCTCAGCGACAAAACGATCCGCAGCCACGGTGAAGAAATCGCCCAGGAAGTCGTTAACCGCCTTCGGAAAATGGATAACCTGAAAAATGTGCCGATTACCGTCGCCCTTTATAAACAAGCGCCGAAAACATCAATCGTACCGGGGAATTACATTGCGAAAACAGAAGTCAAGGCCGGCTCATCCACCATTTCAAACTGGGATGATGTCAAAGAAAAGTACGTCTTCTATCCGGCGGATACAGACACGGCAAAGAAATACCCTGATGATTCCGAAGTGTTTAAACGCTTCAAAAACGCCATCGACAGCTACTTCCCGAATTACACCGGAGTCGTCGGAACGGCAATGTACGAAAACGATGAAATGAGAAAAATGAAGATTGAAATCCCGATGCAATTTTACGGGAAAAGCGAAGTTATCGCCTTTACCCAATACTTAACAGGTGAGCTGATGGATTATTATTCAAAAAGCTCAGTTGATGTCGAAATTAACATTACCTCGTCTGACGGACAGGAAGCGCTGATCGTCCGCAATGCGGGTGACAAAGAACCGACCGTCCATATTTACGATTAATCAAGATGCCCTTGTTCATTTCTGTATGAGCAAGGGTTTTTTTATTGTGAATATCGTTGGAGCGAGGAATGAGGTATGTTAAGATATTTGTATAATTAGGAATTAACAGGAAAACACATTTCATTCTAAGCGGATGTTACGAATCTGCTGTGAGAAAAGAAGGGCAGGAATGTTGATGAATGACATTTGCTGAGTACACACACCGCCTACAAACGTTATGAAAAGGGTGAATCAGCATGCATAAAGATATTAAAGCGATTTTTGAGGAAGATAAGGTGCTCGCTGAAGCAGGTGAAATATACGGCTTTACCAAGTTTCAATTTATCGCGGACGCAGAAAACTACGTATATGAAATTGTGAAAGATAACGAACCTTATATCTTAAAAATTACGCATACGATCAGAAGAACACCGGAATATATTCTCGGAGAAATGGAATGGCTTCATCATCTGGCAAAGGGCGGGCTTTCAGCAGCGAAACCGATTCCTTCATTAAATGGCAAAGATGTCGAAGAAGTGCCGGATGGAAAAGGCGGAGCATTTTTAGTAAGAGTCTATGAAAAAGCGCCCGGACGCAAAGTGGAGCAATCAGACTGGAACGGGACTCTGTTTTACGAGCTTGGGAAGTACACGGGGAACATGCACCGGCTGACGAAAAGCTACCGTCTGAGCGATCCGGCATACAAAAGGCAGGAATGGGATGAAGAGGAGCAGCTGAAGCTGAGAAAATACGTGCCCGCAGATCAGTATCTCGTATTTGAGCGGGCGGATGCTCTAATGGAAAAACTGCGCCGTTTGCCGAAGAACCCTGAAAACTACGGCCTTGTGCACGCCGATCTGCACCACGGCAATTTCAATTGGGACAACGGAAAAATCACTGCATTTGATTTTGATGATACCGGCTACAATTGGTTTGTGAATGATATCAGTATTCTGCTGTACAACATGTTGTGGTATCCGGTCATCCCGTATGAAGACAAGGCCGCGTTTACGGGTGAATTCATGACTCACTTTATGAAAGGCTACAGGGAAGAAAATGACCTTGACCCCGCCTGGCTTGAACACATCCCGGATTTTCTCCGGCTGCGCCATATGCTGATCTACGGATTATTGCATCAGGCGTTTGACCTCAATGCACTCGGGGACGAGGAACTTGAGATGCTGAAAGCCTTCAGGCGCGATATCGAAAACGAAACCCCGATTACGGAGTATAACTTTTCTGCATTCGTATAAATAGAAAAACGCCGGCTGAATCCAGCCCGGCGTTTTTTTATAGCGTATCACACTTCACTCCGACGACACCTTGAATTTCTTTAATATCATAATAGACGTCAGTGGTGTAGCGGTTTTTGTGAACACTGACTTTCACTTCCATAATCGGAAATTCTTTTTCGTGCAGATCATCAATCCGGACGGAGTGAATGCGGAGCTGTTTGCTTTTCATTTCCTTTAAAATCTCGGTCATTTTGTCTTTATCGGAAAGAGACATTCTCACGCGGATATCCTTTTCCTTCAAGCGGTTGGGACCGATTTTTCTGATCAGCCACGGAAGAAATTCGACACTGATCAGGATAAACAAGAGGCTTGCGAACGCCTCTTTATAAAAGCCGGCGCCTGTAGCCAGACCGAGCCCGGCTGCGCCCCAGATGATAGCCGATGTCGTCAGGCCGGAAATGACGTCATTGCTTTTGCGCAGGATCACGCCCGCACCGATAAAACCGACGCCGGAAATGATTTGGGCGGGAAGGCGGAGCGGATCCATCATGATACGGTAATATTTTGGGAAATGATATGCCGCATTAATGCTGACGATCGTCAGCATACAGGAGCTGACGGCGATGACGATACAGGTTTTCAGTCCGAGCGGTTTGTTTTTCAGCTCGCGTTCAAGACCGATGATCATGCCGATCAGCGTGGCAATGCCCAGCTTTAATAAAATGTCTGGTTCGATAGGCCAGCTCAATTTGCACAGCACCTCCGCAATTTTTCTTATAATAAATTGATATGATTTTCTCACAGTATTTATAGCAGGACAAGTGCGGAAGAAAAAAGCCGTCAGGGATAAAATCTGACGGCTTTTTGTCTATTTCTTGTTTTTCAAAAGAGCTTCCATCCGGCTGAACAGCTGATAAGAAGCATCGGCCGGTTTTTTGGTCAGCAGGCTGACGGCAATACCGGCAATCAGACTGAGGAAGAACCCCGGAATGATTTCGTATACGCCGGTTGAAGCGGCAAGCCCTGTCGTGATCCAGATTAAAACGGCCGCGGCCCCTGTAATCATCGCCGCAAGCGCTCCCCATTCATTCATCCGTTTCCAGTACAGACTGAGCAAGAGCGCCGGGCCGATAGCCGAACCGAAGCCTGCCCACGCATATCCGACCAGATCAAGAATGGTGCTGTTCGGATTCATGGAAAGCAGGATGGCGATAACGGCCACGATCAATACCGACAGGCGTCCGGTCATGACCAATTCTTTATCGCTCGCTTCCCGTCTGAAAAAGGCGCGGTATAAATCTTCCGTAATGGCGCTTGCCGTTACGAGAAGCTGTGAGGAAATGGAACTCATGATCGCCGCTAAAATTGCGGACAGCAAGAAGCCCGTAATCAGCGGATGGAACAAGATTTTAGAAAAAATAATGAAAATCGTTTCCGGATCTTTTACGGAGACCCCGAAGTGATGAGAATACGCAACCCCGATAATCCCGGTAAGCAATGAACCGACAACTGAAATAACCATCCAGCTCATCCCGATTCTGCGGGCGGGTTTTAAATCTTTCACTTCTTTAATCGCCATAAATCGTACGATGATATGAGGCTGGCCGTAATAGCCGAGTCCCCATGCCAAATAAGAAATAATGCTAATGACGCTCGCGCCTTTAAAGATATCCAATAGTTTCGGGTTAACGGCGTTGATCGAATCAATCGTCGTTGAAACGCTCCCGAGCTGGGTAAAAGCAACGATCGGCACAAGCACTAATGCCGCAAACATGATCGCTCCCTGTACAAAGTCAGTCAGACTGACAGCGAGGAAACCGCCAAACAGCGTGTAAAGCACAACAACACCGGCCGTTAAAAACAAACCGAATTTGTAGTCGGCGCCGAATGCCGATTCAAATAACCTGCCTCCGGATACCATCCCGGACGATGTGTACAGTGTGAAAAAGATCATAATAATCACGGCGGAAACAATTTTCAGCAATGATGACGAGTGGCGGAACCGTTTATCGAAAAAATCGGGAATCGTAATCGCATCATCCGCAACTTCCGTGTAAGCGCGCAGCCTCGGAGCAAGCAGCAGATAATTTGAATACGCGCCGATCGTCAAACCGAGCGCCAGCCATAAGGTCGATAACCCCGTTGCGAACATTGCGCCGGGAACTCCCATCAGCATCCATGCGCTCATATCGGCCGCACCTGCGGACAGCGCCGTTACGAACGGGCCTAGTCCTCTTCCGCCCAGCATGTAATCATTAATATTCGTTGTCTTCCTGAATGCGTACCAGCCGATTAACAGCATGGCAGCAAAGTAAATGCCAAGAGATATAATTAATTCAATACTCACGTTTTTGGACCCTCTCTTCTTTCATGTAAATGTTGCATCACCTCTGTAGATTAGTAGTGCCGGAATATGCGCCGGCGATCCAGCCTTTAGTCATCATTCCATGCGGATCGCATGATTTAGTGCTGGCTATGGTTACTAAACCTAACAAAGTATCCCCGATCAATCAACTCTCGAAACCTGGCCCGCTCAAGGAAAAAATCCCCGCCAACATAGAACAGCTTAGAGATGAAAACGCTACCAATAAATTATAAAAGTAAAAATTTTCTGACATATAATTCGTTTCTCTTTCTCCCCGATTTAGGATAAAATAGAGAGGGTTTCATCATGCCTCAGAAGGCGGCGTTTTGTTGCTTTAGAGGGCTCATTTTTGATATGATCAGTATTATATGACGAAACGGAGAATTATGCGGAGGTGGATCTTATGTCACGAATTTCTATAGAAGAAGTAAAGCATGTCGCTCATTTGGCGAGACTCGCCATTACGGATGAAGAAGCTGAAATGTTCACAGAACAGCTTGACAGCATCATCTCGTTTGCCGAGGAGCTTAATGAAGTGGACACGGATAACGTGGAACCGACAACACACGTGCTGAAAATGAAAAACGTAATGAGAGAAGATGAAGCGGGTAAAGGCCTTCCGGTCGAGGATGTCATGAAAAATGCTCCCGATCATAAAGACGGCTATGTCCGTGTGCCATCTATTCTGGATTAAAGGAGGGAGACAGTATGTCATTATTTGATCACAAAATCACAGAACTGAAACAAATGATACATAAAAAAGAAATCAAGATTTCCGATCTTGTTGATGAATCTTACAAACGGATCGCATCCGTGGATGATAAGGTGCAGGCGTTTTTACAGCTTGATGAAGAAAGAGCCCGCGCTTACGCGAAAGAACTTGACGAAGCGGTTGACGGACGGTCTGAACACGGTCTTCTCTTCGGAATGCCGATCGGCGTCAAAGACAACATCGTGACCAAAGGGCTTCGCACAACATGCTCAAGCAAAATCCTCGAAAACTTCGATCCGATTTACGATGCGACGGTCGTGGAGCGCCTTCAAGCCGCTGAAGCCGTCACGATCGGAAAGCTGAATATGGACGAGTTCGCAATGGGTTCTTCTACTGAAAACTCCGCGTACAAAGCGACGAAAAACCCTTGGAATCTCAATACGGTTCCCGGCGGATCAAGCGGCGGTTCCGCAGCTGCGGTTGCCGCGGGCGAAGTGCCGTTTTCACTCGGATCTGATACGGGCGGCTCCATCCGCCAGCCGGCTTCTTTCTGCGGCGTCGTCGGATTAAAGCCTACATACGGACGCGTGTCGCGTTACGGTTTGGTCGCTTTTGCGTCTTCACTGGACCAGATCGGGCCGATCACAAGAACCGTAGAAGATAACGCATTCCTGCTTCAGGCGATTTCAGGCCCGGACAAAATGGACTCTACGAGCGCCAATGTCGAAGTGCCGGATTTTCTTTCTTCATTAACTGGCGATATTAAAGGCTTAAAAATCGCCGTACCGAAAGAATATCTCGGAGAAGGCGTCGGCAAAGAAGCGAAAGAATCGGTTTTAGCCGCTTTAAAAGTGCTTGAAGACCTCGGAGCGACATGGGAAGAAGTATCTCTGCCGCACAGCAAATACGCGCTTGCGACGTATTATCTGCTGTCTTCTTCCGAAGCGTCTGCAAACCTTGCGCGCTTTGACGGCATCCGCTACGGCTACCGCTCAGACAATGCGGACAACCTGATCGACCTTTATAAACAGACACGCTCTGAAGGATTCGGTAATGAAGTGAAGCGCCGCATCATGCTCGGCACCTTCGCGCTCAGCTCCGGCTACTATGATGCATATTACAAAAAAGCGCAAAAAGTGCGCACGCTTATTAAGAAAGATTTTGAAGACGTATTTGAGAAATACGATGTCATCGTCGGACCGACAACGCCGACACCGGCATTCAAAATCGGCGAAAAAACCAGCGATCCGCTCACAATGTACGCCAACGATATTTTAACGATTCCTGTCAACCTCGCGGGAGTGCCGGGAATCAGCGTGCCGTGCGGATTTGCGGACGGACTGCCGCTCGGATTGCAAATCATCGGAAAACACTTCGATGAAGGCACTGTATACCGCGTCGCTCATGCTTTTGAGCAGGCAACAGATCATCATAAAGCGAAACCTGAACTGTAAGGGGTGAAATGAAGTGAACTTTGAAACGGTAATCGGACTTGAAGTCCATGTGGAATTAAAAACAAAATCTAAAATTTTCTCAAGCTCACCGACGCCATTCGGCGCGGAAGCGAATACCCAAACGAGCGTCATCGACCTCGGCTATCCCGGCGTGCTGCCCGTTTTGAACAAAGAAGCGGTCGAATTCGCGATGAAAGCCGCAATGGCTTTGAACTGCGAAATCGCAACGGATACGAAGTTTGACCGGAAAAACTATTTCTATCCGGACAACCCGAAGGCATATCAAATTTCTCAATTTGACAAGCCGATCGGCGAAAACGGCTGGATCGAAATCGAAGTCGGCGGAAAAACGAAAAAAATCGGCATTACCCGTCTTCACCTTGAAGAAGATGCGGGAAAACTGACGCATACGGGCGACGGCTATTCCCTCGTTGACTTCAACCGCCAAGGCACGCCGCTTGTCGAGATTGTATCTGAGCCGGATATCCGCACACCGGAGGAAGCTTACGCATATCTCGAAAAGCTGAAATCAATTATCCAATACACAGGCGTTTCCGACTGTAAAATGGAAGAAGGTTCACTGCGTTGTGACGCCAACATTTCCCTCCGTCCGATCGGCCAGGAGAAATTCGGCACAAAAACGGAGCTGAAAAACCTGAACTCCTTCGCGTTCGTCCAAAAAGGACTTGAGCATGAAGAAAAACGCCAAGAGCAGGTGCTTCTGTCAGGCGGAGTCATTCAGCAGGAGACGCGCCGCTACGATGAAGCGACGAAAAAAACCATTTTGATGCGTGTCAAAGAAGGTTCAGACGACTATCGCTATTTCCCTGAGCCTGACCTTGTCGAGCTCTACATTGATGACGAATGGAAAGAACGCGTAAGAGCAACCATTCCTGAGCTTCCGGACGAGCGCCGCAAGCGTTATATCGAAGAGCTCGGTCTGCCTGCTTATGACGCAATGGTTCTGACGCTGACGAAAGAAATGGCTGATTTCTTCGAAGAAACGGTCAATAAAGGCGCAGAAGCCAAGCAGGCATCAAACTGGCTGATGGGTGAAGTCTCAGCTTACCTGAACGCCGAACAAAAAGAGCTTGAGGATGTCGCACTGACTCCTGAAGGCCTTGCCGGCATGATTAAGCTGATTGAAAAAGGAACCATCTCGTCCAAAATCGCGAAGAAAGTCTTTAAAGAATTAATTGAAAAAGGCGGCGACGCAGAAAAAATCGTCAAAGAAAAAGGCCTCGTGCAGATTTCTGACGAAAGCGTGCTTCTGAAGCTGGTTACAGATGCGCTTGACAGCAACCCGCAGTCAATTGAAGACTTCAAAAACGGAAAAGACCGCGCGATCGGCTTCCTTGTCGGGCAGATTATGAAAGCCTCAAAAGGACAAGCCAACCCGCCGATGGTCAACAAGATCTTACTTGAAGAAATCAAAAAACGATAAAAAAAGCAGCCGCCTCTAAGGGCGCTGCTGACGCGGAGACCGGTAAGCGCCGGTCTCTTTTTTTATAAGCTGAAATAGGTTTCAATGGAAGCCCGCAGCGTTTCAATCTGCTCATTTCCGCTGCCTGCCAGGTTGGACAGCATTCCTTTAATAATCGGTTTCCGCGGCTCTTCCTTTGCACATTCCTCTTCAATGACTTCAAGCGATACGAGGACGTCCTCAGGCAGCCCCTGCTGTGCTTTTATCTTTTGAATATCCGCAAGCAGCCTTTCTCTGTCCGCCGCGGGCTGAGTGAAGATATCCTCAGGCAGCAGCGGATCGGGATTGTCTTTTATCAGTCCCGTAATCAGATCATCTATTCTGGCAATCAGAAAGGCCGCCACGTTTTCCGTCCGGAATGCCGTATGTTCATTAAAAATCAAGAAATGAATATAGGAGCTCACAATTCCTTGCGCCATAATGGACGCATCCGCTAAAAACGGTGTGACGGCATCTCCGTAAACGGAGAGCAACGCATCCCGATACAGCATGTTAGTTTGAATATTGGCCTCATGAAAATACTGTTTGACCTTTTGATTTTCAGGAATGACCTTTTCGCTCAGCAAGAGAATGATAAAGTCTTTGTGCTCCATAAATTCCTGGAATTGATAAGCGATTTGTTTTCGGAATACGTCCTTAGGCGGTTTATGCTGATGTTCTGTTTTGATTTTCTTTATTTCTTCCATAGACATGCCGATGTAATACTCACATGCTGAGAGCAAAAGGTCTTCTTTTGATTTGAAATGGAGATAGAAGGCTCCTTTTGAAATTTCGCATTCACCGGCGATTTCCTGAATGGTTGTTGAAGAAAACCCTTTTTTGGCAAATAAATGGATGCCTGTTTTTATGATTTTCTCTTTTTTTTCGTTCATGACGTGCTTCCCCTTAATCCTGAAAAATTTAGAAAAATTTACTGCTTTATTAGTTGACGATGTTGAGTTATACCGTTTAGTATTATATAGAATGACCAGTCAGTCAATAAAAATTAACGGAGGACATGATGAACCACATTATTAACTTTGTACTGAAAAACAAATTCGCAGTTTGGCTGATGACGATTATCGTTACTGTAGCAGGGCTGTATGCCGGTCTGAATATGAAGCAGGAATCCATACCGGACGTCAACATGCCTTACCTTTCAGTAAATACGACTTATCCCGGAGCTGCTCCGAGTCAAGTTGCGGATGACGTGACAAAACCGATCGAGCAGGCGGTGCAGAATTTAGAAGGAGTGAACGTCGTAACGTCCACATCCTCTGAAAATGTCTCATCGGTTATGATTGAATATGATTACAACAAGGATATGGACAAGGCGAAAACCGAAGTCTCTGAAGCGCTGGACAGTGTCAGTCTTCCTGACGACGCGAAAAAACCTGACATTTCCCGTTACAGCCTCAACTCTTTCCCGATTTTGACGCTCAGTGTGACAAGCGGCAAAAGCTCGCTTGAAGACCTGACCAAAAATGTGGAAAACAATCTCGTTCCTAAGCTTGAAGGCATCCAGGGCGTTGCGTCCGTGCAAGTTTCCGGACAGCAGGAAGAGCAAGTGGAATTTTCTTTCAAAGACAAAAAAATGAAAGAGTACGGACTTGATGAAGATACCGTCAAGAAAGTGATCCAAGGCTCTGACGTCAATACGCCGCTTGGATTGTACACGTTCGGCAACAAAGAAAAATCAGTTGTGGTTAACGGAAATATTACGTCAATTAAAGATCTGAAAGATATGAGAATTCCGGTTACATCTTCTTCTGCCGCTCAAGGTCAAGCGGGCGGAGCAAGTGCGGCATCTGCGGCGGACGCTCAGGCTATGCAGCAGGCACAGCAAAGCGCGGCAGCAGGGGTGCCGACAGTCAAGCTTTCTGACATTGCCGACATTAAAGATGTGAAAAAAGCTGAATCCATTTCCCGCACGAACGGAAAGGACAGCATCGGAATTAATATCGTAAAAGCCAATGACGCCAACACGGTAGAAGTGGCCGATGCGATTAAAGATGAACTGAATCAATACAAAAAAGACCACAAAGGGTTCAAGTACAGCTCGACTCTTGATATGGCAGAGCCGATTACAGAGTCGGTGGATACGATGTTAAGCAAAGCGATTTTCGGCGCGATCTTTGCGGTCGTGATCATTCTCTTATTCTTAAGAGATATTAAATCAACGATGATTTCTATCATTTCCATCCCGCTGTCACTGCTGATTGCGCTTCTTGTGCTGAATCAGCTTGATGTCACATTAAACATAATGACGCTCGGTGCGATGACGGTCGCTATCGGACGGGTAGTCGACGACTCGATTGTCGTGATCGAAAACATTTACCGCCGCATGAGGCTGAAAGATGAACCTTTACGCGGGAAGCAATTGGTCCGTGAAGCGACGAAAGAAATGTTTAAACCGATCATGTCATCAACGATCGTAACCATTGCCGTATTCCTGCCGCTTGCCATGGTCGGCGGACAGATCGGCGAACTGTTTATGCCGTTTGCATTAACAATCGTCTTCGCGCTTGCCGCATCGCTGGTGATTTCGATCACACTGGTGCCGATGCTTGCGCACAGCTTATTCAAAAAATCGCTCACAGGCGCGCCTGTTAAAGCGAAAGAGCATAAGCCGGGCAGATTGGCCAATTTCTATAAAAAAGTGCTGAATTGGTCATTAAGACATAAATGGATTACATCTATCATCGCGGTTCTGATGCTTGTCGGCAGTTTGTTCCTCGTACCTCTGATCGGCGCGAGCTACCTGCCTGAGCAAGCGGACAAAACGATACAGCTCACATACACTCCTGAACCGGGCGAAACGAAAAGCGAAGCTGAAAAAGCTGCGCAAAAAGCGGAAGACATGCTGCTTAAACGCAAACATGTCGATACCGTTCAGTATTCATTAGGCTCGCAAAGTCCGCTCGGCGGAAGCTCAAACGGCGCATTGTTCTACGTGAAATACGAGGATGACACGCCTGATTTTGACAAAGAAAAAGACAATGTCTTAAAAGAAATCAAAAAAACATCCAGCCGCGGCGAATGGAAATCACAAAATTTCAGTTCGTCAGGCAACAACAACGAATTAACGTACTATGTGTACGGAGATTCAGAGTCTGATATTAAAGGCACGGTCAAAGACATCGAAAGCATCATGAAAAAGCAGAAGGATCTGAAAGACGTCAACTCAGGCCTTTCCAGCACATATGATGAGTACACGTTCACCGCTGACCAGGAGAAACTCAGCAAGCAGGGCCTGACGGCTTCGCAAATCTCCCAAGCCCTGATGTCCCAAACGTCACAGTCTCCTTTGACAACGGTGAAAAAGGACGGCAAAGAGCTTGACGTCAACATCAAAACAGAAAAAGACCAGTATAAGAGTGTAAAAGAATTAGAGGATAAAACCATCACATCGCCTGCAGGCCAAGAAGTAAAAATCGGCGATGTGGCGAAAGTGAAAAATGGCACGACATCCGATACCATTTCCAAACGCGACGGCAAAGTGTACGCTGACGTAACGGCAACCGTCACTTCTGACAACGTCACGAAGGTGTCATCAGCCGTTCAAAAGAAAGTTGACAAACTGGATAAGCCGGACAATGTATCCATTGATACCGGCGGTGTATCAGCGGATATTGCTGATTCCTTTACGAAACTCGGGTTAGCGATGCTTGCCGCAATCGCCATCGTATACCTCGTTCTTGTGATCACGTTCGGCGGAGCATTAGCGCCGTTTGCGATTCTGTTCTCGCTTCCGTTTACAGTCATCGGCGCATTAGCCGGCCTGTATGTATCCGGAGAGACGATCAGTCTGAATGCCATGATCGGTATGCTGATGCTGATCGGAATCGTCGTCACAAACGCGATTGTCTTAATTGACCGCGTCATCCATAAAGAAGCGGAAGGCTTATCGACGAGAGAAGCGCTCCTGGAAGCCGGCTCTACGAGATTGCGTCCGATTCTGATGACGGCGATCGCGACAATCGGCGCCCTGCTTCCATTGGCATTGGGCTTCGAAGGCGGAAGCCAGGTCATTTCTAAAGGACTCGGTGTCACCGTTATCGGCGGTTTAATCAGTTCGACTCTGCTTACCCTTCTGATTGTGCCGATCGTATATGAAGTATTGGCGAAATTCCGTAAGAAAAAACCTGGAACGGAAGAAGAGTAAGACAGCGGGCCTTGGCTCCTTAAACGGAGCCGGGGCCTTTTTTCTTCTGGGAATTCCTGTACATATTGTTGCGATTTTCTCAAGTCATAGTATAATTAAAGGTTGTTAGTGTTAATAATGGATCGGATACTCTTAAGTAGGATGATGAGATAATGAAACGTGCACGCATAATATACAATCCGACTTCAGGACGGGAGCTTTTTAAGAAAAATCTTGCCCAGGTCCTGCAAAAATTTGAACAAGCCGGTTATGAAACCTCCACCCATGCCACCACATGCGCGGGGGATGCCACCCACGCTGCAAAAGAAGCCGCTTTGCGGGAGTTTGACCTGATTATCGCTGCCGGCGGAGACGGAACGATTAATGAAGTCGTCAACGGCCTTGCGCCGTTAGACACACGCCCGACACTCGGCATCATTCCGGTCGGCACGACAAATGACTTCGCCAGAGCGCTGGGCATTCCGAGAGAGAATATACTGAATGCCGCTGATACCGTCATTAACGGCGTGGCCCGCCCGATCGACATCGGACAGGTGAACGGTCAGTATTTTATCAACATCGCCGGCGGAGGCCGTCTGACGGAGCTGACGTATGATGTGCCGAGCAAACTGAAAACGATGCTCGGCCAGCTTGCTTATTATTTAAAGGGAATGGAAATGCTGCCTTCACTTCGACCGACAGAAGTCGAGATTGAATATGACGGCAAGCTGTTTCAAGGCGAAATTATGCTGTTTTTAGTGACGCTGACCAACTCGGTCGGCGGATTCGAGAAACTGGCCCCTGATTCCAGCCTGAATGACGGCATGTTTGATTTGATTATTTTGAAAAAAGCCAATCTCGCGGAGTTTATCAGAGTCGCGAGCATGGCGCTCAGAGGCGATCATATTAACGATCAGCACATTATTTACACAAAAGCGAACCGTGTGAAAGTCAATGTATCAGAAAAGATGCAGCTGAACCTGGACGGCGAGTACGGCGGCATGCTGCCGGGCGAATTCGTGAACCTGTACCGGCATATTCACGTTATCATGCCGAAGGAGAAAGCGGAACAGCTGGATGATTAATACGCGGACAAAATCCTAAAACAGTATTCGTTTTAGGATTTTGTCATCTTTTCAGCGTGATCGGAAACCTTTGAAGGCTGACATTGAATTTGAAGGTTTGCCAGCACGCTGAAACAAGGTTATTGGTAAAACTAGAGGTGATTATAGATGAAAATGAAACCCCCGATAGAAAAAAATGAATACTATGATGTGACATTTGAGGATTTGACGCACGAAGGAGCGGGCGTCGCAAAGGTTCAGGGCTTCCCGATCTTCGTGCCGAACGCCCTGCCTGAGGAAAAAGCGCAAATCAAAGTGACACGCGTCAAAAAAGGCTTCGCTTTCGGCCGCTTAATCGAGCTGAAGGAAGAAAGCCCGCACAGAACGGATGCCCCGTGCCCAATCTACAAACAATGCGGCGGCTGCCAGCTTCAGCACATGACCTATGAAGGCCAGCTTTTGTTTAAACAGAAACAAGTCAAAGACGTCTTAGAACGAATCGGCAAGCTGGACCTCTCAAAAGTCACCGTGCACCCGACGCTCGGCATGGAAGACCCGTGGAACTACAGAAACAAAGCGCAGGTGCCGGTAGGAGAAAGAGAAGGCGGACTCGTCGCCGGATTTTATCAGCAAAGAAGCCATGACATCATCGACATGAGCGCCTGCCTGATCCAGCAATCCAAAAATGACGAAGCCGTCCAAGCCGTCAAAGACATCTGCGCAGCATACGGTGTCAAAGCCTATAACGAAGAACGCCATAAAGGCTGGCTCCGCCACATTATGGTCAGATACGGCGTCGTCACAGGCGAAATGATGATCGTCTTCATCACAAGAACAAACGACTTCCCGCACAAAGCGAAGATCATCGAAGACATTACGGCGCAATTCCCGCACGTGAAATCCATCGTGCAGAACATCAATCCAAACAAAACAAACGTCATCTTTGGGAACGAAACAAACGTCATCTGGGGCGAAGAATACATCTACGACCTCATCGGAGACGTCAAATTCGCCATCTCCGCCAGATCGTTCTATCAGGTCAACCCGGAACAGACAAAAGTGCTCTACGACAAAGCGCTTGAGTACGCGGAGCTGCAAGGGGAAGAAACCGTCATCGACGCCTACTGCGGCATCGGAACGATTTCTCTATTTCTGGCAAAGCAGGCGAAAAAAGTGTACGGCGTTGAAATCGTGCCGGAAGCAATTGAGGATGCGAAACGCAACGCTGAGCTGAACGGCATCACAAACGCGGAATTCGCAGTCGGAGAAGCGGAAACAGTCATTCCGAAATGGTATGAAGAAGGCATCACGGCCGACACCCTCGTCGTCGACCCGCCAAGAAAAGGCTGTGACGAAGCCCTCCTGCGGACAATCATCGACATGAAACCGAAGCGGGTGGTGTACGTATCCTGCAATCCAGGAACGCTTGCAAGAGACCTGCGGGTGCTTGAGGATGGCGGGTATCAGACGCTGGAAGTGCAGCCAGTGGATATGTTCCCGCATACGAATCATGTGGAGTGTGTGGCTGTGCTGGAATTAAGAGAAGGCAACTAACCCTTAGGGATGGTTGCCTTTTTTTAATCCAAACTTTTTTGCATTCAGGACGAACTCTTGACATGAGAAGAGTACCAGAAGATGTTTGGTTAACGCCTATAATATAGCTTTCTATACATTTCTTTATTAATATTCACTCTAGAGGGGCAGCTTTTTTAATACACTTTCATATCTTGTTTTTTCTACTTACTAATCATTACTTTTTCTAAATAACTCTTAAGAAATACATTATCTATCCTATCTGGAATGTAACCCAGACGTTTATTTAATATATTCTCTATGATATACATTTTCTTTGTGTAATATTGGTAATTCTCCGTTGCGATTTGAACACTTTCTGATTCATTTCCTTTTTCTGATTCAAGTCGAGATTTATATAGCTGATCATACTTCTGTTTGCGTATTTTTCTTGAGAGCCGCAGTAAATGAAATAATTCAATTGTTGGCAGAGTCATTAGTTCTGGTGTAGACTTATCCAAATCTAATTCAGAAGTATGCTCACGATATTCTATGATTTCACGTTTGCCATCTCTCTGAACATTATGTATGTACATTAAGCAAAAACTACAGTAATACTGATTATCCTTTTGAATTGAAGTTGCACAATAAGGGCATGTTTCCATTACGTTCTCCTTTCTGAATGTTCTAAGATAATATGTATTTCGGTTACAAACAGGAATTTTAAATAGTATTAGAGATTCTTAACCAATAAAAACCCTTTTTATGATAAAGGGTTTATTGATTACAGCATGTATAAATTTCATGCAAAATCAATAGTGATCCCCATCTATAGAAAATCCACCGATCCTAAACCCAATAACAAAACGCGAAAATAACAAATTATATCGTTATAATCAAGATAATTATTTTTAAAAAGATAATAAAGTTGGATAAAAATGAGGAAAATCCTGGCGGGAATGACGATATAAAGTTAGTGAACAACGGTATAGAATTTTACTTTTCGAGGTGAACAGAATGGGAGAAGAACAAGACATTATAACAGTAACGGATCTGCGTAAAAAATATGGATCATTTGAAGCAGTGAAAGGGGTATCCTTTTCTGTCAAACGCGGCGAGCTGTTTGCATTTCTGGGAACGAACGGTGCAGGGAAATCGACCACTATCGATATTCTCTGTACGCTGATTAAAAAGACATCCGGAAAAGTGGTAATAGACGGTTATACGCTGGGTGAAGGAAAAGAGAATAATCATATCCGCAAAAAGATCGGAGTTGTCTTCCAAGAGAGCATTTTGGATGAACGATTGACCGTTTATGAAAATATCATGAACCGCGGACAATATTATCATTTAAGCAAGGCACAAGTGCAAGAGAACTATCAGTTTGTAACAGACTATTTAAAATTGGATGATATTAAGGAGAAAAAATACAGCGATTTGTCAGGCGGACAAAGAAGAAGAGCTGATATTGCCCGTGCCATCATCCATAAACCGACTATATTATTTTTAGATGAGCCTACTACAGGTCTTGATCCGCAAACGAGAGTATTTGTTTGGAATGCGATTAAAAGGCTGCAGGAAGAAACAAACATGACGATCTTTTTAACGACCCATTACATGGAGGAGGCCGCTGTGGCTGATAACGTTGTGGTCATCAAAGAAGGACGTCTGATCGCAGAGGGTACACCGAGTCAGCTGAAAGATCAATATGCGTTTGACAGTCTGCATATGATGTTTAAGCAAGGCGTTGATCCGACGGCATGGTTTGAAAATAAACAACTGGATTTTACGGTTAAAAACTCTATTTATTCCCTTCGTGTAGAGTCCACTCTCCAAGCGTATGACATTTTGAAAGGTCTTGAAGGAAAAATCGAATCTTTCGAGGTGATTAAAGGGAATATGGATGATGTGTTTATCCATATTATCGAAGAACAAGGAAGCAGTTTGCCAGTAAAGGGGAGCATTGCATAAATGAAGTCTTTATCCAGTTTAATCAGCAGAAATATAAAAATATACTTCCGTGATCGAACGCTTTTGCTTCTTTCTTTGCTGTCAGTATTTATCGTCATTCTGTTATATGCCGTGTTCTTACAGCAGACACAGCTGGACGCCATTAAGGCCCTGGTCGGTTCGACAGATGATTCCAAAGCAATGGTGAACGAATGGATGGTGGCGGGATTGCTGTCCATTACAGCTGTGACAACGACTTTAGGCGCTTTCGGAATTATGGTGAAAGATAAAGAAAGCAAGAGAACGTATGACTTTTTAACAGCTCCTTTATCAAGGGCGACCATCCAATTGAGCTATGTCATTCATTCATTTGTCATCGGCTTGATCTTTTCTTTCATCGCCTTTTTAGGCTGTGAAATTTTTCTCGTTTCAACAGGCAGCAAGCTTTTAAGCGGTACAGATATACTTGAAGTATTGGGGATCATTATTCTTTCAGTTGCACTCTCAAGTTCCATAAATTTATTTTTAACGCTGTTTATTCACACACAAAATGCATTTTCGACGTTAAGTACGATTGTCGGAACAGCCATCGGTTTTTTATGCGGAGTATATGTGCCGATCGGCGGCGTACCGGTGTTTGTGCAGAAGATTATTATGTACTTCCCTATCAGCCATACCGCCGTTCTGTTCAGAAAAGCGTTTATGACAGACTCAGTTGATAAAGTATTTAAACATGCCTCTGCGGACCAAATACAGGAATATGAAAAGCATTACGGGATCGTCTACAAGTTAAACGGCCATTTTATCAGTACGGCAGCAAGCTTGTGGATCATTGTCATTACAGCCATCATATTTACCGTCATATCTATTTTCATATTTAAAAAACAAAATAAATGACTTCTTCAGACGATACATAACGATGTAACAGGCAGCATCCGTTTACTGGATGCTGTCTGTTTTGTTTATCATTATTCTTTTTGTGCTCAGCTCGTAATTCCTCAAAAAGTTCACGGATTTCTCTTAAAAAAGTGTTGAAGATATCTTTACTTACACTGTATCGGACTGGTATATTTTGCGAATAAATCAGCTGATGTTTTTCTGGTGTCTTGAAGTGAAAGAGAACCATGGTAGAGTCATCTAATACTTCTGCATAAAGATATATTTTTGTCCATTCACAAGGTATGATGTCATTTAATTTTTCACCAATAATGTGGTACAAATCTTGCATTTGCTTAGTTTCCAACTTTTTCACCTTCAATTGTCGAGAAATCCTAGTTATAAAAAATAGCCCAGCAAAGAAGGGCTGGGCCATTATTGATTTATAGACCGAAGTAGTTTATTATAAATTCTTTGTCGTCCTCATCTTCAGGCAAAATCCCCAAGTTTTGATATTCCCATACCACTTGCCGTTGTGTTCCGTTTAAGTCTGAGGCGATGACATCGGTGTAATCGTAGTCAATTGAGAATTTACCGCTTCGTTCGAGATGTAAAGTGAGGTTTGTCCATAAGTCTTCATTGTTTGTTTTAAATTCATCCCGTAACTCTTCAAGGTAATCATGCAACTCATATAGAAGTTCGTCATATATATCTTCATCAACATTAAAATGTTCAGGAATATCGTGTGAATATATATATTCCTGATTTTGTGGAGTAGTAAAGAAGAAGTAAACTTCTGAAGAATCATCTAAAATTTCGGCATAAAGAGCAACCTTCTCCCACTCAGAGGGGATAATATCATTTATTTGCTCAGCGATTTTTTGATATAGTACTCCCATCTTTTCAGTTTCCACAATATCAGAATCCTTTTTAATTTTTTATATGTTTAGATACTCTTCTATGAATTTTCTATCTTCCTCATCAGCTGGCAGTATGCCGAGATTTTGATATTTCCAAACATCTCGTCTTTGAAGGTCATCAAGTTCAGAGGATAAAACATCATCATAATTATAATCAATTGAAAACTTTCCGGTGTTTTCTAATTTTAAAGTGAGATTTGTCCAAATATCTTGATTGCCTAGTTTAAATTCTTCTTTTAGTTCTTCAAAAAGCTCTTGAAGTTCAATTAGCAGTTGATCGTAAATCTCTTCACTCACATCAAAGTGTTCAGGTATATAATGAGAAAATGAATAATCACTGTTATTTGGTGTTGTAAAATAAAAGTATATATCCGCTGAGTCCTCAAGTATTTCAGCATATAAAACGATCTTTTCCCAATTGAGATGGAATCATTTCATTTAGATGTTCAGCAATCTTTTGATATAGTTCACCCATTTTTTGAGTTTCCATTGATGATCCTCTACCTTTGAATTGTTGATGGCATTATTTAATATTTAGATAATCCTTAACAAATTCTTTGTCCTCTTCGTCTTCAGGGAAAATCCCCAAGTTATTGAACTCCCAAATCATTTGTCTTTCGTATTCGTCCAAATCAGATTCAATAACATCTTCATAATCATAATTAATTGAGAACGTTCCAGTGCTTTCAAGCTTCAGGGTCAAATTTGTCCATGCTTCGGGATTATTTTCTTTAAATTCATTGTGTAACTGTTTAAATAACTCTTGAAGATCTAATAATAGTTCTGTATAAATTTTTTTACTGACCTGAAATTGTTCTGGAATGTCGTGAGAGTATATATATTCATCGTTTTCTGGTGTTTGAAAGAAAAAATACACTTCTCTGGAGCCGTCTAATATTTCTGCATAAAGAACAACTTTGCTCCATTCGGAAGGAATTATTTTTCCTATGGCATCAGTTATTTTTAGATAAGCTTTTCCTAACATCATTATCCCAACTTTATTAAATTGGATTTTCAGGATATTCTTCTGAATATTTTTTTATTAATTTTTGTAATGATGGATCCATAGGTTCTTCCCCTAAATATTTAAATTTCCAGATGATAAGCTGATCACTGAAACTATAATCTGTCTTAAACCAATCTGTATAATCAAAGTTGACAGTTAATTTTCCTGATCGTTCTAGGCTAAGAGTGAAGGAGTAAAAGAATTCTTGATCATGATCTTTGAAAACATCTCTCATTTTTTCGCTTAGTTTAAATAATTCCATCTCATTCTGATCGAATTCATTTTCGTCAATATCAAATTCAAAAGGAATTTCAAGACTGTACTTAAAATGAATAGGTTCATTTTGAGAATTATAAAAAAAGTAAGTGCCTCCGCCTGTCTCTGAAACCTGAGCATAGAACAAAAATTTCTCCCATGGTTCTGGTATCATTTCGTTAACGGTTTCAGCTATGCTTCTATATAATGCATTTAATTCATTTTCCAACAAGAATCAGCCTCCAGCATTATAATTGGTAATTTGTAAGGATCATTTGTATCAAAAAAACCCCCCAATAAAGGAGGGGGAATTTTAATTTTGAGAATTTAGATACTGTTCTAAAAAGGATTTTAAAGGTTTACTCTTAGGATAAATTCCTACATTTTTATAAGTCCAGATTGTTTGTCTTTGAGAGATGGTATATGGAGATTGAATAACGTCTTCATAATTATAATCTATCGAGAATTCTCCGCTTATCGCCAGATTAAGTGTTAAATTAGTCCATATATCTTGATTGTTTTCTTTAAATTCATCTCGTAATTCCTCGAATAAGTCATGCAAGTCAAATAACAGCCCCTCATAAATCTCCTCACTGACATGGAAATGCTCAGGAATGTTATGAGAATAGATAAAATCTTCACTATGTGGAGTATTGAAATAAAAGAAAACCTCAGATGAATCGTCGAGAATTTCAGCATAAAGAATAACTTTTTTCCATTCAGAAGGAATGATTTCGTTAATGCCTTCTGCTATCTGTTGATATAGATCACCCATTTTTTTTGTCTCCATATTAACCTCCGACCTGGTTTTTAATTCTCATAAGTTTAGGTTCTTGATCACCAATTTTATATTTCACCCTAAAAGCAGTGGGTCTTAATGAATCTCCTTTATACAATGCGTTGATTTCAACTGATACTTTTTGAGGAGGGTCTGCTTGTAAAGCCGCTGCCCAATCCTGCTCCATTTTATACCATTTCCCGCCGCTCCTATTAATCTGAGAATTCATCGGCACGATGTTGTCGAATTGGCCTGAGCCTTTGAATTGAGTGGCGATTAGGTGGCCTCCGTCGTCATCTGTCAGACGGTCTGGTTTACCTGCTTTTGATTGTGCATATTGGTTTCGTTTTGCTTCTCCCAGCTGTAAGTCTGCTTTGACACTTGTAATTCTACCATAGTTGTCAGTGGTGTACGTGTAGCCTTCTTTTGTTTTATAGATGACATTCGGCTTCAATACTTTCTTCCTGGTCCATTTTGCGTAGTGCTCGCCGTATTTGACGGTTACCGGCGGTACATGCGGTGCCGGAGTTCGTCTTCCGCTTGATGACGTTCCGTATGGTTTCGGAAGGATGACCTTGGCGAATTTTTGTAGTCCCTCTTTAAGTGTGACCCCGTTGACTGCGTTGTAAGGAACGCCTGCCGGCACTAAATCGTGACGGGGATGATAGGGGAGAATATCCGCAAGTGTGAGATCTCCGATTTGATTTAACTTGGTTTTGACGTGTTTTTTTGATACTTCCATGCTTGTGTTTACTTTTTGTTTGATGTGATCAACGGTTTGTTTTGAGACCGTTATGGCTTTTTGGGCTGTTGCTGTTTTGCTTGCTGCTGTTTTGACTTTGGTTGTCACTTTGGCGGCTGTGCCTGTTTTTGAGACGGCGCCGACGCCTTTTGTGCCGACGACTGATGTCACAACGGTGCCCACTGCATATGACACCCATCTTGCTCTGGAGTAGGTGTCGCCATTCACCATGTCTTTTTGGTACGATTCTTCGATTGCCGCTGAAATGGCTTCATACGTTTTGATCGGGTGAGCCACCGCTCCTGTAATGGCTTCAACCGTTCCGCCCGGATCTGTGACCATATCCCACAGGCCTGTGACCGCGTCTTTTCCGGAATCATAAAGGCCGACGGCAACGCCTTTGAAACCGTCTGTAAGTTCACGCGTGTTTTCAATTTGAGTGAAGTAGCGCTGCTGTTCTTTTGTCAGGTTTTTATAGCCGATCGTTTTGGCCATTGAGTAGAATTCATCGGCATTCGCATAATCGTAGTTTTTCAGTCTTTCTTTCAGTTTTTCAATCTCTCGTTCTTTCGCTTCTTCCTTTTTAATCGTCAAATAAGCATCCGAATGTCTTGCAATCTCGCCTTTCTTCTTATGGATGTCGCTTTCACGGTACGCTTTGGCGTTGTAGTGAAGCGGCGTGGCGCTTTTTCCTTTGCCTGTGGCGTTTTGGAGCTGCTGAAAGTCGGCCTGGATGAACTGTTCGTTTGCTTCGGTTTCTGCGTATTCTTTCGTTAGATCGTGGTCAAGCTTGCCGAGCTTATGTATTGTTGCGCTTCTTTTTTTGTCAGCTGAAGAAAGCTTTTGATCTGTGCTTTCGGTTGAAAACAATTCGAGCGAGATGATGTCTTCGATCTCACCGAGGATGGAGTGCATGTCTTTTTTCTGCGCTTCCATAATCGCCTTTGATTTACTGAGGGCATGGGTGAGCTCGTGCTCCAGAAATGATTCCTCCACATGCGAATTGGAAAGTCCGGCGTCTTCGACCTTACCGGGAAGGCTTGTGAGAAATGCGATTTTCATGTCGATCAGATCAAGCCAGCTGTCTGTGACGCCGGCGTGGTCCTTGAAAAAAGCTTTAATGTTATTTGCGCCCCGGCCTGAGAAATCATTGTCACCAAGGTCAGCCATACCTTGAAACGCTTTTTTCAGATTGACCATCTGGCCGCGCAGTTTTTTGTATTCACCCGCGCGCTGTTTGGCAGCGGCGAGGAGGGTGGTTGCTTCGAAAACTTTCATGACCATATCCTTTCTTTTGTTCGATATCAAAATTTTACCACGTGAGTCAGGATATACAGTGTAGGAAATAGGTAATAAGAATAAAATGAATCTTTTGGCTTGCGACTTCCTTCCTGTATGAAGGGAGGCTTTTTATGTTTTGTATAATAACCCTCAAATTCGGCTTACTGCGCTCCGGTGATTTTAAGCGTGCCTGTTTTTTCTAATGTCTTACACTCGAAACAACCCAACCGCTGAGGTATAATAGAAGCAGAGTATTTATCATACAGATTCAATTCGTGAAAGAGAGTGGAACAAAATGGGCCGTAAGTGGAACAATATTAAAGAAAAGAAAGCATCGAAGGACGCAAATACGAGCCGGATTTACGCGAAGTTCGGCCGTGAGATTTATGTGGCGGCAAAACAGGGCGAGCCAGATCCGGAATCGAACCAGGCGTTAAAAGTGGTGCTTGAGCGCGCGAAGACGTACAGTGTGCCGAAAAATATTATTGAGCGTGCGATTGAAAAGGCGAAAGGCGGCGCGGAGGAGAACTTTGACGAGCTGCGTTACGAAGGTTTCGGGCCGAACGGTTCAATGATCATCGTTGATGCGTTAACGAATAATGTAAACCGCACGGCGCCTGAAGTGCGCGCCGCATTCGGGAAAAACGGCGGAAATATGGGTGTGAGCGGGTCTGTCGCTTACATGTTCGATGCGACCGCCGTTATCGGCGTTGAAGGCAAGACGGCGGATGAAGCGCTGGAATTGCTGATGGAAGCTGATGTGGACGTGCGCGATATTTTAGAAGAGGATGACAGTGTTATCGTGTATGCCGAGCCTGACCAATTCCATGCCGTGCAGGAGGCATTCAAAAATGCCGGCGTTGAAGAGTTCACGGTTGCCGAGCTGACGATGCTTGCGCAAAATGAAGTCGAGCTTCCGGAAGATGCGAAAGCTCAATTTGAAAAGCTGATCGATGTGCTGGAAGATCTGGAAGACGTACAGCAGGTTTATCACAATGTAGATTTAGGCGAATAAAGACAAACAGGCCGGGGCGGCATAAGTTCCGGCCTTTTTATTTTGCTTATGCGGTCGGCCTGTATCGTATATCTCCGTAAGCAATTATTGATTATTTCGCCAAAACTGGGCGGATGCCCATACGTTTCCTTCCGGATGTCATAAACTGGACTGTAACCTATGTGAAGGAGCGATAAATCATGAATGAAAGAAGACCGATTTACGGCGGAGGCTTTGGCGGCGGCTATGGAGGCTTCGGAGGCTACCCGGGGTACGGTTTTGGCGGCCACGGAGGCTTCGGTGGATATCCGGGATACGGTTTTGGCGGCCACGGAGGCTTCGGAGGATACCCGGGATACGGTTTTGGCGGTTACGGCGGTTTTGGCGGCTACGGCGGCTACGGAGGCTTCGGGGGATATCCGGGGTACGGTTTTGGCGGCTATGGCGGAGGCTACGGCGGCTACCCGTTCCATCATCATCATCGGGACAGCCAATATATCTGACCATTCGGGAAAAAGCACTCTTGGAACAGCAGGAGTGCTCTTCTCATGTTCTTGCAGCTGTGTTACGATTGGAGCAAAATCATCAAGTACATAAGGCTTTCTGTAAATCATGAGCAAGCTCACAAACCTTTTCTTTCTGTTGTTTATAAACTGAAAAGCATGATCTGTAAAAATCTCTTTATCGGGAGGTTTTACATGTGAGAAGTGAAGACGAAATGATGAAATTGATTCTTGATATTGCGATGAAGGACGAGAGAATCCGTCTTGTCACTTTAGAGGGATCAAGAACCAATAAAAATGTACCGAGAGACAAATTTCAAGACTATGATATTTCTTATTTTGTGACCGATATGGACTCCTTCACATCTGACGACAGCTGGCTGGATCAGTTTGGCGAAAGAATGATGATGCAAAAACCTGAAGATATGGAACTTTTCCCTCCGGAACTCGGAGACTGGTTCTCCTATCTAATGCTATTTAAAGATCATCATAAAATCGACTTAACTTTGATCCCTCTGAGTCAAACAGAGGATTATTTTACACAGAGTGATGGTTTGGCGGAAATAGTATTAGACAAGGATGACCGAATCAACCGTAAGATTATTGCGAGTGATGAACAATATCATATAAAGAAACCGACCCCCAGAGAGTTTGATGATTGCTG
This sequence comes from Bacillus sp. LJBV19, assembly GCF_017797845.1. Taxonomy (NCBI): domain Bacteria; kingdom Bacillati; phylum Bacillota; class Bacilli; order Caryophanales; family Bacillaceae; genus Bacillus; species Bacillus sp. LJBV19. The sequence goes on from NZ_CP072563.1 coordinate 706,849, forward strand.
TAATGAATTTTGGATGGTTTCAACCTATGTGATTAAAGGATTAATGCGTAAAGAAATACTGTTTGCGCTGGATCATATGAATGACATTCTAAGGCCTAATGTTTTGCGTATGATTGCGTGGAATATCGGGATAGAGAATCAGTTTTCATTAAGTGTAGGGAAGAATTATAAGTATATTCAACATTACATGAATGCGAAAGATTGGGAAATCCTGCTGAATACTTATGTCGGCAATACTTATGAAAGCGTGTGGAAGGCATTGTTTGACTGCCAGGGTCTCTTCAGAGCATATTCAAAGTCAGTGGCTGTTTTATTGAGATATGAATATCCTGAATATGATCAACAAATTACGGAATATACATTGAAACATTATCAGCGCTTTCAATCAGATTTTTCATTATGATTTTTTTACTTCAAATTCCAGATGAGTTACATTGAGTCCGTTTTTAACGGGCTTTTTTATTTTCTTACAGGGCATAAATGCCGATACGGATTCATACCTATTAAGGTCATGTGTTTAGGAAAGGAGGATCGTAATGAAAGAAAATCATCCGTTTACACCGGTCAAATCCTATAAACCCTTCCACAGCCGGTTTGATCCCTGCCCGCCGATCGGGAGAAAATACTACAGAACGCCGCCGCATCTTTATATGCGGTTTCAGCCGTATCACTTGGAGCAGTTTTCTCCGATGGAGGCATTGAGAAAAGGGACCCTTTGGAAGGATCTTTACGATTTCTATGATAATCCTTATCGGGGGGGAATCGAATATGGCGAAAAAGATTGATGATGAATATTATCGGCTGCTGGAACAAATCCAGGCGGCGGACTTTGTCTTGGTGGAGCTGACGCTTTATCTGGATACGCATCCCCATGACCGTCTCGCGCTTCAGCAGTTTCATGAATATTCCCGGTACTCAAGACAGCTGAGAAAGCGGTTTGAACCTGAGTACGGACCGCTTCTGCAATTCGGCGTGAGTCAGGTCGGCGCTCAATGGGACTGGGGCCGCGGTCCTTGGCCATGGCAAGTATAAGGAGGGATCTGTAAATGTGGGTATATGAAAAAAAGCTGCAGTATCCGGTTAAAGTGAGTACATGCAACCCGATGCTGGCTAAGTTTCTCATTGAACAATACGGCGGGGCGGACGGCGAATTGGCCGCAGCGCTCCGGTACTTAAACCAGCGCTACACGATTCCTGACAAGGTGATCGGCCTGCTGACGGATATCGGCACGGAGGAGTTTGCGCATTTAGAAATGATTGCGACGATGATTTATAAGCTGACAAAAGACGCGACCCCGGAGCAGCTGCGTGATGCAGGGCTCAGTGATCATTACGTCAACCATGACAGCGCGCTGTTTTATCACAATGCGGCCGGAGTTCCGTTCACAGCGTCTTACATACAGGCGAAGGGAGATCCGATCGCTGATTTATATGAGGATATTGCGGCTGAAGAAAAGGCGAGAGCGACGTATCAATGGATTATTGATATTTCCGATGACCCTGACCTGAATGATTCACTCCGTTTTCTGCGTGAGCGTGAAATCGTCCACTCTATGCGTTTCAGGGAAGCGGTTGAGATTTTAAAAGAAGAACGTGATAAGAAGAAAATTTTTTAAACGGCCCTCAAACATGACGGCTGTTTTTTTCCTTTCAGCGTTTGGTCTATAATAAAGGTGTCGAATATTCTGATTACAGGAGGCTTTTATGACACCATTTACGATCACGGAGGAGAAGGCGGGGGCATTCCGGGTCACCCCCGCCCGGAAGGATGATGAAAAAGAGGTCATGGATCTGCTCGTGCAAGCGGCAGAATGGCTTCGCGATAAAGGGTCGAACCAGTGGAGCGGCCTTCTGCAAGGGGAAGATACCCACAATATGCGGGAGGCGATCGCCAAAGGGTATGTTTTTTTATTCAGGCAGAATGAAGAGCTGGCCGGCGTCGTCATGCTGCTTCCCGAAGCAAGCGGGTGGGACAGACGTCTTTGGGGCGATGAAGGACATGAGGAGTCCGTATATCTCCACCGGCTGGCGATTAAAAGGCAGTTTGCAGGGGCGGGGCTCGGCCGGACAATCATGACTTGGGCGGAGACGGGTGTGTCTTGTCCGGGAAAAACGAAAATCCGGCTCGATTGCGTGTCCGAAAACAAGGCGCTTCAGTCGTTTTACAGCGGAATGGGGTACGAATCAAAAGGACTCGCGCCGGGTTATCATTTGTTTGAAAAAAAGATGAGCAAATAAAAAGCTCCTCATGACGGAGGTGCAAAAGACATGGGGTTTTTTTATCTGATCTGTCTGGCCGCATTTTGTCTTAACTTTGCCGTATCGGCTGTGCTCCGTAAGAAATGGCCGAAAAAGATGTGGCCTGAGTGCCTTTTGGCGGTGCTGGGCCTGACTGCTTTCGGTACGGTTGTTTACAGCATTTTCGGTGTCGGCGGCTGGGAAGGAATGGGCTTGGGGCTTGCCGCGATGTTTGCGGGTTCCGGAGCGGCCGCCGGTTATGCCGCTGAGGTGTGTTTACGGGTCGTCAGATCGAATCAAAAACAGTAAGCAGAAGTGAAAAAACGCGGCCTCGGCTGCGTTTTTTTGTGTGTTGCCGGCAGCTGTATAGAAAACAGGCGAATGTCCATAATGGTAATGACTTTTAAGAAGAAGGTGCGAATATGGGACATTTACTTACAGTGGCTTGGGAGTTAGTATGCGGTTTGGGTATTTTATTTGTGATTTTAAAATTGCTTGGAAAAACTCAATTCTCGCAAATTACGCCGTTTGATTTTATTTCTGCGCTCATCCTCGGCGAACTGGTCGGAAATGCGGTGTATGATAAAAACGTCAGGATTATTGAAATCATTTTTGCTTCCCTGTTATGGGGGGTTTTAATTTATCTCATCGAACTGATTACGCAGAAAGTAAAAAGCACCAGAAAGCTGTTGGAAGGCGAGCCGAGTATTATCATACATAAAGGAAAACTGAAATATGATGTGCTGAAAAAGAATAAGCTGGACATTAATCAATTGCAAAGCCTTCTCAGACAGGCGAATTGCTTTTCCATACAGGAAGCGGAGTACGCGATTTTAGAAACAAACGGGATGGTCAGCGTCCTGCCGAAATTTCAATATGATACGACGAAAAACGGCGACATGCAAATAAAGCCGAAGCAGGTCTCTTTGCCGGTCACGCTGATTATTGACGGAGAAGTGCTGTATGAAAATCTGAAAGAAGCCGGGCTGGAAGAAAAGCAGCTGAATCAGGAGCTGAAAAAGCTGAACATCAAAAAAACGGAGGACGTGCTGTATGCGGAATGGAAGCCCGATAAACCGCTGTTTGTCCTGCCGTATGAGGAGAAAAAATAAAAAGAGCATTGCCCTGGGGCAAATGCTCTTTATTATTTTTCGTGTACGCCTGTTTTAACGGCTCTGACATGATACATACCGACATCCGTCCCAAGCATATAATCAGGTTTCGGCTTGCCTTGGTTTGCTTTATGGGCCGCGATGTGGTCTTCGCTTTTTTCCCATTGTTTCCAATGGTCTTCTGACTCCCAGCGGATTAATACGACGACTTCTTCATCACCGCGGCGGACTTTTTTTTCCAGGACCGTTACGTCTATCAAACCTTCCTGCTTTTCAATCACGCCTTCTGAACTGAAGCGTTCGATTACTTTGTCGGCATGTCCTTCTTTTACGGTCATTTTTCTGATTTGCACGAACATCTGGCATCTCTCCAATCATTTCTACGCTTTATCCAACATTTTAAATGAAAATGATTCTCAAAGTCAATTAAGATGCCTGACGGATTACGATTTCAGGAGAAAGACATGACCATCCTCATCTTTAAATTGCACGAAGCTGCCCCATTCCATTTGTTTCGGTTCATCTAAAAAGGTGATGCCGTTCTTTTTCATCTGTTCGTATGCGGCAAAGACATCTTCACACTCAAATACGATAGAAGCCTTCATATGCTCGGCGCCTTTCATCATCGATTTCGGATAAATAACCAAATGAGTGGCGGCTCCTTTGGGCGCTACCTCAAGCCAGAAGGCGCCCGGGCCCATCGGATGCTCGGCGACGGTTTCAAACCCCGCTTTTTCCGTCCAGAATGTTTTCGCTTTTTGCTGATCATCAGTGTATACGGCGACTGTCGCGATTTTTTTGATCATCATACTGACCTCCTGTTTCATTTCTTTTATAGTGTATCCTCCTGCCGAAAAAAGCAATCAAAAGCTTTAATGTGCAGGTTTTTTTAATTTCTCTAGTGCGATCGGCGATTCCGATTTATAATTTAGACAAAAGTACATATTCTTGAAAGAGGAGACGGCAGTGAACAAAGACCAGTTACTTCATGATTATATTATTACACATTCGGCAGAGCTGACGGAAAAATGGCTCAAGCTGAGACGGAAGCTGAGAGGGCGTTTTTATTCTGCGGATCAATTAAGTGAGGAAATGAAACGGCTGCTGATCGAGCAGCATACCTTTACAAACACGGTCATCGCAAGCGCTTTTTTGGAAGACCCGGCCGTTTTTCAGCATAACAAAGAAAAATGGGCCGCACAGGTAGCGAAAAGCAGAGTGGAGCAGGACGCGGAGGTTCATGAGGTCGTTGAGGCGATCGGCAATTCAAGAACCGTCTTTTGGGAGGCGGTCACCCGTTTTATGGATGAGCATCAGGACATCGTAACAAACGAGGATGCCCGCCGCTGGAATCACCTTGTCAACAGCTCGTTTGATCAGCTGATGACGGATTTTACTGAACAGTTTCAGACATTAATGATCGCAAGGCTGTCATCTCAGCAGGAGCTTATTTCCGAATTGAGCTGTCCGGTTATTTTGATCGCGGATACGATCGGCACTCTGCCGCTCATCGGATCGATTGATACGAGACGGGCGCGCGTGATTTTGGAGACGGTGCCGGAAAACTGTGTCGCCAAACGGATCACAAACCTTGTGATTGATCTGTCCGGTGTGCCCATTGTCGATACGATGGTGGCGCAGCAATTGTATATGCTGTCGAAAACGTTATTTCTCCTCGGCATCAGAACCGTGTTTTCCGGCATTCGGCCTGATGTGGCACAGACTTCTATCCAATTAGGGCTTGATTTTTCAGAGTATCAAACTTACGGCTCCCTGGAGCAGGCGCTCGCCAGCATGGGTGTCACATGTGTGATCGAGGAAGCAAAAGCATAGAAAAAAGGTGCTCCGTCCAGAGGCGGGGCGCTTTTTTTGTCAGCGGAAAACAATTTAAATAGTCTAAAACTTAGTTGACAGCTAGGGATAGTTTGAATTATTCTTATACACATCGAACCGGCACAAATAGCTGATCGTACACAAACGAAAGCTGGCCGTTCTGCCCAAATCTGATACCGGTATAATTGCCCATCAGTCAACTGAAGGCATATTATTTCCCTTTTTTGAAAGGGGATAATATGCCTTTTTTTATGCGGAAAAAGAGAGGAGAAATCAGGCACATGAAAAAAACAGCGGCATTTTTAGTATTGATCTTATTGGCGGGGGCGCTGTCAGCCTGTCAATCTGAGTCCGGCAGCGCGTCAGCAGACGGAAAGACCGTTCAGCTGCTGAATGTATCGTATGATCCGACACGGGAGCTGTATAAAGAGTATAATCAGGCCTTTTCTTCCTATTGGAAAAAGAAAACGGGTCAAGATGTAACCGTTCAGCAGTCGCACGGAGGTTCGGGGAAGCAGGCCAGATCCGTAATAGACGGACTTGACGCTGATGTCGTAACGCTTGCTTTAGGTTATGACATTGATTCGATAGCAGAAAAAGCGCGACTCATTGATCAAAACTGGCAGTCACGTCTGCCGGATCAATCAACTCCTTACACGTCAACCATCGTATTCTTAGTCAGAAAAGGGAATCCGAAACACATTACTGATTGGGCTGACTTGGTGAAAAAGGACGTTTCGGTCATTACGCCCAATCCGAAAACATCGGGCGGAGCCAGATGGAACTATTTAGCAGCATGGGCATATGCGGATAAAACGTATCATCATGACGACACGAAAATCAAACAGTTTATGAAAGACCTCTACGGCAATGTGGAAGTGCTTGATTCAGGGGCGCGCGGAGCCACGACCAGTTTTACAGAAAGAGGGATGGGGGATGTGCTGATCGCCTGGGAAAATGAGGCCTATCTCACACTGAAGGAATTCGGCAAGGAGAAATTTGAGATTGTCAATCCTTCAATCAGTATCCTGGCTGAGCCTCCTGTCTCTGTCGTCGACAAAACCGCGGATAAAAAAGGAACAAAAAAAGCGGCTGAAGCATATTTATCCTATCTCTACAGCAAAAAAGGGCAGGAGATCGCCGCGAAGAATTTTTACCGGCCCCGCGATAAAGAGGTTCTGAAAACGTATGAAAAACAATTCCCGAAGATTAAAACGGTGACGGTCGAAAAGGAATTCGGCGGCTGGAAAAAAGCGCAGGTAACTCATTTCAATGACGGCGGAACCTTTGACAGCATCTATGAGAAATAGAAAGAGGAAACGAGTATGAGAACGTTACTTTTCAAAAAAACAAAACCGTCCGTGATTCCGGGTTTCGGATTAACGATGGGATTTACATTTTTATATATGGCCGTTTTGGTTATCGTGCCGCTGTCCATGGTGTTTTTTCATACGATGTCAATGGAGCCAGGGGACATCTGGCATATCATTTCTGAGCCGAGGGCCGCGGCTTCCTATCGGCTGAGCTTCTTGACGGCGGGCTGTGCCGCTTTGATCAATGCGGTTTTCGGCGTTGTCATCGCCTGGGTGCTGACGAGATATGACTTTCCGGGGAAAAGGCTGGCTGACGGCCTGGTTGATCTGCCGTTTGCGCTGCCGACCGCCGTCGCAGGCATTACATTAACGGCAATGTATTCACCGGACGGCTGGATCGGACAGCTGTTTCCTTTCCGTATTTCCTTTACGCCGATCGGCATTATCATCGCATTGACATTTATCGGGCTGCCTTTTGTCGTCAGGATGGTTCAGCCCGTCTTAGAAAATCTCCAAAAGGAAACGGAAGAAGCATCTGCTTCACTTGGAGCTTCGAAATGGAAAACCTTCCAAAAAGTCATTCTGCCGGAGCTTTTTCCTTCTATTATATCGGGTTTCGCATTATCTTTTGCCCGCGCCCTTGGGGAGTATGGTTCTGTCGTTTTTATCGCGGGCAATATGCCGTTTAAAACCGAGATTTCCCCGCTGATCATTATGACGAAATTAGAGCAATACGATTATGCCGGGGCAACGGCTGTTGCGGCAGTCATGCTTGTCATCACATTCTTTATTTTATTCGTCATCAATGGATTGCAATGGCTCACCGCGAGAAAATACGCAGGAAGGTAGGGGATATGCCATGCAGCTGGAAACAGCGAAAACAGCCGTGCCAAAGCGGGAGATGCGGGAATCACCCGTTGTGAAATGGGTGCTGATCTCAGCGGTCCTGCTCTTTTTGTCCATATTTTTAATCATGCCGCTTGCATTCATATTTATTGAAGCTTTTAAAAAGGGAGCGGAAGCATATATCCTCTTTGTCACGCATCCGGATTCCCTTGCCGCGATGAAATTAACGCTCCTCGTCGTTTTCATCACGGTTCCGCTGAATACGCTGTTCGGCGTCGCCGCGGCGTGGGCTGTGACCAAATATGAATTCAGGGGCAAAAGTCTGTTTATGACACTGATTGATCTGCCGTTTGCCGTATCTCCGGTAATCGCGGGCTTAATCTTTGTCCTTTTGTTCGGGCTTCACGGCTGGCTTGGCCCATTTTTACTTGATCACCAGATAAAAATCGTATTCGCCGTCCCGGGAATCGTGCTTGCATCCTTGTTTGTGACGCTCCCTTTCATCGCCCGGGAATTAATACCGCTTATGCAAAGCTTAGGAAATGCTGAAGAAGAAGCCTCCGTCACGCTAGGCGCGGGAGGCTGGAGAACGTTTTGGCATGTCACGCTTCCTAATATCAAATGGGGGCTGATCTACGGGGTGATTTTGAACGCGGCCCGGACAATCGGCGAATTCGGCGCCGTATCAGTCGTTTCCGGTCATATCAGGGGTGTTACCAACACGCTCCCGCTTCATATCGAAATTTTGTACAACGAATATCAGTTTACGGCCGCTTTTGCGGCGGCCTCCGTCATGTCGGTTTTTGCGATTGCGACACTGTTTTTGAAAAACATCATTGAATGGAAAGCCGGTTATCGTTCTGTCAAAGCCGGATGAGGAAGGAGTCATTATGGAGATTACGATCGACAGTATTTCTAAGCATTACGGAAACTATCAGGCATTGCGGGATATTAATCTTCACGTCAATAATGGCGAGCTGGTTGCGCTTCTCGGTCCGTCAGGCTCAGGCAAAACATCATTATTGAGAGTCATTGCCGGTCTTGAGCAGGCGGATGGGGGACGTGTCCTGTTCGGAAAACAAGATGTGACGGATACGCATGTGAAAAGCAGACATGTCGGTTTTGTGTTTCAGCACTATGCGTTATTCAGCAAGATGACGATTTTTGAAAATGTCGCCTACGGATTAAAAGTCCGTCCGCGAAAGCAGCGTCCCGCCAAAAAGGAAATTGCCGAAAAGGTGAGAGAGCTCCTGGCGCTTGTGAAACTGGAACCTTATGAAAAGCGCTATCCCTCGCAGCTGTCAGGCGGACAAAGACAAAGAGCCGCCCTCGCACGCGCCTTGGCCGTAGAACCGAACATTCTGCTGTTGGATGAACCGTTCGGCGCGCTTGACGCCAAAGTAAGAAAAGAGTTAAGACAATGGCTCAGACGGCTTCATGATGAATTCGGCATGACAAGTATTTTCGTCACTCACGATCAGGAAGAAGCGCTTGATGTGGCCGACCGCATCGTCATTATGAATGAAGGTGCGATTGAACAGATCGGAACGTCGCAGGAGGTGTATGATCACCCCGCAAATCCGTTTGTGTACGACTTTCTCGGCAGTGTCAACGTATTTGAAGGAAGAGTGGAGGAAGGAAAGCTGATCACCGGAAACGCGGCAATACCTGTCGGGCATGCTGATCAGGATAAGGGGATCGCTTATGTGAGGCCACACCATTTTACCGTAGAAAAAAAACCGTCCGGTCTGCATTCATTTGAAGCAAGGGCGGCTCATATTCGCGCCATCGGACCGTCCGTCAGATTGGAAGCCGTCCGTACCGACACAGGCCAGCACTTGGAGATTGAGCTCTCAAAAGAGCAATATGACGCCTTGGGGGCGGGCGTCGGCGACACGGTTTATGTCAAAGCGAAGGAAGTGAAAGTTTTTGCAAAGAAAACATATCCAAAAATTGTGTAAATGTTATTGATTTCTGAATGAAAACATAATAGTATAATTATATATTTCTTATCAGAATAGTATGAATTAAAACGCTCATTGTCAAAAGACGAACGGCCAGACATAAAGGGGGAGCATGATGACGTCCAAAGGAAACGTAGATCCGCTTGTGATCGAAAAGATTATCAGCGCGCTGGAAACGCTCGATTTCGGGACAGTTCAGATTACGGTTCATAATTCCCAAGTGACACAAATTGATAAGGTGGAGAAATATCGATTTTCCCTGAAGAGCAAAGAAGTAAAACAATCTTAAAAAACAGCCAATGACAGGAGGCGGTACATATGAAGCATTCAACTGTTCCTTTCCGGGAGAGCCGGTATCTGCACCTGCCCGAAGTGCGCTTTCTGCATTGGTGCACGAAGCAATACGGCATTAACAAAGGCGTGCTCAATACAATTGACGGCTGGTTTTATGATGCGGGCGTCATTCCGATTCCCGTCAGGCGTCTTTATGTGCTGGCATTCCTCGATTTCGCGAAAACGCCGGGGCAGAAGGGGAAAATCCGATTCGGGCACGGCGGCTTGACGAAAAAACTGCATGATTTCATGGATATGCAGGAGTGCGCAGCAAAACGTCAGGCCTGATATCCTTAAAATCTTCTTAAAATCATGCAAATTTCTCCCATTTTATTTATAATAGACCTATCACGATCATTTTTTGGGAGGACTTTTGACATGCAAACTGCTGCTTATGAGAGCAAACAATCTATTATGCAGCGCATTATAACGGTATTTGTGTTTACACTGTTAGTTGCGACAATCGGCCTGTATACGGGCCAGTTCATTCCGCCGGCATTGATGCTGCCGCTGTCGATCTTAGAGGTCGTCATGATCATCGCCGCGTTTTGGCTGCGCCGAAAAAAAGCCGTCGGATATGTGTTTGTGTTTTCATTCGCTTTCATTTCCGGAATGACGCTGTTTCCGATTATCAGCCATTATGCGTCCGCAGCGGGGGCCTATGTCGTATTGGAGGCATTCGGTTCTTCGTTTGTGATTTTTGCGGTGCTCGGCACGATTGGCGCTAAGACGAAAAAGGACTTGTCGTTTTTATGGTCCTTCTTGCTTGTCGCTGTTATCGCGCTTCTCGCAGTGGGGATCTTTAATATTTTCAGCCCGCTGAATTCCGCCGCCATGATGGCGTATTCCGTCATCGGAACGATTGTGTTTTCAATGTACATCTTATACGATCTGAACCAGATCAAGCACCGGGACATCACGGCTGATTTGATTCCTTTGATGGCATTGACGCTTTATATCGACTTTATTAACCTGTTTATCAACCTGCTCCGGTTTTTCGGGATTTTAAACAGTGATGATTAACCGCACGAAAAAGGCGCCCTGCTGAGAGGGGCGCCTTTTTATATTCTGCCGCCGGAAAACAGCAGAAGCTTATCAAATAATACTTCAAGCATTTTTGTCAATTCCGCTTTTTGTTCAGCGGTGAAGCTTTCCATGACTCCTGAAATATTGGAGAAGTGGCCGGGAAGAAACAGCATCAGCTTTTCTTTTCCTTCTTTTGTGAGTTCGATGCTGATTTTTCGTCTGTCGCCGGTATGCCGGCTGCGGTTTACAAAGCCGTCCCGTGCGAGTCCGTCGATCAAACCGGTGATGGTCGCTTTGGTGACATTGGATTTTTTCGCCAGCTCCGTCGGACTCAGGCTGTGGCCGGGTACGTCAAACAGAAACATTAAAATTTTGAATTTCCCTTCGGACAATCCGTGACTTGAGAAATAATGCTCCATGACCTGATTCATTTTTTTAGACATATCAAATAACGTCAAAAATGTTTTCAATGATTCAGCATCCATATCGGCGTAAATCTCAGCGCGTCCGGCAATCTGCGAGTAATCCGGCAAATGTCTCAACTCCATTTTTGTAAGCCTCCGTACCATTTTAGTGATTCAAAGTATAAGCTTGCCGGATTCAAAAGGCAACCTATAAAGATTGACAGTTTTTCAGCCTATATAGTAAGGTGGCTAATAGTTAATGAATGATAAATAAATAGAGAAGGCGGTATCGGGATGAACCATGAAGTGAAAAAGATCATCATAGCGGGAGGAGGGATCGGCGGCCTGTCCGCAGCGATTTCTCTCGGCAGAGCGGGTTTTGAAGTGACCCTTTGCGAGGCGGCGTCCGGCATGCGAAAAAGCGGAGCGGGCATTCTCCAGCCTCAAAATGCGCTGCGGGTACTGCGGGAAATCGGTGTGTATGATGAATGCTGCCAACACGGCTTTCAAACGGAATGGCTGAAGCAGCATGATGAAAACGGAACGCTGCAGTTTAAAGTGAGTGAGGCGTTTTTAGATGATTCACTGCCGGGGCGGAATAATATATTGCGGCAAACGTTAAACGATATCCTCAAAAAGCATGCTGAAGCGGCGGGGGTCACGATTCTTCTCGGTAAAAAAGTCGTGTCTTACGAAGAAACAGCAGATGACATAACGGTGCATTGTGCAGACGGAACCGCGATGACGGCTGACATCCTCGCCGGCTTTGACGGCATCCGCTCCGCTGTCCGCAATCAAATGCTGCAAAGAGAAGTGAAAACAGAGTATCTCGGCATGGGAGCGCACAGATTTTACATTTCTTTTCCCGAACCGGTTTTTCATGATTCAACACTGATGTATAAAAAGGGGCAGACGCAGGTCGGGGTCGTGCCGCTCTCTGAAAAAACAGGATACATATTTATCATCCGGCCGTATGACGCTGACTTCAGGGATGACGAGGACACGCGTTTTGAACGGGTGAAAGACTTGCTGCACGGATTTCCGGGAGTAAAGTTTGTGACAGAGAATATGTCAAAGGAATATCCCGTTTTGTTTCATAAGATTGAGCAGATGGCGGTTAAAGAACCGTGGCACAGAGGCCGCGTCGTTCTGGGCGGGGATGCCGTCCATGCAGGAGCGCCGACATTGGCGCAGGGAGCGGCGATGGCGATTGAAGACGCGATTGTGCTTAGTGAAGAACTGCAAAAACACGAAAACCATGAAACTGCATGTCAAGCATACTTCGAAAGACGGGCGGAGCGGGCATTACAGGTGCAGAATCTCTCATCTGAAATCGTCCGCCGCGAGATAAAGGGAACGCCCGGCGTCCAAGACATCATCAGTGAATGCTATCGATTGCTCAAAGAGCCTTATTAAATAAAGAAAGTCCAGAACATGGCGTCTGGACTTTTGTCAGTCTTGTTCAGATTTATTCCGTATCCGCTCAATCACCTCATGCAGCCCCTCAGGCCTGTGAAACTCCACCGGCGAACTGCCTTTTTCAAACGAGATCGTCTCCGCCTCAATGAGCGCGACATAGCGCCCGTTCACTTTTGCGAGATGGATGGATTCGCCGAAATCAGCCAGTAATCCTTTAATCTCTGTTTCTCCGACTTTCATTTTCAGCTCGGCTTCCGGCGTGTGTTCAATGATCTGCGCGGATGCCTCGATGACTTGATGGGTGTCGAGGCGCTCCTGAATTTCCCGCTTTTCACTCGCTTCCCAAATTTCAATGTCGTGCTCAAACTGCTGAAGCTCTTCGCTGTTTTCTTCAAAAGTTTCATACACGTGCTCCTGCACCATGTTCATGACTTGGCTTTTCATGATTTCCGGCATCGATTCGCCGTATTCGACAAATTTGAGAAAATCTTCGAAATAACGGGCGTGCGAGGCCTGGTGGATTTTCAGCTCATGCTCTTCCGTCATGCCTTCTTCCGGCATATACGGATATTGAATGCTTTTCATGTTTTTTGTCGTGATGGCCATTTCGACCTTTTTAATGAGAGACGAGGCGTCTGAGATGCGGGCGACCTTCGGCTCGAAATCGCATTTCATCATAAAGACGAATTTGTCTTCAAAATACTTGCGTGGAACGGCCGATGCCACGATAAAAACACCGCCGCGCACGGCGCTCGTGTCAAGGTAAGTGCGGACGAACTGCTCGCTTGCTTCGATAAATGCTTCCTTCGTATCCGCAAGTCTGGCGCGGTTGAAAAGGTTGTAATTCGGATTTGAATCAAGCTCATGGCCCGGCTCCGTGATAAAATGGCCGATTTTTGTGGGGACCTGCTCGGATTGCGGATGCCGTTCGGCTTTCCGTTTGACGATTTTCTTCAATTCCCCGTCAAGAAAATCCTTCAGCTCGCTTTCTTCAAATTCTTCCGTGTCAAGGGTCTGGAAATGTTTGAACTGTTTGTTTGCCTGTTCGTCTTTTCCTTCCACTTGAATGACATAAAACGATAAAAACTTGATTTCAAAATCCATATGTGAACTCACCTTATTTCTGTATTTAACAAGCCTCTCCAGTATAGAAAAAACCGTTATCGATCGTCAATCCGATGATTGATCCGTGACGGCGGATAATCGGCCGGTGAAAAGGGCAATGTAGTTGGAAGGAACGCATCAACGTGTTAGAAAGGGTGTTATTCATGAAGGAAACAGGTCCGATTCCGCAGCCGAAGACATTCGGCCCGCTCGGCAATCTTCCTTTGCTTGATAAAGACAAGCCTACAATGTCGCTTATCAAACTGGCAAACGAGCAGGGGCCTATTTTTCAGCTGCATACGCCGGCGGGCGCCATTATCGTCGTGTCCGGCCATAAACTGGTGAAAGAGGTTTGTGATGAAGAGCGGTTCGATAAAAGCATTGAAGGGGCTTTAGAGAAAGTCCGGGCGTTTTCCGGTGACGGGCTGTTTACAAGCTGGACGCATGAGCCTAACTGGCGAAAGGCGCATAATATTCTGATGCCGACCTTCAGCCAGCGCGCGATGAAAGATTATCATTCGATGATGACTGATATCGCGGTGCAGCTGATTCAAAAATGGGCTAGGCTGAACCCGGATGAGGCCGTTGATGTGCCTGCTGATATGACCCGCCTGACGCTCGATACGATCGGGCTTTGCGGCTTTAACTATCGGTTTAACAGCTATTACAGGGAAACGCCTCATCCGTTTATCAACAGCATGGTGCGCGCCCTTGATGAAGCGATGCACCAAATGCAGCGCCTTGATGTTCAGGATAAGCTCATGATCAGGACGAAGCGCCAATTTCATCATGACATTCAGGCGATGTTTTCGTTAGTAGACAGTATTATCGCAGAGCGCCGGTCAGGCGGCCGGGATGAAAAGGATCTGCTGGCCAGAATGCTGAATGTGGAAGACCCGGAAACGGGCGAAAAACTTGATGATGAAAATATCCGGTTTCAAATCATTACGTTTTTAATTGCCGGCCACGAAACGACCAGCGGCCTGCTTTCCTTTGCCATCTATTTTCTGCTGAAACATCCCCGTGTTTTGGAAAAAGCCTATGAGGAAGCCGATCGGGTATTGACCGATCCCGTTCCTTCATATAAACAAGTGTTGGATCTTACTTATATCCGAATGATTTTGCAGGAGTCATTGCGCTTATGGCCGACCGCGCCTGCGTTCAGCCTTTATGCGAAAGAGGATACGGTGATCGGCGGGAAATATCCGATCACGCCGAAAGACAGAATTTCCGTCTTAATTCCCCAGCTTCACCGTGATAAAGACGCGTGGGGAGACAATGCGGAGGAATTTTATCCGGAGCGGTTTGAACATCCTGATCAAGTGCCTCAACATGCGTATAAGCCGTTCGGAAACGGTCAGAGGGCGTGTATCGGTATGCAGTTCGCCCTGCATGAAGCAACCCTTGTTCTGGGGATGATTCTGCAGCATTTTACCTTTATCGATCACACCGATTATGAGCTCGATATTAAACAGACACTAACGATCAAGCCCGGCGACTTTCATATCCGGGTGCGGCCGAGAAACAAAGGAGCCGTTGCGGCAGCCCTCCCGGCGGCTGAAAAAGCGGCGGAAGACGTCGAAAAAGAAAAACGGGAAACAAAAGGCGCATCCATTATCGGGCTTGATAACCGACCGCTTCTGATTCTGTACGGCTCAGATACGGGAACCGCAGAAGGCGTGGCGCGGGAGCTTGCTGATACTGCCGGGATGCACGGCGTCCGGACTGAAACGGCGCCTTTAAATGACCGGATCGGAAAACTGCCGAAAGAAGGAGCTCTCTTGATCATTACGTCCTCTTATAACGGAAAGCCTCCGAGCAACGCGGGACAATTCGTTCAATGGCTTGAAGAAGTCAAACCCGGGGAACTGGAAGGCGTCCGATATGCCGTCTTCGGCTGCGGTGATCATAACTGGGCGGCGACATATCAGGCCGTGCCGAGGCTTATTGATGAGAAGCTTGCCGAAAAAGGGGCGGAACGCTTTTCCTCCCGAGGCGAAGGGGACGTCAGCGGCGATTTTGAAGGAAAGCTTGATGAGTGGAAAAAAAGCATGTGGACGGACGCCATGAAGGCATTCGGTCTCAAGCTGAATGAAAATGCTGAAAAAGAGCGGAGTGCGCTGGGCCTTCAATTTGTCAGCGGGCTTGGCGGGTCTCCTTTGGCACAGACGTATGAAGCGGTTTACGTATCCGTTGCGGAAAACAGGGAACTTCAGGCGCCGGAAAGCGGCCGGAGCACAAGGCATATCGAAATCACTCTGCCGAAAGAGGCTGCCTATCATGAAGGGGATCATCTCGGCGTGCTGCCGGTAAACAGCAAAGAGCAGGTCAGCCGTGTTCTCCGCCGGTTCAATCTGAATGGGAATGATCAAGTGCTGCTGACGGCCAGCGGACAGAGCGCGGCTCATCTCCCGCTCGATCGGCCGGTCAGGCTGCATGATCTTCTGAGCAGCTGTGTCGAATTGCAGGAAGCGGCATCAAGGGCTCAAATCCGGGAAATGGCCGCTTATACGGTCTGCCCGCCGCACAAACGGGAATTGGAAGATTTTCTTGAGGAGGGCGTCTATCAGGAGAAAATCTTAACATTGCGCGTCTCGATGCTCGATCTCCTTGAAAAATATGAAGCGTGTGAACTTCCGTTTGAGCGATTTCTGGAGCTTTTGCGCCCGCTGAAGCCGCGGTATTATTCGATTTCAAGTTCGCCTCGGAAACATCCCGGGCAGGCCTCAATTACCGTCGGCGTCGTTCGCGGCCCCGCCCGGAGCGGTTTGGGTGAGTATCGCGGAGTCGCTTCGAATTATTTAGCGGATCGCGGCCCTGAGGATGGTATCGTGATGTTTGTCCGCACTCCGGAAACACGATTCCGGCTGCCGGAAGATCCGGAAAAACCGATTATTATGGTCGGTCCCGGCACAGGAGTCGCCCCGTTCCGCGGATTTCTGCAGGCCCGGGCGGCGTTAAAAAAAGAAGGAAAAGAGCTGGGGGAGGCTCATCTGTATTTCGGATGCAGAAACGATCATGATTTTATTTACCGTGACGAGCTTGAAGCTTATGAAAAAGACGGAATCGTGACGCTTCATACGGCTTTCTCCCGCAAAGAAGGCGTACCGAAAACGTATGTGCAGCACTTAATGGCGAAAGACGCCGGCGCTTTAATTTCCATCCTCGGCCGGGGAGGGCACCTCTACGTATGCGGCGACGGCAGCAAAATGGCTCCCGATGTAGAGGCAACGCTGCAAAAAGCGTATCAGTCGGTCCACGAAACAGACGAACGGCAAGCGCAAGAATGGCTTTTGGACCTCCAGACAAAAGGTATTTACGCAAAAGATGTTTGGGCGGGGATTTGACCGATTTGATGAAAAGGACTGGATGACTCCAGTCCTTTTTTTACATCAGCCAAAAAAATCTTCAAGTTTTTCTCCCCCTTTGCATACAATAACTTCAGCCCGCCTGTTGGGCGGCTGTCTTTGATATTCATTTTTCGTTTTTAGAAGTTTGTGTTATTCTTATATTTGGTATCTCCTATTTTTCAGACCGGGTCTGATACGGTACCTTTTAATGCCAGAAAAAAATGTGAAACGAAGAACGGATATCCTGCGTCTAATGGCTGGCGGGATAAGATGTTCAATGGGCATGACACGAATGATAAATATATCGTTTTTTAAAATGGTGTGTTTATGGGGCTGTGTGATGCTTTCGTTTTGCTCGGAAAGCAGGAATTGAAGCAAAAAGTAAGAATACAGATTTAAAGTGTTTAGGAAAGTAGAGGTTGCCATGAAGAAATTATTTTCTTACAGACTTAGTTTTTTTGTACTGGCTATTATTTTGTTTTGGGCCAAAACGTATTTAGCCTATCATGCTGAATTCAACCTTGGGGTGAAGGGTCCGACGCAGCAGTTTCTGCTTGTGATCAATCCGTTCTCAAGCGCCATTTTCTTTTTAGGACTGGCATTGTTTGCGAAAGGCCGCAAATCAGCGATTATCATGGTGATTATTGATTTCATCATGACGTTTATTTTGTATGCAAATATCCTATTCTATCGATTCTTCGATGATTTCTTGACATTCCCGAACTTAAAGCAATCCGGTAATGTCGGAAATATGGGAGACGGCATCTTCAGCATTATGTCCGGCCATGATATTTTATACTTTGTTGATATTATTATTTTAATCGCGCTTCTGGTGTGGAGACGTGAGCTGAAGGAATTCAAGCTGAAAAAACGGTATACGTCATTAATTATCGTGACGGGTATTGTTTTGTTCTTCGTGAACCTGGCGATTGCCGAAGAGGACCGCCCGGAGCTGCTGACAAGAACGTTTGACCGCAATTACATTGTAAAATACTTAGGTCTTTATAATTACACGATTTATGACGGCGTACAGACGGCGCAGACGGAATCACAGCGGGCATATGCCAGCAGCGATGACCTGACGAGCGTTGAAAACTACACATCCTCGCATTATGCGAAGCCGAACGCCGAGTATTTCGGCAAGGCCAAAGGCAAAAACATTATTAAGATTCACTTGGAAAGTTTCCAAACGTTTTTGATCAACTACAAACTTGACGGAAAAGAAGTCACGCCGTTCCTGAATAAACTCGCCCGCGGCGGAGAGGACATGACGTACTTTGATAACTTTTTCCACCAAACAGGCCAAGGTAAAACATCTGACGCCGAGCTGATGATGGATAACAGCCTGTTCGGACTGCCTGAAGGGTCAGCCTTCGTGACAAAAGGGGAAAACACGTATCAATCGCTTCCTGCCATCCTTAACCAAAGTGAGGGCTATACAAGCGCCGTTTTACACGGTGACTACAAATCATTCTGGAACCGTGACCAGATTTACAAACATATCGGCTACGATAAATTCTTTGACGCCAGCACATACGATATGTCTGATGACAACCTTGTCAATTTGGGACTGAAGGATAAACCATTCTTCAAAGAATCCATTCCGAAGCTTCAATCGCTGAAACAGCCGTTCTATGCGCATTTGCTCACGCTGACGAACCATTATCCGTTTACGCTTGATGAAAAAGACGCAACGATCGAAAAAGCGAAAACGGGCGACGCGACTGTGGATGACTATTTCCAGACGGCGCGTTATCTCGACGAGGCGCTTGAACAGTTCTTTAAAGATCTGAAGTCATCCGGTTTATATGACAACTCGGTGATTATGCTTTACGGAGACCACTACGGAATCTCTGAAAACCATAACCGCGCGATGAAAGAAATTCTCGGCAAAGAAATTACGCCTTATCAAAACGCGCAGAATCAGCGTGTGCCGCTTATGATTCGCATCCCCGGCAAAAAAGGCGGGGTGAACCATACGTACGGCGGTGAAATGGACGTTGTGCCGACGATCCTTCACTTGGAAGGCATCGATTCTAGGAAATATATTAATTTCGGCACCGATCTCTTCTCGAAAGACCATGATGATACGGTGGCGTTCCGTAACGGAGATTACGTCACGCCGAAATATACTTCCATCTCCAATGTCGTATACGATACGAAGACAGGAAAAGAACTGAAAGGCAATCAGGAAACGAAAAACCTGAAAGCCAGAGTCACAGAGCAGCTGAAGCTGTCTGACAGCGTGATGTACAAAGACTTGCTCAGATTCCACAAATTGAGCGACTTTACGCCGGTTGATCCGTCTAAATATCATTACGGCAAAGAAAAGCTGAATCAGGATAATAAATAATAGAAAGAGCCTTACGGAAATTTCCGTGAGGCTCTTTTTTTGTGTGTATCTTCACCAATCTGAAAAAAGAGAGAGCTTTTGGTCACAAAGGGCGCCAATCTCTCATATCTTACAGTAGATTTTGAAACCGGTGATAGAGAATCGGACAAATTATCGGGTTGGTTTCTCTTATACGGGCGGTTTCGAATCCAATATTCACAGAGAAGAGGGGTAGAGATGAAAGCAGTCATTCTCTGCGGCGGAAAAGGAACGAGAATGAGCGAAATCACCAATGAACGTCCCAAACCGCTCGCCATGATAGGCGGCAAACCGATTCTATGGCATATTATGAAACTCTATCAATACTATGGCGTGAACGAATTTATCCTGCTTCTTGGTTTCAAAGGAGAGATGATTAAGGAATATTTCTTAGATTATGACTGGAAGAATCACAGCATGACGCTGGACAGCTCTACCGGAGAAGTGCGGATATTGGGAAAATCCGAGCCGTGGAAAATCACTTTTTTAGACACGGGGGAACACACGCAGACAGCGGGGCGGCTTTTACAGGCGAAGGACATCATCGGTGATGAAACCTTTCTTATGACGTACGGGGACGGACTGGCCAACATCAACCTGTTTCATCTGATCAGCTATCATCAATCAAAAGGGGCTGCGGCAACCGTCACCGGTATAGAAAAGACCTCGCAATTCGGAACGCTGACGGTTGAAGACGGTATGGCGAAAAGCTTTTCTGAAAAAACCTCAAGTGAAGGCATCATCAACGGCGGATTTTTCGTGCTCAGCCCGAAGGTATTTGATTATCTGCCGAAAGACAGGGACGTCATGTTTGAAGAAGAACCGCTGAAGGAGCTGGCGAAGGACGGCGAATTGGCGGTATACCGGCATTACGGTTTCTGGACGGCGATCGATACGTATAAAAACCTGCTGGAAATCAACAAGATGTGGGACCGGGGACAACATGTATGGAAGGTATGGTGATCAAGTTTGAGTTTCTGGAAAAATAAAAATGTGTTTGTGACGGGATGTACAGGTCTTTTAGGAAGCTGCTTGGTGAAGGAACTGATCGATCAGGGGGCCAATGTGACGGGACTTGTCCGAGACACTGTGCCTAAATCGAACCTGTATCAGGGAGAACAAGTGAAGCAAATGAATATCGTGCAGGGCGCGCTTGAGGATCTGGATGTGATTGAGCGGGCGCTGGGCGAATATGAAATTGACACGGTCTTTCATTTAGCCGCTCAGGCGATCGTCGGCGTCGCAAACCGCAATCCGATTTCCACATTTGAAGCCAATATTCTCGGCACATGGAACATCCTTGAAGCGTGCCGCAGGCATCCGCTCATCAAGCGGGTGATCGTCGCGTCCAGTGATAAAGCGTACGGCGACCAGCCGACACTGCCGTACGATGAAAACATGCCTCTTCAGGGCAAACATCCGTATGACGTATCAAAAAGCTGTGCCGATTTGTTAAGCCACACATATTTTAATACGTACGGACTTCCGGTCTGTATTACGCGCTGCGGCAACTTGTACGGCGGCGGGGATTTGAACTTCAACCGGATTATTCCGCAGACGATTCAGCTCGTGCTGAACGGTGAAGCGCCGGAAATCCGCAGCGACGGCACATTTATCCGTGATTATTTTTACATCGAGGATGCGGTCGAGGCATACCTTTTGCTGGCGGAAAAGATGGAGGAGCTCAATCTTGCGGGAGAAGCGTTCAACTTCAGCAATGAGATTCAGCTGACGGTGCTGGAGCTTGTAGAAAAAATTCTTAAGGCCATGGACAGTGACCTCAAGCCGAAAGTGCTCAACCAGGGAAGCCATGAAATCAAGCACCAATATTTATCGGCGGAAAAGGCGAGGAAGCTTCTGAATTGGACGCCCGCGCATACCATTGATGAAGGATTGGAAAAAACGATCGAATGGTATAAAGCCTTTTTTCAAAAGTAACAGAAACAGAGGTGAGAGAAAGACGTGACAAGCGCATATTGCACAGTTTTATCAAAAGGAAGGCTGTATCAGGCCATCGCTTTGTTCGGCTCATTGAAAGCGGTTCAGGCGGACGCCCCCATTTTTACTTTGTGTATGGATCAAGACACCTATGACGTGCTTCAGGCAATGCGGCCGGATAATGTCACCTTGATTCAGGTGTCCGCACTGGAAAATGAGGAGCTCCTTGAACTGAAGCGGACGAGGGATCAGAGCGAATACTGCTGGACGGTGAAGCCGGTATTTCTCGAATTCGTGCTGGACGGACATCCGGAATTAGAGCGTGTCACGTACATTGATGCCGATTTGTTTTTCTTCGCTGATCCGCGCGCGATTTTTGACAATCAGCCGGATTGTTCGGTGCTTCTGTCACGGGGCGATATCGTCATTCCCTCATTTGAAAAACAGGAAATCGACATACTGCAGCGTCTTTTAGGCCGGTATAATTCCGGTTTTCTCAGCTTCAAAACCGACAGTGCCGGCACAGATTGTCTCAGATGGTGGAAAGAACGCTGCCTTGAGGAATGCAAAAATGCGCCGGGCGAAGGAAAATTCGGAGATCAAGGCTACTTGGATTACATGTCCGGCCTGTTCCCGAACGTGTGTGACATCACCACGCCCGGCGTGAATATCGGCCATTGGAATTACGGCCGCCACACGTTTTCATGGAAGGACGGGCGTCTTGTGCTCGAAGACGGAAGTCCGCTGATTTTCTATCATTTCAGCGGATACCGGATCGTTACAGCCGGCGACATTCGGCAGATTCATGAGACGGACCGGACCGACCTGCCGTTTGTCCATCAGCTTTACCAGGACATTCTGAAGCGGGTGATCGGGACGGTCAGCGCCGTCTGCCCGGAGTTCAGCGGCTTTGCATCTGAGGATGATAACAAATAAATGATCATATACAGGAAGTGAACGAAAAGTGAAGGCAAGCGTCATTGTTCCCGCATATAATTCCAAGGAGAGGCTTTATAACAGCCTGCTGTCCCTGAATGAACAGGAATGCACAGAGCCGTTCGAAGTGATTGTGGCTGACAACGGTTCGGAAGACGGAACCTTATCCATGCTTGAATCATTCAGCGCGAATTTCCCGCTGATTTTTGTGAGAATTAAAGAAAACAGAGGGATCGCTTACGGCCGGAATCAGGCGGTCCGCAATGCCAGAGGCGATATTTTGATCTTCCATGACAGCGACATGCTTGCCGAAAAGGATTTGGTGGCGAAGCATATCAAGGCTCATGAGAACCGGGACGATCTTGTCGTATGCGGTATGTTCTGGAAGCGGATTTACAGCTTTTATTATGACCGTTTTGAAAAAGAGCATAAGGAAAAACTCGCCGAACTGTATGAAGAGCTGCCGGGCGATAAAGAGCCGCTCCTTGAAGAAGGTGACATCAGAGACGGAAGTTTTCTTGACCAATGCTTTGATTTAGATACCGACTTTATCCGTGTGCTGAAAAGCATTTTGGAAAAATACGGAGATGATTTGAACGGCTACCGTCTGCCGTGGCGTTTTTTCATTACGAACAATTCGTCAGTCAAGAGACAGCACGTGGCAGATCTCGGCCTGTTTGATGAAGGCATTGTCAGATACGGCTTTGAAGATTATGATCTCGGCATCAGGCTTCATCAGTCGGGAATGAGATTTCAGCTGCGGCGCGATATCATGAGCGTCCATCAGGAGCATCCGAGCAACTGCGCTTCCGTTGATGACATCAGGGCGAACATCGCGTACATGTGCGACAAGTACAATGACATTCATTCGCTTGACGTGCACCTCGCGTTTAACGGCCCGTTTGACGCGGAGTTAACCAACAGCATGATGGCAGACATCGAAGTGCTGCTTGATTATGAGAAATATGAAAGCCTGCTGCACATTTTTCTCGAACTGCTGCACGCGGTTAAAGACCGCAACCTCGACCCGGACTGGAAGACGAAAAGCCCGCGGATCACGGCGAACAGCTTCAATCTGCCGGAGGTCGGAAAGCTTTTGGCAAAAGCGGAAAAAAAGCTGGGCGTCACGCACTTTGCAAGGGCGTTCAAAGCGCTGGCTGCTGATTTACTGCATGTGGATCTTAAATAAATTGGATGTGATATGGTGAGTAAATATCATTTTTCAACCATTGTTTCCAGAACGCATATCTTTAAACTGATGCCGATGATTCATTCTCTCCATGAGCATTGCCGGGATTTTCATCTGTATGTGCTGTGTGTCGACCAGAAAGCGTACGAACTGCTTCAGCAGGTGCCGTGGGAACATGTCACGGCGGTTCAGCTCCATGAAATGGAGGACCCGGAGCTGCTTGAAGCAAAGGGCGGCCGGACGTTTCATGAATATTGCTGGACGCTGAAGCCGGCATTTCTGTTCCATGTGATGACAGAGTATGATGAAGCCGAATATTTTGCCCACTTGGACACCGATCTTTTTTTCTTCTCAGATGCGGGCGAGCTGTTTGCGGAAAAGCCGGATGCTTCCCTTTTTCTGACGGATCACCGCAATTCAGAACGGTTTGCGTCTTATTACAAGCTGACAGGGCAGTACAACACCGGGTTTGTCGGCGCGCGGAATACCGGGGAAGCGTATCGGGCGGTCTGGCAGTGGAGACAGGATTGCATCTCCTATTGTACGGTGGAGATGAATGAAGAAAAAAAGACATACGGTGACCAAAGGTATGTTGAAAAGTGGCCCGCGCAGTTTGAACACGTTCATGTCACGGAGTCGATCGGCGCGAATGCGGCGCTTTGGAATATTGAGCAATATGACGTCAGCCTGCGCGACGGGGCTGTATATGTCAATGACACCCCGCTGATTTTTTATCATTTTTCAGGCTTTACGCTCGTCACGGAGAACGAATTCAATCTGTGCTGGTACTATCACATTGATGACGAGGCGACAGTCAATATGATTTACGTGCCGTACATCAAAAACGTGAAAAAATGGATTGATGAAATTCAAAAAGCATTTCCCGATTTCAGAGACGGGTTTATTCCGAAATATGCGGTTCCTGACACTCATTTTTATACGGTTGAAACATAAAATCCCTGCCTTTTCGGCAGGGATGTTTTTATGAATGCCATTCTTTTAATGTTTTGTCGCTCGGCAGGACAAAGGCGAGCAGACCTAAAACGGGCAGAAAGGCGACGGCTGTCATGGTCGGCGTCAATCCTGCTGAATCAATAAGAGCTCCGAGCGCAACGGCTCCGATCGCGCCCATTCCGAAGGCGAGCCCGACCGTAAGCCCTGACATCGTTCCGATTTTGCCTGGAACAAGCTCCTGCGCGTAGACAACCGTCACGGAGAAGCTGGACATCAAAACAACACCGATCAGTGCCAGTACGCCATAGGCGATGACAGGCCCCGCAAACGGAAGGAAAATCGTCAATGGAGCCGACGCTATCATCGAAACGATGATGACGTTCCGCTTTCCGAAACGGTCTGCAAGCGGCCCGCCGAGAAACGTTCCGACAGCTCCGAAAAATAAAAAGACGAAGATGTAGCTCTGTGCCTGCTGAATGCTGACATGATAGGCATTCATCGCATAGAACGTATAAAAGTTGCCGATCGCGCTCACATACCAGGAGCGCGCGAAAATTAAGAAGATAATCATGATAAGGGCGAGAATAATCGGTTTTGTAATCACGGTCTGCACAGCGGCGGCCGGTGATTTTTTACTTACGGCGCGCAAATGAATAAGGCGGCCTTTATACCATTTGGCGATATAAATGAGAAACAGCACAGCGATTGCGGCGACAAGCGTAAACCAGACAGAGCCGAATTGACCGAGCGGAACGAGAATCAGCGCGGTAATCAAGGGCGCCATCGCCTGGCCGGTATTCCCTCCGACTTGGTAAATCGATTGCGCCAAGCCGCGCTTTTCGCCGGCGGCCATGTAGGCGACACGCGATCCTTCAGGATGAAAGACGGCGGAGCCAAGGCCGATAAAAAAGACACAGCATAAAATCGTCAGAAAAGACGGGGCGAACGCGAGACCTAAAATGCCGAGCATGCTTGCGGTGAGTCCGAGCGGCAAAGCATACGGCATCGGGCGTTTATCCGTATACCAGCCGATGACGGGCTGCATCACGGAAGACACCATATTCAGCGTAAAGGCGATCATTCCGAGCTGCGTAAATGTAAGATTCATGGAACGTTCCAAAATCGGAAACATCGCCGGAATCACCGCTTGCAGTGAATCGTTCAGCAGATGACAAATCCCGATAATGAACAAAATAGAATACATGGTTGTCTCGGGACGATGGACAGGTTTTTCTTTAAGCGGGGCGGCAATTGCCAAAGTGATTCTCCTCCTTTTTATGTAAACGAAGCATACACCATATTATTCATAAGGTGAATGAATTATCAAGTGCAAAAAAGGCTCTTCTTTCTCAAAAAGAAAAAAGAGCCTCCCTTTTTATTTATTTAACAAACTGTGTTTTCTCGAATACATCATATAAACGACGATCCCGGCGGCGATCCAGATGACAAAGGCGATCCATGTCACGCCCGGCAGGCTGCTTGCGAGATACAGGCATAAGCATGCGCTGATGATCGGCACAAAAGGCACGAAAGGAACACGGAAGGAAGATTTGATCTCCGGATGTTTCTTTCTTAAAACGATGACGGCGATCGCAATGACCGTAAAGGCCGCCAAGGTTCCCATATTGACGAGATGCGCCAAGGTTCCCAGATCAATAAAACCCGCGATCCCGGCGGCAGCGATCCCCGTCACCCATGTGTTTTGAAACGGTGTTTTAAAACGCGGGTGAACCTTGGAAAACATGCGTGGCAAAAGGCCGTCTCTGCTCATCGCAAATGTAAGGCGCACCTGAGCGTAAAGCAGAGCGAGCATGACCGTTGTAATCCCGATAATCGCGCCGACAGAAATAATGCCTGCTATCTTGTTCTGGCCGACAAATTGAAGCGCGAAAGATACCGGATCTCCGACATTCAGCTTGGTGTACGAAAGCATTCCCGTCAGGACGAGCGATACCGTAATATAAAGGATGGTGCAGATGGCGAGCGCGCCGATGATTCCGACCGGCATTGATTTCTGCGGGTTTTTCACTTCTTCCGACGCGTTAGACACGGCATCAAATCCGAGATACGCGAAGAAAACGGTCGCGGCGCTCGTGATGACGCCTTTCATTCCGAACGGCATAAACGGCGACCAGTTTTCCGGTTTCACGTAGCCGAAACCGACGATGATAAACAGCAGAATGATCGCAATTTTCATCAATACAATGACATTGTTAAAGCGGGTGCTTTCTTTCACGCCCCTTGAAACAATCGCGGTAATGACCAAAATAATGATAACGGCCGGCAGGTTGAACACGGCACCCGTTTTGCTGCCGGGTGCGGCGGTCAGCGCCTCCGGAAGATGCAGCCCGAAGCCTGCAAGAAGCGACTGGAAATAGGATGACCAGCCGGTTGCGACGGCGGCGAGCGCGATGACATATTCAAGCATTAAGTCCCATCCGATTAAAAACGCGAGACACTCCCCGAGAGTGACATATGAATACGTATATACGCTGCCTGAAATCGGAATGGATGAAGAAAATTCCGCATAACAAAACGCGGCGAGCGCGCAGGCAAGACCCGCGAGCACAAACGACAGAATCAAAGCCGGTCCTGCGCCTGTCGCGGCCACAGTCCCGGTAATCACAAAAATCCCCGTGCCGACAACACAGCCGATTCCGAGCAAAACCAAGTCAAAAGCGCTTAACGAGCGGGACAGGCTGGTCTGTTTGCTCTGGGCCTTTAAGTCGGCCAGCGGCTTTTTCCGAAATAGTAAAGACATATGGGTCCTCCTGAAAATTCATAATATTCTCATCATTATATACACTGACGTTTGTATTATATTGTCGAAATTTCTCGCAGTCAATTAAAGAATTTTCCACTTTAAAAGGACAAAGCTAAAAAGCGTCGATGCACGGAAGGAACGGGAATTTTATTGTGAAATAGTTCAATTTTCTCACCTTAAGACCGATACAAAAGATGACTCATCAACTAATTTCAAGTTTCGGTGAAAGGGAGATGTTTACATGTTTCAATATGAAGAACTAAATAAGCAGTTTATCGGCGGCCGATGGAGGGATGGGAGCAGCCGGAACGTATTGGAAAACAGAAATCCTTATACTCAAAAAGTCATCACCTCATTCCAAAAAGCGACGTCTGATGACGTGGATGCGGCATATCGTGCCGCGGCTCTTGCGAAACAAGAATGGGACAAAGTAAACCCTTTTAAAAAGCGGGCCATTTTGGATAAAGCCGTTTCTTTCATCGAAGAGCACGAAGAAGCGATTATTTACTTAATCATGGAGGAGCTTGGCGGAACACGGCTGAAGGCTGAGTTTGAAATCGGACTTGTCAAAAATATGATAAAAGAAGCCGCAACATTTCCGGTTCGGATGGAAGGAAAAATTCTCCCGTCCACGATTGACGGAAAAGAAAACAGGCTGTACAGAATGCCCGCCGGAGTCGTGGGGGTGATCAGCCCGTTTAATTTCCCGTTTTTCCTTTCGATGAAATCTGTTGCGCCGGCACTCGGCGCGGGGAACGGCGTCGTGCTGAAGCCTCATGAAGAAACACCGATCTGCGGCGGAACGCTTATCGCGAAAATTTTTGAAGCGGCCGGCGTACCGGACGGGCTGCTGAATGTTATCGTGACGGATATCGGGGAGATCGGCGACAGCTTTGTTGAGCATCCCGTGCCGCGGATTATCTCATTTACAGGCTCAACCGGAGTGGGCAGCTATATCGGACAGCTTGCGGTCAAACACTTTAAAAAACCGCTGTTGGAGCTTGGCGGAAACAGCGCGCTGATCGTGCTTGAGGATGCTGATCTTGAATACGCCGTCAATGCGGCCGTATTCAGCCGGTTTACGCATCAAGGCCAGATCTGTATGTCGGCGAACCGCGTGCTCGTTCACACATCTGTATATGACAAATTTACAGAGCTTTACGAAGCGAAAGTGTCATCGCTGAAAGTCGGCGATCCGATGGACCCTGATACGGTTATCGGTCCTTTAATCAATGAGAGACAGGCGGAAGGTCTGAGACGGTCTGTCGAAAAAGCGATAGAAGAGGGAGCGGTTCCGGTACTGTCCGGCCGATTCAGCGGACCGGTCGCTGAGCCCGTCATTTTAAAAGATGTGAAACCTGAGATGAGCATCGCGAAGGAGGAGCTGTTCGGACCGGCCGTCTGCATCATGCCGTTTGAAACGGAGGATGAAGCGGTAAGCATCGCAAACGCGACACCGTTCGGTTTAAGCGGAGCCGTGCATACGGCAAACGTTGAGCGCGGCGTTGAGTTTGCTAAGCGGATTGAAACAGGCATGATTCACGTCAACGATACGACCATTAATGATGAACCGAACGTCGCGTTCGGCGGCGAGAAGCAATCAGGTCTCGGCAGGCTGAACGGCGAATGGAGCCTTGAAGAATTCACCACGCTGAAATGGATTTCGGTTCAGCATGAAAAACGGCAATTCCCATATTAAGAAGGAGTGAAAGAAATGAGTATACAGACGGAGCAGCAAACGCACAGCCTGCTTGACGCTTTTGTCAAAGTTGCGCCTTTTTTAAACAGCCTGATCCAAGATGACATCACCATCGGAATTTATGATACAGAAAAATTAATCGTGAATATTCCGGCTAAAACGTTTTCTCTTAACGTAAAGCCGGGGGACCCGCTGCAAAAAGGGGACATCATTACAGACGCGATCCGCATGAATCAGAAGAAGACAAGCATGGTGCCGAAAGAGCTGTTCGGATTTCCGCTGATCGCCAGAGCGATTCCGCTTCACGATGAAAACGGAAAAGTCATCGGCGGCGTCGGTCTCGGCACCAGCCTTGAAAAATCAGCCAAGCTTCATGATGTCGCTGAAAGCCTGTCCGCCGTCGTGGAGCAGACCGCTTCGGCCATCGCGGATATCTCAGAATCCATCAGCGGTTTCTCAGCACAGATGAACGGGATTTCCACTCAGGCGAAACAAGTCAGTGAAAGCGCGGGAGAAATCGCCGACATTTCCGTCACTGTCAAGGGCATCTCGGATCAAAGCAATCTGCTCGGTTTGAATGCGGCCATTGAAGCCGCGAGAGCAGGAGAATCCGGCAAGGGCTTTTCCGTGGTGGCGGATGAGATCCGCAAGCTTGCCACTCATTCAAAAGACAATGTCGGCCAAATTGACCAAATTACGAAAAAAATCCACAGCCTGCTGAAAGGGCTGGAGGACTCAATTGAATCCATCAACCAGAACACGGACGGCCAAGCGGCGGCGGTTGAACAAATTTCTGCCACGATGCAGGAAATTTCGGGAAGCGCCCAGCATTTAGCGAAAATGGCTGAAAACGTACTCGGAGAGTCATAAAAAAAGGGAGCTTACGGGCTCCTTTTTTGTTTTCCCTTTATCAATCGGAAACTGCACTTACACGTTTGATCCGTCATGCTCAGGGGTACACATACGAATACATCACCAATGATAAAGGAGAGTCTTGTATGTCTGATGCAAATCTGCACAACCCGCTGACGAAATATGATCATGATGAATTTCCAAAACAATATCAAGAACCGCCCGGTTTGCAAAAAGAGATGAAGCCTGTGCCGGACTGCGGTGAAACAAGCTATACAGGAGCCGGCAAGCTGAAGGGAAGAAAAGCCCTCGTCACCGGCGGCGATTCAGGTATCGGCCGGGCCGCCGCGATTGCTTATGCCCGGGAAGGGGCGGATGTGGCGATTAACTATCTGCCTGAGGAACAGCCGGATGCCGAAGAAGTGAAAGCGTTAATTGAAAAAGAGGGAAGAAAAGCCGTTCTGCTGCCGGGAGATTTAAGCGATGAAGCGTTTTGCGGAGAATTGGCGGAAAAAGCGTATCAAGAGCTTGGCGGTCTTGACACGCTCGCTCTTGTCGCCGGCAAACAGCAGGCAGTGGATGATATCAGCGATCTTGCCACAGAACAAATCTATCAAACATTTGAAGTCAACGTATTCTCGCTGTATTGGCTTGTCAAAGCCGCGCTTCCGTATCTGCCGGAAGGCGCGTCTATTATCACGACAACGTCCGTAGAAGGGTATAATCCAAGCCCGATGCTGTTGGATTATGCCGCGACAAAACATGCCATTATCGGTTTTACCGTCGGCTTAGGAAAGCAGCTGGCGAATAAAGGAATCAGAGTCAACTCGGTAGCGCCGGGGCCGATCTGGACGCCGCTGCAGATTTCGGGAGGACAGCCCGGTGAAAACATTCCGAAATTCGGCAAGGAAACACCGGCCGTCCCATTAAAGCGTGCCGGACAGCCGGCGGAGCTAGCAGGGATTTATGTCTTTTTGGCCTCAGAAGAATCGAGCTATGTGACATCCCAAATTTACAGTGTAAGCGGAGGAATTCCGACAGCGTAATCAATAAGGAGCTGCCCTTCATACGGGGGCAGCTCTTTTTTTCGATGTTATGTGCCGAGCACGTTTTGATTATACAGGACACTCGGATGTGACGGATGATAGGAGGCGGCTTTATCGTTATGAATCTTCGCTTTTTCTCTGTCGCCGAGCTGCCAGTGGCAGACGCAGAGCTGCAGATGGGGATACCAGGTGGAATATTCGAGCTGGGTAAAGCCTGCATCACTGCTTTTGGCGGATAGGGCGAGCTCATACCAAAACACGCCCTGCCGGTATTGCCGTTTCTCCGCAAAATAGTCGCCGAGCCTGCAGCAGAACTCCGGCCGCGGACAATCGATCAGAAATGATTTTAAGAGAGATGTCATGGCGGCCTCTTCATGGCCGACCGCCCTGTAGCAATCGGATAGATATTGGCACGTTCTGATCTCGTCTTCGATCCAGCACTGTTTTGTGGAAAGAAAATGGTGATAATACGTGATGGCGCGCTGATACTGGCCGTGATCTTTTAATTCATTCGCGAAGTAAAACAAATCGCGCGGTGTCATCGTTTCACTGTTTTCGGCCATTTTCTCATAAATCTTCAAGTTGCGGTCTGAGGGAGGCGAGTGCTTTTTCTCGGATTTCCGGTGTGTGACGGCAATATCGGTTTCTATGATGTTTCCGTATACTTCAAGATACTCATGCACGGCTCCGATCCAGCGGAACCCTTTTTCACGCTTGACGAGTCGGTTGCGGCGGTATCTGAAGCTGACCTCTCCCCGATCATCAAAGCCGACGTGATAATACATGGATACCGCGTCCACCTCTTTTGAAAGCGACGCCTTCAGTTCAATCAGCTTTTCACGGTCCTTCTCCGTCAGCATATCGTCGGCGTCCAGCCACAGAATATAATCCATTTCCGCTTTCGAAAACACAAAATTACGGGCGGCCGCAAAGTGATCGATCCATTCAAAATCATAAATCTTATCCGTATAACGGGCCGCGATTTCTTTCGTCCGGTCGGTCGAGCCCGTATCAGCAATCACAATTTCATCCGCAATGTCTTTGACGGAATCAAGACAGCCCGCAAGCACTTCCTCTTCATTTTTCACGATAACGCACAAACTGACGCTGATCATGTCATCACCTCTTCCCCTCCAGTGTATAAAAGGAGAGGCGGAAACATTCTTCGGACAAAATGATCTCTTCCAAGAAAATTGTCTGTCCTTTTACTAGTTTTATTCCAGCGCCTGATTTAAAATGAACACATGAACTTACGTGAGGATTGATAGGGACCATGAGCATCATAAAAGCGGAAAACCTTTATAAAACATACGGAGATAAGACATTATTCGACCATATCTCCTTTCATATTGAAGAGAATGAAAGAATCGGTTTAATCGGCCCGAACGGAACGGGGAAGTCTACGCTTCTGAAAACCATTGCCGGCCTTGAATCAACGGAGGAAGGCGAGATTACGGCCTCAGGAAACGTGCATATTGAGTTTTTGCATCAGGACCCTGAGCTTCCGGCCGGACAAACCGTACTTGAGCATATTTATTCCGGCGGATCAGCCGTCATGAGAACGATGAGAGAATACGAAAAAGCGCTTCAGGCGCTGAATGAAGAACCGGAAAATGACCAGCGCCAGAAACAGCTGCTTGATGCGCAGGCCCGAATGGACGCGAATGATGCGTGGGAGGCGAATACGTTAGCCAAAACGGTTTTAACCAAACTTGGCGTCACCGATCTGATGAAGGATGTCAGCGAGCTGTCCGGCGGCCAGAGAAAGCGCGTCGCGATTGCGAAAAACGTCATCCAGCCGGCTGACCTGCTCATTTTGGATGAACCGACAAACCACTTGGACAATGAAACGATTGAATGGCTGGAAGGCTACTTATCGCAATATCCGGGCGCCGTTATGCTTGTCACGCACGACAGATATTTTCTGAACAGGGTAACGAACAGAATTTACGAGCTTGAGAGAGGCAGCCTTTATACGTATAAAGGAAACTATGAAGTATTCCTGGAAAAACGGGCCGAACGGGAAGCGCTGGCGGAGCAGAAAGAAACAAAACGTCAAAACCTCCTGCGCCGCGAATTGGCGTGGCTCAGAAGAGGGGCGAAAGCGCGCTCGACGAAACAAAAAGCGAGAGTGGACAGAGCGGAGGCGCTCAAAGAGCAAAAAGGGCCGGCAGTATCCGGATCACTCGATTTCGCGATCGGCTCCCACCGTCTCGGAAAACAAGTAATCGAAGCCGATAACGTCTCCGTTACCTATAACGGCCAAGCGCTGATCAGCCAGTTTAATGAGCTTGTCATCCCGGGGGAACGAATCGGCATCATCGGGCCGAACGGAATCGGGAAAACGACACTTTTAAACAGCCTCGCCGGCAGAATTCAGCCTGACAGCGGCAATATCACCATCGGGCAGACGGTCCGGATCGGCTACTACACCCAGGATCACAGCGAAATGAACGGTGATATGAAAGTCATTGAATATATAAAAGAGACGGCTGAAATCGTCAAAACGGCGGAAGGCGATGTCATCACCGCGGAACAAATGCTTGAGCGTTTTCTGTTCCCGCGTC
Organism: Bacillus sp. LJBV19; assembly: GCF_017797845.1. Taxonomy (NCBI): domain Bacteria; kingdom Bacillati; phylum Bacillota; class Bacilli; order Caryophanales; family Bacillaceae; genus Bacillus; species Bacillus sp. LJBV19. The sequence continues at coordinate 740,107 of NZ_CP072563.1, forward strand.
CGATGCAGCAGACGTATATCAGAAAGCTGTCGGGCGGGGAAAAGCGCCGTCTGTACTTGCTGAATGTACTGATGCAGGAACCGAATGTGCTGTTTTTAGATGAGCCGACCAATGATCTGGACACGGAAACATTAAGCGTGCTCGAAGATTATATCGAACAGTTCCCAGGCGTCGTCATCACCGTATCCCATGACCGCTATTTCCTTGACCGCGTCATTGACCGCCTGATCGTATTTGAAGGACAAGGTGTCATTTCCCGTTTCCAAGGTTCGTACAGTGAATACATGGAACACGCAAAAGCGAAGAAGACGGCGGTAAAACAGCCGGCCGAAGAGAAAAAGGCGGAAGAAGAGCCGAAGAAAAAGCGCAAAAAGCTTTCATATAAGGATCAGATCGAATGGGACGGCATCGAAGACAAAATCGCCGGCCTTGAAGAAAAGCATCAGCGTCTGGAAGCGGAAATCGCTGAAGCGGGAAGCGATTTCGGAAAGATCCAAGAATTGATGGCCGAACAGGCAAAAACGGCTGAAGAGCTTGAAGCGGCGATGGAGCGCTGGACCGAATTGTCACTGATGATTGAAGAACTTGAGAATTAAGAAAAGCCGGTACGGCCCCCGAAAGATGGCGGGTCATACCGGCTTTTTTTATCTTGCACAGATGTCTCCCGGCGCTTTAAAGACAAACGTTTTGTCCAAGCAAAGTTTATCAGGCGTAAAAAAGTTTACGTTTACGTTAAGGTTCAAATGGTGTATAATAGAAACAGATACGACAAGAGGGGGATTCACCTTGGAATGGATGAAGATTGATCAAGTTGCCAAGCGAAGCGGATTGACAAAACGAACCATTCGTTTTTACGAGGAGATTGGTTTGATTCCTGCTCCTAAACGGACAGAAGGCGGCGTCCGGCTTTACTCTGAAGATGATATGGAGGAGCTCGAAAAAGTCACCAGCACAAAAGAAGTGCTCGGTTTTTCCCTTCAGGAGCTTCAGCAGTTTATGGAGATGAGCCGTCAGCTGGAATTAAACAAAGAGGGGTACTTGTTGTCACTGGATCCGAAGGAACGGAAAGAAAAGCTGGAAGAGATTCAGCACGCTTTGAACCACCAGCTTGAGATGATTGATGAGAAGATCAGCACATTTCAGCATTTTAAAACGCGCCTTAACGGAATGAAAGAAAAAGCTGACCGCGCCATTCAATCAATCGAATGATTTTGCTGTAAACGCTATGGATATAGCGTTTCTTTTAATGGATGAAACAGGAGGTTTGGTCAAATGGATACATCATCACAACAGAAAACAGGCTTATTCAGCCAGCCGAAAGCCGTTTGGGCGGTTGCGTTTGCCTGTGTGATTTCCTTTATGGGAATCGGTCTTGTCGATCCGATTCTTCCGGCGATCGCCGCACAATTACATGCTTCACCTAGTGAAGTATCTCTGCTATTTACAAGTTATTTGCTCGTTACCGGTTTTATGATGTTTTTCTCCGGCGCGATTTCAAGCCGGATCGGCGCAAAATGGACGCTGCTTCTCGGACTTATTTTTATCATCGTGTTTGCCGCTCTCGGCGGAAGCTCAAGTTCAATCGCTCAGCTTGTCGGCTATCGCGGCGGCTGGGGGCTTGGGAATGCTCTCTTTATTTCAACCGCGCTTGCCGTCATTGTCGGGGTATCTGTCGGCGGCAGCGCCAAAGCCATTATTCTGTATGAGGCTGCACTCGGCTTGGGGATTTCCGTCGGGCCGCTTGCAGGCGGAGAGCTTGGCAGCATTTCATGGCGCGCTCCGTTCTTCGGAGTGTCTGTCCTCATGTTCATAGCGCTTTGCGCGATTTCACTCATGCTGCCGAAGCTGCCGAAACCGGCGAAACGCGTCGGTGTGTTTGATGCGATGAAGGCGCTCAAATATAAAGGCCTTTTGACAATGGCAGTATCTGCATTCTTATACAACTTTGGATTTTTTATTTTGCTTGCTTATTCTCCGTTCGTGCTGGATTTAGATGAACACGGCCTTGGATACGTCTTCTTCGGCTGGGGGTTATTGCTGGCAATTACGTCAGTCTTTACGGCGCCGCTCGTGCACAAAGCGCTGGGAACAGTGGGTTCGCTCGTCGTTCTCTTTATCGCCTTTGCGGTCATTCTCATCGTCATGGGGATCTGGACTGACCATCAGACGTTGATCATTACGTGTATCGTTGTCGCCGGTGCTGTTCTCGGTATGGTGAATACGATCATGACAACCGCTGTAATGGGTTCTGCACCGGTTGAACGTTCAATCGCGTCTTCAGCCTACAGCTCAGTCCGTTTTATCGGCGGTGCGCTCGCTCCGTGGATTGCGGGAATGCTGTCAGAACACTTCACCGCAAGCACACCATATACAGTAGGCGGGATCGTCGTTTTTGTCGGCATGCTTGTCCTTCTCATGGGACGCAAACATCTCGCCGGAATAAAAGCCGGACATTAAGAAAAAAAGGAACTTCCGCACAGGCGGGAGTTCCTTTTTGTGTTTACAGCACTTTCGTCGTCCAAGATTCACAATTCCATGTTTCCGTCGCGATATCCATGTAGAACTCGGGTTCGTGGGAAATCAGCAGAATGGAGCCTTTGTATTCTTTCAGCGCGCGTTTCAGCTCTTCTTTCGCATCGACATCCAGGTGGTTTGTCGGTTCGTCAAGCACGAGCAGGTTTGTTTCTGAATTGATCAGCTTGCACAATCTGACCTTCGCTTTTTCTCCTCCGCTGAGAACGGAGACGCGGCTTTCAATGTGTTTGGTCGTCAGGCCGCATTTGGCGAGGGCGGCGCGGATTTCGTACTGGGTAAAGGAAGGAAATTCGCTCCACACTTCTTCGATGCACGTATTGTTATTGGTTTCTTTCACTTCCTGCTCGAAATAGCCCGTGTATTGATGCTCGCCCCGTTCCACCGTGCCTTCCAGCGGCTGGATTTCACCGAGCAGGCTTTTTAACAGCGTCGTTTTCCCGATGCCGTTTGCGCCGTACAGGGCGACTTTCTGTCCGCGCTCCATTCTGAGATTGAGCGGGCGTGACAGCGGAGTATCGTAGCCGATGACTAAGTCCTTCGTTTCAAAAATGAGCTTGCCTGACGTTCTCGCAGGCTTGAAATGGAATTCCGGTTTCGGTTTTTCAGCCGCCAGTTCGATCATATCCATCTTATCAAGCTTTTTCTGGCGGGACATCGCCATATTTCTCGTGCTGACCCGCGCTTTGTTGCGGGCGACGAAATCTTTCAGCTCTGCGACTTCCTGCTGCTGCTTTTTATAGGCCGCTTCGAGCTGCTGTTTTTTCACCTCGTATACTTCCATGAACTGATGATAATCACCGACATAACGCGTCAGCTCTTGATTTTCTACATGATAAATCAAATTGATCACGCTGTTTAAAAACGGAATGTCGTGAGAAATCAAGATGAACGCATTTTCATATTCCTGCAAATAGCGTTTCAGCCATTCAATATGCTGCTCATCAAGGTAGTTCGTCGGTTCGTCCAACAGGAGGATTTCCGGTTTTTCCAAAAGCAGTTTGGCGAGCAGCACTTTCGTCCGCTGTCCGCCGCTTAAATCTGTGACGTCGCGGTCAAGGCCGACATCCTGCAGGCCGAGGCCGCGGGCGATTTCTTCAACTTTGCTGTCAATCACGTAGAAATCATTGTTTGTCAGGGCGTCTTGAATGACACCGACATCTTCAAGCAGCTGCTCAAGCTCATCAGGGTCCGCTTCGCCCATTTTGTTGTAAATCTCATTCATTTCCTCTTCCATTGCAAATAAGTAATGGAACGCATCTTTCAGCACGTCGCGGATCGTTTTTCCTTTTTCAAGCACGGTATGCTGATCGAGGTAGCCGACGCGCACATTTTTCGCCCATTCAACCTTACCCTCATCAGGCTCAAGTTTTCCGGTAATAATATTCATAAACGTTGATTTACCTTCGCCGTTTGCTCCGATTAAGCCGACGTGTTCCCCTTTTAAAAGACGGAACGATACATTGTTAAAAAGCGCACGGTCACCAAAGCCGTGGCTTAAATCTTTTACGGATAAAATACTCATCATTACACCTCTATCGTTATCAGACACGCTTTATTTATCATGTGTCTTTCTCATTTATGATTATAAAGGAGGAGACCGTTTGTTAAAAGGCTTGGAAGGAAAAAGAAAATTGCGTTTAGCGCGTGCATTTGAGATACTATGGAGTAGATTTTAAGAATTGAGGAGAACGACATGACCCAAACATGGCCATTTTTACAGCATACACAACCATTTATCGCCGAAAACTGGGAGGCCTCAGGTTTTCAGGAGCCGACCGTCATTCAGGAAAAAGCCGCTCAGGTGATCATGGAAGGGAAAGACGTCATCGCCGAATCCCCGACGGGAACGGGAAAAACATTGGCGTACACGCTTCCGGTTCTGGAGCGGATCAACCCGGAACAGAAACATCCGCAAGTGATCATTTTAGCGCCGTCCCGCGAGCTGGTGATGCAGATTTTCCAAGTGATTCAGGAGTGGAAAAAAGGCTCTGATCTTCGCGCTTTGTCTTTGATCGGCGGAGCAAACGTGAAAAAGCAGGTGGAAAAGCTCAAAAATAAACCGCATATCATTGCGGGCACACCGGGCAGGGTGCTCGAATTGATTCAGGCGAAAAAGCTGAAAATGCATGAAGTCAAGACGATCGTTCTTGATGAAGCGGATCAGCTCGTGACACAGGAACACCGCGAAACGATGAAAAAAATCATTAAAACGACGCTGAAAGACCGACAGCTTTTAAGCTTTTCCGCTACGCTGCAGCCGGAAACAGAACAGGTGCTGAATACCATCGCACACGAACCGGCCGTTTTGAAAGTGGAGCGGAATACGGCGGAAAAAGCACGGGTCACGCATCAATATCTCGTCTGCGATCAGCGGGATAAAGTAAAGCTATTGCAAAAGCTGTCACGGCTGAACGGCATGCAGGCGCTCGTGTTCGTCAGAGATATCGGAAATTTAAGCGTCTATGCGGAAAAACTCGCCTATCACCACGTGGATCTCGGCATCCTGCACGGAGAAGCGAAAAAAATGGAGCGGGCAAAGATATTATCAGCGTTTGAACGGGGAGAATTTCCGCTGCTTCTGGCGACTGACATAGCGGCGCGCGGACTCGATATCGATGATCTTCCGTACGTCATTCACGCGGACATACCGAATGAAGACGGATATATCCACAGATCCGGCCGGACGGGGCGGGCCGGTAAAGAAGGAACCGTACTCAGCCTTGTCACGCCGATGGAAGAATCCAAACTGAAAAAAATGGCCAAATCACTCGGAATTGAGCTGAAAGAGGCCGTTTATTCAGGCGGAAAACTATCTGAGAAATAAGAAACGGAGGGCGGGAAGCCCTTCTTTTTTTGTTGTAAAATAATAGAAAAGGTTCAGGCGGGGGCGGGAAGATGGTTTCAATAGACAGATGTCAAATATTGAAGGAACCCGAGCTGAAAATACTTGAACACTGGTTTAAGAACGATAATATCAAACGGAGAATGGATGCGATGCTGCCATTATGGCATATGACGGGGAGTGTCCGGCAGGCATGGACTCTATAGAGTTTGTGGATGAGCGGGCGTATATCGGGTTGATCGTCAATCCTTTATACCAGCTTCAAGGGTACGGAAAACAGATCTTGCAAAAACTGCTGACTGACCCTGGGTTTACCAGCGTGCGGGAATGGGCGGCAAGCATCGAAAAAGACAATCAAATCAGTTTAGCCTGCTTTCAAGCAGCGGGATTCACTTTGGAAGATACGGAGCCGGATGAAGACGGCTTTCTTACTTTGATTCTTCGCGGCTGATCCCAAATAAACAGAAAAGGAGGGGACAAAGCCCTCCTTTTTTTCATCATCATGTTAACTTAGATCACTGACTTTGATGATCTGTTTGCCTTTATTTTCTCCTTTAAACAGGCCGAGGAACGCGTCAGGAATATTGCTGAATCCTTCCGTAATCGTTTCTTCATAATGAAGCTTTCCGTCCTTAAGCCATTCGGCCAATTGTTTCGCACCTTCGGAAAAGCGGTCAGCATAATCACTGACGATGAATCCCTGCATCAGCGCTTTTGTTTTGATCAGCTTCGGCTGGACGCGGGGGCCCATGTCTTCTTCTTCACTTTCGGTATTGTACGATGAGATCGCTCCGCATACCGGAATGCGGGCGAATTCATTCAGCAGGTTTATCACCGCATCTGAAATCGGTCCGCCGACATTGTCAAAATAGACATCGACGCCGTCAGGACATGCCTGTTCCAGCGCTTTTTGAATATCATCCGCCGTTTTGTAATTAATGGCTTCATCAAATTGAAGCTCCTCTTTCAAATACGCGATTTTTTCATCAGATCCGGCGATGCCGACAACCCGCGCGCCTTTGATTTTGGCAATCTGTCCGACTGTTGAGCCGACGGCGCCCGCCGCGCCTGAAACGACGACGGTTTCGCCTTTTTTCGGACGGCCGATATCGAGCAGCCCGAAGTAAGCGGTCAGTCCGGTCATCCCTAAAATGCCGAGATACGCCTGGGCGGGTGCGATATCCGTATCCAACTTGCGGAGGGCGGACTCATTGACGGCTGAATATTCCTGCCACGCGAGATTTCCGATCACAACATCTCCTTTTTTCAGCTGGTCGCCGTCTGTCAGAACCTCGGCAATCACTCCGCCTGTTATGGCTTCATCTAAAGCGAACGGCTCTACATATGATTTTGTATCCTGCATCCGTCCGCGCATGTACGGATCAACGGACACATAACTCGTTTTCACAAGCACTTCGCCGTCTTTCGGTTCGGGTACGGCAATCGTTTCAAAGCGGAAATCGTCATGGGCGGGAACGCCTTTGGGGCGTCTTGCCAATTGAATTTGCTGCTGATTATTCGGCATACTGAATCCTCCTTCAAGATAAGTGGTTGTTCCAAATGTAACACGAACCATTTCCCGATTACAAAATCAAACCGTCAGCGGTCATAAAAAAAGAAGGGCCAGGGCCCTTCTTTCCTTATATGCATATTTAATAGAATAACCGGTACACATCGGTGTTTTTCTCATGTTCCAAATATTCATAGGCATTCGTTTTTGAAGAATGAAGCATGTCAGCGGTAACGACGGGCTGAAGCGCGGTCAGATAAGAACCCAGCCTATTTTCAATTTCTGTCGGCAGAACGGATTCGATATCACCGATATTGATAATGATAGAGAAAACGAAATCGATATTAATATGAAAAGTATCTTCAGCAAAGGCCGTAAGCTCTTTTATTCCATCCGGGCAGCGGGTATGCCGGCGGAATACCTGCTTCACTAAATCACTGACAACCCAAGCGTTAAATCGCTGTTCCGGTGAAAAGTAATGAATAGGAACCACCTCCCTGCTTAATCGGCTCATGAAGATTTTTATTTTTCTGATAAAAGTAGCTTTCCCTACTGTAACATGTCCCGCCAGAAAATATCCACCGACAATCTGCCCGTTTTACTCACGGAACTCTCTTTCTATTGTTTGACCTTTGGTTGAGCGGGTAAACATCCAATATACAAAAACAAAAGGGAGGACTTATCAATGAAACCGGTAGTAAGAGAATATACAAATGATCAAAAACTGATGCAGGACGTAAAAGAGCTTCAGCAATTGGGTGTCGCAAAAGAAGATGTATATGTGCTTTCTCATGATGACGACAGAACGGACCGACTGGCAGATAATACTGATGTCAATACCATCGGAGCGAAAGAAACGGGCATTAAACACGCAGTCGGCAATATGTTTAATAAAAAAGGCGACGAGCTCCGCAACAAAATTCACGAAATCGGCTTTTCAGAAGAGGAAGCATCACAATTTGAAAAGCGCTTAGATGAAGGAAAAGTTCTTCTGTTTGTCACGGATAACGAAAAAGTGAAATCATGGGCGTAAGCTGAACAGATCCCAAGGGGTTTTCGGTCCCTTGGGATTTTTTTGCGGTTTCCGCAATAAAACCGAAAGGCACATTCTGTACATTTTCGGTGCTGTCTCTCAACTGATTTGATACAATTCAATTGTAATAAATTGGAATACGGAATCAGGAGGAGCACAATTCATGAAAAAAATGTTACTTATGCTGGCGGTTTGTTTATGTATGATCCCTGCGGACGTCTATGCCGCTGATCTGGGACGGCAGACGTTAGGAACAAATGACGGCTGGGGAGCCGCTTCCGGCGGGACAACCGGCGGCGCGAAAGCCTCTTCATCGAATGTATACACCGTATCAAACAGACAGCAGCTCGTTTCTGCATTAGGGGGAAGCGCCAACAGCACGCCGAAGATTATTTACATACAAGGCACAATCAATATGAATACGGACGACCGCAATAAAACGCTCGGCTTTAATGATTATAAAGATCCGGCATATGATCTCAACGCCTATCTGAAGGCGTACGACCCGGACAAATGGGGGAAAAAAGCGCCGTCAGGCACCCAGGAAGACGCCAGACAGCGATCGCAAAAAAACCAGAAGGCACGGGTCGTGGTTGACATTCCTTCAAATACGACGATCATCGGCTCGGGTTCAAATGCCAAAGTGACAGGCGGAAGTTTTAATATAAAGAACGGCGTCGACAATGTCATCATCCGCAACATTGAATTTCAAGACGCTTACGACTATTTTCCGCAATGGGACCCGACGGACGGCAGCAGCGGCAACTGGAACTCGGAATATGACAATATCACCATTAACGGCGCGACGCACATCTGGATCGATCATTGCACCTTTAATGACGGATCGAATCCCGACAGCGGTTTTCCCTACTATTACGGGAGAAAATTTCAGCACCATGACGGCCAGACGGATATAGCCAACGGGGCGAATTATATTACATTGTCCTATAATAAATATCATGACCATGACAAAGGCTCCGTCATCGGAAACAGCGACAGCAAGACGTCGGATGAAGGAAAACTGAAGGTGACCATTCACCATAACTATTACCAGAACATCGTCCAGCGCGCACCGCGGGTCCGGTACGGGCAGGTTCATATTTATAATAATTTTTACGCAGGCTCGAAAAGCGCCGCATACCCGTTCAGCTATGCGTGGGGCGCGGGCCACGCGTCAAAAATATATGCCCAGAATAATGTCTTTGAAGTGCCGGGACTGGCTGCTGATAAAGTCATCAGCGTCTTCAGCGGCGGAAAAGCGCTTCATGAAGACGGCACTCTTTTAAACGGCGCCTCCATTAACGCGTCAGCCGCCAACGGATTAAGTCAGTCCGTCGGCTGGACACCGTCATTGCACGGTTCCATCGGCTCATCATCAAATGTAAAATCAGATGTTATATCTAAAGCCGGGTCGGGCATATTAAAATAAGAAACAAGAAACACAAAGGAAAATATTCCTTTGTGTTTTTTAATTAACAAAAACGTTTATTAACTTAGTTAAGTAGTAAAATGGGATAGGGGATGGAAGACAACAAAATAGGAGGAGACCTGTAATGGCTTCAGAAAAAGACGCAAAAAAACAGCAGGCAGTAAAAATCATTCCTTTGCTTATTACTGTTGCTGTGGGATTAATCATTTGGTTTATTCCCGCGCCGTCCGGACTTGAACCTAAAGCATGGCATTTGTTCGCTATTTTTGTCGCAACAATTATCGGCTTTATCTCCAAGCCCTTGCCAATGGGCGCAATTGCAATTTTTGCATTGGCAGTCACCGCGTTAACGGGAACGCTATCTATTGAAAATACGTTAAGCGGATTTGGAAACAAGACAATCTGGCTGATTGTCATCGCCTTTTTTATTTCCCGGGGATTTATCAAAACCGGGCTCGGCGCCAGGATTTCTTACGTATTCGTACAACGGTTCGGGAAGAAAACACTCGGCCTTTCTTATTCACTGCTTTTCAGTGATTTAATTTTATCACCTGCCATTCCGAGCAACACGGCACGGGCGGGCGGCATTATTTTTCCTATTATCAGATCATTATCCGAAACTTTCGGATCAACGCCGGCAGACGGAACAGAGCGGAAAATCGGCGCTTTCTTATTAAAAACCGGTTTTCAAGGAAACTTGATTACGTCTGCGATGTTTTTGACGGCAATGGCGGCGAACCCGCTGATCGCCAAGCTGGCCCACGATGTCGCAGGGGTGGACATCACATGGACAAGCTGGGCAATCGCGGCCATTGTACCGGGATTGGCGAGCTTAATCATTACGCCGCTCGTCATTTATAAGCTGTATCCGCCGGAAATTAAAGAAACACCGGATGCGGCTAAAATCGCAACGGAAAAATTGAAAGAAATGGGTCCGTTTAAAAAATCCGAACTCTCCATGGTCATCGTCTTTTTATTGGTGCTTGCGCTGTGGATTTTCGGAGGAAGCTTAAATATTGACGCAACGACGACGGCCCTGATCGGATTATCCGTTTTGCTTTTGTCACAGGTATTAACATGGGAGGACATCAAAAAAGAACAAGGTGCATGGGATACGCTGACTTGGTTCGCGGCGCTTGTGATGCTGGCGAATTTCCTGAATGAGCTCGGTATGGTGTCTTGGTTCAGCAATATGATGAAATCTTCTGTTTCCGGTTTTTCATGGATTGTGGCATTTATGATTCTGATTGTCGTGTATTATTACACGCATTACTTCTTTGCGAGCGCAACCGCGCATATCAGCGCCATGTATGCGGCATTTCTCGCCGTCATCGTGGCGGCAGGCGCTCCGCCGCTGTTGGCGGCGCTCAGCCTGGCGTTTTTCAGCAACCTTTTCGGTTCTACGACGCATTACGGCTCGGGAGCGGCTCCGGTCTTTTTCGGAGCGGGTTATATATCGCAAAGCAAATGGTGGTCCATCGGCTTTATCCTGTCAATCGTCCATATTGTGACATGGCTTGTGATCGGCGGATTATGGTGGAAAGTATTAGGGTTATGGTAGAAGAAAAAAGGCAGACTCAGGTCTGCCTTTTTTTATTTCTGTAGGGAATGGGAAGGGCCTGCACATGATGACTTCAGTGCGAATAGAATATGGCCGGGGTGATAATATGAGCAGCGGCCGTGATCAATACATGATATTGAAACAGAAACCTTACAAATATATGAGCAGACATATGAAACGCCGGTATGAACAATTACCATGTGAACTTGAAAGACCGGAAACAGGGACGGAAAAACGGTTTCCATCTTCAGATGAAAATCGATCTGCCTTGTGCGTACCCGGGCTGCGAGGTCCCGAAGGCAAAAGAGGACCCGCCGGCTCCCGCGGTCCGCAAGGGGAGGCGGGTCCGCCCGGTCCCCCGGGGCCTGAGGGGCCGCCGGGAGCGGTTCCTGCGGTAGCTTTTCAAAATACAGCAGACCAGATGATGATTCCGTTAGAAGGAACACCGATAAACGTGTTAAGCACAGTGATAGCCGCGCCGACAGATCAATTGGTGAAAACGGATGCCGTCATACAAGTAAATGTGGAATTAGACCCGCTCGCGTCTCATTTCTCATTGGTCTTAGCTGTCGATCTGCAAAGAAATGGCGTATCGATACAAACACAGAGACAAGAGCGGAACCTCTTTTCTTCAGGCGGACAAATCATAGGAATTCCTTTTACGTACATCGACGAAATGAAGGCGGATGAAACAGCCGCGTACCAGCTCTATTTATCCGTCCTTTCTTCGAATCTCGTAACACAAGTTGCAGCGGCAAACCGCTCCCTCATTGCGACGGGATTCCCCATTCAAGGATCGGACTAAGGTGATGAATAGAAATCACCTTTTTATTTAGGTTGTCAAAACACAGCCCGTATTAATATGCTGTCTTAATAGGTAAGACGGTCAACAACGGGAAGGAGAGGGAAAAAGATTGAATGAATAATCCGATTATAAACGGGAGCTTTGAAACCGGCACATTAGCGGGGTGGAGTTCGGCCAATACCCAGATTAACAGTTTGTTTGCACATTCAGGGAGATATTCCGCGCAATTTATTGGAGCTCAGCCATATGCTTACCTCAGTCAAATCGTTCCCATTTCAGCCAAGTCACTGACTCTATTCGTATCACTCGCAACGCTCGGAAATGAGCCAAGTCCCCAAGTAACTCTCCAGATCATCTATATCAGCACAGCAGGTGAACAAATCAGTTCCATTCAAGAAAATATTACACCCGGAAATTTGCCGAACGTGCTCTTTCACACATGGTCTGAAATCTATAAAACAAGCAGTGTGCCTTCTGGCGCGGCCTCTGCCGTCATTGTATTAAGTAAAGTTTCTTCCGGCACGGTTTTAATAGACGATGTTTCATTGGCGCAAACCGGGGGTGAACCTGGCGTAACAGGAATTACAGGTCCCACAGGAGTGACGGGCCCCACAGGAGTGACCGGAGCAACTGGTGTAACGGGAGCAACAGGTTCAACCGGGGCAACAGGCCCAACAGGAGCGACGGGGTCGACAGGAGCAATCGGTTCAACTGGAGTGACCGGAGTAACAGGCCCAACCGGTGTAACAGGGGCAACGGGAGTAACAGGATCAATCGGAGTGACAGGTCCAACCGGCCCAACTGGTGTAACTGGTTCAACCGGAGAAACTGGTTCGACCGGGGATACCGGGGCTACTGGAGTAACAGGCCCAACCGGAGTAACCGGGTCGACAGGAATAACCGGAGCCACGGGGATAACAGGAGCAACAGGAGCAACCGGGTCAACAGGAACAACCGGAGCAACGGGCGCCACTGGAATAACTGGAGCAACTGGAACAACTGGTGCAACCGGATCAAGCGGTTCAACAGGCCCAACAGGAATAACCGGAGCAACGGGATCAATGGGAGTGACTGGGGCAACGGGGATAACAGGAGCAACAGGCCCAACCGGCTCGACTGGTTCAACAGGCCCAACTGGGGTAACAGGATCAACCGGTGCAACAGGGATTACTGGCTCAACCGGAGAAACCGGTGCAACAGGGATTACTGGCTCAACAGGTGAAACCGGTGCAACTGGAGTTACTGGCGCAACCGGAGAAACTGGCTCGACCGGGGATACCGGAGCTACTGGAGCTACTGGAGAAACCGGCGCAACAGGGGCAACGGGGGTAACTGGAGAAATCGGCGCAACGGGATCGACAGGACCAACTGGTTCAACCGGAATAACAGGCTCAACCGGGGGTACAGGAGCGACTGGTGTAACGGGGACAACCGGCTCGACTGGTGTAACAGGCTCAACAGGAGTAACCGGCGTAACGGGAATAACAGGATCAACTGGAGTAACGGGAACAACCGGCCCAACTGGGGCAACTGGAGCAACGGGAGTAACAGGGTCAACAGGAGTAACAGGGTCAACGGGAGTAACAGGGTCAACAGGAGTAACAGGGTCAACGGGAGTAACAGGAGTAACAGGGGCAACGGGAGTAACAGGGGCAACGGGAGTAACAGGGTCAACAGGAGTAACTGGAGCAACGGGAGTAACAGGGTCAACAGGAGTAACTGGGGCAACGGGAGTAACAGGAGCGACCGGAATAACAGGATCAACAGGAGTAACCGGCGCCACAGGCAGTACACCGGCCTTGCTATTCACAAGAACCAACGGGCCGCTCACTGTTTATCCGCCGTTAAATACAGAAGTTCCCGTTGCTACGCTGGCAATCCCAGTTAATGCTTTGCAGAATGTAAAGCTTGATTATGCCCTCAGTGTCGCGATAACATCTGCAGCCAATTCAAACTTTGTTTTTGAGGTGAGATTATATAGGGGAACAGTACAAATTCATACAAGAACTCTGTCGCGAACTAATACTACCGCAGCTACGGAAAGTTTTTCGATTGCGGACACAACAGTGGATACTGCGCCGACCGCAGGAACAAACACGTACCAGCTAAGGATTATTTTAACAACTGCTAATAATTTAACGGCAGCAACTGCTCTCAATATCGATTTTAACAGCATAAGTTTCCCGACAACCTAATGATAACAGCAGACTGATATTTTAAAGATGAAAGACCTGACTTATGCACAGTTAGGTCTTTTTTTCTGTGAAAAAAGCTGTGCATGATGCAGCCTTAAAGACCATTTGAAAATTTGCCCAATAGAAGCGGGGTTTTGCCACACCTTTTTTCTTCGTGGAAATATTATGCAAATAGAGGTGGTGTAATGAGAAAAGGAGATACTTGGTATAACAGATACGACTCTTGGGATTACGACTGCCGGAATTGCAATGATTGTTGCTGTCATTTTCAACATAAAAGAAGAAATCAAAGGCGCAGTTATCAAAATCGAGCACATTGCTGTGAAGGATTCTGTTGCGAAAACTCTTGCTGTCATGAAAGATGGTGTCCATGCTGTCATCCAAATCATTTTCATGTAAGAGGATTCACCGGAGCAACGGGGTGCACCGGAGCAACGGGGCTGACCGGAGCAACAGGGCTGACTGGAGCAACGGGGTTCACTGGAGCAACGGGGTTTACCGGAGCAACGGGATTCACCGGAGCAACGGGCTCGACCGGGAATACCGGAGCGACTGGGGTAACAGGCGCCACCGGGGTAACGGGGGCAACTGGGGTAACAGGCGCCACGGGAGTAACGGGAGCCACCGGAGCTACTGGACTAACCGGAGCAACCGGCGTCACTGGAGATCCCGGCGCGACTGGAGATCCCGGCGCGACTGGAATAACCGGTGCCACCGGGGTAACGGGATCAACCGGGGTAACCGGAGCTACTGGAGCAACCGGGGTAACGGGAGTAACCGGAGCTACTGGAGCGACCGGAATAACAGGAGCCACCGGAGCTACTGGAGCAACCGGGGTAACCGGAGCTACTGGAGCCACCGGAGTAACGGGATCAACTGGAGTAACCGGGGTAACCGGAGTAACAGGGGCCACCGGAGTAACAGGGGCCACCGGAGCCACTGGAGAAACCGGAGTAACGGGAGTAACCGGAGATACAGGAGCGACAGGAATAACAGGCGCAACCGGAGTAACAGGCTCGACCGGAGAAACCGGCGCCACCGGAGTAACGGGAGTAACAGGTGTCACCGGAGTAACGGGAGCCACGGGGATAACCGGAGCAACTGGATTAACCGGCGCCACCGGGGTAATGGGGGCAACTGGGGTAACAGGAGCAACAGGAGTAACGGGAGCAACAGGAGTAACGGGCTCGACCGGTGTAACCGGGGCGACCGGAGTAACAGGAGTAACCGGAGCAACCGGGGTAACCGGAGCTACTGGAGCGACCGGAGTAACGGGAGTAACCGGAGCAACCGGGGTAACCGGAGATACTGGGGCGACCGGAGTAACAGGAGTAACCGGAGCAACTGGGGCGACCGGAGTAACAGGAGTAACCGGAGCAACCGGGGTAACCGGAGATACTGGGGCGACCGGAGTAACAGGAGTAACCGGAGCAACCGGGGTAACCGGAGATACTGGGGCGACCGGAGTAACGGGAGTAACCGGAGCAACCGGGGTAACCGGAGATACTGGAGCGACCGGAATAACGGGATCAACTGGAGCAACCGGGGTAACGGGAGTAACCGGAGATACTGGAGCGACTGGGGCAACGGGAGCCACCGGAGTAACAGGCGCCACCGGAGTAACAGGTGCTACCGGAGGTACTGGAGCAACCGGGGTAACGGGAGTAACCGGAGATACTGGAGCGACCGGAATAACGGGAGCCACCGGAATAACGGGAGCCACTGGAGCAACCGGGGATACTGGAGCGACAGGAATAACAGGAGCAACCGGGATAACGGGAGCCACCGGAGTAACCGGCGCCACTGGAGCAACCGGGGTAACGGGATCAACTGGAACAACCGGGGTAACCGGAGTAACCGGAGTAACCGGTGCAACTGGGATAACCGGAGCAACCGGAGCAGGCGCGATCATTCCCTATGCTTCAGGTCTTCCAACTGCCGTGACGACCATTGCCGGCGGATTAATCGGAACGGTGAGCCTTGTCGGCTTCGGCAATTCTGTGACGGGCGTCAATGTCGGAGGGGGAGGCGCAATTGATCTTACCGGGGCCGGAGGAACTCTGCTGAACTTTGCTTTTTCTGTTCCGAGAAGCGGAACCATTACATCAATTGCCGCCTATTTCAGTACAACCGCAGCATTGTCGCTTGTCGGCTCGACGGTTACGATAACCGCACAATTATACAGTTCCACAGTGCCGAACAATACGTTCACGCCGATCCCCGGAGCATCCGTCACTTTAGCTCCTCCCCTCACCGGCATATTGTCAATCGGCAGCATCAGCAACGGAATCACGACAGGGCTGAACATTGCGGTAACTCCTCAAACCCGGCTGTTAATGGTATTCTCCGCCACTGCGACCGGCCTTTCGCTTATTAATACAGTCGCGGGATATGCAAGCGCGGGAGTTACGATTTCTTAAGTGAAAACGGCCAGACTGGTGCGGATTATCTAAGCTTGGAGATGATATCACTTTTTCTTCAAGCTTTTTTGTTTTTACGTCTTTCTGGGTAAATAAAGGCTGACAGGAATTCCCCGACAGCCGGCAGAAGTATTTACAAGCCTTCTGAAGTTAATCAGTATCTTAATGAAGACGTTTTTAGTGAGTTCGAGTCATCCGTTGTGCCGGGAGTGTGAATCATCATCGAAACAGCGGTGCCCTCATCCGGGGTGCTGGTGATCGTCAATTCGCTTCCGCAAAAATGCTTCAGCCGCCGATTGATATTTTTCAGGCCGACACGGCGATTAACATCAGAAGACAAAATATCTTTCTGTATGTCCGGCATGATGCCGGTTCCATTATCCTCCACTTTGATAAAATACGTGTTTTCGCCTTGTTTTTTCGCTGTCAGCTTTATCCGTCCGCCGCCTCTTTTCTTACTGATCCCGTGATGAACGGCGTTTTCCACCAATGGCTGTATCATTAAAGGCGGAAGGGGGAAGTCAATGTCCTGTTCAATATCAAAAAGGATATCAAGCCGTTTGCCGAAGCGTGTTTTTTCTATAGAAAGATATGACGTAATGATAGAAAGTTCGTTTCTGAATGAGCTGATGTCCGAAGTGTTTTGAAAATCAAAACTCATCCTTAAATAGTTTGTAAATGCAGCAGTCGTTTCCCGTGCTTTTTCAATATCCAAATGGCTGAGCGCGATGATCGTATTTAATACATTGTAAAGAAAATGAGGCTTAATTTGCGACTGAAGAAAAGCCATTTCCAAATTTGTGGCTTGGTGAGCCGTATGCTTCATCAAAATTAAATTTTTAATACGCGCGGTGAATTCAGAGTAATGATAAGGCTTTTGTAAAATGTCGTTTGCTCCGGCATGAAACGCCTTGTATTTGTCATGGCTGATAATGGCTGCCGTAACGATAAGAACCGGCAGATCGACCATGCTGAATCTTTCGCGGATGTTTGTGCAGACTTCAAAACCCGTCATGTCGGGCATCATCAAGTCTAATATGACCAAGTCAAGCTTCGAGGAAGAGACAGCTTGAAGCGCCTCTTTTCCGCTTTTTACTGCGATTACGTTATAAGGAACACCTTCCAGCATATCAGTTAAAATTTTCAAACTCTCGATGTTATCGTCGACGATCAGAATCGTCGGAGCCTCGATTTTTTCTGAGTGATAAGGCGTGACCAGCGAAATATCCGGCATTCTCTGTCCGGGCTGTGATTTAGGAAGCTCGGTCTTTGCTTCCGGTAAAGAATCAATTTGAGCGGCGGGTAACGTAAAATGAAAGGCTGATCCTTGCGCCGCCGCTGACTCCGCCCAGATGTCCCCGTTTTGGAGCTTGACGAGCTGTTTCACAATACTTAAACCTAAACCCGTTCCATCTTCTTCCGTCCCTTCAGCTTGCTGAAAAGAATCAAAAATGGTTTCAAGATCAGCCTCAGGAATGCCGCTGCCGGTATCGGCCACCGTGATTTGAATCATTTTGTCATTCAGGCTTTCAGCAGAAAGAATAATGTTCCCCTCGGATGTGTACTTGATTGCGTTTTCAACAAGATTGGTTAAGATTTGCCGGAAACGGTTTTCATCTGCAAGCACCAAAGGGAGATCGTCCGGCACATGATTAAGAATGGCAAGTTTTTTATGTTTGGATAAAAGCCGGTAGAAGTTCATCTCACTGCATATGACGGCATGCACATCGACGGGAACCGGACGAATCTGCAGCATACCCTGCTTCATTTTTTCCAAATCAAGAATATCATTTACGAGATCAGAAAGTCTGTAGCCCATACGGATGATCAGCTGCATATTTTCTTTCTCTTCCTCTATCGTCTTCTTTTTTCTGCCGGCTACAAGGGTTTGGCATATATTAATAATGCTGTTCAGCGGCGTCTTGAATTCGTGTGAAGTTTTGGCGATAAATTCATCTTTCAGTTGGTCGATTTTGACTAATTTCCGTGAGAGGACTTCATTGTCCCGGAAAGCTCCGGCGAATTGCTGCGCCATCAGAAGAACCACCGCCAATAAAGCAATGACTGTCGGCAATGAATAGATCGAATTAAAAGAAAAAGCCGTTTTGCCGCTGTAAGCTGAAATGGTCGTAAGAATCACAAAAGCGCTCATCGAAACGGATGCGAGTGTAAGGTACGTGCTTCCTTTTATTTTTCTTATGGCGGCAATCGTAAAAATATATGTAATATAAAACAGGGTCGTAACGGCAAGCACAGAATGTAAAATGTATGAGAGGTGGTCAATGAAACTTCCGGACATAAAATCAGTGATCAAGATAATCCCGGATAAAGCGGTTAAAAAGGTGATCGTCGTTTTTGAAACAATTTCTCTGTATGCATAAAAGAGATAAAGAAAAACCGCCATGCTGACAAGCACGGTTGAGATGATACGCAAGGAATTCAGCAATGAAAATGAAATAGACGGAAAGAGGAGAAAGATAATTCGTTCTTTCCCGATCATAAGAATAATGGCTGAAAAAAGCAGACACATCACGGAAAAGAACAATAAATGTTTATCCTTTGTCCGTTGGAGAAAAAAGCCGAGAAAATATAAACCGGTAATGAAAAAAGCCGTAATCATAATGGAATCATTGAAAAAGGAAATTTGATTCTCGCGTATAATTTGTTCTTGAGTCCCAAACGTTATCGGTTTTGCGATCCCCCAGCCGGGAACTTTTCCGAAATTCGAAAAATGCAGGACAAGTTCATTGTCACCCTTGCGAAGCGTGAAAAAGCTGCTGTACGGTTTGTTCTGCGCCTTAAAATCAGCTTTTTCTGAAGGATTGCCGCTCTGTCCGATTACTTTTCCATTAAGGTAAAGACGGTTTGAACTGTAGATAAAAGATGTGCTGATCCCCAAAACCTGATTGTCTTCATTTGATCGGATTGTCAGTTTGTACGTCCCATAATCCACATCGGCCGTTTTTCCGAACAGCTTCACATTGACAGGGACATCAACGAGTACGGGATTTTTTCCTTTTGCTGAATGAAGCGCCTGCGGTGACAGCATCTGATTTGGATATAGAATCCATTTCCCGTTCAGCTGGACATTTCCATCCTTTTGAAAATCCCACTTTTCCAGATTGATCACTCCCTGTTCCGCTTGAGGGAGGGATGATCCTGAAAAATGATCCATGGCCATAAAAATCATAAAGAAGGCAGCATAGCCGCAAATAATCGAAATCGAAATGAATTTTTCTTTCACATCATTACTCCTTTATCCCATTCAGGGGCATTCTATTATCCTATTTAATGTACAAATATTGTAATCACAAACTTTATAATACAACAAGAGAAAGAAAAAGAATCCAACTATATAGGGCGTTGGACATGGTATAATTGAAATTATTTTCAGATATCTATATTGACGGGTGGGATGCGGTTTGAAAGCGTTAATTGTGGATGATGAGGAACTGGCATTGCTTCATTTTAATCGTATGCTTGAGCGGACAACCGCCTTTCAATCTATTATAACGTTTCAAGATCCGGCGGAAGTTCTGGAGCATTCGGAGCTTTCAGCAGCTGATGCGGTGTTTCTTGACATTGAAATGCCCGGGATAAACGGTATTGAGCTTGCTGAATCGATTCAGGAGCTCAATGAAAATATTCAAGTTATTTTTATCACCGCTTATAATGAATTCGCGATCAAAGCGTTTGAATTAAATGCTGTCGATTATCTTTTAAAACCGGTTGACAATGCCCGGCTGCTGACAACTGTTGAGCGAATCCGAATGAATAAAAAACTCAGGACGGCAGACGAGAATACCGGGACGGATTATGTTATACAATGTTTTGGCAACCTGGACTTTTATCAATCGGTAAATGGTGTCAAAACATACATAACAGTCAAGTGGAGAACATCCAAAGCCCGTGAACTGTATGCATTTTTACTTCTTAATCAAGGGCGCACGGTCAGTAAAGACATGCTGATGGAAATGTTTTGGCCTGCTTATGATGTATCAAAAGCAAGCACCCAGCTCTACTCGACAATATATCAGATACGGAAATTAATCGGTCAGCTGCCCTTCAGCCAATCAATAGAAAATACCGATATAGGATACATTCTCCGGCTTTCCGGGGTAAAGGTTGATACAGTAGAATGGGAAAAAACATTAAAAGAGGCTCCTCCGCTCAGCGCAGCTGCACTAACCCGGCATATGGACATTGTCATGTCATATGAGAACCATTATCTCATGGAGAATGGCTATCTGTGGGCAGAGCCGGAAAAAGCGCGTCTGGCCCATCTGTGGCTCAGCAAAGCGTACGAACTGATTGGTTTTCTCATCCAAGAGAAGAATGATCATCAAGCGATGGACATTTGCCTGCAGGTTGAGAAAATAGAGCCCGGTGACGATAAAATTATACAATACAAACTGCAGTTATTTAATAAACTGGGAAAGGTAGAAGAGGCGATAAAGGAATACGAACGCTATAAACAATTGAAGGATAAAATCAATTGACGATTGAATGACCGGACCGGCTGATGCCGGTCTTTTTTTGTGCGTTATTTCTGAAATGATCCCATGTACAGAATTTGTATAGGCCGATTTCATACAATGTAGTTTGGTTCGGATAAGGAGAATCCCATGCTTACCGGCTTGTTCGAACGTAAGTCTATATAAAAGGGGAGGAATAAGACATTGGGAGTGAGGAACTTTTCGTTCAGCCAGAAAAAAAGCAAAAGGCTGAGGGCGGCATTGATTTCATGCTTCACGCTGTTTTTCATCTTCAGCCAAGTTGTCAGCTTTACTCCGATCGCAGCCGCTTCCGGATCACAACAAAGCGAGAGCGGGTTCTTTGATTCAGTTACAGTCAAAGACGGCAGACAGCAGACTGTTGACGGGTCAAAAGCCAGTGAACCGGCTTTAGCACCGGGAGATAAAGTGACACTGACATACGAATGGTCACTAAAACACAAGGAAGATGCAAGTGACCGGAATATCACCTTAAAGATTCCGGAAAGTTTTACATTAGATAACGATGCCGAAGGTGAGCTGACATCAGCTGATCGGGTGATCGGTATATATAAAGCTGAAGCAAAAAGCAGCACGCTGGAAGTGAAAGTGAACGATGCTGAAGCGGATGCCGGGAATGCCAAAGGCGTCATTACACTGTCGGCGAAGTTTACTCCCGACATAACAGATGAGACGAAAATGGCAAAAGCTCTTTTTCAACTGGATGCCGGCAAGACCCAGCAGGTGTTAATCCCTGTGAAGAAAGACGAAACAACGGTTTCTGATACAGAAAAAAACACTTCTTCAACACCTGCTGAACCTCAGGAAAAGACAGAGAAAAAGTCAGCACCTGCGGACGGCGGGGAGAAAGCAGAACAGACAACGAAATCAAAACCTTCTGCTAAACGCAGTCAATCAAAAATGGTGATTACAAGCAAATCTGCCGCTAAAAGCCTTCAATCAGGCGGAAGCCGGATTACGCAAAATATTTTAACTGATGTGAAATTGACGGATGAAAAAGGAAAACCATATGACAAAAACAACCCTGCGAATACGAACTCTCCGGCAAATATCACCATTCAATGGGCGATTCCGAATGAGCTGGGAAAAACAATAAACGACGGTGATCGATATGAATTTGATCTGCCTAAAGAATTTATCATGCATAATGACATTACGAACCAGCCATTGACCGACGGCGATAGTACGTACGGAACTTTTTCCATTAATACGAGCGGCCATGTCATCATGACGTTTAACGGCGAGGTAAAAGAAGATTCTAACGTCAAGGGGTCATTGTATGTAAACACCCAATTCAATCAGAAAGAAATAAAAGGATCAACCACACAAAAGATTAAGTTTCCGGTTAACTCTGATACGCCGGACGTAACGGTTTATTTTAAACCGAATGTCAATAAAACCATTGAGAAATCAGGGGCATTGGATAAAGGTATTAATCCCGGAAAGGTAACGTGGACGGTTGATCTTAATAAAAAGGAAGAAGAAGTTAAACATGCGAAATTGACTGAAAGCCTTCCGGACGAATTGACTTTCCGCTCTGTGAAAGTGTATGAACTTGATGTGAATATTGACGGCTCGGTGAGTCAGGGAAATGAGATAACTTCAGGTTATACCGTTGGCGAAAACGGTAGTGTCACCTTCGCCGGAACGATCGATTCAGCCTGCCGGCTCATATATGACACGGAAATTAAAGATGCGGCAAAGCCGGGTAAAGGCGGAAAGATCACGCTGACAAACAAGGCGGCATTCAGCGGAGACAATGCGGAGCCGATTTCTGCGGAAGCTTCCGTAACAGCGGGTTACGGAAAAATGATAGAAAAATCTTCGACAGGTTATAAAGGAGAATCCCAAACGTTCAGCTGGGCTGTTATGTACAACTACGGTGAGAAAAAGATTGATCAATCCAAAGCCGGCATCAAGGATACGTTCGGATCAGACGATCTGCATCTTGTTCCCGGTTCATTGAAAGTCCTTCCGATTACATTCAGCCAGAACGGCAGCGAACAAGAGGGCGCCCCATTAAAAGAGGGTGAGGATTATACGCTGACTGATAACGGGAACGGTTTTGACATAAAATTCAAGCAAAGTGTCACAGGAGCATATAAGATCATTTATCAATCTCAAGTCAACGATGGGGTCATTATTGACAGTCCTGTCAAATACACCAACACAGTAGTGACAGATACGGGGGACTCGAAGGAAACTCCGGGAACCGCCATTCAGCAGAATCTGATCAAAAATTATTCAAATGCAGACTATGAGAAGAAGACGGTTGATTGGACAATCACAGTTAACAAAAACGGTTACACAATGAAAGACTGGACGCTGGATGATCAATTCACCAGCGGAGGCCTGACGCTCATTGACGATTCATTTCACATGCAAGACACGACTGATAACAAAACGCTGAAAGAAGGAACAGACTATACATTAACAAAAAAACCCGGAAATCAAGGCTTTACAATAGCATTGATCGGGGACTACGCAGAAACAAACAGTCAGTTTAAGATCACGTATACGACAAAATTCAACGCTGACTTTTCAAACGAACCCATTAAGAATACGGCGGAGTCGACATGGACGGATAAAAACGGCGGCAAACGCACAAATAAGGAATCGAGCGGCTTCACACCGAACAATCAGACGTCCCATAACGGATTCAAAAACGGCTCATACAATGCCGTTTCAAAAGAAATCACATGGAAAGTCGGCATCAATTACAATGGCGAACCTTCAAAAAATCCTTATATAAAAGATACGATCACAGATGGTCAGCAATATTTGCATGGGTCGGTTGCTGTTAAAACGTATACCATCAGCAAAAACGGCTCCATCACTGAAGGAGAGTCGCTGGATTCTTCAAAATATGAAATAGAAGAGCCGTCAGACGGCAACAAAAATACGTTAATCGTACGTCTCAAAACTGATGACGCTTTACCATACCTGATTGAATTTAAAACGTCATTAAAAGGCCAGGCCATCAAACAGAATCAATACACAAACAAAGCAGAGTACTTTAATAATGACCATGCAGACCGAACGCTGACGGGTTCAGTTTCCATCGCAAACGGAGGAAACCTGATTTCTAAAGGCGGCAAGCAGAACGGAAACAATATCGATTGGAACATTAATGTCAATGCCAGCCAATCGACACTGGATGACGTAAAAGTCAAAGACACCCCGGATGAGAATCAAATAATAGATGAGGATTCTTTTAAAGTATATCAAGCAAAATATAATGAGAACGGCGTTATGAAAGACAGCAGCGGAAATCTTATTCCGGGTGATGTGAAGCTTGAAAAAGATAAGGACTATAAACTAGATATAAAAACTGACAATGCCACCGGTGAACAATCATTTGTCCTCACCTTTACAGGCGGCTATAAACAAATCGACCGCGCGTATGTCATACAATATCGTTCTCTCATTAATATTTCTGGCAACAGCGGTCAGGTCAGCAACAAAGTGTCGATATCAGGGACAAATGTTGAGGAGCAGACCCAAGAGAACAACAGCTCAGTGTTTGTCGCCATTTCAAGCGGCGGCGGCTCAGGATCAGGAGAGAAGGGAAGCCTGACGATATCTAAAACAGGATCAGACGGAACATCTCTTTCAGGAGCCGGCTTTCAATTATGGTCTAAAGACGGCAAGCAGCTGCTGCGTACGGGCACAACAGACGATGCCGGTAAACTTGCGTTTGGGAATATCCGTTACGGAACCTATGTACTGAAAGAAATAAAAGCTCCGGACGGCTACACCATCAGCGACGCTTATGTAAACGGGGTCTCCGTTACGATTGACGGCAAATCCTCCGCAGCAGGAGCACTCTATAAAGTCATAAATCAAAAAAATAAGGTGACGCTTATCAAAAAAGACGAAAACAACAAGCCTTTGGCCGGTGCTGTATTTAAGCTTGAGAAAAAATCAAGCGACGGCACCTATACTCTGATAAAAAATAATATTGAAAGCGATAAAAATGGGAAAGTTGAGATCAACGGTTTGCCCGCCGGATACTATCGGCTGATGGAGACGAAAGCCCCGTCAGGGTTTATCGTAAACACAAAAGCCATTCACTTCTCAATCGCAAAGAACGAAAAGAATCAAGTACCTGATGTTGAATTGGGATCAATGGTGAATTATAAAGGAAAAGCCGCTTTAACGAAGAAAGATGCAGACGGCCGGAATCTTGAAGGCGCAGTTTTCAAAATCATCGACAGTGATGGAAAAACGGTTAAAGAAGATCTGATTTCAGATAAGGACGGAAAAATAGAAACATCCGGCCTTGCACCCGGTCATTACGCCTTCATCGAAACGAAAGCGCCTGACGGTTATGTGGTAAATACGGAGAAAATAGAGTTTACCATCTCAGAATCGGCGGAAGGAAAGCCGGAGTCAACTGACGCAGGAACGGCCGTTAACTATAAAGGCTCTGTCCAGCTGACGAAGGAAGATGCGGAAGGCCGGAACCTAGAAGGCGCAGTTTTCAAAATCGTCGACAGTGATGGAAACACGGTTCAGGAAGATCTGGTTTCAGATAAAGACGGAAAAGTAGAAACATCCGGCCTTGCACCGGGTCATTACGCCTTCATTGAGACGAAAGCACCCGACGGCTATGTGTTAAATACGGAGAAAAAAGAGTTTACCATCTCAGAAACAGCGGAAGGAAAGCCGAATCCGTCTGACGCAGGAACGGCCGTCAACTATAAAGGCTCTGTCCGGCTGACGAAGGAAGATGCGGAAGGCAAGAAACTTGAAGGTGCAGTCTTCAAAATCGTCGGCAGTGATGGAAAAACGGTTAAAGAAGATCTGGTTTCAGATAAGGACGGAAAAGTAGAAACATCCGGCCTTGCACCGGGTCATTACGCCTTCATCGAAACAAAAGCGCCCGACGGTTATGTGGTAAATACGGAGAAAAAAGAGTTTACCATCTCAGAAACAGCGGAAGGAAAGCCGAAGCCGTCTGAGGCCGGCACCTTTGTCAACTATAAAGGCTCTGTCCAGCTGATCAAGAAGGATCAAGACGGAAACGTTTTAGACGGTGCAGTATTTAAAATCATTGACAGTGATGGAAAAACCGTAAGAGACGATCTGATGACAAAAGAAGGCGGCAAAATTGACGCCGGCGGTTTGGCGCCCGGAAACTATCAATTTGTTGAAACAATAGCGCCGGATGGTTATCTGCTGTCAACAACCCCTGTGCCGTTTACGATTAAGGCTGAGAACAGCGGAAAACCGAATCAGGCTGCCCTGACTGCAGTTAACATCAAGAACAGCGTTGTTCTCACAAAATTGGATCAAGGTGACAAACGGAAAGTCCTGCAAGGTGCGAAGTTTAATCTGACAGATGCAAACGGCAAAGTACTGACAGAGGGTCTGACGACAGATGAGCACGGACAAATTATTGTACGGGGACTGAAAGCGGGCGAATATCAATTTATCGAAACAAAAGCGCCTGAACTTTACAGTTTGGATCAAACGCCAATATCATTCAAGATCACAAATACCGACATAAAACCAGTCGAAATCAGTGCGGAGAATACACTGACGCCTGGTGATGTCACACTGACAAAAGTGGATCATGACGATAAAAATAAGGTGCTGGAAGGTGCTGAATTCAAGATCACGGATTCTTCCGGACATCCGGTAAACACCGGCGGCAGCAAAGAACGGCCGGCGGTATGGAAGACGGATCAAAAGGGCCGGTTTACGGTGAAAGGATTAGCGCCCGGGCAGTATCAATTTATCGAAACAAAAGCGCCTGACGGTTATCAGCTGAACGAAAAACCAATTGAATTCACAATTGAAAAAGGACAGTCAAAAGCCGTTGAGGTCGTCGTTTCTAATAAGAAATTAAAAAATCCCGCACCTGGAAAAGATACACCGAATCATCAAACGAATCAAGGCGGGCATCACCCTGATACCAATGGTAAAACCAATCACTCGGATACAGGCAAAAACCTGCCGAAAACCGGTGATACGGACGGTATGATGCCGGTCACGGCCGGTATTCTGCTGCTATTAGCCGGCGGAGCCGCGGCTGTTGTATCAAGAAAGAAGAAAGCAAGGAATAGATAGACGTTATCGCACCTGATCATGTAAGAATCGATCAGGTGCTTTTTTTAAAAGAGATCATTTCTCACCAAATACTCACCGCATGGCGTACAAGAAAGGAATTTTCTTCATGGTTAAAAAAATGATCATTGCCGTTCTTATTTTGTCCGGGCTGCTTCTCATTTCCTCTCCTCTCATGAAAGGCTGTTTGATCGCGTACCTCAGTAAAAGCCAAATTGAAACGGAATTGACCGCAGAACAAGCGCGGAAAAATAACATGAAAAAAGCGGACTATGATTTTGAATCCATTCATCCGCCCGGTTTCAGTGAAACAGTTCAGTCAAGTTTTAATCGCAAACCGAAACCGATAATCGGACGGATAACCATCAGCAGCATCGATTTAGACCTTCCGATTTTAAAAGGCACAACCAATGAAAACCTGCTGATCGGCGCGGCAACTATGCGTCCGGATCAGAAAATGGGCGAGGGAAACTACCCGTTGGCAGGCCACCATCTGAAGCAGAAGAACCTATTGTTCGGCCCTCTTTTACACATAAAAAAAGGCGCGCAAATCGTGATGACCGACTTTAGAAAAGACTATATTTATTCTGTAACATCAAAAACCATGATTTCAGAAATAGAAGCAAACACAATTCAGGAGACAAAAGATAAAGAGATTACATTAATCACATGCGACAAAGCGGTAAGAACCGAAGGGCGCCTGGCCGTCAAAGGAAAATTGATTGATATTTCCGGTCATTCAAATGTATCTCGGCCATCATAGAGAAACACTTTGTCAACTGAATATACGTCCGTTGTTAAACATCCCGAGACTGGCTTCTGTCAGTCTTTTTTGCGCAGCGATTATAAAAAGTTCATCCTTCTTATCTCTCTTGAGGAAAATTATACCAGACTGCACTTTTTGAAAGAAATGACAAGAGAAAAAGATCACGAAAATTCTCAAAAATGAGAAACAAAGATTTAAAAAGTGGTATGATTTTAGGAGGAAAGGACGGCTGGTGCTGTGTTGGAAGCGAAGCGGTTTTATGTCTCTCTGCAAATGAAAATCGCCGGATTAATCACGGCTTTATTAATACTTGTCATCGGAACGCTCACTGTTATATTTGCCTTTCAGCAATTAAAGGAAGGCCAGAAGCAGGCTGAACAGCTGGCGGTGCAAACGGCAAAAACCATTTCATACATGCCTCCTGTAAAAGAGGCATTCCGGCTTGCGGATCAAGAAGCTTTTACAAAGTTAGACGTCATTGAACAAATGAAAGAACAGGCAGGCGCGCACGCCGTCTACATTACTGATCAAAAAGGGCATGTTGCATTTCATTCGGCCCGCAGCAGCATTCCGAAAGAAAATCAAAATCTGCAAAACAAAACCGTCATGTTCGGCGGGTCTCCGGTTTCCGACGGAATGACGGCCGTCCGGGGAAGCGCCCCGGTTATTCTGGAGGAAAAAAATCATAACGAAGTTGTCGGAACGGTGACAGTCGAGTTTTTACAAGATGAGATAGAAAAAGATATGAAAGCGCATCTGCGGCATTTAGGCTATTTTGCATGTTTGGTGTTTCTTATCGGCATCGGGGGAGCGGCGGCGCTCGCAAAAAGCATCCGTAAAGATACACTCGGCCTTGAACCGCATGAAATTGCAGCGCTGTACCGGGAGCGCAATGCGATGCTCCTTGCGATGAAAGAAGGGATTATCGCCGTAAACAAAGAAGGCGCGGTAACCATGATGAATTTATCTGCGGCTGATATGCTGAATCTTCCGGAACCGATGATCGGAAGGCATATAAAAGAAATCATGCCGGGCGCAAATCTTATGCCGGTTTTGGCAGGGGGAGAATTACCGCCGAACGTGGAGGTGCATGCCGGAGATAAAGTGTTTATCTTAAACGTGAAAGAAATGAAGCAGACCGGACAAGTATACGGAGCGGTGATCAGCTTCCGCGAAAAAACGGAGCTCAAGAAACTCATTAACAAGCTGACTGAAATGAAAAAATACTCGGAGGATCTTCGGGCGCAAACGCATGAATTCTCGAATAAGCTTTACGCGATCCTCGGTCTGTTAGAGCTGGGAGAATATAATGAAGCCATTGAACTGATAAAAGAAGAGTACGCCATCCAGAATGAACAGCACGAAATCCTCTTTCAAAACATTCATTCACAGCGGGTTCAGGCCATACTATTAGGAAAAATGGGAAAGGCGTCTGAGAAGAAAGTGAAGCTTTCAATAGATGAAAACAGCTTTTTAGAATCGCTGCCGGAGCATGTGGGCTCATCCCAGCTCATTACGATCATCGGAAATCTTATTGATAACGCTTTCGAAGCTGTCGCCGAAAAAGAGAAAAAAGAGGTCGCCTTTTTTATGACCGATATCGGCAGAGATATTGTCATCGAAGTGGCGGATTCAGGAGACGGCGTGCCTCAGGAAAAAACAGAAACCATATTTGAGAAGGGCTACTCTTCAAAGGGGACGAGGAGAGGATACGGCTTAGCCAATCTGAAAGAAGCCGTCAGTGAATTGCAGGGATCGATAGAGATATCGCAGCAAAAGAGCGGCGGTGCCGTATTTACGGTGTTTATACCGAAAGAAAGGTCAAAGGGGGAATCGGTGTGATTAACATCGCGATTGCAGAGGACGACTTTCGAATAGCGCAAATTCACGAAAAATTTATCGAACATCTAGATGGATTCAATGTCATCGGCAAAGCAATCAATGCCAAAGACACCATATCGCTGCTTGAGAAACGGCAGCCTGATCTGCTGCTTTTGGATATTTATATGCCGGATGAGCTGGGGACAGATCTGCTTCCCCTTATCCGCGGCCGTTTTCCTTCCGTTGATATCATCATTATTACAGCTTCTGCCGAAACAAGACTGCTGCAGGAAGCGCTCAGATCAGGCGTTTCTCACTATGTCATAAAGCCGGTGTCGGCACATAAATTTACAGAAGTGCTTTTGCAGTACCGTGAAAAAAGAGAATGGCTGCGCTCACAGCCGGAGCTGAGCCAGTCCGTTATCGACATGTTTTTCGGAAGCGGTCAGAAAGAACAAAAACAGCACAATGATCTGCCGACCGGGATTAATTCGATTACACTTCAAAAAATCAAAAACGCGCTCAGGGCAGCTCAAAAAGGGATGACGGCTGAAGAACTGGGCGAAAAAATGGGCGCCTCCAGAACAACGGCGCGGCGCTACGCCGAGTTTCTCGTTTCTCGGGAAGAAGCGCTCGCTGAATTAGAGTACGGCATTATCGGCAGGCCGGAACGGAAATATTATTTAGCACATGAATAAGGGATGGGAGAAATGAAGCGGTTGGGAGTGCTTCTTGTCATGCTGGCGGCGCTGGTTTCTTTTGACGGACGGCAGATGGCGGGCATCCGTTCAGCTGAAGGGCCGGTTGAAATTGTCGTCCCGGCGGCGCCTCAAGGGGGCTGGGACGTAACGGCAAAAGCGTTGCAATCGGTAATAGAGCGGAAGCAAATATTAGGCCGGCCCGTAAAGATCGTCTATAAACCCGGCGGAGGCGGAGACAGCGGCTGGAAATATGTAAACGAACGAAAAACGGATGTCATCAGTATGAATTCAAGCCTGCTGTTAAGCAATGAAATTTTGGGACAAAGCCGGCTGAAGGCAGCTGATTTTACGCCTTTGGCCATTATCGCAAAAGAGTGGCAGACCGTCGCTCTTCCGAAGGATTCAAAGATAAAAAGCGGAAAGCGGCTGCTCGGCGATATTAAAGCACATCCGGGCGGCATAAAAATCGGATTTGCGCCCGGCCTCGGAAATGATGACCAGCTCTCCTTTGCGAGAGCGGCGGAAATGGCCGGAATTTCTCCGTTTGATATCCGCTTTTTTCAATACGGGAGCAGCAATGAAGTCATTGAAGCTCTTATCAGCCACGAGATAGACGCCGCCTCAATGACCATTTCAGAAGCGAGAGACGCCTATCGGAAAGGGAAAATCACATTGGCGGCCGTTACGTCGGACAAAAGGCTCTCCGGCTTCAGCGATGTGCCGACATGGAAAGAGCAGGGGGTGCCGTTTGTCTTTGCGCACTGGAGAGGCATCATGGGGCCGAAAGACATGACCGAAGGCGAGATCGCCTATTGGGATCAGGCTTTGAAACAGATTACCTCATCCGCGGAGTGGAAGCAAATGCTGAAAAAACGGGATTGGGAGAGCTTTTATAAAAACAGCAGCGGCGCAAAACGCTTTTTAGAAGAGCAGACCGAGTTTTATAAAGAGATGATGAGCAGCGAAAAATAAGCCTTCCGCATATTTGCGGGAGGCTTTTTATTTATAAATGAACAAAATGAACGAAAAGGTTATAAAAAATTAAAAATCTTTAAAATCCAAAATATTTACTTCAATATCCAATTCTCATAAGATAGCAAAAAGGCGGATAAAGGGGATCGGGCCTTTAAAATGTAAGCGTATTCATGATAAGGGGGACATACTGTGTTAGCAATCTTAGGCTTTCTTATGATGCTTGTTTTTATGGTGCTGATTATGACAAAACGGCTTTCAGTGTTAACGGCGCTCGTATTAACGCCGATCGTGTTTGCGCTGTTTGCCGGGTTTTCTTTTAACCGGGTCGGCGAGATGATGATCTCCGGTATTGAACAGGTGGCGCCGATCGCAGTCATGATTATGTTTGCGATTCTTTATTTCGGCATTATGATTGATACCGGTTTATTTGATCCGATGGTGTCGCGTATTTTAAAGCTGGTTAAAGGCGATCCGCTCAAAATTGTAGTCGGAACAGCCGTTTTGACCATGCTTGTCGCACTGGACGGAGACGGCTCGACGACGTATATGATTACGACAAGCGCAATGCTGCCTTTGTATATCATGCTCGGAATCCGTCCGATTATTTTAGCGGGAATCGCCGGTGTCGGCATGGGTATCATGAACACGATACCATGGGGCGGCGCGACGCCGCGTGCGGCGAGTGCGCTCGGCGTTGACCCGGCAGAGCTGACGGGGCCGATGCTGCCTGTCATTGCGAGCGGAATGGTGTGTATGATTGTGGTCGCTTATGTACTCGGAAGGATGGAAAGGAAACGGCTCGGGGTGATCGAATTAAAGCAGCCGTCCCATACAAATGAAACGGCTGCGGCTGCGGAAGATGAATGGAAGCGGCCGAAACTGTGGTGGTTCAATTTAATGTTAACGCTTTCTTTAGTGGGATTTTTAGTGTCAGGAAAAGTGAATTTAACCGTGCTGTTCATCATTGCGTTTTGTATCGCGCTGATTGTCAACTATCCGAAGCTTAACGATCAAAGGGAGCGTATTTCAGCCCATTCGAGCAATGTGCTTGCGATCGGTTCGATGATTTTTGCCGCAGGCGTGTTTACCGGAATTCTAACGGGGACGAAGATGGTCGATGAGATGGCCATTTCCCTCGTATCGCTTATTCCGGAACAGATGGGGGGATTTATTCCGGCGATTGTTGCCTTAACGAGCGGTATCTTTACGTTTCTGATGCCTAATGACGCCTATTTTTACGGCGTGCTGCCCATTTTATCCGAGACCGCCGTGGCGTACGGTGTAGATAAGGTGGAAATCGCCCGCGCTTCGATTATCGGCCAGCCGATTCATATGTTAAGCCCGCTCGTGCCGTCGACGCATTTATTAGTCGGGCTTGCCGGGGTCACCATTGATGAACACCAGAAATTTGCGATGAAATGGGCGGTTCTTGCCGTTATCGTCATGACGGCCTTTGCGCTCATCATCGGCGCAATCACGATTTTTTAACATGAAACACCCGGTTCGTCGCACACTAAAGGCATCAGAGGAGGTGCCATGATGAGTGATCCGTTTATGCCGCTTTTTTCAGTGAGAAGCGGTGCCGGTTTTAAAGCGGCGGACGGCGTTTACGGACTGACCGTGCAGATTGCGAATGTTTATTTTATCGAAAATCCCTCAGCTCCGCGGGAAATCATTCTGGTTGACGCGGGAATGCCGCAATCGGCGGAGATGATAACAGAAGAAATGAAACGCCGATTCAAAGAGGGGTATCAGCTGAAGGCGGTCATTTTGACACACGGCCATTTTGATCATGTCGGTGCGATTGAAGAGCTGCTTGAGCTTTGGAATGTGCCGGTTTACATTCATGAAAAGGAGCTCCCGTACGTCACGGGGAAAGCGGATTATCCGCCTGCCAGGCCCGATGCGAAAAAAGGGCTTGTCGCAAAGCTGTCACCGCTGTTTCCGCGCCATACGATCCGCATTCCGTCCGTTCAGGCACTGCCTTCAGACGGTACCGTTCCGTTTCTTGAAGAATGGAAATGGGTGCATACGCCCGGCCACACACCCGGCCATATTTCATTATTCCGGGATAAAGACCGCGTTCTGCTTGCCGGTGATGCCGTGATCACTGTTGAACAGGAATCGCTTGCGGACGTTGTCATTCAAAAGCAAGAGCTTCACGGGCCGCCCGCCTATTTTACAGCGGATACGCAGACGGCGGCCGCATCCGTTCAGAAACTGGCCGAACTGGAGCCGGAAGCGCTTTTGACGGGTCACGGAATTCCTATGACGGGAAAAAACTACCGTGAGGATTTGCTTACACTGGCTGAAAAATTGCATTCCGTTTTGTAAAACACCTGCGAAAATCACAGGTGTTTTTTCTTTGCAGTTTCCAGTATGATACAAAAAAACCATTGTGTTCACTCCTAAAAACGATACAATGGGAAACAGATGTAAATTGAAGGAGAGAGTTTTTTGAAACATACGGAAATACTTTGGGATGAGGCGAAGGATTTTATTGATGTCTGCTATCAGGAACTCGGAATGGAATCGCAAATCAACGCGCGACTACACGCGATAAAAGATGAGATAGAGCGGACGGGAAGTTACGTCCATACGGCGGAAGAGCTTGAACACGGGGCGAAAATGGCGTGGCGCAACAGCAACCGCTGTATCGGGCGTCTGTTCTGGCAATCGCTGAACGTCATTGACCGGCGCGGTGTGAACACGAAAGAAGAGGTGCGCGACGCATTATTTGAACATATTGAAATCGCCACGAACGGCGGAAAAATTAAACCGACAATTACGATTTTCCCTCCTGAGCAGAATGGGGAGAAACAAGTGGAGATCTGGAATCACCAGCTCATCCGCTATGCGGGATATGAGACTGAAAAAGGAAGAGTCGGTGATCCGGCATCATATGAGCTGACGGCTGTCTGCGAAAAACTCGGCTGGCGCGGGAAGCGGACCGATTTTGATATTCTGCCGCTGCTTTTTCGGATGAAAGGGGACGGGCAGCCGGTCTGGTATGACCTGCCTCAGGCGCTCGTGAAAGAAGTGCCGATCACCCATCCGGATATTGAAGAGTTTGCCGATTTAAATCTCAGATGGTACGGGGTTCCGATTATCGCCGATATGAGGCTTGAAATCGGCGGACTGTCGTACAACGCGGCGCCTTTTAACGGATGGTATATGGGAACCGAAATCGGCGCAAGGAACCTTGCAGACGAAAAACGGTATGATATGCTCAAAAAAGCCGCTGCGGTCATGGGGATTTCCGCCAGCCTGAATACCGACCTGTGGAAAGATCAGGTGCTGGTGGAACTGAATAAGGCAGTGCTCTATTCATACAAAAAACACGGTGTCAGCATTGTCGATCACCATACGGCGGCGAATCAATTTAAACGCTTTGAAGAACAGGAACAAGACGCGGGCAGAAAGCTGACGGGCGACTGGACTTGGCTGATTCCGCCGATCTCGCCGGCTTCCACCCACATTTTCCATAAATCATATGACAATACGATTGTGAAGCCGAATTATTATTATCAGGACAAGCCTTATCAGTAACTGATGGAAAAAGTGCGGTATCCTTTCAGACGGTGTGATTCTTCGATGGTTACGCCTGTGACATTTGAGAAGGGGCTGCCTTTTCTGACTGCTTCGGCAAATTGTTTTAACGACTCTTCAGGGCCTTCGGCAAGGATTTCCACCCGGCCGTCATCACGGTTTTTTACCCAGCCGGCTATCTTATGTCTGTCGGCTTCCATCTGGACGAAGTAGCGAAAACCTACGCCCTGAACCCGGCCGTCTGCCATCATATGATATTGAAGCATGGAAAAACCACCTTTTTCTTACTATGATAAAGGAAAGATATGAGATTTCGCAAAGGATGTGAACGAGGTGACGCAAGACTATTCTGTCTTATCTATCAATCTCGGAAAGCCCGCAATTCATGAATTTGCCGGCAGACAAATCAATTCCGGCATCATAAAGCGGCCCGCAGATTCTCCCGTCATGCTGTATAAAACCCATTTTGACGGGGACGGGCAGGCTGATCTGAAGAATCACGGAGGCCCCGATAAAGCGGTGTGCGTGTATCCCGCCGAGCATTATTCATATTGGGAAACAACGCTCGCGAGAAAACTTCCCGCCGCCGCGTTCGGAGAGAATGTAACGGTCAAAGGACTGGCCGAACAAGACGTATGGATCGGAGACGTCTTTCAGCTGGGGGAAGCCGTCGTTCAAGTAAGCCAGCCGCGCCAGCCCTGCGTCAAACTCGCGCTCAAATATGGCATCAAAGATATGGTGCTCCGTGTACAGCAGACGGGATTTACCGGCTTTTATTTCAGGGTGCTTGAAGAAGGATATGTCGATCCGCGTCCCGTCCTCAAGCGTCTGTCGAGAGGCAAAGAAAGCATTTCCGTCTGGTATGCGAATGAAGTGAAATACCGTGATTCCGGCAATCTGTCAGCGATTGAAGAAATACTGCGGGAAGAAGCGCTGTCAGAAAGCTGGAGGGAGTCCTTCCTTAAAAAAAGGGACAGGCTCACTAATGAATAGAAAAAAAGCCGTGCTGCACTGACAGCACGGCTGATTTACGTTATGCTTGTTTCTTTGTTTCCAGCAGATTGGCAAGGAAGTACTTTTTGAAGCTTTGAAGCTTTCTTCCTTCATAGTGGGTAATTCCTTTTTTCTTTAACTCTTCTACATACCAGCCTTTACTGCCATAATGCATGTCAGAAAACTCCTTTCTCCGTTCTCCCGCTGGGGAGAGTTTCTTCAGTTTTTGCCAAACTTTTGGCATTGTAACATCTATAAAAAGACGCTGAAAAGGGATAACACAAAAACTGAGACTTTCGATTCAGAGATGTAAAGCTTTCTTACATATATATGTAAAGGGCGGTCTTTTCATGCTTAATGGCCGGTTAATTTTAACAGCACCGTTCCGAGTGTCATGATTCCGAAAACGACGCCGAAATAAATCAGCATCCCCTTCTTTTTCTTCACTCCGTAAACGGTGAGAATGATGCTTTCAATAAAGAAAATAAACCCGAAGATAATAAACCACATGTTGAAAAATGGCTCCTTTCACAGACATAAGTCCAGTGTAGCACAACTCTTATAACGGGGCATAAAAAAGCCGGGCACTGTATCAGTGTCCGGCAAGTTTGACGAGAAGCTGGGCCAAATGCTGTTTTTCATTGTCATCCGCAATGTCCCACAGTTCTTGTAAGAGTTTTTCTTCCGCATTGCGGGGCTCCTCGTGTTTGGCGAGATAGTCCCCGAGGATGGCGGTGCTTTT
Organism: Bacillus sp. LJBV19; assembly: GCF_017797845.1. Lineage (NCBI taxonomy): Bacteria > Bacillati > Bacillota > Bacilli > Caryophanales > Bacillaceae > Bacillus > Bacillus sp. LJBV19. Next base: position 776,570 of record NZ_CP072563.1, read on the forward strand.
GATGATTTTGCTGTCATCCAGACCCAGTTTTTTTCCGGCGGAAATTTTCTGATGAAGGTACGCCTTAAATTCCTCGAAATCCTCTAAAATCTGCTGTTTCGTTACGCCGTGCATGGCGTGTATTTCGTTTTCGATTTTGATTTTTTCTTTATCTTTTTTCATGCGTCTCCCTCCTTCGGGTTAGTTGTTGTATACCTGTTTGGGAGGGAGATGAAACATTACAGTGCAGTTAAAATAATCGGTTTGTCTTTTGTGATCACGATGGTGTGTTCCACTTGGGCGACAAGGCTTTTATCCGGCGTTTTATACGTCCAGCCGTCTCCCGTTTCAACAATCGTTTCCGCTTTCGTGGAAATAAACGGCTCAAGCGCGATCACGGTTCCGTTTTTAAGAAGCGCGTTATCAAACGGATCGTAGTAATTCATGATGTGGTTCGGCGCTTCATGGAGGTTTCTGCCGATTCCGTGGCCCGTCAGCGTTTTAATGACGGTAAATCCGTTGGAGCGGGCTTCATGGTAGACGGCTCTGCCGATCTGGTTTTGGCGTTTGCCGGCTTTTGCCTGATCCAATCCTTTCTGAAATGCGGATGCTGCGCAGTTACAAAGCTTTTGCAGACGTTCATCGCCTTCTCCGAGCACAAATGAAATGCCCGTATCGGAATAAAAACCGCCGAACTCCGCCGAAATATCGATATTTACAAGATCTCCGGCTTTTAAGATTTTAGAGGCGCTCGGAATGCCGTGAGCGACTTCGTCATTTACGCTGATGCATGTCACGCCCGGGAAATCGTATTCCTTCTCCGGAGCGGAAGCGGCTCCGTGCTCGTCAAGCACAGCCTTTCCGATCAGGTCAAGATCTTTCGTGCTCATGCCGGGCTCGGCTTTTTTCTTCATTTCTTCACGCGCCAGCGCGACGATTCTGCCGATTTTTTTAAGGCCTTCTAATTCTTGATCGTTCGTTACAATCATTGTCATTCCCGCTTTCTATTTTTAATCATCTGATTCAAGCTTACCACAACTGGTTTATAAATAGAAAACCAACAAGCCTTATGTGAATAAATGAAGGAAAATTGGTATAGATCACTAGATAACTTATGTGGTATATTTAAGAAAAAAGAAGGGGGATGGGTAAAATGCTTCAATTTTTGCAAAAACTCGGAAAATCATTTATGCTTCCGATTGCCGTTCTGCCCGCCGTTGGTATTATTTTGGCCATCGGCAGAGAGGACTTATTAAATATTCCGTTCATTTACGCGGCGGGGACCGCGGTATTTGATCATCTGCCGCTGATTTTCGCGATCGGAATCGCGATCGGGATTTCCAAAGACAGCAACGGGGCCGCCGCTCTGTCGGGAGCAATTTCTTATATCATGCTGGACGCGGCTGTAAAATCAATCAATTCGACAAATAATATGGCCGTTTTCGGAGGGATTATCGCGGGGTTAATTGCGGGATACACGTATAATCGCTTTAAGGATACGAAGCTGCCCGAATATCTCGGATTTTTCAGCGGGCGCAGGCTCGTTCCGATTGTAACGGCGCTGATTACCATTATTTTGGCGGGGATCTTCGGATTTGTGTGGCCGCCGATTCAGTCGGTGATTACATCCTTCGGGGAATGGATGATCGGGCTTGGCGGGATCGGCGCCGGGATTTACGGGATTTTTAACCGGCTTTTGATTCCATTCGGTCTTCATCATGTGCTGAATAATATTTTTTGGTTCCAGTTTGGCGATTTTCACGGAAAAACGGGAGATCTGGCCCGCTTCTTTGCGAAGGATCCGACGGCGGGAACTTATATGACGGGATTCTTCCCGATTATGATGTTCGGGCTTCCGGCCGCATGTCTGGCAATGATTGCCGCGGCTAAGCCAAGTAAGCGCAAAGCGACGGCCGGAATGATGATCGGTCTCGCGCTGACGGCATTTATTACCGGAATTACAGAGCCGATTGAATTTGCATTTATGTTTTTATCACCGCTTTTGTACGGGGTTCATGCTATATTAACCGGGTTCTCTTTATTTATCGTAAATGTTCTCGGAATCAGGTCAGGTTTTTCATTCTCGGCGGGGGCGATCGATTATCTCCTCAGCTACGGCATTGCCGAAAAACCGCTTTTGCTGCTCGTTGTCGGGCTTTGTTATGCGGTGATCTATTTTGTCGTATTCTATATGCTCATCAAAACGTTAAACTTGAAAACGCCGGGACGGGAAGATGATGAGGAAGAGGAAGAAGTGCTTAGTGAAGATACGGCCGGTTCCGTCGAAGAACATGCCATGCTCAAGGGGCTCGGCGGCAGGCAAAACCTCGAAACGATTGATCACTGTGCGACCCGCCTCAGGCTGACCGTGCAGGATACGTCTCTCATTAATGAGGCGGCGCTTAAAAAAGCGGGAGCAAAAGGGGTTATCAAAACGGGGAATAAAACGGCGCAGGTCATTATCGGGCCGAACGTCGAATTTGTCGCGGAAGAGCTGAGAGAAGCCGTCAGCCGTGACGACCAGAAGCAGACTTGAAAAATCCGGATCACCTATGTGATCCGGATTTTTTTGAACATATAACAAGTTTCACATAATGTACAAAAAACAACGTTTTCTTCTATGTTAAGATTCATGTAGAACAAGTATGGAGATGATGTAAGGTGACATGGATTGCAGTTGTTTCAATTGTTGTCATAAGCCTGATTAAGATTTTGCTGACATGCCTTCCTACCGGAGCGGTGGAATGGATTCTCCGCAAGTTTGAAACCCATTCAAAGCTCAGTGACGCGTCCGCTGCCGTTTCCCTCGGCGGAAAACGTCTGGAAGGCGAAGACAAACGCCGGGTGATTGATGATTTTAACGAAGCCGTGTTTATCGAACGGCATTATATATACCCAGGGGATGAAGAGCGTTATCTTCATCCGCAAAACGGAGCCGATCCGCTTGTCATTAAGACGAGAAAAGGAAAAAAAGATGTGACGGTGTTTGTATACAGCTACGAAGATCATGTAGATGTCGTCAAACAGCAGAAAAAGAAAGTCGTCGCTTATTCAGTTCTTTCCGACAGCCTGCAAAAGCGCTCTATGGCCGCCGCCGGGAGCTGAACATAAAAAAGCCAGATCATTGATATGATCTGGCTTTTGTTTATTCTTTTTGATCATCTGCTGAGGAATCTTCACGCTTCGTATAATCGAATTGTGAAGGGTCCACTTTCTTAAAGCCTTTCGGCTGATAGAAACGAAGCAGATCGCCGTTGATGATCTTATCAGACATTTCAAGCTCAGTCTTGACGAGAGAGTCTTCTTTTTTGTCGACTTCTGAATCATCTAAAAGTCTTCCGGTTTTCGTATCGTAATACTTGCCGGACACTTTCGTATAGTTCGGTGAGATGAAGTCTCCGTTACGGAACGGAATGACTTCTCTGTGCTCTTTCGATAAGATATCTGAACCTGACATGAGATAATCTTTCGTATCGACGCCGAGCAGATGAAGAACGGTCGGCGCAACATCGACTTCACCGGCAAATTTATGATTGCGGCCGCCTTTCACGCCGGGAGCGTGGATAAAGAGCGGCACCCGCTGAAGCTGGGCATTGTCGTATTCAGTGATCTCATCTTTGCCGAGCACTTTCGCCATCGCTTTATTATGGTTTTCGGAGATGCCGTAGTGGTCTCCGTACATCACGATAATCGACTTATCGTACAGGCCGTCTTTTTTCAGGTCATTAAAGAACTGTTCGATTGATTCATCCAGATAGTTCGCGGACTGGAAGTAATTATTGACGACTGAATCGCCAAAGTCTCCCGCCGGGAAGTCCGTGTCTTCTTTATCCATTCCGAACGGGAAGTGGTTGGACAGCGTAATGAACTTCGTATAGAACGGCTGCGGCAGGCTCTTTAAGAGCGGCATGGATTCTTTGAAATACGGTTTGTCTTTCATGCCGTAGTTTTTCGTGTTTTCTTCGCTCATGTCATAATAAGCGGAATCGAAAAACTTATCGATGCCTTCCGCTTTGTACATTTCGTTACGGTTCCAGAAAGTCTGCGTATTTCCGTGGAAAGCGGCAGACGTGTACTTTTTGCCTTTTAAGATCGCAGGAACGGACTGCAGCGTGTTTTGCGCTTTATTGACGAAAACCGAACCTTGCGAAAGCGGGTACAGAGAGTTCTCCATCATAAATTCCGCATCAGATGTTTTACCTTGTCCCGTTTGGTGGAAAAAGTTATCAAAGTAGAATGTTTGATTATCGTGCGCCAGTTTGTTTAAAAACGGCGTCACTTCCTTGCCGTTAATTTTATAGTCAATGATAAAGGATTGCAGAGACTCTAATGAGACGTAGATGACGTTTTTTCCTTCGGCTTTTCCGAAGTAGACGTTGTTCGGCACGTCATAGTTGGCCTTCATATAGTTTTCCACATCCGTTACATCGCTTGAATCGGCAAGCGCGCGCTGGCTGTTTGATTTCACATTCTGCACGGCATCGTAAATCGTAAAGTTGTACGTGCCCAAGTATTTCACCAGATAGTTTCGGTCAAATGAGCGTGTCAAAAGCTCAGGACGATCGGATTCCGCGACGGCGAGGTTGATCAGGAACACAAGCACGGCGGAAGCCAAAACGATTCTGAATGATTTCTTCGCCGGTTTTTCAGCCGTTTTTTTCATCTTAAGGGCCAAAATAATCAAAATGACGGTATCCAGGAAGTAGAAGGCGTCTGTCCATCTCATTAACGAGAACGCGCTGTCTCCGAGCTGGCCGCCGTTTGTCTTTGCCTGCATCATGACCGGGATGGTAATGAAATCATTAAAGAATCTATAATAGACGATGTTTGCAAAAAGCAAAAAAGACAATAAAAAATGAATCACAATAATGGCTGTCTGCTGTAATTTTTTCTTGAAAAGAAGCCCAAATCCAAGAAAGAACAAGCTGGAGCTCAGCGGATTCACAAAAAGCAATATTTTCTGGATCGTGTTGTCTATGCCGAGGTTAAAGTTTAAAATATAAGCGACATATGTTTTCACCCACAATAACACGACCGCTATCAAGAAGAAGGCAAGTCCTCTTTCTTTTATAAATGTTTTCATTGTTACACTCCTTTTTTCCGATCACGGTTTACACGGAACGATAGAAAAAACGAACGTAATCAATATACCATGAAACCAGCAAATAGAAAAGGTGGAAAAGGCTCATCGGAAAAAGGGCGAAAAACGCTGTCGCAACGGGGGTTGATCTGTTGAATGACAGCTTTAAAAAACACAAATGGCACAAACTGGGATTTGTGTTTCCGCATGATCACACCCGGTTCTATTGAAAAAAGAGGTGAACAGTGATGGATATTGCCCATATCGTGGCTGAAGATAAAATCAAGCGCGCCATTAAGGATGGAGAGTTCGCCGGCATCAAAGGAATGGGAAAGCCCCTGCCCAAAGACGATGCCGCACATCTTCCGGAATCGCTCAGAATGGGCTACCGCATATTAAAAAACGCCGGGATCGCCGAGGATGAGGGCGCGCTGAAGAAAGAGCTGATGACGCTCGATTATTTGATCGCCAAGTGCCGCAATGAACAGGAGCGGGATCACCTGCAGAACAAACGGACGGAAAAACAAGTCAGACTCGATAAACTGACGGAGGAGAAAGCCATGTTCTCAAAACCCGCATCTTCTCATTATAAGGAGAAAGTGTACAGACGGCTGGGCCGCCCGTAAGCCGGCTCTTTAGATTTTTTTCTGAAAAGGAATGTGCTCCATAAGGCGCGGGTAGGAAATGTGGAGCAGGCCGTTTACGCACTGCGCCTGTAACAGGCGGGGCTCAGCCGGTTCAGGAAGCTCAATCGTCTCATCGATTTCTCCGTAATACCGGTTTTGGCAGACGCCCATGTTCTTTGGAAAAAGGGGTGTGATGTTTCCTCTTATATGCAGCCGTGTTCTTGACAGCAGCCTCAATGTCAATTCTTCTTCGTAAACGCCGGGCATTTCCACAATGACAAATGTGTGCTGTTCATCCTGATAAATATCATAAGTCAGGGTGTTTTTTTGTAAGGAGAAAAAATCTTCGGGAGATTTCCGTTTCAGGACATTGGTCCAAAAGTCGCTGGGCTTGTGCTCGTTCGTAATCTCAAGCCACTTTCTCATTTTTTCGATATCCACTTCGGCAGAACCTCCCTATATTTGATTTGCGATCGGCATTGACGGGTTGGCGATCTGATCCTGATCGCTCACGTCAGGGTCAAGATGGCCCGAATTCAAACATCCGGCGGCCGGAGAAAAATCCCCTAAAGAAAAGTTCGCGCCGACAAATTTGCTGTTGGCGGTGTGGCTGTTTTGTACGGTCTGACCGATATCGACGTTTCCGTTTTGCGTTGCTCCGTTTACTTTTATATTGACGACGTTAATTTGGTAAGGCATTCATAAAAACCCCTTTAATCTATAATGGGCGGCACCGGCGTAATATTTGCGGTATCTGCGGTTCCGATGGCTGTCTGGTCGTTGACATCAGGATCATTTAACAAGTTCTCCATCATCGATTCTATAGGTGACGTATCGCCGAATGAAGAGTTCAGTCCTTGTGATTTGTTATTTGTGGTGGGACTGTTGTATGCCGCTTCCCCAATCGTAATAGATCCGTTGCCAGAAATACTGTTAATCTTCAAATAGTACAGGTTGATAACAGTGGATGGCATCTCTTCACACCTCTTTAACTTAGTTGTACAGTACTGTATGCTTTTTGTGCTCCTGTTGTGAATTCCGCCCGGACATGTTCCCGATAAAACAAGAAGTCAAGGCCCGGTTCCGGCGGGGCTTTTTTTGTTTCAGGGTCTTTCGCAGTATATTTGTGATGAAAGCGCTATAAAAATAGATTGACGACATGTATATACATCATTACAATAGAGTCATAAACATGTATATACAAGTTTGCAAGACAAAATGAAAACGGTTACGGAGGGGTTGGCATGGGTGAGTTTAACCGGGCTGCGCGGCAGATCGCTGAAGCTGTCGGCGGAATCGAAAATATTGAGGCGGCGACTCATTGTGTGACGCGTTTGCGGTTTGCGTTAATAGATGAAACCAAAGTAAACCAAAAAATGCTTGATGCAATAGACATTGTCAAAGGATCTTTTGCGGTAAACGGGCAGTTTCAAGTCGTGATCGGGCAGGGGACGGTCAACAAAGTATATGCGGAATTAGTGAAGGAAACGGGGATGGGTGAAGCGTCCAAGGATGACGTGAAGAAGGCGGCAGCGCAAAAAATGAATCCTTTACAGCGTGCTGTGAAAACGCTTGCGGACATCTTTATTCCGATCTTGCCGGCGATCGTCACGGCCGGGCTGTTAATGGGTCTGAACAACATTTTAACGGCGGAAGGCATTTTCTACAGCGCCAAATCGATTGTCCAAGTATATCCGCAATGGGCGGATCTCGCCAATATGATTAATCTGATCGCGGGGACGGCTTTCGCTTTTCTGCCGGCTTTAATCGGCTGGTCGGCAGTGAAGCGGTTCGGAGGAAGCCCCCTTTTGGGCATCGTGCTCGGGCTGATGCTGGTGCATCCTGATCTGTTAAACGCATGGGGCTACGGGGCTGCCGAGCAGAGCGGCGATATTCCGGTGTGGAACCTGTTCGGCCTTGAGGTGCAGAAAGTCGGGTATCAAGGTCAGGTGCTCCCGATTCTGCTGGCGTCTTATTTACTTGCCAGGCTTGAGCTCTTTTTGACGAAACGGACGCCGGAGGGCATTCAGCTGTTAGTCGTCGCGCCGGTGACGCTTTTGGTCATCGGTTTTCTATCCTTTGTTATCATCGGTCCGATCACCTTTGCGATCGGTAACGCGCTGACGGCGGGATTGATTGCCGTTTTCGGCCAATTCTCCGCCATCGGAGGCCTGCTGTACGGAGGGCTGTATTCGGCGCTTGTGATCACGGGGATGCACCATACGTTTCTCGCGGTCGATCTTCAATTAATCGGCTCAAAGCTCGGCGGCACATTTTTATGGCCGATGCTCGCATTGTCAAATATCGCTCAAGGATCGGCGGCTTTGGCCATGATGCTGATTACAAAAGATAAAAAACAGCGGGGGCTTTCACTGACGGCCGGCATTTCCGCATATTTGGGCATTACCGAACCGGCGATTTTCGGAGTGAATCTGCGTTACAAATTTCCGTTTGTGATCGCCATGATCAGTTCGGGAATCGCGGGGATGTTCATCTCCGTCAAAGGCGTTCTTGCAAGCTCGGTCGGAGTCGGCGGCGTGCCGGGGATCTTCTCCATTATGAGTCAGTACTGGGGTCCGTTTGCGATCGGAATGCTGATCGTGCTGATTCTCCCGTTTGCGGGCACATACGGGTATGCGCGGCTGAAACGGCAAAAATAGAAAACCTGCGGGGCGCCTTCTATCAGGCTGTCCCTTTTCCCTTTCAATTCAAAACATTACAGGCGGTGAAGAAAAATGAAAACAGACAGCACACCATGGTGGAAAAAGGCAGCGGTATATCAAATTTATCCGAAGAGCTTTAATGATACGACGGGAAACGGGATCGGTGATCTGAACGGTATTATCGAGAAGCTTGATTATTTGCAGAAGCTTTTGATTGATGTCATTTGGCTTACGCCGATTTACGATTCGCCGCAGAATGACAACGGTTATGACATTCGCGATTATTGCACCATTTATGAAGAATACGGAACGATGGAGGATTTTGAACGGCTTCTCGATGAAGCGCACAAAAGAGGAATCAAGGTCGTCATGGATCTTGTCGTAAACCATACATCAGTCGAGCATCGGTGGTTCAAAGAAGCGGTCTCGTCACCCGACAGTCCGTATCGGGATTTTTACATTTGGAAAGACGGAAAGGAAGACGGCCGGGCGCCGAACAACTGGGAATCAAAATTCGGCGGTTCCGCTTGGGAGCTCGACCCGGCGTCAGGCCAGCACTATCTGCATTTATTTGATGTGTCGCAGGCCGATTTGAACTGGGAAAATGAAGAGATGAGAAAACAGGTTTACGACATGATGCATTTTTGGTTCCGAAAAGGGATCGACGGCTTCCGGCTGGATGTGATCAACCTCATTTCTAAAGACCAATCGTTTCCTGATGCCGAGGATGGGCGTGACGGGCGCCCTTATTATACGGACGGGCCGCGCGTGCACGAATTTCTCCATGAGATGAACCGGGAAGTGTTTTCGAAATATGACAGCATGACGGTCGGTGAAATGTCCTCGACAACGGCAGATCACTGCATCCGGTACACAAACCCTGAGAATAAAGAACTCGATATGACCTTTAACTTTCATCATTTAAAAGTCGATTATCCGAATGGTGAAAAATGGGCGCTCGCTCCGTTTGATTTTCTGAAGCTGAAACGGATTTTAGCGTTTTGGCAGACGGAGATGCAAAAAGGCGGAGGCTGGAATGCATTATTCTGGTGCAACCATGACCAGCCGCGGGCCGTATCCAGATACGGAGACGACGGCGTATACCGGACGAAATCAGCCAAAATGCTGGCGTCGGCCATTCATATGATGCAGGGCACGCCTTACATTTATCAAGGTGAGGAGATCGGCATGGGCAATCCGAAATTCGATGACATCGGCTCATACCGCGATGTCGAATCATTGAACATTTACACAAAGATGAAGGAAGAAGGCGTGCCCGAAAATGACATTATCGCCATTTTAAAAGAGAAATCAAGAGACAATGCAAGAACCCCCATTCAGTGGAACAGCGGGCCGCACGGCGGTTTCACGACGGGAACGCCTTGGATTCCGGCGGCGGATGATTATTGGGACATTAACGCGGAAGCGGCTTTGCGGGACCCGGATTCAATTTTCTACCATTATCAGAAGCTCATCAAGCTCAGAAAGGAATATGACATCGTGACTGAAGGAACGTTTGAGCTGCTTGCTGAAGACGATCCGGCGGTTCTGGCGTACGTCAGACACGGCAAGGATGAAAAACTGCTGTGCATCAACAATTTCTACGGGAAAGAAGCGGACTTTACGGTTCCGCTTAAAGACACGGACGGCTGGCGGTTTACGGTGCTGCTGACGAATGATGAACCGAGGGAAGGGCGGCCGGAACGATTGACGCTCCGTCCGTATGAATCGATCGTTTATCATCTGACAAAAGCGTGATACACTAATCTGGGTGGTCAAATGAAAGTGAATAAATACATCACAATCTATAAAGATATGGTGCGGCAGATCGAAAGCGGCCAGCGGAAGGCTGAAGACGTTCTTCCGTCTGAAAATGATTTGTGCGATCAATACGGCACATCACGAGAAACCGTCCGCAAAGCGCTCAATATGCTGGCGCAAAACGGCTACATCCAGAAAATCAAAGGCAAAGGCTCCGTCATATTAGACAGAGAAAAAATGCGTTTTCCCGTCTCAGGCCTGATCAGCTTCAAAGAGCTTTCGAAAACGCTCGGAAAAGAGACGAGAACGGCGGTTCACCGTCTCGGGCTGATCCTGCCTCCCTCAGAAGCCGCAAAAGAGCTTGGTACAGAAGCGGATGAAAAGGTGTGGGAAGTCGTCAGATCAAGACGGATTGACGGAGAACATATTATTTTGGACAAGGATTACTTTGTAAAAAAACACGTGCCTCTATTGACGAAGGCGATTTGTGAAGATTCGATCTATGAGTATCTCGAAGGAGAGCTCGGCTTGTCCATCAGCTACGCGCAAAAGGAAATTGTCGTGGAGCCGGCGGGGGAAGAGGATCGGAAGTATTTAGATCTCGGCGGATTCAGCCATATGGCGGTCGTGAAAAACCGCGTCTTTTTGGAGGATACCAGCCTCTTTCAGTACACGGAAAGCCGGCACAGGCTCGATAAATTCCGTTTCGTCGACTTTGCGAGAAGAGAAAAATAAAAACGGACTGCCGCGGCAGCCCGTTTTTTTGTCAGTATCAAAATGAATACTATCCAACAAAAATGTGCGTACTGGTACTTTCAAAAATAATGGCTACAATAGTACATAACGATTGAAAAGGAGAGATCATGAATGTCAGATAAAAAACAGCAGATCATCGAAGCGTATCAATTCAGACACGCCACAAAGGAATTTGATCCTGAGAAAAAAATTTCAGAAAGCGATTTTGAATTTATTTTAGAAACGGGAAGATTATCCCCAAGCTCACTCGGTTTGGAGCCTTGGAAATTTGTCGTCGTTCAAAATCCGGAGCTTCGTGAAAAACTCCGCGAGTTCACATGGGGCGCGCAAAAGCAGCTGCCGACCGCAAGTCATTTCGTACTTCTGCTTGCCCGGACGGCAAAGGATATCCGTTTTGACGCCGACTATGTCAAAAATCACTTGCGGGAAGTCAAAAAAATGCCGGAAGATATGTATGAAGGCTATATCAGCAAAACGGAAGACTTCCAGAAAAATGATTTCAATCTGCTTGAATCAGATCGCGCGCTGTTTGACTGGGCATCCAAACAGACTTACATCGCCCTCGGCAATATGATGACAGCCGCTGCGCAGATCGGAATCGACTCCTGCCCTGTAGAAGGCTTCAACTACAAAGAAATTCACCGGATTCTTGAAGAAGAAGGGCTTCTGGAAAACGGAAGTTTCGACATCTCTGTCATGGCCGCATTCGGCTACCGTGTCAGAGAACCGCGCCCGAAAACAAGATCTGCCTCAAAAGACGTAGTAAAGTGGGTATAAGATAAAAAAAGCTGCCGGGCGTGTCCCGGCAGCTTTTAACGTTTATTTGGTTTTGCTAAAAAACAGGCGGTGATCCAGGATGTAACGGGAATGATGATGCCGATCCCGATTCCGGCACAAAGAATGGTGACGGCTTCCGCACTGAATACTTTTGAGTTCACAATTTTTTCAGCTGAGTATGATAAGTCTTTAAACCAGATAATTAAAGCCAAATAGCTGCCGAAAAAAGCAAAGAATAACGTATTCGTATTCGTTCCTAAAATATCTCTCCCGATGCTTAATCCGAATGTGTACAGATCTTTTCTGCTCATGGACGGATTATGACTGTAAATTTCCCGCATGGGTGAAGTAATGGAAATCGCGACATCGGTAATCGCCCCTATCGTGCCCATGATGATCATGGCTGCGGTAACCTTCACAAAATCCACCCCGACAAACAGTGTGAATATGCCGATATCACCCAATTCTTCTTCACCGAATCCCTGAATCGAAGTATGTTTTGTTACAGACATAATAAAAAACAGCAGCAATGCAATCGTCAGCATTGCAGAAATAAAGGCGGTTACGGTTTTGACGTTTCCTCCATTAATATAAAAAAGAGTAATGCTGCAAATCACGGCGGAAGAGAGCAATGTTAAAACAATCGGATTGATATGCGGGTCTGTCATGAAAATAATGGTGAGAAAGAGAACACCGAAATTTAAGAATAACGCAATAAAAGACCTCGCTCCTTTTTTTCCGCCGATGATGACCATTAATAGAAATAAAATCGCCGCGAGAATTACGATGACATTCATGAGCTTGCCTTCTTTCGTTTAATAAAAAAGATAGAAGCATACAGACTGGCGGGTATGGCTAATACGATTCCGATCCCTCCGGCCAATGCTCTGGCTATTTCCAAGGAAATGTTCATAGAAAGAGTGAATCCTATCGGGGAATCATTTTTCAAATACAACAGCATCATCGGAATAGAGCCGCTTATATAAGCAAAAAACAGAATGTTGGTCATCGCCCCCATGATGTCTTTTCCGATCTCCATCCCGGAACGTCTGAGAGCTTGTAATGAGATATCCTTGTTTTCTTCATATAATCCGAAGACAGATGACGTCATGGTAATGGCTACATCCATGACCGCTCCCAGTGATCCGATAAATACCCCGGCCATAAACACCGTGTGATAAGGGCGGGTTAAATACTGCATTTCCTCATATCTGAGACCTTTCTCTCCGGTTGCCAGCATTACCAGATACGTAATCAGCAGGGAAACGAAAGTGCCTGCGAGTGTCGCGGCAATGGCGGCGTATGTTTTCGCGTGAAAACCGCTGACAAGCAGCAATGAGATGACAGTAAAGATGAGAATACAGATACCGCAGATGAAAATTAACCCTATATTAGGATGCTTCCTGTACAAATCTAATGCAAACGACAGTAAAACGGCGTTGAACATCAGGCTGACGATCGAAAAGAAGCCTTGTTTTTTGCCGACGATAAGCAAGGTGAAGATGAAAACCCAAGCGATCAGCAAAAGCTGTTTATCCCGTTTTTTATCTATAATGCTTCCCGATATATCTTTGTTTGATGGTTTCCCTTTATCAATAGAAACGAATACTTCATCGCCAATCGAATATTTCTGATCGTTCGCTCCGGATGATGAATACTGATTGGACAAATGAATGAGCTGTCCTTTCTGACTGCCGTTTTCAAGTCTGGCAGTGATCGTCTGATTGAAAATCTTATCTTTGTTTTTATGCATGTCTTGTACGTCAGACTGATGTTCCAATGTTGTTTTCGTCACTTTGGCAATCGGGCGCTCATAAAAAGAAGCGTTGTGAGTGACGAAAATGAGCGAGCTGATAAAACAGAGCGCTGTTATCACGTAAAACAGCTTTTTCTTGTAAGACATGCGGTTTCGTTTGTTTCCTGTTATCTTCAAAAAAAGTCCTCCAAACAGGCGGCGCCGTGTGAAAGAGAGGCCCTGCCGTGAAGTGTTAAACGATGCGGATGCAGTCTTTCGCGAATAACGTTCATATTTTATCACTCGGCCGTACGGCTGTCGACTCAGAGGGGGACCGAGAGAAAAAGCTCCCCTGAAATCAGATCAGGAGAGCTCTTGGGATGAACCGCCCGATGGAAGCGGTCTTTTTATGCTTCGTTCACTTTTTTTGCTTTTCTTCTTTGATACAGATACAGTGCCGTTCCGAGCGCGCTGATGAGTAACCCGGCAAGAAGGATGGAATACGTCGTCGTGGCCGTATCAGGAAGCAGGCCGCCCGTCGATACCCCGTCCTGCGCAGGGCCGGATGACGGTTTTTGTCCGCTTGGCTGCTTTCCGGAGCCGTGATCTCCGCTTGTCGGCGGCGCGCTCTTCGTGTTTGCGTTTAATATGGTGTATTCACTGAAATGATTTGTATAGCCCGTGACGAGATCGTGTGAAACCGAACCGTTGTCTGTTTTTGTATAGACGTTCTTTTTCCGGTCTACATGGTAAATGCCCGGCTGTTTCGCCTTTTTCGTATTCTCAATGCGCAGGGTGAGCTTTACCGGCGCTTTGAATGTTTTGATGTCTTTGTTTTTCTGCTTCATTGTAAAGTCGTAAACATTTGAAAGCGCCCCGCTTACTTTTCCTTTCGGCGTCACGCCGAATCGTGTATCAGCTGAAGCAGCGTTTGCCATCGGCATTTTCATGCTGAACTTGTCATGCAGGATCGTAAGGGAAGAATCCGATGTTCTGTCCTTTAACAGGCCGATTTGTTTTTTTGTCACGCTGAGATCAATCGGCTTTTTGGCGCCGTCATTCTTATCGTAATACACGATCGGCGTATTGGCGTTTTTGGCATAGACGGCAAATGCGCTGTCATCTTCAAGCGTCCACGAGCCGTTTTTTTGTTTCGTCGGCAGGTACACTTCCTGCGCGCGGCCGTCAACTTTCGGTTCCACCGCTTTTCCCGCTTTTTCAAGCTGCTCGGTGAAGACCTCATAGTCGACAAAGCCAAGGTCTTCTTTATGGGACGCTTCGTTAAAGACGGAATATCCGTCTCCGCCTTCACCGACAAAGTTACTGGTGGCGACTCTGTATGTCTTCTTATCAGAAATCGGCTTTACGCTGCCGTCATCCTGTACGGCCGCAGCTTGAAGAACGCGGTGTCCCGGCTTTTTATTCAGTGTAAACGTGTATGTTAAACCGGCAACTTGAGGGAAGGCGCCGCCTTGAGCCTCAATTCCGCTTAACCCTTGTTCCAAGGCTTGTTTGATCTGTTTTCCGGTTAAATCCGCGACGTAAAGCGTGTTGCCGAACGGCATCACATTCAGCACATCGCCGAGTGTGATGTCTCCTTTATCAATGCCTGCGCGGATGCCGCCCCCGTTTGTGATCGCGATTTGGGCGCCGGCCGCTTCCTTCGCTTTTTGCAGCATGCCGTCTGCGATGAAGTTTCCGAGATTGGTTTCTTTGGAGCGGACATGCTCGCGCTGGCCGTCAAGTGCGACCTTCGTTGAACCGACTTTTTCATTTTTAACTGAGACGAGCTCTTTTTTAAACGGATCAAGCTCTTTTTTCAGATCCGGGTCTTCTTTCGTCTGCTCGTTCACCGGCAGCGCCTGAAGAGAGGATTGTTCCGGCAGAACGACGCCGTTTTTGTCAAATGCGACATCGACACGGCCTAAATATTCGCCGTATTCTTTTGCCTGGGCGACGATGGTCGGCTCTTCGTTTTTGACAACTTCCATTTTATCTACAAGCGTATGCGTATGTCCGCCGACGATCAAGTCGATGCCTTTTACCTTTTTTGCGAGATCGAGATCACGCTGATGCCCGATATGGGTCAGGGCGATAATTTTATTGACATGTTCCTTGTTCTGTATTTCTTTTACTGTATCTTGTGCGGATTGGAAGGCATCATGAAAGACAATGCTTTTTCCCGGGCTTGATGTGACGGACGTATCTTCTGTCGTTAAGCCGAATACGGCGACTTTTTCTCCGTTTACATCAAGCAGAATGTATGGATAGATGCCTGCTTTTTTCTTTTTCCCTGCCGTAAATGTGCCTGCTTTTTTCATGAATGGTCTGAGTTTTGACTCTTTGGACACATCGACATTTGAGCTGACGAGCGGAAAGTCAGGCGCTTGAAAATTGTATTTTCCGGACGGATCAGCCGCGCTCCCGTTACCGCTCAGGAAGCTGGCGAGAGCACCCGGACCTTTATCAAACTCATGATTTCCGAAGGTCATTGCGTCGTAGCCCATGCTGTTCATCAATTTTAAATCAGCCAGCCCCTGCCACTTTGTGAAATAGAGATCGCCTGAGAAAACGTCTCCCGCATCCAGTAAAATGCTGCGGTCGGTTTCGCTTCTGATTTCTTTGATTTTCGTCATCCGCCTCGCCGCGTTATCAAGGTGGGCGTGCGTGTCGTTTGTATGCATAACGGTGAGTTTCCATGCATCATCTTTCGGCGGCTCTGTGCCCGGTTCATCATCTTTGAATTGGAGCTTGTACTGTCCGTAGCCCGAGTTTTGTGATTCACCGATATAGGCGACGTCATCTGCGCGGTCGGCAAACGGCTTTGCGGCCAAGGAAGATTCAAATGTCAGGTTTGTCCCTTTGACCGGAAGGATGGACCAGTTATGATCAGCCTGCGGATTAATCGTTTTCTGCTGGATGATGTAATCCATTAAGACCTGCCTGTTCTCATCGGCAGAAGAGTATACGATTTTATCATTGCTTAAGTGAGGGAATCCTCCGCCGCCTGAAGCGCGGTAATTATTTGTGACGATCAGAAATTCCTGCTTGGCGCTGACGGGCTTTCCTTGATAAGAAAGGTTGACGATCCGGCTTGCATCGGGATGAATGACTGTTCCGTTTTCGTTGTATTTCGCCGGTTTTGTGACATCGACCTGATAGGTGACACCGTCAATGACATCAAAATTGTATGAGCGGTAGGCGTCATTTAAAAGCGCTTGGCTGCCGCCTTTTGCCTGATCGATCTGATTAAATTGCCCCGCGGACATTTCGAGCCAGTCTTTCACTTCGCTTCCGTTCAGCTTGACGATCTGAACCGTGTTGTCATACAGGTACAAATCGCCGATGTTTTTGATGGCGAGGTTGCCAGCGGAAATGTTTGTATAGTAATTTGAGCCGTTCCGCCCGCCGGCTTTAAACGGAGCGCCCGCCGAGAGGATAGGCAGATCTTTGTATTCCGTATCCTTCATCTTATTTTCGGCGTACCATTTTTGCGCATCCGTTACGATTTGAATGGACGGATCATCTTTGACTTGGGCGAAGAAACTGTTGATATCGGCTTTTGTCTGGCCGACGGGTTCTCTGATGTATTTCAAAGTGCCTTCGTGCGCTTTTTTGACGGTATTGACGACGGTTTCGTTTTCCGACGTCACATTGCCGGCAATCGGCTCGATGCTGCCTTTTGCATCTTCCACATGCCACGCGCTGTCTGTTTTTTCAAGCCGGAGGTCGATGACGCCCGCATATTTGCCCCAGCTGCTTGACATGACAACGGGGATGCCGTTAATCGTGCCTTTATCGACGTCGAATTGATCAGCGCCTTTGTATTCGGCATCAGGGAAAAGCCCGTGCTGATGGCCGGATACGATCGCGTCAATTCCGCCGACTTTCGTTGCCAGGTCAAAAACGGCGTTTTCCGCTCCGGAAGACTGCGCTTTTTTTTCGATGCCGCTGTGGGCGAGGGCGATGACGATATCGGCTCCTTCAGCTTTCATTTTCGGAACGGTTTTCTTTGCGGATTCCACAATGTCCTCGACCTGAACGCGGCCTTCGAGATTTTTCTTATCCCACGTCATGATTTGGGGAGGAACAAAGCCGATGTAGCCGACTTTTATCTGATGCTTGCCGCCGTTTTGATCCGTGACGGTTTTGTCTTTTATGACATAAGGCGTATAACGGTTTTCGCCGCTTAATGTTTTCACATTGGCGTTAACGATCGGATAATCAGCGCCTTTGATTGTCCCGTCCAGAAATTCAAGCCCGTAATTAAATTCATGATTGCCGAGTGTTCCTGCGTCATAATGCAGACTGTTCATCACTTCAATGATCGGATGGGTCTTTGCGCCTGAAATGATATCATTTTTCTCATATTTTACGGCGTATTCTCCGAGGGGATTCCCCTGAATCAGGTCTCCGTTATCGACAAGCAGCGTATTCGGGTTTTCGCGCCTGTGCTTCTCAATAAGCTGAGCCGTTCTGGCCAGCCCGAATTCCGTTGTCGGTTTGTCGCTGTAGTAATCGTAGTCCATCATGTTAGCGTGAACGTCAGTTGTGGCTAAAATGCTGAGATTCACACTGGAGGATTTGTTTTCTTCTGCTTTAATGGGTGATGTTGGGAGGATTAGACTAAGTATCATAACTAGGGGCAGCAGAATACGGAGTGTCATATTGACGCTGCATCGTCTTTTCTGTATTCTCACCTGTTCTCCACCTTTCAACAAATTTTGTCATGCAGTACCATTGTAAGAATATTTTGTGAAAGTTCATATAGATTTCATGATGATTCTTGTAAAAAGATGAAAAATGAGGATAATGACCTATGTAAAACGGATGAGCGGCAAACGCGTTACCTATGTTTGATGTTAGTGTGGCTGGGGTACATGGATTTATGTAGACTTCATCAAGCAGGAGGTAGTAACTATGGGTAAAAAAATTGCAGTTGTATTAACGGATTATTTTGAGGATGTCGAGTATACTGAACCTGCGAAAGCTTTTAAAGATGCGGGTCATGAATTAACCGTAATTGAACAGGAAAAAGGAAAGACAGTCAAAGGCAAACAAGGGGAAGCGGAAGTGAAAGTGGACGCATCCATCGATGATGTGAATCCGAAAGACTTTGACGCATTGCTGATCCCGGGCGGATTCTCTCCTGACATGCTGCGTGCGGATGACCGTTTCGTCCAATTTGCCAAAGCGTTCATGGATGATAAAAAACCGGTGTTCGCCATCTGCCACGGACCTCAGCTTCTCATCAACGCGAAAGCATTGGACGGGCGCAAAGCGACAGGGTTTACTTCAATCCGAATCGACATGGAAAACGCGGGCGCGAATGTTGTGGATGAAGAAGTCGTCGTCTGCCAGAACCAGCTGGTTACAAGCCGCACACCGGATGACATTCCGGCATTCAACCGCGAATCATTAAAACTGCTTGCGTAATATAAAAGCGGAGCGCCGTATCAGGCGTTCCGCTTTTTTTGTGAAGATTCCCGGATGACCAGCTCAGGCGCCAGAATAATGCGTTGTTTTTTGTGCTGGGAACTGGTGATTTTATGATGCAGCAATTGAGCCGCTTCTTTTCCCGACTGCCGCGGAAAGGAAGAAACGGTTGTAAGCGGGGGATAAGAAATTTCAGCTTCCGGCACGTTATCAAAGCCGATAATGTCAATATCTTCGCCCGGAACGAGCCCGGCTTTTCTGATCCCTTGCATGACGCCGAACGCGACCAAATCACTGAAGCAGAAAATTGCGGTCGGGCGCTCAGACCGGCGGAGGAGCTCCGTCACGGCTTCACAGCCTGCTTCGCGGGTCGGCGCGCTGTCAATGACATATTCATTTTTCACTTCCAGATCCGCTTCACGGAGCGCTTTTTTAAACCCTTTCATACGCTTCGTCCATGTTGATGAGTGCTTCACGCCGCCCAGAAAAGCAATCTCCTGATGGCCTTTCTCAATGAAATGACGCACTGCCTTATAGGTGCCTTCCTCATAATCGGCTCCGACAAAATCACAATCTGCATCGGCAATCTCCCTGACGGCGAGCACGACCGGAATGTCAAGCTGCTCAAGGCGGGAAAGGGTTTCCTCAGCTGTACCTGAAACCGGACACAAAATCAATCCGCCGACCCTGTGTTCCAGCATGGTCGAGATCAGCTGTTCCTGCTTGGCGACGGAATCAAATGTCGTGCCTAACAGCACCGTTAATCCGACTTCCTCAAGCGTATTCTGAACGCCGATCAGAAACTCTGAGAAAAACGTATTGGAAATGTCAGTAATAATCAATCCTACCGTTGTGGACGTCTGTGATCGTAAATTCGCGGCGACCCGATCATATACGTACCCCAGCTCCCGCATGGATTGCAGCACTTTCTCACGGGTCGCTTCGGAAATTCGCGGATTGTTGCGGACGATTAATGAAGCGGTGGATGTTGAGACGCCGGCATGCTCAGCGACCTGCTGCAATGTCACCCGGCGTTTTTTTTGCTGTTTCATACGTCGCATTCCTCACTTGGTTTTTATTCGTTACATCCATTATAAGCGTTTTGGCGCATGAGAAGAAAGAGAGAGGGGAGAAAATGACAAAGCGCCGGAAGACGGAGTGTCCTTCGGCGCTTCTATTACAATAGGTTATTCAAACATTTGCTCTTTAATATACTGAACCGGCATTTCACGGCCTGTCCAATATTCAAACGCCATGGCGCCCTGCCAAAGCATCATGCCGAGGCCGTTAATGGTGCTGCAGCCGGCCGCTTGAGCTTGTTCAAGCAATTTCGACGTAACGGGGTTGTAAACGACGTCTGTCACAATCAAATCAGGACGGAGCATGGATGTATCTTCAATGACGCTCAAGCCTTCAAGCGGTTTCATGCCGACACCTGTTCCGTTTGTGAAAATATCGCTTGAAGCGATTTCAGCACGCAGCGCATCTTGATCTTCGAGCGGGAAAACTTTCGCTTTGCAAGAAGATCCCTTCATTTCTTCATTGATGATGCGGACGTTTTCTTCCGCTTTTTCGAAAAACGCGTCATTACGGGCGAAAATAGAGATTTCTCCGAGGCCTTCCAATGCGGATTGAATCGCTATCGGAGTGGCGGCCCCGCCGGAACCGACCAGCGTCATTTTTTTGCCTGTGATATCGATGCCGTGTTCTTTTAAGTTGCGGACGTATCCCATACCGTCAGTCGAGTGTCCGATCAGTCTGCCGTTTTCATTAACGACTGTATTCACCGCGCCGGTGAATTTCGCTGAATCCGCGAGTTCATCGAGGTAAGGGAGAATGTTCATCTTGTTCGGCATCGAGACATTGAATCCTCTGACGTTTAAGGCGCGCATTCCCGTTACCACATCTTCCAGCTGTTCATTGCCGACTTCAAACGCGAGGTAAGCGTAGTTCAATCCTAATTTTTTAAACGCCAGGTTGTGCATCGCCGGAGATAAAGAGTGTCCGATCGGTGTCGCGAATAATCCGATAAGCTGAGTTTTTCCGTTAATCCGTCCTAAATCTTTCTTCATGATGTATTCCTCCGTTAGTCCATTCATTTGTTTTTCATCCCGCTTTGAGGGCAGAAAAACGCTGATTACATATGTTTATTTAAAATGCTGAGTACGCTGCGCAATTCTTCAACGGGAATCTGTCCGGGCGCTGATGCTTCTTTGCCCGCTCCGAACGTGCACGCTGAGCCGAAGACTTCGCCGGCCAGGCGGCTGATCAGGCCTGTTCCCGCCATTGACATCGTGATGATCGGCCGGTCTGCGTATTGTGTTTTCATCGTGTGAGTGGCATCCAATAAGACGAAAACATCTTCAGTGCTTTGCGGCATCACCGCGATTTTCGGAATGTGCGCGCCGTACGCCTGCATGTTCCGCAGCCGGGAAATGATTTCTTCTTTTTTCGGTGTCTGATGAAAATCGTGATTGGACATGACGACATATACGCCGTTGTCTTCAGCGGTTTTCACAATTGATTTGACTTCCGCTTCTCCCGTAAACAACTCAACGTCTGCAAGGTCAATGTGTTTTGTTTCGATGGCGGTTTTAAGCAATTCAATGTAAAAGCGGTCATCAATAACTTTATTTCCGCCTTCTTTATGGGTTCTGAATGTGAAAAGCAGCGGTGTTGCGCCTGCGGCTTTCCGCAGCTTTTCAAGCATGCCTTTTACGGCGTCCAGGCTGTCAACATGCTCGTACACATCCGCCCGCCACTCAATGATATCCGGGCGAAGCCTGTTGACGGCTTCCATTTCTTCGAGCAGTTCTTTCTCTCCGGCCGCCATCAGCGGCACAATGATCTTCGGAAGCCCTTCGCCGATGACCGTGTTTCTGATCGTGATAGATTGCATGATAAATCCTCTCCCTTAAAAAATAGTCAGGCTTTCATCACTTGCTTAAAGCGGATTCCGATAAACAATGCGAGAAGGGCGCTGACGGCCGCAATTCCGATATCAAGCAGAAAAACAGGCGTCAGGCCGGCCGCTTTGGATATCGCTCCCGTTACAAGCGGAATGACAATAAAAGATAAGCTTGATGCTATATTAACAAAAGATGTGATCGTACCTTTATTTTTAGGGAATAAAACAGCCATAACCGTCATCGCCAATTGCAGAATGCCCGCAGTTGAAAGTCCGATGACAAAGGAGCTGATGACTGATACGGCCGGCTGATGAATGAAAATCAGAGCAAGCAGCGCGATTGCCGCGATCACAGGGTACAGCACCATTACCGTAATCGGCTGAATCACTCTGTTTAACAGCACAGCCAGCAATAATACGGATACAAGCGCCCCGATGCTGTAATAGCTCAACAATTTGACGGCCTGCACCTCAGGCATGCCCAAAACGGATTGCCCGAACTTAGGAAGCCATACTTGAACGAGCATAAACAGCGCCGTAGATGAAAAGCCTAACAGAATGATCGCAAGGCCTTCGCGCCATATCGACGGCTGTGATGTGAACGCGCCATCAGACGGAGAGGCTTCCGTCCGGCCGCCGTCTTCTTTTTGCTTATGATTCGGAAACGGAACTTTTAACAGGAAAAAGCCGTTCAGGAAGAAAATAATGCCCGGTACGAAAAACGTCCAGCCGTAAAACAAATGCCTGTCCGCAATAAACGCGATAAAAAACGGAAGCACCGTCGCGCCGATGGATACAAACGCTTTGATTAACACGGTTGCAGAGCTTGCGTTTTTCGGAAATCCTTCAATAAGCGCCGGATATGTCCCGGAATCCAAAAAGGAATTGGCGATACCGGCGAAAATGGCGAAGATAAACGCGGCTGTATAGTTTGTCGAAAGCGGAATTCCGATTAGGAAAATCAGATACAGAAAGGCGCCCGATACGATAAACGGCCGTCTCCCGAATGTATCCGAAAGCTTCCCGGCAAACAGAAGCGAAATCAGCTTCCCGATCCCGATGGCGGAGACCAAATAGCTGACCCCGGCTGCGGATGTATGAAGCTGTTTTGATAATGCCTCCATATTGGATGCGATAATAATATTGATCATGCCCAGCAGGAAATAGTTAATATAAAGACCCGCTGCCATTTTGGTGTATATGTTTTTCATGATGACATCCCCTAATGCGGTTAATAAAGAATTAAATTATTTTTTAAATTGATAAAAGAACAGCACGATTCCCCTTTATTGAACCACTGCCTTTCTTTGAAAACTGTTTGATGAAACGGTTGCAAAACAAACTTGAATAACGCTGATATCACAACGAGTATATCGTTCTACTAAATAAAAAAAGATAAGCGGCCCGCTCATTTAGTATATCGTTCTACCAAGTTCACAGTTACTATACTCCTTCTTTTTATATGTGTCAAACCGATGAACTTTTTTTACTTTTTTAAATCAAAAAAAGACCTGCCGTTTTTCGGCAGGTCTGACATGGGTTTATTTTCTGAGAGAGGCGAGCTCCTCGGCAATGGCCTGCATTTCACTCGGGCTGAATGATATTTTTTTCATGACCATTTGATGAAGGTATGTAAGATCTTCTATTTTTTCATCACTGAAATCTTCCGCTCTGATGACGCCGACATTGAGCATGTTGAGCTTTTGCGAAATGTCTTCAATCATTTTGTTTAACGTTTCTGTTTGTTGGCTCGGCAAATTCATGCATCCTTTCATGACCGTTTTCGTATCCTTTATTCTAACAGAATTCATTTAGAATAAAAGCTTATTTCCACAGCCGCAGAAAAGTTGCTAAGATGATGATAAGGTTTTTGATCCTCAAAATGCGGGGAAAGAATAGGGAGGTTATCGATATGATACATGTTCTGTTTGTCTGTCTGGGAAATATTTGCCGGTCGCCTATGGCAGAGGCGGTATTTTCTGATATGGTGAAGAAAAACGGGCTGAACGGGCAGATTAACATTGATTCAGCGGGAATCGGCGCCTGGCATGCGGGAAATCCGCCGCATGAAGGGACAAAGGAGATCCTGAAGAAGAAAGGGATCAGCGCAAGCGGCATCACGGCGAGGCAGGTGCGTGAGTCTGACCTGACCGATTTTGATTACGTCATTGCGATGGATGCAGAAAATATCGGTCATCTGCGCAGCATGGCCGGTTATAAAAAAGCGGCGCCGCGTATTGCAAGGCTGCTTGATTATGTACCGGAGTCGGACCTTGCGGACGTGCCCGATCCGTATTATACCGGGAATTTCAGCGAGGTGTACGCTTTGGTCGAATCCGGGTGCCGTCATTTGCTGGAGACAATAAAGAAAGACCATCATTTATAAGGGGGATTGACCGATGAAGCAGGCACGCATCATGGCAAAAGCGATTCTGATCGGCGCTGCCGCCGGCGGAGCACTGTCCTTATTACATAAGCCGACAAGAGAGGCATGTTTCCGGAACATGGACGCGTGCAGGCAGCGTGCGGCATTTTACCGAAAACATCCTGAAGCCCTGAAACAGCAGGCTTCTGCAAAACTGGATCAAGTGAAAATCATCGCCAATAACGTATCGGAAGATCTGAGTTTTTTAAACGGGCAGATCACCAAGCTGAAGCAGACGACGCCGCAGGTCATTGACCTGTTAAAAGAAACGAAGGAGCATTTTTCGAAAAACGATCATTGAGGTGGGATGTCATGAGTTTTATAAAGGAGCTGTTTGCAAGGTTTTCTCTGCATGAAGGACAAAGTAAATCGGCGGAGCTGGCGTATTTTTTCCTGCTGTCATTGTTTCCGTTGATGATTTTCATGCTGACGCTCACCGCCTATCTTCCCATATCTGCAGAAGACGTGCTCGGGGCGGTCGATCAATACGCGCCCGACAGCGCCATGTCCATGGTGAAATCCATTACGGAGCAAACGCTGAACAAGCGCAGCGGCGGGCTTTTGTCATTCGGGATTATAGCCGTCATCTGGTCGGCTTCGAATGGTATGAACGCGATTGTCAGAGCATTTAACCATGCCTACGAAGTCGAGGAAAACCGCTCATTTATCATCATTCGCCTGACCTCAATTTTTTTAACCATCGCGATGGTGGTTACGATTTTAATCGCATTGCTTCTGCCGGTGTTCGGCAGAGAAATCGGAATGCTGGCCGCAGATTTTATCGGCGCCTCCGGCCTGTTTTTACAGGTATGGTCGGTTGTCCGCTGGGGTATCAGTCCGCTTATCCTTTTAATCGTGTTTACCGCGCTTTACATTTTCGCGCCGAATAAAAGGCTTTCCCTCCGTTTTGTGCTGCCGGGAGCCGTATTCGCGGCAGCCGGCTGGATTATCGTCAGTATGCTGTTCTCATTTTACGTCGGCACCTTTGCCAACTACAGCGCCACATACGGGAGCATCGGGGGAATTATCGTCCTTATGATCTGGTTTTATCTTACGGGAACACTGCTGATTTTAGGAGGAGAAATCAACGCGCTTTTACATAAACGTAAAAAGCTTCCTGATGAAAATCCGTACCGCGGGAGCAAGCTATAGAGGAACGGAGACGTTCAAGCTGAAAAACGGAGGGGAATCAATTATGACCAAGCATACGAAAAAAGGCGGAAGCCATAATAAACAAAACTCCAAAAACGGCCCGAAGAATAAAACAAGCGGAAGCGCTAACGGGCAGAACGGATACCACTAGAAAGAAGCCGCCTGACTCAGATCAGGCGGCTTTTTTATGAGGCCGGAAAAGAATGGGATTCGGATGCGGGACTGTGCTTTGTTTTCCCGAAGACGAGCGCAAGCCAAATACAGACCAGAATCACCGTAATAAAGAAAAACAAGTTGGCGCTTTCAAACCGCTGCATATACCAGCCGCCCGCCACCGGGCCGATCATGCTGCCGAGGCTGAAGGAAATGCCGCAAAGCAGATTGCCCGCCGGCAGCAGATGGGACGGCAGCAGGTCGCTCATATAGCTGATGCCGAGGGAAAACATACTGCCGACCGCCATTCCCGCCGTGAAAAAGCAGCAGCCGATGACAGAAGGCGACGGAAACAGTCCGGCCGTCAAAAAGCAAAGGGCACCCGTTAATAAGATGACGAGCAGGACACGTTTTCTCCCGAATCGATCGCTTAATAAACCGAGAGGGAACTGGAATACAATACTTCCGATAGCAAAAGCGGGCAATATCAGCGCGACGGCATCAACGGATATGCCTAAACGCAGGGCGTACACGGGAAAGCTTCCGTTCAGCGCCGTTTCTAAAAAACCGTACCCGAAAGCCGGGAGAAAAGCGACCCAGCCGAAAAGAAGAGCGCGGTAAAACCGTTTTGCGCTGTTATCCCCGGATGTTTCATCCGGACCTTGCGCCGGGTACTCGTTACGTAAGACAAACACAAACAGCCAGGCGGCAAGACTGATACAGCCGGATACGATAAACGGAAGGGAAGGACTTGTTTTCACAAGAGGGACCATGAACGGGCCGACAGCGAATCCAAGCCCGAAGGACAGTCCGTACAGCGAAATGTTTCTTCCTCTGTTTCGGGGCGTTGACTTCGACGTCACCCACGTTTGGGTTGAAAAATGCAGCATATGATCCCCGATTCCGATAAGCAGCCGCAGAAAAAACCATAACCATATGGATTGAAGCCAAATAAAACTGAATAAGCTGATGATAACAAGAAATCCGCCCATGACCATCAGAGGTTTGAATCCGAGCTTGCGCAGCGGGGCCTCCATAAACGGTGACGCCAGAAGCACGCCGATATAAAGGCCGGTTGCGTGAAGTCCGTTTATGGCTGCTGATTCTCCGTTCGTTTCAAAAATGACGGAGATCACCGGCAGAAGCATGCCTTGGGAAAATCCGGAGATGGAAACAAGCAGAACCAAAATAAAGAAGTACAGTCGTGACATCGCGTATTTCTCCTTCTTCAGTATCTTTCTTGATCGTACACGGATTTGCTGCGTCCGGCAACCTGAAAATGCCAATTCGGGCTGCCGCGGAAGTGTAATTGAGGGAGTTTTTGAGAAGGATATAAAAAGACTCATTCGAAAAAAGGAGCCAGGCAGATATGAATCGGATTTTTTTCTTTACGGCTGCGGCGGGAGTGCCGCTTTCAGTCATCGGCGGCCTGATGCACTGGCCGTCAGCGGTTTTGTTTATTATTTATTGCTTGACGATTATTGCGCTTGCAAGTTATATGGGGAGAGCGACCGAATCTCTTGCTATTATCGCGGGACCGCGGATCGGCGGTCTGCTGAATGCCACGTTCGGCAATGCGGTAGAGCTGATTATATCGCTTTTTGCCTTAAAAGAAGGGCTGACGGGCATCGTGCTTGCTTCACTGACCGGTTCGGTGCTCGGCAATCTTCTGCTCGTCGCGGGACTGTCGTTTTTTATCGGCGGTTT
Source organism: Bacillus sp. LJBV19 (assembly GCF_017797845.1). NCBI lineage: Bacteria > Bacillati > Bacillota > Bacilli > Caryophanales > Bacillaceae > Bacillus > Bacillus sp. LJBV19. The sequence goes on from NZ_CP072563.1 coordinate 803,728, forward strand.
GAAATACAAGCGGCAGGAATTCAATATTCATGATGCCCGGCATAATTCTGGCCTGCTGATTTTTGCCATTATCGTAGCTTTTGTCATTCCCGAAGTGTTTTCCATGGATATGGGGGAAAAAAACAAGCTTGATTTGAGTGTCGGCATCAGCATCATCATGATCCTTTTGTACGTGGCAGCTCTTTATTTCAAGCTCGTCACCCACCGCGGTGTTTATCAGCCGAATCAGCCGGAGGCAAAGGAAGAAGAGGAGCAGCCTGAGTGGTCGGGGAAAAGAGCGACAGCCGTCTTATTTATTTCAACCATTATCGTCGCCTACATATCTGAAAACCTTGTCCATACGTTTCATGCGGTGGCTGAACAGTTCGGCTGGAGCGAGCTGTTTATCGGAGTGATTATCGTCGCAATCGTCGGAAATGCCGCAGAGCATGCGTCGGCGATTATTATGGCATACAAAGACAAAATGGATGTCGCCGTTGAAATCGCGGTAGGCTCGACTTTGCAGATCGCCATGTTTGTGGCCCCGGTTCTTGTGATCTGTTCCATCTTTTTTCCGGTCAATATGCCGCTTGTATTCACATTGCCCGAGCTTGTCGCGATGATATCATCCGTCCTTTTGATGACGATGATTTCAAATGACGGTGATTCGAACTGGTTTGAGGGGGCTACTCTCCTTGCCGCTTATGTCATCATGGCGATCGGTTTTTTCCTGCTTTAACCTGTAAAAAATGCGGATAACAACGATTGCGGAGGAAAAGACTAAAGGAAAATGCTATAGAAAGAGTGATATGATGAGAAAGCTGTTTCATGCCACACTGATTCTGCTGTTATCCTTTAGTTTTTTCGCAACGCCGTCTGCCGGTGCAAAAAAACCGTTTAAAGTTCCCAACTCTGTCGTAAGCATTTCAAAGGAAAATACGTATCCGAATGCCTCACAGGACCAGCCGATGCTTCAGCCGAGCAAACTGGCAAAGGAATTGTTAGATACATCAGAGATCAATATCGAAAATCCGCATCTGATAAAGATGCTGAATGAATCCTCGGTTTCGGGTTCACCGCTTGCCATCGGATACCGGGCGACAATATTTCTCGGGAAATGGGCGCTCGGCTATCAATCGAACGAAACGGTCGCCAACTGGGAATATAAAAAAATCAACACAAACAGAGCGGATAACCGGGGCGGACAGCAAACCGCGGTTATCTCATACGCCCAAGAACAGCAATACAAAATCAAAGGCGGGCTTACAGCGAAGGTGCCGAACGCAGAAGACGTAAAAAGCATGATGATGCAAAAAGCGATGAAGAAAACAAAACTGCCGCTCGCGTTTGAAACGGTTATCGGCGCAGGCACAAAACGGGATCAAACCTACAAAATTTCTCCGCAGCGGCTCGGCTACCTGCACGCCTACGCACCGGCCGTTAATGAAAAAGGAAAAGTAACATACGGTGAAGTGTATTTGGTGCTGAAAGGCAGCAAGCGGAAACTTGTCGTCAAAAATGTGACTTCGCAAGGAATCGGGGCTTGGATTCCGGTGCAGGATCACGTCACATTCGGTTTTCAAATGACAGCGCAGCCGAGATAAATAAAAAAAGCTGATTCCGGTTCGGGAATCAGCTTTTTTGTGTGTGATACATTTCCTCAAGCAATTGCACATTGTTGTTGTACAGCTCCCGGGCAAGAACGCGTCTCACCGCAAGGCTCGCCGAGAAGTATTCTGTGTCTTGAACCATGCCTTTAACGGTAAATTCTATGCCTCTCGTCAATTTGTTCAGACTCATGATTCCATGCACTTGAAACGGCTCCGCCGCATTGAGAAATTCATCCCGCTTCAGTGAATCGCGAAGTTCATCATTGAGCATGTCACAGGCTTTTTCTAAGACGGCATATACCCGCTCGGGATCTTCCTTGTAACTGATCACGACGGACTCGGTAATCCGCATAAAATCAATGTTATAGTTTTGAAGCTGTCTGACCTCACCGTTAGATATGGTAAGCAGCTTGCCGGTCCACTCACGGATCTGGAGGGAACGGAGTCCGATTTCTTCGACTGTGCCGTTGAACAGATTGTTAATCGTCACGTAATCGCCTTTATGAAGCTGGCGTTCATATATCAAAAAGACACCGGCCAATATGTCCTTGATTAACGACTGGGCGCCGAAACCGATGACGATACCGGCAACACCCGCCCCGGCTAAAATCCGGCCGAAATCATGAACGAATAAAGAAATGACGTAAAAGATAAAACCGATCGTCGCCGTATACTGGGTGATGGACCGGACGAGGCTCTCAATCGTCTTCCCTTTCCGTTCCTCTAAGAAATCTGTGCGTTTAAATAACACCTGTACAAAGCGGTTGATCAGATATACACCGGCGTAAAGCACGAGAGCGACGATGATGATCTCAAACACTTTGCTTTTCAAAATGTCCGTAATTGTCGTTTCCATCTTTTGTTAACCTCTGGCTTTTCGTAATGAAAAATCTGTCTCCTGATAATAACTGTTTTTGACAAGGACGTTCGGGCCGAGGCACCGGACGTTTGTGCAGCGGCAGTTCAGCTCTTTGCTCAGCTTCGTCTGTCTCCACTTGTCATATGCTTCGGGAAGGCTGTCTGTTTTAATATTGCCGAGCGGCGGTGTATCGCCGAAATCCGTGACAATGATATTTCCGTCAAAAATGTTGACATTCAGGCGGGAGCGGCCATCAGGGTCGTTTCGCACCGTAACGTTTTTCGCTTCCCGCAGGCGGCGGAGGAGCTTCTGGTCTTCTTCATCAGGGCTGCATGCGTAAAACGGAAGCGTACCGAACAGCATCCATGTCTCTTCATCGCGAATGTCGAGCAGATGATGAATAGCCTGTCTCATGTCCGTCAGGCTGAGTGATTCAAGCGCGCTGGCGAAATCACTCGGATACATCGGATGGACTTCGTGCCGCTGGCATTTCATATCTTCCGTAATCTGCCGGTGAATATGTTCAATATGCGGCAGCGTCCGTTTGTTCAGCATCGTTTCCGCTGAAACCATTACGCCTGCTTCGACCAGCGTGCGGCTGTTTTCAATCATTTTGTCAAAATAGCGCGCCCGCTGTTCAAATGTCGGTTTCTTCTCCATCATCGCAAATCCGATGTCGGCAAAGTCCTCGACCGTTCCCCAGTTGTGAGAAATGTGAAGAACGTCCAAATAAGGAATAATCCGTTCGTAGCGCCCGATATCAAGCGTCAGGTTTGAATTGATCTGTGTGCGCACGCCGCGTTCATGCGCATATTTTAAAAGCGGGACGACGTATTCCTTTACCGATTTCAGCGAAAGCATCGGTTCGCCGCCCGTAATGCTGATAGAGCGTAACAGAGGAATTTCATCAAGCCGCTTTAATAAAAGGTCGATCGGCAGCGCATTCGGGTCTTTCGGCTGGAGCGTGTACCCGACGGCGCAGTGCTCGCATCTCATATTGCACAAAGTCGTCGTTGTGAATTCAACGTTCGTCAGTTTCATATCTCCATACTGGTCGACATCCATGTACGCTTCCCAAGGATCGTACTCCGGTGTGATCGGACGCAGTGTTGTGTTTTGTGTCATGACTATCTAACTCCTTTATAAATGGGGCATACTAACGTCTGCCAACTGTTAATTTTAGACCTGATCTGCCAAGATCGCAAGTAGCGGAACCATTGAAAAACGGCAAAAAATACGCTACCATTATAAAAAATGAATGGAGTGGAAGTATGGGGAATGCGGTAAACAGCAAAGATCAGCAGCTCGATTACTTAAAGAACAGACTCGATATGTTTATGAATGTCATTGATTCATTAGACCCTGAATCAACGGACGTTGAAGATATAGACCGGCTCATCGGCATGCTTGATGATCTGGAAGCAAAATACGAACGCTTTAAAAAGGATTGGGAATAAACCCCGGCGGATGCCGGGGTTTTTCTTTTTCCATAATGCGGCTGTATAAAAGGGCAGGGCCTACTGCAAAATAAGGAAAAATGCAGAAGGAGTGCTGGTCATGAAATGGTTTTGTTCAATTTGCTGCATGGCCGTTTTACTTGCGGGAGGCATCAACAGCGCAGAGGCCGTGCCGAATGAACGGATAAACTGGGGCTTTAAACGCAGCGTCAATCATCAGCCGCCGGATGCCGGCAGACAGCTGGACAATCTGGTCAAAAAATATGATGCCTTTTATTTAGGCAATACGAAAGAAAAGACCATCTATTTAACGTTTGATAACGGATATGAAAATGGGTACACCCCGAAAGTGCTTGATGTGTTAAAAAAACATCACGTCACGGGCACTTTTTTTGTCACGGGTCATTTTGTGAAAGAGCAGCCTGATTTGATTAAACGGATGTCAAAGGAAGGCCATATCATCGGCAATCATTCTTTTCATCATCCTGATCTGACGACAAAAACGGGCGATCAGATTCAAGACGAACTCGATTCCGTCACGGAAGCTGTGTACAACATTACCGGAAAGCGGGACAATCTGTATCTCCGTCCGCCGCGCGGCGTGTTCAGCGAATATGTCCTCAAAGAAACGAAGCGCCTCGGCTACCAAACCGTTTTCTGGTCCGTCGCATTTGTCGACTGGAAGGTTAACGAGCAAAAAGGGAAACAATACGCCTATGATCACATGATAAAGCAGGCGCATCCCGGCGCGATCTACCTTCTTCACACCGTTTCAAAGGACAATTCAGAAGCTTTGGACGATGCCATTACCGATTTGAAAAAAGAAGGCTACACGTTTAAAAGCATTGATGACCTGATGTTTGAGAAAGAAATGAAGCTGCCGTCTTTGTAACGAGAAGCGCCTCTTCATATAGTCTTATCTTGATGCAGGCGTCAAAACCCTTACGCCATAAACATCACTGAGATGAAACCTGCTCCCAGTTAAAGGGGGCAGTTTTTTTTGCCCCTCTAATTAAGAGATAGTTAAGAAATAGTTAATCCCCAGTTAAAAACGCATTCCTATACTATTGTACATAAGCATTAGGAAAGTAGGTCTGGATCAATGCAGGAAATAATTAAAACGACGAATTTATCAAAAGTGTACGGAAAACAAAAGTCAGTGGATAACCTCAACATAACAGTTAATGAAGGTGATATTTACGGGTTTCTTGGGAGAAATGGGGCAGGTAAAACAACGACTATAAGAATGCTGCTGGGGCTGATAAAGCCTACTCATGGAAAGATTGAGATATTCGGTGAGGATTTACATACGAATAAGAAAGACATTCTAAAAAGAATTGGTTCAATTGTAGAAGTACCTGGATTCTATGGAAACCTCACGGCTAAAGAGAACCTTGAAATAAATGCCAGGATCGTTGGAATTCACAAAAAAAATGCAATTGAAGAAGCATTAGAAATTGTGGGATTAGAGAATGAAACCAAAAAGCTTGTAGGCAAATACTCTTTAGGAATGAAGCAAAGACTTGGCATCGCCCGATCTCTTCTTCACTATCCGGAATTACTAATATTAGACGAACCGACGAATGGTTTAGATCCGATTGGGATTAAAGAGATGAGAAGGCTCATTAAAACATTAGCTGAAGAAAGAAAAATTACTCTGCTGATATCGAGCCATATCCTGTCTGAGATTGAACAATTAGTTGATCATTTGGGAATTATTCACGAGGGAAAACTGTTAGAGGAAACCGAATTTGATACTCTCCGGAAGAGAAATCGAAAGTTTCTTGAGTTTCAAGTTTCGAATGATAATATAGCTGCGATGCTTTTAGAGAAACATTTTCAGATCTTTGACTACGAAGTACATGGTGACGGAATAATCCGCATTTTCTCGCATATTGGACAACAGGGAGCGATTAATAAATTACTTGTTCAGAACGATATTGAGGTGTTTAAAATTTTGATGAGTGAAGACCGTCTGGAGGATTATTTCACAAAATTGGTTGGGGGTGGAACCATTGGTTAATCTGTTATATGCAGAGTTACTAAAACTCAGAAGGTCTGCGATGCTTCTAATAAGTACGATAGGAGCTTCGGTCGTCCCATTTATGGTTGTCGTTGCATCCTATGTACAGATAAAGACTGAGAATCCCGCTCCTGTCATAAAATTTCATGAACTTTTCAGTAACGCTAATTTATATACAGTCTTGGTAGTAGGAGTTCCGCTGTATGGAGTTGTTGCCGCTTATATTTTTAACCGTGAATATATGGATGATACGCTGAAAAATCTGTTAACCATACCCGTTTCCAGAATCAATCTAATACTTAGTAAACTATTGCTGCTATTTATCTGGATATTCTTTTTAACTTTAGTCGCGTGGGGGCTTACTTTATTACTGGGTGTGATCTTGCAATTCCTGGGTCTCAGCCAATCACTCATACTCAAATCATTTTTGCACTTTGTAATTGGGGGAGTTTTACTATTTGTTTTATCAACACCTATTGTTCTGATCACAGTTGTTCTAAAAAATTACGTACCCACCATTATTTTTACAATCCTAATTACTTTGATCAATATTATGACAGCTAACTCAGAACACAGAGGATTGTTCCCATGGGCAGCGGCCGGAGATATTTCAATGAATACGCTTCTCTCTACTTATCCTCCGGAATACTCCTATTTGGGAATTGCTTTAGTCTCAATAGTAGGATTTGTTTCCTTAATAATCTATTTTAACAAGGTGGATATACATTAATTTTTATAAATGCTTTCAAGTGAAAAGCAGATTGTTTGCGGTTCGCACAAATCACTTACATGTATAAATGAGATTTTTAAATAGGAGGATGATATAAATGTCTTTATCAGAGCAGAATATTGCCGCTTTTCGTGCTGTGAACGATTTGGGTAAAGAATTTCCATTTCTAAATCCGGCAATGATCATACTTGCTGAATATGCAGTGTTTATTTTAGCACTCGTTATGCTTGTTTTCTGGTTTACCCGAAATGACAAAAACAGGATGATGGTCATACAGGCGGGAGTGGCATTCATTATAGCAGAGATGATCGGGAAAATTGCCGGTCAACTCTATTCCAATAATCAACCATTTGCAGTTCTTTCAAATGTTAACAAACTGGTAGATCATGCGGTGGATAATTCATTTCCAAGCGATCACACCATCCTATTCTTTTCTATCTCATTTTCTTTTTGGCTTGTATATAAAAAAACAGGCTGGATCTGGATCATACTTGCGCTTAGTGTAGCTGTTTCACGCATATGGGTAGGTGTACACTATCCTTTCGATGTTGCTGCAGGAGCTCTTTTTGGAATTATATCAGCTGTGTTATCGTATTGGATTGTACCAAGGCTTGCATTGACTAAAAAAGTTCTAACTATTTATGAAAAGGGCGAAGGGTATATTTTACCTCGAAAAGAGAGGTCTAAAGATTTTTAGGCAGATGAGAAACACCTGTATGAACCAGGTGTTTTTGTTCGTTCGAGCACAAACAAAAAACTCATATTGATGATTGATCAACAGGCAATAATTTAGCGGATAGGGGACAAATTCCCGACATAAAAACATAATCGAAATACTGATCTTGTTGGAATTAGGGCTTACTCTTTAAATATCATGACGTTTGTGTCAAAGTTATATTTGGAAGCTGAGCATTACAATTTTCATAAGCCGACAATTTGAATACACCTGTGTTTATATAAAATACTGAAAATTGGCTAAAAGATTATATGATAGATTGCATATCATGTAATAATGAATACCCACTGTTACTTACATAAATACAAAAAATATGAAGGCAGGTGTCATGAAGTGAAAGAAATTCGTGTCCTTATCGCTGATGATGAAAAAGTGATCAGAGATTTATTAAAAAAATACATTGAACGGGAACTTTATTTAGCAGATGTTGCAAAGGATGGACAGGAAGCTTTGGCATTATTTGAACAAAATACTTATCACCTCGTAATATTGGATCTCATGATGCCAAAAATGGATGGGATTGAAGTATGCAGAAAACTAAGAGAAAAAACCAATGTGCCAATACTTATGCTTACTGCAAAGGACCATGAAGCTGACAAAATTGTAGGGTTGAGTATAGGAGCAGATGATTATATTACAAAACCTTTTAGCGTAAACGAGGTTGTGGCCAGAATTAAGGCTCTGATGAGAAGGTTTTTCATTTTAGGGAGCGGCAGCGGAACAGAAGAGAAGCCGCTGCTGAAATATAAAGGTTTATCAATTGATGTGAAAAGATATATCGTATGCGTCGCAGGTGAAGAAATATCATTAACCGCAAAAGAGCTAGAGCTGCTGAAATTTATGGCTTCCAATCCGGAACAGGTATTTACGAAGGCTCAGTTGTTTCGGAATGTTTGGGGCAATCATTACTTAGAAGATGACAATACCGTGATGGTTCACATAAGAAAGCTGAGAAAAAAAATAGAAAAAGACCCATCTAATCCTCAATTTATACAAACAGTTTGGGGAATAGGATACAAATTTGCAGGTGAGAAAGATGAGTCGTAAAATCATATATCTTATGTTTCTGCAGATTACACTGATTTGCCTCAATTGTTTATATGACTGGCAGCACCAAGAGCTTAACACTGTTAAATTGGTTGTCTATGGTCTGCTGATCGGTTTGTCTGTAATCCTTATTACAATTTACTGTAAATTCAACAATGAGCTCATTCAAATGATCCATGCGGTTAAGCGGACATTAAATGGGAACTTAACGACAAGAATATTTGCTAATGGGGCTCCGATATTTAATGAAATGGTTTTTTCAATAAACGAATTGATCGAGAAGTTAGAGAAAATACAGGTTGAAACGATTCAAACGCATGCAGCCAGAAAAAGTCTGTTATCAAGCATATCACACGATATTCGTACACCGCTTACATCGATTATAGGGTATTTAGATGCGTTGAAAGATGATATTGCAGCCTCGGAAGAAGAAAAGAAGGAATACGTAAACATTGTTTCAAAGAAGTCGAATCATTTAAAGCAGTTAATTGATGAAATATTTAACATGGCTAAACTGGATGCAGATGAAATGCCGATGCAGCCGGATATTATTGACCTTTCTGAAATAACCAGAGAGTTATTGATTGAATACTTGCCGGAGATAAAAAGAAATGAATTAGAGCTTAAAATAAATATCCCGGAAAGAAAGTGTCTTATTATGGCGGATCGCTTGAGTATCATCAGAATCATTGGTAATATATTGAAGAATGCCATCCTTTACGGAAAAGAAGGAAAAGTTCTTGGCATAGAAATTATAGAGAATGATAAAGAATGTAAACTACTGATCTGGGATAGGGGGCCGGGGATACCAAAAACAGAATCAGAGAAGGTATTTGAGAGGATGTACAGGGGAGACCAGTCCAGAAGCTCAGGATACTCGGGAAGCGGTTTAGGACTCTCAATTGCCAAAGCATTAATTGAGAAGAATCAAGGGAAAATATGGGTTGACAGCACCCCTTATATAAAAACAACATTCGGCATTGCATTTGGAAAAATAAAATTAATACGGACATGAATGGAATGATTACAAAGAGAAACAGACGCTTATAATAGCCAAGAAACCAATGTGTAAGAGAACACATTGGTTTCATTTTTTTCTAAACGGGAGAGGTTTTCACTGCTTATTTGATACATTTAATCAGTGCAGCCCAATCCAGATCCCCGAAGCCTTGTGCGATCCCGCTTTCAAAATGGCTCTTGGCCAGCTCGGCAAGAGGGAGTTTTGCGGAAACCTGTTCAGCGGCGGCGAGCGCCAGATTGGTATCCTTCAGCCCTAAAGACATTTTGAAACCGGCCGGCTCAAATTTCTCCTCAGCCATGATCGTGCCGTAATTTTGATAGACGGGAGAGCCAAAGAGCGCGCCGGCGATTTCTAAAAATTGTTTTTGTTCTAACCCGTACTTCTCCATCATTAAGAATGATTCAGATAACGCCTCCAGCATGGACACGAGCAAGAAATTGACGCTGATTTTCGCGGCATTGGACGTTTTTGTTTCTTCACCAGTGTCAAATACTTGCTGACTCAGGATGTTAAGCAGCGGTTCGGCCTTTTTCTTCGCTTCTGCCGGTCCGGCTGTGATGATGCGGAGTTCGGCCTTCTCAGCGGCATCGGGACGGCCGAGGACGGGAGCGGCAATAAAGGACTGCCCTCTGCCCGAATGTGCGGCGGAAAGCTGTTCTGACAGCGCCGTACTGATCGTGCTCATTGAAATATGAATGCCGTTTTCAGATAACCCGGCAATAATGCCGCAAGCTCCGAAAGTCACGTCTGTTACGGCTTCATCGTCTGACAGCATTGACAGCACGATATCCGCATGTTCAGCTGCCTGGCGGGGCGTTTCGGCATATTCGGCCCCTTTATCCAGCAGGTCAGCCGCTTTTTCTTTCGTCCGGTTATATACAGTCAGACTGTATCCGGCTTTCATGATATTTTCGGCGATGGGGCGGCCCATATTGCCGAGTCCGACGATGGCGATCTTCATTTCACAGTCCCTCCAATGAAAAGTTTTCCACCATTATACATGCAAATGGTTAATCTGCTGTGTACAGGATTGCCACTTTCAGTTCAGGTTCGGAAGACCATCCGGAGTCTGAGGCGGCTTTCCCCTTATAAAATCCGGTAAACCGCGTTTTAATGATTGTTTTTGAACGGGGTTTTACAGTGAATGTTTTTGATTTGAATGTGACGTCCTTTATGTTTTCTGATAAATCCGGGGTGACAGAAATGGTTTGTTCCCCTTTTCCGTAATGATTGATATAAAGCGTGCAGCTCATGCCCGCTCTTTTTCGCTCAACCAGATGACTGCATTCGCTGCGGTGCTTCAAATATTCGACAGCCCCTTTTTCGGGCGCGAACTGTTTTAAGGAAAAAGCGGCATATTCAGTGGCGGGACTGATACCGGAAGCGGCCCCCATACTGAGAAAGATCAGAAACAGCCCCGCTGCGGGAAGCGTCCGCCTGAACGCGGCGGCACACCAGATTAACGCCGCAAAGTAAAGCACGACCCCGGGGATGACGGAGATATGGGCTCCATCTTCCGGCCAAGAGGAATAGCCGAGCGACTCAAAGATGTAATCAGACACCGTACGGCCGTTATACAGCGGGGCAATGGACATGACACTGAAAGCCAGAAGGACAGAAGAAATGATTTTGTGAGAAAAGATGGTAACGGCGCACACCTCTTTACGTTTTTTTCCAGACTATCATGTTTTCTCAAAAAAAAGAACAGCCGGCAGCCGTTCTTACTTGAAAATATTAAACCAGCCTTTGCGGGCGAACCAAAACAACATGGCGGCCACAAGGACGGCCATTACGCCCAAAACGATAAAATACCCGTATTTCCAATGAAGCTCAGGCATGTTATCGAAATTCATGCCGTAAACCCCCGCGATGAACGTCAGCGGGATAAAAATGGTCGAGACGATGGTTAATGTCATCATAATGGCGTTCATCCGGTTTGAATTCAGCGTCACATAGCTGTCCCGCAAATCTGACGTCATATCACGGTTTGACTCGATCAGCTCAGCCAGTTTTAACAGGTGGTCATAAATATCGCTGAAATACGCTTTCGTTTCACGGCTTTCTTTTACATGGTCAAGGCTCAAAATCCGGTACATTAAATCGCGCATCGGAATGATCGTCCGTCTCAGGTTCAAAAGATCAGTCCGCAATTCAAACACTTCATTCATTAAAGTGCCGTAAGATTTATGGGTTCTGCTGTCTTCAATTTCATTCAGCCGGTCTTCAATTTTGTACAGCACGGGGAAATATTCATCGACAAGCTGATCCATAATCATATAAGTGATGTGCCCGGGCCCTTTTTTGGCTAATCCCGGAGAAGCGAAAAACCGTTCTCTCACCTTTGAGACGCCGGGCGATTCGTGCAAATGGAAGCTGACGATGAAACGGTCGGACTGAAAAATGTCCACCTCTTCCATTTCCAGTGTGTCCGGGTTCAAGGCGTGGAGCACATAAAAACGGTAGCCGTCATAATGGTCGATTTTCGGCCGCTGCATATGCTGAAAGCAATCCTCGATCGCAAGCGGATGAAAGTGAAAATAATCCCGCAGCAGCTCGGTTTCATGCATCTCGGCGCCGAAAAAATCAATCCAGTACCATGCGATGTCCGGTTGTTCTGTACGTGATAGGGGGATATTATCTAATATCTCATTATGTGTTGTGATTGCGGTTATATGTATCATAAACAACCCTCCGCCTGCCATTATATCATGCGGCGTTATGAAGAAAAGTATACGAATTGCCGCCCGGCCGCTTCATGATATACTTGGACAAAAAGGGGTGGAGCATATGTGGAAGGAAACGGTTTCGGTCACGCCGCCGTATCATTTTGATAAAGTCCTTGAAAGGCTGTCGCTCGATCCGCTGAATGCGGTCGATCTTCATGCAAGATCAATCAAAGTGCCGCTCAGAACACGGGACGGCAAACTGTCCGTCATCACGGTTCAAGCGGAAGGCACCGCCGCAGACCCGGTCTTCCTCGTCAGCGGAGAAACGGACCGCGAGGAGATGATTGAACGGATCAAACACATTTTTCAGTGGGAGCAGCCGCTTCAGCCTGTGCTTGATCATTTCTCAAAAACAAATCTGTCGGCGCTTTTTGAGGAGCATGCGGGAACCCCGCTCGTCTTGGAGTATGACGTCTACAACTGTCTCATGAAATGCATCATCCACCAGCAGCTCAACCTGTCTTTCGCATTTACCTTAACGGAACGGTTCGTCCATGCCTTCGGTGAACAAAAAAACGGCGTCTGGTGCTACCCCGAGCCGAAAACGATCGCGGCGCTTGAGTATCAGGACTTGCGGGAGCTCCAGTTCAGCATGAGAAAAGCGGAATATGCGATTGACATTTCACGGATGATTGCAGAAGGAGCGCTCAATCTGGCGGAACTTACCCATTTATCGGATGAAGACATTATGAAAAAGCTGATCGCCATCAGAGGCATCGGCCCGTGGACCGTCCAAAACGTCCTCATGTTCGGTCTCGGCCGCCCGAATCTGTTTCCTTTGGCGGACATCGGCCTGCAAAACGCCGTCAAACGCCGCTTCGCCCTAGAGGATAAACCGTCAAAAGACTTGATGCTTCAGGTAAGCAGCGAATGGGCGCCGTATTTAAGCTATGCGTCCTTGTACTTGTGGAGAAGCATTGAATGATGAGGATTTTTGGAAACTTCCAGTGAAAAACATGAAGGAACCGCCGGCTGCATGTTATACTGAACAGATGTGATATTTCAAATCAGCCGCTTTCCCATGAGAAAGGCTTTATATAGAAACGGAGAGAAAAAAACGTGAATCAACATCAAAAAAAGGCGCCTGCCGAATTGAAAATCGGACAGACATTTCCGCTGACCATCAAACGTCTCGGCATTAACGGAGAGGGCGTCGGCTATTTTAAGAAAAAAGTTGTCTTCGTTCCCGGCGCTCTGCCCGGTGAAGAAGTCGTTGCCGAAGCGACAAATGTGCAGCCGAAATTTTCAGAAGCACGCGTCAAAAAAATCCGCAAGCCGTCTGAACACCGTGTCACGCCGCCATGCCCGGTCTACGACCAGTGCGGCGGCTGTCAGCTTCAGCATCTGGCATACACCCAGCAGCTTCGCGAAAAACGCGACATCGTCATTCAGTCTCTGGAACGTCATACGAGATTCAATGTCGAAGAAATGAACATTAAAGATACGATCGGAATGGACAACCCTTGGAATTACCGGAACAAAAGCCAGTTCCAAGTCGGACGCTCGCAAAGCGGCAGCATCATTGCCGGCTTATACGGACTTGATTCCCATAAAATCGTCCCGATTAAGGAATGCATTGTCCAGCATCCGGCAACAAACAAAACAACGGGTATCGTCCGCCGTATTTTAGAAAAACACAACGTGTCCGTTTATAACGAACGGACCAAAAAAGGCGATGTCCGCACCATCGTGACGAGAGTCGGTTTTGAAACAGGCGAAGTGCAGGTCGTGCTTGTCACCGCGAAAGAGACACTGCCGAATAAAGACGAGATCGTCAAAGCCATTCAGAACCGTCTGCCGGAAGTGAAATCGATTATTCAAAACGTCAACGGCGCGCGCACATCCGTCATTTTCGGTGACAAAACAAAAGCGCTGGCCGGAAGCCATGCCATTCAAGAAGTGCTCGGTGACGTGTCCTTTGAACTGAGCGCCCGCGCCTTCTTCCAGCTCAACCCTGAGCAGACGGTCAAGCTGTATGACGAAGTGAAACAAGCGGCTCAGCTGACAGGAAAAGAAAAAGTCGTAGACGCGTATTGCGGCGTCGGTACGATCGGCATGTGGGTTTCAAACGGCGCAAAAGAGATCCGCGGCATGGACGTCATTAAAGAATCAATTGACGATGCGAAGAAAAACGCCAAAAAACACGGCATCAAAAACGCGGCATATGTCACAGGAACAGCCGAACACTGGCTCCCGAAATGGACGAAAGAAGGCTTCCGCCCTGACGTGGTCATCGTCGACCCGCCGAGAACCGGCTGTGACAGAACATTTTTAGATACCATCAAAAAAGTAAAACCGAAACGCTTCGTCTACGTATCCTGCAATCCTTCCACACTGGCGAAAGACTTGCAGACGCTGTCGAAGGACTATCGCGTCGAATATATTCAGCCTGTTGATATGTTTCCGCAGACGGCTCATGTGGAAGCCGTGGCGAAGCTTGTATTAAAATCGTCTAACTAAAATAAACAATTCGTAATCAGACCTGGATTTCGGTATAAACATTTCCGATTTCCAGGTTTTTTTCATGTTTTGCCCTTGTCCTACCTGTTTTTTGTCTTTATTTAACTGATAAAAAGAGTTGAAAAAACGTATGGAAAAGCAAGTGAAAAACAGCCAAGCAGGCTGCTTTCTATTAACACTTTCTTTTTTCCGTTTGGAAACGGCATTACAGACAAAATATGAAGATCTTGTTGTGAACCAGAAGCAATAACAAGTCGTTCAAGTTCCGTGAATACTTGTAATTTCCGTTAATATTTTGTAAACTCCTTTCTTAAAGAATACTATTAGCAATAGTTGTAATAAATGATAAAAAGGAGGTGGAATCGAATAAGAGATGTATTGGAACTTCAACAACTGTTTGAAGGTTCTGATGTAGAAGCTGCAAAAGGCAAAGGTGGCTTACTTTAATGTATAACATATTAGCATTACAACAATTAAATAATAGCGCCGAGGCGGAAACGCAAGTGATAACAACTATTACAGTAATACCTGCGATGGTTATATCCTTAATAAGTAATTATCGCGACAATCATGCTTCATCATATAATGATGTTAGATTGACACTTGGCTAAAAAGTATTGCAGAAAAGGAAATGGATAATGAAATGGGTAAAGTATATAAAAAAAGTTGGTTTCTCACGGTTTTGGCATTTTTAGTTTCACAGCTTTATTTTAATTTTGCAGAATTAACGGGATGGGGTCCTAATTATAGAGAAATGAATGGATTCCCAGCAAACATAGCTGAACTGGATTTCTTTCAAACATATCTTTCATTCTATGATAATCCATGGTTTAATATTGTCACTGTTTTCTTGGGGGTTTTCACTGTTATACAAATAATCACAGGTATAACAAAGGATATTCGAAATGAAAGCAATAACTTCTGATGCCTTATTTAATGATGAAAGAAACTTTCTTATTAATCTTATGAATGAAGACTGCGGCACTTAGTCAGCAGTCTATTTTATTGGTTCTGGATCAGGATTACCGAATCGTAACCTTATACAAACATATATAGGTGATTGGATAAAGATATTAACATAAGGGTTTGAAAGCCAATCGACCCTTAGTACATATACTGTATAGAGCCAGAAGCCACTTGTTGCGTTGGTTATTTCTAACCATGAGCAAATCTCAAATGGTCCAGATTGAAGTTTTGAATTCTTTTAAGTTCGAGTTTATTTTCTCTTCCCATCCTCTTACTCCATACCATCCCCAACTCATTTTGCTTAATCATATTATTTCTTGAAATTCGTTTTCCGCAAATGATATTGAGATACGGATATGGTGCAGCGTTAAATATTTTATCTTCGATAACAGGACAAATATTTTGCATTGGTAATAGGGAGAACTCATATGATATTCTATTTAGGTTGGAATCCTTTTTGTCCAAAAAGAGCAAAAGTAAGGCCCTAAGAAAGATGAAGGTCAGCGCTACTACTAATAAACCACAATATAAAAAAAATAGGTGTAGATAATCATCACACTTTTTTCTCTCTCAGAACCTATTAAAGGTTAAGGAGTTGACTGAGTTGATCAGAAATGGGGATAACTATAGCGATAGTCTATTACGTTAACTCAATTAAGGTGTTCTACTTCAGTTTGCATTTCACTTTTTAACGAGTAAAAAGTGAAATGTTCAAAATTTACTATCGTTTGATAAGAAGTGCTGACACATGCTATAAGTGTAAAAGAAGCATGGTCAGTTTTTAATTTTGGGATAAAGGTTTGGCTGTATCCCATCATGAAAGGATTTGGATTTGTTATGACAGATAATTTCTGGCGTGAATTACCGCGGCCTTTTTTTGTACTGGCACCCATGGAAGATGTGACGGATGTCGTTTTTCGCCATGTTGTGAGTGAAGCAGGCAGACCTGATGTGTTTTTCACAGAGTTTACAAACTCAGAAAGCTATTGTCACCCGGATGGGAAGGATAGTGTGCGCGGCCGTTTGACTTTCACGGAGGATGAACAGCCGATGGTTGCCCACATATGGGGAGATAAGCCTGAAAACTTTCGCCAAATGAGTATTGGGATGGCGGAATTAGGGTTTAAGGGCCTGGATATCAATATGGGCTGTCCTGTACCTAATGTGGCGGGGAATGGAAAGGGAAGCGGCCTGATTTGCCGTCCTGAAGTTGCAGCCGAATTAATACAGGCGGCGAAAGCAGGAGGTCTGCCGGTAAGTGTGAAGACCAGACTTGGCTACACGGATATAGACGAATGGCGCGGCTGGCTGACACACATACTGAAACAAGACATTGCGAATCTTTCCATTCATCTGCGTACAAGAGCGGAAATGAGTAAAGTAGATGCGCATTGGGAGCTCATCCCGGAAATCAAGAAACTTCGTGATGAGATAGCGCCGGATACCCTTTTGACGATCAATGGGGATATTCCTGACCGTGAGACCGGCTTGAAACTCGCTGAACAATACGGTGTTGACGGGATTATGATTGGACGAGGCATTTTTACCAATCCATTCGCCTTTGAAAAGGAGCCGAGAGAGCATAGCAGTAAGGAATTGCTTGATCTTTTGAGATTGCATCTGGATCTTCATGATGAATATTCAAAAGCAGAAGCTCGAGCATATAAACCGCTCCCCCGCTTTTTCAAGATATATCTCCGCGGATTCCGGGGAGCAAGTGAATTAAGAAATCAATGCATGAATACAAAGTCAACAGATGAAGTGCGTGCATTGCTCGATGACTTTGAGAAAAAGTATCTTGATGGGATGGAGCAAGAGTGACATAAACAACTCTTCATCCGGCCCGGATTTCGATTTGAATTCCGGGTCTTTTTGTGTGCAGTTTTTACCCAGACAGATCCATGGCCAGTTTCGTCATGCAGAAATAAACGAATAATGGTACATTGATAGGAGATACATCATAAAGGGGGAGAGAAAAATGAAACGACTGTGCATCATCCCCTGCGGCAAGAAAAAAATTTGGGATGTCCATTCAGATATAGGTCCGGTAAGGGCGGAAGACGCTTATCTCAGCCCGTTTCATCAGGCGTGCGAGCGATATGCGAAAGCATTTTTCGATGAGTGGGTGATTTTGTCGGCGAAGCACGGATTCCTTCGTCCGGATGATATTGTTCCCGGAAATTACGATGTCACTTTTGGAACCGGTCATCCGGAGATCATGGCAGCGGACGAGCTGCGCCGTCAATTTCATGAAAAAGGCTTCTCCGACATCGAGGAGCTTGTCATGCTTGGCGGGAAAAAATACCGAAGCGTCCTAAACGCCGTCATCGGAGAGCATCAGCATATCACCTGGCCTTTGTCATCGTATAAAGGCATTGGCTACATGCTTCAAGCGCTGAATCGGGCTGTTGAAGAAAAGCATGAACTGCAGCAAGTGGATATGAAAAAAAGAGTGTAACCACTCAAACGCCACGTTAGACTGTATGCAGAAGAATGAAGCAGTTAAAAGATTTCCGAGGAAATAAATACGTCGATCATTGTCAAAGACAGGGTGATGCCCGGTCTTTTTTGTATGCCTTAAAACGAGACAAAGGGAACAGATCGAGACAAAATGAGACACCTGTCTCAAACTGTCTCCATTGTAAAAATAAAAACATTCATTTTACGGGCTTCAAAGGCTGGCATGCTTCTTGCATTTATAAGTGTGAACCCTAAATAGAAGGAGGCGCACAAAATGGAATTGTTAAAACGAGAAGGCTTGTCATTAACTGAGGAGAAAGCGCTGTGGATGTACCAAAAGATGCTGGAAATCAGGGGCTTTGAAGACAAAGTGCATGAACTTTTCGCGCAAGGAGTGCTTCCCGGATTCGTCCATTTGTATGCCGGTGAAGAAGCGGTAGCTGCGGGGGTGTGCGCTCATTTAGATGATGGCGACAGCATTACAAGCACACACAGGGGACATGGCCACTGTATCGCCAAAGGCTGTGATCTGGACGGCATGATGGCGGAAATATTCGGAAAAGCGACCGGACTGTGTAAAGGCAAAGGCGGTTCTATGCACATTGCGGATCTTGATAAAGGCATGTTAGGCGCAAATGGAATCGTCGGGGGCGGATTCACGCTCGCATGCGGATCAGCGCTCACGGCTAAATATAAACAAACTAAAAATGTAAGCGTTTGCTTTTTTGGGGACGGAGCCAATAACCAAGGGACCTTCCATGAAGGGCTGAACTTAGCGGCCGTATGGAACCTTCCTGTCGTGTTCATCGCCGAAAACAACGGCTACGGCGAAGCCACGACATTTGAGTACGCGTCAGCCTGTGATTCAATCGCCGATCGGGCGGCTGCCTACAACATGCCGGGGGTCACGGTGGACGGAAAAGATATTTTAGCGGTTTATCAGGCAGCCGGGGAAGCGATAGAAAGAGCAAGAAACGGCGGAGGCCCGTCTTTGATTGAATGTATGACTTACAGAAACTACGGACATTTCGAAGGAGATGCCCAAACTTATAAAACAAAGGATGAAAAGACTGAGCATCTTGAAGAAAAGGATGCCATTCAAGGCTTTAAAAACTATCTTCTAAAAGAAACAGATGCAAATAAACTGTCAGACATCGAACAGCGTGTCAGCGAATCGATTGAAAAAGCCGTCTCGTTCAGCGAAAAGAGTCCATATCCGAAAGAGTCAGAGCTGTTGACAGACGTCTACGTGTCATATGAAAAAGGGGGAATGTGAGATGGCGAGAGTCATAAGCATGTCGGACGCGATCAATGAAGCAATGAAGCTTGCGATGAGAAAAGACGACAATGTGCTTGTAATCGGTGAAGATGTCGCCGGGGGAGCGGCGGTCGATCATTTGCAAGATGATGAAGCATGGGGCGGTGTACTGGGGGTCACAAAGGGGCTCGTACAGGAATTCGGCAGAAGCAGGGTGCTGGACACACCGATTTCTGAGGCGGGCTACATGGGTGCGGCCATGGCTGCGGCATCCACGGGGCTGAGACCGATTGCGGAACTGATGTTTAACGATTTTATCGGGACGTGCTTTGACCAAGTGATCAACCAAGGGGCGAAATTCCGCTATATGTTCGGCGGTAAAGCGCAAGTGCCGATCACCGTCCGCACCACATACGGAGCCGGGTTCCGGGCAGCCGCTCAGCATTCGCAGGCGCTGTATGGCCTGTTCACCAGCATCCCGGGTCTGAAGACGGTTGTGCCGTCCAATCCATATGACGCCAAAGGTTTGCTGCTTTCGGCAATAGAAGACAATGATCCGGTATTCTTTTTTGAAGATAAAACGTCCTACAACATGAAGGGCGAGGTGCCGGAAGATTATTATACAATTCCGCTCGGAAAAGCGGATATCAAACGCGAAGGCAGCGACATCACGCTGTTTGCGGTCGGCAAGCAGGTCAATACCGCGCTTGAAGCGGCTGCGCAGCTTTCTGAGAAAGGCATCGACGCCGAGGTGCTTGATCCCCGGAGTCTGTCTCCTTTAGATGAGGAAGCGATTTTCACATCGTTAGAAAAAACAAACCGGCTGATCATCATAGACGAAGCCAATCCGCGCTGCAGCATCGCCGCGGATATTGCTGCGATTGTCGCCGATAAGGGCTTTGATTTGCTTGATGCGCCGATTAAGCGGATTACAGCGCCGCATACACCGGTGCCGTTTTCGCCGGTGCTTGAAGATCAATATTTGCCGACACCAGACCAAATTGTCAGCGTCACGCTTGAATTGCTTGGCGAGCCGGCAATGAATTAAAGGAGGGATATAGAATGGCTGTAAAAGTAGTAATGCCGAAGCTGGGAATGGCGATGAAGAAAGGTGAAGTATCCGTCTGGAATAAAAAAGTCGGCGACCCGGTTGAAAAGGGAGAAAGCATCGCCAGCATCAACTCGGAAAAAATAGAAATGGAAATAGAAGCGCCTGAAAGCGGCACGCTTCTTCATATTAAAGTCAAAGAGGGAGAAGGAGTCCCGCCGGGAACGCCCATCTGTTATATCGGGGAAAACGGCGAAGAAGTGCGGGAGAAGGAGGCGCCGGCTCCTGAAAATGCAGGGAAACCGCAATCTGAACCTGAACATATGCCCGCTCCCAAAGCCGGGCAAAAGCGTAAACACCGCGTGAAAATATCTCCCGTTGCCCGAAAAATGGCGGAGAAAGCCGGGTTGAAAGTTGATACGCTGAACGGGACGGGGCCCGGAGGCAGAATCGTAAAAGCTGACGTCATCAAGGCCATGAAGACGGAATCTGAACCGCAGTCTTCGGTTCAGACGGCACAGCCGGAGGGAAAACCGGCTTCAGCGATGAGAAAAGTGATTGCAGACCGAATGCACAAAAGCCTGCAAAACAGCGCCCAGCTGACGCTGACTATGAAAGCGGACATTACGGAGCTTGTAAAATGGCAGCGGCAGCTCGCCGACAGCGCGAAAAAGCGGAGCGGTGTTAAACTGACGGTCACACATTTCGTATCCCGGGCCGCGGTGCTTGCGCTGAAACAGCATCCTGAGCTGAACAGCTCTTATCAAGAGGAGCGGATCATCACCTATCCATATGTCCACCTCGGGATGGCGGTTTCTCTTGAAAACGGTCTCGTCGTGCCGGTGATCCGGGATGCGGAAAAGCTTTCATTCCTTGAGCTTGCGGATCACATCAGCACATCGGCACAACGGGCGCGGGAAGGCAATGCTTCCGGAGATGACCTGCGCGGATCGACATTTTCTATTACAAATCTCGGGGGTTACGGAATTGAGCATTTCACCCCGATTCTTAATCCGCCTGAAGCCGGTATTCTCGGAGTGGGCGCAAGCTATGAAACGCCGGCGTTTAAAGGAGATGAGCTTGTCAAAAGCACCATGCTGCCGCTGAGCCTTACCTTTGATCACAGAGTATGTGACGGCGCACCGGCTGCGGACTTCCTGAAAACGGTCAAAGCGCTGCTTGAAGAGCCGGCCGGATTGATTTTATAGAGAGGGTGAAGAGATTGACACTAGCCATTATCGGCGGCGGGCCTGCCGGATATGCAGCTGCCGTGACTGCCGCGCGGAGGGGAGAAGAAGTCGTTCTGATCGACAAAGGGCCGCTTGGAGGCACTTGTCTCAATGAGGGATGCATCCCGACAAAGTCGCTTTTGGAAAGCGCGAATGTGCTCGATAAAATCAGGCATGCAAATACATTCGGCATCGAACTGCCGCAAAACATTACACTCAATTGGGCCCGCATGCAGGGGCGCAAACGGCAAATCGTCAGCCGGCTCGTGCAGGGAATTCAATACTTAATGAAAGCAAATCAGATTAAAGTCATCAGCGGGGCAGCTTCATTTCTCACAGAGCAGACATTGCTTGTTGAAGGAGAAGGAGGCGCAAAAGACATTCTGGAAGCGGATCGGATATTGATTGCATCCGGATCTGAACCGGCGGAGCTGCCGTTTGCCCCATTTGACGGCGATTGGGTGATCGACAGCAAAGATGCGCTTTCTTTACAGAAAATCCCTTCTTCTCTGCTTATTGTCGGGGGAGGTGTGATCGGCTGTGAATTTGCCTCTTTATTCAGCCGGTTTAAAACGAAAGTGACGGTGATTGAATCGGCTGACCGGCTGCTCCCGGCAGAAGACGGGGAAATCGCCGCCGTTTTCGAAGACTCTTTAAGAGACAGCGGGGCTGATATTCAGACAAAAGCCGCCCTTCAACGGATTGATAAAGAAAGGAAAACCGCCGTGTGGACAAAAGACGGCAAAGAAATTGAGGCGCAGGCTGATCACGTTTTGGTTGCAATCGGGAGAAAACCGCGTTTGCAAGAGCTGAATCTGGAGCAGGCCGGCATCCGGTATTCTCCGCGCGGCATTGAAGTCAATGACCATATGCAGACCAATGTGCCTCATATATACGCATGCGGCGATGCGGCCGGAGGAATGCAGCTCGCGCATGCCGCCATTCATGAAGGAATCACAGCCGCCGCGCATGCCACGGGAAAGGACAGCAAAGTCGATATGCGGGCGGTGCCCCGCTGTATTTATACATCGCCGGAAATGGCCGCTGTCGGGCTGACGGAAACACAGGCGAGAGAAACATACGGAGATGTGAAAATCGGAGAATGTTCATTTTCTGCTAACGGAAAAGCGTTAATTAAACATCAGCATGGCGGCAAAATGAAAATCATTGCCGAACCGGAATTCGGAGAAATCGTCGGCGTGTCAATGATCGGGCCGGACGTGACGGAATTGATCGGTCAGGCGGTCATGATGATGAACGGTGAAATGACGGCGGATATGTCGGAGCACTTTATCGCGGCGCATCCGACTCTGTCAGAAACGCTTCAGGAAGCCCTGCTGAATGTCACCGGACTTGCGGTGCATTCTGTATAACCGGAATACCCTTTCTCAGATGAGAAGGGGTATTTTTCGTTGAAAGCGCTTTATTTTTCCCCTACAATATATGAAAAGATGGTCTGAACAGGGGGGAGCGAATACAATGAATGTCATTCGGAATGATTTTAAAACCTGGAAGCGCTTTGTGAAAGAAGGCGTGCTTGATGAATCCCGTATTCAGAAGCGGGTGGCGGCCTCATGGCACCGCTGCAAAAAAGCCGACGTCAATCCTTATCTCGAAAAGGGGCCGAATGTAATGCCGGCAGATCATTTAGAAAGGCAGGCCGAAAAGCATGCGTTATTTTTAGCGGCCTCAACGCCGTATGCAGAAAGAATGAAAACGGCAATGCGGGAAATGGAAATGATGGTTCTCCTGATTGATTCAGACGGCGTTGTGCATTCAGTTGACGGCCACCCGCGCACCATTCATGAAGCGAACCGCATCAATTTCTTAAAAGGCGCCCGCTGGACGGAAACGGCCGTCGGCACGAATGCGATCGGGACGGCTCTTTATACAAATGAGCCGGTCATGATACACGGCTCTGAACATTATTCGCTCGCTTCTCATCAATGGAGCTGTTCCGCCGCGCCGATCCGTTATGAAGACGGACGGCTGGCGGGTGTCATTGATATTTCCTGCCCCGCCGCCCGCGCTCAGCCTTTTATGCTCGGAATTGCCTCCTCCATCGCTTATACGGCGGAACGGGAGCTTGCCCTAAAGATCAAAATGACAGAACTTGACATGATCAGCAAATTCGCCGGGCTTACCCGGTCTCACGATCCGATCGTGCTTTGCAATGAAATGAGCCGGGTTATCGCCGCAAGCCGTCCCGTTCAGCATTTTACCGGACATACGCTGCGCGAGCTTGAGGAACAGGGCTTTCACATCAAGCAGGCGAAGCGGGAGGAGAACGGCTTCTCGTGCATTTACTTATCCAAACGAGAAGAAAATCCGTCTTTTATATTCCATGGTGCGGCAGGCAAAAGCCCGTCATCCCGACATATGCTTCAGCAGCTGGAGCTTGTCGCCCGAACGGACGCAACCGTTTGTCTTACGGGAGAAACCGGGACGGGAAAGGAGGTTGCCGCCCGGGCGATTCATAACAACAGCTCCAGGAAAAACGGCCCGTTTATAGCCGTCAATTGCGGAGCGGTCCCCGAAAAGCTGATTGAAAGCGAACTGTTCGGCTACTCGGAAGGCGCCTTCACCGGGGCCAAACGGAAAGGACATAACGGCGCTTTGCAAAAAGCCGATAAAGGCACGCTTTTCCTCGATGAAATCGGAGAAATATCACACTCCATGCAGGTCGCTCTGTTACGGGTGCTGCAGGAACGGAAAGTCACCCCGGTCGGCGGGACAAAAGAGATTCCCGTCGACATCAGAATCATCACTGCCACCCACACTGATCTGAGACAGCTTGTCGAATGCAAAAAGCTGAGAGAAGATTTATTTTACCGGCTTCACGTCTGTCCGATCCATCTCCCTCCATTAAGAGAACGCACCGAAGACATTCCCGGACTCTTCCTTGAATTTCAGCGAAATCGCGGCTGGCGGGGGGAGCTTCCTGATGACTTTTTAGACCTATTAAAGAGCCGGAAATGGCCGGGGAATATCAGGGAATTGTTTAATGTATTTGAACGTCTTTCCGTCATGTTCCCGGACGGGCGGCTGTCAGGGCGCCCCATCGCAGCCCTGCTTGAAGCGTCAGGTCTTAAAGAGGCGGCCGAGTCTTATGAACAGGAAGAAGCGTCCCCCGTCTCCATCCGGGAGCACATTCAGAAAAACATCATCGTAAACGCGCTTGAATCGGCGAAGGGGAATGTCACGCTGGCCGCCAAAATGGCCGGAATCCCGCGGAGCACGTTTTACAAACGCCTCAAAAAATTCAAACTCACCGCCGGACAATTGTAAGAAACAAGCATACTTCTCTTGGCTGCCGGACACGTTATGTGTGAGGCCTAAAGGAGGTTTGAAACGTGAATACACAGCGTGCGAAAGACATTTCGGAATCCGCCGCCATGGCGTATGTGACATATGAAGGAGTCCCGATTTATATTCAGCATGTCAACGAAGACAAGGAAACAGCCAGAATTTTTCCGATCGGAAATCCGCAATTTGAGCAGGAAGTGCTGCTTTCTGATTTACAAGAGCATTTTTGAGAATGGGTCTGCTGATGACAGCAGGCCTCTTTCGTACCTGTGGGAACTTTCCCGCTTTTTGAGAAAAATAACTAAAAATGATTAAATGATCTAACTCCTCCAAACCCGGTACAGATCGGACCTTCTCATGATATAAATAAAATGTAAACGTTATCAGAGGAGGGCTTCACATGACAGACAAATCATTCTCAATCGTTATTGCAGGCGGCGGCAGCACATTTACCCCCGGAATTGTATTAATGCTTTTGAATCACCTGGAAGAGTTTCCGATCAGAAAGCTGAAACTTTATGACAATGATAAAGAAAGGCAGGAGCGGATTGCGGGTGCGTGTGAGGTATTCATAAAAGAAAAAGCGCCGGACATTGAATTTCTGGCGACTGATGACCCAGAGACGGCTTTTACGGATGTTGACTTCGTCATGGCGCATATCCGCGTCGGAAAATATGCGATGCGCGCGCTCGATGAACAAATCCCGCTGAAGTACGGCGTGGTCGGCCAGGAAACATGCGGGCCGGGCGGAATCGCATACGGCATGCGCTCTATCGGCGGTGTTCTGGAGATTCTTGATTATATGGAAACGTACTCGCCTGACGCATGGATGCTGAATTACTCCAATCCGGCGGCGATTGTGGCCGAAGCTACACGGCGCCTCAGACCGAATTCAAAAATATTGAACATCTGCGACATGCCGGTCGGAATTGAGGATCGCATGGCGAACATCCTCGGATTATCTTCACGGAAAGAAATGAACGTCCGTTACTACGGTTTGAACCACTTTGGCTGGTGGACGTCCATCACAGACCGGCATGGCAATGATTTAATGCCGAAGCTGAAAGAGCATGTCCGTGAATACGGCTACGTTCCGAAGACGGAGGTCGAACAGACTGAAGCAAGCTGGAATGACACATTCAAAAAAGCGCGCGACGTTCAGGCGGCTGATCCGGATACGCTTCCGAACACATATCTGCAATATTACTTATTCCCGGATGATATGGTGAAAAAATCAAACCCGAACCATACGAGAGCCAACGAAGTCATGGAAGGGCGCGAAGCTTTCATTTTCAGCCAATGCGATATGATTACGCGTGAACAATCATCGGAGAACAGTGAAATTAAAATTGATGATCATGCTTCCTATATCGTCGACCTTGCCCGGGCCATCGCTTACAACACAGGGGAGAGAATGCTGTTAATCGTTGAAAATAACGGCGCGATCGCAAACTTTGATCCGTCAGCCATGGTTGAGATTCCTTGTCTCGTAGGTTCAAACGGACCTGAACCGCTCTCAATCGGGAACATACCGCAATTTCAAAAAGGCCTGATGGAACAGCAGGTGTCTGTCGAAAAACTGACGGCTGAAGCGTGGGAAGAGCGGTCATTTCAAAAGCTGTGGCAGGCGCTGATTCTGTCAAAAACAGTGCCGAACGCCCGTGTGGCAAAACTGATTCTTGAAGACCTGATGGAGGCTAATAAGGACTACTGGCCTGAACTTGATGTAAGTCCGTCTCATATTTCTTGATGACAATCGTCCCCGTTTTCTTTATCTGTTATTCTATATAATAGAAAGAAAACGGGGGGATTTTTGGGATGAGTCTTGAAGAACTGGTTAACCAGCATTACGCGAAATTAAATGACAACGATTTTTATATTTTAAAATATATATTGAATCATAAACATACGTGCTACCATCTCGGTATCAATGACATGGCGAAAGCCTGCAATGTTTCTCGGTCTTCCATCCTGCGGCTCGCCCAAAAACTGGGCTTCAGCGGCTATAGTGAATTCCGGGTTTTTCTGAAATGGGAGGATCAGCCTGAAGAGGGCGAGAATATGACGTTTGAAAAGCTGCTGGATGATATTGAAGCCAATGTAAAATACGTGAAGTCAAAAGATATGACGGAGATGTGCCGGCTGATAGATGAAGCAAAACGGATTTTCGTTTACGGATCGGGGACGGCTCAGAGGGTGTGCGCCCGTGAGCTGCAGCGGATGTTTGTATCCCGGCGGAAGTATCTGATTTTAATTCAGGACATTATAGAGTTTGATATCATGTGTGATGATTTTAAGGTTGATGACGTATTCATCATTATTTCTTTATCCGGTGAAACACCCGAATTAATTCCGCAGGTAAGGACCCTGTCCGCAAAGGGAGTTCCGTTTATTTCAATCACCAATCTGAAAAACAACGTACTGGCGCAAACGACGCCGTATAATCTTTATGCGACCAGCAAGCCGGTGACGTTAAGCGATAAAACGGAAATCGTCGCATTTGCCCCGTTTTTTCTGGTGGGCGAAGCGTTATTCCGTGCATATGTTGATTATAAAGAGCTCGAAAATTTTGATAAATAGCGGGAGGTCACGTGAAATGATGCAAAAAGTCCAGCGCTTCGGCAGCGCGATGTTTGTGCCTGTTTTATTATTTGCATTTTCCGGTATTATTGTCGGTCTGAGTACGCTGTTTAAAAATAAAACGCTGATGGGGCCGCTGGCTGATCCTGACGGGCTTTGGTATCAATGCTGGTACGTCATTGAACAGGGCGGCTGGACCGTCTTTAATCAAATGCCGCTCCTGTTTGCGATCGGCATACCTGTCGCTTTAGCGAAAAAAGCGCAGGCACGGGCCTGCTTGGAAGCGCTTACAGTTTATCTGACATTCAATTACTTTATCAATGCGATTCTGACGGTTTGGGGCGGGGCTTTTCATGTCGATATGACTCAGGAAGCCGGCGGAACGAGCGGGCTGACGATGATCGCCGGCATCAAAACGCTTGATACGAATATTATCGGCGCCATCTTTATTTCATCTATTGTCGTGTATTTGCACAATCGTTATTTTGATAAAAAACTGCCGGATTTTCTGGGGATTTTTCAAGGATCTTCATACATCGTTATCATTTCTTTCTTCATTATGATACCGATTTCACTTGCGGTGGCATACGTATGGCCGATGGTTCAGTCCGGAATCGGATCGCTGCAAAGTTTTCTCGTTTCTTCCGGGGCGATCGGCGTGTGGATTTACACATTCCTGGAGCGGATTTTAATTCCGACCGGCCTGCATCATTTTATTTACTCACCGTTTGTTTACGGCCCGGCTGTGGCTGAAGGCGGTATCGTTACCTATTGGGCCCAGCATCTCGGGGAATACTCTCAAAGCGTCAAACCGCTGAAAGAATTGTTCCCGCAGGGGGGATTCGCGCTTCACGGCAACTCGAAAATCTTCGGCATTCCGGGAATCGCGCTCGCTTTTTACGTCACGGCTTCAAAGGAAAAGAAAAAAATCGTCGCCGGCCTTTTGATTCCGGTCACCTTAACGTCCATTGTCGCGGGAATTACAGAGCCGATTGAATTTACATTCCTTTTTATCTCGCCGTTTTTATTTGCAGTTCATGCTTTGCTTGCCGCTTCCATGGCAACCGTCATGTATATGGCCGGCGTAGTCGGAAATATGGGAGGCGGTTTGATCGAAGCTGCGACCTTGAACTGGATCCCGCTGGCGTCAAGCCACGGCTTGACGTATGTATACCAGATCATCATCGGGTTGTGTTTTACCGCTATTTACTTTTTCGTCTTCCGTTTCCTCATTCTCAAATTCAACATCGCCACACCGGGCAGAGAAAAAGAGGAAGGGCAGGAAACAAAGCTCTATTCGAAAAAGGAGTACAGAGAACGGAAGCAGGCTTCAAAAGAAACAGCGGCGGCAGACGAAACACAGCGGGATACAGCCGCTTTGTATATTGAAGCGCTGGGCGGAAAGGACAATATTACGGAGGTCACCAATTGCGCCACCCGTCTCCGTGTCACTGTCGCTGATGAATCAAAGGTCAAAAGTGACGCCGATTTCAGAGAGCTGGGAGCCCACGGAGTCGTCAGAAAAGGCAGGGCGCTTCAGGTCATTGTCGGATTAGGCGTTCCGCAAATGCGGGAGCGTGTCGAGAAAATATTGAACGGTTAAAATACTGCAGCAGCAGACTATGTGCAGAGCGCTTGTTTATCCAGCGCTCTTTTTTCTGTTTTGAAAAAATGTCTGAGTTTGTCATACCTTTGCCACCTGTACATGCAGGAGTGAAAACGAAATGACTTCTGCGGTATTTAAAATAGCAATTCAAAAATAGGAGGCAAGACAATGACAAACTATACGACTTTCTTAGGACTTTACAAACCCGATAAAGCTGAAGGGATTGAAGTTGAAAGCATTGCTCAAAACTTTGAAGCGATTGACAGCAAAATCGGTGCAGCCCTTAGTGATGGCACGTCAACTTATGAAAATTTAAACGAAAGACTTAACATGTATGAAAACAGGTTTGAACATGTTACAGAGCGGAACGTTATGGACTTTGGAGCTAAAGGTGACGGCGTAACAGATGATACGCAGGCATTTCATGATGCCATGGCCGACGGAGGTTATGTCGTAACAGTTCCCGCGGGTGTATTCAGAACATCGGGATTGTTCGTTCCGTCAAATACAATGCTTGTCGGAGCAGGCAAGAAAAGAACGGTCATTAAATTATTAGACGAAACACCGGTCGGCCATTCTGTTCTGACCAACAGTGATTATACGAACGGTAATGAAAATATTTACGTCGGCCATCTCACGCTTGACTGGAACAAAGATACGCGTCCTGCCGGCTGGAAGATTCCGAAAGGTCCCACTTCAAGCTGTTTGCTTTTTGCGAATGTTGACTATTCTTTTGTCGAGCATGTGTTTGCGAAGAACGCCGGCCTGCACGGCTTTGATTCCACGAGCCCGAACTATAACAGACATGGAGAAAAAGATGATCCAACTTATTATCAGCCCAACGGCTGTAACTTTGTAACGTTTTCACATTGTGAAGCAACAGGGTCCGGGGATGATAACTTTACTTGTCATTTTGGATTCCACACTACTTTCAGCCACTGTGTTTCCTATCACCCGATGGGAAATGGGAATGGCACGTCAAATTCAAATTGCTTTGAGATTGATGATGGTTCTCAAGATGTATTTGTAGATAGCTGTGTTGCAATTGGCGGTGCACGCGGCTTTGAAATTAAGGCGCATGACTATGCACCGGCGGCTAAACGAGTTCAACTGGCTAATTGCCGTGCTTACGAAAATGCGATCGGTTTTTGCATTAGACATATTGGCCATCATTTATCGGCTGAGCCGACATCAAAAACTGCCCATGATGTTCAATTAGTAAATTGTCAGGCAACAAATCCTAAACAAAATTCTATATATAAAGGCGTCGGAGCGAGTGCGTTGGTTGTTTCGGGCTATGATTCAGTTAATATAGTGAATTTCCAAGCTATTTGTGAAGATCGTTCATACGATTACAGCAATGACACGATCATTATGATTTATTACAAAGGGCGGTATGTCAATCTGAAGAATATCACGATCCGCGGGTTCCGCTCCGCTGCTCATGATCTGTATGTTCTTGGCGGAGAAAATGCGGTAGGAAAGTGCATGATTGACGGCGTTTTTCTAGTTGACGGCGGCACGACGGGGCTTGCTTTTGGCGGAGGCGTTGATAATTGTACAGTGAGCAATGTATACGGGCATAGATTGGGAGCCGGCAGCGGAACGGTCGGACTCTATTCTTCGGGTCCGGATCTGAATATATCAAATATTGATTTTCAAGGATATGAAACAACATTTCATGTAGGCGGTAAAAAAACACCGTATGAGTTGTTTAAACATAAAGGATCTTCTGTTATGGCATCTAAAGATTCCCATGTTACAGGAACTAATGGCTTTGTCGTCGGTTCTGTCCGGGGACAGGCTGCAGGAGGTTCTCAATCTGGAGTAATCGGTTCATATAATACGATTAACCCAAATGCGAACTCAACTGTATGGGGCTGGGGTTCCGGCAGCACTCCGTCATCAGCCAACAGAAAGATTGAGCTTCACGCAAAAGAAGGAACAATTAAGGCTGCGGGAGGCGTAACAGGTTCCTCGACATTCTCTGACTACGCCGAGTATTTTGAAAGCCTGAGAGGGGAAAAGATTCCGACGGGAACACTTGTCACACTTGAAGGTGATAAGATCAGGCAGGCTGAAAAAGGTGACCTCATGCTTGGGGTCATTTCCGAGACCGCCGGAGTGATTCTTGGTGAGTCGAGTTTTCACTGGTCGGGACGATACGTAAAGAATGAATTTGGCGGCTATGTTTATGAAGAACAGAAAGATGCGAACGGCCATACGGTCATGGCGCCAAAGGAAAATCCGGACTTTCGGCCTGAAGAAGACTACGCTTCAAGAGAAGAGAGAGACGAGTGGAACATTGTCGGACTCATCGGCCAGGTATATGTCAGATGCGATGAGACTGTGAAAGCGGGAGATTTTATTCACGCTCATAACGGGATTGCAACAAAATCTGATGCTCCAAAACAGCGTTGGCAGGTCATGAAAGTGATCAATGAGTTTGATGCTGATAAAGGATTCGGGGTCGCTCTCGTTTTTATTCGTTAAATGAAATGACACGGTATGAATGATCATCTGACTAGCGGACGTCTTTTAAAGGCTCCGCTAGTCATTTTAAAATAAAAGGCTCCGGTTCAGGAGCTGGTAAAAAGAAAAGGTAAGACAGCCTCCATATATCTGCACCCCTCATTCCCTCAATTTTTATCCTCAATGATTTCCGTTTTTTTACACAAAGTACATAATAAAAGTGCGGTTTCAAGGGTTAATCCTTTATTCATTTAAGACAAACAAATAAAATAAATATACATACATATTGAACAAAGGATTTGGAGGCTTACACATGTCAAAGGCTTTATCATATGTAAAACCGTATTCTCTTTTGGCGGGAATCGCTCTGTTTTTCATGCTCATCGAGCTTGCGGTAGAGCTGATACAGCCCCTGCTGATCGGGAAAATCATTGACGAAGGAATTTTAAAGCAGGATCTCGGTACGGTTTGGCTGTGGGGCGGCGTGATGATCGGACTGACCGCTGTTTCATTCGCATCGGGCATTTTAAATTCATTCTACTCCGCCCACATCAGCCAGAGCTATGCGTATGATACGCGAAAAGGGATTTTTCAAAAAATTCAATCCTTCTCTTATTCGACGTTTGCGCAATTCTCATCCACATCGTTTATCACCCGGCTGACAAACGATGTGACACAGGTCCAAAATATGCTTTTCATGAGTCTCCGGTTTATGCTTCGTGCGCCGTTAATGATCGCGGGCGGCATTATTCTCTCGCTGACCGTCAATGCGAAACTCGGGTTTTTTCTGCTGATCACGGTGCCGATTTTGCTTTTGTTTTTGCTGTGGGTGCTGAAAAGAGGCGGCGCGCTGTTTCGGTCTGTGCAAAAGCGGCTTGATCAGGTCAACACGATCATGCAGGAAAACCTGACGGCGATCAAACTGATTAAAGCGCTCCTCCGTGCAAACCACGAAGTGAAACGTTTTTTGAAATCGAATACGAAGCTGATGGAAAAAACGGTCTCCGCTTTTCGTCTCGTGGAAGCGGCGATGCCGATTTTAATGCTGCTGATGAACATTTGCATTTTGTTTATCTTATGGTTCGGCGCCAAAAGCATTGCTCAGGGCGGAGCGCAGGTCGGCGATGTCGTTTCCGTCATTAACTATGCGACGCGGATTACAGGCGCGCTGTCCGTCCTTCCTTTTCTCATCATGGTATTTTCCCGGGCGAAGGCTTCCGGGGAAAGAATCGGCGAGGTGCTGGAAACAGAAGGCGGCGAGGGAACGGGGCAGGACCCGGCACGGGCGCTTGCAGGCGCGATTGAGTTTCGCGAAGTGTCCTTCCGCTATCCGGGCATGGAAAAAGACGCGCTGCATCACGTGTCCTTTTCTGCCAGCCCGAAAGAAACGATTGCCATTATGGGCGCGACAGGTTCAGGGAAATCAACGCTTTTTCAGCTGATTCCGCGCCTGTACACGGCTGATTCGGGCAGTATTTTCATAGACGGCAAACCGATCGGTGAATTCTCCGCTTGCGGCCTGCGCAGGGAAATCGGCTATGTTCCGCAGGAAGTGCTTCTGTTTTCGGGCACAATCCGTGAAAATATCGCCTGGGGGCGGGAGGATGCTTCACTAGATGAAGTAATGGAAGCGGCCAAAGACGCGCAAATCCATGAAACGATTATGAAGCTGTCAAACGGATACGACACGGTGCTGGGGCAGCGGGGCGTCAATTTGTCAGGCGGGCAGAAGCAGCGGATTTCCATCGCGCGCGCTTTTATCAGAAAGCCGTCCCTCCTGCTGTTAGATGACAGTACGAGCGCGCTCGATCTTCAGACGGAAGCGAAGCTTTTACAAGCGATCAGATCCTATGAATGCACGACACTGATTATTACGCAGAAAATAACGACTGCGATGAAGGCTGACACCATCTTATTGCTTGAAGACGGCGAACTGCTGGCCAAAGGCACGCACAAAGAGCTGATGGCACAGTCTCATCTGTACCGGCAGATTTATGAATCACAATTCGGAAAGGAGGGAGCTGACAATGCAAAAAGACATTCGTAAACCTTTCCGATATCCGAAAATACCGCTCAAATCAAATGAAGGCGGCAGAAAACGCGCGAAAGCAAAAGATACAAAAGGCACGCTGCGCAGAATCTGGTCTTATGTAGCCGAGAAAAAAGGGCTTTTAACCCTTGTGATCATCATGGTAGTCATAAGCGCCATATTCGGCCTGCTCGGACCGTTCGTCATCGGGAAAGCGATTGATCATTTTATCGTCGGACAGACGACAGACGGATTGGCGGGGGTGCTGTTCATCCTGTTTGGGATTTACCTCGTGCAATCATTGTCCTTATGGTTTCAAAACTATTGGATGATCAATATCTCGCAAAGCACCGTGTTTAAAATGCGGAGCGAGCTGTTTACCCATCTGCATGAGCTGCCGATTCCGTTTTTTGATAAACAGCGGCTCGGGGACTTGATGAGCCGGGTCACCAATGATATCGAAAATGTCAGCTCCACTTTAAATACATCCGTCATTCAAGTACTGTCGAGCGTCATTACATTCGTCGGCACAATCGCCGTCATGCTGTACATGAGTCCGCTTTTAACATTGATCACGCTTTTGATTATTCCGATCATGCTTTTGAGCATTAAATGGATTACCAACCGGACGGGACTGCTGTTTAAACAGCAGCAGAAAAACCTCGGCGAGCTGAACGGTTTTATTGAAGAGTCGATATCAGGGGCGAAAGTCATTAAAGCCTATTCGAGGGAAGACCGCGTCATGGAACAATTTTTAGAAAAAAACGCGGCGTTACAATCATCGGGTTTTTGGGCGCAGACAATTTCGGGATTCATTCCGAAAGTCATGAACTCTTTAAACAATTTAAGCTTTACGATTATAGCGGCGGTCGGCGGGCTGTTTGCGCTGAAGGGATGGATCTCGATCGGTGCCATCGTCGTATTCGCCGAATACTCGCGGCAGTTCACGCGCCCTTTAAATGATTTAGCCAATCAGTTCAATACGATGTTATCGGCCATCGCCGGGGCTGAACGGGTGTTTGACGTGCTGGATGAAAAAGAGGAGCGGGAAGATGAAGAGCATGCGCTGTACCAGCCGATCAAAACGGGAGAAATTGAATTCCGAGGTGTCTCCTTCGGCTATCAGGAAGACAGCCTGATCTTAAAACACCTGTCCTTCAGTGTTCCGAAAGGACAGTCAATCGCCTTCGTCGGACCGACCGGAGCGGGTAAAACAACCGTTACGAGTCTGATCGCCCGTTTTTACGAGCCGAATAACGGGAAAATTCTCATTGACGGAACGGACATCAAAAAACTGACGAGATCCAGTCTGAGAAAAAACATGGGGTTTGTCCTGCAGGATTCCTTTCTCTTTCAGGGCACCATCAGGGAAAATATCCGTTACGGCCGTCTGGACGCATCTGATCAAGAGGTGGAGGCAGCCGCAAAAGCCGCCAATGCCCACGGATTCATCGAACGGCTCCCGAAAGGCTACGATACCGTCCTTACCCAAAACGGCGCGGGCATCAGCCAAGGACAAAAACAGCTTATTTCCATCGCGAGAGCTGTGCTGGCGGACCCGGTGCTGCTCATTTTGGATGAAGCGACGAGCAACATTGATACGGTGACGGAAGTGAAAATACAAGAAGCGCTCGGCCGTTTAATGGCGGGCAGAACAAGCGTCATCATCGCTCACAGGCTGAACACGATTCAAAAAGCCGATCAGATTCTTGTACTGAAAGACGGCGAAATGGCTGAAAAAGGAACCCATGCCGAACTTCTCAGCCAGAACGGGTTTTACCAAGAATTATATGAAAGCCAGTTCCGGGAATCATAGATAGGGAAAAAGACCTCCGACAGAGTGCGGAGGTCTTTTTTTCGCGAAGGCAAATAGTACTTTTAAGTTATTTTCGTTAAATGTAACAAAATTACTTGACGTAAATAAGTTATGTATATATACTAGCTTACATAAAGTAAGTGATAATAATTTTCAAGGAGGATTTTATGAATAAATCATTCGAAACAGGAACACTGCTTTTAAGGGTTGTAACAGGTATTATCTTTTTTGTTCACGGTTTATCCAAGTTTCAAGGGTTGGAAGGAACTACGCAATTTTTCCAGAGCATCGGGATTCCGGCCTTTATGGTCTATGTCATCGCGACGATTGAGCTTGTCGGCGGGGTTCTGATCTTTTTCGGCTTGGCAACGCGCATTATCGGCGTTCTGTTTGCCGTCACATTAGTGGGCGCCATCTTCACGGCGAAGCTTTCCTCACCATTTATGGGCGGATCGGAATTTGATTTCATCTTACTGGTTGCGTCAATTCACTTAGCGCTTTCAGGAAGCCGTCTGCTTTCATTGGATCAGCTCCTTTTCAAATCAAAAAAGGGAGAAACTTTTTCAGCATAAGAAAGAAGGCGTTCAAATGACCGGCATTCATCAAGATACGGCAATCGGTTATGTCAAATTGACCATTAAAAATATGGAACGCTCGCTCGACTTTTACCGGAATGTAATCGGCTTTCAAGTCATCTCGCAGACAGATCGTTCAGCAAGACTGTCAGCAGACGGAAAACGCGTCCTGCTGGTGCTTGAAGAAAATCCAAGCGCCGTCGTTCTGCCGGAGCGGTCTGTCACCGGCCTGTACCATTTCGCGATCCTTCTGCCTGACCGGAAAGAACTCGGCATCGCATTGGCCAGGCTGATTGAAAACGGCATCGCGCTCGGTCAGGGGGATCACGCGGTCAGTGAGGCTCTTTACCTGTCTGATCCGGACGGCAACGGTATTGAAATATACGCCGATCGTCCCCGCAGCACGTGGCGCCGGGATGCAGAGGGCAATTATGTCATGCAAACGGCGCCCGTCGATGTGGACGGGCTTTTGGAAGAAGCCGGAGCTGAACGGAAAAGCCGTCTCCCAGAAGGAACTGTTATCGGCCACATCCATCTTCATGTGACGGACTTACAGGAAGCCAAAGCGTTTTACACCGATATTCTCGGTTTTGACATTGTCGGCAATTACGCGGGCATGTCCGCTCTGTTTGTTTCGGCGGGAGGGTATCACCATCACATCGGTCTGAATATATGGGCCGGAAAACATGCGCCGCCGAAACCGGGAAATGCAAGCGGGCTGGATTATTACACCATCGCGCTGCCGCATCAAAAAGAGCTGTCACGTGTGACAAAAGCGCTGACCGATGCCGGCTTTGAGATCGAAGAAAAAGAAGAGGGCGTATTCGTCAAAGACCCTGTATCAGGGGCGGATATCGCATTTACACTGTAAGAAACACCCTTGCCGTCTAACCGGCAAGGGTTTTTATTTTTCTGAAGTTTTCTTGAAAAGGCTCGGGAAAGAACGTCTGTGACTGAAGAGAGCGAACATCTCAGTGAGGCGCAAAAATGACGCGGAGAGCCCGCCATCGCCGGCTCGAGCTCAGGGCATCCGCTGGATTGAAAACTGTATCCGTTCAGCAGATCGGGGTGCTGTATGGGCAGACTTTGAATAGAAAAAGGGAAAAGCCGCATCCGGACACAAGATGCGGCTTTTCACACAATTTACAATTGTGTGAAAAATGTCCAAAACAATTGCGCTTCCTGATTCTTCCTGATATGATAAGCCGAAAAAGGAGAACCTGAACAAATGAACTCAAATGCAGCACAGACGGAACAGTCTATGAAGCATAACGGAAACCGGGTGACGGTCAAGGACTTTATCATTCTTGCCAAACCGGGGATTATCATCTCAAATTCACTCGCCGCATTGGGCGGATTTTGGATCGCGTGGCTTCAGTCGGAAAGGACGGGCGGAGGGTCCGGTATATTTGCCGCCATGGCGGTTGCTATGATCGGAACGGCGTTAGTCATGGCATCAAGCACTGTTTTTAATAACTTCTTTGACCGCGGCATGGACGCAAAAATGGCGCGAACCCGCACCCGCGCAAGCGTCACGGGGAGAATACCGCCGCCGGCCATGATCCTGTACGGCACATGTCTCGGCGCATGCGGATTCATCATGCTTGCTTCGCTAAATGTACTGACCGCCGTTCTTGGGCTGCTTGCATTTTTGCTGTATGCCGTCGTTTATACGCTTTGGTTTAAAAGACAATCCGTCTGGAGCACATTTGTCGGCAGCTTTCCGGGGGCGGCTCCGCCTTTAATCGGTTATTGCGCGCTCACCGGGTACATTGATATGCCCGCAATTTTGTTATACGCGATTATGTTTTTGTGGCAGCCGCCGCATTTCTGGGCGATCGGAATCAGGCGAAAGGAAGAGTATCGTGCCGCCGGCATTCCGCTTTTGCCGATCATAAAAGGCAATCGCGTCACAAAAATAAAAATGCTGCGCTATATCGCCGTTCTGACTGCGGTTTCGCTGCTCGTTCCTCTTTATATAGACGTCAGCCCGTTTTATACCGCGTCCGCTCTCCTGCTCGGGGCCATCTGGCTGTACCGGAGCGTCAAAGGCTTTCAGGCGGCGGATGACACGCAATGGTCGAAGGGGATGTTTTTTTATTCGATTGTGTATTTCAGTCTGCTTTTTCTTATTTTAATGGCTGATTCGTTTATCAATGCGGTTCTCAGAACGTAAACAGGCGGCCTGCAGATACAGAGCCGCCCCGTTTTGTTTATGCTTTTTTGATGAGAGCCAAAATATCTTCAAGCCAGGAAATATAATTCCGTTCCCGCTCAAGCGCTTTTGTCAGCACGAGATAATGGCCGAAATCAGGAGAAGAAAATGAATCCGCCTCCGCGGACGATGTCATCAGTTCTTGATAACTGTTTTCCAGATCGGACAATTTCTCCTGCCGCTTTACGAGCTGGTCGGTGAATAGCTCATCCGCTTCTTCCTGCGTCAAAGCTGAGATGAAATAAGCCTTCAGCATAAATTCATCCTTCACCGTTTCCGGAATCGGGTCTTTTTTCGTCAGCCAGGCAGCAAGCTCCAGCTCTCCCTTGTCAGTCAGTGTGTACATTTTTTTCTCAAGCTTCGTTCCTTGAATCGCAGTGCGAAACGTAATAAATCCCTCAGCCGTCAGTTTTTTTAATTCCGGATAAATCTGGCTGTGCTTTGCGCTCCAAAACTGGCCGAGCTCTTCCTTAAAATAGCTCGATATATCATATCCGCTCAATTCGCCTTTTCGCAAAAGCCCTAAAATCGCGTACTTTAAAATTCTCATGTTGTCCTCCAAGCCCATTCATTTGACAGCTAGTATACCATACCGCCGCTCAAAAACGCAGAAGTGCCGGATGCTTGTCATTGAATCTGCGGCGGCAAAATCAGCGAAAATATGCAGAAAGGGGTTATCGAAACGGCAGCAGTACCGGAAAAAGCCTTTCTCATGTCTTTGCCTCATTCATATGACATCATGATATAATCATTGTAAAAATTAATAAATATTGGGAGGGACATATGAAGACGGTGATTGTGTATGCAAACCCGGATGAGAACAGTTTCAATGCGGCTCTCGTAAAATACGTCGTCATGGCTTTAAAGGACAGCGGCCAAAGCTATACGGTCATTGACTTATACGCCGACCAATTTGATCCCGTGCTGAAGTACGGCGGCGAAAAAAAGCGCTCTGACATGAACCGGGACGCTGAAACGAAGAAATACCGGAAACTGATGAAAGAAGCGGATCATCTCATTTTCATCTACCCGCTGTGGTGGGGAGGCGTTCCGGCGATTATGAAAGGCTTTTTTGACAGAGTGCTTGTCGCCGGAGAAGCCTACACATATGAAAACGGCCGCGTAAAAGGACTGCTCCGGGCAGAGACGGCACAGGTCTTTTATACGGCGGATTCCCCGGGCTGGTACTTAAAGTGGTTCCGGAAAAACTCGGACTGGATTACGCTGAAAAAAGGCATTCTGCAATTTTGCGGCATTCAAAAAGCCGAGCGGAACCTTTTTTCTGTCGTCAAAACGAGCACACCCGAGCTGCGGGAAAAATGGCTGCGCCAAGCATACGCCAAAGTCCGGCGCGCTTGTGAAAAAGGAGCGGCCGCATGCAGATAAAAGAAATTTTCGTGATTCGCTGCCTGTCCTGTTTAAGTGTCGTTCTGCTTCACGTTGTTTCAATGGTGCTGATGATTCAGGAAGAGTCCTTAGCCAGTGCCGCCCATACGGTTGATGCTTTTCGGACCCTGTTGATGTTCAGCACGCCGGCGTTTATCTTTATTTCGGAATTTCTGCTTGCCAGGTCATACCCGGGAGGCGTTCCCGCTGGTTTTTTAAAGAAAAGGGGCAAAGTCATTTTCGTGCCGTTTCTGTTTATTGCCGCGGTGGATGCCATTTTAATGAAAAGCGTGGCGGAAGAAGGAGCCGGATTCGTTTCAGTGATCGGTAAATTTTTAGAAAATGTGTTTTTAGGAAACTTCATCGGCTACTTCATTCTTGTGATCTTTCAATTTTACATTCTCCATATGCTGCTGCACCGCTGGCTGAACAACACATCTCCCGTGTGGGTGCTGTCTGTTTCGTTTATCATCAACGCCGTCTATCTGGCTTACTTTTCCATCTTTCATCCGCCGGCATCATCGGGGCTTGATTCTATTTTTCCGTTCTTTTGGGTTCCGTTTCCGGGCTGGGTGTTTTATTTCTGTCTGGCATTTTATTGCGGAAAGGAATATCCGCGTTTTTTAGCGCTCATCAATCAGTACCGTTATGCGGTTTACTTCAGTGCGGCCGTATCGGCAATATTGATTGTGGCCGTTTCATATATCAGCGGCGGCTCCATTTCCTCTAAGCGTCCGGATATTATGATTTACGCGGTCAGTATGATCTTTCTGTGTTTTCATCTGTTTTCAAAGCTCAAAAAAGTGCCCGCGATTGTGATGATGATCAGCAACTATTCGTTTTCAATCTATCTGCTGCACTCCTACTTTTTAATCAGCGGATATCTTCTGGAAGGCTATTTGCGGTCAATGCCTTTGCCGGCTGCCATCCTTCTTTTATTTTTGATCTGCACGCTCGGTCCCATTTTCGTATCTTGGGTGTGCAACCATTTCAGATACGGATACCTGTTTGTCGGGAAAGTGTATCAGCCGAAGCAGACCAAAAGAAATACGGCGGCGCATCAAGGCCGCACAGTCTGAAAAAAAGGCGGCGTTTCGGCCGCCTTTTTGATACGGGTCCGATTTATCAGGCACGAGGACGGATAGTTGTACATCCTGCAAACACAGACCCCCGCCTGCGGCCGTTTTGACGGATGCATTTATGACAAAATAACGCCATCGATTTTCTCCCTTGTGAAGACCGATATAATGTATACTTATAGGAAATACTTTCAAAAAAAGTGAAAAAGAGAAAAACTGTGAGCTTGGATGAACGACTAAAAAGGAGCGGGGACATTATGAATGACTGTGTCAAAACATTCGGAGAACTTCCGGCCGAACTTTATTCCTTTGCGGGGGGAAAAGGAAGCATTCTCTCTAAAATGTATCAAAGCGGGTATCCTGTGCCTGAAGGGTTTGTGATTTTGCCGTCAGCCTTTCAGGACGGACAGCTCCGTCATCAGGCGAGAGAGGCTATTGATCAATATGTGAATTCCATCCGCAGCCGCCATGCATCTGCGTTGTTTGCCGTACGCTCATCCGCGCTGAGCGAGGATTCCGCTCAGGCTTCCTTTGCCGGAGAATTCGATACGGTGTTGAATGTCAAAACAGATCAAGACATGTCCAGGGCGATTGATGAAGTCCGCCGATCGGTACAGTCAGAAAGGGTAAAAGCGTACAGCGCCGTTCAGGGAATGGAAGATGAGCATGAAATCGCAATCGTCATCCAGCTGATGATACCGTCTGAGATATCCGGAGTGCTGTTTACCGCAGATCCGATTACGGGGAGCAGGCGGGAGATGACAGGCAATTACGTCTACGGTCTCGGGGATCAGCTCGTTTCCGGGGAAGCTGATGCCTATTCTTTTAAACTGGCACGGCCTAAGAAAAAATATGACGGCCCCGCAGAATTTCGCAAATATGCGTCAACGCTCTATAAACTGGCGAAAAAGCTGGAAAAAGATCTCGGAGGGCCGCAGGATATTGAATGGGCCGCCGCGGGCGGGACATTGTATATTCTTCAATCCCGCCCGATTACGACCTTACAAGCCGGAAATCTGGAAACCTATGAATGGAATGATTCTTTCAGCGGTGATTTTTTATGGACAAACACAAATATAGGAGAAGCGATTCCCGATGTGATGACGCCGCTGACATGGTCGCTCCTCCGGAATCTGGATGAAGAGTCGGGCATCATTCCGGGCTATTATGTCTGGTCCGGCAATATTTGCGGCAGAGCCTATAACAATATGAGCCAGCCTCTTTCCGTTCTCGCCGCTTTCGGTCTGAATCCGAAAGGCGGAAAAATAGGAAAAATGATGAGCGATACATTGGGAGAAATCCCGGCGGAAATGAAGATTCCTTTATATCCGTTCTCAAAGTATGAACTTTTGAAGATCATCTCGAAAAAACTGAAACCGTATCTGTCGAAAATGAAGCACGCGAAAAAAAACATGTCCTCCTATTTGGACGAATCGCCGGAGTGGTGCCGGAATATTGAGGAAAAGCTGAAACGTGCCGAAACGGAGCGGGCATTATTAGCGATATGGAACAATGAGATCTATCCGTATTTATGCAACGCGTGGTTTGCGTTAATATACGGCGGGCGTGATTCTGCGCAATCCTCTTCGTCGTTAACCTCTCAATTAACAAAACTCGCAGGAATAGAAGATGCGAATCTCCTGCTTTCCAATCTGAGGGGAAAAGGCGGACTGGCCAGCCTGGAGCCGATTATCGGCATTGATCAAGTCATAAAAGGCCGTATGAGCGAGGAAGAATATCTCAGGAACCAAGGCCACCGAGGCCCGCATGAATACGAACTTTCCATACCGCATCCGGGAGAAAACCGGGATTGGCTGACGAAGCAGATCAAAGAACACAAGGAGTCGGGTATTGATGCCGAACAACTGCTTTTGAAACAGCAGCGGGCGCATGAACAGGCCTTCCGAAGATTTGAAGAAAAGTTTCCTCATAAGGTCAAATGGCTCAAAGCCAAAATGGAAAAAGCGTCAGAATACGCGAATATTAGAGAAACAACCAGATCCGAATTTGTCAGGGTGTACCGGACAGCCAGAGCATTCGTGCTCAGAGCGGCGGAAATGACCGGCATGAAGGACGATATTTTCTTCTTGTATCTGCATGAAATAACCGATCTGCTCGCGGGGAAAGAGCCGGCGGTTGCGTCGATTCAAGCGAGAAAGCAAAACTATGAAACCTATAAAAAACTGCCGCCGTTCCCATCCGTTATTAACGGAAGATTCAATCCGTTTAAATGGGCTGAGGAGCCTGACAGAAGAGCGGATTATTACGATGCTTTTATGCCTGCGGAAACTGATGATGCGCATACTTTAAAAGGTTTCGCGGGAGCGGCCGGGAGAGTGGAGGGCATTGTCCGTGTCCTTGATGCTCCGGAAGACGGGGATTCTTTTGCGGCGGGGGAAATTTTAGTGACTTCGACAACCAATGTAGGCTGGACCCCGCTTTTTCCAAGAGCGGCTGCCATCATAACGGACGTCGGCGCCCCTTTGTCCCACGCGGCGATCGTCGCCCGGGAACTTGGGATTCCTGCCGTTGTAGGGTGCGGAAATGCAACGTCAAAACTGAAAACGGGGGACAGGGTGGCCGTTGACGGCGGGCAAGGCATCGTCCAGCTGGAACCGCGGCAGACTCCGGCCACTTCTGAAGAGGAAAATGGTAAACTGATAGAATAAAATCATGGGAAAGGAGCCGCGCATGAATAAAGCAGTTATTAACGGGGAGCAAATCAGAAGTATGAGCGACCTGCATCAGACATTGAAAAAGGAACTTGCTCTTCCTGAATACTACGGTGAAAACCTTGACGCTTTATGGGATTGTCTGACCGGCTGGGTGGAATACCCCCTCGTTTTAGAATGGAGCCAGTTTGAACAAAGCAAGCAGCTTACAGAAAATGGCGCCGAGAGTGTGCTTCAGGTCTTTCGTGAAGCGAAAGCGGAAGGCTGCGACATCACCATCATACTTTCATAATACGATCAGCGGGAGAGAGACAGATATGGAAAAACAAACCCTCAACTATCCGATTGGAGAATATCAGCCGGCTGAATCGATTTCGGCCCGGCAGAAACAAGAATGGATCAATGCGCTGGAGCACGCTCCGGCCAAACTGAAACAAGCTGTCAGAGCGATGTCGGACAGTCAGCTTGATACGCCGTACCGCGAAGGGGGATGGACTGTCCGCCAAGTGGT
Organism: Bacillus sp. LJBV19; assembly: GCF_017797845.1. Classification (NCBI taxonomy): domain Bacteria; kingdom Bacillati; phylum Bacillota; class Bacilli; order Caryophanales; family Bacillaceae; genus Bacillus; species Bacillus sp. LJBV19. The sequence goes on from NZ_CP072563.1 coordinate 847,584, forward strand.
TCACCATCTGGCGGACAGCCACATGAACGGCTATAGCCGGTTTAAATTGAGCATAACGGAGAATGAACCGGAAATCCGCCCTTATGATGAAAAAGGCTGGGCCGATCTTCATGATTCCAAAACCGCCGCTTGCGGGGATGCGCTTGAGCTGTTAACGATCCTGCACAGAAGATGGGCCGCTCTTTTGCGCTCCATGACGGAAGCCCAATTCAAACGGACATACTTCCATCCTGTATCTAAAGAGACGGTTACGCTGGAACAAGCGCTCGGACTATATGTCTGGCACTCTGAACATCACATCGCCCATATTACTGAGCTTTCCCGGCGGATGGGCTGGCATCTGTCTTAGAGGATGCCGGCTTCCGGAAAAACGCCAAAACAGCCGCAGACACAATCGTGCATAATGAAATGACGGCGGCTGCCGTATAAAGATGGTGGTAGCCGCTGGAAATGCCCGCTTCAATCGCATCAGAAACCGCTTTTTTGACGGCGGGAACGGGGATTCGGCTTACCTGCTCCTGCAACGAAGAAAGTCCGCCGCCGATATCGGGCGTTTGCGCCTGATCAGCGGGAATGCCGCTTTTCGCTAAACGGTTTTTGATGTCATCTCCGATCCGGTCAAAGCCCGCTGTAATGAAGCCGGCATATAAAGCCGGAGCGAGCGTCAGCCCGACCTGCCTTACGAGTGACAGCGTGCCGAGCGCTGTTCCTTTGTTTTGGCCCGCCGTTTCTGATACAAGCACATTCAGCGGAGCCCCGAGCAGAAATCCGAAACCGATCCCCGCAATGACACTCGCTATGACAAATTCCCATTTATCCGTCACCCATAACGGAAACAGGCTGAAGCCGACAAATGCGATGGCGCCTGATACAACCGCGGAAAAGACCGGCCCTTTTTTATCCGTGATCGCCCCGCCGAGCCACGCTCCGATGCCTGACGCCAACGCGAGCGGCGTCATCCAATAACCCGCTTTCTCCGCCGATACGTGCAAATATTGCTCCGCATAAGAAGGAATAAAAATGACCGCAGCGAGCAGCCCTCCCGATAAAAATCCGATGACGAGTGTCCATTGAAACACTTTATTTTGCAGCAGCGAGTAGGCGAGAATCGGATCGCCCCCTCGGTTTTCAACCCGCTTTTCGACCTTAAGCAGCACCAGAAAGAGAAGTGCCGATCCCAAAAGATACCCGTACACCTTTACGTCCATTATGCTTTCTGACAGCTTCGCCCCATTGAGATTCGTAATACCGATCATGCAAGATAAGATCGCAAGAGACAGCAGCATTGTGCCGGCGAGGTCAAGCCGTTTCGCCCCAGGCTCTTTCGTTTCAGCGATAAACAAACCGCCGCACACAACCAAAGCGGCGGCAATCGGCAGGTTAATTAAGAACAGCCAATGCCACGACCCGGTTACATCAAGCAAAAAGCTCCCGATATTCGGTCCGAGGACGGCCGCCATACCGTTCATCGCCCCTAAAAGCCCGAGAGCTTTCCCCTGTTTCTCCTTCGGAAGCACGGCCAGCACATGCGAACTCCCGATTATAAAAATTCCGCCGCCGCCAAGCGCCTGAATGAGCCGTGCCGCCAAAAACATCGGGAAGCTCTGACTGAGTGCGACAAGCAAAGAGCCGAGTCCGAACAGCCCGACTTCAATCATAAACAGCTTTTTCCGCCCGTATCGGTCCGACAGCTTGCCGACAATCGGCACACTGACACTGAGTCCCAATGTGTAAAGGGTCACTCCCCACGATCCCCATGAAGGAGAAACATCAAAAGAGCTGTTAATCGTCGTCAGAGCAGCGGAAATAATTCCGTTGTCCAGCGCCGCCATGAACACACCGATCGTAAAGAGAGTGATGGCCCGGCGCTGGTTTTTTTCTGTTTGCAAAGGCTCCGGCATACTGATCAATCCTTCCGTTTTTAATTCACTTCAAATATATTATTCACTTTGAGTGAATTAAATGTCAAACAAAAAAAGGCCGCCGATACCGGCAGGCCTTTTTCATCTCTATCCCTGTTTGGAAGAATCAAGCGCTCTTGCCAAAATGGCAAGCCCTTGATTGACCGTTTGTTTTTCTTCAGCGGTCAGCGTTTCCAATGAACGCTTCAATTTTACATGTCCTTTTTGATAAAGGCTGCGGAAAATATCTTTCGCGTTTTCCGTTAATTGAACGACGACTGAACGGCGGTCTTCTTCTGACGGAGCGCGTGTAATGAAACATGATTTTTCTAAACGGTCAAGCAGCCCCGTCGTATTTGAAAGGGAAGCGCCCATTTTCTCCGCTATGTCACTCACCTTAAGCGTCCCGTGGTTGTTCAGAAGCATCAGCACCTTCATTTGCGGCATGCTCATATCAAGCTTCATCCACTCCGACACATCGCCGAGTCCCGCCGATGTCATCACTTTCATGTACAGCACCCAAATATCCCGTTCCTCAGGAGAAAAAATATCGCCGCCTAATACTGTTGTATCATGCAGATTATAATCCATCGTCTCACTTCCTCATTCATACTCCTGCATACCATATTACTGATTTTAATCAGAGAAAGAAAGTTGCAGGCGAGTTTTGTTTGAATGTGAGGTGGTAGTGTATAATATGTTGGAGATTATTGGGGGAATTATAATAAATAAGCTATTTTATGATGATTGGAGAGAACATTGCTGACTAAAAAGAATGCCTTATCGATATTAAAAGTATTATTTCCTATTGCAGTTTTGCTTTTAGTCATTTATCAGTCCAAAAAGGAATTGACAGACCTTTCTTTTAAACGAACGCTGTACATTATTAACGGGATTGAGCGTTACGATTTATTTATTCTCGTTCTGCTCGGCCTTCTTGCCGTCAGCGCGATGTCCTTTTATGACTTTGTGCTGAAACGGACGCTTCGCCTCAACATTCCGAATTGGAAAGTATTCAGGGTCTCCTTTATCGCCAATTCCTTTAACAATGTCCTTGGATTCGGCGGTCTGGCGGGCGTCGGGCTGCGGACGATGCTTTACAAAGAACATACGAATGACGTAAAACGCCTCGTCGCAGGCATCGCCTGGCTTACGTCCTCAGCGCTGCTCGGGCTGTCCGTCTTCAGTATTCTGACCATCGCCCGGGTTCTGCCGGTTGGAGAGATTACAGGTGAGAAACCGTGGTTGTGGGCTGTTATCGCGGGAGTGGCGCTTATTGTGCCGGCAGCCTTAATCGCCGCTGGGATCAACAATAAAAAAGCTGGCGCAGAAGACGGTGAAGCAAAACCGAGGCATCCGGTTTTTTCTTACATCGGGGCATCGTTTGCCGAATGGTTCGCGGCGGCTGTCGTCATGTATTATTCTCTGTATGTCATGGGAATTCACGCGGATGTCCGCCATGTATTCGGGGTATTTGCCATTGCCGCTATCGGGGGAATCATCAGCCTTGTGCCGGGAGGATTCGGTTCGTTTGACCTTCTGTTTCTGCTCGGCATGCAGAATATGGGCTTTCCGCAGGAGGCGGTCGTGACATCCATCGTCATCTACCGGATTGTGTATTCATTTATTCCGTTTGTGTTCGGGCTGTTCTTTGCGGCCGGCGACTTAACGGAAAATACGCTGAAACGGCTGGAATCAAATCCGAAGATGGCGCCTGCCGTGGAAACGACGAACGTGCTTCTCGTATTCCAGCGCGCTATCTTGATCAGGGTGCTTTACGGTTCGCTGTCGCTTTTGGTTTTCGTGTCGGGAGTCGTCGTGCTTGCGTCCGTCGCCCTGCCGATCGACAGGGAGACGGTCATTCCGCACATTCCGCGCCCGGCGCTCCTTGCGTTTAACGGGTTATCGCTAAGCGCGGCTTTGATTCTATTAATTTTGCCGATTGAATTATACAAACGGACGAAACGTTCTTATTCAATGGCGGTTGCCGCGCTGGTCGGCGGTTTTGTGTTCAGTTTCTTAAAAGGAATGAATATCAGCGCGATCTTTATTCTGCCTGTCGTCATCGTATTGCTTGTGCTGTTAAAGCGGCAGTTTATCAGAGAGCAGGCATCGTATACGCTCGGCCAGATGATTTTTGCGGCCGCTCTGTTTATTATCGCCTTGTTTAACTACAATCTCATTGCCGGCTTTATTTGGGATAAAATGAATCGGCTCCTTCGCCACGACTATTTCGTCCATAACAATTCGCACATTACATATGCCACGATGACGGCCATTATTGTTGTGCCGCTGTTTTTCCTTGTGTTTACGTTCTTTTATCATAAAAGATCGAAGCCGATCGGAGAAGAGGCCGATCCTGAACGGCTGAAGTCCTTTTTGGCGGAAGAAGGCGGAAATGCCCTCAGCCATCTCGGCTTTCTCGGGGATAAGCGGTTTTATTTCTCAAGCGACGGAAAAGCGCTTTTATTGTTCAGCCAGATTTCCAGAAGGCTTGTCGTGCTCGGTGATCCGTCAGGACAGAGAGACTCTTTTCCGCTTGTGATTGAGGAATTTCTGAATGAAGCGCATAAGCAGGGGCTGAGTGTCATGTTTTATCAGATCGAACGTGAAGATCTGGCGCTGTACCATGACTTCGGCTATAACTTCTTCAAGCTTGGAGAAGAAGCGTTCGTGGATATGGAGGCATTTACGCTGTCAGGTAAGAAAAAAGCGGGGCTGCGGGCGATTAACAACAAATTTGACCGCGAAGGCTACACGTTCCATGTCGGGGAACCGCCGTTTTCCTCCGAGTTTATCGCCAAGCTGAAAGGCATTTCGGACGAATGGCTCGGTCCGAAAAAAGAGAAAGGTTTTTCCCTCGGTTTCTTCGACAGGGATTATCTGGAACAGGCGCCGATTGTTTACGTGAAAGACGCGGAAGGGGAGATCATCGCTTTTGCCAACCTGATGCCGATGTATCAGGAAGGCGAGATATCCGTCGACTTGATGCGTTATCGGAAAAGCGCGCCGAACGGTATTATGGACGCGCTTTTCATCCGTCTGTTTCTCTGGGCGCAGGAAAAAGGCTATACCACCTTTAATATGGGCATGGCGCCTTTGTCAAACGTAGGAACGGCTTTTACATCTTTCTGGTCGGAAAGAATCGCGGCCGTCATCTTCAACAACGTCCGGTATATGTACAGCTTCAGCGGGCTGCGGGCCTTTAAAGAAAAATACAAACCGGAGTGGCGCGGGAAATACTTGGCGTACCGCAAAAACAGATCGCTGTCCGTCACGATGATCCTCGTCACCCGCCTGATCGGAAAAACCAAAAAAAGACGCCGTTAAAGGCGTCTTTTTTTTTGAATAATTGACTAAAAATTCTAATTTCACTCTGTTATACTGAATAACATGATCATAAGGTGAAAGGAAGGCTGATGAATGAAACAGGCAACCGTGTTTAAATATGAAGCGTTTTCCGATATTCCGGATTTGGGAAATCCCGCGGGAATCGTCTTTAACGGAGATGATTATTCAGATGAAGAGATGCAGATGATCGCCGAAATGGCAGGGTACAATGAAACCTCATTTCTCTGTAAAAGCGGAGAAGCCGATCTGCGCATCCGCTATTTTACACCCGGCCATGAAATGAATTTATGCGGACATGCTACCGTCGCCTCTCTTTACGCATTAATTGAAAAGGGAAGGCTTCAGGCTGATCAGACATATCAAATTGAAACAAAAGCCGGCATTCTTCCCGCAAAAGCCGCTGAACGAAACGGCCGGGTATACATCACGCTCGAACAGGCTCCCCCGCAATTTCTGCCGTTTACGGGCGACAAAGAAAAGCTTGCGGCCTCGCTCGGGATTACGGCTGAGGATTTTCACAGCGGGCTGCCGATTGTTTACGGATCAACGGGGATCTGGACACTGATTGTTCCGCTGAGATCACTTAAAGCATCACGGAATATGGTGCCGGACAACGCACAATTCCCCGCTATTTTGCGCGATCTTCCGAAAGCGAGCGTTCATCCGTTTTCTCTGGAAACCGTTCATCCGGAAAGTGATCTGCACGGGCGCCATTTTTCTTCCCCTTTCTCCGGTACGACCGAAGATCCCGTCACGGGAACCGCTTCAGGCGTCATGGCAGCCTATATGCGGCAATACGGAGGCTCCGAAGCCGAATGCCTCACGATTGAACAAGGCCAGGAAATCGGGAAAGACGGAAAAGTGGAAATCAGGATTACAGAAGATAACGAAAAGATGAACATCAAGATGACGGGAACGGCCGTGTATGCCGAAACAATTAATTTTCAGCTTCCGTAACGGTTTACAAAAGCCGGTCGTATCCGTTATATTATAAATGATAATCATTTTCATTTGGATAGGAAGGTGAATCGGCATGCCGAAAACCGAACAATTACAGCAAAACGAAAGTCTTGCACATACAATCAGAAACAGAAGATCCATCCGGTCGTTTAAACCGGAAACCGTACCTTCTGAAGTCATATTAGATATGCTTGAAACGGCCGTTTACGCACCGAACCACAGACTGACGGAGCCGTGGCGTTTTATCTACGCAGCAAGCGAAGCGGGAAAAGCAAAGCTTGCGGACAGCTACGTCTCATTTTTCAAAAAGATAAAAGATGATTTCAACGAGGAAAAAGAGCGGAACATGAGAAAAAACCTCAGCGCCGTTCCGGGATTTTTGCTGGTCGTCTTAAAAGAAGATGAAAATGAATTTACGAGAAACGATGATTTCGCGGCGCTGAGCGGCATGATTCAAAACCTTCAGCTTCTCGCACATGAAAACGGCATCGGCATGGTCTGGAAAAGCGGCCGCATTATGTATGACAAACAGGTGCACCAAGACTTCGGCCTTGCTGACAATGAGCGCTTTGCCGCCATCATTCAAACGGGCTATCCGGATGAAAAGCCTAAGGCGAAAGAACGGACGCCGGCAAAAAGCCTGTTTACCGAATTGTAAAAAAAATCCCCGTCTCTATACAGAGGCGGGGATTTCGTATTAGCGGGTTTTGCTTTTAGCTCTGTTGTCAGCGGCTTTCATCCGCGCCTGCGCTTCACGGTCAGCGGAATCAGCAAGCTCGCTTGAATATTCCTCATATGTGCCGTCTGTTTCGCGTTTCAAAGCATCCGGAACTTGAGGAAGTTTTTGTTTGTTTTTATCACGGTTTTTGTGAGTATGATTTCTGCCCATATCAATCGCCCCCTGAAAAAAGTGATATCAAACAAACATAGTATCTGCCCGGTCCCGATCTTTATTCAGTTTATTTCCGTTTGGCTGCTCTTTCCGCTTTTTTGAATTCACCGGAATAAAGGACTTCCTGCATTTTTTTCAGATTGGCTCCCTGTTGATGTTTTTCGCGCTTCTTTTCCATAAAAGAAGACCCTCCTTCAAAACAGAATACCAATAGGATTGGCTTTTATTTCCGTTTTTATGCAGATAAGAGATCCTTTAAAGCGAAATCAAGCTCTTCATACGTAAATTGAAAACCGGATGTCAGCGCCTGCTTAGGCAGGGCGCGCTGGCCTTTTACGATCAGCAGGCTCATTTCTCCCAAGGCCTTCTCCAGAAAAAGTTCCGGTACGGGAATCCAATGGGGGCGGTGCAGGACGCCTGCGATCGTCTTTCCGAATTGCTTCATTTCTACGGGGTTCGGCGATGTCACATTCATGGGACCGGACAAGTCATCATGCTCTGCCGCAAAAGCAATAAGTTCCGCGGCGTCATCCACATGAACCCATGACAGCCACTGCCGTCCAGAGCCGATGGTGCCGCCGGCTAACAGCTTATAAGGGAGAACCATGAGCGGCAGGGCGCCTTTTTCACCGAGCATCACCCCGAATCTGGCATATACCGTCCGGATGCCGAGCGCTTCAATTTTCTGGCCTTCACGTTCCCACATATGAGCCGTATGACTGAGAAAATCTTCATTTGACGTATCTGACTGTTCGGTGAACGTTTTCTCTGTGCTTGTGCCGTAAATGCCGACGGCGCTGGCCTGAATCAAAGCCCGGGGTTTTTTCGGCTGCTGCTTCATAATCCGTCTGACTTCTCTCGTCGCTTCTATTCTGCTTGAGATGATTTGTTCTTTCGTTGTGTCCGTCCAGCGGTCAAAGATGGATTTGCCGGCGAGGTTGACCCATACATCAATAGGGGGAAGCTCGCGCTCAGGCGCCGCGTTTTCGGCCAGCCATTGAACATATGTCACATTTTTTTGTTCGGTTTCTCTCTGTTTTCTTGATAAAATATAGACATGATGTCCCCGGCGGGTAAACACACCTGTCAGATGCCGGCCCAGAAAACCGGTGCCGCCTGTCATCGCGATATTCATATCCATCTCTCCTTACACGTTGATATATATACTGTACCTCATTTGCCAAAAAGAAAAACGCCTGAACATCGGGGCGGGAAAGGAGACCGGGATGCCGTTTATTACAAAAATATCGACCCAAAAGAAAAATACCGAGCGCTTCAACATCTTTCTTGATGAGAAATATGCATTCAGCGTCGACGCCGACGTGCTTGTGCGTTTTGACCTGAAGAAAGGGAAAGAACTGGACGAGCTTGACATTCTTGAAATCCAGCACGGCGATGACGTGAAAAAAGCCTTTAACCGCGCCGTAGAATTTTTATCATACCGGATGCGCTCTGAAAAAGAAGTCCGGGATCATCTGAAGAAAAAAGAAACACCGGATATGGTCATTTCTGAAGTCATCCATAAACTGTACGATTACCGCTACTTAAATGACAAAGAATTTGCCGAAGCTTATGCGAGCACCCATAAAAAAACAAACGGCAAAGGCCCTGACGTCCTGTTCCGCGAGCTGAAAGCGAAAGGAATAGACGACGATACCATCAAGGAGACGCTCAGTGCGTTTACATTTGATGAGCAAATACAAGAAGCGCTGAAACATATCGGCAAAATCCTCAAAAAAGACAAAAAGCTGTCCACAAAAGAGATCAGACAGCGGGCGCAGATGCAGCTTCAGCGAAAAGGTTTCCCTTTCGACGTCATCAATGCCGCTCTGGAGCAGACGGAGTATGAAAATGATGATGAAGCCGAGATGGAAGCTCTGAAGGCTCATGCGGAAAAAGCGATCAGGAAATACCGCTATGACGGCAGTTATGAAAGCGGAATGAAGGTCAAACAGTACTTATTCAGAAAAGGATTCTCGATTGACGATATTGATCAATTCTTGCAGGAAGAGGAGTAAACTGAAATGGACAAACGATACAGTCAAATGACGCCTCATGAACTACAGACCGAAATTGCGGGACTGACGGAAAAAGCGCGAAAGGCGGAACAGATGGGCATTGTAAATGAACTGGCCGTGCTTGAACGGAAAATTACGATGGCCAAAGCTTACATGCTCAACCCGGAAGACTTTCGGCCCGGCGGGGTGTATCAGATAGAAGGTTCTGATGACACTTTCCGCATTGATTACATCAACGGCGTATTCGCCTGGGGACACAGATCTTCCCCGTCTGACGGGGAAGAAGCGCTGCCGATTTCCGTTTTAAAAGAAAAAAAATAACAAAAGAGGCCGGTTCCGGCCTCTTTTTCTTTTCGGGCACATTCGTTTCAACCTTTCAGTAAAAAATGATTGAATTCATTTTTGATATCTTTTAAGATGGAATTCGTTGTTTTTTTAAATAAAAAGGAGGCGATTTGCGTTGAATATCAAAATGAAACAGCCATCTGTGAAATTAATGATTTTTGTTTTAATGATTTGCACATTTTCCATCGGGTATACGGAATATGCTGTCATGGGTATTCTGACGTCGATTGCCGATGACTTTCATATACATGTATCTTCAGCGGGCATGCTTGTTACAGCGTACGCGGCAAGCGTCTGCCTGACGGGCCCGATCGTAACCATTATCGCGGTTAAGCTGCCGAGAAAGCCGGTTCTGCTAGGGTTGATGGGCATCTTCGTCCTTGCCAACCTGATGAGCGTCTTTGCGCCGAACTTCGCCGTGCTGGCGATTTCCAGAATTTTATCCGCATCCATCCACGGAGCTTTTTTTGCGATCGCCATGGTGTTTGCGAGTGAAATGGTGCCGCCTGAAAAACGTTCCGCCGCCGCGGCTTCCATGAACGGCGGATTAACCGTGGCGCTTATGCTCGGTGTCCCGTTCGGCTCTTATTTAGGGGATGCCCTTAACTGGAGGGCCGTCTTTTTCATTATTTCCGTTTTAGGCATGAGCGGGCTGGTCGGACTGATGCTGGTCGTACCGAACCGGAAACCGAAAGTGATTCCGATGCTGATGAATGAATGGAGTGTCTTTAAGCATAAACAAGTGATTTTTTCCTTTGCGATCACCATTCTCGGCTACTCAGGCGTATTTATCGCTTACACGTTTATTGAGCCGATTTTAAGAGATTCAGCGGGGTTCGGCACAGTCGGCATTACAGGCGCATTATTTGCCTACGGTCTCGGCGGAGTGGCGGGGAATTTCTTCGCGGGGAAAGTGCCGCTCAAACTGCTGACGCGCACGATGATCGGTGTGATGATCGGCTTGATCGGCGTCTTGGCGATTTTTCCTTATATCGCCGTTTTTCCAGCCGCTGCCGTTTCAGCGACATTTTTATTCGGCGCATGTGCGTTCGGCACGCCGCCGCTTTTGCAGACCAAGGTTATTTCTTCCTCTGAAAACGGCACGACAATCGCCGCTGCGGTGAGCGTTTCCGCCTTTAACCTGGCAAACGCGCTCGGCGCCTGGATCGGCGGGTTGATTCTCGGGGGAACGGGATCTTACTCATGGCTGTTTGCCGGCGGTGCGCTGATGACGGCTCTCGGCCTTGTGCTTTCCACGTTCGCTCATCTGTCTGAGAAGAAAGATGTCTATGAATACCAAGTGCATAAAGGATAACAAAAAGCTTGCAGGGGATATTCCGCCTGCAAGCTTTTTTCAGTGTTTCAATGTAATGCTGATCACCGTATGTTTATCACTCTCAGCTAAGGAAATATTCCGGGTTTCCGGTACCCCGTCTTTTTCAAAAACCACGGCATAGGTTCCTTTCGCGCCGCTTTTCCATGCAATCTCGCCGTGGTGATCAGTCTTGCCTATTATCTCTCCGCGGTCTATATTCGGCTGATGATCTGACTCCGCCGCTTTCATCACGGTGACCGTCACACCGGCCGCCGGTGAACCGTCTGCATCCTCAACATGGAGCGTAACGGGCAGTGCTTTTTTGGCGGCGGAATCATCCGCTTTGCCGCATCCGCATAAAACGGCCGCGGCGAGCAAGAAAACAAAAGCTTTATTGATTTGACCAATATTGAATGTTGTCGAATACACTGTTTGTCACCCTTGTTCCCAGATTGTAAGACGACCCGCCGTTTGTATGAATGGCAATGGCGGTCTGGCCGGTGTCGCTGTAATTGCGGTAAACGGGCGATCCGCTCTGGCAGCCGAACGTATCTGTCGTGTAAGTGAGTTTATATGTCTCGGCAGAACGTATCGGCTTGCTGTCCGACCACATGGAACCGGACACTTTGTCGCACGGATACCCTGTCACGGTTGAGGAAAGCCCGGCCGGACTGGAACTGTTGGTCGTCCGGTAGCCGTACCAGCCGACAGTATTCCCGGGCGACCCGTTTACTTTGATTGCGCCGTAGTCATAGTTTGTGTCACCGTTTTCTGTCCACCCTTTGACACTGTAGAATGTCTTGCCTGAATAAGAGCCGTACGGGTACGATGATCCGTTGCGGCCGGGAGCTGCCGTAATTTTCGATGCCCAGCCGTTTTTCTGATCATACACGCAATGTCCCGCCGTAACGATCGTGTCGGCATTGACAAAAAAACCGGTGCATCCGTAAGTGCTTGTGCTGCCGCTGTATGTAACGGTCAGCTGTGCTGTCGCGCGATATGGAAATGATGTTGTAGGAGAAATTCTGATTCGTTCGTCTGTCCCAATAATACTGGAAGGCTTTAATGACTTGATGTCAGCTTTGCTGTTTTGTGCAAGCTGTCTTTTGGTGAGACCCGTTCCTTCATAAGCGGGGGATGTCTGTGTTGTTTGTACAGGCTGATTCAGATGTGCGTCAAACTCCTCACCGCTGTTTGATACAGATGTCTGCGGGCTGCCCTCTGCTTCTGCTGAAACAGCAAATAATGAAACTGACAGTAAGAATGCGGTAAGGCTCAGCAATCGTTTGGAAACTGTCTTCATTTTATAAAACCCCTCCTTTTTTGTCTACCGGCTTTCGGTTGAACATTTAACATATTATGGAATTTATTTAGCGTTATGACCGCAAAAGAATGTTTTTCTCCGCAAAAAAGAGACCGGATCATTCCCGGTCTCTTACGGTGTGTGTTATCGTCTGCCTGAAGCTCTCATGCGCTCTTGCGGGTGCGAATTAATTGAACCGTCCGCCCGTTTAGAAGCGTAGTCATCCTTTGCCCGCGGTTCGCCTTCAAACTTATTATTGTTCTGATTAGGAAATCCTTTTGCCTTGTTCCGGACCATTTGTTTTCCCCCTCGGCCAATATCAAAAGGTTGCGCCTTCTGGACTGAAGACGTAAAGTTAGTATATGCCTGTGACAAGCTGCGTAAAAGCAGCAGGTTTTCCCAAGGAAAGGAGACAGAGACATGAATACATATATCGACAAACTGACGAATTTGCTGCTCGAGAAAAATGACATGCTCAGCTATTTGCAAGCGCGAACTTGGGTTGAGCTTTTATGGGGAGATTTCGAAGCGACTTACGCAAAAGCCGGCCGCCCGTATCAAGGAGAGCAAATGACGGAACGCGTTGTCAAGGAATGGATCGAATCATACGGCAGCAAGCTCCATATGTTCCAGAACGTTCGGGAAGACGTTTCTCATTATTTGGATCAAAGCAGGGGTCTCCTGCATTAACATAGCAGTGCGCCCGCCGGATATCGTCCGGCGGTTTTTTCTTTTTATAAAAGAAATGGGAAAATCATGTTTGACGACCCGCGGAATGTGGAAATGTGTAATAACTTATAAAATAGCGGGGAGGAACCACAATGAACATGAAAAAGGGGTTAACCGCATTTATTCCGGCCGCAGGACTTTGCTTATTTTTAGCCGCAGGCACCGTTTTTTTCGATCCGGCAGCGAATGCCGCAGCAGTTCACCAGACAAAAATAGACACCGCAGCAGATACATATATCGTGAAAGCAGGAGAACTTAACGTCCGCAAAGAACCAAATAAACAAGGGTCGATTATCGGCACGCTTCGTTCAGAGGATTCTGTAAAGGTTAAACGGCTTCAAGGAGCAGATTGGGCTGAGATTGACTACAAAGGTCACAAAGCCTATATTTCCACGCATTTTCTGATGAAGCAGCCGGTGAAGGCGGTGACGGCGAAACAAACCGCTTTTTATACGCCGACTTTGGAAACCGGCAAAAAAGGGTCCGTTAAAGCGGGTGAAACCGTCAATGTGCTCGGCTGGGGGTTCAGCCATGACGGAGGGTTTGACCGTAAATGGGCGTACGTCACATACGGCGGGAAAGCAGGTTATGTGAAAACGGCCGACTTAACTCAAAAATAAAGATTCAGGCAGGCGAATGAGCCTGCTTTTTTTCTGAAACTTTCCGCCTTTCCTTTCGTAAAAGATGAAAAGGAGAGTGAGGGATATGATAATGGTGATCGGCGGCCTTCTGATGGCTGCGGCCGGCATTTTAGTCACATTTTTTCCGCCGAAGTCGATCAACAGCCTGTACGGATATCGGACGAAGCGCTCTATGGCGGATGAGTCGCAGTGGAGAGAAGGAAATCGATTCAGTGCGCTCCTCATGATTTTGTTCGGCCTTATTTCGGCGGCAGCTGGATTTGCGGGCAGCCTGCTTATCCGGCTGACTCAGCCGTTCGCCCTGATCGTTCAGGCCGTATTGTTGATTGCGATCAGCGTACTGATCATCGTCTTAACAGAAAGAAGATTGAAACAAACGGGGAGGAGAATCGATGAATGACATTACGTTTCACATGATCGAAACAAACGGAGTGACGCTGCACACGGCTTCAGCCGGTCCGAAAGACGGTCCTTTGGCGGTGCTGCTGCACGGGTTTCCGGAATTCTGGTACGGCTGGAAGAGTCAGATCAAACCGCTGGCGGATGCCGGATACCATGTTGTCGTGCCTGATCAGCGCGGCTATAATCTCAGTGACAAACCGGAGGGCATTGAAAACTATACCATTGATACGCTCAGAGACGACATTATCGGGCTGATCACTCATTTTACAGATGACAAAGCCGTCGTCATCGGCCACGATTGGGGAGGAGCCGTGGCCTGGCATTTGGCATCCACGCGGCCGCAATACGTTGAAAAATTGATTACGGTCAATATCCCGCACCCGGCTGTTATGCGGAAGGTCACACCGTTCTACCCGCCGCAGTGGAAGAAAAGCTCTTATATCGCGTTCTTTCAGCTTCCGGAAAAACCGGAACGGAGATTGTCTGAAGACGATTACCGCGTATTGGATCACGCGATCGGCTTATCCGAACGCCCGGCGCTTTTTTCACGGGAAGATATCGGCAGCTACAAAGAAGCATGGGGCAGAAAAGGAGCGCTCACGGCGATGCTGAACTGGTACCGGGCGATCAGAGCCGGCGGTTTAGGCCCTGCCGTTCCGCTTAAAATGCCCGTTCCGTACCGATTAATATGGGGCGTCAATGACCGCGCGCTGAGCAAAAAGCTTGCCAAGGAAACAAAACGGATGATTCCAAACGGCGACTTAATCTTTATAGACGATGCCTCACATTGGGTCATTCACGAAAAACCGCGCATCGTCAGCCATTTGATTCATGAATACCTTCAGCAATAAAGTCTGTCCCGCGTACAGACTTTTTCTTTTTTTTCTCATATCTGCCGAAAAACATGACAAAATATAAACCATATGCAGAAAAAAATTTCTTTCCCTGTAACAAAAAAAGGGTTTAAACGTCATTAAAAAAAGGAAAAGCCTTACTGAAGTTTTGCGGACAATTCCTTTAAGGACGTCCTAAAAAAAGAATAATACAAAGAAGGTGCCTTCATGAAACAAAGGTTAATCTCAATTATTATTCCGTCTTACAATGAAGGGAACAATGTCAAGCTCATCCATGAATCTTTAAAAAAAGAGTTTCAGACGATTCATTATGACTATGAAATTTTCTACATCAATGACGGAAGCGCGGATGACACCCTTCAGCAGATTAAAGAACTGGCCGCCAGAAACCATCGCGTCAAATACATATCTTTTTCCCGCAACTTCGGGAAAGAAGCGGCCATTTTGGCAGGATTTGAACACGTGCAGGGCGAAGCGGTAATCGTGATGGACGCCGATCTGCAGCATCCGACCCATCTGCTGAAAGACTTCATTCAAGGCTATGAAGAAGGGTATGACCAAGTCATCGCGCAGCGCAACCGAAAAGGGGACAGCCCCGTGCGTTCCGTGCTTTCTTCCCTGTATTATAAATTTATCAACAAAGCCGTCGAAGTGGACCTGCGTGACGGGGTCGGAGATTTCCGCCTGCTGAGCCGGCAGGCCGTTGATGCCCTTTTGAAGCTGAGTGAAGGGAACCGTTTTTCGAAAGGGCTGTTTTGCTGGATCGGGTTTGACCAGAAAATCGTATTTTATGAAAATGTCGAAAGGAAGAACGGCACGTCCAAATGGTCATTCAGCAATCTGTTCAACTACGGAATGGACGGGGTCGTCTCCTTCAACAACAAGCCCCTGAGGGTATGCTTTTTCACCGGTATTCTGATATTGCTTCTGTCGATGGTTTATATTGTAACGACCTTTGTTCATATTCTGACACACGGCGTGTCCGTACCCGGATACTTCACCATTATTTCCGCCGTGCTGTTTTTAGGGGGCATCCAGCTTTTGAGTCTCGGCATCATCGGAGAATACATCGGCCGGATTTACTATGAAACAAAAAAACGCCCGCACTATTTAATTAAAGAAGCGAATATAACGTATGGAGAACAAAATGAAACGAATTATACAAAAAAGCGCAAGTGGAACCATTAAACAATCGCCGCTGTGCGCAGGGTCTGGGGACGTTGTATGAAAAAAAGTAAATGGATCTTGCCGGCAGTCTGTGTGCTGGCTGCGGCAGCCGCTCATATTTTTTTCTTAAAAGAGTGGTCGGCAGGCCGCTATATGACGGGGTCTGGAGACGGGATCGCCCAAATGGCGGTCTTCAAAAAGCTGCTGTTTGATCAATATATGAACGGCAGGCTGTTTTACAGCTATTCGTTCGGACTGGGCGGGGGAGTGTACAGTCAGCTCGGCTATTATTTCTCTACTTCTTTTCTATTCCTGTTTATCTCCGCCGCTGTCCGCTTTTTGCAGCTTATTCAGCTGACGGGCGAGGCTGATGCGCTGTTCTGGGCGCAGGCCTCCGTTTTTATCAGCATTGCCAAGCAGAGTTTTATCATATTCACGGCGGCGTGTGTGTTCCGTTATTTCGTCAAACGGACGGTGCCTGCTTTTGCCGGCGCCGTGTTGTACGGGGTCTCGATTATCTACTTCCGGCATGAGGTATATTGGGACTTTTTCACTGACAGTATGGTGTGGCTGCCGCTGCTCGTGTTGGGCGCGGAAAAAATCATCAGGGAAAAAAAGCCGGCGTGGTTTATCTTCGCCTGTGCGCTGACATTGATCAACAACTTTTATTTTGCGTATATTAATCTGATTTTCATCGGCATTTATATCTTATTCAGGTGGATGATTCCTCTTGAAGGCAATGAGGCGAAAAGGCTCACTCAATGCAGGATATTTATTCTGTCGGGCCTTCTCGGGTTCGGCATAAGCGCAGTTTCCTTTATTCCTGTCGTATACGGATACCTTCATAATCTGCGGCCGCCGTATTCAGAGCATATTGCATGGCTTGATTTTTCCGACAACATTTTATTTTCAAGCCGGATTATCATCCTGCCGGCGGCTTTTTTGCTCTTTCTATTTACATTTTCTTTATACAAAAACCGCTTGTTCCGGCTGTTTGCGGGAATCAGTCTGCTGTATATTCTGTTTCACTTCAGCCCGTTCGCGGCAAGTGCCTTTAACGGCTTTTCAGCTCCGCAGAACAGGTTTGAATACGTCCTGTGCTTCACGATTGCCGGAACGGTTTCAGCCGGGCTTTCTAGGCTTTCAGGCATCAGCATGAAGAGTATGCTGATGTCCGCCGTACTCGTCGTTCTGCTCTATTGGAGCCAGGTGAGGCGGTACAGTCTGGATATTTCTGATCACGCCAATCTGCCCGTCATTCTTCTTCTGGTGCTGACCATAGCCGCTTTCTTCGCAGCAAAGACAAGACTGAAAGGCGCGGTGCCCGCCGTCTATGCCGTCATTTTGCTTACGGCGGTGCTTACGGCTAATACATATGAAAAATATGCTTTATCAGAAGGCGGGAAGATTTATACGGTATCGCATACATTTATGACGGGTGCTGACTATAAAGGCAAAGAGCAATCAGAGCTCATTCAGCGTCTGAAAGAAAAAGACCCTGATCCTTTTGCCCGTTTAGATTGGATGAACGGTGTTTTCAATAACACCCCGATCATATACGGGTTCAACGGATTCAGCGTATACTCAAGCATACTGAACCGCAATCTGCTGTCCTTTTACTGGAACGACCTCCGGATTGATATGGGCAGAGAAAGCGTCAGCCGCTATGCGACATTAGGAAACAGGGCTAATTTATACAGCCTGCTTTACGGAAAATATTATATGACGGAAAAAGCAAACGAGGCCGGCGTGCCGTACGGGTTCAAAAAAATCATGGAATCATCCCATTATGCGGTTTATCAAAATCAATATATGCTTCCGTTCGTACGGACAGCCGATCGCGTATATAACGAGGGCGGCCTGAAAAAAGCGCCCGCCCTTGCCAGGGAACGGGCAATGCTTGACGGGATCGTCACGGAATCAAGCACAACCAACACGAAAAAAGCGCCCGAGGCGAAAAATATAATCCGCCATGCAGAGGTAGCGGCCGAACATGGCGATTATCATAACGGCATCCTGACGGTAAACGAAGACGGCGGCGGCCTGATCATTAAGCCGCAAGCCGCTAAGATGGACGGCGGCGATTATTACGTCAGCTTTTATTTGAAGAATAAAGCGAAGGACCAGGGCTTTACATTAAAAGTGAACGATTACACGACAACGAGAAAATCGAATCAATCCATTTACAAAACAGGTGTCAACGATCTTACTGTGAGAGTGCCGAAAACAAAAAACATCCAAATCCGTCTGCCGAAAGGATCGTATCAGCTTGACAGACTGGCGCTTTATGAAGAACGGTACGATACGCTGAAAAGCGCATACCGAAAAGCGGAAAAAGAACCGCCGGCCGATCTCAGCTGGCGCGGAAATACGCTTCATATCTCGTATGATAACAAAACCCGCGCGCCGTATATCATGCTTCCGATTCCATATGAAAAAGGCTGGGAGCTGAAGATAAACGGCAGAAAAGAGCAGATTGAAAAAGCGGATTATTCCTTTATCGGATTTAAAGCGCAAAAAGGAAAAAACGATATTCAATTAACGTATTACCCGCCGTTTTTTAAACCCGCGGCCGCTCTATCGGTGATCAGCATCGTGTTTGCCGCTATATATGTGAGAAGACAAAAAAAGCCCGGCTCTTAAACAGAGCCGAGCTTTAATTTTTTCTGCAGTTTTTCCTCGCTGAAAATCCAGCCCGTGTAAGAAGAGAGAAGCTCTAAATCATGACTGAGGTGGACGATGGCGACAAAAGGATAGTGGCCTTTGCTCCGGTAGCGCAAATCAATAAAGCGCACCTCATAATGATCTTTAAAGGTATCGACCTCCCACCTGTAAACGGGGGAAAATGAAAGAAAGGCTGCAATATTTTCGTCCTGTTTCGCGGCCTTCATCACATCGGTTTCCGGAACGGGCACGCGGTTGAATGTATCCAATATCACGACATGGCCGTCAAGGCTTCTGCCGACATAAAAGGCATGCGCCGTCGTCACGGCGATACGCCACTGCCTGAATTTCATCGTCGGCGAAATAATGATGGTTTCAATCTCCTCTTCAATCATCTCGCGCAGCCTTCGCTTTATCCGCAGCTGCATCAAAAACCGGACGGCGTAATATCCTGCGAGGATGATATAAAGCATCAGAAATGTCACGCCCGGGTGACCTCCGATATACCACACGGCAATCGCGGCCAAATGGCTGACGAAAATAAACGGATCAAAGGTATTGATTAAACCGAGCGCGATCCATTTTTTCGAAAACGGGCGGATGGCCTGCGTGCCGTACGCGTTAAAAATGTCAACAAACACATGCAAAACGACAGCCAGAAGCGTCCACAGCCACAGGTGCAAAAAGTTCGCTTCCGGATAAAACATATACAAAATACCCGGAATCAGAACGGACCAAAATAAAACGGCGGGAATGGAGTGCGTGAATCCTCTATGATTTCGAATATAAACGGCATTATTTTTCAGCTTCAATATGGTATCAATATCAGGTGCCTGAGAGCCGGCAAGAGCGGCGATCATAACTGCCTGAGACATGGGGGTGTGCATGCCGACGGCAGGATCAAGAGTTGCGATTCCGCCAAGCGCGATACCCATGACAACGTGAGTGCCAGTATCCATTGTTGACCTCCTAGCAGGCGTTAAAAAATCAGTCGCCCGCATATTTCGCATTATAAGATATTCCCCATTTTCTGTTTGCCCAATCATGGCGTTTATCCGCCGTTCTCATATGTTTCCGCTTTTTCTTTATCACTATTTAATGTAACATATTATCGTAACGTGCCCTAAGTTTACACCAAAATACGGTGTCAAGAAAAGCGGAACCCGAAACATCTGAGGAGAAGATATGAACGCACTTGAAGAAAAAATGAAACAAAAAGATATAGACAAATTTCGCGAGGACTTAATTACATGGTTCGAAAGAGAACAGAGAATTCTGCCGTGGAGAGAAAATCAGGACCCGTATCGGGTGTGGGTATCAGAGGTGATGCTGCAGCAGACGCGCGTAGAAACCGTCATTCCTTATTTCCGGCGGTTTGTTGAGCAATTTCCGACCGTTTCGGCGCTCGCTGAAGCCGATGAGGAAAAAGTGCTCAAAGCCTGGGAAGGGCTAGGTTATTACTCCCGTGTAAGAAATCTGCAAAGTGCCGTAAAAGAAGTGCATGAGCGGTACGGGGGAGTCGTCCCTGCCGAGGAAAAGGAATTTGGCGGACTGAAAGGCGTCGGCCCTTATACAAAAGGCGCCGTGCTCAGCATCGCATACAACAAACCGATTCCCGCCGTAGACGGCAATGTGATGCGTGTCATGTCGAGAATTCTTTCCATATGGGACGATATCGCAAAACCTAAAACGAGAACCATTTTCGAACAGGCGGTATCCGCTTTCATTTCTCATGAAAAACCATCTGAATTCAATCAGGGTTTAATGGAGCTCGGCGCGATCATCTGCACCCCGAAATCGCCGTCCTGCCTGCTTTGCCCCGTACAAAAGCACTGTTCGGCATTTGCGGAAGGGACAGAGCGGGAGCTGCCCGTTAAAAGCAAAAAGAAAAAGCCCGGAATAAAAACAATGGCAGCCGTTGTGCTGACAGACGATCAAGGCGATGTCTATATTCATAAACGGCCGCCAAAAGGCTTGCTCGCCAACTTGTGGGAGTTTCCGAATACCGAAACCCAGAAAGGAATCAAAACCGAGAGAGAGCAGCTTGAAACCTATTTAGAAAAAGAGATGGGAACAACCGCTGAAATCGGGGAGCTGGAAGGCATCGTAGAGCATGTTTTCACCCATCTCGTCTGGAATATTTCGGTCTTTTTCGGTAAAGTAAAACAAGTGTCGGATACAACGGAATTCATACGGGTCACAAAAGAGGAGCTCGAGGAATACGCATTTCCCGTTTCCCATCAAAAGATATGGAAAATGGCGGAAGAAAGCGGCCGCCTGTAAAAAGCGTCAGTCATAGCTGACGCGAGTGCCGTGGCCGTAATCCGCTTCATTCCGTTTCAGTCCGCCGCGGGATTCGATTTCCTGAATCAGTTCCCGGTATTTGGACTGGCCTTCTTCGTTTAAATACGGCATAATTTGCTGGAAGGCATGATGGAAATAGGCGAGCTCTGAATCTCTCCAATCTTTTTTGGGCATCATGGCCAATTCGCCCATATCACGTCCGACATACATATAAAAGACCCCTTTCAACACATATTGCTTTTATTGTTTGTTGAATGAAAAGAACTATACACAGCAAGGAGCTGAGGAAAAATGGAACAAAATAAATGCGCACTGATCACGGGAAGCAGCCGCGGCGTCGGGAAAGCAGCCGCCATCAGACTCGCGGAAAAAGGATACAACATCGTCATCAATTACGCCCGCAGTAAAAAAGCGGCATTAGAAACCGCCGAAGAAATTGAAAAACTCGGCGTTAAAACGCTCGTCATTAAAGCCAATGTCGGCCAGCCGGCAAAAATCAAAGACATGTTCCGCCAGATTGACGAAACATTCGGCAGACTGGACGTGTTCGTCAATAATGCGGCTTCAGGCGTGCTGAGACCGGTTATGGAACTCGAAGAAACACACTGGGACTGGACGATGAATATCAATGCCAAAGCATTGCTTTTCTGCGCCCAGGAAGCGGCAAAGATGATGGAGAAAAACGGAGGCGGCCACATCGTCAGCATCAGCTCGCTCGGCAGCATCCGCTATCTTGAAAACTATACGACGGTCGGTGTCTCAAAAGCCGCTTTAGAATCGTTAACCCGTTATCTGGCGGTTGAGCTGTCTCCGAAAAATATCATCGTAAACGCGGTGTCAGGCGGAGCGATTGATACGGACGCGCTGAAGCATTTCCCTAACAGAGATGAACTGCTGGAAGATGCCCGCCAAAATACGCCGGCCGGCAGAATGGTCGAAATTAAAGATATGATTGATACGGTGGAGTTTTTAGTTTCTTCAAAAGCGGACATGATCCGCGGCCAGACCATCATAATTGACGGCGGACGCTCTCTGCTCGTATAAGTTTTAAAAAAGATGAATAGCCTTATCGTCTCCTGCGCATTCTATAGTGCGTGGAGGTGATAACAATGGCAAACTCAAAATTCAGCAAAACAGACGTTCAGCAGGTGAAAAGACAAAACCAGCAATCAGCTCCCGGTCAGGGTCAATTCGGCACTGAATTCGGCAGTGAAACTGATGCGCAGCAGGTTAGAAAGCAAAACCAATCTGCTGAACAAAACAAACAGCAAAACAGCTAATCACTGAAACGAAAAAGCACTTCATCTTCGGATGGAAGTGCTTTTTTCTGTTGCCGAAACGACAAAACTTGTGATTCCTCTACAGAATGAGTCAAAGGGTTTTCCCGCGGAAAATCGAAATGGTAAGGAGTATCAACCTAAAAGCCTAAGGAGGAACCCGATGTCAGAGTTTGAAAAGCTTGTAAGTGAACAGATGAAAATCATGGATCAGCTTCTCGAGCTGCAGTCAGAACTTGACCGCTGCCGCCAGGTGGAAGCGGAACTCATCAGTCTTGAAAGAGATGCAAAGCTGGACAATGTACAGGACGAAATTGCGACAAAGCGAAAAGACCTGGCCGGCATACAGGAGTTATTCCAAAGGCAGACAGAGCAAGTCATCCAGTCTTATCGCAGCACGGAAAAGCCGTCTTCCTATGTGCAGAAATGAATGTGCCATTCCGGAAGCGGAGTGGTTCTTTTATTTTCATTTTTTAATTCGTAACGTTATAATAGTGAAAAGACTTGTCGGAAAGCAATTGCGGCTGCATTGACTGCAGGGCTTTACAGAAAGTAGGGGAGAAATATGGGATATCCCAAGGAAGGAGAAACCATTCAAATTCACAGCTATAAGCATAACGGGCTGCTTCATCGAATTTGGAATGAAACGACGATTTTAAAAAGTACGGAATTGTGTATCATCGGAGCCAACGACCGGACAATGGTGACGGAATCCGACGGACGGACGTGGGTGACGAGAGAGCCGGCGATCTGCTACTTTCATGCCCGTCAGTGGTTTAACGTCATCGGAATGCTGAGAGATGACGGGGTACACTATTATTGCAACATCAGCTCGCCGTTCGCTTATGACGGAGAGGCCATCAAATATATTGATTACGATTTGGATGTCAAGGTGTTTCCGGATATGACGTATAACATTCTTGACGAGGATGAATACGATGACCACCGCAAATCAATGAATTACCCTAAAGAGATCGACAGCATTCTGAAGGAGTATCTGAATACGCTGCTGCACTGGATTCATCAGCGGAAAGGACCGTTTGCTCCGGAATTTGTTGATATGTGGTATGAACGGTATCTGCGCTATACAAAATAAAGAATACAATAAAAAAACCTGTTGGGGTGTCAACAGGTTTTTCACATGGGCTCACACGCCTTAAAGAGAGAGGGGGATAAAGTGTGGGCGTAATCAGACGCTATATGCAATTTGTAAAACCTTATAAAAAACAAATTTTTATCACAGTGTTAATCGGCATTATAAAATTCTCCATCCCGCTGGCTCTCCCGCTTCTGTTAAAATACGTGGTCGATGACATTATTCAAGGGAGCGGAACGGCAAGCGCTAAAACATCATCGCTATTCACGATAATGGGCATCATGTTCGTGCTGTTTTTAATTCTGCGCCCCCCGGTAGAGTACTATCGGCAATACTTCGCGCAATGGACGGGCAGCCGGGTGCTCTACGATATCAGGGGGGTATTGTTTGATCATATTCAAAAATTGAGCCTGAGGTTTTATGCCAACACGAGAACGGGCGAAGTCATTTCCCGGGTGATAAATGATGTCGAACAGACAAAAGACTTTGTCATAACGGGACTGATGAATATCTGGCTTGATATGATGACGGTGCTGATCGTCATCTGTATTATGTTTACACTCGATGTCAAGCTGACATTGATATCTGTCATTTTGTTTCCGTTATACGGAATTTCAGTGAAATACTTTTACGGCCGCCTCCGAAAACTGACACGTGAGCGTTCTCAGGCACTCGCCCAAGTTCAGGGACATTTGCACGAAAGAGTTCAGGGGATGCCCGTCATCAGAAGTTTTGCCATTGAAGATTATGAACAAGCCAATTTTGATGAAAAAAACGGACATTTTCTGGACAGAGCGATCCGTCATACGAATTGGAACGCAAAAACGTTTGCAGTCGTGAATACCATTACGGATTTGGCGCCGCTGCTTGTTATCGCGTTTGCGGGTTATTTTGTCATAAACGGTCCCCTGACGGTAGGGACGATGGTTGCGTTCGTCGGCTACATTGACAGAATGTACAATCCGGTCAGAAGATTGATCAACTCATCGACGACGCTGACCCAGTCGATCGCTTCGATGGACCGCATATTTGAATTTATCGACGAGCCGTATGAACTGACTGATAAACCGAATGCAGTAAAAGCTGACGGCATTAAGGGCGAAGTTGAATTCCGAAATGTCTCGTTCCGTTATGAGGAAGGAAAAGAAACGATTTTGCAGGACGTTTCCTTAAAGGTGACAAAAGGGGAAACCGTCGCGCTCGTCGGGATGAGCGGCGGCGGAAAATCGACGCTTGTCAGCCTCATACCGCGTTTTTATGATGTATCCGGCGGCAGCCTGCTGATTGACGGCACAGATATTCGCGATTATGAAGCGAGAAGCCTCCGCAATCAAGTCGGTATGGTGCTTCAGGATACGTTTCTGTTCAGTGAGACGATTCGTGAAAATATCGCCATCGGTAAACCGGGAGCGTCTCTGGATGAGGTGGTTGCGGCAGCGAAAGCGGCAAATGCCCATGAATTTATTATGAATTTCCCCGAAGGCTACGAAACCAAAGTCGGCGAACGGGGCGTCAAATTGTCAGGCGGGCAGAAACAGCGGATTTCCATCGCGCGTGTATTCTTAAAAAATCCGCCGCTGTTAATCTTGGATGAAGCGACATCGGCTCTTGATCTTGAAAGTGAA
This sequence comes from Bacillus sp. LJBV19, assembly GCF_017797845.1. Classification (NCBI taxonomy): domain Bacteria; kingdom Bacillati; phylum Bacillota; class Bacilli; order Caryophanales; family Bacillaceae; genus Bacillus; species Bacillus sp. LJBV19. The sequence goes on from NZ_CP072563.1 coordinate 872,428, forward strand.
CACTACATTCAGGAAGCGATGGAAAAGCTTGCGAAAAACCGGACGACTTTTATCGTCGCCCACAGGCTGTCCACGATTACGCATGCGGATAAAATTGTCGTCATGGAAAACGGCGCCGTCGTCGAAACCGGCACGCACGAGGAATTAATGGCCCAAGGCGGCCAGTACAGACACTTATTTACGATTCAGAATTTGAACTGATACAAAAACTTATGCCGTCCGAATGGGCGGCATAAGTTTTTTTGAATGCAAAAAAACCCGGTTTTACGGAAGCACCGGGTTACTCTTCGTCTGTTTCTAATTCGCTGTCTTTCGGGTGGTATGTCTGAAAACTCGTAATTAATGTATCGAGATGCTCCAGCTGCTCGCGGTATTCCGCAACCGCAGCCATAATGCTGAGCATATTGTAATCAAGCAGTTCATCCTCGCAGTTCTGCTGATTTTTCAAGAAAGACTTCGTCAAAAGCTGTTTATATCTTATGCTTTCTTCAGCATCGTCATCATGCGGTTTGATCTTGCCGACCGTCCGCATCAGAATCCTTTCGTGCCAATGAAGCAGATAATCAATTTCTTCTGTCAGCGTCTCCTGAAATTCCTCCGGCATATGATAAATCTCGTTTTCATAGCGGTGCAGCTTTTTCAGCGTATCAAGCGCCCGATTCGCCGTAATAATCGCCTGTCTGAACAATACAAGTTTGCGCGACTTTACATACGTCGTTTTCTTAAAGTAGCTTCTCTCCTCTTTATAAAGAAGGTACGTATGATCAAGCTTCATCATCTTTTCCTTCAGCTTCTCAATATCCTCTTTCAATATCGAGTGTTCCGTGGACTGGCGCATCGTCAGCCTGATCCATTTCATGATCTCATCGGTATATTCAACCGTATGATGAGTCAGCTTCGTTTCGTATTTCGGCGGAAGAAACACAAGGTTCACAATAAAAGAAGACAGCACGCCTAAAATAACGGTGCTTGTTCGTATCAGAGCGAACGTCAGGAAGCTGTTTCCCGGTGTTTCTAAAATCGCGATAACCGTCACGAGCGCAATCGAAATGGTGTGTTCAATTTTCAGTTTTAACATGATCGTGATGACAATCACTGCGGTCAATCCGATCATAATCGGACTCGGTCCGAAAATCAGTCCGAATGCCGTAGCGATGACAGCGCCGATGATATTTGCCTGAACCTGATCAATAATGATAAGAAAAGACCTGTAAATAGAGGGCTGTATGGCAAATATAGCTGCAATCCCGGCAAAGATCGGCGACGGAAGTCCGATCCATGATGCTAAGTAGAGCGCGAGCGTAATCGCAATCCCTGTTTTAAAAATGCGGGCACCAAGTTTCATTGGTTTGTGCGTGCATTCCTTTCTCTAATAAATTATGTGCCGAACGAACGGCTGACACTTACATTTCCCTGTCGGCTGATTTGCTAAACAATAAAGTAATATACAGGGATCATACCAATTATTCAAGGTCTTTTTTTGAAAAAACCATTATCTCACAAATCGGACAAAAGAAACAAGCGGAAGCCCCGGGCTCCCGCTTGTTTCAGCAGTTATTTTTTCATATGTCTGAACGCATCTTCAACGGCTTGTAAAGTGGCGTCGATATCCTCTTCAGTATGTGCGGTTGTGATAAACCAAGCTTCATACTTCGATGGAGCGAGATTGATGCCGCGCTCAAGCATCAGCTTGAAGAACTTGGCGAATGCTTCTCCGTCCGTATTTTCCGCCTGCTCGTAATTGACGATCTTTTCATCAGTGAAGTAAACCGTGAGCGCGCCTTTTAAACGGTTGACGGTGATGGTAATGCCATGTGTCTCCGCATGGGCGAGAATGCCTTGCTCAAGTCTGGCGCCGAGCTCATCAAGCCGCTCATAAACGCCTTCTTCTTTCAGCACTTCCAGGCAGGCGATGCCTGATAGGATAGATGCCGGGTTTCCGGCCATCGTACCGGCTTGATATGCCGGGCCGAGCGGAGCAACCTGCTCCATGATCTCTTTTTTGCCTCCGTAAGCGCCGATCGGCAAGCCGCCCCCGATAATTTTACCGAGCGCCGTTAAATCAGGCTTCACTTGAAGAAGATCCTGCGCGCCTCCGTACATAAAACGGAACGCCGTGATCACTTCATCATAAATGACGAGCGCGCCCGCTTTATGGGTCAATTCATTTACCTGTTCTAAAAATCCTTCTTCAGGTTCAACGATGCCGAAGTTGCCGACGATCGGCTCGACGAGAACCGCTGCAATTTCCGAACCCCATTTATCCAGCGCGGCTTTGTAGCTTTCAATGTCATTGAAAGGAACGGTAATCACCTCATTGGCGATGCTTTTCGGCACGCCGGCGGAATCGGGGGTGCCGAGCGTAGACGGGCCGGAACCCGCAGCGACAAGCACGAGATCAGAGTGGCCGTGATAGCAGCCGGCGAATTTAATGATTTTTGTCCGGCCTGTATAAGCGCGTGCAACCCGGATCGTTGTCATCACCGCTTCAGTGCCTGAGTTTACGAATCGTACTTTATCAAGTGAAGGAATGGCCTCCTTCAGCATTTTGGCGAAAGTGACCTCATGTTTGGTCGGCGTCCCGTACAGCACGCCGTTTTCAGCCGCTGTTTTAATCGCTTCAGTAATATGCGGATGGGCATGTCCGGTAATAATCGGGCCGTAAGCCGCTAAATAATCGATATACTGATTCCCGTCTACATCCCAGAAATAAGCGCCGTTCGCTTTTTCCATCGCAACGGGTGAACCGCCGCCTACCGCTTTATAGGATCTGGACGGGCTGTTCACGCCTCCGACGATATGCTCTAACGCTTCCTTATGAAGTTCAACTGATTTTGTATACAAAAAATGACCCTCCTAATATCTCCTTACATCATGTTCTATTGTAGCATGCTTCATTGCAAGCACAACGGTTCATGCTTCCAGAAAAGAGCGGGAGGATAACGGTTGTAATCTTAACGTGAATTGGATACGCTTAATAAAAAACCCGGAGGTATAAGAAATGACGATTGAAATCGGACAAACAGCACCGGATATGAAATTAGTGAATGACAGCGGGGAAGAAGTAGCATTGACGGATTTTAAAGGGAAGTACGTCGTTCTCTATTTTTATCCGAAAGACATGACACCCGGATGCACAACGGAAGCATGTGATTTCCGTGATCAGCACGAAAGTTTCGCGGGACTTGATGCGGTTATCATCGGAGTAAGCCCTGACAGCCGTGATAAACATGAAAAATTTAAGCAAAAACACGATCTTCCTTTCCAGCTCCTCGTTGACGATGAGCACAAACTGGCGGAAGCTTTTGATGTGTGGAAGCTGAAGAAGAATTTTGGGAAAGAATATATGGGTATCGAGCGATCTACTTTTTTGTTAGATAAAGAAGGCCGTCTTGTGAAGGAGTGGAGAAAGGTAAAAGTGAAAGATCACGTTGCCGAGGCGCTTCGCGAATTGGAACAAATTGCGTCTAATTAATGGACAAATGCTGAACTCACGGGGTTTTCTTCAGATTACATTTGACAGGAGACCGGAAAAAGATGTACACTAATTATAAACATTATAAAGTAAGAATCTTTTTTAGAAGAGAGGTGCATGACGGATGGCTGCACATGAATTAAAAGAAGCCTTAGACACGTTGAAGGATACGGGAGTCCGGATTACTCCTCAACGTCATGCCATTCTGGAATATCTCGTGGATTCTATGGCACATCCGACAGCGGACGATATATATAAAGCCTTGGAAGGGAAATTCCCTAATATGAGTGTTGCGACAGTGTATAACAATTTGCGTGTATTCCGGGAAGCGGGGCTTGTAAAGGAACTGACGTACGGAGATGCGTCCAGCAGATTTGATTTTGTCACCTCTGACCATTATCACGCCATTTGTGAAAGCTGCGGAAAAATCGTAGACTTCCATTATCCCGGGCTTGACGAAGTGGAACAGCTTGCGGCTCACGTCACGGGGTTTAAGGTAAGCCACCACCGTTTGGAGATTTACGGCGTCTGCCAAGAATGTTCCAAAAAAGAAAACCACTAAACGAAGCTGACCGCTTTGATACGGTCAGCTTCGTTTATTTTACACTGTTTTTTCTGTTATAAGACTCATCGAACGCTTTGCCTTCCAATCCTTTATCCAATGTAAGCGGCTCTCTGCAATGCATGCACATATCCACTCTGCCCAGAATCTTCGTTTCTTTCTCGCAAGCGGGGCACATCACCCGGACCGCTTTTGTGGACAGCATGCCGATCCAAAAATAAACGGCGGTGCTGAGCCCGATCGACAGCAGGCCGAGAATCATAAACAAGCTGGCAAGCAAAACAGACTGCTTAAAGAACAGCCCGATGTACATAATGATAAACCCAACGAAAACCAAACTTAACGCAAACGTTCTGATCTTATTAATTTTGCTTGAGTATTTCGCCATGTCCATCCCCCTCTCGTTTAACTATAGCACAAAACAGATGGCATATTCTTCATGTTTTCGTAAGAAAAGGGAAGAATAAATATGGCACCTGAAAGGAAATTTGTTATAATAGTGCAATGTGTTTAGAAAAAAGGACTTTCATGTTTTATCATAGAAATGTAGAAACAATAGCTAGTGAAACAATCGCATTGGAGGAATCGTAATGGACAATCTTCTCCGTCCAATTTACCAAGAAAGAGCAAGTCATCCCGATACGCTGGCCGTCCTTATGATTGAGAGAAGGAGTAAAGCATCATCCATCACGGATAACTTTGATGCGGTCATGCTTGTCATTGTCAAACAGGCTGATGAACCTCTTTTTATAAAGCATTATGAATTCGAACAAAAAACCGCCTCTTTACATATTGTAACGGATGCTCTGCTTCAGGAATGGATTCTGCTTGGGACAAATAGAAGAGTCATAGATTGGATCATCAACGGCAAAGTGCTGTTTGACCGCAATGAATATATATCTGAACTCAATGACCGGCTCAGCACTTTTCCTTTCGCCGAGCGGAAATTAAAGATCGGAATGGAATACGGCAAGCTGATCAGAAGATTTGTAGAAGGAAAAGCGTTTTTTGAAGCTGATCATTTTCTGGATGCATATTATGCGGTAGTGCATGCTCTTCACCACTTGGCCCGCATAGAAGTGATTGACCGGGGGTTTTATCCCGAAACGACAGTCTGGAACCAGGTCCGTCACATTGAGCCGCAGGTATATAAGCTATATTCCGAACTTGTCGAGAGTCACGAAAGTTTGGAGAAAAGGCTCGAATTATTATTCTTAGCAAATGATTTTCTCATCCATTCAAAAGCTGAAATCGGTTCTGCGCACCTTTTTCAAGTGATGAAAGAAAAAGAAATGTGGCAGTTTGGAGAATTGCTTCAGCACCCTGAACTGCTGCACTTCACCCAAGATCTTGGTGTCATGCTTGATTACCTGACGGAAAAAGGCTTTGTTGAAGTATCTCAAATAGAGACCAAAGGGCAGGAAGTATATCATCGAGGATATTCTTTCAAAAAAAGTGTTGACGCTGAATCATAGGCATGGTATATTATTAAACGTCGCTGATGCGCTTCAACAAAAAGCTCACAGCGGCGGAGAAATAAAAACAAAAAAACATTTGACAGCAACTTGCTGAAATGTTATACTGAAAAAGTCGCCTCAAGATGAGGTTGAGATGATCTTTGAAAACTAAACAAGACAAAACGTACCTGTTAATTCAAAGTTTTAAATAAATCGCACAGCGATGTGCGTAGTCAGTCAAACTACTTTATCGGAGAGTTTGATCCTGGCTCAGGACGAACGCTGGCGGCGTGCCTAATACATGCAAGTCGAGCGGACAGATGGGAGCTTGCTCCCTGATGTTAGCGGCGGACGGGTGAGTAACACGTGGGTAACCTGCCTGTAAGACTGGGATAACTCCGGGAAACCGGGGCTAATACCGGATGGTTGTTTGAACCGCATGGTTCAGACATAAAAGGTGGCTTCGGCTACCACTTACAGATGGACCCGCGGCGCATTAGCTAGTTGGTGAGGTAACGGCTCACCAAGGCGACGATGCGTAGCCGACCTGAGAGGGTGATCGGCCACACTGGGACTGAGACACGGCCCAGACTCCTACGGGAGGCAGCAGTAGGGAATCTTCCGCAATGGACGAAAGTCTGACGGAGCAACGCCGCGTGAGTGATGAAGGTTTTCGGATCGTAAAGCTCTGTTGTTAGGGAAGAACAAGTGCCGTTCAAATAGGGCGGCACCTTGACGGTACCTAACCAGAAAGCCACGGCTAACTACGTGCCAGCAGCCGCGGTAATACGTAGGTGGCAAGCGTTGTCCGGAATTATTGGGCGTAAAGGGCTCGCAGGCGGTTTCTTAAGTCTGATGTGAAAGCCCCCGGCTCAACCGGGGAGGGTCATTGGAAACTGGGGAACTTGAGTGCAGAAGAGGAGAGTGGAATTCCACGTGTAGCGGTGAAATGCGTAGAGATGTGGAGGAACACCAGTGGCGAAGGCGACTCTCTGGTCTGTAACTGACGCTGAGGAGCGAAAGCGTGGGGAGCGAACAGGATTAGATACCCTGGTAGTCCACGCCGTAAACGATGAGTGCTAAGTGTTAGGGGTTTCCGCCCCTTAGTGCTGCAGACTAACGCATTAAGCACTCCGCCTGGGGAGTACGGTCGCAAGACTGAAACTCAAAGGAATTGACGGGGGCCCGCACAAGCGGTGGAGCATGTGGTTTAATTCGAAGCAACGCGAAGAACCTTACCAGGTCTTGACATCCTCTGACAATCCTAGAGATAGGACGTCCCCTTCGGGGGCAGAGTGACAGGTGGTGCATGGTTGTCGTCAGCTCGTGTCGTGAGATGTTGGGTTAAGTCCCGCAACGAGCGCAACCCTTGATCTTAGTTGCCAGCATTCAGTTGGGCACTCTAAGGTGACTGCCGGTGACAAACCGGAGGAAGGTGGGGATGACGTCAAATCATCATGCCCCTTATGACCTGGGCTACACACGTGCTACAATGGACAGAACAAAGGGCGCGAAACCGCGAGGTTAAGCCAATCCCACAAATCTGTTCTCAGTTCGGATCGCAGTCTGCAACTCGACTGCGTGAAGCTGGAATCGCTAGTAATCGCGGATCAGCATGCCGCGGTGAATACGTTCCCGGGCCTTGTACACACCGCCCGTCACACCACGAGAGTTTGTAACACCCGAAGTCGGTGAGGTAACCTTTTAGGAGCCAGCCGCCGAAGGTGGGACAGATGATTGGGGTGAAGTCGTAACAAGGTAGCCGTATCGGAAGGTGCGGCTGGATCACCTCCTTTCTAAGGATTTTAACGGAATATAAGACCTTGGGTCTTATAAACAGAACGTTCCCTGTCTTGTTTAGTTTTGAAGGATCATTCCTTCAAAACATAGGAACACCTGCTAAATGCGCCACTTCCTGTGGCAACGCATGTGTTAGCATGTCCTATGCGTTGTTCTTTGAAAACTAGATAACAGAAGTAATTCACATTCAATTAGTAATGCAAGATATCACGTCAAGATATCACGTAGTGATTCTTTTTAACGGTTAAGTTAGAAAGGGCGCACGGTGGATGCCTTGGCACTAGGAGCCGATGAAGGACGGGACGAACACCGATATGCTTCGGGGAGCTGTAAGCAAGCTTTGATCCGGAGATTTCCGAATGGGGAAACCCACCACTCGTAATGGAGTGGTATCCATATCTGAATACATAGGATATGAGAAGGCAGACCCGGGGAACTGAAACATCTAAGTACCCGGAGGAAGAGAAAGCAAATGCGATTCCCTGAGTAGCGGCGAGCGAAACGGGACCAGCCCAAACCAAGAGGCTTGCCTCTTGGGGTTGTAGGACACTCTGTACGGAGTTACAAAGGAACGAGGTAGATGAAGAGGTCTGGAAAGGCCCGCCATAGGAGGTAACAGCCCTGTAGTCAAAACTTCGTTCTCTCCTGAGTGGATCCTGAGTACGGCGGAACACGTGAAATTCCGTCGGAATCCGGGAGGACCATCTCCCAAGGCTAAATACTCCCTAGTGACCGATAGTGAACCAGTACCGTGAGGGAAAGGTGAAAAGCACCCCGGAAGGGGAGTGAAAGAGATCCTGAAACCGTGTGCCTACAAGTAGTCAGAGCCCGTTAACGGGTGATGGCGTGCCTTTTGTAGAATGAACCGGCGAGTTACGATCCCGTGCAAGGTTAAGCAGAAGATGCGGAGCCGCGCGAAAGCGAGTCTGAATAGGGCGAATTGAGTACGTGGTCGTAGACCCGAAACCAGGTGATCTACCCATGTCCAGGGTGAAGTTCAGGTAACACTGAATGGAGGCCCGAACCCACGCACGTTGAAAAGTGCGGGGATGAGGTGTGGGTAGGGGTGAAATGCCAATCGAACCTGGAGATAGCTGGTTCTCTCCGAAATAGCTTTAGGGCTAGCCTCAAGGTAAGAGTCTCGGAGGTAGAGCACTGATTGGACTAGGGGCCCCTACCGGGTTACCGAATTCAGTCAAACTCCGAATGCCGATGACTTATCCTTGGGAGTCAGACTGCGAGTGATAAGATCCGTAGTCGAAAGGGAAACAGCCCAGACCGCCAGCTAAGGTCCCAAAGTATACGTTAAGTGGAAAAGGATGTGGAGTTGCTTAGACAACCAGGATGTTGGCTTAGAAGCAGCCACCATTTAAAGAGTGCGTAATAGCTCACTGGTCGAGTGACTCTGCGCCGAAAATGTACCGGGGCTAAACGTATCACCGAAGCTGCGGACTGTTCTTCGAACAGTGGTAGGAGAGCGTTCTAAGGGCTGTGAAGCAAGACCGGAAGGACTTGTGGAGCGCTTAGAAGTGAGAATGCCGGTATGAGTAGCGAAAGAGGGGTGAGAATCCCCTCCACCGAATGCCTAAGGTTTCCTGAGGAAGGCTCGTCCGCTCAGGGTTAGTCGGGACCTAAGCCGAGGCCGAAAGGCGTAGGCGATGGATAACAGGTTGATATTCCTGTACCACCTCCTCACCATTTGAGCAATGGGGGGACGCAGGAGGATAGGGTAAGCGCGGTATTGGATATCCGCGTCCAAGCAGTTAGGCTGGGAAATAGGCAAATCCGTTTCCCGTGAAGGCTGAGCTGTGATGGCGAGCGAATTATAGTAGCGAAGTTCCTGATTCCACACTGCCAAGAAAAGCCTCTAGCGAGGTGAGAGGTGCCCGTACCGCAAACCGACACAGGTAGGCGAGGAGAGAATCCTAAGGTGATCGAGAGAACTCTCGTTAAGGAACTCGGCAAAATGACCCCGTAACTTCGGGAGAAGGGGTGCTCTGTTAGGGTGCAAGCCCGAGAGAGCCGCAGTGAATAGGCCCAGGCGACTGTTTAGCAAAAACACAGGTCTCTGCGAAGCCGTAAGGCGAAGTATAGGGGCTGACGCCTGCCCGGTGCTGGAAGGTTAAGAGGAGCGCTTAGCGTAAGCGAAGGTGCGAATTGAAGCCCCAGTAAACGGCGGCCGTAACTATAACGGTCCTAAGGTAGCGAAATTCCTTGTCGGGTAAGTTCCGACCCGCACGAAAGGCGCAACGATCTGGGCACTGTCTCAACGAGAGACTCGGTGAAATTATAGTACCTGTGAAGATGCAGGTTACCCGCGACAGGACGGAAAGACCCCGTGGAGCTTTACTGCAGCCTGATATTGAATGTTGGTACAGCTTGTACAGGATAGGTAGGAGCCTTGGAAACCGGAGCGCCAGCTTCGGTGGAGGCATCGGTGGGATACTACCCTGGCTGTATTGACCTTCTAACCCGCCGCCCTTATCGGGCGGGGAGACAGTGTCAGGTGGGCAGTTTGACTGGGGCGGTCGCCTCCTAAAAGGTAACGGAGGCGCCCAAAGGTTCCCTCAGAATGGTTGGAAATCATTCGCAGAGTGTAAAGGCACAAGGGAGCTTGACTGCGAGACCTACAAGTCGAGCAGGGACGAAAGTCGGGCTTAGTGATCCGGTGGTTCCGCATGGAAGGGCCATCGCTCAACGGATAAAAGCTACCCCGGGGATAACAGGCTTATCTCCCCCAAGAGTCCACATCGACGGGGAGGTTTGGCACCTCGATGTCGGCTCATCGCATCCTGGGGCTGTAGTCGGTCCCAAGGGTTGGGCTGTTCGCCCATTAAAGCGGTACGCGAGCTGGGTTCAGAACGTCGTGAGACAGTTCGGTCCCTATCCGTCGCGGGCGCAGGAAATTTGAGAGGAGCTGTCCTTAGTACGAGAGGACCGGGATGGACGCACCGCTGGTGTACCAGTTGTTCTGCCAAGGGCATCGCTGGGTAGCTATGTGCGGACGGGATAAGTGCTGAAAGCATCTAAGCATGAAGCCCCCCTCAAGATGAGATTTCCCATTCCGCAAGGAAGTAAGATCCCTGAAAGATGATCAGGTTGATAGGTCTGAGGTGGAAGTGTGGCGACACATGGAGCTGACAGATACTAATCGATCGAGGACTTAACCAATTTGAATGTATGCTTACTGTTATCTAGTTTTGAGAGAATTTTTTTCAAAAAAACTCTTGCTTTTTCTGAAATACATAGTATAATAATACATGTCACTAAAACGTCTGGTGATGATGGCGAAGAGGTCACACCCGTTCCCATGCCGAACACGGAAGTTAAGCTCTTCAGCGCCGATGGTAGTCGGGGGTTTCCCCCTGTGAGAGTAGGACATCGCCAGGCAGACTTCATTCCGCAGTAGCTCAGTGGTAGAGCTATCGGCTGTTAACCGATCGGTCGTAGGTTCGAATCCTACCTGCGGAGCCATTTATGGAGAGCTGTCCGAGTGGCCGAAGGAGCACGATTGGAAATCGTGTAGGCGGTAACCCCGTCTCAAGGGTTCGAATCCCTTGCTCTCCGCCACTAATTATTAATACATAACAAACGAAAAAATACCAGGGCCCGTTGGTCAAGCGGTTAAGACACCGCCCTTTCACGGCGGTAACACGGGTTCGAATCCCGTACGGGTCACTTATATGATGGAGGATTAGCTCAGCTGGGAGAGCATCTGCCTTACAAGCAGAGGGTCGGCGGTTCGAGCCCGTCATCCTCCACCATTATTATCGCGGGGTGGAGCAGTTCGGTAGCTCGTCGGGCTCATAACCCGAAGGTCGCAGGTTCAAATCCTGCCCCCGCAACCAAAAATTAAATGGTCCGGTAGTTCAGTTGGTTAGAATGCCTGCCTGTCACGCAGGAGGTCGCGGGTTCGAGTCCCGTCCGGACCGCCATTTATAAAAAGGCTCGGTAGCTCAGTTGGTAGAGCAACGGACTGAAAATCCGTGTGTCGGCGGTTCGATTCCGTCCCGAGCCACCATTTGCCGGTCTAGCTCAATTGGTAGAGCAACTGACTTGTAATCAGTAGGTTGGGGGTTCAAGTCCTCTGGCCGGCACTCTAAATGATGGAGGGGTAGCGAAGTGGCTAAACGCGGCGGACTGTAAATCCGCTCCCTCAGGGTTCGGCAGTTCGAATCTGCCCCCCTCCACCATTTTATAAATAGGGGCATAGTTTAACGGTAGAACAGAGGTCTCCAAAACCTCCGGTGTGGGTTCGATTCCTACTGCCCCTGCCATTATATTATTTATTCATCTTCAGATTATGGCGGTTGTGGCGAAGTGGTTAACGCACCAGATTGTGGCTCTGGCACTCGTGGGTTCGATTCCCATCAATCGCCCCATATTATCATTGGGCTATAGCCAAGCGGTAAGGCAACGGACTTTGACTCCGTCATGCGTTGGTTCGAATCCAGCTAGCCCAGTTGCATTTTTTAAAAAACAACAGCATAAGATGTATTAAGTTCTTTTACATGTTGCGGAAGTAGTTCAGTGGTAGAACATCACCTTGCCAAGGTGGGGGTCGCGGGTTCGAATCCCGTCTTCCGCTCCAAATTACGGCGGCATAGCCAAGTGGTAAGGCAGAGGTCTGCAAAACCTTTATCCCCGGTTCGAATCCGGGTGTCGCCTTTCTATTGCCGGGGTGGTGGAATTGGCAGACACACAGGACTTAAAATCCTGCGGTAGGTGACTACCGTGCCGGTTCAAGTCCGGCCCTCGGCACCAATTTAACTTTGAACGAACTATGTTAAATTGGTCATCAGTTTTCACATTATAAAACATATATGAGAGTGATTTGCATATTGCAGATCACTTTTTTTATATAATAAAAACGTAATGACTATCAATATAAGTTTCTTGTTTGTATCGGATATACTGCATTACCATTTAAAAAACTTTGCTAAAACCGTTGACGGTTTATAAAATACATGTTATATTTATATACGTCGGTTGAACACGACGCATTACATGCCGGTGTGGCGGAATTGGCAGACGCGCACGACTCAAAATCGTGTTCCTTCTGGAGTGCCGGTTCGACCCCGGCCACCGGTATAAAAAGGCTTCTACAATATGTAGAAGCCTTTTTTGTTGTATGAAAATATCCTCCAAGGCTTGTGAAAACATGATACCTGCTGATTGTATAAATCCGCTTTTTTCAAAGATACTAACAAGAAGTTCTTTGAAAGAGGTGTTTTTAGTGGAAGGGACTTGGGCTTGTCTTATCCCATTTATTCTGGTCATTCCCATTTCAATCATTACAAAGCAAGTGCAGTCCGGTCTGTTTGTGGGTTTGCTGGTCGGAAGCTATCTTTTGCATCCCAGCTTGCTTGGCGGGATTGAACATATGGTTCAATATGTAATCAGCAATATTGTCGTCACCAATAATATTAGAATCATTGTGTTTCTATATTCATTTGCCGGCCTTGTAGGGATTATAAAGCTGACCGGCGGGATAAAAGGATTCGTCCATTTGATCAGTAAAAAAGTTAAAACCAAAAAAGGTGCGATGCTGCTTGCATGGCTGTCGACATTTGGCACGTTCAGTGAACCGGACTTTCGCATCGTCACAATTGCACCGATCATGAAAGCGTTAAGCAAGCGTCTGGACCTGTCGAAACAGAAAATTGCGTATGCCATTGAGTTTACGGCAAACCCTGTCATTGCCTTGATTCCGATAGCAACGGCATTTGTCGGCTACATGGTTTCCATTATCGGACAGGCCCTTAAAACGTCAGGAATAGATCAGCCGGCTTACACGGTATATGTGAAAAGTATTCCTTTCAATTTTTTCTCCATTGTGATTATATTAGTCGGAATTTATTACTGCTTTTTTAAGAAACAAAAAGCGGACGAAAGCTTAGAAAAAACAGAAAAGAGCGGACAAACTTCTGCTCGCAAACATAACAAAAATACGGAACCGATTCCGCGGAACAGCGGTGTGTTGCTTTCAAAAGGCTCAGGTTCATTCAACATGGAAACAGGGACGATCTCAGATATTCACGGTGAACATACGGGAATGTTCGAAAGTGATGAGCATGCTGACCAGCAGGAGGAGCTGGATTCGGCGCACCGTGCTTATATTAAGGAAACACCGATTCGGCCTTGGAATTTAATCATTCCGATCGGGCTGTTTTTGCTATTAACACTCTTTCTCAGCTGGTGGGACGGTCATTCAAAAGCACAAGGGTTTTTGAATGCTTTTATCAAAAGTGATATGCTTGGCGTCATGTTAACCGCATTATTGGCAGCGGTTATTGCAGCATTTGCTCTTTTTATGTTTCAGCGTTTTCATGCAGGCGAGCTTGTTACCCATTTTATTAAGGGCGGAAACGAATTGGTCAACGTTATTATTATGTTATCGCTGATTTGGGCCGTAACAGCAGTATCTGAAGATCTGGGATTCTCGAAATATGTTACTTCTCATTTAACGTCATGGATCCCTCATATGTTTATTGCGCCGTCTCTTTTTATACTGGGGGCTGTTATATCCTATTTTATCGGGTCATCCTGGGGGACTTGGGGGCTATTAATGCCGCTCGGCGTAACGCTGGCGGTTCAGTCACATACCAGCTTATTATTAGCGATCGGGGCCGTGTTTGCGAGCGGAACATTTGGAGCGTTTGCTTCTCCTCTCAGTGATAATACGGTGACAACCTGTACGGTGTTGGGGATCGATGTTGTGAAGTATGCCCGTTCGAAGCTTGTTCCGGCGCTTATCGCCGCAGGGATCTCCGTTGTGTTATACGGTGCGTTTTCATTTTTCAGATAACAAATACTTTTTGAAGGCGTTATCCGAAAATGGGATAACGCCTTTTTATGAGCTGTTATACTAGAGAAAAAAAGAGGTGATGACGTGAAGCAGATTATTGCAATGGGCGGCGGAGGCTTTTCCATGGAGCCGGATCATCTTGTGCTGGATCAGTATATTTTAGAGCAGTCGGCGCGGTCAAAGCCGAAAGTTTGTTTTTTGCCGACGGCAAGCGGAGATTCGGAGAATTATATCGGCAGGTTTTATCAGGCCTTTCAAAAGCTGCGGTGTGAGCCGGATCACTTGTCGCTGTTTAAACCGCCGGGTTCTGATCTCAGATCCTTTCTCATGAAGAAAGATATTATATATGTCGGCGGCGGAAATACGCGCAATATGCTTGTCTTATGGAAAGAATGGGGGCTTGACCGTATTCTTCGTGAGGCTTGGGAAAACGGCATCATGTTGGCGGGTCGGTTGGCGGGTCTCAGCGCCGGGGCGATTTGCTGGTATGAAGAAGGATTGACGGATTCAGCTGGAGATTTGAGAGAGTTAAGAGCTTTAGGATTTTTGCCGGGCAGCTTTTGTCCGCACTATGACGGAGAAGCGGGGCGCCGGCCGGTGTATCACCGTCTGATTTCAGAAAAGAAACTCAGGGAGGGCTATGCCGCTGATGACGGCGCTGCGCTTCATTATAAAGACGGTCAGCTGATCCGGGCTGTCTCTTCCCGGGAAACCGCAAAGGGTTATCGGGTTTTTAATACCGAAGAAGGCGTTCGGGAAGCAGAGCTTATGACTGTCCCGTTATCTGAATTTTGATAATATGCTTTTTTTTGTACACAACTTATGTTACGATGAGAGCGAAATCAATAGTTACTGGGGGTGCCCGTCTGAGCGGGCTGAGAGAGAAGCGGCGGCTTCTTAACCCTTTGGACCTGATCTGGTTCGTACCAGCGTGGGGAAGTAAAGGTTTTATTATTGTTGAAGAAAACAATAATAGTTTCTTTCTGACTGCAAAACCGGGTTCTTCTTTGAACCCGGTTTTTTTGTGCTGGTGCTGAGCTTGGTTCTGTTATTCAAATGATAAAGGAGAGATTTGTATGCAAAATCAATCAGTACAGCAAGCGAACATTTCCATTATGTCGAGTTTTTCCGACAGTAAAAAGGTTTATGCAGAAGGTTCTTCGCCCGATATACGAGTGCCGATGCGGGAAATCAGCCTGAGTGCGACTACGGGGGCATTCGGGGAAGAGGAGAATGCGCCGGTCCGTGTTTATGATACGAGCGGGCCGTATACAGACCCGGATGTACAAATTGATATTCATGAAGGGCTGGGGGCGCTCCGCACAAAGTGGATTACCGGGCGCGGAGATGTAGAGGAATATAACGGCCGGACCGTGAGACCTGAAGACAACGGCTATAAAAAAGAGGGCCGTGCCGCCGAATACCCCGGCCTACAGCGGAAACCGCTTCGGGCCAAGCCGGGGAAAAATGTAACACAATTGCATTATGCGAGAAAAGGCATCATTACGCCGGAAATGGAGTTTATCGCAATTCGCGAGCATGTGTCTCCCGAATTTGTCAGGGAAGAGGTGGCGAGCGGACGGGCGATTATTCCTTCTAACGTCAACCACCCGGAAAGCGAGCCGATGATTATCGGCCGGAATTTTCATGTGAAAATTAATGCAAATATCGGCAACTCGGCTGTTACATCTTCTATCGAAGAAGAAGTCGAAAAAATGACGTGGGCGATTCGCTGGGGCGCCGATACGATGATGGACTTATCCACGGGAAAAGACATTCATACGACGCGTGAATGGATTATCCGCAACTGTCCCGTGCCTGTGGGGACGGTGCCGATTTATCAGGCGCTTGAAAAAGTAAATGGCATTGCCGAGGATTTAACGTGGGACATTTATCGTGACACATTGATTGAGCAGGCGGAGCAGGGCGTGGATTATTTCACCATCCATGCCGGCGTACTGCTTCGTTACGTCCCGTTAACGGCCAAACGCACGACGGGAATCGTATCCCGCGGCGGGGCGATTATGGCGCAATGGTGCCTGGCTCATCATCAGGAAAGCTTTCTGTACACGCATTTTGAAGAAATTTGTGAAATCATGAAGACCTATGATATCGCTTTTTCACTTGGTGACGGGCTTCGCCCCGGTTCGATTGCGGATGCCAATGATGAAGCGCAGTTTGCGGAATTGGAGACTCTCGGAGAATTGACGGAGATCGCGTGGAAGCACGATGTGCAAGTGATGATCGAAGGACCGGGTCATGTGCCGATGCATAAAATTAAGGAAAACATGGACAAGCAGCTGGAAATTTGTAAAGAGGCGCCTTTTTACACGCTCGGGCCATTAACGACGGATATCGCTCCGGGTTATGACCACATTACTTCAGCAATCGGCGCGGCGATGATCGGCTGGTACGGGACGGCGATGCTTTGCTATGTCACGCCGAAGGAGCATTTGGGGCTGCCGAATCGTGATGATGTAAGAGAAGGCGTCATTACGTACAAAATCGCAGCACATGCCGCAGACCTTGCTAAAGGGCATCCGGGTGCACAGATCCGTGACGATGCTCTGTCTAAGGCGCGGTTTGAATTCCGGTGGCGTGATCAATTTCATTTGTCGCTTGATCCTGAAAGAGCAATCGAATATCATGATGAAACGCTGCCGGCTGAAGGCGCAAAAACGGCTCACTTCTGTTCGATGTGCGGTCCGAAGTTCTGCAGCATGAGAATTTCTCAGGATATTCGTGATTATGCGAAGGAAAACGGACTTACTGAAGACGAGGCCGTCAATGAAGGGCTGAAAGAAAAAGCAAAAGAGTTTGCGGAGAAGGGAAGCCGCTTATATCAATAAAAGAAAAGATGAAGATGGAGTTTGCCCATCTTCATCTTTTTTAGAAAAACGGTGAACGGCGAAGCGGCGGAATGCTCTGTTCAAATCGGAATATATTTTCCGGATCGTATTTCGTTTTGACTTGACGGAGGCGGTGAACATTTTCTCCGTAATATGTTTGCAGCCAGTTTCTGATTTCTCTATCAGGCCAATTCACGTAATCTCCCATCGTTTCTCTTGATAGGGACGTTCTCAGTCCTTCGATCCAGCGGACATTTTGTCTTTCTTCTTCAGCAGATGTCCAAGTTGTAATATATTCTTGGGCAATGATTGCGTTGCGATAGTAGAATGCCGTTTGGTCCGGAGCGATCCGTCCGGCCGCCCCGCCGAGAGACTGCTGCCAGACACTGGCGTTTTCGTTCGGAGCGTGCTCTAAATAGCGCTTTAAAGTGGAAATCGCGCGTGAAGATAATGGTTTTTCAATAAAGGATCCTGACCGCTTCATCTTTTGCGGCTGATTGCCTCCCGGGCTGTTAAAAAAGGCTGCCGCTTTAATAAATGGCACTGTCTTGACCATGCCGCTTGCCGGTTTTCCCGCTTTCATTAACGGAGCCAGCAGTTCTTTCAGCTCATCCTTTGTCCCGGTAAATTGACCGAGCGCTTCTATGCGGTTTACTTCCTTAGGCCAAAACTGAATTGATGAGGTAAGCCGGTTGTCTGTAAATGGAGCCCAGCGCTGCCACGTGTTAAATACTTCCTCAAAATCATCCCAGCCCCAAGTGACAGAAAAAACAGACACGCACGAGATCGGCACGGCTTTAAACATCATGGATGTGACAATGCCGAAGTTGCCTCCCCCTCCGCCCTGAGACGCCCAAAATAGATCAGAGTGCTTTGAGCGGTTGGCTGTGATCAAGTCAGCACCCGCTTTTTCGTCCGCTATGATCATTTCGAGCTGGAGGAGACGATCGCAAGTAAGTCCGGCAGTCCTTGTTAAATATCCGATTCCTCCCCCGAGCGTCAGCCCCGTGATTCCCACATTCGCAATGGTCCCCGCAGGAAGGGTCAAGCCGTACCGCCAGAGTGTCCGGTAGACTTCTCCCAATTCGGCTCCCGCTTCAATCGAGACCAGCCGTGTATCCTCATTTACTCTTATTTTCTTCATTTCATTGAGATCAATGACTAGTCCGTTATTTAACAGGGAAAAATTTTCGTAGCTGTGTCTTCCGCCTCTGATACGGAAAGGCACATTGTTCTCACGCGCCCATCTCAGCGCATTGAGGGCGTCATGTTTATTTTGACAAAACACAATGATGTCTGGATATCTTTGCAGGCTTAAATTGATATTGGTTCTTGCAGCATTATAGTCCGGGTCATCTTTTTTGACGATGCGACCGGTCAATGTTGTCTTTTCCACATTCTCACTCACTTTCACTTGTACTCTGCTATGTTTTCTAGCATATGCGGAAAAATGAGAGAGTGTATGAGGAAAACCCCCGGAAGGAAACGATATTTTAAATTATAGTTGACAGGTAGGGATTGTATGAATTAACATAATCATTACATATTTCCAAATGATGGCTGATCGGATCACCGAAGGCTCTTATCTTTTAAACAGATAAGGGCCTTTTTTGCGTGAAAGTCATTGAATGAAATGAAAAGCGGAGGGATGAAAAGTGGCGTTAAAAAAGGTATCACATGTGCGCAAAAAGAGCAAAAAACGAAAAAAGTACAGAAAACACACATTGAATTTCGAACTGCTTGTAGAGAAAAACAAACGGGAGATTATGAGAAATGAGGAACAGATGGAGCAGATTTATATAAAGATAGATGAAAAGCATGCGGGGGTTCGATAAAGATGAAGGAGAGAAAATGGAGGATAAAAACAACGGTACTCGCGCTGTCGGTATCCATCATGTTATCAGGGTGCGCGTTAGGGAGTGCCGGAGAAGAACCGTCATCTGCGGCTGATAAAAAGGAAGAAACACGTATCGCCCATGTCGAGACAAAGGAATTTAAAGCTTCTCATCCGGCGGCGATTCCCGCTAAATCGAAAGCCAGAACTGACACTTTTGTTGCTGGGATTTCCGCGCCGGGCGGCGTGTTTCTGCCGTACTTTTACGAAAACGGCTGGGACGGAAATGCGACAGATCCTATTTTTGAACCGTTAGTCAAACTGGATAAAACGGGGAAGCCTGCCCCGGCTCTTGCGGAAAGCTGGAAAATTTCCAAAGATCAGCTTACATACACGTTCCATTTAAGAAAAAATCTCGTTTTCAGCGACGGTTCACCGCTGACCGCAAAGGATGCCGCATTCACTTTAACACTGCTGCATGATCCTGCATACGCGGGCTATGAAGATATCACCACGGCCTATATTAAAGGCGGTAAGGCTTACAAAGAAGGAAAGGCAAAGACGATAGAGGGCATACGCGTCCTTGATGACAGAACCATTCAAATTACGACTGAGAAAGTCAGTGCGAAGTCGCTGCTTCTTTTAGGCGGGCAGGTGCTGTCAGAAGCCTACTACGGGAAGAAATATCAATTCGGCAAACTGGACTATTTAAAAGAGCTTTATGCCAAACCGCTCGGAGCGGGACCTTATCAATTTACAGAATACCTTCCGGGACAGGAAATACGCTATCAGGCTAATGAACACTATTATGCCGGAAAACCGAAAACCGAAAAGCTGATTTATAAAATTATCGATCCGTCAACTTCTCTTCAGCTGTTTGAAACGGGTGACCTTGATTACGCTTCTTTCTCACCTGATGATGATACGGTTCAGCATTTAAAAAGTCTCGGTTTTGCCAATATAAGCGTATCTGTCGTGAATGATTACGGGCTTGTGTACGTCAATCACAAGCGTCCGCCTTTTCAAGATAAGAAAGTGTCCCAGGCGCTTATTTACGGACTTGACCGTCAAAAAATCGTCGATGTCCGCTTTAAACGCTACGGAGAGGTCGCGAATGTTCCGGTGTCTCCGGTTTCGTGGGCTTATGATGACAAAGGTGTCAATCGGTACGCGTTTAACCCTGAAAAAGCCAAAAAGCTTCTCGATGATGCAGGCTGGAAAACGGGCAAAGACGGTGTACGTGAAAAAAACGGCAAAAAGCTTGAAATCAGCTATTACACGTCTAAAGCGGATGATGATTTCATCCCGATCGCGAAAGAAAATTACGCGGACATCGGAATCTCATTAAAACCGGAAGTCATGGATTTTAATACAGAAGTAGCGAAAATAAATGACAAACAATACGACCTTGCCGCCGTTTCCACCTCGCAGATTCTTGATCCGAATGACACGGTGGAAAAGCTGGCTTCCGGCCATCCCAATAATGTAACGGGATATTCCAATCCGAAAGCGGACCGGCTGATAGAGAAAGGAGCCGGCACGCTTGATATCAGCAAAAGAAAAGAGATTTATCACAAGCTGTACCGGGAGCTCGGGGAAAACCCGCCTTACATTCTGATTCATTACCGTCAGAGCGCAAGGGCGGTCAGCGGAAAAATAAAAGGGCTTGAGCCTGACAATTATTCTGGAATCAGTTCAAGTCTCTCAAATGTCTCAATTCAATAGAACGGTTGGGCAAAATACCCGGTGCATCCTGGGGATTTTGCCCTTTCAGCGGAAAGGAGGGGCTTTTTGTGAAACGGTATGCCGCAGAACGATTCATTCAAATGCTTGTGATCTTATTCGGTACGTCCTTTATTATTTTTTTCTTATTCGCCATGCTGCCGGGCGACTATATTGATTCCAATGTAAACCTGACTCCTGAAAGAGCGAAGGAGTTAAAAGCGCTTTACGGGCTGGATCAGCCGATTTGGCAGCGCTATGTGACGTGGCTCGGTAATGTGCTCAGCGGAGATTTTGGGTTTTCTTTGAAATATCAGGAGAACGTCCTGTCACTGCTTCGGAAATATGTCTGGAATTCGTTTTTTGTCGCGTTTTTGGCGTTGCTTGTCACATGGTCAGCCGCGATGATAACGGGTGTCATATCCGCTGTCAGGAAATACTCATGGTTTGACGGGATCGTGACGTTTCTTGTGTTTGCTTCCATGGCGTTCCCGTCTTTTTTTATCAGCCTTCTGTTTATTAAGTGGTTTGGGGTGGATTTGAAATTATTGCCCGTCGGCGGGATGATTGATACCGGAAGCACGAGTACAGGTTTTTCGTACGTGCTTGAAGCCGCCAGACATATGATTCTTCCGGTCGTGATTTTATCTATGCTCGGCATCGGCTCGCTGACAAGGTATTTCCGCTCCGGCATGCTGGACGTGATCAGACAGGATTATATCAGAACGGCGAGAGCGAAGGGATTGAAAGAGCGCACCGTCATCTGGAAACATGCGTTGAAAAACGCACTCATTCCGGCCATCACCCTGCTTGCTTTTGAACTGCCGGGACTGTTTTCCGGAGCTATCATTATTGAACAGATTTTCGGGTGGCCGGGTGTCGGACGTATTCAGCTGGAATCTGTGCATTATCGTGATTATCCGGTTTTGATGGCGTTTACCTTGTTTTTGTCTTGTTTAACGATTGTGGGGAACTTCTTGGCGGATATCGCTTATGCCGCGGTTGATCCGCGGGTCAGGCTGAAATAGGGGGTGTTCGGAATGAAAAAACAAAAAGGGGTGCCGCCTTCTCTTTGGAAGCAGACGTACCGCCGCCTGCTGCAGCATAAGCTGACGGTCATCAGTCTTCTTTTCTTATGTTTTATGTTTTTATTGTGCTTTATCGGGCCGTCTTTTTCTCCGTACATAACAGATCGGACGGATATTTCAAATGCCAATCAGCAGCCGGGAATCCATCATTGGCTGGGAACCGACCAGTACGGGAGAGATGTGCTGACGAGGCTGATGCTGGCGGGGCAGATTTCTCTGACTGTGGGGCTTGCTTCAATGGTGCTGTCGCTTGTCATCGGTTCTTTACTCGGGGCTGCGGCCGGATTTTATCGGGGAGCCGCAGATATGATCATTATGCGAATTGCTGATATGCTCATGTCTATCCCGGGACTGCCGCTGCTTTTGATTTTGGCTGCGGTGATGTCGGAGTGGAAAGTGCCTTCTGAATACAGAATGTACCTGATTATGATGATGTTAAGCCTGATCGGATGGCCCGGTTTGGCGCGGCTTGTACGCGGACAGATTTTGTCGCTGAAGGAGCAGCCGTTTATGATGGCCGCGGAAGTTTTGGGGCTTAGTGATAAACGGAAAATCCTCTATCATTTGCTTCCCAATACATTGCCGTTATTACTGGTAGCGGCTACTTTGCATGTGGCGGGAGCGATGCTGAGTGAATCGGCGCTGAGTTTTCTCGGACTTGGCGTTGCTCCGCCCACACCTTCTTGGGGAAACATGATGGAAGCGGCGAATCATTTTATGGATTTTACACTCCGCCCGTGGCTGTGGATTCCGCCGGGAACGGCCATTTTTCTGACCGTTGTGGCGATTCATCTGCTTGGAGACGGTTTAAGAGACGCTTTTGATCCTAAGGTAAAACGGCAGGTGAAAATGAAATGAAAAAACCGCTTTTAGAAGTGAGGCATTTGGAAACGGCTTTTTATACAGAGGAGGGGGCGGTAAAGGCCGTGGACGATGTCAGCTTTACGATACATGAGGAGGAAACGGTTTGTATTGTAGGGGAGTCCGGCTGCGGGAAAAGCATGGCGTCATTGTCCATTATGCAGCTTATTCCCGAGACGGGGAGAATCGAACGGGGAGCGGTGCATTTTTCCGGACGGAACCTGTTGGAATTGAAACCAAAAGACATGCAGAAAATCCGCGGCAGCGAAATCGGGATGATATTTCAGGAACCGATGACATCTTTGAATCCGGTGTTTACAATCGGTGAGCAGCTGACCGAACCGATTCGCGAACATTTGTTGCTAAGTAAGAAAGAAGCATGGCGGAAGGCCGTTGAACTGATCACGTTAGTGGAGATCCCGCATGCCGAGCAGGTTATGCACCGATATCCTCATGAGCTGAGCGGCGGCATGCTGCAGCGCATCATGACGGCTGTCGCGCTAAGCTGCGAACCGAAATTGATCATTGCCGACGAGCCGACGACAGCGCTTGACGTAACCATTCAGGCGCAGATATTGGATTTATTGCGGGATATGAAAAAGCAATTTCGCACGTCTATTTTATTCATTACACATGACCTTGGCGTGGTTGCTGAAATGGCTGATTATGTGATTGTCATGTATGCGGGAAAAATTGTGGAGGAAGGACCGGTTGCAAAGCTGTTTTCTGATCCGAAGCATCCGTATACGAAAGGGCTGCTCGCGGCCAAGCCGGTTATCGGTCAAAGAAGGGAGATGCTGTACACCATTCCGGGGCAGGTCCCCGAGCTTGCGGACCTGTCGGGATCGTCTTGTTATTTTGCGGAGCGATGTGAACACAGCACGGAAATATGCCGGAGATCGAGCCCGCATTTTACTGAATTCGGGAAGGGACATCAGGCGGCGTGCTGGCTTTACAGAGAGGAGAAAGCAGATGAGTGATGCGTTGCTGGAGGTCAAGGGGCTGAAAAAATATTACGAGGAACATGGGGGGATGAGAAAGACCCGCAAAAATCCCGTAAAAGCGGTCGACGGTGTCAGTTTTACGATAGAAAAGGGAGAAGTGTTCGGCTTAGCGGGAGAATCGGGCAGCGGAAAGTCATCAATCGGCAAGACCATTTTGAGGCTTCATGAGAAAACAGGGGGAGAGGTGTTTTTTCAGGGGCGTGATGTGTTTCGGATGAGCCGGCGCGAGCTCAAAACTTTCAGATCAGAAGCGCAGCTCATCTTTCAAGATCCGTTCAGTTCTTTAAATCCCCGGCGCCGGATCGGAGAAGCCATCGGTGAAGCGATGATCGAGCATCAATTGGCGGTGAAGCGGAATGCGCGTGATAAAGCGGCGGAGGTTCTTGAAGCCTGCGGACTTTCCGCAAACTTTATCGACCGATATCCGCATGAATTTTCCGGAGGGCAGCGGCAGCGGATCGTGATTGCAAGAGCGATGGCGCTCAAGCCGCAATTTATCATTATGGATGAACCCGTGGCGGCGTTAGATGTCTCCATCCAGGCGCAGATGATCAATTTGTTCAGCAGCCTTCAAAAACAGCACGGGCTGTCATATTTGTTCATTTCTCATGATTTAAGCGTGGTGGAGCACTTATGTACGAAGGTCGCCATTATGTATTTAGGGACGATTGTGGAATACGCGTCAAAGGAGGAGCTCTTTTCACGGCCGCTTCACCCTTATACGAAAGCGCTGTTATCAGCCGTGCCTGTTCCTGATCCCGGAGCGAAAAGGGAGCGGATAATTTTAAAGGGTGATATACCGAGCCCCTCTGATCCGCCTTCAGGCTGTAAATTCCGAACGAGATGCCCGGCAGCCAAGAAGATATGTGCTGAGAAAAGTCCGGCGCTGTCAGAAAAAGGGCTTCATCATTTTGCGGCATGCCACTTCGTGTAATTGAGAAAAAAACGATTTTATTGATAATAAACAGGAAAAACCTGCCGGGCAGACCGGCAGGTTTTTTGATGCTATTTTGGTAATGGCAGTCCGAGTCCTTCGGCAACGCGTCTGCCGTATTCAGGATCAGCCTTGTAGAAGTGGCCGATCTGGCGCAGCTTAATTTCTTCTTTTTCCACAGGTTTCATCGCACTGACGATATTGGCGACAAGGCGCGCGCGCTCTTCCTCGCTCATCAGGCGGTATAGGTCGCCGGCTTGTGTGTAATGATCATGATGGTTATAGCTTACACTGTCAGCGAAACCTGATACAGGATATGCCGCCTGTTTATCTTCAGGTGACTCTTTCGGGCCGCCGAAGCTGTTAGGCTCGTAATAGACGGAGCGGCCGCCGTTATCATCAAAACGCATTTGTCCGTCACGCTGATAGTTTTTCACTTCATTGCGGGAACGGTTGATCGGCAGCGCCTGATGGTTCGCGCCGACACGGTAGCGGTGCGCGTCATGGTAAGCGAACAACCGGCCTTGAAGCATTTTGTCAGGTGAGACGTCGACGCCGGGGACTAATGTGCCGGGAGAGAACGTCGCCTGTTCTACTTCCGCAAAGTAATTTTCCGGATTGCGGTTCAGAACCATGCGGCCGACTTCAATGAGCGGATAGTCTTTTTGAGACCATACTTTTGTGACATCAAACGGATCAAAGCGATATGTGTTTGCGTCTTCTAACGGCATGATTTGAACATATAATTTCCATGCGGGGAAATCGCCGTTTTCAATCGCATTGAACAAATCTTCCGTATGGTAATCGGGATTTTCGCCCGCGATTTTTGCGGCTGTATTAACATCAAGGTTTTTCACGCCTTGCTCTGTTTTAAAGTGATATTTGATCCAGACGCCTTCGCCTTTATCATTTGTCCATTTAAATGTATGGCTTCCGAATCCGTGCATATGGCGAAGAGTCGCCGGAATGCCCCGGTCTGACATCAGAATGGTTACCTGGTGCAGGGATTCCGGTGACAGAGACCAGAAATCCCAAACGGCCGTCGGATTTTTCAGATGTGTTCTCGGATCTCTTTTTTGTGTATGAATAAAGTCAGGGAACTTGATGGCATCGCGGATGAAGAACACGGGTGTATTGTTTCCGACGATGTCGTAGTTTCCTTCTTCTGTATAAAACTTAACGGCAAATCCGCGCGGATCGCGCACTGTGTCACTAGAGCCAAGTTCGCCCGCGACGGTTGAGAAACGGATGAAGAGCGGCGTGCGTTTACCGACTTCTGACAGAAATGCGGCTTTCGTATATTTTGTAACGTCATTTGTGACTTCAAAATAACCGTGTGCGCCCGCGCCTTTTGCGTGAACGACACGCTCCGGAACGCGTTCTCTGTTAAAGTGCGCCAATTTCTCAAGCAGATGGACGTCTTGTATTAAAGCAGGACCGCGATCGCCGGCCGTCATTGAGTTTTGGTTATCTCCGACAGGAGCGCCCCAGCTGGTTGTCAATTTATTTGAACTCATGTGATCACCTCTTTAGATTTATAAAAACATAATATCACCTATCAGTAAAAAGTCAATATTATTTTATAATGATTATAAAATAATTATTTTTATTATCGAAAAAAGGGTTTGGGTTTGAAAGCCTACTTGACTGACGGGAATAATGGGTTTAAGGTGAGAAAAAATAGAAACCGCTGACTTGGACACAAGAGGCTCTTATTCTTCACTGGATAAGGGCCTTTTTTTATTGTCAGGCGGTAAGGGAGGCGGCGATTGTATGCTTTTCCGGCAGCATTTTAAACCTGTCGATATTCACGGTCATCTGCCGTACAGCCTTTATTTCGGCAAAAACGATAAGACATTTTCCGATTATAACCGGGAGCGGTCAGAAAGAATGAATCTGACTTGGGATTTTCCTGATCCGCATGATGTTGATGACGATGACGGCGAAATCGCTTTGATGACAAGATGGGAGAAAGAATTAGATAAGTACGGCATTGACGTGCTGAATTTTTTAACAGCAGAGAGCAATGACCGGATGGCGGCGTTTATTCAAGCAAATCCCGCGAGATTTACCGGATTTGCATATCATCCTTTGGAGCGGGAGAATGCGTATGAAGAGCTGAAAAGAGCGGTAGAAGAGCTCGGTCTGAAAGGATATAAACTGTTCGGACCGCTGACAGACATCGATTTTCATGATCCGTCGCTGAAAAAGCTGTGGACGTATCTGGCTGACAAAAAGCTGCCTGTATTAATTCACTTCGGGCTTTTAGGGAGAGCGGGGGGTATTGTCAGCCATCGCAACATCAACCCGCTCTCCATCTATCGCGTCGCGAGAGAGTATGCTGATATCCCGTTCATCATTCCGCATTTCGGCGCCGGATATTATCAGGAACTGCTGCAGCTGTGCTGGAGCTGCCCGAATGTGTATATTGACACGTCCGGCTCAAATCAGTGGATGAGGTGGATGCCGTATCCGCTTGATTTGGAAATTCTGTTTCGAAAGACATCTGAATTAATCGGTGCTGAACGGATCATCTTCGGGACGGATTCGAACGGATTTCCGAGAGGATATGTATACAGATATCTTCAGGAGCAGGTGAGGACCTGCCGGGAAATCAATATGCGGGAAGAAGATATAGAAAACATATTCGGCAACAATGCGCGAACATTATTGAAAATCGCCCGGCAAGAAAAGGAAGTAAACACGTGATACAGCCGATGCGCTCTCTGGCAGGATTATGCCGGAGAGCGTATTTTAATCCTTATAAAAAATAGTTGACAAGTCGGAATAATTTGAATTAACATGATATTCAAATTTAAAAACAAACGGGTTGCCGATCGGACCGCCGAAGGCTCCCATCTCTGTAAGCAATCGGAGATGGGGGCCTTTTTGTTTTTCGATCGCACGCGGCAGAAAGAGAGGGGAAGACAGATGGCTGTAACCATCAGCATACAAGAAAAAGCTTTTGAGCATGAAGGCCGGAAAACACCGGTGCTGAATGATATTGAGCTGTCAATTGCATCGGGAGAATTTTTGACTGTCATCGGGCCGAGCGGCTGCGGCAAAAGCACGCTTTTAAAATTGATTGCCGGTCTTGATACCGATTATAAAGGCTCTGTCACAATAAACGGCCGCAATGTGTCGGGACCGGGCATCCGGCAGGGATTTATCTTTCAGGAGCACCGGCTGTTTCCCTGGCTGACGGTAAAACAAAACATCGCTGCCGATCTCAATATGAACGACCCGGCCGTTCGGAAAAAAGTGGATGATCTGATTGAGGTTGTCAGGCTGCAGGGAGCGGAGAACGCTTATCCGCGCGAATTATCCGGCGGCATGTCGCAGCGGGTTGCCATCGCCAGAGCCCTTTTGCGCGAGCCGGAGGTGCTGCTTTTAGATGAACCGTTCGGGGCGCTTGACGCTTTTACGAGAAAACATTTGCAGGATGTGCTGCTTGATATATGGCGCGAGAAAAAAACGACGATGATTCTGGTCACGCATGATATTGATGAATCCGTCTATTTAGGCGATAAGCTGGCGATCCTCAGGGCAAAGCCCGGCCGGCTGCACAGTCTGATGCCGATTCAGCTTCCGCATCCGCGCAATCGGACGTCAGCGGATTTTCAGGCCGTCCGGCAGAAGGTGCTTTCTGAGTTTGAGAAAACGGAAGACCTCCGGTTTGCGGATGGGTCCGGGATATAGAAGGGACGAAGCGAAGTGAAAAAAATTATCATTCTTTTAGCCGCAGCAGTCATGATGTCAGCCGGATGCAGTGCAGACGGGACAGGAGGGAGCGGGAAAACGGTGAAAGAAATCCGGATCGGCATCCAGCAGAGTTTAAGCCCGCTTCTCATTGCCAAGGAAAAAGGCTGGTTTGAAGAGGCCTTCAAAAAAGACGGAATAAAAGTAAAATGGGTCGAATTCCAAAGCGGTCCTCCGCAATTTGAAGGTCTTGCCGCCGATAAGCTTGATTTTTCCCAGGTCGGCAATTCACCGGTCATTTCCGGTCAGGCGGCAGGAATTGATTTTAAAGAGATCGGGCTGTCTCAGGACGGGTTAAAGGCAAACGGCATTCTCGTAAACAAGGGCAGCGGCATTCAGCGCCTGAAAGAATTGAAAGGTAAAAAAATCGCCGTAGCCAAAGGCAGCAGCGGCTTTGATTTTCTCTATAAAGCTTTAGATAAAGCGGGGCTTTCCGCCGATGACGTCACCATCATCCAGCTTCAGCCTGATGAGGCGGTTTCCGCTTTTGAAAACAAATCAGTTGACGCATGGTCCATTTGGGAGCCGTATTTGTCGATTGAAACGCTGCGGCACGGGGCGGAAATATTGGCGAACGGAGAAAGCACAGATTTATATTCTCCCGGTTTCACGTTAGTCAGAACGGGATTTTCCAAAGAACACCCGGATGAGGTTGTCCGTTTTCTGAAAGTGTTCAATAAGGCAGTTACATGGCAAAAGGAACACAAAGATGAAGCTGTCTCCTTATATGCAAAAATCAAACATCTTGATCCGAAAGTCGTCAGAAACGTGCTTAACAATACTGAGCCTCTCAATGAACCGATCAATGATGATATTGTCAAAGCCCAGCAGGAAACCGCTGATTTTCAATATCAAACAAAAGCGATTCATAAGAAAATTCATGTAAAAGACGTTGTCGACAATTCATTTATTAAAAAAGCGCTTGAAACGGGGGATGGCAAGTAATGAAAGCAGAAGCATCAACGGCTGCCGGCGCAATAAGCCAATCAGAAAAGAAAGCTCTGGCAAGATCCCGGAAGTATTCATACCAATGGATGAAGGGGGTTGTACTCCCGGCTGCGGTCATCGCAGTATGGCAGTTTATCGCAAGTCTGGGCATCGTCTCGGCCACGGTGCTCCCGTCGCCTGTCGTCATCTTGCAGACGTTTCAGGAACTTCTTCTTTCAGGTGAGCTTTGGGGTCATTTAGAGATCAGCTTATACCGGGCGGCTGCCGGATTTCTGCTTGGCGCGGGCCTTGGACTTGTTTTCGGGCTGCTGGTCGGTTTCTCAAAGCGGACGGAAGCATATCTTGATCCGTCTCTGCAAATGCTCAGAACGGTTCCGCACTTGGCCGTGACTCCTCTGTTCATTTTGTGGTTCGGATTTGATGAGACATCAAAAATTCTGCTGATCGCATTGGGGGCTTTTTTCCCCGTGTACATTAATACGTTTCTCGGAATCCGCAGTGTGG
This sequence comes from Bacillus sp. LJBV19, assembly GCF_017797845.1. Lineage (NCBI taxonomy): Bacteria > Bacillati > Bacillota > Bacilli > Caryophanales > Bacillaceae > Bacillus > Bacillus sp. LJBV19. The sequence goes on from NZ_CP072563.1 coordinate 902,033, forward strand.
ACGCGAAGCTGTTTGACGTCGCGCGGGTGCTGGAATTTAGCTGGTATCAGCAGATGGCGAAATTAATTCTTCCGGCATCTCTGCCGAATATCCTGCTCGGCATCAGGCTCTCTCTGGGCATTGCGTGGCTCGGTCTTGTGGTGGCGGAACTGATGGGCTCGAGCGAAGGCGTCGGTTATATGATTATGGATGCCAGACAATTTTCACAGACAAATAAGGTGTTTGTCGGCATTATCATTTTTGCGGCTGTCGGCAAGCTGACAGATGCATTGGTCAGAATGCTCGAACGGAAACTATTAAAATGGCGGAACAGTTATGAAGGGTAACCTATTAAAAAAGGAGAGATTCATATGGAGATTCTTTGGTTTATTCCGACGCATGGTGACGGCCGGTATTTAGGGACGCAAACGGGAGGGAGAACGGCGGATCATCTTTATTTTAAGCAAGTGGCACAGGCGGCGGACAGACTCGGGTATACGGGGGTTCTGCTGCCGACGGGGAGATCATGTGAAGACCCGTGGCTGACGGCAGCCGCTTTAGCGGGGGAAACGAGTGACTTGAAATTTTTAGTGGCGGTCCGTCCGGGACTGATGCAGCCGTCTGTCGCCGCGAGAATGGCGTCGACAATGGACCGGCTGTCAGACGGCCGTTTGCTCGTAAATGTCGTAGCGGGCGGAGATCCTTATGAACTGGCGGGAGACGGCATGTTTATCAGCCACGATGAACGTTATAAGGCGACTGAAGAATTTTTAACCGTCTGGCGCGGACTCATGCGGGGCGAAACGGTGACATATGAAGGGGACCATATCAAAGTGGAAAACAGCAATCTGCTGTTTGCGCCAAAACAGTCTCCGCATCCGCCATTATATTTCGGCGGTTCATCACAGGCGGGAATTGAGGCTGCGGCGAAACATACAGATGTCTATTTAACATGGGGAGAGCCGCCGGAGCAGGTAAAAGAAAAGATTGAAACCGTTAAAAAACAGGCTGCCAAGGAAGGAAGGACAATGCGTTTTGGCATCAGACTTCACGTGATTGTCCGGGAGACTGAGGAAGAGGCATGGGAAGCGGCTGAACGATTAATCAGCCATTTAGACGAAGAGACGATTGCGAAAGCGCAGGCTGCGCTCCGGCGCGCTGATTCTTCGGGACAAAAACGGATGGCCGATCTCCATAACGGTGACCGCTCGAAGCTTGAGATCAGTCCGAATCTCTGGGCTGGCATCGGACTGGTCAGAGGCGGAGCGGGCACGGCGCTTGTCGGTGATCCGCAGACTGTCGCTGCTCGAATTTTAGAGTATCAGGCACTCGGCATTGAGTCGTTTATCTTTTCAGGCTATCCGCATCTGGAAGAAGCTTATTATCTGGCTGAACTCGTGTTTCCGCTTCTGCCGTTTCAGAATGAACGGACTAAAAAGCTTGAGCGCAGACTGGGTGAAGCAATGGGCAACGACCATTTTGCAAGAGGAAATAAAGCGACAGTCTGAATAAATAAATGCCTCTTTTTTTCAATAATGATACAATCATCAAAAAGGGGCTGTTTTTTCTGAAGGTATTCAAATGGACGGCAGCATGCTGTCTGCTGGCAGGATTAACGGCATGCGGACATTCCAACGGCATACAGATAAAAGAAGCTGATTTATCAAAGACAGAGAAATACAGAATGGAAATTGCCTCTTCAGAAAGCGGAGCGGCAGTAGTAACCGGTGTCACAAAAGACTTGGCGGCCGCACAGATGTATATTGAGCATTATCAAAACGGAAAACTGGCGGATAAGGCAGGGCCGCTTGAATCAGATTACGGCGGCGATGTAAATAAACCAAAAGCATTGCAATTCATCTTTTACACAGACCGAGAAGACAAAGGGAAAAAGGAAAAAGTCAAGGTTCGTTTCGGTATCGTCGATGACAGCGGGAAAGTCTCGGCAGACGCTGTTTTTACCCGGTATCAGGGAGATGACAGAGCGTCCGTGTTTATCTCCTCTGCCGAGCCAGTGACTTATGGGAAACCTGTATTGATCGGTGCGAGTGTGAAGAATTCAGGGGAGCCCGTCAATATGTCACGGGATAAAAAGATGCTGATCAGCCATTCTGACGCATTGCTCTATTATGTGAAGGTGAACAAGCAGGGCGGGTGATACCCGCCTTTTTAAGCGCTTAGCTTGCACGATACTCATATGGATGATATGATACAAAACGTAACAATTACGATTTGTGAGGAGTGCTGAAATGGCAAAAAAATCAAAAGTGATCAAAGAGCTCAAGCGGCAGAAGCTTGTTGAACAATATGCGGACATCCGAAAAGAATTAAAGGCAAAAGGAGACTGGGAAGTGCTGAGCAAACTGCCGCGTGATTCTGCTCCGGCCAGGCTTCATAACCGCTGTACGGTGACGGGGCGGCCCCGCGGATATATGAGAAAATTTAAACTGTCCAGAATCGCATTCAGGGAGCTGGCCCATAAAGGCCGGATTCCCGGGGTGAAAAAAGCGAGCTGGTAATGTAAAAAACTCCGGATCTGTCATGAACCGGAGTTTTTGCCGTGCTTATGAAAAGTGAAAACATAAGCCAAATGCTGAATCATCATCAGAATGAAAATTAAAAGAATCGGAAAAAAGGGAAGATGCGGCTGAATCAGCGGATAAAACAAAAGCAGAACGGCTGCGGCCGGCAATGAGAAGTAAACGGCGATATACGAGGAACGGCAAGCTTTAGCCGTCATCATTCGTTCTCTTTCATCCTGTTCCTCAAATTCATCGGGCACAAGCCTGTGCTTTTTGCCGTTTCGTTTTTTCTTTTCGGCATAGATATACAATACGGCACAAACGGTAAACAGCAGAAACGGAGTGATATTCAGCTCGAATGAACCGCTCCCCTCCGTCTGGAAAAACTGAGCGATCCGCGGCGCCGCTTCCATAAAGGAAATAAGCGTCCAGCAGGCCAATCCGTAGAGTGCAAGGTGAAAACACGCTTTTCTTTTCAAACTCATTTTTTCTCCTCCTCCAGCCAGAAAACTTCCTCCATCGGCAGGGAGAAAGCCCGGCAGATGTTAAGCGCCAATAAAAGTGAAGGCACATAATCTCCTTTTTCAATCGCTGCAATCGTCTGTCTGGTGGCTCCGGCTTCTTTTCCGAGCGTTTCCTGAGAATAGCCGAATCTGGCTCTCAGCTCTTTTACTTTATTTTTCATCATCACGCATACCTCAAGTTTTCTTCTTTTTCATATTGTATGAGATTCTTAACAAAATGTAAACCCAACTTAACATGTGGACAAAAAAAGAATTTTTTTCGACAAATTTTTTAACATTCCCTTGACGAAAAAAAAATAAACATGTAATATTAGAAACGTCAAAGCGGTACTGACAAAAAAGAATTTTGATGCGGGTGTAGTTTAGTGGTAAAACCTCAGCCTTCCAAGCTGATGTCGTGAGTTCGATTCTCATCACCCGCTCCATACATACGTTATTAACGCAGTGTTTCGTTTCTCTGATAAACGAAGTATTGCGTTTTTTTATGTGAAAAAAGACACGAAAGGCGTGTCTTTTTATGAAAGCCAAGAGACGGTATGCGTGCCTCCGTGAATTTGTTCAAACATTTTGGTTAAGGATGATAGCAGCTCATCCGCCGCGTCGGCATGAAATGAAGGCGGGAAAAAGATCAGCTGCAGCATTTTCTTTGTGCCGGGCGTGACCGGTCGGGTATTGATATGTCCGGTGAAGTCGCCGAAAACGCCGGCCGGGCCGGAAAAGGACAGTACACTTTCTTTTTCTCCGATCGTAATTGAAATTGGTTCATCTATTTCTGCGGCGTCATACGCCATGATGGGCAATGAATATTTCAAGGAGAAAAAAAGTATGGTATCATGGGCTGAATTCACACTTTCAATGAATCGTTCCCGGGAAATATCGCCGAGCATAAGCTCCATCGGCGTTTTTTGTCCTGAAAAGGCGGGACTGAGCTGTTCCATCAAACGCGCCCATTCTTGTACAAAAGGCTGCTCTTCTATACCGCCGTCAGCATAATCAAAGTAAAGAGATTCTTGAAATAAACGGAGGCGGCCTTTCAGCATTTGCGGAGCAGGCCCGACTTCGATCTGTTCATATAAGACGGCTGCCGCTTTGATCCCCGGCACCCGTTCAGCAATAAGTGGATCTAAACTGATGTTCAAGTGTGTTCACTCCATTTCGGGATGATAAAACTCTATTATACCTGTGCGGGAGCCTGATCACAAAGAAAGGAGGCTGTGCAAAAAATGAATATTCATAAACTGAAAGAGGAGTTAATCGAATACGCCAAAAGCATCGGAGTTGACAAAATCGGGTTTACGACGGCTGATACGTTCGACAGTCTGCGGGACCGGCTGATTCTTCAGGAATCACTCGGCTATTTATCCGGTTTTGAAGAGCCGGATATTGAAAAACGGGTCACTCCGTCTTTGCTTCTGCCGAAAGCCAAATCAATCGTCGCCATCGCCCTTGCTTATCCTTCCAAAATGAAAGATGCGCCGAGGAGCACGAGGGACGGGCGGCGCGGCATTTTTTGCAGAGCTTCCTGGGGGAAGGATTATCATGACGTGCTGCGCGAAAAGCTTGATCTGCTGGAGAATTTTCTCCAAAGCAAACATGAGGATATCCGCACGAAGTCAATGGTGGATACAGGGGAATTGTCCGACAGGGCCGTGGCTGAACGGGCGGGAATCGGCTTCAGCGCCAAAAACTGCATGATCACCACGCCTGAATACGGCTCTTACGTCTATCTGGCTGAAATGATCACCAATCTGCCCTTTGAACCGGATGTGCCGATTGAAGATATGTGCGGTACGTGCACAAAATGTTTAGACGCGTGTCCGACTGGCGCGCTCGTCAATCCCGGACAGCTTAACGCCCAGCGCTGTATTTCGTTCCTGACCCAGACAAAGGGATTTTTGCCGGATGAGTTCCGCACGAAAATCGGAAACCGTCTGTATGGCTGTGACACGTGCCAGACGGTCTGTCCGATTAATAAGGGGAAAGATTTTCATCTTCATCCGCAGATGGAGCCTGATCCGGAAATCGCAAAGCCGCTGTTAAAGCCGCTTTTGACCATAAGCAATCGCGAATTCAAAGAAAAATTCGGACATGTATCGGGATCATGGCGCGGCAAGAAGCCGATACAGCGGAATGCGATTTTAGCTTTGGCTCATTTTAAAGATGCCTCGTCTCTTCCGGAATTAACGGCCTTGATGCACCAAGATCCGCGCCCCGTCATCAGAGGGACGGCCGCCTGGGCCATCGGGAAAATCGGTGACCCTGATTATGCGGGGGAATTAGAAAAAGCGCTTCAAAAGGAGCAGGATGAGGAAGCCGTACGGGAAATTGAAAAGGGACTGGAGCTGTTATCGGTTTCTGATAAGACTAAAACCGGCCGGTCCTGACATATGTATAGAGAAAAAGCACTTGGCCGGAGTTCAAGTGTTTTTTCTTTATAAAACAGTATGGTGGGTGGAGCGCTTGAAGCATATTATTGAAGATTTAGCGGAGGCCCGGCTTCATTATTTAATCAACGGAACCGAGATGAGGCAGAATGGGCAGGCTGGCGATCTTGAGGTCCTGACGAGAAAAAAAGAACTGTTTGAAAAACGGAAAGTTGACATCGTGAAAGCGAAGGCAAAAGCAATCATTGTCAAAAGCAGCCTTGAGGACGACGGCACGTTATGCGTCATGTACACGATTCATTTCGAATATTTGTGCAAGGAGCATGACGGACACCTTTACTTAGAAGAGCAGATTGAGGAACGGATTGCATTTCTCTATGATCAGCTTTTGATTAAAGACCGGGAAGTAAAGAAAAAACCGGCGGGATTTTCTGACGGAAACAGCGTAATTGAATATGAGCGGAGTGAACGGGAGGATTTCGGGCGGGCGTTTCAATATGACCGTCTGGCTGCCGTGCAGTACGCGGAGAAGTTTTGGAATAAACGAAATCCCGCTTATAAAAATTTCAGCGACAACTGCACCAATTTTATTTCCCAATGTTTACATGCCGGAAAAGCACCGATGCGGGGGCATCCGAACAGAGGCTCAGGCTGGTGGATGAAGGCAAGCTCGTGGAGCTACAGCTGGACGGTCGCGCATTCGATGAAGATGTATCTGGCCCAATCCAAGGCAGGGCTTCGCGCGGTGCAAGTATCAAGAGCTGACGAACTGATGCCCGGAGATATTATTTGCTATGATTTTGAAGGAGACGGCCGTTTTAATCATACGGCGATCGTGGTCGCGAAAGATAAAAGCAATATGCCGCTTGTCAATGCCCAAACGTATGACAGCAGAATGAGATATTGGTCATATGAGGATTCAACGGCGTATACTCCTTCCATCAGATATGCGTTTTTTCATATTACGGATGATACGACAAAAGAGTAATTAATGATATAATGGTGGGCGGAATAAAAAACAGAGGTGAACATCGTGGCATTACATGTCGTTTTATATCAACCCGAAATCCCGGCCAATACGGGAAATATCGCACGTACTTGTGCGGCAACAGACACAACGCTTCATTTGATCCGCCCGCTCGGATTCTCAACCGATGATAAAATGCTGAAGCGCGCCGGACTCGATTATTGGGAGTTCGTCAACGTCGTATATCATGATTCATTGGAAGAGTTATTTGAGGCATATGAGAACGGAAAGTTTTTCTTCATTACAAAATTCGGCCAAAAGCCGCACACATCATTTGATTACTCAAATACGGAGGAAGACTTTTTCTTCGTATTCGGCAGAGAAACGAGCGGACTTCCGAAAGAATTGATCGAAAACAATATGGACCGCTGCCTGCGTCTGCCGATGACCGAGCATGTGAGATCGCTAAACCTGTCCAACACGGCCGCGATTCTTGTATATGAAGCGCTGCGCCAGCAAAATTACAGAGATTTGACGTGAGAAAAAAACGCCCGCATCCGGGCGTTTTTTTATTGAATAAAAAAGACGGACAGCAGCGGTTCACGGCATTTTTATAATTCCAGGCTTAACAACGTAACAGTGTTATGTTACAATACATTCATCGAAGGAGCTGGATTCATGGAGGAACAACTGATTTCTAAAAAAGAATTGCTGGAAGAAACATCAATTTCATACGGGCAGCTGTACCGCTGGAAACGGAAAAATTTAATTCCTGAAGAATGGTTTATCCGAAAATCAACATTTACAGGCCAGGAAACATTTTTTCCGAGAGCGGAAATATTAAAACGTATCTCAAAAATACAGAAAATGAAAGAAAATCTGTCTCTGGATGAAATGAGAGAAATGCTGTCTCCGCAAATGACTGATGTCAATATAACGTCTGCGGAGCTGCTTCAAAAGGGGCTGATTTCAAAGGCCGCGCTGCAAGTTTATGGCGAAGACGGCGTGACATTCACGTCCCGCGCGCTGCTGTCTTTATATGTGCTTGAAGGGCTTTTGCGATCGGGCAATATCAGCCTTGAGGAAGGAAAATTGGCGGCAGGGGTGCTGAAAACGTATGAGGCTTCCGAGCTGAAAGCGAATACGGAGCTTGTCATACTCCGAAAGCTAGGCGTAACGACGTGCTTCATCGCAGACGCGGAACATATTTTATTTGAACCGACTGTCAAAGTGGTTGAACGGGTGGCGCTTGCTGCGGCATCGGAAGAATTAAAAACGAAATGGATGCAGGAGGACCATCAATGGAAGTAACAGATAAATTAATCATCAACGGTTCAGGAAGTTCAAAAGGAGGCCGTTTTCATACAGTGGAGATCAACGGAAGCGGCACGGTGTCAGGTGATGTGGAGTGCGCGAGCTTTTTGTTTAACGGCAGCGGAAAAACAGACGGACATGTCAAGACGCAAACGCTGACGATCAGCGGTTCGGGGAAAATTTCCGGCAGTGCCGAAGCTGAATCCATCCGTATCAACGGAACGGGTGTCATTAAAGGTGATGTCAAAACGGAGCGGCTGAACGTCGCGGGATTTTCATCTTTCGGCGGCGGTGTGAAAGCTGATGATATTTTCATATCCGGGAAAGCCGGGATTGAAGGCGATTGCGAGACAGAGACGTTCCGTTCGGAAGGCAAATGCAAGATCGGCGGCCTGCTGAATGCCGATGAAGTCAGTATTAAGCTGGCGGCGGGAGAAAGCCATGTGAAAGAGATCGGCTGCCGCCATTTGAAAGTGATGAGCAGAAAGAGCGTGCTTACGCGTTTTAAGCTGATGCCGGCCCCGGTGCTGACAGCGGAGCTGATTGAAGGCGACATCATTGAATTGGCGGACACGAACGCGAAGACAGTCCGCGGAAATCATGTGCGGATCGGCGCAGGCTGCACCATTGGGACTGTGGAATACAGCGGCGATTTTACATGTGATCCTTCCGCTTTGGTTAACAAAGTCGTGAAACGATAGGAGGAACTGCGATGGAAACGACAAAAAAATTGAGTCATTTAAAAATGTACGGAGCCGGACACGCCTCCGGCGGCTCCTACCAAAATGTAAGCATTAAAGGGGAAGGAACTGTCGGCGAAGGGCTTCAAAGCGAACGCTGCCGGATATTCGGTACGGGACTTTTTCTCGGAGATGCCGAGATCAACAGGCTGAAAATTTTCGGAGAGCATGAAGTTGCAGGAGATTTATCAGCACGTTCAGCAAATGTGATGGGCACATTGAAAGTCGGCGGCTCCATGCGTTTCGCCACGATGAGGCTGAAAGGACTTGCTGAAATTGGCGGCGGGGCCGCGGGAGAGCAGTGTCATATAAAAGGCAGCCTCACAGTCGGCGGCGATTGCGAGACGGAGCTGCTTCATGTAACAGGATGTATCAATGTGGCGGGATTGTTAAACGCGGGGGACGTAAACATTCATTTGCGTTATGACCGAAGCCGCGTGAAAGAAATCGGCGGCACATCGATCACCGTCAGACGGAAACCCGGTTTTCTTAAACGGAAAGCCGGCACGCTTTCTGCTGAATTGATCGAAGGAGACGCAATTTACCTCGAATACACGGAAGCGGACATCGTCAGAGGAAAGCATGTGGAAATCGGCCCGGGCTGCAAAATCGGAAAAATCGAGTATCAAACCAGCTGCAAATCTCATGAAAAATCGACTGTCCAAGAACATATTCAAATATGAAACATTGTTATGTTGTACAGGAAAGGGTGCTCTTTATGAAGAGCACCCTTTTGCCGTTATTTGTTTTCAGGTTTGCTGTCGTAACCCGCCGTAAAAATGGATACTAAAAAAGTGAGAATGACCCCAAGTAAAATGATCGTTTTCATCATTTCTCCTCCTCTTTGCTTTTCCATTTGATGTCCGAGTCTGGATGAAACTGTATTTCTTTCATTATGAACGGTGCAACGGACCCTTGTCAATGACGGCCTTATAACGTCTTTATTTTTAAGAAACGAAAAGCATGTATTATCACGTCACCGCATAGATTGTAACAAAGTACCTTATTTCTAGTGCATTAACCATGATAGAGGAGGTTCTTATGGATATATTAAAGAAAATTGAAAAGTACAGAGAGGAAGAGCAGCGTCTCAAATGGGAAGGGACGTTCGCTGATTATTTGGAGATCATAAAAGAAAATCCATTGGTCGCGCAGTCTGCTCATTCTCGCGTTTTTAATATGATAAAAGACAGCGGAATCGAGGAGGATGACGGTAAAAAGACATACAGCTTTTTCTCGCGGGAGCTGTTCGGCCTTGAGGAATCTCTGGAACGGCTCGTGGAGGAATACTTTCACCCGGCTGCCAAGCGGCTCGATGTAAGAAAACGGATTTTACTATTGATGGGACCCGTCAGCGGCGGAAAGTCAACTCTTGTCACCATGCTGAAAAAAGGGCTTGAAGCCTACTCATTGACAGACAACGGCGCTGTTTACGCCATTAAAGGCTGCCCGATGCATGAAGATCCTCTCCATCTCATTCCCCATCATCTGCGCGACGACTTCTACAGAGAATACGGCATCAGAATTGAGGGCAGCCTTTCTCCGCTTAATGTCATGCGGCTTGAAGAAGAATACGGCGGCAGAATTGAGGATGTAAAGGTTGAACGTATATTCTTCTCGGAGGATAAACGTACCGGAATCGGAACCTTCAGCCCGTCTGACCCGAAATCACAGGATATCGCCGACTTGACGGGGAGTATTGATTTTTCAACGATTGCCGAATACGGCTCGGAATCAGATCCGCGCGCTTATCGGTTTGACGGTGAATTAAATAAAGCGAACCGCGGAATGATGGAGTTTCAGGAAATGCTGAAATGCGATGAAAAATTTCTGTGGCACCTTCTGTCACTCACGCAGGAAGGCAATTTCAAAGCCGGACGGTTTGCGCTCATCTCAGCCGACGAATTGGTTGTTGCGCATACGAACGAAACGGAGTACCGCTCGTTTATTGCCAATAAGAAAAATGAAGCCCTTCACTCCAGGATCATCGTGATGCCTGTTCCTTATAATTTAAAGGTGTCAGAGGAAGAACGGATTTATGAAAAAATGATTTCTGAAAGTGATGTTTCTGACGTACACATCGCCCCCCATACATTAAAAGTGGCCGCGATGTTTTCTATTTTGACCAGGCTGAAGGAACCGAACCGCTCTGATATTGATCTCGTCAAAAAAATGAGGCTCTATGACGGAGAAAGCGTTGAAGGTTACAATTCCGTTGATCTTGAGGATATGAAGAAGGAATTCCATGATGAAGGAATGAGCGGAATTGACCCGCGTTATGTCATCAACCGCATTTCCTCAACGATTATCAGAAAAAATATGGAATCGATCAATTCGCTTGATGTGCTGCGTTCCTTAAAAGAAGGACTCGACCAGCATCCGTCCATCTCCGCCGAGGACAAAGAGCGGTATATGAATTTTATTTCCGCCGCCAGAAAAGAGTACGATGACATCGCCAAAAAGGAAGTGCAGAAGGCGTTCGTCTATTCATATGAAGAATCCGCGAAAACTCTCATGGACAATTATTTAGATAATGTGGAAGCGTACTGCAATAAAAATAAGCTCCGCGACCCGCTGACGGGAGAAGAAATGAATCCTGACGAAAAACTGATGAGATCCATTGAAGAGCAGATCGGCATTTCAGAAAACGCGAAAAAAGCGTTCCGCGAAGAAATCTTAATCCGCATATCCGCATATGCAAGAAAAGGAAAACGCTTTGACTATAATTCGCACGAAAGACTCCGCGAAGCGATTCAGAAAAAGCTGTTCGCAGACTTAAAAGATGTGGTGAAAATTACGACCTCCACCAAAACGCCGGATGAGCAGCAGCTTAAAAAGGTCAATGAGGTAGTGGCAAGGTTAATAGATGAACACGGCTATAATTCGACTAGCGCTAATGAACTGCTGAAGTATGTCGGAAGCTTGTTAAACCGCTGATGTTTGATTTCATTGAGAGGCCCGTCTGTAAAAGGACGGGTTCTTTTGTCTGTTTTTCGCAATTGTTTGTCAATTGGAGAGTCCGGCCGGCATAAGATAAAAATAAATCTTTTCGCCGGACTTGTTTCATAAACAAGACCAAGCCGGAATACACATGTAAAACGACCATAACGGTTAAGGAGGGGAATTCATGTCCCGTAATGACAGCGGAAATTTTTTGATTTCAGAGGAAGACTGGTCCCTCCATCGCAAAGGCTTTGACGACCAGCAGCGCCACCAAAAGAAAGTACAGGAAGCGATAAAAAACAACCTTCCGGACCTTGTCACTGAGGAAAGCATTATTATGTCCAACGGAAAAGATGTCGTGAAAATCCCGATTCGTTCGCTTGATGAATATAAAATCCGTTATAACTATGATAAAAATAAACATGTCGGCCAAGGCGACGGCGACAGCGAAGTCGGCGATGTCGTCGCAAGAGACGGCGCAGATAAAAAGCAGGGTGCCGGAAAAGGCCAGGGAGCCGGCGATCAGGCAGGCGAGGATTATTATGAAGCGGAAGTTTCATTGATGGATCTGGAAGAAGCGCTGTTTCAGGAATTAGAACTGCCGAATCTGCAGCAAAAGGAAAGGGACAATATCGTCCATACCGATATCGAGTTCAATGATATCCGGAAAACCGGGCTGACAGGGAATATCGATAAGAAAAGGACGATGCTGTCGGCCTATAAACGAAACGCCATGACAGGCAAGCCGTCGTTTTACCCTATTTATCCGGAAGATCTGAAATACAAAACATGGAATGATGTGACGAAGCCGGAATCGAAAGCTGTCGTTTTAGCCATGATGGATACAAGCGGTTCGATGGGCGTATGGGAAAAGTATATGGCGAGGAGCTTCTTTTTTTGGATGACACGATTTTTACGGACAAAGTATGAAACGGTTGATATCGAATTTATCGCCCACCATACGGAAGCGAAGGTTGTGTCGGAAGAAGATTTTTTCTCGAAAGGCGAGAGCGGGGGCACCATCTGTTCCTCCGTTTATCGGAAGTCTCTTGAATTAATTGATGAAAAATATGACCCCGCCCGCTACAACATCTATCCGTTTCATTTTTCAGACGGAGATAACCTGACTTCGGATAACGCCCGGTGCGTAAAGCTCGTCAATGACATCATGAAAAAATCGAATCTGTTCTGTTACGGGGAGGTCAATCAATATAACAGGCATTCCACCCTCATGTCCGCCTATAAAAATGTCAAAGATGATAAATTTAAATACTACATCCTGAAACAGAAATCAGACGTATTTCAAGCGCTGAAAAGCTTTTTTAAAAATGAGGAAGCCGGTGTAAGCAAAGCATCGTATTAAATATAAAGCCGAGTGAAGAATCGTGGGGCCGCGGTTCTTCACCCGGCTTTTTTAAATTAAAAATAAAGAGAAAAAACGGCATAAAAAAAATCCTTAAAAAATGAAACTTTTCTCTTTACAAACCTTCTTTCATTTATTAATATTTTATCTTGTGAACTATTATTAAGGGAATGAGGTGAAAATACGGTGATTGAATCAGAGCTCGCTTTGCTCAGTTTTGAACAACTGTTTGATACTTCCAGATCGATTTACAAAAAGCAGAAAATGATTCTGGAGACAGTTCTTGAACCTTTTGATATTACAGTACTGCAGTATCTGCTGATGTTCAAAATACATAAGAGCAAAAGCACGCAGCTTTCAAGGCTGGCTTTGTCGCTTGATCTGAAACCGGCGTCTGTCACGAGAATGACCGATATTCTGTATAAGCGCCGCCTAATGGTTCGGAGCGACTATCACGACGACCGGCGTGTTGTTATGATTCAGTTAACCGAAGAGGGGGAAGAACTTCTAAAGAAAGCTGCTGTTCAATATGCCGAAAAAGCGGCGGTCTTATACCGGCAGCTCAATACCGCTGAACTGCAGTACCTGCGCAAGCTTGCGGAAAGTTTAACGAAGCTTGCAAACGGCTGTGCAGTGAAAAACGGAAAATAAAAAAATCCCCACATATTTTTATCATCATTCCACAAAATGATAGAGGAAGAAACGAAAGGAGAAAACAAAATGAACAGAGGACGTTTAATTCTGACCAACATTATCGGTTTGATTGTTGTTCTTGCAATTATAGGCGGAGGTGCTTACTACTATTATCAAAGCACACACTATGTAAAAACCGATGAAGCAAAAGTTGCCGGCGACATGGCTGCTATCACAGCTCCTGCTGCGGGTAAAGTAACTGACTGGAACCTTGATGAGGGGAAAGAAGTAAGCAAAAACGACGTTGTTGCAAAAATCAAAGGACAGCAAAATGCTGACGTAAAAGCCATCATGGATGGAACAATCGTGAAAAACGAAGTGAAAAACGGCCAAATGGTGCAAGCCGGTACGACAATTGCCCAGGAAATTGACATGAAACACCTTTACATCACTGCAAATATTAAAGAAACAGACATCAGAGACATTGAAGTAGGAAACAAAGTAGACGTAATTGTTGACGGCGATCCTAATACAACATTTGACGGAACAGTAGAAGAAATCGGTTATGCGACAAATTCAACATTTGATATGCTGCCTTCTTCAAACTCAAGCGGCAACTACACAAAAGTAACGCAAAAAGTTCCTGTTAAAATTTCACTCAGCAACCCATCTGACAAGGTGCTTCCTGGTATGAACGCATCTGTAAAAATCTCTGAATAATACAGATCAGTCATCAAACCATGAAGGGAGGTTGTCTTAGGTGGCTAAATCAGATAATCAAGTAAAAAGTCCTAAAACATTGCTTATTGTGCTTATGGCCGGGTTATTCCTGGCGATCTTGAACCAAACGCTTCTTAACGTGGCGATGCCGCACTTAATGACCGAGTTCGGTGTGAGTGCGACGACGATTCAGTGGCTTACGACCGGATACATGCTGGTCAACGGTGTTTTGATTCCGTTATCTGCGTTCTTAATTACCCGGTTCGGACAGAGAAGCCTCTTTCTCGTAGCCATGTTCTGTTTTACAGCGGGAACGTTAGTCTGCGGAATCGCGCCTAACTTCTCAACCATGCTGATCGGCCGGTTAATTCAGGCGGTCGGCGGCGGTATCCTGCAGCCGCTGGTCATGACAACCATTCTGCTTATCTTCCCGCCTGAAAGCAGGGGGAAAGGAATGGGGATTTTCGGTCTTGCGATGATGTTTGCTCCGGCGGTCGGACCGACTCTTTCCGGCTGGATCATCGAGCATTACACATGGCGCATTATGTTCTACGGCCTTGTTCCGATCGGGGCAATCGTTATTATCATAGCGTTTTTCCTCTTTAAGAACTTGGTGGAACCGCAAAAAATCAAACTCGACAGCTTGGGTGCGATTCTATCCATTGTCGGATTTGCCTCATTGCTTTACGGAGTCAGTGAAGCGGGCAGCGACGGCTGGGGAGATCCGATCGTGCTTTCTACCGTCATTGTCGGTGTCATCGCGATTGCCGCGTTTGTCATTCAGCAATTGCGCTCTGAAAAACCGATGCTCGACTTCCGGGTATTTAAATATGATATTTTCTCACTTTCCAGTGTGATTAACATCATTATTACCGTTGCGCTTTACACAGGAATGTTCCTGCTTCCGATTTACCTGCAGAACTTAGTCGGCTTTACGGCCCTGCAATCGGGTCTCTTGCTATTGCCGGGCGCGATTGTCATGCTGATCATGTCGCCGATTTCCGGTATTCTGTTTGACAAAATCGGTCCGAGACCGCTTGCGATTATCGGGCTGGTCATCACGGTCGCAACGACATTCCAGTACACAAAATTGACAATTGACACACCTTACACGCACATTATGCTTGTCTATGCCATCCGCGCATTCGGTATGTCACTGTTAATGATGCCTGTTATGACAGCCGGAATGAACCAGCTTCCGGCACGGTTGAACAGCCACGGCACGGCGATGAGCAACACGCTCCGCCAGATCAGCGGTTCAATCGGAACAAGTTTGATCACAACGATTTATACGAACCGTACGACAATGCACTATTCGCAGATTGCGGATAAAACGAGCACGGCTGATCCAAGCTTCATGCAGTCGTTCCAAAGCGCGGTTTCGAATTTAATGGTCAACATGAACATGTCGCTTGATGCGGCGAAACAAACCGTTTATTCATATCTCTACAAAACAGCTTCACTTAATTCCAACGTTATGGGGATTAATGACGCGTTTATGTGGGCGACGATCTTTGCGGTTATCGGCGTAGTCCTGAGCCTGTTCTTGCGTGACGTACGGAAAGACAAACAGCGGGCGAAGAAAAAAGAGGAGCTGTCATTGCTTCCGGCCCCTAAAGAAGTGAAGGAATCTTAATCATCTGAATGGGAGGTTTCCTGAATGAAAATTTACGTAGTGTACGATAGTGAAGGCGAACATACAAAACACCTTGCTGAAGCCATTGCCGAAGGAGCACGAGAAAACGCTGAGGCTGAAGTCCTGATCGACCATGTCGATCAAGCAGACATCCGCAAGCTGAAAGACATGGATGCCATTATCTGGGGATGCCCAGGACACTTTGGCACCATCAGTTCAGGCTTAAAAGCGTGGATCGACAGACTCGGCTATCTGTGGGCTGAAGGCGAGCTGATTGATAAAGTCGGCGCCGTATTCTGTACGACGGCGACAACACATGGCGGATTAGAAATGACAATGCACAATCTGATCACTCCTATGTTTCACCAAGGCATGATTGTTGTCGGACTTCCCGGCAACGTTCCTGAAAACGCGCTGTACGGCTCTTACTACGGCGCAGGCGTCACATGCCCGGTTGACAGCGATGTGCTGATGACGGAAGAAGGCCTTCAATTAGGCCGTGCGCTTGGCAGACGTGTCAGCCAAGTCACAGGTAATCTAACTGCCGGACGACAGTAAGGAGAGGGTTATATGGCCATTATTATAGCGGTTATTGCTGCTGTCATTGTGATTGCACTTCTTATCACATTCAATGTCCGCAGCACTTCTGCAGGACAGGATGTCAAAGAAGAAAAGAGAGAAGCGATCGGCACTACAGCCGAACAGCCGGAAAAGCATGATCCGGCCGAGGAGCGCTCAGCCGAGCATGCTCCCGTCGTTGTGAAATCTGAATCTCCCCGTGAGAAAAAGAATACAATGGGCGATGATGTGTACCGTCAGGCGCTTCAGAAGTTTAAGACTTCTGAGACGGATCGGGAAACAAACGATCCTGATAGCGGCGGCAAAATGCAGGATAGCAGCTATCGTGATGCGCTGCTCTCCTTAAAAAACAAAAAGAAGTAATTGAAAAGGCAAATCTGCGTAAGAGCGGATTTGTCTTTTTTTATTGAAGATATTGTAATACGTGATGATCTAGTGTACTATGTTACTCATACACTTGATCCGAATGGAGAGAGCAAGAATGACATCGTTTTTAGGTTTGCTGAAAAAAGATGCGAAGGTTTCATGGATTTGGCTCGCGGTGTGGCTTTTCGGCATGATTTGCTTGGCGTTTGCAGCCCACGTCATCGCTGCCCGTCAGAAAGAACCGCTCGTCATTTTCGGCTTTTTTGCGGCAATGGGGTTTTTTCAATTTCTTGTAGCGCCGCTTTTTATGTACTATCACCTTCATAAAGAAGGAAAAAACCAGCTGTGGCTTTACAATCCGAATGGAGGATTTTATCTGCTGGCTTCCAAGCTGACGGCCTCACTGCTGTATCAGTTGATCGGGCAGCTGGCGCTGACCGGTTACGGCATTTGGATGTACCGGATGCTTTCTGCAAAAGGAGCGCTGGAACACACCATTCCCCTGGCCGGCACATTAACTGGACTGAATGCTTACCTGCTGATCAGTTCAGCGTACTTATCTGTGATCGTGGCCGTATTTTGGACTGTTTTTCACTCATTAAAACATGTTCCCGTCCTCCGTTGGGTGATCTGCATCGTGCTTGCGTTTGTCTGGACCTATATTGACGATAAAATCATTACGCCTTTCACTTCATCTCAACATGATTTATGGCCGGTAAAAGTGTATGCGAATTTTCATTTTCATTATACAAAATTGACCGGATGGACGATGGAGCTGAAAACCGTCCACATTTCGCTTTTCAGCTTCCTGGCAGTGATCGTGCTTACGGCGCTCTGTCTTGCGCTGGCCTCTATGCTGCTGAATCGAAAGGTTGAGGTGTAATGATGGAGAATGAATTTCAGTCATCCAAGCCGATTTATCTGCAGATTGCCGATCGTGTATATTACCGGCTGATCCGAAGTGAGCTTTCACCGGGGGACAAACTGCCGTCCGTAAGGGAGATGGCCGTACAGATGAAAGTGAATCCGAACACGATACAAAGAACGTACAGTGAAATGGAAAGGCTGGGGATCGTGGAGACGAGAAGAGGACAGGGAACCTTTATAGCGGAAAGATCCGATCTGAAAGCAGAGCTGAAAGACAGGCTGACAAAAGACGTTTTCAAACGCTTTATTCAGGAAATGGCGGAGCTGGGGTTATCTCCTGAGGAAATGCTCGACGGGATCAAACAATATGCGGAGGAAGCAAACGATGAATCTTGATTTTGAACGCGTAACAAAAAAATACGGCCGCAGGCTCGCGGTCAGCGATGTATCATTTTCATTGTCTCCGGGTAAAATCTACGGAATTTTAGGGCCGAACGGAAGCGGGAAATCAACAACGCTTAAAATGCTTGCCGGGCTTGCGTTCCCGACATCGGGCGCCGTCCGGATGGGAGATTGCGCAGTAAGCAGGAACATGCTGTTTCGTACGGCTTATTTAACCGAACATGATATGTTTTCCGCCCGGACGACCGTCGGTGATATGCTCACATTTTATCATACGCAATTCCCGGATTTTCAGCTGGAAAAAGCACATAACCTATTAACGGAAATGAATCTTTCAGCGAAGCAGAAGATAAAAGAGCTGTCCAAAGGCAGCCGGGGCAGGCTGAAAATCGTTTTGGCCCTGTCGAGAAAAGCATCCGTCATTCTGCTGGATGAGCCGTTTTCAGGTCTTGATCCGGCGGTCAGAGAGTCGATTGTCAACAGTCTCGTATCTTATATTGATTTTGACAGCCAGATCGTCGTCATTGCCACGCATGAGATCGGCGAGATTGAGACGCTGTTAGACGAAGTGATGGTTTTCATAAAAGGGAAAATCGCTGAACGGCGCGAGGTCGAAGAAATCCGGGAACAGGAAGGAATGTCCGTGCTGCAATGGTACAGAAGCGTCATGCAGGCGCACGAAATAGAAGGGGGATTCTAATTGGAAACGGTATTAGAACTGCAACAGGTAAAGAAAACGATAAAAGGACGAACGATTATTCATGATCTGAGCTTCTCCGTCCGGGCGGGCGAAGTGTTTGGATTTTTAGGGCCGAACGGAGCGGGGAAAACCACTACGATCAGAATGATGGTCGGATTAATGAAACTGTCTCAGGGAGACATCGTAATCTGCGGGGAATCCATTACGAAAAACTATGCAAAAGCGGTCAGGCACGTCGGAGCCATCGTGGAAAACCCGGAGCTGTACAAATTCCTGAGCGGTTATAAAAATTTACAGCAGTACGCAAGGATGGTAAAAGGCGTTACGAAAGAAAAAATAGATGAGGTCATCGAGCTCGTCGGGTTGCAGGACAGAATACATGACAAAGTAAAAACCTACTCTCTCGGAATGAGACAGCGTCTCGGCCTCGCCCAAAGCCTGCTGCATAATCCTAAGGTGCTGATTCTGGATGAACCGACAAACGGCCTTGATCCCGCGGGCATCAGGGAAATCAGGGACCATCTGAAAAAGCTGACACGTGAAAAAGGAATGGCTGTCATCGTCTCTAGCCATCTGCTGTCAGAAATGGAGTTAATGTGCGACCGAATCGGCATTCTGCAAAAAGGGGAGCTTGTCGATATTCAAAAAGTAAGGGATGAAGGAAAAGAGGATAAAGATACATACTTCTTCCATATTGAACAAAGAGAAGAGGCTCTTGCCGTTCTGAGTCAGTTTGACTGTGTGAAGAAGACAAACGGTATTGAGATCAAGCTGTCAAAACAGGAAGTGCCTGATGTGATATCACTGCTCGTCCGTGAAAACATCCGCTTATATGAAGTGAAAATCATGACAAAATCTTTGGAAGACCGTTTCTTGGAGATTACCGGCGGGACGAAAGAGGAGGTCCAATATGTTTAAGCTGATCTATAATGAATGGATAAAAATTTTCAGCCGCGTCGGCACGTGGGCTATGATTGTAATTTTAGGCGTTTCGATGATCGGTTTTGCGCTTCTGTCAAACCATTTCACCTCGAACGAAGCCAATCCGAATTGGAAACAGGAGCTCCAAGCTGAAAACAAAGAAATGAAACAGCAGATGAAGGAAACCGGAAATCAGACGCTCATTGATAACCTGAAACAGAATGTCGCGATAAATCAATACCGTATGGATCATAACATCCCCGAGGATACAGGGTACACAGTGTGGTCATACGTAGCTGATTCTTCGATGATGACTGTTTTGACCGGGCTGTTTACGATTATCATAGCCGCAGGCATCGTGGCGAATGAGTTCAACTGGGGGACGATCAAGCTGCTGGCTATCCGTCCGCTCAGCCGTTTTCAGATTTTGCTATCTAAATATATGACGGTGCTGCTGTTCGGACTGCTGATGCTTGTGATTTTATTTGCCGGCTCCGCTCTGTTGGGATTGGTCTTTTTCGGTACAGGCGGAGATACTGCGGCTGATGTTCATCTCGTATACAAAGACGGCCATGTTTTTGAGCAAAATATCATCGCTTTCCTCGCTAAAACATATGTCTATGAATCTGTCTCCGCTTTTATGCTTGCGACGATGGCGTTTATGCTGTCTGCGGTATTCCGGAACAGCTCATTAGCGGTCGGATTTTCTATTTTTCTATTGGTTATGGGGAACACGGCGACGGTATTTCTTGCTGCGAAATTTGAATGGACCAAATATATTTTATTTGCGAACACAGATTTGTCGCAATATATGAACGGGACTCCTTTAGTAGAGGGGATGACGATGACATTTTCGGTTGTGATGCTTGTGATTTACTTCGTTATTTTTCTGGCGCTCGCATTCGGCGTCTTCTTAAAACGCGATATTGCCACCTGATATAAAAAAGCTGTTTTGCCTTTGCAAAACAGCTTTTCGTTTTAGATGAAAAAAACCTGCCGGCGTACACCGGCAGGTTTTTTAAACAATTTATGCTTTTGTTACGTTAGCAGCTTGTGGTCCGCGGTTTCCTTCAACGATTTCGAAAGAAACAGATTGGCCTTCTTCTAAAGTTTTGAAGCCTTCGCCTTGAATAGCAGAGAAGTGAACGAATACATCGTCTTGACCTTCTACTTCGATGAATCCGAATCCTTTTTCAGAGTTGAACCATTTTACTTTACCTTCTAACATGAAATTTCCTCCTAAAGCGACATAACGCTTAAATTCACTATTCTTGCTCTAAAACAAACTTCCAAGACGAAAACTCTTACAAAACTTTCTTCTTAAAGATAGTTCGAACAAAAATAATTACCTTTACTCTACCAGTAATTCGAAGAAAAAACAACTGCTAAATGTAACTTTTTTCGAAATAACATGTTTTAAGAGGGGAACGCTCTGATACGGAAATCTGATTTGAGACTAGAACAGCCCATTTTCAGCTGATAAAAACCGCTTTGCAGCCTCTTAAGGAAGCAATTGACAACCCTTTTTTTAATCGGTATTGTATGTAATCATGAGCCCGAATACCATGGTGCAGCCTCTGTACATAAAAATAGATAGGGAGTAGGTCAACTTGAACCTGCGGCTTATAAACAGTCTGTTTCTTTTCATTTTGATCATGTTACTTACTTCATGCCATTATCCTGACGGGAACCGGACAATTACTATCGGAATCAATGAATCTGATCAATCGATCTGGGAGTTTGTCGCGAAAAAAGCCGGTGAGGAAGGATTGCAGCTTTCTTTGGTAACGTTTTCGGATTATGCCGAGGCCGATTTGGCACTTGCCGGCGGGGATCTCGACGCCAATGCGTTTCAATCCGTTTCTTATTTTCAATCTTTGCCGCCTTATGTGAAAAAGAAGCTGGCTCCTTTAGGAACGACATATGCGGTATCGCTTGGGGTGTATTCCAAGCAGCATAAACGGCTGAAGGATATACCGGACGGAGCAGTCATTGCCGTGCCTGGTGAAGCGGCGGCCTTCGGCAGGGCGCTTTTTCTCATGCAGGAGGCCGGACTGATGACATTGAAAAAGGGATTCACCGGCACGGGTTCAACTGATATGATCAAGGACAACCCGAATCATCTGACCTTAAAAACGGAAACAAAAAAGAACGCATATCAGGCGGCGGAACATGCTGACGCAGCAGTTCTCAGTCAAAGCGAGGCGAAAAGAGCAGGATTTCATGCGGAGAAGGACGCGCTGATCCGATCGGCGCAAATGAAGGAAGCGTATATTCATCTGATCGCCGTCAGAGCTGAGGATAAAGATGATGAACGGATGCAAAAACTCCTGTCTTTGTATCAATCAGATGATACCGCGGCGTTTATTGAAAAAGAATATGAGGGCAGCCTGATTCCTGTTTTCCTGAGGGGCGGCTTTCTCACTGAAAAGAAAGAATGATTTCCGCTTCGGGCGATCATTCTTTTTTTTCAGTGCTGCACACTTGATTGCGCCCTGATGTTTTCGCTTTGTACAGCATCCGGTCCGCGATCAGGGGCAATGTCCGAGGATCCGATGTATTTGTCGGATAATGCGCGATGCCGAGGGAAACGGTCACGGGAATTGTATCTCCGCTCGTAAGCAGAATCGGGTTCGCGTCAATCGTGTGCCTGATTTCCTCTGCGAGGTGAAGCCCTTTCGTATACGTGCAATTGGGCATAAGCACGGCAAATTCTTCCCCGCCGATGCGGGCTGACGGATCAGAACTGCTGAGTAAGAACCTCAGGCGCGCCCCCAGTTCCTTCAGCACTTGATCCCCTTCATAATGGCCGTATTGATCATTGATCTGCTTAAAGTGATCAATATCCAAATAAATAAGCGCGAGCTGAGACGAGGGGGATTGAGACGCCCGATCGTACAGAACGCGCGAGACTTCCTCGAATTTTCTCTTATTAAAAATCCCCGTCAGAAAATCATAATTCGCTTGAAACTTGTATTGCTTGAACAAAAGGCGGGCATCGGCTTCGTGTTTAATAATATACAGCGACAGCATTCCGCCCAAGACGGAAATGAGCCAATAATAAACGAGGGCCCCGGCAGGCTGTTCGGGCATAAGAAACAGCAGCGTCAGGGTGAAAATAACATTTGAAAAAAGCAGCATAACGAACGCCATTTTGTGATCCGGCTTTTTTCCTCTGAGGACGGCCGCAGAAAGTATCGCAATAACCCCGACGGCGGCGATGGAAAAAATGGCGCTGGCATTGAAATTGATCAGGATACGGCCTGCGACGATAATCGCAAAGGCGGCTGCCGTAGACACCCAGCCTCCGTAAAGAGCGGCGATGATAATGGGGATATTTCTGAGATCAATGATGGAATCGGAGTAAGAAAAGCCGAAAGCAATCAGAAAAACCCCTAAAAGCCCGCAGACCGTCCCCTTCAGTAATTGAAACATCAGACGGTCTTCTTTATACGAAAGCGACTCTTTAAAAAGAAGGGTGAACAGATAATTAAATGTAATTAAAATTGTCAAATTAAGAAACAGTTCCTTCAGCATAACAATCACCCTTATATAAGTTACTAGAGAAAGGGTGGAAAGAAAAGAGAAAAGTCTATAAAAATACATATTTTGTCAATTCTTACTTGACCGATCGGAATTCATATAATATAGTGTTAAAGGATAATGAGCAAGGGAGTGTTTACCTGTTTTGGAGAATTTATTTATAGTCTTACATGTTTTTATTATGCTTTTGCTTATAGCAGGTCTGTTTGTCATGCAAAAAAAACACGTTTCCTTTTCTAAACGTGTCTTTACCGCGCTCGGACTAGGCATTGTATTCGGTTTTGCACTGCAATTGATTTACGGGCCGGCTTCACATATCGTGACACAAACGGCCGATTGGTTTAATATTGCCGGCGGCGGTTATGTCAAATTGCTTCAGATGATCGTCATGCCGCTAGTCTTTATTTCTATTCTCGGCGCATTTACGAAGCTGAAACTGACCCATAACATCGGGAAAATCAGCGGACTGATCATCGGGATTTTGATCGCTACAACAGCAATTGCTGCGGCAGTCGGAATTGTTTCGGCGCTTTCCTTTGATCTGAAAGCCGTTCATATCGACCAGGGAAGCACCGAGTTATCAAGAGGCCAGGAGCTGCAGCAAAAATCTGAGGATATGACGGCCAAAACGCTGCCTCAGCAAATCGTTGAGCTTCTGCCGGGAAATCCGTTTCTTGATTTCACGGGGGCCAGACCGACTTCCACCATCGGAGTCGTTATTTTCGCCGCTTTCCTCGGCATCGCTTTTCTGGGCGTGAAACGGAAGCAGCCGGAGCACGCTGCGACTTTCAGCGGAATTGTCGATGCGGTATACGCGATTATTATGCGCGTCGTGACATTAATTTTAAGACTGACGCCTTACGGGGTATTGGCGATTATGACAAAGACGATCGCGACAAGCGACATCGACAGCATTGCGAAACTGGGGATGTTTGTGATCGCTTCATACGCCGCGCTTATCGTCATGTTTATCATTCACTTGCTGCTGATTACGTTCAGCGGTTTAAATCCGATCACATACGTGAAAAAAGCATTTCCTGTCATGGTGTTTGCGTTTACGTCCCGTTCAAGCGCAGGGGCTTTGCCGCTTAATATTAAAACGCAAAAAAGCATGGGCGTCCCGGAAGGAATTGCGAACTTCGCCGGTTCATTCGGCTTATCGATCGGTCAAAACGGCTGTGCCGGCATTTACCCGGCGATGCTCGCGATGATGATTGCGCCGACAGTGGGGCAAAACCCGTTTGAACCGGGATTTATCATTTCCGTCATCGCCATCGTGGCAATCAGTTCATTCGGTGTAGCAGGCGTGGGAGGCGGCGCGACATTTGCGGCTCTGCTCGTCCTATCCGCTTTGAACATGCCTGTCGCGCTTGCCGGGCTGCTCATTTCAATTGAGCCGTTAATTGACATGGGGCGCACCGCCTTAAATGTCAGCGGCAGTATGACCGCAGGGCTGTTAACAAGTAAAATGACGAAGGAAACCGATACCGCGGTGTACAATGATTCCTCAATCGTCATTGAAGCTGAAGAAGCTTAACAGCAGATCGATAGTTCATTCTCTTATAGAAAAATAATAGATAGAGCGCTAAAACGAAAAATCCTTCATCGTTGAACGAATGAAGGATTTTTTCGTTTCTAATGATTTCCGGGTTCAATTTCTTCCAGCATATTCATCACGGTGCTGTCATTTAAAACATTTACCGCGCTTTCTTCGAAGTGAATCGGCTCGGTATAGTGAGGCTTCGGCGAAGTTTCTTTACTGCGGTCTGCCTGTCCGTCCGTATGGGATGAGCCGGAGTGATTGCGGGAAGTCTGCTCATGCTGCCTTCCGCCGGAATCCCCGCCGAATGCCTGTTTGATCAGCTCGGCAGGCTGCAATGAGCCGTTTTGTGAATGCCGGGCTTTGTCCGTGTGCTGCTGTCCGCCGGATTCCCCGCCGAACGCCTGTTTGATCAGCTCGGCAGGCTGCGTGGAGCCGTTTTGTGAATGCCGGGCTTTGTCCGTGTGCTGCTGTCCGCCGGATTCCCCGCCGAACGCCTGTTGAATCAGGTCAGCAGGCTGCATGGAATGTGTGCCATCTTTATGCTGCATACTGCCTGAAACCATTCCGGAGATTTTCCGGCGGATTTCGGGTGATAAAGCTGCAATCAGAATCGATGATCCGATCAGCAGCGCTGTCGGGCTGACGCCGCTTTTTTTTCTGAACAAGTTAAATCCCTCCTCATTCAATTGATTACGCTTACCTTTCCCTTTCCTTCTGATATTTATCCAAACCGCTCAGAATGCAAACGGCGTGCATAAATCCCGCCGAATAGAAAAACCTATACGTAAAGTGAGAAAGGAGGAATTCACATGATAAAAAAGCAAGCAGTTATCTCTGCCCTTCTTCTGCCGATGCTGATTACCGCAGGGTGCAGTATGGGGAACCAGGGGGAAGGAAAACGAAATGACAACCGCACCCAGAATGTAAATTACCGCAACACGCCTAACGACGGTGCGACAAATATGAATACAGTGAACCGTCATAACCAAAACACCGATCACAATGACAATCGTAACCTGAGAGTGGCTGATAAAGCCGCTGACAAGGTGACTGATTTAAAAGAAGTTAAAAATGCGACTGTGATCGTTGCCGGAAACAGCGCATATGTTGCCGTTGTTCTGACAAACGGGCAAAAAGGCGCCATCGCCAACCATTTAAAAAATAAGATTACCGATAAGGTGAAATCAGCCGATAAACATGTCCGGACTGTATATGTATCAGCGAACCCGGACTTCGTTGAACGTATGCAAGGCTACGGAAAACGAATCCAAAACGGACACCCTGTATCCGGTCTGTTTGATGAATTCGGCCAAATGGTGCAGCGTGTATTCCCAAACCCCAATAAATAAATGAATGGAAAAGCCGCATTTGCTGCGGCTTTTTTATTTTATCTGCCGTCACGACCCAGCGCTCCTGAGCATAAAGTAAAGAATGAGATGAAAATTAAAGGATCGGGGAGGGGAGCTTGTTTGCGTGACGGCATGGGGAAACGGGCGGCATTCACTCTGATCCTGTGCGGAGTCCTTGTCATATTGGCTGTCAGTTCAGCCGTTTCAGTAAGTATGATGTACGTCCTGTCAGGCCAAAACAGCCGCTCTGTTCCGACGAAGGAACAAGTGACTGAACACATGAATAAAGAAATTTACAAACATACAGCGATTTACTATACGGCGGATGAAAAGCCGCTCTTGGATCTGACCAAGCTTACGCTGGACCACGCAAAGCGTATCAATCAAATCATTGTCGGCTATAAAGGTGCAGCGCCGCTTGAACTCATTTTCTTTTCGGATGAAGCTGAAATGGAGCAATATTCAGGATTGAAAAATGTAGTCGGTTTTTATTCAGAACAGGAGCAGATGATGGGGCTTTTGCCTGAAGAGAAAAAACAGCTTTTGAAAAAAGATGAGCTGGCCGTTTTCATGTATAAGCAATTAATTATACATGAATATACACACTACGCGTTTCATCAAAAAACGCGGCAATTGGGGACGGATACGTCTGTATTTCCGCTTTGGTTTCATGAGGGGCTGAGCGAGTGGGTCGCGCATTATGATGTAGTCATTGATCCGATTGCATTTTCCGTCGTGCCGTTTGATCAATTAACGACCGACCGAAAATGGCAAAAATCGCGTATGGAATATGAAACAGATGTCTATTTGCAAAGCTTCTATATGATAAAGGACTTAACCGAAACATTCGGAGAAGGCATTATCTTAACCATTATCAACAAAACCGCCGAAACACAGGATTTTGAAAAAGGCTTTGAAGCGGCTACGAAAGAAAGCCTGAAACAATTTGAACATGATTTCATAAAAGCATATGAAAAAAAGAAAACGGCATTGGAGAGTCAGGTTTCCAACGCCGTTTTTTAATCAATGGAGGTTTTGCTGCTGCTGTCCCATTTGTCCTTTAATCGGAGGCATTTGCGGCTGTCCCTGCGCCGGCGCAAATGAATTCAGCATGGTCTGCATATCTTGTGCATTGAGCTGAGGAACCTGATAATAACCGTGTTTGTTTTGGTATAAGAAGATTTCAAACGCCATTTCGACATATTGCTGAATTTGGGCGGAGAGCACTCTTCTTGTGACGGGATTGGTCATTTCAAGCGAGCTCATCGTCAAGAGAGAAGCTTGAGCTTTAATCAGGCCGAGCATATGGCCGCTGATCCCGAGATCTTTGACATCATTTAATGATTGATTCGGTTTTTTCGGCTGAGTCGGTTTTATACCGTAGACGGCCTGGTTCTGTTCCTTCATCATATATGTCGACGTTTCCTGAGAAGGCTTTTGGCCGTTCTTAAAGCATTCTGCCGTCAGATTATAGAGTCCGAGAATGAATTGATACTGGCGGTCAAGGATGTCGGCCAGCTGCTGATCCTGTATAAACTGTCTGAGCATCATAAATTGATCTAAAACGCCGACTGTTCCGGCCAGCACTTCATGCATATCGAAAAGCTCATGTCCTCCGTGATTCACTTGCGGTGAATCCGGGATCCCCTGATTTACTGGCGGCTGCTGCTGATTCTGCTGCTGTTCCACTGGTTGTTTTCCTCCTTCATGTCAAATCATCATTAAGATGTGAAAAAAGCCGATCCGTTATACATCAAGCCCTATTTCGTTACGTGGGGATTATTTACTATTTTGCGCCAGTGAAGACAATCTTTACAAAAAAGTGATGTGATTTTTAAGAAAATAAGCTAACGTATTTCTTAGAAGACAGGGGGGAAATGAATGAAGAAAAAAAGGGGTATGCGTCTTTCGTGCTGTTTGCTGACGGTTTGTTTTATGATGTTCAGCGTGAAAGATGCGGAAGCAATCGGACAAGCAGGATCACTGAATGAAGCCGGAACGGATAAAGCGTATAAAGAACGGCAGACTGAAGACTCGGGCCGTGTCCCGCTCAGAATCATCAGCATGAATGATCTGCACGGAAAAATTGATCAGCAATATGAGCTTGACCTTAACGGAGACGGTAAACCGGATGGCACTTTCGGGCGGATGGACTACGCCGCCGCGTACATTAAAAAGGCGAAAGCCGAGAAAGAACACGCCTTTGTCGTGCATGCGGGCGATATGATCGGGGGCAGCTCTCCCGTGTCAGCCCTTTTTCAGGATGAACCGACAGTAGAATTGATGGAAGACATCGGTTTTGATGTCGGAACTGTCGGCAATCACGAATTCGATGAAGGAACGGATGAGCTTAAACGGATCATCAATGGAGGAGATCATCCGGACGGTAAGGGGACAAGCGGTTATGACGGCCAAAATTTCCCGCTCGTCTGCGCCAACTGTAAACTGAAGTCAGGGGAGTCCTTTCTGCCGCCGTATGAAATTAAATACGTTTCCGGAATTCCGGTCGCATTTATCGGGGTTGTAACCAGATCGGCGGCAGGCATGGTCATCCCGGACGGAATTAAAAATATTACGTTTACGGATGAGGTAAAGGCCGTCAATGACGCCGCCGCTGACCTGAAGAAAAAAGGAATTAAAGCAATCGCCGTACTCGCCCATATGTCTGCTGAACAAAATGGCTCAGCCATCACGGGAGAATCCGCAAAGCTTGCAAGCGGAACAGACTCAGAGATTGATGTGATTTTCGCCGCGCACAATCATAAAGTCGTAAACGGAGAAATCAACGGCAAGCTGATCGTGCAAGCATTTGAATACGGAAAAGCAATCGGAATCGCCGATCTTGAACTTGATAAAGAGTCGAAGGATATCGTGAAAAAGTCAGCGGAAATCCAATATATCGATCAAAGTAAAATCAAGCCTGACCCGGCTGCGGCAGGCATATTAAGCAAATATGAAGAGAAAGTGAAACCGATTATCAGCGAAACGGTCGGGGAAGCGGCCCATGATATAACGGGCGGGTATTCAAATGACGGCGACACGGCGCTCGGAAATCTGATTGCCGACGGTATGAAAGCGAAGATGAAATCCGATTTTGCGCTTATGAATGGGGGAGGCATCCGGGACGGCATAAAAAAAGGGCCGATCACATGGGGAGACCTTTATAATGTACAGCCGTTCGGCAATGTGCTGACGAAGCTTGAAATCAAAGGAAAAGATTTGCGGGAGATTATTAATGCGCAAATTTCTCCGGTGTACGGACCGGATTACAGCATCAGCGGATTTTCCTATACATGGAACCCGGAAACCGGACAAGCGGTTGATATGAAAATGGCGGACGGGACAGACATACAGCCCGAAAAAGGATATACAGTAACAGTCAATCAATTTATGGCGACGGCAGCGGGGGCAAAATACGGTCCGATCGGGAAACTCGGCAAGAATCCGGTGACGGGGCCTGAGGATTTGGAAGCGACAGTAGACTATGTCAAAAGCTTTTCCGCACCGATTTCTTATCAAACCGACGGCCGCATCCGCACGGCATCAGCCGCCAAAACACCTGATGACACCGGCAATCAGCCGGGAAGCGGGGAAACACCGGGCGGCACCAGGCCTGATAAAGGAGAAAAACCTCAAGCGGAAAAACCCGCTAAAAAACCGGATGCAGCAGAACAGCCTGATCAAACCAAAAAACCTAAACGTCCTGTCGTAAAAGAAACAGCATCTGATACAGTGCAGTCAATTCCCGAATCCCGTCCGGCGTCTGCCGCAAATTCGGAACAAAGCACAAAACAGACTGAAAGCGGCACACAAAAAGGCCGCCCATTGCCTGATACTTCAGCGGGCAGCCATCAGACGGCATTGGCCGGCCTGGTGATCACGGGTGCCGGCGTATATTGGCTTTTCAGAAAGAAAAGGGGAACCCGCACACGATGAACAAACTGAAACATATTCCGCTTCTCGTCATCATCGCCGGTATCATCATCACATGTTACGGAAGCTGGAAGATCATTGATTCACATATGAAAACGAACCAATCGCTTGAAGAAGCAAAAAAAGCAACAGAACCTGTCTTGGAAAAGAACGAAACAAAAAGCGCCGTGCTGGCACAGCGCAAAAAAGAATTTCACCCCGAAACGGGTGAGGCAAGCGGCATTTTAGAAATCCCTGAAATCGACGCTGAGCTCCCGATCGTCGAAGGGACTGACGCAGATGATTTAGCAAAAGGCGTCGGACATTATAAGGACAGCTATTATCCGGGCGATCACGGCCAAATTGTGTTATCCGGCCACAGGGACACGGTGTTCCGCCGGACCGGCGAACTGAAAAAAGGAGACAGACTGAACGTGATTTTGTCTTACGGCACGTTTTCTTATAAAATCAGCCGTACAAAAATCGTCAGCCGGGATGATACATCTGTCATCACCCTTCAGCACAAGCGGGAGGAACTGATCCTGACCACTTGCTATCCGTTTTCTTACATTGGAAATGCGCCGAAACGATATATTATATATGCCGACCCGGTTTAAGAAAAATACGTTTCGGTAAAATGAGCCAGATCAGCCGGCATCGGCGCCTCGGCAACGATTTCTTCTCCTGAGATCGGATGGACGACACTGACTTTTTTGGCGTGAAGCGCCTGCCTGTGAAACAGCGTCCTGCTTCCGCCGTACAGGTCATCGCCCGCTAACGGATGGCCGATGCTTGCCATATGCACCCTGATTTGATGTGTTCTCCCGGTTTCCAGTTCAAGCTCTGCCAATGTAAGCTGCGCACCGGGATGATAGCCTTTCACTTTGTAATGGGTGACGGCGGCTTGTCCGCCGGGTGAGACGCGCCGTCTGACGGAATGTGACCTGTCGCGGCCGATCGGCGAGTCAACCGTGCCTTTTTTCGACGTGATTTTTCCTTCCGCCGCGGCGATATAGGTGCGTTTTAATGTTTTGGTTTCGAGCTGACGGTCAAGGATTGCATGGGCCAGGCGGTGTTTCGCGAAAACGACCGCGCCTGACGTGTCACGGTCAAGACGGTGAACGTGGCGCACTTTCGCCTGCTCGCCGTTGATTTGAAAATGGTAAGCGATCAGGTTGCTGAGGGTGCCGGTCTGACCCTCTTCATTTGGATGAGTCGGCATTCCCGCCGGCTTATTTGCAATCAGCATATGATTGTCCTCAAATAAAATGTCCGGCTCTCCGTATTCCGGAGTCACCGAAGAACCCGTTTTTTCCTGAAGATCAATGAATAAGCGATCTCCGGTTTTCAGTATGATGTTGTTTTTCGGGGATGTCCGATTCACCTGAATGCTTTCTTGGTTCATCCATTCCGTAATTACGGGTTTTGACGCCTGGAATTCAGATTTCAGGACTGAAAACAGCCATTGTCCGGCGTGCTTTTCCGTAATCAGGAGTTCCAGACCGCGGTCATTTTGTTTCATATCATAAAGCTCCTTTTCAAGCGGAAAGCGGCTGTTTCAATAGGAAACACTTACCTTAGCTTTCGCGTTTTTTTCTATGCTATTCTTGATAAAGATTAAGGATATTCACATGGCAAGAAAGGTGATTGATGTGAGAATTGTGAACGCAGCGACTGACGGACAAGAAAGCGCGATACAAGAGCTTTCCTCTGAATTGTTTCAAAATGTCTTTCCTCTTTATTTCTCCGAACTGGAAATTCAGCGCTTTAAAAAAAGGGGCGTATTATCATTACAAAACCAACGTTACCAAGGAACTTTAAAAGAAGCGTTTCAAATTATGGCTTGTCTGCAAACGGTACATATCATGCTGTCAAAGCCGCACCCGGTATATGACGTCAAAGAGCGGGCGCTGTTTGATAAAAATTGCGCTTTGCTGAATGAATGCGGAATGAATTTTCCCTTTACCTATGATGATTTCGAGACAGGGGCCGGATCAGAAGCCTGCGGTCACAGAAGGCTGATCTGACGGGTATAAAGAGCCTTTTAACAGGCTCTTTTTTGCTTCCTTGACATGATACCACAATTTCTTTCCTCTAACTCCCTTTATAATGAGACAAATCCCCGAGCATAATAAATGTCGAAAGGGGTGCTTTACAATGAGTTCAATCAAACAATCAATGACTACCCACGTGGCTACCGTTTCTCCCAATCAAACGATTCAGGAAGCGGCTGCGCTGATGCACCAGCATAATGTCGGAGCAATTCCCGTCGTTGACGGAGGGGAATTAAAAGGAATGCTGACAGACCGTGATATCGCATTGAGAACAACGGCTCAAGGCCGCGACGGCCAAACACCTGTTTCACACGTGATGTCTTCTACAGTTGTATCCGGAAACCCGGAAATGAGTCTTGAAGAGGCGTCACATCTGATGGCCCAACACCAAATCCGCCGCCTTCCCATTGTCGATCAAAATCATCTGGTCGGGATCGTTGCGCTTGGAGACTTAGCGGTCGATCAGCGTTCAAATGAGTCTGCGGGAGCAGCTCTTTCCAATATTTCCAGTCAAAACACACAGTAACGGATGAAGAGAGCTTGCACTCATGCAGGCTCTTCTTTCCGTCAGAATGTTACATTTTGAACGCGAAAGAAATTCACGGTATAGTGTATACATAGGTCAGTACGTTTAGCTAAAGGAGCTGTAACCATTGATAAAAGCATTAATCTTTGATTTTGACGGGTTAATTTTAGATACAGAAACCCATGAATATGAAGTGCTGCAGGAAATGTTTGAAGAACACGGTTCAACATTGCCTTTATCCGTCTGGGGAAAGGTGATCGGAACGGCCGCGGGGTTTAAGCCATTCGCATATTTAGAGGAGCAGCTGGGAAGAAAGCTCGATCATGATGAACTGACGGCGATCAGGCGCGGGCGCTTCGAACAGCGGATGAAGACGGAAACGGCGCGCCCCGGGGTGGAGGCTTATTTAGCCGCGGCAAAAGAATTAGGATTGAAAGTGGGGCTCGCGTCCAGCTCAGATTTTAAATGGGTATCGGGCCATCTGAAGGAATTAGGCCTGTTTGATGAATTTGAAGTGATTCAGACGGCTGACGACGTAGAAGAAGTGAAGCCGAATCCGGAGCTCTATCTGAAAGCTGCGGAACATTTAGGCGTTGAACCATCTGAATGTCTGGCTTTTGAGGATTCGGTCAACGGCTCAATCGCAGCCAAACGTGCCGGCATGAAATGTGTCATCGTCCCGAATAAGGTAACAAGCGCCCTGTTATTTGAAGAATACGATCACAGACTGGAATCGATGGCGGAAATGGAACTTGAATTACTCTTACAGCGATTGAACGATCAAAACGAACCGGCAGGGGGAAGCAGCATTGTCTGAGAAACTTGATCTGACCCGTTTTGAAAAGAAAATGGTCATACGGAATATGGAAGAGAAAGATATCAACAAAATTATTGAGCTGCAAAAGGATTGTTTTCCGGGGATGGAGCCGTGGGAGCCTGAGCATTTAATCAGCCATCTCGCGCACTTTCCGGAAGGTCAGTTTTGCGCCGAGTATGAAGGGGAAATTATCGGTTCATGCTCAAGCCTGATCATCAATTTCGATGAATATGATGACCGCCACACGTGGCAGGACATTACAGACGACGGTTATATCACGAACCACAACCCGGACGGATTGAATCTGTACGGGATTGAGGTAATGGTTCACCCGGAATACAGACGGATGAAAATCGGACACCGGCTGTATGAGGCGAGAAAAGACTTGGCGAGACGATTGAATCTGAAAAGCATCATTATCGGCGGGCGGATTCCGAATTATCATAAGTATGCGGAAGAAATGACGGCGAGAGCCTATGTCGAACAGGTGACGCGCCATCAGATTTATGATCCGGTGCTTTCTTTCCAGCTGATGAACGGATTTACGCTCATGCGGATCAATCCGAATTATCTCCCGGATGACACCGCGTCCATTAAATATGCGACATTAATGGAATGGAACAATGTCGATTACCTGCCGCAGTCGAAGCGCTATTACAAATCGGCATTTCCGGTGCGCATCTGCGTCATTCAATATGAAATGAAAAAGATTTACTCCTTCGAGGAATTTGCCAATCAGGTTGAATATTATGTCGATGTGGCTTCCGATGCGAGATCTGATTTCGCGGTGTTCCCGGAGATTTTCACGACGCAGCTCATGTCATTTCTCGAGGAGCGTTCTCCGAGTCTGGCCATTCAGAGGATTACCGAATATACCGAGGACTATATCAGCCTCTTTACAGATCTCGCGGTGAAATATAATGTCAACATCATCGGCGGCTCCCACTTCGTTGAAGAAGAGGGGAAAATTTATAACATCGCCTACTTATTCAGACGTGACGGCACGATTGAAAAACAATATAAGCTTCACATTACGCCGAATGAGCGGAAATGGTGGGGCATCAGCGCCGGAGACAGGGTGCGCGTATTTGATACGGACTGCGGAAAGATCGCCATTCAGATCTGTTACGATATCGAATTTCCGGAGCTTGCGAGAATTGCCGCGGATCAAGGAGCGAAAATTATCTTTACGCCGTTCTGCACTGAAGACCGCCAAGGCTACTTGCGCGTAAGGTACTGCTCTCAGGCGAGAGCGGTTGAAAACCAAATTTACACCGTCATCTCAGGTACGGTCGGAAACCTGCCGCAAACAGAAAATATGGATATTCAATACGCGCAGTCAGCCATTTTTGCTCCGTCGGATTTTGAATTTGCCAGAGACGGAATCGTCGGTGAAACGAATCCGAATATCGAAATGGTCGTGATCGGGGACGTGGACCTTGAAATCTTAAGAAGGCAGCGTGAAAACGGAACCGTGCGCCAGCTGAAAGACCGGCGCAAAGACATTTACCGGATTACGCATCTTAAATAAAAAACGCCCGCTCCGCTTAAGGGGCGGGTTTTTTTATAAAAACACTTGCGCCGGCCCCGGTTTCGGGATATGCTCTTGTAGCTCTTTCGCTTTCTGGGAGAAAGCGTTTTTTTAATTGCCGCCGCTTTATTGACTCGCCCATGCCGCGCCTTTATATTCTTATTAAGAGGAAAACTTCACCAAGAGAATCGGCGTCAGAAGCCGGGCAGCTTTCGATACAGTGCAATGATATTGAAAGGGAGATGAGCGGTGTGGAACATATACAAAAAAATCAGTCACTCAAACAAAAGGATAAAGAGCTGATTTGGCACGCGATGAAAGGGGCGGAGCCGGATGACAGCATAATCGTTCAAAAAGGGGAAGGCGCCTGGGTTACGGATATTGACGGCAGACGGTATTTGGACGGCATGTCAGGCCTGTGGTGCGTCAATATCGGATACGGGAGAAAGGAGCTTGCCGATGCGGCTTACAGCCAATTGAAGGAGCTTCCTTATTATCCGCTGACCCAAAGCCATCAACCCGCGATTGAGCTTGCGGAAAAACTGAATGAATGGCTCGGCGGCGATTATGTAATCTTCTTTTCCAACAGCGGATCGGAAGCAAATGAAACCGCGTTCAAAATTGCCCGCCAATACCACATTGAAAACGGCGATCACAGCCGCTTCAAATTCATCTCCCGGTACAGAGGCTATCACGGCAATACGATGGGGGCGCTCGCCGCTACCGGCCAGGCGCAGAGAAAATATAAATATGAGCCGCTCTCACAAGGATTTTTGCATGCGGCGCCGCCTGATCTTTATCGGAATCCCGGAGATGCCGTCACATTGGAAAGCGCGCATGACATCGACCGGATCATGACGTGGGAGTTAAGCGAAACGATTGCCGGCGTTATTATGGAACCGATTATTACAGGCGGAGGGATACTGATGCCTCCGGACGGGTATATGGCAAAGGTAGAGGACATTTGCCGCCGCCACGGCGCGCTTCTGATCAGTGATGAAGTCATTTGCGGTTTCGGCCGCACGGGAGAGCCGTTCGGATTTCAGCATTACGGCGTTTCACCGGACATCGTCACAATGGCAAAAGGCATTACGAGCGCTTATCTGCCGCTGTCGGCAACGGCAGTAAAACGGGAGATTTTTGAGGCGTATTCGGGCGGTGAGCCGTACGGCCGCTTCCGGCACGTGAATACATTCGGAGGCAATCCGGCAGCCTGCGCCCTGGCCTTGAAAAACCTGCAATTGATGGAGGACGAAAATCTGATCGCCCGCTCCCGGGAGCTTGGAGAAAGGCTGCTCCGTGAGCTTGAGCCGCTCAGAGAACATCCGGCGGTCGGAGATGTACGGGGCAAGGGCCTTCTTGCCGGCATTGAGCTCGTCAAGGACAAAGTCACGAAGGAACCCGCTGATGCCGCCCTTGTGCAGCACGTCATCACCGCCTGCAGAGAAAAAGGCCTGCTTGTCGGGAAAAATGGCGATACTGTAGCGGGATATAATAATGTCATTCAGCTGTCTCCGCCTTTTTGCCTGTCGGACGAGGAGCTCTCTTTCATCATTTCGACCGTCAAGGAAAGCGTGCTGAGCATTGATTTTTAATGTAAAGGAGTAAAACATGAGTTTTCACAACCAGCAGATTCTACCGGCAATCCGGAACATGAAGCAATTCGATGCATTTTTAGAAAGTCCGTTCTTATACGGCGTCATTTTAGATATCCACCTCGGTCAATTAAAAGGTGTCGTGAATGAAGCGAAAAAACACGGAAAACTTCTGATGGTTCACGTCGATTTAATTCACGGCATTAAGCATGACGAATACGGTGCGGAGTTTATTTGTCAGGATATCCGGCCCGCGGGTATCATTTCGACGAGATCATCAGTCATCGTCAAAGCGAAACAAAAGAAAATATACGCGATCCAGCGTCTGTTTCTCTTGGATACGAGCGCCATGGAGAAAAGCATGGAATTCGTCGGAAAGCATAAGCCTGACTTTATCGAGGTTCTCCCGGGCATCGTTCCGACTTTAATCAGAGAAATTAAAGAAATGACGGGGATTCCGATTTTTGCCGGCGGCTTCATCCGCACGGAGCAGGACGTTGAAAACGCCTTGCAGGCAGGAGCCACGGCCGTGACGACTTCAGACACCGAACTATGGGCTAAATATGAACATTCTATGACAAAAAAAGATTGACACCGCTTACACCCATTGTTACAATAGACCTAGGTTAATACTATGTGATGGAGACCCGGAGACCCACAACAGCTCTTTACGGAAGCAATAAAGCGTAAAGCGGTTTGTTGTGGGTTTTTTATTCTCTATAACTCTGTCAAACCTGCTATTTTGTCATTTAGGAGGAATGATGATGACAGCATTTTGGGGAGAAGTAATCGGTACAATGCTGCTTGTTATTTTCGGCGGCGGCGTTTGTGCGGGAGTCAATTTAAAGAAATCGCTTTCATACCAATCCGGATGGATTGTTATTGTATTCGGCTGGGGATTGGGAGTAGCCATGGCGGCATATGCCGTCGGCAGCATCAGCGGCGCCCACTTGAATCCGGCTTTAACGATAGGCCTTGCGCTTGAAGGCAGCTTTCCTTGGAAAGAGGTCCCTGTTTATATTGCGGGACAGATGATCGGAGCAATGATCGGTGCGGTTGTTGTGTACCTTCATTATCTGCCGCATTGGAAGGCGACGGATGATCCGGCCGCTAAACTGGGCGTTTTCTCGACCGGCCCGAGTATTCCTCATACATTTGGGAATATGATAAGTGAAGTCATTGGTACGTTTGTGCTTGTGCTCGGCATTTTGGCAATCGGAGCGAATGAATTTACAAAAGGGCTGAACCCGCTGATTGTCGGATTCCTCATCGTTGCCATCGGGATTTCTCTTGGAGGGACGACCGGATATGCGATCAACCCTGCGCGGGATTTGGGGCCGAGAATCGCTCACGCCTTTCTGCCGATTCCGAAAAAAGGGCCGTCAAATTGGAAATATGCCTGGATTCCCGTAGTCGGTCCGATCATGGGCGGTGCGTTCGGCGGCGTATTTTACAATGCCGCGTTTAAAGGAAATGTGACACCTAGCTTTTGGTTTGTAAGCGTTATAATGGTTGTAGTGCTTTTCATACTCTATATTTATACCAAGAAATCTCAATCACGGAAAATATTATCAAATTCTGAATATATTTAAAAAGGAGAGCGGCATCATGGAGACCTATATTTTATCAATTGACCAAGGCACAACAAGTTCAAGAGCGATTCTTTTTAATAAAGAAGGGAAAATCGTGCATTCCGCTCAAAAGGAATTCACACAGCATTTCCCTCAGCCGGGCTGGGTGGAGCACAATGCGAACGAAATCTGGGGATCGGTGCTCGCCGTTATCGCGACTGTGATCTCCGAGTCCGGAATCAGCGCTGATCAAATTGCCGGCATCGGCATCACGAATCAAAGGGAAACGACGGTCGTATGGGATAAAGATACCGGAAAGCCGGTATACAATGCGATTGTGTGGCAATCGAGACAAACATCCGGCATTTGCGAAGAGCTTCGTGAAAAAGGATATAATGATACATTCAGAGAAAAAACGGGACTTTTGATCGACCCTTATTTCTCAGGAACGAAAGTCAAATGGATTCTTGACAATGTAGAAGGCGCGCGGGAAAAAGCGGAAAACGGAAATCTTCTGTTCGGAACGATTGATTCATGGCTCATCTGGAAAATGTCCGGAGGGGCGGCGCACGTAACGGATTATTCCAACGCTTCAAGAACGCTGATGTTTAATATTCATGAATTAAAATGGGATGACGAGCTGCTTGATATTTTAGGCGTGCCGAAATCAATGCTGCCGGAAGTGAAACCGTCTTCTCATGTGTACGCGAAAACGGTTGATTATCATTTCTTCGGTAAAAACATTCCGATTGCGGGAGCGGCGGGAGACCAGCAGTCAGCGCTGTTCGGCCAGGCGTGCTTTGAAGAAGGCATGGGGAAAAACACATACGGCACAGGCTGCTTTATGCTGATGAATACCGGAGAAAAAGCCATCACTTCTGATCACGGCCTTCTGACGACAATCGCCTGGGGATTAGACGGAAAAGTCGAGTATGCACTGGAAGGAAGCATCTTTGTCGCAGGTTCTGCCATCCAATGGCTGAGAGACGGCATGCGGATGTTCCAGGATTCAAAAGAAAGCGAGACATACGCAGAGCGTGTGGATTCCGCTGACGGTGTTTATGTCGTGCCCGCTTTCGTCGGATTAGGCACACCGTACTGGGACAGTGACGTGCGCGGCTCAGTTTTCGGCCTGACACGCGGAACGACGAAGGAGCATTTTATCCGGGCTACGCTTGAATCTCTCGCTTATCAGGCGAAAGATGTACTTGATGCCATGGAGGCTGATTCAGGCATCTCTTTAAAAACATTGCGTGTAGACGGCGGAGCGGTAAAAAATAACTTCCTCATGCAGTTCCAAAGCGACTTGCTTGATGTGCCGGTCGAACGTCCGGAAATTAATGAAACGACGGCGCTCGGTGCCGCATATTTGGCCGGAATCGCTGTCGGCTACTGGAAGGACAGCACTGAAATCGCCGATCAGTGGAACCTTGATAAGCAATTCAAACCGGAAATGGAAGATGAAAAACGCGATGAATTGTACGGCGGATGGAAAAAAGCAGTAAATGCAGCTATGGCTTTTAAATAAGATAAAAATGTGGTATACTGAAAACAAGTTAATAGGAACGGTCCTGAGATGAGGAGAGACCACAGCACCAAAGTGATAACTGCGCTTTGGCTGTTGTGGTCTCTTTTTCTATACCGTGACAACAAGGAGGAAACGTAATGATGAATCACCAATTTTCAAGTTTGGAACGGGATCATATGCTGGAAGACATGACTAAAAAAACATACGATCTGTTTATTATAGGCGGAGGTATTACGGGTGCCGGTACGGCGCTTGACGCAGCTTCAAGGGGAATGAAAGTCGCTTTGAGCGAAATGCAGGATTTCGCGGCCGGCACATCAAGCCGATCCACAAAGCTTGTCCACGGCGGTTTGCGTTATCTGAAGCAATTTGAAGTCAAAATGGTTGCAGAAGTCGGTAAGGAACGTGCCATCGTGTACGAAAACGGCCCGCACGTCACGACGCCGGAATGGATGCTGCTGCCGTTTCATAAAGGCGGCACGTTCGGTTCATTCTCTACTTCCATCGGCCTGCGTGTGTATGACTATTTAGCGGGAGTAAAAAAATCAGAGCGCAGAAGCATGCTGTCTGCTAAAGAAACGCTGCAAAAAGAGCCGCTCGTCAAAAAAGACGGCTTAAAAGGCGGAGGCTATTATGTAGAGTACCGGACGGACGATGCGAGACTGACGATTGAAGTCATGAAAGAAGCCGTTAAATTCGGTGCGGAGCCTGTCAACTACTCTAAAGTGAAAGAACTGCTTTATGAAAAAGGAAAAGTTGTCGGCGTTTTAATTGAAGATCTGCTGTCAGGCAAGGAATACAAAGTTTACGCCAAAAAAATCGTCAATGCGACAGGTCCGTGGGTCGACGAGCTGAGAGAAAAAGACCACAGTAAAAGCGGAAAACATCTTCAGCACACAAAAGGGGTCCATCTTGTATTCGACCAATCCGTATTCCCGCTTAAACAGGCGGTGTACTTTGATACGCCGGACGGCCGGATGGTGTTCGCCATTCCGCGTGAAGGAAAAACATACGTGGGTACGACCGATACGGTTTACAAACAAAAACTTGAGCATCCGCGCATGACGGTGCAGGATCGCGATTATGTCGTCAGCTCCATCAATTATATGTTCCCGGAACTGAACATTACGGCGGACGATATTGAATCAAGCTGGGCCGGCCTCAGACCGCTTATTCACGAAGAAGGGAAAGACCCGTCTGAGATCTCCCGTAAAGATGAAATCTGGACATCTCAATCAGGCCTGATTACGATCGCCGGAGGAAAACTGACGGGCTACCGTAAAATGGCTGAGCACATTGTCGATCTTGTCCGCGACCGCTTGAAAGAAGAGGGCGGCCAGGACTTCGGCGGCTGCAAAACGAAGACGATGCCGATTTCCGGCGGACATGTCGGCGGCTCTAAAAACTTCGAGTCATTTGTGGAAGCAAAGACAAAAGACGGCTTGAAAATCGGTTTATCACAGGAAACCGCTAAGCAGTTAGCCATCAGATACGGCTCTAACGTTGAAAATGTATTCAGCCGGATTGAAGGTCTGAAAGACGAAGCGGAAAAACGCCAGATTCCGGTTCACATTCTGGCTGAAGCGGCTTACAGCATCGAAGAAGAAATGGCTGCGACACCTGCCGATTTCTTCGTCCGCAGAACGGGAAGACTGTTCTTCGACATCAAATGGGTGCAAACGTATAAAACGGCCGTGATTGATTACATGAGCGACCGATTCCAATGGAATGACGCAACGAAAGAAAAACACACTGAGTGGTTAAATACGCTGCTGCACGACGCGGTTGTTCCGCTCGAACAATAATAACCGGAGGGCTGTGCCGAAAAGGCATGAGCCCTTCTTTTATCTTCTTACATAAAGCATTTGGTTAGGTTATCAAGTGACACGGGCAGCCGATTCATATTAAAATATGGTCATAAGCTGAAATTATAGGAGGACGAACATGAGTTGGAGTAAGAGCTACGAACGCTGGAATCAGGCCGAACAATTAGATTCAGAATTGAAAAAATTATTGGCGGACGCAGAAGGAAACGAGCAGCTGCTGGAAGATTTTTTCTACAAAAATCTTGAGTTCGGAACAGGAGGCATGAGAGGAGAAATCGGGCCGGGTACGAACAGGATGAATATTTACACGGTCCGCAAAGCATCCGCCGGACTTGCGGCGTATATCGAAAAACAGGGAGAAGACGCGAAAAAAAGAGGGGTTGCGATCGCATACGACTCCCGTCATAAATCTCCTGAGTTTGCGATGGAAGCTGCAAAAACCCTTGCTTCCCAAGGCATTCAAACATACGTATTTGATGAGCTCCGCCCGACGCCTGAGCTGTCTTTTGCGGTGAGAAAGCTGAACGCTTATGCCGGTATCGTCGTGACGGCCAGCCATAACCCGCCTGAATATAACGGATATAAAGTGTATGGCGATGACGGCGCACAGCTGCCGCCGAAAGAAGCGGACATCGTCATTGCGGAAGTGAATGCCATAGAAAATGAATTAACGATTCAAGTTGAAGATGAACAGTCGCTGAAAGAAAAAGGTTTGATTAAAATAATCGGTGAAGAAATTGATAAACCGTATACTGAAAAACTGACTTCCATCTCCGTACATCCCGAGCTTTCGGATGAAGTGGATGTCAGCGTCGTGTTCACTCCGCTGCACGGAACGGCAAATAAACCGGTGCGCCGCGGTCTTGAAGCACTCGGTTACAAAAACGTCACCGTCGTAAAGGAGCAAGAGCTGCCGGACCCGGATTTTTCAACCGTCAAATCGCCGAATCCGGAAGAGCACGCGGCATTCGAATATGCCATTAAACTCGGAGAAGAACAAAATGCCGATATTCTCGTCGCTACGGACCCGGATGCCGACCGTCTCGGCATTGCCGTAAAAAACAGCGAAGGCAAGTACACAGTGCTGACGGGAAATCAGACAGGCGCGCTTTTATTGCATTACCTGCTTTCCGAGAAGAAAAAACAGGGCACCCTTCCTGAAAACGGTGTCGTCATGAAAACGATTGTCACGAGCGAATTGGGCCGCGCTGTCGCTTCATCGTTCGGGTTAGATACGATTGACACGCTGACAGGCTTCAAATTTATCGGTGAAAAGATCAAAGAATATGAAAAATCAGGCCAATACACGTTCCAGTTCGGCTATGAAGAAAGCTACGGCTACTT
This sequence comes from Bacillus sp. LJBV19, assembly GCF_017797845.1. NCBI lineage: Bacteria > Bacillati > Bacillota > Bacilli > Caryophanales > Bacillaceae > Bacillus > Bacillus sp. LJBV19. The sequence continues at coordinate 944,732 of NZ_CP072563.1, forward strand.
AATCGGCGATTTCGCGCGTGACAAAGACGCGATCCAGGCTGCGCTGTTAGCCGTCGAGGTATGCGCCTTTTATAAAAAGCAGGGCATGTCGCTTTATGACGCGCTGCTGTCCATTTTTAAAGAATACGGTTATTACCGTGAAGGCTTGAAGTCATTGACGTTAAAAGGAAAACAGGGAGCAGAGCAGATTTCCGCTATCCTGACTTCCTTCCGAAACGATCCGCCGAAGCAGATGGCCGGAAAACAAATCACGCAGGCTGAAGACTATTCAACGGGAAAACGGACTGTATTTGCCGATCATCGTGAAGAAGATATTGATCTTCCGAAGTCAAATGTCCTGAAATATTTCCTTGAAGACGGCTCTTGGTTCTGCCTTCGTCCATCGGGAACGGAGCCGAAAGTGAAGTTCTATTTCGCCGTGAAGGGAACTTCTTTACAAGACAGCGAACAGCGTCTTGCCGCATTATCTGAAGCCGTCATGAAAACGGTGGATGGCATAGTGGAAAATACGAAATAAACAACAAACCGCCGGAAGCGACATCCGGCGGTTTTTTTTACGTCTCATCCGAAAGTATGAGGAAAATTCATGCTGAAAACAAAGGAATATACAGAAAAGAATTGATATAATATGGATAATTCTGATTGGCCGGAGTGAGGGAAATTGACGAAAACGACGGTAGAAACGTTAAAAACGTTAAAAGCGATTGCGGAAACCTTAAACCAAAGCCACGATTTAAAGGAAGCGCTTGATAAAGTGCTCCGCGAACTGCTCAGCCTGACCGGGCTGCAGACAGGGTGGATTTTTCTGATTGAGCCGGACGGGTCTTATACGCTCGCCGCATCCGCTTATTTACCGCCGGCTCTCGGTCAGCGGGAAAATGCACTCATGTGCAGCGGGGAATGCTATTGTCTGACCAAATTCAGCAATGGCGGATTGACAAAAGCCGTAAACATAATGAATTGTAAACGGATTGAATTTGCGGAACAGACGACGAACTGCCGCGATACGGAGGGCATTACCCATCATGCGACCGTACCGCTTGAGGACGGCGGCCGGAAGTTCGGTTTATTAAACGTCGCCGCAAGCGAAAAGACATTTTTCAACGAAGAAGAACTGCATCTGCTTGAAGCGGTTGCATTTCAAATCGGAACGGCGATTCAGCGGATGAAATTGGCCGAATTTGAGCAGCAGAACGCCCTGTTGATGGAACGAAGCAGACTTGCGCAAGAGCTGCATGATTCCGTCAATCAGATGCTGTTTTCTGTCAGCTTAACGGCAAAAGCCGCAAAGAGCTTTACAGATGATGATCGGCTCCGGCAGATGATTACGTTTATTCAAGAGCTGTCTCAGGATGCGCTAACAGAAATGAGGGCGCTTATTTGGCAGCTGAAGCCGGAAAGTTTGACGAAAGGGCTGTATGCGTCGATCAAAAGCTATGCCGCTCTCATCGGCCTGGAAGCCGTTTGTGAAATGGAGGATGATCTGGAGCTTACGGATGAACAGGAACACGCGCTTTGGCGGATCGCCCAGGAAGCCTTGAATAACTGTAAAAAGCATGCGGGAACGGACCGGGTTATCATTTCCGCCGTTAAAAAGCCGGATTGCGCTGAGCTTCACATCAGCGACCGTGGAGCGGGCTTCAGCGCTGATGCGCACGCTGTGCTCCCATCGCTCGGCGTGGCCGGCATGAAAGCGCGGGCTGAAGCGATCGGAGGCCGCTTTACACTGCAATCCGAGCTTGGCGCCGGAACGATTGTCTCCGTTCGGCTTCCGTTTCGGGACAGGAGGTCTGATTGATGAAAATTGTGATTGCTGATGATCATCACGTTGTCCGCAAAGGACTGCGCTATTTCTTCGCCACTCAGGAAGACATTGAAGTTGTCGGTGAGGCATCCACCGGTGCTGAAGCGCTTCAGCAAGCTGAAAAGACGGAGCCGGACATCATTCTGATGGATTTATCAATGCCTGATATGGACGGCATAGAAGCGGCAAAAATTGCGGCTGAACGATTTCCGGACATCAGTATCGTCGTTTTGACGAGCTATTCTGATCAGGAGCATGTCATTCCCGCTCTTAAAGCCGGCGCAAAAGCGTATCAGCTGAAAGACGCCCAGCCCGATGATATAGTGAAAACGCTCCGGGAAGTGTATTCCGGACGTTACCGGCTGTCGGCGGATATTGTGCCTCACGTGCTGACCCATATGGTTCAGGATGATCAGGATAAGGAAAAATATTATCAGCTGACCCCCCGTGAAAAAGATGTTCTTCAAGAAATAGCCAAAGGAAAAAGCAATAAGGAAATTGCGGCGGCACTGTGTATTTCTGAAAAAACAGTGAAGACCCACGTATCCAACCTGCTGTCAAAGCTGAATCTTTCCGATCGGACGCAGGCGGCATTGTATGCGGTAAAATATAATGTTTTTGGAAAGGCGGTAAAATTATGAGCATATTAGTGATCAGCGGAACACCGAGAAAAAACGGGCGGACTAGAATTGCCGCATCTTATATCAGAGATCGGTTTCATACCGATTTTATTGATTTGAGCGAAAGTGAACTGCCGCTTTATAACGGTGAAGAAGAACAGAACGAGCTGCCTTCAGTGCAAGCGTTAAGGCGGCAGGTGAAAAAGTCGGCGGCCGTCGTCTTATTATCTCCCGAGTATCACAGCGGCATGAGCGGCGCTTTAAAAAACGCCATCGATTTTTTAAGCAGCGATCACTGGGCATACAAACCGGTGGCAATCATTGCCGCGGCGGGCGGAGGAAAAGGAGGCATGAACGCGCTGGCGAATATGCGGACGGTCATGCGGGGCGTCTATGCAAATGTCATCCCGAAACAGCTGGTCTTAGACCCGATTCACATCGACATGGAGCGCCGGACCGTATCTGAGGATATGGCGGTCAGCCTGAAAGACATGATTGAAGAGCTGAATATGTTCACAAACACAGGAAATCCCGGCGTCTGACGCCGGGATTGTTTTATGTCAGCATGGCTAATTGATCTTCATAAGCGAGCTCTGTCGCATGATCAATATACCCGAGAAGAGAATACAGCTCTTTTTCAAGCACCGCATGATCATATTCGAAATGATACGCGTGCAGAAAGTGCTCAATACGCTTTGATAATAAATCATCTTTTGTACGAACCATCAAAATTAATAAATTGTCCCATTGAGACCGGTGTGTGTAATACAAGGCTTTGTCATAATCGGCATGATCCATCTTACGCTTCTCCTTTCAATGAGAAGTTCTCCGTTAGTTTATGCCGTCGAAGCCCGGATGCAACGGGGGAAAAGTTGGTGTCCTTATCACTGCGGCATAGCAATATGAGGGAGACATAAAATAAAACCGCATATCCGTCTCTTCTTTGGACACGCTAAGATTGACAAAAAACGACTCAGGAGAACATAAAGATGAAATCTCTTCCATTTGCGCTTGCCCTCTTGTTTTGCGGCATTCTCATTGCCTCGATCGCTGAAAAAGGGCATACAGAACACCTTGATCCATCAGTTGAAAAATGGGAGCAGCTCGCATGGAACCAGCTTGAACGTGAATACAAGGGGGCCGAGCTTACCGATTATTCGTACATGGGCCGTACAAAAGTGAACCGGGAACAAACGAAAGATGTGTTTCGCGTAACGGTGCAAACAGCAAAAGAAACGTTTTCATCCCGTGCTGAAGTGTATTTCCATCCCGTAACAAAACACGTGATCAGCATTAATATTTTCAGACTGTAAAAAAAGCTGCACAGCCTAATTGAGGCCGTACAGCTTGTCAGATATCAGAAGAAGCGTTTTGCGCCGAGGTAGCGCTGTTTCCAATAGGAATTGTTCATGCTGGAAATAACGACACCCGAATCGTTGGCATTAATAAACTGGCCGTTCCCGAGATAAATACCGACGTGGGAAGGTCCGGCTTTATAAGTTGAGAAAAAGACAAAGTCACCGACCGCCGGCTGGCTGACTGATGTCATCGTATTCCAGTAGCCTGCGGCTGAAAGTCTGGATACAGAAGTGACCTTATTGAGAACGTAATAAATGAAACCGCTGCAGTCAAAGCCTCTCGGCGTTGTCCCGCCCCATACATACGGTACGCCCAGCTGAGCTTTTGCGGCATCGATCATTACATTAATCTTCGCGCTTGTTGAACCTGTGCCGCCTGTGTTGCCGGACTGATTCGGTGTCGTGTTTGTCTGCTGCCCGGTAATCGTCAGCTTTTGTCCGATTTGAAGAACATCTGTTTTCAGATTGTTTTTCTCGCGGATCTGCTGGGCGGTCACATTGAACTTTTGGGCGATCACCCATAAAGAATCCCCGCTTTTCACGGTATATGTAGTGGTTTTCCCTGTATCTCCGGACTGGTTCGGAGTTGACGGTGAAGTCGAAGAGCCGGAAGATGACGTTTTGGTCAGCTTAAGCACTTGTCCGACCCGCAGCATGTCTGACGTCAGTTTGTTGATGCTTCTGATTTGCTGAACCGTCATATTGTATGCGTTTGCGATTTTCCAGAGTGAGTCTCCGCTTTTTACTGTATAAGAGGACGTTTGCGTCTGGTTTTTATTTTGGTTTGAATTGTCTTTTGACGGCGTGTTTCCCGAAGAAGACGTTCCTTTTGTTTTCAGGACTTGGTTTACGTAGATCGTATCCGTTTTTAAGTTGTTTAATACTTTGAGTTCCGCAATGGTCATATTGACGCTGTTTGCGATCTTCCATAGGGAATCGCCGAGTTTTACTTTATACGTCCCGGAAGATGATGACTGATTTTTGCTGCTGTTTGAGCTGCTGCCAGGAGCGGTTTTTTTCTGATCGGTGCTTGAGGAAACTTTCCCCGTCACTTGCAGCTTCTGTCCGGCGCGGATTAAGTCGCTTGTCAAACCGTTCAATTTTTTCAGTTCCTGTACGGACATTTTAAAATCAGATGCGATCAGCCACAGCGAGTCGCCGCTTTTCACTGTATAAACGCTTTTAGTCGTGCCGCTGTTCTTTGAAGATGGCTTTTTGCTGCCGGAATCTGATTTGCCGTTAGGAATGTTGAGCGTCTGCCCGATAGAAAGAACGGTGGATTTTAGATGATTGGCTGATGTAATGGCATCCACGCTTGTATTGTAGTTTTGGGCAAGCTTCCATAATGAATCTCCGCTTTTAACCTTAATCGTTTGTGCTTCTGCCGGTGTTACAGCTAACGCAGACCCGACGATCGCAGATGCAGTCAAACCGACCGCTACCTTTTTTTTCATAGTGAATCTCCCTTTTCCTGCGATGATTTTACTATCCCCATTCGTTGCAGCCGCAAGGTGAGGATATCAGTAATGATAATCTTTATATCGGCACTTGTCTGCAATCGTTTATCATATTAATAGAAATAGTCCTTTTTTCTTATGCCGGCATAAAAAAAGAAGGAATGCGGACATTCCTTCAGCTTCTGAGCAGTCTCATAATCTCCTCTTTGTTTTTGACCAGATCCCTTAACGTATATTTGTCTAAAACGGCCAGGTAAGCTTGCAGGGCTTCATTCAGAAGGTTCTTTAAGTTGCAGGCGGGAGATATGATACAGAGATTTTTTTTGGAGTCAAAGCATTCTACGATGTTAAAGTCGTCTTCTGTATTTCGAACGACTTCTCCAATGTTTATGTCTTCCGGTGTCATTCCTAATCGAATTCCGCCTCCCCGGCCCCGGATCGTTTCGACATATCCGAGCTGTCCGAGGCGGTAAATGACTTTCATGAGGTGGTTTTTAGAGATGGAATAAGTATCTGCGATTTCTTTTATGTTGGAAAGTTCGTCGGAATGTCTGGAAGCCAAAAAAATCAAAACGCGTAAAGAATAATCGGTATAGTTCGTTAATTTCATAGAATGACCTCGAAAAAAGAGATTTTGCTTCTGTTACAGTCTATCATATATGAATTTAAAATGAAAAAAAAGGAATTTGCCCCTTTAACTCAAAAAAAAACGTGCGCTCCTTCTGAGCACACGTTTTTCTCGTTAAGACATCGGCGGATTACGATCGTCAGCCGATTGATGTTTTTCAATTTTGCGATCCAATTTTGCGAGATAACGGGAGGCGAATTCTTTTCCGCCAAGACCGAATGAAAGTCCGAAGGCAAGCGCGAAACCGCCCAGAATCAGAATAAACGCGGCATTTACGATCGTGTCGGCGACACCGAGCTGATCAAGCGCCATAAAGATTGAGAGAGTGATAATGGTATATTTCGCAAGCGGCGCCAGGAATCTGAATTCCTTTCCGCTCAGCATGCCGGCAAGCAGCCTGCTGACGAGCTGTCCGGCCAAAAGCCCGATTCCGAGAATAAATACAGCGGCCAGAACATTAGGCAGGTAAGCGATAATACCGGTTGCGATAACGACGAGAAATTCGAGATGGACAAGCTGCAGCGCCTCTGCGGTAAAGAGCAGGACGATGATGATCTGAACAATCATGCCGACCGTCTGAGAAAGCGTCAGCTTCGGGGTACCCGCCTGTTCAAAGCCCATTTTACCGAGAAGAGAGTCGAAACCGCCCCGGTGCAAGAGCCCGGATACAATGCTGTTGACCCATTTTCCGATCCAGATGCCGGCGATGATCAGCACAATACCGATGATGATACTAGGGAGCATTGTGAAGATCGTGTGCAGCATGGCTGACGCCGGTTCAGAAATACCCGCCACATCAAGCCGGTCAAGCGCAGAGATGATCACCGGAATGAAAATCAGCACGTAGACAATCGTTCCGATGATTGCCGACAGGCTTGTATCCTTCAGATAAATAGAAAGCCCCATACGTGCGGCAAGCCTTTCCGTGCCGATACTCGCCAGAAAGTTTGTGACGATATCACGGACGAGACGGGCAACAAGCCAGCCGATTAAAACAATCAGCGCCGCGGCGAATAATTTCGGTATAAAGGACAAAACGCTTTGGATCATATTTGTAAACGGCCCTGATACTCCGCTGATTTGGAGAGCGGCCAAGACGCCGGGCAGGAACAAGAGCAAGACGAAGTAAAAAACGATTCGTGAAGCGGCCGTAACAGATCTGCCCATCTCCGCTTCTTCAGACACCATTGTCCATTTTCTGAGCCGGCCGTTTTCAGCAAGTTTCATGCCCGCTTTTTTGACGAGATAGCTGAAAAGCGAAGCGGCCGCCCAGCCCAACAGCAGAATCAGGCCGGCTTTTAAAATGCTCGGCACAGCCGCCGTTATCGCTGACAGCATGCTGACAAAAGGCGAAGCCACGGTTGTCAGATGCAGAATGTTAAAGAATAGAATAAAAACGATGATTAATGCGATAAAATAAATGACTTTACTGATGACTTTTTCTGAGGAATAGCGCGCCGGCTTTTTTTCGGCGAACAGCCTGTCGTCGATTTTTGTTTTTTGCAGGCCTTTGTATACGGCTTTTTCAATGATTTTGGCAATGCCCCAGCCGATAAGCAGGACGAGCAGTGCAATGATCAGATTCGGGAGTTTGCTGAGATACGTCGTAAGCATGTCTGCTGTATTCAAGTAGAATCGCTCCTTTTCTTTTTGGGGTATGGTGTGTGTTTTACCCACTTACATATAAAGCAAACGGGGCGGATGTGCCGAAAGTTTTCAGCCGGAAACCGGTCTGTTATTTCATCTTTTGAGAGGAGGGGTCATACATTATAAATAAGTCCAAGTAGGGGGGATTCGGTTGAACGCGGAGGAGACAAAAGGTTTACAGCGGGCAATTGAGGAAATAACCGACATTGCCAAGGGTTTCGGCCTTGATTTCTACCCGATGAGATATGAAATTTGTCCGGCTGAGATTATTTATACATTCGGCGCGTACGGCATGCCGACGAGATTCAGCCACTGGAGTTTCGGTAAACAATTTCATAAGATGAAACTCCATTATGATCTCGGTTTGAGCAAAATTTATGAACTTGTCATTAATTCCAACCCTTGCTACGCTTTTTTGCTGGACAGCAATTCGCTGATCCAAAATAAATTAATTGTAGCCCATGTTCTTGCCCATTGTGATTTTTTCAAAAATAACTGCCGCTTTCAAAATACGAACCGGGACATGGTTGAGAGTATGGCGGCTGCGGCGGAGCGGATTAAGCATTATGAAAGAATGCACGGGATAAAAGAGGTGGAGTCCTTTTTAGATGCCATTCTGGCGATTCAGGAGCATATCGATCCGTCGCTCGTCAGGCCGAAGCTGCTGTGGAGCGTCGATGACGAAGAGGAGGACGAAGAAGAAACCGCGCCATCGCCTTACGATGATTTATGGGGAATGGATAAGCCGAAGCAGGTGAAAAAGAAAAAAGGGAAAAAACCGTTTCCGCCCCGGCCGGAAAAAGATATTCTGCTGTTTATCGAAGAACATTCGCGGGAGCTTGAACCGTGGCAGCGTGACATTTTAACCATGATGAGAGAAGAAATGCTGTATTTCTGGCCGCAGCTGGAAACGAAAATCATGAACGAAGGCTGGGCATCCTATTGGCATCAGCGGATTATCCGCGAGCTTGACCTGACTTCAGATGAAGCCATCGAATTTGCGAAGCTGAACGCAGGCGTCGTTCAGCCGTCAAAAACGGGAATCAACCCGTATTATTTAGGGCTGAAAATTTTTGAAGACATCGAAGAGCGTTATGACAACCCGACAGATGAAATGAAAAAAACAGGAGTAAAGCCCGGTTCCGGCCGCGAGAAAATGTTTGAGGTCAGGGAAATTGAATCGGATATATCATTTATCCGCAATTATTTGACGAAAGATCTCGTGATGCGTGAGGATTTGTATTTATTCCAAAAGCAGGGCAGGGACTATAAAGTGATCGACAAAGAATGGAAGGCCGTGCGCGACCAGCTCGTGAACATGCGGGTCAACGGAGGATTTCCTTATCTGACCGTCAATGACGGGGATTACCTGAAGAATAATGAGCTTTATATTAAACATTGGTATGAGGGAATTGAGCTTGATCTGAAATATTTGGAGAAAGTGCTGCCGTATCTGTACCAGCTGTGGGGCAGGAGCGTGCACATCGAATCTGTTCTTGAAGACAGAGAAGTGATGTTTTCTTATGACGGCAAAGGAGTGCACCGGAGATATCTGTAAAAGAAGAAAGGATGCGGGGAAACCCCCGCATCCTTTTTTTATTTTCCGTGTTTCAGGATGTGAAAGATCTTTTTGGCCTGGTCCGTGTTGTTTAAAAGCCCCGTAAATGACTCTCTTCCCGGACCGTACGCGTAAACGGGAACTTCTTCGCCCGTATGATCGCCGGTTGTCCAGCCGCTGTTGGTTTTCGCATTAAAGAGCTTAATGATCGCTTTGTAGACGCTCTTGTCAGCATCCTGTTTTGCGGCCGTTTCGATCTGTTTGATTTCAGCTTTTGACCATTTCAGGTCTGTATAACGCGCAAGCACGGAAGATACGGATTTGCCCGCTTTGATTTGGTCAGCCATAAATGCCGGGGTTTTTTTGGCGGCAAGAATCGGTTCAACATGCCAGTTTTTATCGTCATTCGCGCCGATCGTCAATCCGCCGGTGGTATGATCGGCCGTGGCAACGACAAGCGTATGTTTGTCCTTTTTGGCAAATGCGATCGCTGCTTTATACGCTTTTTCAAAATCCTTCATTTCGCTCATTGCGCCGACTATATCATTGTCATGTCCCGCCCAGTCAATTTGGCTGCCTTCGACCATTAAGAAAAACCCTTTTTTATTCTTGTTCAGCCTGTCGATCGCTGCCGTTGTCATGTCTTCTAATGAAGGGACGGCGTTTGAGCGGTCGATTGCTTTGTCGAGTCCGCCATCGGCAAACAGGCCGAGAATCTTCTTGTTACGATCCTTTTTGAGCTCCTGTTTTGATGTAACGTAGCTGTATCCCGCTTTTTTGAAATCCTTTGTTACATTGCGGTCTTTACGGATAAAGTTTGATTTGCCGCCTCCGAGGAGCACATCGACTTTCTGTTTTCCGTTGATGCGGTCATCAAAGTAGCTGCTTGCGATGTCATCCATATTTTTTCTGGATTTGTTATGGGCTCCGAATGCCGCAGGAGTGGCGTGGGCAATCTCCGAAGTTGCGACAAGTCCGGTGGATTTGCCTCTTTGTTTCGCTTCTTCGAGGACGGATTTTACCCGCTTTCCTTTTTTATCGACTCCGATCGCCGCGTTATACGTTTTCACGCCTGTGGCCATTGCCGTGCCTGCCGCCGCGGAATCGGTAATATTGGAATCAGGATCGTCAGGGTAAGTCATCATCATACCGGTGAGATTGGGGTCGAATGCCGTCAGTTTCATGCCATCCGAAGGCTTTCCTTTGTTAATGACCGAACGGTAGGCGTTCATATAGGGAGCGCCCATTCCGTCGCCGACCATGAAGATGACGTTTCTGATCTCGTTTTTGTCAGGCTGTTTTTTTGCCGCAGCCTGTTCGGAGTGCTGAAGCCCCGCGCCCGCAATCAGACCGGCTGTCAGCACGGATACAGCTGCCGCCGGCAGAAGTTTTGATCGAACCTGTTTAAATAGACTCATTCTCACTCGTCCTCCTTTAATCTTGTCTGCATGTCTAATGGTAGGGGATGTTTGTAAAGAGCGCCTGTTCCTCCTGTAAATTTCAGGTGAAACATTGTTAGAAATGTAAATTCCGGTGTAACTTATGTTTTCAAGAAAGAGTGAAAACCATTCACTTTTTTGAAAAAGACGAGGATTTTTTTAACAAGGGGTTATTTGGAAAATAAACTGCTTTGTTTTTCCAAAATACGAGGATCACAGGAAAAAAACATGACAAATTGACTCATTTTTCGTCACGTTTGAAATCAAATTGAAATATTTAATACCCTTAAAAACTTTTTTTAAAAACGAATTAGTAAGAAATTTGTCACGGGAAGTCAAGTCTATTTCTAGTGGAAATTGAACCTTATAATAGGAAACAGATAAAAACTTTAAAAAAGAGACACATAAAATAGATAGAATCATTCGGGGAGGAAAACATGAAAAAGCAACTTGTTACAGCAACAACGGCAGTGGTTTTGGGGACGACTTTGTTTGCGGGCGCGGCATCTGCGCAAACGATTAAGGTAAAAAAAGGCGATACATTATGGGGACTTTCAAATCGGTACGGAACGTCAATTAATTCCATTAAATCTGAGAACAAATTAAAATCGGATATCATTTACATCGGCCAGACGCTTTCGATCAACGGTAAATCATCTTCAGGTTCAAATTCGGGCAGCAAGTCATCATCGTCTACATATAAAGTCGTAAAAGGCGACAGCCTTTGGAAAATTGCGAATAAATATAAAATGACGGTAAACCAATTAAAAAGTTTAAACGGTTTAAAAACGGACCTGATCCGCATCGGACAAGTTCTTAAAGTAAAGGGATCAACTTCCGGTTCAACGTCTTCAGGGTCTTCGTCATCAAAGCAGCCTTCATCCAGCCATAATGCTGCACAGACGAGCCTGAATGTAAACAAGCTGATTTCTGATGCGCAATCTTTAATCGGCACGCCGTATGTATGGGGCGGAACAACGACTTCCGGCTTTGACTGCAGCGGATTTATCTGGTACCTGTTAAACAAACAGACGAGTGTCGGCAGAACAAGCACTGCGGGATACTGGAGCTCAATGAAGAGCGTGTCCAGCCCGTCAAGAGGAGACTTCGTCTTCTTTACAACATATCAGGCCGGCCCTTCACACATGGGTGTGTACATCGGAAACAACAAGTTCATCCATGCCGGTTCTGACGGCGTCACAACAAGTGATCTGAATAACAGCTACTGGAAACCTCGCTACCTTGGCGCGAAAAGATTCTAGCAGCGATAGAAACCCGTTCATCAGAACGGGTTTTTTATTTAGACGGGACAGAGCTCCATTTGTTTCACCTAAAAATGAAAATGTGATAAAAAATCTAAAAAGGTTTTCTTTTTTTCATTTTCATAGAGGGCGATGGCGTACGCGCCCGCGCTCGGCATCTGGGCGAATTCGCACGGAATTTCAATCATGCTGCCTGCGGCGAGTTCGGCCCGTACCGCTGACAGCGGCAGAAATGAGACACCCAGCCCCTCTTTAATAAATCGTTTCGTAATATGCGTCTGTGTCACCTTCATTGTCCTGACGAAAGGGAACTGTATTCTGACCTGGCGGAGCAAATCATCCCAATAGTCAGGGTGGTTATGGGTCAAAAGCAGATATTGTCCGAACAGGTCTTTCACTTCATCCGCCTTCCCTGTTCCGGGTTTTCGGCCGGGCGGCGCGACGAGGACCACGGGGTCATTGTACAGGGGGCGGCAAGTGAGGGAAGATGATTGCACCTTTAAGCAGCTCAGTCCGATATCGGCTGAGCCATTTCTGATTTGAGAGGCGATTTCTTCCGATTCGAAAATGGTGACCGTCATTTCGGTTTCTTTATTGTCCTCTGTATAACGCTTCATGACAGACGGGAGAACGGTGTCGGCGATAAGCGGCGAAACAGCGAGTGTCAGCGTGTGCGAGTAGCCCTGGCGCACCCTGTGCAGCTCCGCCATGCTGTTTTCATAGTCTTCCAAAAGCCTCATGGCAAACGGCACGTATGCTTTTCCTTCTTCCGTCAATTGTATTTTCCGGCCGCTTCGCTGAAACAGCTTGCAGCTGATTTCTTTCTCTAATAATTTTATATGAACGGTGACGGTCGGCTGAGATAAAAAAAGCGTTTCCGCCGTTTTTCTGAAATTCTCATATTTTGCCGCGGTGACGAAGGTGTGAAGCCATTTAAAATCCATAGATGCACTCCTCTGATTAAAAGTTTTAATTAATTCCCTTAAAAATATTCATTATTTTTTAAATATTATATTTACTATAATAACAGAAAGAGGATAAGGGGGAATGAAATTGATTTATCGTGGATTGAAAGGGATTACTTGTGCAGAAACGGCGATCAGCCACATTGACGGAGAAAAGGGGCATTTAATATATCGCGGCTATGATGCGAAGGATATCGCACTGCAATCCAGTTTTGAAGAAGCGGCGTATCTCATTTTGAACGGGGCGCTTCCTGATGAGCGGCAATTGCTTGCGTTTCAGGAAGAACTTGCAGCCGAGCGCGGGCTTCCGAAACATTTGATCGACTTACTGGAAACGCTTCCGGATGAAATGGACGACATGGCGGTGCTGAGAACGGCTGTTTCAGGTTTGGGCACAGATTCATTTACATATCCGCCCAAGCCGGAAGAAGCGATTAAACTGATTGCCGTCACACCGACGATTATTGCGTACAGATACCGCCGTAAACAAGGGAAGGAAGCGTTGTCACCTGAGGCGCGATACGGACACGTTGAAAACTATTTGTATATGCTGACAGGCAGGCAGCCGTCCGCAGCCCAAAAGAAAGCGCTTGAGACGTATATGATTCTGGCGATGGAGCACGGGATGAATGCATCGACTTTTTCAGCGAGAGTCACCGTTTCGACTGAATCGGACTTAGTGTCTGCCGTCACTGCCGCACTGGGTACGATGAAAGGGCCGCTGCACGGAGGCGCGCCTTCAGGCGTCACGAAAATGCTTGAAGACATCGGAGAAAAAGAAAATGCAGAAGCGTATTTGGCAGCGAAGCTTATGAGGGGAGAACGCCTGATGGGCTTCGGGCACAGGGTGTACAAAACAAAAGACCCGCGGGCGGAAGCGCTGCGCATAAAGGCTGAAGAAGTGGCGGGAAATGATCCGTCGCTTGACTTGGCGCTTTATGTGGAGAAGGAAGCCATCCGCTTGTTAGAGCAATATAAGCCCGGACGGAAGCTGTATACGAATGTGGAGTTTTACGCAGCGGCTGTGATGCAGGCCATTGATGTCGACAATGATTTGTTTACGCCGACCTTTTCAGCAAGCAGAATGGCAGGCTGGTGCGCACACGTGCTTGAACAGTCCGCTGACAACATGATTTACAGGCCGTCTGCGAAATACACCGGCGCTTTTCCCGAAACGGCTCAGCAGCTTTAATCACCGGCATATTTGTCCGTTTAACTCCCCGCACTGCGTGGTATCGTCTCAGTAATACCAATTGCAGGAGTGTGAGAATATGAATCCGATGGACAGACAGACGGAAGGACAAAAGCCGCAGGTGCAAAACCGCCAGCCCGGCATTGAGTCAGACATGGAGCCGAAGCCGCTCTTGGAGGACCCGGATGTAAAAGGGTCGGGCAGATTAAAAGGAAAAGTCGCCGTCATCACGGGCGGAGACAGCGGCATCGGCGCAGCGGCGGCGATCGCTTACGCGAAGGAAGGGGCGGATCTTGCCATCCTGTACCTAGACGAACATGCCGATGCTGAGAGAACGAAAAAGCGTGCGGAAGAATACCAGGCCGAATGCCTGTTAATTCCGGGAGACGTCGGTGATGAGGCGCATTGTCAGAAGGCGGTCCGGCAAGTCTTAGATCACTACGGAAAAATAGATATTCTCGTTAATAATGCGGCTGAGCAGCATCCGCAAAACGGGATTCTTGATATTACAGCTGAACAGCTGGAGAAGACATTCCGTACAAACATGTTTTCTATGTTTCATATGACAAAAGCCGTGCTGCCTCATCTCAAAAGAGGGAGCGCCATCATTAATACAACGTCGATTACCGCTTATCAGGGAGACACATCATTGATCGACTATTCGTGCACGAAAGGCGGCATCGTTTCCTTTACTCGTTCAATGGCGATGTCATTGGCCGATCAGGGGATCAGAGTAAATGCGGTGGCCCCTGGCCCGATCTGGACCGCCCTGATTCCGGCAACGTTTACTGAAGAAAAGGTGGAAAAGCATGGTCTGGACACTCCGATGGGAAGACCGGGACAGCCTGCGGAACACGCCGGAGCTTACGTGCTTCTGGCTTCAGACGAATCTTCCTATATGACGGGGCAAACCATTCACGTAAATGGCGGCAGATTTATTTCAACATAATACGCAAGTCTTATCCCGCGCTTTTAAAAAGGGCGGGATTTTTATTTGAACGTACATATGAATACGATTTTAAAAAAAATAAAAGTCGCTAGCTGAATCACTAATGTTAATATTTAACAGTGGAAAATCCGCTGAGTTCTGTTTCATGAAAACTAAAAATAATATATAGAATTTTCAAAAAAGTTATTTTCATTTTTATATTTTTCGCTATAATATGATGTAGGAGAAAGGAATGATGTGCTGAAACATTTCATGCGAAAAATAAGAATTTAGTCATTATTGCTATTGTTATCTGAATATTCTAACATATATTGGTTTACAAGGAGTGAAGCAGATGAAGGGGAGCGTATTCAGAAAGAAAAGCATTCAGGACCTGCTTGCCGCAACGGGCGGGGAAAAGTCGCTAAAAAGAGAGTTAGGGGCCTTTGATTTGACCCTTCTGGGGATAGGGGCCATCATCGGAACGGGGATTTTTGTATTAACCGGAACAGGCGCTGTCACGGCGGGGCCGGGGCTGACCGTTTCATTTGTCATCGCCGCTCTTGCGTGTTTATTTGCGGCTCTGTCATATGCCGAATTTGCTTCAAGCGTCCCGGTTTCCGGTTCCGTCTACACGTTTACTTATGCGACACTGGGTGAACTTCTCGCGTTTATTATCGGATGGGATTTAATCTTGGAATATATGCTCGCCGTCAGCGCGGTTTCGGTCGGATGGTCCGGCTATTTTCAATCATTCTTGGCGGGCTTCGGCATTCATCTTCCGACCGCATTAACGGCCGCGCCGGGGTCAATAAAAGGCACGGTCACATTCTTTAATCTCCCCGCATTTGTTATCGTGCTTGCGATTACATTCCTCCTCTACTTAGGCATTAGGGAATCGAAGCGGGTCAATAATATTATGGTCATTTTGAAGGTTCTGGTTGTTCTATTGTTTATCGCCGTTGCGGCCGTATATGTCAAACCTCACAACTGGCAGCCGTTTATACCGATGGGGTTCGGCGGTGTTTTCAGTGCCGCGGCGCTCGTTTTCTTCTCTTTTATCGGTTTTGACGCCGTCTCTTCCGCCGCTGAAGAAACGAAAAATCCGGCGAAGGATCTGCCGAAAGGAATTATCTTTTCATTAATCGTCTGCACCGTGCTGTATGTGACCGTATCGGCGATTATGACGGGCGTCGTTCCGTTTGCCCGCTTTGAAGGCGTTGACCATCCCGTGTCTCTCGTCCTGCAGATGGCCGGACAGAATTGGGTGGCCGGGATTATTGATATCGGCGCAGTGTTGGGAATGACAACGGTGATGCTCGTCATGCTGTACGGCCAGACGAGGGTGATGTTTGCCATGTCCCGTGACGGTTTGGTGCCGGGGGCGCTTTCAAAAGTCCATCCGAAGCATAAAACGCCGCACGTGGTGACGTGGGTGTTCGGCATCCTGTCGGCATTACTCGGCTCGCTCGTCCCGCTTGATGAACTGGCGAAGCTGGTGAACATCGGCACGCTTGCCGCGTTTGTCCTGATTTCCGTGGCGGTTATCGTATTGAGAAAGAAACAGCCTGATCTGCCGAGGGCTTTTAAATGTCCGGGGGTTCCCTTTATTCCGATATTGTCCATTCTGTTCTGCGTGTTTTTGATTATTAACCTCGGCGCTACCACCATATTCCGTTTCTTTATCTGGCTGATCATCGGTCTGGTGATTTATTTCTTATATTCGAGAAAGCATTCGAAATTAAACGGGGATTTGTAAGGAGCGGCACCCGCCGCTCCTTTTTATTTTTCGGAATAATGAAACATATTGAAATGGGCTTAAGTTATCGCAGTGAATAAGGGATAATATAGGGCGGAAGGGAAGTGGAAAGTCGTGTCTGACCAAAAAAGGGTTCAATGGGCCTCAAAAATAGGATTTATTATGGCCGCTGCCGGTTCGGCGATCGGCCTGGGAGCCATTTGGAAGTTCCCTTACGTAGCGGGTACGAACGGGGGAGGAGCTTTTTTTCTTGTATTCGTCCTCTTTACCGTGCTTTTAGGCTATCCGCTTTTGCTCGGTGAATTTATTTTCGGAAGACGGAGCCAGACAAATGCGATTGATGCCTACAAACAAGCCGCGCCGAAGTCGGTATGGCACCTTACGGGTTATGTGGGTGTGGCGGCCTGTTTTTTAGTTTTGTCTTTTTACAGTGTTGTCGGCGGGTGGATTTTGCTTTATGTGTTAAAAGCCGTTACCGGTTCTTTATCCGGGCTCACTCAGGAGCAGTACGGCACGGTGTTCGGGACAGTCATTGAAAATCCGATCCAGACTCTCGCCGCGCAGCTTGTATTTATGATCATGACGGTATCGGTCGTCGCAAAAGGCGTGCAGAAAGGGATTGAACGTGTCAGTGCGGTGCTGATGCCGATTTTATTCGTGCTGTTTCTATTGCTTGTGCTGCGATCAGTCACGCTCGATCATGCCGTTGAGGGGATTAAATTTTTATTGGTTCCGCACTTTGAGGATTTGACGCCGGAATCCATCCTATATGCTTTAGGACAGGCGTTTTTTACATTAACGCTCGGTGTTTCGGTCATGGTGACATACAGTTCGTATCTGCCGAAAACCCAAAATCTTCCGGGTCCGGCGGGTTCCATTGTTATGATGAATGTGCTCGTTACGCTGTTTGCGGGACTGGCCATTTTCCCGGCGGTTTTTTCGTTCGGCTTTAAACCGGATGAAGGGCCTACACTGCTGTTTACCGTGCTGCCGGCTGTGTTTGATCGGCTGCCGTTCGGCTCGCTGTTTTTTATCAGCTTTCTGGCGGTCTTTTTCTTCGCCGCGCTGACTTCGGCCTTTTCGATGGTGGAAATTATCGTGGCGACTGTGGGGAAAGGTGATGAAACGAAAAGAAAGAAGCTGTCGTGGACAAGCGGTCTGCTCATTTTCTTAGTCGGAATTCCGTCCTGTTTATCATACGGTGTTCTCGGTGATGTTCATTTGTTCGGAAAAACGTTTTTTGATCTTGCGGATTTCACCGTCAGCAATGTGCTGATTCCGCTCGGCGCTTTATTAATATCAATCTTCGTCCCGCTGAAAATACCGAAGCAGGAGCTGTTTGCCGAGATGAAAAGCGGTTCCGCCATCGGCTATCGTTTCTTTCAGGTGTGGTATTTCCTTCTGAAATATCTCGTGCCGCTGGCTATCATCGTCGTATTGCTGCATTTAATCGGCGTTCTTTCATTTTAAAAAAACAGGCCCCGTAAAAGGGCCTGTTTTTATGTTTAAAAACCGAATTGCAGATTCGTATCAACCGCAACGATCGTATATACACAGACAATGACGAACAGATTGAGAATGACACCGAGCAGTCCCGGGCCCGTCCGTCCTTTTTTAATAAACAGCTCAATGATGCCGAACGGCACGGCGGCCATCGCAAACGGCAGCATCTGATAAGAATAGAAAGTCACATTGCTGATGATTGCCACGTTCAAAAGCAGCAGCGACAAAATCGCGGTACCGACTGATATCCAGCCGAAAACATTATGCTCTTTAAAAATTCTTACCAATTCCATAATTCCACCTCACCGATGTTTGCTGCTTTTACTGTTTTGTTTTTCAGCAGACGTTCGATTTCTTTTGTCGGCCCCGTCACGACAGAGCCGTATACGTTCATTCCGTGATGTTCAACATAGTCGATTCGGCTGCCAAGATTCATGTCTTTTCGTTTCGATATTGCATGCGCCCATTTTTTATGGCGGGACATAAATTCAAGGGCATTGATAAATTGTTCACGGTCTGTCTGTCCTTGCGTTTCGAAAGAGGACACCATCTTGGAATCTTTCCCGGGAAATCCTAACGGCTCGGCATAAGGACTGTCTTTCAGATTTTTCTCCGTTTCGACCGCGTTCCATAAAAACTTCACATCGTATTTTTTAAAAGTTGAATATACTTGAGAAGAAGGGTAGGCCCTGTCATAAGAAAGATAGACCTCCGCCACGCTTCCTTCAGGCAATTTTTTTAATGTCTGTCCGGCTTTGTCAATCGTTCGTTCCTTTAAGCCGGAAGGATGGGCGAAATAATGCTTTGCCTGTGCCGCGTCTAGATCATAGTAGTTAACGGCAGGCGACTTGACCGTATCTAAAAACATTTCAATCCGTTCTCCGCCGACGGATTTCGTTTTTGTGCCGATCTGCTTTTGCAGCGGAAATTCCGTATTCATTCCAAACAGCTTCACCTGGCTTTTCAGTCCGGAGGTATCGACGAGGACGTTCGGCATCGTGGTCGCCACCGTCACTGCCGCGGTCTCCATTAATTGATTGCCTGTGCTTTCCTTTCCTCCCAGACCGTAATAGAGGTAGCTTCCCAAAGTGCAAAGCGGCAAAATCATCAAAGTGGAGATGACGGCGAGAACTGAAATCCGCAAATACGATTTGCGTTTTCCGTATGATAAAATGGCCTTCTGTTTTTCCGGGCTGATGCCGACGTCCCATTCCCGGTCGTCCTGCATTTCGCTTTCAATCAACTCCTGATAGACTTCCAGCTTTTCCAGCTCTTCTTCAAAGGCGGCCATTTCCCGGTCGCTCATTTCTCCATTTTTGTATTGGTAAAAACGCTTTTTAAATTCTTCATTCATCATTAACACCTCTATTATAAAGTGCTTTCAGCCGCTGTCTGGCACGAAATAAAACACTTTTAAAATTAGCCTCTGAAATATTCATAATATGGGATGCTTCTTTGTAATTCAGTTCTTTTAAATAATACAGTGTTAAGGCCTCCCGATAATTGTCGGGAAGTTCGGACATATACCCTGTCAGCACTTCCTTGATTTCAATCTGATGAGCCGGGCTTTGAACAGCCGTCTGAAAAAGGCTCCCAATTAAGTCATCGGAAATGGTCACTTCCTTTTTATGTTTTCTGACATAATCTATAAACGCATTTCTCGCCACTTGAAAAAGCCATGGCTTTACTTTGCTGTGGTCGTAGGAGTGAATGTGTATGTATGCCCTCATAAAGGTTTCCTGCAGCAAATCTTCAGCGAGATGCTTGTCTTTTGTCATGGAGAGCAGGAACCGGTAAACATCATTCATATACATTTGGTAAATTTCATCGATCGTCACTGCCTTTTCTCCCCTCTATGTTATACACGCATAAGAAAGGTTTAAAGTTGCACGTTCCATGCAAACGGCTTAAATTCATTTTCACCTCATCAAACACCATTTCTCTATAGTACCCAAAATCCGTCATAAAAGATAGAGATCGGCGGAGGAAAAATATAATTATTAGTACCAGGTAATAAAAAATATTGTTATAATAGAGAGAGAGAACACTTTTGATCATTACAACAAAGGAAGTGCGTTATGTATAAGTTTTGTGCAAATGCCATCAAATGCATTCTATCCCTGCGCGGAGGAGTGAAAGTGTACAATAAAGAGAATCTTCCGTCTGATAAAGGATTCGTTATCGCGTGCACGCATGCGGGCTGGGTGGACGTCCTCACGCTCGGTGTCGGGATATTGCCCCATCAGATTCATTATATGGCGAAAAAAGAGCTGTTTCAGAAAAAGTGGATCGGACGTTTTTTGAAGAAGATTCACGCGTTCCCGGTTGACCGTGAAAATCCGGGCCCGAGCAGCATTAAAACGCCGATTAAGCTTCTGAAGGAAGGAAAGATTGTCGGGATTTTTCCGAGCGGTACGAGAACATCAGAAGACGTCCCGCTGAAAAGAGGGGCCGTGACCATCGCCCAAATGGGAAAAGCGCCGCTCGTTCCGGCCGCATATAAAGGGCCGTCTACGGGAAAAGCGCTGTTTAAAAAGGGAAAAATGCGGCTTATCATCGGAGAGCCGATTTTTTTGGAGGACTTTTCCGATCTTGCGCCGAAGGAGAGGCTTGCGGCCATGACAGAAGAGCTGAATGCCAGAATTAAAGAGCTTGAGAAAAAACTTGAACAATTGTAAATGAAAAAAAGCTTGCCGTCTGTATCAGACGCGCAAGCTTTTTTGTTATGCTTCTTTTTGTTCGGCGGTTTCCAGCAGTTCATCAAACGCCAGTTTTTTCACTTCGATATATGCGACGTGGTGGCCGTCAATTTCATTAATGATAAATTCACAGCCTTCTTCGATAATCGAGTCGTATTGTTCGACGTCGTATTTCTGGGTAAGGAACCAGCCGCCGATGGTGTCGACCTCGTCATTTTCCAAATGGATGCCGAGGAGTTCGTTCACTTGATCAATCAGGACCTTGCCGTCAAGCATGTAATGGCCGTCGCCGAGTTTGCGGATTTCGTTGATTTCATCGATATCAAATTCATCACGGATTTCCCCGACGATTTCTTCAATAATGTCTTCAACGGTGACAAGCCCCGCGGTTCCGCCGTATTCATCCGACAGAATCGCCATATGAACCCGTTCCTTCTGCATTTTCACAAGCAGATCGTGAATCGGTGCCGACTCAATCACATGGATGATTGGATTGACAAAATCGGTAATCGGCGAGTCGACTGATACTTCGCCGCTTATGCAGGCGGTCAGCACTTCTTTAATGTTAATAACGCCGATAATATTATCTTTGTCACCCTCTTCGACAGGGTACCGGGTATATTTTTCAATCTGAATGATGTCCATCATTTCAGAGATTTTGATATCATGCGGCAGACTGACGATTTCCGTACGCGGAATCATGATTTCTTTTGCAAGTCTGTCGTCAAATTCAAAGATTTTGTTCACGTATTTAAATTCAGACTGGTTGATTTCACCGCTTTTATAGCTTTCCGATAAAATAATGCGCAGCTCTTCTTCAGAGTGGGCAAGCTCATTTTCAGACACCGTCTCCAGACCGAACGCCTTCGTTAAAAGACGGGCGGAGTTGTTCAGAAGCCAGATAAACGGGAACATGATGCGGTAAAACCAAATGAGCGGTTTCGAAAACAGCATTGAAACGGCTTCCGCTTTCTGGATGGCGACTGTTTTCGGCGCCAATTCTCCCACGACCACGTGTAAGAATGTAATGATCGCATAGGCGAGAATAAATGAAATAATATGCGATAATGAGCTTGGTACGTTTATCTTTGTGAAAAGCGGATGAAGCAAGCGTTCAATCGTTGATTCGCCTAAGACACCAAGACCGATGGAAGTCAATGTTATGCCGAGCTGGCACGCCGATAAATACTCATCTAAATGCGTGGTCACTTTTTTGACACCGATTGCGGCTTTATTTCCTTCTGCTATAAGCTGGTCAACCCGTGAGCCTCTGATTCTGATTATCGCAAACTCAGATGCTACGAAAAATGCCGTCAGCGCGATTAAAACCGCGACTAAAATCAAATTCACAATGTCCAATTAGAACCTTCACTCCTTTTGGGAAGATGAAGGTAACACCTCCTGTTAGTAAGATAATGGTTTAACTTAACAGCAGCATAAATGATTGAAGCACTGCAAGCTTTTCAGGAGCCAGCCTTTTTTTCAGCTGGGCGCGCTCCTCTGGTTCAAGCTTTTCAAACCGATTCAAGATCACGGAGATGTTTTGATTCATGTGATCAATTTCCGATGCCAGATTTCCAATATCGTCAGGCAGGGCTGAAGAGGGAAACTGGTTCTCCAGTCGATCTTTTATATCAGACAGGGCCAATCGCTGCTTTTTACAAGCGACTATAAACTTTAACCGATTAAGTGCAAGTGTATCGTAGTAACGATAGTTCGAACAAGACCTGTCAGGCTTTAAAAGCCCGAGGTTTGTGTAGTAATCCACCGTGCGTTTCGTTACACCGGCAAGCTCTGCTAATTCACTGATGCGATAAGTCTCAGCCCCATCTAAATCCCTCCCCAACCATCACGTTATAGTTATGAGAATAGTTTAATATATGAAGGGGAGTTTGCACAAGTTTATTGTTTTCCGTCTTTCTCCTGAAACGGCGCGGCAGGCTGTCTGAAAAAGCGTTGACTGCGCCAGGTAAATCTTTCATAATCATTGTAAATAGAAACGGAAGAAAAAGACAGAAGGGACAGATGACAGTGGCCGGTTTATCAAGGGAAGTGACACAGAATCTGGAGAAAGGTTCATGGATACGCAAACTGTTTGATGAAGGCGCGCGGCTGAAAAAAGAGTTCGGCGCCGATAAGGTGTTTGACTTTTCAATAGGAAATCCGGTTGCGGAGCCGCCTGAAACATTTAAGAAGGCGCTTTGCGAAGCGGCTGAAACAGGACGGCACGGATACATACAAAACCAGGGGCTTCCCGAGGCGAGAGAAAAGGTTGCGCGCTTTTTGTCAGAGCGGTTTCAGACAGAAATTTCCGCCAGGCATACAGTCATGACGGTCGGAGCCGGCGGGGCGCTGAATGTCGCGCTGAAGAGCATTTTAAACCCGGAGGAAGAAGTCATCCTTCTTTCGCCTTATTTTGCGGAATATAAAGCGTATGTTGAAAATTACCGCGGCAGACCCGTCATCTGCCCGCTGACTGACTCATTTGAGATTGATATTGAAGCGGTTAAAGGTGCGATCACCCCCCGTACGAAAGGACTGATCGTTAATACGCCGCATAATCCGACGGGGACTGTGCTCAGCCAGAAAAACCTTAACGAATTAGGCGCCTTATTAAAAGAAACCGAAGAGCGGAACGGCCAAAGCATATTTATTTTATTTGATGAACCGTACAGCCAGCTGATCTACGGAGAAGAGCAGGCGAATCCGTTTAAGGCGTATCACCGCGTGATTTTAGTCAGTTCGTTCAGTAAAGATCTCGGCATTGCGGGGGAAAGGCTCGGGTATATCGCGGCAGACGCCCAAATGCCTGAGGGCGATCTTCTGACGGATGCGTTCGTTTTCTGCAACCGGACGCTCGGCTTTGTGAACGCTCCGGTCATGATGCAGCGCGCCGTGGCGAAAATGGATGATCTTTCGATTGACGCTGAACCTTACAGAAAGCGGAGAGACCTTATGGTGGACATCCTCACAGAAGCCGGCTTCGAATTTGAAATGCCGAAAGGAGGCTTTTTCGTCTTTCCGAAATCACCGATTGAAGACGAGGTGGCGTTCTGCATGCATGCCGCACAGAAATACAAACTATTGATCGTACCCGGCAGCGGATTTGGAAAAAGCGGCTATTTCCGATTATCTTTCAGCGTGCCTTCAGAACAGATCAGACAGTCGCGCGATATTTTCAAAGCACTGTATCAAGATTTTTCTTCATAGCTTCCAATACATAAAGATGGGAGAACGGACAAATGTCGAGGAGAAATAATGGCACGTCAGACATCAGCATTACAGGAATCGGAGTCTTAACCGCGGTCGGACAAGGCAAGGAGGCGTTTCTCGATGCGCTCATGGAGGGGCGGCACGCCTTTGATGTGATGAAACGGCCCGGCCGGCAGAAAGGCAGTTCGTTTATCGGCGCGGAGCTTAGCGAATTAACGCCGCCGGACGCGCTGTCCAAGCGCTTGTACCGAAGGGCCGCATTATCAGGAAAGACGGCGCTTATCGCTTTATATGAAGCGTGGCATGACGCTCAATTAGACGGCGCTGACCACAGCCGCACCGGTCTGATCATCGGCGGCTCGAATATGACGCAGCGCGAATTGCTGCAGGCCTTTGAGAAAAACGGTGAAACGCCGCAATTTGTAAATCCGACATACGGGCTTTCTTTTATGGATAGTGATTTGTCGGGGCTTTGTACGGAGCAATTCGGGATAAAAGGGCCGGCCTTTACGGTCGGCGGCGCGTCGGCAAGCGGCCAGGCGGCGGTTATCCAGGCTGCTCAAGGAATCAAAGGAGGCCTGTTTGACCGGTGCATCGTGATCGGGGCGCTGGCCGATCTGTCGTACATGGAGTGTCATGCTCTCCGTTCTTTGGGAGCGATGGGCACTGATACATACGCTGAACGGCCTGAAGCCGCCTGCCGCCCGTTTGACCGGCATACGGACGGGTTTATATTCGGAGAGGCGTGCGGGGCGATTGTGCTGGAACGCGCTGAATCTGCCGAAGAGAGGGGCGCACGATCGTGGGCCGGCTTAAAGGGCTGGGGGATGGCTTCCGATGCGAACCGCAACCCGAATCCTTCAGCAGAGGGCGAAATGACGGTGATCCGCCAGGCGCTGGAGCGGGCCGGTCTTTCAGCAAAAGAGATCGATTACATCAACCCGCACGGCACCGGTTCGCCGATCGGTGATAAGACTGAATGCCGGGCGCTTTCTGAAAGCGGCCTGTCGCACGCGCGGATTAATGCGACAAAATCGATTACCGGACACGGTCTGAGTGCGGCCGGAACGGTGGAAATCATTGCTGCTCTCTTGCAAATGCGGGAAAACAAGCTTCATCCGATCCGAAACTTAACGGAGCCGATTGATGATTCTTTTCAGTGGGTGACCGACGGGCCGAGCATCCATACCGTACACCATGCGTTAAGCTTAAGCATGGGATTCGGGGGGATTAATACGGCGCTTTGTTTAGAAAATCATTTCCGAAGCAGATAACGGCAGCCTTCTTTTTGAAGGCTGTTTTTTATATGATAAAAAATCTGAAAATGATGAAAGAATGGAGTTGTGATACAATAAACTATACAAATTACAATCATGCTTTGACTTAGGAGGTGGCAGGATGGGGCCCTCTGTGTAGTCAATCACCCATTTCGTTCCTCTCGCTTAAGAAAAAACGATGAAATCAGGAGGTGACGTCCTTATCCTTCAATTCGGGATAAGGTGAAATGGACGATATTGACAGTTTGATTTTAATCGGTGTGCTCATTGCGTTAACGGCATTTTTCGTGGCGAGTGAATTTGCGATCGTCAGAGTGAGAAGATCCAGAATCGATCAGCTCATCTCAGAAGGGAACAGACGGGCGGTGCTCGCAAAGCGTATCATTACGGATCTTGATGAGTATTTATCCGCCTCGCAGCTTGGCATTACACTCACATCCATCGGGCTCGGCGTACTGGGAGAGCCTGCATTTGAACGGATGCTTCATCCTGTGTTTCAGGGCATGGGGCTGCCGGATTCTGCTGAGCATGTGATTGCTTTTGCTGCGGCGTACGGGCTGATTACGTTTTTACATGTCGTCGTCGGTGAGCTTGCGCCTAAAACGGTTGCGATTCAAAAAGCGGAAAAGCTGACGTTATGGATTGCCGGACCGCTTCGGTTATTTTACGTGATCATGTTCCCGTTTATTTGGGTGCTGAACGGCTCTGCGAGAATTCTGACCGGTTTGGCCGGATTAAAGCCGGCATCTGAGCACGAAGGCTCCCACTCTGAAGAAGAGCTGCGGATCCTGCTGTCAGAAAGTTTAAAAAACGGAGAAATCAATCCGTCTGAATATACATTTGTGAATAAAATTTTTGATTTTGATAATCGGATCGCCAAGGAAATCATGATCCCGAGAAAAGAAATCGCGGCTGTTTCCACTGATATGGACGTGCCGGAAATGCTTGATATGATGCTGAAAGACAAATATACGCGCTGGCCCGTAACGGACGGGGACAAAGACAGTGTCATCGGCATGATCAATACGAAGCATCTCTTTTCAGATCTGCTGTTTATGACAGAAGATGAAAAAGCGGAAGTATCCATCACGTCTTACGTCCGCCCGGTGATTGAAGTCATCGAGACGATCCCGATACACGACCTGCTGATAAAAATGCAGAGAGAACGGATTCATTTGGCGATATTGTCTGATGAATACGGCGGAACGTCCGGTCTTGTGACGACCGAAGACATCCTTGAAGAAATCGTCGGCGATATCAGAGACGAATTTGATGAAGACGAACAGCCGCAGATTCAAAAGCTGTCCGAACGCCATTATGTGCTGGACGGAAAGGTTCGGATTGATCAGGTGAATCATCTTCTCGGCGCAGGGATTGAAGAGGAAGTCGACACGATCGGCGGTCTTGTGCTGAAACGGAATATTGACATCTGTGCGGGTGAGTCGATACAAATCGGGGGATACACTGCCCTCATATTAGAAATGGACGGCCGGTTTATTAAACAGCTTGAACTCAAAGAAGAACAGGGCCGCCCGGGCGGTCAGGGAACAATAAACCGCCAGCTGCCCGTGCCTGAAACGGTCATGCTTCATAACGCAACCTTGAGCGAAAAATAAGCTCAAGGTTTTTTTAAATGGAAATGATAATGAAGCCGCACCAGAACGCCAAAAGGCTTCCGGCTGCTGAAACAGCGATGTAGAGCAGGCTTTCCTTTATGCGGTTGTTCATCATCAGCTGCACGGCTTCAATACTGAACGTGGAAAAAGTCGTAAACGCACCGAAAAAGCCCGTCGCGATGATGATGCCGGCAGAAGGATTATCCAGGCCCAGGCCGGTGAACATGCCGAGGCCGAAGGAGCCGAGCAGGTTGACCGCAGCCATTCCAAGCGGAATCGGAAAACCTTTTGTTCTTTCTGAAATTGCTTTACCCAGCAGAGACCGTAATACCGCTCCGATACCCGCTGCGATAAGCATCAGGACAATCGTCATGGCGTATCATGCCCCCTTCCCGCTGCGTGAAGGGCAATCCGCCGTCCCCAGAAAATGCCGGCGTATGCAAGGGCAATGCCAGAGATTAATGTCGCGGCAGCATAACAAAAAGCCGCTGCGGGAGACGATTGCAGCAGAAAAATGGTTTCTTTTGCGAAGGTTGACATCGTCGTGAAACCTCCGCAAAAACCGGTTCCTAAAAAGGCGGTCAAAAGAGGGCGTTTAGCCCGAATGATGAAATAACCCGTAATAAGACCGAGTAAAAGGCTTCCCGCCGCGTTTTCGAGGAAAGTGGCCGCCGGGAAAGAACCGCTGTGAATGTGCGCGCTCATTTCAAAGCGAAGCAAAGCGCCAAGCGCGCCTCCGATAAAAATTGCGATGTATTGTTTCATATCAGCCATCCTTAGAAATAAAATCCGGAAAATCAGTTACAATGCCGTCAACTGCCATCATTTGCAGCTTTTGGGCCGTCTTTTGATTTCTGACCGTCCAGGCAAACACTTTCAGGCCGTGTCTGTGAGCGGTGGAAATCAAGAACCGATTCAGGCGGGTATATTTAATATTGACATAATGTACGGCTGATTTGTAGGCGGCCAGCTGGCTTTTGGAAAACATCCCAAAGCTGGGTCTTGCAATAATTGCAGTCGGAACGGACGGATACATGTCGTGAAAGGTCTGAATCGACTTGAGGCTGAATGATTGAACGATAGGGTGGATGGAAAAGGAAAACCTGCTTAACAGCTGGCCGACTGCTTTTTCAAGACCGACTTGAGAAACGTGCCCTTTCAGTTCAATTAAAAATCCGATTTTAGAATGATAACGCTTCAAGACCTCTTCGAGCAGGGGAATCCGCTCTCCTTTAAACTCAGCCCCATACCAGCTGCCGGCGTCCAGAGACTGCAGCTTCTTCAGCGTAAAATCTTTTACAAAACCGGAGCCGTCCGTCGTCCGGTCGACTTTGTCATCATGGATGACGACAATCTGGCCGTCTTTTGTGAGCTGGACGTCAAGCTCAATGAAATCAGCGTTCATTTCGGCAGCGATATCAAATGCCGCAAATGTATTTTCGGGCGCGTAACCGGATGCGCCGCGATGAGCGATGGTATACAAGCTTGTCAGCTCCCCTCATGGGCATTTCTGTTATTATATCAGATTCGTATATGCACAGCGATTCAAACTGGTGAATGTGCGAAACAGTATTTTTTTGGAATAAAGATAGTGCTTTTTTCGGTTTACAATCCGCAGTGATGATTTATAATGGCAAAAAGGAGGCGAGATCATGGGAAAAGGGAGATTGAAAGTGGAAGAAAGAATTAAGGCCGAAACCGATGCTGAAATCCAAAAAGCGACTCTCCTGAAACAGACACAATCAAAGAAGAAATAGTGCCTGACCCTGTTGTATCTGGCTGAAAGATGAACGAATGTGTGAAAACCCCGGCTGTACTCTGATGCCGGGGTTTTTCAGGCTGCCTAAAGACATTAAAAGAAGCTGATGTCCGAATGTTTTAGTATAATAGATTTTCGACAAGACAAAGGAGCATGCCATGATGACACAATTTCAGAGATTTTTTACTCTTGACCATATGTCGCAGATCAGTATCAGCATCGGAATTTTAGCGGCTTTTCTCGTTTTGAGAAAACTGTTTGTCAAATACTTTTTTCAGCTCGTTTACAAATTGGCGAACAAGCCGAAAACCGACATATTCAAACAGATTGCCGTAGCGTTTGACAAGCCGGCCAGATGGTTTTTCGTGGCGCTGGGTCTGTTTTTGGCGATTGAGTATTCGCCGTTTTTAGACGGGCAGATGGACATTGTCAAAAAATTGTACCGCTCACTGATCGTTGCGCTGATCGCCTGGGGGCTTTGCAATCTGACATCGGCGTCTTCGTTTTTATTTCATAAAGTCAATCAGCGTTTTGAGCTTGATATGGATGACATTTTGGCGCCGTTTTTATCCAAGGTGCTGCGCTTTGTCATTCTCGCGCTCAGCGTCAGTGTGATCGCGCAGGAATTCAATTATGATGTAAACGGGTTCGTGGCCGGACTCGGACTTGGCGGATTGGCCTTCGCGCTTGCGGCTAAAGATACGATCAGCAATTTTTTCGGCGGCATTATCATCATTACGGAAAAGCCGTTTACGATCGGCGACTGGGTCGAGACGTCATCTGTAACGGGGGGCGTTGAAGATATCACATTCCGAAGCACAAGGTTCCGGACGGCGCAGGGGGCGCTTGTTACCGTGCCCAATTCAACGCTGTCCATGGAAGCCATCACAAACTGGACGAGGATGACGAAGCGCCAGGTCACGTTTTCTGTTCGTGTTTCTTATGCGACGCCGATTGATCGTTTAGAGCGGTGCATCACAAGGCTCAGAGAAATGCTTCGTGAACATGAAGGCGTGCATGATGATACGATTATGGTTAACTTTGACGTGTTTGCGGACAGCTATTATAATCTGTTTTTCAACTTTTACACAAAGACCATCGTCTGGGCGGAAAGCTTGGACGTGCGGCAGGATATCAACCGCCGGATTATTGATATTTTTGCTGAGGAAGGCGTGGAGTTCGCCTATCCGGGCCAGAATGTATTCGTAAAACAGAAGAGCCACGATGATCCGGTTCATGTGAAGGATCATTCCGGAGAAAAAGAACGGGCATAACAGGCGCCGTTCTTTTTTCATGATATGATAAAAAGAAAAGGCGGTGGAAGAGTGGAAGCGTTTATGACATTGATCAATCAGGCGGAACGTATCGTGGTGCTGACGGGAGCGGGAATGAGCACGGAATCCGGCATTCCTGATTTTCGTTCGGCGGGCGGTATATGGACCGAAGACACCTCCAGAATGGAAGCGATGAGCAGGGAATACTTTGAACGCCGTCCGCGTGAATTCTGGCCTAAATTCAAACAGCTCTTTCAGATGAAAATGAGCGGAAGCTATGAGCCGAATGCCGGCCATACGTATTTGGCGGATCTTGAAAAGCGGGGAAAGCAGGTAGACATTTTCACGCAAAATATTGACGGGCTGCATAAGAAAGCGGGAAGCAGCAGTGTCTATGAGCTTCACGGTTCAATTCAGACCGCCGCATGCCCCCGCTGCGGAGCGCGCTACGGGCTTTCTCATCTGCTGAAGGACGAAGTGCCGGAATGTACGGCGGAAATCGGTGATCATGCGGTATGCGGCACCGTATTAAAAACGGATGTCGTGCTGTTCGGCGATCTCGTTCAGCATTTTGAAACCCTTTATGAAAAGCTTGATAAAGCTGATCTTCTTCTTGTGATCGGCACTTCGCTTGAAGTGGCGCCGGCAAGGTTTGTCCCTGAGGATGCGGGCCGCATTCCCGGTTTGAAGCAGGTGATCATTAACCTTGAGCCGACATATTGCGACTATTTATTTGATCTTGTCATCCATGAGAAGATCGGTGAATTTGCAAAACGGATCAGCGCCGCGACATAAAAAAGCCGGATCATATACAGATCCGGCTTTTCTTATTCATGGACGGGAATCATTTGATCCGTCAGAACATCAAAGGAGTAGCCCTGGGCTTTCAGTTTTTGGATCAGGCTAGGCAAAGCGTGCACCGTCGCAGGCAGATCGTGCATTAAAATGACATGCGGCCTGCTCGTATGAACGCTTTCCAAATATGCGAGCTGATTCAATACTTCCGGCACGTACCGTGCGTTTTTGTACTTCCAGTCTTCACTGTCTATCGTCCAGTCCCAGTACACGAATCCGCCTTTTTCGAGATTCTTAATCTGGGCAGCCGTCAATGACGGTTTACTGCCGTAAGGCGTGCGGACAAGATCCGTTTTTACTCCGGTGATTGCCTCGAGCGTATCGCGTCCCTGCTGCATTTCGTTCAGCGGTGATGTCGGTGTTTGATAAAACAGGTGATTATCGTGCGTCACGCCGTGCAGGCCGAGCGCGATTCCTTCCTGCTTCGCTCTTTGCACGGAATGCTTATAGGCTTTCATCCGCGGTTCAAGCATAAAAAAAGTGGCCTTTGCGCCATTTGCCTTCAATACATTCAACAGCTGTTCAGTATATGGAGACGGCCCGTCGTCGAAGGTTAAATATACCGTTTTTTTCCCTGGGTCACGCTCTTTCTGCAAATGTTTCATTAAGACGTCGGGAGAATCATTTTTCAGCCGCAGGCTTTCTGCTTCATCCCGAAGCTGCCCGTTTGCGGTCACGGTGACCTGTTTGTTTTTTGCGGCGGAAGCGGAATATCCCATTATGACGATTACCAGAAGCAGTCCGCACAAAACTGCTAAACTCGTAAGTTTAAAAGCCAATGAAAACAGAGAAGGGGAAGCACCTTCTTTTGTGTTGCGCATAACAATCTCTCCAGTAGCATAAGTTTCTGCATAATGCCGATAACAGCGGAGGCTTGCGAAGTGCCATAAGTTAACAGCATATGTATGTCGAATCAAGTATACAGGAACAAAACTGGAAAAGACATAGAAAAGATGTCGAATAATAAGATTTTAAGAAAAAAATAAACTCCGCAGCCGGCTCGTTCAGTATGATAGAATAGTTGACAATAACAGCTGAGAATGTACATCACGGCAGATAACGATTAGGAGGGTTTACATGAAGACATTAGTAAACGGCCAGTTGATTGATCGTGAAGAAGCGGCAGTTGATATTGAGGACCGCGGATATCAATTCGGTGACGGTGTGTATGAGGTCATCAGAGTGTATAACGGCGCCTTATTCGGTTTGCGTGAGCATATCGTCCGTCTTTTCAGAAGCGCCGCAGAAATCGGCATCACCCTGCCGTTCTCCGCAGAGGACATAGAATGGGATCTGCAAAAGCTCGTACAGGAAAACAAACTCATTGACGGCGGGGTCTATATACAGACGACGAGAGGGAAGGCGCCGCGGAAGCACCAGTATGACGAAGGATTG
The DNA here is from genome assembly GCF_017797845.1 of Bacillus sp. LJBV19. NCBI lineage: Bacteria > Bacillati > Bacillota > Bacilli > Caryophanales > Bacillaceae > Bacillus > Bacillus sp. LJBV19. The sequence continues at coordinate 976,940 of NZ_CP072563.1, forward strand.
GAACCGCAGACGACGGCATACACCTTTTCAGTGAAAAAACCGGAAAATGAACAAAAAGCCGGAGCGCAGGCCATAACGGCGGAAGACAAACGCTGGCTGAGGTGTGACATTAAGAGTCTGAATTTACTGTATAATGTGATGATTAAACAAAAAGCCTATGAAGCAGGCGCTTATGAAGCGGTGCTGATAAGGGACGGAGCGGTCACGGAAGGAACCTCTTCCAATGTATACGCCGTCATAAACGGCACTGTCCGGACGCATCCTGCAAATGAGCTGATTTTAAACGGCATTACGCGGATGAAACTGTTAGAGCTGATGAAAGAAAACGGGATTGAGGTGCGGGAGAAGGCCCTTACCGAAGACGAACTCAGGGATGCGGATGAAATTTTCATCTCGTCAACGACGGCTGAATTAATCCCGATCGTAACCCTTGACGGAAAACCGGTCGGAAGCGGAGCGCCGGGACCTGTAGCCAAAACGATTCAGGAGGCTTTTCAGTCGCACATTCAGCAGGAGCTCGGCGTTCAGTCATAAGCTGAAAAAAGGCCGGAACACATCCGGCCTTTTTGCTTCAGTCAGATAAAAAGAGATTCGATATGCTGAACGAGCACACGGGAGATCTTCTCTTTTGAAAGACGATCAGGTTCAAGCATGGCATGCAGCGCCAATCCGTCGGCGATGGCGTACATTTTCTCCGCTTCGATCTCTTTATCAAGATTCGGTTTCAGAAGCTTGTTTTCATCCAGCCAGTCAATCAGGCCGCGGATATATGCCAAGATCCCGTCCTGCTGGGGATGAAACTCTTCTCCCTTATGTCTGGCATAAGCTGTGAAAGCGAACCATACCTCCATTTCAGCCATCGTTTCTTCATCTGTCGGGATGATTTCAAGCATCAGACGCACCGCTTTTTCTTTCGGCGGCAGATCTTTCATGGCAACTTCGTTAATTCTGGCGGCCGCTTTTTCTTTTACGAGTGTCATCGCATACCCTAAAAGCTCATCCTGGGTGGTGAAATAGTGCCTCAGCGCGCCTAAAGAAAGACCCGCTTCCTGGGCGATGTTTCTCACTGTCGCTCCTTCCATTCCCCGCTCCAAAATCGTCCGCCAAGTGGCTTCGGCTATTTGTTTTCTTCTTTTTTCATGATCGATTATTTTAGGCATGGTTCCAGTGTAACAGGAAATATTTTTTCTTGCAATTTTGTAATACAGTTGTATTAAATAAAAAGCAGTGATACAATGCATTTTAGAAAACGATAAGGGGGAACCGGATTGAACGCGATTGCTTGGTTGATTGTCATTTGTGAGGCTGCTTTTTGGGCGGCTGTCATCTTCGGATTGGCGGCGCGCTATATATTCAGGCGGCAAAAGCTCGGAATGTTTTTTTTCGCTCTCATTCCTTTATTGGATGCCGTACTGTTTCTGGCGGCCGCAGCTGATTTATACAGAGGGGCGGCGGCGACTATGGCGCATGCGGTGGCGGCCATTTATATCGGAGTGTCTGTCGCCTTCGGGAAAAGCATGATTCAATGGGCGGATGAGCGGTTCCGCTATTATGTGGTCAAGGAAGGGGCAAAACCGGTCAAGCGGTACGGGCTGGATTATGCCAAACATTATGCAAAAGGGTGGGGGAGACATGTATTAGCGTTTGTCATCGGCGGCGTTCTTTTAGCTGGAACGGTATTTCTCATTCAGGACGCTTCCCGCACCGAAGCGCTCAGCGTACTGTTAAAGGGCTGGTCTGTCGTATTGTGCATCGATTTTTTGATCATGGCGAGTTTTTTTGTGATGCCGAAAAAAAGAAGAAACAGCCGGGAGCTGTAAAAAAAGCAGCTTTTGATTAAGCTGCTTTACAGAAAGAATTATTTTACGATCAGCACGGGAATATCGGATTTCGATGACAGTTTTTCACTGACGCTTCCGAATAAAAGTTTTTTCAGCCTGTTCTGGTCCCGGCTCCCCATGACGATCAAATCCGCCGATATACGGTCGGCATGCTCGATAATGGCATCAGCGGGATCACCTTCTAAAATGTCGATATCCCCGTCAATCTGGCTGTCGTTCATCAGCATTCTCGCTTCCGCAACGATTTCTTCCGTACGGTCTTCATAAATCATCGGATCAGGGGAGATTCTTTCCGCCTGGAGCGGGTCAGGAACGCTTGCAATCCCGCCGCCGATATACGTTGCCCCGGCTCCCGGCCTCGGGGGATCAACAATCGTCTGGGTATCTTTTGCATTGTGGGAATGTACGACCGTTAAATCCGCGTGAAACGTTTTTGAAAGGTCTATGGCTTTTTGGAGCGCTTTTTTACTATCATCACTTCCGTCAAAAGCTGCTATCAACCGGTCCGCGTGAAACATCGGCCTCATCCTTTCAGTAAAAAAGGTTTGTTTTACAATACCCGAATGGCAGAAATGTAAAACCTGCATTGACAAAAAAAGGATTTGTTTATATGATGAAGGAACAATATAGGGAAAAAGGAGGTATGGATCATGTCAAAACTAAAGCTTGTCAACTCATCTTCAGCTGAATACCGGCGTGACTCCCATACAGCTTCCGTTTTCTGAACATTTGCTTAAAAACGGGGCAGTCGCGCATAAACGGCGGGTCTGTACCTTATTTATAATAATAAGAGGCATGGAGCTGAGGCTTCATGTCTTTTTTTATACAAAAAAATGAAAGAAAGACAGGTGTGATGCATGTGGCGGTATTAGCGAAAACAATGAAAAACAATCCGGAAAAGCTTGAGGGCGGCTGATTGATGAAAGGGGATGACGGTATTTGTTTACTGTATTAAAAAAGCTCGCGTGGTTTTTTAAAGCCTATTGGCTGCGTTATACGACAGCGATTGTTCTGTTATTGATTGTGAATGTCATTGAAATGTTTCCGCCTAAACTTCTCGGTAACGCGATAGACGATATGAAGGCGGGTGTGTTTACAAAAAGCGGGATGCTGTTTTACATATGTGTTTTTCTCGCATTAACGGCAGCCGTCTATTTACTGTCTTATTTTTGGATGTATCAGCTTTTCGGCGGGGCGAATGTCATGGAGAAGATTCTCCGTTCAAAGCTGATGGGAAGGCTTCTTCAAATGTCACCGCCGTTTTACGAGAAATACAGAACGGGCGATTTAATGGCGCGGGGGACAAATGACTTGCAGGCCGTCAGTATGACGACGGGCTTCGGGGTCTTAACGCTCGTTGATTCGACGATGTATATGCTGACGATATTTTTGACAATGGGGCTTCTCATCAGCTGGAAGCTGACATTTGCCGCGATTATTCCGCTGCCGATAATGGCGGCTGCGGTCAGCCTGTACGGAAAAAAGATCCATGAGCGGTTTACGGAAGCGCAGGATGCTTTCGGATCATTAAATGACAAGGTGCTGGAGTCAGTATCCGGCGTCCGGGTCATCCGGGCATTCGTGCAGGAAAAAAATGATGTCAGCCGGTTCGGTGATATGACGGCGGATGTATATGAGAAAAATATGAAAGTGGCGTTTATCGATTCACTTTTTGAACCGACTGTGAAGCTTCTCGTCGGCCTCAGCTATCTTATCGGTCTCGGCTACGGCGCTTATCTCGTTTTTCAAAACCGGCTGACGCTGGGAGAGCTGGTATCGTTTAACGTGTACCTCGGAATGATGATCTGGCCGATGTTTGCGATCGGAGAATTAATCAATATCATGCAGCGCGGAAATGCCTCCTTGGATCGTGTCAATGAGACGCTTTCCTATGAGCCTGACGTGACAGGACCCAAGCACCCCGCCCAAATCAAGGAGCCCGGGCGTCTTGCTTTTGAACATGTGACTTTCACATATCCGATCGGAGCTGGACCGGCGGTTTCCGATGTATCTTTTTCCGTAGAGAAAGGGCAGACACTCGGCATCGTCGGGAAGACGGGAAGCGGAAAGACGACGATCATTAAGCAGCTGTTGCGTGAATATCCGCCCGGTGAGGGAGCAATCACGTTTACAGGCGTTCCGATTCAGGAGATTCCGCTTGAGGAGCTCCGCGGGTGGATCGGCTATGTGCCGCAGGATCATATTTTATTTTCAAAGACTGTAAAAGAGAATCTGCTTTACGGACGGCAGGATGCAAACGAAGAGGAAATCGGCAGCGCGCTGAAAGATGCGCATTTTGAAAACGATATCGGCATGCTTTCCGACGGGCTTGAGACGCTTGTCGGCGAGAAGGGCGTAGCGCTCTCTGGCGGACAAAAGCAGCGCATCTCAATTGCGAGAGCGCTTTTGACCGATCCGGACATTCTCATATTAGATGATTCGCTTTCTGCCGTAGACGCGAAAACGGAAGCCGCCATCATTGACAGCATCCGTAAAAAACGGCGGCATAAAACAACGATTATCACCACCCACCGGCTCTCGGCAGTTGAACACGCAGATCTCATTCTCGTCATGGATGAAGGCCGGGTATCTGAAAGAGGCACGCACCAGGAGCTATTGGCGCAGAACGGCTGGTATCGAAAACAATATGAGAGGCAGCAGCTGTCCTCTCTTGAAGAAGGGGGGACGGGCGCATGAAGACCGGGAGAAGATTATGGAATTACGCGCTTCAATATAAGAAGCTGCTGATATGGGCGGTCGTCCTGCTCATTATTGCGGTCGGCACTGAGCTGACCGGCCCGTTTATCGGAAAAAAAATGATTGACGACCACATTCTCGGCATTGAAAAAACATGGGTTAAAGCCTCTGCGGACGATCCGGGCGCCGTCAGGTTCCGGGGGCATGATTATGTCAGGGAGGACCGGCTCAAACCGGGGGCGGACAAAACCGGAGAGGCGCACATTTATCAAGTCGGTGCGGGCTACTATTTTGTTGACCGTCCCGTCAGTTTTGACGGAAACCGTTCGGTGTCTGACGGCCGGCTGACAATATCAAACGGTAAAGAAAGCAGGTCATATCCCGCCATTACGTTATCAAGACAGGAGATTTTTCAATTTTACCGTCCCGAAATAAAAGGATTGCTGACGCTGACCGCCATTTACGCGGGACTGCTCATGTTTTCCGTATGTTTTCATTACGGCCAGCATTATCTGCTGCAGATGGGAGCGAATCGGATCATACAGCGCATGAGGCAGGATGTATTTTCACACATTCAGAAAATGCCGATCCGCTACTTTGATAATCTGCCTGCCGGAAAAGTCGTGGCCCGCATTACGAATGACACAGAAGCGGTGAGGGATTTATATGTAACGGTGCTGTCGACATTTATCACAAGCGGCGTTTATATGCTCGGCATTTTTACGGCGCTGTTTATGCTTGACGTCAGGCTGGCCGCCGTTTGCCTGCTGATTATCCCGATTTTAATGATCTGGTCGGTTGTGTATCGCAAATACGCATCCGTCTTCAACCAAAAAATCCGTTCCATTAACAGTGACATCAATGCGAAAATGAACGAGTCCATTCAAGGGATGCCGATTATTCAGGCGTTCCGCCGAGAGAAGGAAACGATGAAGGAATTTGAAGAATTGAATGAAGCTCATTTCCGCTACAAAAACAAAATGCTGTCCTTAAATTCCCTCATGTCCCACAGTCTTGTCAATGTGTTGCGCAATCTGGCGTTTGTCGGGCTGATATGGTATTTCGGAGGCGCGAGTCTGAGTGCGGCCGGAATTGTTTCGATCGGCGTTTTATATGCATTTGTTGATTATTTAAACCGTTTGTTCCAGCCGGTTACGGGGATTGTCAACCAATTTTCGAAGCTTGAATTGGCCCGTGTCTCTGCCGCCAGGGTATTCGAGCTTTTACAGGAGGAGGAAACGGAAGAAGAAGGCGCTCCCGCAGACAGAAAGGCGGAAGGGACAGTGGAATTCCGTGATGTTTCTTTTGGATATCGAAAGGGGGAAGAGGTGCTGAAACACATCAGCTTTACAGCTGAAAAAGGGGAGACGGTCGCCCTCGTCGGCCATACGGGGTCCGGCAAAAGCTCCATCCTGAATCTTCTGTTCCGTTTTTATGATGCTCAAAAAGGGGATATTCTGCTGGACGATAAAAGCATATACGGCATGTCGAGGCAGGAGCTGAGGTCGCATATGGGCATTGTGCTGCAAGACCCGTATCTTTTCTCGGGCACGATCGGCTCCAATGTGACACTCGATGATCAGCGTATTTCTTTGGAGCAGGCGGAAGAAGCGCTTCGCCAAGTCGGCGCCGCAAGTCTTCTGCAATCCCTGCCGAAGGGCATCAGAGAGCCCGTCACTGAAAAAGGCGGCACACTGTCCTCAGGCCAGCGTCAGCTGATTTCTTTTGCAAGAGCGCTTGTGTTTGATCCGGCCATTTTAATTTTGGATGAGGCGACGGCGCACATTGACACCGAAACAGAAGCAGTCATTCAAAAAGCGCTGCAAGTCGTTCAAGAAGGGCGCACGACATTTATTATCGCCCATCGGCTTTCCACGATCAGACACGCGGACCAGATTCTCGTGCTGGAAAAGGGCCGCATCATTGAAAAGGGAAGCCATGACGAATTAATGGCGCAAAAGGGGCAGTACCATCAAATGTATGAATTGCAGAAAGGAACGGCGAAGTCCGCGGTGTAATCGGAAAGGGTGAATCTAAAGATTCGCCCTTTTTTTCATTCAGTAAGCCAGTCCCACCCGTTTTCTGACAAACTGCGGGCTGATCAGCTCACGGTACAGAAAATGCGCCGTGTCTCCGACGGTGATTTCAGCGCCGTCTTCAGGAAGGCGATCCTGTTCGAACCGGTAAACTCCGGCAGCATCTCCGTCAGGAAGGTAGGTGGGACAGATGATCGTCCAGTCAAGATCCTCTGCCAGCAGCATCTCGTATACGCGGGCGTGTTCTTTTGCGGCTCTTGTTGATTTTCGTTTTGATTCTGCCGATTCAAAACGGTATTGATCAGGCATAAGCCGTGATTGAAGGATACCCGCGGTGCCGATCGTAATCAGACGCTGAACATGATGCCGTTTCATGCCGTCTATGATATGGGTCATAGCGGCTGAAAGGGTATCGTCACCGTCCGTGCCGAGACAGCTCACGACTGTGTCCGCTTTGGAAATCAATCGGCTTACATCTTCCCGCCGCCTCGCATTCCCTGTTATGATATGTTTTTCAGGAATGGGAAGGACTGTTCCGGCTGATCTGACAAGAGCGAATATCTCCATGTGTCCATGTTTCTGCGCTTCTTTTATAAAAGCCTGTCCGACTCTTCCCGTTGCTCCGAGTAAAGCGATGTTCATGTAAAAAACCTCCTCGCCGCTCATTATATCATTCAAAGCAGCGGGGAAAAGAATACCTGTGAATAAACGGGAAATGGTGGGCAACATATTCATTGACCAAAGAAACACTTACGAACTGAAACAGCTCCCAATTGACTGAGGCAATGAATGACATGTTTTCCCTCCTTTTTTCCTAGGGTATGTGGAATAGGAAAAAAGGGTGACGGCATAAAAGAAGACGCGGTATCCCGCGCCTTCTGTAAGCCATTTATTGAGTTATTGTACGCCTTGGCCGCCCATGTTCTGCTGTGCGAAAGATACTAAACGTTTCGTGATTTCTCCTCCGACAGAACCGTTTGCACGAGAAGTTGTTTCTCCGCCAAGGTTTACGCCGAACTCAGAAGCAATTTCGTATTTCATTTGGTCGATTGCTTGAGCAGCGCCGGGTACTACTAGTTGGTTTGAAGAGTTGTTGTTTGCCATTTGTATGATCTCCTTTATAAAGTAGTATGGTTGGGTTTGCTGGAATTGCACCAGCCGATGATTTTCGGAATGAAAACCATTGCCAGCTCGGCTTCACCCAATGCTGTTTGCCGCTTTGTACTACGTATTATGGTGAATCAAACGGCATCTCATTCGGAAAACGGTGTGGTAAATAGCGGAAGGAAAAAGAAAAGCCCAGCCTGGTGCGGCTGAGCTTTTAGCTTTCAGTCATATATGTGATAAAGCATTAATTCATGCAGCTCTTTTACGAGAGCCGGCTCTTCTTTTCCCGGATGTGTGTGTCCCCATTCAATGTCTCCGGACTTATGGTAAATCCCTTCGTAATGCGTACCCTGCCAGTAAAATGAAATCCGCCATCCGGGCAGTTTCTCTTTTTTGAATAACGGTTTCCAGCTGAAGTGCGAAATCATGACGTTCACGCTCCTTATGGGAAATGTTGATCTTGTTCATTGTAGCTCATCGTTCATTGCCTGTCCCGGGTAAACCAAAAAAAAGACAGCCTCACCGCCAAAGTTTTTCCGGGGCGGTGATGGACCGTTCTGATAAATACGACGCATATTCAAAATTTCTCCGTTTTGTCAGGTAATCGACCGATCTCAGCTTCGGATGGGAAAAAATGCTGCGCCCGGGGCGGGAATTGGCTTCAAACATCCAAACTTTCCCTGAATGATCGACGCCGAGGTCAAAACCGATTTCGCCGATAAAACCTTCAATGTGCTCATTTAACACGCGGCTGACCGCCAAGGCGGCTTTTGAAAGTTTCCGCATCATGCCGACTCTCTCGCGCGGATCGCCGTATAATTCAGCTAACGTCCTGACTTCTCCGCCGGTTGCCAGATGCGTCGTGATGCTGTTTTCACCGGAAATTTTTGCCGCAATGGCCGTCACTGTCCACTTCCCCTCGGCGTTTTTATTCGTGTGCACCCTGAAATCGACGGGGCGCCCATCCAGCCGGATCAGGTCAATGCCTTGCTGAATTAAAAATGCGGACGGGTCATTGTTTTCTTTAAATGATGTCATGAAGGATGCCGCATCTGAATACTCTGCCGTCACCACCGTTTTTTCCTCATTCGTGTGTTTGACAGATAAGCCGGCATCTGTTTTTTCCACCTTGTAAATCCCCGTTCCGAGTGCGCCGTCTGCAGGTTTGATATAGACGGTGTCAAACGTGCTGCATAACGTCTCTAACGCTTCTGCATTCGGGTGCAGGACAGATTTTGGCAGAAGTGAAGCGGTGAGACTGTTTTTTTCCAGAAGCTTATGAATGTCCCATTTATTAAAGAATTGCGGATTAAACCACGGAATCTGATAGTCATTCATCAGCCTTTGTTTTGTCTGCTGTAAAAGCGGAACTTCTTCCGTTTTTCGGCTCGGGAGCCTGTCATATACGACATTCGGAAGCGGGACGGCCGTCCGTTTCCAGCTGTTTTCTTTATAAATCAGCGCTTGGACGGTGCCTTCTTCCCAGTTGATTTGATGAGCACCGAAAACGAAACAATATCCGTTCGCCTGTTCATGAAGAGAGAGCATCTTGGAAAAGAAGTCTGTGCGGTCTCTTAACGGGCGGGTCGGCGATGATGTGAACCCGGCTGTGAAAACGCCGATCAGCGGACCGATGTGCACCGTCTGGCCGTGTATGAGAAAGTCAGCCCGGCTTTTATGCGGTATCAACAGCTCCTCAAACAAATCTTCAGAAAGGAGCGCGCTTTTTTCAAGTGATTGAGAAAAGGCTACACGGCATTTGACAACCTTGGTCCCGAAGGCAGCGGATAAAAGCCCTTCCCGTTTCATGGAGGAGGGGAGAAACAGCGTATTTTTGCTTTTTTTATCGATGCCGACAATCATCCCTTTATGATTCACGCGGTAATACTCCTTTCCGGCTTTCCTGTGACTGAAGTTCGCGGAAGCGTCTCAGCGGACTCGTATACAAATCCTCTTTCGCCTCCGGAGCCACGCTTAAAATGGCTTTCCGTCCCGGCTTTGAATTGACATCCAAAAGCCAGATGCGTCCGTCTTTGGCATAACAAATATCGAGCCCCAGCTCAAACAGCGGCCCGAACCGTTCGTCAAGGAAATAAGGGACGGATTGGGTGATCGAAAAGACATCATCCAATAAAACGGCCTGCTGCTTTCTCGGAATTTCCTCAAACCATGTGTCAAACTTAATCGGTTCAGATCCTCCGGGGAAATGAGATAAAAGACCGTTCTGATAACCCCTTCTGACCGCTTTTCCGACCGTTTCCCAAACGCCTGACTCAGTTTTGCGCATGAAAATGCGGATGTCGCACGGATGCCGCTCTTTATCCTGGATATTTAAGTAGGATTGAAGCAAATAGCGGTGCTGCAGCACTTTTTTGCACCAAGACTTAAAAGACACGTGATTGGAAAATGATTTTGTTTGTTTGTTTTTTCCGATATAGTAAGTGGCCGTAATTGATTTTTTGCCTGTTTCAAGCAGGATGATGCCTCTGCCTCCCGCGCCGAAAGCGGGCTTAAGTATACATGCTTTTTCCTTGGCTAAGTATGATTGCACCTGTTCATAGCGGCTGACTTCGGCCGTTTCAGGAATATAGGGACTGATCAGATGATGCTTTTGGAGCGCATCCGTGACCGTCCATTTATCAGGAAGCCCCCGGCCGATAAATTCCGTTTTCCGATATTTTTTCAGCCATTCGACGATCGGTTTGGCTTTTTGCGCTTCAGCGGATTTTCCGTAAAAACAGCGGTCGTAAATATATTCGGGAATATCGATTTCCGTTTCGTTCCACTTTCCGCTTTGCGGGTGATAGACGAGCGCTTTTACGCGCAAAGAATCCGGAAATATATCAAACGGTGTAAAGCGGGCTAAGCGCACATTATATTGAGGCGCTCTTTCAGCCAATTCCCCGGCGTAATCTTCTTCGTGCCGGCGGGATACAGACATAAAACCGAGTGTTGTCATATTATTACTCCCCCTTTATTCAAAAAGCCGCTGATGGAACGGCCCTTCCATCCAATAAATATGCTAAGCGCATCATAAAAGATGATCTACTGTAAAGAGTACGAAACAGCATCTTGCCTTATTCCTCACAAACAACAATTCAGGTTCTTCATTTGCCCGCATGCACGCCAGCCTCTATAATACGAATAGATATATCATCAAGAAAATAGAACATTAGATGGAGGCAGAAGAAGAGGAATGGGCATAGCAGGAACGTTTCTATTTATGATTGTGATCGGAGCCGCGATCGGCGCGGTGACGAATCATCTTGCCATTCAGATGTTATTTCGTCCGTACCGGCCGTATTACCTGTTCGGAAAACGGGTTCCGTTTACGCCGGGGCTGATCCCGAAAAGGCGGGATGAATTGGCAAAACAAATGGGGCTCATGGTGACGAACCACCTTTTAACCCCGGAAGGAATAAAAAAACGGCTTTTATCAGATACCGTTAAAAACCAGGCGCTTCTTTTCGCCGAACAATTCACACAAAAAATGGCCGCTTCCGAGATGACGGTGCACGAAGCTTTGGCCGCCGCGGGCATCCGGAATCCGCAGGAAAAAACGGATGCCTGGATTGACCGTTTTACCGATGAAAAGCTTTCGGAACTGTACCGGAAATATGAGCACCGCGCCATAAAAGACTGGCTTCCTGATGAGCTTCAGGAAAAGCTGGATGAAAAAGTCCCGATGGCCGCAGATTATATCCTGAAGCGGAGCATTGATTATTTTGAGAGCGAAGAAGGGAAAGACAGGCTCGGAAATATGATTGACGACTTTTTGAACTCCCGGGGGATGCTCGGCAGCATGGTGCAGATGTTCCTCGGCAATTCAAGCTTGGCAGACCGTGTGCTGCCTGAGCTGTTAAAGTTTTTGCGCAATGAGGAAACGAAAAAGCTTCTGGCTGATCTGCTTTCTCAAGAATGGGGCAAGCTCAAATCTTATACACTTTATGAGGCCGATGAAAAGTGGAATGCGAAAGATCTGCTGTTCAGCATGAAAAAGCGGGCTTTGGCCGCACTTCAAACCGCGCCCTTTTTCGAATGCCGGCTCGGTGACATCATCTCCCGTTATGAAGGGGAGATTACGGGAACGTACGCGCCGAAGCTGCTTGATGCGGCGCTCGGCAGTATTGCCGCTCATTTGGAGGATGTACTGAAACGGCTGCGTCTTGAGGAAGTGGTCAAAGAGCAGGTTGATCAGTTTCCCGTTGAACGGCTGGAGGAAATGGTGCTGTCGATTTCCAAGAGAGAATTTAAGATGATAACGTATTTAGGCGGTCTGCTCGGCGGGATAATCGGAGCAATTCAGGCTTTGTTTGTCATTCTTTTCTAAGGAAAACATACGCCGATGATGAAAGTCGCTCCGCAGTCTGTTATAGTGGAGTGGTATGTCCGAAAGGAAGAAAGGAGCGGTTACTATGGCAGTTCATTTTTATGATGCAGCATATGATCTTGAAAAAGCTTTGCGAAACAGTGATGAATACAGCCGTCTGAGAGGGCTTTATGATCAAGTAAACGCAGATGAATCGGCAAAACGCATGTTTGATAACTTCCGCAATGTACAGCTGCAGCTGCAGCAGAAACAGATGTCAGGTGAAGAAATCACTCAGGAAGAGGTAGAGCAGGCGCAAAAAACGGTTGCTCTCGTACAGCAGCATGAATTGATTTCTCAGCTGATGGAAGCGGAACAGCGCATGAGCATGCTGATCGGCGAGTTAAACAAAATCATTATGAAACCTCTTGAAGAGCTTTACGGCAGCCCGGAATAAGCTCCACACCCCTCCATCTATGAAATGGAGGGGTTTTTTTATTCAACAGAAAAATCAAGCGAACCTTTTACCGTTCCGTTAATGATGACAGACAGAGTGTGAATTCCCCGATAATGCTTGCGGGTGGTTAAATCTTTAAGGGAATGATGTTTGCTGAAGGCTTTTACGTCTCCGTTGTCCATGGCGGACTCCGACATCTTAAACACCTTGCGGCTGCGGTGCCCCCTTTTCTTTACAAAATCAATCGCGTATTCAACCCTGACTTTTTGCCGGGCGGATGAGCGGATCTGAAAAGAAAAATGTATGCATGTTCCGATGGCGGCCGTTTCCGAATTCAGTGTAAAACGTTCCAATGAAATCCGGGAGGCGTCTTCAAACCCGAAAACCGCAAGCGCCTGTTTGTCTCCTCTTTTTAACAGTGTCCTGCAGGCGTGCTTCAAAATCCAGTCCGTGTGCGGACAGCTTCCGAACCGCTCGGCTGCAATCTGTACCAGAAGATCCGGATGTGTTTTGGAGATGTCATTCAGGTTATTCGCCACGCTTTTTCTGACATATAACGAGTCATCCTGCATCAAGCGGTCCAGAACAGGGAGAATCGGGGAAGGATCGTCAAGAAGAGCCGGAATGGAGATTCCCCATGGCAGGCGCGGTCTTGAGCCTTCGCTGGCAAGCCTTCTGACATGTTCGTCCGGATGCTCCGTCCAGGAAAGGAACTCTTTGAACATCCGCTCCCGGTCAAGCCTGATATACGGGCGGACCGCAAATTCGGAAGTGGAAAAACGAGTGAAATACTGAAGCGCCTTCATTGATTCGTCCCAGTGCTCCGTTCCGTACTGTTGGACATAATCGGGAAAAATAATCCCGGCGAGCCCTGAGAAGCGGGGAGCTGTCTCATATAAGACGTCAAGCGCCCGTATGTAATCCTTCGGCAGTGTTTCATATAAAGAGTCTGTGATCCGGCGCATCCGCTGTTTTAACGTCAGTCCGGGCCAATCTTCCTGAAACATCAGCGCCCGGCACTTATCCCGCTCAAAAGCCGGATACGCCGATTTGATTCTGTTCAGAAGTGCTTCTGCAAACTCTTCGTTATAAATATCTTTTAATAGAGACATGACAGTCACCGCTTTTTTCTTTTATTATATGAGAATGTATGTTCCCTTTCAACTTTATCATACATTCAGCATAGATATTTCCTCTGATTTTTTTAGTTAAAAAAACCCTTGTTTTTTAATAATATAATTGAGATAATAACTCTGAAAGCGCCTACACTTACAGATGATCTAAGGATACGGTCGCCTATACTGCCTGGTATGTTAAGGGGTAGCAACAGAGAGTAAGTGAAACGAGCGCATCAACGGTCAAATAAGGGGTTCCTGATATATTTCGTAAATAGAAATACACATTGGGGAGAAGGCAGCAAATCGATCGTATCCCAACAAAACGACAGTTCAAAGTCTGCTTGAGGCAGGCTTTTTTGCTGCGGAGAAAAGGTTGTTCTAAACAAAGAGACAGGGTCATATCCTAATGACAAGTACAGTCATCAAGGAGGGGGACTTCTCTGTGTCAAAACAAATGCTGGCGTTAAATATAGACGGAGCGCTTCTTCGCTCCAACGGCAAACTTCATCAGACGACAAAGGATGCCATCGAATACGTCAAGAAAAAAGGAATTTACGTCACACTGGTCACAAACCGCCATTTTCGCTCCGCTCAAAAAGTGGCGAAAATATTAAAGCTGAATGCAAAATTGATTACCCACAGCGGCGCATACATTTCTGAAAAAATAGATGAGCCGTTTTTTGAAAAGAAAATATCAGAAGATCACACGTTTAATATCGTTCAGGTGCTGGAAAGCTATCCATGCAATATCCGGCTTCTTCACGAAAAATATTCGATCGGAAACAAGAAGAAAGTGAACTCCAATCTGGTCGGGAAAACGATGATTCATCCGTCTGACCCGATTTTTTATCCGGTGCAGTTTGTCGAATCATTAAGTGACCTGCTCCTTGATGAGCCGGTTTCAGCGCCCGTCATTGAAGTGCATGCCGAAGATGGTCTGCAGGCTGATATAACGGATACGATAATGAAAGCATTCCCGGCCGTCGATGTGATCCGCGTCAACGGAGAAAAACTGAACATCGTGCCTAAAGGGGTTTCAAAAGAAAGCGGACTTTCGATGGTCGCCGCTGATCTCGGGCTTTCAATGGAAGAGGTTGTGGCTATCGGCCATCAGGAAGATGATCTGCCGATGATCGAGCTGGCCGGTCTCGGCGTCGCGATGGGGAATGCTTCAAATGAATTAAAAAGAAAAGCGGACTGGGTGACAAGGTCAAATGATGAACAGGGAGTCGCCTATATGATTAAGGAATATTTCCGCATGCAGCACCGCAAAGGCTTTCTCGATAAGTTCCATATGAAACGGCCGTAATCAAGAGCCGCAGACGCGAAACGCCGGTCTGCGGCTTTTTCGCGGATTGATTTTAGCCTGTTCTTTCTGTACACTAAAGAAAGTTTTGAATCTGAAAAATAAGGTGATCACATTGCAAATAAAAATAGACGGCATCACGGATGACAGGCTGCATCGTCCGCTGCAAAACATCGCGAATTTATTTTTTGAAGAGTGTGTTCTTGCGTACGGCGAAACGGAGGAACCCTCTGATCTCGTCATCTCACTTGCCATTTCTCAAGATGCAGACAGCGTGTCGGTATCCGGAGAAATCAAAGGAACCGGCGAAAAGGAACATCATACGAAACCGCTTCTTGCCGGATGGAGCGAAAAAGAAGTATTTAAACAGGTGAAAAACACGCTGTCATACGTCTACTTAAATCTTCTTCAATCGCATACGGGCATGACACAAAAATGGGGAATCTTAACCGGCATCAGGCCTACTAAACTTCTTCATAAAAAGCTGCAGAGCGGCCTGACAAAAGAAGAGGCGCACGCCGATCTGAAAAAAGATTATCTGATACATGATGAAAAAATCAATCTGATGCAGGAGATTGTCGACCGCCAGCTCGCTGCGGTTCCTGATCTGTACCGGGTCAAAGATGAAGTCAGCATATATATCGGCATCCCGTTCTGCCCGACGAAATGCGCCTACTGCACGTTTCCGGCATATGCCATTCAAGGACAGGCGGGAAGAGTCGGCTCCTTTTTATGGGGGCTTCACTATG
This sequence comes from Bacillus sp. LJBV19, assembly GCF_017797845.1. NCBI lineage: Bacteria > Bacillati > Bacillota > Bacilli > Caryophanales > Bacillaceae > Bacillus > Bacillus sp. LJBV19. The sequence goes on from NZ_CP072563.1 coordinate 992,560, forward strand.
AAATGCAGAAAATCGGAGAATGGCTGAAACAGCATGATATCAAAGTGACGACCATTTATTTCGGCGGCGGCACGCCGACAAGCATTACCGCTGAAGAAATGGATCTTTTATATGAAGAGATGGTCCGCTCTTTCCCGGATGTCACGAATATCAGGGAGATTACCGTTGAAGCGGGCCGACCCGACACGATTACGGAGGAGAAGCTGGCCGTTTTAAATAAGTATAAGATTGACAGAATCAGCATCAACCCGCAATCTTATGAAAACGAAACGCTTAAGGCCATCGGCAGACATCATACAGTTGAAGAAACCATCGAAAAATACCATCTTTCCCGCAAACACGGCATGAATAACATCAACATGGACCTGATCATCGGCCTGCCGGGAGAAGGGACGGCTGAGTTCAGACACAGTCTTGAAGAAACGGAAAAGCTGATGCCTGAATCTTTGACCGTTCATACGCTTTCTTTTAAACGGGCGTCAGAAATGACGAGAAACAAGCATAAGTATAAAGTTGCCGACAGACAGGAAGTGTCCCGCATGATGGATGACGCCGTCCGCTGGACAAAAGAGCACGGGTATACGCCGTACTACTTGTACCGGCAGAAAAACATTCTCGGAAACCTTGAAAATGTCGGCTACTCCTTCCCTGGTCAGGAAAGCATCTACAACATTATGATTATGGAAGAAGTGCAGACGATTATCGGTATCGGCTGCGGCGCGGCAAGCAAATTCATTCATCCGGAAACCGGAAAAATCACGCACTTCGCCAATCCGAAAGATCCGAAATCATATAATGACCGATTCGAGCATTATACAGAAGAGAAAATCAAATACTTAGATGAGATGTTCGTTAAATCTGCATTATAATATCAAACACGGCACGGAATCAGCGTGCCGTTTTTTTATGTTTAACCGTCTGTAAAAACGGGAAAAGACCATCAGACTGTTATTCGTAAGAGGTGTAATTATGTATGATGTCATTGGAGCGGGAATCGGGCCGTTTAATTTAGGGCTTGCCGCATTATTAGAGGATATACCCGGAACAGACGCTCTTTTTTTCGATAAAAAGAAAGAATTTGCGTGGCATCCCGGTCTATTAATTAAAGGGACGGATTTACAGGTGGCGTTTCTGGCGGACCTGGTCACGCTCGCCGATCCGAAAAGCCGCTACACGTTTTTAAACTTTCTCCATGAACATGACCGGCTGTACCGGTTTTATACGTTTAATGAATTTGATATTCCGAGACGGGAATTTAACGACTATTTGAGCTGGGCGGCTTCAGAAATCAAATCATGCCGTTTCGGCTCAGAGGTAATCGGCGTGAAAAATGCCGGCGGACATTATGACGTCAGCGTCAAGAACATTGAGGACGGAAGCATCAGTGTCTATCAAACGAAGCATTTCGTCATGGGGACGGGGTCTGAACCGCTTATTCCCGCAGAGATTGCTGGCGAAGCGCGTCAGGACACGATGGTCAGCACGGAATATTTGTTTCGGAAAGACGAGCTCGCCGGCGCCGAATCAATTACGGTGGTCGGCTCCGGACAGAGCGCCGCGGAGATCTTTTCTGACTTATTGCACGATGAACAATACCGCCGCAGCCGGCTGCAATGGGTGACACGATCCGCCGGATTTCGAGAATTGGAAACCGCCAAGCTCGGGCAGGAAATGTTTACACCTGATTATGTGGAATATTTTAACCGCCTGCCTTTTAAAGAACGGCTGAACACGCTCCCTGAGCTGGACGGACTGCGCCACGGCATTGATTCTGACACACTTGCCGCCATTTACGATGCCCTGTATCACAGATCGATCAGCGGAGGTTCGCCTGACGTGTATATTCAGCCGATGGCGGAGCTTGAAAAAATTGAAAAGCAAAACGGGCGCTGCGTACTGAGCTTTCATCAATGGCAGATGGATGAAACCTTTACGGCCGATTCAGAAAAAGTGATATTGGCGACCGGCTTTAAACCTCTTATTCCGGAATGGTTTACGGCAATTGCCCCCGATATCGAATGGGAGGATGAGAAACGGTTTAAAGTGACGGCCGATTCCCGTCTTATCTTTAAGGACGACAGGCGGCATCATTTTTTCACATTAACGAATCTTGATCATGCTCACGGAACAGGCGCTACGAATTTGAAGCTGTCTGTTTACAGAAACCAAAAAATCATCAATACCATTCTGGGGAAAGAGCATTTCTCCATTAATAAAAAAACGGCTTTTCAGCAATTTCTTCCCGCTCAAAAAAACTGACCCCTTATGAAGAGGTCAGTTTTTTTTATGATTTCTGCGGTTTCTTTTCAGGCGTCTTCCATTTGAACACGCTGTTCAACAGGAGATATATCCGCTTCGATTCTTTCGTGAGCAAAGGACCGAAGATGGCCAGTATCAAAACATATAAGGCGGCGAAAGGTTTAAGTGAAGCGGACAGGCCGCCGGCGATGCCGAGATTTGCGACGATAATGGAGAATTCGCCGCGTGACACAATGGTCAGCCCGATATTGGACGATGCTTTATGAGAAAGCCCCGCCCGGCGTCCGGCGATCATGCCGGCGATAAAGTTTCCGGCAATCGTCAGCAGAACGGCGCCGAGGGCAAGCCATACCGCATCTCCGAGTGAAAACGGATCAATGCTGAGACCGAAGCTGAAGAAAAACATGGCCCCGAAAAAGTCACGGAACGGCACGACAAGGTGCTCAATCCTGTCAGAATGGGCCGTCTCCGAAAACACGAGTCCGAGCAAGAGCGCGCCGATCGCTTCAGCGACATGAATCGTTTCGGAAAAGCCGGCAATGAAAAAGAGCGCTGCGAAAATAACGATGACAAATACCTCGTTTGAACGGATATCAAGCAGCTTGTTCAGCAGAGGCGGCAATTTTCGAGCGGCAATGAAAAACAGCAGCATATATCCGAAAGCGATTACGATTGACATCAGCGCGCCTCCGACAGACGTCGCGTCTCCCAGAACAAGCCCGGAGACGACGGACAAGTAAACCGCCAGAAAGATATCCTCAAACATAATGATGCCGAGAATCAGTTCCGTTTCCGGATTGGCCGTGCGTTTTAAGTCGACAAGCACCTTTGCGACAATGGCGCTTGATGATATCGTGATGACACCCGCCAATACAAGCACTTCCAAAAAGGAAAAGCCCGTGATAAAGCCGTAGATCAGCCCTAAACTGAAATTAATCAGAATATAAATCGTTCCGCCGGCGGCGATTGAACGTCCGGATTTGACTAATTTTCCGACCGAGAATTCAAGCCCGAGGTAAAAGAGGAGGAACAGGACGCCCATCCGTCCGAAAAATTCAATCACTTCCCGGCTTTCGATAAACGTCAGGTCAATGATGCCCGCTTGGGGCGCGTGCGGCCCGACGAGCATTCCTAAAATGATCAGGAAGGGGATGATCGAGAATTTAATTTTATTGGCGATGACACTCGCAATGGCCACAAGAACTAACGCCGTACCGACTTCAAATACGAGATGGTCCATAAACAGATCACACTCCGTCTCTGGAGAGGAAGTCTTGGATCAGCTTTTTCAGATGCTTTCTTTCACCTGAGAGGACGAGTGTATCGTTTGCTTCAAGGAGCGAATCAGCGCCCGGGTTTAAAAGCTTTTTCTGGTTATGCTTAATGATGGCGATGACCGTCACGTCATAGTTCTGCCGCACATCCAGTTCGCCGAGCGTCCGCCCTGCCGCTTTTGCCCCTTTTTCAACTTTAAACCATTCGATAATCAGATCGTTGAACGCCATTTCAATCGATTCAAGCGCCTGCGGTTTATACACCATCCCGCCGATAATCGCGGCAATTTGTCTAGCTTCCGCATCATCAAGTGAAATGCTTGCCAGAAGCTCATCAGGGTCGCGGTCATCAAATCTGTAAATTTCCCGCCTGCCGTCATCATGAATGATGATCGTCATTTTTTCATGATTTCTCGTTTCGATTTCGAATTTTTTCCCGATGCCGGGCAGATCGTTTTCTTTAATATTCATAAAAAATCCCTCCGGAATATACTGTTTTTACACCGTAAATACAGATTGGCAATGAGAAATGGTCTGATGCCGGAGGTAATTTGACTGGTATTGTATCGGAATGGCGCATGTCCTTTCCATTGTGGAATCAATGAATTGATCAAGAGGTTTGACAGATAACAGGGAGATCATCCGGGATAACGCACCGTATCCTTTTGACAGGCCTTGCGGAGCGGTTTTGGTTTGAACCGGCGTCTTTGCCGAATCCGTTTCCTGCGGGTAAACCGAAATTTGTACATGGCTGTCTGTTTCTGTCACCAATTGGGAAGGAAGAGCGACATCCGAAGGGGGGAACAGCACCATAAAAAAGCTCAGTAACAAGCTGAGTATCACATATTTCATTATCGGCGTTTTTCCCCCCTTTTGTTTTGTATATCAATTTCACTATATAAAAATGTATGTTCAGTTTCAAATGATATGCATTTTTCGGTATCTGTTGACCTTGAAAAATAAAGGAGTTTCGCTTCGGGGGAAGGAATATATCATTTGAACAAAATATGTAAGCGGATTCAAGGGGGATGTAAACATGCAGTATATTCGTTATGAAGAAAAGGGAAAGATCGCGGAGATTGTGCTGAACCGGCCTGACAGTTACAATGCGCTGAATGAACAAATGCTCCGGGAATTGGAAAATGCATGCGTGATGGCAGCCGACAGTGAGGCGCTTATCGTGCTTTTACGGGGGGAAGGCCGGGGATTTTCCGCGGGCGGTGATATTCAGATGATGACGTCTGATCATGATTCAGGAGAATATGAACGGCTCATGAAAATGATCGAATCCATTACGCTGACCCTCTATGATATGAAAAAAATTGTGATTGCCGCCATCCACGGAGCCGCGGCGGGGCTCGGGCTGAGTTTCGCGCTGTGCGCCGATGTGGTGCTCGCCGAAGAAAACGCCCGCCTCGCGATGAATTTCATCGGCATCGGATTGGTTCCCGATGGAGGAGGCCATTATTTATTAATGAGACGCGTCGGTGAGATCGAAGCGAAAAAACTGATTTGGAGCGGTGAAAAATTGCCTGCTGAAAAAGCGGTGCGGCTCAAGCTTGCCGACGGGCTGTTCAGCGGCGGCCCTGCGGAGGGGGCACAACCGTATATCGACCGATTGCTGCATGCGCCGCTGTCAGCGATGATTGAAACGAAGGCTATTTATCAGAGCCTCCATATCAGCCGGTTAAAAGACGTTTTGTCTCTTGAACGAAAGGCCCAGGAAAATATGAGAAAAACGGATGATCATAAAGAGGGCATCCGCGCCTTTTTAGAAAAACGGACGCCGCAATTTAACCGGTAAAATACAGAAGCCGGAAAGCTTCTGTTATCTGTGGAATAAAATCAGCTTTCCGGCTTCATTTACCAAGCGATGAGTACTGTTCTCAAGCTTTTTTTCCTTCAATAAAGCCTCTCCGGCGGCCTTCGCCTCCGCCTCATTATCCGCTTCGATCCGTTCATTCAGCAGCGTTTCTCCCGACGCATGGAATGCGGTCAATACATATTGTCCCATCATGTCACCCCCTTTATAGAATGATATTCTGATAAAGAATTTAAAATCCTCCATTAATTTTTACCCATTATTAGTATATAATGGGTCAAGGAAGGAGTTGGATTTGTGCTTACAATTGAAAACGTAACGAAAACATTCGGCAGCTTTACCGCTGTTGACAATTTGAACCTGCAAATACCTGAAAGGGAAATGTTCGGGCTGCTCGGCGCAAACGGCGCGGGAAAAACGACGACCTTTCGGATGATTTTAGGTCTTTTAAGCCTGACTGACGGGCATATCACCTGGAAAGGGCAGCCGGTCAATTATTCCATCAGTGAAAAAATCGGCTATCTCCCGGAAGAGCGGGGGCTGTATCCGAAAGTGAAGGTGAGTGACCAGCTTGTCTATCTGGCGAGATTAAAAGGAATGGGCAAAAAAGAGGCGGAAAAAGAGCTCATGACATGGCTCGAGCGGTTCGGCATTACAGATTACAAGAATAAGAAAGTCGAAGAGCTGTCGAAAGGAAACCAGCAGAAAATCCAGTTCATTTCGGCCGTCCTGCATAAGCCTGAACTGCTGATTCTCGATGAACCTTTCAGCGGTCTTGATCCGGTGAATGTCGAGCTGCTGAAAGAAGCGGTCATTTCTTTGAAAAACAGCGGCGTTTCCATCGTTTTTTCAAGCCACCGAATGGAGCATGTGGAAGAACTTTGTGAGAATTTGTGCATTCTCCAGAAGGGAAAACCCGTCGTTCAAGGCAATCTGAAAGACATTAAGCGGTCTTTCGGCAAAAAAAATGTCACCGTTCATTCAGATGATGACCTCAGCTTTTTAAAAACGCATGAAGGTGTCGTGAAATGGAAGGAAACAAATGACGGAATCAGACTGCAGGTCGCGAATGAACCTGTTTCTCAGGATATTTTCCGGGCGCTGCAAGGGAAAGGTTTTATACGGAAGTTCGAATTGGAAGAGCCGTCACTGCATGATATTTTTATAGAAAAGGTGGGGGCCGTTTATGAATAAATTTTGGATTATGCTGTTTCATACATACAAAAACAAAATCGCGGCAAAGTCATTCATTATTTCGACTGCCATTACCGTTTTATTGGTATTAGCGGTGACCAACCTGCAATCGATTATTTCCGTGTTTCAATCGGATGACGGCAAGCAGCAGATCGCGGTGATTGATGAAACGGGCGGGCTGTACCCGGCGTTTGCAAAACAGCTTAAAGCGGCGGATACAGACAATGATCTGCAGGCAATGGAGACGAAGGAGTCCGAAAAAGATGCCGTAAAGCGTGTCAAAGACGGTGAATGGGACGGACTGTTTATCATCAGACAAGATCAAAAAGGAACGATAACAGGAGCATACAAGGCACTGACCATTTCCGATGAATCAGCGTATAAACTGCTCAAGCAGGCTTTAACCCAGACAAAAACCGCTGTCGAAACCGCCAAGCTCGGCATTTCGGCAGAAAAAGTCAGCAGCCTCTACACTCCGCCGGAAGTCAGCAAAGACGCGCTGGAAAAAGGGGCGAAATCTGAGGAAGAGCTCGGTCAGGTAATGGGGCTTGTATACATCATGCTGTTTGTCATCTACTTCTCAGTTATCATGTACGCAAGCATGATTGCGATGGAAGTGGCGACGGAAAAATCGTCCCGCGTCATGGAAATTTTAATTTCAAGCATGCCGCCGATTCAGCAGATGTTTGCCAAACTGTTCGGTATCGCGCTCGTGGGGATCACACAGTTTGCGGTGCTGATTGCGGCGGGTTATCTCTCACTGAAGCTGAACCCTCATAATGAGGCGTCGTCGCCGATCAGTGCATTTCTCAATTTTACGGATGTTCCCGTCTCGACGATAGTCTATGCCGTCATTTTCTATTTGCTCGGCTATTTTCTTTACGCGACGCTTGCCGCGTTTCTCGGCAGTGTTGTCAGCCGGATAGAGGACGTACAGCAGACGATTCAGCCGATGGTTTTTTTAATCGTGGCAGGTTTTATGATCGCCATGTTCGGCCTCGGCAATCCTGACGCCGGTTTTATTACCGTTACATCTTACATTCCGTTTTTCACGCCTATGATTATGTTTTTACGCGTCGGGATGCTCGATATCCCGTTTTGGCAGGCTGCGGCCGGAATCGCCCTGACACTGCTCACTATCGTGATCTTTGCAGCGGTCGGCGCGAAAATTTACAAAGGCGGGGTTTTGATTTACGGAAACGCCAGCGGATTCAAAGCGATTAAACAAGCGCTGCGCATCTCCAAAAAATAAGAGAAACAGCCCGGAACAGCCGGGCTGTTTTTTTATTTTGCAGAACGTGCATTCGTATAAAAACGGTGCTAAAATAAGGGTAATTCAATTTGCAGAAAGGGGAGGGCGAGATGGCTGATCTGACGTTTATTCATGCCGCTGACCTGCATCTGGACAGCCCGTTTTACGGCATTTCGAATCTGCCTGAACCGGTATATGCGCGTATTAAAGAAAGCACATTTCACAGCGTCCGCCGACTGACGGACGGGGCACTCCGGGAGCAGGCAGATTTCGTGCTGCTTTCGGGGGATCTGTTTGACGAAGCCAACAGAAGTTTAAAAGCCCAGCTGTTTTTGAGAAAACAGTTTACGAGATTACAGGAAGCGGATATCCAAGTGTTCGTCATATTCGGCAACCATGATCATTTGGGCGGTAAGTGGACGCCGATTGAATGGCCGGAAAATGTACATATCTTCACCTCGGATACACCGGAGGAAAAATCTTTCTTTAAAAACGGAGAGCTTGCGGCAAGCATATACGGATGCAGCTATCAGGAAAGAAGCGTAACGGTCAATCAGGCGGCCCGTTACCGGAAAATGACCGGCGCGCCTTATCATATCGGCATGCTCCACGGCATGTTATCAGGAGCGGAAGGGCATGACCCGTACTGCCCGTTTACGAAAGAAGACCTTGAAAAAAGCGGCATGGATTACTGGGCGCTCGGACACATTCATAAACGGCAGGTTCTGTCCGCCCAGCATCCCGCCGCCATTTACCCCGGGAATATTCAAGCCCGGCATTTAAAAGAAACCGGGCCTAAGGGATATTATCTCGTCCGGGCGGCAAACGGTGAGATGTCTTGGGAATTCAAAGAAGCGCATGATGTGTTATGGGAGGAAATTGATCTGGATATCTCCGGAGCTGAACATATGACTTCACTTCTGAAAGCCGCATCAGATACATTCTCCGGCTTGCGCGCGGCGGGCCGTCCGGCATGTGTCAGGCTGGTGCTTCGCGGCGCGGCGCCCCGCTTTTGGACGGAGGCGCCCGCAGGCATCGCGGAGGAGCTTCTTTCCGCTTTACAGGAGGAAGAGGCCGAAGAGGAATGTTTCATCTGGCCGCTTGCGCTTGAGGATCGGACGGACGAAACAGACAGCGTGCCGCCCGATCCGTTTTTTAAAGGGCTGCTTCAGGACATAGAACAATGCGCGGACATGAGCGGTGTATTTGAAGCCCTTGAGCGTCATCCCGTATACCGGCGTCAGATGGCTTCATTTACAGATGAAGAGATACTGGATATTAAGCGGCAGGCTCAAGCCGTTTTAAGACGCCAGATGAAGGAGCTTCAGCGATGAAAATAACGGCGATGCATATTTACCAATATGGAAAATTTTCCGACCGAAGTTTTCAGCTGTCAGATTCTCCCGTGCAAGTGATCTACGGGTTAAATGAAGCGGGTAAAACGACATTGATGTCCTTCATCAAAAGCGTGCTGTTCGGTTTTCCGAAATCAAAAAAATACGAACCGAAAAACGGCGGGGTTTACGGCGGCGCTGTAGAATTGAAGCATGGCGATCACGGCGCTGTCAAAATCGAACGGACAAAAGGCGCTGCCGAAAAAGTCAGAGTGTATACGGCTTCAGGCGAAATCAAGGACGGAGAATGGCTCAAACAGCTTCTCTCCGATACAGACCGGGCGCTGTACGAAGCGATCTATTCGTTCGATGTATTCGGACTGCAGGAGATTCAAGCTTTTAACCGGGACAAAATCGGCGAGTTTCTCCTGTATTCGAGCTTATTCGGGTCGGAAGCGGCGGCAAAGCTTGACGGGCGGCTGGCAAAAGAACTTGACAGGATGTATAAGCCGAACGGGCGGAACCCCCGCTTAAATCAGGAGTTGGATACATTAAAGCGGCTCAGCGCCCAGCTGAAACAGGCGGAAGCGGCGGAAGCGGGTTATCACAGCCTTCTGGAAGAGAAAAAAAGCGCCGGCGGCCGTTTGCAGGATGCCGAAGCACGATTGAAAGACATAACTGAAGAAATCAAAACAGTAAAATCAGCGATAGAAGCAAAGCCGCTCGCAGACAAAAAAACAGCCTTGGAAAGCGAACTTTCTTCTTATCCGGAAGCATTGAAGCAATTCCCGAAGGACGGAATGCATCAGCTTGAAAAATACGAATCGCATCTCCATCCGAAAGCGGCCCGTCTTGAGGGGCTTCGGGCAAAAGCGGATGAACTCCGGCGGCAGGCTGAGCTGCTCGCTCCAAATGAGGACTTGCTGCAAAAAGAGCGGCAGCTGCAGGAGCTTTCCGGCGAGCAGCATATGTACGAATCGCGCGGCGAACAGCTTGCCGCCATCCAATCACAGATCCGGCAGACATCTGCCTGCGTCTCGTCAGGATTGCAGCAGCTCGGAAGACATGAGGAAGACGGCATTCTTTCACTGAACACCGATTATGAATATGAATGGCGGCTGCAGGAAGCCGTGCAGAGCGCCGGACAGGCAAGAGAAAGAAAGGCACAGCTTGATGCGATGTTCGAACAAGCGCGGCTGGAGCTGGAAGAAGCCGAAAGAAAACATGCCGTGACGGCGGAAAACATTTTGGACCCCGCTGTCAGGATAGAAAAAGAAGCCGCTTTACAATCATATAAGCAAACGGCTGATACAGAAGGAAACGAATGGCAGGCACATGTTCAGCATCTGGAAAAACAGCGCGCCAAACAAAAAAAGCTCTTTCTCGGTGCGGGCATTCTGTTCATTGCGATTTTCGCTATGTTAAAGGAATGGCTGCCTGCCGCCCTTTTTACCGGTGCTCTGCTGCTGTATATGCTGTCCGGCATGCAAAAACCGCTGCTGACAGAAAGAGGAGGGCCCGGACACAAGAAAAAGAAGCCGGCGATCTCCAAAGAAGCGGCTGATCTTCTGCAGGAAGAGCTTTGGCGTGACGGCCGGCACCGGCAGCAGCTGATTGCGGATCAAGCCGTGCTTGAACAGAAAGAATCGGCATATGAAAGGGTCATCCGCCAATATGAAGAATGGGAGGCGGAAATGGCGCCGTCTGAAAAACAGGCGGAACTTTTTATGAATGAACTGGGGTTTTCAGGAAGTCCTTCCCATCTTCTGGACGCATATCATGTGATGAAAGATGTCAAAAAAGAAATCCTTAACAAGCATGAGCTGACCATTGAAGCGGGCAGGCTGCAAAAGCTGCAAAGAGCATTTGAGGACCGGGTCAAAAAGCTGAGTCCTTCAGACGGAAGGGAGCTGTCCGTAAAAGAAAGACTGCACGTTTTGCTGGCTCAGGCGGAACGGGCCCGTGAGGAAGCAAAACGAAAACAGGCGCTCGAAACGGATCAGCTGCATGCACAAGAGCAAATGCGTGAATTAAACGAAGAAGTTCATTACTACGAACAGCAGGTCAAACAGCTTTTCATGGCGGCAGGCGCAAAAAACCGCGAACACTTTTGTGAACTCGCCAGGCTGAATGAAAGCCGCCGGGAAACAGAGCGGCAGCTGCGCGAAATCAAAACGCACTTGTCCGGCATAGGCGGAAAACAGCTGGAGCCGTACATGAGCCGCACAGTGTCCGAACTTGAACATACAGTCGTTCAGAAGGAAACAGAGAAAAAAACGCTTGAGGAAAAAAGCGCCCAGCTCCGTGAGCAAACCGCTTTATTAACGGTGAAGCAAGAGCAGCTGGAGTCCTCGGGGCTTGTATCCGATTTAAAACAGCAGACAGAAATGCAGAAGGAGCGCGTGAAAAAAACCGCTAAAGAGTGGGCCGCATTACAGACGGTCAGACACATCATCAGGGAAAAAATGGAGCGGCATAAAAAAGTGACGCTTCCCCGTCTGTTAGAAACCGCCGGTGCATTATACGGACCGCTTACGGACGGACGCTATCACAAATTGTATTTCTCCGAGGCTGATGATTCCATTATGGTCATGCGGAAAGACGGAACGGTGTTTTCTGCAGGCGAACTCTCACAGGCGGCATGCGAGCAGCTTTATGCGGCGATTCGTTTTGCCCTTGCGTCAGAGAGGGAATCTGCGGTATCACTGCCGTTTTTACTTGATGACAGTTTTGTCCATTTTGACAGGCAGCGGCTGCAGCGGCTGTTTGATGTGCTGAATCAGCTTTCAGAAGGCGGGCGGCAGATACTTTATTTCACCTGCCATGAGCATGTCAGCCGGTCTTTTCACAGCGGACAAGTCATGCGGCTCCTGTCATAAAAGAGTTTATTTTCAAAAAAGAGGTATGTGCTATACTGGTATTATGTAAGATATGGAGGGAGCTTTTAATAGAATGGCAAAAGGTATTATGCTGCACGAGGTCGGCGAGCAGGTCGATCAATACTTTCTGATTAAATCTTCGACTAAAGGAATCGCAAGCAATGGAAAACCATTCCTGACGTTAATGCTGCAGGACCAATCGGGAGATATCGAAGCGAAGCTGTGGGATGCCAAGCCGACTGATGAAGTAACGTACGCGGCGCAGACGATCGTGAAGGTGATCGGAGATGTCCATCACTATCGCGGACGAAACCAGCTTAAGCTGAGAAACATCCGGCCGGCCGGCGAGAACGAAAATGTCAGCATTGATGATTTTCTGGAAACGGCGCCGATTCCGAAAAATGAAATGATGGAAACCGTCACTCAATACATTTTTGAAATGAAAAATCCAAATATCCAGCGGATCACAAGACATCTGGTCAAAAAATATGCGGCTGAGTTTATGGATTACCCGGCGGCGGCTAAAAACCACCATGAGTTCGTCTCCGGGCTCGCGTATCATGTAGTGTCCATGCTGAACCTGGCAAAAGCGATTGCCGATCTGTATCCGTCTCTTGACCGGGATTTACTGTATGCCGGAGTCATTCTGCATGATCTCGGCAAAGTAAAAGAGCTTTCAGGCCCCGTCTCCACAACGTACACCGTGGAAGGGAATCTGCTCGGACACATTTCGATCATGGTGACAGAGCTTTCAAAAGCAGCCGAAGAGCTTCAGATTGACGCTGAAGAAGTGCTGATTCTGAAACATTTGATTTTAAGCCATCACGGAAAAGCGGAATGGGGAAGCCCGAAACCGCCGATGGTGAAAGAAGCGGAAATTCTGCACTACATTGATAATCTGGATGCAAAAATGATCATGATGGACAGAGCGCTGGAACGGGTGAAGCCGGGCGAATACACAGAGCGTGTATTTGCGCTTGAAAACCGTTCTTTCTATAAACCGACTTTCCATCAATAAGATAAAAAGGCCGATTCTTTATGATCGGTCTTTTTTACGTTCAGCTCTCATAACTTGTCTTTATCAAGCATAGCTTAGAATAAAGACTCTGGGTGAAAAAGGGAGGAAACCGACGTGCTATTTTTTCCTTGGTGGGTATACCTTTGCATTATCGGAATTATTTTCAGCGCTTATAAGCTTTTCACAACAGCTAAAGAAGAGGAAAAGCTTGACCAGTCGTTTATTGAAAAAGAAGGAAGGGTGTATATTGAACGGATGGAACAAGAACGCGAGCGCCGTATGGCTGCGCCCGCAAGTGAAAACGGGGATGCGGAAGAAAACTCCAATCATTCCATCGCATAAAAAAACTGTGCGGCTCGCCGAGAGCCCGCACAGTTTTTTTTATTTAGATTCAGAAGATGTTGAAGTGTTAAACGTGTCTTTTAAGTCTTTGTCTTCAACTTTTACGTCAGTTTTTTTCATGACTTTTTGAATTGCCGCCTGTACAGCTGAGCTGTCGTTTAATTTCTGGTTAAGAACTTCTTCTTTCAGTTCTTTTTTCATGTCATCATATTTGCCGCGTTCTTTCGTCTTTTTGATGATATGATAACCGAATTTTGTTTTGACCGGATCGCTGACTTGTCCGACTTTCAGGCCGAATGCAGCTTTGCTGAATGTTGCATCCATTGATTTTTTATCGAACCAGCCAAGGTCGCCGCCGCTGTCTTTTGAGCTGTCAGTTGAATATTCTTTCGCAAGCGTTTCAAACTTCTCGCCTTTTTTCAGCTTTTTCTCCACTTCTTCAGCTGTCTTTTTGTCAGCGACAAGGATGTGGCTCGCACGGATTTTACCTTTTAAGCCGTCGTAATATTCTTTCGTTTCGGAGTCAGTCACTTTGATGTTGTCTTTCGCCGCTTTTTGTGCAAGCAGTTCGTACTTCACCTGATCTTTCAGGTAATCTTCGCCGTACTGCTGTTTAAGGGCGCTGTACTGATCGCCGAGCTGCGTTTTGTACTCTTTCAGCTTGTTATCGATTTCTTTATCCGTTACTTTGTATTTTTTTGCTAATACTTTTTCTTGTACGAGCTGTGTCAGCACACTTGCACCCGCAGTTTTTTTCATGTTCGTGTAGAGCTCGCCTTTTGTTACATTTCCGGCATCCGTCTTGGCGATCACGTCGTTGTCACCGCTGCTGCAAGCGCTGAGAGCCAGGACGCTCGTTGCCGTAATAGCTGCTATCGCGATTTTCTTCATTCCTTTAAACACTCCTAATCATCCAAATTAAATTGCATATGCGTATCATAACATATTGTGGCTTTCTGTAAAAAGATTTTAAATAAAGGGCATTCGTCTAGTCAAACTTTTTCCTGATACATACAAATATATTGATCATGAAAAGGAGGTAATGAACCATGGGCGGAGGATATTCAAACGGTTTCGCACTGCTCGTAGTACTGTTCATATTGCTTATCATCGTAGGTGCAGCTTACATTTGTTAAGCGAAACGGATCGCTTTTTCTAAAAGCGGTCCGTTTTCTTACCCGGGCGCCTAATCGTTTCAGAAGTACATTGCATATGATGTAATTGGAAAAATAAAACGTTTTGTAGGAGGTGCTTTTGGAGATGGGTGAAGTATTTGCAGGCGGTTTTGCATTATTGGTTGTTCTGTTCATCTTATTGATCATCATCGGCGCTTCTTGGCTTTATTAAGAAAAAAATATGGCTGTCGGGGGGTCAGACCTCCGTCAGCCATATTTTTTTGCCTGTTTACACAGTAAAGGAGATCTCGACGAATGAAGAGATCAGTAAAATTAAAATAGATACATTAATAAAACGGAATACCTTATCCTGCCGGTCTTCAGGAATCTCTCTGACAAGGCATAATGTATTTGTGAGCCTGTTTATGAAATAAAGAATAAACAGGGCAGCCACGATAAAATAGAATAAAATGATGGGAGATTCCCCCTCTCTCTGAACTGCTCCCATATTACATTACCAAATATTTATTAAAAAAGATAGAATGTAACCTGAAAAATCAGCGGGACATCAAGACTCCGGCACTTTTTTTACTAAAATATCAAAACCGTCGGATTCCTGGTCAATCAGACATGATTTGGGCGCTTTGACCAGATGGAGCGCAAACAGAAGATCAGGCAGGCAATACCCCGCATGAATGCTCGAAATCATATAAAAGTAATGAGCGTGTCTCGGAAATGCCAGTCCGGCATAAAACAATAACGGCGTAATGAATAAAAACGGGCTGATCGTAGAAATCAGCATCGTCGTTTTCGGTATGCCTTTCCATGTCGGCATCCGCAAGAAGTACATTTTCATTTCCTTTTTTCTTTTTTTACAGATCATCGGCAGGACATGTATGACTTTATGTACAAATAAAGTAACAACGAGCAGAACACAAAAAGCAAACACGTGCCCGTCACTTAAACTGATATTCGGACGCAGCAGCCCGAATGCCAAGAAGTTGCATATAAAAAACAGGATCATAAAACCTACAGCAGTCAATAATAAACGAACCGCACCATAATCTTTGATCAGATTAATGGTTTTCCAGCAATTCATCAGAGTCATCCTTCCGTACAAAGATGGAATACAATCTCAAAATAATTTACTCTCTTCAGGAGAAAAAATCAATCCTTTTTTAAAGAAAAAAATAAACCTGGAAAGAGAAGAACAGAAGAGCTCGGTGAAACATGGAAATGTACGGTTTAACCTTTCTTCTCCATTCATTATCAGCTAAAATAAGATTAAAGATAGAAAGAAGTGAAACGGATGGATTCAATGGATCAGCGTATCGGGCGTTTAGAATATTACATACAATTGCTGGTGAAAACGGTGGATATGGATAAGTACCCTTTTTATGCGATGATGATTGAAAAAGGGCTGACCGAAGAAGAAGGAGAAGAGGTCGGGCGGATCTGCCGCGAATTGGAGGACGAGCTGGAGTCGCAAAAAGCGCAAGGCTTTGTGACGTTTGACAAGCTCCTTGCGCTTTTTGCGGGACAGCTGAACGAAAAATTAGATGTTCATGAAACGATTTTTGCTCTGTATGAGCAGGGGCTTTATACAGCGCTGATGGAAGAGTTTATTGAGATTATGAAGCACTTTGATTAACTGTTGATCGGTTCCAGCTCTTCAGCCGTTTCATGGACAGCCGATTCGTCCGTTTTTTTCTTCAGCCTTCCGTCTTCACTTTCAAAATCATTGTTTATGTTTGTCAATGATTTCTCGAATATCTCCATAAAATCTTCGCCGTAAATGTGGCGGATGACACAGGTTAATTCTTCAACCTCAGGAAACTTCCCGAATAAGTGGTAGATCGGCTGTGAGCCTTTAAACACCGCGTTCCTCGACGGATCAAACTCCTCAAGCAGGCTTTCGAATACATTTTCCCCTTCTTCAGTTAACTGAATGTACGTGTTCCGTTTATCATTCAGCCGCTTGGAAAATTTCAGATATCCCCGTTCTTCAAGCTTTTTTGAAAAGTTAAATGCAGTTGATACGTGCATAACGCCGAATTTGGCGATTTCTGAAATAGAAGCTCCTTTAAGCTGATAGGCAATCCATAATATATGATGCTCATTAATATTAAGGTCGTACGGCTTCAGCCAATTCTGCCAGTCTTTCTCGATAGATTTCCAGAGCGCTTTGGACAGCTGCGCCATTTTTTGGGTATAGATTAAAGCTTCTTTTAGATCGTAAGGCGGTTCAACACGATTCAATACAGATCACCTGCTTCACATTTTCTTTTCCTCTATTATGCCAATAAAATAAAGATTAATAAAGATGAAAATTTAAGAATTTTATAATAAATTCTTAATCCTTTGCTGGGAAAGGCTTTAAACCGAAAAAAAAAGTGCGGAACGCAATAGGTCCGCACTTTTTTTGGTTGTATAGGATATTAGTTTTGTAAGGTTTTCTCCAGCTGTCTGATTTTCTCTTCGATATCAGCGATTTCCTTTTGGAGATCCTGCTGGTGCGGCTTGATTTCCTCCTGCCACCTTTTAATGCTGGTCTGAAGCTCTCCGCCTACGTCTTTAATGACTTCTGCGCTTTCTTTCGCCGTTTGGACAAGCTGGTCCTTAAGCGCCATTCCGTCTTTTTTTAACCGTTTGATTGTGTCCTCAATTGAATTGCAATTCTCTTTGATTTTGCCCCGCAGCTCTTTTCCGGATGAAGGAGCCGAGAGTAACACCGCTGCGCCTCCGATCAATCCGCCTACGAAAAGGCCTGTTAAAAGGGAACGTCCGTCAGCCATTTGAAATCACCCCGTTTTTTTTCTCATAACTTTTATCATTTTTGTTCAGAAGAATAAACTTCTATACATAGCTTGCTTTATTTTAGCATATTTTTTAAGGGAAAAGGAGGGAGAAGGTTGTCTGTCTTTATGATTGTTTTATCTTGTATGGCTCTTGTCTTTGCGGCGGGCGCCGTTTATTACCTGAAACTGCTCGGCCAGGCCGCTTCTTATCCGCCGAAGCGGGTCGTCCGCCAAAAGGCCATTGTCTGCTCAGCAGGAACCGCCCTCGCATTGTTCCTTATCTTTTTCACAAAACTTCTCGTATAAAACATGCTGAAACACATTAAAAAACCTCTTCCGGCCGGAAGAGGTTTCGGTATGCGGTTATTTCACCGTTTCAATCATATTGGACCGTTTTAAGATCGTTTGCACAATCGGATGCATAATGATAATGGCGATCGCGTTCAGCGCAGCCGCCGGAAGGACGACCGCGAGCACCAATGCGGTGAATCCGCCCGGCAGGCCGACAATCAGAAGGGCCAGCGCCAAAAAGAGCAAACCGGAGATGAAGGTGCCGGCTATCGTAATGACGGCGGCGGCCGCTGTTTTCACGCTCTTTTTCACCAAAAGCGCCAGCGCGAGAAACAGAAACGCCGTTACCGGTTTTTCAATGATATTCGGAAGCTGTCCGCCCGGAAAAGATGTCGTGAGTGCGGAAATGATTCCCGTTACAATCCCGATCATCAGTACGTTCTGCACACGGGGGAATAACAGAATACCCATAAACATCATCACAAGCATCATATCGGGTTTCATTCCGAATAATACCGGCGGCATAATGGAATGAAGCACCGCTCCGATTGCCGCAAACAGGGCCATAATGACTAATTCTTTTGTTTTCATACTAAGCTCTCCTCTGCTAAGCTTTTTCGCCATCCAATAATATGCTCGTCATTTATTGCGATGGCCGGAAAAATTGATATGCAAACAGTATATCAAAGGAACCGTTATGTTAGAAGAAATTTATTCGTTTTCCTGCTGGAACTTTCTCATAAACTGAGCCAGTTTTTCACAATCAGCCAGGCTGACGGCGTTGTAGATAGACGCCCTGCAGCCTCCGACTGAGCGGTGGCCTCCGAGTCCGATCATTTTAGCCGCTTTCGCTTCTTCAACGAATTTTTTCGTGAGACTGCTGTCGCGGAGGGTGAACGTGACGTTCATGTGAGAACGGCTGTCTTTTGCGGCATGCCCCGCGTAAAACCCGCCGCTTGCGTCGATTGTGCCGTACAGGACGTCGGCCTTTTCCTGATTGCGCCGTTCAGCCGCTTCGACACCGCCGTTTTCAGCCAGCCATTCAAGGACGAGGCTCAGCATATAAATCGCAAATGTAGGCGGCGTATTATACAGTGAATCGGCTTTTGTGTGAGTGGAGTATTTCAAAATTTTAGGGACGTTGGCGTTTTCGTTTTCAAGCCATGATTTTTTCATGATGACGACCGTGACGCCGGACGGCCCGAGGTTTTTCTGGGCTCCGCCATAGATGACATCAAACGTTTTGACATCAATTTTTCTGCTCAGGATGTCGCTTGACATGTCGGCTACGAGCGGGATCGGTGAATTCGGGAACTCTTTCCACTGCGTTCCGAAAATCGTGTTGTTTGACGTAATATGCAGATAGGCGCCGTCTTTGATTCCTGAGAGGTCCGCTTCCGGTATGCGGTTGTGGTTTGAATCTGCGCTTGTTGCCGTGACGGATGTGTTTCCGAACAGTTTCGCCTCGGCGAGTGCTTTTTCAGACCATGCGCCCGTTACGATGAAGTGCGCCGTTTTTTCCGGCGTTAAAAAGTTCATCGGCAGCATGGAGAATTGAAGGCTTGCGCCGCCTTGAAGAAATAAAATATCATAATCGTCGGGAATATCCATCAGTTCTTTCAGAAGGCTTTTGGCTTTTTGGTGCACCGCGTCATATTCCGTGCTCCGGTGGGACAGCTCCATGACGGACATGCCGGTATCATTGAAGTTGACAAATTCTTTTTGTGCTTTTTGCAGCACATCCAGTGGAAGGGCTGCGGGTCCTGCATTGAAATTCGTTGTACGTTCCATGTTTACGATCTCTCCCTGTTTTCCGCTTTAGTGTAAGAAATAATACAATTATCCTATCACAATTTTTTGATTTTTTTGATATGAAAAAATATAATTTTATGTATTTTGTGTTTCCGGACGCAAAAAAACCTCATCTTTAAGATGAGGCAAGCCGTTTTCTGACGGTTGAAGCGATCTCCTGAAGATCGTCAGGCGTATAGTCTTCGGCGTGGGGCTTCCAGACAGCCCCGAAACCGTCGCCTTTTCCGTAACGCGGAATGATATGCATGTGAAAATGGAACACCGATTGGCCCGCTTTTTCACCGTTGTTATTGAGAATATTCAGCCCGATCGGCTCGAATTCATCGCGGATGGCGCGTGCGATTTTCGGCACCGCTTCAAAATATTCTTTAGAAAGCTCAGGCGTAAACTCGTACACGTTTTCGATATGTGTTTTCGGAATCACGAGCGTATGGCCTTTTGTGACCTGGCTGATATCAAGAAACGCCGCGACGTGTTCATTTTCGTATACTTTTGAAGACGGAATGTCACCGGCAATGATTTTGCAGAAAATACAATCGTCCGCTTTGTGCATAGATGGGTTTCCTCCCTGAAAAGAAATATATGTATATTCTCATCGTACCACAAAAACGGCCAAAACAAAAAACAGGATGAACGGCTGCGCGTTCACCCTGATGCAGAAGTACGAGCTTTATCACAGAAAATTGAATATGCCTTTTGTAAGCACCTCATTTGTTTTTAAAATGAAGACTTATGGGTCTGCTTAATCATTCCTGGGACAAACACCTCATTTGATTATTTCATCATGAATGAAGAACATCATCAAAGCAGTGTGTGAAGAAATTGTAAGCACAGGACATGTTGATTTTCATCCAACTGTTCTAAGACGTCTTTTATAAACACCTCATTTTCAGTTGATTAAAGCTGTTTCCTTCTACATACATTATGATGTCCGCCAAAACGATAACTATGCACGATTTTCACGTGAGAAAAAAAGGGAATCGTTTCAAATCAGACTTTATTTTTGGTACTATGAAGAAAAACGAATCAGAAGGGGAGAAATTATGTCTCTGCTATCGGTAAAAGACTTAACCGGCGGTTATACGAGAAACCCGGTCTTAAAAAATGTTTCATTCACCCTTGAGCCGAACCAGATTGTCGGACTCATCGGATTAAACGGCGCGGGCAAAAGCACGACGATCCGGCATATTATCGGATTAATGGACCCGCATAAAGGCTCGATCGAGCTGAACGGCAAGACGTTTTCGGAGGATAAGGAAAGCTACCGCTCGCAATTTACGTACATCCCCGAAACGCCGGTGCTGTATGAAGAACTGACGCTCAAAGAGCATCTGGAGCTGACGGCCATGGCGTACGGCCTTTCCAAAGAAACGCTTGAAAAAAGGCTTCCTCCGCTTCTGAAAGAATTCAGAATGGAAAAAAGGCTGAAATGGTTTCCCGCTCACTTTTCCAAAGGGATGAAGCAGAAGGTCATGATCATGTGCGCGTTTCTCGCGGAGCCTTCGCTTTATATCATTGACGAGCCGTTTCTCGGCCTTGACCCGCTTGCGATCAATGCATTGCTGGAGCGGATGGACGCCGCGAAAAAAGCCGGATCAAGCGTGCTGATGTCAACGCATATCCTGGCTACGGCAGAGCGCTACTGTGACGCTTTCATTATTTTACATAACGGCGAAGTGCGGGCAAGCGGCACACTGGAAGAACTGAGAGAGCAGTTCGGCATGAAAGACGCAGCTCTTGATGACTTGTATATCGAACTGACGAAGGAAGACGCCGGCCATGAATAATATGTCTACTATTTGGCAGTCCCGGCTTGAAGAGCATATAAAGGAAACCAGAATGTATATGAAATATATGCTCAATGATCATCTCGTCATTGTGCTGATCTTTTTTATTGCCGGCGCGGCAAGCTGGTACAGCAAGTGGGTCAAAGACATTCCCGTTCATTTTCCGTCATTTTGGGTGATGGCGGTGCTCTTTTCATTTGTGCTGACCGGTTCATACGTCCGGACGCTGTTAAAGGAAGCGGACCTCGTGTTTCTGCTGCCGCTTGAACCGAAAATGGGGACATACTTTAAGCATTCATTTAAGTACAGCTATCTGTCACAGCTGTTTCCGCTTATTGCCCTGTCGCTTGTATGCATGCCTCTGTTTTTCGCTGTAAGTCCGGGGGCGTCGCTTGCGTCGTATGCCGCCGTATTTATTCAGATGCTGGCGGTAAAAGCGTGGAATCAGGCCATGGAGTGGCGGATGACGTTTATGAATGACAGAAGCATGAAAATGATCGATGCGGTTATACGCTTTATCTGCAATATGCTGCTTTTATACTTCGTCTTACAGTCGTTTTATGTGTACGCTGCCGCCGTCTATGTTGTGATGGCCGGCCTTTATGTGTATTTCACATCGGCCGCAAAACATAAATCATTAAAATGGGAAGCCCATATTGAATATGAATTAAGAAGGAAGCAGCGGTTTTACAGAATCGCCAATCTGTTTACCGATGTGCCTCACCTGAAGAAACAGGCAAAACGCCGGGCGTATCTCGACTTTTTGCTCAGAATGATTCCGTTTGAACAGCGGAAAACGTTCTCCTATATGTATGCGCGGGCCTTTCTGCGTTCAAATGATTATCTCGGCATTCAGGTCAGGCTCACGATTATTTTTATCCTGATTATTATGCTCGTTTCCGCCAATCCGTGGATAACGGCGGCGTTAACCGTATTTACCGTCTTTATTACGGGGATACAGCTTCTGCCGCTGTTCGGGCATTTTCATCATCTGTCGTTACAGGAGCTTTACCCGGTCAACCAGAAAGCGAAGCTGCAAAGTTTCTTTTCGCTGATGAAATCGGCGTTAACCGTGCAGGCGCTGCTGTTCTGTGCAGCGTCAGCTTATGCCGCGGGAGTCAGCGGGGCGCTGTATGCGGCTGTTGCTTCAGCCGTTCTGATTTTTGTGATCATGCCTTCGTATATGGGCGGAAGATTGAAAAAGTACGGCAAGCTGTAATCAATCGGGTTTTTGAAACCTCAATGAAAGAAGGAGACACAGATGACCGACGATCAGCAGCTGATACAGGAAGCACTGCAATGGAAAGCGCGTTTTTTGCGCAAAGATTCCATGCTTGAACGCTTTTCTAAAGGAATGCAGGCGAAAATAAATGAGCGGATTCCCGATAAAATTCATGCCGTCATCACAGAAAGCATTAAAAAAATGACCGAAGCAACAATGGCTGGTTCAAATCTGGTGAAAAGCAAGCGGGATACAAACGGTATGACGCTTGCTGAAAAAGATGCCCTCGCCAGACAAACCATCGCATCGTACCAAAAGGTCGCGGCAGCCGAAGGTATCGGTACGGGGGCCGGCGGAATTTTTTTAGGGATGGCTGATTTTCCTTTGCTGCTATCCATTAAAATGAAATGTCTGTTCGATCTTGCCTCCATTTACGGCTATGATGTGAAAGACAGGGATGAACGATTGTTTTTGCTGTTTATTTTTCAGCTGGCTTTCTCAAGCGGTGAACAGCGGAAACGCATATACTCAATGATTGAACAATGGGATTCGAAAAAGCATGATGTCGATTGGAGAGTTTTTCAGCAGGAATACCGCGATTATCTGGACGTGGTGAAATTGCTTCAGCTTTTGCCGGTGGTCGGAGCCGCCGTGGGCGGAGCGGCCAATTATAAACTGCTGTCACAGCTCGGTGAGACGGCAAGGCACGTTTTTCATTTAAGAATCACAGCAGCCGGTACGTAATGTACCGGCTGTTTTTTTATGTTTTTTATGTCAGCGGGGGTAGCTTACCGCGGCGCCGATAAGCACCTTGGCGGCCGTCAGCATCGCTTTTTCATTAAAATCAAATTTCGGGTGGTGATGAGGATAAATGGTTTCCGCATTTTCTAAAGCGGCGCCCGTAAAGAAAAAAGCGCCTTTTGTATGCTGCAGATAATAGGAAAAATCCTCTCCGGCCATCTGCGGCTCTCCTTCAACGACCTTCGTGACGCCGTCTGTTTCCGCTGCGGCTGCCGCCGCGTGCGCCGCTTCCTCAGGATGATTAACGACGGCGGGATAACCGCGCTTGAAACGATATTCATAGGAAGCGGAGTGCATGGAACAGATTCCTTTTACGACGGCTTCTATTTCTGCTTCGAGCAGGCTGCGCACACTTTCGTCAAACGAGCGGACGGTGCCTGATATGACTGCCTGATCGGCAATCGCATTAAACGGATTTTCAGCGGTGAACGAGCCGGCTGAGATGACGGCCGGCTGCACCGGATTTACCCGCCGGCTGACGATATGCTGAAGAGCCGTGACGATTTGTGAGCCGATTAAAACGGCGTCCTTCGTATCGTGAGGAATCGCGCCGTGGCCGCCTTTGCCGATGACTTTAATCGTAAAGCCGTCAGCGGCGGCCATCACTGGGCCCGGGCGGCATAAGACCGTTCCGACGGGTTCAGTCGCCCAAAGGTGAGTGCCGAAAATGGCATCGACATGTTCGAGGCAGCCATCCTCAATCATTGCTTGTGCTCCGCCGGGAGATAATTCCTCAGCGTGCTGGTGGATCATCACAAATGACCCTTTCAGTTTTTCCCGGTTGCGGTACAGCACTTTTCCGACCGCAAGCAGAGCCGCCGTATGGCCGTCGTGCCCGCAGGCGTGCATGACGCCGGGAATTTGTGAAGCATAGGGCACATCTTTTTCATCCTGTATCGGCAAAGCGTCAAAATCAGCTCTGAGTGCCACGGCCGGTCCCGGTTCACCGCCTTCAATATAGGCTGTGACACCGTTGCCCCCGACATTCGTCCGGATGGGGACGCCGAGCTTTTCATAAAATGAGGCGATGAACGCCGGTGTTTTTTTCTCCTTAAAGGATGGCTCGGGATTCATGTGAAGGTGACGCCTGATTTCAACCATTTCCTCATACAGCCCGTCAAGCTGAGCGTTTAAGCTTTTTTGAAGTGTCGTTAACGTCAAAAGCGATGCCCCCCTCGTCTGCTTTTCCCATGATTGTATAGAAAATGTCAGAAGATTTCAATCCTTTTGCTACGGGAGAATGATGATGGCGGCGATCGTTGTGACGACTAGCCCGGCCGCAACCGGGATAAAGTTTTTCCTGGCAAGCTCAAACGGATCAACTTTACAAATAGCCGCAGCGGGGATCAGTGCCCAAGGGACCAATGTTCCGCCCCCGACCCAGATCGCTGAAATCTGGCCCAGCGCCGTTAAAACGGCCGGGTCCGTATGAAGCGCGGCAGAAAACAGCTTTGCCATCGAGCCTGCGAGAGATATACCGGAAAACCCTGACCCGTCGAGCCCGGTAATCGCACCGACTGCGGCCAGGGCGATGCCGGCGAATTCTCCGGACATCGGAAAAGAATGGGACAGGGCCAATCCGAGGTCATTGACGATCCCCGCAGATCCTTTCGGCAGCGGGGTGTTCAAAATACTTTTAAACCCCGCGTCACCGAGATAAAAGAAGGCCGCGATCGGAATGACGGGGCCGAATACTTTAAAGCCGAATTGAAAACCGCCGATAAAATACTCGGTGATCTTTTCTAAATGCCGCTCTTTATATACAATGAAATGAATGATCAGGAGAATGCCGATCGCGGTTCCTCCGACGAGTGCCGTCGCCTCGTTTCCCTGCAGACGGTATACGATCATGCAGATAATATCGGCGAGAAAAACAAGCGGAATGAAAACCGCCAGGATCACCCTGAGTTTTTTTGGAAGATACATACTTGTGTCCAAAGAACCGGAGCTGTCCAAGGAGAGGGGGGCCTTCGTTTTTTTTCGTTCCCGCATGATGAGGAAGAAAGCGGTGATTGTCGTCGTTAACCCCATGATCAAAACGAGCGGAATACTTGCCTGCATGACATCGCTCACGGGAATGCCCGCGGCATCGGCCGTTAATTTCGGGGCCGCCTGAATGACGTAATCCCCAGATAAAGCGAATCCGTGGCCGAACAGGTTCATCGCCATAGCCGCGGCGATCGGAGAAAGGCCCGCCCGGATCGCTGCGGGAAGCAGCACAGCGCCGATCAGCGCCACCCCGGGTGACGGCCAGAAAAAAAGAGAGATGGCAAACATCAGACAGCCGATAACCCAATACGCGACAGCCGGCCCTTTCATCAGCTTTGCAAACGGAGAAATCATCGCTTCATTAATACCGGTTTCGGTCAAGAGGCCGCTCATCGCCACGATAAAACAAATGATAAAAATCGTCGGCAGCAATTCTCCGGCGGCATACGTGAAGCTGTGAAACAGGCTGCTGACCGAAGCGGAGAATGAATGCGTCGTCCATAGCGCAATCACAAAAATGCCGGCAAGTGAAATAAAGGTTGTATCTTTTCTGAGAAGCATAAAAACGATAATGGCCGCGATAAAAGCAACATAAAGCAGATGTACCGAGTAGACGCCGATCCCCAATTGAACCACTCCGTTTATAAATAGGATTGCTACAGGTTATTCATAGGCGGGCGGAAGGTGCAAAGAACGAAGCGTAAAATCGGGACATTAAAAAAGCCGGAGAATCTCCGGCGGTTTTTTAGTCTATTGCGTAATAAGCGGTTACATAAGACGGACGGGAAAAAATAGACGTCGTGTCGATGCCGGCAGATGTTCCGCGTTTTTTATGAGCTTCCTGATAAGAGTTTGACTGCTGCCAATCCTGAAAGGCTTTTTCCTCTTCCCACAGGGTCAAAATGACATACGTATCGCCTTCGAGCGGTCTTAATACGCGGATGGCTTGAAAACCGGGTTCATTTTCCACTTTGCCGGCGCGGTTTTTAAACCGGTTTTCAAACAACGGACGGCCTTCCTGGGTAACGGCGATGTTGTTGAGGACGGCGTAGCCCGGATTTTTGATTTCCCCGACGCTGTCGATGCTTTCATAGGAATGGGGCGCCTGAAAAACGGTTTCTCCATTTGTTTCATGAATTAAAACCGCATTATCCTCACCTTGCATCAGCACCATATTCTCACTCGGGTGTTTCTTTGCAATCGTCTTTAAAAAATCGGCTGTCCCGTATGTAATATAAACCTTCATATCAGCCACCTCCTGCTTGCTAGTATATCAAAAGAGTGGTATAAGTTTCTATTGGCGACTCATTCTGACATAATTCGAAACAATATTTCCCATACTACAAGTTAAGAAAGGCGAGGTGACTTATGCTGAAAAAGAAAAAAAGATTCTTTATTCCGGCTGTAATTGCGGCGGCAACCGCTTTTCTCGCGTTAATCGGATACATTATCATTATATTTCTCGGCCATTATGTCATCGATGAAAAGAAATTAATACTGCACGCATCTTCAAAAATCGTCGATCAAAACGGTGATGAAATCGCGAGCCTCTATACGGAAAATCGCGAGCCGGTATCCATTCAGCAGGTTCCGGAAGATGTGAGAGATGCCTTTATCGCCGTTGAAGATAAACGGTTTTACGAACATCACGGCATTGATGTGAAGTCTGTCGGCCGGGCGGTGTTCCGGGATGTTTTAGCAGGCGGCAAGGTGGAAGGCGGAAGCACGATCACCCAGCAGCTGGCGAAAAACATTTTTCTGACTCATGATAAAACATTTTTGCGCAAGACGAAGGAAGTCATTATCGCCATCAATCTTGAGCGTGATTACAGCAAGGACAAGCTGCTTGAAATGTACCTGAACCAGCTTTATTTCGGCCATGGCGTTTACGGCATTCAAGCCGCGTCCCACTACTACTTTAATAAAGAAGTAAAAGATTTAACCGTTGCGGAAGGAGCCGTTCTGGCAGCGATTCCGAAGGCGCCATCTCTTTATTCGCCGATTCAGCATCCGGATAAAAATAAAGAACGCCGCGATACGATTCTTGCAATGATGAACGACCAAGGCTATATCAGCGCCAAGGAAGCCGTCAGAGCCCAGGGCCGGACATTGGGGCTTAATGTCAAGAAAACATCAGAAACGCCTTGGTTTGACAGTTATATCGATCTTGTCATCAAGGAGGCGGAATCCCGTTATTCGATGTCGGGTGAACAGCTGCTTCAAGGCGGCTATACGATCCGGACGTCACTTGATTCCAAGCTGCAGAAAACGGCATACACCCTCATGAAGGAAAGCGGCTATTTTCCGGGGACGGATCAAGCGGCAGAGGGAAGCGCCGTCTTTATTGATAATAAAACCGGAGGCGTGCGCGCGGCGGTCGGCGGACGCGACTACGTGACAAAAGGATACAACAGGGTTACGGCGAAGCGGCAGCCGGGCTCAACGTTTAAGCCGATTGCCGTATACGGGCCCGCCATGCAGGAAGACAAGTTCAAACCGTATTCGCTTCTCCAAGACAAACTCACGTCCTACGACGGGTATGAACCGAAAAATTATGACGGACAGTACAAGGGGGAAGTGACGATGCAGGATGCGATCACTTACAGCATAAATGCGCCCGCTGTCTGGACATTGAAGCAGATCGGCGTAGATACGGGAAAATCGTATCTTGAGAAAAACGGTATGAACATTTCTGACAACGGACTCGCGATTGCGCTGGGCGGTCTGTCTGAAGGCGTCACCCCGCTTCAGCTTGCCGGAGCTTATCATACCTTTGCGGCAAGCGGAATGTATACGAAGCCATTTTTTATAGAGAAAATCACGGACGAAGACGGAGAAACGTTGTCCGGGCCTAAAAACGGCAAAACGCGCGTCTTCAGCGGACAGACGGCATGGAATATGACGAGAATGCTTCAGCAGGTCGTAAAAGAAGGAACCGCTTCACAAGGCAGCTATCAAGGTGACCTGGCGGGGAAAACCGGCACGACCACATTTACCGGCGTCCCCGGCGCGACAAAGGACGCCTGGTTTGCGGGATACACTCCCGGACTGACGGGAGCCGTCTGGATGGGCTATGACAAAACGGATAAAACCCATTACCTGAAAGGCGGAAGCCAATACCCGGTCAGACTCTTTAAAGATATCGTTACAAAAGCGGGGGAAAACGGCCGGACATTCAAAAAGCCTGAAAATGTGAAGGAACTGGGCAGCCCGATTGAGCTGGAGGCGGTAAAGTCCCTGTCGGCCCGTTATACATTTAAGGCGATGGGACTGATTACGGTTCAATTAAAATGGGATATTCAAAAGGATGATCGGGTTGTTTACCGAATATATGAGAAGAAAGACGGAAAAGACAAGCTTCTGGATTCGGTGAAAGGAAAAGGCAGCTTTGACATACCGTACGCCAATCTGTTTTCAGGGGCTTCATACAAAGTCGTTCCATATAATTCACAGACGGATCAAGAAGGAGAGGGAACGGAATACGTTCAGCCGAAACTTTTTTCTTCTTAATCATGAATTCGGCGATTTTTTGAACATTAAGCCTCAATTCTATACGCTTTTGAAAAAACAAGGTATAGTGTAATGGGCGAAGAACACGAACGTATGGTTGCAGGAGGAAAGGTGGAAATTCAGATGAGTAAACGAGAAGCGTTTAATGATACGTTTTTAAAAGCGGCACGGGGAGAAAAGTCAAATCACGTCCCTGTCTGGTACATGAGACAGGCGGGGAGGTCGCAGCCGGAATACCGCAAGCTGAAGGAAAAGTACGGCTTAGTCGAAATTACGCATCAGCCCGAGCTGTGCGCGTATGTGACGAGGCTCCCGGTCGAGCAGTACGGAGTGGACGCTGCCATTTTATATAAAGACATTATGACGCCGCTTCCTTATATCGGAGTGGATGTAGAAATTAAAAACGGAATCGGCCCGGTGATCGATCAGCCGGTGCGCTCTGCTGCGGATATTGAAAAGCTCGGCGAACTGAATCCCGAACAGGATGTTCCTTACGTGCTGGAAACGATCCGATTACTCGTAAACGAACAGCTGAATGTTCCGCTCATCGGTTTTTCGGGAGCGCCTTTTACGCTGGCCAGTTATATGATTGAAGGCGGGCCTTCTAAAAATTACAACAAAACAAAAGCGTTTATGCACAGTATGCCGCAAGCGTGGCAAATGCTGATGGACAAGCTCGCGGACATGATTATCGTTTATGCGAAAGCGCAGATTAACGCCGGCGCAAAAGCCATTCAGATTTTTGATTCATGGGTCGGCGCGCTGAACCGCGAAGATTACCGGCAGTTTATAAAACCGGTGATGGACAGAATTTTCCGGGAGCTTTCTGCAGAACAAGTTCCGCTGATCATGTTCGGCGTAGGCGCAAGCCATCTGGCCGGGGATTGGCATGACCTTCCTCTTGATGTCGTCGGTCTTGATTGGAGACTCGGCATAGATGACGCCAGAAAACAAGGCATTACAAAAACGGTTCAGGGCAATCTTGATCCGTCGCTTCTTCTTGCGCCTTGGGAAGTCATCGAGAAAAAAGCGAAAGCGATACTTGATCAAGGCATGAAAACGGACGGGTTTATTTTCAATTTAGGGCACGGCGTATTCCCTGATGTCACTCCGGCAACGCTGAAAAAGCTGACGGCGTTTGTACATGAATATTCCGCGGCCAAAAAAACGGAACAATCTTCCTGAGCAGATCGTTGGTTATAAGTAGATTTTCCTGTCAAAATCAAGGTAGACAGACCATCAAAAGAGGTGTTTAACAAAATGAGCAGCAAAAAGAAAATGGGGCTTCTTGTCATGGCTTACGGAACGCCTTACAAAGAAGAGGACATAGAACGTTATTATACGCATATCAGACGCGGAAGAAAGCCGGAGCCTCATATGCTTCAAGATTTAAAAGACAGATATGAAGCGATCGGAGGCATTTCGCCGCTGGCAAAAATTACGCAGGAGCAGGCGGAGAAGCTCGCACAGCGTTTAAATGAAATCCAGGATGATGTAACATTCAAAGTGTACATCGGATTAAAACATATTGAACCGTTTATTGAAGACGCGGTGGCGGACATGCATAAAGACGGCATTACAGAAGCTGTCAGCCTTGTGCTCGCCCCTCATTTTTCAACATTCAGCGTCCAGTCATACAACAAACGCGCGAAAGAAGAAGCGGAGAAGCTCGGCGGCTTGACCATCAAGTCCGTTGAAAGCTGGTATGATGAACCGAAATTCGTTGATTATTGGGTCGGCCAGGTGAAGAAAACGTATGAATCAATGCCGAAAGAAGAACGGGATGACGCGATGCTGATCGTCTCAGCGCACAGCCTTCCTGAAAAAATTAAAGAATACGGCGATCCGTATCCTGACCAGCTGGAGGAATCCGCAAAACTGATTGCCGAAGGCGCCGGAATTACCGAATACGCAGTCGGCTGGCAAAGCGAAGGGAATACCCCTGATCCGTGGCTCGGGCCGGATGTGCAGGATCTCACGCGCGAGCTGTATCAAAAGCATCCTTATAAAGCATTTGTATACGTGCCCGCAGGCTTCGTTGCCGATCATTTAGAGGTGCTTTACGATAATGATTATGAATGCAAAGCTGTGACTGAAGAAGTCGGCACAAGCTACTATCGTCCGGCCATGCCGAACGCACAGCCTGAATTTATCGACGCGCTTGCAGCGGTCGTGCTGAAAGAGCTGGACAAGTAGAATTAAACGGTAAAGAAGGCGATAAAAATGAGTGGCGATAAAAAACATCTGGTCATCATCGGCGGCGGCATAACGGGATTAGCCGCCGCCTTCTACATGGAAAAAGAAATCAAAGAAAAACAGCTGCCGCTTGAGGTCACCCTGATCGAAGCGGGCCCGAGAGCCGGCGGCAAAATTCAGACGGCGCATAAAGACGGCTACATCATTGAGCGGGGGCCGGATTCTTTTTTGGAAAGGAAAAAAAGCGCGCCGCAGCTCGTCAAGGATTTGGGGCTTGAGCATCTGCTCGTCAACAATGCGACCGGACAGTCTTACGTGCTCGTCAACGAGACGCTTCATCCGATGCCGAAGGGCGCGGTGATGGGCATTCCGACCAAAATCGCTCCGTTCATCTCCACCGGTTTATTTTCTGTTCCCGGAAAAGCGCGGGCGGCGCTTGACTTTGTCCTGCCTGCGAGCAAACCGAAGGAAGATCAGTCTCTGGGTGAATTTTTCCGCAGACGCGTCGGTGACGAAGTCGTTGAGAATTTAATAGAACCGCTATTATCAGGGATTTATGCCGGAGATATTGATAAGCTGAGCCTCATGTCCACGTTTCCGCAATTCTATCAGACTGAGCAAAAGCACAGAAGCCTGATTCTCGGCATGAAAAAATCACGTCCGCAGCCTTCGGGACAGCAACTGACGGCCAAAAAGCAGGGCCAGTTTTTAACGCTGACGACAGGGCTTCAAACGTTGGTGGAGGAGCTGGAAAAACAGCTTACGCTGACAAAGGTGATGAAAGGAACGAAAGTCACCCATATCGGCCGCGAGGAGAAAGGATATTCCGTGACGCTTGATAACGGCAAAGTGCTCTATGCGGAAGGATGCATAGTGACAGCCCCGCATAAAGCCGCGGCGAAAATGCTTTCTGATCTGCCGGCGGTTTCATGTCTCAAAGACATGCATTCTACGTCCGTTGCCAACGTCGCCTTAGGTTTTCCTGAGGGAGCCGTCAAGATGGAGCATGAAGGTACGGGCTTCGTTATCTCTAGAAACAGCGACTTCTCCATCACGGCCTGCACATGGACGAATAAAAAATGGCCGCACGCGGCGCCGGAGGGCAAAACGCTTCTCAGGGCGTACGTCGGAAAGGCCGGAGATGAATCCATCGTAGATCTTTCAGATAACGAGATCATTAAAATCGTAATGGAAGATTTGAAAAAAGTAATGAAAATGAATGGCGAACCGGAAATGACCTGTGTGACCCGCTGGAACGAAAGCATGCCGCAATACCATGTCGGCCATAAGGAGCGCATCAAAGAGTTCAGAGATGCGCTGAAAGCTTCCTATCCGGGCGTATACGCGACGGGCGCGTCATTCGAAGGGGTGGGCATCCCCGACTGTATCGACCAGGGAAAAGCCGCCGTATATGATTCACTGGCTTATTTATTTG
This sequence comes from Bacillus sp. LJBV19, assembly GCF_017797845.1. Classification (NCBI taxonomy): domain Bacteria; kingdom Bacillati; phylum Bacillota; class Bacilli; order Caryophanales; family Bacillaceae; genus Bacillus; species Bacillus sp. LJBV19. The sequence goes on from NZ_CP072563.1 coordinate 1,024,890, forward strand.
AAACGTACCAGCCTCCGTTATCGTAAAACGGAGGTTTTTTTGCATGTTCCCGTTCTGTAAAGGGAACACCAATAAAGAGAAAAAACATTTGAATCTTCTTTGCGACTGTGATAAGTTATCTTATGTACAAAATGACTAAAACGTTCAAACGGTCAATTTAACGAGGTGGGAAACATGTCCGTCGATCGGAAAAAGCTCATTCTGGAAGCGGCAACGAAGTCTTTTACACAATTCGGCTACAAAGCAACGACAATGGATCTGGTGGCAAAGCTTGCAAATGTGGGGAAGGGAACCATCTACACGTTTTTCAAAAACAAAGAAGAACTGTTTGATGATATTTTCACCACTATTTTAAGAGAAATGAAGGAACACGCAGACGAAGCGATGAAACCGGAGCTTTCATTTCACGAAAATGTCCACCGGGCGCTTGTCGCGATTTTGGAATTCAGAAAAACACACCAGCTGACTATTAAAATTTTTCAGGAGAACGCCGAGATTGGTACAATAGCCGTTCAGGATGTCATTGCGAAAATGGAGCGGGCCATTCTGTCATACATTAAAGAAAAGATAGAAACAGCCATTGAAAACGGAAGCATTAAACCGTGTGATCCGGAACTGACCGCTTTTGTGATGCTCAAGCTCTACATCGCCCTGATATTTGACTGGGAAAAAAACCATCCGCCTCTTGAAAAAGAGACGATCGCCGAATTGCTGGAAATGTATGTTGGTCAAGGATTATCTAAATAATAGATGATCCTTCACTTTTTAGGTGCCGTGACCGTTTTGTCAAATGAGTCAGTTTGCGGAAGGAGGCAACAGGGTTGAATACAATAAAAAGCCAGTGGAAAGACATTGTAACGAACAAGAAACTGTTAATCCCCATCATTGCCATATTATTCGTTCCGCTGATCTACAGCGGAGTGTTTTTGAAGGCGTACTGGGACCCGTACGGCACGGTGGATCAGCTGCCGGTTGTCGTTGTCAACCAGGATAAAGGGGCGGACTACGAAGGGAAACATCTTCAGATCGGTGACGATCTTGTGAAAGAGTTAAAGAAAAATGATAATTTTGATTGGCATTTTTCAAGCGATCTTGATCAATCGTTAAAGGACTTATTAAATGCTAAATATTATTTATTGGTCGAGATTCCTGAAGATTTTTCGAAAAACGCCAGCACGGTAATGGATAAAAATCCGAAGAAGCTGGATCTGAAATATCATACGAATGCCGGATCAAACTATGTCGGCGCGACAATCGGGGAAAAGGCGATCGACAAACTGAAAGCCTCCGTGTCGAAAGAAGTGACAGAGCAATACGCAAAAGTCATTTTTGATAACTTTAAAGATATTGCCAAAGGGCTCGGCAAAGCCAGCAGCGGAGCCAAGAAAATAGACGACGGCACGAAAAACGCGAAAGACGGCAGCGCCAAGCTGAAGGAAAATTTAGCGAAGCTTACTGAAAGCACCGCCACCATCAGCGATAAAACACAGCAGCTTGCAGACGGAGCGGCGAAAGTGACAAGCGGAATTCAAACGCTTGACAGCTCTATCGCAAAACTTCAGAGCGCAAGCGCCGAAATTCAAGATAAATCAGGACAGATTGCTTCAGGAGGAGGCCAAGTGGCCAGCGGGCTGAAAACGAGCCTTGACGCACAAAAGCAGCTCCAGCAAAAGCTTCCGGATTTAACGAATGGATTAAGCGCGTTAAACAGCAAGGCGCAGGAAGTGTCGCAAAAAGCGGCGGCATTTGAAGATGCGATCAATTCAGTCAACCTGTCAGACATTGAAAACGCGGTTGGGCAGCTCGAGCAGACTGAAAAGGACCTGCAGCAGTTTAAGAAGAAGCTTTCTGATCTGAAAAACAACCTGGATGCCCGGGATGACGCGGTCAAAAAGGTGATTAAGGACAGTGATTTCTTAACGGATGAGCAAAAAGCGAAACTTGTTCAGCTACTGAATGAGAAGCTTCCGAAGGCCGACCTTCCGGATTTAGACAATATCGTCAGCCAGCTTCCGTCCGGCGGAGATATTCAGCTTCCGGATATGTCAGTCATAAAAAGCGCGCTCAAAGATGTAAAAGCGAAGGCTGATCAGCTGAAAGCACTGCCTCAGTCCACATCGAAACTGTATAACGGCGCAGCGGCGGTACAAGACGCGATTAACCAGCTGACAGCGGGAACTGATAAATTGTACAGCGGAGCGCAGACCGTCTTTGAAAGCCAAAACAAACTGACGGCCGGCATCGGCGAATACAACAGCAAGTTCGGACAGCTCAAATCAGGATCAGAAGCGTTAGTGTCAGGGAGCGGCCAAGTATCAGGCGGCTTAACGAAACTGCTGGACGCGCAAAACAAAATCCATGACGGCTCGTCCAAAATTGAGCAGGGTCAAGCGTCTCTCGGCACCGGTTTAAGCAAGCTTTTAGACGGCACCGGACAATTGTCCAGCCAGCTGAAAGATGCGGCCGATCAAACCGGGGACATTAAGACAGATGACAAAACGTACAGCATGTTTGCCGATCCGGTAAAAACGGACGATAACGCGATTCATTCCGTGCCTAACTACGGTACCGGACTGACGCCTTATATTCTCTCTATGGGCTTGTATGTCGGCGGATTGATGCTGACGGTCGTGTTCCCTCTGAGTGAAGCTTCAGGGCGTCCGAGAAACGGTTTTGAATGGTTCCTCAGCAAATTCAGCGTTATTCTGCTCGTCGGACTGATTCAATCCGTTATTGTCGCCACGGTTCTGTTGAAAGGAATCGGGCTTGATGTGGAGAGCACTTGGAGATTCTATCTCTTTACGATGATTACCAGCATCGCGTTCCTGTCTATGATTCAATTATTGGCGACAACGATGGGGAATCCGGGACGTTTTATCGCTGTCATCATTCTGGTGCTCCAGCTCGGGGCAAGCGGAGGAACCTTCCCGCTTGAACTCCTGCCGGGATTCTATCAAGTGATTCACGGGGCACTGCCGATGACTTACAGCATCAACGGGTTCCGCGCCGTCATTTCAAATGGCGATTACGGCTATATGTGGCAGCAGGCATCCATTCTGTTGGGCATCGCCGTTGTCATGATCGCGCTGACCATCGTGTATTTTACGGTGCAAAGCAAAAAAGAACACAAAACGGAAGAAGAAATAACAGCATAAGAAAAAGAGGCTCTGAGCAGATGGTCAGGGCCTCTTTTTTTTAGATTTCGATCGTCGTGCTATTAAAATCCCCATCTCACCAACAGTCCGGTATACGTCAATCCTCCGCCGAACCCGAATAATACCAGCGTCTGGCCTTCCGACAGTTTTTTTGCTTTCACAGCTTCATCCAAAGCGAGAATAATAGAAACCGATGAAGTGTTGCCGTAATATTCAACGCTTGTCAATGTCCGTTCAAGCGGGAAGGGCAGTTTTTCACAGATGGATTCGATCATCCGCATGTTGGCGCTGTGAGGAACGAACCAATCCAGATCGTCTTTTGAAAAGCCGGCTTTTTCTAAAAGGGCATTGCATTCCTCAGGCACGGTTCTGGCCGCCCATTTATATACTTCGCGCCCGTTTTGCACCATGTTTCCTCCGCCTTTAAGCGGCTCGCCGTTTAATTCTGCGCTCAGTCCGGTGCGATACAGCACGTCCGCGCTTCCTCCCGCTGTTCCTTGCACGGCTGCCAAAAAGCCCGGCGCTGATTCATCGCGTTCCACCAATAGGGCGCCTGCAGCGTCTCCGAAAAGAACGCAGGTCGTCCGGTCAGTATAATCCGTTACCTTTGATAATGTTTCACCGGCAATGACAATCACTTTTTGATGGGAACCGGCGGTAATTAATGCGTCTGCGAGCTGAAGGCCGTAAGTGAGTCCGGCGCATGTGGCATTAATATCAAGCGCCCCCGTGTGCGGCCAGCCGAAGTAAGCCTGCACGCGTGCCGCGGTGCTTGGAAACGCATAGTCCGCCGTCGTTGTGGCGACAAGGATCATATCGACATCATCAAGAGTTCCGCTGTATCGTTCTGCAAGATTTTTCACCGCTTCCACACACAAATCCGATGTGAATTCATGTTCGCCGGCAATGCGTCTTTCCTTCATACCGGTGCGCTGGACGATCCATTCATCAGATGTATCGACGATGCGCTCCAAATCCGCGTTTGTTAATCGGCGTGCCGGAGCATATGTACCGATTGCTGTAATTTTAGATTTTGACATGAAAAAATCACTCCTTTATATCAGATTATAACACCTGATATTATTACTTGGTACTAATTTTAATAAAAAAAACCCAAGCAGCATCCGCTGTTTGGGGAGCATGAGAATCTATTTGTAAAACGGGCTTGTGTGAACGATTACCAATGACGGCAGCGGCAACATGAATGATGATGCTTCTTTTTATCTTTCTTCTTTTTTTCTTTCTTCTTTTTACAAGGGTCTTCTTTTTTCTTTTTACAGTGATCTTTTTCTTTTTTACAGCCCCAGAAGGCTGCACCAGACCAATTATCCTCAAACCAATCCTCAAACCAATCATTATGAAATCTTTTCCGCTTGTGCGGTTTACGGCTGATCATACATTTCCCTCCTATGCTCATGCTCCCTTCATTCTATGAAAAAAGAGAAGGAAAAGATTGGACGGGTTATGGATCAAAAGAGTATATTTTAAGAAGAATAAAATTGATAGGAGGAATGACCTGTGGAAAATATGAAACATACGATGGAACTGATTAAAGAATTGGTGTCGATTCCGAGTCCGACGGGCAATACATACGAGGTTATCGCCTATACAGAAAGTCTTTTAAAAGAATGGGGCGTCTCCTCTTACAGAAACCGCAAAGGCGGTCTTTTTGTCACAATTCCCGGCCGTGATGACAAGAAACACAGATTGCTGACGGCGCATGTCGATACGCTCGGCGCGATGGTAAAGGAGATAAAGGCGGACGGCCGGCTGAAGATTGATTTGATCGGCGGCTTCCGATATAACTCGATTGAAGGGGAATATTGCGAGATCCAAACTTCTTCCGGCAAAACCTATACAGGCACCATCTTAATGCATCAGACTTCAGTGCACGTCTACAAGGACGCCGGCAAGGCAGAGCGGAATCAGGAGAATATGGAAGTCCGCCTTGATGAGCCTGTCCGGACGAAGGAAGAGACGTCCGATCTCGGCATCAGGGTCGGCGATTTCATCTCATTTGACCCGCGTGTGCAGATTACGCCGAGCGGCTTTATTAAGTCCCGTCATCTTGATGACAAAGCGAGCGTGGCTCTGCTCTTGAATTTAATCCGCCGCATCACGGAAGAGAAAATCGAACTTCCGTATACGACGCATTTTCTGATTTCTAATAATGAAGAAATCGGCTACGGCGGCAATTCCAACATTCCTCCTGAGACCGTCGAATACTTGGCTGTTGATATGGGAGCGATCGGCGACGGCCAGTCTACGGATGAATATACCGTCTCCATTTGCGTGAAGGATGCGAGCGGCCCGTACCATTATCAGCTCAGAAAACATCTGGCCGGGCTTGCGGAGCGCTATGGCATTGATTATCAGCTTGATATTTATCCGTATTACGGTTCTGATGCCTCAGCAGCCATCCGTTCGGGCCATGACATCGTCCACGGGCTGATCGGCCCGGGAATTGACGCTTCACACGCTTTTGAACGCACGCATGAGTTATCGCTTCTTAATACGGCGAAGCTTTTGCACCGGTACGTTCTATCGCCGATGGCATAAAAAACCCTGCGCGGAAATCATTCCGTGCAGGGTTTTTTTAACCTGAGATGGTTGTGTTTTGTTCTGTTTTGGCGAGGCTCATGACCTTCGCGCCTTTAACGGGATCATACTGGCCTTCCCATTTTGACATCACAACGGATGCCAGCGCGTTTCCGGTCAGATTGACGACCGTACGGGCCATGTCCATAATCCGGTCAACCCCGGCGATGAATGCAAGGCCTTCTGCAGGAATGTTGAATGCGCCTAATGTCGCAAGCAGGACGACGAAAGAAGTCCCGGGCACGGCAGCCATTCCTTTGGAAGTGACCATCAAGACAAGCACAAGGGTAATCTGCTGCCAAATGGACAAGTCAATGTGGTATACCTGAGCGAGGAATAAAGCGGCGATAGATTGGTACAGCACAGATCCGTCTAAGTTAAAGGTATATCCGATCGGCACAACAAAGGAAACAATACCTTTCGGACAGCCGATTTTCTCCATTTTTTCCATAACGCGGGGGAGTACGGTTTCGGAGCTTGACGTACTGAACGCTAATAAAATTTCATCCTTCATATAGGCGAGGAATTTGAAAATGTTTACTCCGGCAAGCTTTCCGACGATTCCGAATACAACAATGAGAAAGAAAGCCAAAGCTACATATACTAAACCGACCAGTTTACCGAGTGAAAGCAGGGAACTGAGCCCAAATTTGGAAACGGTAACACCAATCAACGCAAAAACACCAAACGGCGCAACTTTCATGACCAGGTTCACAACATGGAACATCGCATGAGAAACACCTTCAAAGAAGGCCAAGACAGGCTTTCCTTTTTCACCGATTGCCGAGATGCCGAGTGCAAACAGCACGGTAAAGCAGATAATGGCAAGCAGATCTCCTTCGGCTAATGATTGGAAGAAGTTTGTCGGTACGATATGCAGGAATGTGTCTGCGATAGATTTGTTATTTTGTTCTTTTTCTGTTTCAACATATTGACTGATATCTGTCTTTTGAGCTTCATGTATATTAACGCCTGTTCCCGGATGAAACAGATTCGCCAAAGCCAGCCCGAGAATAATGGCAAAAGTAGTAATGATCTCAAAATACAAAATCGTTTTGAAGCCTAATTTTCCGACTTGTTTTCCGCTTCCCGCGCCGGCAACGCCGATGATTAAGCTGGAGACGACAATTGGAATCACTATCATTTTGATTAAGCGTAAAAACAAATCGCCGATAGGCTGTAAATATGTTGGAATGGCGGGATTGCCGTACCAGATGACACCGACTACAACCCCTAGTATGAGTCCGACGAAAATTTGCGTCGCTAGTCCAAAGCGTAATTTTTTCATAGATTACCTCCCGAAGAAAAAAGTGCAATAAGTATCTAAAAAGATAGCTATTAGAACAAATTATAATAGAAAAGAAAACAATCCGTCTATAGAAAAATATAGATTGAAAATACTGAATATTTTAAAACGTACAGATAATTGCTAATAATGGTGAATAACGCCCTATTCAGAAAGTATGATGACGGACGAAAAAAACGGGCGCCGCACAACTTAGAATTGTGCGGCGCCCTATTGTCACATATCCTTAATTTTCAAGCAGTCATTACACAAATTAATGTGACACTCATACTGCTCAACAATCTCATTTCCGCATTCTTCGCATTTCTTACCGGGTAAATTTCTGAAAAAATCCGACATCTTTTCCAACATACCCATCCCTCTTTCATTGTTTTGTCTTTACATTGTATTATAACAGTTTGAGAAAATCAACGGCTGTTTTGGCACAATGTTTAAAACATGCAATTTGTACGAAAAATAGGTATATTGGAGGAAAGGAACTTTTTATCATAAACATTCGGAGGATTATATGAAAGTTACAGTTATTGGATGCTGCGGCGGGTTTCCGGCCGCAAACGAAGCAACTTCAGGCTATCTGTTTCAGTCCGGCGGCTATTCTCTGCTCGTCGATTGCGGAAGCGCCGTATTATCAAAGCTGTTTGCCTATGTTCCGGCAGAAGAGCTTGATGCCGTCATTTTGTCCCATTATCATCATGATCACATCGCTGATATCGGGCCGCTTCAATTTGCCAAACAGGTCGGCTCCTTTCTCGGAAAAGGGACGCATGCACTGCCGATTTACGGGCATGATGCTGATATAGAACAGTTTGAGCGTCTTACATATAAATCGCATACAAAAGGAGTGGCCTATCAGCCGGACCGCCCGCTTTCTGCCGGGCCGTTCACCATTACCTTTCTGAAAACGGTGCATCCGGTCACTTGTTATGCGATGCGGATTACTGACGGTTCAGCTTCTGTTGTGTATACGGCTGATTCAAGCTACCAGGACGCGTTTATCCCGTTTGCGGAAAATGCCGATCTGCTGATCTGTGAGTGCAATTTTTACGCAGACCAGGACGGCACGTCAGCCGGCCATATGAACAGTTTGGAAGCCGGACGTATCGCGAAGGAGGCCGGAGCGGGGGAGCTGATTCTCACGCATCTGCCTCATTTCGGCGAGCACCGGAAGCTGAAAGAAGAAGCGGAATCCGTGTTCGGGGGCGAAGTGACAATCGCCGCTTCCGGATTGAAGTGGGAGAAATAAAGGAGGAGCACCATGTTATTTATCGACAATCAAAACATAACCGACCCGAGGATCAACCTCGCGATCGAGGAATATTGCGTGAAGCATCTCGACCCTGAACAGACATACCTGCTGTTTTATGTCAATCAGCCGTCGATTATCATCGGGAAGAACCAAAACACAATAGAAGAAATCAATACGAAATACGTAGAAGATAACGGAATCATCGTCGTCCGCAGGCTGTCAGGAGGCGGTGCGGTTTACCATGACCTCGGGAATCTGAATTTCAGTTTTATCACCAAGGATGACGGGGACAGCTTTCACAATTTTAAAAAATTCACCGAACCCGTTATTCAGGCGCTGCGCCAGCTCGGTGTGGAAGCTGAATTAAGCGGCCGAAACGACATCGTCGCGGACGGCAGAAAAATTTCCGGCAACGCTCAATTTTCGACGAAAGGGCGTATTTTCAGCCACGGAACATTAATGCTGGATTCCGCCATTGATCATGTTGTATCAGCCTTGAAAGTGAAAAAGGACAAAATCGAATCAAAAGGCATTAAGTCAATCAGAAGCCGTGTCGCCAACATCAGCGAGTTTCTTGATGACAAAATGACGGCGGACGAATTCAAAAAGCACCTGCTTCACCATATTTTTAATACAAATGATCTTTCCGAAGTGCCGGAATATAAACTGACCGATGAAGACTGGAAAGCGATCCGGAAGATTTCCGAAGAGCGCTATCAAAACTGGGACTGGAATTTCGGAAGGTCGCCCGCATTTAATCTTCAGCATTCGAAACGTTATCCGGTCGGATCGATTGATCTGCGTCTTGAAGTGAAAAAAGGAATCATTCAGGACTGCAAAATTTTCGGTGATTTCTTCGGTGCGAAAGATGTGAGTGAAGTCGAACAGGCACTGACCGGAAAACAGTATGACCGAACCGCTATTAGGGAGGCGCTGGCCGGAATCGATCTGAAACAGTATTTCGGCAAAATAGAGCTGGAAGATTTCCTCGAGCTGATTTATTAGAACATTTGCCGAACGCATGATTTGAATCAGCGCCCGTTTTTGTGAAATGATAGAACCATAATGAATGGGGAGGGATCATGATGAAAGTATTTCTCATCGGAGCAAACGGACAGATCGGACAGCGGCTGACCGGGCTGTTTCAAAAAGACGGCACGCATACGCTGCGGGCGATGGTCCGGAAACAAGAGCAGAAAGAAGCGCTTCAAGCCGTGGGAACAGAAGCCGTTCTTGCAGATTTGGAAGGAAGCCCGGAAGACATCGCGAAAGCCGCCGAAGGCTGTGACGCGATTGTGTTTACCGCCGGATCAGGAGGAAGCACCGGATACGATAAGACGCTTTTGATTGATCTTGACGGAGCCGCGAAAGCGATAGAAGCGGCAAAGAAAGCCGGCATCAAGCGGTTCATTATGGTAAGCGCCCTTCAGGCTCATAACCGCGGCAATTGGAATGAAGCGCTGAAGCCGTATTACGCCGCAAAGCATTATGCGGATAAAATTCTTGAAGCGAGCGGTCTGACGTATACGATTATCCGGCCGGGCGGGTTATTAAATGATCCCGGCACGGGAAATATCAAAGCCGCGGCCGATTTAGAAAGAGGCTCCATTTCAAGAGACGATGTCGCCAAGACCGTTATCGCATCCCTTGATGAACCGAATACGTATGAAAAAGCATTCGATCTGACGGCGGGCGGCACGCCGGTCAGTGAAGCGCTGAAACAATTATAGTTTCCGGTTTTACGGCACTCGGGGCTTTTTGCCCTTGAGTGTTTTTCTATATTTTTCTATAATAAAAGTGAACGTTTATTCCGGATAAATGAATGACTATTCATTCATTACATTTTTAAAGGGGTGGGAAAATGAATCTGGTTTCCAAATTGGAAGAAACGGCATCGCAGAAACCGGAAAAACCAGCTTGTCTGTTTCAAGATCAGTACATGACGTATGAGGAGCTGGCAGGTAAAATCAAAGCATTTGCAAACGGCTTGGAGGACAGGGGACTGAAAAAAGGGGATCATCTCGCGCTGCTGCTCGGAAATACGCCTGACTTTGTTATTGCGTTTTTCGGCGCGTTAAAAGCGGGAATTGTCGTCATACCTGTTAATCCGGCATATACACCTTCAGAAATCGCATACATGCTGAAAAACGGCGATGTCAAAGCGATCGCCGGCATCGATCTATTAATTCCCGTATTTGAAAGCCTGCACGGCTCGCTGCCGCTGCTGGAGCATATCATTATCAGCCAGACAGCAGAGAACGCTCCATCGACAGAAGACCCTCAATTGCGCTTAAAAATGACAACGTTTACAAAAATGCTTCGCCCGGCGGAGCGCAGCAGAACTTATCCGACATTGTCAAAAGATGATACTGCCGTCATTTTATACACCTCAGGGACGACCGGAAAACCGAAAGGCGCCATGCTCACCCATCAGAATCTTTTCTCCAATGCAAATGATGTCGCCGGATACTTAGGAATGAATGAGAAAGACAAAATTGTGGCGGCATTGCCGATGTTTCACGTTTTTTGTTTAACCGTTTGTATGAATGCGCCTCTGATGAGCGGAGCGTGTGTCTTAATCGAGCCGCAATTCAGCCCGGCTTCTGTGTTTAAACTGATTAAAAGCCGTCAGGCAACCATTTTTGCCGGCGTTCCGACGATGTATAACTATCTGTATCAATACGAGCACGGCAAGGCGGAGGATTTTGCGTCCGTCAGACTGTGCATTTCAGGCGGCGCCTCCATGCCGGTCGCTCTGTTGCAGACGTTTGAACAAACCTTTGACGTCACCATTCTGGAGGGGTACGGACTTTCTGAAGCGTCTCCGGTTACTTGTTTTAATCCGTTTGACCGGGGGAGAAAGCCCGGCTCGATCGGGACGAATATTTTACATGTCGAAAATAAAGTCGTCGATACACTCGGACGCGAATTGCCCGACCATCAAGTGGGAGAATTGATCGTGAAAGGGCCGAATGTGATGAAAGGCTATTACAAGATGCCCGAGGAGACGGAGCACGCGCTGAAAGACGGCTGGCTGTACACGGGTGATTTGGCGAAGCGCGACGAAGACGGTTATTTTTATATCGTCGACAGAAAAAAAGATATGATTCTCGTCGGCGGATACAACGTCTATCCGCGCGAAGTAGAAGAAGTGCTCTACAGCCATGAGGGCATTAAAGAAGCCGTGGTCATCGGCGTTCCTGACGCCAAAACGGGGGAAGCGGTGCATGCTTATATAGTGCCTGGGGACGGTGAGCTGACAGAGCAGGCGGTTTTTGATTACTGTGAAACACATTTGGCAAAATATAAACGGCCGGCGGAAGTGGTTTTTCTTGATGAGATTCCGAAGAATGCGACCGGGAAGCTGCTGAGACGGGCGGTCCGGGACATGCTTCCGAAATGACGGACGAAAAGCGAAGCCGGGGGCTTCGCTTTTACATGCTGATCCGGTCAGCTCTGCGATTCTTCCTTAATGATGCTTTGCACAAGCTTCGTATCATGCCGGGTCAGTTTGTAATACGTGTTTTTATACTTGTACATCATATAATTGCCGCCTTCGAGCCACATGCTGAATGAATCAAAACGGTCTTCATGATATTTGACCGTTCCGTCGTAATCGGGAGACACGCTTTTGGTCAGTTTGACTTGTTTTCCTTGGTTCAAGATATCGAGCATATCTTTTACATTCTGCCTGTCTTTAATTTTGATTTCTTTTTTTCCGTGCTCAGACAGAATAATCAGATCTGCGTTGCTTGATGGAAACACATCGCCGGTCCGGCTGTATACATAGAAGAAAGCAATAACCAAAAGGGCGATTACTACAATAAACGCAATTATTTTTTTCATATTCATCACTCCGTCTTTTAGTCTTTCCCGCTTCCTGTTGTTCCATTCTTTTCTGTTGTGAAAAGATTAACATCCGTTTGGAGGCTTGGTTCTATTTATTTGCATTTATGCTTACAATAGGAGTAAGTCATAAGGCTAAGGAGGGAGACTTCCATGCGCAAATGGATAGCGGCAGCGGGGCTTGCCTATGTGCTGTACGGCCTTTTTTTCTATTGGTATTTCTTTATGACAGGAGACTCCGCCGTCCCGGAGGCCGTAAAGGGAACGAAAGCCGATCCGTCCTCGTTTATGGACCCGGGCCGCCTGGCAGCCGCTGAAAACTTTTCAAATGTAAAGGATTTTTTATTTTTCATCGGAGCGCCGTTAGATTGGTTTTTATTTTTTCTGCTGCTCATTACGGGGCTTGCCAAAAAAATAAAGCATTGGCTGGAAGCAGCGGTGCGCTTTCGGGTGCTGCAAATCGTAAGCTTCGTATTTGTGATTTCACTCATCGTTACGGCGGCTTCGCTTCCGCTTGAGTGGATCGGATATCGGGTTTCGCTTGCGTATCATATTTCGACGCAGACAGCAGCAAGCTGGATAAGAGACCATGTCATTGATTTCTGGATCAGCTTTCCGCTGTTTGCCGTGTGTGTGCTTGTGTTTTACTGGCTGATCACAAAGCATACAAAAAAATGGTGGTTTTACGCTTGGTGTCTTACTGTGCCGTTTACCCTGTTTTTGTTTTTCCTGCAGCCGGTCGTGATTGATCCTTTATACAATGATTTCTATCCGCTGAAAGACAAGGAGCTGGAAAGCAAAATTTTGTCGCTTGCCGACAAGGCCGATATTCCGGCCAGCCATGTTTATGAAGTAAATATGTCGGAGAAAACGAATGCGCTGAATGCGTATGTGACGGGGATCGGTTCGAATAAGCGAATCGTTTTGTGGGATACGACGCTTAACAAACTGAAGGATCGGGAAATTTTGTTCATTATGGGGCATGAGATGGGGCACTATGTGATGAAGCACGTGTACATCGGACTGGCCGGGTATCTCCTGCTGTCATTAGCCGGGTTCTATATCATTGACAAGCTTTATAAGCGGCTGTCCAAATTCTTCGGCCGAATGCTTCATATAAAGGGGCCTGAAGATCTGGCCGCCCTCCCGCTGTTATTGCTGCTCATATCCGTTCTCAGTTTTGCTTCTGATCCGATTACGAATGCCGTCTCCCGGTATCAGGAAAACGCCGCCGACCGCTACGGCATCGAGCTGACCGGAAACCGGGAAGCGGCGATTGAGACGTTTCAGGACTTGGCCGATACGGGACTGAGCCGGGTCAACCCGCCGTTTCTCGTCAAAATTTTCAGAGGGAGCCACCCGTCGATCATGGAGCGGATTGAACATGCGGAGGAAGAAAAATAATAAAAAAACCGGCGGGGCCATGGCCGACGCCGGTTTTTTTATGTTTTACTGAGCTGCCGCCTGTACGTTGATCAGCCCTTTTCCGTAGTAGAAAGCATCACCAAGTTTTGTAGTGGTGTTTTCTAAACTGCTGCGGACTTGAGTGTTTGTCCAGTTCGGGTGCTTAGAAAGAATCAAAGCAGCCGCTCCGGCAACGTGCGGAGATGCCATTGACGTACCATTGTACGCGCCGTATTTGTTTCCAGGAAGCGTGCTTTGGATAGAGACGCCTGGTGCCATGACATCAAGCTCAGAACCTACGCTTGAGAAAGATGCTCGTTGGTTGCTGCTGTTAACAGCGCCTACCGCAATGACAGAAGGGTATTTACCAGGATAGCCCACTGTGCTTGAGCTGCCGGAAGTGCCTTCGTTACCGGCTGCCGCAACGACTACGATGCCGGAAGCAACGGCTTTGTCAACTGCCGCTTTTAACGCTGCAGAACCAGAAGGTCCGCCGAGGCTCATGTTAATAACGTCCATATTGTTTGCGATCGCCCACTCAATTCCGTTAATGATCCAGCTGTACTGGCCGGAACCGTCAGCGCCGAGAACTTTTACAGCGTAAAGAGATGCGCTTGGCGCAACGCCTAATACACCGACTGAGTTATTAAGAGCCGCAACTGTACCGGCAACGTGAGTTCCGTGAGAGTTGTTGTCTTGGAAAGGATTTGTTTCAGAAGGAACCATGCTGGCTCCGCCTGCTACCTTTAAATCAGGATGAGAAGAATCGATACCGCTGTCGATAACCGCTACTTTAACATTTGATCCGGTGAAGCCTTGAGAGTGCAGAGCAGGGGCTTTAATCTGTGATACGCCGTAAGGCACGGACTGCGCGTACGCCTGTGCAACGTGATCTTCTTCAACGTAAGCGACGCTAGGGTCTTTTTTCAGCTCTTTTACGGCTTTTTCATTTAATGTAGCTGAAGCTGCGTCTACATATTTGAATTGCTTTTGCACTTTCCCGCCTTTTTCAGAAATGACATCTTTTTTCTTAGCGGCGCTCATCGTGCTCATTGTCTGTTTAAATCCGACAATGTATTTCTTTTCCCCGTTTGATTTCCCTGCCGCCTGGGCAGGAGACGTGCTGCCGAACGCCATCGTAAAGATTAACGCTAAAGCAAACAGCAAACTGATCCATACCTTTTTGCCTCTCACTCTTTATCCTCTCCTTTTTTTCATTTGCAGAACAACCAATAGACAGATTATTCTGTGGATTAATTGTATAGCATGGAATAATATTTTAGTAGACCCAATTTTTTTCAGTTTGTTTTATTTCTATTTAGGTATATCATCTCTCTTTCGTTTAATAGGAACCCGAAATATTTAAATTTTAATGGAAAAAACCGATGGAAGGACATGAGTATTTGTACACAGCCGCGATCGCTCTCTTGTTTGCTGGGTCGAACGGTTTGATTCCATTTTTGGAAGCTGCGGCAAAAACAGGATAAATGTCACCTTTTGTTGAATGCAGAAGTCTGATGGAAACGAAAGCGGAATGAAATAAAGCGGCCGGCATGAATCAGTCTTCGGCTTTCTTGACGGAGAAAAGCAGTGAAACCATTTTATAAAAATAATGATAATGAATATCATTGATACTTATATTGTCAATGATATAATTGCGGAAAAATGAAAGAGGGGGAACAGATGAAACCAATTTTCAGTATGCTGATGATCTTATCCGTTCTCTTCATAACGGGATGCTCAGAACAGGAACATGAAACCGCCGTCAGGCATGATCTAGGGACGGCGCATGTGGCTGCGCACCCACATCGCGTCGCCGTATTGAATGATGGCTTTATTGATACCCTCCATGATCTCGGCATAAAGCCGGCGGCCGCGGCGGATGACCGGAAAGAGCGAAACGACGGCAGTCCGTCCGTCGGGCTCCCGTCACATCCCGATTTGAAAAAGATCACTTCGTTAAAGCCCGATCTCATCATTGCAGACTCAAGCCTTCACAAGGGGATATACCATGAGCTGACAAAGATCGCTCCGACAATCGCTTTAAAAAATGAAGCTGCGGATTATCAGGATGCGGTTGACGCTGCCCTTACTATTGAAAAGGCGGTCGGTAAAGATGGCATCATAGAGAAACAATTGTCGGCCCAGGAAGAAAAGCTGAATGACATCAAAAGAAAGCTGGATGCAGAAGGCGGCACGATTTTATTAATTGACGCTGCAAATGACAGCATTTCCGTAAAGGATGACCGGTTTTTCACATCCCGGCTTTTGACGCTTGCAGGGTTTACATATGCGGTCCAGACGGATTCCGGCGGGAAATCAGACTCTATCAAAATGACGCCCGGGCAGCTTTTGCATATCGATCCTGATTACATCGTACTGTTGGACGGTGAGAAAGAACTCGAAAAAAATCACCTTTGGAAACAGCTGACAGCCGTAAAAAACGGACACGTTTACCGCGCGGACAGGGCGGTATGGACGGAGCGCCGGAGCATTGACGGTGCGGACGCCATATTACATGATCTTCAGAAAAAAATGCTCGCCAAAAAGGCCCAAAACTGAATTCGGGCCTTTTTGTTATGATTCTGATAGGTGGCTGCTTATATTGTAATCTTTGACGCGCCACTTATTTTCAATTCGTTCGATATTGCTCAGGCACGCATTGACAAGCTTTGCGTTTTGTATGTCGGTATCACCGTCAGAAATGGCGGACAAGAGGGCGTGAATGGCTGCGCCGTGAGCGACGATCAGTACTTTTTGCTCAGGAAACCGCTCCTGAACTTTCACTAAACCGGCAAGCATTCTGTCTGTCAGCTCTTCTGCTGTCTCCATGTTCGGGTAGTTTTTATCCGGGTAGCGCTTCGACCGTTCCGGTAAAGACATTCCTTCCGCATCACCGTAGCTCCGTTCTCTGAAATCTTCCATGACGACAATGGGAAGATTCAAAAACCCGTTAATAATGTCTGCTGTTTTTCTGGCCCGTTTCATCGGGCTTGAGACGATGACATCCCATTCGGACCCCTTTAAGTACTCTCCTGTTTCTTTCGCCTGACGCTCTCCCGTCGCATTTAACGGAATATCCGATTTGCCTTGAAGCTTCTTTTGGGCATTCCAATCAGTCTCTCCATGTCTTACTAAACAAACGGCAGTCATAAAGTCTCCACTCCGATCATTTTTTATCGATATCATCTATTATACTGCCGTTACGTTAACACTTCAAAGAGAAGCGCCAGTCCGACTCCGCCTCCGCTGCCGATCGCTGCTGCTGCGTAGCGGGCATCCGGGCGTCTTTTTGCTTCATAAAAAAGACGGGTGACAAGCGCCGCCCCGGAAGCCCCGTACGGATGCCCGACGGCCAGAGCGCCGCCCCGGACATTTATTTTAGAATACGGCACTTGAAGCTGCTGTGAAAAAACGCATATTTTGACGGCAAACGCCTCGTTGATTTCGTATATATCAATATCATCCGGTGACAGGTTCCGTTCCTTCAAAAGCTTTTTGACGGCATAAACCGGGGCTGCTGACGGATAATGCGGATGGACGCCGCTTACCGCGCTTCTGATAAAACGCAATCCCGGCTTTAAACCGAGAGACCGCGCTTTTTGTTCTTCCATCACACAAACTGCCGCCGCCCCGTCAGAAATTCCGCAGCTGTTGGCGGCGGTGACAGAGCCTCCGGACTGAAAGACGGGTTTGGCACGGGAGATGAGAGGCTCCATGTTCCGCTTTTTCAGCATGTTTTCGTCAGCGGCGAATCCGTGACAGGGAAGAATTTCCCGGCGGTACAAGCCGTCTTCGTGCGCTTTGACGCTCCGTTCATAGCTGAGAAGTGCATATTCGTCCTGCATCTTTCTCGTTACGCCGTAAGCCTGTGCCGTATACTCGGCTGCTATGCCCATATCAGGATCGCCGATGTGTTCAGGAGAAAAGCGCGCCCGGGATGAGAAAGGGGAACGGCTGCTGCTCTCCGCTCCTCCCGCGATGTACATGCTCCCCGCGCCGGCTTTAACAAAGTGGCACGCGACCCTCACGGCGTCCAGTCCGGAGCCGCACTGTCTGTCGATGGTCGTACCGGACACGCTCAAAGGAAGTCCGGCGGCCAAGGCTGACAGCCGGGCGAGATTCCCGCCGCGGCCCGTCGCGTTTCCGATCAGGACTTCATCAATGTCTTCGGGCATGTTCCGGCTCAAATGGCGAATCAGCGGAGCTGCCAAATCTTCTGGGAGACAGTCTTTTAACAGGCCGTTTTCCCGGGCGAAAATCGTCCGTTTCGCATCCGTAATTACAGCTTCCATTCCATCATGTCCTTTGCCTGCTTTTGTACGGCGGCACGGGCGATCTTTCCGCCGGCTGTTTCCGGTATTTCTGAAAACAGCCATTTTTTCGGGATTTTATATGCCGCCAGCTGCTCGCGGCACTGTTTCTTCAGTTCCTTTACATTTGCATGTCCGTCGATCACCGCAACGGCGATGCTGCCCCAATAATCATCAGGAATGCCGATGACTGCCGCTTTTCTGACGCCCGGACAGCGGTTGAGCACACGTTCTATCTCTTCAGGGAATACATTCAGGCCGCCTGATACGATCATCCCGTTTTCACGTCCTTCGATATAAAGATAGCCTTCACGATCGATATATCCCATGTCATCAACCGTCATCCAGCCGGAATCATCAGATTTTGCGCCGTTGATGTATCCGGAAAATTTCATAGGGCTGTTCACAAAAATCTTCCCCGTTTCGCCCGGCATGCAGCGTTCTCCGCCGGACCGGCGGATTTCGATTGTAACATTTTCAAACGGGCGGCCCGCCGCGTCAGGCTTTCGGGCGCTGTCTTCAGGCGATAAGAACGCCACGAAACTCAGCTCGGACGTTCCGTAAAAATCGTACAACCGCAAATGGGGATAGCGCTCTGACAGCGCTTGTTTTGACGAAGCGGGCCAGTCTGCACCGGAAGAAATCACCTTGAGCGGTGTATCCGGAAACGCCTCTAGTGAGAGCAGGGCGTCCGTCATTGTCGGCACGGTATATAGAACGTCAGCTTGTCTGAGCCGGTCTTTCATTCCGGCCGGATTGAATTTTCTTTGAAGGATGACGGTTCCGCCGATAAACAAAGTGCTGACGGCGCCGTATAAAAAATGTGACGAGCGAAGCGTGCCCGGTACCAGCACTTTGTCATCAGGGGAAATGCCGAATTCACGTTTCGTACAAGAAAAGCTCTCCAGCCACGAACGGTGAGAGCGGGTGAAGGCTTTCGGCTTACCGGTCGATCCCGAGGTGAATCCGGTATAAAAGGGCAGGCCGGTGTTTTCGATAAAAGCGCCTTCCGTTTTTTCCGCCTCGATCAAAGGCCTGCATTCATCCCACAGGATGACAGGCGTTTTGACGCCGTCCAGTCTGCCGCTCAGCCGGCGGTCACAGATGACGAGGTCGGTTTTGCTGATGTGCAGCTGATCCGCGAGTTCCGCCGCTGCCGAGCGGGGATCTAACGGAACCGCCGTGCAGCCGGCATGCGCCGCCCCTGCGAAAAGTTGTAAAAATGGGATGCCGTTCGGCAGTAATATTGCAATGTTTTCGGGCTTATCTGAAAGGCTGCCAAGCCAGTTTGCGGTTTGGTTTACCAGCCTGTTCCAAGTTTGATAGTTGATCTGTTCTGTTTCTGTCTGAATTGCGATCTGTTCCGGCGCTTGTCCGGCTGTATCTGAATATGATGATGTAATCATGATGACTAAAATCAGCTTCCTTTCGTCGGCAAAAGCCGGCTTGCTTGAAGAGTTTTTCTGATTCTTACGGCTGCGAATGAGGCTGCGGCCGCTTTAAGCAGATCTCCGGGCACATAGATGAGGCTGAGCTTTACGGCAGTCAAGATATCAATGTGCATTATAAAAGCCTGAACGGGAATGCCGATGACATACAAAAACAGCACGCCGAACAAGAACTGTCTGATAAACAAATGGGGGACAGCAGCTGAGCGAAGGCCTTGGATGCTGAGGCTCAGAAGTAATGCCGCCAGCGGATATGCGATGAGATATCCGGCGCT
Organism: Bacillus sp. LJBV19; assembly: GCF_017797845.1. Taxonomy (NCBI): domain Bacteria; kingdom Bacillati; phylum Bacillota; class Bacilli; order Caryophanales; family Bacillaceae; genus Bacillus; species Bacillus sp. LJBV19. The sequence continues at coordinate 1,044,481 of NZ_CP072563.1, forward strand.
CGGCCCGAAAAAAACCCCGAACCCGCCTCTGCCGCCTGAAAGGAGAGGCGCTCCGCATGCCACAATCAGCAAAAAAAGCAATTGGCTTAAAAACGCCGCTTTCGGTTTTAGGATGCTTCCCGATAAGAGCACACCGATCGTCTGGAGCGTAATCGGAACCGGCGTAAAAGATAAGAAAAGCGGCGGGAGCAGCCCCAAAAGTCCCATAATAGCGGTAAACACGGCAATATGCATCATTTCTGTCAATTTCATTATGTATTCCTCCAGCTTATCAAAATATGTTTATACAATAAAGCGAGTCTTTATATATGTCAACTCTATTATATTTTAAGTTAACATTAAAAAGACCGGCCCTTTATGAAAAAGGCCGGTCGGTTTATCTTTATTCTTCTGTAAGGATAACAAGTGAATCAACGGATGATGCAACGTGGGAAACGGCGCGGCTGACTTCTTGAAGGCCGCCGAGAAAGGCCTGCAAATCAACGTCGATTTTGCCTGTCTGGTCTTTGCTCGTTTTCATGCTTTGGACAATGTCATCAAACAGACGGTTGATCTGCGTCATTTTTTCTTTCGTTTCACTTACAAGTCCGTTGACATCTTTAATATGTTTGGACACGATGTTGATTTGTGTATTGGTATTGTTCACGAGCTCTGATACGGTGGAAACGGTTTTTTTCGTATCCTCTGAAAGCTTTCTTACCTCCGTCGCCACAACGGCGAACCCTTTGCCGTGCTCCCCGGCTCTCGCGGATTCTATTGAAGCGTTGAGTGACAGGAGATTCGTTTGCTCGGCGATCCCCGTCACGATGCCGAAGATTTTTTCGATCTGCTGGGCGATGTCATTCAGCTTGTCCATTTCTTCTTCAATCTGCAGAAGGCTGGCGTCGATTTTATTCATCTGCTTCTGCTGGCTTTCAAGCTCTTTTTTCCCGCCGATTGATTTTTCTTCGACATGTACGGAAGTGACGGTGCCGGCTTTTGACGCCTCGGAAATGCCCTCGGATTTATCGACCAGCTCCTGCACGGCTCTGCTCGTTTCTGAAAACAAATCAGCGAGTGATCCGGATGTTTCCTGGATTTTTTGATGAAGACGGGCTTTCTTTTCCTCTTGTTCGTCACGCTGGCAGTTATATTCGCTCTGGAATGCTTCAAGGACGAGCTGCTGTTCAAGATTCAATATTTTCGTCGTCGCTTTGATCGCTTTTAAAAGCTCATGCAAATCCGGAATTGCTGCTTCATATATGTTCATCATCGACAGAAGCAGATCCTGAAACGCTCCCATATACCATTTCGGTTCAAGGCCGATCCGCAAGTGGATGGAAGCGATGCGCTGTCTTTTTTCGATGAATTCATCATCAATCGTGCCGGCGAACATCTCATGGATATGACGCCGTAATGTTTTTTTCAGGCGCTCCACCGTGCTGTGGTCGTTAATGATCGTCATTAATGACTTTTCGTGATCCAGGTTTCGGTAAAAGGAATCGACGATTGTTGAGATATGTTCTTTAATTAACGGCTGCAGCTCTTCAAGCACATGAAGTTCTTCGTTTCCGAGCCTGACCATTTTCAGCTGTTTTTGGACATCTGCATATTGATTTGAAAGCGCGATGCGTTTTTTTCCATCGGCTTCTGAAAAATAAGCTGTTTCTTTTTTGCGGTCTTTTTTAAATAACAATATAAGTTCCCCCAGATATTCTCTTTTTCTTTTTATCGGTATGGAAGGAACTTGAATGAAGGAATCTGATAAAAATATTTTAATGCGGAAAAAAATAAAACCATTCGTACAGAATGGTTTAGTCAATCTTGGCTGAGGCGCTTCAGCGGCTTGATGGCGGGACCTTCGGCAACCCCGCCGTCAGGTGTGAACCGGGACCCGTGACAAGGACAGTCCCACGTCCGTTCGCCGTCATTCCATTCGACCTCACAGCCCAAATGGGTGCATGTCGTATCGACAAGATGCAGACAGCCTTTTTCATCTTTATAGGCGCCGGCCCGTTTGCCGTTTACCGTTACGATTTTTCCCTCCCCGGGCCGAAGAGTCTCAGGTGAAGCGTCCGGCCTCTCAAGTTTGCCCGAGATAAGGTGTTTGGCCACGTCGGCATTATAAGAAATCAGTTTTTTCAGTCCCGGATCTGCGTGGAAGCGTGACGGAATAAACAGGCCGGAAAACGGGTTCTTTTTGTTTTGAATATGATCAGCCAAAAGCTTCGCGGCGAGCGCTGAGCTTGTCATACCCCATTTTTTAAAACCGGTCGCCGCCAAAATATGTTCTTCATCGCCCGAGATGGGACCGATGAACGGAATTTTGTCAATGGTGACAAGGTCTTGTGCAGACCAATGATATGGGATGCTTTCAACTCCGATTGTGTCTTCCGCAAATTGTTTCAGTGCTTCGTAATGTTCGGACATTTCTTTTCCTTGGCCTGTTTTGTGGCTTTCGCCGCCGACAAGAACCAGTTTTTCACCGTTCAAATCGGTGTATCGCAGTGATCTGGACGGCTTGTCTATGCTGAGATACATCCCGTCCGGATACGCTTGTTTCGGTTTTACCGCGAGTACGTAGGATCTGCTGGCATACATTCTGGCGGCGTAAAGCCCGCCTCCGTCATAAAAAGGAAAGTGGGAAGAGCAGACAATGTAGCTGCACTTGATGCCGTGTCTGTTTTTCGTGACCACTTCCGGCTGCGGTTCTTTTTTTATGTCGATCGCAGCCGTCTGTTCAAAAATCCGCGCCCCGTTTTTAACGATCTCTTTGACGAGCGCCGCGCCATATAAAAGCGGATGGAATTGCGCCTGATTCTTCATGGCGAGGCCGAGCCTGCAATCAACGGGGACGGGAAGTTCTTTCACAAGTTCGTGTTCAATACCGAGCTTGGTATAAGCTTCCTGCTCACTGCGGATTTTTTTGGCGCCTGATTCTGTATTGGTGTAAAGATATGCGTCTTGTTCAATCAGTCTGCAGTCAATCGAAAGGTCCTTGATGATCTGCTTCATGTCTTCCATGGCGCGGAGATGGGCTTCGAAATACAGCCTTGCGCTGGTCTGTCCGATCTGCTGAATAAGATCGGCATAGATGAAATCATGCTGGGCGGTGATTTTTGCGGTCGTGCCCGCGGTCGTCCCGTTTAAAATCCGGTCTGCTTCAATGACAGCGACACGGAAACCTCTTTTCGTCAGTTCGTATGCCGTTGTCAGGCCCGTAATTCCTCCGCCGATAACCGCAACGTCACATTCCGTATCTTCAGTGAGGGTGGGAAAGGAAGGAATGTCAGCTGTTGCTTTCCAATAGGAAGCCGGTTCCTCGTTTGAAAAAGTAGTCAATTCAGATTTACCTCCTCTGTTGTATATTCTTAATTTTTCCAATAAGACTCTGTTCATACATGAAATTCGTATAAGTTGCTCAAATTACTCATAATATAGTAATTAATGTAAAGGAGTGATCAAAATGGCTAATCAGAAGAAGAAAACCTTGCCGCCGCAGCATCAAAACCGGCAGCCGGGCTTTGAATATGTAATGGACCCGCGCCCCGTTTTTGACAAACCGAAAGCGGCGAAAAAACTTGAAGGGAAAACGGCGATCATTACGGGCGGAGACAGCGGGATCGGCCGCGCCGTATCCGTTTTATTCGCGAAGGAAGGCGCTAATGTGGTCATCGTTTACTTTGATGAGCATCAGGATGCCGAAGAGACGAAGCAATATGTAGAAAAAGAGGGGGCGAAGTGTCTGCTGATCGCAGGGGATGTCGGAGACGAAGCCTTCTGCAACGATGTCATCCGCCAGGCGGGCCAAGCCTTTCCTTCCATTGACATCCTGGTCAACAACGCGGGGGAGCAGCACGTGCAGCCGGGGATTGAGAAAATCACGAGCCACCAGCTCATCAGAACGTTTCAGACGAATATTTTTTCAATGTTTTACTTAACGAAAGCCGCGCTCCCTCACCTGAAAAAAGGAAGTTCAATTATTAATACGGCCTCCATTACCGCCTATAAAGGCCACAAAACATTGATTGACTATTCAGCGACAAAAGGGGCGATCGTCACGTTTACAAGATCTCTTTCCCAATCTCTTGTCACTCAGGGCATCAGGGTAAACGCAGTGGCGCCGGGGCCGATTTGGACGCCGCTGATCCCGGCGAGCTTCTCGGCGAAGGAAGTGGAAGTCTTCGGATCAGACGTGCCTATGCAGCGCCCGGGAGAGCCTGTTGAAGTGGCGCCGAGCTATTTGTACCTAGCAAGCGATGATTCTTCATATGTCACGGGCCAGACGATTCATGTGAACGGCGGCACCATCGTAAACGGATAATGTAAAAAAAGCCAATCCATATGGATTGGCTTATTCACTCTGTTTGAGTGCGGCATATTCTTTTGAAAGCGTGAGGAACGCTTCTTTATTTTTATCATCAAGCGCCTTATTAATCTGCATTGTCAGCATGGCGATCCGGCGTTTATACAAGGATTCATCAAGCACCATTTGAATGTAAATATCGGCCATTGTCACATCGAATTCGTTTGCTTTTTGCGTGTTGCGGGACTTCATGAGCTCAGTGTACGACTTTTTCTCTTTCATAAAGAATCCCCCCAATGCCTTTTTTATAGTATATGGATAACGGCCGGAAAAATCAATTAATTTTTATAATCTTTAGACAACTAATACTTGGAAATATATCGACATATCCTGCAAATTGACGAAAAAACGTAAATGATCATTGTATAAATGAGGTGAAACGAAAAAGAAAAATAATATTTAAATAGTAATTTAAGACTAAATTACATCTTTAAAAGGTGATTTTTAGCTATATTCGAAAAAAACCTGTCGTTTTCCAATGACAGATGATAGATTATTAGTATAAATTTTCAAGAAAAGGATTGGAGGATGCACATCATGTGCCAGAAAACACACGCACCCTTAGAAAGCTACGAAGTAAATCGTTCAACCATCGCTGTTTTGCCTGAGGAAATAGACGGTAAAATGGGGTCGAAGGTCATTGAAAAAGACTGCATTCTGTATGTCAGCATGAAGCCGATTCACATCATCGACAGAAGCTGCCGCTACTTTGGCTCCAGCTATGCCGGGAGAAAAGCGGGAACATATGAAGCGATTAAAATTTCTCACAAGCCGCCGATTATGGTGGACCCTTCAAATCACATCTTTTTATTCCCTACACTTTCTTCTGCAAGGCCTCAATGCGGCTGGATATCGCATGTGCACGTTAAAGATTTTCAACCGACGGCATTTGATGACACAGCGGTCACGTTCTCAAACGGCAAAACGATGGAACTGGAAGTATCCTATCATTCTTTTGAAAATCAGGTTTACAGAACCGCCTATCTCAGAACCACTTTTCAGGACAGGATGGGCAGTCATATCCCGAAGCGGCAGGAATTCATGCTGTATCCGAAAGAAGAGCGGACAAGAATGATCTACGACTTTATTTTGCGGGAGCTGGGGGAGAGATATTAGAGAAAGCTATGATGTGAAGGGACGGGTCCTCTCCTTTTGGGGAGGGCTTTTTTCGATTTACATGCCGGAATAGAGTTGTATCGTGTCCGTCTGTTGGCTATGATGATGTAAAGAGTAAGGATATTTCATTTTAGGAGAGATGGGCATGGATGTGTTCGCAAAATATGTATCAGGAATCGATAACCCGGATCACCGTCTCAAGGCAGAGGAAATTTTGTCGTGGACGGCTGGCCAATTTCCGAACTTAGAAGCGCAGATCAAGTGGAACAAACCGACATTTACCGATCACGGCACCTATATCATTATGTTTGCCGCGGCAAAAAATCATTTGAGCATTTTACCTGAAAAAGAGACGATGGAGCATTTTGCCGATGACATCGCCCAGGCCGGGTACAGCGCTTCTTCGCGCCTGTTCAGAATTCGATGGACTGATCCGGTGCACTATGATCTGCTTAAGAAGATCATCGAATTTAACATCAAGGAAAAAGCTGAAAATCCGGGGTTTTGGCGCTAGCGGACGTGATGTTGAAGGAGGAAGACATGGACGTTTTCAAAGACTATTTATCAAGTATCGACAGCCCTGATCATCGTCTGCGAATGGAGGAAATCCTGTCGTGGACGGCTGGCCGATTTCCGAACTTAGAAGCGCAGATCAAGTGGAACACGCCGATGTTTACGGATCACGGCACCTTTATTATCGGCTTTGCGGCAGCAAAGCATCATGTAAGTGTTTCCCCCGAAGAAGCTGGAATTGCGCATTTTGCCGACGACATTGCCCGTGCCGGCTACAGCGCTACTTCCCGTTTGTTCAGAATTCAATGGGCTGAACCAGTGCATTATGAGCTGCTTGAACGCATGATTCAATTCAATATTCAGGATAAGGCGGACTGCTCAGCATTTTGGCGGAAATAATGAAAGAAATGTTAAAAAAACAACCCTGAGGAGGGCTGTTTTTTTATTGGAAACACATGATCAGCCCATTTTAATCAAGAAGCAATGGATGACGTACTATAAAAAATAAGGAGTACGAAGCAGTGAATGAATTTTATAAGGCGTTAACACATGTAAATAAAATTTTTTATGAACCAAATCACTTAACGATACATGGTATTCAAGAAGAAGCTCAAAATTCAGAGTATGGGGCCGGTATGTTTCAACTGCATTCAAAATCAGTTCGATTCAGAGTCGCAAAAATAACGCCTAACAAGATAGGACAGTTTGTTGCTTTTTGGGAAAAAGATGGAGATGGTAAAAACCAAGCCTTTTCATATGAAAAAGCTGCTGATTTATTGGTTATCAATACTTTTGCCGGTAATAATCATTTTGGACAATTTGTTTTTCCAAAAGAAGTTCTTGTAAAGCAAAATATCCTTAAAACAGCCGCTGCAAAAGGAAAAATGGCAATTAGAGTTTACCCTAAATGGGAAAATCCCACCAGCAAACAAGCTATCGAAACACAAAAATGGCAGTTGGCATATTTTGTTGAGGCGAACGATGCAGATCGTTTTCCAGCACAAGACCTGTTAAAGCTATATTCTAACTAAAATTGGACAGCCCTGAGCCGGCTGACAGTATGTGAAGTTAACCGGTGCGTGAGTTGGAGAATAACGGGGAACCTCAACAAATGAGGTTCCTCTAATTGTTATATAGAAATCGACATTTTGAATGTAACAGAGTTTGTTTATTAAACGTAATCCGAAAAATAAGGGATTTGCGTATCCGGCAGACCCACACGAAACGCACGATGTCAGAAATCGTGCGTTCAACATTCTTTATTTGACGACAGACATGCTGACGCTGCTGCCTGACACTGTCAATTTGGCAAAATCCTGTGTATCAATCACAGGGGTGACTGCTTTATTGTCGATCGTGATGTTCGTAAAGGCTGTTGAGAAGTTTGATTTGATGTAAGGGCGCTGATCCTCTGATGTGACCGCGACGGTGGCGAGCGCTTTCCATTTTGAGACAGAGCCTACATTTGTTTGGGCGAGTTCTGAGATGATGCGGCCGGTGTATCCGTCATTATTCGTGCCCCAATATGTGGCGCGGGTATTGCCGTTCAGATTTTTGTAAATGGTCAGCTGTACGGTGCTGCCGGGCCGGAAGCCTTTCGTATAGGTGAATTGGCTTTCTCCTTCCAGATACCGGACCTGGCCTTGCCCCTTTGAACCGACTTTCATGATCGGTTTCCATACATGATAGGTGTCACTGTACTGAAGCCCGATATCAGCCTCTGTGCCTCCGGTAAATCCTGAGTAAATATAGGCTGTCCCATTTGACACCTGAATCGAGCTTGGAAGCTGAATTTTCGTGACGAGAACTGAGCCCGTGCTGTTCAGGTAGGCCCTTCCGCCGATTCCTTTGCTGAGCTGGGACGCTGCTTCCGCCGTATTGGGACTGATCACCCCCGGGATATCCGCCGTACATGCGCCGAATAGAACGGCTGTAGTGAGCACACCCGCAAGAAGCCCTTTTTTCATCATCATTTCTCCTCCTATCATCATAGTCAGATAGCGCTATCAATTCATATTATAAAAGGTTTTGGGAAAAATTCCATAAAAGATATACGGGCGGACGTAAATTAAAACTATTTTCCTATTTATCTTGTAAATGGAGATTATTTGAACTATGATATGTTCAGCAATACAGCATGATTCAGGAAAGGGGATAGGATAGAAATGAAAAAGACGGCAGCTGTGCTTTTGTCTTTCGGTCTGGTGTTCGGTTGTTCATACGGAGCGGGGCAGACGGCAGAAGCGAAAACAAAGGTAAAAACGTATCAAAACTGCAAGGCGCTGAATAAGGTGTATAAGGGCGGTGTGGCCAAATCGTCGAAAGTGAAAAACAAGGGCGGCAGAACAAAGTACAAGCCGTATGTATCAAAAGCGCTTTACAATGCAAATAAAAGACTTGACCGAGATAAAGACTATATCGCATGTGAGAAATAAAAAAACAAGCCTCTTTAAAGAGGCTTGTTTTTTAAATGGATTCGGCGGTGACGGCGGTTCCGTATCCGATTAATTCGGATGTGTTCTGTCCTGCGGTCAGTTCGAACCGCAGGCCGACGATGGTGTTCGCTCCGAGCTGCTCCGCCTCTCTGATCAGCCGCTCTTTCACCGCTTTTTTGGAGTCTTCCAGCATTTCAGTACAGCTTTTCAATTCGCCGCCGACGACAGATTTTAAGCCTGCAAGCAAGTCTTTGCCGATGTGTCTGGACTGGACGATACTGCTTGTCACCAAGCCTTTCACTTCCGTAATCTGTTTTCCGGCGACGGTTTCGGTCGTTGTCATGATCATGCGTTTTTCCCCTTTCGTGTATCTTACCGCTATCTTACCATTTAAGCCGCCTTTTCGGCTGCGCTGATTTGTTTTTTTCTGACTGCGGCGCTGACTGCAAACATGACGGCAATGTTCAGAACCAGTGCGATGATGCCTGTATTCATATCCTTAACGATCTGCGGAAGAAACGGAAAGAGGGTTCCGATGGTTGATTCGGTCAGCGTAATGAAGGCCACCGTTCCGACCCCGGCCGTTATGCCGGCAAAAGCGCCGTGGCTTGTGATGAAACGCCGCTTCGGCAGGCTGAATAAGAGGGCGGGGAAAAGCTGGGTGACAAGGCTGTAGCCCATTAAAAGCAAGGTGACGATGGTATTTCCGCCTTTCAGCGTAAAATATACGGATATCAGCGCGATGACGGGTACGGCGTATTTTGCGAGCCGTGAGACTTTTTCGTCAGTCGTGCCGGGCAGAATGGCTTTGTACACATTTTTGGCGAACAGCGTGCTTGAGGCCATTAATATCATTGAACCGGGTACAAGCGCCGTCAGAATGCCCGCCGATCCGATCAGTCCGACAAACCAGGGATCAAAGGTTTTCACAGACAGCTTTAATAAGGCGAGATCCGTGTCCGCCCCTTTTAAACCGGGCACCTGCAGAATCGCCGCAAATCCGGTAAAGATGACAAACAGCAGGACGAGCTGATAAAGAGGCATGATGATTGCGTTTTTCCGAAACACCCGCGGATGCTCCGCCGAATAGGAAGCGGCAAATGTATGGGGCCACATATAAAAGCCGAGAGCGGTCAGCAAAACCGTTGAGCTGAACCAGGAAACGCTCTGTCCGGTTTCCGGCAGCGTGAGAAAACCGGGTTTTGCGGCGTCAATTTGTTTGAACATCTCTGTAAACCCGCCATAGTAATGAATGGGCAAATAAATGCCTAAATACAGGACGATGCCTAAAATCATGATATCTTTAACGACTGATATCCACGCCGAACCGTGGATTCCTGATATCATCACATAAATCGTGATGGAGACAGCGCCGATCCAGACAGCGGCTGAGGGCGGAATCTGTCCGTATGACGTTGCTGAAACAATTAATCCGAGCCCTTTCAGCTGCAGGACGAGATAGGGGATGAGGGATGCGATGCCGACGAGCGATACGAGAATGCCGAGGAGCGGGCTGTTGTATTTTGAAATAAAAAAATCTGATTGCGACATCAGTTTGTGTTGTTTTGCGTAAGTCCACACGGCTGGCAGAAGCCAATATGACAAAATGTAGGCAAGGCAGCCGTACGCGATAATATAAAAGGCGGGGCCTCCTTTTCCGTAAGCCCATCCGCTTCCGCCGAGGAATGTAAAGGTCGTGTATATTTCTCCCGCCATTAATAAAAAGACAAACATCGTGCCGAAGCCGCGTCCGCCCACCGTCCATTGTTCAAGGTCCATATTTTTTCCTTTTCGGGCCCGGATTCCGAGATATACACAAAACAGGAGCACGGCGGCCATTACGGGAAATGCTGCGTTCATTCCGCCTCACCCGCCTTGTTTTCTTTGTCCAATTTGTAAACGGCGGCCATCAGAACGGAAGTCAGCACCGCCCAGATGACGACATACGCAAGAATGAAAGGCATTCCGAAAACATAAGGCGTCACCCGGTTGGCAAATGGAATGCCGGCGAGAATTCCGAAAAAGGGCAGGGCGGCGAGAACATGAATCAGTTTCATAACATTCCTCCTTTTCATTGAAAACAGCGTGTCCCGATTATAAAGAAAATCATGTCGAATGTATAGTGTGAATAGTCTGAAATTTATCAGCTGAAAAGGAAAAGCAGTCCCGGCTGCTTTTTAAATGGTCGCAATAGACAGGTAATATTCCAATAAGGCGGTTACCTGTTCCCGTATTCTCGGGTTGAAATAACGGTGTTTTTCTTCATAGCCGTTAATGGTGCATATATAAAGCGTAAATGCTTCGTCTCTTTCCGCTTCGTATATTTTAATTTTACGCTTTCTTAACTCTTTTCGAACATCACTCAAATCCTTTTGTGCTAATTTTAAAGAGCAGCCGATAAGCTGTTTATAGGGTTGTTTTAATTTGAACGGGCACGAATCAAGCGCTTCGAGGTCCCGGTTCAGGATGGCAGCCGCCATGGGCAGAAACAGCCCTTTTTCGATGAGATCGCGGGTGCCGCTCCGGATGTCAGGCATAAATACTCCTTCTTTCTTAAAAAAAGAGAACGTTTGTTCTTATTTTATACTCGCTTACACGATATTTCAAGTCGGAAAATCTCGTAAACATTTTCGTTTTTTGGAGATAATGTGTAGAATAAGGATAGACAAACTCGTTAAGGAGTATAAACGTTGGAGCATTTTTTATCATATTTGACTGAGGAACAGCTGACGGAATGGTTCCAAAGCTATAGAGCTTTCGGCCCGGCGGCTGCGGCTGCACTGCCTTTTATTGAAGCGTTTCTTCCGTTTTTGCCGCTCGTTGTGTTTGTGGTGGCGAATACGAATGCATTTGGTTTGTGGGAAGGTTTTTTTCTGTCGTGGCTCGGGTCTGCGGCAGGATCGATACTAATGTTTTATGCCGTCCGCCGTTTCGGACAGAAAAGAGCTTTCGGTATCATCCGCAGGCATCAGACCATAAGGCGGATGATGCTCTGGGTTGAGCGGCACGGTTTCGGTCCGCTGTTTATTTTACTTTGCTTCCCCTTTACGCCGTCCGCTGCGGTTCATATCGTTGCCGGTCTGTCACGGGTGGGGGCGCTGCAGTTTATATCAGCAGCCGCTATGGGGAAAATGGTCATGATCTTTATGATCAGCTTTATCGGGTATGATCTTCACGCACTCATGACACAGCCTTTCAGGATGGCGGGCGCCATAACGGTGATCGCGGTGCTGTGGTATGCCGGAAAGCATATCGAACGGCGTTTACAGACGAGAATCAGTCAGCATGAGAAAGACGGAGGGAGACAGGAATCTTGAAAAAACGATTTTGGTTTATAGCCGGCGTGCTTATCGTTGTTTTGGCCATACAATTAAAGAATGCCATTTTTATTGATTATAAAGTCGAAGGAATCAGCATGAATCCGACCTTTAAACAAGGAAATGAGCTGATGGTCAACAAGTTTTCCCATCGTTACAAAACGATCCGCCGTTTCGATATTGTCCTGTTTAAAGGCCCGCACCGCAAAGTGCTGATCAAACGAGTTATCGGGCTCCCCGGCGAGTCAATCGCATACAGGGAGGATCAGTTGTATGTGAATGGAAAACGGGTGGCGGAACCGTTTTTAAAACCGTTAAAGTCATCATTGTCCGCCGGGAGCCATGTGACCGGTGATTATACGCTGAAGGAAACGACCGGGCGCAAAAGCATACCGAAGGGACAATACTTTGTTATTGGCGACAACCGCATATACAGCCTCGACAGCCGTCATTTCGGTCCGATTAAGGATAAAGACATTGTCGGAGTCATCAGTGAATCAGACGCCAAGTGAACGGCGTCTTTTTTTCGGAAATGATTGTCAAAAAGCAGAGGAAAGACTATAATGAAAATTGTTACGCACGAAACAAAAAAGAGGCGTTTTATTTTTGGTGATATTGTTACGTGTGTAACAAAAAATATGAAAGAGGACTGATGAGATGAAAACACAGACTGCCATTATCGGGGGAGGTCCGGTCGGGCTTATGCTTGCATCAGAACTGGCGCTGGCCGGAGTGAAAACGACTGTCATTGAACGATTGAAGAAGACGGTGCCATATTCCAAAGCGCTTATCATGCATCCGCGCACACTTGAGCTTTTTGCCATGAGAGGCATATTGGAACGCTTTTTGGAAAAAGGGACGAAGGTGTCTTCCGGCCATTTTTCCATGCTGGATACACGGCTGGATTTTTCTCGGCTGGATACGAAGCAGAATTATTCGTTAATGCTGCCTCAGGCAGAAACGGAGCGGATTTTGGAGGAGTATGCATCAAGTCTCGGCGCAGACATCATCCGCGGGGCGGAAGCGGTGGCTGTCACCCAGACGGATGACGGAGTGGAGACGGTGTTCCGGGACAAAAGCGGTATCCGCACTCTTCACAGCTTTTATGCCGCGGGTACAGACGGAGCGGGGAGCATTGTCAGGAAACAGGCGGGCATCGCTTTTTCGGGCACTGATGCCGACTTAACAGGAACCCTCTGTGATGCCGCTTTGAAACATCCGCCCGAATCTTCCTTTTTGTCAACGTGCCGCCTGGAGGGATCGGTTGTGATTGTCCCTCTTACGGACGGACTTTTCCGCGTCCTCATTGTTTCTCCGCACGCTCCGCAAAAGCGGAAGGAAGAGCCGGTCACCGAAAATGAGCTGAAAGAAGACCTGCGGCGGATATGCGGCACTGATTTCGGATTGAGTGATCCGGTATGGATGTCGCGGTTCGGCAATGCCGAGCGTCAGGCTGAGCAGTACCGATCCGGCCGGATTTTTGTGGCCGGGGATGCGGCGCACATTCATTTTCCCGCAGGCGGCCAAGGCCTGAATACGGGGCTTCAGGATGCCTTCAACCTCGGCTGGAAGCTGGCGGCGCAAATGAAGGGAAAAGCGGCGCCTCATCTTCTGGACAGCTATCATCAGGAAAGGCACAGCACAGGAAAAGAAGTGTTGCACAATATAAAAACCCAGATAAAGCTCATGGATTTTACCGAGTCGGGTATGGCATTAAGAGAAACGATGACCGCTTTGCTGGATTTTCAGGAGTCCAACCGTTTATTGGCGGGAAAAGTATCCGCGCTTGATCTGCATTATGAACCGGATGCGGAGCTGCCGCCGCATACCCTGAACGGAAAACGCCTGCCGGATATCGAATTGACCCTTCATGACGGGCGGCCGGCCCGGCTGTATGATTTTCTTCATAAGGGCGCCTTTGTGCTTCTGTCATTAAGAGGGAGCATTCCCGCCGGTATTGATACGGACAGCGTGGCAGCTGTCAGGGCGGAGCTTGCTGAAACACGTGCCGATTGGGATGACGTCCACACCGTTTTAATCCGGCCGGACGGCCACGCGGCATGGGCAGCCGGCGGCTCGGGACGTGAAGCGGAAGAAGCCGTTCTGGCCGGTTTGGAGAGATGGGGATTCATCTGATACCCTTTTATGCGCCTATGTGATTGTTTCTTGTGTAACAAAACGTTATAGTAAAAGAAACAATCAATACGGAAGGGTGACTCAGCAGTTGGACAGAAGACAGCCAGACCATGCAAAACACATGATTCTTGAAGGGCTGACAGATATTTTTCACGAGCAGGAGAGGTGTCAGGAGGACATCAGGGCGTCGTTGGCCGGACGGATGGACGAACTCCGTGAAGAAAACGGGAAAAAATTACAGCTGACCTTGACGGAAATTCACATTTTGTCGTGTATCGGAGATCATGAACCGATCAATGTCACGTCAATAGCGGAAAAAATGAAGACGACAAAGCCGACCGTGTCGAGAAGCTGCGCGAAGTTTTTGGAAGCCGGCTTTCTGCGCAGAACCCGGCTGAGCGACAATAAAAAAGAAGTCTATTTCCGGCTGACTCCTGCCGGGAAAGAGCTGCATTCCCTTCATCATGAATATCATGAATTGATAAAAAAGCGGCTCTTGGCGTTTTTAGACCGCTATACAGATGAAGAACTGTTATTTGCTGAACGGCTGTTCCGTGATCTTTCAGCAAACTGGCGGTCTGTAAATGGCGGCGGAGAGCTGTTCAAATAAAAAACACGCATATGGATGCGTGTTTTTTTATTCGGATCATGTTCCTCTTTCTGCCCGGCCTCTTTCGCCGTGTGCCCGTTTCAGCTGAGAAAGGTGGTGCAGCAGCCGATAGAAGGGCGGAAGCATGGCGATGACGAGAACGATCCGGATGACCTGAACCGCGACGACGAAAGTCGAGTCTTCGTGCAGGGTGATCGAAGTCGCCGCCATCTCGGCGATCCCGCCGGGAGAAAAGGCGAGAACAGATGTAATCATGGAGATGCCCGTTAATTTAGAAACCGCAACCGCGCTCAGAATCATGGCGGCGATTAATCCGACCGAAGAAATAAATCCGACGGTCAGCACTCTCGTCACGCCGGTGAACATGCTTTTGTACATTTTTGATCCGATTGTGGCGCCGAGAAAAATTTGTGACAGCTGGTTCGCTTCCGGCGGCCACCAGGCCAGCATGTCTTTGCCTGCCAAGGCGGACACGCCGATTTCCGCAGCAGCAACGCCGATCATGCTGCCGAGCAGCCAAGGGGCGGGAAATTTCAGCCGTTTTGCGCCTTTGCTTGCAAGCCAGGCAGCCAAAATAAATCCGGCCGTTAACAAGACGGGAATAAGGCCCGGATGTGAAGCTCCTGCCGAAACGGCTCCGGCTGATGTCTGAGCCGTACCGTTTTGTTTGGTAAATAAGAAAATGACGAGAAACGGTATTGTCATGACGACCAAAAGGACGCGCGTCAGCTGAATAAGGCTTACAATCGCGGTGTTTGCGCCGACTTCCTGGGCGATACCGGGCATGGCGGATAAACCGCCCGGCGCCGTGCCTACAAAGCTTGTCATCATGTCCGTCCGGCTGAACCGAAAGAGCACATATCCGGAAACAAGCGCCATCACGATAGAGAAAATCAGCATGAACCCTACCGGAAGCCAATGCTCCCGTAAAACCGACAGAACGGACAGGTTCAGTTTCTGGCCGAGTTCGATGCCGAGGATCATTTGTCCCGCCGCAAGCCATCTGCGGTGAATCCCTCTTCTGTCAGGCGCCATGAACAGCCAGCGGGGCCTCGTCATGGAGAGGATGCAGCCGGCTGCCAGCGTTCCGAGCATCCAGGCGATCGACATCCCTGTAAGCGAAAGAAGAAACCCCCCTGCCGCACTGATGAGAATAAACCAGATATCCGTAAGGAGATGTTTGTCTTTCTTCAATGAAAACCCTTCTTCCTGAAACATTCATATTAAATTGTTAAGCTCGTTAACCTTACTATTACTATAGTATAGATTTTGAGATAAATAAATAATGAATTATTTCTCATAATCCATTCATTTTTCTTATCACAAACATAAAAAAAGCTCCGGAGATGGGTGAGTGCACCCTACTCCGAAACCTCGCCCGCTTTTCCTTTCCACACAAAGGTCAATCCCAGACCGAGAAATAAAACCACACCTGCGAACAGAAACGGGAAGTGAATATTCATATCAAATAAAATACCGCCCAGAGCCGGGCCGAAAATGGTGCCCAAACTCGTGTATGTTGAGTTCATACCGGCAACAAACCCCTGCTGATTTCCTGCGATTTTCGATAAATAAGTAGTCAGTGCCGGGCGCAGTAAATCAAACGCAAGGAAAATGATGCAGGTGACAGCGAGCACGGGCAAAAATCCTGACATCACCGTAGAAACGAAAGCCAGCACAGCGCCGATGATCAGACAAAGCTGAATGACTTTTTTCTCCCCGAGGAAGTTGACAAGTCTGCCGAATGCGAGCACTTGAATGAGGACCGCCACAATGGAGCTGAACGTAATAATAATGGCGATATCCTTTGGCGTGAAGCCGAATTTATGGTTTGTAAATAAGCTGAATACCGTTTCGTACGCCGACAGTCCGAATGCCAAAACAAAGACGATGATGAAGGCGATCAAGTAGCTTGGATGAATCGACTTTTTCAAATCTTTTAAGAAGGTTGATTCTTTGACGCTTTCCATCTGCTTTGCGCGTTCTTCTTTAGTTAACGGCTCTTTCAGCATAAAGACAGAGGAAATCACTGCGATAAATGCAATTCCCGCCGCAAAGAAAAACGGCATTCGAACGCCGTGATCGGCAATAAATCCTCCTATGCCGGGCCCGATGATAAACCCTGTGCTGATGGCGGCAGATACATAGCCCATCGCCTTCGATCTTTCCTGCACCGTCGTAATATCTGCGACATACGCTGTAACAGCGGGCATGATAAAAGCGGCACTGATGCCCCCCAGCACCCTTGCGAAATATAAAATGGAGACATGTGTGCCCAATCCGAAGGTCAGTTCGGATAGTGCGAACAAAAACAGTCCGGCGAGAATCATGATTTTTCTGCCGAAGCGGTCAACCCATCTCCCCGCAATGGGGGATGCAATTAATTGCGCGACGGCGAAGGCAGCGACAAGGTATCCCATTGTGCTGCCCGTCAAGTGCATCACATTCATAAACAGCGGCATAACGGGAATGATCAATCCGATGCCTAAAAAAGCAATAAATATGTTGCTTAATAAGATGATGAGTACAGCTTTTTGTTCTCTGATCGGTTTTTGCATGTTGTTTCTCCTTTGTCAGCTGTCATTCTGTTTATCAGCGCTGATCGACCCGTGAATAAACGCGGAGATGGCTTCTTTTTGCAATTCGATTCTTTGCTGAATGGTATCGTTTTTATATAACACATCTAAACCGTAGAAGACGGATAGCAGGATTTTCACTTTTGATTCGACATGATGAATGGACCAGCTGCCGTCTTGATTTCCCTCTTCTAAGATCTCCCTCATCACATCGTCATATTCAATATCAATTTTGTTGAGCCGCTTTACGACCTCCTCTGACGTAAACGCACTCGCATAAAACTCTTCACTTGCTCTCATAAGCGGGTAATTGATGCTCATCCGGCTGAGCAGCTCCGCATAGCCCGCCAGTTTTTCGGCAGCATCTTTCAGATCAGCTTCCATTTCCCTCCACGTCTCGATCATCACGCGGTGATCCTGTTCCATAATATGAAGAAACAGAAACTCTTTTCCTTTAAAATGGTGATATAGATTGCCTTTACTGATTTCGGCCGCCTCTAAAATATCCCGAATCGATGTTTCTGAATATCCTTTTTTTGCAAATAAGTCACGCGAAGCGGATACGAGCCTGTTCTTCGTCTTTTCGCTCTTTCCGGCACCGCCTTTTGTATTTGTCACTTCACACAGATCCTTTCCGCCTCATTCATATCGTTGTCCCGGCAAAGCGGGACTCGGTTCGTTTAAAACCGACCAGTTGGTTTATTTTATTATAAAGGGTTTTTGCTGATTATACAATGAAGAAGTTATCCATTGTTTAGAGGGAGTATAAAAACGGTTCGAAAAGTAAACCCCATTCTCTCATGTTGAAAGAACGGGGTTTGTCTGCGGTCTGAAGACTCCCGGCGGGGGAGCGTGATCTGTCTGAACCGTTATTTTCCGGTATTTACCTCGGTGTAGCTTGTGTTCGGCGCGTTTGATACCGTTCCCCCTGTATGGTGGAAAGGAGAGTGGGCCATATCGTATAAAAACCAGACGGCATGACGCTGCTCGTCAAATGCCGTGCGGGCAAATAACCGCTTCGCTTCCGGATGCACCGCTCTATCGGATGCCTGCAAATAAAAATCATTCGTTTTCTGCTCATCATAAAACGCCGCCCTCAGTCCTTCTCTGTATGTGTGCGGACAATGCTCCGTCTGTTTCGGCGTCAACTGTTTTCCGGTAATTGACGTATACAGTGAAGAGAAAGCGTGCAGGTGGCGCACTTCTTCTTCTCTGATATGTTCGATTCGTCTTCTGATTTCTGCGGTCGGCGCTTTTTCGGCTAATATTGAGTAGCAAATCACAGCGCTGTATTCACCGTTTATGGATTTTACCAGATCCTTGATAAGCACAGAATCGTCACTGCAGATGGCTGTATAATGAAAAAAATTCTCGTGCATTGGACTCACCCCCGGATGTTTATAGGGTATTATACGGCGGCAGCCCGTGACATGTGCGGATGTCATTTTTATTCTTGATCTAGCGGCGATGTAATATGGTCGTCGTATGTGTCGACAAAAAGCCGGCCGTTGCTTCCGCGCACAGCGTATACGACGTCTTCCGGTTTGAGGTTTCTCTTGTCCAATTCTTCTCTCAGCCATTTTTCCGATACGTGGTTTTCTTCCAGATTCTTCATCACCAGCCGGCCGTCCATAATCAGCTCAACGGCAAAGTTCTTTTCATGTCCGGCAAAGATGCCGAGATCCTGTCTTGTAACGGGCGCAAATTCCGGTTTGACCTCCACTGACATGCTGCCGTTTGTTTCAATGATGGCAGTCTGAACCTGAGAAATGTCAAATACGTCATTTACACGCAGCTGCTGGTTCAAGTAGTCGATGGTATAACGCATCGTTTTCATATTATGCTCAAGTATTTTACCGTTTTGAATGATAATGGTCGGTTTGCCTGCAAAGAAACCCCTAAGGGCCCTGTTTTTCATAGAAAGATATGCGACAAGGTAAATGATTGCCACGAAAATAATGTAGGCAATGACATTATAATGAATCGGCAGCTTTGTATTAAACGACAGATTTGCCGTGATGGCGCCGAGCGAGATGGCCGCAATGAAATCAAAAAGCGTCATCTGTGAAATGGTTTGTTTACCGAGTATCCGGGCGCCGATAAACAGAATGCTGAACGACAGAGCCGTCCGTACAATCACTTCGGGATATTCTGACATCATCATTAGTCCTTTTTTCTTTATTTTGGTCAAAAACGATATTTTTTAAAATAGTCATCCCGTTTTTACCAGCAGATGAGATTGGTCATTTTCGTCAACTTTCGATAAAATGTAGAAAGATAAAAAGAGAGGGGTCTTCTAATTTGGGTGTTGAGTTTTTAGTAGGCAGATCGGGGAGTGGGAAAACGAGGCTGATTATCGACAGCATTCAAGATGAACTGCGCCGGGAGCCGTTCGGGAAACCGATCATTTTTCTAGTCCCGGATCAAATGACGTTTTTAATGGAATATGAGCTTGCTAAAACGCCGGATATCGGCGGCATGATACGCGCTCAAGTGTTCAGTTTTTCGCGTTTGGCGTGGCGCGTGCTTCAGCATACCGGGGGCATGAACCGCCCGTTTGTGACGACGACGGGTGTGCAGATGCTTTTAAGGAAACTGATTGAAGAACATAAGCACGAGTTTAAAGTGTATCAAAAAGCGAGTGACAAAACCGGGTTCACTGAGCAGGTGGAACGGATGCTGACAGAGTTTAAGCGGTACTGTATTGAGCCTGAAGACGTCCGCCGCATGGCGGAAAGCGGAACGGCGTCAGAATATCGCGGAGAGCGGATGCTGTCCGAAAAACTTCATGATTTAGGCATTTTATATCAGCAGATGGAAAGAAGCCTCGCCGGACACTATTTGCATTCAGAGGACTATTTGACGCTGCTCGCTCAGCAGATTCCTTTGGCGGACGTTGTAAAAGGCGCCCGTGTTTACGTCGACGGATTCTATCAATTTACGCCGCAGGAATTAAGGGTGCTGGAGCAGCTGATCATGCATGCTGAACATGTCACATTCTCGCTGACGGCGGACAGCCCTTCGGCGGAAGAGGCACCGGATGAGCTCGATCTGTTCAGAATGACGGGAAGCACATACTATAAGCTTTATCAGACGGCAAAGGAATTGAATGCCGAGATTTCCTGCAAGGAACTGCATGGCACGAAGCGGCATCGGCATGTGCCGGAGCTTGCCTGTATAGAATCGCAGTACGATGTGCGTCCCGCCGCGGCGTATACCGGCGGACAGGAAGCTTTTACCGTCATGCAGGCGCAAAACAGAAGAGCTGAGCTTGAAGGTATTGCCCGGGAAATTCAATCACTTGTCCGGGACGGAGGATACCGGTACAAAGATATGGCGATTCTCATCCGTCAGCCGGAAGATTATAAAGATTTGCTGAAGGAAGTGTTTGCCGATTACGGGCTTCCTTATTTTATTGACGGAAAAGCTTCTATGCAGCATCACCCGCTTATTGAATTCATCCGTTCAAGCCTGGATGTCGTGAAGGGGAACTGGAGATATGAAGCGGTGTTCCGCTGTGCGAAAACCGAACTGTTATTCCCGCTTGATCAGCCGGAGCAGAAAATAAGAGAGCAGGTTGATCAGCTTGAAAACTACTGTATCGCCTACGGCATTAAAGGGGAGCGCTGGACGAGCGGCGAGCGGTTTGTATACAGGCGCTTCGTATCGCTCGATGAGGATTTCGCGCAGACAGATCAGGAAATAGAGATGGAGCAAATGCTGAATGAGACGAAAGAGTGGATGGCCGCGCCCCTTGTCCGGCTTCAAAACCGGATGAAAAAGGCGAAAACGGTTCAAAGCATGGCGGAGGCTCTTTATCTCTTTTTGGAAGATACCGATGTTCCCCTGAAGCTGGACCGAAAAAGGCAGCGGGCCGAAGAGGCCGGAAACATGATCGAAGCGCAGCAGCACGGCCAGGCGTGGGATGCCGTTATCCAGCTTCTCGAGGAGTTTGCCGGCATGATGGGTGAAGATGAAATATCTTTGGCGCTGTTCCAGCAAATGCTTGAAACGGGAACGGAATCGCTTCATTTTTCTTTAATTCCTCCTGCGCTTGACCAAGTATTTGTAGGGAATATGGATCTCTCAAGAATGTACGGCACGTCCTGCACATTCGTCATCGGGGCCAATGACGGCGTTCTTCCGGCGCGCCCGGATGAAAACGGCGTGCTGTCTGATGATGACCGGGAGTGGCTGAAAGCGGTCGGAGTGGAGCTGTCTTCCGCGGGGCGTGAGCGGCTGCTTGATGAGCATTTTCTCATCTATATGGCGCTGTCGAGTCCGTCTGACCGTCTTTATGTGTCATACCCGATTGCCGATGCGGAAGGAAAAACGCTCCTGCCGTCAATCGTTGTAAACAGGCTTGGCGAGCTGTTTCCCGATCATCAGGAAAAGCTGTCAGCGGCTGATCCCGAGCAGGTAAGCGAAGAAGAGCAGCTTCAGTATCTCGTCAATATACAGGTGGCTCAGACATATACGGCAAGTCAGCTCAGGCTGTGGACAAGAGAGTACGAGATCAGTGACGTATGGTGGAGCGCATACAATGTGCTGATGAAAGAGTCTGATCACCAACGTGCGAAAAAGCTGTTTTCAAGCCTGTTTTTCCGCAATGAGGCGAAGCGTCTTGAACGGCCTGTTTCGCGCCAGCTTTACGGCGAGCATATTAAAGGAAGCGTCTCCCGGATGGAGGCGTTTAATGCCTGCCAGTTCTCTCATTTTGCATCTCACGGGCTTCAATTAAAAGAGCGGCAGTTTTTCAAGCTGGAAGCGCCGGATATCGGCCAGCTGTTTCACTCCAGCCTGAAGCTGATTTCAGACCGGCTTCGTGAGCAGAAGCTGGAATGGCGCGATCTGACGAAAGATCAGTGCCGGAATTTCTCCTATGAAGCGGTGGAACGGCTTGCGCCAAAGCTGCAAAAAGAGATTCTGCTCAGCTCAAACAGACACTTTTATGTGAAGGAAAAACTGCAGAAGATCGTCACTCGTGTTTCAGGCATATTAAGCGAGCATGCGAAGGCGAGCGGTTTCGTCCCGGTCGGTCTTGAACTCGGTTTCGGCGGAAGCGGGCCGCTGCCTCCGCTCACTTTCACGCTGAAAAACGGCTGTACGATGGAACTCGTCGGACGGATCGACCGCGTGGATAAAGCGGAAAGCTCAAAAGGCCTGCTGCTGAGAATCGTTGATTATAAATCAAGCGACAGGGGGCTTGATCTGGCTGAGGTGTATTACGGGCTCGCTCTGCAAATGCTCACATATCTTGACTTATCGATTACACATTCCGCGGATTGGCTCGGCATGAAAGCGACACCGGCAGGCGTTTTGTATTTCCATATTCATGATCCGATGATTCAGGCCAGTCTGCCGATGGGGCTTGATGAAATCGAGCAGGAAATTTTCAAGAAATTTAAAATGAAAGGCCTTCTCCTCGGTGACCGGGAGGCGATCAGCCTGATGGACACGACTTTGGAGGAAGGGCGTTCAAATATCGTCAATGCCGGTTTGAAAAAGGACGGGTCTTTAAGATCCGACTCAGCCGCGGTCAGCGAACAGGATTTTCATCTGCTGACAGACCATGTGCGGCGGACATTTGAACAGGCGGGCGAAGCGATAACGGACGGGCTTGTGTCCATTACCCCGTATAAGCTGAAAGATAAGACGCCTTGTACGTACTGTGCGTTTCAATCGGTATGCCAGTTTGATGAGTCGCTTAAGGAAAATGAATACCGCAGCCTGAAAGCGGAAAAAGACGGCACTATACTGGATTGGCTGAAGAAGGAGGCGGATGATGATGCAAATTCCTAAACCGAAAGACAGCATATGGACGGATGACCAATGGAGCGCCATCGTTTCTTCCGGCCGCGATATTCTGGTCGCTGCCGCAGCCGGATCAGGTAAAACGGCCGTGCTCGTGGAACGGATGATCAGAAAGATAACCGCGGAGGAAGATCCGGTTGATGTTGACAGGCTCCTTGTGGTGACCTTTACAAACGCCTCAGCAGCGGAGATGAAGCATCGGATCGCGGAAGCATTAGAAAAAGAGCTCGCCAAAAATCCGGGATCTCTGCATATCAGACGGCAGCTCTCTCTATTAAATCGGGCGAGCATTTCGACGCTTCACTCTTTCTGTCTGCAAGTGCTTAAAAAATATTATTATATGATTGATCTTGACCCCGGTTTTCGGATGGCTGACCAGACGGAAGGCGAATTGCTCGGAGACGAAGTGCTTGATGAGCTGTTTGAAGATGAATACGCAAAAGGGGATCAGGCGTTTTTTGAGCTTGCGGACAGATATACGACAGACAGGCATGATCTGGATCTTCAAGACCTTGTCAAACGGGTGTACGAGTATTCCCGGTCGCATCCTGACCCGGAAGCGTGGCTGCAAAGCTTTGTCCGCCTGTATGACGTGACGGAAGAAAGCAAAATGGAAGAGCTTCCGTTTTACCAGTATGTGAGAGAAGATGTTGAAATGGCGCTCTTCGGGGCAAAACAAAAGCTTGAGAAGGCGCTTGAACTGACAAAAGCGCCCGGCGGGCCGGCGCCGCGCGCTGATAATTTTCTGGATGACCTTCAGCAGATAGAAGAGCTGATCAGCTGCCGGCATGACTTCGATGCGCTGTATGAACGGGTTCCCGCAGTCTCATTTAAGCGGGCGAAGGCGGTAAAGGGTGATGAATTTGACAAAGCGCTTTTGGACGAAGCGACCGATTTGCGAAACGGCGCGAAGAAACTGATCGAAAAGTTAAAGACAGATTACTTTACAAGAAGTCCGCAAGATCACTTAAAGAGTTTAACAGATATGAAGCCTGTCATCGAAACGCTCGTTCAGCTCGTGATATCGTACGGAAAACGATTTGAAGCGGCGAAACAAGAAAAATCAATTATTGATTTCTCAGATTTGGAACATTACTGCCTGGCGATTTTAACTGCGGTTGATGAAGAAGGCCGGCGGGTGCCGAGCGAAGCGGCCGTTTATTATCAAGACCATTTTCATGAAGTTCTGGTTGATGAATATCAAGATACCAATCTTGTGCAGGAGTCTATCCTGCAGCTTGTTAAAAGCGGGAATGAAGAGGCGGGAAATCTGTTTATGGTAGGCGACGTCAAACAATCGATCTACCGTTTCAGACTTGCTGAGCCGCTGCTGTTTCTCGGGAAATATAAAAGGTTTACAGAAAGCGGGGAAGGCGCAGGGCAGAAAATTGATCTGAACCAAAATTTCCGCAGCCGCTCCGATATTTTGGACAGTACGAATTTCTTGTTTAAGCAGCTGATGGGCGGAAAAATCGGCGAAGTGGACTACGATGAACAGGCGGCATTGAAGCTCGGCGCATCGTATCCGCCGAATGACGCGGCAAAAACGGAAATGCTGCTGATTGACAGCGCTGATGACGCAGACAGCGCCGAGGATGCCGAAGACTTTGAAACCGTGCACTGGGAAGCGAAAGCGATAGCCGGGGAGATCCGAAAGCTTGTCTCATCTCCGTTTAAGGTATATGACGGCAAAACAAAAACACACCGGAATATCCAGTACCGGGATATCGTGATTTTGCTGCGCTCCATGCCGTGGGCGCCGCAATTAATGGAAGAGCTGAAAAACCAGGGCATTCCGGTGTACGCCAATTTGACGTCGGGTTACTTTGAAGCCGTGGAGGTGGCTGCGGCGCTTTCAGTCTTGAAGGTGATTGATAATCCGTATCAGGATATTCCGCTTGCTTCCGTGCTGCGCTCGCCCATCGTCGGATGTGATGAAAATGAACTTGCGCTGATACGCCTTGAAAAGAAAAAAGCGCCGTTTTATGAAGCGCTGAAAGCATATATAGCGAACGGTGACAGGCATGATGACCTGTATCAAAAACTGAGAACCTTTTATGACAGTCTGCAAAAGTGGCGGTCATTTTCGACGAATCATTCGGTGTCTGAGCTGATTTGGGAAGTATACCGCGATACCGGATATTTTGACTATGCAGGCGGCATGCCTGGCGGAAAGCAGCGCCAGGCCAATCTGCGCGTCTTGTATGACCGGGCGCGCTCGTACGAAGCGACGGC
This sequence comes from Bacillus sp. LJBV19, assembly GCF_017797845.1. NCBI lineage: Bacteria > Bacillati > Bacillota > Bacilli > Caryophanales > Bacillaceae > Bacillus > Bacillus sp. LJBV19. The sequence goes on from NZ_CP072563.1 coordinate 1,069,578, forward strand.
GTTCCGCGGGTTATTCCGCTTTTTGCGGTTCATTGAACGGATGCAGGAGCGCGGCGATGATCTGGGGACGGCCCGGGCGCTCAGCGAGCAGGAGGATGTCGTTCGGCTGATGACGATCCACAGCAGCAAAGGACTTGAATTCCCCGTCGTTTTCACCGCCGGACTCGGCAGAAGTTTTAATATGATGGATCTCAACAAATCATATCTGCTTGATAAAGAGCTCGGTTTCGGCACGAAGTACATTCATCCGGAACTCAGAATCAGCTATCCGACTCTTCCGCTTGTGGCGATGAAGAAAAAGATGCGCAGAGAGCTCTTATCCGAAGAATTGCGCGTATTGTATGTGGCGCTGACCAGAGCGAAGGAAAAGCTGTTTCTCGTCGGTTCCTGCAAAAACCGGGAAAAACAGCTGGCCAAATGGCAGGCGCAAGCAGACCGGGCTGATTGGCTTCTTTCTGAATTCGACCGCTATCAGGCGTCATCTTATTTGGACTTTATCGGGCCGGCGCTCATCCGCCACCGTGACATGGAGGCGCACAGGACGCCGGGACTTTCATCGTCTGAGGATATCGCGCGCGACCCGTCGCGTTTTCACATCCGGATGCTGCAGCAAAGTGAATTGCTGGAAGAGAATCCAAAAGAACGTGCTGAAGAAAAGAGCAAACGTCTCAAAGCGATTCAGCAGGGCGAGCCGATTCCTGGTTCGTTTTCATTTGATGATCAGGCGCGCCGTCTGCTTGAATGGGAATATCCGTACCGAGAGCTGACGGCTATCAGAACGAAGCAGTCAGTTTCTGAGCTGAAGAGAAAGCAAGAATACGAGGATGAATACAGCGGCCGCTCTCTCATCAAACCGTCAGGAGACACGCTTTTATACAGGCGTCCCGGTTTTATGATGAAAAAAGGGCTGACAGCCGCCGAAAAAGGAACGGCGATGCATACGGTGATGCAGCACATACCGCTGACGCACGTGCCGACTGCCGAAGAAGCGGAGCGGACGGTCCGGATGCTTTACGAAAAAGAGCTGCTGACAGAAGAGCAGCAGGAAGCTATTGATATAGAAGAAATTGTTCAGTTTTTCGGAACTGAAATCGGGAAAGACCTTCTCGGGGCGCTGCGGATTGACCGGGAAGTGCCGTTCAGTATGGCGCTTCCGGCCGGCGAGGTGTACAAGGATGCCGAAACGGCCGGTGAACCGCTGCTCGTGCAGGGGATTATTGACTGCCTCTACGAAACGGCGGACGGCCTCTATTTGCTGGACTATAAAACAGACCGGATAGAGGGGAAATTCCGGAACGGATTTGAAGGCGCGGCTCCGATTCTGCAAAAAAGGTATGAAACACAAATCGAATTATATACAAAAGCGGTTGAACAAATTACAAAAACGAAAGTGAAAGGGCGTGCGCTCTATTTCTTCGATGGAGGTCACGTTCTTACACTGTAACAAGATCCGAAGCTCCTTTTTGGAGCGGATCTTTTTTTCTATCAAAAAGTGAGGTGAATGCGGTATGCGCATTTTACATACAGCTGACTGGCACCTCGGCAAAACGCTGGAAGGCAGAAGCCGGCTGAGCGAGCAGGCCGAGGTATTGGAAGAGCTGAATACCATTGTCAAGGAAGAAAATATTGATGCGGTCATTATGGCGGGGGATGTATTTGATACGGTCAACCCGCCTGCGCTCGCTGAACAATTGTATTATGAAAGTCTTTCCGCGCTTTCTGACGGCGGAAAACGACCGGTCGTCGTCATTGCCGGAAACCATGACAATCCCGACAGGCTGGCGGCGGCTTCTCCGTTAACAAATGAGCGCGGCATTCATTTAATCGGCTATCCGCGGACAGAACCCGTGCATATTGAGGTGCCGTCGGCGGACGAGCTGTTAGCCGTAGCCGCGCTGGCATATCCGTCAGAGGCGAGATTAAACGAAGTGCTTTCTGATACGTTTGAGGAAAAGCTTCTTCGCGATCATTACGATGTCAAAATCAGAGAGGCGTTTGCTCACATGTGCGGACTGTGCCGGGACGATGCCGTGAAAATCGCGGCGAGCCACATTTATGTCGCGGGGGGAAATCAGACCGATTCAGAGCGTCCGATTGAAGTCGGGGGCGCTTACACAGTTGCCGCTGACAGCCTGCCGGCTGATGCGGCTTACGTGGCTCTCGGCCATCTCCACCGTCCGCAAACGATCAAGCGCGCCAAGACGGCTGCCCGTTATTCAGGCTCTCCGCTCGCATACAGCTTTTCAGAAGCCGGTTATGCCAAATCGGTGACGGTGGTAGAAGCGAAGCCCGGCGGAGAAGCGAAGTGGGAAGAGGTTTTCCTGTCTTCCGGTAAACCGCTCGTCAAATGGAAAGCGCAGGGGCTGAGCGAGGTTCACGGCTGGCTCGATGAAGGGCGTGACCGGAATGCCTGGATCGACCTTGATATCCATTTGACGGATCAGCTTTCTCTCGAGGAAATTCATCGGCTGAGAAAGGCGCATCCCGGCTTTATCCATATCAGGCCGGTTTTTGAAGAAAAAGAGACCGGCAATGGCCGGATTGAAGTGAAACACACATCAATTGAGGATCGATTTAAGAAGTTTTATGAAAAACAAACGGGCGGCGGCGTGCCGGATGAGGAGATGGTCAAGCTGTTTTTAGAGCTTGCGTCAGCAGATGATGAGGAGGATGCGACATGAAGCCGATTCTGTTAACGATAAAAGGGCTCCACAGCTTCAGAGAGGAACAGACCATTGATTTTGCCGGACTGTCAGGAGCCGGGGTGTTCGGGATTTTCGGGCCGACCGGAAGCGGAAAATCGTCGATCCTTGATGCCATGACACTCGCTTTATACGGAAAAGTGGAGCGCGCCGCAAATAATACGCACGGCATCCTGAATCATGCCGAAGATCAGCTCGCCGTCTCATTTACATTCGCGCTTCAATCCGGCCACCGGGTTTCCTACAAGGTCGAGCGCGTTTTTAAGAGAACGGATGAAACGAAAGTAAAAACCGCCCTCTGCCGCCTGATTGAAATCAAAGACGAACAAACGGTGCTGGCCGATAAAGCGAATGAAGTGAACAAAAAGGTAGAGGAGCTTCTTGGCCTGACCATTGACGACTTTACAAGAGCCGTCGTGCTGCCGCAAGGAAAGTTTGCCGAGTTTCTGTCGCTTAAAGGCGCGGAAAGAAGACATATGCTCCAGCGCCTGTTTAATCTGGAACAGTACGGGGACAGGCTTGTCAAAAAATTGCGGCGGCGGGCGCAGGAAGCGGCAGCGAAAAAAAAAGAAATGCTGGCCGAACAATCCGGCCTCGGAGACGCAGGAGAAGATGCGCTGAAGCAGGCTGAACAGCAGTTTCACGAAGCGAACGAACGGCTTGAAGAAGCTGAGAAGAAACGGGTCCGGGCAAAAGAGCGTTTTGAGAATCACCAGGAAATTTGGAACTTGCAGACAGAAAGAGATGAATATGAGCGCCGGGAGAAAAAGCTTGAGGAAAGACGCCCGTACATCACGGATTTGACTGAGCGTCTTAAAGAGTCGGAAACAGCTCTCGCCCTTGAGCCGTACGCAGACCGTTACACAGAAGCCGTCCGCCGGAAGCAGCGCGCCGAACAGGAACACGAACTGGCCAAACGGAAATCAGAGGCGGAAACCGTTACATTTACCCGGCAAAATGAAGCCTATGAAGCATGGCGGGCCCATAAGGCCGAACAGGAGCCGAAGCTTGTCAAGGAAGATGAGCTGTATCAAAGACTTTCAGCCATTGAACAAAAACTGCTTGAAGCGAAAAAAGAAGCGGAAAAAACAAATGCGGAACACAGCAAAAAAGAGAAAGAATACGAAGCCGCCTCGAAACAGCTGGCCGCAGTGAAAGACCGCCTGACCCGCGGCCAAAACAGGCAGAATGAGCTGAAAGAAGAGCTGAAAACAGTTCAAGTGACCGCCGATGAACGGAAAAAATGCCAGACCGCAGCACAGCTGGCGGCGGGCTTTCAGCAGACACAGGAACAAATCACGAAAGAGCGGGCCAATCTGACAATGCAGCTGAAAAACGTGGAGAAGCTGAACGGAGAAAGCGAGTCGCTCACAGCGAAAGCGAAAACGGAAGAGGAAGACATTACGCACGCTTATCAAACGCTTCAAACCGTTTACCATATGGTCTGTGAAACGGAACGTTCACTGAAAGCCGCAGCCGAACGGGCTGACAAAACGCAAGCCGATCTCCGCAGGCGCTCAGAGGAAGCGAGAACGGCTGCATTAACAAAAGAATTATCGGAAAAACTAATCGAAGGAAAGCCTTGTCCTGTATGCGGCTCGACGCAGCATGACCGCCCGCGTTCCGCTCATGAAACATTCTCGCCTGATACGGCTGTACAGGAACAGTTGCAGCAGGTTGAAGCGCTGCTTTCTGAGGCGGCGGCTCTTTCTCAGGAAGTGCTGACAGCCAAGGTTGCATTAGAAGAACAGTCGGGGCGTTTTACCGAAGAATGTCCGTTTCTGCAAAGCGCCCGGGTTCCGGAGCTGGAAGCCGCTTCCTCCATCAGCGGACGCCCGCTTGATGAAGCGTTCAGCGCCGTCCGCTTGGAGTGGAAACAAATGAAACAGGATATGCTGTCGGTAAAAGAGAAGGTCACAAGACTGATCAGCGCGCATCAGCAGACGGTGAAACAAGCTGAGCAGCTGGCCGAACGAATCCGCTACGAGGAAAAAGAAGCCGACCGGCTCAGACATTCATTAGAAGAGCTTGAATCGCTGTCAGAAAGCCGATTGAATCAGTACAACGAAGTCTGCGGTGATATTCCGCCAAACCGGATTGACGCCTGGCAGGCTTCGATAGATGAGAAGGACAGGCAGGCAGAAGAATGTGAGAAGCGCATTGAAACAAGCATCGCATTCCTCAAGGAACATGAAGAGGAGAAAGAACGCCTGCAGGAGATGAAGCATCGGCTTGAACGGGAACGGCTCGAGCTTCACTATGCGTCTGAGCGCCTGCAGCAGGTGATTGACGGATATGAACAAGAGCTCGGAACAGCAGCTGAAGAAACATCAATTTCCGCAAAGCTGGAAGCGGTGCGGCAGGAATTACAGCTGTTAAAATCGAAAGAGCAGTCCCTATTCGATGCGCTGAAGCAGGCGCAGCAATCACTGAATGACGCAAAAGGCCGGGAATCCGGGAGTCTCATGTCACTCAGGGATGCTGAGACCTCCCTTGAGAAAGCGCAAAACGACTGGCGCGTGAGGTCAAAAGACACCGGGTTTACCGAGCCGGACCAAGTCAAAAAAAGTCTGCTTCCGCAAGGGCGTGCAGAGGAAATGAAAAAAGAAATAGATGAGTTCCTGGACACCTCAAAACAGCTATCGGCAAATATCAGCCGTGTTACTGATAAATTAGCCGACCGCCGGATATCGGAGGAAGAATGGACAGCATCCGTTTCTCTGCTGAAGCAGGCAGAGGCTGAGTCAGGCGCCGCCATGGAGGAAAAAGGAGCACAGGCAAAAGCCTACGCGGTTATGCAAAAACAGCATAAGCGCTTTAAAGAGATTGAAGCCGAACTGAAAAGCTGGCAGACACAGATTGACAGGCTTGATAAGCTCCAGTCTGTATGTAAAGGCAATACATTCGTCGAATTTTTAGCGGAAGAACAGCTGGAAAGCGTGGCTCGAGACGCCTCTGCCCGTCTCGGAGCGCTGACAAGGCAGCGGTATGCCATATTAGTCGATTCAGAAGGCGGTTTCGTCATGCGTGATGACGCGAACGGAGGCGTCAAACGGCCCGTATCAAGCCTTTCCGGCGGGGAGACGTTTCTGACATCGCTGTCGCTTGCGCTTGCCTTGTCCGCCCAGATTCAGCTGCGGGGGCAATACCCGCTGCAATTCTTTTTCTTAGATGAAGGATTCGGGACTCTTGACCAAGGGCTCTTAGACACCGTTGTCACAGCGCTCGAAAAGCTGCAATCGGACAACTTATCCGTCGGAGTGATCAGCCATGTGCAGGAGCTGAGAGCGCGTCTGCCGAAAAAATTAATCGTTCATCCGTCCGAACCGGGCGGGAAAGGCACCCGGGTCACATTGGAGATCATGTAGAAAGGAGAAGGAATTATGGCCGATTCTGCCGAGGGCACATGTGAATTATGCGGCCGTCATCATGTGCGGCTGACGGAGCACCACTTAACGCCTAAGGAAGAAGGCGGGACATTCCTTCCGACCGCAATGCTCTGCATCCCTTGTCATAAACAGGTTCACGCGCTCTATACGAATCAGGAGCTTGCGGCAAGGCTCGCGGGAATAGAAGAGCTGCGGCGTGACCCGAAACTCGCGCGGTTTGTGAAATGGATCAGAAAACAGCCGCCAAAAAAGCTTGTAAAAACAAAAAAAGCAAATGAACGAACATAACGCTGAACCAAAAGCAGCCCTCTTCTGAAAGAGCGGCTGCTTTTTAGGCGTTTCCGACCACATTTTGATCGCTGACATCGGGGTCTATATAGTTTGTCGCATTGACAACGTTGTTTAATAGCAGGAAATCTCCGGTATTGCCTGCTCCCGAACCGAGCGCAGATTTAGAAGAGCTTTTTGGAGAAAGGTAAAAGGAATCACCAAAGTTTACGACTCCGCCCGATATGGAATTGATAGCTATAGGTCCGGTAATTGCTGGCATAAACGACACCCTTTATAGAAGTCTCACCGTCATTATATGTCAGGGCTGCTGTGATTGTGAGCTTGATGTGAAGATCTGCCTAATATGTTTCAGCCGCGAATCTCCCAGAACGATCGACGTCGATCCGATTTGAACCACGGACGCTGACGATACCCCTTGAACTTTCACATTCCTTACCCGAATTGAAGGGTTTTCATGGCAGAATGCGCTTTGGACTCCCGTTTCCGGTAACGGCATGACGGCCGGCTGCCGAAAGATCTGGTATTCTTTTTTGTTAAATGAGCCTTCATCATCTCTGTATACAGCAAGACTACGCTGATCGGCCAATACTTTGACCCGCATATTGATTTCATTCGTATCGCCTGCTTGAAAGACACTCGCAATCCCGACTGAATTGATTTTGGCGTTCCGGAGGCGTGAAATGCGCTTTAACATTATTCCGGCGCCAGCGGCACATAAGGCCCGATAATAAGAGATTCCGGAGGCGTGTCAAAGATGGAAGACAGATAGACGGAATCGGTGTCGCCGATTAATAATAAGGAAGAACTGGATACACCGGTAGACCGGATGTCGCCGACTTCAATATTCCGGTTAATCACTGTAAAAATCATGACGGATCATCACCTTTCATTTCACCAGGTATGTGCTTAATAAAGTGCTCGACGGCCCTGACAATATCACGCTTCACATGTTCGGCAATCTGCTCGGCATATTGCGCGGGCGCCGTATTTTCTTCTTTCGGGACATGGGACAGATAATACTGAATCCGGCTGTCCATCTGCTTTCTGATATCTTCAATAATATGATATTTGTTCGCTTCGTCCAGCCTGCTCTCATACTGAGTTTCGAGCTTCTCTAAAAGCGCGGGGATTTCTTCATTCAGGTACATATCGACGTTTTGACGGATTTGCTGCATTTGCTGGCCCGCCTGTTCCTGCTGCATCATTCCGACCTGCGGAGATGTCTGGCCGACTTCGAAGTTTTGCACGGCATTCGGATCAGTCGGATTCAATCCGATATTCAGCGTTCCTTCCAGCCGTTCAATTTTCAGCTGATCAAATTTATACTCGAGCCGATCGATTCTTGTAGAAGGCTGCTGCTTCAGCGTTGAAATTTCATTTTGGAATTCTTTCAGCTGCCGTTCGAGCTCCTGAATCTGCTGCGCCTGCTGCTGGACGAAAGAATTTAAATTCTGCAGGTAGGATGAAACGGATTGATCATACATGACATTCACCTCGCGTCTCGTTTCCTTCATTTAAACTACCGGCTTGGCGGCTGGAGCGGTACAAATGATGAGGTGCCGGGACCTCCCCCTGTTGTTACAGTCTGCTGCCCCGCGGTGACAGGCGGCGCCGGCTCAACATAACTCCCTGTATTGTACAGATTGGAAAGAGATTTAATTGAACCGGCGCTTCCGATTTGCAGTATGGAGGAATTGCTGACAGATTCTACACGCATATAATTGATATGGATCGACTGATTGACGTAAAAATTCATACGGCGCCTCCTTTATGCGTTTCCTGCCATCGGCTGATCGATTACATCATTATCGTACACATTCGTTGAATTTCTGTAATTCGTCAGTGTGAGATTGTCTCCGGTATTGAAACTGCCCGCTCCGGCAAATGTCTTAACCTCTGCTTTTGGAGAAATGGTGATGCAGTCGCCTATATGAACGACTCCGCTCGTACCGACGGCATTAATTTTAAACGCTCCGACAATTGCGGGCATACGAGCACATCCTTTTCGTGAAGATTTTCATGACTGCACTCCAGGAGCTTATCTGGGCTGCCTGCCTAAAATAGCTTATGACAAATGCACATTTTTGTGAGCGGAAAAAACTTTAGACGTAAAAACACCGGCGCTATACGCATGCCGGGCCTTATACATAAATGATACAGATTTATATACACATCACGTTTATGAGAAAGCCTCTTTTTTTCCTGCGGTGCGGCCGTGCTCAATCTGTACGGACGGGTTCAGCCCGCTGTCTTTCGTTTGTTGGATGAGCCCGCCCCGGCACCCGTTTAAAAGGCTGTCCAGCTCCTGGCTGCACCTGATGGTCTCCGTCGCATTGATTCCGAATTTTTGCGCTGTCTCGAATAAAGTTAATCTTTTTTCTTCAATTTTGTTCATCGTGTGATCTCCAATTCTCGATTATTTTGGAAAACATAGGATGATAATAGTATAACCCATTTTGTCCAAGAAGGTTTTATTTCGTCAATATGACTAAAAAAGTGACAATTTTTGATACTCTTTTACACTTATTTTCAGCCTGTTTAAAAGAGGAATTTCCCGCCCGGAGGAAGAATACATAAAGGAATGCCAGATTTAAAAATGATGGGGGATTAACATGAAATTTGCGACAGGGGAACTGAACAGCCGAAAATTTGTCGGTCTGATCATTGATGATGACAAAATCTTAGATCTGCAAAAGGCTGAAAAAAAATTGTTTGAACTTGAGACGATTCCGGGTTCGCTGATCGAGTGCATTCAAAAAGGAGATAAGTTTGTCGCGCATGCCGGACAGCTTGCGGAATGGGCGAAAAAACCGAATGACGAGTCGGGTTCATTTATGTATGCGCTGTCTGACATAAAGCTTTGCGCGCCTATTCCGAGACCTTCAAAGAACGTGATCTGCATCGGGAAAAATTATCGTGATCATGCCGTTGAAATGGGGAGTGAGGCTGATATACCGGAGCATCCCATGGTTTTTACGAAAGCCCCCGCTGCCGTTACAGGACACGGAGAAACAGTGAACAGCCACTTGGACGTAACGGAGCAGCTTGATTATGAAGGGGAGCTTGCGGTAATCATATCAAAAAGCGGATCGCACATCTCCAAAGAACATGCGCTTGATCATATATTCGGCTATACCATTGTAAATGATATAACAGCGCGCGATCTGCAGAAAAAACATAAACAGTTTTTTATCGGCAAAAGCCTGGATACGACATGCCCGATGGGCCCGGTCATTGTACATAAGTCGGCCGTCAGTGATCCGCAAAGCCTGAAAGTTGAAACGCGGGTGAACGGAGAACTGCGCCAATCAGGATCAACGGGCGACATGATTTTTCCGATAGCTGAATTAATCGAGACGCTGTCAAAAGGGATGACGCTTGAAGCCGGTGACATTATAGCGACGGGGACGCCGTCCGGTGTCGGAAAAGGGTTTAAGCCGCCGAAATTTTTAAAGCCGGGGGACCGCATTGACATTACAATTGAACCGATCGGCACGCTGTCGAACCAAATCGGATAATTGTGTGTCTTTCGCACGATTGATAATGCTCCGGGCGGCTTGTTGTGGTACCATAAGTGAGGCAGATTGATCTGATAGGGGGAATTGAACATAATGACACATTGGCATATTACTTCATGGGTCGTTGCGCTTATCCTGGTGTTTGTCAGCTACGGGCTGTACGGTGCCGGAAAAGCGAAGGGCGCAAAAATTACGCATATGATTCTGCGCTTATTCTACATTATTATTATTCTGACCGGAGCTGAGCTTTTCGTCCGTTTTGCGAATTGGAACGGAGAATACGCCGGAAAAATGCTGCTCGGCATCATTACCATCGGACTGATGGAAATGCTCGTCATCCGTAAGAAAAAAGGCAAATCAACCGGCGGACTGTGGATCGGTTTTATTATCGTGCTCGTCCTGACGGTGCTGCTCGGCCTTCACTTGCCGATCGGCTTTCACGTATTTTAATCAGTCGCTTGAAAAACCCGGATGCATCCGGGTTTTTTTAGTTGCGCATACATTTTGCGCAACTGTGCCAGCGTCAATCACTCTCGTTACCGCAAAAGCTACGGCTGTAAAGGGTAAAAGCAAACGCCGGGCGTCAATCAGCGTGAAAAACAAAGCTAAATACATCAGGCGGCACCTATTTAAAAGTGCCGTTCTGTTTGTTATGCGGTGCCGTCTTGTTTTGCCGCTGAATACATAATGGAGCGCCGCCCGTCAGATGCCGTCCATTCAAATCTGTCGTGTTTACCCGAGCTGCCGCGGTGATGCTGCAGGGCGCATTGTGCGTCATCCGCCGAGAAGTGATAAAACGAAACGCCTTCACCGGAAAACAGCGCCTGATTGTAGGAAAATACGCAATCATATACAGACAGGCCGAACCCGTGAAGATGGCTGAGAAACAGCAGAAACGTTTCATCGTCCAGCGAATCGAGCAAGGTTAACAGCGGCCGTTTGACCGGCTTTTCATAACGGATTTCTTCCCCGCCGAGCAGGGGGATGGTGTCTGCGCCGATTTCGGCCGCACCGCCGCAAATCCGTGCCGGCTGCCATCTGCCGCTGCGTTTCATCAATACGTCTGCGTTTCCTAGACTGTCTGCAAGCAGGATATCGCCTTCATCGTTTTCGACGAGGCAGATGCCGTCCTCTATCATCAGGGTGCCGCGCCCCCATTTGTTTTTTTCTGAGAAAAGCTGTTTTCGTTTCATAACCGTGCCGGTCTCCTTTGTTTGTTTCTTCTCTTCCGTTCTTTCCAAATCGGGCTTGTCTCATACAACTCTTAGTGGGACAAATCAACTATCTGCGTTTCTTTGCATAAACTGGGTAAAGTGCTGATAGAAACGAATTTGATACCGACAGAAACGGGATTGGAGCTGATATCACATGTGTGGAATTGCGGGTTGGGTCGATTTTCAAAAGCAGCTCGTCCAAGAGAAACATATTATGAACAATATGATAGACACTCTTTCAAAACGAGGGCCTGATGATTCAAACGTCTGGGGAGAGCCCCATGTTTTATTCGGACATAAAAGACTTTCGGTCGTTGACATTGAAGGCGGCCGCCAGCCGATGGCCTGCACGCATCAAGAGGAGACGTACACGATCATTTATAATGGCGAGCTGTATAACACGGAGGAACTGCGGAAGGAGCTTCAGGCGAGGGGCCACCGTTTTGAGAGGACCTCTGATACAGAAGTGCTGCTGCACAGCTATATTGAGTGGCGGGAGGAGTGCGTGAACCGCTTGAACGGTATTTTCGCTTTTGCCATCTGGGATGAAAAGCGCGAGCGGCTGTTCGGGGCAAGAGACCGGCTCGGCGTCAAACCGTTTTTTTATAAAGAACACGGCTCTTCCTTTCTGTTTGGGTCGGAATTGAAAGCCATCCTTGCTCATCCTGATGTGAAAGCCCGCACAGACAGCGGCGGACTTGCGGAAGTATTCGGACTCGGGCCGTCCAGAACTCCGGGCTGCGGGGTGTTTAAAGGAATTCACGAGTTGCGTCCCGCTCATGCGTTCACTTTCTCAAAGGACGGTTTGTCCATATGGCGTTATTGGAATGTAAAGAGCGAAAAGCATACAGACAGCTTCGATGAAACCGCGGCTCACATTCGGTACTTATTTCAGGATGCAGTGACACGCCAGCTCGTATCTGACGTGCCGGTTTGCACGTTTTTATCAGGGGGGCTTGATTCGAGCGCGATAACCGCGATAGCCGCCGCTCATTTTGAGAAACAAGGCAGAGATCCCCTTCATACTTATTCAATTGATTATGAGGAGAACAGCAAATTTTTTAAAGCGAGCGCGTTTCAGCCGAATGATGACGGCCCGTGGATCGATAAAATGACAAATGCATACGGCACACAGCATCATAAGTGCGTGATTACGCAGGATCAGCTGGTTGAACATCTGGAGGAATCCGTTCTCGTCAGAGACCTGCCGGGCATGGCTGATGTTGATTCCTCGCTATTATGGTTCTGCCGGGAAATTAAAAAAGATTTTGTCGTGAGCCTTTCCGGAGAATGCGCGGACGAAATTTTCGGCGGATATCCGTGGTTTCACACCGCGGCAGAAGAAGACGGATTTCCTTGGATGAGGTCGACTGAGGAGAGGATCACGCTCTTGGATGAAAAGTGGCAAAAACGGCTGAATCTTAGGGAATACGTGAATGCGAGATATGAAGAAACCATTGCGGAAACGCCGCTGTTAGACGGTGAGACGGGAACAGATAAAGCGAGACGGCAGCTGTTCTACTTAAATATGCTTTGGTTTATGACAAATCTGCTCGACCGCAAAGACCGCATGAGCATGGGCGCAAGTCTTGAAGTACGGGTGCCGTTCGCCGACCACAGACTTGTGGAATACGTTTGGAATATTCCTTGGGAAATGAAAATGCATGGCAGCCGGGAAAAAGGCATCTTGCGGAAAGCGCTTGAAGGACTGCTTCCTGAAGATATTTTGTACCGCAAAAAAAGCCCTTATCCGAAAACGCATCACCCGAAATACACGCAGGGGGTCACAGAATGGCTGAAAACGATTTTACAACAGAAAGATTCCGTGCTTCACACCCTGCTTGACAGAAAGAAGCTGGAAATGCTGCTGGAGACAGAAGGTTCATCTTTTCAGGTTCCGTGGTTCGGCCAGCTGATGAAAGGCCCGCAGCTGATCGCCCATCTTGCCCAGATCCATACATGGTTTGAGGCGTACCGTATCGATATAGAAGAATAACAGTGCCGCGACCGGTTTCCGCTGAAGGATATCGGTCTTTTTATTGTGAAACATATGGTACACTAAAAAACAGAGGAGTGATACCATGACCGAATACGAAACATGCGCCCAGCTTGCCGAGGCGCACTTTCCTTTATATAAACGGACTTTCTCATCACTGCCGCCAAAAAACAGGCGGGCCGCATGGGCGGTGCTTGCTTTGTTTCACGAAGCTGACCGGCTTGATGTGCAGGAACTTGGGAGATTTGAACAGGCGGTACAAGACTTTCTGAACGGGACAGGCGCCGACGGCTTTTTGTGGGAGGCGCTCGCCGATGTGCGGCAGCAATTTGCGCTTGAAGAAGAGCCGTTACGTGAGTTTATCGCCGGCCAAATCTCTGACAGAGAAAAAGTAACTTATCAAGAGTTTGATGACCTGCTGATGTACGCGGGCCAAACAGGCGGAGCCCTCGGCCTGCTTCTGCTGCCGGTTTGCGCGCGCCGGAACCAAGAGAAACTCCGCCATGCAGCCGTTTCATTAGGAGCAGCCATTCAGCTGACCCGGGTGCTTCTGGGGGTCCATACGGATGAGCGGGCGAAAAAGCGTCTCCCGCGCCAGGTGATGAAGCAATTCGGCTATACGGAAGAAGAGCTGGAGAGCCATACCGTCAACAAAGCTTTTATGAATGTATGGGAGTACATCGCATTCGAGGCCGAGGCGTATTTCGAGGAGGCGTCTGAAGCGCTGGAGCTGTTTCCGTTATACTCAAGGCCCGCCGTTACCGGTTTGCTGGCACATTACCGGTCAGAGCTCGGTGACATGAGACAACGGCTTTCGCAAGCATAAAAAAACGCCCGGCTTCATAACGAAGCTTCGGGCGTTTATGCAATCCCTTTTTGAATCCAAATCCGCGACCGCCATCTTCTGTACATAAGAATGCCTCTGACCCATTCATCCGCGATAAATGAAATCCAGATGCCCATAAGCCCCAATCCGAAATGGATGCCGAACAGATAAGCGAGAGGCAGTCCGATACCCCACATGGAAATCATCGCCATGTAAACGGGGAATTTTGCATCTCCGGCAGCCCGCAGCGAGTTGATAATAATGACATTAAATGAACGGCCGGGCTCAAGAATGATCGTCATGGCGATCAGCATGCTCGCCGTCGCAATAATGTCAGGGCTGCTTGTGAAAATTCCGATCAGCTGCTTTGAAAACAAGGTCATGATCACGGATGTCAAAGCGGCAATGCCAAGCGCCCAGTACAGACTTTTCATGCAGCGGTCATAAGCGTCGTCAAACCGTTTGGCGCCGATATATCTGCCGATCAAAATCTGTGTGCCCTGGCTGATCGCCGTTCCGAACAGCAGGATAAACATGGTGATGTTTTGCGTATAAACCTTTGTTGTAAGCGCCTGAGCGCCCATAATGGCGATAAAATAAGTGACAACCATTTGTGAAATGTTGTAAGACAGCTGTTCGCCGGCAGACGGAATCCCGATTTTCAGGAGTTTCCGCAAGTGCTCTTTATGGACGTGAAAAATCTTTTGCCATGTCAGACCGAGTCCGATGCGTTTTTTGACGATCACAATCATCGCGATCAGTCCGATGATCCGCGCAAAGGACGTTGACATCGCAACACCGGCGACGCCTAACACAGGAAGGCCGAGCGGCCCGAAAATGACAAGAAAGTTTCCGGCAATATTTAAAATATTCATCCCGATCGTAACGAACATCGTATCCTTCGTATGACCGTAGCTTTTTAAAATGGCGCTGAATGTCATAATCAAAGCCTGAATGAAGGACAGCCCGCCGACCACCTGCAAAAAGACTTTGGCATCCGGCATCAATTCATTGGAAAGACCCATCACATGAAGCAGCGGAACGGCCGCAAAAAATATGGCGGCGCTGATGGCGAGACTGATGACAAAGTTCGCTCCTATTGATACATAAGCCACTTCCTGCGCCTCTTTTTTCTGTTTAGATCCTAAAAACTGTGAAATCACAATTGTCGTACCCGTTGCGATAAAGCTGAACATCACGATAATTAAATTTAAAATCTGATTGCTGACACCCACGGCAGCCACACTGTTGTCAGAGTATTGGCTAAGCATAAGAGTGTCGGCGTTTCCCATAAACATATATAATGAAACCTCAATAAATATCGGCCAAGTCAGCGCGTATAATGAGAGTTTGTGATCAGAGGATTGTTTGAACGCAGCCCGTTTTAAAATCGCTTGTTTCATTTCTTTTAACCCCTTTCCTGACAAAATCAACGTTTAAAAGTGTACCTCCATTTTCTTATAATAAAAAGGGAGAGAAACGAAACTTCTTGCAAAAATCCGACTTAAAAAGGAGGGCCGAAAATATGTCCTTTCTCGAGTTCACAGTTCCTCCGTTCCCGGTCTTTATCGCTGCGGGAGAAGGAGTGTTCAAAAAAGGCGAAACCCATGTGAGACGGGTCTTCCCGGTGTTTGATCTGCTGTATGTGAAAAAAGGCGTCCTCTACATTACAGAAGACGAAAACGCCTTTTCCGTTGAAGCGGGAGAATATATTCTGCTTTCTCCCGGCCTTGAACATTACGGAACAAAAGGCAGTGAAGAAACGACATCCTATTCGTGGCTTCATTTTGAAGGAGCGGCTTATGAGGTGACGGAAACAACCGGGAACAACTGGTCGGAGCTGAGGCGAAAAAAAGGGAGCTTTGAAGAGCCGTCCCGCTACCGCCTGTCCCTGCCGCAAAAAGGGAAGGTGAGACGCCCGCAGTTTATGGCCGGGCAATTCAGTGTGCTGACCGATGACAGCGCAGAGAACTCCGATCTGCCGCTCAGAAAGCAGATTCTGTTTGAAGAGCTGCTGCTCCATCTTCAGAAAGAAGCGTTCCAAATCCCGTCCGCAAAGGAAAGAGTCGCATGGGAGGCCGCCCGGTACCTGCAGGAGCACTATCAGGAGAAAACAACCATCAAAGCGCTCTCTTCGGCTCTTCATTACAACCAAGACTACGTGACCCGCTGCATGCAACAGGTGCTCGGCGTCACGCCCGGCCAGTATACGAACAAAGTCAGAATGACGGAGGCGAAACGTCTTTTGTCCGCAACCAATGACAAAATGGGGGCGATCGCGGACGCCATCGGCATGGAGGACCCAACCTATTTTTCCAAACTGTTTAAACAGATTGAAGGCATTTCGCCGCTTGAATACCGCAAATTCGTAAGCCGGAAAACGGACTGACCTAAAACCAGAGAACAGAAGAGGGATCGGTAAGCATGAAAATGACAATTTACGACGTGGCCGAAAAAGCGGGCGTCTCCATCTCGACGGTCTCGCGGGTCATCAACAATACGGGGAGGATCAGTGACAAAACCCGCCGGATGGTGCTCCGTGTCATGGAGGAGATGGACTATCATCCGAATGTTCACGCATCCGCTTTGACGGGCAAAAAGACGAATATGATCGGCCTGATCACCCCGGATATTTCAAACCCGTTTTTCGGGGAACTGGCGAAAAGCATTGAAGACAGCGCCGGTGCACTGGGATTTCATATCATTATCTGCAGCACCGATTATCAGCCTGAAAAAGAAACGAAGTATTTTTCGATGCTGCGGCAGAAGCAGGCGGACGGCATTATTTTCGCGACGGGACTTGATCATGATGACAGCGTCACAGTGCTTGATGATATGGTGAAATCGGGCATCCCGCTTGCAATGATTACGCAGGATAAACCGCTCGCGCCGATGGACGTCGTCATTATCGATGACTTTCTCGGCGGCTATACGGCGGCTGAGCATCTCATATCTTTAGGCCATAAAAGAATTGCCTGTATCGTCGGCAACGGTTCGACGACGGGTGAAAGAGACAGAATCAAAGGCTTTCGAAAAGCGATGCGGGAAGCGGGGATGACACTAGATGAATCGCTGATCATACCGACGGAATATTCGCTGGAAAGCGGAAAACAGGCAGCGGGCGAGCTGTTTGACAGAGACCTTCCGACCGCCGTTTTCGCCTTTAATGATGTCTTGTCATGCGCAGTGATACAGGCGGCGCGCTCCCGGGGCATTCGGGTGCCGGAAGACCTGTCCGTCATCGGCTTTGACAATACCATTCTCGCTGAAATGACGGCACCGCCGCTCACGACGATTTCTCAGCCCATACGCGAAATGGGGCGGCGTGTCGTTGAACTTCTCATTGATGAGATTCAAGGGAAGAAAAAAACAAAAAGCAAAATCATTTTATCTCCGGAACTCGTCATCAGGCATTCTACGGCACCGGCAAAAACGCGCCCGCAGCGATAAGGCGCGTTTTTTTCTGTGAAAAACATTGTCAAACGAGAGAAAAGCATTGTAAAATTAAAACAGATTCGAGAAAGCGCTTGCGCATATACTGCGGATTACAAGAAAAGAAAGCAAACAGCTTGGGTTATAAATAAAGCGCTTTCAAAATAATGATTTCTATTTAATGAGAGAAACCGCTTGCGCCATTGCGGCATGCGGCCTCAAGAAAAAAGGAGCGGTGATAGATGACAGATCAAGTCAGATGTGCGGTGCTGGGATTAGGACGATTAGGGTATTTTCATGCGAAGCATTTAGTCAGCGAAGTTCGGGGAGCCGAGCTTGCGGCCGTCTGTGACCCGATGAAGGGAAAGGCGGAAGCGTGTGCGAAAGAATTAGGAATCGCCAAATGGACGGAGAATCCGTATGACCTGTTGGAAGATCACACGATTGACGCCGTCATCATTGTCACACCGACAAGCACACATGCGGAAATGATCATGAAGGCCGCTGAAAACGGCAAGCACATCTTTGTTGAAAAGCCGCTCACCTTGAGTCTTGAGGAATCTAAAGAAGTCATGAAAAAAATCGAAGAAACGGGCGTCATCTGCCAGGTCGGTTTTATGAGGCGGTTTGATCCGGCATACGCCGACGCGAAAAGAAGAATCGACGCCGGGGAAATCGGCAGGCCCATTTATTATAAAGGATTTACAAGAGATCAAGGCGCACCGCCCGCGGAATTTATCAAACATAGCGGAGGGCTTTTCATTGACTGTTCGATTCATGATTACGACATCGCGAGATATCTCATGAATGCCGAAGTTACGTCCGTCTGCGGGCACGGGAGAATTTTAAAGCACCCGTTCATGGAGGAGTGCGGCGACGTTGATCAGGCATTAACGTATCTTGAATTTGATTCGGGCGCGGCCGGCGATGTGGAGGCAAGCCGAAATTCTCCGTACGGGCATGATATCCGCGCCGAAATTATCGGGACGGCGGGAAGCATCTTGGTCGGTACGCTGCGGAAAAGCCATGTCACCATTTTAACGGAGTCAGGCAGCAGCTACGAAATTATTCCGGATTTTCAAGCCCGCTTTAAAGACGCTTACCGTCTGGAGCTTGAGCACTTTGCCGAATGTGTGAAAAAAGGGGAAACGCCGATTGTGACAGACGTCGATGCCACGATTAACTTAGAAATCGGGATCGCCGCGACGGAATCGTTTAAAACCGGAAGGCCTGTAAAGCTTACCCCGGGCGCCTTCGGATATGCCGGATTATGATAGATTCGAAGTGAAAAAGCAAAGGCCCGGGAGGCCTTTGCTTTTTTATGATTCGTATGAGAAAAAAATGTAGTCAGTCGGCACGCTTTTATAGCCCATTTGGTGAAGCATCGCGCTTATATTGCCGCGATGGTATGTGCCGTGATTCACAACATGCCGGATCACATCGGCATATGTCGTCCGGAGCGTTCCCATGCGCGGATGAGAAATGGAGATCGGGCCTTCCGTGTTCTCCAATTCTCTTAAAAATTTGCTGTATTCTTTGTTCAGTTCAGTCATTCTATGTTCAATCGCCTCAAAATCTCCGTCAAGCTTTTCAAATGGATCAAACTGCGAGACGATTTGTTCGTAAGTTTCTCCGTAAAGCACGTGAAGCCAAATGTAATCAGCCCGGTATATATGCACAAGCACGGCGTTCACAGTCGGAAAAACACTATCCAGTTTCTGCTGTAAGCTTGCCGCGGGCAGGGTCTTCAGATGCTGAATAACCTGCTCATTTGCCCATCTGTGGTAGTGATACAGCTTTAAAATGTCTGACATTCCAATTCCCCCTCTACCTTCCGTACATTCAACATGACCTGGCCGAATTCCTTTTATCGAAACAAAAGCGCCGCAAAATAAAAAGCAGCACCCCACATCACCAATGCCGAGCATTTATTCAGGATGCCGAGGAGCCGGCCTCCTGTATCCGCCGTTTGGACGAGCCGTCCCGCGAATGCCAGTCCGGCGAACCATACCCAGGAAACCGCGATACAAGCACCGGCAAACAGCCATTTATCAATTCCCGGATAGGCGGCGGAGCTTGTGCCGATGACACTGACGGTATCCAAAATCGCATGCGGGTTCAAAAGGGATACCATGGCGGCCGTGACCGCCTGTTTTTTTGCCGAGAAAACCGTTTTTTTCGCCTGTTCGGCCTGCGGTTTGCTTCTCCAAGTCTGCCAGCCTAAAAAACTGAGAAACAAAAAGCCGCCTATAAGCATGACGGTCTGAAAAACGGGAATCTCTGCAATAATCATTGACACGCCTGCGACGGCCGCGATGATGAGAATCGTATCGCATACCGCGGCGGCAATCACTGCGGGAAACGCCTGCCACACATGTTTTTGCCAGGCTCCCTGCTGAAAAATAAACACGTTTTGCGCGCCCAATGGCAAAATAAGGCCGAAAGCGAGCATCACTCCGTGAAGAATGGCATTCATATCGAAAAACCCTCCAATCGTCAACTAAATCTCATTGTAGCCGCACTATGTGCTGATGTCTCCGTCCATTTGGCTGGCACTTGCACCAGCCAAATGTATAATAAATAAAGAAGGAGGGATGACGTATGAACAGCTGGCGTCCGGATCGGGAGTCGCACATACCGCTTTATCTCCAGATCGAACAGCATATAAAAGAAAAAATACTTCATGGCGAATGGACCATCGGCACGAAAATTCCCTCACAAAGAAAACTCGCCGAGGAGCTTCAGGTCAACCGAAGCACAGTGACGGCAGCAGTTGATGAGTTAATCGCCCAAGGTCTTCTGGAAGGAAAAAGAGGGGGAGGCACAAAAGTCGTCAACAGTACGTGGAGCATCATGGCAGCGGCTAAGCCCCTTGATTGGAGCACATACGTTACATCGGGGAGTCATCAGCCGAATTCAGCCTTGGTTCAGGCCATTAATCAAAACGAGCCGCGTCCGGATCTGATCAGGCTGGGGACGGGTGAGCTGAGTCAAGAGCTTCTGCCTGAGAAGGAGATGGCCGAACTGTTCCGTGAAGCGGGAACTAACATTTTTGCGCTCGGCTATGAAGAGCCGAAGGGCAGCCTGAAGCTTCGGCAAAGCGTCGCGGAACATGTGAAAACAAAGGGGATTCACGCGTCCCCGGCATCCATCGTAATCGTCTCAGGCGCGCTGCAGGCGCTTCAGCTCATTTCAATCGGGCTGTTAAAGCCAAACTCTGTCATGCTGACTGAAAATCCGTCGTACCTCCATTCCCTGCGTGTGTTTCAATCAGCGGGCGTCAGGCTTAAGGGAGTGCCGATGGATGAGAGCGGAATCAAAACGGATCATCTTCCCGCTTACCGTCGGCAATACGAAGCAGGGCTGCTGTACACCATTCCGTCATTCCATAATCCGACCGGAACGGTAATGTCCCTTAAGCGGCGGAAGGAACTCATCGCGCTCGCAAGAAATCACCGTCTGCCTGTCATTGAAGATGACGCTTACGGTGATATATGGATCGATAAAGAACCGCCGCCTCCGTTAAAATCCATGGACGGTGAGGGGAATGTACTGTATATCGGCACGCTGTCAAAAACCGTAAGCCCGGGTCTGCGCATCGGATGGGTCGTCGCCCCTGAGCCGGTTGCAGACAGGCTCGCCGATATTAAAATGCAGACGGATTACGGCTCCAGCGCTTTATCTCAATGGGCGGCATGTCAATGGCTGTCAAGCGGCCGCTATGAAGCGCGTCTTTTGCGTCTCAGAAAGGAACTCAAAATCAGGAGAGATGCGGCATTGCGTTTTCTTGAAAGATACGCGGAAGATATTGCGGAGTGGCGTGTGCCGGAGGGGGGCTTTTACATTTGGGTCACTTTTCATCAAACAATCGCCGTTCAGAAGCTTTTCACCCGTGCCTTGGAGGCCGGCGTGCTGATCAATCCGGGAGCTCTCTATCTTCCCGAAGACCGGCAAAGCCTGCGTCTTTCCTATTCATACGCATCCTTACCGGGCTTGGAAAAAGGCATTCAAACGATAGCGGACATCGCCCGCCGTTTCGTTTAATAAAAGATCACGTCACAATGGCTCCGAGCGCTTCTGCGAATGTCACGGCATGAGACGGAGAGATGCGGCATCCTTTCAGCTTATCAAGCGAGACGTGCAGGTGATCAAATGTGCACGTGCTGATATCCATATTAAAAAGAGACGTGCCGATGAAGTTTGCGCCGTTCAAATCACAGACGTCAAGATCTGTGTATTCAAGAACGGCATCATTCCACTCACTTTCTGAAAGGCCGCACGTGTCAAACCGTACATGCTTCATATTGGAATAGCTGAAGGAGCTGTAATGTGCGAGGCAGTCTTCAAACCGTACATGACGCATGGCGGAATCCGCCAGATTCAAGCCGAGAAGTTTTGAATGCTGAAACGCCGTTCTATGGATGATGCTTCCGCTGAAATCAGCGTTTGAGACATCGCATTTGTCAAACAGGACATCCGTACATTCCATATGTCTGAAAGAGACATCCGTAAAAACGGTGTTTCTGAAAATGACTTTATCGGCGCGCAGGCCGTCCAGTTTGCCGTTTACGATGCCGTTTTCAACGATGACTTCTTTGAGCTCCTCATCCTGAAGTGCTTCAGTGAAAGAAAGCATCGGCAATTCTTTCGGGATTTTCGGTTTTTGGATCGTATTCATCTCATACTCCCTTTTCTAAACATAATAGCTGAAACCGGCAATTGACAGATATCACTTTCGCCCCTGCCACCCTTGCCGAATGGCGTGTTGCTTACTGAACAAAGGGTAATATCAAAGCGGGATCGCGTCAATAGCGGCGCTTATAAAAGCTTCATTCCGTTTGAACGTCATCCGGCCCGCTGAAAGATAAAAACAAAGCCTTGATAAGAGGGCTTTTGTCTGTTTCAGGCGAGTTCTTTATACATGATCACATGCGGGCCGATGCCGGGAATATCAAAGGGGCTGCCCGTGCTTTTCCAGCCGAGCTTTTCGTAATATCCCTTTACGTGACATCTGGCGTTGCACCAGACAAGCGCCGCCCCCATATCTGCCAGTTTCCGTTCCGCATAGGCGATTAACGTGCTTCCCGCTTTTTGCGTCCGGTATTCCTCAAGCGTCGCCATGCCGCGCAGCTGGTAGGCGGGCGCTGCCTGTAAAGCCTGCTGGTTCTGCGGGTAGAAAGAAGCGATGCTGATCAATGTTCCGTCGTAAAAACCTCCGAGATGAAAGGCTCCTTTGACGCTGTCCTGATCATATTTACAATCCTCAACCGTCTGATGGGGGCGGAGCACGCTGTGTCTGATCGCGTATGTGTCTTCTGCGGTGATGGGTTTTACTTCAACCATGAAAAAATCCTCCTTTGCTTGATTCTTTTTCTGTATCGTACCATGAAAAAGCCGCCTGTCATATCAGGCGGCTTCTTTCGCGTCAATGCAAATATACATCAGCCCGCTTTTCATCCTTTTGCTTAATATAAGCTGCAAGCTCTGACGTCAAATCAGAACGGAGAAACGGGGTGATTAAATAAATTCCGTTAAACAGTTCGCACGCCGTGTCGAGAAGCGATTTAGCGATGGCGAGGCCTTCGGCTTTCTGCTTTCGCTTGTCTTCACCAGCGAGCGCCATTTTTTCGCGGATGCTGTCTGACAGCTTAATGCCCGGGATTTCATGATGAATGAACTCTGCGTTGCGGCTGCTCGTTAACGGCATGATTCCGATATACACCGGTGTTTTGAGATGCTTCGTTTCATGATGAATGTCAATGAGCTGCTGCTCCGAGTAGACAGGCTGGGACACGAAATAGTCAGCTCCGCACTCGATTTTTTTCTCCAGCCGTTTGACTGCTTTATCAAGATGGCGGACATTCGGATTAAATGCTCCGGCTACGGAAAAGTTCGTTTTCTTGCCGAGCGGTTTCCCTGATAAAGAAATGCCCTCGTTGAATTGTTTAATCAGCCTGATCAAATCAAAGGACGTTAAATCATAGACGGAGGTAGCCCCCGGAAAGTCGCCGATTTTTGAAGGATCACCCGTGATGGCTAAAATGTCGGTGAGCCCGAGCGTATCCAGCCCCATTAAATGTGACTGAAGGCCGATGATGTTGCGGTCTCTGCATGTAATGTGAACGAGAGAACGGATATCAAGGCGCTCTTTCAGCAATGAACCGCAGGCGGCATTACTGATCCGCGGTGTCGCCAATGAATTGTCGGCGAGCGTCAGCGCTTCTATGCCGGTTTCTTTTAATTCAGCCGCCGCTTGCAGAAATTTGTCAAAATTCAATTTCTTCGGCGGATCAAGCTCTACGATAATTGACCGTTTTTGAGCGGCGATTTCGTTTAAACCAGGTTCGGTCCGTTCATTACGGACTGAGATGACTTCCTCTTCCCGTCTGATTTTCACTTCTTTATCAGTGACAGGAGAAAGTCCGCGGACCGCTTCAGCCATGGCTCTGATATGGTTTGGCGTCGTACCGCAGCAGCCGCCGATAATGCGCGCGCCCTGAGTGCGGAACTGTACGGCGCTCTCCCGGAAATAGGCATCGTCCGTATCATAAACAAGCCGGCCTTCTTCTAAAGACGGAAGGCTGCTGTTCGGATAGACCGATAAATAAGCGTCACGGAAAATCGGCACTTCGGTGAGCGCTTCAATCATGTGGTACGGGCCGAGCCGGCAATTGATTCCCGTTATGTCAGCGCCGAGATCGGCAATGGACCTGAGGGCTTCCCGAAGCGGCGTTCCGTCCTGCAGCACGCCCTGTTCGTGCATGGATACGTTCAGCATAATCGGAAGTTCCGTTTCTTTTCTCGCGATCTTCAGCACTTCGCGGGCCTCTTCTAAATCATAGTATGTTTCCAGAAGCAGACCGTCCGGCTCTTCGTGCAGCAATAAATAAAGCTGCTCCCGAAAGCTGCGTTTAATCTCCTCCAGGCTGTAGGCGTTTTTGTTAAAGGTGCGGATGCCGCCCATCGTTCCCAATACATAAGCGCCGTCTGAGGAAGCGCGCGCGATTCTGACCGCCTCCTGATTGATTTTTTTCGTTTCATCCTCAAGTCCGTATCTTGAGAGCTTAATAAAATTCGCGCCGTACGTATTTGTCTGGATGATGTCTGCCCCGGCTTCCACGTAAGCCTTATGTATCCGCTTGATTTCTTCGGGCTTTGATACGTTCAGTTCCTCAAAACATCTGTCAATGCCGTAGGAATAGAGGAGAGTGCCCATCGCGCCGTCTCCGATTAAAATCCGTTCTTCTAAGTCTTGTAATAGTCCCATTGTTTGCCTCCTTCATCACATTCAGCAAGGAAAAAAGAGAAATAAAAAAAGTCTTCTTAAGAAGAAGACTTTGTAATCATTTGTCTCTCTTCTTATCTTCCAAGCTGTTTTTAGCTTGCTGGATTTAGCACCTTGGTCATGGTTTGGGTAAACCACTACACCGGTTGCTGAAGCGTCGTCGGGCCAGTCCCTCGGCTTCTCTTGATAAGAACGTTCATGTAATTGTCATGGGTTTCCAAAACTTAACTGTGAAAATCCCTTTCTCCAAATTTACCGAAAATAGAGACAATAATCAATAGGAATCACATAATTTATCTAAAATTAATAAATTGAACGTCAATCGGCAGGTCTGCTCCGCGGACGGCTGCGATAATCTGCTGCAGATCATCTTTATTTTTTCCGGTGACGCGCACTTGGTCGTCCTGAATCTGCGACTTGACCTTCAAGCCGGAGTTTTTAATCACCGCGTTGATTTTTTTGGCGTTGTCTTTATCAATGCCCTGGACAAGCTTCGCGCGCTGGCGCACCGTGCCTCCCGATGCATTTTCGATTTTGCCGTATTCAATGTTTTTCGTCGGCACGTCCCGTTTGATCAGCTTGCCGCTCAGCACATCTTTGAGCTGATTCAGTTTAAACTCGTCATCAGAAATCAGGACAAGTTCTTCCTTTTCTAAAGTTACATCGCTTTTCGATCCTTTAAAGTCATAGCGCGTGCCGATTTCTTTCAGCGTCATCTGAATCGCATTCTGCACTTCGGGAAATTCAACTTTGGATACAATATCAAAAGAACTTTCTTTTGCCATGAGAAAACCTCCTATAACATTTCACTTATGAGTTGATTATAGTAGAATAAAGAGAAATGTCCAACAGCATAAAGCATGAATTTATGCATATTGGAAAAAATGAGAAAAACATCAGCCTCATACGGGCGAATCAGGAAGGACGATAACATGAGACCAGGGCAGCAGCTCACGCTTAGTATAGATCACCAAACCGATTTCGGTTATTTTTTAACCGACGGCGAGGATACGGTTCTTTTACATAACAGTGAAATCACAGAGGATATCGAAGACAGAGATGAAGTGGACGTATTTATTTACGTCGATCCTCAGGAAAGACTCGCGGCGACGATGAAAAAGCCGCTCATCAGCTTTTATGACTACGGATGGGTGGAAGTGACGGACGCTGTGGAGGATATGGGCGTATTCGTCGACGTCGGCCTGTCAAAAGACGCGCTCGTCGCAACGGAGCACCTGCCTCCGTACAAATCCGTCTGGCCGCAAAAAGGAGACAGACTGTATTGCATGCTGAAGGTGACAAGCCGCGGGCGCATGTTTGCCAAGCCGGCGCCTGAGGATATCATCAGTGAATTATTTACGGATGCAGAGGAAGACGTCATGAATAAAGACCTGACAGGCACGGTGTACAGACTGATCGCATCAGGATCTTTTCTGATTACCGATGAAGGCATCCGCGCGTTTATTCACCCTTCAGAAAGAAAAGAAGAGCCGAGACTCGGCAGCCGCGTGACAGGGCGTGTCATCGAGGTAAAGGAAGACGGCTCCGTCAACATGTCCCTGCTGCCGAGAAAGCAGGATGCGCTTTCGGTTGACGCGGAAGAGATTCTGACCTATCTGAGATCAAGAAACGGCGCGATGCCTTACGGAGACAAAAGCCATCCTGACGATATCCGCGAACGGTTTCATTTAAGCAAAGCCGCCTTTAAGCGGGCGCTCGGGCATCTGATGAAAAACGGCAAGGTCTATCAGGAAGACGGCTGGACATACGAAAAACAATAAATGTTCTGCAAAAACATCGGTGAACCAAAACCGATGTTTTTTATTTTCTCAAAAGCTGCTATATTCCTCATTTGTTTAACACCCTGCCGAACATACATATTTTATTGAAATAAAATATTCTGACATCCGAACCGATATATAACTATAGAAAAAAACAAAAGGAGAGTTTCAATGAGAAAAATGGCGATATTTGCGGCTGTACTGCTGATTGCGCTCAGCACGGCGGGATGTGCCGGCAAATCTGAGGAAACGGCGGCCGAAAAAACGAAAACAATCGGCATCATGCTGACAGACAACGGCCTCGGCGACCAATCATTTAATGATTCAGGCTTTCAAGGTTTGATGAAAGCGAGAGACGAGCTCGGCATCACATTTGACTATCGGGAAATAAAAGATACCGGTACATACGAAAAAGGACTGACCCAGCTTGTCCGGGAAGGCAATGATCTTGTGGTGGGGCTCGGTTACAGCATGCAGGCGGATTTAGAAAAGGTCGCCAAAAAATATCCGAAGCAGCGGTTTGTGCTGATTGATTCCGTATCAGACCTGGATAATGTCACCTCCGTCACGTTTAAAGAGGATGAAGGAAGCTTCTTAGCCGGAGCGCTGGCGGCCATGACGAGCAAAACCGGCACGATCGGATTTATCGGCGGTTCCGATGCCGACGTCATTAAACGGTTTAAAAAAGGCTATCTGAAAGGCGCGGAATCAGTCAAACCGAAAATCCGCGTGCTGTCGGACATCAGCGGTACGTTTGATGATGATAAGCTCGGGAAGCGCATCGCCCAAAACATGATCCGAAAAAAAGCCGATGTCCTGTTTACGGCGGCCGGCTTCACGGGAGTCGGCGCACTGAAAGAAGCGGAGGCGCAAAAAGTATACGCCATCGGTGTTGACAGCGATCAATATTACACCGCCGAGCACGCCGTTATTTCTTCTTTAGTGAAAAATGTCGACCATGTCATCTATGAATTGGCGAAAGATTTAAAAGACAACAAGGAGATCAAAAGCGGTGAGATCGTTTACGGACTGAAGGAAAATGGCATGGACTTAGCTAAGATCAGAGTTGTCAAAAACGCAGGCGGGCTGGCGAAAAAGATCACGGATATGAAAAACAGTCTGATTGAAAAAGGAGGCGATCTGAAGTGACATTACGGACAAGGCTGCTCGTTAACGCAGCCGTTACGATGATTTGCTTCGCCGCCATCATCGGCTTTACCATCGTAAACATGATGAAGATTCAGGCTTCAAATGAAGATGAAGTGGACGCGCTGTTAAACGTCCAGGAAGCAAAAGCTGACCTTAATACGTTAAAAGAAAGCATCACCGGCTATTCCTATACGCTCGCAGACGCCCAGAAAGAAGATGTGCGAAGCTATATGAAAAGCAGCTCAGACAAACTGGCGGCGCTCAAAAAAACGATGACGGACGATGCGGACAAAGCCGCTTATGACAAACTCGCCAAAAAATACGAATCGTGGCAGGCGGAGGCGGACGCTGCTCTTGATTCGAAAAGCCCGGCTGAAGCGACAAGGACGGCGGCCCGCATCAACGGTCTTCTGAATGATATTTATATGCTGAATCTGAAAAGCCGGGATCACTATGAAGACATGCAGAAGCAGACGGCTGACCAGATTCAGTTTATCGTTTACAGCGCAGCCGTGCTGACCATCGTGATACTTACTGTTACCGTCATATCTTCCATCAGGCTGACGAAGAGAATTGCAGGGCCGATACGCCGTATGGCTGAAAATGCCCGTCGTATTGCGGGAGGGAACCTTGCTGTTGAAATGCTTGATTATAAAGGGAAGGACGAACTGAAAGAGCTGAATGACTCATTCGGAATGATGGCTGAACAGCTCCGCACCTTAATTCAGGCGATCGGAGAGGTCGGCCGTGAAGTCGAGACTTTTGCGGAAGGTTTGACGAAGGAAAACCAGACGCTGAAGGACATGACCGAGCAGGTGTCCGTGTCAACGGAAGAAATGGCCCAAGGCTCCCAAACCATTTCAGAAGATCTGCAGCATGCGGTGCAATTCATTGAACAAATGGATGAACATTCAAAGGCGAACGCCGAACGTTCAAAACAAACGACGAGAAGCAGCGAAGAGACGATTGCGGCGGTGGCTGCGGGGCGCGGTGCTTTAGCCGAGACCAAGCAAGCCATTGATAAAAGCAATGAGACATCAAAAGAGATTTCCGAAGCCGCCGATCTCTTCATAGAACATGCGGCAGGCATCAGTATGATGGCGCAGACCGTTTCTGACATTGCGGGCCAGACCAATCTGCTGTCATTAAACGCCGCAATCGAGGCGGCCAGAGCAGGCGAGTCCGGAAAAGGATTTGCCGTCGTTGCCGAGGAGATACGGAAGCTCGCAGACGGATCAGCCAAAGCGACAGCGCAGATTTTCGATATGGTAAAGCAAATTGAAGACGGCATCACGTCTATTACCGGAGCTGTCACGACCGGCGTCGCTTTAGCGGACAGACAGCAGGAGCTGATGGAGAAAACGTCAGAATCATTCGCCCATATTGAACAAAAAGCCGCCCATATTAAAGCGGAGCTTACTCAATTGGATGGACGGATCATCGAATCGAAACAGCTTGGTGAGCAAGTGCTGCATCATGCCGAAAGCATCAGCGCCGTCGTTCAGGAAACGGCTGCAGGAAGCGAAGAGATTTCTGCCTCCGCGCTTGAGCAGCTGTCTTCTTTTCATAAAATGGCGGAAAGCGTCAATAATCTGGTGAGCCTGACAGAGCGGTTAAACGATCAGGTCCGCCGGTTTACTTTGTAACGGGCTTTTGCCCCGCCCCTGATTTTTGCAGCCTGACATGAGTAACTTCTGAATGAAACACAAATACTGAATATACATGTGTTTATATTTATTCTTTTTCGTGAAAGGTGAAAAAAGAAGGGAGGAATCGGGATGGATGAACAAATTCCGCATGAAAAGGGTCTTGATAATAGTCTGGCTTTATTACGCGATGGTTATGTATTTGTGAAAAACCGAGCGGAGACTTATCGCTCAGATGTGTTTCGCGCCCGTTTATTAGGGAAGACATTCATTTGTATGAGCGGAGCGGAAGCCGCAAAGCTTTTTTATGACACAGAACGATTTCAGCGGCAGCAGGCCCTCCCCAAACGGGTGCAGAAAACGTTATTCGGAACAGGGGCAATCCAGGCAATGGACGGTGAACGGCATAAGCACAGGAAGCTTCTATTTATGTCGCTGATGACGCCGCCCCGGCAAAAACGGCTTGCGGAAGCGGTGGCAAAACAGTGGAAAGCATCTGCGGAAATGTGGGAGGGTTCAAACCGAATTGTCCTTTTTGATGAAGCGAAGAAAGTGCTGTGCCGGGCTGCCTGTGAGTGGGCCGGCGTCCCGCTGAAAGACTCAGAAGTGAAAGAGCGGGCAGAGGATTTCACCGATATGGTAGACGCATTCGGCGCTGTCGGACCGCGTCATTGGAAAGGCAGAAGGGCGAGGCTGAAAACGGAGAAATGGATAGAGGAGGTCATTGAGGATGTGCGGTCCGGCAAGCTGCAAACGCCGGAGGGCTCAGCCTTGTATGAAATGGCTTTTCATACAGAACTTGACGGGAACAGACTTGATTCTCACATGGCTGCTGTTGAGCTTATTAATGTTCTGCGCCCGATTGCCGCCATTTCTTACTTCATTACGTTTTCAGCTCTTGCATTGCATGATTACCCTGAATATCGGGGCAAACTGAGATCGAGAGATGATCAGGAGGCCGAAAGATTTGCACATGAAGTTCGGCGGTATTACCCGTTTGCCCCGTTTTTAGGAGCCGTTGTGAAAAAAGATTTCGTATGGAAGAACTGTGAGTTTAAAAAGGGTGCATCCGTCATGCTTGACCTATATGGGACAAACCATGATTCCCGGCTCTGGGAGAATCCGAATGAATTTCGCCCGGAACGTTTTCAGGGGCGGGAGGAAAATAAATTTGATTTCATTCCCCAGGGCGGAGGTGATCCGGCTAACGGCCACCGCTGT
The DNA here is from genome assembly GCF_017797845.1 of Bacillus sp. LJBV19. NCBI lineage: Bacteria > Bacillati > Bacillota > Bacilli > Caryophanales > Bacillaceae > Bacillus > Bacillus sp. LJBV19. The sequence continues at coordinate 1,100,028 of NZ_CP072563.1, forward strand.
CCGGGTGAGGGAATGACCGTGGAAGTCATGAAAACTTCCCTTGCGTTTCTTGCCAATGAAATAGAGTACGATGTTCCGTCCCAAGATTTGAGCTTCAGCCTGTCCAGAATGCCGGCATTGCCTGAAAGCGGATTCGTGATAAGTGATGTTAGACGCATATAGAACAAAAAACAGCCCTCTATCTTCATACACAAGAGGGCTGTTTTGCTTTTACAGATGGTCCGGTTTTTTGGAATTCTGGTTTTTTCCCGCCTGCCGGTTTTTTTCGGCAAGCCGGTTCTTTTTCTGATTTACGGCGTTATTGTCCAACGGTTTTTTGTCATCATCTTTCATGCGGCAAAGCCTCCCTTCTGTCCGTTAGGATGCCCGCCCGCATTGAAATTATGGCTTCAGGAAAAAAATCGCGAGCGTGCCCGGCCCGGAGTGGGCGCCGATCGCAGAGCCGATTGAATGAAGAATGATCTCTTTCGGATGGAACGCTTCTTCAATCATTTCCTTCATCCGAAGCGCCGTCTCCTCGTTATCTGCATAGCTGATTCCCACGGTTTGATCCGCCCAATCGCCGCCTTCTTCCTTCATCATTTCTATAATCCGTTTAAACAGTTTCTTTTGTCCGCGCAATTTTTCGAGCGGCACGAGCCTGCCGTCATCCACATGCAGAATCGGTTTGATGTTCAAAAGCCCCCCGACAAAAGCGGACGTTTTTGAAATTCTGCCGCCCCGCGCGAGATAAGCGACATCATCGACCGTAAATATATGTTTCATCCGTGCGCAAAAGCTCTTTACAGACGTTTCGATTTCTTGTATTGTATTCCCGTTAACACAGAGTGTTTGCGCGTGCATCACCGCGAGGCCGCAGCCCAATGAAGCGCATTTGGAATCTACAATCCGTAAATCAAAATCGGGAAATTCCTCTTTTACTTCATTGGCCATCATTACGGCCGTCTGATAGGTGCCGGAAAGACCTGAGGAAAAGGCGACGTATATCGCCGGTTCTCCCAGTTCCGCGTATTGTAAAAATACTTTTTTTATCGTATCCGGTGATGCCTGGGATGTTTTCGGAACTTTCCCGTCCCGCATCGCTTGAAATATATGATCCGCCTGAATGGTGACCGCGTCCTCATATTCGTTTCCGTCAAGTGTTACGTGCAGCGGAATGAACCCGATCCGGTTTTCTTCAATATAAGATTTCGGCAGGTCAGAGGCGCTGTCAGCAATAAGGTGAACTGTCATCATAATTCCCTTCTTTCCGATTGGTGAGAGTGATGCCAACTATATCATATAAATGTGGCAAAATAGTGTTCAAAACTTTGTTTTAAGGGAAAAGCTAATAATGAAAATGAGCGGAGGAGCAAGCCATGGTACTAGAACAAGCAAAAAAATTAGCAATCGTCGTCATCGGCGCGTTTCTGTATGCGGCGGGACTGAATTTATTCCTGATACCGGCGAATGTATATGCCAGCGGTTTTACCGGTGTCGCCCAGCTGCTGTCAAGCGTCGTTGATCAATACGCCCCCTTTTATATTTCGACAGGAGTTCTCATGTTCCTCTTAAACATTCCCATCGGTGTGTTAGGGTGGCTGAAAGTCGGCAGATCATTCACCGTATACAGCATATTAAGCGTAGCGATGACGTCCGTCTTTATGGGAATTCTCCCGGAAATGAGACTGTCGCACGATATTCTTCTGAATACCGTATTCGGAGGAGTCATCTCAGCTATCGGCATCGGTTTAACGCTGAAATTCGGCGCTTCGACAGGCGGTCTTGATATCGTGTCGATGGTGCTGGCCAAATGGAAGGATAAACCGGTCGGCACATATTTCTTCATTTTGAACGGGATTATCATTTTGACGGCAGGATTATTGCAAGGATGGGAGAAAGCATTATATACCCTTGTCGCTCTGTATGTCACAACAAGGGTGATTGACGCCATTCACACCCGCCACATGAAACTGACCGCCATGATCGTTACGAAAAAAGCCGATGAAATCAAAGAAGCGATTTACGGGAAAATGGTCCGCGGCATTACGACGGTGCCGGCAAAAGGCGCTTACACAAACGAACAGAAAGAAATGATGATCATCGTCATCACGCGGTACGAATTGTATGACCTTGAGAAAATCGTGAAAGAAGTCGACCCGAAAGCCTTCACAAACATCGTGCAAACGACGGGGATCTTTGGTTTCTTCAGAAAAGACTGATAGGAGCGGATAGAATGAAGTGGCTGTTTGGCCTGTTATTACCGGTCATTTTATTGATCGGGTGCAGCAGTCAATCCGGGCAGAAGGAGCCCGCTGAGGAGGTATCCGGAGAGATGAATGAACAGCAAGCGGAATTAGCCGTAAACCCTGTGCAGACGGATCAGCAGATCGAATTTCAAATGTCTTTAAAAAACAAAAGCGGCAGCCCGATCGATTTCACATTCAGCTCTGGGCAGAAATTCGAATTGACCGTACATGACCAACATCACAAAGAACTGTACCGCTATTCAAAAGACAGAATGTTTACTCAGGCGTTTCAAACCGTGACTTTAATGCCGAATGAAACGTATGACTTTTCAGATGTGTGGAAGAACGTGCCCGGTCCGGGAACATACACGGTGACGGTGACGTTTTTAGGGAAGTCCGATCAGATCGGAAAGAGACTGAAAACGGTAAAAACATTTGAAGTGAAATAAAAAAGCGGCGCCCTCGTGTAAACGGGGCGCCTTTTTTTATTGCAATTTCTCCAGCTGATCCTGAAATTGGTGCAGCTGCTGACGTTCTGCATCCGTCGAATTGGCGTACGCGGAAGACACGGCATTTTTGGCGCGTGAGACAGCTTTTTCCTGATCGCCGTCTTCGAAACCGTTAGCAATCATGACGGCCTGCTGGACAAATGACTTGGCTTGAGAAAACAGTTCGTTTCTCATTAAAAGTCAACCTGCCTTTCAGCCGAATCTTTTGCTGCATCATGCTGTGCTTCCTCTAATGTAGACCGATATGGAAATCTTGCGTCATGAAGACTGACAGAGTCCTTGCCTTGCTGAATAAACCGTTTTGATTTGTTTCGTTTACCCATTGCAATGTCCCCCTTCCATATTTAGACGAGATGAGTCGTCTGTTTTAGTATGGGCGGAAGGCTTTTTGTTATGAGCGGCAAAACCTCACAGGGAGAAATAGGATTTTAAAAATTCGGCGATTCCGTCCGCTTCATTTGATCCCGTGACGCGGTCGGCGGCCTGTTTGACTTCATCCGTGCCGTTTCCCATCGCTACGCCGCACCCGGCAAATCGGAGCATTTCAAGATCGTTGTCTTCGTCGCCGAACGCGATGATCCGTTCTCTCGGCACTTGGTAATAGTCGCTGATTTTCTTCAGGCCGACCGCTTTATTCATCCCGTGTTTAATAATTTCAATCACATGCCAAGGAGCCGCCCATCTTCTGTGGTCAATGACCTCGGCGTGCACATCGGATAAATGCGCGCGTATGTCCGCGACGTCCTCTTCCTTCGCGTGAATCAATACGGACGTCACATCCTCTTGGACTGTTTCGCGCAGATCGCCGAATGTGACATTCGCCGTATTCATATGAAACGCCTCAATTAAATGCTCATCATGATAATGGAAGTACACATCATCAATGATCTCAGCGAGCACATTATGTATTTGATAGGTCTCTGTAAGTTCGGCAAGCTGTCTGACCACATCGACAGATAAGGACGTGTGGTATCGTCCCCATGACTCGTCTTTCGGGTGGTGGACAAATGCCCCGTTAAAATTGACAATCGGCGTTGTCAGCCCGAGCTCGTCATAATACATCGAACTGGAACGGAAAGGGCGGCCGGTTGAGATGCAGACATGATGACCCGCTTCTTTCAGCGTCTGAATCGTCCGCGCCGTTTCAGGGGAAATGGTTTTATCATCTTTTAATAAGGTTCCATCCAGATCTAAAGCGATGAGGTAAGGTTTTGTCTCCATAAATAACTCCTTTTGTCATGTAATTTGCTGTTTTTCTCTTATGTACAGTGTAGCTTTTTACCATCTTTATTGTCTACATGTTACACTTATGATTATGGTTATCCTAAGGAGGGAGTCAACGTGATTCTTATTGATCATCAAACCGTATCAGGCATTCCGTTTTTACATATTGTAAAAGAAGAAAATCGGGACCGTCCCGCTCCCCTTGTTTTCTTTATTCACGGTTTTACAAGCGCGAAGGAGCATAATCTTCATTTCGCTTACCTGCTTGCTGAAAAGGGCTTCAGGGCGGTGCTGCCGGAAGCTCTTTACCACGGTGAACGCGCTGAACAGCTGTCAGCAGAAGAGCTCGCCGTCCATTTTTGGGACATTGTATTAAATGAAATCGAGGAGCTTGACGTGCTGAAAAAGGATTTTGAAGCGCGCGGTCTGATTGAAGACGGGCGGATCGGTCTTGCGGGCACGTCAATGGGCGGAATTACGACATTCGGCGCGATGGCCGCGTATGATTGGGTCAAAGCCGGCGTCAGCCTGATGGGAAGCCCGAACTATACGGCGTTTTTTCAGCAGCAGATTGACCACATTCAAAAGCAGGACATCGACATTGACGTCACAAAAGAACAGGTCGATGAACTGTTTGCGCGGCTCAAACCGTTCGATCTCAGTCTGGAACCGGAAAAACTCCGGAGCCGCCCGCTGCTGTTCTGGCACGGCGTTCAAGACAAAGTCGTTCCGTACGCACCGACCCGCGGCTTTTATGAAACGATTAAACCTCATTACAGCAGCCGGCCTGACCATCTTCAGTTTCTGAAAGACGAACGGGCTGACCATAAAGTCCCGAGATACGCCGTTTTAGAAACCGTCGCCTGGTTCGATAAGCATTTATAAAGCACAAAGGTGTTAACAAAACCCGCTTTTACGTTATACTGAGGAAAAAGGAGTGATGGAACGTGGAAGAAGCATTAAAAGAAAACATCATGGGCGCCTTGGAGCAGGTTGTTGACCCTGAGCTCGGCGTCGATATCGTCAATCTCGGCCTTGTATACGACGTTGATATGGATGACGACGGCCTGACGCACGTTACGATGACACTGACATCAATGGGGTGCCCGCTCGCTCCGATCATCGTCGACGAGGTGAAAAAAGCGCTCGCCGACATTCCGGATGTAAAAGAGACGGAGGTCCACATCGTCTGGAATCCGCCGTGGACAAGAGACAAAATGTCACGCTACGCAAAAATCGCATTAGGGATTCAGTAATAAGAAAATGCACCTCGGATTTTAGGTACATCCTAAAGTTTGGAGGTGCTTTTCTTTTGTCTGCATATAAGCGACAGTGAGGGTTTGTTTTGGATCGCAAACAAACCTTTATATATAAAATTTCATATGAGTTTTATCTTTTTTGTAATAGGACAGTCTGTCTTGGAGTGTGCCTGTGTGGAATTCAAATTTATGCCCATCGGGATCAGTAAAATAAATTGACTTTTGATCTTGTTTATCCCTGGGACGCCCATTTAATATATTTACATTTAGATTTTTTAGCCTTTGATGTATTGCATCAAAATCTTTTGGGTCAATTGTAAAGGCCATATGCGTATAAGATTTATGTATTTCATTTCTTGGTATATCCGCCTCTAAGTTAAGTGCAAGCCAAAGCCCGTTCAGATCAAAATATGCTGTCTTTTGCCCTTTAACCAGGAGTTGTGCATGAAATACTTTTTCATAAAATTCTATAGATTTTTCCAAATTTGAAACAGAAAAAAGAAGATGATTGATTCCTTTTATGTTTATTTTCCCCACCTCATTTACAAGTTTGTTTTAAACAATCCCTTTGGTAATACATCTGCATATATATCGATTATATACTGACTAAAAAATCATTTTAAGGATTTCTGTGGATTTTTTATGCCGTGTGTTTTCCGGTATCGGGTTAAAAAGGAAAAAAACGGACGTAAGGCATGATATAATAGACCGGCTGCATGCGAGGGAGGAACCCATGAAGAAAAAATTACTTCTCATTATCCTTAGCATTCTTGTTTATACGGCGCTGTTCGCTGTTTCCGCTTTTCACAAAGAGCCGGAGCAGCAGGCAGGGACAATGACGGATGTCAGCCGTCTCATGCCCGTGAAAATTAAGCAGACGGTCAAAGGAAAAGAGAAAGAAACATTGATCGAAACCATTAAGGAAGCAAAGAGAAAGCATCTGAAGATCTCAATCGCAGGCGCCCAGCACTCAATGGGCGGCCAGACGTATTATGAAGACGGTATCGTTCTCGACATGACGGGCTACAACAAAATACTCGGTCTCGACCGAAAGAAAAAAATCATCAGAGTGCAGGCGGGAGCGACGTGGAATGATATTCAGCGCTATGTCAATCCGTACGGGCTCGCGGTAAAAGTCATGCAATCGCAAAACATTTTTACGATCGGCGGCTCACTGAGCGCCAACGCCCACGGCCGGGATATCCGGTACGGTTCGCTGATTGATACGGTCAAATCGTTTCATCTTTTAAAGGCGGACGGCAAAGTCATCACCGTTACTCCGAAAGATGACCTGTTTTCAGCCGTCATCGGCGGCTACGGCCTGTTCGGCGTCATCCTTGACGCGGATATTGAGCTGACGGATGATGAGCTTTATGAAATGAAAACGAAACGCATGAACGCTGATACATACAGTCAATATTTTACGCAGCATGTTCAGCGCAACCCCGCCGTGCGCATGCATCTCGCACGGATCGCAACAGGGGATAAAGGCTTTTTGCGCGATATGTATGTGACTGATTACACGCTCTCAGACAATCAGAAAGAATTAAAGCGGCACAATGAACTGAAAGAAGATGAGCATCCGGCGCTGACGAAATTCGCGCTCGGCCTCTCCCGCCGGTATGACTGGGGCAGAAATTGGTTCTGGTCAACCCAGCAGTCTTATTTTCTCAGCCAAAACGGCGTGAAAGTCTCCAGGAACAATGTCATGCGGTCAGAGTCGAAATTTTTGGAATATGAAAACACGGACAACACCGACGTGCTACAAGAATACTTCGTGCCCGTCGGCGAATTTGCGCCGTACATTCATGATTTACGCGAGACGCTGTCACATGAAGATCTCAATCTCGTAAATATTACGATCCGCTACGTGCAAAAAAATGAAAAAGCCGATCTGTCATACGCAAAGGAAGACATGTTTTCACTCGTCCTTTTAATCAATGAAGGGTTTTCAAAAGACAGCCAGGCGAGTGCGGCGCGGATTGTCAGAAAAATGACGGATACGGCATTGCGCCACCGCGGCAGTTATTATCTCCCGTATATGCTGTATCAAACGAAAGAGCAGATGCGCGAGGCATATCCGAAAAGCGATATGTTCTTTCAGAAAAAACACAAATATGATCCGGACGACTTGTTTATGAATTATTTTTATCAGAGGTACAAATCATGAAACACAACCATTTAAAATGGCTGATCCTGTCTCAGAGCAGTGTCTTTTTTGCCGGCAGCCTGATCTTTCCGTTTTATATTTTATTTATTAAAAACATCGGTTCCAGCTACACGCAATTCGGTCTCTCATACGGCTTGTTCGGCCTGAGCGGCGCATTGATTCATCCGCTGCTCGGCCGGCTGTCGGCAAGACTGGACCCCCGCTGGTTCCTTATGGCAAATTCGTGGGGGATGGCGGTGCTTCTTCTGACGCTCCCGCACATTACCGGCGTGCACCAGGTTTATGTTGTGCAGGTGCTTTTGGGCCTGTTCGGCGCGATGCAAAAACACGGCGAGAAAATCATGATCGCCGATTACACCGACGGCGGGGAGCGGGGAAAAAAAGTCGGCAGCTATCATTTCTGGACGGCCGTATTTTCAGCTGCTGCCATTATTCTCGGCGGGTTTCTCGCTGATTTCTTTACGGTTTATATTATTTTTTACGCCAGCTCCGTACTGTTTTTTATAAGCGGGCTGATGATGCTGAAAAAAACAGGCTGATCCGATCAGCCTGTTTTTCTTATGAAACCCCCTCGATCGAGAGGGGGTTTTTTGTCAGCGAAAACAGATGGAAAACGAATGAAAAAATATTAAATATACAATTGAATTAATTTTTATTCATGTTATAATGTTAAATAATTTCACAAAAACCAAGAAGGTGAACCCGTTGAAAATAGGTATTATAGGCGCTACTGGTTATGGAGGCGCCGAACTTGTCAGGATTCTTAACCATCACCCTTATGCAGAGGATTGTATATTATATTCATCGAGCGACGAAGGGAAAGAATATGCCGCTTCATATCCGCATTTGAGGAATATAGCGTCACAATCACTTCAGCCGCTTCATATAGAAACGATCCGAAACGAAATTGATGTCATGTTCATAGCCGCGCCGCCCGGCGTCTCCGGAGAGTGGTCGCCCAAGCTGGCGGAGGCGGGCATCCCGGTCATTGATCTATCCGGCGATCTGCGGATTCAAAACCCGGCCGTGTATGAAAAGTGGTATAAGCGGAAGGCCGCTCCGAAAGGAACGATTCAAAGCGCGGTTTACGGTTTAGCTGAACTGCAAAAAGAAGAGATTCAGACTGCAAAGCTGATTGCCAATCCGGGATGTTTTCCGACGGCTGTGCTGCTCGGGCTCGCCCCGCTGGCGAAGAATAAGCTTTTACAAGATTCATTTCTGATTGTTGATGCGAAAACAGGCGTATCCGGCGCCGGCCGAAAAGCATCCATGGGCACTCATTATTCTGAGCTGAATGATAATTTCAAAATTTATAAGGTTAATGAGCATCAGCATACTCCGGAAATTGAACAGCAATTAGCGGCTTGGCAGCCCGGCACAGGCCCGATCACGTTTTCCGCTCATTTGGCGCCGATGACAAGGGGCATTATGGCGACGATGTATACGGAGGCTCCCCCGGGTATGTCTGCTGCACAGGTAAGAGAATTGTATTCCGAATTCTACAAAGATTCATATTTTGTCAGAATCAGGCCGGAAGGTGAATTTCCGGCGACGAAAGAGGTATACGGCAGCAATTTTTGTGATATCAGTGTCACTGTGGACGAAAGAACAAACCGTGCCACCATCGTTTCTGTCATAGATAATCTGATGAAAGGCGCCGCAGGGCAGGCGGTTCAAAATTTAAATATCATGAATGGCTGGCAGGAAGAAACGGGACTTACGATGACGCCAGTCTATCCATAGAATGAAAGAGGGATTCAAAAATATGATTCAGCTGAGTGAGGAAATCACGAAAATAAAAGGCGGCGTATCCTCGCCGAAAGGGTTTGAGGCAAAGGGCGTGCACTGCGGTCTGCGCTATTCAAAAAAAGATCTCGGAGCGATTATCAGCGAAGCGCCTGCAGTCAGTGCAGCGGTATATACGCAGAGCCATTTTCAGGCAGCGCCGCTGAAAGTGACGCAAGCCAGCTTGAAAAAAGAGGGTGTGCTTCAGGCGGTTATCGTCAACAGCGCGATTGCCAACGCCTGTACGGGAGACCAAGGATTAAAGGACGCCTATGAAATGCGGGACGGCTTCGCGAGCCAGCTCGGCATTGAGCCGGAGCTTGTTGCGGTTTCGTCAACCGGGGTGATCGGCGAGCTTTTAGATATGAAAAAAATTCAAGCGGGCATTGAACAGCTCGGTCAAGCGCCGTCCGTGTCCGGAGCATTTGAAGAAGCCATTTTGACGACGGATACAGTGACGAAACAGACGTGTTATGAACTGGTGATCGGCGGAGACATCATCACGATCGGCGGAGCGGCGAAAGGCTCCGGCATGATCCACCCCAACATGGCGACAATGCTCGGCTTTGTCACAACGGACGCGGCCGTGGAAGAACAGGCGCTCAAAAACGTGCTCAGAGAGATTACGGATGTTTCATTTAACCAAATCACCGTTGACGGAGAAACATCGACGAATGACATGGTGCTTGTGATGGCGAACGGCTGCGCGGGGAATGATTGCCTGACGGAGCAGCACCCTGACTGGCCGGCTTTTAAAAAGGGATTAAAGCTTGTATGCGAAGACCTTGCCAAAGATATTGCCAGAGACGGTGAAGGAGCGACGAAATTAATTGAAGCCAGAGTCGAAGGCGCGAAAAATAACCTTGAGGCGAATATTATCGCCAAAAAAATCGTCGGTTCAAGCCTTGTGAAGACCGCCGTTTACGGCACAGACGCCAATTGGGGGCGCATCATCGGCGCAATCGGGCACAGTGCGGCAAGCGTAACGGCCGAACAAGTGGAAGTTTCCCTCGGCGGCCAGTGTCTGTTTAAAAACAACGAACCTCAGCCGTTTTCGGAAACTGATGCCAAGGAGTACTTATCAGGTGATGAGATTACGATTGCAGTCCGCCTGCAGGAAGGCTCCGGCAGCGGCCGGGCATGGGGCTGTGACTTAACCTATGATTATATCAAAATTAATGCGAGCTATCGCACATAACAAAGGGGAGCGGCATGAAGAAAACCATCGTTTTTAAGTGTGGCGGAAGCATAATCCGCGAGTTATCAGCCGATTTTTTTCAAAATGTAAAAGAGCTTATGCAATCGGGCTGGAACATTGCCGTCGTGCATGGAGGCGGCCCGGACATTTCAAGAATGCTGAAAACATTGCAGATTGAAACGGAATTTGTCGATGGACAGCGGAAAACGACCAAACCGGTGCTGGAAACAGCGGAAATGGTCTTGTCAGGGACGATCAATAAATTTTTCGTAACCGAACTCGCGAAAAACGGGCTGAAAGCCGCGGGAATATCAGGAAAGGACGGCGGTCTCCTTCAAGCATCTTACCTTAATCAAGACAAATACGGAGAAGTCGGCGAAATACAAAAAACCGATCCGTCAATCATCCAAGCGTTAATGAAAGAAGGCATCATTCCCGTTATCGCTCCGCTTTCCATGACAAGTAATTTCGAAACGCTGAACGTCAACGCAGACGCCGCGGCATCGGCCGTCGCTTCAGCCTTACACGCCGATAAACTTTTATTTGTCACGGATGTTGAAGGAATTATGGACGGAGAGAACAGGCTGGATACTTTGACGCCGCAAGAGATTCAGGCCCTCATAGATGACGGCGTGATTTCAGGAGGGATGATTCCGAAGGTAAACTCGGCATTATCGGCACTGAGTGAAGATGTCGAGGAAGTGGTGATCGTAAACGGAAAAGGAGCGTTTTTCACCGATCAAGCCTTCCAAGGAACAAAAATCGTCAAAGAAAAGGAGAGCGTGTCATGAGCAGTCTATTTCAAACCTACAGCCGCTGGCCCATCGATATCAAAAAAGCGAAAGGGACAATCGCAGAGGATGAAAACGGAAAAACGTATCTCGATTTTATTCAGGGCATCGCCGTTTCCAATCTCGGCCATTGTCATGATGCGGTGACAGAAGCGGTGAAAGAACAGCTTGACAGCGTATGGCACGTTTCCAATCTGTTTGAAAATGATCTTCAGGAAAAAGCCGCGGCAAAGCTTGCCGAACATAGCGCGGGGGATCTCGTTTTCTTCTGCAACAGCGGGGCCGAAGCGAATGAAGGCGCCATTAAGCTTGCCCGTAAAGCAACGGGAAAGACAAAAATCGTAACATTTCATCAATCCTTTCACGGACGGACCTATGCGGGGATGGCCGCCACCGGACAAGACAAAATCAAGACCGGTTTCGGACCGATGCTTCAAGGCTTTCACTATCTTCCGTTCAATGATCCGTCGTCATTCAGCACGCTTTCAAAAGAGGATGATATCGCCGCAGTCATGCTTGAGACGGTGCAGGGAGAAGGGGGAGTCAATCCCGCCGATCCGGAATTCATCGAAGCCTTACAGACATTTTGCAAAGACAAACAGGCGCTGCTTATCGCAGACGAGATTCAAACCGGAATCGGCCGGACGGGCAAGGCATTCGGCTATGAGCATTTCGGCATCTCTCCGGACATCATCACTGCTGCGAAAGGGCTTGGAAACGGTTTTCCCGTCGGAGCCGTGATCGGCAAAAAGAAGCTTGGAGACGTCTTTACGCCGGGTACGCATGGTACGACTTTCGGCGGCAATAAGCTCGCCATGGCAGCTGTGAAAGCAACCTTGGACATTGTGTTTCAGCCGGACTTTCTCCAGGAGGCGGCAGACAAAGGATCATTTTTAAAAGCGCAGCTGAACCGTGAACTGACAGGGCCTTTTGTAAAAGAAATCCGCGGAAAAGGGTTATTAATCGGCATTGAATGCGCAGGTCCCGTGTCCGGCATTATCGGAGATTTGCAGGAACGCGGACTTCTCGTGCTTCCGGCCGGACCGAATGTCATTAGGCTGCTGCCGCCGCTTACAGTTTCTGAAGAAGAAATGCTGTCGGCCGTCAGTATGCTGAAAGCAGCGATCGAAGCGCATTCGGCAGTGAAACGGTAATTTTTTTTTCGATATAAGAGTATAAAAACTCATATTTTTAATTAATTATTCATCAAGAGGTGGGCTTTAGATGAAAGGCTATTTAGTATTGGAAGACGGAACATCATTCGGCGGTGAACTTGAAAAAGAGGCCCGCTGTGTTGGCGAAGCGGTTTTTTTCACCGGAATGACGGGCTATCAGGAAGTGCTTACAGACCCGTCATATAAGGGCCAGATCGTCGTCTTTACGTATCCGCTGATCGGAAACTACGGAATTAATGAAAAAGACCTTGAAAGTAAGATTCCTCAAGTCAAGGCTGTTGCCGTCTATGAAGCGTGTGAACATTTTTCTCACCATGAAGCAGTTTCAAGCTTGAGAGAGTATTTAAATAAATGGAACATCCCGCTCTTAACCGAAGTGGACACACGGGCCGTCGTCAAAACCATCCGCTCCGGCGGCACGATGAACGCTGCCGTGTCAACAACAGGAGAAATTCCCGCAGCATCCGGAACAGAAAACCCGGCGGAGCTGGCGCAGTCTGAAGACATCACGTCAATGGGGAACGGAGACCGGCATATCGCGCTCATTGATTTCGGTTATAAAAAATCAATCGCCTCGTCACTTGTAAAGCGCGGCTGTAAAGTAACGGTCATTCCGTATCAGCAGATGAACGCCGTTTATGACATTCAGCCTGACGGAATCGTGCTCTCAAACGGCCCGGGCGACCCGAAAGCGATTGCGCCGTACATGAACCGGATTACATCATTACTCAGTGATTTCCCCGTACTCGGCATTTGCCTCGGGCATCAGCTGATTGCCCTCGCTTTCGGAGGAAATACGTATAAGCTGCCGTTCGGCCACAGGGGTGCCAACCATCCCGTCATTGACCGGAAAACGAAACGGGTGTTTATGACAAGCCAGAACCACAGCTATGTCGTCGATGAAGCATCAATTGACGAAAACGAGCTGTCTATCAGATTTCACCATGTCAATGACACATCGGTGGAAGGGCTCATTCATAAGCGCCTTCCCGTATTAAGCGTCCAGTTCCACCCTGAAGCTCATCCCGGCCCGGCTGAGAGCGAGTGGATATTTGATGAATTTCTAGAGAAAGTGATACCAGCAAGGAGAGAAATCGCTCATGCCTAAAGATACAACCATTTCCAGCATATTAGTCATCGGCTCCGGCCCCATCATCATCGGCCAGGCGGCTGAATTTGATTATTCAGGAACGCAGGGCTGCATGGCTCTGAAAGAAGAAGGATACCGCGTTATTCTAGTCAACAATAACCCGGCAACGATTATGACGGATGAGGCGTTTGCCGATGAAATATATTTTGAACCGCTCACAACCGACAGCATCGAGGCCATTATTGAAAAAGAAAAACCGGACGGTCTGCTTGCCAATTTGGGCGGCCAGACGGCATTGAATTTAGCCGTTAAGCTTGAAGAAGCAGGCGTGCTGAAGAAGCATCACGTCAAGCTTTTGGGAACATCGGTGGAAACCATTCAAAAAGGCGAAGACCGGGAGCAGTTCCGCGCCCTGATGAAAGAGCTCGATCAGCCCGTTCCGGAAAGCGAAATCGTCGACAATGAAGAAGACGCCCTCCGTTTCGCTGAGTCTATCGGATTTCCGGTCATTCTGAGACCGGCGTACACGTTAGGCGGAAAGGGAGGCGGAATCGCAAAAACGAAAGAAGCGTTTCAGACGCTTATTAAACAGGCGCTGTTAGCAAGCCCGATCAGCCAATGCCTCGTCGAAAAAAGCATCGCCGGATTTAAAGAAATCGAATATGAGGTCATGCGCGACAGCAATCATACATGCATCACCGTCTGCAATATGGAAAACATCGATCCCGTCGGCGTGCATACAGGAGACTCCATCGTCGTCGCACCGTCCCAGACGTTAACGGATGAAGAATATCAGATGCTGCGTTCAGCAAGCCTGGCGATTATTTCGGCGCTGGATGTGGTCGGCGGCTGCAACATTCAATTTGCGCTGGATCCGTTCAGCAAACAGTACTATGTCATTGAAGTGAACCCGCGTGTCAGCCGTTCATCGGCCCTCGCGTCAAAAGCGACCGGCTACCCGATTGCCAAAATGGCGGCGAAACTTGCCGTCGGCTATACGCTCGACGAACTGAAAAATCCGCTGACGGGCTCTACTTATGCAAGCTTTGAACCGGCGCTTGATTATGTCATCGTCAAATTCCCGCGCTGGCCGTTTGATAAATTTAAACATGCCGACCGCACGCTCGGAACGAAGATGAAAGCGACGGGAGAGGTCATGGCGATCGAAAGAAATATGGAAGCGGCCATTCAAAAAGCGGCGGCCTCCCTTGAGCTGAAAACGATCGGCACCCGCCTGCCTGAACTCGGCGGCTGTACGATCAATCAGCTGTGGGAATTAGCGGTAACGCCGGATGACCGGAGATTTTTCGTCGTCATGGAACTGTTAAGCCGCGGTGAAACGATAGAAGACATCCATGCCAAAACGAAAATTGACCCGTTTTTTCTCCATGTATTCCGAAATATCATCACATTGGAAAACAAGCTGATGGAAGAAGGGGATCATCTGTCTGTCCCGCTTTTAAAGCAGGCGAAGGTAAAGGGCTTCACGGATGTCATGATCGCATCTCTCACGGGAAAAACGGAAGAAGACATCCGTGCTCTCAGAAAGAAATCAGGCATCGTCCCGTCGTTTAAAATCGTAGATACATGCGCCGCTGAATTTGATGCCAAGACGAATTATTTCTACTCCACCTATCTAGGGGAAAGTGACGGAGATATCAGCCGAAAAGAGAAAAAACGCGCCCTCATCATCGGCTCAGGCCCGATCCGCATCGGTCAGGGAGTGGAATTTGATTACAGCGCCGTCCACGGCGTTCTGACCCTGCAAAAGCTGGGGTATGAAACGATTATGATCAATAACAATCCGGAAACAGTAAGCACGGATTATGAAATCGCCGACCGGCTTTATTTTGAACCGCTGACGACAGAACATATTTTGAACGTGGCGGAACATGAAAACATTGATTTTGCCATCGTCCAATTTGGGGGGCAGACCGCGATCAATGCCGCTGAACCGCTGGAAAAAGCGGGCATTCCGCTGCTCGGAACATCCTTTGAAACCCTTGATGCGCTGGAGGATCGGGATCTGTTTTATCAGCTGCTTGATGATCTTGACCTGAAACATGCCAAAGGCGAAACCGCTTATTCAAAAGAAGAAGCAACGGAAAAAGCAAGCCGAATCGGCTACCCCGTGCTGATCCGTCCGTCTTATGTCATCGGTGGGATGGGCATGATCATCGTTGATTCAGAAGCGCAAATGTCAGAACTGCTGGAAAATGAAGCGGGCATGCCGTATCCGATTTTGATCGATCAGTACATTACAGGAAAAGAATTGGAGATCGATCTGATTTCCGACGGACATGAAGTATTCGTGCCGACTTACACAGAGCACATTGAGCGCGCCGGCGTCCATTCGGGCGACAGTTTTGCGATTCTTCCGGGTCCGTCTGTCACACCTGATATGCAGCGGAATATAAAAGAGGCCGCCGAAAAAATCGCGGTAAAACTGGCTTTTAAAGGCATCATGAACATTCAGTTTGTCATTGATGACAAAGGGGATATTCTCGTTCTTGAAGTGAACCCGCGGGCAAGCCGCACAGTTCCTGTCGTGTCTAAGGTGATGGGGGTGCCGATGATCCCGCTTGCCGCCAGATTGCTGGCCGGCGCTTCCCTTAAAGACATCAAGCCCGAGGTTCAAAATCAGCACGGAACGGCAGTGAAATTCCCGGTTTTTTCTTCGCACGCCATTCAGGATGTGGACGTAAAGCCCGGGCCGGAAATGAAGTCGACCGGAGAAGGCATGTGTGTCGCGTTTGACGCAGAAAGCGCCCTGAAAAAAATCTACGCGCACGTCTGGGAGAAAAAAGGCAGCATCTATCTGGAAGGCTGTGATGCGGAATTGGAACGTCACGCTCAAGAGGCGGGATTTACCGTATGCAAAGATGCGTTCCCGGCATGGGCAGAGCGAAAGGATAAAGCGGTCCACATCAATTTCAATCACTCTGAAGAAGCGCGTAAACAACGGATTGAAGCCATGACGCACGGTGTGACGGTCTTTACTGAACCGGAAACCGTAAAGGCATTTTTAGCAAGCGGCTCCGGCAAACCTCAGCCTGTATCGCTCAAAGATCTTTATCAAAAGGAAGTGGCATCATGCACACAATAAAAGCGGAAAACACATTAACCCATTTGTACGGCAAAGATTTTCTTTCCTTAAAAGATGTCAGCCCGTCAGACATCAATGCGCTTTTGACAGAAGCTTCATTATTAAAACAACATTCGATACAGCCGATTTTCCAAGGGAAAACATTGGCGATGATTTTTGAAAAATCTTCAACCCGCACACGTGTGTCTTTTGAAGCGGGAATGGCCCAGCTCGGGGGAACGGGACTATTTCTTTCAAGCAGCGACCTGCAGCTTGGGCGGGGGGAGACGGTCGCGGATACGGCGAAGGTGCTGTCCGGATTCGTTGATGCCATAATGATCCGCACCTTTGAACATGAAAAAGTCGAAGAGCTTGCTGAGCATGCAGATATTCCTGTCATAAACGGGCTGACCGACCGGTATCACCCGTGTCAGGCACTCGCGGATCTGTTAACGATACAAGAAATAAAAGGAAAATTAAAAGGAGTAAAAGCCGCCTATATCGGTGACGGAAATAATGTAGCGCATTCACTAATGATCGGCTGCGCAAAAATGGGCTGTGACATTGCGGTTGCTTCGCCGAAAGGCTATGAAGCCGAAGAAGAGGCTGTGAATGCCGCAAAAGAAGCGGCGGCTGTTTCCGGAGCGAAAATCACACTTACCGAAAATCCGCAGGAAGCGGTGCGGGATGCAGACGTGATTTACTCCGACGTCTTCACGAGCATGGGGCAGGAGGAAGAGACGCAGCAGCGGCTGAACGTGTTTGCCCCGTATCAAGTCAACGCCTCACTCGTCAGTCTCGCCAAACCCGACTATACATTTTTGCATTGCCTGCCCGCGCATCGGGAGGAGGAGGTCACGTCCGAGATTATCGACGGCCCGAACTCTGCGGTATTCCAGCAGGCGGAAAACCGGCTTCACGCGCAAAAAGCGCTCCTGAAAGCTCTTCTTTACAAACAGGATGAACAAAAAAACCGCTGAACCTCATTCAGCGGTTTTTGATATTTCTCCGCATACAAGCGCATACTACATAAAAAAGAAAAAGGAGGAAATGACGTGGGACAGCAGCATCAATTCCGCCCGGGACAAAAAGCGCCGAATAACGGTGTGTACGTTGAAATCGGCGAAACGGGAAGCATGGTCAAAAATCCGCAAAAAATCAAGCTCACAGTGGGAGAAATGTTCCCTGAAACTTCAAACCACAACAGATTGTGGACGTATCAACGAAAACCGTGAACACAAAAAAACCTGCTGAATAGCAGGTTTTTTTATTTAATGCTGGCTTGCATCCTGTTTGACAGGCATGATCTCCGCAAGAACAAAGACAAGCACCGCAATAACTACGGCAATAACGGATGATTGCTTGAAATTGTACGCCGCGCTGTTCATGGAGGCGACCAAATAACAGGCCATATGTGTTAAAAGGAACGTCCAAATAAAACCGATAATAAACCGCACGTTTCCACCTCGTCCTTCATTTTATTCTACGTTGTATCATACCATACATAAAGCGCGGGCGGAAGGTCATTTTCTCATCAAAAAGCGCGCCTGAAACTGACATTTGCCCGCCTGTCAGGCCGTCTGAAGGAAAATTCGGTTCCCGTGCTCGGGATAATAGCCAAAACATAGCAGCAAATAGGAGTTTATCCGATCCGTTTTCATTCTTCTTACATATGATAGCCAATAGAGAGATTAGGAGTAAAAGGAGGCGGGCAGGCATGGGGATAACGGAAAGATTCTTCAATTTCGGATCTGAGCTGAACGTCATCCATCTGCCGTATCGGCCGAACGGCTTCTGTATCTTTATTCTGGGGGACAGAACCCACTTTGTCAGCCGGGACTCAAGCTTTTGGCTCGAACATGAAGGGAGAAACCAGCTGTTAAATACGATGCTTGACAGAGGGTACACCATTTTCAACAGCAATTTATACGGACGGCATTGGGGTTCGGAAAAAGCCGCCCTTTACGCCAGACAGCTGATTCATTATGTGCTGAAACAAGAAACCCTCAATCCGAAAATACACTTGCTCGCAGAAGGCATGGGCGCCCTCATCGCCGATCAATTGCTGCAGTCTTCACCGGAGCATATCCGTTCAGCCGCAATGTTAGATCCTTGTCTTGATCTTCAAGCCCATTTTGAATCAGAGAAAGAAAATAAGTTTTTTTATAAGCAGTTTCTGAGGGAAACGGCACAAAGCTTCGGTGTTTCTGAAAAAGAGGCAAGCTCACTGAGCTATCAGACCATTACCGGCTGCCGCACCCGCGCGCCGGTACATATATGGCAAAGAACGACCGGAGCGCCGTACCCGTACACCCTGCATGCGAACGCGTATAAAGAAGCCCGGGAAAAGACCGGAAGCAAGACTGATATCACGTATCACCTGCTTGAGAACCCTGCGCGTATGTACAGAGCCATCTGCCGGTTTTTCCGCAGTCATGAAAAAGACCTGTAATGAATAGAATACAACAGCCATCTCTTTTCAGAGGGCTGTTTGGCTTGTGTGTGAATGAAAAACCGGAAAGGCGGCAGATGTGATGAAGACAGCGTTGATCATTGGAGCAGATGAATTTCTCGGCCTTTCATTGTGCGAACGGTTGATGGATGAGGGTGTGCATGTTGATGTCATTTTGGCAGAACCGGAGGACAAAACGAGGCAGCTGTATTTAGAAGAACGTTTAATGTGGCTCGCGAGAAACGGGCTTTTTCAAATAATAGATGAAATCGGTGAAAAGGAATACGATCGTATCTGCGTTCAATACGGGAGCGGGTGTCTGCCTGAAGAAAGGGCTGAGCCTTTATATTGGATTGTTTACAGTGAGGATCACGGAGACTGGGAAAAAAACGGTCAGCGGGATACGGCAAAAGCGATTATTCTTCCTCCCCTTTACGGTCCTTGGACAGAAGCAAAAGAAGATGGCGAAAGCAGGATCTATTTAGAAGACGCAGTCTGCGGGCTGATGAATCAGCTTGAGGCTGACGGTACAGAAGACGAAAACCAGATTATTACCCTGGAAATAAAAGAAAAAACACAAAAAACGGAAGCGGAAGAAAAAATTAAAGAGTGGAAAAGACAATTTTCATCAATATTCGACATTTTTTAAGAAATACCTTCCATGTTATGTGCATTACCGCTACAATAAACGTATATCAATTTATACATGTTATGAGTTTGAAAAGGGGTTGAACATGGCTTGATCACCAGGCTTGTCATGACCTTTTCTGTCCTCCTTTTATTGAGCGGATGCGCACAAACTCCGTTTAAAGGAAAAATTGAGAAGGTCGGAATGCTTTTTCCCGATACCATCAGTGACTTGGTATGGGGGACAAAAGGTTACAAAGGTTTATTAGCGATACAATCTGAATTTAACGTTGACGTTTATTATAAAGAAAATATCAGATCCGATGAAGATATTTTAAAAGCGATAGATGATTTTCATAAAAAAGGAGTCAATCTTTTATACGGGCACGGAAATGAATACGAGGAAATTTTCAATATGATCAGTAAGGATTATCCCGACATGGAATTCGTCGTCGCAAACGGAACGGCGAAAAGCGATAATGTCACAAGCGTTCACCTGATGGGAGAAGCAATGGGCTTTTTCGGGGGAATGACGGCCGCCCATATGTCAAAAACCAATGAGGTAGGTGTCATCGCCTCCTTTCTGTGGCAGCCTGAAGTAGACGGCTTTATCAAAGGGGCGAAATATGAAAAGCCTGATATCACCGTCAATACTGAATTTACGGACCACTGGGATAACGGCAATGAAGCGCTGCATCTTTACGAGAAGTTAAAAGCGGAAGGCACGGATGTTGTATATCCGGCCGGAGACGGGTATAATGTTCCTGTCATTCAGCAAATCAAAAAAGACGGGCTTTACGCCATCGGCTATGTCGCCGAGCAATCGAATCTCGGCAAAAACACGGTGCTGACAAGCACGGTGCAAAACGTAGATAAAGCCTATACATTAATTGCCGAGCAATATAATAAAGGTACGCTCAAGAGCGGAGATCACAACTTTGATTTCAGGGAAGGAGTCGTTGAAATGGGGACGTTCAGCCCTCTGGTGGACAAAGCATTTCAAGACAAAATCTCAGACCTTGTCAAAACGTATAACCGAACAAATGAACTGCCGTCAAATGAATAGAGGTGGATACACATGCAGCATGAAAAGTCTCTTGAATTTATGCAGATCGCAATGAAATACCTGCCGGAAGCAAAGGCGGAGCTTGAGAAATCCGGCATAGATCTGTCTATGGAAATGATTCAGCCGTTTATGGACCTGTTTACATCGGTCATGGCGGAAGCGTATGAGCTTGGCAGATCTGATGCCGGGGAGCTGAATAAATAAAGAGAGCCACTTTTCATGAAGTGGCTTTTCACATGATTTTTTTCTTTATAGCGGACACCATCGGCGCGAAGTCTTTAAATACGGGCTTTAATTGATCCAGAGAGTTCATGATGGACCCCAGCTGATTCATCACGTGGTTGTAATCGATCTCTTCTTCGTTTTCAGCCTGAGGCTGCTCCGGGTTTTCTTCCGGTTCTTTATCCCGGTCTCTGGAATCGCCGAACATCATTTTGGAGAAAATATCCATAGTGAAGCCTCCTTTCGTCTTCCTTTTATTCTATGAGGAGAAGCGTCCGATAGTTTAGACGAATATATTGCCAACAGAAAAAAAATAGGGTAGAATTAGTACCTGATACTAATAATTGATCATAACTAATTAGTTTTAAATTCATTATAAAAAAGGAGTCTTTCCAATGAAAGCTGGAATTCTTGGCGTCGGCCGTTACATCCCGGAAAAAGTGCTGACAAATCATGATCTTGAACAAATGGTAGATACATCGGACGAGTGGATTCGTACGAGAACAGGTATAGAAGAAAGAAGAATCGCCGCGGAAGATATGTATTCATCCGGCATGGCCGCTGAGGCAGCGCAAAAAGCGCTTGATCAGGCCGGCATTTCCGCTGAGGAGCTTGATATGATCCTCGTGGCGACGGTTACTCCTGACCAGTCTTTCCCTACCGTTTCCTGTATGATACAAGAGAAGCTCGGGGCCAAAAAAGCGTGCGCGATGGATATCAGCGCCGCATGTGCGGGTTTTATGTACGGTATCGTAACCGCCAAACAATTCATTGAATCGCAAACATACAAACATGTCCTCGTGGTCGGCGTGGAAAAGCTCTCAAGCATTACCGACTGGGACGACCGCAATACAGCTGTGCTGTTCGGAGACGGAGCCGGAGCGGCGGTCATCGGACCGGTCAGCGACGACAGAGGCATACTGTCATTTGAGCTCGGAGCAGACGGTACAGGCGGTCAGCACTTGTACTTAGATGAAAAAGGGCATACAATCATGCATGGAAGAGAAGTATTCAAATTCGCCGTCCGGCAAATGGGTGAATCGAGTGTAAATGTCATTGAAAAAGCCGGCCTCTCCAAAGAGGACGTAGACTTTTTGATTCCGCATCAGGCAAACATCCGTATCATGGAAGCGGCACGGGAACGTTTGGAGCTTCCGGTTGAAAAGATGTCTAAAACAGTCCATAAATATGGAAACACATCCGCAGCATCCATTCCGATTTCATTAGTAGAGGAACTGGAAGCAGGCAAAATTAAAGACGGCGACGTCATCGTCATGGTCGGTTTCGGCGGAGGATTGACATGGGGCGCCATAGCAATACGCTGGGGACGATAAAAAAAGGTGAGGTGCACACAAGATGAGTAAAAAAAGAGTAGTCGTTACAGGGCTTGGAGCCCTGTCTCCGCTTGGAAACGACGCCGAAACAAGCTGGAAAAATGCAATCGGCGGCGTATCCGGAATCGGACCGATCACACGTGTGGAATCGGACGAGTATCCGGCGAAAGTAGCTGCTGAACTGAAAGATTTCAATATTGAAAATTACATGGATAAAAAAGAAGCGCGAAAAATGGACCGCTTCACGCAATACGCTGTCGTAGCCGCGAAAATGGCCGTTCAAGATGCCGGTCTGAACATCACAGACGAGATCGCGCCGAGAGTCGGCGTTTGGGTCGGGTCCGGAATCGGCGGCCTTGAAACGCTTGAATCCCAATTCGAAATCTTCCTGACTAAAGGGCCGAGAAGGGTCAGCCCGTTCTTTGTTCCGATGATGATTCCGGATATGGCGACAGGCCAAATCTCAATCGCTCTCGGAGCAAAAGGAGTCAACTCCTGTACGGTGACGGCATGTGCGACGGGAACGAACTCTATCGGTGACGCGTTTAAAGTCATTCAGCGCGGCGATGCCGATGCGATGATTACGGGCGGAACGGAAGCGCCGCTGACAAGAATGTCATTTGCGGGCTTCAGTGCAAACAAAGCCCTTTCTACAAATCCTGATCCGAAAACGGCAAGCCGCCCGTTTGATAAAAACCGTGACGGCTTTGTCATGGGAGAAGGCGCGGGGATCGTCGTGCTTGAAGAGCTTGAGCACGCGCTTGCCCGCGGTGCGAAAATCTACGGGGAAATTGTCGGCTACGGCTCAACGGGTGATGCCTACCACATTACCGCGCCTGCCCAAGACGGGGAAGGCGGTGCGAGAGCGATGCAGGAAGCAATCAAAGATGCGGGCATCAAGCCTGAAGAAATTGATTACATCAACGCTCACGGCACAAGCACGTACTACAATGATAAATACGAGACAAAAGCCATTAAGACCGTTTTCGGTGATCATGCGTACAAGCTTGCCGTCAGTTCGACAAAATCAATGACGGGTCATTTGTTAGGCGCTGCCGGAGGAATTGAAGCAATCTTCTCCGTCATGGCCATTAAAGACAGCATTATCCCGCCGACGATTAACATCGAAACACCTGATGAAGAGTGTGATTTAGATTATGTACCGGACAAAGCGCGCGAGCAGGATGTCAACGTCGTTCTCAGCAACTCGCTCGGCTTCGGCGGACATAATGCCACTTTGATCTTTAAAAAATATCAATAATACAGTTCTGACCGGCTGCCTGAAAAAGGTGGCCGGTTTTTTTGTGCGTGCATATGATAACAACAAGAGGAGGCGAACCGGTATGAGCGTCAAGCAGACATATCAATGGATGGAAAAGGCGGCATCCGTAAATGATCTGGCCCCGCATCTTTTGCCGCTTTTTTCAGGGGCCGATAAGAAAGAGTGGAAGCCGATACTCGGGATGCTGCAAAACCACGGCATGTTCCGTCATCTGAAGGACGGCGTTAGGACCAGTAAACGGCTGAAAGAAAAAGGATGCTACAGCCATATTCAAAAGGAGGAAGCCTATTTAAAGGAGAAGTGGAACGGGCCGGACGTGCCGATCGTAGTTTTGCCCGTCGATGAACGAAACCGGAAAATCCGTCAGCAATTCGGATCAAAATCCGGTCTGGCCTTTCGGGACAAAATGTTCCTCTTTCTATCGTCGGATAGTTCCAATTCAGCTGTATCCGCCCTTATGACACATGAATATAATCACGTCTGCCGGTTAGAACATGTGACAAAGGACGAAAAAGATGAGACATTTCTTGATACAATCATGATGGAGGGGCTGGCAGAATATGCTGTATATGAGCGGTTCGGCTCAAGTCTTACGGCGGAATGGACGTCCTACTATACGCCTGAGCAGCTTGATTTTCTGTTTGAAAAAAGAGTCAAGCCGAACCTCCGCTTAACGAGAGACAGCAGAATGTTTTCCCAGCTGTTATACGGAAAAGGATACTTCCCCTCAATGCTCGGCTATGCCGTCGGATTCAATATAGTAAAAAAATATTTAACCGACCATCAAAAAACAGTAAAAGAAGCATTGGCCATCCCTTCAAAAACCTTTCTGGAGGCAACGCTTTAATAGATTAAAAGAATGGAAATTATTTAAGGATATTACATTTATCCTAAAAAATTCTTGCTTTTGTAATAATGATGTAATAATATACAACTATAAAATTTTTCGACTATTCTATATTTTGTGATAGCGAAACGTATGTTTCCCTCTGCTTCAGCGGAATGAGAAAGGGGCGTATCATGAGCACACTATTAGAAGTGAATAATTTAAAGACCTATTTTTTCAGAAAGAAACAGCCGATCCCCGCAGTCGACGGGGTTGATTTTCACATTAACAAAGGCGAAACCGTCGCTCTTGTAGGAGAATCCGGCTCGGGCAAAAGCATTACCTCGCTTTCTATTATGGGACTTGTCCAAGGCTCGGGCGGAAAAATTATGGACGGCTCGATTAAGCTTGAAGGCAGAGACCTGGCCTCCTTCAACGAAAACGAATATTGCAAAATCCGCGGAAATGACGTCTCTATGATCTTTCAGGAGCCCATGACTTCCCTGAATCCGGTGCTGACTATCGGCGAACAAATTACCGAAGTGCTTGAATACCATAAAAAAATGAATAAAAAAGAAGCGTCCAAAAAAGCCGTTGAGCTTCTGGAACTCGTCGGATTCTCCAGAGCGGAACAAGTGATGAAAGAATATCCGCACCGTCTTTCCGGAGGGATGAGACAGAGGGTGATGATCGCCATCGCGCTCAGCTGCAATCCGAAGCTTCTGATCGCTGATGAGCCGACGACGGCGCTTGATGTGACGATACAAGCCCAAGTATTGGAGCTGATGAAAGACCTCTGCAAAAAATTCGATACTTCCATTCTGCTGATCACTCACGATTTAGGTGTGGTTTCCGAAGCCGCCGACAGGGTGATCGTGATGTACTGCGGACAAGTCGTAGAGAGCGCGAGTGTGGAGGACTTATTTTTAAACCCTCTTCATCCGTATACCGAAGGGCTGTTAAACTCCATACCGGTGATAGATGGAGAGATTGATACATTAAAAGCGATCAAAGGCAGTGTCCCGACACCGGATAATCTTCCGGAAGGCTGCCGATTCGCCCCGAGGTGTTCAAAAGCGATGGACAAATGCAAAACAGGGCAGCCGGAGCTGATAACGCATGAAAGCGGCCGTTCTGTAAGATGTTTTTTATATGAGGAAGAGGGTGCCCAATCAAAATGACAGCTGCAGGCCAAGAAACGATTTTAGAGCTGAAAGACGTAAAAAAATATTTCCCGATCCGCTCCGGTTTTTTTCAAAGGAAAGTCGGTGATATAAAGGCTGTTGACGGCGTTTCTTTTTCACTGAAGCGCGGGGAGACGCTCGGCATCGTCGGTGAATCAGGATGCGGCAAATCAACGGCGGGAAGGACGATGATCCGTTTATACAAGCCGACAGACGGCCGGATTCTTTTTAAGGGTCAGGATATCTCCGGCTTATCAGAAGAAAAGCTGAGAAAAAGCGTCCGCAAAAACATCCAGATGGTCTTCCAAGATCCCTTCGCATCCCTTAACCCGAGGAAAACGCTGCGTTCCATTATTAAAGAACCGTTCCAGACTCACCATATGTACAGCATGAGCGAGCGGAACGAGCGAGTGGAGGAGCTGCTGGCGAAAGTCGGCCTTCATCCGAGCTTTGCAAACCGCTATCCGCACGAATTTTCCGGGGGACAGCGCCAGCGGATCGGGATTGCGCGGGCTCTGACATTGAATCCCGAGCTGATTATTGCGGATGAACCCGTTTCCGCACTCGATGTCTCCATTCAGGCCCAAGTCATCAATCTGATGGAAGAACTGCAGGAAGAATTCAACCTGACCTATTTGTTTATTTCTCATGATTTGAGTGTTGTCCGCCATATCAGCGACAGAGTCGGCGTCATGTATCTGGGAAAAATGATGGAGCTGACCGATAAACACGAGCTGTACGGCAATCCGCTTCACCCTTATACGCAGGCGCTTTTGTCTTCAGTGCCCGTCACGAGAAAAAAAGACGCCGTCAAGCGGGAACGAATCATCCTGAAAGGAGAACTGCCAAGCCCGGCAAACCCGCCGAAAGGCTGCGTGTTCCACACGCGGTGCCCGATGGCCAAACCGATCTGCAAGGAACAAATCCCGGCATTTGAAGAAGCCGCTCCCGGCCATTACGTCGCCTGCCATTTATATGCCTGAAATGACAAGCATCGAGAGGGGGTATGCCGGATTACATAACCAGTTTGCTGCATATATATCACAAAGGGGGAATTGATATGAAATTACGTAAAAGCGCACTGATGATGCTAAGTGTTTTTATGGCGCTCGCCATCTTCCTGTCAGCCTGCTCCGGCTCAAAATCCACAAGCACCGAATCCAAACCGGCAGGAAAACCGCAAAAAGGCGGAGATTTGGTTGTCGGGTCAATCGCGGAACCCACACTTTTTAACTCGCTTTATTCTACAGATAATGCAAGTACGGATATTGAAAATATGCTGTACAGCTTTTTAACGACAACGGATGAAAAACTGAACGTGAAATTGGCGCTCGCTGAAAGCATTAAAGAATTAGACGGCGGCCTTGCATATGATGTGAAAATCAAGAAAGGCGTTAAGTTTCATGACGGGAAAGAACTGACTGCAGATGACGTCGTATTTACGTACAGTGTCCCTTTAAGCAAAGATTACAAGGGAGAACGCGGCTCAACATATGAAATGCTGAAATCCGTAGAGAAAAAAGGCGATTACGAAGTATTGTTCAAGCTGAAATATAAAGACGGTAATTTTTACAATAATGCGTTAGACAGCACAGCCATTCTGCCGAAGCACATTCTCGGTAATGTTCCGATTGCTGATTTAGAAGAAAACGAATTTAACAGAAAGAAACCGATCGGTTCAGGACCATTTAAGTTTAAAGAATGGAAGCAGGGTCAATATATTAAGCTCGAAGCGAATGATGATTACTCTGAAGGAAGACCGTATTTAGATACTGTGACGTATAAAGTCATTCCTGACGCAAATGCTGCCGTTGCTCAGCTGCAGGCAGGCGATATTAATTTCTTTAATGTGCCCGCCACTGACTACAAAACAGCTGAAAAATTTAATAATCTGAAAGTCGTTACTGATTTGGCATTAAGTTACGTGTACATCGGGTGGAATGAAAAAAATGAATTATTTAAAGATAAAAAGGTCCGTCAGGCGCTGACAACCGCTCTTGACCGCGAGTCAATCGTCAGCCAAGTATTAGACGGAGACGGCAAGGTAGCCTACATTCCGGAATCCCCTTTATCTTGGAACTATCCTAAAGATATAGAAGTTCCGAAATTTGCGTACAACGAGAAAAAAGCGAAACAGATGCTTGCAGAAGCCGGATGGAAAGATACGAACGGTGACGGCATCCTGGATAAAGACGGAAAGAAATTCTCGTTTACGCTTAAAACGAACCAAGGTAACAAAGTCCGTGAAGACATCGCTGTTGTCGTTCAGGAACAGCTGAAAAAAATCGGAATTGAAGTGAAGACCCAAATCGTTGAATGGAGCGCTCTCGTTGAACAAATGAATCCTCCGAATTGGGATTTTGATGCAATGGTCATGGCATGGAGTTTATCCACATTCCCGGATCAGTATGACACTTTCCATTCAAGTCAGATTAAAAAGGGCTTAAACTTCGTTTGGTATAAAAATGCCGAAGCGGATAAGCTCATGAAAGATGCAAAATCAATCAGTGACAGAAAGCAGTATTCAAAAGAATATGAGCAGATTTATCAAAAAATTGCGGAAGATCAGCCGTATACGTTCTTGTATTACCCTAACAACCATATGGCAATGCCGCAAAATCTTGAAGGATACAAATACCATCCGAAACGTGATTTATATAATATCGAAAAATGGTGGCTTGCAAAATAATTATCCCTTAAAGGGGAGGGAGAGCGTGTTCTCCCTCTTCTGTTTTTAATAAGGAAAGTAAAGGGGACAAGTATATGGCTGCATATATTATCAGAAGAACCTTAATGTCTATCCCGATTTTATTGGGAATTACGATTTTATCATTTGTTATTATGAAAGCCGCGCCCGGAGATCCGATGACATTAATGATGGACCCGAAAATCAGCCAGGCTGACAGAGAGCAGTTTATTGAAAAATACGGTCTGAATGATCCTCAGTACGTTCAATATTTAAAGTGGCTCGGCAACATGGTGCAGGGGGATTTCGGAACGTCAATTGTCAGAAAAGGAACGCCTGTTTCAGAATTGATTATGGCCCGAATGCCCAATACGCTGCTGCTGATGCTCGTTTCAACGATTTTGGCTCTTATGATTTCTATTCCGTTCGGTGTCCTGTCGGCAAAGCGGCCTTATTCAAAGCTCGACTATGGCATTACGTTTACCTCATTTATAGGTCTGGCCATTCCAAACTTTTGGTTTGGATTAATTTTGATTATGATTTTATCAGTAAATCTTGGCTGGTTTCCGACCGGCGGTGTCGAGACGCTGAATGCCGATTTCAATATATTTGACCGGATTCATCATTTAATTCTGCCTGCATTCGTATTAGCTACAGCTGACATGGCCGGACTGACGAGATATACGAGATCCAATATGCTTGATGTATTAAATCAGGATTATATCCGTACAGCGAGAGCGAAAGGGTTCAAGGAGAACCGTGTATTATTTAAACATGGATTGAGAAATGCATTATTACCCGTCATTACAATTTTCGGTTTGATGATTCCTTCGTTTATCGGAGGATCTGTCGTTGTCGAACAAATTTTCACATGGCCGGGGTTAGGAAAGCTGTTTGTTGATTCAGCGTTTCAGCGTGATTATCCCGTCATTATGGCGATGACCGTCATTTCAGCTGTTCTTGTGGTCATTGGCAACCTTGTCGCTGATATTTTATACGCAGTGGTTGATCCGAGAATTGAATATTAAAAGGGGGGACATCGATGGCTGAGCTGAACACATCTCCGTCACCGGAGATCGGGCTGAAAGAAAATATTGCTGAAAAACCGGAAACCATGACAAAAATCTTTTGGGAAAAGTTTTCGAAAAATAAACTGGCGGTTGCAGGTGCTGTTATTCTGTTCGTGATTATTATGTCAGCGATTTTTGCGCCGGTGATTGCTCCTTATTCTCAAGAGCAGCAAAGCCTGCTTGATAAATTTAAAGCGCCGGGTCTTGAACATTTGATGGGGACGGATAAATTCGGGCGTGACATCTTCAGCCGGATTCTGTACGGCGCGCGAATCTCTTTACTAGTCGGATTTGCCTCTGTTGTCGGCTCTATTTTTATCGGGACGATTTTAGGAGCGGTAGCGGGCTATTTTAAAGGTTTCGCAGATGCTGTTATTATGCGGTTAGTGGATATTGTTCTTTCCATTCCTGATATTTTCTTATTGATTACGCTTGTTACAATCTTTAAGCCAGGCGTGGACAAATTAATTTTAATTTTCTGCCTGACAGGCTGGACGACAACCGCGCGTTTGGTCAGGGGGGAATTTTTATCCTTGCGATCAAGAGAATATGTGTTAGCCGCTAAAACAATCGGAACAAAAACACATAAAATTATTTTTTCACATATCCTGCCCAATGCGCTGGGACCGATTATTGTGTCAGCCACTTTAAAAGTCGGATCGGTTATTCTGGCCGAATCGGCGCTAAGTTATCTCGGTTTCGGGATTCAGCCGCCGATCGCAAGCTGGGGCAATATGCTTCAGGATGCACAGAACTTTACGATTATGATTCAGGCTTGGTGGTACCCGTTATTTCCGGGACTGTTCATTCTTCTTACCGTATTGTGCTTCAACTTTGTCGGAGACGGGCTGCGTGATGCGCTTGATCCGAAAAATGTGAAATGATCTCCCGGACGGAACGGGAGATTTTTTTGTTGCAATGCAGTCAGAAATCCAGTTCCGTATTGCGGAAATCTCATATCGAAATGGAATAATTTATCTATCCCTTGCCTATACTGTGGACAACAGTTTTTATAAAGTGAGGGGTCGAATATGTTATTTCTTCATGATGTATGGGTCAATTGGTTTGAAGGGGAAGAGAACGGCTACAATGTATGCCATTTTCACGAATGGCGGAAGGAAGACACGGTTGAGCTTTTGGATCAGACGCCGCTGCTCAGAGTGCCGTCGGTATTATTTCATTACATAGAAAACGACTTATCAGAGCTTCCGAAAGAACTGCTTGACCAAGTCCACCAAAAGTCATACGTGCGAAAAAATCATGAGCGGACAAAGCTGGAGTATTGTTTTGTCGTGACAGACGGGATCGGCATCATTGCCGTGGATACGATCGGATATACCATTCCGGTCAGAAAGAGCCGCCTGATTCCGAGACAGGAGCAGCTTGTTTATGAAATGGTAAAGGATGTAGAACCGGAATCGTTTCAATTTGAGCCGGCGCAATTGGAGTCTTCAAAGGAATATCACATTTTGTCATTGGCGCCGGAGCATGTCAGAGGGCTGACGAGAAAAGAGCGGCAGATCAAGCAGCTGATGTTTATGGCGCTCGACCAGCTGAAAGGGCTGAAAAACCGTGCGGAAATTGTGTATTGGTACACGGAATGGAATCCGCATATGTATGAGCAGATCAAACGGATGAGCTTTGAAGAGATTTGGGACATGCTTTACAATGAAACAATTGAAGGCTGGTCAGATAAACATCTTGCGTTCTGTGAAAATTTGATTAAAGGGCAGCCGTTTTTCGAAAAGCTTTGGGAAATGGAGCAGGAATCAAAAGTGAACTAAAAAAGAGGCGGGATTCTCCCGCCTCTTTTCTTTATCTTCTTTTCCGTCCGAGACCCATGGCGTTTTCCATTTTTTTCACCATTTTGCCGGCCGTTTTGTTTGCGCGCGCCGCTCCTTCGTCGAGAATGCGGTCAAGCTCGTCGCTCTCAATTAATTCACGGTAGCGTTCTTGGATCGGTGTCAATGCGCCGATAACGACTTCGGCTAAATCGCTTTTGAATTCACCGTACCCTTTGCCTTCATATTTAGCCTCTAAATCTTCAATTGATGTGTTTCCTAAAATAGAATAGATCGTCAAAAGATTAGAAACGCCCGGTTTGTTTTCTTTATCATACTTTACAATGCCTTCAGAATCAGTCACGGCGCTCTTGATTTTCTTTTCGAGCTGCTTCGGCTCATCAAGCAGCGTGATGTATGCCTTTTGGTTCGGATCTGATTTGCTCATTTTTTTGAGCGGATCAGCCAGTGACATGATGCGCGCGCCTGATTCAGGAATTTTCACCTCAGGAATCGTGAAGATGTCATTATATTTTTTATTGAAGCGTTCCGCCAGGTTGCGGGTCAGTTCAAGGTGCTGTTTTTGGTCTTCTCCGACCGGAACAAGATCCGTTCCGTACAGTAAAATATCGCCGGCCATCAGCGGCGGATAGGTTAACAGTCCTGACACGACGGCTTCTTTGCCCTTTGACTTATCCTTAAATTGCGTCATCCGCTCAAGCTCGCCGATATATGCGACGCATTGGAGCATCCACCCCGCCTGGGCATGAGCGGGAACCTCCGACTGGATAAAGAGGGTCGCTTTCTCAGGATCAAGTCCGACGGCCACGTAAAGGGCCGCGAGATTGCGGATGTTCTTCCGCAGTTCAAGCCGATCCTGCGGAACCGTAATCGCATGCTGATCGACAATGCAGAAGTAGCCGTTGTAGTCATGCTGCAAATCGACAAATTGCTTCATTGCGCCGATATAGTTGCCGAGGGTAACGGAACCGCTCGGCTGAATGCCTGAAAAAATCGTTTTCTTCATATTTCTTACCTCATTTCTTAAAACATAATAAAAAAAGCCCATTCTTCCCGTAGAAAAAAGGGACGAATGAACCGTGGTGCCACCCTGATTATTCCATTACAATGGAATCGCTCGAGACGTTGGTAACGGAGGCTGCTCCGGCTGGGCCTACTAACGTTCGGTCAGCTGCTCAGAAGTCCATTCCACATCGCCCGTTACCTGCTCCCAGCACCGCAGACTCTCTTCAAACGGATGAAAATGTGTACTACTCTTCATCATCGCAATCACAACAAATGTATTTGATTGATCTATTATAAATCAATTATAGCCAAATGTCATCAGAGGAATACAAGATTATTTCCAGTTTGCTAAAGGGCTGAAAATCCTCAAAAAGAACTGAAAATGCTTAAATGATAACGTATATCAACATTTCGTATAACGAATATTATATGTAAAAAGCAATATGAACTGGAAATTGCAATAAAAAAATTTAGTTAGGTCATGCTTTAAACTATAGAAGTGTATCACCTTTTTGACAGAAAAACTGACCAAATTTAAATATTTTAAATTGAGAAAATAGTATTGCAATAAATTATTCATTTCATTATAATGAACTTGTTCACTCTATTGTTACAGCTTCTTTACATAAAATAATCAGAAAAGACGGAACACAATTAAAGTTTAGAAAAATATTAAGTTATTTTGTCTGATATTTCTGAGTATTTAGTAGTAAAGGCTGAAAAATTGATTAGGGGGTTAGTGCATGAAAAAGCGTTGGTCTATTGTAGGTTTGATGCTTATCTTCTCGCTTATATTAAGTGCGTGCGGCGGATTCAGCGGCGGATCAGGCGGCGGTAAAAAAGACACCAAAGGACAGACTACACTTAATATCAATATTAAAACCGAGCCGTTTTCACTGCATCCGGGATTAGCGAATGATTCCGTTTCAGGAGGCGTAATCCGCCAGATTTATG
The DNA here is from genome assembly GCF_017797845.1 of Bacillus sp. LJBV19. Lineage (NCBI taxonomy): Bacteria > Bacillati > Bacillota > Bacilli > Caryophanales > Bacillaceae > Bacillus > Bacillus sp. LJBV19. The sequence goes on from NZ_CP072563.1 coordinate 1,133,052, forward strand.
AAGGCTTGACACGTGTAAACTCTAAAGGTGAGCCTGAAGAAGGAATGGCATCAAAAATTGAAACAAGCAAAGACGGAAAGACCTATACATTTACGATTCGTGACGATGCGAAATGGTCTAACGGCGACCCCGTGACGGCGCAGGATTTTGAATATGCATGGAAATGGGCGCTTGACCCGAACAACGAATCACAATACGCTTATCAGCTCTACTACATCAAAGGCGCTGAAGCTGCCAATACAGGAAAAGGCAAGATTGATGATGTAGGCGTAAAAGCCGTAAATGACAAAACATTAAAGGTTGAACTGAATAACCCGACACCTTATTTCACGCAATTAACTTCATTCTATACGTATATGCCGGTCAACAAGAAAATTGCTGAAAAACATAAAAACTGGAACACAAACGCAGGCGAAAATTACGTGTCAAACGGCCCGTTCAAAATGACGGCCTGGAAACACAGCGGTTCCATCACGCTCGAAAAGAACGATCAATATTGGGATAAAGACGCTGTGAAATTGAAGAAAATCAACATGGTGATGATTATCAATAACAACACCGAACTGAAAAAATTCCAAGCGGGTGAGCTTGACTGGGCAGGGATGCCGCTCGGCCAGCTTCCGACTGAATCATTGCCGGCATTGAAAAAAGACGGATCGCTTCACGTTGAACCGATCGCAGGCGTGTATTGGTACAAATTCAACACAGAAGTGAAACCGCTGAACAATGTGAACATCCGTAAAGCCCTTGCTTATGCGATCGACCGCTCGTCCATCGTGAAAAATGTGACGCAGGGTGAACAAATCCCGGCCATGGCTGCAGTGCCGCCGTCAATGAAGGGATTCGAGGATAACAAAAAAGGTTATTTCAAAGACAATGACGTCAAATCAGCTAAAGAATTCTTGGATAAAGGACTGAAGGAATTAGGCGTCAAGAATGCCTCTGACCTCCCGGCGATCAAACTGTCCTTCAATACGGACGATGCGCATGCGAAAATGGCTCAGGCCGTACAGGAAATGTGGAAAAAGAACTTGGGCGTCAAAGTTGAGCTTGATAACTCCGAATGGAATGTGTACATCGACAAGCTGCACAGCCAGGATTACCAAATCGCGCGTATGGGCTGGCTCGCAGATTTCAACGATGCGATCAACTTCCTTGAAATGTTCCGAGATAAAGAAGGCGGAAACAATGATACGGGATGGGAAGATCCTGAGTTTAAAAAGCTGCTGAACCAATCTCAGCTTGAAACGGATCCGGATAAACGTATCGAAGAGCTGAAAAAAGCAGAAAAGATCTTTATTGACGCAATGCCGGTCGCGCCAGTTTATTTCTATACAGATCCTTGGGTACAGGATAAAAACCTCAAAAATGTGATCTTGACAGGAACAGGCGAAGTTTACTTCAGAAACGCTTCTTTTGAATAAAAGACGGTTCTGAAAACAAAAGACCCAAGGTATATGGGGAGGATGTCCCCATATACCTTTCTTACTGATTACGTATAAAATTGTAAAAAACATGGAGGTGTTCACCTTGCTGAAATATATCGGTAAACGATTCATTTACATGATCATCACATTGTTTGTGATTGTGACCGCCACATTCTTCTTAATGCAGGCAGCGCCGGGCGGACCATTTTCCGGCGAAAGAAAGCTGCCGCCTGAAATTGAGGCAAACTTAAACGAACACTATGGCCTGGACAAGCCTCTTTTCGTTCAATATGTCAGCTACTTAAAATCTGTGGCGATGTGGGACTTCGGACCTTCTTTTAAATATAAAGGCCAAAGTGTTAATGATTTAATCAATTCAGGCTTCCCCGTCTCATTCACTCTCGGTGCAGAAGCTATTCTCCTCGCTTTAGCGTTCGGTGTGCTTTTCGGGGTGCTTGCTGCCCTGTACCATAATAAATGGCAGGATTATACCATTGCGATTTTAACGATCTTTGGGATCTCAGTTCCGAGCTTTATATTGGCGACGATTTTGCAATATATTTTCTCAATTAAATTAGAACTGTTCCCGGTCGCAGGGTGGGAATCCTGGGCATACACCTTTCTGCCCTCTATTGCGCTCGCTTCCATGCCGATGGCGTTCATTGCCAGACTCTCCCGTTCAAGCATGATTGAAGTGTTAAACAGCGATTACATACGGACTGCAAAAGCTAAAGGACTTTCCCGTCCGTCAGTCACCGTGCGCCATGCGCTTCGAAACGCGCTTTTGCCGGTCGTGACATATATGGGGCCGATGGCGGCATCCATTTTAACGGGAAGTTTCATCATTGAATCCATTTTCGGAATTCCCGGTTTAGGCGCGCATTTTGTAAACAGCATTACAAACCGTGATTATACGGTCATTATGGGAGTTACCGTGTTCTTCAGCGTGCTCCTGCTTTTATGCGTATTAATTGTAGACGTGCTGTACGGATTAATCGATCCGAGAATCAAGCTTTCTAAAGCAAAGAAAGGAGCCTAGACCATGCAGAACATTCCTAAAAATATGTTTGAACCAGCTTCAGCTAATGCCGGCGATGCCGAAAAAATAAATAAAAAAAGCCTTTCCCTTTGGAAAGACGCCATGCTCCGCTTCCGCAGCAATAAGCTTGCGATGGTCGGGTTCGTACTGATCGTTCTTATTATTCTGATGGCGATTTTTGCGCCTGTCTTTTCAAGGTATGATTATGCGACTACCAATCTATTAAATGCGGATAAAGCGCCGTCGAAAGATCATTGGTTCGGCACGGATGACCTTGGAAGGGATATATTCGTCCGGACATGGGTGGGCGCGCGGATTTCTATCTTTATCGGTGTCGCAGCTGCCGTGCTTGATTTATTAATCGGCGTAATCTGGGGCAGCATTTCCGGATTCCGCGGCGGACGCACAGATGAAGTGATGATGCGCATCGCCGACATTCTGTGGGCTGTTCCTTCATTATTAATGGTTATTTTGCTGATGGTTGTCCTGCCGAAAGGATTGCTCACCATTATCGTCGCCATGACAATCACGGGCTGGATCAATATGGCGAGAATCGTCCGCGGACAGGTGCTGCAATTAAAGAATCAGGAGTATGTGCTTGCTTCACAGACACTCGGTGCCAAAACCGGCCGGCTTTTGTTTAAACATATCGTCCCGAACGCGATGGGATCTATCCTCGTAACGATGACACTGACGGTTCCGACGGCGATTTTTACAGAAGCGTTTTTAAGTTATTTGGGCCTCGGCGTACCTGCGCCGCTTGCGAGCTGGGGAACGATGGCCTCAGACGGATTGCCTGCATTAACCTATTACCCTTGGCGTCTGTTCTTCCCTGCCGGCTTTATCTGCCTGGCGATGTTCGGCTTTAACGTTGTCGGCGACGGGTTAAGAGACGCGCTGGATCCTAAGTTACGCAAATAAGGAGTGATATGAGTGACACGTTTGCTAGAAGTAAAAGACTTAGCCATTTCATTTAAAACATACGGCGGAGAGGTACAGGCAATCCGCGGCGTGAATTTCCATTTGAATAAAGGAGAGACGCTTGCGATCGTGGGGGAGTCGGGTTCCGGAAAAAGTGTGACCTCCCAAGCGATTATGAAGCTGATCCCGATGCCGCCGGGCTACTTTAAAAGAGGACAGATTCTTTTTGACGGACGCGATATCGTGCCGATGTCTGAAAAAGAAATGCAGGCCATCAGAGGAAAGGACATCGGAATGATTTTCCAAGACCCGATGACCTCTCTGAACCCGACGATGAGAGTCGGCAAACAAATTACGGAAGTGCTTTTCAAACATGAAAAAATCTCAAGTGAAGCGGCGAAAAAGCGCGCCATAGAGCTGCTTGATCTCGTCGGGATTCCGATGCCCGAAAAACGGATCGGCCAATTCCCCCATGAATTTTCAGGCGGGATGAGACAGCGTGTCGTCATCGCGATGGCGCTTGCGGCAAATCCGAAACTGTTAATTGCCGATGAACCGACAACAGCGCTTGATGTGACGATTCAGGCACAGATCCTTGAGCTGATGAAAGATCTGCAAAAGAAAATTGATACGTCTATCATTTTTATCACGCATGATCTTGGCGTTGTCGCCAATGTCGCCGACCGGGTCGCCGTCATGTACGCAGGTCAGGTCGTCGAATCGGGCACGGTGGATGAAATCTTTTATGATCCGCGCCATCCGTATACGTGGGGGCTGCTTGCCTCAATGCCTAGCCTGGACAGCACCGATCAGGAAAAACTGACGGCCATCCCGGGCACGCCGCCTGATCTGACGAATCCTCCGAAAGGGGATGCATTTGCGCTCCGCAGCTCATATGCGATGAAAATTGACTTTGAACAGGAACCGCCGATGTATAAAGTGTCTGATACGCATTTTGTGAAATCGTGGCTTCTGCATCCTGATGCGCCTAAGGTCGAGCCCCCTGAAGCGGTGAAGGCTAAAATCCGTCAGCTTCCGAATACGTATCAGCATCCTGTTTTAATGAAGGAAGGTGAAAAAAATGACTGAGAAACTTCTCGAAATCAAACATTTAAAACAGCATTTTTTCACGCAGAAAGGAACGGTAAAAGCCGTAGATGATTTGTCATTTGATATTTATAAAGGCGAAACGCTCGGCCTTGTCGGAGAATCGGGCTGCGGTAAATCAACGACGGGCCGCAGTATTATCCGGCTGTATGAGGCAACCGGCGGGGAAGTTCTCTTTAACGGGGAAAATGTCCACGGGAAAAAATCCCGCAAGAAGCTGCTGGAATTTAACCGGAAAATGCAGATGATTTTCCAGGATCCGTACGCATCTTTAAATCCGAGAATGACAGTCGCCGACATTATTGCCGAGGGAATAGATATTCACCGCCTGGCAAAAACGAAAAAAGAGCGGATGCAGCGGGTTCACGAACTGCTGGAAACGGTCGGTTTAAATAAAGAGCACGCCAACCGCTACCCGCATGAATTTTCGGGCGGACAGCGCCAGCGTATCGGAATCGCCAGAGCGCTGGCGGTTGATCCGGAGTTTATTATCGCGGACGAACCGATTTCGGCGCTTGATGTCTCCATTCAGGCGCAAGTCGTCAATTTAATGAAAGAATTGCAGAAAGAAAAAGGGCTCACTTACCTGTTTATCGCCCATGATTTATCAATGGTCAAATACATCAGCGACCGCATCGGCGTCATGTATTTCGGAAAATTGGTGGAGCTTGCGCCGGCGGATGAGCTTTACGAAAACCCGCTTCATCCATATACGAAATCATTGCTGTCCGCTATCCCGCTCCCTGATCCGGACTATGAAAGAAATCGCATGCGAAAGAAATACGATCCGGCAGTTCATCAGCTCCAAGAAGGAGAAAAAATGGAATTCAGAGAAGTGAAACCGGGACATTTTGTCATGTGCACAGAAGCTGAATTTAAAACCTATCTATAAAAGTATCATCCTCCAAGACTCAGTCTTGGAGGATTTTTTTGCGCACATTCAAGTTTATTAAGCCTGCTCCCGTTTTTCTATAATGGAAAAAAAGGGGGAGATCAGTATGAAAACCATTTTGTGCGCCATTTGTGCGGGACTGTTTATCAGTGCAGCCGCATATCCGGCCCACGCCGCTGCGAAAGAGGAGCAGCCGCTTGTAAAAATAGCGCTGGCTGAAAAAGAACTGCCGAAATCAAATGCACGGTTCGCTTATCCGTCAGGGCTGCATTTTACACATCCTGATAAGGTGCGGGGCATTTACGTCACAGGGCATTCGGCGGGAGGAAGCAAATTCGGGGAGCTGACAGACTTTGTGGACAAAACGGAGCTCAATACAATGGTGATTGATGTCAAGGACGACAACGGAAACCTCACCTTTAAGCCGGACGGCCATTCTGAGTATGCCAAAATCGCCAAGCCGTACATCAAAGATCCAAAAAAGATGATGAAAAAGCTGGAGGAAAAAAAGATCTATCCGATCGCGCGTATTGTCGTATTTAAAGACAGCGAACTTGCGAACGAAAAGCCGGAATGGTCTTTTAAAGAAAAAAACGGAAGTGTCTGGAAAAACGGCCGCGGCGAATCGTTCGTTAATCCGTTTATGAAAGAAGTATGGGATTACAATGTAAAGATTGCAAAACAAGCCGTAAAGATGGGGTTTCAAGAAATTCAGTTTGATTATGTCCGTTTTCCTGAAGGATTTGAAAAACGTGATGACGAACTGACATACGGACACGGAGATTACGGGAAAACAGCAGACAGCAATGTGCAAAAACGCGTTCACGCCGTCACCGATTTTGTCGGTTATGCGAAGAAAAAACTCAAGCCGTACGGCGCGGATGTGTCGGTTGATATTTTCGGCTATTCTGCCACGCTGCCGGAAGCGCCGGGGATCGGCCAGAATTTCAGCAAGATTTCAGAACAGGTCGATGTCATTTCATCCATGATTTATCCGAGCCATTGGACAAGCTATTTCGGCATTGATAAACCGGATCTTGAGCCTTACAATGTCGTCAAAGAATACGCGAAGGTGGAAAATAAAAAACTGTCTAAGCTGAAACACCCGCCTGTATCGCGTCCGTGGCTTCAGGACTTCACGGCATCATATCTCGGCAGCGGAAATTATCAAAAGTACGGAAAACGCCAGGTAGAAGACCAGGTTAAAGCGCTGCATGATGAAGGAATTGACGAATTTTTATTGTGGGACGCGGCAAACCGTTATACCAAAAACGTCGATTACACACCATTTTAAAAAAATTGAAACCATGTTAAAGGATCACACGTCTTAATAGATGTAAGATTGTTTAAACAATCGGAAATGGGGTATATCTAAAAGTGTGAAGACAACGAACCCATAAGGAGCAAATGAATGAACTGGTACGAAAAGCTGAGTGAATATTTTCCGATTGAAGAAATGAAATCAAAAGCGCATATGGAAGCTCTGTTAAAGGAGCAAAGCGATGTTTATCATAAAGAAGAGGGGCAGTACCACGTGCTGATGTATGCGGAATTTGACTCTTTCATCTTTATTGATTACCTGTTTGTGTCAAAGAAATCCAGAGGACAAGGCCTCGGAAGCAAGCTGATCGGCAGGCTGAAAAAGAAAAACAAGCCGATTCTGCTTGAGGTGGAGCCTGTTGACGAGGATGACACGGATACACAGAAACGCTTGCGTTTTTATCAAAGAGAGCATTTCAAGCACGCGCAGTCAATCGGGTATCGGCGCCGGTCATTGGCTACGAATGAAGTGAACAAAATGGAGATTCTGTACTGGTCACCTAAGACGGAATCAGAAGAAGAAATGTTTGAAGCGATGAAACAGACATATGAAAACATTCACACTTATAAAGATGAAAAATGGTACGGAGAATCATACGAAAAAACGGATGAAGTTCTCAAAGTCATTGATGAGAAAAAACGAAAAAACATTTTCGATCAGCTGAGCTAATTGAGAATGGGGAAAAATCCGCCAGCCGTAAATTTGCCGGATTGACACATTTTTTTCTCAGGAGACTGTTCACACTTACTTTTTTATAGTATAATACCTATAAAGATTCCTTTTTTAAAGTCATTTCAATTTGAGAATACAAACATGTTCATCCTACTAATTAGAGGAGTGAAGATTAATGGTTACATTATACACATCACCTAGCTGTACGTCATGCAGAAAAGCAAGAGCTTGGCTTGAAGAGCACGAGATTCCGTTTGTAGAGAGAAACATTTTCTCCGAGCCGTTATCAATTGATGAGATCAAGCAGATTCTGCGTATGACTGAAGACGGTACGGATGAAATTATCTCTACCCGTTCTAAAGTATTCCAGAAACTGAACGTAAATGTTGAATCTATGCCGCTTCAAGACTTATATACTTTGATCAATGAGCATCCGGGACTGCTCCGCCGTCCGATCATCATTGATGAAAAACGTCTGCAAGTCGGCTATAACGAAGATGAAATCAGACGATTCCTGCCAAGAAAAGTGCGTTCTTTCCAATTAAGAGAAGCACAGCGTCTTGCCAACTGATATAAGTTACGATAAGCATGGAAAAAGCCCAAAACCATCGCGGTTTGGGCTTTTTTATTTTTCAGTCTGCTGGTAAATCATACTGGCGAGGATAACAAATACGACGGTCAAAATCGGCAGCATCATTTGTATAATGCCGTGTTCTGCCATGAAAAATGACAGCTTGCTGTCTCCGGCAATCATTTCACCGCCGGTAAATGCGAGAAGACCGCTCCCGGCGTACATCAATAAAGGCATTTTGTCCATGGCGGCATGAACGAGCTTGCTGCCCCAAATGATAATCGGCACCGAGATGAAGAGGCCGATCACTACAAGTGTCAGCTCACCGTGAGAAGCGCCGGCTACTGCGATGACATTGTCAAGCGACATAAAGATATCAGCCAGAACGATTGTGCGGATGGCTTTCCAAAGAGAAGAACTGCTTTTCACATGCTGCGCATCTTTCTTCTCAATCAGAAGCTGATAGCCGAGATACAATAAAAATACCCCGCCTGCGCATTGTAAAAAAGGAACATTCAATAAATAGACCGCAGCGCTCGTCAGAACGATTCTCAAGACGACTGCGATAAACGTTCCGAAGATGATCGCTTGCTGTCTTTGTTTATGAGCCAGATTCCGGCTGGCCATCGCGATGACGACGGCATTGTCACCGCCGAGAATAAGGTCAATCCCGATAATAAGCAGAAGGGACAGCAGGTAATCGTGCGGCATGATAACACCTCGCTTATAGATCGATTGCTTGTACAGCTAATATATGAAGCAGTGTGCTATTTATGATGGGAACCGGGAGAAAGCCTGTTTTTCGGTGTGAAAATGCTTTTTTATTTCTTTTATAACTGTTTTATCATAAAATAGAAATATAAAGAATTTGCGCTGTCCTCTATAAGGTTAAGATGTGGACGGAATGGGTAAAGTGTAGTAAAGTACTATTCATCGGGAGCTTAGATGTCCCTTCAACATCTTATAAAGAAGGGAAGGTTGGCAAAATGGAAATAGAAAGAATTAATGAGCATACTGTAAAATTTTATATGTCTTATGGTGATATTGAAGATCGCGGTTTTGACAGAGAAGAAATCTGGTACAATCGCGAGCGCAGTGAAGAACTGTTCTGGGAAGTCATGGATGAAGTGCATGATGAAGAAGAATTCGCTGTCGAGGGTCCTCTTTGGATTCAGGTTCAGGCATTGGACAAAGGACTGGAAATAATCGTAACAAAAGCCCAGCTTTCCAAGGACGGACAAAAACTCGAACTGCCGATCCCGGAAGATAAAAAACAAGAGCCGGCAGATGAAAATCTCGATGCTTTACTTGATGATTTCCAGAAAGAAGAGCAGGCCGAGAGCCGGGAAGATAAGGAGCAAAAGCTTCAGTTCACTTTGCGGTTCGATGATTTTGAGGATCTCATCTCGCTATCAAAATTGAATCTTAACGGAATCAAAACGACCCTGTATTCGTTTGAAGACCGATATTATTTATATGCAGATTTTTATGAGCAAACTGATGAAGAGGTTGAAAATCAGCTAAGCATCCTGTTGGAGTACGCGCACGAATCATCAGTCAGCATTCACCGTCTTGAAGAATACGGCAAATTGGTGATCGCTGATCATGCGTTATATACAATAAAAAAACACTTTGCATCATAACAAACCGATTTCTCTCAGCAGAAATCGGTTTTTTTTGTTCTGAATGACACGATGAACGGCTGAAAACCGTATAACGGCTCTCATCCGCAAACAGGATTATATCTTCTTCCTGCTGAATACAACAAGATTCAGGAAAGGAGAAGATGCAACATGTTCAGTGCTGTGACTGCCGACGGAAGGCTCATTCAGCTGGCCGGAAGCTATTCAAAGGAAAAAGCGGCGGAGCTGAGAAAGAAACGCTGGTTCTGCCCCGTTTGCGAAAGTGAGCTTGATATCAAACTGGGACGGGAGAAACTGCCGCACTTCGCTCATAAAAAAAGCAGGCTGTGTCCGGGGGAATCCGAACCTGAAAGCGAATACCATCTGGAAGGAAAAAGACAGCTTTTTCTCTGGCTAAAGACACAAGGGTGCAGCGTCAGCCTGGAACCGTATCTGACTTCCGCTGGACAGCGGCCTGACTTGACGGCAGTAAGCGGAGAAGAGAGGCTGGCTTTTGAATTTCAATGTGCGAACCTTTCGGCGGACTCTTTAAAGAGCCGGACGGCAGGCCTGAAAAACGCCGGGTACCGGCCGGTCTGGATCATCGGGGCAAAACGGTTAAAACGGATAGCCGCGCAATTTTTCCGGCTTTCTGCTTTTCACTGGCAGTTCTTTGAAGTCCATTCATTTTCCTCCTTACTGTTTTACTGCCCCGACGCCCGCTCCTTTTACAGGCTGCATTCCATCACTCCGTTTTACACCGGCTATTCTTATGCCGGCTTAACCGCAATCCCTCTTCACAAAGCAAACCTGAAAGACATTTGTCATCCCGAGGGGCCGCACAGCGTCAGACTTCCCTCGTGGGGACGTGCCGTAGCCGGCTTCCGCAACAAAAGCGGGCGGTTTTTATCTGAAGATGCCGGTCTTATCCGGCGTCTTTTTTACGAAAGACATCAGGTTGCATTTCCATTTCTCCCCTCTGAAGTGTTTATTCCCGTTTCAGCGGGCTTTGTGTTTGCAAGTCCCGTTTTTGTGTGGCAGGGCCATTTATACTTGCGGCTTGCGGAACTTTCTAAAAAAGGCGCGCCGATCCGATTATCCAGCATGGTTCATGATTTACGGCAAAAAATCAGGGGTAAGGAGATCCGGATGAGGTATGGTTCACAAGACAGCCTTATCGGAATGGCGGTAAAACAATATGCTGATTTCTTATGCTTGCAGGATTTTTTAAGGGAAATTGAGAATGAAGTATATATGCCCTCATCTCAACGGAAGCGCCCTCAAACGGCAGAAGAGCTGCGCCGGCGGGATATGCTCTTTTTTGGGGAATGAGAATGCTTCATTTCGTTCACCCTAACGTCAAGGTGGTGGCGAATGTGAGGGGCGTACAAGCATTTTGTTTTCGTTTTTTCACTGTATTATTGGTATGCTCGGTCTTATATGCCGCATATGATTTGACAAAAGGCAGTGAAAAGCCGGAAGATAATCACAACACAAGTTTTTGGAGAAACAATCGTTTTTTCAATTGGCTTGAAGTAAAGAAAACGAGGGGGATCACCATGACTGAGGAAAATAAAGCAGCACAGCTGCCTGACAGAAGTGAAGTAAAGGCAGAGCATACATGGAGACTAGAGGATATTTTTCCTAGTGATGAGGCCTGGAATAAAGAATTTCAAGCAGTTAAAGAATTAATCCCGAATTTATCTTCTTTTAAAGGCACGCTTGCTCATTCGGCTGATAATTTATACGCGGCGCTTACGGCACAGGATGAAGTGACGAACCGCCTTGGGAAACTTTATGCATACGCGCATATGCGCTCAGACCAGGATACGGGAAATTCTTTCTACCAAGGGCTGAACGACAAAGCCGCAAGCCTGTATTCCCAGGCTGCCAGCGCGACTGCTTACATTGAACCGGAAATTCTGGCGATTCAGGAGGACAAGCTGCACCAGTTCATTCTGGAAAAAGAAGAGCTTAAGCTTTACTCCCATGCAATTGAAGAAATTACAAAACAGCGTCCGCACGTGCTGAGCGAACAAGAAGAGGCCCTGCTTGCGGAAGCCTCAGAAGCGCTGTCGTCGCCTTCCAATACATTCAGTGTTTTAAATAACGCCGATATTACGTTTCCGTCGATTAAAGATGAAAACGGCAAGGAAACTCAAATCACACACGGCAACTTTATTAATTTCCTGGAAAGCAGCAATCGTGAAGTCCGCAAAAACGCATTTGAAGCCGTATATAAAACATACGGACAGTATAAAAACACGATGGCGACTACACTCAGCGGCACTGTGAAAAAAGATAATTTTTACGCCCGTGTGAAAAAATATAAATCAGCACGGGAAGCGGCTTTATCCAATAACAGCATCCCTGAAGAAGTTTACGATAACCTGATTAAAACGATCAATAAACATCTTCCGTTATTACACCGTTACATTGACCTGCGGAAAAAGGTTCTCGGCCTTGATGAAGTCCATATTTATGACCTTTACACACCCCTTGTAAAAGATTCGGGAATGAAGGTCACATATGAGGAAGCGAAAGATTATATGCTCAAAGGACTTGCTCCGCTGGGCGAGGAATACGCGTCTATTTTAAAAGAAGGACTTGAAAACCGCTGGGTCGATGTATACGAAAACAAAGGAAAACGCAGCGGTGCTTATTCGTCCGGTACATACGGCACGAATCCGTACATCTTGATGAACTGGCATGACAATGTCAATAATCTGTTTACGCTCGTTCACGAGTTCGGCCATTCCGTGCACAGCTACTATACGAGAAAATATCAGCCGTATCCATACGGTAACTACAGCATTTTTGTCGCTGAAGTCGCTTCAACGACTAATGAAGCGCTGCTCGGTGAATATATGCTGAACAGCTTAAAGGATGAAAAACAGCGTCTGTACCTGCTCAACCATATGCTTGAAGGATTCAGAGGCACAGTGTTCAGACAGACGATGTTCGCTGAATTTGAGCATCTGATTCATACGAAAGCGCAGGAAGGCGAGCCGCTGACGCCTGAACTGCTGAACGAACTTTATTATGATCTGAATAAAAAGTATTTCGGTGACAACATGGTGATTGATAAAGAAATCAGTCTGGAATGGTCAAGAATTCCGCACTTCTATTACAATTATTATGTGTATCAATATGCGACAGGCTACAGTGCGGCCCAAGCGCTGAGCAGCCAGATCTTAAAAGAAGGCCAGCCTGCGGTGGAGCGCTATACCGAATTCTTAAAAGCGGGAAGCTCGGAATATCCGATTGACATACTGAAAAAAGCGGGAGTCGATATGACATCGCCTGAACCGATCGAGGCGGCCTGCAAAATGTTTGAAGAGAAACTGAATGAAATGGAAGAGCTTCTTTCGAAAGTGAACCCTTCGTAATTCAAAAAAGCCTGTGCATATGATGCGCAGGCTTTTTAAAACCCTTTAAACGTTTTTCTGTGGTTCAGCCGGTACAAGGCAAACAATATGGACAGAAACAGCAGGGGAGATGTAATGTAAATCGGCAGCATGTGCATCATGGCCAGCAGATTTAAAAAGAAGAAAAACACAATCATTCCGATGATCAATACGGTGCGGAGCATTGATTTCCCTCCTTGTTTTTCATTGATATATTCTATGAAAACAAGCAGTCAGTTATGTTTTGTGACAAAAATATGAACATTAATCTTATGGCTTGTCAAAACTCGACAAGATTTGATATGATAAGGATGTGAAATTGATCACAAACAAACATTACCCCTTTGTTTGACCGTGAAAAATTTCTCCCATCCCCTTTGTTGTCGTTAAGACATATGAAACCGCGCTTATCCCGGCGCGGTTTCTTTATTTGCACAAAAAAAAAGCCGGCTCCGTATGGAATCAGCTTTTTTTAATGATCACAACAGGTGACATCCTCCTGGGTGCCGGCCAGAGATTTCCAAAACAGACCGTGCTTTGCTTCCACTCTGGCGACCTTTTTGGCGAATGCCAGTTTTTTCATTTCTTTTTCAACTTCTTCTAGACTCAAATCATAAACGAGTGCGATTTCTTTCGATGCGACAAACCGGAAATATTCAATGAAACATTCCAAAGGCGGCGTTTCAGAAGGCTTCGGTTCATCCCCGAGCATTTCGAATAAGATCTCTTCGTATACGTCATAAGAATAGTTGCCGGGAACCTTCAGCCCTTCATCATCATGCAGGCTGTTAAAGAACGTCAATGTCGGGTTGACGGTGACGTCCATTTCCGCCGCGATTTTCATATCGCACTGAAGCGCTTTTACCGCGCTTTGCGAATGGAGGTCACGCTTGAATTCTTCAACATCCAATTTCGTCTTTTCGGCAATTTCTAAAAGAACGTCTTCATCTGTAATATTCTGCTTGGAGACAAACAGGCTTTCCTGCATGCTGCGGAGAAACAGAATGCCCGCTTTTCTTCCCTGCAGTTCGGCCGCTTTTAAAGCGAGTGCGGCAAGGTAGGGCGATGAAAGAGGCTGATCCTGCTCGAGCCAAAGGCTTCCGTCACAGGGCATCCCGGAACGGTTCGCAATTTTTTCCCAAGCTTCGGCAAGAAGGTGTTTTTTCCGCTTTTGCTTATTCAGCGATGTAATGCTCGCGGAAACAATGATCCGCAGCGTAAAAAAACGTCCGTATTTGATTTTTAATTTTTTTATGGCGGGCTCCAGCGACCAGCATTCAGGACATAAAGGGTCGACAAACATGTAAATTTCGAGCGGTTTTTTTGGATGTCCGTGGCAATGGGCGAAGTATTGCTCATGCTGATAATTCGTCAATATGATCGATCCTCCGCTTCTGACTGGTTTACCATATGCCTGGCCGTCAGTTCCAGACGCCCGTACAGAAATTCACGAATATCGCCCTCCAGCCCGACCTGATCCATCGCTTTGCTCATACAGCTTAGCCACGCATCAGCCCTCTCGTCCGTAATCGGAAAGGGGAGATGCCTTGCCCTGAGCATGGGATGTCCGTGCTCTTCAGTATAAAGAGGAGGTCCGCCCAAATACTGGGTTAAAAATTGCTTTTGTTTTCTGGCCGTTTCAGTCAAATCACTTGGAAATATCGGCTTCAGCAAGGGATGAGACGAGACACGCTCATAAAAAGTATCAACAAGTTGCGATAGAAGTTCCTCTCCAATCGCTTCATATGGTGCGTTAAACGATTGTCCCATGTTGACTACTCCTTTATATGGCTAATAGGAATCATAATTCCCATTGCGAATTTATCTTTGCGAATTTATCTTTTTGTTTTACTATCTTCAGTTACTGTATATTTTAGCAATAACATTTTATTTCTACAAACAAAGTGCCTTTCTGTCAGGCGCTTGTATTTCATATCATATCACATCGCCTTCATTCATGTGTAAGATTTCACTCCGCAAAAAAACCAGAGGGCGAAGGAAGCCTCTCTGGTTTATGCGTAATACTGTTTGGTTATGTTTTTGACATATTGCTGTGTTTCCTTAAACGGCGGAATGCCTCCGTACCGATCTACGTTGCCGGGGCCTGCGTTGTAGGCGGCTAACGCGAGAGATACATTTCCGTCGTATTTCGTGAGCATCTGCTTTAAGTACTTCGTGCCGCCCTCAGCGTTCTGGACGGGATCAAGCGGGTTTGACACCCCGAGTGATTCTGCCGTGGAAGGCATGAGCTGCATCAGTCCCATTGCCCCCGCACCGCTGACCGCTTTCGGATTAAAGCCTGATTCCTGTTTAATAACCGCGCGGATCAGCTTTTCGTCCACACCGTATTTTTCGGCCGCTTTCTGAATGGCGCTGTCTATTGAAAAGTTTCCGGTGCTGATGTCAGAAGCCGCATTCGCAGACTTTATGCTTGGGGAAGCGGTCTGTGAAGCTGCCGCGGAACCGGATGAAACGGGAATTCTCGGTGAATAAGAAGCGTGAGCGGTCCGCACTCCGTTTAAAATTCCTGATTCCGGCTGCTGCCGGACGGCTGTGTCCGTATACTGGCTGAGAAGCGCGCTGAAATTGGCAAGCGGGCTTTCTGAAGATTGTCCGCCTGAAGCCGTGCTTGTATGAGAGATTGATTGCAGCGCCATTGATTGCAGCTGGAGAAGGGCCGCCCAATTCGTTATATTCACTGTGTCATTCCACCTTTTTTTGTTTCTGTTCATAAAAACGCTGGATTTTATTTTTCGTGATCCGCTCTGGGATGCCGAATTGCTTGAGCAATTGTTCAAACGCCCGTTTTCCTTCATCCCAGTCAGCAGCTTCGAATTCCAATTCAAAGTCTTCTTTCTCTAAATATCGGCTGTGATCTAAAATGATTAAGCCTTTTTCTGATTCTTTTTCCGCGCGTGCGGTCGACAGCGTTCCGAAATAGCAAATGTGTTCTGAGTTGATTCCGAGACCTTCCAGCTGACGTTTGACGGGGCCTTCCGGAATCTTGAAGACGTCAAGATCAGGTGCCGCAAGCTCTTGGTGGGTTTCCAGCAGACCGACCGCGGCAGGCTCTTTTAAAGTCAGAACGAACGCGCCGTCTTTTTCTCGGATGCGGAGTGCTGATTTTTTTTGTTTCAGGGAAAAATCTTTCGTGTCGAAATAATGATTGACCTGCTGTTTAAAATCATGTTCTTTCATGCAGAGTGCTTCACTCAGCTTCAGAAATTCTGATTTTGTCAGCAGGTTTTTGAATTCAATTTCTATTTCTTGGGTCATGACAGTCTTCCTTTCAGGACGAAAAATTGTATAATTCCCATTATCTCTTTAGAGGTTACGTTTATCAATATCGACCTTGATATGATAAAATAAATGCTGTACTTTGTTAAAAAAGGAGAACATTATGCAAAAGAGAATTGAAATCCAAAATGCATCATTAACAGAAGACGCGCTCCGCTTGAAGTGCGGAGAGGACTTAAGCGGAGCGGAACGCAAAGCCTCAGGTCAAATGCTTGTTGATTCCGATCACTTTGCTTTTGTATACATACTTGAATCAGCTGACTCTTTTGAATATGTCATTATAAAAGAACATATCTGGCCGGATCTGAAAGAAGCCTTAGACCAAAGAAAACCGGCGGTCCTTGAGGCCGGCGGAAAAACGGTTGAACTTTCAGGGCTGCATGAAGAACTCGATTATCTTCTTGAAAATATTAAAGATAATGCAAACTACGGAGATATGGAAGAAAAAGTGAAAAACGTATTTCTTTAGAACAGGTTCGGAATTGGGGGATGTACGATGGATGACAAACAATGGGAGCAATTTCTAGCGCCATACCGCCAGGCTGTTGAAGAATTAAAGGTGAAGCTGAAAGGCGTCAGAACCCTTTATGAGTATGAAGATGACCACTCACCGATTGAGTTTGTGACAGGCCGCGTGAAGCCGGTGGCGAGCATACTTGAAAAAGCGAGACGAAAAAGCATACCGCTTCATCAGATTGAAACGATGCAGGATATCGCGGGGCTGCGTATTATGTGCCAATTTGTCGATGATATCCAGATCGTCAAAAATATGCTGTTTGCCAGAAAAGATTTTACCGTTGTCGATAAGCGGGATTACATAGCAGAGCATAAGGAAAGCGGATATCGGTCTTACCACCTTGTCGTTTTATATCCTTTACAAACAACGTCCGGAGAAAAGCACGTTCTTGTGGAAATACAGATTCGGACGCTTGCCATGAACTTTTGGGCAACCATTGAGCATTCACTGAATTACAAATACAGCGGGAACATTCCCGAAAAAGTAAAGCTGAGGCTGCAGCGGGCCTCAGAAGCCGCATCCCGGCTCGATGAAGAAATGTCAGAAATCCGCGGAGAAATCCAGGAAGCCCAAGCCGCGTTCTCGCGAAAGAAAAAAGCGGGAGACCGCCAGTAGGAAAGGAGGGGAATGGCATGAAATTTGCCGTTTCTTCAAAAGGAGACGAGGTTTCAGATACACTGAAAAGCAAAATACAGGCGTATTTACTCGATTTTGATATGACCTTGGATGAAAAAGAGCCGGAAATCGTTATTTCCGTCGGCGGTGACGGAACGCTTCTTTACGCATTTCACAGGTACAGCGACCGTCTCGATAAAACGGCGTTTGTCGGAGTTCACACGGGGCATTTGGGTTTTTATGCCGATTGGGTTCCGCAGGAGATAGAAAAGCTCGTTCTGGCCATCGCCAAAACGCCGTATCATACCGTGGAGTATCCCCTTCTTGAGGTGATTGTCACTTATCATGATGAAGAGCGTGAGGAGCGGTATCTGGCTTTGAACGAATGTACGATCAAAAGCATAGAAGGCAGTCTCGTCGCTGACGTGGAAATTAAAGGCCAGCTGTTTGAAACGTTCAGGGGAGACGGTTTATGTCTGTCCACGCCTTCCGGAAGCACGGCTTATAATAAGGCGTTAGGCGGCGCAATCATCCACCCTTCCATCAGAGCGATTCAGCTTGCGGAAATGGCATCCATTAACAACAGAGTGTTCAGGACTGTCGGCTCGCCGCTTTTGCTTCCCGATCATCATAACTGTGTCATCAAACCGAGAAACGACGTCGACTTTCAAGTCACAATTGATCATTTAACCTTGCTGCATAAGGATGTCAAGTCCATTCTATGCCGTGTGGCAAATGAAAAAGTCAGATTTGCAAGATTCCGCCCTTTTCCATTTTGGAAAAGGGTGCAGGACTCCTTTATCGGAAAAGGCGAATAGAAAGAGGAAACGGATTGGACAACTTTTTTATCCAAAAGAACATGACTGCCCGGGAAGCCGGCATGACGGTAAAAGAATATACGGCGCAGCTCGGCATTTCAAAGCGGCTACTCGCTGACATTAAATTCGGCGGGGGAGACCTGCTTGTGAACGGAGAGCATGTAACCGTCCGCACCGTGTTAGCGGACGGAGACGTGCTTAAGATTGAATTTCCGAAGGAGCATGTGAGTGAAACGCTTTTGCCTGAGCCGGTTCCGCTTGATATTCTTTATGAAGATGACCATGTGCTTGTGGTCAATAAACAGCCGTATGTCTCCTCAATTCCATCAAGAGAACATCCGTCGGAGAGCATCGCTAACGGAGTGATCAGCCACTACCGAAAAAGCGGCGTGCAATCAACGGTTCATCTTGTCACCCGCCTTGACAGGGATACATCGGGGGCGATGCTGATCGCCAAACATCGGCTTTCCCATTCTCTTTTGTCAGCAGCGCAGAAGAAGGGGCTTGTCAGCAGGCGGTATCTCGCTGTCGTACACGGCATCATGCCGCAGAAGGAAGGAACGGTGGACGCGCCCATCGGAAGAAAACACGACAGTATTATTGAGCGGATGGTAACGCCGGAGGGACAACGAGCGGTGACGCATTTTCAAACGGAAAAAGCGGGACATGCGTTTACGCTTGCAGCCCTGCGGCTGGAAACGGGGCGGACGCATCAAATCCGGGTGCACATGAGCTACCTCGGCCATCCGTTAGTCGGTGATACACTGTACGGCGGAAAAAATGAGGGAATTGCGCGGCAGGCTCTTCACAGTGAGCGGCTTTCATTCGTACACCCCATGACCGGAGAAACGCTCGTTTTTCACGCTCCGGTGCCTGACGATATGAGAACATTAATTGAACACATGTAAAGCCCGAACCGTGTGCCGGTTTCGGGCTTTTTTCATGCCTGCCTGCTGTGATCCTCGCGAAATCGTGAAGCATCATACGGCATTGAGCTTTCCACAGAGACGGTTTCATGCTCCGGAAAGCGAAAGCCTGTCAGTTGATTGCCGAAGACGCAGCCTGTATCAATGTTGATCGTACGGTTGACGATCCGGGGGCGTTTTACCGGGGTATGGCCGTAAACAATCCATGCCTTGCCTTCGTAAGCGGCGGCCCAGTCTCTTCTGACGGGTCTGCCGTCGGGATACGTTTCACCCGTGATATCGCCGTACAGAACAAATTCTTTTACCTTACGCGAGTATTTACCGATATCGTCAGCTTTTATGCCGGCGTGGGCGACAACGAGATCGCCATTATGTAAAATGTCATAAAGCGGCGCTGACTCATATAATCGGATGAATTGTCTGGAGACTTCCGTTCTGTCGGCGGGAGACAGCTCTTTCAGTTCGGCTGCCGTCGTTTCCAGTCCGTGCATCACTTTTACGGGGTTTCCTTTTAAGTAACGATACAGTTTGTTGCAATGATTTCCCGGGACATAACGGACGGCTCCTTTTTCATATGCTTTTGCCACAAAACGCATCACTTCTACGGATTTTGGGCCTCTGTCCGTTAAATCCCCCGCAAAGACAAGCGTCCTGCCTTCAGAATGAACGGGCGTTCCGTCTTTCACTTCATATCCGAGCTTTTGCATTAACGCGATCATTTCGTCATAACATCCGTGTATATCGCTGATGATGTCATAAGCCATTCGTGTCAGCCTCCTTATTAACGGTTTTTTATTTATTATGGGGCTAATTCCTATACCTAATTACGCTGTTTTTGCACAAATTAAAAAAGAATTAAAGAAATAAAGCCTTATCACTTTTTTTTCGCGTTCAGCCTTGTTAGAATATGCGTTATGTTTTTAAAAAAAAGTAAGGTTTCGCCCGCTTTAAGCGGGCTTTTATAACCCTTGTTTTAAGGAGGTATTTACGAATGGAACACACATCAGTCGCATCTTTAGTCGTCGTTCTGATCGTCGCTTTTTTGACGCCGCTCCTTTTACATCGGTTTAAGCTCAGCATCCCCGTCGTCGTCGCGGAGATCATCATGGGGCTTATTATCGGAAAAAGCGGCCTGAATCTTGTCGTTCAGGGAGACACGTGGCTGGAGACGCTGTCTGTTCTCGGCTTTATCTTTTTAATGTTTTTAAGCGGCTTGGAAATTGATTTTTCTTCATTTGAGAAAGGGAAGAAAAAACAATTCCTTCCGAATGGCAAGGAAGCGCCCAACACGTTTTCTGCCGCACTGATTATCTTTTTCGGCATCTTTATTTTATCATTGCTGCTGTCCTATGCTTTTGTATTAGCCGGTTTTATACAAAACGCATTTTTAATGACGCTTATTATTTCGACGATATCACTCGGCGTGGTGGTCCCGACTTTAAAGGAAGAACGGATCATGAACTCCAATATCGGCCAGATCATCCTGCTTGTCGCCGTTATCGCGGACTTGGCTACGATGATTCTGCTCGCTTTTTTCTCTTCTCTTTACGGAGAAGACAGCGGAAATATGTGGCTTCTGTTGATTCTTTTTGCCGCGGGGGTCGTGCTGTATTTCTTCGGCAGGATCTTTAAACACCGTTCATTTGTGCAGTCGATGTCTAAAGGCACCGTGCAGATCGGCACGCGGGCCATTTTCACACTGATTATCGTGCTTGTCGCTTTATCGGAATCTCTCGGGGCGGAAAATATTCTCGGCGCGTTTTTGGCAGGCGTTCTGGTATCGCTTCTGTCTCCGAATAAAGAAATGGTGGAACAGCTGGATTCATTCGGCTACGGGTTTTTAATTCCGATCTTTTTCGTCATGGTCGGGGTGAAATTGGACATTTGGACACTTTTCCAAGATCCGAAAACAGTAACGATGATTCCGCTGCTTCTGCTTGCGCTGTTTATCAGCAAAATGTTCCCGGTGTTTTATTTAAAGAAATGGTATGACAAAAGAACCGTGTTTGCTTCGGGCTTTTTGCTGACGTCCACGCTGTCGCTTGTTATCGCGGCGGCTACGATCGGAGAAAGGCTCCACATTATCAGCGCCAATATGTCCGGCGCGCTGACTTTAGTTGCGGTTATTGCCAGCATCATCACGCCGATCGGCTTTAAGAAATTATACAAACGGCAAAGCGCGCCGCAGGAAAAAAAGCGCATTACATTTATCGGCGCCAACCAAATGACACTTCCGGTTACGCTGGAATTGCCTGAGGAGGAATATGAAGTACGGGTCGTCCATGTGTATCAGGAAAATGCCGGGGAAACGCTTGCGGAATCGGTTTTTTCGGTTGACACGATTTCTGATTACGAGCCCGGTACGCTTGAGTCGCACGGTATTTTCAAAACGGATATTCTTGTCGTGGCGACGGGAAATGAAGATGTGAACGCCGAAATCGCCTTAATAGCGAAAGAGAAAGGGACTGAGCGTATCATCGCAAGCGTCGGCTCGGTTGAGCATGAAACAAAACTGAAAGAAGAGGGCATCAGTATTTTTTCTATCCTTCTGTCTACAAAGACGCTCTTGCGCGCATTAATTGAGGCGCCGGGCGTGATGAGCCTCCTGACGAATGAGGAGTCTTCGTTATATCAGATCAATCTGGAAAACCCGGCGTATAACGGCATCATTCTGCGGGAATTTCCGCTGATGGGCGATGTGATTTTCGTCCGGATTTTCAGAGGTGTGGACAGCATCGTTCCGCACGGAGACACGCGGCTGAAAACAGGAGACCGCCTCATCGTCACGGGCTCGCGCAACTACGTGTCGGAACTGAGAAAAATCCTTGAAGCTTGACCAAATTGCAATTCGTGATAATATAGAAGGCATAACAATTAAATCATTAATCGTATGACCACTAGGGGTGTCCTTCATAAGGGCTGAGATAAAAGTGAGACTTTTAGACCCTCATAACTTGAACAGGTTCAGACCTGCGTAGGGAAGTGGAGCGGTATTTTTTGGGGGTTCCTTTTATCCATTTAAATTCCAAACCACTTTTCCGATGCGGGAAAGTGGTTTTTTTATTTTATCAGGGGGGAAGACATGATGACATTTTCTGAAGAATGCAGACAGGCGGCTGCCGAATGGTGGGACGGAAGTTTTGTTCATCCGTTTGTAACGGGAATCGGTGACGGAAGCCTGCCGATAGACCGTTTCAGCTATTACGTGCTGCAAGATTCCTACTATTTGACGCATTTTGCAAAAGTTCAGGCGTTCGGCGCCGCATATGCCGAAGACTTGTTTACGACGGGCAGGATGGCGGGCCACGCTCAAGGGACATATGAAGCGGAAATGGCGCTGCACCGCGAGTTTACGGAGCTTTTAGGGATTACGGAAGAAGAGCGTGCGGCATTTAAACCGGCACCGACCGCCTATTCTTATACGTCTCATATGTACAGATCGGTGATGAGCGGCAATTTTGGAGAAATATTAGCTGCGCTTCTGCCCTGTTATTGGCTTTATTATGAAGTCGGCGAACACTTAAAAGAGTGCAAACCGGAGCATCCGATTTATGAAAAATGGATCGGTACATATGGCGGAGACTGGTTCAGACAGCAAGTCGAAGAACAAATCAGCCGTTTCGACGAGATTGCTGAAAACAGCACAGAGGACATCCGCGCGAAAATGAAAGAGAATTTTGTGATTTCAAGCTATTATGAATATCAATTTTGGGGAATGGCCTATCAAAAAGAAGGCTGGTCCGAGAAGGGCGGAAAAGAGGTGGAATCTTTTGGAGCTGCACGCGGTAACTGATAATCGCAAACCCGTTGCCGAGCTTGCCGAGGATATTCTTTCGATTCAGCGCGAAGTAAGCTTTATCCATATCCGTGAGCGGGATAAAACAGCGGGAGAGATCATGCAGCTTTTGTCCCTTTTGAAAAAGGGCGGTGCGGATAAGGACAAATTGATTATCAATGACAGGGCGGATATCGCGCTTTTTGCCAACATACACCGTGTTCAGCTTCCGTCCCGCAGCTTTTCCGTAAAGCAGGTGCGAAGCAGATTTCCCCATCTTCATATCGGACGTTCGGTTCATTCGCTGAAAGAAGCCATCCAAGCTGAAAAGGAAGATGCGGATTATGTGGTGTTCGGCCATGTATTTGAAACCGAATGTAAACAAGGACTTGAAGCAAGAGGCATCAGCCTGCTTTCAGAGATCAAACGCACGCTTTCCATCCCCGTCATCGCAATTGGCGGAATGACACTGCAGACGATCGGACACACAAAGCAGGCGAAACCGGACGGAATTGCCGTCATGTCAGGTATATTCTCAGCTGAAAATCCTGAGGAGGCGGCAAAACGGTATGCACGCGCGGTAAGGGAGGCCGATTATGAAGAAGCACTATGATACGGCGGTGATCGGCGGCGGAATTATCGGGTGCGCCATTTCTTATGAGCTGGTGAAGACGCAGCAGAACGTTGTCTTGTTTGAAGCCGGAGAAGTCGGCCGAAAAACGACAAGCGCTGCCGCGGGAATGCTGGGCGCTCATGCGGAATGTGAAAACCGGGATGCGTTTTTTGATTTTGCCATGCACAGTCAAAGGCTGTATGAAGCGGCGGGGCAAGAGCTTGAGGAAGCTTGCGGCATTGACATCAGGCGCCATAACGGCGGAATGCTTAAACTGGCGTATACCGAAGAAGATATCGCCCGTCTACGGAAGATGGATGATCTGCCTTCCGTCACCTGGCTTTCAGCGGAAGATGCCCTTGAAAAAGAGCCTTACGCTTCAAAAGACATTCTCGGCGCAAGTTTTATAAAAGACGATGTCCATGTCGAACCGTACTATGTCTGCAAAGCGTATGCAAAAGGAGCGCGGCGCTATGGCGCTGACATATATGAGCATACACAAGTCACCTCCGTAAAACGGGTGAACGGAGAATATTGCATCACAACATCCGGCGGGGATGTCTATGCTGACAAAGTCGCAGTTGCAAGCGGTGTATGGAGCGGCCGGTTTTTCAGCCAGCTCGGCTTGGGACAGCCTTTTTTTCCTGTGAAGGGAGAATGCCTTTCCGTGTGGAATGACGATACCCCGCTGACCAAAACCCTTTACCATGATCATTGTTATGTCGTCCCGAGAAAAAGCGGCCGGCTTGTCATCGGCGCCACGATGAAACAGGGCGACTGGAGCGATACGCCTGACATCGGAGGAATTGAGGCCGTCATTGCAAAAGCGAAAACAATGCTTCCCGCCATCGAACATATGAAAATAGACCGGTTTTGGGCGGGACTCAGGCCGGGAACAAGAGACGGAAAGCCGTTTATCGGGCGGCATCCTGAAGACAGCGGCATCATCTTCGCCGCCGGCCATTTTCGGAACGGCATCCTGTTGGCGCCGGCAACGGCTGAAATGGTGCGGGATATGATCCTGGAAAGACAGATTAAACAGGAATGGGAAGAAGCGTTTCGAATTGATCGCAAGGAGGCTGTTCATATATGATCCTTCAGCTGAACGGAAAACAAATTGATTGGAATCGAAATGAGGGGACGGTTCAGGATTTGCTTGAATCGTACCAGCTTGATCAAAGAATCGTAGTTGTGGAGAGAAATAAAGAAATCATTGAAAAAAAGAATTATGAAAATACAAGTTTGTGTGACCGCGATGTCATAGAAATTGTCCATTTTGTAGGAGGCGGATGAGGATGTTAACAATAGGCGGAAAACAGTTTCAGTCAAGATTGCTGTTAGGAACGGGAAAATATCCGAGTTTTGAGATTCAGAAAGAGGCGGTGGCTGTCTCGGAATCAGATATTTTAACCTTTGCGGTGCGGCGGATGAACATCTTTGAAGAGTCTCAGCCTAACTTTCTCGAACAGCTTGATTTGTCTAAATACACGCTTCTGCCGAATACGGCCGGTGCCGCAACGGCTGAAGAGGCGGTCCGAATCGCAAGGCTTGCCAAAGCTTCAGGGCTTTGTGACATGATAAAAGTAGAAGTCATCGGATGCAGCCGGTCACTTTTGCCTGATCCGGTTGAAACGCTGAAAGCATCAGAACAGCTGCTCGAAGAGGGATTTATCGTGCTTCCGTATACGTCAGACGATGTCGTGCTCGCAAGACGTCTTGAGGAGCTCGGAGTGCATGCCATTATGCCGGGCGCTTCTCCGATCGGTTCCGGTCAGGGAATTTTAAATCCGCTGAATCTTTCCTTTATCATTGAACAGGCGAAGGTGCCGGTCATTGTCGATGCCGGCGTCGGATCTTCAAAAGACGCCGCCTACGCGATGGAGCTCGGGGCTGACGGCGTGCTGTTAAATACCGCTGTGTCAGGCGCTGATGATCCGGTCAAGATGGCCAGGGCGATGAAGCTTGCCGTAGAAGCGGGCCGCCTTTCTTATGAAGCCGGGAGAATTCCGGTGAAAGATTACGGAACTGCAAGCAGTCCGCGAGACGGTCTTCCGGTATGACGGACAGATATTCCAGACAGGAGCTGTTTCAGCCGATCGGTCCCTCCGGCCAAGAGAAGCTCCGGTCGTCTCATGCCGTGATTATCGGCGCGGGTGCGCTTGGGACGGCAAGTGCGGAGATGCTTGTCAGAGCAGGAGTCGGGAAGGTAACGATCGCTGACAGAGATTATGTGGAGTGGAGTAATCTCCAGCGCCAGCAGCTTTATACCGAAGACGATGTCAGACAGGAAATGCCGAAAGCCGCGGCGGCTGAAAAACGGCTTCGATCTATAAATAGTGATGTAGAGGTCGAGGGATTTGTCATGGATGTCACTGCGGAAAACGCACCCGGATTGATTCGTGACGCCTCTCTAATCGTGGATGCCGCCGACAACTTTGAAACGAGGCTGATTGTGAATGATGCGGCTGTGCAGAAAGGGATTCCCTTTCTGTACGGCGCCTGTGTCGGCAGCTACGGGCTCTCTTTTACCGTCATTCCCGGTGTCACGCCGTGCCTTCACTGTCTGCTTGAGACATTGCCTTTAGGCGGTATGACATGCGATACGGCGGGAATCATCAGCCCGGCTGTATTGCAGACGGCCGTTTTTCAGGCAGCAGATGCGCTGAAGCTGTTAACGGGCGGATCTATCGAGCATGTTCTCCGTTCCTTTGATTTATGGAAAAATGAACGGTCAGAAATAAACGTCGCCCGTCTTAAGTCGGCTGATTGCCCAAGCTGCGGCACAAACGATTATCCGTTTTTATCCTATGAAAATCAGACAAAAGCGGCGGTTCTGTGTGGGCGGAACACGGTGCAGATCAGAACGGGGATCTCCGAACAGTTTGATCTGCAAAAACTTGCGGGACAGCTCAGACGGACAGGGCTTGATGTTTCAGCCAACCCGTATTTGATTTCGTTTTGCACAGACAATTTCAAGATGGTACTGTTTCGTGACGGCAGAGCATTAATACACGGCACAAGTGATATCAGCAGGGCGAAATCCTTTTATCATAAATGGATCGGATAATGCGAAAGGAGAGAAAAACATCATGAGCATATGCAAAGCATTGACGATTGCCGGATCAGATTCAGGAGGCGGTGCCGGTATACAGGCGGATCTCAAAACCTTTCAGGAGCTCGGCGTTTTCGGGATGTCAGCCATTACAGCGGTAACCGCCCAGAACACTTTGGGCGTTCACGGCATTTATCCGCTCACCCGGGAAGCGCTGGGCAGCCAGATTGACGCGGTGGCGGAAGATTTGCGGCCTGACGCTGTAAAAACGGGAATGCTGTGGAGCGCGGAAATGATTGCGGAAATTGCGGAAAAAACGGATCAGTACGGGCTTGATCATGTCATCACCGACCCCGTCATGATTGCCAAAGGAGGCGCTTCCCTGCTGCGTGAGGAATCTCAGGCCGCGTTAAAAGAGCTGTTAATTCCGCGCAGCTATGCGGTGACGCCGAATGTTCCGGAAGCTGAGGTATTGACGGGAATGGAAATCCGAACGTTTGAGGACCGGAAAAAAGCGGCCGAATGCCTTTGCAAGCTTGGTGCAAAGCATGTCATCATAAAAGGCGGACATCAGCCTGAACAGGGGAGAATCGTTGATTTATTATTTGACGGTTCGTCTTTTACCCAAATCAGCCACGCTTATATTGACACCAAACACACCCACGGAACAGGCTGCACGTTCGCAGCCGCGCTGACGGCGGAAACGGCAAAGGGGAAAAACATTCAGACCGCGTTTGAGACAGCCGTCAATTTTGTGCGGGAAGCCGTGGAACATACGCTCGGCATCGGAGAGGGACACGGCCCGACCAATCATTTTGCCTTTAAAAGGAACAGTCTGCAGACGAGATAAAAAAGAGACCGCTTCAACATCCG
This sequence comes from Bacillus sp. LJBV19, assembly GCF_017797845.1. Classification (NCBI taxonomy): domain Bacteria; kingdom Bacillati; phylum Bacillota; class Bacilli; order Caryophanales; family Bacillaceae; genus Bacillus; species Bacillus sp. LJBV19. Next base: position 1,160,517 of record NZ_CP072563.1, read on the forward strand.
CGGTCTTTTTCCCATGCTTTCAATCTGGACAAGGTTATGATATGATAAAAATTAAGATCAGGTACTAAAACTATGTCTTTAAGACGATTACAGGAGGCTTTATACATATGAATTTCTCACTTGAAGGCCGCAACATCGTTGTGATGGGCGTTGCCAATAAACGCAGTATCGCATGGGGAATCGCCCGTTCGCTGCATGAAGCCGGAGCGCGCCTCATTTTCACTTACGCGGGAGAGCGCTTGGAAAAATCAGTTCATGACCTTGCGGCTACATTAGAAAGAAATGATTCCATCATCCTTCCGTGTGATGTGACAAATGACGCTGAGATCGAAACTTGCTTTGCGAGCATTAAAGAGCAGGTCGGCGTGATTCACGGCATCGCGCACTGCATCGCGTTCGCAAACAAAGAAGAGCTTGTCGGCGAATATTTAAATACGAACCGCGAAGGATTCCTGCTTGCGCATAACATCAGTTCTTACTCTCTGACAGCGGTCGCAAAAGCGGCGCGTCCGATTATGACTGAAGGCGGAAGCATCGTTACACTCACTTACCTCGGCGGAGAGCGCGTCGTTTCAAACTATAACGTAATGGGTGTGGCAAAAGCGTCTCTTGATGCGAGCGTCAGATATTTAGCCGCTGACTTAGGAAAAGAAAACATCCGCGTCAACAGCATTTCAGCAGGACCGATCCGTACGCTGTCTGCAAAAGGAATCAGTGATTTCAACTCTATCCTGAAAGAAATTGAAGAGCGCGCGCCGCTGCGCCGCACGACAACACCTGAAGAAGTGGGCGACACGGCTGCATTCTTGTTCAGTGACCTGTCAAGAGGCATCACGGGCGAAAATCTTCACGTTGATTCAGGATTCCATATTACCGCTCGTTAAATAACAAGCAGTCCCTTTCAGGGATTGCTTTTTTCTTTCTTCTGATTTTAATCATTCCGTCATATAAATAAAACATGACAGAATCGGAGGGATGAAGATGTCAAAACAAAACAGAAACGCGGAAAAAAAACCGCTCATGTATATTGTTCAGGCGGATTATTCAGACACGCAATCATCAATGCAGGACATATTAATCAAAAAAAGGAAAGCGCCTCAGCAGCCGGAAGAAGAGCCGATGCATGAAAAGCGGGAGGAAGAATGTAAAACTCAGCCTGAAGGAGCAGTGGCTGTCGAACCAGAAAAGCAAGTGCCTGAACAGCACAGCCGCGCAGAAGAAGCCGTTCAAGAAGTTCCGGCGCAAGCGGAGCAGGACACTGCCAAGCCTGACGCCGCTAAAAAAGAGCCTGATACCGCTGAAAAAGAGCCTGAAGCGGTTCACAATGCCGCCCCAGAGGAAAAGGTTCCGCCAAAGCGCGTGAAAAAGCCGATGAGCAGAATGTCCATTCTTGAAAAAATTGATTTCTTAACGAAGCTGCCGCATAATATGCCGCGGACCCTTTGTCTGATAGAAGCCAACGGGAAAACCTACAGAGGCGTAATCGTCGGCAGAAAAAATAATGCGATCTTCCTGCGGACGACAAGCAACGGAGCGCCGGCAGAACTCGCGATAGACGATATTACCTCGCTGCATCCGCTTGGATTTTAACCATACAAAAAGCTGCCTGAACTTTAATCCGGCAGCTTATTTTTATGCTTTTTGATTTAAGAATGTGTGCGGTTGATCAGTCTCGGGTTCAGGCAATTGATGGCGCAGAAGCTATGGAGATCGACTTCAACGCAATAGTTCGTTTTTTCTAAACGGAATACATCGCAGAGAGAGTCTTTATCTGTAAAATCAAGAATGTGCTTATGCTCGTCAAAAGCAATAAGCAGGCTTAATGTGGCACAGCCGTCACAGACCCTTTCAACTCTGAAAAAAACGGTGTTAAAACACGGACCGTTATCCAGCTCGCCGACATTTCCGAATGCGGTAAACGGTGATGATTTAGAAGTGAAAAGCACAAACGGCACTGTATCGCCTAATGAAAAACCCGGCGATAAAAGGTTGGAATAGCATCCGGCCGGGCAATCTTCCTCAACCGCATTTTGCAGGTCTTCAATATTTTCTACCGCTTCACGCACACAGTATGTTGTATGCTTGCTCATAATATCCCTCCTGACTTCACGTTTTATATACCGGATTAAACGATATCGGAGAGTCAGCCGCCCGGAAGTCCGGGCGGGCTGATGATTGCATCTGTAATAGAAGGTTGGAAGGGGATTCTTCTTTAGGAAAGATGCGAATCAATGACTATCCGTGATGCTTTTTCTCTTTGTGCGGCTCAGGCCGGTCAACAAGCTCCGGTGAAAGGCATTGAATGGCGCTGAAGCAGCTCAGATCAACTTCAATGCAAAAATCTGTTTTTTCTAAACCGAAGAAATCCGGGTCACAAGGATGGCAGACGCTGAGGGTGTCGCCGTGCACATCTACGGGGCGCAATACTGAAAGCGTTGCGCAGCAATCACAAACTCTTTCTGCCCGGAAGAAAATAGACTCGAAGCACTGGCTGTCATCCGCAAATCCTCCGACGTTCCCGAATGTGGAGAACAAACCGCCTTTTTTATCAAACAAGAGAAACGGGATGGTATCTTTACCGGTAACCGTCGGGCTTAACAGATTGGTATAGCATCCAGTCGGGCATTGTTCTTCAACAGCCTCTTGTTCTGCTAAAATCTTCTCGACTGCATCGCATACACAACTTTCATCTCGGCCATGGTGTTTTCCGCAGCTCATGGATTTCAGCTCCTTCTTTTAGGGTATTTGACTTTTGTCTTTAACAACATATGTACGCGAGCCTCACTTGGTGTGGGTGAACGTCTATATATTCATCATATGCGGAGAAAATAAGAAAAAGCAGAGCATTTTTAGCTCTGCTTTTTCTTTTTAGAGGATCAGGGTGATGACTAAGATGGCAACCAGTGTATTTGTCGCTGTTGAGATCAACACTGCGATATCGGCATCTACTGTTGTCACGTTTACGCCGCGGGAGTTTTCGATGAGCAGTTTTTGACGGTTGATTTGTTTGTTAGCTGTTAGCTGCAATAAGTCTTGTGCGACCAATTCAGCGATGACTCCGTCAGCGATTGAAGTGAGAGTGGCCGTTACGACTGCTGCATTAAGAGCTGTCATGACTGAAGCGACTGCCTGAACGTCTGTTGACGTTACGTTAATATCACAAGAGTCTCTGATAATAATCGCTTCTTCAGAAACTTGTTTGTTGAGATTCGCTTGAGCCAGGTCCTGGTCGATGAAGGCATTATCTTCGCCGAATCCGTTTCCGTTACAGCAAACACTGCATCTTCTGCCTTCTTTTTCTTCTTTTTCTTCTCGCGGATGTTCGCATTCAGGATCAAGTGCAACCCAAGAGTATGGTCTGCTTTCCATATCTATTCCTCCTTTTCTTTTACTAATATTAAATGAGCCGGCCCCTTACTTTGACTCAGGCATCTATCCTGATAAAAATCACTATTTTTTAGTTATTGACCGGGATTTTGACGTCTTTGCCGGAGCTGTTCGATTAATTGTTCTCTGCGGGTTTGCGGATTTGTCTGCTGTTCTTGCGCTTTTTCCTGCTCTTTTTTCTGTTTCTGGCTTTCAAGAAAAGCTTCTGATTTCGCCTGCATGTCTTTGACTAATGCGATCAGCATTTCTTTTTCTTCATCAGGGATATCCCGCATTTTATCCTTTGTCACGCCGTGTTTTTTGAAGACATTGCTGACAAGCACTTTTAAAAGCGGATCCACTTCTGGTAGACTTTCGAGTTCTTTTTTTAATTTTTCGTTATCTGCCATTTGTTCTCACCTCTATTTAAATATTTGAAAAGAAAGGTTAAAGGATGTCTAGTTCAGCAAAAAGTATATTTAATAATTGAAACAAAGTTTGTACAAAGGCCATGATATCGTCTGCAGTCAGTGTGATTTTGACATTGCGGCTGTTAATGACTTGAATGAGGGTTCGCTTTTTTATTTGGCAATCATCGAGGATCAGCAGTTCGGTTGCCATTTGGTCGGCTGTGTCTTCATCTGCGATCGCGAGCTGTGTCGCAAGGATAATCGCCGCAGTAACTGAAGCTTGTATTGAAAGAGCGGCCGTTATAAGTGTTGTATCTATTGTGACATTTTCGCAATCAATCACTTCGATCTTCTGCTCGAATTCGTTGGATAATTGTTCGAATATTTGCGGCTGCAGTGTTTCGACTTTTTCTTCAAACGACATAACCTTCACTCCTTTCTCATTCATACTTTATATAATGCAAATGAAACGCCGAGCGGAATAAGAAAAACAACTAAATCGCACCTATTTTTTTATCGGACAAGGTGCGATTCATGAAGATCAGGGTTTTCGCATATGTATAAAGAGGTCAAGTTTTGAAAAGGAGTGAACAGGTGGTTATCAATTGGCTTTCATTTATTCTGTTATCGTTTGCCGTTTTCCGGCTGGCCAGGCTTTTCGTATTTGACACCATTATGGCGCCGCTTCGGAGCCTTTTTCACGAGGAAAAAACAGAAACCGCACCAGACGGCACGACAGAAACCTACATTGTCATAAAAGGAAAAGGCATCAGGGCATTTATCGGTGAACTTCTCAGCTGCTACTGGTGTACGGGCGTGTGGTGCGCCGCCTTTTTAATTGCGGCCCAGATTGTGGTACCCGAGGCTGCGCAATGGCTGATTTTGCTGTTAGCCATCGCCGGCGCGGCCGGGATCATTGAAGCTGCGGTTTCTCGTCTTCTGCAGGAATAAGGCGGTTCCACCAGCAACTTACCGTCACTTTCGGCATAAACTGGCATATATGACATAAGGAAAGGAAGGATCACCATGAATCAATCAAGCAAACCTTCCCAACATTCTCCATACAAGTCAACTGTGCATCAGCCTTACGAAAAAAAAATTAAGAAAAAAGGCTGCGGCTGCGGCCAAAAGAAAAAACCGAAATAGCCGTTTTCTAAAAAACCGGAACTTCCGGTTTTTTTGTTTTTTGCCGAACGCCGGCCTCTGTTCGGCATAGATCATAGAAGGAGGGGATGTTATGAATATATTTGAATCATTCATAAACGGTAAATACCGCCGGCACAATCAAAACCAGCGGGAGCATGACAAATATATCTTATCTATTGAAAAACAGCTGTCTGAGTTTGATGAAGCGGGATCGCGCTTTGAGGAATGGATAGATGTGTTTGCCGCCGAAACAGAAGCAAAACTGAAGAAAAATGAGCATTCTCACTAAAATGAATGAAATCCGCACCGGCCCTATGCATTTATCCAAGCCAAACAAGTCGGCTCACATAGAGTATAGAGAGTAAAGGAGGTGCTTAGATATGGGATTCGGATATGGCGGATTCGGCGGCGGCTACGGCGGTTATGGCGGCTGCGGCGGATACGGAGGCGGCTATGTCGGAGGCGGATACGGCTCAACATTTGTTCTTGTTGTCGTATTGTTCATCCTTCTGATCATTGTCGGTGCATCCTTTTTTGGCTAAACCTTAGCAAGACCTTGGATAAGCGCGGGACCGTTCAGTCCCGTGCTTCCCTGATGTATGAAGGAGTATAGAGACGGGGCACTTGGAATTTTTTCCTTGTCTTACGGGCACATGTTCCGCTCTTTATTCATACAATATCGTATTACTCCACAAAAGGAGGCACACCATGGATAATCAATTTTTCAAAAATATTGAGAAGAAAACAGGCGTCAGCATGAAGGATGTCATGAACCTTGCAGGATCATTGCAAAATGCCAATTTCAAAGATGAAAACACGGTGAGAGGCGTCATTCAGAAGGTGTCCCAGCTGGCTAACAAGCGTGTTCCGAAAGAATTGGAAGACAAAATCGTTCAATCTATTACAAGCGGTAAAGAGAAACTTGATTTTGGCACCATTTCTAAAATGCTGAACAATAAATAGGCATCAGCCGGCCTTGCTAAAAAGGCCTTTTTATGTGAGAAGAACCCGGCAGCGATCTGCCGGGTTCTTTATATCCTGAGTGCGCTCCGTCTGTCCGTCCGAAGAAGGGGCTCGAGAAATCTTGAGCTGCGCGCTGTTTTTCCCCGCCTGTACGCGGGACAAGATACATATAAATGCTGCATGGCCCTTGTCATTGCGACATACAGAAGCCGTCTTTCTTCTTCGAGCGGAGCGGGATCGCCCTGTCTCGCCGTCTCAAGCGCGAAGTCATGGGGGATCGAGCCGTCAGCCGCGCCTAAAATATAGACCGTATTGAATTCAAGACCTTTAGAGCGGTGAATGGTCAGCAGTTCGACGCCGTTTTCATCGGTTTTCAGATTCTCAGCGGCGCGCATATGATCGACATGCGCAAGAAAATCGGGAATCGTTTTGAATTTTTTGGCGGCCACTTTGACATCCCTGAGATCATCAGAGCCTTTTTCCAGTTTGTTCCCCTCATTGCCCCGTTTTTTTAAATACTCGGAAAAACCCATTTTGCTTTCTGCAAAGGTGATGGCTTCAACCGGCTTCATTGTCCGGATGCTTGCGAAAAACGGAACGATCTGCTTGATCTTCCCTATTTGAAAAGGCTTCAGGTCAGGCAGTTTCGTCAGTGCCTTAATCATCGTGCAATCTTCCGTGATTGACAGCGCCTTTAACGTTTGCAGGGCGGATTGCTTTAAAAATAAGGCGGGCAGCAGGTCTTTCACCGCATCCGGATCATCTTCATTCTGACTCGCATATAAGTAGGCGAGGATCTGGCGTACGATTCTGCGGCTGTAGAACGTCTGCACACCCCTGTCGGCATGATAAGGAATCGATGATTGGTGCAGTCTTTCATAAATGGCCCGTCCGGCGCTGTTTGTCCGGTAAAGCACGGCAAAATCGTCAGGACTCGCCCCGTTTTGAATTTTCTCTTTCATATCCGAAACGATCATGGTCGCTTCTTCTTCTTCATCGTAAGGATAAAACAGCACGGGATTGTGAACGCCGTCTTTGACGGCAGAAAGTGTTTTTTCATACCGTTTTTTATTTTTCTTTACGACGGCATGAGCGCTTGAGACGATCGGATGCGGCGATCGGTAATTTGCCGTTAAATAAATGGTCTTTGCTGCCGGATAATCCTTTTGAAAATCTAAAATGAAAGACGGGCTGCTGCCGCGGAATGCATAAATGGATTGGTCGTCATCACCCACGCAGCACAGGTTATTCTCAGGGCTTGCGATCATTTGCATAATGTTGTACTGGACAGGATTGATATCTTGAAACTCATCAATCAAAATATGAGAAAATCTGTTTTGGTACTGTGCGAGAATATCAGGCCGGCTTTGAAACAGTTCATAACAGCCTTGGGCCATGTCATCAAAATCAAATTGCCGTTTTTCCCGCTTTTGCCGTTCGTAATGTTCGTAGAGCCTGTACACTTTTTTCTCCCAGTCGTCCGCAAGCGGAATGGTCTCATGGGGGAGATACGTGTTTTTCCAGCAGCCGATAAGCTGAAGCGCCTGGTCGACGGGAAACTCTTTTTCATCCAAATTTTCTTCATAGAGCGCCTTTTTCACATATTGCTCTTTTTGCCACTCCATTTTTAAAAGCTGGCTGCCGTTCCATTTTGAAGAATCATAATGATAGAGTATTTTATAGAAAAAGCTGTGGAATGTTCCGGTCACGAGACGGGAGACTTTTCCGGCTGCCAGACCGTACTCATTTGCCATTCGCTCTTTCATTTCGGCGACGGCTTTTGTCGTAAAGGTCACAAGCAGCATATTCTCAGGTGAAATGCCGAGGTGTTCAATCATATGGGCGGCGCGTGCTGTCAGCACCCTTGTTTTTCCGCTTCCCGCTCCGGCAAGCACTAACAAAGGCCCGTCCGTTTCAGTAACTGCCTTCATCTGTTCACGGTTCAGGCCGATGCCGGGGAACAAAGATATGTCAGCCGCCTCTGATGTTGGTGAAAACGGTTCGGCCGCAGGCACTTTTTTCGGGCTTTTCCATTCTGAGACGATCGGTTTCTGATTCTCTGAAATCGCTTTTCCTTTCGGCAGGCGGAACATGCCGGCTTCCTTATACTCTTCTTTTTCTTTCTCCGCTTGCGGTTCCTCGGCCGCGCATGCTTTTTCACAGGCGGTGAAGTCTCCCTTTTGCCGGTGATAAAATGCCGGCTGCTCTAAAATCGAAAGCCGCATCAAGACGGGATGCTCACAATGTGCGCAAAAAATATTTCCTTTCTGAGCTTCTTCAAAAAGGAATTGGTAATGTTCTCTAGAATATTTATGTAAATGTATCGTTCGGTTACTCAGTCGGGCGCATTTCAAAAAGGGGTCCTCCCATTAAAAGGTGTTCATCCATTTGATAGACAAAGAATATCATAACAAAAGAACCGCGTTTCAAAAAGTAAGATTAAGGGAAATGAAAAGCGAAGGGGAGGGGTACATATGATTTATGCGGGACGGATTCAAAACCAGCAGTATTCTCAATACGCAAACCGGGCAGCGGGTTATAAGCCTGATTACGCCGGCATTACGAAAGCAGCCGCCCTCGCCAATGACAGGGTGTACAGAGAGGTGGAACGCCGCCAGGAAAACACCGCAGCCGCAGAAAAGAAAGTACTTGAGGAAAAACGTAAGCGCTCTCTTTCCCGTCTGCCGCAAATCATGGGAAAAGGCCGGTTAATAAATCAATACGTGTGAAAAAGCCCGGATATATCCGGGTTTTTTTGAGTCGTATATATGAAAGATGCGGAAAGGAATGATCCAATTTGAGAAAGCTTTCATTATTAATTGCGGGGTTATTTCTATTCGGCTTCTTTACTGCCGGAATGAAACCGGCAGACGCGGCGGAGGGCTCCGCAGCAAAAGATGTCACTCTCACACAGCTGGCGCCGCATGTTTGGATGCATACAAGCACCGGTACGGCAGACGGAAGTCCCGTCCCTGCGAACGGATTGCTTCTTGAGACTTCCAAAGGAATCGTACTGATTGATACTCCGTGGAATGACAGTCTCACAGAGCAATTAATGACACAAATAAAAAAGCGGTTTCCAGGAAAAAGGATGACCGATGCCATTGTGACACACGCCCATGATGATCGTATCGGCGGTCTGAACACCCTGTACAAATACGGTGTAAAGGTGCACAGCACGAAACTGACCGCCGACTTCGCCCGACAGCAGGGATATGACCGGCCGCTCGGAGATTTGAAAAACGTGACAAAGCTGCAGTTTGGCGATATGAAAATTGAAACGTTTTATCCGGGAAAAGGGCATACGGAAGACAATATGACCGTCTGGATGCCTGAGGATAAGCTCTTATTCGGCGGATGCTTAATCAAGGCTTTAGAAACAAAGGAAATCGTGCCTACTCCGGGCTTTTATCCGGATCAGTGGCCGCGCGCCGTCCGCAAAGTCATGAAAAGATATCAGGACATCAGCATTGTCGTTCCGGGCCATGGCAGTCCGGGGGATGACCGTCTGCTGCCGCATACGATAAGCCTTCTGAAAGAAACGTAATAAAGAAGACCGGCGCTCCCATTACGGAGTGCCGGCTTTTTTTATTTCTTCCTGATTTTCATAAAACTGAGGAAAGCAAGTGCAAGCGCCAAAACGGTATATCCCGCTATCGGCCAAATATGCTGATGAAAGGAAGAATAATCTCCGGATATGACTTCCTGGGCCAGCTCGATCGAGTGAATAAACGGTAAGGCATAAGCGATATGTTTGAATGTGTCACCGAGCAGGCTCACCTCCATCCAAGCCCCGCCCAGAAATTGCACGAGTGTAATATAAATCGTTCCGATACCTGAAATTTGTTTGTCCGTAAACACAGCCCCTAAACATAAACCGAAGAAAACGGACATCATCGCAATCGGCAGCAAGACAGCGATACCTGCGAGAAGATTCATCCACTCGGCGGATAAACCGGCAGCTGCTGCTGCGATAAAACAAATGACGATTTGTAAAATGGCTAACGGCAGCATCGGCATTGCATAACCGATGACATAATCGGCTGTTTTTAAAGGGGAAGCAAACAAACGGGTCAAAAGGGCGGTCTGTTTGTCTTTTGCGATCAGCAATGCAGAGAACATTGTAAGGAAAGCGAAACCGAAAACAATGAGTCCGGGTGCTAAGTGCTGAATTTTAAAGGTATCAAGCGGCGCATTTTTTTCAATCGCCGTAAACAGAAACAATAGAATAACAGGCAGTGCGATTCCAAGGATAATAGACAGGGGGTCACGAAAAATTTCTTTGCGGTTGCGAATGGCGAAATCAAGCATAAAGACCCGCCTCCCCGTCACAAATCGCTAAAAAGGCATCTTCAAATGTAGCTGAATGAGTTTGCTTTTTCAGAGCCTCCGCCGTGCCCAGTGCTTTTAAAGTCCCATTTTCTAAAATGCAAATACGATCTGCCAGGGCTTCAGCCTCTTCTAAATAGTGTGTCGTTAATATAATCGTCATGTCTCCCTTTAATGCCTCAAGATTTTTCCACAACTCGCGGCGTGAACGGACGTCCAGCCCTAATGTCGGTTCATCTAAGAAATAAATATCCGGCTTGGTGATCATTCCCATTGCGATGCTGAGGCGGCGCTGCATTCCTCCTGATAATGTTTTTGTTTTTGCTCTTTCTTTCTCTTTTAATTGAAACAATTCGAGCATCTCATCCGTTCTTTTTTTTGCTTCTTTTTTCGGAATTCCGTAGACTCCGGCTATAAACTCTAAGTTTTCCCGTACGGTTAGATGAGGAGCGATGGCTGTTTCCTGCGGGGACATATTCAATTTCGGTTTTATTTTATCCAAATCAGTCAAAATACTGTGTCCAAGCACTGATGCATCACCCTCATCCGGAGAAAGAAGTCCGCAAAGCATACTGATTAATGTCGTTTTTCCGGCTCCGTTCTCACCGAGTAAAGCGAAAAATTCCCCTTTCTCAACTGAGAACTTAAGACGGTCAACGGCGGCGGTTTCTTTATAATGTTTCGTTAATTGCTTCAGCTCAATCGCATGCATTTACTCATCCTCGCTATCTTCATCGATTTGCTTAGCGTTTAAAATATCTTTTGCAAACTCGAAAAAGAGTTCTTGTTTAACAAGTGCGATACCTTGCTGGTCATCCCCAAGCATAAGCAGAGAATCCCCCGGATTTATATCGAAAACATCTCTTGCTTCTTTAGGAATGACAATCTGTCCTTTTGTGCCCACTTTAACAGTCCCGAATATGTGTTTTCCTTTTGGTGCCGTCATGTTTATCCCTCCGAAATATGAATTGTATTTTTTGTATGAATTGTAATACTTCGTATACTAAACATACATTAACCTTCCATAAAATTCAATAAAATTCATGAAATAGTATTATTTTCATAAAAAAAGCACTCCTGCCATATCAACAGGAGTGCTTTTGATTTTATCGTTTGTGTTCCTTTACCATTTCCAGATGGGGGATGCCCGCATCGAGAAATTCTTCGCCGGATGTGACGCGGTATCCTTGTTTTTCGTAAAACGGAACCGCCTGCGTCTGCGCATGTAAGAGAAAGCTGTCGGCGCCCTTGACTGCCGCCGCTTTTTCAAGCGCCTGCATAATGACGGCTCCGACGCCTAAAGAACGATGGCTTTTCATCACGCAGATGCGTTCTAATTTTCCATGCCCGTCTTTTATGCGCCATCTGCCGGCTCCGACCGGCTGGCCGCCGTCATATATGACTATATGTTCTGACGTGTCCTCGAATTGATCAATCTCTTCTTCTTCCGGAACGTGCTGTTCTTTAACAAAGACCTCTTTTCTGACGAAAAAAGCGTCATTTAGCTGTTTTTCAGTTTTTGCGATGATGGATTCCAAGCAGTTATTCTCCTCCGCCTAATAAAAATGTTTCGTACACAGTCCATGAGCCGTTATCCAGCTGATAGAGCAGGTGAAAACGGTCGATGACTTCTTCGTGGGAAATGTCCTGCATTTTCAGCTGTCCGAGTACGTCGGAATGTTCATCTGACGACAGCTTCTGGCCGACCGTGACATGCGGAACGAAGCTGTATTCCGGCTCGCCGGATAATGCTCCTGAGTAGCATTTCTCACTCAGAGATTTTAATTCCTCCGTCGGTTCTGCTTTCATATATATCACATTATTCACAGGAGAAAACGAGCTGTATTTTGTGATTTTCAGAACGAGCGGATGCGACTCTTTCGCCGTCTTTCTCAGCTGTGATACGACCTGCTCGATTTCCTGTTCTGTCGCTTCAAACGGATCTCTTACCGTCAGATGCGGCGGAATGAGCGCATAGCTCGGGTCGTAGCGTTTCCGGTACGAATTTGCGAGATCCTGTAATTTTTTTGATGGAAATAAAACAATACCGTATTTCATGAAAGTTCCCTCCTTAAATGAATGGTTACAGCATTTTTTTCAGCGCCGGCGTGATGAGCGGCTGCCAGTAGGTCCATTTATGATCCCCGTCGAAGGTTTCATACGTGTATTCGGACTGTTTGCTTTCCAGCAGCTGTTTGAGCTCTTCGTTCGGCGCGGTGAAATCAAGAACCTGGCCGTCCGTCGTGTGAACGCCGGTTTCTTTTTCTCCGATTTGATGATAAACGGAAATCTGTTTGAGATCCTCCGACTGCCGGACGGCATCCAGCACGTGCCCGTCAACATACGGAGACTGCATGATGACGTTTCCAAACATGTTCGGATAGTCAATCGCCGTCATGAGCGAAACGGTTCCGCCGAGGGAATCCCCGATCATGGTGCGGCCGTATCCGACTTGATAAGTCGGGTATTCTTTGTCGATAAAAGGAACGAGCTCATTTGCGATAAACCGCTTATATGAGGCGAACTTAGAGCCTTCTGGATGGTATGTGTTTCTTCGCTCCCGCACATTTTTATAAGGGACGCCGATAATGATGCAGCGGTCAATTTCCCCTTTTGACATAAGCTCTTCCGCCTGCCGCCCGATTCTCCCTAATCTGAAATAATCATGGCCGTCCTGAGCGATGACCGTATGATATTTATACAGGGGGGAGAAGGTGGCGGGCAGGTAGACCAAAACGGTCATTTCCTCTTCAAGCTCATGGGAGAAAAGTTTTTTCTCATGAATGATTCCGTTTTTCGATGCCACTTCGCATTCCTCCAGGCCGCTTCTTGTCTTGATGGTTTTTTCCTATTGTACCATGAATTATTAGAAATTTCTTTCTTCAGATGCACTTCTTGCGAGAGTTCAGATAAATAAAAAGTTGTTGAAATCCATTTTATTGTGCGTTAATATAGAACAATCAGAAAATACAAAACAATATTCTTATCACGAGAGGTGGAGGGACTGGCCCTTTGAAACCTCAGCAACCGGTTTGCTTTGCCGCGGGAAGGCAAAGTGCCAAGGTGCTAAATCCAGCAAGCGATTCACATGCTTGGAAGATAAGAGGAAGAGAAAAGCTCCTTCTTCTTATGAAGAGGGGGCTTTTTTATTTTTGAAAAAGGATGGTGCTTACTGATGACGCAGCATGTTGATACAAAATTAGCCCAAATCGGAAATAGAAGCGAAGAAGCAACGGGAACGGTCAGTCCGCCGATTTATCTGTCCACCGCTTACCGCCATAGAGGAATAGGAGAATCTACAGGTTTTGATTACGTGCGCACGAAAAACCCGACACGCCAGCTCGTCGAAGACGCCATCGCCGTGTTGGAAAACGGTGCGAGAGGATTTGCCTTCAGCTCGGGAATGGCAGCCATTCAAACCATTATGGCTTTGTTTAAAAGCGGGGATGAATTGATTGTATCCTCCGATTTATACGGAGGCACGTATCGTTTGTTTGAAAACGAATGGAGAAAATACGGCTTAAGCTTTATTTACGATGATTTCAGCGATGAAGACTGTTTACGCTCCAAAATAACGGAAAACACAAAAGCGGTATTTGTTGAAACGCCGACAAACCCGTTAATGCAGGAGGCGGACATTGAAAAAATCGCCCGGATTACGAAAGAAGCCGGCCTGCTTTTAATTGTGGATAATACGTTTTATACCCCGGTGCTCCAGCGCCCGCTTGAACTGGGAGCGGACATCGTCATTCACAGCGCCACAAAATATTTAGCCGGGCACAATGATCTTCTTGCCGGTCTGGCTGTCGTTAAGGATGAAGAGCTCGGCGAGATCATGTTTAATCACCAAAATGCGATCGGCGCCGTTCTTTCGCCGTTTGATTCGTGGCTTTTAATGAGAGGGATGAAAACACTCGCACTCAGAATGCGCCGTCATGAAGAAAACGCCCGTGAACTTGCAGAATTTTTAGAACAGGAAGAAGAAATCGCCGACGTATTATATCCCGGAAAAGGCGGAATGCTGTCTTTCCGGCTGCAAAAAGAGGAGTGGGTCAATCCGTTTTTAAAGGCGCTGAAAACGATCTGTTTCGCAGAAAGTCTCGGCGGGGTGGAAAGCTTTATTACATATCCCGCGACGCAGACGCACATGGACATTCCGGAAGACATCCGTATCGCAAACGGCGTCTGCAACCGTCTGCTGCGTTTTTCAGTGGGCATTGAACATGCAGAAGATTTGAAGCGGGATGTCAAGCAGGCATTACAGCAAGTAAAAGAGGGGGCCGTATCATATGAGTAATCACAATTGGACGCTGGAAACCCAGCTTGTGCACAATCCATTTAAAACAGACGGAGCCACCGGAGCCGTCAGCGTGCCGATCCAGCATGCTTCCACATTCCATCAGTCTTCATTTGAAGAATTCGGGACATATGACTACAGCCGCTCAGGCACACCGACAAGAACAGCGCTTGAAGAAACGATCGCAGGTCTTGAAGGCGGAACGAGAGGTTTTGCTTTCAGCTCCGGTATGGCGGCGATTTCGACGGCATTTCTGCTCTTATCCCAAGGCGACCATGTCCTCGTCACGGAGGATGTGTACGGCGGAACATTCCGCATGGTGACTGAGGTTCTGTCCCGTTTCGGAATCGAACATACCTTTGTTGATATGACGGATATCAACGAAGTGGCGCGGAATATCCAGCCGAACACAAAGGTCATTTATATGGAAACACCGTCAAATCCGACACTTGGAATTACTGATATTAAAGCGGTTGTCCAGCTTGCAAAAGAAAACGGCTGTCTGACCTTTCTGGATAATACATTCATGACACCTGCACTGCAGCGTCCGCTTGATCTCGGCGTTGATATTGTGCTTCACAGCGCAACAAAATTCCTGAGCGGACACAGTGATGTGCTGTCAGGCCTTGCCGCCGTAAAAGATGAAGAGCTCGGCAATCAGCTGTATAAGCTGCAAAACTCGTTCGGCGCCGTCCTTGGCGCGCAAGATTGCTGGCTCGTGCTGCGCGGCTTAAAAACATTGCAGGTCAGACTGGAAAAAGCGAGCCGGACGGCTGAGCGGCTGGCTGCCTATTTTGACGGGCATCCCGCCGTCAAAAACGTTTACTATCCCGGCCTTGCCGGACACCCGGGAGCCGATACCCATAAACGTCAAGCGAGCGGAGCGGGCGCCGTCCTGTCTTTTGAATTGGAAAGCAAAGAAGCCGTCAAAAAGCTGGTCGAAAACGTATCGCTTCCGGTATTTGCCGTCAGCCTCGGCGCCGTCGAGTCCATTCTCTCATACCCTGCAGCCATGTCGCATGCCGCCATGCCGAAAGCAGAGAGGGAGAAACGCGGCATCACAGACGGCCTTCTGCGCCTGAGCGTCGGAGTCGAAAACGCCGAAGATTTAGAACGGGACTTCGAACAGGCATTGAAAAAAATAACCCCCGCCCAAGTGAGATCATAAACGAAAAGGGCGCCGTCAATTTTGTGACGCGCCCTTTTTTATTTTAGATAAAAAAAGTGTTGACGAATGAGAAATCAGGATATATAATTATAAATGTCAGAGAGAAAACAACATACCCAGCAACACATACATATCATGATTCCGTAGCTCAGCTGGGAGAGCGCTACCTTGACAGGGTAGAGGTCGCTGGTTCGAGCCCAGTCGGAATCATAGCCAAAACCCTTGCGTAGCAAGGGTTTTTTACTTTTTATTGAAACAGCTCTAGAGGCTTACATTATTCCAGTAAGAAGGGCAAGGATATGGTATTGATAGCTATTATGCACTGAAAACCAAAAAATTGGTCAGACGGTTCCTAATGAGTTCTTCAGATAGTAACTGTGGATCGAAAACAAAGTGAAACTTGGAGCGGTATTAAAGTAAAAGGTCCCTTGAATTTCAAGGGACCTAAAGTTTCAATCATCACTCTTATACCTTTGGGGGATCTTGTCTCTCCAGTCGAGTATAAGTTTTTTGAATTTTTCTGTTTCCATGGAGCTTCTATCGTTTTCATTTTCTGTATAAAGGTGTTCTATGACTGTTTGATCTTCTTTTATATATGCAATGGTTGTATTTAGTTGAATCTCATATTCTTCAGAAGAACCATCCAATACATCTTGAATCATTTTCAAGTATTCATCAGCTTCATCTACCGAAACAATGTCTTCAATGAAATCAGAAAAGTATTCTAACTCTGCGGGGAGAACTACTCGTAAGTACCCTAAACGGGCTCTTTTACATTCAAATGAATATTTCATAATAAAATCAATCATTCCCTTGGTTTTTTATATAAAGGATATGCAGTAGCTATTGAGCCATCTTTATTAATATACATCTCTACATCTAATACAGCCGATATGGTTTAGCGACTTTTTGTTCATCAGAGAGATGGGGAAAATCCCATAAAATGAGATTAGAAGAATATAAATTAAGTCCATTATTATGGTTTTTTTTATTACCCTCTTTTTCTGCAGTTTATACCACTTCAATTTATCTGTCATCAAAAATGCGGTCGAACGATTCAGTCCATGTTTGTTTTGAAGACATACGGCATTTACGGACTAAAAACGAAAGCGAAGCTAGAAGTGAAATTGAAATTATAAAAGAAGCCCTTCTTATAAGAGGGCTCTTTTTCTAACTATGTTGTTTTAAGGTGTTTTTTAATTTGTTCAGTGACTTGCTTAAGCCATTCTAATGGAGTTATATCATCTTCAGGAAAGTATATACCATCCGCTGCTTCCTCTATAAATTCATTCTTGTCTTCTTCTGAATAATCACTATTTACAAACTCAGTTAGTGCTATTAAATCTCTTTCTTTTAGTTTTTGTGATGCTTCATTTAAATATTCATCAAGTGCATTTTCCGGAGACTCTATATCTTGGTGAAAATGTCCACCGAGAAATCTAAATACAGGATCAGAAACTTTAATTTCAATCATTGCTTACCACCACCAAGAATCGTTATCTTCAAATATAAGAGGTGGTAAGTATATTATTCTATATAACTTTCTGCTATATCAATATCATTTGTCATTTCTAGGCCAGGGTATTTTTCATCTAATTTTCTTAAACAATCAATAAGTTCTTTACTTTGCAAACTTTCAGCTAAATCTTCAAATACCTCACTGACCCAATATAAATCTGCTTTTATTACAATTTTCTAGATAGCTGATTGTATTTTCTTCGTTTTCTGAGAGCACTTCAATTATTTCATCCCAACTTTTTTGAATGCCATAGTCATCATTAAGATTAAGTTTTTTTCTTTTAATTAATATATCTTTCATTTTTTTCTCTAAATTCATATTGATTCTCTTAACTAAAAAGGGCTAATATTTTCATATTGCTTTTCCTATTGTTACATCTCCATCATGGAAAAATTCAATAACATAACCAGATTCGCTGAACATGAAGGTATCTGAACCTACAGCAGTTACATCATCAATTACGTTTAAGGCGTTGTCTAAGCTGGTTTTTACAGCTGGATAATCACCGTAAGCCCAAAGGAGAATAACAGTTTTATTATCTATTTTATTCTCAACTAACCATTCATCAATATCTTCAGCGTAATCAATAGATCTGTGATAAGTTACTTCATCCCATTTAATTCTTCCCCATGATGTGAAGGGGAAACTTTCGCCAAGTTGCTCATGATATTTACGTGTCTCAGAAATAGTGAGGACTTCTTTGTTATCTCCAAGAGCTTCTAGACATTCTTCGTATAAGGTCATATTAACACTTCCTATTTATTTAAATGTTTTAAAAGGGATTTATAAGTATCTTCGTTTCCGTTAAAAGGTATATAATATTTCTTTGCCTTATCTCCTTTTCCATTTCTATAATCCTCAACATTTATATGAGGTCCCTTTTCGGGGTCATAATCTAATCTCCAAAGGACTTTATTATCTCCAGACATTCGGCCAGTAACTTTACCAAAGCCTGCGCTTTTAGATAAAGTACCTATAAAAGGTTTTGAATCTATTCCTAAATCACCAATTAGATTTAGCGCCTCATTTCTAGCTTGTTCATATGTGTCTACCTTTGGAAGCGCAACTTCTCTTGATTTTTTGGAAAGGCCTTTTTTAACTGTCTTGTTTTTTGATGACTTACCATTGATTGATTTAAAGAGTACACTATCTTTAGTGGAATCGGCTATTCTTTTTAGGAGTGGTGTATTCTTCACATTAATAGTATTCTCAGCATCTTGAAGGATTCCTTCTAATGCAGGAGTATACCGATTGACAGGAGATTTGTAAAACTGTTTTACAGACTTTCCGCCTTTTTTAATTTTGCCACCAGCTTTAGCAAGATCTTTTGAGCCTGTTGAGACAGAGGACTTTCCGCCTTTCAATAACAGAAGACTTCCGCCCAAGTAAGTAACATAGTGCATCCGTGTATATGCATCCCCGTGAATCATCTTTTTATCCCAATCATCCTTCAATGTGTCAACCATACTTTGAAAGACACCTAGATAGTCGTATTCCAGAACAGTATCCAGAACTTTTTGAGGGTCTTTGTTTAAGTTGTCAATTGTCCAACCGATATTCCGTCCGAGTTGAAGTGCTCCTTCACCGGTATCCTTGGCAAGATCGTATACACCAACAAGCAGACCTTTGGCGCCATCACCTATGATTTGCAATGCTTCTTTTCCGTTATCCATGAAAGCTTTACGCTGTTCCAGAAATGAAACAAATTCAAGCTGTTCAGGGGTGAGATTCTCATAGCCAACCTTTTTGGCGATTTCTAAGTATTCATCCGGGTCGGTTACACCATCAGCCAGCTTTTTCTTCAGATCCTTGATTTCACGCTCTTTCGCTTCTTCCTTTTTAATCGTCAAATAAGCATCCGAATGTCTTGCGATATCGCCTTTTTTCTTATGGATGTCGCTTTCACGGTACGCTTTGGCATTGTAGTGAAGCGGCGTGGCGCTTTTTCCTTTGCCCGTCGCGTTTTGAAGCTGTTGAAAGTCGGCTTGGATGAACTGTTCGTTTGCTTCGGTTTCTGCGTATTCTTTCGTTAGATCGTGATCAAGCTTGCCGAGCTTATGTATCGTTTCGCTTCTTTTTTTGTCAGCTGAAGAAAGCTTCTGATCCGTGCTTTCGGTTGAAAACAATTCGAGCGAGATGATGTCTTCGATCTCTCCGAGGATGGAGCGCATGTCCTTTTTCTGCTCTTCCATAATCGCCTTTGATTTACTGAGAGCGTGGGTGAGCTCGTGCTCCAGAAATGATTCCTCCACATGCGAATTGGAAAGTCCGGCGTCTTCGACCTTGCCGGGAAGGCTTGTGAGAAATGCGATTTTCATATCGATCAGATCAAGCCAGCTGTCTGTGACGCCGGCGTGGTCCTTGAAAAAAGCTTTGATGTTATTTGCGCCCCGGCCTGAGAAATCATTGTCACCAAAATCAGCCATACCTTGAAACGCTTTTTTTAGATTAACCATCTGGCCGCGCAGTTTTTTGTATTCACCCGCGCGCTGTTTGGCAGCGGCGAGGAGGGTGGTTGCTTCGAAAACTTTCATGACCATATCCTTTCATACGAAATACTTCAACAAGATATTATTATGGAAGAATAAAGAAAAATATTACTGAGTGATTCAAAGACAAAAATGGTAATTTGATTTGTGTCATTTTTCCTATTTTTGTTTTATAGTGAATTATTAAGTAGGAGGTAGGATTTTATCTAAGATCGTAATGAAAAAAATCGTTATTGAACATTTTTATTAGGAGTGCACTTAAGAGTAGAGTTTATTTTTGAAAATGTATAGACCTTGGTCTATACATCAACTATAATGAAATTATATCATAAGACTAATGTTAAGAAAAATGAATTCATATTCTTTATTGATGACTTGAAATTCTAAAGAGAAACAAACATTTTTTCTTCCAGATTAACAGTTATTGTAGCTCAAAAGATGAACGTGTCATATATTGACCTTATCGAATGAACTGTATTGAGAATTAATAAATGGGATGGGGAAAATATGGAGTACCATTTAAAGTGTCGTCAGGACGTTGAGGATTTTGTAGTAAGGGAAATCTTAAGTACTCCTGAAGTGGCAAAGATTTTAGATGTAAATAAGCAGCGAATGAGTAAACTAATTAAAGACGGAAGAATCGCGATGGTCAAAAAAGTAGGTACGTCAAGTTTATTTTTACGACAAGATGTTGAAAATTTAAAAAAAGAGCTTGAAGCTAACAAGAAATTTCGCCCGTTTGAGGTTAAATAAAAGTTATATGTTTAAGGTCTAATAATAATTGTAATGAATAGTCTATATATAGTTTCCACTAAAGGTGTGTTGTAAATTGATTACTTACGTAAAGCAGAATATTTTTGAAAGCCCAGCCCAAGTTTTGGTTAATACGGTAAACACTGTTGGGGTGATGGGGAAAGGGATAGCTAAACAATTTAAACAAATTTACCCCGAAATGTTTGAACAATATCAAATTTTTTGCGAAAATAAAGCCCTAGACATAGGTAAACTTTGGATATACAAATCTGATCATAAATGGATATTAAATTTTCCAACAAAAAAACATTGGCGTTCGCCATCGAAACTTGAATATATAGAAGCTGGATTGAAAAAGTTTGTTGCTACTTATGAAGAAAAGGGTATAACATCAATTTCATTTCCATTATTAGGATGCGGCAATGGAGGTCTTGATTGGGAAACACAAGTTCAACCACTTATGGAGCATTATTTAAGACCTTTGCCGATAGAGGTATATATTCATCTTACTGACAGTAAAAAGTCAAAACCTGAGCATAAAGAAATATTGGCTACAAAAAATTGGTTGAAGGCAATGCCAAAATTTTTAAGCTTCAATGAAGTCTGGGAAGACTTACAATACAGTATCAATTTTGAATCCAATCTAACAGTTAAAGGTGAGAACTGGCGAATTCACCTTGAGGAAATTAATGTAATTGATGAATTCGATCAGTTAGAAAAATCACCATGTATTCTTTTTGAAAATAATGATAATAGACATGTTCTTTCTCTATACCAACTTAAAGAACTATGGAGATTACTTAGAAAAGTTGGTTTTTGCACAAAAAAAGATTTACCTGAAGGTTTGCATGAATATGGTGGTTTAGTTTTAAATTTATTAAATAGATTGGATTATATAGAGCCAGTCGAAATTGCGTATAAGTTTAATGACGATGAAGATTTTGTAAATGGAATAAGAGTAGTACCTTACAAAATGAACACTGGTTTTCAAAATAAGGAGGGGGAAACCACAGTTGAACCAAGGGACAAAAAATAAATATGAATTTAAACAAGTAATAGATGAGTTAACTACAGGTAAATTAAAAACTGGTTTACCACCTCTCAAAATGACACGTTTTCCGAAATACGTTTATCATTTCACAGATTTATTGAACGCAAAAAACATCCTTACAGAAGGATATATTTATTGTCGCAATCAAGCATTAGAAAAAGGCATAATGAAAGTCGATAATGCAAGTAAGACAGTAATAGAAAATACATGGAAAGACCGTAAAAATTACGTTAGATTTTATTTCAGGCCTAAAACACCAACTCAGTATCGTAATGAAGGGATACGCTCACACAGCCAAATAAATCCCGACCTAAAAGCACATTGTCCAGTGCCAGTCTTTTTTCTTTTTGATAGTCTATCAATGCTCGCTATGGATAATTCTAGTTTTACATACGGTAATTTGGCCTCTGATTCGACTACTATTTATAACGACGCAGAATCTTTCAGAAAAATGCCATTTGAGTTTGTATATCATGAAGGTTACTACGATCCTATTAATGAATCTTATATTAAATATCATAAACATGCAGAGTTGATAATACCTAATAAATGTGATCTTAGGTTTTTGAAGAGAATTGTATGTAGAAGCCAAGCTGAGAAAGAAACCTTTATTAATCTTTTAGATGAGTCTACTAAACGGAATTTTAGAGATATAATAATAGTTGATCCTAAAAACTGGTTTTTTTATTCTGCGTGGACTTTCGTAGAATCAGTGAATCTTACTAAAGAAAAAGTAACTTTCACATTTAATGTTAACAAAGATGAACCGACATTCAATGCTAAATTAATTATGAAGGATCTTACATCAAACGGAATATATGAAACATGGTGTGATAAGATGTATCAATGTCCTGATGTAGGTCAATCTATTACATATTCGAAACCTTACAATCATTATTCTATCGTCTTTTATCTAGATGAACACTTGGTATATAAGGGTACATTTAACTCAATGGATTCAGGGCCTTTTTAATTTATTTTTATGTGGAGACAGTTGGGGACGAATTGGGGACCGACTTGTTCATTTTTAACCAAAACAGAAGATTTATTATCAGAAAGACTGGCCAGAAAACCTTATAAAATAAGGTTTCAAAATAAAACGTCTGTTCGTATCAGAAGATAATCACTACCTTGACAGGGTAGAGGTCGCTGGTTCGAGCCCAGTCGGAATCATAGCCAAAACCCTTGCGTAGCAAGGGTTTTTTAATTTCCCTTAATAAAGCCGGTTTATCAAATTCGCAAGTTGTTGGCGAACTTGATTTTTCGGCTCGAAATTTATGGTCCGTATCTCTTTTTAGGGTCAAAATTGTTGAAAAGTTCAGCTGGTGATGCCGTCAAGTAGATCCAAACCGCACTGTCGGTGTTGCATTTCTATCCGGATAAGAAAGCCAAAAACTTCGGTATCAATATAAAAAGACCCTCCATAAAATGGGGGCCTTTCAGTGTTTCTTTTAAATAGCCTCTTTTAGTTGTTCTATTACACTTTTCAACCATTCTATAGGCGGTAAGCCAATTGTCGGGAAATATATTTCTGCATTACACTTTATAATGTCTTCCTTTTCTTCTTTAGTTAGATCGCTATTTAGAAACTCTTCGCAATACTTTACTGTAAATAGCAAACCTTCTTTACTAATTTCCTCAATCAATTCGTCTAAGGCGTGTTCAGGGGATTGGATATCTTGATGAAATGTTGCACCTAAAAAATTTTCTAATTCATCTAAGAAATCATACCTTTCATCCATGATACTTCCTCTCTTTCTATTTGGTTGGATATCCTGTAAGAATAAAGTTACCGTTATTATCTTTTTTGAGTATAATTTTTGCGTTTGTAACGTTTTCTACTAGTTCTGAATTTCTTGATACACTTCTGCCGATTATTTCTCCATCGCCCTTGTATCTTAACATTAATTTAGGTTTTTTAGGATCATCAATCCAATTTTCGATTTTCTTTATATTTTTTGGATCGTTTAAAACTGAATTAGCAATTCTTTCAGCGGTAGCCCTATCTTTAAAAGTAGATGAAGCTGTAATATGTGGGTTAGGATCAGTTCTCAGTCTTTTTATTAATTCTTTATCTGTTTTCCCAACATGTCTTTCTATAAGGTGTCCGCCTTTTGCTTCATGAGCAGCTAAACCCCCGCCCGGTGCGAGAGGACTGCTGTCTCCTTGTTTAACACTATGTATGCCGTTATTGTCAGAAGACACAGATTTACTGAGCACACTCTCTTTCTGATCTTCAATAATACTTTTCAACAAAGGCGTATTCTTCACATTGTGAGTATTTTCAATATCCTGTGCTATTCCGGCAAGCGCGGGTTCGTACTTGTTTTTCGAAACGGAATTGATATAGTCTTTCCCTTTTTTAATCCCGGTTTTTATATTTTTTGCAGCCGCTTTTTCTCCGGCTTCCAAGACGTTATCCACTTTGGCGGCGCCTGTTTTGGCGAGCTTGCTTGATACTTTTACAGCTGAGCCGGAACCTTTGAGTCCGACAATGCTCCCGATGGCGTAGGTGATGTAATGTGACCTTGAATACGCATCTCCGTTAACCATTTTATCATTCCATGAATCCGCCAGGTTTGTCCATATGATTTTTGCGTAGGAGGGCGTGTTCAATACGCCGGATACGGTTTTAGCGACTTTTTGTTCATCGGAGAGATGGTAAAAATCCCATGCGCCGACAGCCAGATCTTTGACGCCGGTTATTGTGTCTTTCCCGACATCATAAAGACCGACGCCTATTCCTTTGACGATATCCCAAGCCGTTTCTCCGACTTCTTCGAGCTGCTTTGCTTGTTCAAGCTGCATCACATATTGCACCTGAGCGGGTTCAAGGTTTTCATAGCCGATCTTCTTCGCGATTTCCAAATACTCATCCGGATCAGTGACACCAGCGGCCAGCTTTTTCTTCAGATCCTTGATTTCCCGCTCTTTCGCTTCTTCCTTTTTAATCGTCAAATAAGCATCCGAATGTCTTGCAATCTCGCCTTTCTTCTTATGGATGTCGCTTTCACGGTACGCCTTGGCATTGTAATGAAGCGGCGTGGCGCTTTTTCCTTTGCCCGTGGCGTTTTGGAGCTGCTGGAAGTCGGCTTGGATGAACTGTTCGTTTGCTTCGGTTTCTGCGTATTCTTTCATTAGATCGTGATCAAGCTTGCCGAGTTTATGTATGGTTTCGCTTCTTTTTTTGTCAGCTGAAGAAAGCTTCTGATCTGTGCTTTCGGTTGAAAATAGATCAAGCGAGATGATGTCTTCGATTTCTCCGAGGATGGAGCGCATGTCCTTTTTCTGCTCTTCCATAATCGCCTTTGATTTACTGAGGGCGTGGGTGAGCTCGTGCTCCAGAAATGATTCCTCCACATGCGAATTGGAAAGTCCGGCGTCTTCGACCTTGCCGGGAAGGCTTGTGAGAAATGCGATTTTCATATCGATCAGATCAAGCCAGCTGTCTGTGACGCTGGCGTGGTCCTGGAAAAAAGCTTTAATGTTATTTGCGCCCCGGCCTGAGAAATCATTGTCACCAAGGTCAGCCATGCCTTGAAACGCTTTTTTCAGATTGACCATCTGGCCGCGCAGTTTTTTGTATTCACCCGCGCGCTTTTTGGCAGCGGCGAGGAGGGTGGTTGCTTCAAAAACTTTCATGACCATAATCCTTTCATTCGAAATACTTCAACAAGATTTTACCATGGAGGAATGAGGAATAAGGTCAATGTACTATCTAAAATGGTAAAATGAATCATTTGACCCACTTCTTTGTCCTTTTAATTATGTGATTAAGCATTTGAGAAGAGAGCTTATGGATGGGAAACCGGAGTGCAGGAATTACTCGGCAGCGTTTGAATGAATTGGAAAGATTAAGCCAGTTAAAAGGTTGGAGCATATTTTTAGATAATGAATTGTAGGGTGTAAAAGATGAAAATGGCGTAATTCAAGATGCAGGTGATTTATTAACCGGAATTGATATATTAACGGAAAATAATGTATAATGTATCGGGCAGCTTTGAACTCATTGAAGGTGATGAACATGAAGAAGTGGAAAGTTTTTATAAGATAAATCCTGACTGAAGAGACTTAATTGAATGAAATTTAACATAAGTCTATTTACCCTGTTCTTTTTAGGAGGAAGGTATGTCAATATTAACAATAATAGAAATCGCATTAGTGGCAACTGTATTAGGTTTATTTGCATGGACTTTTAAAAAAGAGAAAAATACTGATGAAGATGTATTCAATTATGCTAGATATATGATTTATTTGCTTGTAGCTGAAGTTGCATTGTATGCCGTGTTTCAAATGGTTTAAGTTTAAACACGTCTTTACTCCTAGACAAAGAGAGATGTGAACAATGATAAATGTCTTAACTAATATCTTAAAAAATGACAGATTAGATGAATACCCATTATTACATAGAGAGTCCCGATTTCTGGGGTAGCATATAGTGTTCTAAGTGATGATAAGGGTTTAAAAGAAGTATTTTTTAGAGAAGAAGAGTTTATTGGAATGAGATGGATGGCATTCGACAGAAAAACAGGAAAGTATATAAAATATCAGAGACAGAATGCTCCATTTTAACCTATGAACCTAATGATTAAACACTGGAGGTTTTTGTATGAATAAAATTACCAATACTGGCAAAATGCAAGATATTGGTGGTATTAAGCTCTATTACGAATTTTTTGAAAGGCAAAATGAAAACATTACAGTCATATTTGAATCAGGGTACGGATGCCCTTCTGCTTCTTGGGACCCTATAAAAGGTGAAATTTCAAAATTTGCGCAATTTTTCATCTACGATAGAGCAGGTTTAGGAAAAAGTGAAAAAGACGATAGACGAAAAGACAGCAAGCAGTCTGTTGAAAATCTTCGTACTCTTTTACAAAATGCGAATATTAAACCACCATATATGCTCGTAGGGCATTCATTTGGAGGAGCAAATGTAAGATTATATGCTTGTACATATCCAGAAGAAGTAGCAGCGGTTATTCTCTTAGATTCCTGCCATGAAGATCAAAACAAAATTATGCCACCACTATTCAGTGAAGAAACAAGATCTCTTTACTTTAATCAATTTTCGGTAGAAGGTTCTTTAAGTGAAATTCAAGATAGTTTTGAACAAATAGACAAATGCACATCATTAGGAGATATTCCACTTATAGTTGTCAGCGCTGGTTTACAGTCTTATCATACAACTGAATCCTTCGCTGCGTGGAATCTATTTCAAAGAGACTTTCTGCGTTTATCAACAAATAGCAAACATATTGTTGTGAAGAATGCATCACACGGTCTACATGTTGATCAACCTCAGATTATTGTTGACATTATTAAAGATACATTGAAAGAGATACAAAAATAAGTTTAGTTTAAAAACTCTAAAAGCAGTAGATGAGGGCAGTCTTGTATTGGTTAGAATAGGTAGCAATCCTTAAACACCGTATCAAAAGTGCTGGATTGCACGGAATGGAAATTCTATAAAGCGATATATTTAGACGTATCGAAATTATTTCTTAGAGGAGAAAGCTTATGGATTTACTTAATTGGACTTACATTATATCTACAATTATAGGAGCTGCTGGGTTCATAAGTTTATTGTGGTTCTCTTATTTTAATGATAAAGGTGAAAAATAAAGCAGAGCATTGAGTGAATTTGTATATTGACTATGAAGATCAACGCTAAAAAGTAAGGGGGGATTAATGATGACAGAAGATTTTTATTGCGATGAAGTATTAAGCGGAAAAACAAAAGTAAATAAAGTTTTAGAAACCGAGAATGTATTGGCGTATCATCATACAAGACCTTTTTGGCCGGTGCATATTGTTGCTATTCCTAAAAAACATATCTCTTCTTTAATCACTTTGGAAGAAGACGACAATGAACTTTTACTCGAGTTGCTGGGTGTGATTAAAAAGGTTGCAGCGAAGGTGACAAAAGAAAGTGGTTCTTGCAGGGTGCTTACAAACTTAGGAGATTATCAGGATTCAAAGCATCTGCATTGGCATATAGCTTCAGGAGATCCATTGAGATAAAAGATGTAGACTATCATAACCTAGGGGTTTTTGAAGATGACGGAGCGAAATATCATTTGCTGACTATTGATGATGATGATTACCTCAAGTCTTTATTAGATGGATATAAGAACAAAGAAGGCAACAGGCATATTTCAGCTTCCTAATTTTCAATATAATTGTTTTAATCTGATTAAATAAGTGGGAGGGTGTTCTCTTTGGATCTCATGTGGATAGGAATTGGTTTGGCTGCATTGGGCTACTTTATCAGCGATGGTTTGAAAAACTTCAAAAATCCAAAAGGGAGTTATTCAGACTATCCAACTTTAATTAAGGAGTCGGATCTGCATTATTACCTTGGTTTAAGTAAAGCAGAAGTTAAAGAGTTGCTAGAAAAATTCTCTGGTGCTCCAAAGGTAGAATTAAAAGGAGCAGTCTATTATCCTTATCAGCAATTCTTGCAGTGGATGTCATCGATTGATTATACAAATAGTTAAAATATTCAAGGATGAAAAATCCGCATTAAGCAAGTTCTTTATGTTTCTTCTCCATCGCTCTGAAGGACCTTAATTTGAAATATCTAACCCCTAGTTTAATTCTTTTCCTTTTTAATTAAATATCTGTACATTAACATGGCGGCAAAACCATCACCTCTTCAATCCATTTTTGCATCTCTTCGTTTGGAGTTCAATAAAGAAATATCGGCCGCATACTCAAGACCCCCTCACCATTAACTTTGAGGGGGTCTATTTTATTTATCTTATTAATTTGGAATATGCATTGACTAGCAATTCATATTCAGAAAGGTCAATTGTTTTTAGATTCACAGTTCTTTTTGTTCTCGGCAATCTTTTTGTCGACTAAATCACTTTGTTCAGGTTGAATCGGTTGTTAGAACATCATGTGATGCACCTCCTTTAAAAAGCATACACACATATGAGAGGGCTGAAATTCACCCGTATGAATTGGGATACGGCTTTTCGCATGGAACCAACATGTGGAAACTGGTCAACAGCTTTAGAAATTTCATCCTAACAGGGAAGTGCGGCAAGCATTGGGAATATAAAGGAATATAGGCTTGCAGCTATGAAGGATGTATGAAAATCCGTCAGATGGCGGTGTCGTGACAGTTCGAATGCGGGGGTATGGAACTTCCCGTTCATCCGGAGTTATGTGAGAGGGACGAAAAGACTTTTTTTGAGGAGGAAGCGGAATGATTGAATTTACACGGCCATCACCTATGAAGAAAACATGCACGATGCACCCGGAAAAGGAATCTGTCAGATCGGTTTCGTTTACTGATTTTAACGGCAATTCTGTAACAGTAACACTTTGTCAAATGTGTCTGGCTGAATTAAAAATGAAAGCCGCGACTGAATACAGGAGCATGGCCGAGGAGCGGGCCAAACAGAATCGTTTCAAGATTGGTGATCATGTGTATTTAGAGCATTTGGGAATAGTCAGCGAGATAAAAAACATGGAAGGCGTTCAAGTGGCAAACAGGACAGACGCAGACGGAGTCCGGAAGGCTACCCCTAAGGAAATCGCAGAATACAAAAAACAGGGGAAGCAATGACGGTGAAAAACGATTCAGTCAATCATTTATCAGTTGTGTTACTTATGGGAGCGGCGGCCGGATGTTTACGGATGTCGCGACTTACACGGCCGGAGCCTCCACGGTGGAGAGGAGGAGAATCAAACTAGGAATGTGAATTGATCAAACGCAGTTTCATGAATCTCCGAAGGCTTTCATCCGTAATTTGGGTGCAGTATGGGAAATTTTTTTGTGAAAACTTGACGTAATGCTGTCAGGTGCCTATTGTATGATTAAATGAATGGCCAGTAAAATGATAGGAGGCGTTCAATATGAAGTTGCTGCAAATTAGACTATTGGTTAATGACTTTAAGAAAAGCGTCGAGTTTTACAAAGATTTATTAGGACTTCCAATAAGTTGGTTAGAGAAGGAAATGGAATATGCACTTTTCGATAATGGAGAAACGAAAATAGAGCTTTTATCTCGAGAAAATATGGCTGAAATAGTTGGAGAAGAAAGAAAATCTTTAGACGGAGATGCGCAATCAAGATTTTTGCTTCAGTTTAAGGTAGAAGATGTTGATAAAACGTATGAGTATCTGCACAAGCAAGGGATTAAATGCGTCAATGAACCACATGATCGTCAGGAATGGCGTGCACGAGTTGCTCATTTCAGAGATCCAGATAATAATCTTATTGAAATATATAAAATGATATAATTTTTTGACTGGCGAGATTAAGGTAATGCGTTTGTTAACTTACTTATGATTTTTATAGTCTGCAAGAGAAACATATATAGGTCCAAGACGGAAAGCCTGCGGACACTGATCATTGCACAGCATCACTGTGCTCTGATTGGTGTCCGTTTTTATTTGCACGGAGGGATAACAAATAGATGATGAACACGAAACATGCAAACATTTAAACGTGGCAAGGGCGGCGCATTTAATCATTCAAAGGAAATATATTGACTTTCATACTGTTTGTAATGTTAATTAGAAGATGTATACAAAATCATTTTAATGAGGAGGTCTGAATGTGAAAAATAAAGCGGGAATACAAGTTGGAATATGCATTGGACTTTTATGTTTAAGCTTTACCGGTTTCAATCCTTTATTCGGCTCAGCGCATGCTGAAGCGAAGTCTATAGAAGACACAAAAATGACAAGCTGTATAACGAATCAAAAATTTGTTCAGCTTGAGAAAAAATTTGATGCCAGGCTTGGGGTTTATGCGATTGATACAGGTTCAAACAAGACAATCGCCTATCGGCCGAATGAACGGTTTGCTTACGCATCAACTTATAAAGTTCTGGCCGCGGCTGCTGTTCTGAAGAAAAGCTCAAATGAAAAACTTAATGCCATCATCCGCTACAGCAAAGACGATTTAGTTACATATTCTCCAATCACAGAAAAACACCTGGATACAGGCATGAGCCTGAAAGAAATCTCAGAAGCCGCTGTCCGTTACAGCGATAATACCGCCGGGAACCTATTGCTGCAGCAGCTTGGCGGCCCTAAAGGTTTCGAAAAGTCATTGAAACAGATCGGGGATCATGTAACGAAAGCTGATCGATTCGAGACGGATTTAAACTCGGCGATTCCCGGGGATCGTCGTGACACAAGCACTGCAAAAGCACTGGCAACTGATCTTAAGACTTTCGCTTTGGGTAACACTCTAACGACTGACAAGCGCACGATCTTAACGGATTGGATGCAGGGCAACGCTACCGGCGACGAACTGATTCGGGCAGGCGCTCCTGCAGGATGGGAAGTCGGCGATAAATCCGGAGCCGGAAGCTACGGCACACGAAACGACATTGCGATCGTTTGGTCGCCTGACAGAGCCCCAATTGTTTTGGCAATCCTGTCAAACCGGTTTACGGAAGATGCCAATTATAATAATGCTCTTATCGCTGAGGCTGCAAAAGTCGCTCTTAATGCCCTTAAATAAACATTGCCGTTCATTTTTTATGGACGGTTTTTTATATGTTGAGAATGCGGTATGCCGGTTTCGTTTTTCGATAAATGTTATAATGTAAAGCCATAAAAAGATGGGAAGAGGGGGAGTTTCGATGCATTACATAACGGCATGCTTAAATATTATCAGTGATAAAGACCTTAATGAAATAATGAAGGAATTCAAAAAACTTGAGGAAGAAACGAACAAAGAAGAAGGCTGTATTCAGTTCCATGCTCATCCGCTCGAACCATCAGAACGCAAAATCATGCTTTGGGAGATTTGGGAAAACGAAGAAGCTGTTAAAGTCCATTTTACGAAAAAACATACAAAAGACGTTCAAAAACAAGAATTAACGGAAGTAGAGTGGTTAATGAAAAGCAATGTGAATGAGTAAAAGGCTTTGTCTATTGTTGGCTGATTTTGCCGACAGCAATCATCAGTTTCATTCACTAAAACCCTTGCTGCGCAAGGGTTTTTTACTTTAAAAAGTTCTTTATATCGCAGTCTTTTTATGGGTAAGGAACAGACTTGGAATGAAGATGGCCGCAAGGATGATGACGGATACTAAGAATCCGGCATGGTAGCCTTTTAAACTGTTCGGAATCGTTGGCTGCAATCCTTGTATGACAGTTGCGGTAACGGTTGCGATCACAGCTGACCCAAAGCTGGAACCGAGGTTTTCAATCATATGAATACCGACACCCGCTTCCGGAAGCTGTTTGCTGTCAAGGCCTGTATAAGCGTCACTCATTAATGGGAGCATAATTCCTCCAAAACTGGTGCCGCGGATAAAGAATACGACGGAAATCCAAATCATACTTGTGTTATCGGTGATAAAAATAAGCGGGATAGATCCGATCAGCGAAAGAACAAGACTGACCGTAACCACGTATTTCGCACCGATCTTATCAATCATTTTTCCGATCAGCGGACGAGTCACGAGCATTCCGACTCCTTGAGGGATTAAAGCGAGTGCTGCTCCGACTGCCGTGAACTGACGAATGTTTTGAAAAAACAGCGGAAGTATTAACATCGGCCCCATGATGGCAACATTAGCTAAGAACAACCCGATCGAAGATGCTAGGAAGCTTTTGTTTGCAAACAAATTCATAGGCAGCACGGTTTGGTTTTTCTTGATCAGATTATATACAAGATAAATGGCTGCTGAAACAAGACCGATGCCCGTCCATAAAATGGTGTCGCTATTGTTAAATGATGCATGATCCGCCGCTTTTGTAATAGCGTAAATCAATGCCGCGCTCATTAATGACAAATTGATAATCCCGAAAATATCGAGTTTATGATCTTTGTTGAATGGTTCAAAGTCTGGAATGGTTTTCATCATAAGCGGTGCAGCAATCAAAACGATGAACACGTTGATGTAAAAAATCCAATGCCATGAAGCGCCTTGGACGATGAAGCCTCCGATGACAGGTCCTAAGATCGGGCCGAAGATCATAGGGGTGCTGACGATTGCCATCACTTTTCCCAGGTTTTCCGGACCTGCCGTTTTAACCAAGAGTGTTGACATAAGCGGAGTCATAATACCGGCGCTGAATCCTTGAAGCAAACGGAAGACGATGAAGCTGGAAACGTCACGGCTCATTCCCGCAAAAACAGAAATGACACCAAAGGCGATGACTGAGCCGATGAAGATTTTCTTACCGTTATATTTATTCATAAGCCAGCCGGATACGGGTACTGCAATTGCAAGTGCTAAGACATAGCCTGTAACGGACCACTGAATGGTATCCAATGTCGTGTTGAAGTCTTTGGTCAGTTTGTCGATGGCGATGTTTACCATCGTAGAGTCAAGCATTGGAGCGATTGCTCCCAGTGCAATAGCCCAGGCGGCTGTGAGAACTTCTTTTGGCAGCCGAAGTTCCTTTCTTTTATGTGTTGACATATTATTCTCCTCTCAAAATCGCTGTCTTTGTTTCCTTGTCAACAAAATAATAGAGTGATTTTGTTTCTTTGTCAACAATAATAGGGGTATAAAAAGGCAGCCCGTTTTCATGGAGCAGGGCTGCCTATGGTTTTATTCATATTTATTCCGATTTCATGTCTGCACCAAGTTTCTTTATTTCTGAATCTAAATGCCTGCTGTATGTTTCCACGAAGTTCAGCATCGTGTCAAATTGTTCATCAGTTACTTGTTCAAACACGATTTTGTCGCGTTCTTGAAACTCTTTGTGCAATTCCTCGTGAATTTTATAAATGACTTTTCCTTGCTCGGTAAGCCTGAAATAGATTTCTTTCTTGTTAAGCGGCTTCTGATAGCTTTCGATAAGGCCTTTATTGATAAGCTTCTTCGTTAATTTACTTATGGCGCCTCTTGTCATATAAAGAGACTCCGCAAGTTTTGTCACATTGGCGTCTTCAATTTTTTCGATGAATTCGATGCAATGCACTTCAGAAGGTTTATGCCCCTTAAGGCTTTCTTCCATCTTCAGCCTATTCAGCCACACCATCTTGTTAAAAAAGTCCCTGAAATCCGTGAGGAGCTGTTCTTTTTTGTCCATGGCCCGTCCTCCTGCTCGGTGGTGCTTACACAATATTATAAAATTTTTGTTTCTTTTTCAACAATCGTAAAGTTATTATTTAGGAACTGAGAGATAGTGCGCAGAAATAAGAAGGAGGGGGAACAGAAGAAGTATTCTATTTAAAAAGCGGCTTTTTAACCGAAACGTGGGTTTTTCGGGTATTTTTCTTTCCGTATTCGTTACTTGCTCTGTTTCATAACAGGCCAACACTACAGCCTTATAAAAAAGCAGGCTGCGCAATGAGCCTGCTTGAGATTCGCATCAATCATTTTCCTGTTGCGGCGTCATAAAAAGCGTCAATTGCGGTTGTGTATTTCAAGACGTTTTTAGACACTTTGGCGGTTGCGCCTAATGGATACGCGTCTGACAGAACGCTGGAGTGAGCTTCGGGTTCCCAGTAAAATACGCCGGTTCCTTTGCCGTTCGGAACCGCTTTCACCAGTTTTATGGTGTCTTTTATGGTCCAGTAGGAATCTTTCGGGTTATTTTCATCTCCGCCCAGTTCAACCACCATGACTTCCTTGTTGTAGCGTGAGGCAATGTCATTTAAATTAGAGGATAATTGGCCGGTGAGCTCCCAGTACGGCTTACCTTCCCAATAGGGATAGAACGAAACGCCGATGATGTCGGTTTTTCCTCCGTTTTTAAAGAATTGATCAAACCACCATCTGAATAGGCTGTTGTCCGTGCCGTGTGCCAAATGGCTGATGACCTTGGTGGCCGGGCTGACGGATTTCACGGCGTCATAGCCTTTGTTCAGTAAGGCGGTCAATTTGCTGAAATCGTTCGTGCTGCCGTCGGGCAGTAAAATTCCTGAATTCATTTCATTCCCTACTTGCACCCAATCAGGGGAGATGCCGTGATTTTTAAGTTCTTTCATGACATCGTACGTATGGTTATACACGGCTGCCTGCAGCTGGCTGCTTGAATAGCCGGTCCATTGGTTCGGCTTGATCTGGTGGCCGGGATCAGCGAACACATCACTGTAATGGAAGTCAACCATTACCTTCATTCCTAACGCTTTTGCCCTTTTGGCCGCCGCAAGTACGCCCGCTTTGTCACTATAGCCGAGCATGGTCCATGTTGTGCCATCTTTCAGCCAATAATAGCTGCTTGGCGGATTCACAAACACTCTCAGTCTCACGGCATTTATTCCGTGATCTTTAAGAATCTGCAAGGCATCTTTCTGTTTTCCGCCGTCATCCAGCCAGCGCACACCTTCGTCCTCCATTTGTTTCAGCCATCCTATATCAGCGCCATAGGCAAACGGGGCATCCGCTTTTGCTTTAGGAGACTTCTCAAAGAATGTAAAAGCAGTGAAAATGAGAGAAAGACAGATTGCGTTTACAAATACACGTTTCAATCGGTTTTTGAACATC
Organism: Bacillus sp. LJBV19; assembly: GCF_017797845.1. Classification (NCBI taxonomy): domain Bacteria; kingdom Bacillati; phylum Bacillota; class Bacilli; order Caryophanales; family Bacillaceae; genus Bacillus; species Bacillus sp. LJBV19. Next base: position 1,195,429 of record NZ_CP072563.1, read on the forward strand.
ACAATACCTCCTGATAAAAAAGATTGTTGATTGATTTCACTCTGAATGTTTCAGCTGCCATTCTCCAATAACGTCGTGAAACGCTGAAACGCCTGAATTCCTTCGGATGTCATTTTAAAAACGCCTGCATCGGTCAGCGCGCGTAAAAATACATTCGCTGTTTCTTTTTGTAAAACAGCGGCTGCATTTTCCGGTGTCACGTCTTTATCCGCTTTGATGTTTTCAGCCCACGGAAGATGAATGTCTTTGATGTCATGAGGTTCATTCAGTAAATACTTTTTCACTTCTGCCAGCTCATCTTTCAGGCGGGGAGGTAAAACGGCGAGTCCCATCACTTCAATCAGACCGATATTTTCTTTTTTGATGTGATGGACATCTTGATGCGGGTGAAAAATGCCATCCGGATAATCTTCGGAGGTGCGGTTGTTTCTGAGAGCGAGATCGATTTCAAAATCCGTTCCCCTGCGTCTGGCAATTGGGGTGACGGTATTATGGGGTTCATTTGTCTTTGCGATGATGCTGACGGTTTCGTCTGAATATTCCCGCCACTTTTCAAAAACATACGCAGCGGCATCTGTCAGCAAATCCGGATCTTTTGCGCGAAGGCGGATCACTGATACCGGCCACTTCACGGCTTCGGCCTGAACGTCTGGAAAATGACGCATATGAAAAGGGTAGAGGGAACCCGCTTTTGCCATCGGAAACTCATGGGCGCCGCCTTGATAATGATCGTGTGAAAGAATGGAACCCCCTACGATCGGCAAGTCTGCGTTTGATCCCGCGAAATAATGCGGGAAAATTTCCGTAATGGCCAGAAGCCTTCTGAAGCTGTCACGGCTGATTTTCATCGGCTTGTGCTCGCTTGAAAGAAAGATGGCATGCTCGCTGTAATACGCATAAGGAGAGTATTGAAACCCCCACTGTTCTCCCGCTAAGTCAAGCCTGATGATGCGGTGATTTGAACGGGCGGGGTGATGCGGTGTTCCGGCATACCCCTCGTTTTCCATACAGAGCAGACATGTCGGATACCGGTTTTCCGGACTGTTTTTTACCGCGGCGATGTCTTTCGGGTCTTTTTCGGGCTTTGATAAATTAATGGTGATGTCCAATTCTCCAAAAGGTGTTGGTGAGCGGTATACGATATTTTTTCGAATGGCCCGCGTCTTAATATAGTCGTTGTTTTGACTCAATCTATAAAAATAATCTGTTGCTTTTTTCGGGCAATCTGATAACAATTTGCTGAATGCGGCATTGATCAGAGAAGGGGCCGGTGTGATCACGTCCATGATTCTGCTTTCCAGCATGTCTCTTTCAGCCGGCGTATCGTTAATGATTGACCGTTTTACCGCGTCTTTCACCATTTCGTCCAAATAATAAAGCCTGTTTTGTTTCTTGATATGTTTCGGTTCTGCATAATCCGTCAGTCCGAGCAGATCGAGAAGTCTGTTTCTTGTGTAAATCACATCTGTTTCATTTATGTCGCCTAAGACAGTGCTTTCTTTCAGAAACCCTGCCACTGATTCAAAAACTTCAATGACCGCCGCCTCCATTTCATTTGTCCTTGTATCCGTTTGGATGATGCCGATGCCAATTCCATGCTGACGCGATGATTTCCGATATGTCCGTTTGTTTCGGATTCCAGCCGAGAATGTTCCGCGCTTTATCGCTGGAAGCGATGAGGGTGCTTGGATCACCGGGTCTTCTTGCGGCCGCTCTTACTTTTATGTCTCTTTCGGTCACTTGCCGGGCCGCTTCCGCCATTTCTGATACGGAAAAACCGCTGCTTGATCCTAAATTGAAAATGCTGCTGTCTCCGCCGTTTTGCAAATATTCCAGAGCGAGAATATGGGCATCGATTAAATCGGAAACATGGACATAATCGCGGATGCACGTGCCGTCTTTTGTATCATAGTCAGTGCCGAATATTAAAACCTCCTCGCGCTGACCGAGCGCGGTTTGTAAAAGGATAGGGATAAGGTGGGTTTCCGGATGATGATCTTCTCCGATGGAACCGTCCGTTTTCGCGCCGGCAACGTTAAAATACCGAAGCGAGACATATTTTATGCCGCAGGCGGTTTCACACCACTTCAGCATTTTTTCTGCCATGAGTTTTGATTCGCCGTATGCGCTTTCCGGCTTTTCCGGCATGTCTTCTGTGATGGGCACTTTTTCAGGTTCGCCGTATACAGCGGCGGATGAAGAAAACACAATGTGTTTCACCCCGAATTCCTGCATGACCTCCAGCGTAATTTGCGTACCGTACACATTATTATTGAAATATGAAAGAGGGTCTTTCATTGATTCGCCGACAAGGGATTGAGCGGCAAAATGGAGAACGCCTGTTACGTTCTCCTTCGCGAACACAGAGCGAAGAAACGGTTTGTCACGGATATCTCCATGGTAAAAAACTGCTTTTTCATGAACAGCTTTCCGGTGGCCTGTCTGCAGATGATCCACAGCTATCGTTTTAAATCCTTTGTTTAATAATTGATCAACCGCATGAGAACCGATATAGCCGGCTCCGCCGAGAACGAGAATCGCCATGATTTAGTTTTCCCTCCATTCAGCAGCGCCATCGCTTATATCCGCGATGTAAAAAGAAGCTTCAAGACCTGTCCTGCTGCAGTAGTGAGATGAAACGGCCCGGATAAAGCCGGCGGTTTCTTCACTTTCCACAATGGCTATGGCGCAGCCGCCGAACCCCGCGCCCGTCATCCGCGCTCCGAGTGCTCCTTCTTTCCAGGCTGCTTCAGCGAGCGCGTCTAATTCGTCACCGGTCACTTCATAATCATCGCGTAAAGAACGGTGGGACGCATTCATCAGCTCGCCGAACGTTTTCAAATCATTCGATTTGAGAGCTTCCGCGGCTGAGAGGGTCCGCTCGTTTTCATTGACCGCGTGCCGGGCTCTTTTACGCAAAGTTTCACAGGAGAGAAGGGATTCGAGTTCGTTGAATTCTTCTGCCGTCAATTCCGCAAGTGATGCGATATTCCGATATTGCCGCAGTTCCGAGAGAGCCTCGTCGCATTCGCTGCGGCGTTCATTATATTTTGAAGCCGCCAGCTCCCGGCGCTTGTTCGTATTCATAATGACGATTTTATATCCGTTAAAAGCAGCCGGAATCATTTCGTGCTCAAGCTTATCGCAGTTTAACAGAATAGCCATGTTCTTTTTGCCTTTTTGCACTGCGAATTGATCCATAATGCCTGAATTCACGCCGATAAATTCATTTTCGACTCTTTTTCCGATAAGCGCCAGTTCAGTATCGGAAACATCCAGGCTGAATAACTTTCTTAAAATGGAGCCGGTTAACATTTCAATAGAAGCGGAGGAGCTTAAACCGGCTCCGTTTGGAATCGTACCGTGAAAAAGAATATCCATTCCGCTGTCTATTTGGCCGCCGGCTTCAAGAAGGTAATGGATCATCCCCTTCGGATAATTGGCCCAGCCGTCTTCTTTTTTGTATGCTGTGGCGGAAAGATCAAGGCAGACAATGCCGCTGTCAGGAAAGTTTTCTGAGTATAACCGGATCTGATGATCTCCGCGTTTTGCGCATACGGCATATGTTCCGATCGTAATCGCGCAGGGGAGAACGTGGCCGCCTATATAATCCGTATGTTCCCCGATCAGGTTGATCCGGCCGGGTGCGAAAAACAGTTCTCCGTTACTTCTCTTGAAAACGTCTTCGAATCTTAATTTCAAAAGTTTTGCATCCATGATAAACCCCCGATTCTATTTTGAGGTATGCTCCAGTATGAACTGAATGGCTTTTTGTGAATTTCTGGTGAGACTGATATATTCCGCTCCTTTCGTTGCGATGAGTTTCACTTGCAGGCGATCCGCATCTTCTTTAATGTCATCGTAATAAGAGCCGACTTGCGGAGCCAAAATGATCATATCGAAGTCTTTCATGATGTCGTAATGGGAACCGTAGGCGCCTGCTGAGGCGGTAATCGGCACGTTATATTCTTCGGCTCCTTCTGTCAGTGCGTTCGCAAGCATGGCGCTCGTTCCCGCTCCGGCGCACAGCACTAACACATTGGTGCTGTGTTCCAAGGCGGATGAGGATTCCTGAAGATTTGTGCTGATGACGGAGGCCGCGTCTTCGGAGGCGCCGGCCATGGCGGGCTGTAATGTTTGCGGCGCGCTTTCAGGCTCGGTGTGTTGGGCTTCTTTCGCCGCTAATACTTTGTCATAAGCTTTGCAGAATGGCAGGTATATCAGGAAATCGACAATGATTAATACAGCTGTCAGCACAAAAGCCGAGAGCCCCATGCCGGTTCCGAGAATCAAGCCGGCGGGCGCCGGAGTGGCCCACGGAAGAACATACATAAAACTGTTCATTCCGATGACATCCACGAAAAATTTAAACAGACAGACATTCACCATCGGCGTTACAACAAACGGAATGAAAAAATAAGGATTTAAAATGATCGGCGCAGCAAAGAGAAGAGGTTCGTTTACTGCGAAAGACACCGGAATCGCGGATGCTTTTCCGACTGCTTTCAATTGCTTGGATTTCGCGAAAAGAAGAAAGATAAACGGAACAACAAGGGTTGCGCCGGTTCCTCCCATTGTGCCGACGAAGTTCCCGAGTCCGACGGTCAGCACGTTGGACGCTTGCTCGCCGGCATTATGAAGCTGAAGATTCGCCTCCACATTTGCGTAAATAATAGCTGCGATGGCCGGTTCCACAATAGAAGGCCCGTGAACGCCGACAAACCAGAACAGCGCCATCATTCCCCAAATGACACAAATCCCAAGATAACCGTCTGCGGCGGTAAAAAACGGCGATAAGAGAGAGGAGAGAGCCTCTGCAAACGATACGTTCAGCGTATTCCTGATCAATAAATCAACGATCACCATAGCCAAAACGGAAAAAGCGAACGGAAAAACATCTTTAAATGTTTGTGAAATGGTACCCGGTACTTCTTTAGGCATTTTAATCGTAATATTTTTCAGCACGCAGAATCTGTAAACGTTCACTGTTATGAAAGCGGATACAAAAGCGGCTAAAAGACCTTTTGTGCCGAGGTATTCCGTCGAGAATCCGCCGTCGATTTGAGTGACGCTTAAAATGAGAAATCCGACGACTGAAGCAAGCATCGCTGAAACGGGGTTGATCCCTTTGTTTTTAGGCATTTTTCGGTTCATTGATTCACTCAGGCATTTCGCACTTGTTGCCGCAACGATCAGACCGAGGGCGCCCATTGAATAGTTATAAACTTTCCAAAGCCATTCAGAAACACTTTTAGGCCAAGTGAAACCCAACACTTCCGGCACAGCGGCGGTGAGGATAAAAATGCTGGCGAATAAAATAACAGGCATGGCAGTTAAGAAGCCGTCGCGGATCGCGCCTAAATAAATGTTTCTTGAGATTTTTTCAAAAAACGGTTTTCCCTTTTCGATTTGCTTGATGATACCGTTCATTTTTCCACTCCTTATCGGCGGCTTCGGTAGAGTTCTATAAAATCCTGAATAAGATCACGGAGCAAAAGGGTTGTCATCAAGTGGTCCTGACCGTGAACGAAAATAAATCCTAATTCCATGTCCTTGCCGTCAGCTTCTTCAGCTAACATTTTCGTTTGCGCATTGTGGGCGAGGGTTAAATTTTCATCGGCGCTTTTCAATGCTGCTTCCGTGTTTTCGAAGTTTCCGGCACGGACTTCTTTCAGGACTTTCAATAAAGTGCTTCTGGCGTCGCCGGCATAGGCGACGATTTCAAAACCGAGCATCTGCAATTCTTCCTTTGTCATGAAAAAAACCTCCTAAAGACGGCACACATGATGAAAAGAGACTCTTTTCACCATGTATGATCGTTAAATGATTGTTTTTGTTTCACTTACAAGTTTGTACCAGTAGGCCGATTCTTTCGGATACCGTTTTTGGGTGTCAAAGTCGACGTAAAAAAGACCGTAACGTTTGTTGTAGCCGTTGGTCCATGAAAATAAATCCATTAAGGACCATAAGAAGTACCCCTTTACGTTGACCCCGTCGGTAATCGCTTTACTGACGGCTTCTAAATAGACTTTTAAATAGTCGATTCTTGCCTTATCCATAATGATGCCGTCTTCAAACTCATCTTTATAGCCCATGCCGTTTTCGGTAATGTAAATTTTGTTATATTGCGGATAGTCCCGTTTGATGCGCATCAGCATGTCATACATGCCTTCAGGATAAATGAGCCAGTCCCAATCGGTCCGCTTCAGGCCTTCTTTGTAAATTCTTTCGCCGATTCCTTTTACTTTATAGACCGAAGTGCCCTTATCGCCCGTTCCGTTATGGTGAATAACGGTTTCTCCGTCGTACGCTTTGACGAAATGGCATTGATAATGATTGATGCCGAGATAATCATTGCGCGTTGAAGCTTTTTTCATCACGTCAAAGTCACTGTCTGAAAACTCGTATGAAGCGCCGTTTGCCTCACAGATTTCATCCAGAGCCCGCATGGTTTCCTCAGAATAATAGCCGAGGTAGGTGGCGTCGAGGAGGAATCTCACTGATAACGCGTCATCCAGAAAACAGGCGTGGCGGTCATCTTCTGAGTCGCTGGCGGGATATTTTGTTTCTAATGAGTGAACGACACCGATTTCACCCGGATAGCCGCCGTCTTTAAAAAGATTGACGGTCATCGCATGCGCTACCATCATGTGATGGAGGCATTGAATGACTTTTGTGATATCACTTTTAATAGATGGCGGAAAAACCCCGAGTAAATACTGGTTGGTGGCTGTGGGATAAATTTCGTTAAACGTGCTCCAATATCTGATTTCGCTGAATTCTTTAAAGCAAAATTCCGCATAGCTGACAAACGCTTCTATTGCAGCGCGGTTGAGGAAATCTCCCTGATCAAATAATCCTTTCGGTGTATCGAAATGATGCAGCGTGACAAAAGGGGTGACGTTGCGTTTATGGCACTCTGAGAAAATACGATGATAGTAATCAACACCTTCCTGATTGATTTTGCCCGTGCCGTCAGGGAAAATTCTCGTCCAGGCTATAGAAAGGCGGATGCCGTTTATTCCGAATTTTTCACATAGTTTAATATCTTCCGGAAACTGACGGTAAAAATCACTTGCCGGATCAGGGCTGAATCTTCCCTGTTTTTCAAGAAATTCATCCCAGGCTACAGGCCCTTTGCCGCCTTCTTTTGTGGCGCCTTCCGCTTGATATGCCGCAGTCGCCCCGCCGAAAATAAAGTCATGAGGTAATTTGTGCATTACTGAATCCTCCTTCGCCAATGTGTGAATTGAAGTTTGTTAATGTTCGTAATTGTTATCTTTTGTTTAATAGTAAACGCATACATTTTTGTTGTCAATAGCTTCATAAAGAAATAACATCTGTTTTCATAGAGGTTATATAAGTTTTTCGTTGTTTTATATGTTGATTATGTTGTTTGTTAGTGTTTGTTTTTGTTGACCGGATTGCCGCAATGTGTTAGATTGTGTGTAAAGTTGAGGGGATGATTGAACATGTTAAAAAAAGAGCGTCTTTTAAAAATCATCGATATCGTAAACTCGCGGGGGTTTATTACGGTGAGTGATATTATCGATGAACTGGATGTTTCTGATATGACAGTGAGAAGAGATCTGGACGAGCTGGATAAGGCCGGAAAAATCGTACGTATTCACGGAGGCGCACAGAGCATATCTTATTCCATTGATCACGAATTATCGCATAATGAAAAACTGGGTGTTCAAATGGATGAGAAGGAGAAAATCGCGGAACTCGCAGCTTCATATGTAAATGACGGCGATACCGTTTTTTTAGGGCCCGGCACGACGATTGAACTTTTAGCCAAACACCTGCTGCATAAGCGAATCAGGATTATCACAAACAACTATCCCGTATTTGATATTTTAAAACATGGTGACACTGCGGATACCATCCTGATTGGCGGCGATTTCCGAAAAAATACCGGTGCCTTCGTCGGACCCATCGTGAACGGCAATCTGCAGAAATTCAATTTTACGAAAGCTTTCATCAGCGCAAACGGCATACATAATGATGAGATTTCTTCTTACAGCATTGAAGAAGGGGAAGCCCATCAAATCGCGCTGAATAATTCGCGGACGAAATTTTTACTGGCGGATAATAAAAAATTCAACCGGGAAGATTTTTACGTGTTCTATAACTTGCATGATATGGATTATCTGATTACGGATGATAAAGTGATGAAAGATGTTCAAATTCATTACGAGCAATATGTAGATGTCAAAATCGCAAAAAAATAAAAAAGGCGGGCGGTTCGATGAAAGGGGTTATTTTTGATTTCAACGGCACGATGTTTCAAGATTCGCATCTGCACGAAAAAGCATGGTTTTTCATGGTGAAAAAATACGCGCCGAAAACCATTTCTGATGAAGACATTTTCGTTAACATTCACGGGAGAACAAACAGTGAAATCCTGACGTATTTTATTTCCGGCGATTTAACAAATGAAGAAATCGAGAAGCTGTCTTTTGAAAAAGAAGCCTACTACAGAGAATTATGCCTTGAAAACAAAGATGAGTTAAAGCTGACGAAGGGACTGACCGGCGTATTGAACCATCTGAAAAAATCAGAAACGCCAATGACCATTGCCACGGCTACGGTAAAGGAAAATGTCGAGTTTTACTTTGACGTCTTTCAGTTGGATCGGTGGTTTGATTTTATCAAAGTCACGTTTGATGACGGGAGCTTCCCCGGAAAACCGGCGCCGGATATTTTTCTCATCGCATCGGAAAAGTTAGGCCTCAGACCTGAAGAATGCTTAGTCATTGAAGATGCCTTTTCGGGGCTCACAGCGGCGAAAAAAGCAGGTGCAGGCAAGATTATGGCCATTGACCCGCTCGGAAAAAACCGCGCGCTATTTGAAGAAAAGCAGCTGGCGGATGACGGGATACTGACAGATTTCACCTCGTTTTTTGAGGTGATTGCCGGACATTCTGTTTGAGAGATCAGCCGGTTTTTTATGCCGATATGGCTGTACAGGCTGCGGACTCCGTTCGCAACACGGGATGTTTTTGTGTTCGGCGGTGTCTGCTTCTCGTGAAGAAAGGGGTTTCGCTTTTTAATCGGAGTCACTTTTAAGACAGGGGTATCCCTGTTTTTTTAATTCCTCGTATTTACAAAGAAGCGCTAAGGTGCTTATTGCTGACTGTTTATATGTTTTACGATAAAATCCTGAGCATACAAGAAAACCAGCCATCCCGTAAGTCCAAGCCCTGATGCGGCAATGAAAGACAGAGAATGGCGAAGGGCGATGCCGATAATGACCAGCATAATGACTGTGGAGGGGATGCCGGAAGCCGCGCTGAATGCAAAATGACTTAATGTCTCCTTCGTTTCGCCTTGGATGTACAGCCAAACCATGCTCAGCATACTGACAATTGGTAAAGCCGCTATAATACCTCCATAACTCGGGCTTCTTCTTGATATTTCAGTGATAATCCCAATAATAGCAGCGGAGACAGTGATTTTAACGATCGTAAACATCTTCAGCACGCTCCTTCATCAAACTGAATGCTTTTAAGACAAGTGTTCTTTCTTCATTATTCATGCTGTCAAAAAGAAGCTGTTTAAGCTTTTCTTCATCAAGACCGGAATGCCGGTAAAGGACATCCGCCCCCAAACTGGTAAGTTTTAAAATGACTTTCCGCTCATCCTCAACACTTCTGGTTTTATAAACGTACTTTTTCTGCAGTAACCGCTTTATATGTTCCGAAGCGGTATTATGTGATACTTGAATCGCTTCGGCAATGTCTTTTATTCCGACTGCCTTCTCTTTTTGAATGACTTGCAGAATCCGTACACCTTGGTGAGTGATTTTTTCATGGTGCTGATTACGGAGCCGGTAGTAAATATCTGTCCAGAGGTCATTTAATCGCATGATTTCGTTTGACATCATCATCCACCTTCTATCGTTTAATAAGATTATATCTTATATTACGATATATATTTGTGAATTGAAAGCAATTTTTGAGCATGAGGGAGCAGCATTTGTTCTGTTTTTAGAAGATTGGAAGAGACAAGCGGCCGCAGCTTCAACGAATAAACTTGTTTAATATACTCTCAATAAGTTATTTTCCTTATTTTAGAAACGTCAGCTTGATACCTTCCGCATATAAATAAGAGAACTGACAATATGATAAAGAACCAAAGTATATATTCAAATGCAGTTTTTTTTCAGCTGAGCAGTCCTGTGCTGATTGAAAAAGATACGGGGGATAAAAAGCGGGTAAGAAGATAAGGAAAGGAGAGAGACGGATGGAACTTGATTTTGTGATTCGTCTGGCGGTTGCGGGTCTGCTTGGGGCTCTTATTGGATTGGAGAGAGAATTCAGGGCGAAGGAAGCCGGTTTGAGGACGCATTTTTTAGTGGCCGTCGGCAGCGCCTTGATGATGATCGTTTCTAAATACGGCTTTTTTGATTTGTTATCCAACAGCCATACGTCCTTTGATCCTAGCCGGGTGGCGGCGCAGGTCGTCAGCGGCGTCGGATTTTTAGGAGCCGGCACGATTATTTTGCAGCGGCATGTCGTGCGGGGGCTTACGACGGCCGCGGGGATTTGGGCTACGTCGGGGATCGGGCTGACGATCGGGGCGGGTATGTATGTCATCGGCATCAGCGGCACGATTTTGGCGTTAATCGGGCTTGAACTGTTAAATTTTCTGTTTAAACCGGCGGCGCATTCTTTGTCTGTCAGTTTCAGGATTGAGGAGAAAGCCGTCATGCATGATATTTTAACTTCTCTTGAGGAAAAAGGAATTCTTATTACGTCCTATGAATTGAATAAGGCGGTGCTTGAAGTGAAGGGAAGGGTGAAAAGCAAAAGCGGGAAAGCGGCGGTAATGGAAAAAGTTCAAGCTCTCCCGTATATTCTGTCGGTCAAAGTTGAATAGCAGACAGGAGAAGCCTCCTGTCTGCAGTCATTTCTTTTCAAACATTAATACCAGGGATAGAACGGGATATACGGCCGCGGATAGTATGGATACGGTCTGGGGAAATAATAAGGCGGCCGCGGATAGTATGGATATGGTCTGGGGAAATAATAAGGCGGCCGCGGATAATGATATGGCACCCGTTCGTGGCTCTCGGCTGTGTATTCATGATAGAAAGGATCGTACAAGAGGAAAACCTCCTTTTCAAATGTTGGTTCCGTTTACCTTATTCCTGTATGCCCGGTATGGTGTACGTACAACGGGCAAAAAAAAGACGCCGGTTCTCATCCGGCATCTTTTTTTACACTTTCACATCAATTGAATGTCCGGCAGTCGGGTGCTGGGACGGCAGCATTTTCACTGTTTCTTCCGCCGCAGCCTGTGCATGCTGTATGACCGTTTTTGTTAAAGCGATATTTACATTCTGCGCCAGAGATGCCTGGTGCATAGCGATTGATAACGCAGGGATATCCATAGCTTCCACCTCCTTATCCCTTCATATCGGCGGCGTGCTCCGATTATGAAGGGGACTGGCGGTTTCTTTTTACGGCCCATTCTAAAAGTGCGGCAGCGCATACCCCGAGAGTATAGGCAAAAATGTCACTCCAGACAAATTGCCAGCCGAGGATCAGCCCGCCGAGCGTGCTGCTTCTGATTGCGTCAATCCAAGGCGCGTGATACAGCTGGCTGCATTCAATCAGACAGCAAAACGAGAGGCTCAAAAATGCGGCTGTTTCCGTCCGGATGTGCCGAAAGAAAAGCCCGAATCCTGTAAAAATCATTGCCGCCCACAAGGCATCTCCTAAATAAGCGTTTATGATGCCGGGCAATAGGGCGGTGATGTATGCGGTTCTGGACAGCAAACCGAGGGCGATGATAAAAACGGTACATATTCCGTATGTCAATGGATGTCTAATCACTTCACACTGTTCCCCTTTTTTTGTACTCCCATGTATTGTAAGGAACGACGGAGAAGCTGTCTATGAAAAAACGGCCCGGGAGGCCGCTTTTTTGCGTTATCTGGCTTTTAGGTTGACGTGGTCTGCTTTTTGGTCACTGCCGATGACGAAGCGGAGCTCATACTGCCCCGTATGGTAGACGTAATCTGTTTCGCCCGTTTTTGGCACTGTCAGGATTTTGTCAGCGCTGCCGATTTGTTTGCTTAAGACGTCAGGTGTGACGCTTCCGAGGTTTAAGCGCCGCTCGACCCCTGTTCCGAAATAGCGTATTTCCGAGATTTTTCCGTTTTTATGATAGGAAAATCCATAACCGGGGTTTCCCATGTTCCAGCTGTATAAATCAAATGGATTGCGGCTGTCTGCTTTTTGTTCCGGCTCGCCGATTTTATCGTAAACGTCCTGTCTTGTGCTTTGGTTGATTTTCAGGCCTTTCACATGTTGCGGCATTTCCCCTTTAAACGCCGATTGGTAAAGGCTGTTCACCAGTTCTTGTGCACGTTGGTTTTCCGTTTTTGAAGCGGCTGCGGCATGGATGGGCTGTGTATCCGAAAATGCTTCTGCGCCGAATGCGCATCCCGTGAGCATCACTGCCGATAATCCCGTGACGAGTGTTTTTTTCTTCAACATATGTGAACGCCTCCTTTTTACCGCTCATACCCGTATGTTTCCTGAGATAAACGAGATGTTTTAGTGAAAGGCCTGCTGGGAATCATAGAGGATGTATAGAGGGGTACAGAAAGGGGAAAAGAAAATGGCTGATACAAAGAAGGTTACAATCAATGGGGTTGAAATGGAAGCGCCGGACGGCCAAACCGTATTGCAGCTTTTGAACAATAGTTCAATTGACGTGCCGCACGTGTGTTATCACCCGAGTCTCGGGCCGATTGAAACGTGCGATACCTGTATCGTCAATGTTAACGGGGAACTGGTGCGTTCGTGTTCCGCGCAAATAAAGGACGGAGATGTCATCGATACGCTTTCGTCCGATGTAAAAAAAGCGCAGATTATCGGCATGGACAACATTTTGCACAACCATGAATTGTACTGCACGGTCTGTGATTACAACAATGGGAGCTGCGAAGTACATAATACCGTAAAGGAAATGAAAATCAATCATCAAAGCATTCCGTTCGATCAAAAACCGTATCCTAAAGATGAATCAAATCCGTTTTACCGATATGATCCCGATCAGTGCATCCTATGCGGACGCTGCGTCGAAGCCTGTCAGGACGTACAGGTAACCGAAACGTTAAGCATTGATTGGGAGAGGAAACGCCCGCGGGTCATTTGGGATCAGGATGTGCCGATCAATGAATCATCATGTGTTTCCTGCGGACATTGCTCGACGGTATGTCCGTGCAATGCCATGATGGAAAAAGGCATGGAAGGCGTAGCGGGGTATTTAACAGGCATTAACCAAGAGACGCTTCGGCCGATGATTGACATCACAAAAGGGGTCGAAACCGGGTACGGATCGATTTTGGCCATATCGGACATGGAATCGGCCATGCGGGATGAAAGAATCAAAAAAACGAAAACCGTATGCACTTACTGCGGTGTCGGCTGCAGTTTTGATATATGGACGAAAGGAAGAGACATTTTAAAGGTTGAGCCTCAGGCCGAGGCGCCCGCAAATGGCATTTCGACGTGTGTGAAAGGGAAATTCGGCTGGGATTTCGTCAATAGTGAAAAGCGCCTTACTAAACCGCTTATCCGGGAAGGAGACTCGTTTCGGGAGGCGGAATGGGATGAAGCGCTGCAGCTGATCGCTGATAAATTTACCGATATAAAAGAACATTTCGGCCCGGATGCACTTGCCTTTATCACATCTTCCAAATGCACGAATGAAGAATCATACGTGATGCAGAAGCTTGCAAGAGCTGTCATCGGCACAAATAATGTCGACAACTGCTCACGCTACTGCCAGTCTCCCGCCACGGCGGGATTGTTCAGAACGGTCGGATACGGCGGTGATTCAGGGTCGATTACAGATATAGAAAAAGCTGAGCTCGTGTTGATTATCGGTTCAAATACGTCTGAGTCTCACCCCGTCCTGTCCACACGCATTAAACGTTCTCATAAGCTGCACGGACAGAAGCTCGTCGTCGCTGACTTGCGAAAACATGAAATGGCCGAGCGCTCCGATGTGTTTTTCCAGCCGCGTGCCGGATCAGATATCGTCTGGCTGAATGCCGTATCGAAATATCTGCTTGATCACGATTTGGCGGATACTGCATTTCTGAAGGAGAGAGTGAACGGATTAGATGAATTCGTGAAAAGCCTTGAACCTTATACAATGGAATATGCGGAAAAACATACCGGTGTGGACAAGGATACCCTAATCAAAGTGGCCCGGATGATTCATGAAGCCGGCAGCGTGTGCGCACTGTGGGCGATGGGTGTCACCCAGCATATCGGAGGAAGTGATACGAGCACGGCCATTTCCAACATGCTTCTTGTGACCGGAAATTACGGCAAGCCCGGCGCAGGCTCATATCCGCTTCGGGGCCATAATAACGTGCAGGGAGCCAGTGATTTCGGCAGTATGCCTGACAGCTTCCCCGGCTATGAAAAAGTAACGGATGAAAAAGCCCGCAAAAAGTATGAACAGGGTTGGGGAACAGACCTGCCGAAAGAAATCGGAATGACAAATCATGAAATGATCGAAGGCATCCACTCAGGAAAACTGAAGTCCATGTACTTAAAAGGAGAAGAAATGGGGCTTGTCGACTCCAATATTAACCATGTTCATGCCGCATTTGAAAAGCTTGATTTCTTCGTTGTGCAGGATATCTTTCTTTCGCGTACGGCCGAGTTCGCCGATGTCGTGCTTCCGGCAAGCCCGAGCCTTGAAAAAGAAGGGACGTTTACGAATACGGAACGGAGGGTGCAGCGCCTTTACGAAGTGTTTGAACCGCTGGGCGATTCAAAGCCTGATTGGCAGATTATTACGGACATCGCCAACCGTCTGGGCGCTGATTGGCACTATGAACATCCGGCAGACATTATGGAAGAAGCGGCAATGTTTTCGCCGCTCTACGCAGGCGTCACTTACGAACGTCTCGAAGGCTACAATTCACTGCAATGGCCGGTTGCAGCGGACGGAACCGATTCACCGCTTTTATTTACGGATAAGTTCCCGTTTTCAGACGGCAAAGCGATTTTATATCCCGTTCAGTGGACCGAGCCGAAAGAATTTGGTGAAGAATATGATATCCATGTGAATAACGGGCGGCTGCTCGAGCATTTTCACGAAGGAAATCTGACTTACCGATCAAAAGGAATATCCGAAAAAACACCGAGTGTGTTCCTTGAGGTCTCGCCCGAACTCGCCGAAGAAAGAGGGCTGGAAGACGGAACGCTTGTCCGTCTGACATCACCGTACGGAAATGTGAAAGTCAAATGCGTCATCACAGACAGGGTAAAAGGCAAACAAGTCTATCTCCCGATGAACGATTCAAAAGACGCCGCCATTAACCTTTTGACAAGCAGCTATGCGGATAAGGATACCGATACACCGGCTTATAAAGAAACATCAGCGAAGATGGAGATTTTGAAAAAAGAAGGCGTTAATCCGCTGCCGAAAATCAATTTCCGTTACGGAAACCCGCAGCCGCAGATCGGTGTCCGGGTTGAGCGGAAATGGGCGCGTAAAGATTATGTATTTCCGGGAGACGCCGTAAAAAGGGGGAAACAGTAAAATGGCTAAAGCAATCAGCGGCATCCGAAAACAGACCGTCACAGAAGAAGACAAACGAAAAAAAGACTTAGAAGAGATCGAGACGGCTCTTTTACGAAATAAAGACGCGATTTTGGAATCTCTGCACATTCTTCAGCACATGAACGAGCGCGGCGTTTTGGCGCTTCTGCGCGGGCTCTTCGGCCAGGGAGACAAAGTGATGGATATCCTCGTGAAGAAGGCGAATACTCCGGAAACGGCCAATATGCTGAAAAATCTCCTGCTGTTAAGCGGCGTTCTCGGCATGCTCGATGTAAAACAGCTTGAGCCGTTTATCGTTAAAATCAATGCGGGCGTCACAAAGGCCGTCGAGGAAAAAGACAGCGGCAGGAAGACGGGGTATTTTGATATCGTCCGCGCTTTAAAAGACCCGGAAATCAACAAGGCCGTCACTCTGCTGTTTTCTTTCCTGAAAGGCATGGGCGCTGATACGGACGATATGGAAAGAAATACGCAGCCTCCTGAAGACCAAAAGCAGCACCAGAAACCGCAGACGAATGAGTGAACATATCTCCCGAGCCTGGCCGAAGGCTCGGGTTTTTTGTGCGCTTCTGCTGTTTTCTTGGGAGAAATTTCACCTCCGGATTTATGACTTTTGTTGTGTTATGTTAATAGTTCAGGTTATGAATAGAAAAAAATTGAAAATATGTGCTAGGATAAAATTCAAGGTACGTCAACTATTCAAATATGAAACAATCAGGAGTGATGAAACATGAGTAAGCTGAGGAGCACGAGACAAGCCATCCAAAGAACCCTGATGAAAGGAAAAAACGGCCTGGACGTATACAACCCTTTTCCTTGGTACGAAAAAATGAGACGGGAAAGCCCTATACACTTTGATGAAGAAACGAAGGTTTGGAGTGTGTTTTTATACGATGATGTCAAAAAAGTCATCAGTGATAAAGAGACGTTCTCAAGCCTCATGACTGATGTGAAAAGCTCGATTGCAAAGTCCATGCTGAATATGGACCCGCCGAAGCATACCCAAATCAGATCTGCCGTCAATCGCGCTTTCACTCCCCGCGTCTTGAAGGGATGGGAGCCGCGAATTAAAGACATTACCGATCATCTCCTAAAACAGGCAAAGAACAAAGGGCGGATTGATATCGTTAAAGATCTCTCTTACCCTTTGCCGGTCATGGTGATTTCAGAATTATTAGGCGTTCCGTCCGAACGTATGGATCAGTTTAAAAAATGGTCGGACATTCTCGTCAGCATGCCGAAAGATGCGAGTCCTGAAGCGGCGGAGAAAAATCAGCAGGAACGTGACC
The DNA here is from genome assembly GCF_017797845.1 of Bacillus sp. LJBV19. Classification (NCBI taxonomy): domain Bacteria; kingdom Bacillati; phylum Bacillota; class Bacilli; order Caryophanales; family Bacillaceae; genus Bacillus; species Bacillus sp. LJBV19. The sequence goes on from NZ_CP072563.1 coordinate 1,212,321, forward strand.
AATGTGAGGCGGAGCTGGCGGCGTTTTTTGCGGAAATAATAGAAAGCAAACGAAAAAAGCCCGGCCAAGACATTATTTCTATTTTGATAAAAGAGGAAGAAGAGGGAGAGAAGCTCACGGCAGAAGATCTGATCCCGTTTTGCAACCTGCTTTTAGTGGCGGGAAATGAAACAACGACTAATCTCATTTCAAATGCGGTTTACAGCATATTAGAAACGCCCGGCCTTTATGAAGAGCTGAGACAGGACCCATCTCTCATCGCGAAAACGGTGGAAGAAACGCTGCGTTTTCGCGCTCCCGCTCCGTTTGTCAGAAGGACGGTCCGGCACGACACTGAATTGCGCGGACGCCGCTTGAAAAGCGGGGAGATCGTTCTCTGCTACGTTGCATCTGCCAACCGTGATGAAAACAAATTTGAGAAGGCGGGCGTATTTGATATTCATCGCCAATCGAATCCGCACCTTTCCTTCGGATTCGGCGTACACTTCTGCTTAGGCGCTCCGCTTGCCAGACTTGAAGCGGAAGCCGCGCTGAAAGGAATTGTAAAAACCTTTTCACACCTTGAGCCTGTCGGGATTGAGCCGATCCGAAACAGTGTCATGTACGGGCTGGAGTCTTTAGAAGCGGAGATAAACGAAAATGAGGGAGAAGAAAAAAGATGAGAAAAACACACATCGCCATAATTAATGTGGCCGCTCACGGTCATGTCAATCCCACGCTGCCTGTAGCCGAGGAACTTGTCAATCGCGGGTATAAAGTGACATTCGCTACGACTGAGGAATTTGAAGCTTCCGTTGCCAAAACGGGCGCCATTCCCGTTTTATACCGCACAAGCATAAAGGCGGACCCGGAGACGATAAAAGAACGGGTAAATAAAAATGACGCGTTTGTGATGTTTCTGGAAGAAGCGGTTGAAGTGCTTCCGCAGTTGGAAGAGCTGTACAAAGACGACCTTCCTGACATCGTCCTGTTTGATTTTTTAGCTCTTGCCGGAAAATTGTTTGCGGATAATGGCGGCATCCCGGCCGTAAAGTTCTGCCCGAGCTATGCAATGAATGAGTATTTTCAATTAGGAAGAGACGAAGAAACACTGGAAGCGGCCAAACAGGCGATAGAAGAATATCAGGAGCAGATTGAAAATGAACAATTGAAACGGATGACAATGGAAGAATTTTTTATGCCTGAAAAACTGAATATTGTCTTTATGCCAAGGGCCTTTCAGCCGAAACAGGAAACCTTTGATGAACGATTCTGTTTTGCGGGTCCGTCTCTTGGAGAACGCACAAATACGGGAAGTCTGGAAATTGATGCAGCCGATGACCGTCCGCTTATGCTCATCTCACTGGGAACGGCGTTTAACGCCTGGCCTGAATTTTACCGGATGTGTATTGACGCGTTTCGGGACTCGGACTGGCGGGTTATTATGTCAGTCGGCACAACAATTGATCCGGAAAGTTTTTCGGATGTCCCCGATCACTTTATCATCCGCCAGCACGTTCCTCAGCTTGATGTGCTGGAGAAAGCAAAGCTGTTCGTATCTCACGGCGGGATGAACAGTACAATGGAAGCGATGAATGCGGGTGTCCCGCTCGTTGTCGTTCCGCAAATGCACGAACAAGAGGTCACCGCAAAGCGTGTGGATGAATTGGGGCTTGGCGTGCATCTGCCGCCGAAAGAAGTCACTGTGGCCCGTTTGCAAAAAGACGTTCAGAACGTATACGGCGATAAGAACATCCTCAGCCGCGTGAAAAGTATGCAGCAGAAAATAGAAGAAACCGGCGGCCCCAAACAGGCTGTTTACGCCATTGAAGAATTTTTGAAAACGGCGGCCGTCGAAAATTGATTGAGAAACAGGCAGCGCACCGGAAGACGGCTGCCTGTTTTGTTATATATTTTTCTTCATGCCGCATCTCCGGCATTCCCTCAAAAATTTTCCGCCCTTCACTGAACTTTTAAACAGCGTGTAGTCGCAATTGTCACATCGGCCGCTGTGAACATCAGGATATTCATTGAACTCATAAATGACCGAAGTATCGTATCCTTTTGTCTCGAACTCTTTTTTTGTTTCCATGATTGAAAGTCCCTCCGCGAATCAAATCGTTCTGCCCGGTTAATGATACAGCAACTGCACGGGGGATTCAACGGGAGCATAGCTTGATTTTCCCGGCTGATTGCGTAACAATAATAGAAATAAATGACGGCCTGCCATAGGGCGCCCGGCATCTGAAGGGAAGAAGAAAACAGCGATGGGAAAAGGATTGAACGGGAAACGGATTGCCATCGGCGGTTCGCGGAAAACAGAAGAGATCACAAAATTAATAGAAAAGCAGGGCGGAACGGCAGTCGTCCGTTCCCTCCAAGGAACCGTATACCTGGCGGAGGATCAAATTGAACCCGACGTAAGAACATTTGCCGGGCAAAAAGCCGATTGGGTGATATTCACCACAGGCATCGGTACGGAAACGTTATTGTCGGTATCAGAAAAAATCGGTCTGAAAGAAGAATTTTTAGCGGCCGTTCATGAAGCGAAAATCGGCTGCAGAGGCTATAAAACATATGCGGCCTTAAAAAAGCTCGGCATCACGCCGCATGCCTCAGATGAAGACGGTACAACAAGAGGGCTGATCCGCTCCTTGGAACGATTTGACTTTAAAGATAAAAAAGTCATGATACAGCTTCATGGTGAAAAAGCGCCGGTCTTAACGGAGTTCCTTGAGAAAAACGGAGCGGAGGTATTCCCTGTTCTGCCGTATCAGCATATTCCGCCTGAAAGGGAGACGGTCGATAAACTGCTGGGAGAGCTGTTAAACGGAGAGGTCGATGCCGTATGTTTTACGACAGCCATTCAAGTGCGCTCTCTCTTTGATTATGCAAAAGAAAAAGGGTTCACAAAAGAATTGCAGCAGGCATTCGAAAAACATGTGCTTGCCGCCGCAGTCGGCAAAGTGACGGCTGAAGCGATCCGGGATGAAGGGGTAAAGAGGGTCCTTGCTCCGGACATTGAGCGGATGGGAGCGATGATTATTGAATTATCCCGTTACTATGAATCTCTGACCTTGTCATAAACCATCATTCAGCAGGGAAAAAAGCCTACGCTTCCCTGCTGAATTTTTTTAATTGCCAGTGTTCCGTGAAAAGGGAAGGATATGTCAAGGCGCTGAGTATGATACATGTAAGAAGAGCGGAGGCCATCGTTGTAAAAACGATCAGCAGCTGAAAGCGCACCGCCTGTATCGGATCAGCCCCCGCTAAAATCTGCCCCGTCATCATGCCGGGAAGCTGAACGAGACCCAATGTTTTCTGGCTTTCAAGCGTCGGGATCATACTGAGCTTCATACTGGACGTCAATATCTGCCGGACGGCCTGCTTAGGCGTTCCTCCGAGAGAGAGAATCAGCTGGATTTCTTCTTTCCGCAGATCCGCTTCCGAACTGAGCTTGTTTAAAAACAGGCTTGAGAGCACCATGGAGTTTCCGATGACCATGCCGCTTATCGGAATGACATATCTTGAAGTGAACGGAATGATATGCAGGGTCAGTAAAAGTCCCTGCGTCACAACTTCCACGATCGCCAGTGTCAGAAAAACGCGCCAAAATGAGCCGATCCGCATTTTTTTCCGTTTGGAGACATTGTGCGAAGCGGCCGTGAGCATGAGAAGCACCATTAATATGATAAATATCGGGTGATCACCGCGAAAAATCAGCGACAGCACATAGCCGATGATAAGCAGCTGAATGACGGCCCTGACGGTTGCGACGATCATATCCTTTTCGACGCCGGCTTTAAAAGATTTAGACAGGAATAAAGCGATAATGACAAATATACTTGTTAGTAACAGAGAAAGGTAATCCATATTAGCCCCCGCTCCCTTGTAAAAGCGCCCGGGCCTTTTCGTGTTTCGGTTCCTTAAAGAACGTTTTCGTTTCCGCGGTCTCTAAAAGCCGTCCCTCAGCCATAAACCATACCGTATCGGATAACCGTTCCGCTTGTTCAAGGTTATGGGTGATCCACAGGATCGTCAGCTGTTTTTGCCGATGGAGTTTCGTAATCAGTTTCTCAATGGTGAGAACGGATGACGGGTCCAGCGCCGATGTGATTTCATCAAGCAGCAGGATGGACGGCAGTCCGGCGAGAGTTCGCGCTAATGAGAGCTTCTGCCGCTGACCTCCGGATAATTCTTTTGCATTTCGATCCAGAAGCCCGCGCGGAAGATCTGTAAAATCTGCGAGCTCTTCAGGCGTATAGTGCTGCGCCCCGTGGAGTTTTTCTGCGAGCAGAAGGTTGTCCCGCACCGTTCCCTCGAGGACGGGAGCTGATTGAAATGCAAGGCCCGCGGTTTTTCTGAGCTCTCTGATGTCCCAGTGTCTTATTTCTTTTCCGAATACAAGCACTTCCCCTTCATCAGGTGTATTCATCAGATTGCAAAGTGACAGCAATGTGCTTTTTCCCGCGCCGGAAGGCCCTATCAACGCCGTGATAGAACCTTTTTGAATATGTCCGGTTACACGGCTTAGGACATCAAAGGACGTATTGTTTTGTTCAAAGCGTTTGCCGGCTGACAGAAAAGATATTGCCGGAATTTCTTCTTTCATACAGGATGACACCTTTCGTAAAAAAATCAGGAACCGGTGAGATTGGCTGACGTTTGCTCAGCCGTTTTCTGGTCTGTCTGCCGGGAAGCGAATGTATGCATGACCATTCCCGCAATAATAATGAACAGTCCGGCAAATGAAAGAAGTGACGGAAACACCGCGGATAAAAAGACGATTTCGCCGATCAGTGCAAAAAGAACCTCTCCGGACTGCGTCGCCTCAACAGCAGCGAGCTTCTGCGGCTCATTCCTCACCATATCGGTGGCGCGGAAAAATAATACTGTTGCGATAACGCCAGAACTGAGTGCGACGATAAAGGATTGGAATGTCTGTCCCATTGAGGGAAGCCCGTCTCTATGCCAGCCGAAAGCGGCGATCAAAAGCCAAAACGGAAGGCTTGCGAGCGTCATGCCGAGCACCCGCTGAAACGTATCGAGTTTTCCGCCGTATTGTTCCAGCATTTTGCGGTTGCCGAGCGGATAGGCAAAAGCGGCAATGACGACCGGCACCACGCTGAATAGTATCGTGCGGCCGGACAGAGAACCCGCATGCTGAAGCTGAATCAGACCGGCTCCGATCAGGATGATGACGGAAGTAACCAGCGAAATCAGCGGGATCTTTTGTCTGACAGAAACCGAGCCCGCCGGTGAATGTTTTGTTTCGTAGAAAAACGGCGACAGAAGCACACCCGCGACAATTGTAATCTGCCACGTGCCGGCGATCAGCCAGCCCGGCCCATATGCCGCCGCAAACGTAATCGGGGCATAAAACAGCACGAACCCGGTAAAACTCCACTTCAGCCAAAAAAACGGTTTTTTTCGGATTTCATGCCAGAGCGGCGCCCATTTTCCTTTCGCATAAACGATCAAAAATAAAAACGGAACCATAAAAAGAAAACGCAGGGAAGAGCTCCACATCCAGCTTCCGCCGGAAAGCTCCATCGCCCTGTTTAAAATAAAGGTGACTGCAAAAAACAGAGATGCCAATATTCCGATCACGATGGCTTTCATTAAATCCCTCATTTTGACACATATTTTTTTATACTATACTATTCACCGGCAGGCTTCGCAATGGAATATGAGAAAATAGCGTTTTAACAAATGATGAATGGGAAACAGACATATACGGAGGTGAAAACAGTGCAGAAAGAGGATATTCAAGTGCTTTATTTCGAAGATGACGGCTGCATTCCGAATAACCCGAATCTTCCGCTTGTTATTTATAAAGCGGTATTTAATGAAGAAACGGTACAGAAAGCAGTGTCCGTCCTCCGCCGGCACGATTGGTCGAACAGCTGGACGGGCGGAGTATTTCCGTATCACCATTTTCACAGCACCACGCACGAAGTTCTTGTCGCGGTAAAAGGAAACGCGGTTTTGAGGTTCGGCGGGGAACAAGGAGCGGACGCCGTTCTTCAAATGGGAGACGCAGCGGTCATTCCGGCCGGCACCGGACATAAAAAACTGTCGGGCAGTTCTGATTTTACCGTGATCGGGGCTTATCCGGGCGGCCGGCAGTACGATACAAAAACGGAAAAAGATGATAGAACTTCAGAAGAAATCAGCCGTGTCCCGCTCCCGGAATGCGACCCCTTTACGGGAAAATCGGGCCCGCTTTTAAAATTGTGGGAAAAATGACAGGGGAAAAGCGGATGGTCTGTAAAAAAATAGCCTGAAAGAAACGTTATTACACCCCCGCCATATAAATAATTTCATAAACGAAACAATTCACGTTCAAATTTTGTTCAAAAAGTGTTATTATATAAGAGTAAATCAAATTGGGGTTTTTTATGTTTGCTATTTTCAGAGAGGAAAAAGAAATTTTGACTTATTCAATTGTTTTTGTTGATATAAAAATAATACTGGATATGGCAAAGTGAAAAACTGGGTAGTAAACATTTATTTTTGTAAATGATTGTGCATGAATTCACAATCTTGCTTTTTCATGCTTTTCTGCATGAAGGGGGAAAGGCTACCCTTTCCAAAAAAAATCAGCATACTGCTTATAGTAAAGGAGAATCGGATATGCCAGAAACAATCGATCAAACAAATGCATCTGTCAGCCAAGGCCAACGCGATCTTATTGATCAGCTGCTAAAACCTGAAGTTCAAGAATCACTGACTGTTTTAGTGGATCAGCTTCCAAAACTGACTGAGTTAGTAAATATTTTAACGAAGTCTTATGATTTTGCACAGTCTGTAGCGACAGACGAAGTATTGAAGAGCGATACAGTGGGTGCGCTTACAGAAATTCTTGAGCCGGTGAAAGAAACAGCGAAAGAAGTTGCGGCTACTGCGATCGAAGCAAAAGACCGCGCGGATGCAAGCAATGAAACGATCGGACTTTTCGGCCTGCTGCGCATGCTGAAAGATCCTCAAGCTCAAAAGCTGTTCCGTTTTGCTAACAGCTATCTTGAAATCATGAACGAAAAACAAAAATAATCTCAGATTCAAATTGATATAAAGGACGGAGGATATACGATGTCAAAACATATTGTCATTTTAGGCGCTGGTTACGGCGGAGTTCTTTCTGCTTTAACCGTTCGCAAACATTACAGTAAAGATGAAGCACGCGTAACCGTTGTGAACAAATACCCGACTCACCAAATCATTACAGAACTGCACCGCCTTGCAGCAGGCAACGTGTCTGAACAGGCTGTTGCTATGCCGCTTGAAAAACTTCTGAAAGGAAAAGACGTCGACATTAAAATCGCAGAAGTCAATTCTTTCTCAGTTGATAAGAAAGAAGTTGCCCTTTCTGACGGTTCTAAGCTGACTTATGACGCGCTTGTTGTCGGACTTGGTTCTGTTACGGCTTATTTCGGCATTCCTGGACTCGAAGAAAACAGCATGGTGCTGAAATCTGCTGCTGATGCGAACAAAGTATACAAACACGTGGAAGACCGTGTGCGTGAATACGCTAAAACGAAAAACGAAGCTGATGCAACGATCCTTATCGGCGGCGGCGGCTTAACAGGCGTCGAGCTTGTCGGTGAGCTTGCTGACATCATGCCGAACCTTACGAAAAAATACGGCGTAGATCCGAATGAAATCAAACTGAAATTAGTAGAAGCAGGTCCGAAAATTCTTCCTGTTCTTCCTGATGACCTTATCGAACGCGCGACAAAAAGTCTTGAAAAACGCGGCGTTGAGTTCTTAACAGGTCTTCCTGTTACAAATGTTGAAGGAAACGTTATTGATCTGAAAGACGGTTCAAAAGTCGTTGCCAACACATTTGTATGGACAGGCGGCGTACAAGGCAACCCGTTAGTCGGCGAATCCGGCCTCGAAGTGAACCGCGGCCGTGCGACGGTTAACGATTTCTTACAATCTACTTCTCACGAAGATGTATTCGTTGTCGGAGACAGCGCTGTATACTTTGCGCCGGACGGCCGTCCGTACCCGCCGACAGCGCAAATCGCTTGGCAGATGGGTGAACTTGTCGGTTACAACCTGTTCGCTTACTTAGAAGGAAAAACGCTTGAAACATTCAAGCCTGTAAACTCTGGTACGCTTGCAAGCCTCGGACGTAAAGACGCGGTTGCCATCATCGGAGCGAACTCTACTCCGCTGAAAGGTCTTCCGGCATCTTTAATGAAAGAAGCAAGTAACGTACGTTATTTAACACATATCAAAGGATTATTCAGCCTCGCTTACTAATCCTTAAGATCACACAGAAGACATTGCCGGACTTTCTCGGCAGTGTCTTTTTTTGTATGAAAATGTTAACGGATACAATTTTCTGAAAAATAAAATAAAAATGATTGATATGTGAGAAAGAGGAAGCTAAAATAAAAAAGAACCATTTTGTTAACGTTAACATTTTTAAGAGGGAGGATGAAAGTGTGAAAGCTTTTATGGGTGATGATTTTTTACTGGATAGTAAAACGGCCGTAAAGCTGTACCGGGAATACGCTGAAAACATGCCGATCATTGATTATCACTGTCACTTAAGCCCAAAGGAAATCTATGAAAATAAAACCTTCGCAACCATTACGGAGGCATGGCTTTACGGTGACCACTACAAGTGGCGGATTATGAGGGCCAACGGCATTGAAGAGCGCTGCATTACCGGAAACGCTTCAGATGAAGAGAAGTTTTTCGCCTGGGCAAAAACGGTGCCGATGGCGATAGGCAATCCGCTGTACAGCTGGACGCATTTAGAGCTGCAGCGCTGGTTCGGCATTTATGACGTATTGAATGAAAAAACGGCCGCGGCCATTTGGAAAAAAACGAATGAGCTCCTGCAGGGAGACGGGTTTGGCGCAAGGGATCTCATTCTGAAATCAAATGTCAAAGTCATTTGCACAACCGACGATCCTGCCGATGCGCTGACATACCACGAACTGTTGAAAGAAAGTGATTTTCCGGTTCAAGTGCTGCCCGGATTTCGGCCTGACAAAGGACTGGACATCAGCAGCCCGGGTTTTGCCGATTGGGTCCGTTCGCTGGAGAGCGCTTCCGGAATAGCTGTCACCACCTACCAATCGTATTTAGATGCGTTAGAATCCCGCGTCCGCTTTTTTCACAATGCCGGGGGAAGAGTGTCGGATCATGCGTTAGATCAAATGGTTTATGCCGAGACGACCGAAGAGGAAGCGGCCCGGATTTTTGCAGCCGGATTAAGCGGAGAGCATGTGTCTTTTGAAGATGAAAAGAAATTCAAAACACGGACGCTGCAATATCTTTGCGGTCTTTACGCCGAACTGGACTGGGCGATGCAGTTCCATATTAACGCGTTAAGAAATACCAATACAAATAAGTTCAGCAGCCTCGGTCCTGATACGGGATATGACTCAATTAATGATGAACGTATCGCAAAACCGCTTGCCCGGCTGTTAGATTCCGCCGAAAAAAAGCGGCAGTTGCCTAAAACGATTTTGTATTCTTTGAATCCGAATGACAACTATATTATCGCCAGCATGATCAACAGCTTTCAGGATGGGAAAACACCGGGGAAAATTCAATTCGGCACAGCCTGGTGGTTCAATGACACGAAAGATGGAATGCTCCAGCAAATGAAAGCGTTATCAAACGTGGGCCTGTTCAGCCGTTTTATCGGGATGCTGACGGATTCAAGAAGTTTCCTGTCCTATCCCCGCCATGAATACTTCAGGCGGCTTGTCTGCACGCTGATCGGTAGCTGGGCGGAACAAGGCGAAGCGCCTTACGATATGGAGCTTTTAGGAAAGATTGTCGAGGGGATTTGTTACCGGAATGCTGAGGAATATTTCCGCTTTTAAAAAATGGAATGAAAGAGGTGGCCTATGAGTAATGTGCCTGTCGTGACAGCATCTGCCGCAAAAGTGAAGGAGCATAAGCTGAGTCTGAAAGAAAAAGTATCCTATGGATTTGGAGATTTTGGGAACGGATTTATGTTTGATCTCGGGCAGATCTATTTGCTGAAGTTTTTCACAGATGTCGCAGGCATTCCGGCAGCGTTCGCCGGCAGTATTTTTTTGGTCAGCAAGCTGTTTGCGGCTTTGACTGATCCGATTGTCGGCTCGGCCATTGACTACAGAAAAAAGATCGGACCCCGGGGTAAATTCAGGCCGTACTTATTATTCGGAAGTATTATTCTTGCGGTCATGACCGTATTGATTTTTGTGTCACCGGACGTGAGCGTCACCTGGAAGCTTGTGTACGCCTATGCTTCTTACATGCTGTGGGGGGTCGCTTATTCTTTCGTCAATATTCCGTACGGCTCCCTCGGCGCGGCCATTACACAGGATGCGGAGGACAGAACGGCGCTTTCTGCATTCCGCCAGATCGGCTCCCTCGGCGCGCTGCTCATTACAAGTGTCATCGTCATCCCGATTCTCGTTCATTTTGATAACGTTCACATCGGCTACCCGGCAGTCATGGGGATGATGGCCGTAATCGGAATCGCGGGATTTATGATCTGCTACCGAAACTGCAAAGAAAGAATTATCGTCCGTGAAGCGCCGAAAGAAAAGCTGTCCGTCATGTCGGTTTTCAAATGCTTTATCGGCAACAAACCGCTTCTGACCGTCGTTTTCATGACGATTTTCTCAATATCGGCATATAACATTAAATCCGCTATGCTTGTTTACTTCGCCCAGTACAATCTCAACAATGCGGAGCTGATGTCCTACATGAGTTTTATCATCATCGGTTCTTCATTTTTAGGTGTTTTGTTTATGCCGAAACTCGTCAAACGCTTCGGAAAAAAGCAAACGGTGATGATCGGTTTTGCCGTCAGCGCCGCGGCTGATGCGCTGAATTTCTGTCTCCCGTCAAATGTATATATCTTTACGGCGTTAGCGAGCATTGCTTTTATCGGGATCAGCATACCAAACGGCATTACGTGGGCGCTTGTGTCGGACATTATTGATTACGGAGAATGGAAGACGGGTGAACGGAAGGAGGCGACGACATATTCGCTTTTCAACTTCTCCAGAAAACTCGCCCAATCTTTATCAGGTTTTCTTTCAGGCATCGGGCTGAGCGTTATCGGCTATATCCCGAATGCATCTCAGACAAAAGGCACGTTAATCGGGATTAAAGGGCTTCTGCTGCTGTACCCGGCTTTCGCTTTAGCGTGCGCCATGCTGATTATCGGTTTGATGTATAAGCTGACGGACCGGCAGCATGCCGAGCTCGTTCAGGACTTACATCATGCAAAACCTCAACTTTAGTGATTTTATGGACTGTCCGTTAATGGTACAATAGAAATAAATGACAGCATACAGAAAGAAAGGAAAAACGATGGTAACCATAAAAGATATCGCAAAACTCGCCAACGTATCCCACACCACCGTATCCCGGGCACTTAACGGCAGCCCCTACATTAAAGAGCATACAAAACAGAAAATATTAGCGCTCGCTTCACAGCTGAATTACACACCGAATGTAAATGCAAAAAGCCTTGCCATGCAAAAGTCCCATACGATCGGACTGTTTTTTACAAGCATCACAAACGGAACCTCACACAGCTTTTTTTCCGATACCATCAAAGGTGTAAACCGCACAATCAGTGAGGAATACAATTTGTTCGTTCGCGCGATTGACGACCTGAAAAGCTTTGAAACCATTACGCCCATGAGGTATGACGGAATCATTTTAATGAGCCAAAGCGACAGTGATAATTCATTTATTTATCATATTCGCGAGAAAAACATCCCGCTCGTCGTGCTGAACCGGGACATTGATGACCGGAGCATCACGAATATCCTGTCAAACGATAAAGAAGGCTCCAGACAGGCGGTCGACTGCCTGATCGCAAACGGACACAGAGATATCGCGATCATTGAGGGAAAGGAAGGATTCAGGTCAACTTCTCAGCGGAAAGAAGGCTATTTGACATCTTTAATTGATCATTCTATTCCGATTAAGCATGAATACAGTGTAAAAGGCCGCTATGATATGGAAAGCGGCAGTCAGGCGATGGAAAAACTCTTGGCGCTTCAATCACCGCCTACGGCTGTTTTTTGTTCAAACGATGATATGGCGATCGGGGCGATGAATGCCATTTTCGCCAAAGGCCTGAACGTTCCGGAAGATATATCCGTTATCGGGTTTGATGACATCGGCATTTCGCAATACATGACGCCGAGGCTTTCGACAGTAAAACGCCCGGTTGAAAAAATCAGCATACTCGGCGCAGAGAAGATTTTGGCGCTAATCGCCGACCCGGATACGGCGGCGGAAAAAATATACGAAAACACCGAGGTGATGATAAGAGATTCAATTAAAAAACTCACATAACGGCCCGTCTGATTATCCGGGTTTTCGTACAGAAAAATGTTAACGTGTGCATAAATGCAGAAGGAGGCGGACAGCTTGCGTCAGCTGAATAAAAAGATGTGCGGTGAATACATTCAATATCCTGAAAAAGTCCTTCAGTTCGGCGAAGGCAACTTTTTGCGGGCCTTCGCAGACTGGCAGATCGATCAAATGAATCAATTGACGGATTTTAATGGAAGCGTTGTCGCTGTACAGCCGAGAGGCTCTGAGAAAATCAAACGTTTAAACGAGCAGGACGGTTTGTTTACGCTTTTTTTGCAGGGGATAAAGGACGGAAAACCGGCTGAAGAACACATGATCGTCAAATCTATCAGCCGCGGCATTGATCTTTTTTCTGACTATGATTCCTTTAAACGGCTGGCAGCACAAGAGGAGCTTCGTTTTATCATTTCCAATACGACGGAAGCGGGAATTACGTTTGAGAAAGGCGACCGGCTTGAAGATAGGCCTCAAAAAACATTCCCCGGGAAATTAGCGGCGTTCCTTTATTTCCGCTATAAGGCATTTACGGGTGACGCCGAGAAAGGGTGCATTGTGCTTCCATGTGAACTGGTCGAAGAAAACGGACGGAAACTGAAGGCTGCCGTGCTTCAATATGCCGGGCTGTGGGAGCTGGAGCCTGATTTTACTCAATGGATTCATGACGCGAACATCTTCTGCAATACTCTCGTGGATCGGATTGTTCCTGGATTTCCTGTTGATACCGCGGAAGAACTTACCGATTTTCTCGGATACGAAGACCGTCTGCTTGTGGTCGGTGAGCATTATTATTTGTGGGTGATAGAAGGGCCGGAACAGCTTCAGAATGAGCTTCCTTTTGCTGAGGCCGGGCTGAACGCACTGATCACGTCTGACCTTACGCCTTACAGGACAAAAAAGGTGAGAATCTTAAACGGCGCTCACACGGCATTGGCGCCAGTGGCTTTACTATACGGACTGCAAACCGTCCGGGAAGCGGCTGAGCACGAGGTGACGGGCAGATTCATCGAAGAGCTGATCAATGAAGAAATCCTCCCTGTGCTGCAAATGGAGGGTGTCACCCAATACGCGGCAGATGTGTTACAGCGGTTTAAAAACCCTTATATCCAACATTATCTGCAAAGCATTACCCTTAACGCCGCCGCGAAATTCAAAACAAGAAACCTGCCGACGCTGAAGGCTTATATCGAACAGGAGGGCCGGCTACCTGAGAAGCTGGTATTTTCGTTCAGCGCCATGATCTATTCATACTGGAACGGACCGAACAAACCGGCTGACGGCGAGGAGGTTCTTAACCGTTTCCAAATGGCGCGGTCCCGTTGCAAAGATGATATGTTTCAAGCGGCATCTGCCATATTAGGAGAAGAGCGATTGTGGGGGAGGAATCTGAATCATCTTCCGGGGCTGACTGAACGAACGGCTTTTTTTCTGTCTGTCATTCATAAGCGGGGTATGAAGCATGCGTTACATGAATGCTGCGGCAAAAAGGGGGAAGTAAAATGAAAGAGGTCATAAAAATCCATAAAAACGATAACGTGCTTCTCGCCATGCGCCATTTTAACAAAGGGGAGCGGCTGCATACAGACGGACTGACGATTGAAGTGAAGGACCCTGTAAAGCGGGGGCATAAAATCGCGCTGCAAACCATTGAAGAAAACGGCAGCATTATTAAATACGGTTTTTCGATCGGGCGTGCGACAAGGCGGATTTCGGCCGGCGAGCATATTCATACCCATAATCTGCAAACGAATTTATCTGATGTGCAAGAATACACGTATTCACCGCGCTTCGAGGACAATCCTTTTACAAATGAGAACCGGACATTTAAAGGCTACAAAAGAGAAAACGGTACATCCGGCGTCCGGAATGAACTGTGGGTCGTACCTACAGTCGGCTGTGTAAACGGCGTTGCTGAGAAAATCCTGCAGCGCTTCGTAACAGAGGCGAAAGACATTGCGCCCTTTGACAATGTGCTGGTTTTAAAGCACCAATACGGCTGCTCCCAGCTTGGCGATGATCATGAGAATACGAAACAAATGCTGATAAACGCCATCCGTCATCCAAATGCGGGCGGTGTGCTGGTTTTAGGGCTCGGCTGTGAAAATAATGAGCTGGCGGCGATTAAGGAAACGCTTTCTGAAGTGAACGGAGATCGGGTGAAATTTCTCGAATCACAGGCTGTCACAGATGAAATTGAAGCAGGGACTGCGCTACTTAAAGAGATACACCTTGCGGCAAAGGGAGATAAACGTGAGGAGATTCCGCTGTCAGAATTGAGCATCGGATTGAAATGCGGCGGGTCGGACGGTTTTTCCGGCATCACCGCAAACCCTTTATTAGGGAGATTTTCAGATTACTTGATTGCACAGGGAGGGAGCACGGTCTTAACGGAGGTGCCTGAGATGTTCGGCGCTGAGACGATTCTCATGCAGCGTGCGGCGAGCGAAGAAGTGTTTCATAAAACAGTCCGATTGATCAATGATTTCAAGCAATATTTTATGAAGCACGAGCAGCCGATTTATGAAAACCCGTCACCTGGGAATAAGGAAGGCGGCATTTCAACGCTCGAAGACAAGTCGCTCGGCTGCACCCAAAAAGCCGGTCTTGCACCGGTTTCTGATGTGCTGACATACGGTGAAACCCTGAAAACAAAGGGATTGACACTGCTCAGTGCGCCCGGCAATGATTTAATCGCTTCTTCAGCGCTCGCCGCGGCGGGCTGTCACATCGTTTTGTTTACAACCGGAAGAGGCACGCCGTTCGGCACATTTGTCCCGACTGTGAAAGTATCAACAAATACCGATTTATTTCAATCAAAGCCTCATTGGATTGATTACAACGCGGGCAGATTGGCGGAAGACCAAACAACAGAAGATCACATTGTAAGAGATTTTATTCAATACATTATTAAAGTTGCAAGCGGAGAATTCGTCAATAACGAAAAAAACGATTTTCGGGAGCTTGCAATCTTTAAGTCCGGTGTGACGTTATAAGGGAAAAGGCGATCTGACAACAGACCGCCTTTTTTATATTAATTTTATTCCGCTGATTAAAATAATCGCCGCCATCACAAATTGCAGCGGGCGCGGTGAGAATTTCGGCGAAAAGAAGCTGCCGAGAAGCACACCCGGCACAGAGCCGATCAACAGATTCAATACAAGCAGGTAATCGACGCTTCCGAAGCTTGCGTTTAACAGACCGGCAGCAGTTACGAGCAGAAAGGCATGTGCGATATCCGTTCCCACTACTTCTGCCGTTTTCATTCTGAACAGGTATAGCATGGCGATCGCAAATAACGAGCCGGACCCAATAGATGTCAGGCCGACGATGAAGCCGAAAATGACGCCGATCAATATCATGAGTGTCCGCTTTTCTTCAAGCGTTTTTTGCTGCCAGCGGTTCGGCCGCAGTTTTTTATCGAAAAAAAGGCGGGCGATAATGGAAATGGCGACAAGGGTCAGCACGTAGCCGAGCGCCTGTTTGATAATCTGCTCCTGATGCTGGTGAAAAGCGGGAAACAAGTGAAGAACACCGATGGCGGCTGTTGCGCTGGGAATGCTCCCGAGCGCCAAGTAGCCGACAAGTTTAAATTGAACGGTACGCTGCTTCCAATGAGAAACGACACCGAACAGTTTGGTGATGGAGTTATATAAAAGGTCAGTGCCGACGGCGATTGAGGGGTTGATCCCCAAAACGATCAGTAAAGGAGTCAAAAGCGCCGCTCCTCCCACACCCGTCAATCCGACAAGCGTTCCGACAAAGAAACCCATAAACACAATGCTTACAGTCATCTGTGTGCCTCCTGAATAATCCTACTATTTTTATCAGATTATATATGATTAAGAGGCGGTAATCAATTAAATTTTCGGAAAATTTTATACAGTACAAAAAAATCCGCCAGCCTGCTGTTATGTCGCAGACCTGCGGATGGCCGGATTATGATTTTTGCTGATAAAACGGAAGTTCCGTGTGGCCCATTTCTCTGACATACACGAAAAGGTTGCCTTTATGATGAATTTCATGCTCCATGGCAAGCTGAAGGAGAGCAGCGCCGGTCACTTTTCTGCCGAAAGAGGCGGTCAGGTCAATTTCGCGGTTCAGCTGCTCTTCAGTCAGCTGTGACAGAATGTCTGTCGTTTTTTCAGTACATGCTTCCGCCAGTTTGACGAGGTCTGTTTCCGCTTCTTCTTTCGGTTTGTTCTGGATGGCTGATCCGTTTCCGTCGTTAATGACGTTTGCAAACATAAGAAAAGAATAAACGATGTGTTTTACAAGTTCCTGAGCGGACATTGATGTCTCTGCCGGTTTGTAGTCGTAATGCTCGCGGCTGATTTTTTCCGCCAGTTCAATCGTCACGTTTCGATGTGACAGAAAGTGGCTGACCAATTGATTTTGTGCTGTCATGTGAAAACCCCCATTTAATACAGAATAAAAGCTGCAAGGATATGCTATATCAACGGCACGGAAGAAACAAGCAATAAGCTTGTGACGGAGATAAATCGTTGCGGATATCCGAAATTCGACAATTGCGGTCTTTTTGCGTTCTTCTTTTTCTAGCAAATATGATAAAATATGACATATCTCGGTCATTCCAAAAGGGGGGATTTATTGAGGATGAAGCAGACTATTCCGTCCTCTTTTGTCGGGCTCAAAATTAATGAATGGTATACCCATATCCGGCAGTTTCACGTCCTTGAGGCGGAGCGCGTCAAACGTGAAGTAGAGAGAGAGATCGAGGATATGGAAGAAGATCAGGATCTGCTGCTGTATTATTCATTAATGGAATTCAGACACCGTGTCATGCTGGATTACATCAAGCCCTTAAAGGAGGACCCTTCTCAGCCTGAGTTTTCAGAATTATTGGAAGACATTGAAGGCAACCAGTATAAACTGACAGGACTGCTTGATTACTACTTTAATTTTTTTCGAGGAATGTACGAATTTAAACAGAAAATGTTCCTAAACGCCATGATGTATTACAAACGGGCTGAAAAAAACCTTGCACTCGTTTCTGATGACATCGAGAAAGCTGAGTTTGCTTTTAAAATGGCCGAGATATTTTACAACCTGAAACAAACCTACGTCTCCATGAGTTATGCCGTTCAAGCCCTTGAAACGTACCAATCGTATGAGACGTACAACGTCCGCAGAATCCAATGTGAATTCGTTATTGCAGGGAATTATGATGACATGCAGTATCCAGAAAGAGCATTGCCCCACTTAGAACTTGCTTTAGATCTTGCAAAACAAGAAGGCAATCCCCGTCTTATCAGTTCAGCCTTATATAATCTCGGAAACTGTTACGAAAAAATGGGAGACCTCTCTAAAGCAGCCGAATATTTTGAGACATCCGTTTCCATTTGCAGGTCAGAAAAGTTCGATAATCTTCCGCATTCTATTTACTCATTAACACAGGTTCTTTATAAACAGAACACTACAGCCGAAGCAGAGAAGCAATACCGCCTCGGGCTCAGTATCGCCCGCGAATACAATGATGAATTGTTTGTGAATCTGTTCCAATTTTTACATGCGTTATACGGCAAGGAAATGGATAACGCATCCGTCAGGCACACGTTTGATTTTCTGGAAGAACACATGCTGTATCCGTATGTGGAAGAATTGGCGCATGATGCTGCCAAATTTTACATGAAACACGGACAGCCTGAAAAAGCGCTCACGTTTTATGAAAAAATGGTGCACGCCCAAAAACAAATCCAGAGAGGAGATTGTCTATATGAAATCTAAACTGTTGTCAGGATTGCTGCTTGTTGCTGTCGGGTTCAGCTTTACACAGGTGATCGGCCATGAAAGCCATTTGGAAAACCAAGCGGACGGCACATTCCATATTGCCGCGCGCAACCAAACATAACATAAAGACCCTTCTTTGGAAGGGTCTTATTTTTTGCATGCGTATCCATTCCATTTTTATCCGAATGCAGGGTCTATATGCTCAAGTTATCTGTCCTACGAATGCCACCTATTGATGAAAAAGGCATAAGGAGAGATGAAGAGTGGGGATTGAAGTGAAAAAACGGCTCGTATCGGCTGATAAATATGCGTTAAAATGTCCGAATCCGATGACGCCGGAGTATATTACCATTCATAACACGGCAAACGACGCATCCGCCGCTAATGAAATCAGCTATATGACGGGAAACAGCGAATCAACGAGCTATCATTTTGCGGTTGATGACAAAGAAGTGATCCAGGGAATTCCGTTGGACCGGAATGCCTGGCATTCGGGAGACGGCACGAACGGTACCGGAAACCGAAAGTCGATTGCTATAGAAATCTGTTACAGCAAGTCAGGCGGCGAACGGTACAGAGCCGCAGAAGAACTGGCGATTGCGTTCGCGGCGCAGCTTTTGAAAGAACGGGGCTGGGGGATTGACAGAATCAGAAAGCATCAGGACTGGAACGGAAAGTACTGCCCGCACCGCATTTTGTCTGAAGGCCGCTGGGGTGAAGTGAAGGCGAATATTGAAAAGAAATTAAGCGGAAGTATGCCGGCGAAAAAAGCCTCTATTTCTTCTTCCGCCTCTGAATACCATGTGAAAAAAGGCGACACCTTATCGGAAATCGCCGCATCGCACGGTGTCAGTGTAAAATCGCTGCAAAGCATCAACCATATCACCGATCCGAATCACATTACAGTCGGACAAGTGATCAAGCTCGCTCAGGCGGGTTCTTCTTCAAAAAGTCAGGCTGTGCCTTCCTATCCGCTTCCATCCGGTGTGATCAAAGTGACGAAACCGCTGACGAAAGGGACAAACGTAAAACAAGTGCAAAACGCTTTATCCGCTCTTTATTTTTATCCCGATAAAGGAGCAAAAAATCATGGGGCGGACGGCGTTTACGGTCCGAAAACGGCAAATGCCGTAAAACGTTTTCAATCCGTCAGCGGATTAACGGCAGACGGAATTTACGGCCCGAAAACGAAGGCGAAAATTGAAGAAAAACTGTAATCAATAAAACGGAAGCTCCCCGGGCTTCCGTTTCTTCTTACATACAAACTGCGGCAAGGGCCTTTTGAATATCATAAATGCTTTCATCTTTTTTAAACTGCTTTGAGACAGCGGGAAGTTCCGCGCCTGAAATCCAAATTTTCAGCTCTGAATCAAGGTCAAAGCGGCCGGCGGTTTCTACGCTGAATCTGGAAATGCTCTTGTACGGAATGGATTGAATCTCCGTTTTCTTCCCCGTGAGTCCCTGTTTATCAACAAGAATAAGACGCTTATCCGTAAAGACAATGATATCTCGGACGAGCTTAAATGCGGCGTTGACATTCTCACCTTCCAGCAGAATACGGGCCAGTTCTGCTTTTGCTTCAGCCGTCGATATTGTCGACGCATTGCCCAGCAATCCATTGATGAACCCCATGATATATCCCCCCTGATACGTATTCTATCAAATCATACTATAAAAAGGTTTCCATTCCCAGATGAGTAGAGTAAACTGATGCTGACTGGAAAAGGAGAGCATGTTACACATGAAAGATAGATATGACAATTTCGCAGCCCTTTCTGCTGCTGAATCGGAATACAGAATTATTTATGAAGAAAAAGAGGGAAGTAAATGTATCGTCCTCGCTCCCCACGGCGGGAGAATTGAACCGGGTGTCAGTGAGCTGGTGCGGGCATTTTCTGACCAAAGCTCAATTTACTTATTTGAAGGGACGAAGCGGTGCAATAACCGTTCTCTCCACTTGACAAGCACACGCTTTGACGAACCCCTGGCTTTAGAAAAAGTGACCGCCCATCATTACGGATTGGCTTTTCACGGGTATCATGATCTGAAAAAGGCAAATACACTCGTCGGGGGCGCGGATCTGGAAAAAGCAAGACTGATTTGTGATCTGCTGCGTGAAGCGGGATTTGATGCCGAGCTGACAGAGAAGAATGATCGGCTGGCAGGTGTAAATCCCGGCAACATTGTCAATCGGACAAAAAGGAAAATGGGGCTGCAATTGGAAGTGAGCACGGCGCAGAGACACGCGCTTTTCAGCAATTTTGGCTGCCAGGGAGAAAAATATACGCCAACCGATCTGTTTTTTCGGTATGTAGAAGCCGTGAAGGCCGGTTTTTATGATAAATGAACAGGGGGGCCCGTTTTTACATTCACTGGAGCTATGCGGCGCAAGAAGTGCTTAGCGGGCAGCACGGTGAGAACAGCGTCATGATGCAAAAACCTTTCCTGCGATTTAAAATGCTGACACTCTGCCGGCGGAGAATCGCTAATTTTCAATAAAATACGGCGTTTTTTCTTCAGCGGCATGCAAGTGTGTCTGTCCGCTTTCATAATACCCATTCGGCCGCTTGTCGGATAACAGACAAGTGAGCCGCTTCTGAAATTGAATACCTGCTTTACGCCGTTCAAACAGCTCCAGCCTTTTTTCCGCAAATGATGCCGTCACCCGGAAAGCGGCTGCGATTAAAATAACGGCATGGCTTCTCCGCTGGGGAAGCTCCATGTTTAACAGCATAAAGGTCGGCACACAGAAGTGGTACATAAAATGGTTGGCCTGAAATTCCTGCAGTTCCCTGAACAGCTTGTTCATATGAAAATGGTTGCCGGTATGCTTCAGCACATGGCACAGTTCGTGCGCAAAATCCTGCCATTGCTCTTCGGGTGACTTTTTTTGGTTCAGGACGATGCTGTACATGCCGTCCCGCTTCAGCATCATACTGTGCGTATCTTCAAAATGAATCCAAATGTCAAGCTCCTTGGCAATCATCTGCATATCAATATGGAGAGGGGCGGTCATTCCCATGCGGCAATATAAGTTTTTGACGTATTCCTCAAGATGTGTTAAAAAATCGCCCAATTGAATACACCCTTTCGAACATATGTTCTTTTTTAAGCGAGAAAGAAAAGCCCTGATCGGACTTTGAATCAATTCCCTTTTCTTTTAAAAATAAACATTCAGCTTTTATATCGGCTGAACGTTAAGCAGTTTAAAGGAAAAGAGCGGATTATTTATGTTTCGGCCTGCGGTTTTTCTCTTTTTCTTTTAAATAATTAATGAATTCAATGGCCTGCTGCTTGCTTTCCGGCGAAAAGTCCTGCATGTCCCGATATGCTATCTGCAGGTCGGGATCGGCAAACATGTCTTCATCTGAAGGTTCTTTTCCGGTTAACAAATAATCAGTCGACACTTTGAAATAATCCGCAAGCTTTTGCAGCGTGTCGTAATCGGGTTCAGATCGGCCGTTTTCATAATGAGAATATCTGGCGCGCGAGACACCGATATGATTTGCGACTTCTTCCTGCGTTTTCTTTCCTCTGAGACTCTTTAATCTTCCGCCTATCATCCGAATGACCTCTCTTTTTTCAACACCCTAAGTTACTTATGATTATAGATACAAAATGTATCAAAATAAAGATATGATAAAAAAAGTATCAAAAAGGTCTTGATGATACGAAATGTATCGTATATAATCAACATCATAAGGATACGAAATGTATCAAAATACGATAAGAAATTGATCAGGAGGGTGAGAGATGCAGCCGATAATCATCCGTTTCAGCAGCAATCCGGCTGACCAGAGATGTTTAGGAAAAGCAGGCGGTTCGATATCTTTTACCGCTTGCGGACTTCCGGTATTCCGATTTGATAACCGATTGCAGTATGAACGCTATATAAGTCTGAAGAAAAACGGAGACGTCCAATATGAATCGTAAAAGCTACCCGTTTTTCATCTATTCCGGATTATTGAATTCAGAACATTATGAAAAAATAGGGTCCGCCATATGGCTGTTTTTATGGTTCATCAGCTCAACGACAAAGGAACACGTAAAAGACGGCGTAAAGTGGGGGATCGTCCTCGGTCATAAGCCCGTAAAAGCAAAAGAAATGGCCGACGTATTTGCCGTCAGCGAAAAAACCGTCAGACGGTGGCTTGAGGTTTTGGAACAGCATGAATATATCAAAACCGTCCGCGCCCCTTACGGACTCATCGTCTCCGTAAAGCACTCGAAAAGATTCACGCCGAAAAAGACATTGACCCGCCCGGAAGTCACAGACCGGACAATATCGGCGGATCACCGGGACAAAAATGTCCGGAGAGAAATAGATATAACAAAAAATCATACTGCTGAAGAAGCGATTAACGACATTGCCGCCCATTTTATCAGATTAAGGTCTGCACAGGAGAGGCGGAGCGTATACCCCTCGCCCCGGGATTATCAGGCCATCGCCCGTATTGTTTCCCTCGGTGCGTCAGCACAAGAAGCAATCAAATGGCTCGGCGAATGCTTTACCGCTTTTGAACAGCGGCGCACCTCTTCAGCTGAAACGATCAAGGCTTTCAGCTATTGCGCCAAGTATATGGAAGACCGCTTGAATGCACGAATTGCGGGAAGGACAATCACAACAAAAAAAGAGAGGAATACGATACATGACAAAACGAACGATCGAGCAGATACTGGCCGACCTGAAAAACGGAAAACGTCCATTACTGGCGGACAGACCGGAAGAATCAGACGAAAGCCGCTTTGACTGTCCGCTCTGTAAAGATCAGGGCGGTTATCTCAAAAACCAGCTGGGAATGGATGTGTGGGTTAAGTGCCGCTGCGCCGCCGAACGAAAAGCAGAGCGCATCCTCAGCGCAAGTGAGATTACAGATGCCTTTCGGAAGCTGGATTTCAAAGGATTTATCACGCGGGGCAAGCCTCAGGCAGTCGTCGACGCATATGAGTGCGCCCTTGAATATGTTGAAAACTTCGACAAGATTAAAAACTGCCGGAAAAACAGCATTGCCCTTTTAGGGCGTCCGGGATCGGGAAAAACCCATCTTTTGACCGCTCTCAGCAATTATGTCATGAGACAGAAGCAGACACCGGTGCTGTATTTTCCTTTTGTGGAGGGCTTTACGGATTTAAAAAATGATTTTGATCTGCTTGATGCAAAGCTTGGCCGTATGAAACAGGCGGATGTGCTTTTTATTGACGATCTGTTCAAACCGCTGAACGGAAAACCCCGGGCGACCGATTGGCAGATTGAACAAATGTACGCCGTCGTGAATTACCGCTATTTAAATCATAAGCCGGTTCTTATCTCGAGCGAGCTGGCCTGTGACGGACTGGTGCAGGTTGATGAAGCCTTGGGCACAAGAATTTATGAGATGTGCAGCGATTATTTAGTCATCATTAATGGCAATTCATTTGACGTAAACCACAGATTAGAGGGGGCGAGATAATGTGTAAACTGTGCGGGCCGAAGAAGGTCATTGTGACGGAAACGGGTTTCGGCGCTGTCTTTCACCCTTGCCCGAACTGCAAAACAGGCACTGATTTAACGCCGGTCATTAAACGTCTTGAGCGAATGGTTCAAGACGCAAAAGCGAGGCTTGATGCACGTGTATAAATATATCAAATGGCTTTTTTGCCTGCTGTTCAGGGCGAAACGGATAGAAAAGCAAATTGAAGCATGGCATGAGGCTGATGGAAAGTGAGGATAACCATTGCAAGAAAAACACAGCCCCGCTCCATGGCGGGCCGTACACAGCGGAGAAGAAAAACCCATTTACATTTATTCCGCTTACAGCGAAGCGGATAAAGAGAAGTTCCCTTATTCAAACGGAAGGCTCATCGCGGCCGTTTTCAACTTAAGTTCATACTCTCAGCAGATCAACGCGGCATTGATGGCGAAAGCTCCGGAACTTTTTGAGGCGGCCGAAACGGCTCTCCGCCTGCTCCGGGGAGAAAGTTCTGAAGAAAAAGAAGCGTTTATAAATCAGCTCGAAAGCCTCATACATGAAGTAAACATCCTGAAAAAGACGGAGGACGTAAAACATGAATCCTAAAAAACTGACCGACATTGAACATACAACATTAAAAAGCCAGCTGGAAGAAGGCAAGGTTCGGGTGATTATTGTAGACGGACTGAAAAAGGAAGCATGGCTCGCCGAAGCGCCGGAGCACGGCAAAACGCTTGTCGAAACGCGAAAAGGGGATCTGGCCCGGGTCGAATATGAAATCGGCTTTAAATTGAATTAAAAACAGAATACGTCCAAGACGGAAAGCCTGCGGACACTGATCAATCGCGCACATGCTGCGCATTGGTTGGTGTCCTTTTTTTGTTCCGAAAAAGAGGAGGATCTACATGGAAGACTTACTATTTGAATATAAACGCACGCTGAAAGAGACGAAAAAGTGGTACAAGCAGCTGGAGGAAGCCGATGAAACGGTGCTTACTTCAGAAGAACTGAAAGATAAAAAAATCATCAGAACAATCATTACAGATGTGGAATATGTCATCGAATGGCTTGAAAAAGGCCGGCAGCCCGGCATAAGAAGAGCGATAGACCGCAGAGACGCTTATCAGAGAATGCTGATTAAAGATCCGAGAATTATAGAAACCTATTCACAGGCGCTGATGTTTGAACCTTCCGGGAATGTGACTGAAGAAGACAGAATCAGACTGCGGGACGCATTAGCCGTTTTAACGGATAGAGAAAAAGAAATGCTGCTGCTCCACAAAGCGGAATGCTTTTCATATGAACGGATCGCCGCCTTGCTGAATGTAAAGAAATCTACCGTACAGACGACGGTCAAACGGGCGCTTCTAAAAATTCAAAAACAGCAGGAACAAAGAAATCAATCGCCTGCTTCATAAGTTGTCATACGTTTGCCACCTAGAAGTGAACAGACGATCACAAAAAGCGGCCCGATTAGAAGCCGCTTTTTATTATAGACAATCATGTCGGAGGTGGCGGTGATGCCGTAGCATGAAAAACGCAAAAAGAGAACAGGCATTTACAATCTATCAGTCTCATAAAGGCCGCATCACAAATCGCGCCCTTGCCGGCAAATCAGGCGTATCCGCAAGAACGATCGGCAGATGGAAAAAAGAAGGGCGCTGGGACGAGGCGCTCCATAAGAACGCGGAAAGCGGCGGAAAAAACAACCCGGGCGAAGGTGATGAGTTAAACGAACGTCAGCGGCTGTTTTGTCTTTATTATGTGAAAAGCTTTAACGCCACCCAATCTGCGATAAAAGCCGGGTATTCACCGGAAAGCGCGCATGTGACGGGAAGCAGGCTGTTAAAAAACGGAAAAGTCGCCAAAGAAATCAGCCGCATGAAAAAGGAAATGGTCAATAAAGTGTTTGTCGAAGCGATGGACGTTCTTCAAGTCTATGTGAAAATCGCTTTCGCCGACATTACCGATTATGTAACCTTCGGAAAAAAAGAGGTTCAGGCCTTCGGAAAATCAGGGCCGCTCTTTGACGAAAATGATAATCCGATTATGCAGGAAATCAGCTACGTTGACGTTAAAGATTCGCACCTTCTGGACGGAACCATCGTCACAGAAGCAAAACTCGGAAAAGAGGGCATTGCAATAAAGCTTGCCGACAAGATGAAGGCTCTTGAAAAGCTGTCCTTGTACTTTGACCTTTTCCCCGATCAATTTAAACAAAAAATCGAAAATGAAAAATTAAAGCTGGCACAGCAGAAGATGGAAAAAACAGAAGACAGCCAAAAGCCGATTGACATTGTCATTACGCGGAAAGAGGAACGGTCATGATTGAAAAAGCGGTCAACCCGCGCTTTGAAGATTATTTGTTCAATTGGAATGAAACGTACCAATTTCTCGTCGGAGGCTACGGCTCGTCAAAAAGCTATCATACCGCGCTGAAAATCATCTTGAAGCTGCTTCGTGAAAAGCGGACGGCGCTTGTCGTGCGGGAAGTTTTCGATACGCACAGAGATTCTACTTTTGCCTTGTTTGAAGATATTATCGGGGAGCTTGAACTGGAACATGCCGTAAAGGCCGTGTCTTCGCCGATGCAGCTGAGATTTTCAAACGGAAGCCGGATTATGTTTAAAGGGATGGACAACCCGGCCAAATTGAAATCCATTCATCATATTTCACTGATTTGGATTGAAGAATGCTCTGAAGTGAAGTATGAAGGCTTTAAGGAGCTGATCGGCCGTCTGCGCCATCCCGAGCTTTCGCTTCATATGATATGCACCACAAATCCCGTCGGCACCTCCAATTGGACGTACCGGCATTTTTTCCGTGATGACCAAAAAAAACGGTTCGTATTGGATGATCAGACGCTGTATGAAAAAGGCACCGTCGTTAAGGGAGATACGTATTACCACCATTCCACAGCGTGCGATAATCTGTTTTTGCCGAAAAGCTATATTAAGCAGCTGGACAGCTTACGGCATTACGATCCCGATTTATACCGGATCGCCCGCAAAGGACAGTTCGGCGTTAACGGCATCCGCGTGTTTCCGCAGTTTCAGGTCATGGAGCACAACGAAGTAACGGAGCGGATTGCTTCCATCAGACGCCCCCTGTTTCGGACGGGCATGGATTTCGGTTTTGAAGAGTCATACAATGCGGTCATCCGGCTTGCCGTCGATCCGGATCAAAAAGACCTTTATATTTTCTGGGAGTATTACAAAAACAAAATGACCGATGATCAGACAGCTGAGGAGCTTCAGGAATTGGCGGATCAAAAAGAGCTGATCAAAGCGGATTCGGCTGAGCCGAAAAGCATCCAATATTTTCGCAGGCAGGGCTTTTGCATGGTTGCGGCCAAAAAGTTTCCGGGCTCAAGACTTCAGTATACAAAAAAGCTGAAACGGTTCAAACATATCTATTGCTCAGACAGCTGTCAACATACGATCCGCGAATTGCAGAACTTAACGTACGCAAAAAACAAAAACGGCGTTCTGTCGGAAGATGAGTTTTCAATTGATCCCCACACACTTTCAGCCATTTGGTATGCGCTGGATGACTATGACGCGGCGGATCTGAAAGATGCATCACAAAAACGGAGACGTCCGAATCGGGAAAGGAGGAGGTAGGTGTTGCCGAACTATCAAAACGTTAGAGCCACCGTCTTTAAATCAAAAATGGCCGCGCCGCAGGCAAGGCAGATGAACGAAGATCAATTTGCCGATCTGTACGGCGAAGACATCATTTCACCGCCCTATAATCTCATTGAACTGAAAACAATCGCCGAATATTCGACGATTCTTCAGCAGTGCATTGACGCGTATCGGGTCAATATTACGGGTTTTGGGTTTGATGTGGAATATACCTTTGATGTAAATAGCCCAGATTGCTCTCCGACAAAAAAGGCCCGGGCCGAAAAAAACTGGATGAAGCTGGAGAGCTTTTACAAATGTCTTCATTTTGATGAATCGGCCGAGACGATCCTCGGATATGCGATAGAAGACCGCGAAAAAACGGGCAACGGTTTTCTCGAAGTGCTTCGGGACGGGGCGGGAAAACCGGCGGGGATTGAATATCTGGATGTGAAACATATGCGCGTGTGCGGTGTGACTGATCCCGTTGAAGTCACATTTTCATATGAAGAAAACGGCGCATCCAAAACGATTAAAAGGCAAAAACGGTTTCGTAAATATGTTCAGATGCTGAACGGTCGGAAAGTGTTTTTTAAAGAATACGGCGATCCCCGCATGATGGACATGAGAACCGGCGAATACGTAAAGACCCTGTCTGAAGAATATCGGGCAAATGAAGCCATTCACTTAAAAATCGGCAGCGGCACTTACGGAATTCCGCGCTGGGTCGGCAATATCGTCAATCTGTACGGCGCCCGGAAAGCGGAAGAACTGAATTTTATGTATTTCAAGCAGGGCCGTCACGTGCCGGCCGCCATTACGGTTGAAAACGGCATGCTGTCAGAAACCTCGTACAAAGAGCTCCAGGATTATATGAATGACCTGGAAGGGGTGGAAAACGCCCACAAATTTCTGCTGATTGAGGCGGAAGGCATTGCGAAGGAAAAAGACCTTCACGGAGGCGAAGACATTACGCCCGTGTCTGTGGAAATTAAATCACTTGCGGAAATTCTGCAGGATGATGCGCTGTTTCTTGAATATGACGACAAAAGCAGAAATAAACTCCGTTCCGCTTTCCGTCTCCCGCCGCTTTATACGGGCGAGGCGCAGGAATACAACAAAGCCACCGCCGATACGGCACGGAAAATAACGGAGGAGCAGGTGTTTCAGCCGGAGCGGAAAACGCTGATTAATAAGCTCAACACGTTATTTTTGCCTGAATTGGGTCTCCACGATGTACAGCTCACATTAAAAGGGCCTGATTTTCGCGATCCGCTTGAAATTGCGAAGGTGCTTACGCCATTTATTTCCGCCGGCGCGGTCTCTCCTAATGACCTCCGTGATCTGGCGGGAAGAGTGCTCGGGAAGACGCTTGAGGAATGGCCTGAAGAGTACTACAGCCGGCCGGTGCTGAAAGGGAAAAAGGAGCAATCCTGAAAGGGGGTGAAAACATCTCGTGCCGAGAGAATTGAGAAATGCCGTCATCAGTTTTGTGAGCTATGTCGATAAGGCGGCGAACCAAACGGAATTCTTTTTTACAAAATCAGCCGGAGGCCTTCCGTCATTTGAAAAAAAGGTGCAGGTGTTTACAAAAAGCGAATCGGATGAGCAGAAGCTTGTTTACGGCATCGTTTACGAGCCGGATGTCCCGGATGCACATGGCGATTATATGACGGCTGAAGAAATTGAAAAGGCCGCTCACGGTTTTTTGGCGGACGCCCGCAACATCGATACAAATCATAATTTTGAAGGCGGGACTGGCGAGGTGGTGGAGTCGTACGTCGCCCCGGATGACTTTGAAATCGGGAATGCTGTGATCCGGAAAGGATCTTGGGTGCTTGTCACCAAAGCTTCCGATGAAGTATGGGATCAGATTAAAGCCGGTATCATTACGGGCTACAGCATGGCGGGAACCGCTGACGTTTACGAAGAGCCGGCAGAAAAGCAAGCCGGCTTATTCGGCGCGGTCAAGCAATTTCTCGACCGTGACCGCAAATCAAGAAACCGCAAGGGAGAGGACTTGAACAAGATGAGAAAAGAAGACGTAAGAGAATCGATTGAACACGCGCTGCACCCGCTTTTAAAGCGGCTTGACAGCTTGGACCAAAACACGGAAGACAAAGACGGGGCGGCTGCGCCGTCTGATGAAGAAAAGCTGAAAACGCTTGTTGAGGACATGCTTGCGCCGATTATTAAACGCATTGAAGCGCTTGAAAAAGTAAGAGGCGCATCAAAGCAGCCGGAAGAAGAGACGGGCGGCCAAGAGCCTGTTAAAAAATCCATTTGGAGCGGACTGCTTTAAGCCCAGTCAGAAGGAGGAACTGTAGAGTGAGAAATCAAGATATCATCAGAAAGGCGGAAATGTCACTTTCCGCTTTAAAAAGCGGCGGTTTAATGAACCCCGCACAAGCTTCAGCATTTATCCGCATGGTGCAGAACACGCCGACCATTTTCAGCGAATCGCGTGTGATTCAAATGGAAAATGACTCGCAGAAATTTGAAAAAATCGGTTTCGGCCAGCGTATTCTGCGTGCCGCTGAGGAAGGAAAAGCCTTAACTGACGATCAGCTGACCGTCCCGGCAACAAGTACGGTGCAGCTGAATACGAAAGAAGTCATTGCGGAAATTAATATCACCTATGACACGCTTGAAAACAATATTGAAAAAGACGGCCTGCAGCAGACGATCATGCAGATTTTGGCGGAGCGGGCGGCAGTCGATATTGAGGAGCTTGTCGTAAACGGCGATACATCTTCTTCTGATCCGTACTTGGCACAGCTTGACGGAATCCGTAAGCAGACTGTATCTCATGTCATTGACGGAAACGGGGAAGAGCTGTCCAGAGCCACATTTAAAAAAGGCTTAAAAGCCATTCCGGCAAAATATTTGCGCCTGCCTCAGGAATTCAGATTTTACACATCTCAAGGCATGGAGATTGAATGGAAAGACCGTGTGGCTGACCGTCAGACCAATCTGGGGGATCTTGCGGTGCAGGGCGGTTTGTCTTCAGCATTCGGCGTTCCGGTCAAAGGAGTGTCCAATCTGCAGCCGTACTCGGTCGGAGAAGGTGATTTCCAGTACGATGCGTCTGACATCATTTTGACTCACCCGAAAAATATCATTCTCGGTTTTTCACGGAATATCCGAATCGAAGTAGATAAAGATATTCGCAGCCGCAAATTTATTATCGTACTGACGGCTAAACTTGACAGCAAATTTGAAGAAGAAGATGCAAGCGCCAAAATCGTAAACGTTAAAGAATAAGACGGGGGTGGCAGTTATGTTAATTCAGCCGTCTGACGTTGTTTCATATTCAGTTTATGATCAAGTCAAAAACAGGCCGGAGCCGCTTCTTATACAGGACATTCTGGAGGCGGAGGCGGAAGCGGCCAGAATGGCGGGGCATTCGTTCACTGACCCTATTTACTCACCGCTTCCCGAAAAGATTAAGCTTGCGTTATTAAAGCTTTCTCAATATTTTGCGCTGATCAACCAGAATGAAGCAGCCGCTTCCGCCTATCAATCTGAAAAGATAGGTGACTATTCCTATACGGTGGCAGGTGAAGGCGGGATCAGAAAACCGGCGGTGCGCCATCTTCTCTGTGAATATATCACGCCGGGTTATTCCCCGGTTTCTGCAAACGCAAAGGTGAGACCGTTATGAGCTACGAACGGCTGCTCACTGACAGATGCGATATTTATCATGAGACGGTGTCAGTTCCGAAGGCCGGACGCTTCGGGATTCCCGCCGAAAAGCTCCAGCCTGTCTTTTCTTATCGGGAAGTTCCCGATGCTGAAGACGTGCCGTGTCTGTTTGTTGAAAAACAGCAGCAGCTTATTCAGCTTGATCCTGATCATAAGGTATATCAGCGGTTTCTCGTTCATTTTCCGAAAGAGGCCGTTGTGCGTGTCAATGACAAAATCATTTGGGAAGGACAGGCGTATATTCTGGAAATGCCGAAGAAAGCAAGACAGCACCATTGGGAGGTTATCGCTGTGAGAGATGACAGACTATGAGCATAAAAAACCTTGAACAATGGAATCGGTCGCTGCAAAAGGCATCATCCGGAGAATTTGCCCGTCAGGCAGGCGAATGGCTGGAACAGTCAGGAGAGGATTTTCTCGACTTGGTACGGGAGGAGCTTATTCATTCGGGAGGGATTGATACAGAAAACCTGCTGTCTTCTTTCCGAAAAGGAGCGCAGGATCATATATGGATCATTGAAAACGGGGGACTGACCCTTGAAATCGGCACCAATGCAGAGTACGCCTCATTCATAAATGACGGACATTGGACCGTCTCAGATGAAAATGTCAGATGGGTGCCCGGGTATTTTCAAGGCTCCCGGTTCATCTATGATCCGTCAGCTTCAACGGGAATGGCGCTCAAAAAACAGTGGATCAGCGGGAATGGGTTTTGGGACAAAGCCCTTCTTTTGTATGAAACACTCTTCGCCGAATCGCTGGACAAGCGTTTCGATCAGTGGCTTAACACGTTGGGGGGAGATATCGGATGAATCGCGAAACCGGTTCAATCGCCGCTTTTTTGTATCAGCAGTGCGGCGTGCCCGTATATGAAAATGAACTGCCTGAACAATTTCAGGTGCCGTCACTATACATTCCGCCCCCATTTGTTTTTGACGAAAATGACACAGTCTCCACTTATAAGAAAACGTACAGTCTGAATGTGAAGCTGTTCCATGCCGACTCGGTGCAGGCGCTCTATGCAGCCGACCGGATCGCCGATGCGGTGAGAGAATCAAGACAGCTGATTCCGCTGCTAACGGAATCAGGGGAGGATACCGGTGATTTCGTCCGCATCAGCCGTATCGAAACAAGAGTCGGAGACAAAGGCGAGGCAGTGATCACAATCCGCTGGACGAGCCGCTACTACTATCAGAAACAAACATCTCCCGCACTGCGGGATGTGGACATTAACAGCGGGGTGAAACAAAAGTGAAACAACATAAAAAGAAAAACGCCGCAGCGGCGGAACGAGCGGTTCTTTATGACACGGCGGATTTAACAAAGCACGCGAAGGAGCTTTTCGGCGTAAAACCTGAGATTCTCCAGGGGGCTTTATTCGGCGTGAAGCAAAAACAAATGACAAAAGCGCAAGCCAAGTCTTACATTGAAGCATTTTTAACCAAGGAGGTCATGCAATAATGAACGGCGGAACATTTACGCAAGGAAAAGAAAAAGAACGTGCCGGAATCTATTTTAACTTTAAAACAACCGCCCAGGAGCGGGTATCGATCGGTGAACGCGGGATTGTCGCCCTTCCCGTCGCATCCGGCTGGGGGGAAGCGAAAACATTCGTTTCCATTTCAAGCATTGAAGATTTGAATAAAAAAGTGGGGCTCAGTATTGAAGATCCGTCACTGATTCTGCTTCGTGAGGCGAAAAAGAAAGCAAAAACCGTTTTGATGTACCGTCTGACAGAGGGAATCAGAGCGAGCGCCGATCTTTCGCAAGGTGTTAAAGCAACCGCTTTGTACGGCGGGTCAAAAGGAAATGACATCATCATCCGCATCAGTGAAAACGTCCTTGATCAGACCGCTTTCGATGTGACCACTTACATGGATGAAGCGGAAGTTGACAAACAAACGGTGAAAAAAGCCGAAGAATTAAAAGCAAACGGCTATGTCACATTCACGGGAACGGGCGAACTGTCGGCTTCCATCCCGCTGACAGGCACTGAAGAAGAATCCGGGGAAACGTTAAACCTGCAGGCAGGCATCCGTCTTGCGGGCGGAACTGATAAAGCACCGGTCAACTCAGACTATACGGATTTTTTAGCTGCGGCTGAAACGGAGAATTTCGATGTCATCGCTCTTCCTGTAGCGGAAAACGATCAGCTGAAAGCGACATTTGCCGCATTCATTAAACGCCTTCGCGATGCGCAGGGACAGAAAGTACAAGGGGTGACCGCCCATTACAGCGGGGATTATGAAGGCATTATCAATGTTACTGAAGGTGTGCTGCTGGAAGACGGAACCGAGATTAAAGCTGAAGATGCGACCGCCTGGGTGGCAGGCGCAAGTGCCAGCGCCGCATTTAATCAATCCTTAACATTCGTTGAATACGAAGGCGCCGTCGATGTGCTGCACCGCCTGACTCATGATGAAGTGATCGAACGTCTTTCTAAAGGTGAATTCCTTTTCTCTTATGATGCCCGTGATAAGTCAGTCAGCGTTGAAAAAGATATCAACTCATTGGTGACATTTACGGCAGAGAAAAACAAAAAGTTCGCGAAAAACAAAATCGTCCGTGTGCTTGATGCGGTGAATAACGATTTGACACGTGAACTGAAAGCCTTAATTAAATCGAAAAAAGGCACGGGCAGCGATCTTCCTGCGACAAATGACGGCCTTCAATTCGTCAAAACGATGATCATTCAATATTTGACTACGCTTCAGGATGCGGGCGGCATCGCAAATTTTGATTCAGACAAAGACATTACAATCGGGCTGAATGAAGACCGCGACGGCTTTTTAATCGATCTCGCCGTACAGCCTGTGGATGCGGCAGAAAAATTCTACTTTAACGTGGAGGTAAACTAAGATGGCATTAAAAGCGCAAAACACGATTTCAGGAAAAGAAGGCCGTTTATTTCTCGACGGAGAAGAGATGGCGCATATTAAAACCTTTGAAGCAAACGTGGAAAAAAACAAATCAGAAGTAAACATCATGGGCCGCCGCATGACGGGACATAAAACAACAGGCGCCAACGGAACGGGCACGGCAACATTCTATAAGGTCACATCCAAATTCGCCGTCCTTATGATGGATTACGTCAAAAAAGGCAGCGACCCGTATTTTACGCTGCAAGCCGTACTTGATGACAAATCATCGGGCCGCGGAACAGAACGCGTCACTCTGTATGACGTCAACTTTGATTCTGCAAAAATCGCCGGACTGGACGTAGACTCAGAAGCACTCGAAGAAGAAGTGCCGTTTACCTTTGAAGATTTCGATGTGCCGGAAAAGCTTTCTGAAACGTTTTAATTAAGATCGGTATGAGTGAAACAGGCCTTTTTACAGGCCTGTTTTTTATAAAAAAAAAAGTAAGGGAGTTTTCATCATGAGCGAAAAAAACGAGCAAGTATATGATCTGTCATTCTTTATGCCGGGTAAAACAGTCGAGGCTGAGGAGATTCGGGTTCCGCTTTCAAAGCGCTTTGTCGATAAAAAAGGAAACATCGTGCCTTTTATTTTTAAAGCCATTACGACTGAGCGCATTGACGAACTGGAGAAGGAAAGCACGACATATAAAAATGTGAAGGGCAGAGGCCGCGTAAAAGACTTAGACAGCCAGCGCTTTTATGCGCGGATCGCGGTTGAATCTACGATTTACCCTGATTTCCGTTCTAAGGAGCTCCGCGACGCTTACAAAACGGCAGATCCGGTCGAGGTGGCAAAACGCGTTCTTTCAGTCGGCGGTGAGTATGCAAATTGGCTGAATAAAGCGATTGAGATCAACGGTTTTGAAGATGAATTAGAAGATCTGGAGCAAGAAGCAAAAAACTGATAAAAGATGGGAATAAGGAAGCCGTGTATCTCTATTACGCGATGCATGAGCTTCATTATTCTCCATCAGAACTGAAAGAGTTATATGAAGCACCGAGACATTTTAAGGCGCTGTTGTACGGTTTAATCGGTTACAAGCTGGACATTCTTGAAAAACAAGCGAAGAAAGGGGGAGCGACATCATGGCAAAGCTGACCGCCCGTTTTGAATTGGAAGATCGGGTTTCAAAGAAAATAAGGAAAATCCAAAATGGCTTCAGAGCGCTTGAGAAATACAGGAAAATGACAAAACGCCAAAGTGAAATTGATATACGCAAAGAGAGTAAATCTGTTTTAAGAACAATTGACCGCATTCAGCGCTCTATGAAAAGAAAGCTGGGCGCACAAATGATCTCTATTTCAGCTGAAGACGGAGCCAGTGCCGTCATTCAAAAGGTGCAAGCCCAATTAGCGGGTCTGCCTGCGTCTTTAACCATTAAAATAGGAGCAAAAGACAGCGCGACAGCGGCATTTGAGAGATTGCGGGATCTGGCTGCCGGTTTTAAAGGATTTACCGTTTCACTTTATGCGTCAGACGAAGTGACCCCTGCCATGGAACGCATCAAACGCTACATGCAATCTGCGTTAAAGAACGGGTACTCTGTCACTATACGCGTCATAGATCACGTCATGACAACAGTCGGCCGAATTTCAGCGGGCATTGATTCGCTGACGGGAAAAAACAATGTCATTCAATTATCGTTAAACGAAAAGGTGACAGCACAGCTGGCTGCAATGCAAAAGAATATGCCGGACGTCGGAAAAGCTTCTGCATCTGCTGCTCCTGCTTCGCCGAAAAACGATTTTTCAATGCTTGACTCCATTGCAGACACCTTCATGAAAAAAGTCAATGACATCGCATCCAAATTTTATCCGGAAACAATCATAGCGGAACTGGATAAATTCGCTGCAAGCTTTATGAAGAAAGCGGACGAAATCGCGAGTAAGTTCAGCCCTGCAACGATTTTAACCGAACTGGACAAGTTCACAACGTCATTCATGGGAAAAGTAGACGAAATCGCGAGCAAATTCAGCCCTGAGACGATTTTAGCAGAGCTGGACAAGTTCACGACCTCATTCATGGGAAAAGTAGACGAAATCGCAAGCAAATTCAGTCCTGAGACGATATTAACCGAACTGGACAAGTTCACGACCTCATTCATGGGAAAAGTGGACGAAATCGCAAGCAAATTCAGCCCGGAGACGATATTAGCCGAACTGGACAAGTTCACAACGTCATTCATGGGAAAAGTAGACGAAATCGCGAGCAAATTCAGCCCTGAGACGATTTTAGCAGAGCTGGACAAGTTCACGACCTCATTCATGGGAAAAGTAGACGAAATCGCGAGCAAATTCAGCCCTGAGACGATTTTAGCAGAGCTGGACAAGTTCACGACCTCATTCATGGGAAAAGTAGACGAAATCGCAAGCAAATTCAGTCCGGCAACAATCTTAGCAGAGCTGGACAAGTTCACGACCTCATTCATGGGAAAAGTAGATGAGATCGCAAGTAAATTCAGCCCTGAGACAATTTTAGCAGAGCTGGACAAATTCGCTGATTCGTTTATGAAAAAGGTAGACGGGGTCGTGAGTAAATTCAGTCCGGAAGCCATATTGAAAGAACTGGATAAATTCACTGATTCATTTATGAAAAAGATAGATGACGTTGTCAGCAAATTCAGTCCGGAGACCATATTGAAAGAGCTGGATCATTTTACTGATTCGTTTATGAAGAAAGTCGACGACGTTGTCGGTAAATTCAGTCCTGATAAGCTAATCGACCGCGCCGAACAATTTGTAAATGACACGATTGACCGAATTTCTGAGAAATTCGATTTTCTCAATCCGGATAAGATTTTGGAAAAAGTGGAGCAGTTTACATCCTCACTGTTTGGAGGCATTGATAAAAAGTTCGGCAAATTCAGTCCTGATGCGATCATCGAAAAAGCCGAGGCATTTGTTGATAAAATTGTCAGCAAGATTGCCAAGAAATTTGAGAAATTCAGCCCGGACAAAATCATCGAAAAAGCCGGGGAATTAATAGAAAAAATATTTTCAGGAATCGCTGAAAAATTAGGCAAACTCAATATTGGCGGATTATTAGGAGGCGGCACGAAAAAAGAAAAGAGTAAGGGCGGCCTTACTGCCGGCGGCTCCAACGGCCCGAAGCGTCCTGATCTGACAAAGGGTTCACAGCGCACGGTAACAGCGCCAAAATCTTCAGGAAAGTCAGCCAAAAAAACCGGCGGGGCTTTGGGGGGCTGCTGCTGCTGTACCGGAGTGACGAGGGGCAAAAGCAGTAAAGTCGAAGGGCGAAATAAATCCTCAAAAAGAGGTTCCTCCGTAAAGGAAAGCAAACAGGCATCCGTAAACACGCCGAAAACAAAAGGGGCAGGTAAAGGCATCGGCGCGCTTTTGAAAGGCCTGGGAGATTCAAAGGCGCTAAAAGGCGGTTTGAAAGGGTTAAAAGGTGCCGCTAAAGGAATTCCCGGCATAGGTGAATTGTTATCACTTACTGATTTAGCCGGCATCAATAAAGATAATGCAGGAGAGAAGGTCGGCTCAGCAGGCGGCGGTCTTGCCGGAGCTGCGGCCGGAGCGGCAATAGGCAGCGTTGTTCCCGGAGTGGGCACATTAATCGGCGGCGCGGTAGGCGGCATCGCCGGCAGTTTAGGCGGTTCCAGCTTGGGAGAGGCCTTTGATTCAGGGGCTTTGAAGGACACGTGGAATGATATTTCCAAAGCGGCGCAAAGTGCTTGGACAACAATACAAGATACTTGGGGAAGCGTTTCATCCTGGTTCATGGAAAATGTATGGACGCCGGTTTCATCAGCTGTCGTCGGAGTGGCGACAAGCATCTGGTCAAATATCGTGAATGCGTGGACGACGATTCAAGGGATTTTCAGCACGGTGTCATCCTGGTTCATGGAAAATGTATGGACGCCGGTTTCATCGGCTGTCGTCGGAGTGGCAACCAGCATCTGGTCAAATATCGTGAATGCGTGGACGACGATTCAAGGTGTCTTCAGCACAGTATCCGGCTGGTTTATGAGCACCGTGTGGACCCCCGTAAAATCGGCTGTCGTCGGAGTGGCGACGTCCATTTGGAGTAAAATCACAGGAGCTTGGGATAAAATTAAATCCGTTTTCAGTACGGTTTCCGGCTGGTTCATGGATACTGTCTGGAATCCGGTGAAAGACATGGTGAAAAATGTCGGTAAAGGAATATCAGATGCTTTCCAGACTGCTTTAGATACGGTAAAGAATATATGGAAAGGGTTAAGCGGCTGGTTTGAGAAACATATAAAAGAACCTCTTGTAAAAGTGGGAACGGCCATATCAGATGCTTTTTCTGCAGCATTCGACTGGGTGAAAAAGATTTGGGATAAAACCGGCGGCAAAATGATTTCAGGCATAATGAACTTTGTCACAGGCGGCGGAGATAAAAAGAAAAAAACGGACAAAAACGCCACGGGCGGCTACATTACAAAGCCGACCATTTCCTGGATCGGTGAAGCCGGTAAAGAATTTGTCATCCCCGTCGACAACAATCGCGGCCGCGGGAAGATGCTGCTTTCACAAGCTGCGTCTAAGCTCGGCATGCGTGTTGTCGATGATATGGGCGCGGCTTCGGCTCAGTCTTCTGCTGTGCCGGCGGGAGCGGGCGGTGTTTCTTCTTCTGCATCTGTATCGGCCGCAGCGTCTGTGGATTCTTCCGGATTTGCCGGGACGGCTTCATCACTCGGCAAACAGTTTACTGAAGGCTTTGACAGCGGAATCAGCAAAAAAGCGGTGGATATGGACGGCTGGAAGGAAAAAAACATCGGAACGCCGTTCAATGCCCTCATTTCGTCTTCATCCGGTTACGGAAAGCAAGTCGTTGCGGGCTATGCCAAAGGTCAGAATACTTCGCCGACGGGCACCGATTCATTTTTAAAAACAAAGGTGAAAACACCTTATCAATCGGCGGTTAATCAATCGTCATCATGGGGCGCCGCAACGGTGAAAGGATATTCGGCCGGACAGAATGCAAAAGATACGGGAACGTCGCAATACGTAAGCACACATATCAATAAACCGTTTGTGCAATCAAGAGATTCCGCGAACGGCTGGGGGTCAGGCCTGATCGGACACTTTGTATCAGGGATGACTGCAAAAGGAAGCGAAGTCAAACAGGCGGCCAAAGAAATGGCCAAAAAAGTCGAGGACGCATTCAGGGAAGAGCTTGATATTCACTCTCCTTCCCGTGTCATGATGAGTCTCGGACGCTTTGCTTCAGTCGGCGTCGTCAAAGGGCTCAGCTCAGTTGACGTAAAAAAATACGCCGAAAAACAGGCAGGCTCGCTTGCAGCAGCCTTTTCCGGCATGGGTGCAGCGGGAGGAAGCGTCAAAGAGTGGCTTTTGGCCGCAATGAAAGCAACCAATACGCCGATCAGCTGGCTTCCGGGATTAATGACGATCGCACAGCATGAGTCAGGCGGCAACCCTAATTCCATTAATCTATGGGACAGCAACGCCAAAGCCGGACACCCGTCACAGGGGCTTATGCAGACGATTCCGAGCACCTTTGAAGATCACAAAGCGCCGGGCATGAATGATATCAGAAATCCAATTCACAACGCCGCTGCCGCTATCGGCTATATTAAAAGCCGATACGGCTCGATCAGCAATGTCCCCGGGATTAAAAGTATGGCTCATGGAGGCCCTTACGTCGGTTATGCCAATGGGGGTCTGATTACCAAGGAGCAGATCGCCCGTGTCGGCGAAGGGAACAAACGGGAGTGGATCATCCCTGAAGAGCGGGGCATCCGCGGCCGTTATCTGCTGCAAAAAGCGGCTCAAGCGCTCGGCATGGAAGTGTCCGACCCGTCACAGACGGAACCGGCGGCGCTTTCAGCCGGCACGGTTTCCGCAGCCGTTAAAGGCGGCGGACAAACCGTTCAAAAAACGGGAACAAAAGAAATTAAAATCGAATTCAGCGGCGATCAGCATTTCCATAACGGACAGGACGCCGACAGCCTCGCCGCCAAAATCAAACAGGCGCTGATTGATGAACTGCAAAAAGACATTTATACCGGAGCAAAGGAGGCCGTTGCTTTTGACTAAATCTGTTTACGAATTTTGGCTGTCTCAGGGAA
The DNA here is from genome assembly GCF_017797845.1 of Bacillus sp. LJBV19. NCBI lineage: Bacteria > Bacillati > Bacillota > Bacilli > Caryophanales > Bacillaceae > Bacillus > Bacillus sp. LJBV19. The sequence goes on from NZ_CP072563.1 coordinate 1,252,187, forward strand.
AGGACAAGCTCCGGCTTCCCGTTCTCCCTGAAGCGATTGATATCGCAAACAGCGTGCAGAATGATTCCGTGAAAGTCACCGGACTTGGAGAGGTGACGTTTATCGAAGAACCGGGAGCGAAAGAAATTTCGTTCTCTTCTTTTTTTCCGAAACGGTACAGCCCGATTGCCGAATATCAAAGCATCCCTTCGCCGGAAAAAGCCATTTCAGTCATTGAAGCATGGATGAAAGCGAAAAAACCCGTTCAGTTTTTGATTACAGGGACAAAAATCAATGTCACATGCAGCATTGAAAGCTTTAATTACAGCGAAGGTGACAATGAAATCGGCGACCGGAATTTTGATATCGTACTGAAAGAATATAAAACCGCTTCGCCAAGAAAAATCAAACAAAAGAAAAAAACGAAAGCGAAGCGCCCGTCCAAAGCTTCACCCAAAACATATACCGTCAAAAAAGGGGATACGCTTTGGGACATCGCCGGCAAGTTTTACGGAAAACACACGGAGTGGCGGAAAATCTGGAACGCGAATAAAACCGCCATGATTAAGCGCAGCAAACGGAATATCCGGCAGCCGGGGCATTGGATCTTCCCGGGGCAGAAGCTGAAGATACCGCAATGAAACGGGTGAAAAGATGATTGAACTATTTGTCATAAAAGAAACGGAGTGGCTCGAGCTTGTCACAGAAAGCGTCACGCTGGAAGGACACAGATATCAGGCGCCCCGCTCCATCGAAGCGAAGATTGTCGTAAAGCAGGGCAGCCAGACGTATTACGGCGTATCAGAAGGGGACACGGTTTTGTTCAAATGGAACGGAAAAGAGCTGTTCCGCGGCGTTGTTTTTGCAAGAACGCCCGATGAGCATACCGTCGCCTTCACCGCATACGATATGCTTCAATACCTTGTGAAAAACCAGGACGTTTACGTGTTTTCCAACAAGCGCGCCGATCAAATATTAAAAAGGATCGCCAGCGATTTTCAAATTCCCGTCACATCCATTGCCAACACAGGCCATACCATTAAATCACTCGTTTTTAAAAATGATACAAGCCTTTACGATATGATGCTAAAAGCTTTAAAGCAGACAAAAAGCCAGACGGGGCGCAATTATCAGCTCTATTCAGAAAAAGGCAGGCTCGGCTTGCGTGAATGGCCGGAGCCGTCTGACATATGGGTGCTGGAAACAGGAGTTAATATCACAGGGTATCAATACAGCACCTCAATTGATGACACCGCAACCCGTGTCGTCATGCGGCTGCAAAAAGACAATAAAACCGTGAAGGCTTCCGCGTCAGACAGCGCGGGCATGAAAACATTCGGCGTTTTGCAGTATACCGAAACGGTTTCTGACGACATTAATGAAGCCCAGCTGAAACAGCGCGCAAAAGTGAAGCAGGCTGAGAAAAAAGGCGTAAAGAAAGAGCTGAAAAATATACAGGCGATCGGTATTCCTGGGTTGGAAAGCGGATTGCCGGTCTATATCTCAATTCCGGAAATCGGGCTGAAGAAAACCTATTATGTAGATACGGACCGCCATGAATTCCAAGGAACAAAACATACCATGACGATTGACGTCACGGAGAAAAATTCACTTCCGGAGGGGACATCCTGATGAGATTAAGTGATGCCATTAAACATTTAGCCGTCGGAGCGGTTGACGCCGAAGCGCCGGTGGAGCTGATGCCGGCCGAAGTGACCTCCATTTCGCCGCTCGAGCTGAAACTGAAAGATCACGACAAACTTTTGATTCCGTCTGATGCACTCATTTTGCCGAAGCGGCTGAGATCCGGAGAAGATGATCAGCTCCAAGCGGGAGATCGGGTGATGACCGCCGCTTTAACAGGAGGACAGTCTTTCTTTGTACTGGACAAAATTTAACCGGCATCCGGACGGAAATGTACGAGAATATCAGCCTATTAAAGCCGCTTCATCATCCGAAGAGGGCTTTTTTACATGATCAAATCTAAAAGGAGCGGGTGCAATGGCCCTGACACCGGAAATCGAATTTGAAGATTTGGAGGATGCGAGTGAGGCCGTTGAGACTTCACAAACCTACCGAATTGATTTTGAAAACAATCGGATTACCAATGAACTGATAAACGGACTGGACGCAATCAGACAATTCGTCTATATCGCTCTTCACACAGAACGGTATTCATATTCGGTTTTCAGCCATGATATCGGAAATGAACTGCAGGAAGTGCTTTCAGATCAGAACACGACGGATGCTTATAAAAAAATGGAGATTCCAAGACTGATAGAAGAAGCCTTGCTGTATGATGACCGTATTTTGGCCGTTACCAATTTTGAGATTGAGAAAAAAGATGATGCCTTCACCGTCTCTTTTACCGTTGAAACTGATGAGGGCATGCTTGAGATAGAGGAGGTGCTGGGTGAGGATGTTTGAAGCTCAGACGTTTGACGACATTATGGACAGAATGCTGGCGCGCGTTACGGCGGATATTGATACGAGAGAAGGCAGCGTCATTTACAATGCGCTCGCGCCTGCGGCCGCTGAGCTCGCAAAGTCTTATATTTGGCTTGATACCGTGCTGGAACTCGTGTTTTCCGATACGGCTCAGGGAGAATTTCTGGACAGGCGTGCTGCTGAAGCGGGAATTGAACGAACACCTGCCACAAAAGCGGTCAGAGCCGGAGAATTCACAGCGGGCATCACCATTCCGCCAGGCTCCCGTTTCTTCGTTGATAACCTGTATTTTCAATATACGGGGGATGGAACGCTTGAATGTGAAACAGCCGGTGAAGCGGGCAATGCCGGCATTTCAGGGCAGAACCTGCTGCCGCTTGATACGATACCCGGGCTTGAGAAAGCAGTCATGCGCGATATATTAATTCCCGGCCGTGAGGAAGAAGATGACAACAGCTTAAGGGCGCGCTATTTTACCCGTGTCCGCCGGGAAGCAGTCAGCGCAAATAAACAGCATTATAAACAATGGGCCGAAGAGGTTGACGGCGTCGGCAGGGCGAAAATCTTCCCGCTTTGGAACGGAGCCGGAACGGTGAAGGTTGTCATCACAAATGCGAATTTGGAACCGGCATCAGATATTCTGATCAAGAAAGTAAAGGATTATATTGATCCGGACGAAGGGCAGGGAGAAGGACAGGCGCCGATCGGAGCGGCAGTAACGGTGGAAAGCGCCGTATGGAAGGAAATCGAAATCTCAGCTTCCGTGCTGCCTGAGCTGAACAGCTCGATCGATGACGTAAAAGCGGAGATTGAAAAAGGCGTCCTGAATTTATTTAAGAAAATGGCCTTCGAAGAAAACACCGTCCGTTTATCACAAATTAACAACATCGTTTATAACTCGGCATCCGTCAGTGACTACGCCGATATCAAAATGAACGGTGCGGCGGAAAACCTCGTGCTCAGTGACGTGGAAATTCCTAAACTCAAAGAGGTGACAATCCTTGAGCAGACTCGATGAGATGACGGCGTACCTCCCGCCGTTTTTAACCCGATTAAAAGAGATGGCACAGCTGCTTGAGGCGGAAGCTCCTGAGTTTGAGCGGCAGAATAACGATATTTTCGATTTGACAGATCAGCTCTTTATCACGACGGCGACGTGGGGGCTTGACCGCTGGGAAAAAATATTAAAAATACCGCGGGAATCAGGTGACACGGAGGATATGAGACGGCTCAGGCTGATTTCGAAGATGTCGAATATTCCGCCCATCACACATCAAGCGATCGAGCAGGCGCTAAACCGTTTTTTAAAACATCCGTCAGCTTACGTTCGGATGTTTCCGGGGCAGTATCGTTTTTATGCCGATATCGGGCTTGATGACCTGCAGCACATGAACGAGCTGATTGAAACGCTTGAAAAAATCAAACCCGCTCATTTGGCGTATACACTGAGAGCCGCATTAAACGAAACACTGGAAATCAAAGACCGGGTCATTCTCAACAATCGGAGATACCGAAAAGTCAGTGAACTGAAGGTCGGTTATTCCGTCACACTCAACAATAACGAGGTGGTCTTACCATGATATCAGCCGCTTACAGACAGCGTGCCGCAGCCGATCTGAAAAACAGGATCACAAAAGTGCTGTTAAACGGCAAAGAAACTCCGATTGCGGATATTTCCGTAAAAGATGCCGCAGTCACCGTTCTCACACGCAGGGAAGAAGACGTCAAACACATTGAAACCGTGCAGATGCTTGACGAAACAGGAAGCGTCATCACAGAACGAAAAACAAATTTAGATCTCAGCAATAACAGAACGCTTGATTTAAGATTTACCTTTGAGGTGGTGTAACGATGGCTTACGAAGAAAAAACAGACTGGCTTCCGGACGATCCGATTAACGAAGATGACGTCAACCGCTGGGAAAAAGGCATAAAAGACGCCCACACGGATCTGGCGGCCCATAAAAACGACATGAACAACCCGCACAAAACGACAAAGGCCCAAATCGGCCTCGGAAACGTGGACAACGTTCAGCAGGCAGCAAAAAAAGATTTCGACCGGCACAATCAAGATCTGGACCGGCATGTGACGAAGGAAGAGCGCCAGAAGTGGAATAACGGGCAATTAACAAAGCTGACGGATGATTCAGGGAAATATTTAATAAGTATACAAGATGGCTTGGATTTTCATCAAATTGTAGATCAGCTTAATCAATCTTTTTTCTTTTACACAAATAACACGGGAGTTCATACTCCCCCGCTATCCACCAGAGGTTTATATATCGGATTCAAGTCTTATGGTGAGGCTCTGGCGATGGATTATGAAGGCGGCACATGGAGAAAAACCCTTAAAGCTTCCGGCTGGACTGATTGGGTTCAGTTAGAAACTTCGGAAGGCGCCCAAAAAAAAGTCGATGCCCACACAAAGCAGACTGATATCCATGTAACGAAAGCTGAGAAGGATACATGGAACGCAGGCCAGCTGTTTAAAATCACCGCCGATAATGGCACCCAAAAAATCAATTTAACTTCCGGCTCGTTTTATGACTCGTTAAAAGACGTTGGTTCTGTAACATTTTACGGAACCAATGCAGTAACAGACAACCCGTCAAATACGAGTCTGCGCGGTATACAGTTAGTGGGGCAGCCGGGAATAGGTAATGGTTATGCTGTAGACGTAAAGGGTAACGCATGGTGGTTTTACTATAACTCTAATCAAACAGCAATCAATTGGTATCCAATTGAATCCATAGCTGGAGCGCAGTCAAAGGTCGATGCACATGCGATAGATTCATCAATTCATATAAGTCCTATCGAAAGAGACAAATGGAACGGCGGCCAGTTGGCGAAATTGACAAAGGATGATGGGAAACGGACACGCTTAGAAAGCGGATCAGACATACTGGCACTGAGCTCGGGATTTTATTATGGAATGGGTGCTCAGCTGAAAAACAATCCGGTTGAAAATGATAATTCCTTTTTTAACTATGATGTGATTGAGAGTGAGTCAGGTAGAAAGTCGATTTTGGCTTGGAGAAGTTACGATAATAATGTATGGATTGCGACTGTTCATACAGACGGTGTTTTTAAGGGGTGGAAACGTCTATTTACTGAAGAAGAATTTAATAAAATGACCTGGTATGATTTAACACTAATTAATGGGCATAAGGCTGGCGCAAGAAATCCTCAGTATGCAGTGTGGGGCAACCAGGTATTCACTCGTGGTGAAGTGGTTCCTCCAGATTTCGACAGCATTTTCGCTGTACTTCCTTCTGAAGCTCACCCTTCAACACAGAAATCAATGGCTGCCCCACTCTTTGGAACAACCGGGATAACAAAATATTATGCCGAACCAACGGGAGAACTGAGAATTAACGGAAAATACGCCAAAATAGAGGGGAATATTACAGGGATTTCAATAGATAATAATTTCACTTTGTAATGGGGGATGAATATGCAAGTCTTTTTGTATGATGAGAATTTTTATTTTCAAAGGCCTGAAATCTTAAACAGTACATCAAGTTCAATGCCGCAAAACTCAACAACCATAAAACCTCCGGACGGCTTATGGAGACCGCAGTTTGATGAAGTAAATAAAATTTGGAACGAATCTGCTGATAAAGAATATAAGGAAAATCAAAAAAACAAGTATCAGGATGTGGTGGAGCCGGATCCCATCGTGGAACAGTTGAAAGAAATCGGACAGCAACTGGCAGATGAAAAACTTGTGAGAAAACAAGCAGAACAAGCTCAAAATGCTTTAGGTGTACAATTGTCTGCCGAAGTGGTGGCAAGGGAGAAAACAGAGATGCTGAATAAAGCTTTAGGTGAACAATTAGTATCTTTAAAATTAGAATTATTAAACGTAAAAGGAGAATGAAAAAATGAAGAGACTTAACTTTTGGGTTTACGCTTTGTTTTATAAGTGGGCCTCAATAGAAATGGTAAAACAGGCTATGGGCTATGATGACTGCTCTGCCGAAGATCTGGCGGAAGGTGTGGCCGCGAAGTATATCACGCCTGAGGAATTTCAAGAAATAACGGGTGAAACATACGAAAACTATAAAAATGCTGTGTCATAAGCCGAACGGCTTTTTTTATTTGTCATTTTTAATAAATCAGAAAAGGAGGACGGCCGATGAAAAAGCATTCATTTGAATTTCCCGCCGATCAACTTGGCAGACCCGGCGCAGTAAAAGCTTATCGCGGTAACAAAAACGATTATGTCACACCGGTTGCTGATTTGTCCGGAATGACAGAGCTTCTTACCAATACGCCGCTAGAAGCGATTGAAGTATACAGCCAATTCGGACAAGACCGTTTAGGAGCCGTCTTAATAGACAGAGCACAGGGGTGGGCTTATTCGGACCGCAGCGGAACTCTTTTTATCGAAGAGAGCGTGGATAACAATTCGTGGACGGCTTCACATTCTGTCGCAGTCAAAGGCGGAGTGCTGACCGCTTCGGGGTGGGTCAGTCTGACAAAAAGATATTACCGGTTCCGTTTTGAAAATGGAAATCAAAAGCAGTCCGAATTTGTTTTATACCAATCTGTCGGTACGGGCGGTGATATGGCGTTTTCATATACAGACGTGATTTTTCATGAAAATGCAGCAGAGGCGGGCGAGGGAAGCATCTTCTCAGCGGGCGCTTGGAAAAAACTTCTCGTCGAAATCACCGGCACGGCTGAGTCGGGCCATGTCGCGTTTTGGGGGAGATCCATCTCGGGAAAAAATGTGCCGATCAGAGGAATCAGGTCTGAAGACGGAACATCAGCCGCCGGTACATCAGGCACAGAAGAAGTGTGGTTATTTGATATTGCCGGCTTTAAGGAAATCGTCATGGAAATCAAGAGCATTTCCGGCGGGAGCCTTTCTGTCAAAGGCACGGCATTTTCTTAAGAATGAAACTTCCGAAGGGAGGTGAGAACAATGTAAGAGGGGGGAGCGGAAGTGCTTCTGGATGAACAAGCGGTGCAAAAAGAATTCGCAGGCATCAAAGGTGAACAAAAGGTGCTTGAACAGCGGGTGGCCGCATTAGAGCGGGTATCCGACCGGCAGGATCAGCAAATCATGACGCTGAATGAAAAACTGAACAAAATTGACGAAAACACAACATGGATTAAGCGGACCATTACAGGAGCGATCGTGACAGCAATCTGCACGGGCGTCATTGGCGGAGCCATCGCCATCATGTACAATCTGCTGCAAAAGTAGGGGGGAAACCGATATGAAATTCGCGGACAAAGGCACGGTCGTCAGGACGGTGCTTCTTTTGCTTGCTTTATTGAATCAAACTTTGCTGATGTTCGGCAAATCGCCGCTGAATATTCAGGAGGACCAGGTCAGCCAGCTTGCAGATACGCTGTATGCCGCCGGGTCGGCCGTTTTTACAATCATAACGACTGCCGCCGCCTGGTTTAAAAACAATTACGTTACAGCAAAAGGGAAAAAACAGCAGGCTTTATTAAAAATAAACAATTTATCGAAATAGGAGAGATGAGAATATGGTAAAAATCACACAGGATTTTATCCCGGCAGGAAACAATAACCGCCCAGGCTATGCAATGACACCGATTTACATTACGGTGCACAATACAGCCAATACCGCAGTCGGAGCTAACGCCAAAAGTCACGCAAGCTATGTGAAAAATCCCGATACACCGACAAGCTGGCATTTCACAGTCGATGATACGGAAATTTATCAGCATCTTCCGCTGAACGAAAACGGCTGGCATGCCGGTGACGGAAACGGGGACGGCAACCGTAAATCCATCGGTATTGAAATTTGTGAAAACGCAGACGGCAACTTTTCACAGGCCGTGGCAAACGCCCAATGGCTCATCCGCACATTAATGACGTCGCACGGCATCCCGCTTGCAAATGTCGTTGCGCACAAGCATTGGTCAGGAAAGCTTTGTCCGAGAAGACTGTTGGATACATGGGATGAGTTTAAAGCGGGAATCGGTTCTGGGGAAAGACAGACGTATACCGTCCAAAAAGGAGATACGCTGTCAGCGATCGCGCGGAAATTCGGCGTCAGCGTGGCCGATCTGCAGAAATGGAATAACATCGCTGACCCGAACCTGATTAAAGTCGGACAAGTACTGATCGTCAGCCCGCCGGTTGAAGCACTGTATTCTCTTCCGGACGAGGTGATTCAGCTGACAGAGCCGTACACGTCCGGTGAAAAGGTATACCAGGTGCAAAACGCGCTCGCCGCGCTTTATTTCTATCCTGAAAAAGGAGCTGTCAATAACGGCATTGACGGTATCTACGGTCCGAAAACCGCAGATGCCGTGGCCCGCTTCCAATCTGTAAACGGACTGACGTCTGACGGCGTCTACGGTCCCGCTGTAAAAGCGAAAATTCTGATGCAGCTTTAACAAAAAAGGCTGAGTCCCGTTCACATTGCGGGATTCAGCCTTTTTTCTTTTTTAACCGGTTCAATAGCCCGAGATTCCTCGCCCGCATCCTCAGCGAATAAGCGGAAAGCCCGAAGCGTCCGTAATCCACAAACTTTACGCGCCTGACAATTTTCTTCACATCATCACCTGTCGCATCTCTTTGTTAGTTTTATTATATGAAAGATAAGGAAAAAAGGAATAAGGACAAGAGCCGTGTCTCCTGTCCTTAGTGTAATCAAGCTTTTTTTTGTTTATACTTGTCAATCAGCCGCTCGTTTTCTTTGAAAATTCTGGCGGTATGAGGGCTGACCTGGTAACTTGCGATACTTGTCATTGAACGTTTTTTAAACATTTTGAACGGTTTCGCTCTTTGTTCCGGCTGCCCGTTTTGAAATGCCTGCTCCATTTAACCGTCACCTTCCTCTTCTATTGGCAGCATTAAATCATAAATGCTCGTTAGCGATGTGAAAAGCAAATAATCGAATTCCGTCAACAGGTTTTCCGACGTGAGTTTGATCACGTAATGGCGGTTTTGGACTGTAAACGGAATAAGCACAAGCCTGCCTTTTTGATCATAGTAGACGTCTTTACGGTTAAGACGGGACTGAACGTCTGCCGCATCAGGCATATGCTCCGTCAAGCGGTCCTTATCCGATTGTGCGGAATAGTCGCACAAGGAAGCCGTGACATTCATTTTTTCGGCATAAGCGGCCAGCAGTCTGCTGATGCCTTCCGCATAAGCTTCTGTACTTCCATAATATACATGGATCGGTTCATTTTTCAACAGATATTGATAGGTTTTCAGTTTTTCAAGATAGGAGTGAAGCATTTCGTTATTTTCTTCTAAAATTTCCCGCGTATCCGTCTCTAATTCATTGCCGGCGAGCTTTTTGATATACGCGCTCAAAAAGATAAACGCATCAATAAGGGCAAAGCAGACGGCAACAATCAAATATTGTCTCCATGCGGCAAAGAGCGATTCGGGATCATATGTCCAATAGACCATGGAGCCCAGTACAAATAGTAAATACCACGTTTTACGGATGGCAAACATTTTTTCTTTTACCTTTGCCTCATACCGCCAGGATGCGTACACATATAAAATGAGTGCGGCCGCCATCGTCCACACCATAATCTGAAAAAACAAAAGCATGAGCATCCCTCACAATTTGAAAAATGGTCTGCTATGTTCATTCTATGTCATGACATCATTTTCCTGTCACAAAAAAAACCGCTTCTGTAAAGAAGCGGATGTCATCAGAAAAACAGATCTAAGATGAAAAAGGCGATGGCGCCGAGTGTACCTGCAATCGGCAGGGTGATGACCCATGTAATGAGCATCCGTTTAGCCGTTCCCCAGTTTACGCCTTTTACGCGGTGGGAAGCGCCCACACCGAGAATGGAAGACGAAATGACGTGTGTCGTGCTGACAGGGAGATGAATAAACGTGGCCCCGAAAATAATGGCTGCGCCGGTTAAGTCGGCAGATACGCCGTTTACCGGACGGATTTTCATAATTTTCCCGCCGACGGTTTTAATGATTTTCCAGCCGCCGATGGATGTGCCGAGACCCATTGCCAGGGCACAAGAGAGCTGCACCCAAAAAGGAATGGCATCACTTTTATGTAAATTGGCCGTCATAAGCGCCATCGTAATGATACCCATCGCTTTTTGCGCGTCGTTCGTTCCGTGTGTATAGGACTGAATGGCAGCCGTCAAAATCTGCACTCTGCGGAAGCGTTTATTTGTTTTCGCCAGATTGCTGTCTTTAAAAATCAGCTTCACGATCGAATATACGATAAAGCCGAGAACAAAGGCGATGATCGGTGATAAAATAAGTGCTTCGATAATTTTAATGAACCCTTTATAATTAAGCGTCGCAAAACCTGACGCTGCAATGGCCGCTCCGGCGATCGCTCCGATAATCGCATGTGAAGAGCTGCTCGGAATGCCGAAATACCATGTGATCAAGTTCCAGGCGATTGCGGCGAGTAGAGCCGCAAGAATGACAACTGACCCATTGTCTAATGTATAAGGATTCACAATGTCCTTTGTAATGGTTTTCGCCACACCGGTAAATGTCATCGCTCCGAGAAAGTTCATGATGGCGGCCATGACGATTGCGTGCCGCGGCTTCAGCGCTTTTGTCGAAACTGAGGTGGCGATTGCGTTTGCGGTATCGTGAAATCCGTTAATGAAGTCAAATACCAAAGCGCATATGACAATTAATATCGTTAAAAGTAATAGAGTATCCATTATAACCCCTCGTTACGCGTTTTTCATAATAATGGTTTCAAGGTTATTGGCAACGCTTTGGCAAGAGTCGGCAATTTCCTCAAGCGTTTCGTAAATCTCGCGGTACTGAATCACTTTAATCGGATCGGTTTCTGTGCCGAACAGATTTTTTAATGATTTACGGTGCAGGTTATCACAGCTGTGCTCGTATTCCTTAATTTTAATGGCGTGAGGGTGAATGTCCTTCAATCGGTTTTCTGCAAGCAGCTCAATCGTGATTAAAATTTCCTTCGCGCACTCTCTGATGTATCCGCTGAACTTATCGATATGCTCATCGGAAGAAGTGATCGAGAAAATCTCCATCATTGCTGAAAAATGTTCGATTCCGTCAAGCACGTCATCGAGGCTGTTTGTCAGCTCAAGGATGTCTTCACGTTCAATGGGAGTGATAAAAGCTTTGTTCAGCTCTTTAATCATGACATGAACATGATTATCTCCTTTTGTTTCAAACTCTTTTAACGTATCGGCAAATTCCTTTAAAGTCGTCTGGTTCGTCACTTTAAAGTTGACAAAGTATTCTGCGGTTTCGTCTATGTTTTTTGCGATTTCTGTTAAAAGGAGTGAGAACTTATCTTTTTTTCTTTTTATCATTAAAAACCCTCCATTGTTTGAATGAGACAATGCACACATCAAATTATTATATAGCCTTTTGTCGAAAAAAAACAGATAAAGTCGAAAAAAACGCCTCTTGATTTTTTCGTAAAAACGTGTCTCATCCTGTTTTTCTTATGTTACCCACTTCGCCAAAAAAACGTAACATACTTCGAATTCAGACATCTTGCTTAAAAAGTATAACAAAAGATGTGAATTTGCTGTCAACTTTTGCACGTGATTTTGCCAGAAAAAAAAACGGCTCCCGTAAAAGGAACCGTTTTTATCAGTTTTTTCTGCCGTTTTTCAGCCAAAAATAAAGCGGCAGCCCGGCGAGGCCGATCAAGAGGGACAGCGCGCAGCTCAGTGTATCTGTAATGATCGTGCTGATCAGCACAAACAGTGAACCCGCGATGGCCAAAACAGGAATGATCGGATACAAAGGCACGCTGTAGGCGCGCGGTTTTCCGCCGCTTTTTTTTCTGAGGATAAACACGGCGAAAAAGGCCATGACGTAAAAAATATAAATCATGAAAATAGAGATTTCAGACAGCTTATCTGGATTGCTGGCGATCATAAAAATAATGGCCAGCGCGATCTGAAATGACACGGCAATCCACGGGGTGCGGAACGTCGGATGAACCCGCGAAATCTGTCCGGCAAACGGCAGCTGTTTCCGTTCCGCCATCGCAAACGAGACACGCGGAAAAGCGAGAATCTTTCCGTTTAAACAGCCGAAGATGCTGACGATGATTCCGACGCTGATCAATTTTCCTCCGATGTCGCCAAACAGCATTCCGGCAGCGGTGCCGGTCGCATTTTCACCGAGTTTGACGATGTCGGTCGCAGGAAGAATGTGCAGCAGCGCAAAGTTAATGAAAAGATAAATGGCGGTGACGACCAGCAGTCCGCCCGTCATCGCTCTCGGGAGCAGCTTTTCCGGATTTTTCATCTCGCCGCCGAGTGCCGCAAGCAGAATCCAGCCGTCATAAGCAAACAAGGTGGCCAGTATGGCAGCGCCGAAATTCATGTCCGACATGCTGCTTGTGACGGCTGTGAAAATATGCTGATCGCCTTTCCAAAGGCCGAACACGATCATGCAGATAATCGGAATCAATTTGCCGACAGTCGTAATTCCCTGGACGATGCCGCCATATTTCGTTCCGATAATATTAATGATGCTTAAAAACAAAACGGCTGAAATCCCGATCAATTTAGACCAGCCGGAATCCCAATTGAACAAGTGCGCCATCAAAGAGCCGAAATACAGGCCGATTGCTCCGATAATGGCGGGGCCGTAAATGATAATTTGAACCCATCCGCACAAAAAGCCCCAAAATTCGCCGTACACTTCTTCGAGATATGTATAAAGTCCGCCCGTTTTCGGAATCTGAGTGCCGATTTCCGCAACGGTCAATCCGCCTGCAAGCGTTAAAATACCTCCTAACAGCCACGCGATAAGCGCGGTTTTCGCATCACCGGAGTAGGCAAGCACGGCGCCTGGTTTCATAAATACGCCGGAACCGATGATGGTGCCGATAACAAGTGAGAGGGCGATGGTAAGGCCGATCTCTTTTTTAAGTCCGTTCTCTTCAATCTGCATATCCTTTCCCTCCAGATGTAAAATCGTCATGATGAAAAAACTATTTTCCATATTGTAAACCCTAATTGCTGAAACACGAATAAAATAAATTTTCTGATTTTGTTGTTTTCCCTAAAAGATAAAGGTTTCTGCTTTTGAGAAGGAAAAAATACCGTTTTAAAAGCGAACATTAATGGTTTTTTTATATCAAAGGTTCGTTATTTAGGGAGCGGCAGTCTGCAGACCGTCTGTGAAGCAGATGGGTTGACTTTACGATCCGGATAACATAAATTGTATATATAAATATCTCGAAATCGAGATAATTGACTGGAGGATAACATAATGAAAGTTAATGGAATACACCATGTATCAGCATTGACGGCTGATGCGCAGAAAAATTTAGATTTCTATCGGAACATCCTGGGACTGAAGCTTGTGAAAAAGTCCGTAAACCAAGATGAACCGACGATGTATCATTTGTTTTACGGTGATGAAACAGCCAATCCGGGATCTGAATTGACGTTTTTCGAGATTCCGCGGATTGCGCCGTTTCATGCGGGAACAAACAGTATTTCTTCAATCGGCCTGCGTGTCCCGGATGCACAAGCGCTCCAATATTGGAAAAAACGATTTGAAGAGCATCAGGTCTCTCACAGTGAGATCGTGAAAATAGCGGGCAGGGACACACTCGCTTTTCAGGATCATGAAGGACAGCGGCTTGTGCTGACAGCTGACGAAAAAGGAAAAGGCATCGGTGAAGCGGTGAAGCAAAGCGGCATACCGGAAGAATATTCTTTCCGCGGTCTTGGTCCCGTTGAATTGACCGTCCCGTATGCAGAACCGACGCTGCGTGTGTTAACCGATGTGCTGGGCTTCACTGAAATCGGGAAAGAAACGCATGAAGACCGGGGCACGGTTACGGTGCTCGAATCCGGAAACGGAGGCGCGCGTACAGAAGTCCATCTCATTGAAAGAAACGATCTTCCGCGCGAGCGTCCTGGAAAAGGCAGCGTGCACCATGTGGCCTTCCGCGTCCAGAATGAAGAGGAGCTTGCTTTATGGCACCGCATCATTACGAAAGAAGGTTTCAGCAACTCAGGCATTGTAGAGCGTTATTATTTCAAAGCGCTGTACTTCCGGGAGCCGAACGGAATTCTGTTTGAATTGTCAACGGACGGTCCGGGATTTATGGTTGATGAAAAACCTGAAGAGCTGGGCAAAACGGTTGCGCTCCCGCCTTATCTCGAACACCGCCGTTCTGAAATAGAAGCACGGCTGAAACCGATTCAGTAAATCAGAAATCATGACAGATGCCTCCCGGCTTGACGGGGGCATCTTTTTTTTGCTTTTTTACCCGTTTTGTCATTCTTTTTACCTATTTGTAAACGGCAAAATAATTGTCTTTGTTTATTAATAAATTTTTCACATTTGGTTGTTACACTTGTTCAAAGTTAAACAAAAGGAGTGAAAACACAAGTGAAAATGAAAAAACGCGAGATAGACGCAGTCTTAATTCTCATTTTACTCGTTTCCGCATTCTTGAATATGTACAACATCTGGAATGACGATACGGTGAATCCTTATTACACCGCAGCGGTAACGAGTATGCTTCAAAGCTTTCATAATTTCTTTTACGCTTCATTTGACGCAGCCGGGTTTATCACGGTAGATAAACCGCCTGTTACATACCAGATTCAAACGATCAGCGCGCTGATATTCGGTATGCACGGGTGGAGCGTCATCCTGCCTCAGGCATTGGCGGGTGTAGGTTCAGTTCTATTCATGTACTTATTAATAAAGCCGACGTTCGGAAAAACGGCGGCGCGCATCGCCTCATTTGTCATGGCGTGTACACCGATCGCAGTAGCGGTCGCGCGGACGAACAATGTCGATGCTTTACTGGTCTTTTTCCTCTTGTTCGCCACATGGCTTCTCTTTAAAGCAATCAGAAAAGGCAGACTGATCTGGCTTTTGGCGGCATTTTTTGTCGTCGGAGCAGGCTTTAACACAAAAATGCTTCAGGCTTATATGATTTTGCCGGCCTTCTTGCTGTTCTATATGATTGCGGCAAACACCACGATTAAGAAAAAAATCATTTCATTGGTAAGCGCGTTAGCCGTTTTAGCAGCCGTTTCATTGTCATGGCCGCTCATTGTTGACAATATTCCTGCCAGCAAAAGGCCATATGTCGGAAGCAGCCAGACAAACTCCGTATTGGAATTGGCTTTCGGATATAACGGGATTCAGCGGCTGACAGGGCAAAGTTCCGGCGGCGGCCAGGGCGGGCCGGACGGAAATGCATCGAAAGAGATGTCTTCTTCCGGCGGTTCTTCACAAATGCAAAAACCGCCTGGCCAGTCTTCAAGCAGCAGTTCAGCAAGCGGAGACAAATCACAAAACGGCAGTATGACGGCACCTCCATCTAACGGGAAAATGCCAAGCGGCGGCGAAATGCCAAGCGGCGGTCAAGGAGGCCCTCCAAGCGGCGGAGATGGCGGCGGAGGCGGTCCCGGCGGCGGAGGAAAAAGCGGTGCAGGCACCGGCTCGAAAATGCAATCAGGTTCAGGAATGTTCGGTACGGGAACCCCTGGTCCGCTGCGCCTTTTCCAAACGGAATTATCTGATCAGATCAGCTGGCTCCTGCCGTTTGCGATTTTTGGAATGGCCGGTTTATTGATCGCCGGGGCGAGAGAAAGAAGACGATTATCAGCAGAACAGAAGGAAACGATCTTTTGGGCAGCGTGGCTTGTGCCGATTGCCGGATTCTTCAGTGTCGCAGAATTTTTCCACCATTATTATCTCATTATGCTGGCGCCTCCGATCGCGGCACTTGTCGGTGCGGGATGGGTCGCCCTCGTTCATCTGTACCGCAAGCAGGCGGGATGGAAAACTTGGCTATTGCCGGCCGCTATTCTTGTGACAACCGGATTTGAGCTGTTTATCCTCAGAAACTACAATGATCAAATCGGCGCAGGCTGGAGCATCGGAATAGGCGTTATCGGCGCAGTGGCAGCAATCGCTCTGTTCGTATTCAAACAGCGCCAAAAACCGCTCAGTTATTATGTTTCACTTGCAGCCCTTCTCGTCTTGATGGTCATGCCGATTTATTGGGCGAGCACACCGCTTCTGTACGGAGGCAACAGCTCATTGCCTGAAACAGGCCCTCAGCTCGCTTCAACAAGCGGAAAAGGCATGGGAATGGATAACGCATCTGTCAATACAAAACTGATCAACTATTTAGAGAAGCACAACGCCGGAGCGGACTATCTATTTGCAACAACCGATTCCAACACTGCGGCGCCTTACATTATTAAAACGAAAAAAGCGGTCATGGCGATCGGCGGATACAGCGGTTCTGACCCGGCCATTACGCTGGCCCAATTTAAAAAGCTCGTAAAAGAAGGGAAAGTAAAATACTTCTTAGCATCCGGAATGGGCAAAGGCGGAAATAACGATATTGTGCAGTGGGTTGAGAAAAACGGAAAGAAAGTATCTTCAGATAAATGGCAATCAAACACAGATCAGAAAACGAAAAATAGTGATGCAGCTGATAAAAAAAGCAGCAAGGCCTCAGGTAAAAACAGCCGAATGAGCGGCGGGCCGGGCGGAATGAATCAATCAGCTTCACTATACGAACTTCAATCTGATGAATAGGAGGAAAAAACATGAGCAGACATATTCAATATTCAATAGTCGTCCCGGTTTATAACGAGGAACTCGTCATTCAGACAACCTATCAGCGTCTGAAAGAAGTGATGGATCAAACAAAAGAGCATTATGAATTGATCTTTGTCAATGATGGAAGCAAAGACCGCAGTATTGAGATTTTAAGAGAGCAAAGTCTGATTGATCCGAGAGTGAAAATTATTGATTTTTCCAGAAACTTCGGACATCAGATCGCGATCACAGCGGGTATGGATTATGCAGAGGGGAATGCAATCGTCGTCATTGACGCCGATTTGCAGGACCCTCCTGAATTAATCCTTGATATGATTGAGCAGTGGAAAGAAGGCTACGATGTGGTGTACGCCGTCAGAACGAAACGAAAGGGAGAAACCTTTTTCAAGAAACAGACGGCCTCTATGTTTTACCGGCTGCTGCGGAACGTGACTGATATTGATATTCCGCTCGACACCGGAGATTTCCGCCTGCTGGACAGAAAAGTCTGTGATGAGATGAAAAAATTAAAAGAAAAAAATCCTTTTGTCAGAGGGCTCGTCAGCTGGGTTGGCTTTAAGCAGACTGCTGTAGAATATGAACGAGATGAGCGGCTTGCGGGGGAAACGAAATACCCGCTTAAAAAAATGCTGAAGCTTTCCATGGACGGGATCACAACGTTCTCTCATAAACCGCTCAAGGCGGCAAGTTATGCGGGAATGATCATGTCCGGAGCGGGTTTTCTCTATATGTTTATCGTTTTATACATGAAGCTGTTTACGAACAGCACCATTACGGGCTGGTCCTCTCTGATTGTGATACAGCTGTTATTCAGCGGCATCGTTCTATTAATGCTCGGAATGATCGGCGAATATATCGGAAGGATTTATGACGAAGCAAAAGACCGTCCGCTCTATATCGTGCAAAAAGCGTACGGCATTAAAAACGAAAAGATTTATCGGGACCAGCATATGTCTTAACCGAAGCACCCTGTCCGGCCAGCGGACAGGGTGCTTTTATGTGAAATAAAAGCCGCGGGATGACAGAATGTCCCGCGGCTTTTTTTATTCATCTGCGGCCGGTCTGCGTGTGCAGAGAGCGCATGATCAGTCCGGTTCCCGAAAGGTTCAGTAAAATGCTTGCACTAAGCGTCATTCCCCAAGCAGCGTTTTGCTGAGGAAGCTGAATGCTCAGCTGCAGCAAGATCAGACCGGTAACGACCAGCAAAAGTCCGGTTTGTTTCATGTGTATGTATCCTCCTTTGTACACTAAGTCATACGGCTGATCCAGGCCTAAAGTTTCATCCGTATATAAAAAATCCAAGGCGGCTGCCTTGGATTTTTGTTAAGAAGATGTTTCTTCTTTTTGAGTCAGTTTCATTTTTTTCGTCATTTCCTTGCCGTTTCTGATAATCTTCACGTCAACGGTGCTGCCGACTTTCGTATTCTTGTAGAGAATATTGCGAAGTTCGCTGCCCGTGTCGGTTTCTTTCCCTTTTAAGCTGATAATGATGTCTTCTGCTTTTAATCCGGCTTTGGCTGCAGGTGAGCCCTGCGCCACTTCGCGAATATAAACGCCTTTATTCAGCTGTTTGCCGAAAAGCCCGAGTGTGCCTTCCTGATAGTTTTGCGGCACTTGTTCCAAGTCGATCATGCTCACGCCGATATAAGGGCGCTCCACTTGTCCTTTCGTGAGAAGCTCTTCGGCGATCGGTTTTACATCGTTGCTCGGGATAGCAAAGCCGATGCCTTCTACATCACTTTCGCTGATTTTCATGCTGTTGATGCCGATGATTTTGCCGTCTGTATTCAAGAGCGGTCCGCCGCTGTTTCCGGGATTGATGGCGGCATCGGTTTGGATGACGTTGATGCTTGACTCACCGGCTGACGTAGAGATCGAGACGGTTCTGTTTAAGCCGCTCACGATGCCCTGTGTGACGGTGCGGGAAAGGTCTTTTCCGAGCGGATCACCGATGGCGATGACGGATTCACCCGTTCTGAGAGCGGATGAGCTGCCGAAGCTTGCCGTTTTTGTCACGTGTTTATCACTGATTTCTAAAACGGCCAAGTCTGTCAGAGAGTCGCTGCCGACGAGTTTAGCTGTTACATCGGTGCCGTCATATAATGACACTTTAAGGGAAGAGGCGCCTTCGACCACGTGGTTATTCGTAATGATATACGCTTTGCCGTTTGCTTTCTTAAAAATAACGCCTGAACCCGATCCCGTTTCCGCATCTTCACCCGATGAATTTGAGTTTGAATCTGAGCTTGATCCGAATCCGAATAAATCGGAACTGCTTTGCTGCTTCTGCAGATTGGTGATTCCGACGATCGCCGGTGAAATGTCTTCCACCATATTCGAAATGCTGCTTGAATTTGCCGATGAGCTGTTTGCCGATTTGCTGCTGCCGGAATCAGAAGATGTCTGCTTGGCGGTTACCGATGACGTTTCCTGAGCGGGAGCCGTATTGGAAGTATCTTGAGTCTGATGGTCTCCAAGCGGCGTAAATGTATAGATGCCGAGGGCGAGCCCTCCGCCGATCACTCCGCCGAGAAGCGGTCTGAACCAGCCGAAGCTTCGTTTTTTCTTGTCCTCGTCCGACGCGGAATATCCGGCCGGCTGCGGGTTTTCTTTTACTAAAAGGACTTCCTGTTCTTTTTGGTCTGTCCGATTTTCATCACGATAGTTATCCATCATGTTCACTCCGTTTCTCTATTTTCATCATAGCATGATTTGCCTATTATTACTGACTCCATCTTAAACAAAAAGTGTGGGATAATAATGAAAAGATTGTGGGAAATTGTGAAAAAGGCGTAATCGGACGGAGGCGCTTTATATTGACAATTTCCATCGGATTTGAAATAATAAATGAGATATTATGTTCAATCCTTCACATGAAAAGATATGAAAAATTCTGTCAAGCTAATGGGGGAAATCTGTTAGCTTTTTCACTTTGTTAAATAGTCAGAAAGGAGTTGTCAAATGAAAGAAAAACATCATTGGATTATTTCTCTGCTCGCTGTATTGGCGGTCGGGCCGGGGCTGATGTCGAATACCGCACTTTCGGCTGTCCAAAGCCTTGTCCGGCAGACGGTCGGCGGGGAAAACTTTGACTCTTTTCATCCGATTATTATCGGTAATATGGCATTTGCCTTATTCGTGCCGGCGGGGCCGTATTTAAGAAAAAGATTCGGCTCCCGGCCTGTCTATATGATTTCGATGGCCGCGGGTGTCATCGGAGCGCTCCTTGCTGCTGTGACAAATGATATTTATCCGCTCGCCGCGGGCCGTTTTTTACAGGGAGCTGCGGCGGGCACTATGCTGATGATTATGATCCCGATGCTGGTGCTTTCGTTTCCGATTGAGCGCCGGAATTACGCATTATTTGTGTTAATCGGCGGATTTTACGGGTCCGTCATTATGGGGACCGTTTTAGGCACGGCGGCGGCAAGCGCCGGCCATTGGCATTGGCTGTTCGGCATTTTTGGCCTGCTGTCTTTTTTCGGCCTCATTTTCAGTTATATGTGGCTGCGGGATGACGCTCATAAAAATGCTGAAAAATCTCCATTTGACGGCATCGGTTTTCTGTTAGCGGGTGTATCAGCCGTGCTGACCGCCTATACATTTATTCATCTGCCGAAATGGGGCTTTTCATCATGGCAGACATTGGCGGGATTTGGAGGAAGCATCGTCATTCTTCTGATCTTGCTGATCATGCAGTACAGAAACGAACATGCGCTGATTTCGATTAAACTTATGCTGATTCCAAAGCCGATTCTGGGTGTTTTCATGATCGCTGCGGGCAGTATTTCCATAGCGGTCAGTCTTTCTGCATTTCACGGGGAGCTTCAGACCGCATATCATATGTCACAAACTCAACTGATATTCCTATATGCGAGCCTTTTGGGAGGCGTGGCCATCGCCGCTGTTATCAGTGCATTAGCATATGATAAAGTCGGTCCGGGCATGCTCGGCATAACAGGCTCTGTTATACTGGTGTTCGTGAATTTTCAATGGATGACGGCGGATCATCATATACCCCTTATTCTATTTGCGGGGCTTTTCGTGATGCTGGCGGCCGGGACAGGGCTTATTGTGGCAGCCGGACTGATGGGAGCCGCGTTGGGCGGACCGCTTCCGGAACTGGTGAAACGCATGACGGCAGTTCAGTTTTTAAGGCTGTTCATTTATATGGGCGCACCTGTTTTAATAGGGTATTTTACGAAAAGAGATGCTTCCGGCATGTTTCGGGGCGCGCGCGGCACACAATCGCCGCATGACTTGCTGATGGGGACATACAGCGATTTGTTTCTTATTGCTTTCATCTTAAGCTTGCTTTTAGTGTGTTTATCATTTGTCATGAATGCGACCGGCATGGGACATAAGCTGGCGCATAAACCGCATGCCGTCCGTAAGCAGGCGGCTGAAGAGCCTTCGCCGCAGGCTCCTGAACCGATCAGGCATCAGGTCATTCCCGATCGTGAATACAGAAGTGCGGTCAGACAGTTTCAGCGTCATCATATAAGCAAAAACAGTATGTAACTTTTTCTATCAGCAAACCCTTTTCCCGGTGAAAAGGGTTTGTTTTTTCCCATAATAGCAGAATGGTATATTGCATGTTTCATCCTTTTTTAATATAATTTGTTAGAATATTCATAATTTAATATCGAAATTTTAAGTAAAAAAGGAGGCATTACATGAAACTGTATCTATCTGTGGATATGGAAGGGATTTCCGGACTGCCTGATGAAACATTTGTCAATTCCCGCATGCACAATTATGAGCGCGGCAGAGTTCTGATGACCGAAGAAGCAAACTGGTGCATCGCAGAAGCGTTTAATAACGGATGCACGGAAGTGACCGTGAATGACAGCCACTCAAAGATGAATAATCTGCTCGCGGAAAAACTTCACCCTGAGGCAGAGCTGATTACGGGGGATGTCAAGCCGTTTTCCATGATGCAGGGGCTTGATGAATCGTATTCGGGTGTGATGTTTATCGGCTATCATGCGAGAGCGTCGATGCCGGGCGTTATGTCGCACAGCATGATATTCGGCGTCCGCCACTTTTACATAAATGATAAGCCGGTCGGTGAACTGGGGTTAAATGCCTATCTCGCCGGATTTTACGATGTCCCGGTCATCATGGCTGCCGGAGATGATTGCGCCGCAAAAGAAGCGGAGGAGCTGATCCCGAATGTGACGACTGCCGCCGTCAAACAAACCATTTCAAGAACCGCGGTCAAATGCCTGTCCCCTCAAAAAGCCGGACGGCTCCTGACGGAAAAAACAGCCTATGCGCTCAAAAATAAAGATAAGGTCAAACCGCTGACTCCGCCTGAAAGACCTGTATTAGGCATTGAATTTGCCAACTACGGACAGGCTGAATGGGCCCATTTAATGCCGGGCACAGAAATCATCCCGGGAACGACAATCGTTCAATTTCAGGCAAAAGACATGCCGGAAGCCTATCAGGCCATGCTCGTCATGACAGAACTCGCCATGAGAACAACATTCTGTTAAAGGGGTGAACGGCATTGCTGCGGTATTTTATCAAACGTTTTATCGCCATGATTATGACCGTCCTCGTCATCACTACTCTGACATTTGTCATGATGAAAGTGATACCCGGCTCGCCTTTTAACGAAGAGCGGGGCACAAACGAAGCGGTCCAGCGAAATCTCGAATCCTACTACCATCTGAACGAACCTCTTATCACTCAATACGCCATCTATCTAAAATCCATTCTTACCTTTGATTTCGGTCCTTCAATTAAAAAACCGTCAGACAGTGTAAACGCTATGCTTGAACGCGGGTTTCCGGTCTCATTTGAGCTTGGGATAACGGCGATCATCATCGCTGTTATTTCCGGGCTCGCGCTCGGCATAATGGCCGCTCTCAGGCGCGGCGGATTTCTCGATTATGCGGCCATGAGCCTTGCGGTGCTCGGGATTTCCATTCCGAATTTTATTATGGCTACGCTGCTGATTCAGCAATTTGCGGTTCATCTGAAATGGTTTCCGGCAGCTACCTGGACGAGTCCCGTTCACATGGTCCTGCCGACTGTTGCGCTTGCCGTCGGTCCCATGGCCATTATCGCGAGGCTGACAAGATCAAGCATGGCCGAAGTGCTGACTCAGGATTACATCCGCACGGCAAAAGCAAAGGGGCTTTCTCCCGTCAAAATTGTGATCAAACACGCATTGAAAAATGCTCTTATGCCTGTTGTGACAGTACTCGGGACGCTTGCCGCAAGTATTTTAACGGGCAGTTTCGTCATCGAGAAAATTTTTGCCATACCGGGAATGGGCAAATATTTCGTAGAAAGCATCAATCAGCGTGATTACCCGGTCATCATGGGAACGACCGTATTTTACAGTGTGATTCTGATCGTCCTGCTGTTTCTGGTTGATTTGGCATACGGCCTGTTAGACCCGCGCATAAAACTTCATAAGAAAGGGTGATCCTGATGAATCTCCCGCAAGAAACGGTAAAACACACAGAAGTGCCTGATGACTGGTTTCAGCCGGGCGCGGAAAGAAAGGGTGAAACCGAGTCGGTCAAGCGTCCGAGCCTGTCTTACAGTCAGGATGCGTGGCGGCGGCTTAAAAAGAACAAATTGGCGATGGCCGGCCTTGTGATATTATGCTGCCTGTTTCTATCGGCTGTGTTCGGTCCGCTGATATCACCGCACAGCGTGACAAGGCAGACGCTCGCCGAGCAGAATCTTCCGCCGTCTTTTTCACACTGGTTCGGAACCGATGAACTTGGCCGGGATGTGTTTACAAGAACGTGGTACGGAGCGAGGATCTCTTTATTTGTCGGTGTGATGGCGGCGCTGATTGACTTTTTGATCGGAGTTATCTACGGAGGCGTCGCCGGCTACAAAGGGGGCCGGACAGACAGCGCCATGATGAGAATCATCGAGGTTCTCTACGGATTGCCGTATCTGCTCGTTGTCATTTTGTTAATGGTGCTGATGGGGCCGGGGCTCAGTTCCATTATCGTCGCTCTGACCGTGACGGGATGGGTCGGCATGGCGCGGATCGTCAGAGGACAGGTGCTGAGGATGAAGCATGATGAACACGTATTGGCTTCGAAAACGTTTGGAGCGAAAACATTTCGGATCATTAAGAAAAATCTGCTGCCGAATACGATGGGAGCCATTATTGTCCAAATGACGCTTACGGTGCCGGCGGCGATTTTTGCGGAATCATTTTTAAGTTTTCTCGGACTCGGCATTCAGGCGCCGTTTGCAAGCTGGGGCGTCATGGCAAACGACGGGCTGCCGGCGATTTTATCAGGCCATTGGTGGCGGCTGTTTTTTCCCGCTTTTTTCATTTCCTTGACGATGTACGCGTTTAACGTACTTGGAGACGGCTTGCAGGACGCGTTAGACCCGAAACTGAGGAGGTAGGAAAAATGGCGCAGCAAGTTCTTTCCGTTCAAAATCTGCATGTTACTTTTTCAACATACGGAGGCACTGTAAAAGCCGTCAGAGGCGTCAGCTTCGATTTATATAAAGGTGAAACGTTTGCGATCGTCGGTGAATCGGGCTGCGGAAAAAGCGTGACGTCACAAGCCGTGATGGGCCTTCTTCCGAAACATTCGGCAAAGATTGAATCCGGAAGCATACAATTTAAACAGAAAGACCTTTGCCAAATGTCGGATCGGGAAATGCGGGGAATCCGGGGGCGCGATATTTCTATGATCTTTCAGGACCCGATGACGGCGCTCAATCCGACTTTGACCATAGGGGATCAGCTCTCAGAAGCGCTGTTGGAACACCGCGCCATGACAAGAAAACAAGCTGAATCCGAAGTTCTCGCCATGCTGGATCTGGTCGGTATCCCGGACTCGAAATCCCGCCTGAAGCAGTACCCCCACCAATTAAGCGGGGGCATGCGGCAGCGGATCGTGATCGCGATGGCTCTGATCTGCGAGCCGGAAATTATGATCGCCGATGAACCGACAACGGCTCTTGATGTGACGATTCAAGCACAAATCCTTGAATTATTTAAGAAGATTCAAAGAAAAACAGGCGTGTCTATTATTCTGATCACGCATGATCTCGGCGTCGTCGCTCAGACCGCCGACAGAGTCGCCGTCATGTATGCGGGGAAAATCGCCGAAATCGGCACGAGGCATGATATTTTTTACCGTCCGGCTCATCCATACACAAAGGGGCTGCTTCGTTCAGTGCCGCGGCTGGATATGGAGGATAGTGAGCTTTCGCCGATTGACGGGACGCCGCCTGATTTATTCGATCCGCCGCCGGGCTGCCCGTTTGCCGCCCGCTGCCCGGACAGGATGATCGTCTGTGAAAAGGTATACCCGGCAACAACCGTGAAATCCAAAAGCCATATCGTCAACTGCTGGCTTCAGGATGACCGTGCAGAGCGGCTGAAGCAGCAGCTGACGGCAGCAGAGGAAAAAGGGGGATTGAAATGAAAAAGAGATGGGCGATCGGTGTGATTGCTGTTGTTTCGTTTGCTCTGATGGGCTGTACAGCCAATGAACAGGCGGGGACAGAACCCGGCAAAGCAAAAGAACAGGGGGGTGAAACGGTGCTGCGGCTCAATAACGAAAATGAGCCGACCTCACTTGATCCGCCGATCGGATTTAATAATGTTTCCTGGCAGCCGCTGAATAACATCATGGAAGGATTGACGAGGCTCGGAAAAGATAATAAACCCGAACCGGCCATGGCGGAAAGCTGGAAGGTGTCCGCTGATAAGCTGACATATACCTTCAATATCCGTGATAACGCCGAATGGACAAATGGCGATCCCGTTACGGCGGAAGACTTCGTGTACGCCTGGAAACGGATGCTCGATCCGAAAACGGGCGCATCTTCCGCATTTCTCGGCTATATGATCAAAGGCGGGGAGGAATTTAACAGCGGAAAAGGCAAAAAAGAAGAAGTGAAAGTCACGGCAAAAGATAAAAAAACGCTTGTCGTCACATTGGCGGCACCGCAGGATTATTTTCTGAGCGTCGTGTCCAATCCGGCGTATTTCCCGATTAATGAGAAGGTCGCCAAGGCTGATCCGAAATGGTTCACTGAAGCAAAAACCTTTGTCGGCAACGGGCCGTTCAAACTGACGGAATGGAAGCATGACGACAGCATGACGATGGTCAAAAACGAGACGTATTGGGATAAAAAGACGGTGAAACTGGATAAAGTCACATGGGCGATGGTCAGTGATCGGAATACCGACTATCAGATGTTCCAGTCGGGGGATTTGGATACCGCCTTTGTGCCGGCAGAGCTGAGCGAGCAGCTGATGGGAGGAAAAAATGTCCGCACGTGGGATCAGGCCGGACTCTATTTCTATCGTTTTAACGTAAAAATGGAGCCATTTCAAAATGAGAAGCTCAGAAAAGCGTTCGCGGCAGCGATTGATCAGAAAGAAATCACGGATTATGTGACCAAAAACAGTGAAAAGCCGGCACATGCCTTTGTATCCCCGGGATTTACTCAGCCTAACGGGAAAGATTTCCGCGAAGCGGGCGGCAGTTTATTAAATCCGGATGAATCAGAAGCTAAAAAACTGCTGGAAAAAGGCATGGCGGAAGAGCATTATGACAAGATGCCCGCCGTTACATTGACATACAGCACAAAACCGGATCATAAGAAAATAGCGGAAGCGGTTCAGCAGAAGCTCAAAAGTGTGCTCGGTATAGACGTTAAGCTCGCCAATATGGAATGGAACGTCTTTTTAGAAGAGCAGAAAGGACTGAAGTTCCAGTTCTCTCAAAGCTCATTTTTACCGGATTACGCAGATCCGATCAGTTTTCTTGAGGCTTTCCAAACGGATAATTCCATGAACCGCACCGGCTGGGGCAGCGCGGCATACGACGGCTGCATCAAGCAGGCAAAACAGGAGGCCGATGCCAAAAAACGTTTTGCGCTCATGCATAAAGCGGAAAAGCTGCTCATGAATGAGGCTCCGATCATTCCGATTTACTTTTACAATCAGGTGCATCTGCAGAACAGCGGCGTGAAGGGCATTGTTCGGCACCCCGTCGGTTACATTGATCTGAAATGGGCGGAAAAGTCCTGATCTTACAGCGGAAACATATGCCGCTCTTTATCCATTAAAGGAGCGGCGTGTTTCACTTTTCAATCCGGAAAGGAGATTGAAAAAGTTATGAACCATAAACCGAAAGCACTGCAAAAAGGCGACACGGTCGGTGTGATTGCGCCCGCAAGCCCGCCTGAGAGCGGGACGCTGCAAACCGCGCTGCTGTTTTTAGAGAATGAGCTTGGCCTTCATGTGAAACTCGGCCGGGCGCTGAAGACCCGTCACGGCTATTTGGCGGGAGAAGACCGGGCGCGTCTCGATGATCTCCATGACATGTTTAGTGATCAGAATGTCAAAGCGGTGATATGCGCGTGCGGAGGATTCGGCACGGGCCGCATTGCCGCCGACATCGATTTCGGCTTAATCCGCCGCAATCCGAAAATTTTCTGGGGATACAGTGATATTACGTTTTTACATACCGCCATTCATCAAAATACGGGGCTCGTCACATTTCACGGCCCGATGCTGAGCACGGATGTCGGGCTTGAAGATGCTGATCCCCTGACAAAAGCGTCGTATCATCAGCTTTTTACAGAAACGGAATTCACCTATACGGAGGACATTTCTCCCTTAGAGGTGCTGACAGGCGGAGGGGCCGAGGGAGAGCTTGCGGGCGGCAATCTGTCGCTCATTACGTCCACGCTCGGCACGCCGTTTGAAATTGATACGAAAGACAAATTGCTGTTTATCGAGGATATTGATGAGGAGCCGTATCAAATCGACAAAATGCTGAATCAATTAAAGATGGCAGGAAAACTGTCAGATGCAGCCGGAATCCTGGTCTGTGATTTTCATCAATGCGAACCGAAAAACAAAGAAAAGTCCCTTACCTTAGAGCAAGTGCTGAATGATTACATTGTCAAATCAGGGAAGCCCGCGCTTAAAGGCTTTAAAATCGGCCATTGTTCACCGAGCTTCGCCGTTCCGATCGGAGCCCGCGCGGTTATGGATACGGCGGCCAAAGCGGTAACGATTGAATCGGGGGTTTCCGGAAGGGAGTGATCAGGCGTGAAGATTACAGATATTCAAACGGGACGGATGTCCGTGCCGCTGAAAAAGCCGTTTAAGACCGCTTTGCGCACGGTTTACAATGCTGAATCGGTCATTGTGAAGCTCACTTTTGACAACGGTCTGACCGGCTGGGGGGAGGCGCCGCCGACGGTTGTCATTACAGGCGACAGCACGGCCGGTATTGAAAGCGCCGTCCACGATGTGCTGAAGCCCGTTCTCTTGGGACGGAG
The DNA here is from genome assembly GCF_017797845.1 of Bacillus sp. LJBV19. Classification (NCBI taxonomy): domain Bacteria; kingdom Bacillati; phylum Bacillota; class Bacilli; order Caryophanales; family Bacillaceae; genus Bacillus; species Bacillus sp. LJBV19. The sequence goes on from NZ_CP072563.1 coordinate 1,280,471, forward strand.
CCTTTCTGAAAGGGAAGCTGTTCTGTATGATATCAGCCGGCTGTTGGAAAGAAACCAAAGCGCAAAAGCCGCGGTGGATATGGCTGTATATGACGGATGGGCGCAAATGCACGGACAGCCGCTTTACCGGCTTCTCGGAGGCTATCGGAATACACTGGAAACAGATTTTACCGTCAGCGTCAATTCTCCTGAGGAGATGGCGGGGGATGCAGACCGTTATGTGAACAAAGGATTTCATATTTTAAAAATAAAAGTCGGTATAGGTGACATATCGGACGATGTTGCCCGGATTCAGGCGATCAGATCACGTGTCGGCGGAAACGTCAAACTGAGATTGGACGCCAACCAAGGCTGGACGCCGAAAGAAGCCGTGACTGCGATCCGAAAGATGGAAGACGCCGGCCTGGGCATTGAGCTGGTCGAGCAGCCTGTTCATAAAGACGATATCGCCGGGCTGAAGCAGGTCACAGATGCCGTAGACACGCCGATTATGGCGGATGAGAGCGTCTTTACCCCCCGTCAGGCCTTTCACGTGCTGCAGACGAGAAGCGCCGATTTAATTAATATTAAGCTGATGAAAGCGGGCGGCATAAAGCAGGCGGAAACAATCAATGCGATGGCCGAAACGTGCGGCGTGGAATGCATGGTCGGCAGCATGATTGAGACCAAGCTCGGCATCACCGCCGCGGCTCATTTTGCCGCGGGCAAACGGAATGTGACAAGGTTTGATTTTGATGCGCCGCTTATGCTGAAAGATGATTTGATTCAAGGCGGCATCACATACAGCGGCAGTCAGATTACGATTCCCGATGAACCGGGTCTCGGCATTACCGGTGTGTCGATACAAGAGGAGGCGAAAGGATGAGAGCAGCCGTTACAGCGGCGGCAGCCAACGTATGGACGCTGCCGTCATCTCCCCGTTCGGATGATGCGCCGATGCTTGAAAACCCGCCGCAGATCAGAAAATGGTTAGCGTCTATGGGATATGAAGAGCGGCTGCAATTATGCACAGACAACCTTGTCCAAACGCAAGCGCTTTTCGGAGAAGAAGTGATCATTCTCAAAGAGGAAGGGGAATGGGCTTTTGTCGCCGTTCCCGGCCAGCCTTCAAACAAGGACGCGCGCGGATATCCGGGCTGGATGAAAAAAAACCAGCTTTCAAAAGACGGCTTTCATACATCTTCCCCCGCCGTTTGGATTACCAAACCGACAGCTTTTTTATATCACACAAACGGCGAACCGGACTTGGAAGTAAGTTTCTTAACGCGTCTTCCGGCTCCAGGACGTGAAAAAGGTTTTTTCCGGGTGGTGACGCCGCTCGGAGAACGGTTCGTAAATGAAGCTGACGCAGACGAGTGCCGGCATACGAAAGGACGGGCGGCCGATGTCATCGAAACGGGCATGATGTTTCTCGGGCTTCCGTATTTATGGGGAGGACTGAGCGGTTTCGGGTTTGACTGTTCCGGGTTTATGTATTCGATATTTAAAGCAAACGGCTATACCCTTCCCCGTGATGCAAAGGACCAAGCAAAAGCCGGGTGCGGCGCGGCGGTAAACGATATCCGGCCGGCTGACCTTTTGTTTTTCGCCTATGAAGAAGGAAAAGGCGCGATCCACCATGTCGGTTTGGCGCTGGGAGACGGCCGAATGCTGCACTCCCCGAAAACGGGAAAAACAATCGAAGTGCTGTCTTTGGAAGGAACCGTCTATCAAAAAGAATTATGCACCGTACGCCGCTGTATAAGCGAAAAGGGGGAATAGAAAATGTCGGCATCTCCGCTCCTTGAAGTCAGCGGGCTGAAAATGCATTTTGACGCAGGAAGAAAGAAAGCCGTAAAAGCAGTCGACGGTGTCAGTTTTCACATTAAAAGAGGGGAAACATTCGGACTTGTCGGAGAATCGGGATGCGGTAAATCGACGCTCGGAAGGGTTATTCTCCGTCTGTATGACCCGACGGCCGGTTCGGTATCATATGAAGGGACGGATATACACCGTGCCGCGGCAGAACAGCGGTCTGTCTTCTTCCGCAAGCTGCAGATGATTTTCCAAGACCCTTACGCCTCGTTAAATCCGCGCCTGACCGTAAGGGAAATTATTATGGAGCCGATGGAAATCCACAATCTTTACAATACAAGAAAAGCCCGTCTGATGATGGCGGATGAACTGCTTGAAGCTGTCGGGCTCCATCCGGATTTCGGCAGCCGGTATCCCCACGAATTCAGCGGCGGACAGAGGCAGAGAATCGGGATTGCCAGAGCGCTCTCTCTGCATCCCGAATTTATCGTGGCGGATGAGCCGATTTCAGCGCTGGATGTGTCGGTACAGGCTCAGGTCGTCAACCTTTTAAAAAGGCTTCAGAAAGAGAAAGGGCTGACATTTTTATTTATCGCCCACGATTTATCAATGGTCAAGCATATCAGCGACCGGATCGGCGTGATGTATTTGGGCCGCATGATGGAAATTACAGAAAGCGCTGCGCTTTACCGGGAACCGCTTCACCCTTATACGAAGGCGCTTTTATCCTCAATCCCGATTCCTGATCCGCTTCTTGAGGACAAGCGTGAACGGATTATTCTGAAAGGGGAGCTCCCGAGCCCCCTTAACCCGCCGAGCGGCTGTGTATTCAGGACGCGGTGTCCTGAAGCGATGGAGCTCTGCGGTAAGATAACGCCTGAGCTTGAAGAAGTGAAGGCGGGGCGTTTTGTCGCCTGCCATTTATACAAAAAAGAAAGCTGACAATATAAAGTCAGCTTTCTTTTTTGATTAAACCTGATGCAGAAATGACACGCAGACCGGATACGGAACCGGAATGTCAGATTGGAGCAGAGTCAGTCTGCCCGTTTCGGAGTCGCGTTCAAACAAAACCAGATTTCCCGTTTCTTCGTTTGACGCGACAAGGAATGTCTCGGAAGGGTCAAACGCGAAATCACGCGGCCAGTTTCCTTCTGTCGGCACCCATTCAATAAGAGACAATTCACCGGAATATTGGTTGATCTTATAGATGGCGATGCTGTCATGTCCGCGGTTGGCGGCATAAAGAAATCTGCCGTCTTTAGATATGCGGATCGCGCTGCCTTGCGATTTGTCCGTAAAGCCTTCAGGCAAAGCGGAAATGACCTGCAGCTCTCTGAATTCACCTAAGGTCGGGTTGTATTCAAGCGCGATGACTTCATTACTGATTTCCGTCATGACATAGGCGTATTTTTCCGCCGGATGGAAAACGATGTGGCGCGGCCCTGAACCCGGTGCGAAAGAATGAGTTTTCACCTCTGTGAGCGAACCGTTTTTCATTTGGTAAGTATACAGCGTATCCGTCCCTAAATCGACGGCTGCAATGTAGTTATGCTCAGGTGTATAGCCTGCGAAATGGGTATGCGGTTTCTCTTGTCTTTCATGAGGACCTGTTCCCGTATGAGCGGCTTCGGCAGCCGGCTCCCGCAGACTTCCGTCCTCATTGACGGGAAAGGCGTGCACTTTTCCGCTGTGGTAATTAGCGGTTAACACATATTCATGTTTATCATCAATGCTGACGTGGCATGGAGACGGGCCTTCAATCAGCTGGTGGTTCACAAAAGTTAATTCCCCGCTGTTCTGATGAATCTGATAGGCTGCGACGCCGCCTTTTCCGTCTGTCTTTTCAATGGAATACAGCATGCTGTTATCAGAATTCGGAGTGACGTATGTCGGGTTGCCGAGCTTTGCTGCCAGCTTCGGCCGGCTGAGCCGTTTCGCTTCTGTATCAAGTTCAAAACAATAAATGCCTTCGCTTCCGCCTTTTGTATATGTTCCCGCGTATCCTATGTACTTAGCCATTCGGTTTCCCCCTTTAGAGTCTTGTCTTCTCTATATTAACGTATCTTGAAGGAAACTGCCTTGTAAATGTTTAAGATGTTCTGACAAGCGGCAAGGTGCAGCAGCGGAAGGAACCGCCTGATTTAATAATTTCGGAAAACTCGGTTTCAATGACCGTATAACCTCTTTTTCTGAGCTCGCGGTTCGTATGACGGTGCTGCGGCAGGCTGATAATTGTCTGATTGCCGATTGACAGGATATTCGGGCCGAGCGTGAATTGCTCTTCTTCAGGCACTTCTATCATCTCAAAACGTTCGGCGAGAAGATCAATTTCTTTCTGCCGCAAGCCATTTTTGCAGTATAGCGCTTCCGTTTCCGAGATCATATTAAATACACAGTCCAAATGTAAGAAATCCTCCTTGAGAGGGATCGGCACAACCGTCATCTCCGGCAGCGCCTCCTGCAGCTCCCGGACAGCCGCTTTATCCGTGCGCTTGCTCAGCCCGGCGTAAACGGTGCCGTCTGCGATCAAGATGTCGCCGCCTTCAATGTTCGCTTTTTTCAGTCGCGTATAAGGGATTTTCTTATTGTCAAGCAGGCCTTGAAACACTGTTTCTTCTCCCTGCCGGACTGAAGCCGCCATGTTTGAAATAAACGCCGTCTCGCCTAATACAAATCCGATATCCCGGGTGAATACCTGCTCAGGCAATGCGGGATCGGCAGGCAGCAGGACGACTTCAATCTGATGAGATCTTAAAATGTCAATAAACTCGCTATGCTGTTTGAGGGCAACGAGTATGTTAATATTTTCTTGTTTGAAATGTTTCTGCGTTCCGTTAATAATATCCTTGATGGCCATGTGTTCCGGCCGGCATAAGATGACTGTCTGCAAAGCATCAAATTCACTGCGGCAAGCCGGTTTCCGCGTGGATTTGGGAATGGATACGTCCATGTGATATCCTCCTATCGGTATTCAATGTGCGTTTATTATTCCCGTATGTGGTGAATAATGAAACATTTCTGAGAGAATATCTAACCAACTTAATATTTAAAATTTTAGACAAAACGGTCAAAGTATTGTTTAATAGGGTACAGATGAATGAGTCAAAACGACCAGACACCAAAGGGGAGTTTAAATAATATGAAGTTGCCAGAATCAAGATTTTGCAAAGAAACAAGGGTTGTTAAAACAAGCAGGGTTTTTCCGCTTGATACGAATAATCACAATACGCTGTTTGGCGGAAAGCTGATGAGCTACATTGATGATATCGCTTCAATTTCCGCGGCCCGCCACTGCCGGTGTGAAACAGTCACGGCCTCAATGGATTCTGTAGATTTTTTGCGCCCCATCGGCCAACAGGATTCCGTATGCCTTGAATCTTACGTCACATGGGTCGGCACATCGTCTATGGAGGTGTTTGTCAAAGTCATTAAAGAGCATCTGATGACGGGCGAACGCGAGCTTGCGGCAACGTCGTTTCTGACCTTTGTCGCGCTTGATTCAAACGGGAAATCGGTACCCGTTCCGCGGATCGTGCCGGAAACCGAGGAAGAAGTCATGCTTCACAATACGGCAGTTCAGCGCGCCGGAGAACGAAAAAACCGCTTAAAACACAGCAAGGCCCTGGCCGAGGCGCTCGGAACAGATAAACCTTGGTAATCGTCAAACCGCTTTTTTAAAAAGCGGTTTTTTTATGCTGAGAAAGGACTTTTCCTGCCGGATCCATAATCTATTACAGGGAAAGGAGACGTGGCGTGCATGATGGAACATAAGTCTTCCGACACCATCCTGACAACCGGGCGTATCCGTCTGCGGACTATGCGGGATGACGATGAAGAAAATTTGTACGGGCTGTTTACCGACAGAGAGGTCATGAAATATTATCCTTCTCTCAAAAGCAGACGGGAAACGAAGGAATGGATTGCCTGGAACAAACGATTGGCGAAAGGATACGGCGTCAGTCTTTGGATCGCAGAGGATAAAGAGACGGGCGCATTTCTTGGTCAATGCGGAATCGTTCCGCAAACGGTAAACGGAAACACTTTGATGGAAATCGGCTATATGTTTGCCCGCCGCCACTGGGGCTGCGGCTATGCGACAGAGGCGGCGAACGCCTGTCTGGACTACGGTTTTCATATGCAGCAATACGGACGCATAGCGGCGCTGATTGATCCGGAAAACGCTGCCTCCGTCCGTGTCGCGGAAAAAATCGGTATGGTGCCCGGTGAGACCGTTACCAAATGGGAGAGGCAGCTGACGGTTTTTGACATCACATCTGACGTTGAACGTTTCGGCGAAATGTAGTATGATACGAACAGACATGTTTTCTAGGGTTCCGCATGTTCATACATGGCCTGGTCCGAGAGAAAACACATATGCGGACATATCCCGCATATGCACACGGAGGGAAAAAAGCCCGGGAGAGTCAATCTCATGTGAGACGACTATCCGGGCTTTTTTGTATTGTCCGGATACAGAAAGGGTGAAGAACATGAAATGGGGTTTAGTGGTCATAGCGGCCGTATTTGAAGTGGTGTGGGTCACCGGCCTGAAACATGCTGATTCTGCACTGGCGTGGAGCGGCACGATTACGGGAATCATCATCAGTTTTTATCTATTAATCAAGGCGACAGACAGCCTGCCCGTAGGAACGGTATACGCGGTCTTTACCGGACTCGGGACAGCGGGCACCGTGCTCAGTGAAATCCTGCTTTTCAAAGAACAGGCCGATCCGGTGAAAATCGTGCTGATCGGCGTTTTGCTGATCGGTGTCATCGGATTAAAGCTGGTCACACAGGATAAGCCTGAGACGAAGGAGGAGAAGGCGTAATGCATTGGATCAGCCTGATAGCCGCGGGTCTTTGTGAAATGCTCGGGGTCATTTTAATGAATCAATTTCAAAAAGAAAAGAAAGTCAAATGGATTCTTTTCATTATCGCCGGATTTGCGGCTTCTTTTTCCCTGCTTTCTTATGCGATGGAGACGATCGCGATGGGCACGGCCTATGCGATCTGGACCGGTATCGGCACAGCGGGCGGCGCATTAGCCGGCATTCTTTTCTACGGCGAGCAGAAGGATGCGAAGCGCATCTTTTTTATTGCGCTTATTTTATGCGCTGCCGTAGGGCTGAAAATTCTTTCGTAAATTGATTTTTATCAAATCTTCAGTATAATCTATTAGTAAGTTACGAATTATGAAGATACGAGGGATTAAAACAGATGAATTCATATATGACACAGCGGCTGAAAGAATACCGCCGCGGGAATGAGGAAAAAGGGCGCCTGCTCGTCAGCTGCCCCGACCAGCCGGGAATTGTATCGGCCGTGTCGGCGTTTTTGTTTGAACATGGCGCAAACATTATTGAATCAAATCAATATACGACTGACCCTGAAGGCGGACGGTTTTTTCTTAGGATCGAATTCGACTGCAAGGGCATTCGTGAGAAAAAAGAGGATTTACAGCAAGCGTTCGCCTCAATCGCCCAGACATTCGGCATGACATGGAGCCTGTCTCTGGCAAGTGAGCTGAAGCGAGTGGCGATCTTTGTATCGAAGGAGCTGCACTGCCTTCATGAACTGATTTGGGAATGGCAAAGCGGCAATATGATGGCCGAAATTGCGGTCGTCATCAGCAACCACGAAGAGGCCAAAGAAGTGGTCGAACCGCTGAATATTCCGTTCCATTACATGAAAGCTAACAAAGACATCCGCGCCGAAGTGGAGCGGCGCCAGCTTGAGCTGCTGGAGCAGTATAAGATTGATGTGATCGTTCTTGCCCGCTACATGCAGATTTTGACGTCTGATTTTGTATCTGCCCATCCGAATCGGATTATTAACATCCACCATTCATTTCTGCCGGCCTTTATCGGCGCTAATCCGTATAAACGGGCTTATGAGCGCGGAGTGAAATTAATCGGCGCGACTTCTCACTATGTGACGGACGATCTTGACGAAGGGCCGATTATTGAACAGGATATTGAACGCGTCGATCACAGAGATCACGCAGAGGATCTGAAGAATATCGGCAGAACGATTGAGCGGAGCGTGTTGGCAAGAGCCGTAAAATGGCATCTGGAAGACCGCGTCATCGTTCACGGAAACAAAACGATCGTATTTAATTAATGACGGTCCGCCGGGGAGGCGGGCTGTTTTTTATGGATGAAAATGTCTTGACAAGAACCTGTTTTCTTTGCATAATATAAAAAAATCATTGAGCGTTGAAGAGGATCAGTACGCAGAACTTTCTGTGACAGAGAGCAAAATGGCCCGCTGAAACATTTTGCCGCATGAAACCTGCCGAACCTGCCTTGGAGTCCTGAGGGGAAAACTCAGGCGCGATAACCTGGCGTTACAGGAAAGCGGGACGCGTGAAAAACGCGTTCAAACAAGGTGGTACCACGGAAAGCCCATTTCGTCCTTATTTTTCAGGACGGAATGGGCTTTTTTTATTGACGAGAGCCGGTTTGGATTGATTGCCACGGAGGAGAAATGATGAAAAAACAAAGAATTGTTGTGAAAATCGGGAGCAGCTCGCTCACCAACAGTAACGGAAGTATTGATGAAGCAAAAATCAAGGAACATACGGAAGCCATTTCTTTATTAAAAGAAAACGGGCATGAAGTGATCCTCATTACCTCAGGCGCGGTGGCAGCGGGTTTTTCCGCTCTCGGCTATCCGTCGCGACCCGTTACGATAAAAGGGAAGCAGGCAGCTGCCGCAGTCGGCCAGACGCTTTTAATGCAGCAATATATGGACCATTTAAAAAGATACGGACTGACGCCGGCACAAATTTTATTAACAAGAAATGATTTCTCAAAAAGAGAGCGGTACAGAAATGCCTATGCCACTGTAATGGAACTGTTGGAGCGTGGCGTCGTGCCGATTATTAATGAGAATGATTCCACATCAGTCGAAGAGCTGACGTTCGGTGATAACGACATGCTGTCGGCGCTTGTAAGCGGGTTGATTCATGCAGACCAATTAATGATTCTCACAGACATTAACGGGCTGTACGATGCCAATCCGAATGAAAACCCGGACGCAAAGCGGTTCGACTATCTGAATGACATCACACCAGAATTGCTCGGGTATGCCGGATCAGCAGGCTCAAAGGTCGGCACCGGAGGCATGAAGTCAAAACTTCTCGCCGCCCAGACCGCATTGTCGCTCGGGGTGAAGGTGTTTATCGGAACCGGCTCCGGACGGGAAAAACTGATGGGAATTTTAGACGGAAAAGGCGACGGCACTTATATCGGCGATAAAGACCTGTCCTCAGTGAATAATACACGGCAATGGATCATGTTTCATTCTCCGATATCAGGGGAAATCATCATTGATGGGGGAGCGGAGCAGGCGATGATCCATAACGGGTCAAGTCTCCTCCCGGCCGGCGTCGCCGGTGTCTGCGGCAGTTTTCCGAAAGGGGCCGTAGTGGAAGTCAGAGGGCCCGGCGGCATTATCGGCAAAGGGCAGACGCAGTACTCATCCGATGAAATGTTAGAAGTCAAAGGGAAGCGGAGCGACCAGCTTTCAGGAACGAAGCAGGTGGAAGTGATTCACAGAGATGATTGGGTGAATTTATTTGACGAGGGGGAACACAAATGAGTGAAGTATTGCAAAAAGCAGCCTTGGCAAAAGAAGCGGCTGCCGAAATGGTCATGAAAACGACGGCTGAAAAAAACGAAGCGCTCCAATGTATTGCAGACGGACTCAGAAATGAACGCCGGCTGATTTTAACAGAGAATCAGAAAGATATTGAAGCGGGACGGAACAGAGGACTGACACCTGACATTATTGACAGGCTGACTCTTGATGAAAAACGCCTGCTCGATATAGCGGACGCCGTGGAACTGCTAATCGGTCTTGAAGATCCCGTCGGTGAATCGCTGGAGACCATTCAAAAAGAGAATGGATTATCTATTGAAAAAATCCGCGTGCCCCTCGGAGTAGTGGGCATGATCTATGAGGCCAGACCGAACGTTACCGTAGACGCGGCGACACTCTGCCTGAAAACCGGAAACGCGGTTGTGCTCAGAGGAAGTTCTTCCGCCATCCACAGCAACATAGCGCTTGTCAGTGTGATGAAACGCGCACTGGGGCTGTCAAAGCTTCCGATTGATGCTGTTCAGCTCATAGAAGATACAAGCAAAGAAACCGCCAAACAGCTCTTTACATTAAATGACGGGCTGGATGTATTGATCCCGCGCGGCGGTAAAAATTTAATTGATCTTGTTGTCAGGGAATCAACCGTACCCGTTTTAGAAACCGGAGCGGGCAATTGCCACGTGTACATAGATGAGTCAGCAGATCCTCAAATGGCAAGCGAGGTCGTCATCAATGCCAAAACACAGCGTCCTTCGGTCTGCAACGCGATTGAATCTCTTTTGATTCATGAAAAATGGGCCGAAGAACACGGACGAAAGCTGCTGAATCAGCTGACAGCAAAAGGGGTGGAGCTCCGAGGAGACCAGGTGATTTGCAGACTGGAGCCTCAAGCGAAACAAGCAGAAGAAGCCGATTGGGGAGCGGAGTACCTGGCGCCGATTCTCAGTGTGAAAACAGTGCAGGACGTACAGGAGGCGGTCCGCCACATTCAGCAGTACGGCACAAACCATTCAGAAGCCATTCTGACGGAGAACGCCGAGCATGCGGCTTACTTCCAGACCGCCGTTGACGCCGCCGCCGTGTATCATAATGCTTCAACCCGGTTTACGGACGGTTTTGAATTCGGATACGGAGCCGAAATCGGCATCAGCACGCAAAAGCTTCACGCGAGAGGGCCAATGGGGCTTCCGGCGTTAACATCTACAAAAATCATCATCAAAGGAAACGGACAAATCCGCGTATAATCTTTTAAGCTTATCCTTCAAAAAGGGTAGGCTTTTTTTATGCGGAAAGATTGACGGTTTCTATTATATTGTGTAATATTAAATTGTACACAATATAATAGAGGTGAATTCACATGACAAAACCATTATTTACTGCAACCGTATCAGCCGCCGGCGGACGTGAAGGGAAAGTCACGTCTTCTGACGGAGTGCTGAATCTTGATGTTGCCATGCCGGGAACGCCAAGAGCAAAAAAGCTCGAACATGCCACTAACCCTGAGCAGCTGTTTGCCGCAGGATATTCAGCCTGCTTTGACAGCGCTCTTCAGCTCGTAGCGAGAAAAGAGCGTCTGAGTATTGAAACAGAGGTCACTGCGCATGTCAGTCTGCTGAAAGATGAAGCAGACCAAGGATATAAACTGGGCGTTACGCTTGAGGTCAAAGCATCCGGCATTGATAAACAGGAGCTTGAAGCCCTTATTCAAAAAGCGCACGGTGTCTGCCCGTATTCAAAAGCGACAGCGGGAAATATTGAAGTGAAGCTTCTGGCAGCAGAATAAAAATAAGGATGCCCATTCGGGGCATCCTTATTTTTTGCCGTGCAGCGTATTCAAAACCTCATAAAGCGACTGCTTTAACTGCTTTAATTCCTCTTTTGACCGTCCCGTCTGTTCCAGCATGGCAATGGGGATATCCGCCGCTGTTTTCTGCAAGGCCCGTCCTTCATCTGTGAGCCTGATCGTCACGGATCGCTCGTCTTCAGCCGACCGCTTTCTCATGATGATTCCGTGCTGCTCCATCCGTTTCAGCATCGGTGTCAGCGTTCCGGAATCCAGGTACAAAAGCTCACCCATCCGTTTCACATTCAGTTCTTCGTGCTCCCATAATAAAAGCAGCGCCAAATACTGGGGATAAGTTACGTTGAGCTTATCAAGCAGCGGTTTGTACCGTTTCGTCATTTCCCTTGAGCTTGCGTACAGCAAAAAACAAAGCTGATTCTCCAGTTTCATATGTTCAAAATCTTTTTCTGCCATTACTTCTTTCACCAACTCTTTGTTTGTTAACGTTACCCCTATTGTAGCCGAAAAACGGTCCATTTCCTATTCCTCATGTTTAAAAATATGAGCAGGGGCAATATATACAGTAAGTACAATGAGGAGGCTGATAATAATGGCATTATTTACTTCAAAAGCGACCGCAGTCGGCGGACGAGCAGGACATATTAAATCCGAAGACGGGGTGCTGGATTTTGACATCATCATGCCGAATGCAAAAAAAGACGGAGAAACCGGCACAAACCCTGAACAGCTCTTTGCGGCAGGGTATGCTGCCTGCTTCGGGGGAGCGCTTGAGCTTGCCGCCCAAAAACAAAAAATCGACATGACCTCTGAAATTGAAGGACAGGTCAGCCTTTTAAAAGATGAGAGTGACGGAGGTTACAAAATCGGCGTAACGCTCGTCATTGATACAAAAGATCTTGACAAAGAAACGGCGGAGAAGCTAGTGCACGCCGCTCACGAGTTCTGTCCGTATTCAAAAGCAACAAGAGGAAATGTAGACGTCAAACTTGAATTAAAATAAATCAACGAACGAATATCCCGGATTTTATATCCGGGATATTTTATTAACGAAAACATCAGTAATGATCTCTTCTCTCCCGGAATAAGAATACGATATAGCACTTTTGCATAATGACACCAAGAGAAAAGAGGGAGAAATCGATGTCTCTTCCAAACATACCGAACATCACCCCCGACATTACACTCTCCAGATGTGAGACCCTGAACCTCCTTCTTTCATCCGTGGCTATGGAAGAAATCGGACTATCCCATATTCTGCAGGCGGAAGCGGAAAGGATTCAAATGTTTCTCGGCGCTTCCGGCGATCCCTCCTTGGAGGAATTGTCATCAATCAATAGAAGCACTGAACGGCTCCTGCGCACCGTCATGAAATCACAACTCCTTTTGCAGACGAAGCTTGAGGACATTATCTTCTTACAGGATTCTGAAGCCTGTATGGACCCGGACGATCCAAGCAATCCGAGTAATCCGGGCGATCCTGATGACCCGTGGAATCCGGACGACCCAAGTAATCCGAGTGATCCGGGCGATCCTGATGACCCGTGGAATCCGGACGATCCCAGTGATCCGGAAGATCCATGCGACCCGTGCTTTCCGAATCCGCATCCTGAAGATCCGTGTGACGGCCTGTTTTACGGCCGCATTGGCTGCTGTGAGTGCGGGGATTGTGAGGACTGCGGTTGGAAGAAAAAAGGCGGGGAGCGTTCATAAAAAAAGAGACGGGTGAAGCATATGCCGTATCCAAGCATCTCAAAAGCGAAACAGACATCTTTTGAAGCCATGCATTGCCTCACGATTGCGCTGTTAAATATATTATCTGTGACCGTGGATAAAAGAAGGGATTCAGATTACAAAGAAGAAATCAGGCTGTTCTCCGCATTGTGCCGCTGGCAGATGGAAACTGGCGGCCGTCTGTTTTTAATGATCAGCCTGGAAGAAGAGCAGAAGCAGATGTATGAGCGGCACTTTCATGAAATGAAGACAGTGACGGAACGAACGAAAAAATTCATTTTTGAAAGCCCGCGCGAATTCCGGGCGCATCCCATTACGAAGCGGGCTGTCAGGCAGCTTCAGGAATGGGATGCAGAATCAACTGCCGAACCTGCCGTCAGATGGGTGCGGCCTGTCATCATAACGATGAACGGCACTCCTGAACGGCCTTGGTTCAATCAACAACTCCAAAATCGGGAAAGGTGAGAAAATGAGCGGAAATGCTGAATGTAAACTGACTCTTTGCATGATTGTGAAAAACGAGGAGAGATACATCTCCCGTTGTTTATCAAGTGTACAAGACATCGTTGATGAGATCGTCATCGCAGACACCGGATCACAAGATAATACAAAAGATATATGCAAAAGCTTTCAGGCAAGAGTGTTTGATTTCGAATGGGAGAATGATTTCGCAAAGGCCAGAAATTACGCCCTGCAGCATGCCGAAGGGGATTGGATTTTAATGCTTGACGCGGATGAAGAGCTCGATCAGGAGACGGGCCGTTTTTTAACTTCGCTGCTTCATGACGGATTACCGAGCCGGGGCCTTTTGAAAATCATCAATTATACGGGGAAGCAGCTCGATGAAAACGAAGCGTTTGAAAGCATGCAGCCGAGACTGTTCCGCAATCATAAAGGCCTTCTGTATCAAGGCAGAATTCACGAGAATATCTCGGCTCCCAATGAGGAAGAAAACAATGCTTTTTTCACGCTCCCATGTGTGATTCATCACTACGGCTACTTGGAGCAGGAAGAAAAGATCAAGCAAAAACATAAACGGAATATCAGCATTTTAAATGAAGAGCTTTCAGAGGAAAATCCTGATCCGTGGCTTGTCTATCATTTGGCAAGTGAATGCTACAGAATAAAAGACTATGAAAAAGCATTACATCTTGTCAACGGCTCAATTTTTCAATTTTTAAGCGAAAAACGAATGCCTCCGTCTCTCCTGTATTATTTGAAATATACAATATTGCTTGAGCTCAAACGATATGAAGAAGCCGAACAAGGGATTGAAAAAGTGCTCAAGCTATATCCTGATTACAGCAATCTTCATTATTATAAAGGCCTTGTATTATATCATTTGGAAAAGTACAGAGCGGCAATCAAAGCATTTGAAAACGGAACGCAGGTTGAAGGAGAAAACGCTGATCACTTAATTTTAAAAGGTGCCGCCGATTTCAGAGCCTTTTATTATATGGCAAAATGCCATGCTGAATTAAACCATGATATGACGGCCATCGCTTACGCCAAAAAATCCGTGAAGTTCAATCCTCAATTTAAACCCGCGCAAGAACTTCTGTCTCAATTAAAAAAGGATCAGCGGACAAACGCCTGATCCTTTTTTTGCATGTTCCATTAAGATAATCGAATAATGTTTAAAGCTGCACCGACGCTTCCTCCAAGCAATGTGGCCGCACCCAATAATCCGAACAGCTGAAGCTGGATGGTGCTGCCTGCTGGCAAAGTCACAATAAAGGAGTTATTAAAGTTTGCCAAAGACGCGACCGGGGCGATAATCGAACTTGCAGGAGGAGTGCCGTTGATTAAAATACGCGAACTTACAAGCAGGCCGGCCGTTAAATTAATATGGTAGGAGATATAGTAACGTCCCGCCGGAGCAACGGTAAATATGGTATTTGCGGCATTAGCCGTAATATCCGCCGAAAGGTTTTGTTCATTCGGTAAAGAAATGGTCGTGCCGCCGACAATAACTGCGACAACACCGCCGCCCGTATTGCTTGCATAGCCGGAAGTTGCTGTCAGACTTGTTCCGGTGATTCCGGTCGGTCCGGTGCCGCCAGTAGCGCCAGTGCTTCCAGTCGGTCCGGTAACGCCAGTAGCGCCGGTGATTCCGGTCGGTCCGGTGTCGCCAGTAGCGCCGGTAAATCCGGTTGGTCCGGTGCCGCCAGTAGCGCCGGTGATTCCGGTCGGTCCGGTAACGCCAGTAGCGCCGGTGCTTCCAGTCGGTCCGGTTTCGCCAGTAGCGCCGGTAAATCCGGTCGGTCCGGTGCCGCCAGTAGCGCCGGTAATTCCAGTCGGTCCGGTAACGCCAGTAGCGCCGGTGATTCCGGTCGGTCCGGTGCCGCCAGTAGCGCCGGTGATTCCGGTCGGTCCGGTTTCGCCAGTAGCGCCGGTGATTCCGGTCGGTCCGGTTTCGCCAGTAGCGCCGGTAATTCCAGTCGGTCCGGTGCCGCCAGTAGCGCCGGTAATTCCAGTCGGTCCGGTGCCGCCAGTAGCGCCGGTAATTCCGGTCGGTCCGGTAACGCCGGTAGCGCCGGTAATTCCAGTCGGCCCGGTTTCGCCAATAGCGCCGGTGCTTCCGGTCGGCCCGGAAACGCCAGTAGCACCGGTAAATCCGGTCGGCCCGGAAACGCCAGTAGCGCCAGTGATTCCCGCCGCAGCTAAAAGTGTATAGTCAGCTGAGGCTCCAGGGGTTCCCGCCGGGCTGTTTACGTTTGCGACGTAAGAGCTGCCGTTGAAAGTAACTGGCTGTCCGGCGGTATAGGCAGCGGCGGCGAGGGGATCAAACGGTACGATGCCTTGCAGTCCGGCGCCCGTGACCCCTGTCGGCCCGGTCGGCCCCGCGGCGGCAAGCAGTGTATAATCCGGCGATGTCCCGGGAATGCCTGAAGGGTTATTGATATTTACGACATAAGAAGCACCCTCATACAATACAACCTGCCCCGCTGTATAAAAAGGTGCAGCAGCGGGATCAAAATCTGTCAATCCTGTCAATCCGGCTCCTGTAGCGCCTGTTGGTCCGATCGGCCCGGTTGATCCTGCGGCAGCTAAAAGCGTATAATCGGCAGACGTATCCGGAATCCCTGCCGGCGAAGGTGTGTTCACGACATAGGAGCTTCCGTTATACAATACAACCTGTCCGGGTGTATAAGTGGGAGCAATCAGCGGATTAAAAGCAACAATCCCTTGAAGACCCGCACCGGTGACCCCCGTCGGCCCGGTCGGTCCGGTTGGCCCTGTCGCTCCGGCCGGGCCGATTGCTCCCGTCGGTCCTGCGGGCCCGCCGGCTGGTCCCGTCGGCCCCGTAGCACCAGTAGGTCCCGCCAGTGTAGGGATATTTGAGATACTGTCCAATTTTGAACCGAGAAGAAGCTCCTGTTTCATTAAGCTGTCAAGCGTATCACGGACGCTCTCATTCAAGTTCAGAATATCCGCAAGACTTGACGGGGGCCCTGTTAATCCGGGAATCGTTCCGAGCGCGTATTGGATTTTTTCCCCTTCCGCATTCAGAATATGTGCCATTCCCAGCTCTTCCATAGCAATTGACGAAAGAAGAAGGTTAATGGTATCGTCTCTGGAAAGTGTAACGACAGGGGTGATATTAGGCAAATTAGGCTGTGACACAATGTCCCTCCTTATGAGTTGGCTGAAAATCATTTTATTACGAACAAAGTTCCCCGAAAATAAGCGTAAGCAGTACTGTATCAGTATATTCACTGACTCTGTCCAAGTTTCTGAACGAATTCCCGCATTAAATTCATCATATATGAAGGAAATACTTTAAATATAGAGAAAATACATCGCACAGCATTCGCAAATCGGTCAAAATGACAGCGGGACATGTGATCGTCTATAAAGCGATGGCTACATATCTTGAGCGTTTCCTGCAAAAACTCTCTTTTTCATTTCAAGTTTTCTGTATAAAAGGGCGAGAAGCATGGATGGTATCGTACAAACAATCATTCCGATAAAGGCATACCGGGGCTCAATTTCATATAAAAAACCCCCGAAAATAGTAAATACCGCAGTGCTCCAGCTGAGAGCAAGCGCTGAATATATGCCTTGGGCTTTCGGGATTTGCGCCGGTGAAATATTCTTAATTAAGTATTTCATAAATGCATAGTGTCCCATCGCGAATGAACAGGCATGCAGCGTCTGCGCAATACAGAAAATGATGACATGCGGAAAGGCAAATACGAGTATCCAGCGTACGGTAGCACCAAGCGCCGCTAAGGCGAGCAAAGAGCCTGCCGTAAATTGATGAAAGTATCGGTCAGCGATTGCAAAGAAGATAATCTCCGCGATAACGGCGATGTTGATGATGATTCCGATGGCATATGCGGGCGCATCGATTTCCTGTAAAAAGAGATAACCGTAATTGTAGTAAGATGCATGTGCCGCTTGCAGTAAGATAACGATTGCGAGCACCAGACCGAAATATTTGATGCGGAATAAGGCAAACATACCCTCTTTTCTTGCGCGGTCTGTTTCCGGCCGTTTCGAGAGAACAGCTGGCGCATGCATAAAGCTGAGGCATGCGAATATCAGGGTGCCCAAAAGCAGTGCCCATAAAATCGCTTGATCTCCGAATATACCTGTAAAGACGGACAGGATGACGCCGGCTGAAACAAAACCCGCGGACCCCCACTGGCGGCTTGTCCCATAAGCCTTTAATTCGTTATGCTGTACAAGGACGCCGCAAGCGCTGTCTAAAGCAGGCATTAAAGCAGGGTAAAACACATGCAGCACTAATGTGACAAGAAGCAGGCTTTGAAAAGAATCAGCGGGAATATAACATAAAAGTGCGAGAAGCGTCCCGATTCTTGCGCCGTTTAATAAGGCTTTGCTGCTGAATTTTCCTGATAAATAAGGGAAGAAAAATAATGTGGAAATCCCTCTTGCCGCCAAGCCCAGGCTCATAATGAAACTGGCTTCGGATACGGAAACCCCTTTTATATGCACCATCCATCCCGTCCAATAGGGCAGAAAAACACCCCATGTCATAAAAAAACTAAAAAAATGCAGACTCATCCAGCGATATGCTTTCATTCCCGTTCCTCCTTTAATTGGCATGTTATCATGTAAAGACATAAAGACAATATGAGATATCTCATATTTTTGGGGTGGACGATGGAAATTTATAAAGGCGAGAAAAAGCGGCATCAGTTAGAAAAACACTCAATCGCGCATTTATTCTCTTTCCCCGCTGAAAAGTTTATGGAAGTGCGCGAATATGAGCGGGACGAATGGATTATTCAAGAGGGCAGGAGGCCTGACTTCCTGTTTTACGTGATTGAAGGAAAAGCGAAAATATATGTAACCCATCAAAACGGGAAAGTTTCTTTAATTAATTTTATCAACAAAAATGATTACATCGGAGAGATGGAACTATTACATGAAGTGTATTACACAAAAGGAATTCAAGCCTCAGCGAAGACTGTTTGTTTTGCTCTGCCTATTTACCGCTGCCGCGCGCAATTGCTGCAGGATGCGAAATTCCTGCGTGAGTTGGCTAAGTTTTTAAGTGCTAAGGCAACGCTTATGGCTTCGAAATATTCACAAAGTCTGGCGTTCCCGCTTGAAAACCGGCTTGCTGATTTTATTTTGCAGACGGCTTATGAAGGGGTTTATAAAGAGAAGCACGTAACGGTCTGTGATTATTTGGGTGTATCTTACCGTCATCTCTTGCATGTGCTGACGCAATTCTGCCAAAAAGGGTATTTGCAAAAAGAAGGGAGGGGCTATCAAATTAAGCAGTATGATTCACTAAGTGAACTTGCAGAAGCGCTGAAGAATAAGTAGCACGCCCCAGAAAAAACAGCCACCCGCAATTTGCGGATGGCTGTTTTTTTTATACAAGCTGAGCTTGTTTTTTTCGTGCCTGTTTCGCGGCGTCGACCATATTTTTTAATGCCGCAACGGTTTCTTCCTGCTGTCTTGTTTTCAGTCCGCAGTCCGGGTTTACCCAGAAGCGGTCAGTCGGACACACTTCAAGCGCGTCATCAATAATTTGATAGATTTCTTCAGTTGCCGGCACACGCGGGCTGTGAATGTCGTATACACCGAGTCCGAGGCCTTTCACGTAAGGATGTTCTTTCAAGTATTCTAAAAATCCTCCGTGGCTTCTGCTGTGTTCGATTGTAATGACATCCGCGTCAAGATCATTGATCGTATCTACGATATCTTCAAAGTTGCTGTAACACATATGCGTATGAATCTGCGTCTCATTTTGCACAGAAGACGTCGTTAACCGGAATGCTTCTGCGGCCCAAGTTAAATATTCATCCCAATCCTGCGTTTTTAACGGCAGTCCTTCGCGGAGCGCGGGTTCATCCACTTGGATAATTTGGATACCGGCATCTTCAAGCGCTTTTACTTCTTTTCTGAGGGCAAGCCCGATCTGGAAGGCGATTTCTTTTCTTGAAATATCCACACGCGGGAATGACCAGTTTAAGATGGTGACAGGTCCCGTCAGCATGCCTTTCATGTGTTTTTCCGTCAGCGATTGGGCGTAGACCGTATCTTTTACCGTCATCGGTTCGATAAATTCGACATCTCCGAAAATGACAGGCGGACGTACGCAGCGTGAACCGTAAGACTGCACCCATGCATATTTCGTAAAGGCGAATCCGGCCAGTTTTTCACCGAAGTATTCGACCATGTCCGTCCGCTCAAATTCTCCGTGAACGAGCACGTCTAAGCCGATTTCTTCCTGAATGTCAACCCAGCGCTTCGTTTCCGCATTAATAAAGGCTTGGTACTGTTCATCCGTCCAATCTTTTTTCCGCCATTTTTGCCGTGCGCTCCGCACCTCGGCAGATTGAGGGAAGCTTCCGATTGTCGTCGTCGGCAGAAGGGGAAGACCGAGTGATTCATTCTGCAGCGCCAATCGTTCTTCAAAGTTTGCCGGACGGGAGAAATCTTTTTCCGTCAGCTGATTCAGCTCTTCTTTTTGAGCTGAGTTCGCTCCTGTTGCGAATGCTTTTAAAGCCTTAAGTGCCGCTTTTGACTCTTCGATCTGCTCACTGACGGCCGCTTTGCCGGACAGAAGCCCTTCTTTTAAGACGCCGAGTTCCGCCAGTTTTTCTTTAGCGTATGACAGGCCGTTCAGCAAATCCTTTTCGAGGTGCTCGTCAGGGTGTTTTGCCACCGGCACGTGCAGAAGGCTGCTTGAAGGCTGAATCCATAATTCCTCAACGTCAGCATGGCTGAGGATATCCAGAGCCGCATCAAGGCGTTCTTCAACATCGATTTTCCAAATGTTGCGGCCGTCGATCACACCGGCTGCCAGCACTTTATCTTTCGGGAAGCCGTGCTTTTTCAGCTGCTCAAGGTTTCTGCCTTTATCATGCACGAAGTCAAGCCCGATTCCCTGTACGGGATAAGAAACGAGTTCTTCATATGCATCAACCGAATCAAAGTATGTCTGCAGGAGAACATTCAGTCCTGAAAGCTCTTTTGTGATCGCTTCATAGAGGTCTTTGGCGGCAGAGACGTCTTCAGAAGAAGCTGTCACAAGGGCAGGCTCATCAATCTGAACCCATTTGACGCCTTCTGCTTCAAGCTCTTTCAGCAGCTGAACATAAAGAGGAACAAGGCGTTTTTGAATCGCTTTCGCTTCTGATTCTTCGTATCCTTTCGCAAGCGTGACGAATGTGTACGGACCGACGATGACAGGTTTCGTTTCCGCTCCGAATTCTTCTTTGATCCGGCGGTAGTCATCAAGCTGTTTGTTTCTCGTCAGACGGAATTCAATGCTTTCGTCATATTCAGGAACGATGTAATGGTAGTTGGTATTAAACCATTTCGTCATTTCACTGGAAACGGCGTCTTTTACACCGCGGGCAATCGCAAAGTATGTATCAACGGGATCCGTGATGCTGCGGAATCTTTCCGGAATCCAGTTAAAGCTGACGGCTGTATCAAGCACATGGTCATAATGGGTGAAATCAGAGACCGGCACGATATCGATATGCTGGTCAAGCTGTGTTTTGACAGCTGATAAGAATAAACCGTCAAGTTCTTTAAGAAACGTTTCTTTGTCAGTGTTTCCTTTCCAATAAGCCTCAAGCGCTTTTTTCCATTCTCTGTTCAAGCCGATTCTCGGAAAACCGAGGTTCGAAGTTTTGATTGTTGTCATTAAGTTTCCTCCTTTAAGTGAGATGTAACAAAAAAGCCCCTTTCTCATGAGAGAAAGAGGCTTTAACTTCAAAATGTAAGCCTCTCTCATCTCTCAGATCACGTCTGATGGAATTAGCACCGTGCCTTATGAGACAGTCGTCTCGGCGCAAAAATCACGCGCCCCATTTCACAATGGAATTACGGTCGGTTGCTGTTGGGGTCAAAAGGCCAATCCCTCGCCCAACTCTCGATAAGAGAAAGTATTTCAATTTTTTTGAAAAGTTACATCATTTGTTGGTTATCTTATCAGCTTATTCAGATCACTGTCAATAGAAAATCTCACATTTTAAAAATTGGTGATGTGACAAGCTGATCAATCATTATATGAGAAAAATATCAGAAAGACAGCAGCTGTGCCTGTTCGGCTCTTTCCATCAGCACTTCAGGCGCGTCTAAATACAGAAACCCGTTCCCGGCCAATGTTTTGGCGATGTCCAAAGGAAGGGTCCGCCGCACGAGCTGGGCGTAGACTTCAGCCTCAGAAAGCGTCCGCTGAAACGCGTCCTGTTCAAGCCCTTTTATTAAGGCAAGCGCTCCGCTCACATGCGGGGCGGCCATTGAAGTGCCCGTCAGCTTCCCGTATTTATGGTTGGGAAGGGTGGAGAGAATATTTTCTCCCGGAGCCACCAGGTCAATCTCTTTATTGGCGTTTGAAAATTCAGACGATTTACGGGCGATTGAGACTGATCCGACTGCGATCACTTCGTTGTAAGCGGCCGGATACGACAGTTCCTCTGTACGCTCGTCTCCGTCGCCTTCGTTTCCTGCCGCGCAAACGACCAGAACACCGCTTTTTACCGCATTTGCGACGGCTTCTTTCAATTCAGGCACATCGCTTGGCCCGCCGAGTGACATGGAAATGATATCGGCCTTTTGTTCAACGGCGTAGTTGATGCCGTTAATGATCCATTCGTATTTGCCGCTGCCGTTTTGACCGCCGAGAACTTTAACAATTAAGAGGCTTGCTTCCGGCGCGACACCCGAAATTCCGCCGTTTGAATCATTGGCGGCAATCGTTCCGGAAACGTGTGTCCCGTGTCCGTTATAATCGGAAATCGCGTCTTCTTTGCCTCCGTCATCATCGGTGAAGTTTTTCCCGCCGACAATCCGGTCTTTCAAATCAGGATGATTGATGTCGCAGCCTGTGTCAAGCACCGCGATTTTAATATCCTTGCCTTTAAACCCTTTTGCCCACAACTCTGGCGCCTTAATCACTTTAATCCCCTCCGGAAGCTCGTTCACATCCATGATCTGTTCGTCCGTGACATAAGGAATCAAATGCATTTCACCATTCATAAAAAAGCCCTCCTTTTTTATGCTTGCGAGTGGATACAAGGGTGTTGCTACTATTTTATGGCAGAGCATGCCGGCCGGAAAGAGTCATTTGAAGCATTTTCATAAAAAAGGCGTAATCTATTGCACTAAAAAATTTCAAATAAATGGATAGTTTAACAGCTTTTATTTTCATTCATGACCCGCTGACGCTATAATTGGAAATGGGAAAGGAGAAGAGATATGAAGATAAATGAAGCATTATACGACTATTTTACAGAACAAGCGGATCAAATTGCGAAAGAGTGGATCGAAACGATGGAAGATTCGGACCCGAATTCGATTTATTCTTTGACAAACCCCGTCATCACAGAAGAACTGACGGAGCAGGATAAAGAATTTTACCGGCATATTAATAAAATGTATATCATGCCGGAAAAAGAATTTTTAGAAGAGTTCGAGCAGTGGGTGATTGAGCTCGCGAAAGACCAGAAGCATCTGGATACACCCGTCCAGTATGTGGTCCGTGAATTCATGAGAAACCGGAGACTATACATCACTTATTATGATGCGTTTGCCGATAAACATGAATCTTCGTTTGCACAGGGAGAAAGGAAGAAATGGGAGAATTTAATTGTACAAGTATTTGATTTTACGATTTACACGTTTGTCGATCATGCCGAGCATAACTCGAAAATGCAGCTGAACGCGCAAAGAGAAATGATTTTGGAGTTAAGCTCGCCGGTTATCACGCTGAGCAAACGGACGGCGCTGCTGCCGCTTGTCGGCGATATTGACACGGAGCGCGCCAAATTCATTCTTGAAAATACGCTGAGCACATGTGCAAAACGGCTGATTGAACATCTGTTTATTGACCTGTCGGGTGTAGTGGTTGTCGATACGATGGTGGCGCATCAGATTTTTAAATTAATTGAGGCGCTGAACCTGATCGGCGTCACGTCCACTTTATCCGGAATCAGGCCGGAAATGGCTCAAACCGCCGTACAGCTCGGCATTAATTTCTCAGATATTACGATCAAGTCCAATCTCGCTCAGGCTCTCAATTATCATCAATAACATACATAACAAAACAGGCTGCCGAATCACTCCGGCGGCCTGTTTTTATACAAACAACAATGAAATGAGCCAGCTTGCGCCGAATAACAGAAGCACGAGCAGGAAAAAGCACCAGTCGGCGCGGCGCACGGTAACAGTTCTGTAAAACGTGCGGTTTCGGCTCCCCGTAAAGCCTTTAGATTCCATCGCGATCGCCGTGCGTTCCGCCTTTCTGATTGCGCCTGCCAATAGTGGAATGGTGAAGCGCCTGACGGCGGAGAGCTTTCCTTTCAGCCCGGAATCAGACGCCGCGCCCCTGATTCTGTGCGCCTGCCGGATGATCAGGATTTCATCTTTCAGAAGAGGGAGAAACCGGAACCCCGCGATAACGCCGTATGCAAGCTTGGGCGGCAGCTTACACTGCTGAATCAGACTGAGCATGAACAGAATCGGATCGGTTGTGAAAAGAAACATCATCGACAAAGCGGAAAAACATAAAATACGAAACGCGATAGAAATCCCGAGCGCCGCGTTATCACTGTTGACGGCAATTGGCCCGAGCTTAAACAGCAGATTGCTTCCGGTTGTCGGGACGTTTCCGAATACGGCGGCTGTCCATAAAGAACCGAAGGCCAGAATGACAAACGGAATCGTGAACAGCAGCCATTTTTTCAGCGGCACACGCCCCGCCGAGAGGACGCCTCCCGCAATGATGATATAAAACAAAGCAGGGGTGTACGGATTATAAATAAACGACAGCATAATGACGCATAACAATACAGCCGCCGCCTTTATTGACGGGTTAACAGCCTCCAGCCGCAAGTTCATTTCTCCGCCTCCTGTCGTGTTTCATCCATTCATACCGCAGCGGCAAAGCCAAATGCGCTTGCTCGGCGATCCCGGTGTTATCAGAAAATAAAGCGTCGGGAGTTCCCCGGAATACCAGTTTCGTGCCGCAGAGCACAAGGATCGTGTCGGCATAATCTGAGACGAGTTCCATATCGTGTGTCACCATCAAAACAGCCGTTCCTTCCTTTTGAATCTCACGGAGCATTTGCATACACTCCCGCGCCGTTTTGGCATCCTGTCCGAAAGTCGGTTCATCAAGCATCAAAACGTTCACATTGTGCATAAGCATTGTCGCGACGCTGAGCCGGCGTTTTTGTCCTTGGCTTAAAGAAAACGGATGCTGTGAGGCATGGCGTCTCAGGCCGAATCGGGTTAACAGCTGAAGAGCTTTCTCCTTTGCGGCTCTGCTGCTTTCAAAACCGAACATCAGCTCTTGAATGACGGAATCTGTGACAAATTGGTGTTCAGGATTTTGGAAAACATATCCGATCAGCCGCCGCAGCTCTTTTTCAGAATAGGAATCAATCGGTCTGCCGTCTATTTTGATGTCTCCGCTCAGCGGACGGATGAGCTTGGCCGCGGCAGAAAGGAGCGTGGATTTTCCTGTTCCGTTAGGGCCGGCAATCGCGGTGATTGAACCTTTTTTTACGGAAAAGCTCACATCCTGAAAAATGACGTCTGCTCCTCTTGAGAATGACAGCTCGTGAACGCTCAGCGCGTCTTCTGCCGAAAGCGCGGCGGGCCGGGGTTCGGGCAGAGATGGTACAGGTTCGTGAAACAGCTTTTCTTTACACAATGTAAAAGGAATGCTGACGTGCTCCTGCAATGAGATCACACGCGGAATCGGAATGCCGAGCTGCATCAGCTCTTCAATCTTTGTTTCAAAGATAACGTCCGTCTCTCCGTCCATCACCTTCTGACCCATTTCGTCAAGGACAATCGTCCTGTCCATCCACGGCGCCCAATGATCAAGCTGATGTTCGATAACGAGAAGGCCGAAGCCTTTTTTTGCTTGAAGATCTTTGATCAGCCACACTAATTCACGTGCGGAATATGGATCAAGCTGTGCCGTCGGTTCGTCCAAAATAATGAGTTCCGGTTCCATCGCAATGATACAGGCAAGCGCCACTTTTTGTTTTGAACCGCCTGACAGCGAAGCGATCGTTCGCGTTTTCAAATGAGTGATCTCTAATTTTTCTAAAACGTCATTGATGATTGCGTCCATATCTTCTTTTGTATATTGCAAATTTTCCAAGCCGAAGGCGATTTCATCTTCAACCGTCAGCATGCAAAACTGCTGGTCCGGATCTTGAAACACGACGCCGATGGATCTGGCGGCGGGTTCTGTCAGGTGTGAAAGAGGTGTTCCGTATAAAGAAACGGTGCCCGATTGAACCCCATCGCATGCTTCCGGGTACAGACCGTTTAAACAAAGAGCGAGCGAGCTTTTGCCGCATCCGCTCGGCCCGAGCAATAAAGCCCGCTCTCCTTTGCGGAGCTGAAAGGACACGTTTTGAAGAATCGGCTTTTCATCCTGATCATAAGAAAAGGTAAGACAGCCGGCCGATAGAAGGGGCTCAGATGCCTGCATCTTGGTTCACCTGTTTCTTTTTCTTCTTGAATTGTTTTCCGAGCGCCATGCCGTTCAGCACCCCTGTGTAAGCCAGCGCATCACTGATTGCTTTGCCGAGAAGGCCGGCAAGAAGCGCACCTGAGATCAGACGGACAAGAAGCATGACGGCTAATAAACCCGGATTCAAAACAGAGTATCCGGAAACGAACAAGTCATAAATGAAGCTCGTCACAGAAGACCCCATACCGGATAAAAGAAGCACGGGCAGGGTATAAATCCGCCAGCGTGTCGCAAAAAAGACCGCTTCCGCACCGATTCCCTGTGCGATCCCGATCAGAATCACCATCGGTCCTGACGGATTTCCGAGTAAGCACTCCACAAACGCGGCGATGATTTCAGAAACAAGAGCCGCTCCCGGTTTTTGAATAATGTACGCGGCAATTACCGAGACGATAAACCAGATACCGTAAATCGGTTCGTAGCTCATCCGGCCGAAAAACCCTGCCGCTATATTGCTTGCATGAGTTGATACTAAATAAATGACAGCAAATACTACACTGATGACGGACATGACGACAATTTCTCTCATTTTCCAATTTTTCATTGTGATCTCCTGCTTTCTTATCGGATAGTCGTATGTATGAAAGAGATGATTTTACAGGCGGTTTATATTCAGTTTCATATTGTGGTGTCCTCCCCCGTTTTTTAATGAAAAATAAAAAACTGCATATCCGAGGGAATATGCAGCAGCAGAACGAAAACGCATGGGGAAAAACCCTGCGCTCCGGTCAATCTGCACTTCCCCACGCTGGTATTATCCAGATCGGGTTATAAGGGATCAAAACACGCCTGCCGCATGTTTTATCTCAGCCGATAACAGCACCCCTAGTGCGTTTCCTATACAGTTTTTTATGATGACATCATCATAGTTGATCATGTCTGTTTTGTAAACAGCCTTTCTCCAAACAGTGTTTGGAATCGGACCGGATGATCATTCATAAAGATAAGAAGAGCCCTTTTGATCAAAAGGAAACGGAGGACATCTATGTTTGTTCATACAGTGCAGTCTGGCGACTCGTTATTTTCCATCAGCAGAAAGTACGGATACCCTGTTGACAGCATCAGAAGCGTCAATGGGCTTGAGGAAACGAATATCGTTCCGGGGCAGGCGCTTTTAATCCCTCTTAATGAATATACGGTTCAGCCGAATGATACGTATGCCGTTATCGCAGGTAAGGCTTATGTGACGCAGATGCAGCTGATGCAGGCAAACCCGGATATTCCGCCGAACCGGCTGCGGGCGGGTATGAAAGTGAAGATCCCTGATATCTCTAACTATCTTGCGGGAACCCTGCAATTTTATGTCATTCGGACGCCTGAAGCGGATAGAGAGTTAATTAATGATTTTGCGCCGTATTCTTCGGCGATTTCTTTGTTTGAATATCATTTTGGCCCGAACGGAGATATCATTAACGATTTAAACGACAGAACCGCAATAGAAACCACATGGCAGAACAGAGTGCGCCCGCTTGCCGTCATTACGAATCTGACAGAAGGGGGATTCAGTCCGGAATTAGCCCATCAAGTGCTGCAAAATCCGACGGCACGAACGAATCTCGTCAACAATATCGTCTCCTTAACCGTAAGAAAGGGATACGGCGGTGTAAATATCGATTTTGAACGGGTCAGAGAAGCTGACAGGGACCTCTTCACAGGATTTCTCCGGCAGTTAAAAACCCGGCTTTCAGAGCATCAGCTCGCGTTAACAATATCGGTTCCGGCAAAAACAAGTGATGCAGTGCCGTGGCTGAGGGGATATGATTACGGCGGAATCGGAGCCGTCGTCGATTATATATTCATTATGGCGTACGACTGGCACCACGCCGGCAGTGAGCCGGGACCCGTGGCGCCTTTGACAGAGGTCAGGCAAACGATCAATTTTGCCATCAGCAGGGTGCCGAGAAGAAAAGTGATTCTCGGTGTTCCGCTGTACGGGTATGATTGGGTGATTCCGTACCGTCCGGGAACGATCGGATCCGCCATCTCCAATCAGCGCGCCATGGAAACGGCCATGAAGCATCAATCAGTGATTCGTTATTCCCAGCAGGAGCGTTCCCCTTACTTCCGGTATACTGATGAAAATGGAAGAACGCATGAAGTGTGGTTTGAGGATGTGCGGAGCATGAGTGAAAAAATGGTTCTCGTTCGGGAGTTCGGACTGCAGGCGATCGGCGCGTGGCAATTAACGCTCGGTTTCAAACCGGGCCCGTGGCTGCTTAGGAACTTTTTCACGATCCGAAAAATATAGCTGCATGTCCCGCTCCGCAAGTGATTTTTTTCCTATGATAACGGGTCTTCTTTTGGACAATCTAAAATTGAACAGGAGGTCTGTCATATGAAGAAAAGGGAAGAGCAGTATATCAACGAGGCTGAGTATGTACCGCATCCGACAAAAGAAGGGGAGTACGCGCTCATGCTGCATGAATCCTATCATTTCCTTTCAGAAGAGGATGAAAGCGATTTGCCGGAATAAGGGCTTTATGCCTTTATTCCGTTTATTTTATAGGCATGTGCTGAAATCACAAATTTAAGGTTGACACATTCCTTTTTTTTCTGTAATCTCAGTGTGTCAATTCAAATAAGAACTTCGTTAGGTGAGGCTCCTGTATGGAGATACGCTGCTGCCCAAAAATGTCCAAAGACGCCAATGGGTCAACAGGAATCATCGACATAAGGTGATTCTTAACGCAGCTGGATGGCTGTCCTATGCCATACAGTGCTAAAGCTCTACGATTGGAGGCCCCGCACGTTTATTTGCCGTGCTTGTTTTCGCCTTCATATCGGAAGGTTTTTTTTATGCCTCAAAACGTACACGACTGAGCATGATAAGGAGGTGCGGAGTATGGATTCTCCCCATTCGAGTATGTCAGAAGAAGTACCCATATACAGCCAGATAACCAGTGACGACATGATGAGGAGACAAACCGCCGCACTTCCCTTGACGGACGGCGCGTCTCCGTAAAGGAGGTACGAGTCCCGATGGTCCAAAACATGACCTATGACGAACTCATATTACGCATTATCATTTTATTGCGGGACGGAAAAATAAAAGAATTCCGAAACATGATAGATGAGCTTCAGCCCTATGACATGGCATTTTTGTTTAAAGAAATGCCGGAAAAGCACCGGGCCCGCTATCTGTCATATATGACGGTTGATGACATCACCGACATGATCGGAGAGCTTGAGCGGGAATTTCAGCTTGCCGTTTTGCATAAAGTCGGTAAAACGAAAGCCACTCTCGCAATGAATAAAATGGATAACGACGATCTCGCCGCATTGCTGGAAGAGATGGATGAAGAACTGAAAGAACAGCTTTTATCCAGCATGGAAGCTGAGGAATCAAAGGCCGTACAGCTTTTGATGAACTATCCGCAAGAATCGGCGGGCCGGATGATGACGAACCGCTTCGTCTGGATTCCGCAGCATTATACAGTAAAAGATGCGGTCGTGAAGCTGAAAAGCTTTGCAGAAATCGCAGAATCAATAAATTATTTGTACGTGATTAATGACAGCAAGCAGCTTGTCGGAGTGCTCTCTTACAGAGATTTAATTCTTGGCGAGCCTGAGGATAAAGTGCAGGATCTCATGTTTACGCGTGTCATCTCGGCCGGGGTGCTCCAAGATCAGGAAGAAGTCGCCCGGCTGATCCAGCGGTATGACTTTTTAGCCATTCCGATCGTGGAAGAAAATCATGTGCTTGTCGGTATTGTCACTGTCGATGATATTATTGACGTCGTGATTAAAGAAGCCGATGAAGATTACGAAAAATTCGCAGCCTCCGGTAAGGCGATTACATTTGATACGAAAGCGTACGTTGCGGCGTACCGCCGTTTGCCGTGGCTCATTCTGCTTTTGTTTATCGGATTGATTTCCGGAAGCATTCTGAATTATTTTGAAGATACATTGCAAAAAGTAGTCGCCCTCGCATTTTTCATGCCGATGATTGCGGGAACGACGGGTAATACAGGCACACAGTCACTCGCCGTCGTCATCAGAGGACTGGCTAAAGAAGAAATGAATAAAAAAACCATCTTTAAACTGATTTTCCGTGAATTAAGAACCGGTATCTATATCGGCATCGTCTGTGCGATCGCGATTACGATTGTCGCAACCGTCTGGCAGAAAGACTTAACGCTCGGTTTTGTCGTCGGTTCATCGCTGCTTGCAACGTTGATTATCGGTACGATGGCCGGAACGATTGTCCCTATTATTCTTCATAAACTGAACATTGACCCGGCGATTGCATCAGGACCGCTGATTACGACGCTGAACGATATTTTGTCCTTATTAATTTATTTCGGCATTGCAACTGCATTTCTTCATGCTTTATAAAAAAAGTCCGTCTCACAGGAGGCGGACTTTTTTGATCAGCGGTTTTTATACTTAAAATGAGCATTAAGCTGTCCTTCCAGCATTTTTTTGCGGAGCTGCGGGTCGTTTTTGAGAGCCTGTTCTTTTTTTCGCATGTCTTTTAAAATCTCAGCCGTCTGCACGCCGTCTTCCCGCTTGTTGGCAATATCCATCAGCCGCTCAACGTCCGCGAAGGAATACTTTCTCGTTCCCCGTGATGAACGCTGCGGGTAGATTAATTTCCGTTCTTCATAGTATCTGATCTGTCTGACTGACAATCCGGTTAATTCGCTTACAATGCCGATCGAGATTACTTTTTTATCTTTGTAAGATTGTTCGTCTGTCGTCATTTTTCCACCCCTGGATGTCTTTTACTCATATTATATAAGAAAAAAAGAGAAAAAACCTGACGCTTGTCAGGTTTTCTGACGCGGAATAGAAAATTTTAGAAAAAAAGCGGCAGAAAAATTGACAAGGTTAATGCATGGTCCTTTGCCCCGTTTTATGCTTACTGTACAGACACAATGAGGAGGAAGGATAGGAATGGAGAAAGAAAAAGCGGTTTCGCTGGCAAAAGAAATCATTGAATTAGATATGAAACGCGATGAAATGCTGGAGGCGTTCATGCAGCTTGCCGGGGAACATGCTTTTCCGCTGCTCAGAGCCGTCCAGAACGGACTTTACCGAAAAACATCATAATCCACAGAAGATTTACAATGGCTTTATACGTCTTTGATATAAAAGCGTTATTCTGATCATAGAATAACGGAAAACAAAGGAGGCCGCCATGAGTCGTTTGCTTCAAAATGCATTGGACAAAGAGAGAAACCATTATTCCAAAAAGCTTCTTCAGATCGGAGTCTATACGAAAGAAATACTCAATTCCATGACAATTACGGAGCTGAGAAAGGAATACGCGTATTTTTTTCGGAACATTCCCTATAAAGAACGGAACCCTTATACAAATTAAATGATGTATAAGGGTATTTTTTTATATAAAAAAGAAGGAATTCTGAAAAACGGCACGAATAGAATATAAAACAAAGAACGACTCTTATGAATTGTAAGGGTTTACATTATTTTTTTATAAAAATCTTAAATACGGGGTAGATATGATGAGATTATCATTTAACGAAGAAGAAGTGATGCGTTCGATGAATTTGTACAAAGTTTTTGCAAGGGCTTTCAAGAGTGTGTCTGAACACAGCATCCGCGACAGTAAAGAACACGGTTTTAATCCGACTGAATTTGCCGTTTTGGAGCTGCTCTATACGAGAGGACCGCAAAAGCTTCAGCAAATCGGGTCGCGTCTTTTGCTTGTCAGCGGGAATGTCACCTATGTCATCGACAAGCTTGAAAGAAACGGGTTTTTGGTCAGAGAACAAGACCCGAAGGACAAACGGTCTGTTTACGCCCATTTAACTGATAAAGGAAACGAGTATTTGGATAAAATTTATCCGATTCATTCATTGAGAATTGCGAGAGCGTTTTCAGGACTTATGCCTGAAGAACAGGAACAGCTGATAGCCTTACTGAAAAAAGCGGGAATTCACAGCCAGCATTTGCTTTTCCGTTAAAAGAAAGCGGATACAAACACTCTTCTTCACGAAGAGTGTTTTTTTCTGTTCCGGACAGTAGAGCCTGAAGCGGTTTTTGCATAAGCTGATACAGGTCGGCATCATTATTTACCAATCATAATGTGACATGCCCCATGCCAAAATATGAGGGTGCTTTGAATATAAAGAAGGTGAACATGTGAGAAGCTGTCTGCTGTCTATATGGTACTTACTTGATCCGCTTTATTTCTTCTTTACCCGGCTGACGCTGATTGATAAACGGCAATCGAATGTATTCCGCGTCCGTTTGACAAGATATAAAGGAAAAGAAGTCATCCTGAGCGACGGAACCAGAATTAAAAAAAACGACGTGTTAGTTAAGATTCATCTTCATAATGTCAAACTCCTGAAAGAGCTGCAGCCTATTGAAAGCGCGGTCAGAAGGGGGATTATGCTATATCAGAAGGTATATCAATCCATGCCTCATTTAGCGGATTATATTAACCAGCATAAACGGAAAGACGAGATTAAGGGAGTCGTCGGCATTACAATGCTTCATAAAGGAGCGGCGAGACTCGGTTTTGATGTGATAAAACCGTCCAGCGGCTGCTACAGGCTGTTTAAGAAAGCGGCCCATATTCCGATTTTATACTTTACTGCAAAACAGCTCACCCTCAAAAACATTCCTTACTCCTGCTATTTATTTATTTCCAAAGAAAAATTGATGTGCACGTATCAGACTGAAAAGAGCTGACAAAAAGCGTCAGCTCTTCCTCTTGATTTGCTCAAGCACGATTGAAAGCGGGCCGTCCTGCGGATTCCGGTAAAAATCATAAAACGGATCTCCCTCTGTCCTGACGCGGTTCACTACTGTATCGATCGTATAATCATCAGGTGTTAAAGAGGAGTTGACTTCGCTCCAATAAAGGGGAGCCGCAACCGTTCCCAATTCGTTGCCCCGGGTCGAATAGGGGGCGATAATGGTTTTCCCTTCGGCATGCTGCAAATAATCTAGGTAGAGCCTGCCGTTTCGGTTTTTGATAAACCGCTCTGTCGTAAAAAGATCCGGGCGCGTCCTGACGCAATAATCGGCGATGAGCATTGTGAACGCACGGGTTTCTTCATAGGTGAATGCTTCCGGTGAAAGCGGGATGTAGAGCTGAATGCCTTTATTTCCGGAGAGCTTCGGGAATGACGTAATGCTGAATGAGTCAAACAGCTGTTTCAGCACATGCGCAGCCTCCACTGCCATAGGAAAATCATTCCTTGACGGAGGATCAAGATCAATGACGATTTCTGCGGGCCTTTCAGAATGCACTGTCTGAAACGGAACGTGAAATTCAAGCGCCAGCTGATTAGCCAGCCATAAAAGTGACGGTATGCTGCTGCATACGATGTGCTCGTGGCTCCCGTCAAACACGCTTGAGACAAAGTCCGGCGTGTAGTCCGGTTTGTTTTTTTGAAAAAAAGATTCGCCAGGCGCGCCGTGCGGATAACGGATCACCGTGACGGCCCGATCTTTAAGAAAGGGCATAAGAAAATCGCTCATTTTCACCATATAACTAAGGAAATCTGCTTTCGTTTTTTCACGTTTTTTAAAAACGATCTTATCCAGGCTTGTGAACTGCAGCTTCGGCGGCAGCGTTTTAGAGCGGAGGATAAGCTGCTGATACGTGCATTCCGTCCAATCCATTTCAAACTGAAAAGACACAAAGGATACTTCACGCAGCGTGTCCTGCAATATGGTTAAATACTGCACGGTCATGCAGATAGAAGGCTCAAGTGTATACTCGCCGCTTGGCAGTTTTTTTCCGTGGGTCTCCATAATGGTTCTGACGGCGTTTTTTTCTTCCGCCTGCATGCCGTGGGAAACGGAAGCGATCGGGACGACGGTGCCGTCTTTTAATACCGAGGTCGTCACATACCCGTTCTTCGGATTGAATCCGGTTAATAGCACGTGAGCCGTTTTCATATGTTTATACTTTTGCCAGTCGGGAGAGCGTTTATTTTCCGCCCAGCCGCTGGAAGCCCTTTTTGCTACGATGCCTTCTCCGTCATGGCGGACGACCTTGTCCCAAAGCGCATCAAAATCAGTGTGCTCCGGAATGTATTGAATCGCTTCTTCCGCTAAGTGATGAGGGCAGGCGGGAAGATTTGCTTCTTTAAACAGTTTGGAAAGGGCGCGCTTTCGTTTCACATACGGTAATGAGACGGTGCCGGCGCCTTCCAGAACGAGGAGATCAAATGCCAGAAAGCGGCACGGCCGTCTATCAGCGGTGCTTTCAATTGCTTCTGTCCGTTTTAAACGTCCGCGGATTTGAAGATGCTCAAAGTCCGCTCTGTACGGATTGATTAAATAGACAAGCTCTCCGTCAAGCGTAATGGGGAACCTGTCTTTCATGTGCTGAAAACACCGGGCCGCAAAAGCCGTGATTTCCGGAAATTGATTCGTCAGCGTCTGTCCGTTTCTGCTGGTTAATGTAACGCCGCTTTCGTCTATGCGGAGAAGACAGCGGAATCCGTCATACTTTACCTCATAGCGCCACTCACTGCCTTCAGGCGGTACAGAGGTCAAAATCGGCTGCATCGTCAGCACCATGATTAAGACGTTCCGGCTTTTTGTCTGGTCGTCTTTTGCTTTTTGCCTCCGCCGCCTGCTGAAGCGGCGTCTTTTGTCCGCGCCGGTGCAGCCTGTTCGCGATCCGGCCGCTTCGTCCGGTCAATGCTTGCCTGAAGCGCGCTGACAAGATCGATGACATCTTCGCGCGGACCGGCAGCAGCCGGTGTCACGCCCGCTTCTTCATGTTCGAGCTTATCGTTAATTTTAGCGAGAAGGGCTTTCCGGTATGTGTCTTCGTATTGTTCCGGGTCAAACTCGGTTGTCAGTTCATTAATTAACGTAATCGCCGTCTGCAGCTCTTTTTCATTAACGGCTGTCTGCTCGGGAACGCCCGGCACATGTCCGGCATTTCTGACTTCATCCGGATAATGAATGGATTCCATCACGATGCAGTTGTCATACACGCGAAGAATCGCAAGCTGCTGTTTAGAGCGGATCGTAATGGAGGCAATCCCGATTTTACCCGTCGTTCTCAGCGCTTCCCGCAGAAGTGTATAGGCTTTTGTACCGTTATCTCCCGGCCCGACATAATACGACCGGTTAAAATAAATCGGATCAATTTCCTGCAACTGGACAAAGTCAACAATCTCAACCGCTTTTTCTTCATGTTCCTGTTTTACGTCTTTCAAGTCTTCGTCTGTCATAATGACGTATTTCCCTTTTACATACTCATAGCCTTTCACGATTTCATCAGGTTCCAGACTTTTTTCACATCCGGTGCAGATTTTTTCGTATTTAATCGGCGCATGGTCTTCTTTATGAAGACTGCGGAATTTTATATCTTTATCTTCAGTGGCCGCGAAGAGCTTGACCGGGATATTGACGAGGCCGAAACTGATCGAACCCTTCCACATCGTGTGCATGAATAAAAACTCCTTTTTGTCTTTATTGTGGATAAACGGGTCCGTTCCATGTGTAGCAACTTATGGGTGTTGCGCCGCTTCATGGAGCGGCTGTTCCATTTCCTCAGGCGGAAATGGTCGGCTGAAAAGCAAATGAATTCTCTATTTACAATCAGTGAATCGGTAAGTTCTTTAAAGCGCTGAAGTCCCTGAAAATCATCAGTGGTAATCAAAAAGATTATACAAAATCATTCCCCGGGAAATGCCCACGCATTCCCATGTAGTGACTGAGAGAATTTCCCGCTCCCATATGAACTGAATCCGCGGTCAGCCGCCGCTTACCGCGAAGGGTAACTTTTCCGGAGAACTTAAGTTATGTAACCGCCGCCAGACAAGCAATCAGGAGACAGGCGGGACGTTGTATTGCGCTTATTCCCTCCCGCTATACCGATCTGAAACGACTCACATTTATAACGGGCATGTCTAAAAGATATTTCAGCCTCAAGGTTTTGTGTTAAAATCATTCTTAAGTTTCGGAATATAGACGTAAGCCGGGAGTGATAGATCATCGAAGATTTCATCATATCAATAATAGAGGCGTTTAAAAGCTTATCTTACGCCGGGATTTTTTTGGCGCTCAGTATAGAATTCATCCCGGCGGAAATTGTTCTTCCGCTTGCGGGCTATTGGGTCTCAAAAGGGGATATGACGCTTGCCGGGACCGTGTTTGCCGGTTCGCTCGGCGGTGTTTCAGGTCCGCTTGTCTTATATGGAATCGGCAGGCTGGGCGGTCGGCCGTTTTTGCTGAAATATGGAAAGTATATATGGATAAAACCCGAATCCCTGCAGAAATCAGATGATTTCTTTCAGAAGCACGGAGGTTTGGTCGCGTTCAGCGGCCGTTTTATACCGGGGGTCAGGACGCTGATTTCTTTGCCGTGCGGCATTGCGAAGAT
The DNA here is from genome assembly GCF_017797845.1 of Bacillus sp. LJBV19. Lineage (NCBI taxonomy): Bacteria > Bacillati > Bacillota > Bacilli > Caryophanales > Bacillaceae > Bacillus > Bacillus sp. LJBV19. The sequence goes on from NZ_CP072563.1 coordinate 1,316,723, forward strand.
GAATGTCTGGGTGTTCTCTCTATATACATATGCGGCGATGCTGCCGATTACATTTGCTTACGTATACCTCGGAATGAAACTCGGGGAAAATTGGAAAAGCGTCGGTTCCATTCTCGATCAATATATGCTGCCGCTCGGTATATTCATTGTGTTGCTTCTCATTCTTTGGATGTTTTTAAAGAGAAGAAAACAGCGGGCCAAAACAGAAAAAATTTCTCAATTTGTTAAAAAAGTTAAGCGTTGACAAATGATGAAACAGGCTTTATCATGAGCGTATAAACAAATATTTCTTGAAATCCCAAAGGGGAGTAGCGTCCGGATATTCCGGAAACAAAGTCGTCAATTCATGGATCATATCCATCGGCTTTGTTGGCATGCCAATCATTCATGTCTAGCAAGACCTTTGCCTTATATCGGCAAAGGTCTTTTTTGCGTAAAAAAACCGCCGGTATAAGCTCGGATGATAGAAAAAAGAAACGGAGGGAATGGATTGGACTTTGCATTATTATTGGAGTATGGATGGGTTCTTCTCATTTTAATCGGGCTGGAAGGGATTTTGGCGGCGGATAACGCGCTGGTGATGGCTGTGATGGTGAAGCATCTTCCTGAAAAACAAAGGAAGAAGGCTTTATTTTACGGATTGGCGGGCGCATTTATTTTGCGTTTCGGGTCGCTGTTCGCCATTTCTTTTCTGGTGAATGTTTGGCAGGTCCAGGCCGTCGGCGCTTTATATCTGTTTTACATTGCGGTCAGCCATTTGCTGAAGCGGTATGTATTTAAAGATAACGCCGGTGAGAAAACGCAGAAAGAAAGCGGGTTTTGGCAGACTGTCTTGAAAGTGGAGCTCGCGGACATCGCTTTTGCCGTTGACTCCATTTTAGCGGCGGTCGCGCTTGCCGTAACGCTCCCGGGAACAGAGCTTCCTGCCATCGGCGGCTTGGACGGCGGTCAGTTTCTCGTTATTTTAGCCGGCGGCGTAATCGGTTTAATCATTATGCGTTTTGCGGCATCAATGTTCGTATCCTTACTGAAAACCAGGCCGGGCCTTGAAACGGCGGCATTTGTGATTGTCGGATGGGTAGGCGTGAAGCTCGCTCTTTATACGTTGGCCCATGAGGAACTCGATATAATTCCGGCAGATGTCATCCATTCGGCGGCCTGGAAAATCATTTTCTGGGCGGTTCTGGCTGCCATCGCGGTTTGCGGATGGTTTATGTCAGGAGCAAAACAAATAGAGTCTGGCGCGGAATCGGAAAAAAGGGAACACGCGTAAAATGATCAAAAAGGGAGTCTGGCTTTTTAAAAAGCAGGTTCCCTTTTTTGTTTGAAACGCTTACATTTAAGACATATGATAACAATTTTATAACAGCATTGTTACAAAAAACACAGAGAAAACCCCCTTAATTCTGCATGGGGGCACGAAATCATGTATAGTACGTCTTATTGGCTTGTCATAATTGAGACAAATGGAATCGATTTCTCTTTTTCTTCCTTTGCGAATCCCTACTAAATTAGCTATGATTATGAGTAGTTATAGGGAGGAACTGAGGTGAAACCAGTGCTTAGCCTTTTGTTTAAATTGGGAAAAAAGAAGCAAACGCTTGAAACATCTGTTGAAAAAATACAAAAAGGCGACAAAGATCTGCAGAACGATTTAATACAGCAATATAAGCCTTTTATCGCGAAGACGGTTTCATCCGTTTGTAAACGATATATAGATGAAAAAGACGACGAATTCAGCATCGGGCTGATCGCGTTTAACGAAGCCATTGAAAAGTATTCGGCTGAAAAAGGTAATTCGCTGCTTGCATTTGCAGAGCTGATTATAAAAAGAAAAGTGATAGACTATATCAGAAAAGAAGCAAGAACCGCTCAGCATATCAATATGGATGTGCAGGAAGGCGACGACCAGGAATCTTCGCAGAGCCTTATCGAAGCGGAGCTTTCCATTGATGAATACCGCAAACAGATAGAGCAGGAACAGCGCCGGGAAGAAATTCTTTTTTTTCAGAAGCAGCTCAAAGAATACGGGCTGTCTTTTAAAGAGCTGCTGGAACAATCGCCGAAGCATACAGATGCGAGGCAGAATGCGATTAAGGTAGCCTACACGCTTGTTGAAAATGAAGAGCTGGCGTCCATTTTGTACCAGAAAAAACAGCTTCCTGTCAAACAGCTGGAGCAGCTCGTGTCGGTCAGCAGAAAAACGATCGAACGGAACCGAAAATATATCATCGCCATGAGTATTATTATTACCGGTGATTATATTTATTTAAAAGATTATCTTAAAGGGGTGTTGCACTCATGAGAAGAGGGATCATAGTAGAGAAAAATAAAAAATTCGTCACGTTGCTAACCCCTGACGGACAATTTTTAAAAACAAAAAATGATCACCGCACTTGTGAAATCGGAGAGGAAATTACGTTCGAAGGCGAAACGCGTATGGGAAGAAGGGCCAGCTTTTTTGATTTTCTGAAACTGCGCCCTTTTAAATTGGGAGTGTTTACGATGACTGCTATTATTTTGTTTATTTTAATTTTGCTCCCGGTTTTTTCTGATAACAAAGCTTACGCGTATATGACGCTTGACATTAATCCCAGTATTGAAATGGCTTTAAACAGCAAATATGAAGTCATTGAACTGACACCGCTGAACCATGACGCCAAACAGGTCATCAGTGACATCGGAGATTGGAAAAGCAGCGATTTTAAGGAAGTCATCAGTAATATTATTACCGATTGCAGCAAGCATGGATATGTAAAGGAATCAAAAGAGATTTTAATTTCCACGGTTTATGAAAATACAGATGACAATACATATAAAAAAGGCGTTAAAAAACAGCTGGCCGACATGACTGAAAAATATAAGGGCACCTACCAGGTCCAATCGCTTGAATCTGATATGGAAACAAGAGAAAAAGCAAAACAGGAAGGGATGTCAACAGGCAGCTACATAAGAAGAAACGAAAAGAAAACAGAAGAAAAACAGCCTGAAAAGCAAACCGACGGTAATGAAACAGATCAAAAAGATACCGAAACAGACGCTGATCAAAGCGAGCAGCCGGACACAGATAAGCCGGCGGCTGATGAAAAGACAGCTCCTGATGAAGACAAGGCAGCAGAGAAGCCGGGAAACAATGAAACAACGCCCGGTACGGAAGAAGCGAAGCCGGACAGTCAGGACGGCAATCAGCAAACCGAAAAAAATGCAGCTTCCGGATCAGAGGAAAACACACAGAAGGAACAAGATGGGGAAACAGAGCAGCCCCCAACACAAAATCCTCAGGAAAACGGAAATGACAAAGAGCCTAAGCAAAAGTATTACAATCATTACTGGAATCATGATCGCAATGAACATTGGGAATCCTATCGGCATCATGAAGATTCGTCAGACCGAAGGAATCCGAACGGCTACCGGCACGGAAAGGAGAATGCCGATAAATATCAAAATTCGCCGAGAAGTCCCGGCGAATAAGCTGCATTATTGATTTTTCCCGTTTAATTGTGATTGAGCCTGCTGTACAAGACGTTTTGTCATTTCCCCGCCTACAGAGCCGTTTGCGCGTGCTGCTGTATCAGAGCTAAGGTTCACGCCGAATTCTTGAGCCACTTCGTATTTAAATTGGTCAAGTGCCTGCTCAGCCCCTGGAACTAAGAGTTTATTTCTGCTCGCCATCTTTTTCATCTCCTTTTCTCTGGCAAGATGTGTTTTCGCATTTTAGTTTCAAACGGAACGGTATTGATTATGCTGGCAATTGTTGTACAGCAAAAAAACCCCGGCGCAGACACCGGGGCGAAGAAGCGTTATGAATTATAATAAATGGCTGATCATTTTGTAGGCTGAGGCTTGAATATGGAAAGTCAAAACGGAGAGCACCGTGACGGCGATTATGGATCTGATATTGTTCCATTGTCCGCTTCCGAGTTCTTTAAAGCAGCCTTTGAGCTTGTCCGTCTGCTCTTCGACGAGCTCCTGCAGGCTCGTTTCCTTCATCGGCGGGTTTGCCTTATGATGAAGATAATCAATCACTTGGGCGCAGCTTTCATAGTAGCTGATCGGGCTGATGACGTCGTCTGATCTGTCTGTGATCGTGTTAAAAGCGATTTTTAATATGCCGCGTATATGTTCGAAGTCATAAATTGATTTTAAATCACGTACAATGAGAAGGATGACAGCTTGTTCAATTGTATATTTTTTGCCGAGTAAGGGGTGGCCGATTAAATCTTTAATATCGCGCTTCACCCAGTTTTGGACGGCGGTTGATTTTAAAGACGTCAGCTCGCACAGATTTCCCAGCTCGACAATCTCGTTAGTTGAAAGCCCGTATTCCTTTTTCTCTTTTTTTCGTTCGAATCTCGTCAGAAATTCAGGGATATGCAGACGGCTTTCCGCTTCATCCAAGGTCATATCCGCTGATTGCAATAAGATTTGGAGAGGGGTTGCGTCTCCTTGGCCTTTTAATGCGTAAAGAAGCCGGACCATATCAGTTCGGGTCAGTTTAAACGTGTTCATGGTTCACCTCTGATTGATTACGTGTTCACTTTTTAATATCACTGAGAATTACATTAACATCATACGTCGAAATTGTTGCATTTTCAAACAGATCATTTATAATTTAAGTAAATAAGTTCTTTTGATCTTAAAAAAGACGGAGGTAATTATGGCGAAAAGAATATTTCTGTTTATTTTAACGAACCTTTTGGTCATTACGACAATCGGAATTGTGCTTACGATTATTACAAGCGTTACCGGTGTCGGCTCGTATATACAAAATGGCCGCATTGATCTGATGGCATTGCTCGTGTTCAGTCTTGTCGTCGGTTTTGTCGGTTCTTTTATTTCTCTCGGAATGTCCAGATGGATGGCCAAAACGATGATGGGCGTCCGGGTGTTAAATCCGAAGAAACAGTCGCTCAGCTATGAAGAGCAGCAATTGGTTGACCGTGTGCACAGATTGTCCCGTGCCGCAGGGATGACGAAAATGCCTGAAGTCGGCATTTATCATTCCCCGGAGGTCAATGCTTTTGCGACCGGGCCTTCTAAGCGCCGTTCGCTTGTCGCGGTTTCTTCAGGTTTATTGCAGCAGATGGATGATGCTGCGGTGGAAGGGGTTCTTGCCCATGAAGTCGCACACATCACAAACGGTGATATGGTCACGATGACGCTGCTGCAGGGAATCGTCAATACGTTCGTCGTATTCCTTTCCCGAATCGCGGCATGGGTTGCAAGCCGCTTTGTCAAAGAAGACCTCGCGCCGGTCGTGCATTTTATCGCGATGATCGTGTTTCAGATTATCTTTTCCATTCTCGGCAGTCTTGTCGTCTTCGCCTACTCGCGCCACAGAGAGTTTCACGCTGACCGCGGCGGTGCAGACCTTGCCGGCAAGGATAAAATGATTCACGCCCTGCGTACGCTGAAGTCTTATACAGGACATGTGAATGAAGAAGACCAGACGGCAGTGCAGACGTTAAAAATTAACGGCAAAAAGCATTCATCATTGTTCTCCACACACCCTGATCTCGATGAGCGCATTCGCAGGCTGGAAGCAAAATAATCAACAAAACCTCTGACAATCGTTTCAGAGGTTTTTTGTTTAAAGATCGGCAAATTACATAAGGTAATGAAAAATCTTTCTAAAAAGACCTTTAAAAATTCTCCCAATATCATTAGAATAATTACGTACTACATTTGAGAGGCAGAAGGAACTATCTTATGAAATTAAAACTGAAGAAATTCATACAGATCTTGTCGCCAGCACAGCTGATTGCATTATATTATTTTCTTGCTGTGACGGTGGCATTTATTTTGCTAAGTCTGCCGGCCGCCCACAAACAAGGGGCCAGCTGGTCGTTTATAGACGCGCTGTTTACGGCTGTCAGCTCAGTCAGTGTCACCGGTTTAACGGTCGTCAACACGGCTGATACATTCAGCACGGCCGGGATTGTCATTTTGGCTTTCGTGCTTCAATTCGGCGGAATCGGCATCATGACGCTCGGAACATTCGTCTGGCTCATTATGGGCAAACGGATCGGTCTGCGGGAACGGAAGCTCATCATGGTGGATCAGAATCAATCGCAGTTTTCCGGTATCGTCAACCTGATGAAGCAAGTGCTGTTTTTGATTTTATTAATCGAGTTTTTAGGCGGCATCATCTTAGGAACATATTTTTTAACGTATTATGATTCGTTTGAACAGGCGTACTTGCACGGATTCTTTGCGAGCGTCAGCGCCACGACAAACGGCGGTTTTGATATTACGGGAAATTCACTCGTCCCGTTCAGACATGACTATTTCGTGCAGTTTATTACGATGCTTCTGATTATTTTCGGTGCGATCGGTTTTCCGGTGCTCGTAGAAGTAAAGGACTTTTTGTTTTCAAAACAGCGCAGATATTCATTCACGCTGTTTACGAAAATTACGACCGTTACGTTCGGAATGCTCGTTTTGTTCGGAGCCGTGGGCATTTACGCGCTTGAAGCAAGCCATGTCATGAAGGGGAAAAGCTGGCATGATGTTTTATTTTTATGTCTCTTTCAATCAACCGCTACGCGAAGCGGCGGGCTTGCGACAATTGATATCAGCCAGCTGTCGGCGCCGACATTATTTTTCATCTGTGCCCTCATGTTTATCGGCGCATCACCGAGCTCGGTCGGCGGCGGAATCCGTACGACGACGTTTGCGCTTAACCTTCTTGCTCTGTTTCATTTTGCACGGGGGAATAAAGCGGTCAAGGTCTTTAAACGCGAGCTTCACCAGGCTGATGTCATGAAGTCGCTGGTCGTTACGATGATGGCGATTCTGCTCGTGTTCGGATCGACGCTGATTCTGGCCGTGACGGAGAAAAATCAGACGCTGCTCGGACTGCTTTTTGAAGTGTGTTCCGCTTTCGGAACGACCGGCCTGTCGCTCGGGATTACTCCGCATTTAAGCGACATCGGAAAATGCGTGATCATGATTGTCATGTTTATCGGCCGGATCGGCATTTTGACGTTCCTTTATTTGATCGGCCGAAAAGAAATCGAAGCAAATTATCACTATCCGAAGGAAAGAATGATTATCGGCTGACACCGCTTTTCAGAAAGCGGTGTTTTTTATTGCCGTAAAATGGATGTGTGGAAACAGTTTCTTTGGAGATTCTACTTGTAAAGAGGTGACGTCATTGTTTGCCGTATTTTGGAAGTCGGTAGTTATGATAGCGGTCGGTACCTTTTTATTGCGGATTGCCGGACGGAAATCAATCAGCCAGCTGTCGGTGACCCAGACAGTCATCATGATTTCGATCGGCTCGATTATTATTCAGCCGTTTATTGAACATAATTTATGGGAAACTATTTTCGCGGCGGCGATTTTTATTGCGGTGTTAATCCTGATGGAATATTTAGAAATCAAATCAAGCTTTTTTGAGTTTTTATTTTCAGGAAAAACCGTCGCCGTTGTCAGAAACGGAAAAATCATCCCGGAAAACTTAAAAAAAATGCGTTTTACCGAAGATCAGCTGTCAATGAGGATCAGGCAGGAAGGCCTCGGAGACATTCAAGATTTTAAATATGTGCTGCTTGAGCCGAACGGACAGATCGGCTATGAACTCATTGATGAGGCCAAAAACGTGACAGTGCGCGACTTGAAAAAAATGCTTGATGAATTCAAAACAGATTTGCTGACAGAAGGAGGAAATCAAATGAAACGCAAAGCAGCAAAGAATGAAGCTTTGACCAACAACAACACACCGACTGAGAGCATGGACAAAGATGCATACAAAACACAATATGACGGTGATCCCGGACTGAGAGGCGCAAACCGCAAATCAAAACACGGCAAACAAGGAGGCGAGTAACATGACGAAAAAAAACCGCCACAGCAAAGACATGCAAAACCATAAAAAGCCGATGGACCCTAAATTGCTTGAAGAAGAGTTTGCAAGCGAGCTCGGTGATTATAACGCCGGAAAATGGATTGAAACGCTTGAACAGACGAAGCCAAAGAAAAAAGAAGACGGCAAACAATAAAAAATACCTCTTAGGCGGCAACGCTTAAGAGGTATTTTGCATTATTTCGAATAAGCACCGTTTCTTGTTCCTTTCACCGCTTCAAGCAAGCCGGTTATCCGCAGCTCAATAAACGGCTGTGCGGCCGTTTTCACCGCATTGCTGGAGAGAATGGACGTAAGAGCGGCCGTTAACATTAAGAGTATGACTAAATTCTGATAATCAGACAAGTGATCTTCAAGCCCGATCTGCCGCAGCGTTTTTATAATGAATCCATGCAGCAGATACACGTAAAACGTTCTCGTCCCCCATTTCGTAAAGAAATAACGCCTTTGCGGAACGAGCGCCAAAAAGCTGAAAGTGGCGGCAAAGGCCAAAACATACCAGCCGATGCGCGACAGACCGCTCAACAGCGATACTGTGCCGAATGTGGAATAAGGCTCCGATCCGAACAGCCACGAGTAATCAAAGTCAATGCACCAGCATAACAGGAAAACAATCCCCAGCACGCCCGCGGCAATCTGCCTGCCTCTTTTAGCCCGTAGCAAATCAAAGTGCTGTTTCTTTAAATAAAACCCGACGAGAAACATCGGAAGAAAAACAAACGTCCGTGAAAGACTCAGCGTGCTGCTGATAAAATCAAGATACCCGATCATGACGGCAAGCCCGCAGCTCGCCCCAAGCGCCCACATTTTCGGCAGCTTCGTAAAGGGATAAAGCAGCAGATTCCAAAAGAATAAGCTGACTAAAAACCAGAGAGACCACTGCGGATCAATCGGATTGACGCTTGCCATGCTTTCATCCTGAATCAAATAGTAAAAAACTGAGTAAATGCCCTGAAAAATCAGGTACGGAATAATCAGCTTCACAGCCAGCTTCTTCACATAACCTGTCCGCTTAAAGTTTTTTGCGAAATAGCCGGAAACCAGGATAAAGGCCGGCATATGAAAAGTATAAATGAATTTGTAGAGATGGAGCATAAACTCATTTCCGTTAATAAATGACCGGAGGATATGGCCGAACACCACCAGAAAAATCAAGATAAACTTGGCGTTGTCAAAGTAACTGTCTCGCGATTTTGTCATAGCATCACCTTCTCTTCAAAAATCATCCACTGCATGATTATTTCCTGTTGGTGTTCATTTTAAAATAAAAAACAAAAAATTGAAGGAGGACAAAAGGGATTGTTAGGATGATGTAACGGGGAGGTAAGGATCGTAGAAAAAGACTTTAACTTGTCATATCATTGAAATTTTCTGAAATGTATAGGGCGAATGAAGGAAGATGAGGTATTTTGTAGAAATATTGAAGGATAGGTTTTTGAAGAAGGAGTGTACTGAATGGCTGAAACTCTGGATTTGCAAACAAACGAGTCGCTGAAAGAGCAGCTGAAGCGGATGAAAGAGGAAAATGACCGCCTGAAGAGTGATTTGAACCGGTATCACGTGATTATGAATAACACGCTTGATGCCATTTTTATATGCCGTAAGGAAATGAAAATCGTCCAGGCGAACGAGGCTGCGGCCCGGATGATGCAGATTGAGGCAGAGAACCTCATTAACCGCTCCGTCCTGGATTTTTTATATTCCGTGCCTCAGGAAGAACTGAATAAGGCCGTGAAAAAGTTTTTAAAAAAAGGCCATCTGTGGAAAGAGGTGCCGATTAAGCTTGACAGCGGCGCGACGAAATACATTGAATTCCTCGCCAGAGACGGAATTGGGGAGGATTATTTTTTTGTGGTGATGAGGGATATCTCCTCTAAAAAAATATTAGAGCGCGAATTCTCCATGAACGAGCAGCTGTTTAAAGATTTGTTTGACAGGGCTGTCGACGGCATCGTGCTGTTTGATAAGGACGGCGGGTTTATTGATGCGAACCTCTCTTTTTGCAAAAGCTTTGAGATCGGCCAGAATGAATTGTCCCATCTGTCGCTCCGCCATTTTACCGACGGAGAAAACAAAAAGCATCTGAAAGAAATCTGGGAAACCCTCCGCAGAAAAGGAAACGCCAAAGGAGAACTGCCCGTCAAGCTTCGGTCCGGCGAAGAGAAGCTGTTTGAATTTACGATTACGTCCAACTTAATCAGCGGGTTCTACATGTCCATTATGAGAGACATAACAGAGAAACGGCTGATGGAATTGAAACTCTTTAAAAGCGAAGAGCGATTCCGCGAAATTTTTGAAAACGCCATGGACGCGATTGTCATTTGGTCTGATGACGGAAAGATTGCCAAAGCAAACGAATCGGCGTGCCGCATTTTCGAACTGCCGATGGATAAGCTGGTGGAGACGAATTTATGTACGTTTATCGTTGATCCGCAGAAAAAATACAAGCAGATTAAGAGAAAATATGAAAAATACGGGGAAATCCGTGAAGAAATGCTGTTTCAGATGGCAAACGGCCAATTTAAAGAGCTGGAATTCACATCAAAACGAACCATACTTGAAGGTCAGCATTTAACCATTTTAAGAAATGTCAGCGATCGTAAGCGCATGGAAAAAGAATTGCGGGAAAGCGAGCTGAAATTCAGAAAAGTATTCAACGGCTCAATGGACGGCAAGGTCTTATTTGACAACCAATTCCGCATTATTGACGCGAATCCTCTCGCAAGCCGTATACTCGGTATGCCGGATGAGGAGCTGAGAGCGTACACCGTTCCGGATATTCTTTCTTTATTTGATATTGAAAACGCGGGTGTTCCCGCCAGAAAGATTGATTTAGAAGGAATGGATAATGAAATCCCCTTCCTGTTAAGCAGCAGCGACAGCCGCAAACTGGAATTCTCCTTCAAAAGAAATATCATTCAAAATATGAATCTGGCCATCTTTAAAGATGTCACAGAGGCCAAAGAGCTTGAAGAGAGGCTGCGGAAATCCGATACTCTTCATGTTGTAGGGGAGCTGGCGGCGGGCATCGCCCACGAAATCAGAAACCCGATGACGGCGCTGAAAGGGTTCATTCAGCTTCTTCAAGGAAGCATTGAAGGCGAATATTCTCTGTACTTTAACGTCATTACCTCAGAATTAAAACGCATCGAGTCTATCATCACTGAATTTTTAATTTTAGCGAAACCCCAGGCGATATTATATGAAGAAAAAGACGTGACGCAGATTATGAAAGACACGGCTGATCTTTTGAATGCCCAGGCCAATCTTGTCAATGTGCAGATCCATCTGAACCTGACCGGAAACATCCCGCCGATTTACTGTGAACCGAATCAATTAAAACAGGTGTTTATCAATATTTTAAAAAATGCCATTGAAGTCATGCCGGGCGGCGGCAATATCTACGTGACCATTCAGTCTTCTGATCAAGACCACATTTTGATTTCTATTCAAGATGAAGGAACAGGCATTTCCGAAGACAAATTAAAACGTCTGGGTGAACCATTTTACACGACAAAAGACAGGGGAACGGGCCTCGGCCTCATGGTCAGTTATAAAATCATCGAAGAGCATCAGGGCCGCATTCATGTGGAAAGTGAAGAAGGGAAGGGCACCGTTTTTCATTTGACGCTTCCGATCCGGCAGAATACGGAAGAAAGAAGGAGCGGGGAATGATCTGTTTTACAAGTGTAAGAGCGCCGTTTGGAACCGTCATCGTAACAGAGGAAGAGAGCTTTATTACCGGCCTGTTTCTCACCGGGGAAGATTTTGAGGAATGGCGGAAAGACGCGCCCGGCGTAAAGCCGTGCGAAACCGCTTTGCTGTCGGAGGCGAAACAGCAGTTGGCATCATATTTTTCAGGAGAAAGAAAGCAATTCTCTCTGCCTCTGAGACAAAAAGGCACACCCTTTCAGGAAAGGGTGTGGAACGCGCTGACGATGATTCCTTACGGGGAATCCCGAAGCTACGGCGATATGGCTGAAGCGATCGGAAAACCGAAAGCGGTGCGCGCCATCGGACAAGCCAATAAACGAAACCGGCTGCCGATTTTGATCCCGTGCCATCGGGTAATCGGCAAAAACAGCGCCTTAACGGGATACGCAGGCACGAAGACGGATGTAAAAGCGGTGCTGCTGAACATCGAACAAATATCCTATAAAGAAAAATAAAGCGTATGGCACGTTCCGTTTTTTCGCGTCCGACATATCATTTTATTAAGTGAAAAAAGTTGCCCTGATGAAAAAGGAGGACGAAGCCTGATGAAAATGAGCCGTCCGCAAAAGATAGCCGGTTATGCAGAGCTGTTTTTTAAAATGCATCTCATTACAGCCGCCCAAAAAGATGAAGTGATTACATTGTGCAGACAAAAAAACCGCTGACATTGCCTGAGGCAATATCATCAGCGGTTTTTCAGCTCAGCTGGCAGTCAGCGAATAATTGTTCAATTTCTTCCGTGTAAGAACCGGTCACAATTCCTTTCTCGGTTATTATGCCGGAAATCAGGCTGCCCGGTGTGATGTCAAAGGCCGGATTGAAGACCGGAACATCCTCGGGAGCGGTGCGTATGCCGGAGATCTGTCTGACTTCATCCGGATCTCTTTCTTCAATCGGAATCTGATCGCCGTTTTCAATCTGCAAGTCAAATGTCGAAAGCGGTGCGGCCACAAAAAACGGAATTTGAAAGGCGTTTGCCAAAATAGCGAGGCCGTACGTTCCGATTTTGTTGGCCGTATCACCGTTTTTTGCAATTCTGTCAGCGCCGACAATGACCGCAGAAATATGTTTTTCCTTCATTGTATGGGCGGCCATGCTGTCCGTAATGAGCGTGACATCAATTCCGCCCTGCATCAGCTCCCACGCCGTCAGCCGTGATCCTTGAAGAACGGGTCTTGTTTCACATGCGTAGATATGAAGGCCGAGGTCTTTTTGTTTCGCTAAGTAAAAGGGAGCAAGCGCCGTACCGTACCGGCTTGTGGCAATCGAGCCCGCATTGCAGATGGTCATGATCTGGTCGCCTTTATTAAAAAGGTGCAGAGCATTTTGGCCGATCATTCGGCATGTTTCTTCATCCTCAATCTGAATTTGAATGGCTTCATGAACGAGCGTTGTCTTCGCTTCATTGATTGAGATCGCATCCCTGATCGAATCCGTAAGTCTGTCAAGCGCCCACGCAAGGTTGACGGCAGTGGGCCTCGAACTGTTTAAATACGCTTTGACATCCGCGAATTGACGTCGGAAATCTGAAAGGTCGCGGGCTTCAAATGACTTGGCGGAGAGCGCGAGTCCGAACGCCGCGGTTATACCGATGGCCGGGGCGCCCCTTACTTTCAGCGTGACAATTGCGTCGAATACATCTTCCTTTGTTTCAAGTTCCGCATATTCAGTGACGTCGGGAAGCTTTTGCTGATTTAAAATGCGGATGTAGGTTTCTTTCCATTCTACAGAACGGGGGATGGCAAATTCATTGGTCATGCTGCATCATTCCTTTACACGGAGCTTAAATTGGTCCAGAACCTCGGTGATATGCTTCAGTTTTTTTCTGTTTTCGATATAATAGGCGCCGATGTCAAGCGCCAGCTTCTTCCGTTCGATTCGTTTGTCAAACGGAGTGATTTCATCTAAGTCAGCCACATGGGCGAGTCCGATCGTGCGCCGGATCAATTCGCATCCCGCAAAACCGACCGCTTCCTCAAATGCGTTTTTCAGTGTGTCTTCCAGCAGGTGTCTGCGGGAAGGCAAGCAGTCTTTCTCCCATGCTTCACTGAATGTTTTCACAAATGTATCCCATACGGCGGCGGTATGGTCATATAACGGCTGTCTGTCGTCACCGTCGCGGCTGAGGGCGTTTAACAGCAGATTGGCGATAAATTGGCCGATGTCAAACCCGATCGGTCCGAAGAAAGCAAACTCGGGATCAATCACCTTTGTTTCATGTTCATCGGCGAAGATGCTTCCCGTGTGCAGATCGCCGTGAACCAATGTTTCCGCGGAATTCAGAAAGATGGCTTTCAATTCGTCAGCGCCTTCTTTCAGCCGGGAATTGTTCCAAACTTTTTCTGCGTATGGGCGCAGCTCCTCTTCAAAATCGTTTGTCTCATGGTCGAGAAACGGTTCTGTAAACACAAGCCTTTCTGTAATATTGCAAAGCTCAGGATTTGTAAACTGCTTTGCGAGCTGCTGCTTTACTTTCGCATCAAGCGCATAATCGGATGAGTAAAAAAGCGTTTTCCCTAAAAATTCACCGATATGAACCGATAAGTTCGGATAATGCTGCCCTTCCAGCAGCCCTTTTCTTGAAATCCGCAAATGGGAGAGGTCTTCCATTACCGTGACGGCCATTTCAGTATCGGAATAGTAAACGGCCGGAACGAGGTGCGGCACGTGTTCGCCCTGGCGGATGAGGGCGCTGCTTTCGATTCTCGCCCGGTCAATTGTAAGCGGCCAGCTTTCACCGACGACTTTCGCGTAAGGGATTGCCTGTTTAATAATCAGTCCTTTTTTGTTTTCTTTATCGTAAACATGAAAGACGTAATTTAAATTGCCGTCGCCGATTTCACGGCATGTCAGAGTGCTTTTGCTTTGGAATAAGCCGAGCTTGACGGCTAACGCGGCGGCGGAGCTTTCTGTTAATTGTTCATAAAGACTTGTTTTAGTTGCTGACATGGATTTACCCTCCAATTATGTAGTGGCAGTAAGAGAGCGTGACGGAGAATACGCCCGAAAAAAAGCCTCCTTCTCTGAAAGAGAAGGAGGCTGAAACAGTGCAGTCCGCCTCTTATCTCTCAGATAACATCTGATGGAATTAGCACCGTGCCTTATGAGACAATCGTCTCGGCGCAAAATGTACGCGCCCCATTTCACAATGGAATTACGGTCGGTTGCTGTTGGGGTCAAAAGGCCAATCCCTCGCCCAACTCTCGATAAGAGAAAAAAATATTGATTTGTATCACAATTCGGATTAATCAGTTGATGAAAATATTAGCAGGTGCCGGATATTCTTGTCAACGTTTTTTTGAAAATTAATATAAATCACGCCGCAAGTCTTGGAAAACCGGAATGGTTCCGCGGACGGCCGCGCTTTCTGACACATCGATTTCCGCCCGGACTGCGCCTTCCGTCCGGTCTCCTTCGGCTAAAATCCGGCCCCACGGGTCAATAATCAGGCTGTGGCCGGCAAATTCATTATCGGGATTGGACCCCGTGCAGTTAGAGGCTGCAACAAAACATTGGTTTTCAATTGCTCTGGCGATAAGCAGGCTTCGCCAATGATCAAGGCGGGGCAGAGGCCATTCAGCAGAGATAAACAGGACATTCGCGCCCTGGGACGTATGCTTTCTGATCCATTCGGGGAAACGGATATCATAGCAGATCAGCCCGGCGCACTTGACACCGTCAAGCTCAAAGGAACCGTCACTGTTTCCTGCTGACAAGTAAAGGTGTTCATCCATCAGCTGAAACAGATGTGCTTTCTGATACCGCTTCACGATCTGTCCGCTGTTATCGGCGATGTACATGGTGTTATAGACATTTTCGCCTTCTTTGACCGCAAAAGATCCGGCAACGAGGTGTACGTTGTATGTTTTTGCCGTTTCTTTAAGCCATTGTTCCGAAACTTTGCCGTTTTCATCCGCCAGCTGATCTAGCCGTGTGAGATCATAGCCGGTCGTCCACAACTCAGGAAGCACGATTACATCCGCATGGCGGCTTTCTTGCTCAATCAAAGATTCTGCTTTTTTAAAGTTTTCTGAAGGATTTCCGTATGAAATATCAAATTGCAAACAGGAAACGGTCCATTTCATTTTTTAACACCTCAAGTTTCTCTTTACTTTTTTTATTTAACCATATATGATGATGGACTATCATTTCAAGACATTTTTAGAAGGTGAAAATATGAACTTTGAAATCTCAGATGTACTCAAACAGCTGCCGGAACAATTTTTCGCATCATTGGTGCAAAAAGTGAATCAAAAGCTGAAAGAAGGCAGAGACGTCATCAATTTAGGGCAGGGAAACCCTGATCAGCCGACGCCTCAGCATATCGTTGAAGAAATGAAGCGCGCCGTCGAAAGGCCGGAAAATCATAAATACTCATCATTCCGGGGCGCTTACAGCTTCAAAAAAGCAGCCGCTGCATTTTATGAAAGGGAGTACGGGGTCACGCTTGATCCGGAAACGGAAGTCGCCGTGCTGTTCGGAGGCAAGGCGGGACTTGTTGAGCTTCCGCAATGTCTTTTAAACCCTGGAGATACCATTCTGGTGCCTGATCCCGGATATCCTGATTACTGGTCAGGCGTCGCCCTTGCGAAAGCGAAAATGGAAATGATGCCGCTGACGGAGGAAAGAGGGTTTCTCCCTGATTACAGCGTAATTCCTGAAAAGGTGCGGAGCGAGGCGAAGCTGCTGTATCTCAATTATCCGAATAATCCGACCGGCGCTGTGGCGACAGA
This sequence comes from Bacillus sp. LJBV19, assembly GCF_017797845.1. NCBI lineage: Bacteria > Bacillati > Bacillota > Bacilli > Caryophanales > Bacillaceae > Bacillus > Bacillus sp. LJBV19. Next base: position 1,333,037 of record NZ_CP072563.1, read on the forward strand.
GGCGTTTTTCGAGGAGACGGTCGGTTTTGCGGAGCAAAACTGCATTTGTGTCGTTCATGATTTCGCGTACGGAGCCGTCGGCTTTGACGGGCATAAACCGCTGAGCTTTTTGCAGACCGAAGGCGCAAAAGAGACGGGAATCGAAATCTATACCTTGTCTAAAACCTATAATATGGCGGGCTGGCGGGTCGGATTTGCCGTCGGAAACGCTTCTGTCATCGAAGCGATCAACCTTTATCAGGATCATATGTTTGTCAGTTTGTTTCCCGCGGCGCAGCAGGCGGCGGCAGCCGCTCTTTTAGCGGATCAGGCATGCGTCGCAGCGCAAAATGACAGATATGAATCGAGACGCAATGCATGGATTGAAGCCTGCCGCGATATCGGCTGGGATGTGACGGCTCCGGCGGGCTCCTTTTTTGCATGGCTCCCTGTGCCTGACGGTTATACGTCACAGTCGTTTTCAGACTTGCTGCTCGAGAAAGCGGATGTCGCGGTCGCTGCCGGAAACGGGTTCGGAAAATGGGGGGAAGGCTATATAAGAGTCGGTCTTCTGACAAGTGAAGAAAGACTTAAAGAAGCTGCGGAACGGATCGGGAAACTGAATCTTTTCACCCGAAAAAGCATTGACATATCAGGATAACAATGCGATAATTCAAAATACTTTATAAAATCATTATTCTTATCAAGAGCAGGCAGAGGGACGAGCCCGATGAAGCCCGGCAACCGACTGATAAAGCACGGTGCTAATTCTTGCAGCAGGAGCTGAGAGATAAGATTCGGACATAACACGAAGCCTCTTTCTGCTCATACGGAAGAGGTTTTTTTATGTTTTGCGAAAGAAAGAGAGGCGTTCACGCATGAGCGAAGTATTGGCAACATATCTTCTGACAGACACAACGGACAGTGAAAAGCGGGCGGAACAGATTGCGGCGGGGCTGACGGTAGGCTCCTGGACTGACCTGCCCCTGGTAAAGCAGGAACAGCTCAGAAAACATAAAGGGCGGGTCGTAAAAGTTGAGGAGAAAGAAGGAACCTCAGAAAACGAAACACAATCCGTCATCACCATCGCCTATCCCGAGGCGAACTTTTCAAGAGATATTCCGGCCGTCCTGACGACGGTATTCGGAAAGCTGTCACTGGACGGAAAAATAAAATTGACTGATCTTGAATTTTCCGAAGGGTTTAAACGCTCCCTTCCCGGGCCGAAATTCGGTATATACGGCATCCGCAAACTGCTGGGCGAATTTGAAAGACCGCTTCTGATGAGCATATTTAAAGGCGTGATCGGACGGGATCTCGCCGACATTAAAGAACAGCTCAGACAGCAGGCGCTCGGCGGCGTGGATCTTATTAAAGATGACGAAATTTTCTTTGAAAATGAACTGGCTCCGTTTGAAACCCGCATTATCGAAGGAAAACAAGTCCTGAAGGAAACCCGGGAGGAGACGGGGCATAAAACGCTGTATGCCGTAAACCTTACGGGAAGGACCGCTGAATTGCGGGATAAAGCGAGGCGCGCGGCAGAACTCGGGGCGGACGCGCTTTTATTGAATGTGTTCGCTTACGGTTTAGATGTGATGCAGAGCCTTGCTGAAGACAGGGAAATCCCGCTTCCGATCATGGCGCATCCGGCAGTCAGCGGCGCGTTCACATCATCTCCCGTTTACGGCTTGTCGCATGCGCTTTTGCTCGGCAAGCTGAACCGCTATTGCGGCGCTGATTTCAGCTTATTTCCGTCACCTTACGGAACCGTTGCTCTTCCGAAGGAGTCCGCGCTTGCAATCCATGATGAATGTGTAAAAGACGATGTCTTTCATCCGTCGTTTGCCGTCCCGTCAGCAGGCATTCATCCCGGTATGGTGCCATTATTGATGCGCGATTTCGGCATCGATCACATCATCAATGCCGGCGGAGGCATTCACGGCCACCCGAAAGGAGCCGAGGGTGGCGGAAAAGCGTTCCGCGCCGTCATTGATGCGGTGCTTGAAGCGCAGCCGATTGAAGAAAAAGCCGCGTCGTGCAAAGATCTTCAGCTCGCATTAGACAAATGGGGAAGGGTGGAAGCCGTATGACCCGCACACCGCTGATTATTTGTGATTTCGACGGAACGGTCACCATGAACGACAACATTGTCAGCATGATGAAAGAATTCGCGCCTCCTGAGTGGCTTGAATTAAAAGACGGTGTTCTGTCTAAAAGCATATCAATCCAAGAAGGAGTCGGACGGATGTTCGGACTGCTGCCGAGCAGCTTAAAAGAAGAACTGACCGGCTTTATCCTGAAGGATGCGAAAATACGGGACGGCTTTTTTGATTTTGTCTCGTTTGTCCGCTCAAACGGCCTCCCGTTTTATATCGTAAGCGGAGGAATGGACTTTTTTGTGCATCCGCTTTTGGAAGGGATCGTAGAAAAGGAGCGGATTTTCTGCAATCATGCATCCTTTGACAATGAATATATTCATATAGACTGGCCGCACGCCTGTGACGGAGACTGCACCAATCAATGCGGCTGCTGCAAACCGTCAGTCATCCGGAAGCTATCCGATCAGCAGAAATTTCTCGTTATGATCGGTGATTCGGTCACGGATGTCGAGGCTGCAAAGTTATCCGATATGTGTTTTGCGAGAGATTATCTTTTGACTGAATGCAAAGAACTCGGCCTCCGGCATCTGCCTTTTCAAGATTTTCATGAGGTGAAAACAGGCATTGAAAACATCGGGGAGGTGCAGGCATGGCTGCAAAAGAAGAACGCTGGCGCGAACTTGCCGAGGTAAAACGCGAGCTGGCCGAAAGAGACTGGTTCCCGGCAACGAGCGGGAATCTTTCCATCAAAGTATCTGACGGGCCGCTGACTTTTCTCGTTACGGCGAGCGGAAAAGACAAACGAAAAGAAACAGACGAAGATTTTCTCTTGATCGATGAGAACGGGAAGCCCGCTGAGACCGGCCATTCTTTAAAACCCTCAGCGGAAACGCTTCTCCATACTTACTTATACCAAAAGACAGACGCAGGCTGCTGTCTGCATGTCCATACCGTCAATAATAATGTCATCTCAGAGCTTTACGGGGATGAAAAACAAATCACTTTTCAGGGGCAGGAGATGATTAAGGCGCTCGGATTATGGGAGGAAAACGCGTCCGTGACCGTTCCGATCATTGACAATCCGGCGCACATCCCGGCATTGGCCGAAAATTTCGCGCACCATGCGGACGCCGGATCAGGCGCGGTGTTAATCCGCAATCACGGCATTACGGCATGGGGACGGACCGCATTTGAAGCGAAAAGAGTGCTGGAAGCCTATGAATTTTTATTCAGCTGTCACCTCAAGCTTCTGTCACTTCGTCCGCAGCTGGTAAAATAAAAGGAGGAATAGAAAATGGCGACCATCAGAATTCATGACGAAAAGAATACGATCATTGAACATCAGGAAGAAGTAGCGCGCTTCTTAGACGAGCAAGAGGTGATCTATGAGCAGTGGAACATTGAAAAACTTCCGTCTGAGCTTTCGGAAAAATACGATCTAACTGAAGATGAAAAAGAACGGATTCTCGCGGCGTTTGACACGGAGATTCAGGACATTTCAGCCCGGCGCGGATATCAGTCTCAGGATGTCATTTCTTTATCAGATACCACGCCGAATCTTGATGAATTATTAAAAAATTTCCAAAGAGAACATCACCACACGGATGATGAAGTCCGCTTTATCGTCAGCGGACACGGCATCTTCGTCATTCAAGGCAAAGACGGCACATTTTTCGACGTCCGTTTAAATCCGGGAGATTTGATTTCAGTTCCGGAGAACATCCGCCACTACTTTACGCTTCAGGAAGACCGCCGGGTCGTCGCAATCCGAATCTTTGTGACGACTGAGGGCTGGGTGCCGATTTACGAAAATGAAAGTGTGCAAAACTGATAGACGCCCGAACCTCTCATGCACCCACCGGCATGAGAGGTTTTTTATTGTAATATAAAGTCAGCTGTGGCTGTTTTTTAAATCTTGAATATGCCGCATTCTGTTTATATCATTACCCGAATGGGTATTATTCTCGTATTCATGCAAAGATTCCAATATGAAATGAAAAAATAAGTTATTTAGTAAAAAAATGTTTACAAATAAAGTATAATCTGTAATAATGCTCAATAACCCAATCAAACTTGTTTCCTATTCTTTTAGCGGTGAGGGGTGAAGTGAATGGGCAGTTATTCTGAACAAGAAAAATTGCTTGTATCTATTGATAAAAAAAGAAAAATGATGATAGATGCAGCTAACAGGCAAGGGTTTACAGGATATGACACGATCAGGCACAGCCAGGAACTGGACTGTCTGATGAACGCGTATCAGCAGCTGGTAAACCGTGATCGTACACATCACCAAGGAATACAGGGCCTTGTGAAGAAAATAGGCTTGTTCTCCCGCGGTGACGTCATGCCTGCATATGAAGCAAACAAATGATTGATGATAAAACAGATAACGAAGACTGAATGCGCTTCCTGATCAAGCGCCGCATCCGAAAGATGACCGCGTACAGTCAGCAGATTTTTCCGCTGACACGGCTCACGAAGCGCCTCGTACTATCTGCCGGCTATGATGCCGTTCCTCTGGTATATCCTCTTACACATATTCTTCTTTAAATAAAAAACACCCCGATCCAGGGTGTTTTTTTCATCGAGAAGCGGCAGGGAGGGCAATGGTGACCTCTGTGCCCTTATCGACTTCGCTTTGAATGTCAATCGAACCGCCGTACATCAGCATGATTCGTTTACATACGACAAGGCCGAGGCCGGTGCCTTTTTCCTTTGACGTTACAAACGGAAGAAAAATGTGTTCAAGCATATCTTCAGAAATGCCCATTCCGTTGTCGGCCACCTTAATGACTGCTTTATGATCGCGGGCTTCTAAATAGATGGACAGCCGGCCGCCTTCCTGCATGGATTCCAGCGCGTTTTTCGCGACATTTAAAATCACCTGTTTAATATGGTCTTTCGTGCAGTTGACCTTGAGCGGCCGATTGACGAGAATCTCCACATTCACTTCCACATTATACAGATTCCCTTCAGAATAAATAATCGGCATAATCTCATCAAGAATATCCTGCAGCGAGTTCACTTCCAACCGTTCAGCAGTGGGTTTACCGAGCACTAAAAACTCACTGACAATCTGATTGATCCGTTTAATCTCCTGCTCAATAATTGAGAAATACAGCTGATCTTCCTCCGATTTGTATTTTTTCTGCAAAAGCTGAATGAAGCCGCTGATCCCTGTAAGCGGGTTGCGGATTTCATGGGCGGTGCTGGCGGCAAGCGTTCCGATCAGCTCCAATTTCTGCGCTTCATTTTGAGCGCGCTCCAGCTGGGTCTTGCGCTTAAGCAGATAATATTGAACAAGGATGAACAGAATATTCAGCAGCACGGCAATACTGGACATCGGCAGCAGCACGCTTTTGGTCAGCTCATTCAGCTCAACCGGTTTCGGATAAACATTGATATTCCAATTAATATCATCCAGATAGCCGCTGACCGGTTTCACACCTTCTGATTGATCAGCCCGTCCGCTGGCAAATATCACTTTATTCTGATTGGTTGCCTTGACATAAACGTCAGGGCTCAGCATATTGATCATATTTCTCAAATAATCGACTTGTATGGCGGCTACTAAATAATCCGTGACTTCCCGTTTTGCGTCTAACACCGGCACGCAGATCGTGAAGATGCGCTGGCCTGTAATTCTGCTGGAGTAGTCATTTGTGATGACTGTTTTTTTCGTCTTTTTCGCCTTCGTAAAATACGGTCTGTCGGCCAAGTTCACCTTTGATTTCAGATCAGTCGTGCTTGCGATGACATCACCTTTGGAATTCAGCATATACAGACCGCTGAATCTGGGTTCATCCTCAAAAGCCTGATCGAGAATGTCAATGATCTTTTCTTCATTGACAGGCTTATCGACAGCGATCGCAAGTGTTGTCATCCGGGCTTTTGTTTCACCGATTAAATAATTGAGCTTATTGCGGTGAAGGTTGAGCATCATACTGGCTTCCTGTATGTGTTTATCGGCTATTTTCTGCTTTTCTTTTTCATAAATGAAAAAGCTGATAATAAGTGCCGGGATGATCACCAATATGAGATAAAGCTTGATCTTTCCCCGGGCACCTTTAAATGTATTCACTCTGCATCGCTCCAACATTACACTTGAATAGAGGTATTATATCATTTTTATACTTCTTTAATAAGAAAAAATAACCAAAATGATAGAAAAACAAATTATTTTATTAAGGTCAGACAAAAAGAAGAGAAATTTTGGAAACATTTTTGTTGACATTTTTCATTTTGTTTATTAATGTTTCTCTGTAACGGTTTCTTTTGTAAAAGGATGATTGAATGTATGACGGATAAAACAGAAAACTCATTGAAATTATTTATTGTACTGTCACGTGCGTACCGATCTATTAACGACCATATGAATAAACATATTCATAAGCACGGCCTGAACCCGACGGAATTTGCGGTGCTTGAGCTGCTGTACCACAAAGGCAACCAGCCGCTTCAGCAGATCGGCGACAAAATTTTATTAGCGAGCGGAAGTATTACATACGTTGTTGACAAATTAGAGAAAAAAGAACTTCTCATCAGAAAAGCCTCGCCGACTGACAGAAGAGTGACTTTCGCACAGATTTCCGAAAAGGGAATCCGTCTTTTGGACGATATTTTCCCTGATCATGCTGAAGAAATTAAAGAAATGATCAGTGTGCTGAGTGATGAAGAGATAGAAATGTGTACGGAAATGCTGAAAAGAGTGGGATTAAACGCTAAACATTTTCATCAGAAATAAAAAAGGAAGCCATTTGAAAGGCTTCCTTTTTTATATTACTGATTTTGGTCAGTCGCGGCGTTTCTAGGCTGTATCAATACCTCGACGCGCCTGTTTTTGCTGCGCCCTTCAGCGGTTTTGTTCGACACGGCCGGTTTATACTCTCCGAAACCTTTGGCGCTGAAAACTTTTGCGTCAAGTTTCGGGTTTTCTGTCAGAATAGCCATGAAGTTGACGGCCCGCATGACGCTTAAATGCCAGTTAGATTGATATTGTGAGTTTTTAATCGGTACATTGTCCGTATGTCCGCTGATGATAATGTTCCTCGGCGGATTCAGCACAAGGAGATTCGAGATTTCCTTGGCAAGCGGAATATCTTCCTGACGGATATCCGCCCGTCCGGAATCAAAAAAGATACTGTCTTTAATCGTAATTAAGAGTCCTTCTTTAGTCAGCTTTGTTTCAAGCTGAGTTTCAAGCTTTTTATTTTTTATAAATTGATTGACTTGCTTTTGCACGCCTTCAAGTTCTTCGCGGTCGGCTGCTTCTCTTTCTTTCTTTTTCTGTTCTTTATCTTTTTCCTTGTCTTTTTTTAACTGATCAACGCCGTCTTTTTCGTTTTCAGGAGGGGTGAGGCTTGAATATTCAAGAACACCCGTGCCTCCGGTAAACACGGCGTTAAATGATTTAGACAGCATTTGGAATTTCGCCGCATCGACCGAGCTCATGGCGAACAATACAATGAACAGAGCCAAAAGAAGGGTGAGCAAATCCGCGTACGGGATCAGCCAAGACTCATCCACATGCTCGTCATCATGCTTCTTCTTCTTTTTTCTCGCCATTGTTTGCCTCTCCTTCTTGTTCAGCGACTTTTGCGCGTTCATTCGCAGGAAGATACATGAGAAGTTTTTGTTCGATCACTTTCGGAGCCTGTCCTTCAAGCACTGACAGAACGCCTTCGATCATGATTTCACGCAGTTTGACTTCCTGCTTTGATTTGCGTTTCAGTTTGTTGGCGAAGGGATGCCATAGTACATATCCTGTGAAAATCCCGAGAAGGGTGGCGACAAACGCCGCACTGATGGCATGTCCGAGCGCCTCGGTATTGTTCATGTTGGAAAGAGCGGCGATAAGGCCGATGACCGCACCCAAAACGCCGAGTGTCGGCGCATATGTGCCGGCTTGTGTAAAGATGGCTGCGCCGGCCTGGTGTCTGTCTTCCATCGCTTCAACTTCCTCAGTCATAATATCTCTGATAAATTCTGCGCTTTGTCCGTCAACCGCCATGCTCAGGCCGTTTTTCAAAAATGCGTCATCCACGTCTTCAATGCTTGCTTCCAATGCGAGCAGACCTTCACGTCTGGCGATTTGCGCCCATTGAGAGAACATAGGAATTAATTGCGCAATTGTCAGCTGTTTGTTTTCTTTAAACAGCACTTTAAAAAGGGCAGGCACTTTTTTGATTTCTTTTCCGGGGAATGCGATGATCACCGCAGAAATCGTACCGAACAAAATAATCAGAATAGCTGCCGGGTTAGCGAGTGCGCTTAAGCTGACCCCTTTCAGCACCATGCCCACGCTTAAAGCAATCAAGGCGAGGATGATACCGATAATCGATGTTTTATCCATAGTTTTCACCAAATCCTTTATACTAGCTTTCTATGGTTAATATCGGTGGCAGTGCATGGAACTTTAGGGTGATTGAGAAATTGTTCCCGAATTCTTCACAGTTTCTCCCTTCCGGCATGGAGAAAGAAACAAAAAAGCGGCTCCCCGAAAGGAGGGGACCGCTTTTTTCTTATTGTGCCCGGACTTTGATGCCGTCCTCTTCCATTACGACATGGAAGGCTTTTATTTCGTTGTCATCCAATAAGAGATCTGTCATTTCGTCCTCGATCAATTCTTGGATGGTTCTTCTGAGCGGGCGTGCTCCGAAAGCTGGGTGGTAGCCGATTTCAGCGATTTTTTCTTTCGCATCATCGGTGACGCTCAGGCTGATGCCGCGCTCTTTTAATGTGTCTTCAAGCTCTGTGAGAAGCAGGCTGACGATTTTCACGAGATGTTCTTTTTTCAGGGATTGGAATTCAATAATGCTGTCAAATCGGTTTAAAAACTCCGGTTTGAAGAACGCGCTCAGTGAATCAATCAGCGTTTGTTCTTCCAGGACGCTCTCTTCAGATTGGAATCCGACTTTCACCTGTTTTTCGCCGGTTCCAGCGTTGCTTGTCATAATCAAAACGGTATCTTTGAAGCTGACCGTTCTGCCCTGGCTGTCTGTCAGACGGCCGTCCTCCATAATCTGCAGAAACATATGCTGGACATCAGGGTGGGCTTTTTCAATCTCATCGAGCAGCACGATGCTGTACGGATTGCGGCGCACTTTTTCCGTTAATTGACCGGCTTCATCGTGTCCGACATATCCCGGCGGTGAACCGATGATTTTTGATACGGCGTGTTTTTCCATGTATTCACTCATATCGAGACGGATAATGGAATCTTTTGTACCGAACAGTTCATCTGCGAGTGTCTTTGATAACTCGGTTTTTCCGACTCCGGTCGGTCCGACAAAGAGGAAGGAGCCGACAGGTCTGTTTTTGGATTTTAAGCCGGCGCGGCTTCGTCTGACCGCTTTCGCCACTTTTTTCACGGCTTTTTCCTGACCGATGACGCGCTGATGAAGATGCTCTTCAAGTTCCTTCATTTTGACTTGTTCATCAGCCTGGAGTTTTCCGACCGGAATGCCTGTTTTCTGTTCAATGATGGCTTGAATATGCTCCGCCCCGATTTCAGGTGAAGAGGCCGGTGTTTCATGCGCCAGCTGCTTTTCCAACGCCGCTTCTTCATCACGCAGTTTCGCGGCAAGCTCATAATTTTCTTCATGAAGCGCTTTTGTTTTCTCCGCGTCAATTGCTTTGAGTCTCTCAGCCGCATCTTCTTCATTTACGGTATCAAGCTCCAAGTTCGCCTTAGAGCCGGCTTCATCTAATAAGTCGATCGCTTTATCCGGCAGGTGGCGGTCCTGAATGTAACGGGATGAAAGCGTAACACAGGCGTTTATCGCTTCATTGCTGAATGTGACGCCGTGGTATTTCTCATATTTATCTTTAATGCCTTCCAGAATGCTGATGGCTTGTTCTATTGTAGGCTCGTGAACCATGACGGGCTGGAAGCGTCTTTCAAGCGCCGCATCTTTTTCAATCTGGCGGTACTCTTTCAGCGTTGTCGCCCCGATGACCTGCAGCTCGCCTCTGGCAAGCGCCGGTTTCAGGATGTTCCCGGCATCCATTGATCCCTCGGCAGAGCCGGCGCCTACAAGAAGATGAATCTCATCAATGAACAAGATGACGTTTTTCCGTTCTTTTAATTCGTTCATTAATTGTTTCATTCTTTCTTCAAACTGGCCTCTGATCCCTGTATTGGCGACGAGAGAAGCGACGTCAAGCAGGTAAAGCTCTTTGTTTTTCAATTTGTTCGGCACATCGCCTTCAGCGATTTTAAGCGCGAGGCCTTCTGCAATAGCCGTTTTACCGACGCCCGGCTCACCGATCAGCACCGGATTGTTTTTATTCCGGCGGTTCAAAATTTCAATTACGCGCGCCACTTCATTATCGCGGCCGATCACAGGGTCAATCAGACCTGCTTTTGCGCCGTTTGTGACGTTTTGAGCGAGCTCGTCGAGCAGGCCTTTTTCAGGGCCGGCCTGCTGTTTATTTTGATTGGGAGCGAAACCTTGCTCAAACGGGAATCCGAATGATTGCGGCCCCATGCTCATAGACGGTTTTCGGGTTAATTCTGTATAACATGTTTCACATAAAACGAATTGTTTTTGAATGGAATTGACTTGCATGTTCAGGCGAATCGTCGCCTCGTTTTTCTGACAATGTTGACAACGCATTTGCCAAAACCTCCTTGGAAAATGTTTGATCATCTTTGACCAAACGAATTAGAAAATAAGGTCTTAACTTTGACCTTCTTTGATTAATAGTATACTTTGACCTTCTTTGACTTTCAAGTGTTTTGTTTCAAACCCCGAAAAATAAATGTTTACAGCATGATAAGTGATATTTGTGAGGTTTGATTATTTTTGACCAATATAGTCAGAAAGGAAATGAAATGCTTTGACCTTTCTTGATGAAGAGTATACGCCGGCCCTTTTTTTCTTTCAATATTTTTGCTTAGAGGAGAGAGCTGAATCTGTTTTCTCCGGGGAAGGACGATTTGTTCGTCTTTTCGGGCGACTTGTCTCATAAGCATATATAAAGGCCTGGACAAATCTGCGCTTAGCCGGAGGGTGAAATGGGACAAACAAAAGGTTCTGCAAGTCAGCTTGCATTTGTATACGTAGGCACGGTTGTAGGAGCCGGTTTTGCCACGGGACGGGAAATCGTTGAGTTTTTTCTGAAGTTTGGCTGGATCGGTCTGTTCGGTATCGTGGTAAGCGGTCTGATGTTTACATATTTAGGCGCCAAAATCATGATCATTTCCAAACGGATTCACGCAGCATCTTATCAGGAATTGAACACATATTTATTCGGCCAGTCCATCGGCCGTGCCGTAAACATGTTTATGATGTTTATATTGCTGGGAGTGACCTCTGTCATGCTGTCCGGAGCGGGGGCGCTGTTTCATGAACAGCTTGGATGGTCCGCACAAGCGGGGATCCTTTTGACGATCGTACTGAGCTTTGCCGTCATGACAAGCGGTGTTAAAGGTGTGTTCGGCGTCAATATATTGGTTGTGCCGCTTTTAATTTCTTTCTCTTTTATCGTGACAGCTGATTCATTTGTATTTACAAGCACGAGAAACGCGGACGAATGGGTATGGCCTGACGAGTGGAATTGGCTTTTGTCCGCCGTCTCTTACGGCGCGTTAAATTTATCGCTCGCCCAAGCCGTCCTTGTGCCGCTTGCGAACGAAATGTCTTCAGAGAAGGTGATCAGAAAGGGGGCTTATTTAGGCGGCGTTCTTTTGACACTGGTGCTTGCCGCGAGCTTTTTATCATTATCGGTGCTGCCGGATGTGCTGGAGTTTGACATTCCGATGGCTCAAGTTGTCTATTCGTATTCGCGTTCGCTTCATATCATTTATTTGTTTATTATTTTCGGGGAAGTGTTTACGTCAGTCATCGGCAATCTATACGGATTGGAAAAACAATTAAACAGTTTTCTTCATATAAAAAGTACATATATTTACGGCGGCATTTTGGCGTTTGCTTTCATTATCAGCCAAATCGGCTACGGACAGCTGATTTCCACCGTTTATCCGGTGTTTGGATATGTGAGCCTCGCTTTCATCGGCGCATTGATTTGCAAAAAAATCCCGAAAGAAAAATAAGGATATAAGGAAAATGTCTGTATTTTTTGGGAATTCCCCTTCTTTTTTCCTGACATTTCTGTATAATGAATTGGGAAATGATGGGGAGGAGTAAGAGATGAAAGCTCGACGTGTATTATTGGGATTTATTTTTATTTGTATCGGCATTGCGTTTTTTTTACAGAAGGCGGGAGTTATACATGTATCCGCAGGTTCGGCGTGGCCGTTTCTTTTCATTATAATGTCCGCAGGGTTTCACGCCGGATTTATTTTTGCGAAAAAAACGCCTGACCAGGCGGGACTGCTCGTTCCGGGCGGTATGTTTCTTGTGCTGGGCTGCCTGTTTTGTTTTGAAACGGCAACAGGATGGACGTATTCAGGCGTGACGTGGCCTGTTTATATATGGGCGCCTGCTCTCGGTCTGTTTGAGCTGTGGTATTTCGGCGGGAGGAAGTTAGGTGTATTGATTCCTGCTTTCATCCTGACTGCCGTGGGAGCACTATGCTTTGCCGGTATGCTGATGCCGGGGCTGTGGCCGCTTTTGATCATCGCAGCCGCGCTTTTGTTTCACGCCGCTGCCTTTATGCAGCCGAAAAAAAGATCGGGCCTTCTTATTCCGGGAGGCATTTTGCTTGTGACGGGCGGCTTGTTATGGTTTGAAACGCTGACGGATTGGACATACGCAAGTATGACATCGCCTGTCTACCTCTTTGCCGTTGCGTTCGGCCTGTTTGAAGCCTGGCTGTTCGGCAGAAGGAAAAGGGGGCTTTTGACCGCTGCTGCGGTTCTGTGCGCCGCGGGCATTTTCGGCATATTCACCAATGCAAATGAAGTCATCAGCGAACGCGGCTGGCCCGCTCTCATTCTTTTGCTGGGCGCCGCTTTTCACATTCCGATTTTCGGCCCGAAACCTGTCAAAAACGCGGGACTTCTCGTACCGGGCGGCATCTTGTTGATTACGGGGATCTTGTTTGTCTTTGAAACGGCAACCAATTGGTCCTACTCCGGTGTGACATGGCCTGTTTACCTGCTTGCAACGGCATTCGGTTTATTTGAGCTGTGGCTGTTCGGCGGGAAAGAGAAGGCGCTGCTCATCCCGGTTGCGGTGCTGACCTTGACAGCACTTTGCTTTATGATGACGAATCAGCCGATCATTCCGGTTTCTGTTTTCTGGCCTGCTTTATTTGTTCTGATCGGGATTGCGCTGATGGTATTTCCGGGGAAAAAACGCGGGGCTTAAACCCGCTTTTGCAGCCTGACACAGGGTTCAGGCTGTTTTTTTATTGTCACGGGAAACAACATTATGGTATGATAGCAAAAGTGAAAAAAGAAGAAAATCCGTATTGATGCGGGAGAGGTTCTAGCTACACCCTCTATAAAAAACTAAGGACGAGCTGTATCCTTGGATACGGTTTTTTTATGTTTTTTAGGGCGCCTTCTCCGAAAAAGGCGCTTTTTTTATGGAATGATAGATAAGGGAGAGAAAGACATGAAAAAAGAAAAAGCAGTTGTGGTGTTCAGCGGAGGCCAAGACAGCACGACTTGTTTATTATGGGCTTTGCAAAACTTTGAAGAAGTGGAAACCGTTACATTCCATTATAATCAGCGTCACCAAGAAGAAATCGATGTGGCAAAATCGATTGCCGAAAAGCTCGGTGTCAAAAACCACTTGCTTGATATGTCTCTTTTAAATCAGCTTGCGCCGAATGCGCTGACAAGAGATGATATCGAAATTGAAGCGAAGGACGGGGAACTGCCGACAACCTTTGTGCCGGGACGCAACCTTGTATTTTTATCCTTTGCATCGATTCTTGCATATCAAATCGGCGCGCGCCACATTATCACCGGTGTTTGCGAGACTGATTTCAGCGGCTACCCGGACTGCCGTGACGAGTTTGTCAAATCCTGCAATGTCACCGTCAACTTGGCGATGGAAAAGCCGTTCGTCATTCATACGCCGCTTATGTGGCTGAACAAAGCGGAAACGTGGAAACTTGCGGATGAGCTCGGCGCGCTTGATTTTGTAAAGAATAACACACTGACTTGCTATAACGGCATCATTGCGGACGGATGCGGCGAATGCCCGGCATGCCTGCTCCGCAATAAAGGATATGATGAATATATGAAAATGAAAGGAGAGCGGAACTAATTGCTTTCTCAAATTTACCCGCAGGTTCAGCATCCTTATTCGTTTGAGTTGAATAAGGACATGCACATTTCAGCCGCGCACTTTATTCCCCGCGAAAGCGCCGGAGCGTGCAGCAGAGTCCACGGGCACACGTATACAGTAAATATTACAGTTGCGGGGGATGAACTGGACGATTCAGGCTTTCTCGTGAATTTCAGCGTGCTGAAGAAATTGGTGCACGGCGCTTATGACCATACATTGCTGAATGACCATGAGGAATTTTCTGATGATGACAGATATTCACTGCCGACGACCGAGGTCGTGGCCAAAACGATTTACGATAAGGTGCAGTCCTACCTTGAAACACTGGAGAATCAGCCGGTCTGCGTGCAGATTTTTGTCAGGGAAACCCCGACAAGCTATTGCGTATACCGCCCGAAAAAAGGTGATAGGAATGGCTAAAGGAATTCCGGTTTTAGAAATTTTCGGACCGACGATACAAGGGGAGGGCATGGTTATCGGCCAGAAAACCATGTTCGTCCGCACGGCGGGATGCGACTACTCCTGCAGCTGGTGCGACTCCGCTTTTACATGGGACGGCTCAGCCAAAAAAGATATCCGCTGGATGACGGCGGAAGACATTTACCGCGAGCTGAGAGAAATCGGCGGAGACGCCTTTTCCCATGTCACCATCTCAGGAGGAAACCCGGCGCTGTTAAAGCAGCTTGACGCGCTGATTCTGCTGCTGAAAGAGCACGGGGTGCGCGCCGCTTTAGAAACGCAGGGAACGGTCTATCAGGATTGGTTCACAATGATTAACGACCTGACGATTTCACCGAAGCCGCCAAGTTCGGGGATGACAACCGATTTTGCAAAGCTCGATCACATTGTGTCTTCGCTTGATGCGGCAGAAAGGCTTAACGCGGTCAGCTTAAAGGTCGTCATTTTTAATGATGAAGATCTGCAATTCGCGAAAACCGTGCACAAGCGGTATCCGAATATCCCGTTTTATCTTCAGGTCGGAAACGATAACGTCCATACGACGGACGACCGGGCATTAATCGCACATCTGCTCGGAAAATACGAAACACTCGTTGATAAGGTTTCAGCCGATTCGGATCTGAATCTCGTCAGAGTCCTGCCTCAGCTGCATACGCTGCTTTGGGGCAATAAACGGGGAGTTTAATAGAAAGGGAGATTTATATGACAAGAAAAGAATCAGAATTAGAAGGAGTTACGCTCCTGGGGAATCAAGGGACAAACTATTTATTTGAATATGCGCCGGAGGTTTTGGAATCATTTCCGAATAAACACGTGAACCGTGATTATTTCGTTAAATTCAACTGCCCGGAATTTACGTCGCTTTGCCCGAAAACGGGACAGCCGGATTTTGCAACCATTTACATCAGCTATATTCCGGACGAAAAAATGGTGGAAAGCAAATCGCTGAAGCTGTATCTTTTCAGCTTCCGCAACCACGGAGATTTCCACGAGGACTGCATGAACATCATCATGAATGACTTGATCGAATTAATGGATCCGCGTTATATCGAAGTATGGGGCAAATTCACGCCAAGAGGCGGGATCTCCATTGACCCGTATACAAACTATGGCAGACCGGGAACAAAATATGAAAAAATGGCCGAACATCGGATGATGAATCATGATATGTATCCGGAGACGATTGATAATCGGTAATTATTCCGTTGTGTGATACGGAGTGTGACCCGCACTAAGCTCAATAAAAGTGTGACCTGGTGCAACCTGAACTGTGACTTTTATGCAGTGAAAAATTGATAGTACAGAAGCAGATTAAGGCGTACAATTTGTACGTCTTTTCTTTTTTATCCGAAAGAAAAAATGCCTATCTAGAGATCATAGGCATTAAATATTATTATCAATATCTTCATTTATTTTTTGGCTAAGTTTCTGAACCTTCTCTTTAACATTTGAAACAGCTCTTTTTTGAATTTCATCAAAGTTCTCCTGAATATAGTCGATGACACTTCTTATTAGAACTTCACTTTCAAAATTGAATATCTCATTTATTTCTGACTGTTCTTCATCTGTTAGGTGATGGTATTGAAGTTGTTTAGCATTTACTTCAGCAGCTACATCAATCCTAACGTACAATTTCATATTCACCTTCTGCATACTCTTGCTCCGCATAATGGCTTCCCCATTGACAGAGCTCCTGCAAGATAGGTTTAAGAGATTCTCCAAGTTCAGTGGATGAATATTCAACCTTCGGCGGTACTTGATTATACATCTTTCTGCTTACAAGTCCACTGGCTTCAAGCTCTCTAAGTGTTTGAATCAGCATTTTCTGAGTTATATTTGGGATAATGCGCTTTAATTCACTCGTTCTCTTTGGTCCATTCATTAAAAAGTATAATACAAGGCCTTTCCATTTTCCGCCAATAACTTCCTTTGTCACTTCAAACCCGCAGCTAAATTTTTTCATGTCTAAAGCTCTCCATTCCACATTTATTACTTTTTAGTTACTATATCACAAAAAAGTGGGTACTTCCGATAATGTGCTTACTGAAGGATACTATATCTTGTAAGTTGTTCTTCAAGTACTTAAAGGTACTAGACATAAAATAAAATTAATTCTAAAGGAGTGTTAAGTATGGGTAAATTTGAAGGTAAAATAGCGCTTGTAACGGGTGGAACAAGTGGGATTGGTCTTGCTGCAGCACAAAAATTTGTAAGCGAAGGTGCATATGTTTATATCACGGGACGCAGACAAAACGAACTTGATAAAGCAGTTAACCAAATTGGCAAGAACGTAACCGGTGTTCAAGGTGATATTTCTAAGCTTGAAGACTTAGACAAACTATATGACATTATAAAGCAGGAAAAAGGTAAGTTGGACATTCTTTTTGCTAATGCAGGCACCGGCAACTTCCTTCCATTAGGTGAAATTACTGAAGAGCAGGTTGATAGAACGTTCGACATTAACGTTAAAGGAACCATCTTTACTGTTCAAAAAGCGTTATCACTATTCCCGGACAAAGCAGGTTCTATTATTTTAACGGGCTCTACTGCTGGATCAATTGGCAACCCAGCGTTTAGTGTATATGGAGCATCTAAAGCAGCATTAAGAGCACTAGTTCGCAACTGGATTCTTGACCTAAAAGGTACTGAAATCCGTGTAAATGTGGTTAGTCCAGGAGCTATTCTTACACCTGCATACGATGAGCTTTTTGGTGATGCACTTGAAGGAGCAATGGAAAATACCAGAAATACTGTTCCAGCTGGAAAAGTTGGGACACCTGAAGAAGTAGCAAACGCTGTATCTTTCCTTGCTTCAGACGAAAGCAGTTACTTGACGGGTGTTGAATTGTTCGTAGATGGCGGGCTAGCACAGGTATAATTTCACTGCGCAGAGATTACAAATAGTCCCCAAAAAGGTTAAAATCAATCGTTCGGTAAGGTGTGAAATTGGTGTGACTTTATGATTAATGTCTAGAGCAAGTACTTATGGGACAAGACTTTGACCTGCCTTTTCTTCCACGAGGACTGCATGAACATCATCATGAATGACTTGATTGAATTAATGGATCCGCGTTATATCGAAGTATGGGGCAAATTCACGCCAAGAGGCGGAACCTCCATTGACCCGTATACAAACTACGGCAGACCGGGAACAAAATATGAAAAAATGGCCGAACATCGGATGATGAATCATGATATGTATCCGGAGACGATTAACAACCGTTAATTTTCAGAAGGAGTACGGTCTCGGAATATAACCTAAATACCCCCGCCTTTTAAGCGGGGGTATTTTTCGTCTGTGCCATGCCGCCAAAAAGGTGCATGATATTTGCACAGAACTTCTATAAGGAAAAGAGAGATCATTTGGAGAAAAGAAAAAGACGAGTAAACCCGGGGGGAGTGTACTCGCCGCTTCATTACGTGACGGGTGCTGGATGGCAGCTCGTCTGTTTCATTATAAAATAGGGAACGTATGTTTGTAAAGACCTGCGCTGTTTTTTCTCATTCGGAGCGGATCAATTGTAAAGGAATGGTCAGCATGATAGCATGTCCTGTAAAAAGAAGGAGTGTTCGTTATGGAGCCGTTAGAGTTAAACGGTGTAAGGCTGAAAATGTATGATTGTAAAGAAAGTGCGGGCAAAAACGGCCGCATGATTTCATTTGTATTGAAGGTGACCTCTGAAACGTATCATGATATTGCCGTTCTTTTGTATGAAAAAACATTTGACATCAAGGCGCCCGAGTGCGGGCTTGAATTCCGCGGTAAAATAACCAACTACTATACATCCGTCACAAATCTTTACAATAAAGATGAGACAGGTGATTTTTTTGTAGAAATGACCGAGATCTGAATTCATTTGAAAAAGCTGCCGGGCGGCAGCTTTTGTGCGGGATATGTAAATGGTTCAGATGTTCGGGGGGGTTTAATAGGAGTCTCTGATGATTTTATAATTCTTATGGTTGACGACAGTGAGGGAATCTAATTCAAGGTCACGATAATTATCCATGATGGTTACATCAACGATGACGGAGTTTTCATTTACTTTTTCAACAATACCGGTTAATCCGTTTTTAAATTCAATGACGTTTCCAACCTTAGCAATTTTCACGAGCTTCCTCTCCTTTATCATAAATCCTGTTTGAAAATATTTTGCAGTATTTTCTTTAAGAAGTAAAGCGATATGGGTATCAGCCCGCTCAATCATTGTCCCGGCGGGGGAAAGATGGTATATTGTTTTTCGGGAAAAAGCCGAGAAAAGGAGGCTGTATTCGTTGCTGCCTGAGGAAATTTCAGAACGTATCAACCAAATGCGCACCGGTGAAATCAAAGAATTCAGGGTGCAGAAAGAACATTTTCTTGCATTTCGAGCGGTTTTGTCGAAGCAGGAAGATTTTAAGCATTTCCGCGGTATTGCCCAGCAGGGCGGAGATGTTATATTTCAGTATTTAGAACAGCCAAGAAGCTGACGGCTCCTCGCACTTGAGGAGTCTTTTTTTGGGTTTCAGTTTCTCATTTCATCTGGCTGTAACAGATGTAAACAAAATGTAAAATCCCTCCGATGGATACTTTTACTGCTATTTGGTTAATGTTGTGAAAATGACGGCTGTTTTCCTGCCAATAACAAGGCTGTTAACGAACTTCTTCCATCATAAAAGCTGATTGGGAGCACTGGAAAATCTTTAACCGTGAATTTGCGCACAGCTCTTGTTAAGGTAGTGAAGTATTTTAAGGAGGAAATCGTATGACGACAAAATTTGCTGCCTTGGCTGTCTTTTTTCTATGTTTTATGCCTGCATCAAAAATTGAACATACAGAAGCTCTGTTTACTTTTGCGAAGAAGCCAAAGCAAGAACCCAGCACACTGGTTGCTGATTTAAATAAAAAAAGCTCGGTTCCGAAGCTTTCAAAAACGGATCATAAGCATTCTATCCAACCGATAAAGCTGTCATCTCACCAAGAGAAGAAAGCCAAACCGGAAGAGACGGCTTATCAGCCGCCGAAAAAAACGTATTCCCGCGCTGACAGACAACTTCTGGCACGTCTCGTTCACGCAGAAGCGAAAGGTGAATCTTATAAAGGGAAGGTTGCCGTAGCCAGCGTAGTGCTGAACCGCACTGAAAAAAACGGCTTCCCGGATACCATTCGGGGCGTGATCTATCAAAGGAATGCATTTGAACCGGTAGCAAACGGAAGCATTAATCAAAAGCCGGATAAGGATTCCGTCGCCGCCGCAAATGAGGCGCTTGATCATCCGGGCAGAGAAACGAACGCGTTGTTTTTCTACAATCCGAAAACGGCATCTGACCACTGGATCCGTTCGCGAAAAATTATCGAGCGGATCGGCAGACACGTATTTGCGATGTAAGCATAGCGGGATCAAAAATATCCCGGCTATGCTTTTTTCAATTTTGAGAAATCGAAAATATTTTCAGAACTTGTCTCATATGATGATGGAAGAACGAGAGACAAGGAGAGACACCATGAATCGATTTGTGAAAGGGATCATTCTTTTATCCATCGCCGCCTTTTTCGCGGAATGTCTGGAATTTGTCGTGAATATGATACTGGCGCGGGAGCTTGGCGAGCATGGGATGGGGCTTTACATGAGCATTCTGCCCACCATTTTTTTAATTATCGTGATCGCCAGTCTGGAGCTTCCGATCTCTATTTCAAAATTCATCGCGGAATCCAATCAGAAGCTGCATGAAAGCATGCTCCGGCATGCCTTCAGAATGACCGCCGTTTTTACCGCGTTTTCAACCGCGGCCGCAAGCATCGCGCTGCCGTTCATTCCTGTATTCGATACGTATCACCCGTTTATTAAAGGGATTGTCATCGGGCTGATTCCAGTCGTCGCTTTTACATCCATCGCCAGAGGTTATTTTATGGGTGTGCAGCAAATGGGAAAAATCGCGGTTGCGAATGTCTTGAAAAAAATCATTCAAGTGCTTTGTCTGTTTATCTTTTTTCAATGGTACTCTTTTGAAATTGATATGGCCGTGCTCATTTCGTTATTTGTGCTGGTCGCAAGCGATGTTGTGGTGTTCGTTTACTTGTATACGCAGTTTATTTTGGCGCGGAGGGCGCTTTCCGGCCATCAGCACATTCATCTTCGCGGGAAAGACGTGCGGAAACGCCTCCTGGCCGTATCCATCCCGACAACGGGACTTCGTATATTTCATGCGGTGACAAACGCCATTGAACCCTTTTTAGTGAAAGGAGCGCTGCTGGCGTCCGGGGCAGCCGGGACAGCCGCGATTGATCAATACGGCATGCTAGCCGGTGTAGCGATGACAATCGGTTCGTTTCCCGCATTTATCGCCCATTCGCTGATGGTCGTCATGATTCCCAGCATTTCAGAAGCGTATGCGCTGTCCCAATATGATATTGTGCTGAAACGGCTGAGACAAGCGATTTTTATTACATTCGGCTACGGCATTCCGGCAGTCTGGGTCATGTTTCAGTTCGCGGGCCCGCTGACCCATTTGTTTTTTCAGTCTCCGGAAGCGCAGTATTATTTGCAGCTTTTGTGGCCGTTTTTTCTTTTTCACCTGTTTGTGATGCCGCTTCAGGCCTGTCTGATCGGCATCGGCCACGTGAAAACGGCGTTTTATCATAACGTATGGAGCAGCATTGTAGGGCTTTCGATGATGTATGTGCTCGGTTCTATGCCGGAATTGCAAATGCTCGGCATTATACTCGGCATGAATACCGGCATGATTCTTCTGACAAGTTTACATTACGCGACGATTTGCAAAGACCTCGGTGTCTCCGTGTTTTTGACGGGCGGCGGAAGAACAGCGCCCCGGATCGAAAGCTGAAAAGGCTGATACATTTCAATAAGGAAGGGCAAGCTATCCGAAACGCGTGAAAGGAAGATCATATGCATAAAAACCGCCTAATTGTATGTGCAGTCCTTTTGATAGCTGCCGCCGTCTGGATGCCTGAAGCAAACGCCTCATCAGAAAAACAGGCAGTTCCCGCCGTGTTTCTGATGAAGACGATTGAAGGAGACGAAATATCGATTCCGAATAAAGGGCAGAAAACGATATTGCATTTTTGGACATCGTGGTGTCCGCCGTGCAAAAAAGAACTGCCGCAATTCCAAACGTATTATGAACAGCATCAGTCCGATGATGTAAGCCTTGTAATGGTAAATCTGATGAATGCCGAGCGAAACAAAAAAACCGTTCAAAACTTTGTCAGTCAGCACCATCTCACTTTCCCGATTGTTCTTGACACGAAAGGCGAGCTTATGAAGGAATACGATGTCATGACGATTCCCACGTCATTTCTGCTGAATGAAAAAGGAGAAATCGAAAAAAAGATCGTCGGTCCGATGACCGCCTCACAATTAAAAGAATGGTCAGAGAAATAAAAAGGTGCGGGAGGAATTCCTCCCGCACCTTTTTTGCATATAATGAACAGCTGAAGAAACACTAATGATAATTATTATCAAAAAGAAATTAAAACAATTATAATTGAAATCTTCCGCCGGCATGCTATAATAAAGAAAACACTGCGATAACACTGTGAAAATGCTGCCTGTCAGGCGGCTGTTTTGCTTTTATCGGGGAATTGAAGATGATTTGCGTTCTCAATTAGAGAGGAGAATTCATAATGAATGAACAAGTGATGACACAAACCCATTCACAACAGCACATACAAGAAGAGCGGGCCGGAAAAAAGTGGCTCCAGCACGCAGAACTCATTGCGGCGCTCGTATCCGGCGTCCTTATTCTTGCGGCCTGGTTTTTTACCGAAACAAAAGGCCTGTCCGTCACTTTGTATATCCTTGCCTTCCTGATCGGGGGATTTGCAAAAGCGAAAGAGGGTATTGAGGATACCATTGAGACGAAGGCGTTAAATGTGGAACTGCTGATGATTTTTGCGGCTGTCGGCTCCGCCCTGATCGGTTACTGGGCTGAAGGCGCTGTTCTTATCTTTATTTTTTCGTTAAGCGGCGCGCTCGAAACATATACGATGAATAAAAGCAGCCGTGATTTAACCTCTTTGATGAAACTGGAACCGGAGGAAGCGACCCTGCTTGCGGACGGACGGGAAAAGCGGGTGCCGGCTGCTGAACTTAAGATCGGTGACATGATCGTCATTAAGCCGGGCGAACGCGTAGCGGCAGACGGGATCATTGAGTCTGGCGTGACGAGCCTCGATGAATCGGCGCTTACGGGTGAAGCGATGCCGGCGGAAAAAACAGCCGGAGATTCTGTGTTTACAGGAACGGTAAACGGAAACGGCTCCTTAACGGTCCGTGTGACGAAAACAAATGAACAGTCTTTATTCAGAAAAATCATCCGGCTGGTGGAATCAGCCCAAAACAGCGTGTCACCGGCTCAGGCATTTATTGAGCGGTTCGAAAGTGTCTATGTCAAAGGCGTGCTGTTAGCCGTGGCTTTGCTTTTATTCGTTCCTCATTTCGCTTTAGGCTGGAGCTGGAGTGAAACCTTTTACCGGGCGATGGTGTTTATGGTGGTCGCCTCCCCGTGCGCGCTTGTCGCTTCTATTATGCCCGCTGCGCTTTCCCTTATCTCAAATGGGGCCCGCAACGGATTATTGGTTAAAGGAAGTGTGTTTTTAGAGCAGCTGGGAAGCGTACGGATGATCGCTTTTGACAAAACCGGCACGGTCACTAAGGGACAGCCGGCAGTCGCGGCATTTCAAGCTGCGGAAAATGTGAGTGAAGATGAGATCATGCAGGCGGTGTATGGGATAGAAAAGCAATCAAGCCACCCGCTTGCAAAAGCGATAGCTGAATTTGCCGAAAGCCGGGGCGCCGCGCCCGCAGGACATCTATCGATTGACGAGACGTCCGGATTCGGTGTTCAGGCTGAAATAGAAGGCGTCAAATGGATGGTCGGAAAAGCGGGGTTTGCAGGTGAAGATGCGGCAGATGCTTTTTTGCAGACATCGGGAAAAGAATTAAAGGATAAAGGTTTTACACTGGTCTTTGTTAAAAAAGATGACCGGATTGCGGGCTGCTTTGCCTTAAAGGATCAAATCCGACCTGAAGCCAAAGCCGTGATGGCTGAGCTTGAATCACTGGGCATTAAAACAGCCATGCTCACTGGCGATCAGTCTGAAACTGCGGCTGCCATTGCAAAAGAGGCGGGCATGACGACGGTTGTTGCCGATTGTCTGCCGGACCAAAAGGCAAAAGAAGTGAAGAAGCTGAAAGAAACGTACGGCACAATCGCCATGGTGGGGGACGGCATTAATGACGCTCCCGCTCTGAAAACCGCTGACGTCGGTATCGCGATGGGCGGGGGAACGGACGTGGCTCTTGAAACGGCTGACTTAGTCCTTATGAAAAATGATCTTCACAAGCTTGTGAAAATGTGCAGACTCTCAAGGAAAATGAACCGGATTATTAAGCAGAATATTGTTTTCTCGCTCTCGGTCATCTGCCTTTTGATCTGCGCTAACTTTCTGCAGGTGATGGAACTGCCGTTTGGCGTGATCGGGCATGAGGGGAGCACGATTCTGGTCATACTGAACGGACTGAGATTATTAAAATAAACATGACAGCCGCACACAGGCGGCTGTTTTTTTAATGTTCGTTCACAGCATAAACGCCGGAAAACTGATAGAATGAATAAAGAGTCACTTTGGTAAGGAGGAAAAGCAAAAAATGAACAGATTAGAACGTGTTTCATCTTGGCTGAAAAAAGAAGGACATGATGCGGCGTTTATACATACAAAGGAAAACGTATTTTATTTAACTGATTTTTACACGGATCCGCATGAGCGGTTAATGGGATTGTTCCTGTTTCAGGAACAGGAGCCGTTTTTCGTTTGTCCGGGAATGGAAGCCGGACAAGCCCGAAGCGCCGGGTGGGAGCATGGTATTATCGGCTACGGCGATCACGAAGATCCGTGGGAGCTGATCAAAGCCGAGCTCACAAAACGAAATGTGCGGCTTGATTCCATCGCGGTTGAAAAGGATTCGATCTCTCTTTCCCGCTCAGAACAGCTCAAACAAGCTTCAGGGGGCGCGGCATTTGTTTCGGCAGAAGAAACGCTCAACCAATTCCGTCTCGTAAAAGATGAGAAGGAAATCAGCATTCTCAGGGAAGCGGCAAAACTCGCGGATTACGGAGTTGAAGTCGGTGTCGCGGCGCTTAAAGAGGGTGTGAGTGAAACCGAAGTACTCGCGCAGATTGAGTTTGAGCTGAAGAAAAAAGGCGTGCAGGGCATGTCATTTTCAACGATGGTGCTGTTCGGGGAAAAATCAGGCCAGCCCCATGGAAATCCGGGTGCAGACCGGTTGAAAAAAGGCGATTTCGTTCTGTTTGATCTGGGCGTTATTCTTGACGGCTACTGTTCAGACATTACGAGAACATTCGCATACCAATCAATCAGCCCGAAACAGGAAGAGATTTACGAAACGGTGCTTAAAGCTGAACAGGCGGCGCTTCAATTAAGCAAACCCGGCGTCAGAATCGGCGATCTTGATTTAAAAGCCCGCGGCATTATTGAAAAAGCAGGATACGGAGACTATTTCCCGCACCGCCTCGGCCACGGACTCGGGATTTCGGTTCACGAATATCCATCAATGAGCAGCGCGAACGACACAGTCCTCAAAGAAGGCATGGTCTACACGATAGAACCGGGGATTTACGTGCCGGATGTCGGCGGCGTGCGCATTGAAGACGATGTGTTCGTCACAAAAGACGGCGCCGAAGCATTAACGCAGTATCCGAAAGAATTAACGATTCTGAAATAGAAAGCTTTGTGATAAAAAAGGACGGTTCTGGAACGCAGCGTCCTTTTTTATCACCTTTTAAATGAAAAAATCATCAAAATGCTGAAATGGTTTGATGTCATGCTTTTCATTCAGGGGCCGCATGGCAAGGTAACTGCCGCCGACTATGGCCAGACACAAACCGATTAAGCAAAGAATCCCCATCGCTGTTCTTCTCCTTTCAAACGAATAGGCTGTATCTGTTTCTAGCTTACTGTATGAAACGCATTCCAGATCAAGGGAAAAAAAGAAAGGGGGGACGCCATGGCTACGATCAGAGACATTGCCGGCGCTGCCGGGGTTTCCGTTACCACGGTATCAAGAGTGTTAAACGATCATCCTTATGTAAGTAAGGACAAAAGAGAAAGAGTGAAAAAAGCGATGCAATCGCTCGGATATACGCGCAATATTCATGCTGTGCATTTATCCAAAGGTTTTTCCGATATGATCGGCGTTGTGCTTCCGTCGGTGAATCTGCCGTATTTTGCAGACCTTGTTGCAGGTATTGCCGAGGCTGCCGAAGCGTCAGGCGTGCATCTTTCTTTATACCAGACAGATTATCAGCAGCAAAAAGAACGTTTTGCTTTATCACAATTACAGGAGCGCCAAGTGGACGGCCTGATTATCTGCTCCAAAGCAATTCCTGATGAGCATCTGCTTACCGTGAAAGAACCGCTCATCCTCTGCCAATACACTGATGCGGCGGGGCTTTCCTCCATCAGTAATCCGCATCGGGAAGCATTTCGGCACGGTCTGGATTATCTGATAGAAAAGGGACACCGGAAAATAGCGATCAGCCTGGCCAGAAAAAAGGGAAAAAACAGTCAAGTACGCATTGCCGCATACAAAGAGGCGCTGAAGAAGATCGGGCAGCCTTTCAGGGAAGAGCTGGTTGTGGAAAAGGCGCTGACGCTGCTTGACGGGAAAGCCCTTTTTCATAGATGGAAGAGCTGGGATGACAAACCGACTGCGCTGTTTGCGGCGAATGATCAAGTATCCGCAGGTCTTTACCTTGAAGCTAAGGCAAACGGGACACGCATCCCGGAAGAGCTTGCGATTTTGAGCATCGACAATCATGATATCAGCAAGATGTTAGGTATTTCCACAATAGATATACAAACAAAAGAAATGGGAAAGCAGGCTTTTCACATGCTTGAGAACCGGATCAGCGGCGGGCCTCCGGCAAGGAAAGTTCTTGATTACCGCCTTATTGAACGATCAACCGTCTAAAAAAAGAATTGACGCGCTTTCCGTTCGTTTTGTACGATATGAGGTATTGAATGACAAAGGAGCTGAGGATCATGAAGGGGTCCTTTACAGTTGAAAAGGTATTAAATAACAATGTGCTCATCGCAACACATGATAGATACAGTGAGGTCGTCTTAATCGGAAAAGGGATCGGCTTTGGAAAAAAACAAGCGGATGTCATTGAAGATAAAGGGTATGACAAGATGTTCATCTTAAAGGATGAAAAAGAACAAAAACAATTTAAAAAGCTCCTCGGTTATGTGGACGAGACACTTGTCGACATCTCCAATGACGTCATTTATCATATCAAGAAGCGGACAAGCCAACCGTTAAATGAGCATATCCATATTGCGCTGACTGACCATATCGCCTTTGCGGTAAAGCGGCTGCAGCAGGGTTTTGACATTAAAAACCCGTTTCTTATGGAAACCGAAACGCTTTATCCGGAAGAATTCCAAATTGCCCGTGAAGTCGTCGGCATGATTAATGAAAAGACGGGAATCTGCCTTCCGGAAGGAGAGATCGGCTTTATCGCTCTGCATATCCATTCCGCCCTGACGAATCGGCCCCTTTCAGAGGTCAATCAGCATTCACAGCTGATGTCCCGCCTCGTTCAGGTGATTGAGGAATCTTTCCAGATGAAAGTGAATAAAGAAAGCGTCCACTATTTGCGGCTGATCCGGCATATCAGATTTACCATAGACAGGATTAATCGGGAAGAGCAGACAAAAGAACCAGAAAAGTTAATGTTATTATTGAAAAATGAATACCCGCTATGCTACAATACTGCTTGGAAACTGATAAAAATCTTGCAGCAAATACTGAAAAAACCAGTTCATGAGGCGGAAGCGGTTTATCTCACGCTTCATTTGTACCGATTAACCAATAAAATTTCATAATTTCAGTTGAAACCTTAAAAACGTGTCACTGATTCGATCAGGCATGAGTGATTGAGGGTAAAAAAACGGGAAGAACGATCCCGTTATTTTGCACACCCTTTTTACTCATGCCTTTTTTGTTGTGTAAAAGGGCAAATGTAAACGGTTAAACTGAAGACTTGCGCCAGTGAATTCGTTGTCATGAATTTTCGCTGTAAGGTCACACTAGCTAACAGAGGAGGTACATCTTTTATGTTTAAAGCATTATTCGGCGTTCTCCAGAAAATCGGCCGTGCTCTTATGCTTCCGGTTGCGATTTTACCGGCTGCGGGGATCTTGCTTGCGTTAGGGAATGCCATGCAGAACAAAGATATGATTCAAGTCATGCATTTCTTAAGCAATGATAACGTTCAGCTTGTGGCGAACGTCATGGAAAGCGCCGGCCAAATTGTATTTGACAACCTGCCGCTTCTTTTTGCAGTAGGGGTTGCGATCGGTCTTGCCAACGGAGACGGTGTTGCCGGAATCGCGGCTATTATCGGATACTTGGTCATGAACGTATCCATGAGCGCCGTGCTTATGGCAAACGGCAGTATTCCGTCTGACAAAATTGAACGGGCAAAGTTTTTTGCGGAAAACCATCCGGCCTATATTAACATGCTGGGGATACCTACTTTGGCGACGGGCGTGTTCGGCGGTATTATCGTCGGGGTTTTGGCCGCGTTATTGTTCAACAAGTTTTATAAAATTGAACTTCCGCAGTACCTCGGATTCTTTGCGGGTAAGCGGTTCGTCCCGATTATCACATCAATTTCCGCATTAATTCTCGGTCTTATTATGTTAGTGATCTGGCCTCCGATCCAGCACGGTCTGAATTCCTTCTCCACGGGTCTTGTGGAAGCGAATCCAACCTTGGCGGCCTTTATTTTCGGGATGATTGAGCGGTCATTGATTCCGTTCGGTCTTCATCACATTTTCTACTCGCCGTTCTGGTATGAATTTTTCAGCTATAAAGATGCCGCCGGAGACATCATCCGCGGAGATCAGCGGATTTTCATGGCTCAGATCAAAGACGGCGTGCAGCTGACGGCGGGAACATTTATGACGGGGAAATATCCGTTTATGATGTTCGGTCTTCCGGCGGCAGCGCTTGCAATCTATCATGAAGCGAAGCCTGAAAAGAAAAAACTTGTAGCCGGAATCATGGGTTCTGCCGCTCTGACAAGTTTCTTAACGGGAATTACCGAGCCGCTTGAATTCTCATTCTTGTTTGTGGCTCCTATCCTGTTTGCGATTCACTGCGTTTTCGCGGGGCTTTCCTTTATGGTCATGCAGCTGCTGCATGTAAAAATCGGTATGACCTTCTCAGGCGGTCTGATTGACTACTTCCTGTTCGGAATTCTGCCTAACCGGACGGCTTGGTGGCTTGTCATTCCGGTCGGCTTAGGATTAGCCGTCATTTACTACTTCGGTTTCCGGTTTGCGATCAGAAAGTTCAATCTGAAAACGCCGGGCCGTGAAGAAGAGGCTGCGGATGAAGGTGCGGGCGCCTCAGGCGAAGCCGGCGACCTTCCTTATGAAATCCTGCAGGCAATGGGTGATCAGGAAAACATTAAGCACCTTGACGCTTGTATCACGAGACTCCGCGTTACGGTCAACGACCAGAAGAAAGTGGATAAGGCCCGTCTGAAACAGCTTGGCGCCTCAGGCGTTCTTGAAGTCGGAAACAACATTCAGGCCATTTTCGGCCCGCGTTCTGACGGTTTAAAAACACAGATGCAGGATATTATTGCCGGACGCACGCCGCGCCCTGAACCGAAAGTATCCGCGCAAGAAGAAGTCAGCCAGCAGGTTGAAGAGGTTATCGCAGATCCGCTCCGAAACGAGCAGGGTGAAGAAGTGTTCGCTTCTCCGATCACCGGCGAAATCCATCCGATTACCGATGTGCCTGACCAGGTGTTCTCAGGAAAAATGATGGGTGACGGTTTTGCGATTCTTCCTGAAGAAGGAATCGTCGTATCGCCTGTCCGCGGAAAAGTGCTGAATGTTTTCCCGACAAAACATGCGATCGGCCTTCAGTCTGACGGCGGAAGAGAGATCCTCATTCATTTCGGAATCGACACAGTCAGCCTGAAAGGTGAAGGATTCACTTCGTTTGTTTCTGAGGGTGACCGGGTTGAACCGGGGCAAAAACTGCTTGAAGTTGATCTTGAAGCGGTTAAACCTCATGTTCCTTCATTAATGACACCGATTGTCTTTACAAATCTTGCCGAGGGTGAAGCGATTTCCCTTTCGGCCGAAGGTACCGTAAAACGGGAACAAAAAGATATTGTGAAAATCGGAAAATAAGCATATAAATACGCCGTGCTTGTCAGATGACAAGTACGGCTGTATGATATAATATTGTGTAGTAAAATAGCTTTAATTTAAAGGAGAATGATAATCATGGCACAAAAAACATTTAAAGTAACAGCAGATTCCGGAATCCACGCTCGTCCTGCGACAGTTCTTGTACAGACTGCAAGCAAATACGATGCTGACGTAAACTTAGAATATAACGGCAAAACAGTAAACCTTAAGTCAATCATGGGCGTTATGTCTCTAGGTATCGCTAAAGGCGCTGAAATCACAATTTCCGCTTCAGGCGCTGACGAAAACGATGCTCTTAACGCTTTAGAAGAAACAATGAAAAGCGAAGGACTCGGCGAGTAATGCAAGAATTAAAAGGAATAGGCGCTTCAGCCGGAATTGCGATTGCGAAAGCATACCGGCTTGAAGAGCCGGACTTAACGGTTGAAAAGAAAAACATTGCTGATGCTGCGGCTGAAGTAAGCCGTTTTGATGAAGCGATTGTACGTTCTAAAGAAGAGCTTGAAAAAATTAAAGAGCATGCTTTAAAAGAACTGGGACAAGACAAAGCTGACATTTTCTCCGCGCACCTTTTAGTTCTGAGTGATCCTGAGCTGTTGAACCCGGTAAAGGAGAAAATCAGCACCGATTCAGTCAATGCTGAATTCGCTCTGAAAGAAACAGCTTCCATGTTCGTTACTATGTTTGAATCAATGGATAACGAGTACATGAAAGAGCGTGCGGCGGATATCCGTGACGTAACAAAACGTGTGACGGGGCACCTGCTGGGCGTGGAAATTCCGAACCCGAGCATGATCTCAGAAGAGGTTGTTATCGTGGCTGAAGATTTAACACCGTCTGATACGGCGCAATTAAACCGCCAGTTTGTAAAAGGTTTTACAACTGATATCGGCGGACGCACTTCACACTCCGCGATCATGGCCCGTTCGCTTGAAATTCCGGCTGTTGTCGGCACAAAAGCGGCTACAGGGACAATTGAAAACGGTGTTACGGTAATCGTAGACGGCATCGATGGTGATGTGATCATCGATCCTTCCAGTGAAACGTTAAAGAAATATGAAGAAAAGCACAGTGCTTACCTGGCGCAAAAAGCTGAGTGGGCGAAGCTCGTAAATGAACCGACTGTTTCTAAAGACGGCCATCATGTAGAGCTTGCCGCAAATATCGGCACACCTGACGATGTAAAAGGCGTTCTTGAAAACGGAGGAGAAGCTGTAGGGCTTTACCGTACGGAATTCCTTTACATGGGACGCGACCAGCTTCCGACGGAAGACGAGCAGTTTGACGCTTATAAAACGGTTCTTGAGCGTATGGAAGGAAAATCAGTTGTCGTGCGGACATTGGATATCGGCGGCGACAAAGAGCTTCCATACCTGCAGCTCCCTAAAGAAATGAACCCGTTCTTAGGCTACAGAGCCATCCGCCTTTGCCTTGAAGAGCAAGAAATCTTCAGAACTCAGCTTCGTGCGCTGCTTCGTGCAAGTACATACGGAAACTTAAAAATCATGTTCCCGATGATTGCGACAGTAAACGAGTTTAAACAGGCGAAAGCGATTCTTCTCGAAGAAAAAGAAAAACTCGTTGAAGCCGGCGTAGCGGTTTCTGACGATATTGAAGTCGGTATGATGGTAGAGATTCCGTCTACAGCCGTTATCGCAGATCAGTTTGCCGCAGAAGTTGACTTCTTCAGTATCGGAACAAATGACTTGATCCAATACACGATGGCTGCTGACCGCATGAACGAGCGCGTAGCTTATCTGTATCAGCCATACAATCCGGCGATCCTTCGTCTGGTCACCCTTGTTATTGAAGCTGCTCACAAAGAGGGCAAATGGGTCGGCATGTGCGGAGAAATGGCGGGAGACGAAATTGCGATTCCGATTCTTCTCGGC
The DNA here is from genome assembly GCF_017797845.1 of Bacillus sp. LJBV19. Classification (NCBI taxonomy): domain Bacteria; kingdom Bacillati; phylum Bacillota; class Bacilli; order Caryophanales; family Bacillaceae; genus Bacillus; species Bacillus sp. LJBV19. The sequence goes on from NZ_CP072563.1 coordinate 1,364,931, forward strand.
TTAGGCTTAGATGAGTTCTCAATGAGCGCTACATCCATCCTTCCGGCAAGAACGCAGATCAGCAAGCTTTCTAAAAAAGAAGCTGAATCATTCAAAGAAACAATCTTGTCTATGAGCACGACAGAAGAGGTTGTCGCATTCGTTAAAGAAACATTCAATAAGTAATACAAAAGCCAGACGGTGTAAGCCGTCTGGTTTTTTTCATATTCGGAAAAAAGGGGGGAACAATAACTTTCAACAGGAGGGATTATTATGACAAAATCATTTGCAGCGGGGGATACGGTCTATGTGATTTACCGCAATCCGCATGCCGCCAATGTTGCCCATATTAAAGAGGCGGAGATCGTCCATCACCCGTATCATGAGGGAGAACTTTCTCTGTTTTTATACGAAACCTATCATCCGCTGGCCGAAGATGACGCGGTCTTTTCGACATATGAGGAAGCGGAAGCGCTTTACAGCGAGCTTTTTGAAGAAGACCGGTATCATTGATCAAAGGAAATGTTTACAACGCATATTCACTCTCTTTTGGACGGAAAGTAACAACATGAGAATATGTAAAGGGAGTGTCTGTCTATGCTGAAGCCGTTTGTTCCCCAGCTTGTTTATATAGAACCGAGAGCGCTCGAATACCCGTTAGGACAAGAGCTGAAAAATAAGTTTGAAAACATGGGGCTTGAGATCAGAGAAACGACATCGCATAATCAAGTCCGGAATATTCCGGGAAAAAATCACTTGCAGCAATACCGGAACGCGAAATCAACATTGGTAATCGGCGTCCGGAAAACACTGAAATTCGATTCTTCAAAGCCGTCCGCCGAATATGCCATTCCATTTGCGACGGGCTGTATGGGGCATTGTCACTATTGCTACCTGCAGACGACGATGGGATCAAAACCTTACATCCGGACATATGTCAATGTGGAAGAGATTCTGGATCAGGCTGATGAGTATATGAAAGAACGGGCGCCGGAATTTACAAGATTTGAAGCCTCTTGTACATCTGATATCGTAGGAATTGATCATCTGACACATACATTAAAAAGAGCCATTGAACATTTCGGACAAAGCGAATTGGGACAGCTCAGATTCGTGACTAAATTTCACCACGTCGATCATTTGCTTGATGCAAAACATAACGGAAAGACTAGGTTCAGATTCAGCATCAATGCGGACTATGTCATTAAAAACTTTGAACCGGGAACTTCTCCGCTCGACAAACGGATAGAAGCCGCCGTCAAAGTCGCTAAAGCGGGCTATCCGCTCGGTTTCATCGTGGCGCCGATTTATATTCACGATGGCTGGGAGGAAGGCTATAAGGAACTGTTTGAGAAACTTGACGCGGCGCTTGATGAAGACGTTCGGCATGACATCACATTTGAACTGATCCAGCACCGTTTTACAAAACCGGCCAAACGGGTGATTGAGAAGAACTATCCGAAAACAAAGCTTGAGCTTGATGAAGAAAAGCGCAGATACAAATGGGGACGCTACGGAATCGGCAAGTATATATACCAAAAAGACGAAGAGCATGCTTTAAGGGAAACACTGGAGTCTTATATCGAAACCTATTTCCCGAAAGCGAAAATCGAATATTTTACGTAAGGCGGAGCTGTCGGCATGACGGCTCTTTTTTTGCTGCGCCAAATGGCGGAAATTTTTGATATTTATTTCAAGGTTTATTCATTTTCTTGGCCGAAAGACCGATATAACTCTCAGGAGGGGATGGTTATGTTTAAAAAAATGCACATCAAAATTGCTGTGTTTGTATCGGTAATGCTTATCGTAACGGTTGTTTTTTTAACGGTTTCTTCATATTTGACATTAAAGCCGATGATGACGGAGGAAGCAAAACGTACGACAGAGAATGTCACCAATTCACTCGGTCAGAACATTGAGCTTCAGCTGAAAAATGATGAGACCGTATTAATGAGATTAGCAGACGGTGAATTGTCCCGGTCTTTTCTATCAGATGGGAAGAAAGAAACCGCGCGGCTTTTTAACGATGAGTTAAAACAGATCGGACGGAATGACAAATATGTCGCGCTTGCGTATGTCGGAACCGCAAACAAACAAATGTTTACATATCCAAAGGCCGAATTTGCCAAAGACTATGATCCGACAAATAGAACGTGGTATAAGATGGCGGCCGAAAAACCCGATAAAGTTGTCTGGACTGATCCTTATAAAGATGCAGTGACGGGAGACATGATTGTGACGGCGTCAAAAGCTATTCAAAACAGCGGAACCGTCGTCGGAGTGGCGAGCTTAGATCTGAAGCTGTCCTCCATTCAGAGCATGGTCAACGAGCAAAAGGTTCCATATAAAGGATTTGCGTTTTTGGCGGATGAAAACGGTTCTCTGCTGGCGCATCCGGAAAAACAGGGGAAAAATATTTCGGAAGATCAGACGTTAAAAGACATCACTACGGACAAAGAAGGCATCAAAGAGCTGCAGGGGAACATGGTCGTCTACCAAACGGTAAAAGAAACAGGGTGGAAAGTCGGAACGCAGTTTGAAAAAGATCAGCTGATGGGAGTAGCCGACAAAATGAACACGGTGAGCATTTTTATGTCACTGATCGCCCTTGTGATTACGATCGGACTCAGCTATTTACTAGCAAAAACGATAACCGGGCCGATTCAGCAGCTGATCGCCAAAACAAATTCAGTCTCAGCCGGAGATTTAACCGTCCGCGCCCAGACGAAATCAAAAGATGAAGTAGGCGAGTTAACAAAAGACTTTAATCAAATGGTTGAAAATATGAAAGAGATGGTCGAACAGGTTAAGGCCTCCTCAGAAAATGTGTCTGATACATCTGACCAGCTAACCGTCATTTCACAAGAAACAAATGAAACGAGCGGACAAATCGCAAAAGCGATAGAGGAAGTCGCCGCCGGAGCGACAGAGCAAGCGTCAGAGGTTGAGACGATCAACGAAAAATCAGAAAATCTCTCAGTCAAAATAAAAGGAATCGCAGATCGCGCGGGCAGCATAAAACAACTCTCAAAATCTTCAGAGGATGCCAGCTACAAAGGACTGGACGCGCTCGGGCAGCTGCTGATGAAGTCAAACGAAGCCAATTCAGAAACGAAAAAAGTAGAGGCAATGCTGAATGACCTGGAAGAACAAACGAAAAACATAGAAGAAGTCGTGACGGCAATATCCGCCATTTCAGACCAGACGAATCTCTTGGCGCTGAATGCGAGTATTGAAGCCGCTAGAGCGGGAGAAAGCGGACGAGGCTTTGCCGTCGTCGCTGAAGAAGTCCGCAAGCTTGCTGAACAATCAGCTCTTTCTTCCGGCCATATCAGTGAGACGGTCCGTCTGATTCAATCTGAGACAAAAGAAGCGTCACACGCGATGATTGAGGCAAGCAGAATGAATGATGAACAAAACAGCGCCATTCATGAAACGGGTGAGGTTCTCAATCTGATTACGACGGAAATGCAGTCTCTCGTTCAAGGTATAGATCATATTTACAATGACATTCAAAAAATGAGTGAAGAACAAGCCGCGATTCAAGAAGCGATTCAAAGCATCTCCGCCATTTCTCAAGAATCAGCGGCAGCGGCGGAAGAAGTGAATGCTTCTACTGATGAACAGCTCGTTACGCTTGAAAAAGTGAAGCAATCGACTGATATGTTAAAGAGCGCAAGCGAAGATCTGATCAGCGCTATTTCTAAATTCACCTTGTAACGCGGACTCTATCAGCCTATAATATGGTAATATAGACATGAAAGAGTGATATATGAATCGCATCAGGGGAGGAAAGCGCAGTGAACAAAACGGTCGGATTTATCGGTTTGGGCGTCATGGGAAACAGTATGGCATCGCACATTTTAGAAGCGGGCTATCCCGTTTTAGTCTACACGCGGACGAAACAAAAAGCGGAAGAGATTCTGAATAAGGGAGCGGTCTGGCAGGAGACGGTCAAAGACCTTTCAGAGAAAGCAGACATCATTATTACCATGGTCGGCTATCCGAGTGATGTCGAGGAAATCTATCTCGGCGAAAACGGCATTCTCCGGCACGCAAAAGAAGGGACGTTTGTCATTGATATGACGACATCAAAACCGTCTCTGGCGAAAAAGATTGCGGAGCAGGCCAAAGAAAAGTCCATTCACGCCCTGGATGCACCCGTTTCCGGCGGAGACATCGGCGCGAGGAACGGAACGCTTGCCATTATGGCCGGAGGAGAAAAAGAAGCGTTTGAAGCATGCCTGCCGCTTTTCTCCGTTATGGGGGAAAACATTCAGTATCAAGGACCGGCTGGCAGCGGCCAGCATACGAAAATGTGCAACCAGATCGCGATTGCAGCGGGAATGGTCGGAGTGGCTGAAGCGATGGCTTACGCTGAAAAATCCGGTCTGAACCCGGAACAAGTGCTGAAAAGCATTACAACCGGAGCTGCCGGAAGCTGGTCATTGTCAAATCTCGCCCCCCGTATGCTGAAAGGCGATTTTGCACCAGGATTCTACGTGAAACACTTTATTAAAGACATGGGAATTGCTCTTGAAGAAGCGGAGCTCATGGGAGAAGAGATGCCCGGATTGGCGCTCGCCAAATCATTATACGACAAGCTTTCCGCGCAAGGTGAAGAAAACAGCGGAACTCAAAGCATTTATAAGCTTTGGGTGAAATAAAAAAGATTGCCCGAACGCGACTATTTTATGGATGCTGAGGAAGCGAATACTTACGGTATTGTTGGTAATGTTTTATAAACAATGATCTGCAAATCTTGTATTCTTAGGGCCTTAATGAAGACAGGAACTTGGCAGGATAATGTATTAATGTGTATCCGTTTATAATATTCTACTGTTTGGAATCCCCCTTGTTTGATGCAGACTGTCTATTATAAATCAAAAGGGGGATTTCCGAATAATGATTAGGATTAATACAACTTTCCAACAGTAGGATGTATCATGTTTGATTCAACTATGAATTCGAGTAACCCAAATGTACATAGCAATAAATCGAGTTCGTATTCCCGCAATTCAAACCAAATAATTTGGCATCCGAAATTGAAATTTTATAGATTAACCTTCTAGCAAAACTGAAAAATAAAAGAGGATGTATCGTAAAAAATCCAAGAGATTTACGAAAACATCCTCGATCCAGAGATTTTATCATTACATGTTGTTTTTTGAGAATTCCAGATAAAATCAACGTTAAATCCATTTGTTAGCAATATGAATTTTAATGCTGTACAGTAATATAGTGTTTCAGTTCTCCTATATGGGTTTGAGTTCCCCAGGTCAATGCTACTTGCACATCATACTTGCCTGCTGGAATATTTTTCGTCAAAAAGCTTACTTTAAAATTGCGAACATTATGTCTATTAACAACTATATATTTGACTATATCTCCTTTTTTATTTTCAAGAAAAACTGTAACACCCCAGTTTACCTCATATTTTGAAGGCACAGTACCTGTTACGACAATAGAAGTAGCGTGTTTTGAGTAAGTATTAGCATCTGTTTGGAATTTAATTGCTCCTTTTGAAGTCATGGCTAACGCTTCTGAACTGTTTGAGAAAATCCCGAATGTCAATAGAGCAACTGTGAATAGTGTCATTACAATTTTTTTCAATTTAAACTTCCTCTCTCCATTCATTTAGAAACCCATTCAATATATTACTAAATTTTGAAAAATTAAACAGAAAATAGGTAAATTCTACTTTTTATTAAATAAAGTATTACTAAAGAAGTGAAAGGCTGAGCAAAACCAATTTAATCATCACGTTTAAGATTTTACAAAAAAGCTCCCGACACCTCTGTGCCGGGAGCTTAAAAAGTTTATAAATTTATAAAGTGTCAGGCTCTTCTTCGCTCGTACGGATGTTGATTGTGTTGGGAACTTCGTAAATAAAGATTTTGCCGTCTCCGAGTTCACCGGTTTTGAGCACTTTTTGTGCCGTCTCAGCCACTTTTTTATTATTTATTTTCCGATGAATTGCTGTGTCCAGATGTTTCCTGATTCTACGTAACCGACACCGATTTGAGTGAACTCAGGATTCATGATGTTCTTTCTGTGGCCTTCACTGTTCATCCAAGCTTTAACGACAGCTTCAGGAGTCGGCTGTCCTTTGGCGATATTTTCACCGGCGGTTTTATAAGTGATTCCGAAAGACTTCATCATATCAAACGGTGAGCCGTAAGTAGGACTTTGGTGATCGAAATAGTTTTTGTCTTTCATATCTTGTGATTTTGCGTGAGCTGATTTGCTTAATTTTTCATCAATCTGCAGAGGTTTTAAGCCTTGCTTTTGTCTCTCTGCATTTGTCAATTCAACGACTTTCTTTTCGTACGCACTGACAGAAGAAGGAGTTTTCTCGCTGCTGTTGTTTGTGTTATCTGTCTGTTTTGCATTGTCAGCCGTCTGGTTTTGATCGGCTTTCGGTTTTTCGGCAGCTGTCGGAGCCGTTTTTGCCGGTGTTTCTTTTTGAACGTCTTTAACTGTCAAATCAGAATGCTTTGCGTGTTTTTGCAGCAGCTGAGTCAGTTCTTTCTCATTTTTAACGTTCAGCTTTTTCACGCTCGTTTTCATATGTAGTTTTTCAACAGCCTCTTGAAGAGTCAGATGCTGTACAGTGTTTCCTTTTTTCACAGTAACGACGTGCTGGCATGACAGCTCTTTGGCAGATGCCTGCTGAATGCCTCCGAATGTAATCAAACTGACTGCCGCGGCGGCAGATAAGAGAAATGCTTTTTTCATAAGTTTATAGCCTCCCAGAGAAGTTGTTTTTTTCTACATGAAAAATCTTATCACAGCTTTTTTGTCATAATGCAGGCAGCCATTTCCTTTGACAACAAACGTTTGTCATAATTGTAATTGAGCACAGAAAAATGGCCTTATATCAGGAAAAACGATCTGTATTTATTTTTTAAAATCCGTTACATCTCTTCAAATTATTTGAAGTGTTAGATATATTTTAAGATAATTTGATCTTGACAGTTTTTTTTACCCGTTTTCGCTGTAACAACTTTTACAAAAATGTTACAATTAAAATCTGTTTATGTAAATATATTCAATGATTTGAGAGGTGTAACAGAAAGTGGCTGAAGTCGCGCGCGAACCAAAGAAAAAAACGAAACGTTACAGAGCGCTGAGAATGAATCTCTATTTTTTGATTGTTTTTCTTCTCTTTACGGCACTGATTTTTAAACTCGGCATCGTCCAGATTGTCGAAGGGGATAAACACCGCCAGGATGCGGAGAAGGCAAACGCAAAAACCGCCTATTATCCGACACCGCGGGGAAAGATGTATGACAAGCGGAACAGAGTGGCGGTTGATAACCAGGCCGTGCCCGAAATTGTATATGTATCCACCTCAAAAACCTCGGCAAAGGACAAATTGAAAACGGCAAAAAATCTCGCCGCACTGATTCATATTGATACTGAATTTATGAAGGATCGAAATATCATTGATTACTGGCTTGCGGCACATCCGAAGAAGGCGGAAAAGCTTATGAAGGATTCAGAAAACAGCCTGAAGCCGCAAGAAGTATACAAACGCCAGATTGAACGCGTCCCGAAGCAAGAGATTGATGCGATCAAACAAAATAAAAAAGAGCTGGAAATCGCGGCGATTTATACGCGTTTTTCAAGCGGCAACGCCTATCAGCCGCAAGTCGTCAAATCAATGGACCCGAATAAGCTGAACGGAAACGGAAACAGCGGTTCACTGCTTGACGAGCATGACAACAACAAGCAAAAACCGAAAAGCGACCTGACATATGAAGAAGTTTCCGTCGTATCCGAGCACCTGAAAGAGCTCCCCGGCATTGACGTAATCAATGACTGGACGCGGAAATATCCGTACGACAAAACACTGTACTCTCTGTTCGGCGGTGTGACGACACCGGAACAGGGATTGTTGGGCGAACGGAAAGATTACTATGTCACAAGAGGCTATTCACTGAATGACCGAGTGGGAAAAAGCTACATCGAATATCAGTATGAAGACTATTTAAACGCGCATAAAGAAAAAGTAGAGTATGTGGAAAACAGCAAAGGTGAGGTCGTCAGCCAAAAGCCCGTCGATGAAGGCAGCAGAGGCTACGATCTGCAGCTCTCGCTCGATATGGAACTACAGTCGAAAGTCGAAAAAGTCATTGAAAAAGAGCTGAGAAGAAGCCGAGCCGCAGGTAACTATATGGTTGACAGAGGATTTGCCGTCATGATGGACCCGAACAACGGGGACATTCTCTCAATGGCGGGGAAACGAATCGATCTCGAAACAAATAAAACACAGGATTTTGCGATCGGAGCATTTACGACCCAATATGAGATGGGCTCTTCTGTTAAAGGAGCGACTGTTCTCGCAGGTTACCAAAGCGGCCTCCCGCATTATAAAACGTTTGTCGATGCGCCGCTTGTATTTAAAGGCGACACGAAAAAACAATCGTGGACACAAATGGGAGCCATTACTGAGCTGACCGCGCTGCAAAGAAGTTCAAACGTATATATGTTTCATGTGGCCATGCATATCGCGGGCATTACCTACGTCCCGCACGGCACGCTGCCGGCCGGATTAGACGATATTAAGAAAATGCGCAACTATTACGCCCAATTTGGCTTGGGTGTGAAGACCGGGATTGATCTTCCGCAGGAATCAGCGGGCATGCAGTCAAATCCGCAAATGGTCGGGGGATTGCTGCTTGACTTTGCGATCGGACAGTTTGATACGTATACGCCGCTTCAAATGGCTCAATATATTTCAGCCATCGCAAACGGCGGGTATCGCGTCCAGCCGCGGATCGTCACAAGCATTCATGAACCGGACAGCAAAAACAAGATTGGAAAAGCGATTGAACAGCGAGATATTAAAATTTTGAACAAAGTAAATAACAGTCCGAGCGATTTTGACCAAGTTCATAAAGGGATGAAATTGGTTACAAGCTCACCTCAAGGAACGGCTTATTCAACATTCCAGGGGTCCGGCGCCGATGTTTCCGGTAAAACGGGAACCGCGCAGACGCACTATTACGGCACGAACAAAAACTGGTGGGGGAAAGACACGTATAACCTGACCTTTGTCGGCTATTATCCATCAGAACATCCACGAGTGGCATTCAGCGTCGTCGTTCCGTCTGTTCGAGATGATAAAGATCATGTAAGTAAAAACATTGCCAAAGGAGCAATTGACGCTTACAAAGAGCTTGAAAAGAAATACAATAAAAAATAACAAAAGAAAGGGCGGCCGAACATCTCGTGCGCCCTTTCTTTCATTCAGGAAAATTGACGTTCACAATAAGAATAGAAGGAGAATGCTCATTTTTTAGCGAATCAATCTAGTGGAATTTCTTTTTATATCAGTCCGTGTCCAGCCTGCAGTGCGAGTATAATGCAAAGGAGGGATTCTGTGGAACAGGATACTCAGCATGTCAAACAGTTTCAATCGAAAACCGATCTTCATGCCGTTTTGACGTCTAACGGGCGTATTATGTATATTTCTGCAAACTGCAAATCGTACTTCAGTTATTCTCAGGAAGAGATGATCGGATCATTTCTCAAAACGTTCCTGCATGAAGAAGATCAATTTTTGGTTGAAAGTTACTTCTATAATGAGCATCATTTGATGCCTTGCACCTTTCGTCTTATTAAAAAAGATCATACCATCGTATGGCTTGAAGCGGGTGTGGAAATTGTCACACCGCAAATGGAGGGGACGGATCGGGAAATCATCCTCAAAATCAAGGTGCTTGAAGAGAAGACGCCCCGCCGGCCTTATATGTATGAACAAAAGAAGCAAAAGGCAGAACAACAGTCGGAAGATGCGGCTGGAAACGGCGAATTCGAGCGTCTTGTCGAAATGCTGCCGAATCCTTTATATGTCAGCATCAACGGCACAATCGCATACGCCAACAACGCGATGCTTGCCATGCTGGGAGCCGAAAGCAAAGACGAGGTAATCGGCAGGCGCTCTTATGAGTTTATTGAAGAAGAGTATCACGACATTGTGAAAAACCGAATTGTGCGGATGCAAAAAGGAATGGAAGTCGGAATGATCGAACAGACGTGGAGAAGGCTCGACGGCACGCCCGTTCATTTAGAAGTAAAGGCGGCACCGACGACATATAAAAATCAGCGGGCGGAATTGCTGCTTCTGATTGATATTTCTTCACGAAAAAAATTCCAAACGATTCTGCAAAAAAGCAGAGAGCGTTATCAGCTCCTCATTCAGAATTCAATTGATACGATCGCCGTGATTCACAATGATAAATGGGTATTCATGAATGAGTCGGGCATTTCGCTGTTTGAGGCTGAAACATATGAAGATTTAATCGGGAAAAACGTCTATGATCAGCTTCATCCCTGTGATCATGACGGCGTGAAACAGCGGATCCAAAATATTATCAACCGAAAGACCGAGTCAGAAATTATTAAGCAATCGTGGTTTACCTTTAAAAACCGGCTGATCTACACGGAAATGGTCTGCATTCCGACGACGTTTTTCGGAGAAACGGCCGTGCAGGTCATTCTGCGTGACATTTCTGAGCGGAAGCAGACGGAGGAATTAATGCTGAAGTCGGAAAAGCTGTCTATCGCAGGGCAGCTGGCGGCGGGAATCGCTCACGAAATCCGCAATCCGCTGACGGCGATCAAAGGATTTTTACAGCTCATGAAGCCGACGATGGAGGAAAACGAACATTACTTTGAAATTGTGTTTTCTGAACTGAGCAGAATCGAATTAATTTTAAGTGAGCTTTTAATGCTTGCCAAACCTCAGCAAAACGCCGTGAAAGAGCGTGTAAACTTAAAGAAAATTATAAGTGAAGTGACCGCTCTTTTAGAGACGCAGGCAAATCTGAAAGGAATTTTTATCAAAACGGATTATGAACATGACAGCATGTATATTAACGGTGATCAAAATCAGCTGAAACAGGTGTTTATCAATCTGATTAAAAATGCCGTTGAGTCGATGCCGGATGGGGGAACGGTTCACATTCTTATGACAGAAGATGAGTATTCCGTTAATGTGACGGTGAAAGACGAGGGTGACGGGATACCGGAAAACGTGCTGAAACGAATAGGCGAACCGTTTTTGACAACGAAAGAAAAAGGAACCGGCCTGGGGCTGATGGTCACATTCAACCTTATTAAAAACCACCAGGGAGCTATCCAAGTAGACAGCAAACCGGATAGAGGCACGGCCTTTCATATTACATTCCCGAAACAATAAAAAACAACGGCGTTATGCCGTTGTTTAAATAGTCTGCATGGATTCTCTCGTTTTTAAAATAAATGCTTCCAGCCGGTCCAAGCCTTCTCTCAATGTATCCAGTGAATATGCGAATGACAGCCTCACATACCCTTCACCCAATTTTGAAAACGAGCTGCCGGGCACTAGAGCCACACCTGCATCCTCTAAAAGAGCCATACTAAAATCAAACGATGACATTCCGAATGACTTAATGGAAGGGAAGATATAAAATGCGCCTGACGGCTTTACGACGTCAAGCCCCATTGAAACAAGACGGTCATATACATAGTCAAGCCGCTTTTTATACTGTTCTCTCATAATAAGCGCATCATCAACACCGTTTGTCACCGCTTCAAGAGCCGCTTTCTGAGAGATTGAAGACGCGCATGTCACACTGTATTGGTGAACTTTTAAGATGTGCTTGGCAATTTCTTTCGGTGCGAAAATGAAACCGATTCTCCAGCCCGTCATGCTGTGTGATTTTGACAGGCCGTTGATGACGATCGTCTGGTCTCTCAAATAAGACGCGATCGAATAATGCGGTCTGTCATAGGTTAATTCGCTGTAAATTTCATCAGAAAGGACAAAAACATTTCTGCCCTTCAGGACGGCTGCGATGTTTTGCAGCTCTTCCTCAGACAATGTCACTCCGGTCGGATTTGACGGATAAGGAAGAATGACGCATTTTGTTTTTGGTGTCAGCGATTCTTCAATGAGCCGCGCCGTCAGCTTAAATCCGTGTGTCGTCGTATCCACATGGACCGGAACGGCGCCCGACATGCGGATGATCGGTTCGTAGCCCGGATATATCGGTCCGGGGAGAATAACTTCATCGCCCGGAGATAAAATCGTCCGCAAAGACGCGTCAATCGCTTGGCTTGCTCCGGTTGTGACGATGATTTCAGTTTCAGCTTCATAATTCAAGTCAGCTTTTTTCTTCATATAAAGCTGTACGGCCTGTCTCAGCTCAAGTCCGCCCGCGTTCGGAGTATACGCCGTTGCGTTCTCGTCGATTGCCTTTTTGGCAGCCGCTTTGACATGGTGCGGCGTGAAGAAATCCGGCTGACCGATCGTAAGCGAAATGACATTGTCGTGCTGAGCTACAAGATTTGAGAATTTGCGAATTCCTGAAATTTCAATTTCTTTTACATTCGGATTAAGCAAATGTTCCATAATTCATCACCTTATACTATATATTGAGTTTATCCTATTTTACCACTAGCTGAGCATTTGTCATCTTTTTATTGAACTATCCCGAGTATATGTCCGATATGTGAAAACATACCTTCTTTCAGAAAAAAATAAGACAACCAGCTGAAATGATTGTCTTCATTGTATCATGATCTATCTATTGTGATATGTGGCGAATGTCATTAATACCCGTATTCAAAGCTGACGTCTTCCCGCCATAAGATGTATGGAGCGGGCTTGTCGGGACGCTCTTTCGCCTCTTTTTTCATTTGCAGGTAAGCCGTTTTGCTGATATCTTCTAACACCGTCATTTGATCTTGGTCGAATATGACTACTGTACCCATTTATTACACCCTTCTTCCTGAAAAATCCTTGACTATTTTACCACTCGATGTCAAAAAGTCAATGGGATATCAGAAAAAAGCATTTTTTTATAAAGAGTTTTTGGCCAGTTGGACCGAATACATTCACTTTTTCCGTTTACAGCCGATATATACAGTACAATACTGAATGCGGATAGCGAGGGATTGAATTGTCTTTACAACAATACGATATTTTATTGGATTCAGGCACAAACGAATTAGAAATCGTCAAATTTGAAGTAGGCGTCAATACATTTGGCATAAATGTGATGAAAGTCCGGGAAATCATTCAGCCGGTAGATGTCACATCTGTGCCTCAGTCTCATAAAGACGTAGAAGGGATGATTAAGCTGAGAGGCGAAATTCTTCCCGTCATCAGTCTGTATTCCTTTTTCGGCGTTGATGCCGAAGGAGCAAAAGACGATAAATATATCGTAACGGAATTCAACAAACGGAAAATCGTCTTTCACGTCGGTTCCGTTTCACAAATCCACAGGGTGTCCTGGGAGGCGATTGAAAAGCCGACTTCCCTGAACCAGGGCATGGAGCGGCATTTAACGGGAATCATCAAACTGGAAGACACGATGATCTTTCTGCCTGATTATGAAAAGATCATTTACGATATTGAATCGGCATCGGGAGTTGAGACTTATCATGTCCATCAGGAAGGATTTGATGAAAGACGGGCGGGTAAAAAACTGATCATCGTTGAAGATTCGCCGCTTCTGATGCGTCTTTTGACGGATGAGCTGACTGAGGCGGGGTACAGTGAAATCGTTACGTTTGAAAACGGAAAAGAAGCGTATGATTACGTCGTGGAACTGACGGATAACGGAGAAAACCTGTCAGACCATATTGACATGATTATCAGTGACATTGAGATGCCGAAAATGGACGGGCATCGTTTGACGAAGCTCCTTAAGGATAACCCGCAAAGCTCTGATGTGCCGATTATGATTTTCTCGTCCCTGATTACGGACGACCTGCGCCACCGGGGCGAAGTAGTCGGAGCGGATGAACAGATCAGCAAGCCTGAAATCAGCGAGCTCATTAAAAAAGTGGATACGTACGTGATTGAATAGAAAAAAGCCGATGCATGACGCATCGGCTTTTTTGCGGCGGAATTAAAAATAACTCTCACCAAGTTTTTTAAATACGGGTTTATGATAAGCGGGCTGCTGCCTGTTGGCGGCAAGCGGTTTTTCCTTTAAGCCCACATATTTTTGCAATACGTTTTTCGCTTTTGTCAAAGACATTTGTGCTTTAGGATTGCGGTACGATTGATTTAACGTACCTAAATGCGGAAGATGCTGGAAGTCTTCTTTTGTTGGAGGCATGTGAAAATAGTAGTCTCCGATAGAGATAAGTACGTCTGACTGCTGTTGGCTAAACCTGGGATTATTTGAAAAGTGAAGCCCTATTTTTTTCCCTTTGCCTTCTTTCACAAGCTTTTGTAATGCCCGTTTTTTCAGCAGATAAAGGTATTTAGGGTTGGGGGCGGTTTTTGCATGGCGGTTCACAGTATAAACAGCTTTTGAAAGATTCTCGATGGTTGGCTGCAGCTCTTTCGAATAAGCGTGGTCGTCCATTATTTCTCTCCTTTGCATTGATCAAGTTCATATATAGATTATACTTTTTTAGCGTTGAAATGCAAATATTGATTATAAAAATACGCCTTTTTCTGATGAAAAGGGCGCATCTTTTTCCTTTATTAGACAGGATTCGCATGTTTTTCGGAATCAGCCTTTAATGATTGCTGCACATCGACCTCTGCTGCCTCGGCGCTGTATTTCGGAAGAGCGATAAAATAGAACACAAATACCGCTAAAATCACGATTCCCATGCCGTAATAAAGGTAATCAATATTGGAAACGAATTTCGGAAATAACAGGGCAACCAGTCCGAGTGTAATCGATTGGGCAAACATCATAAAAGGGTCCTGCCAGCCGCTGACCCGGCCCATTATTTTCGGATGAACAATTTTCGGCATCCAGCCGCCGATGGCGATATTGACAGGGCCGATGCACATGCCGAGGACGAAAGCCGCCGCATAATAAATCCACAGCTTATCCGTATAGCCGAGGACAAAAATGAGCAGTCCGGCTGCCAAAATAGGAATCGACATCAAATGATGCGGTTTGACTTTTTTCGCGATCATCGTTCCGATCACACTTCCTGCAAGCAGGCCGAAGCCGAGTGCGACGGTGAAGATGGAAGTATGTGATTCGTAATGATCAGGCGCAAGTCCGTATTTCATCGTAAACATCGGCAGTACGGCAAAGCCGCCGTTGACAAAACCAAAGATAAAAAAGCCGAAAATAAGGGAAGCAAGCAATTTGTTTTTAACAATATATACGATCCCTTCCTTAAAATCAGCGACCGAGTCTTTCAGGAACGAATC
Organism: Bacillus sp. LJBV19; assembly: GCF_017797845.1. Taxonomy (NCBI): domain Bacteria; kingdom Bacillati; phylum Bacillota; class Bacilli; order Caryophanales; family Bacillaceae; genus Bacillus; species Bacillus sp. LJBV19. The sequence goes on from NZ_CP072563.1 coordinate 1,380,094, forward strand.
TCCCCATTTAAAAGGGCCGTTCGGCTGACGGGCTTCTTTCGGAATGCGGCAGGCGCGGATCAGAAAGCCTGATACAATAAAGCTGACAAAATCAAGGATAATGGCTCCGTGAATACCGATCGTTTTATACATAAACGCGCCTATACCGACGCCGAATACCATGAAGATGCTGAACAGGATCTGGTTAAGTCCCGCCGCTTTCGCGTAATGCTCCTTAGGCAGAATAGCTTGTACAAGGCTGGCTTCCGCCGGGAAAAAGAACTTGGTCACGGCGCTTCTGATGAACAAAATACAGAACACGAGAGGGATGCTCCCGGTGTATAGTGCGGCAAACAATACGATCGTCAGTCCGGCTCTGATCCAGTCACAATTCTCTGCGACCTTTTTCCTGTCAAGCCGGTCAGCTGCGACACCGACAATCAGAAATACGAAAACTGTCGGCAGTGAATACATCAGCTCAGCCAAAGTCGTGTATGCCGGCTGATTTGAAAAATGGTCCAGCAAGTAAAAAGCGAAAGCCATATTACCTACAGTCGTTCCCATTTGAGAAGCGAGTGCTGCGAAAAAGAGACGAACAAAATTGCGATTTTTAAATATATCCATAAACACGCTCCTTACCCTAAAGGTCCCACTGTAATATATTATCATCAGCTCGTTCCATTAACAAATAAGATCTTTCTATCTTATAATAGTCACCCTTGTTCCATTAGGAACGGCAGCGGCAAGTTTAGTGACGTCCTGATTATACATCCGGATGCATCCTTTTGATACCGCTTTGCCGATGGAGGAAGGATTATTTGTTCCGTGAATGCCGTAATGAATTTTAGAGAGGCTGAGCCAATAAGCGCCGAACGGGCCTCCGGGCTTAGGCTGACGGTTCACGATGTAAAATTCTCCGGTCGGCGTGGTCGTCAATATTTTTCCGACTGCGATGGGGTACGTACGGATGAGCCTGCCAAGGCGGTATAACTCCAGTTTCTTCGCTCCGATATACACGATGATGGAGTAGGGAATGGTGGATGGGTCAGGAAGATTCGGTATGATAATGTGCTGTCCCGCGTATATGACCGATTGGATTGAGGGATTTGCCTGAAGGAGAGCAGCAGTGCTTATTCTGAAGTCTTGCGCAATGCTTGAGATGGTTTCTCCTTGTTTCACTTGATATGTCAGCAGTTTCATCACCCTCCTTTTTGCTCTTTTCCATATACATATTACGGAGGGGGTGTCTGTGCATCAGGATAAAAGTCTTATTTTTGCTCGGTTTTCAATGTGAACAGCGTGATTTCCGGTCTGGCTAAAAAACGATACGGCAGTCTTGTCGTACCGAGCCCGCGATTGACGTAAACGGCTCTGTCATGCAGCGTATACATGCCGTCGGTATACGTTTTTCCGTAAGGAGGCGTAATGAGAGGGCCGAAAAACGGGAGCTGGACCTGGCCGCCGTGAGTGTGTCCCGACAGCTGGAGGTTTACGGGATATCCGCCTATCTCGAGAGCGGCATCAGGCTCGTGGACGATTAAAATGGAAAACGCATCTTCGGAAAGGCGGGACAGGGTGCCTTCATAATCGGGTTTTCCGAGCATTACATCATCCAAAAACGCGAGTTCAATCCGGCTTCCGTCTGTCAGCTGCACCTGACGATAGCCGTTTCGAAACACTTGAAAATCAGCAGCTTCCATCAGAGCCTTGTACGTGTTCGTACCGTAGCCTCCGTGGTCATGGTTTCCGTAAACACAAAGTTTGCCGAAGGGAGCTTCAAGATTTTGCAGGACGGCGAGTGCATGCTGGTGATCATTAAATAAATGCGGCTTATCAATTAAATCTCCCGTAAAGATGAGCAGATCGGGTTTCAGCTGATTGATCTTTTCCGCTGCTTTATTCAAGTCACCGGATGTAAACACATCACTGAGATGCGTATCGCTGAATTGAACGATTTTAAAATTGTCAAAGCCGCGGGGGATCAGGCGGTTGGTGATTGTATGCCGGGTGATTTCAATCATGCGCGGTTCAATATACCGGGCATAGCCGTAGCCACCGCAAGCCGTTGCAAGAGCTGCACCCAAAACACCGAATCCTCTTTTTAAAAATGTTCTTCTGGTCATTTTCTCCATATGTAAAACCAACCTTTGTCAGAGTTTTTCTATTATATCATCAGCTTGGCTGAAAAATCCCTTCTCAGCATGTAATGACGCGGAAAGACATCTATGATAAAATTATGAATGATTATTCATTCAATAAAAGGGGTGGGTTTGTTATGGATAAGAAAGCGGTAATCATTACAGGCGGTTCAAGCGGCATGGGAAAAGCAATGGCGAAAAAACAGGCTGAATTAGGATGGCACGTCATGGTGACAGGGAGGAACCATGAAGCACTTGAGGAAACAAAAAAAGAAATTGAGACCTTTGAGGGGCAGGTCGCCTGTTTTCAAATGGATGTCCGTTCTGATTCCGCCGCTTCAGACATGATTACAGAAGCGAAAAAAGTCTTTGGCCGGCTCGATGCGCTGATTAACAATGCGGCCGGCAACTTTATTTGCCCGGCAGAGAAGCTGACGCCCAATGGATGGAAAGCTGTTATTGAGATTGTTTTAAACGGCACATTTTTCTGCAGCCAAGCCGCGGCAAGGCATTGGATCGAGCAGGAGCAGAAGGGCGTCATCTTAAATATGGCCGCTACATACGCATGGGGAGCGGGAGCGGGTGTCGTTCATTCCGCTGCAGCCAAAGCGGGGGTATTGTCACTGACAAGAACGCTGGCCGTTGAATGGGGGAGCAAATACGGCATCCGCACAAACGCGATAGCCCCAGGCCCGATTGAACGGACAGGCGGTGCGGAGAAGCTGTTTGAATCGGAAAAAGCGGCGTCCCGCACTATGAACAGTGTGCCGCTCGGCCGGCTGGGCACACCGGAAGAAATCGCCGCGTTGGCAGCGTTTTTGCTATCTGATGAAGCGTCCTATATAAACGGGGATTGTATCACAATGGACGGGGGGCAATGGCTGAATCCTTATCCGTTTTAATTTTTCAGATATTGATGATTTTGCAAAACAAGCGAACGTTAAAGCCGCCGTTCGCTTGTTTTATTTTCTATTCGAAATTATGATATAATTTTGAAAGATTAAGGGGCGATTAATTGAAGAAATTATTAAAATGGTTCGTTGTACTATTTGTAAGCAGTTTAGCTATCATCTTTAATATTTGGTACTTTATTATTTGTGCTTTTACTCCGGAGTATTATCAAAATACCAATCTTACATCTGATGAAATAATCAGATTTGAAAAGCTATATCACATAGATTTTCCTGATGAAACGAAATGTATTAAAGCCAGGGAGTATTTGAGTGGGCTCGGAGGCGATACATCGGCTGTATTATATGTGTCTCTGCCAACCAAGCTGGCGGAAACAATTTTATCTGATTATACGTATATGCCAATAAATCATACTGATCATGCCGGTTCAATGTATGGAGTTGACGTTTCCGAGAGTGTTGGCGGGTTAACAACTCTTACATTTGGCATTTTAGATAAAAAAGGAACTTTCTTTCAGTTGAAACATGATGATGATTGGATATTTAACAGCACTGATTGGAGCCATTATTTTTGGACAGCTGCCGGTTATAATGCTCTTATATTTATCCTTTTATTTGTGATTGTGAAACAAATGAATAACGTCCTTAATTAACCGGTCTGAAGAGTGATCTTAAAAATGTCCCCCTTTTATTTTAAGCTGCTGCCATACTGCCTCCTTTTCCCCTAATCTAAACATTTGTGGTGCTGATATAATTGTGTATAATCAGACAAAGATAGAGAAGCAGGTGATAACATGTTGGACCCACTTGATATACTGACGAATATTGATGATGTCATTCCGTATTACCAAGCGATTTTTAACGCTGAAGAACAAAGAGTCGTAGGCTATGAGGTGCTTGGGCGTATTTTGGCAAATGCGGAGATTGAGAGCCTCGGGTCGTTTTTCTTAGATTCCGGCATTCCGGAAGAATATAAGCTTGAGGTCGATGACAGAGTCATCAGGCAGGCGCTGGAGCGGTTTAAAGAAGCTGACCGTGATCTGTTGATTTTTATCAATCAGGATGCGAATGTATTGATGCTTGACCACGGCGAAAGCTTTCTTGAGCTTTTGAAAGAATACGAAGAGCAGGGCATTGAATTGAACCGTATTGTGCTTGAGATCACCGAGCACAATTTCGAAGGCGACATTGAACAGCTGTACCATATGCTTGCCTATTATCGTACATACGGCATTAAAATCGCGGTGGACAATATAGGTAAGGAGAGCAGCAACCTGGACAGAATCGCGCTCCTTTCACCGGACCTTCTGAAAATAGATTTGCAGGCGCTGAAGGTATCTCAGCCGTCACCATCATATGAGCATGTGCTGTACAGCATTTCATTGCTGGCAAGAAAAATCGGCGCCGCGCTGCTGTATGAAGATATAGAAGCTGATTTCCAGCTCCAGTACGCATGGAGAAACGGAGGCCGATTTTTTCAAGGCTATTATCTGCAGGCGCCGAGCGGCGATTTTATAGACCGGAGCCTGTTAAAAGCACGCTTGAAAACGGAGTTTCAGCAATTTATTACGAGAGAAAAAAAGAAGCTGGAAACGGTATATGAACACTCTGAGAATTTTTATAAGCGGGTCAATCAGGCAGTTTCCGAGCTGAAGAAAACCCATCAGGCGGACGATGAGTTTATTAAAAAACTGGCGGAAAACCTGACCGACTGCTGCTTCAGAATTTATATGTGTGATGAAGAAGGCTATCAGCTGACGGGAAATGTGTTCAAGCAGTCCGGCGAATGGCTTTATCAGCCTGAATACATGGAGAAAAACTGGAGCTGGCGTCCGTACTTTTTAGAAAACATCATGAAGATGCGGAATTCAAGAAAAGGTTTTTTCAGTGATCTGTACAGTGATATTGAGACAGGTGAGATGATCAGAACCTTTTCATACCCGATGGATGACAATATGTATTTATTTATCGATCTGCCTTACTCTTATTTATATGAACAGGACGGGTTACTTTAAAGCGGCTGCTGTATGCCGCTTTTTTTTTATAAGTGTGAAAAAGTTTTAAAAAACGATTGACAATGATACTGATAATCATTATCATTTAGTTATAGAGAGAAGTTACTCTCTGTTCCCCAACCCCTCTATCAGATCAAGATCCGAAAAAACTTGGCGCTACCCCCGCCAAGTTTTTTTATGCCGTCTGTCGCATAAAAAGGCTTCTTTTCACATACATCTGACAATGGCGGCTCAAAAAGCGAAAAATTTTTTTGAAAGGTGTATGACATTCCGAAAAAAGCTTCAAACTATTCGAAAACACGGTTTTCCCGTTTATTTCTTTTTGAAAATCCAGCGGGAAAATGCCATCCCGGTCTACTTTATGGTATGATGCTCTGTAGAACTTGTATTATAATAAATACTTGTTGATTTGAAGTTGTTTTTTGAAAGGAGTCTTTTTTTAGAATGTCACAATTAATGGGTATCATCACGCGGCTGCAAAGTCTGCAAGAAACAGCGGAAGCGGCGAACGAGCCGATGCAGCGTTATTTTGAAGTTAACGGCGAAAAAATTTGCAGTGTTAAATATTTCGAAAAAAATCAAACGTTTGAACTGACGGTTTTCCAAAAAGGTGAAAAACCTAACACATATCCGTTTGATAACATTGACATGATTTCTATTGAAATTTTTGAGCTCCTTCAGTAATTTGATTTGATTTTTCAGGCTGACCAAGCTTCCGGTCTTCCGCAAGCGGAGCTTTATTAAATTATGCAAAGGAACGTGCTTGTTCGTTTGGTTGTAGACTCTGGAAAGAGGAGTGTCCGTACATGGCTGATTCTTTTCTGTTTTATAATCTTTCTGAGGCACAGATGACCTTTCAAGACGTGACGGAGCGGCTGAAACGCTTTGTCAATAAAGACCCCCGTTCAGCATACGTGCTGTCTGTAGGGACTGATTCACAAGTTTACCGCGACTTCACAAAGTTTATTACGGCTATACACTTGCACCGTACAGGCAAGGGAGCTTGGGGCTGTTTGAAAAATCACGATCTTGCAAGACCGATACATAGCCTTCGCGAAAAAATTTCGCTGGAAACCGCGTTCAGCCAGGAGATGGCTGCGCATATCCTCGACGGCCGTCTTATGGAAATGACAGATTTACTCTTGCCTTTTGCGGATGAAGGGGCGGATCTTTCATTTGAAGTGCATCTGGATATCGGTCAAAAAGGGCTGACAAAAGAATTGATACAAGAAATGACCGGCCGCATTACCTCGATGGGCATTGAAGCGAAAATCAAGCCCGATTCCTGCACAGCATTCAGTTATGCCAATCGTTACACAAAATAATATTTCATACAGAATCCGCAAAATGTCGAATTATGCGGTTGACGATTTTTTTCTGTTTACTTATTCTAGCGGTAGAGCTGAAAGCAAATTTCACCTTGCTTTCAGAGGTATTCAGTTAAAAATAGGGGGCCTGATTACGTATGAGTCTTATCAGTGAACGATTTACGGAAGAAGAACAGAAACTTCTGCTGAATATCCTGATCAATCAAGAATATGCCATTGAGCTTTTGACCAGCGAAATCAACGATATAGAAGCAGGGTCAAAAAGCGTTGATGGAACCACTTATAAAAAACTCGTAACGCTCTATGACCGTTTTCGGAATGAAAATTAATCAGCGGCCTATAAATTGATACTCGATTGTAAAGAGTATCTTTTTTATTGACGGAAACTTTTCGACAAAAAATGATAATGTTTATATTATTGCAATATAGGGAATACATGCTTTGATGAAAAATGTAAAGGGGTCGAAGTGACATGATTAGCTTACAATCAGATCAGCTTCTTGATGCAACAGTCGGACAATTTATGATCGAGGCGGATAAAGTGGCGCACGTTCAAGTCGGAAACAACCTTGAGCATGCTCTTTTAGTGCTGACCAAAACCGGCTATACCGCCATTCCCGTCCTCGACGCTTCGTACCGTCTGCACGGTTTGATCGGGACAAATATGATTATGAACAGCATTTTCGGACTTGAACGGATCGAGTTTGAGAAGCTGGATCAAATTACGGTTGAGGAAGTCATGCTGAAAGACATTCCCCGTCTCCACATCAATGATCCGATTATCAACGGGTTCAGCATGGTCATTAACAACGGCTTTGTCTGCGTTGAAAATGATGAAGGCGTCTTTGAAGGCATTTTCACGAGAAGAGTCGTGTTAAAACAGTTAAGCAGCCATATCAGATCATTGAATAAGTAGGCTCGCACGATCAGCCTATTTGTTCTTTTGCATGCGGGAAAAAGAAAACGCATACATATGAGTGGCGCTTGCCTCGGCAGCCTTTATTTTATTAGAATGGTAGATAAGAAATACGAAAAGGCATTGAAAAGGAGGACGACATGCAGCTTCAAGAGCTTCATATGCTCGTAGTTTTGGCTGAGGAATTAAACATGAGGAAGGCTGCCGAACGGTTATTCGTGTCACAGCCGGCTCTGTCCCAGCGATTGCAGACCATTGAAAAAGCCTGGGGAACAAAGATCTTTCTAAGATCTCAAAAAGGACTTACGGTAACGCCGGCAGGAGAAAAAATCATACAATTTGCAAATGACGTCACGGATCGGCAAGAAAGAATCAGAGAAAACATTGATGAACTTGAGGGTGAGATTCACGGCACATTAAAGCTTGCCGTCGCCTCCATTATCGGGCAGCACTGGCTTCCGAAAGTGTTAAAAACATATGTGGAACGATATCCGAATGCAAAGGTCTCTCTCATTACAGGGTGGAGCAGCGAAATGCTGAAAAGTCTGTATGAAGATCAGGTACATATCGGCATTATCCGGGGAAATCCGGAATGGAAAGGCCGGAAAGATTATTTAATGACCGATCATTTATATTTGGTTGATACGGAAATTTCCTGTATTGATGATATTGCCCATACCGATCGGCCGTTTATCCAATTCAAAAGTGACAGTACATATTTTCAGGAAATTCAGCATTGGTGGCATCAAAAATTCAAAACCTCGCCGAAACAGACCATCCTCGTCGATCAGATTGAAACGTGCAAGCAGATGGCGCTGCACGGGATCGGTTATGCCATTCTGCCGTCAGTCACTTTAGAAGAGGAAGACAAAGTAAATAAAATGCCCCTGCTTGATACAAAAGATCACCCGATCGGCCGTGACACATGGCTGCTCGGTTATGAGCCGGCATTTGAATTAAAACAGGTGCAGGCTTTTGTTTCTGTCATTAAAGATATGCTGAAGCAGGAACGCCCATTTTAGAAAGACAGCAATCATGCTGTCTTTTTTTTATTTTTTATTGACAATGAAAATCATTATCATTTAAAGTGTTATATATGTTAATGAAAATCATTATCAATTACGAGGTGATCATATGCAGAAAGCATTAATGATATACGCAAGCATGTCGGGGAATACAGAGGATATTGCCGGCATTATAAAAGAAACACTGAGCGGGCATCAGATAGCAGTTGACTGTCTCGACATGGATGAGGCAGATGCGGATTCTCTCGAAGCATATGATTATGTTTTTGTCGGCACGTACACATGGGGGGATGGTGATCTTCCTTACGAAGCGGAAGATTTTTACGAAGATATTCTGCACAGCCAGCTCAACGGACTGAAAACGGCCTGTTTCGGTTCAGGCGATCACGCCTACCCGAAGTTTTGCGAAGCGGTCACGCTGTTTTGCGATGCGTTTGAACAGGCCGGAGCCAATTTATATCCGGAAACGCTGAAAATCGAGCTGGCGCCCGAGACGGCTGAGGATCAGGAATGCTGCAAAGAATTTGTCCGCGGTTTTCTTGCATGGGCCGCTCACCACGGAGACCGGTGCCATGTTTCATAAAGGCGCGACGGCTGTCATGGCATCAGTGACTTCAGGATATTTTGTCGCGGTGAAAGACGAAGGTATTTTTCATTTTTCCGCGGAAGAAGGCTGGAAAAGACTATTCCGAGTGAAAAGCAGAATTCATGTGCTGACTTACATAGGGCCCTACATATTCGCGGCTGGAGAAAAAGGCGCCGTCCTCAGATCAGCCGATCAGGGAAAGACTTGGACGGCCTCCCGATTTCCGACCAGCGCCTCCGTATGGGCCGTTGCCGGGCGGAATGACGGGTTTGTCTGTGCGCACGGCACATATTGCCTCTACTTATCTGATGATTTCGGCGTCACTTGGCATGTGGCTAAGCCCTTTTCACAATTAAAGGAGCCGCCTGTCATCCGTTCGCTTTGTTTACACGGTCAGACGATTTATATCGGCACCCGGATTCATATGAATCATGGCGGCATTTGGGCGTATGATCTGACGGAAGACCGCATCCGGCGTATAAGCCGCGAAAGGCAGCGCATGACGGCTTCAATGATGATGTATCAGAATGACTGGCTCATTGCAGCAAAGGGCGCGGCAAAGGGAGAACGGGGAGAGGTTGCCGTCCGAAACGTGCGGACGCAAGAGGAGTTTGCCATTACAGCCGGGCCCGCCGTACGGGAAAAATCATTTCTCGACGTTTCTGAGGATAACGGGATTATTTATGTCACATCGTCACAGGACGAAAACGGATTTTCGCGTATTTATCAAGCTGATCTCGCCGCCGGTGAATTAAAGTGGTTTGATACGATCCGCGGTCACGGATGGCGGGTGGCCAACCGGGAAGAAAACTTTTTTTGCGCGGGCCTTTACGAAAGTAAGTTTGTCAGACCGTATGAGGCGGTACAGCTCGCACATTAGTTTTTATGCAAAAGGAGAGACGAAGATGGGGAATGTATTGCTTGTTTACGCTACAATGTCAGGAAACACCGAGGCGATGGCGGATTTAATTGAAAAAGGGCTGATCGAAGCACAAGCATCCGTAGACAGATATGAAGCGATGGATATTCATGCCGAACTTTTTAATGATTACGAGTATATTTTATTAGGCACATATACGTGGGGAGACGGGGATCTTCCTGATGAAATGCTCGATATTGCTGAAGATATGGAAAACCTGGAGTTTACGGGAAAAACATTTGCTTTGTTCGGTTCCGGAGATACGTCCTATGAGTTTTTTTGCGGAGCGGTTGACGAATTGGAAAAAGTAATCACGGCCCGCGGCGGGCGGGTGGTGCTGCCGTCGGTCAAAATTGAAAACAACCCTGAGGGCAGTGAGGAAGAAGAGCTCCGGGAATTCGGAAGACAGTTTGCCGCGCTGTGCAGCCAGCCGGCAGAATAAAGGCTTGTTCCTTTTTTTCTTGTCTTTGTATCCTTCCTTTGTTACAGTAATGAGGTAGAAAATCAGAGGAGGACAATACATATGAAAATGATGGATGCAAATGAAATTATTTCATTTATTCAAAATAGTACAAAATCAACGCCTGTAAAAGTGTATGTAAAAGGCGATCTCGAAGGAATCAGCTTTGGCGATTCCGCTAAAACATTCCTGAACGGCCAATCCGGCGTCGTTTTTGGCGAGTGGGCTGAAATTAAAAGCGCAATCGAAGAAAACAAAGACAAAATTGAGGATTACGTCATTGAGAATGACCGCCGCAACTCTGCGATCCCGATGCTTGATTTAAAAGATGTTAAAGCGAGAATCGAGCCCGGCGCTATTATCCGCGACCAAGTCGAAATCGGCGACAATGCCGTTATCATGATGGGTGCGTCTATTAATATCGGTTCAGTCATCGGCGAAGGTACGATGATTGATATGAACGTTGTTCTCGGTGGGCGCGCAACTGTCGGCAAAAACTGCCACATCGGAGCGGGTTCTGTATTAGCGGGCGTTATTGAGCCGCCTAGCGCTAAGCCTGTTGTCGTGGAAGACGACGTTGTGATCGGCGCAAATGCGGTTGTGCTTGAAGGCGTAACAATCGGTAAAGGCGCGGTTGTCGCTGCGGGAGCCATCGTTGTGAACGATGTCGAACCATATACCGTTGTAGCGGGAACACCTGCGAAAAAAATCAAAGATATCGATGAAAAAACAAAAGGCAAAACAGAAATCAAACAGGAATTACGCCAGCTGTAAGGAATGGTTTGATAGAATGGGCGTGGATGATAAAATCCACGCCTTATTCTTATCTCAAGGAGGAATACATATGGAAAAAGAGCGGCTCATTGCCATCCGAAGAGATCTGCACCGCATTCCGGAGATCGGCTTTCAGGAATATAAAACCCAGCAGTACCTGCTGAATCTATTAAACCAATATCCGGAAGAAAGAATTGAAATCGAAACTTGGAGAACCGGCATCTTTGTCAAAGTCAACGGCACGGCTCCGGAAAAAATGCTCGCCTACAGAGCGGATATAGACGCTCTGTCGATTGAAGAACAGACGGGACTTCCGTTTGCATCTGAACACCCCGGTTTTATGCACGCATGCGGCCACGATATGCACATGACCATCGCGCTCGGCATTATTGATCATTTTGTCCATCATCCCGTCAAACATGATCTGCTCTTTTTATTCCAGCCGGCTGAAGAAGGACCGGGCGGAGCGGAACCGATGCTTGAAAGCGATGTGCTGAAAAAATGGACGCCGGATTTGATTACCGCTCTCCATATAGCACCTGAGCTTCCTGTAGGCACAATCTCCACCAAAAGCGGATTGCTGTTTGCCAATACGAGCGAGCTCGTCATCGATCTTGAGGGGAAAGGCGGACATGCGGCATATCCGCATACAGCAGACGACATGGTCGTTGCCGCGAGCACGCTTGTCACGCAGCTGCAAACGGTCATATCCAGAAATACGGATCCGCTTGACAGCGCTGTGATAACTGTCGGAACGATTACCGGGGGCACGGCGCAAAATATCATCGCAGAGCATGCTCATCTGGAGGGAACCATCCGGACGCTTTCCGAGGAATCAATGCGTATGGTGAAAAAGCGGATTGAAGAGCTTGTCAAAGGAATTGAAATCGGCTTCCGATGCAAAGGAAAAGTCACGTATCCGTCCGTTTATCATCAAGTTTATAATACAAGCGGCCTGACCGAAGAATTTATGCAATTTGTCAGCGATCATCAGCTTGCTGACGTGAAAACGGCGAAAGAAGCGATGACCGGAGAAGATTTCGGATATATGCTGAAAAAATATCCCGGCTTTATGTTCTGGCTGGGGGCCGATTCATCCCACGGGCTTCATCACGCAAAGCTGAACCCGGATGAAGATGCGATGGAAACCGCGGTAAATGTCATGGTCGGATATTTTTCGAAGTATGCCAATTAAATCCGAAAAGAAGAATAATCTAACAAAAATTGAGCATTCTACATAACGGAGGTGTTCAATATGATGAAAAAAATTGGAATTGAACAATCTTTATCGGATGTAGAACAGGCGTTAAAACAAAAAGGATATGACGTAGTGATGATGAAGACTCCTGAGGATGCGAAGAATTGTGACTGCTGTGTCGTAACCGGACTTGACAGCAATGTCCAAGGAATTGCCGATACGTCAACTCAGGCTCCCGTCATTACGGCTTCCGGAATGACCGCCGACGAAATCTGCAGCGAAGTGGAAAAAAAATTTCATTAAAAAGAAAAACCGAAGCTTACGCTTCGGTTTTTCTATTCGGCGGAAGCGGCGTTTTTAAAACGGTCGAGCGCGATTTTCATTTCTCTCCGCAGTACGCGTTCAACCCGCCATTGCTCCATATTTTCTGTTTTGGCAATGATTCTGAGCACCATTTCTGACGAGCTTAAATCCTGAACCCCGATGACGTCCGGCCCTTCCTTAATCTGCGGGAGCTCAGCGGCTGCTTTGTCACACGCGGTTTGCAGGATTTGAATGGTTTCATCAAGATTTTTTTCAAGCGGCACTTTAATATCGACAAGAGCCTGCATCGTTCCGCGGGAATGGTTGCTCACATTCGTAATGCCCCGGTTGGGAAGATAGTGAAGCGTGCCGTCAAAGCTCCGGATTTGCGTCGTACGGAGACCGACCTGCTCGACAATGCCGCTGTAGCCGGCAACCGTAATATAATCACCGACGTCGATCTGTTTTTCCAAAAGGATAAAAAATCCGGTGACGATGTCACTGACAAGCCCCTGAGCCCCGAAGCCGACTGCGAGACCGACCACGCCGGCGCCGGCAATGAGAGCGCTCGGATTGTAGTGAAATAAATCCAAAATCATTACGATAAAAACGAAAATCAGGATGTATCCATATACATTAAGCGCCAGGCTTCGCAAAGTATAAGCGCGGCCTGTAGAGAGGTTGTTTTGTTGCTCGAATTTCTGAAACAGATGCTTGATCAGCTTTTTTCCTGCCGTCCGGAAAATAAAATACGCTAAAATAATGAGAGCCAGCTTTATGATGAAAATCCCGGCAGATGTGAGAAGCCCGGCCCAATCAAAGTGTTTTAGATCAATCATAGTGATGTCTTCCTTTCAAGTCTATTGCGGAAAAAGCTAAAAGTGATATACCCGTTTTTAAAATAAAATAAACCTTTTAATAGAAATCAGTTATTTCATTTATGATTTGTTCATATTGCCCGGTTTCAATATCATCATTTTTGTGAAGATATGAACTAAGGAATCGCCACACTCATTTTAACATGGTGATTCAGCCAAATCATATCCTTTGGAGGGAAAACAGGATAACGTTGCCCGGCGGACTGAAAGCCCCGGCAAAAAACCTTTTTCGTAAGGAGGGAAATAAGATGAAATTACGTCAGCAAATGCCTGAATTGACAGGCGCTAAAGCATGGATTAACAGAGAAGTCTCGAAGGAACAGCTGGTCGGCGGAAAGCCGGCACTGATTCACTTCTGGTCCGCCAGCTGCCGCATGTGTAAAGAAGCGATGCCTGAGGTGAACGGGTTTCGTGATAAATATAAAGATCAGCTGAATGTGGTGGCCGTTCACATGCCCCGTTCCGAAGACGATCTTGATCTTGAGAAAATCAAGAAAACAGCGGCTGAACATGATATCTCTCAGCCGATTTACGTCGACAGCGATCATACGCTGACTGAAGCATTTGAAAATGAATATGTGCCGGCTTATTACGTTTTTGATAAAAGCGGACAGCTCCGCCATTTTCAAGCGGGAGGAAGCGGGATGAAAATGCTTGAAAAACGCGTCAGCCGAGTACTTTCAGAAACGGAGCAGGCTTCTGAGTAATCGGGACAATCTCCGTCGGACTATTGTCTCGGTTCCGCAAACCCTTTGCCGTTTAGGTAACAGGGTTTTTTTGTGCCTATTGGATAAAAAATTCCAATATGACATGTGTGGCTTAAAAAATAAGAGAAACAGCCGTAAACACGCTGTACCGCTTGTTTTATCCATATCATTATCTTTTACATATTATAGTCGAAAATTGTAGATATCACGCTAATTTTCATTAAACAAGTAATTTCAAGTTATATTTTGAAATGGTTGAATAAATTGGAACTTTGTCCAGAATCCCCTATATGATAAGGATTTTTGTATATAAAGTACCATTTTCAGAAAATAAGCAATTTTTCATAGAGTAAATAAAATAGTAAAATGATAAAATAATAGTTGATAAAATTACTTTTGTAATCTAATATCTTAATAAAAGCGTTTAAATTTTTGACAGGGGGTTTTACACATGTTTAATGAAAGAGAAGCGCTGCGCTTACGTTTAGAACAATTGAACGAAGCAGAGGTAAAAGTCATTCGTGAATATCAAATAGAACGTGATAAAATATATGCAAAACTGAGAGAATTAGACAATACAGGCAGCCTGTCCGATACAAAAAAAGAGTTTCGTCCGGAGAAAAAAAGTGACTCTCTCCCGGTGCTTGCAGAGCTTGCAGCACAGGAAATGAGAAGCTATCAAAAGCCGCAGACACAGCCTCAATCCTCCCAGCCGCAGATGCAGTCTATTACGTCTCTTCCCGCCGGCATTCCGGACGGTTCTACAAGAAGAAGAAGAGGGACGGCGAGACCGGGATCAAAAGCGGCAAAACTGCGCGAAGCAGCGATTAAAACGTTGAAACGCCACAATGCAGCGATCAAAAGTTCCGAACTGCAAAAGGAAATTGAAAAGGAAAGCGGCCTTGAAATTCCTAATATGACAACATTTATGCAAAGCTTAATTAAAATGTATCCGGAAGTGAAAAAACCATACCGCGGCCAATATATTCTTGAGGGAGAAATTTCTCAGGAAACAGCAGAAACGGCAAATGATACGGCTGCTGAATAAAACAGTAAAAACTGCTTGCGTTACTCAAGCAGTTTTTTTGCGTTTTCCCGCTTATTCTGCGGAAGTGACGCATCTTTTCCAGGCTTTTTTTCAAGCTTGACGACATATTTTTGGAAAGGCTTTTCGCCGTCAGCACGTTCTTTCAACGCATCCAGTTTTTCATCAAACGACTGATCGCGGGACTCTGATTGTACAAATTGTTTTTGCAGGGAGATGACTTGTTCGGTAACGGCTTTAAGCAAGTCTTCTGCCTGAACAGTCTCTTTCGAAACAGAAGGGATTTCCAGAGCTTGTTCCGCCGGTTCCGCCGTGCGGCTGTCAATATCAGCAAAATGGCCGGCAATCCAAGCATCACTTTCGTCCAGCTGCCGTTTATACGAAAGAATGGTTTCTTGAAATAACTTTTCTTTCGTTTTTTCTATTTCTACAAGCCGTTCTTTTGTTTCTAGTATTCGATCTCTCATATGATTAATTTCTATTTTAATATGTTTGAGCTGGTATTCTTTTTCTATCATTTGTGTTTGGAGCCGGGTATTTTCGTCTGCAGCGGCATGATAACGCTGTTTCATATCTTCGTGAGAAGTCCGTTCAGTTTGAATGGCGGTCTCAAGTGAGCGGATGCGGGTATGTAAGTTTTTATTTTCTTCTTCAAATTTTACATTTGTAAGATGCAGACGGTGCTTTTCTTCCATCTCATTTTTCCGCCGAAACGTTTCCTGCTGAAGCAGTTCTTGCAGAATGACGATTTTATCGAGCAGCCCGGCTCTGATTTCATGCAAAGAACGTTCCGTGTCACTTGTCTGTTTGTGTTTTTGAGCCATGGCTTCCAATTCGTCAGAAAGCTTGTGAAGCCGCTCTTTAATATTGGCGTTTTCCTCCTGAAGCTTATTATTTTTCTGATGGAAGTAGCTTGCTTCAAATTCTGAAATTAATTTTCTGCATCTGGAAAGTTCGGATTTCAAGTAAAGGTTCTCTTGAGAAGTGTCGTGGAAAAACGGACCGGATATTTTCATAAGAACCATCTCCCTCATGATGTTAACACTACAATATGGGAAAGGATCAACGGCTATTCCTCTTAATTAAACAGACAAGCACCGTAATATTGTATTTCGGCTGAGGCGTTTGCTATGCTTTTATATAGAATGGGAGAGAGATGACATGAAATGGGTGAATGTAATATTAGCGGGGGGAGCTTCCCGAAGATTCGGAGAACCGAAAGCTTTTGCAAAGTGGAAGGGCGGCATGTTTTATGAACAGGCGAAAAAAGCCTTCGGCGGCGGAGAAACGGTAATTATCAGCCGCCCTGAGCATATAAAAAAGTTCTTATCAAACAGGGAGCGGCATGTTTTTGCCGATGAGCCGCGGTTTCGGGGAATGGGCCCGCTGGCCGGCATATATACGGCAATGAAACAAACGGAAGGCGAAACATACACGGTCATATCCTGTGACACGCCGCTCGTGACAAGAAAGACGATGGCTGCACTTGAAATGAAGCTGACCGGAAATCTGGACGCTGTCATACCGGTTTGTGAAAACAGAGAGCATCCCCTCTTGGCGGTTTACCATAAACGGGTGCAGGGTGTGCTTTTTGATCAGCTGACACAAAACAAACTGAAAATGACAGACACGCTGAAACGGCTGTCTGTCTGTTATGTGCAGGCTGAAGACATCGGCGCCGGGCCGGAGGAGTTCGCTAATATCAACACACGGGACGATTACACCAGACTTTTGGCGCATGTCGAGTCTTCAAATCAGGACTGATCGGGAAGAAACATGGTATGATGGAAATAAAAATGCAAGGGGACAACACAGATGGAAGAGCGCTATTCGCGGCAGACAAGATTTAAGCCGATAGGGGAAAAAGGGCAGCAGGCGCTGGCTGACAGCAGTGTCCTGATTGTCGGAGCCGGAGCCCTCGGAACAGCCGCGGCAGAGGGCTTGGCAAGAGCCGGAGCGGGCCGTATGGCGATTATTGACCGGGATTATGTGGAATGGAGCAATTTACAAAGACAGCAGCTGTATACAGAAGAAGACGCGAGACAGCGCCTGCCGAAAGCAATGGCGGCCAAGGCGCGTCTTTTGGCGGTAAACAGTGATATACATATCGATGCTTACGCGGCGGAAGGTACGGCGGAAACGCTCGAACCGCTGATCGAACAAGCGGATTGCATCGTGGATGCGACAGATAATTTTGAAACGAGAATGGTCATCAATGATCTGGCGCTGAAAACGAAAACACCTTGGATTTACGGTGCCTGTGTCAGCAGTCAGGGAATGTGCATGACGATTATTCCGGGGGTTACGCCGTGTTTATCCTGCCTGTTTGAGCAAATGCCCGTGGGCGGAGCGACATGTGATACAGCAGGCATCATACCTCCGGCGGTTCATATCGTTTCCGCTTATCAGCAGGCTGAGGCGCTGAAATTGCTGACAGGAAATCATGCGGCGGTAAATCGGCGCTTTTTCACGTTTGACGTGTGGAATAACACCAATATGAGCATAAATGTGGATCAGATCAAACGGGATCATTGCCCTTCCTGCGGCGCGGAGCCCGTATATCCGTATCTGCAGCCTGAAAACAGGCCGAAAGCAAGCGTGCTGTGCGGAAGAGACACCGTTCAAATCAGATCGGAAGCCTTAAAGAGGCTGGATAAAGAAGAGCTTGTCAAACGTCTGAAGCAGATCGGTAAAGTGGAAGCAAATGAATTTCTGCTGCACATGGCGTATGAGCGCTTCAGAATCGTTATTTTTCAGGATGGACGGGCTCTGATTCACGGTACAAACGATATAAAAGAAGCAAATTCAGTTCTGGCCAGGGTGATCGGACTGTAGGAAGGGGAGATATTGCTATGCTTGAAAAAAGAACGCCGATTCAGGTGGACGAAGCAGTCCGCCGGGTGAGCCGGTATAAAAAACAGGGGGATACCGAATGGGTGGCGCTTGAGGACAGTCTCCACCGCTATTTGGCGGAGGATGTTAAGGCGGATCATGATGTGCCGGCCTTTAACCGTTCCCCGTATGACGGGTTTGCCATCAGGGCGAGCGATTCAAAAACGGCTTCCCGTGACAATGCCGTCACCTTTGAAGTCATTGACCATATCGGAGCCGGCGCCGTGTCAGAAAAAGAACTCGGGCCTTATGAAGCGGTCCGCATTATGACGGGGGCGCAGATTCCAAAAGGCGCGGATGCCGTAGTGATGCTTGAACTGACAAAAACGTTTTCTGAAAACGGGACGAATTACATGTCAGTGAAACGCCCTTTTCATGCGGGTGATAATATTTCATATCAAGGAGAAGATGCGAAAAAGGGCAGCTCGCTATTAAAAAAAGGGACGAAAATCACGCCGGGCGTAACCGCTCTTTTAGCAACCTTCGGCTATGCTTCCGTTCCCGTGGTCAGAAAGCCGGTTGTCGGCATTATCGCAACGGGAACCGAGCTTCTTCATGTCAGCGATCCGCTTGAGCCGGGGAAAATCCGCAACAGCAACGCTGCCATGGTGTATACCCAGGTCATTGAAGCGGGCGCGGTACCGCTGAACTTAGGGAAAATTTCCGATGATTTTGATGACAGCTATGCTGCGGTGAAGGAAGCTATGAAAAAAGTTGATTTTCTGATCACGACCGGCGGCGTGTCAGTCGGCGATTTTGATTTTCTTCCAGACATTTATAATAAGCTCGGAGCGGAAGTTCTTTTTAACAAAGTGGCAATGCGCCCGGGGAGCGTGACAACTGTCGCCCGGGCCGATGACATGCTGCTGTTCGGCCTTTCAGGCAATCCGTCCGCATGTTATGTCGGATTCACCCTGTTTGTCAAACCGATGATTCAGACGTGGCTTCTGAATGAAAAACCTCATTCCGGATGGGCGGAAGCCGTGTTAACAAACGACTTTCCGAAACCGAATCCGTTTACGAGATTTGTGAGAGCATTTGTTTATCATAAGGACGGAAAGATGATGGCGTCACCGGTCGGTCTCGACAAATCAAGCTCAGTCACATCTCTAGCCGAAGCAAACGCGTTTATCCTTCTGCCGGGAGGAACGAGGGGGTATGAAGCGGGACGGACGGTTCACGTGCTCCTCATCCGTGATGAGAATGGAAGTGAATGGCCGTGGTCAATTCTTTCCCGATCGTCCAGATCGTAGGTTTTCAAAACAGCGGTAAAACAACGTTTATTGAACGTGTGCTGAAAGCGGCGCCGAAAGAGTGCGATATTGGATGTTTAAAACATCACGGACATGGCGGAGAACCGGAACCTTTTTCTGACGGAAAGGACTCGGAGCGTTTTTCAAAAGCCGGAGCCGCGGTTACGGCAGTAGAAGGGGACGGCGTCCTGCAGCTTACGGCGCGAAAAAAATGGGATCTGGCGGGTTTGATCAGTCTGTATGAATGTCTGGGAATTGACGGTCTTCTCATAGAGGGATTTAAACATGCGCCGCATCCGAAAATCATTATGATCAAAGACAGCGAAGATTGGCAAAAGCTCAAACATTTGGAGCGCGTGATCGCGGTTATCAGCAGAAATATGGAGCATATGCCGGCAGATGCAGGCATGCCCGTATTCCATGCGGATGATCCGGCTGCCATTATGTTTGTGCTTTCGCAGCTGAAAGGGGAATCTGCATAAATGGAACGTTTTCAAATTACAAGGGAACCTATCATTGCGGAAAATATCGTAAAAAAAGTTGAAAAGCGTGAAGCCGGCGCCATCACAACGTTTATCGGCACGGTCAGAGAGTGGACTGCAGGACGGCGGACGGTACGGCTCGAATATGAAGCGTATGAACCGATGGCTGTTCAAATGCTTTCTCAAATCGGCGATGAAATCAGTGCGAAATGGGAAGGAGCCGAAGCTGCAATCACTCACCGTGTCGGCGTCCTTGATATCGGAGAAGCAGCGGTCGTAATCGCCGTGTCTTCACCGCACAGAAAGGCGGCATATGAGGCGAATGAATATGCAATTGAACGGATAAAACAGATTGTGCCGATATGGAAAAAAGAAATCTGGGAAGACGGCGAAGAATGGATAGGCGATCAGCTGGAAACAACGCCCTATCCGAACGGAAAACCGGATTTGGATAAAGGGGAATCGCGATGATTAAAGTACTATTGTTTGCCGGGCTTGCGGAGCAGGCGGGAACACCGGTCATTGAACTTGACGAAAAAGAGACGGCGGCGTCTGCTGTAAAAACACTGTTAAAGGAACGGTACGGACTTCAGACGATTGACAATGCCATGATCGCAATCAATGAAACATATGTAAAAGACAACAGCATCGTAACAGAAGGTGATACCATTGCCTTTATCCCTCCTGTAAGCGGAGGGTGAAAAAAGAGCCGGATGAGCATCATTGCCATCCGGCTTTTTTGTATATAGGAGCTGAATTCCAGAGAATATCTAAATGGGATTTAAAGGAATTTGTGATTGAGACGGTTTTGATTAGATGAATAGGCTGAAGACAGTGCCTTCACAAGGCTTTGAGCCTCCCGTCATACCGGTCTGACAATACTTTTTTTTACATAATTATGGAACGTAAAGCTGAGAATTTGTGTTACAATTTAGCATAAATACGCAAACGGCAAAAAAATTGAAACTTCTCTCAGCCTAAAGCGTACGTATAAACAGAATAATACATAGGAGGCATCAGCAATATGGAACCAAACCTGGAAAAAAGCAATACGGCAGTAACGGAAAAGCCGTCAATTTTCGGCGTCATTACAAGTCCTGTTGTGCAGTTTAAAAGATTAAAAGAAAAGCCGGTCATCGGCATTCCTCTCCTGATTGTCATCATTCTCATCGCGGCCGGCAGTATTTTGCGCGGACTGGGGATGAATTATGAAGAAGTGCTGAACAGCACATCTCTTGACGGATTGTCGGATGATCAGATTGAAATGACCAAAACCATTGCTAAATTCGGCTCGATGTTCGGAGGAATCTTCGGGGGCATTATCGCTCTGTTTATCGTTCCGCTCATTTACTGGCTGTGCGTCAAAATTTCAGGCGGCGTAACAACTTATAAAAAAATGCTCTCACTCAGCCTGTTCACGGCATTTATTACCAATATCGGCTTAGTCATTAACGGTCTTGTCACTTATTTTACCGGAGCGGGCTCCCTGCACGCCGTTACATCTTTGGCGAGTATCATACCGGCCGGAGACGGCGTCGCGGTCTTTTTAAGCGCGTTCGACATTTTCAGCATCTGGAGCTATATTCTGCTCGCTTTGGGTCTTCGCTATACAGGCGGCATTTCGAAAAAAGCGGCCTGGACTTCCGCGATTGTCCTGTTTGTTATTATGCTTTTGGTTTCGGCAGTCGGAGGACTGTTAAGTTCAGTGACAGCAGGTGTATAACATGAAAAAAATTTGGATCGGAATCGGCATCGCCGTAATTGTTGCAGTATTCATCGGTATCAATATTTATAAGTCTGCCGCTCCCGCGGGCGGCAGCGCCGGGAAAAAAATCGAAACCGGAACCATGGAAAACAGAGAAATCTCCTCTACGGTCATGGTTCCGGGAACACTTAAATTCTCTAAAGAACAGTATGTTTTTTATGAAGCGGATAAAGGAACTCTTGATAAAGTGAAAGTAAAAGAAGGCGACAAAGTAAAAAAAGGGTCGTCGTTAGTCACGTATACAAATGAGCAGCTCAATCTTGATAAAGAACAAAATGAGTTGACAGAACAATCAAAACGGATGCAAATCGAACAAGTTGAAGAAAAACTCAGAGCATTAAACAGCAAGGAACAAGATCTGGCAAAACAAGTTGGAGAAACGGAAGCCAAAAAACAAATTGAATCCGAACGGACTGATCTGCAGCTTCAGCAAAAAACGGCGGAAATCGAATTAAAGCAATCTGATTTGCAAAAGCAGTCTCTTGAAAATCAAGTGGCGAATCTCAATGTTAAGAGTGAGATGGACGGGACGGTAATCTCGGTAAATCAAGAAGCGGCTTCTAAAAAATCGGATATTCAAGAACCGGTTATACATATAGGAGACCCGGAACACCTGATCGTTGCCGGCAATTTGTCCGAATACGACACGCTGAAAGTGAAAAAGGGCCAAAGCGTTACGATTACCTCAGACGCCATCCCCGGTAAAACGTGGAAAGGGAGAGTGGCGGCTGTCGGCCTCGTTCCTGATCAAAAGTCAAGCGCTGCTTCGGGGGAAAGCACGGAACAGGCTGTGCAGTATCCGTTTCAGGTTAAGCTGATCGGAAACCTTCCGGAGGGCAAGCCGGGGTTTAAATTAATTATGAACATTGAAACCGACAAACGGAAAGCCGATACGCTGCCGTCCTCCGCGGTCAAAAAAGACGGAGATGAGCACTGGGTCTTTACGGTAAAAGACGGGAAGGCCAAACGCGTGAAAGTTAAAGTCGGCGATACCGCAAATCAGCTTACGGAGATAAAAGAGGGGCTTTCAAAGGATGATAAAGTCATTCTGAATCCGGCTGACGGTTTGACTGACGGAACGGATGTGAAAGCATAGATGATTCAGCTTTCAAAGGTGAAAAAAAGCTATCAGATCGGCAAGGAGACGTTTGATGTTCTCCGTTCAATCGACCTGACGATTGAAGAAGGAGAATATGTGTCAATTATGGGACCGTCGGGATCGGGGAAATCTACGATCATGAATATCATCGGCTGTCTGGACAGACCGACGTCCGGCAGTTACAGGCTTGCGGGCGAAGATGTTTCTTCATGTACCGAAAAAGAGCTTGCGGCGGTCCGGAACAAATCAATCGGATTTGTCTTTCAGCAATTTCAGCTGCTGCCGCGATTGAATGCAAGAAAAAATGTCGAACTCCCTATGATCTACGCCGGTATCGGCAAAAAAGAGAGTGAGGAACGGGCTGAGCATGCGCTGGAAAAAGTCGGTTTGGCGGATCGGATGCGTCACATGCCGAATGAGCTGTCAGGCGGCCAGAAGCAGCGTGTCGCGATTGCAAGAGCCATCGTGAACGAACCGAAGCTCATTTTAGCTGATGAACCGACCGGCGCGCTGGATACGAAAACAAGCATATCCATTATGGAGCAGTTCACAGAGCTTAATGCAGAGGGCGTGACCGTGGTGCTTGTGACTCATGAGCCTGAAGTGGCGGACTGTACAAACAGAGTGATTTTCGTCCGTGACGGCATGATCGTTTCCCGCGATGCTGAGCAGAGGAGAGTGGGGGAATGAGCCTGTTAGAAAATCTCCGGATGGCCCTCAGTTCCGTAAGAGCTCACAAGCTGAGATCGATCCTGACAATGCTCGGAATCATTATCGGCGTCGGTTCAGTAATCGTGGTTGTGGCTGTCGGCCAGGGCGGAGAGCAAATGCTGAAGCAATCCATCAGCGGGCCGGGCAATACGATTGAATTGTTTTACCTTCCGAGTGATGAAGAATTAACAGCCAATCCGAACGCCTTACAGGAAGCGAGTTTTACAGAAGAAGATATTAATGGATTAAAAGGAGTGGACGGCGTAAAGCAGGTTGTCGCTTCCGCGGTAAAATCCATGACGGCCCGTTACCATGAAGAAGACACGGATATTACGCTGAACGGCATTAACAGCGGCTACATGGACGTAAAAAAGCTGGACGTTCAAGATGGACGGACATTTACGGACAATGATTTTCTTTCCGGGAAAAGAGCGGGAATCATCTCGAAAAAAATGGCTGAAAAGCTGTTCGGGAAAACGTCTCCGCTCGGAAAAATCGTCTGGGCCGGCGGACAGCCCGTTGAAGTAATCGGCGTACTGAAAGAAGAGAGCGGTTTTTTATCGTTAGGACTCAGTGAAATGTATGTGCCGTTCAACATGCTGAAAACGTCTTTCGGTACTAACGACTACAGCAACGTTTCCGTTCAGACGGAGTCCGCTGATCAAATCAAAACAACAGGAAAAGAAGCGGCACGTCTCTTAAATGACAATCACGGTACAAAAGAGGCCTATCAAGTCATGAATATGGAAGAAATCGCGGCGGGCATCGGTCAGGTCACGACCGTCATGACGACGATCATCGGTTCGATCGCCGGTATTTCTCTCATTGTCGGCGGGATCGGGGTCATGAATATTATGCTCGTATCAGTGACGGAACGGACAAGAGAAATCGGCATCCGCAAATCGCTCGGTGCCACGAGAGGACAGATTCTGACACAATTCTTAATTGAATCTGTTGTGCTTACATTAATCGGCGGCTTAATCGGAATCGGTCTCGGCTACGGGGGAGCATCACTCGTTTCCCTTATCGCAGGCTGGCCGTCGCTCGTTTCCTGGCAGGTGGTTTGTATCGGTGTGCTGTTCAGTATGCTGATCGGTGTCATTTTCGGCATGCTGCCCGCCAACAAAGCATCACGCTTAGATCCGATTGAAGCATTAAGGTATGAATAACCTGCGCCCCATGCAGTCTGCATGGGGTTTTTTGTGTTTTAATGATTGAATGAATATAATAGACTTTTTTCATTTATGATAAAAAGAAAATGTCATACAATTGTCCCCCTTTTTGTCGAATTTACAGTTTACAAACCCTATGTACATACGTTAATATGAACAAATGTGAAAGATTTTGATAGTTATTGAATGAATTTGAGTGATTTTAGTTGCTTGAAGTAAAAAAAGCGTTTACAATTATCTTGCAGCCGAAATGAATACGTTTTCAAAGGAGGCGGAATATGCTTACTCCTGAAAGGTATCAGCTGATTATGGATCAGATTGAAAAGCGAGATGTGGTGAAGATTCAAGAGCTGATAAGCATGACAAACGCTTCTGAATCAACGATCAGAAGAGATTTATCAACACTTGAAGAGCGCGGGTTTTTAAAGCGCGTTCACGGCGGGGCGTCTAAACTTTCCAACAGCAGGCAAGAACCCGATATGCTTGAAAAATCCTCCAAAAACCTTCAAGATAAACTGAAGATCGCAGAAGAAGCGGCATCTTTATTAGAAGAAGGTGACTGTATTTACCTCGATGCGGGAACAACTACATTGCACATGATTGATTTTATAGATCATACAAAGGACATTGTGGTTGTCACAAACGGAGTTATGCATATCGACGCTTTAATAAGGAAAGGGATTCCTTTTTATCTTCTCGGAGGATATGTGAAGCATAGAACAGGTGCGATGATCGGCGGCGCCTCATTAACGGCGGTCAGCCAGTACCGTTTTGACAAAAGCTTTCTCGGGGTGAACGGCGTGCACATTGAAGCCGGCTTTACAACACCCGATCCGGATGAGGCTCTTCTGAAGACAAAGGCTGTGAGACAGGCGAAAAATGCGTATGTTTTAGCCGATCCTTCTAAATTCGGCGAGATTTCTTTCGCAGCGTTCGCCGCCTTGGGCGATGCCGCTATCATTACCACTGAAGCTGAAGAACTTGCATTCGATAATTACCAAGAAAAAACTGTCGTAAAGGTAGTGAAACCATGATTTACACTGTAACCCTCAATCCGTCTGTTGACTATATCGTTCACGTTGAAGATTTTGCCGTAGGCGGTTTAAACCGTTCCAGCTATGACACGAAGTATCCCGGCGGAAAAGGCATCAACGTTTCGAGATTACTGAAAAGACACCATGTGCCGTCAAAAGCATTGGGGTTTGTCGGCGGATTTACCGGAAATTATATCACGTCATTTTTGCAGCAGGAAGGTCTGGAAACGGCTTTTTCTGAGGTAGATGAAGACACGCGTATAAATGTAAAACTGAAAACGGGCGATGAAACGGAAATTAACGGACAGGGCCCGACGATTTCAGATGAAGTGTTCAATGCCTTTTTAGAACAGTTCTCCGCTCTGGAAGAGGGAGACATCATCGTTTTAGCGGGAAGCATTCCTTCTTCCCTGCCGCATAACACGTATGAAAAAATTGCTGAGGCATGCAGAAAGCAGAATGCCCGGGTAGTGGTGGACATCTCCGGTGAAGCGCTGATGAAAGCGACAGAAATGAAACCGTTTTTGATGAAGCCGAATCATCATGAGCTTGGGGAAATGTTCAATACGGTCATTGATTCAGCCGAAGCTGCCGTTCCTTACGGTAAAAAATTAATTGAACAAGGCGCTGAACACGCGATTGTTTCGATGGCTGGAGACGGTGCGCTTTTATTTACGAAAGAGGCGGTTTTCCTCGCCAATGTTCCTAAAGGAAAGCTTGTCAATTCGGTAGGCGCGGGTGATTCCGTCGTCGCGGGATTCCTTGCGGGAATTTCAAAACAGCTGCCTTTGGAAGATGCGTTCCGTTTAGGAGTTGCTTCCGGAAGCGCGACGGCATTTTCTGAAGAACTCGGAACTGAAGAGTTTGTACAGCAGCTTCTTCCTGAAGTTAAAGTCACACGTCTATAGAGGAGGAAAGAAAAGTGAAGATAACTGAGCTGTTAACAAGAGATACAATTCATCTCAATATAGAAAGTAAAGAGAAAGAAAACGTTATCGATGAAATGGTGACAGTGCTTGACAAAGCCGGCAGATTAAATGACAGAGAGGCTTACAAAGCAGCCATTTTAAATCGTGAAAGCCAAAGCTCGACGGGAATCGGCGAAGGCATTGCCATTCCTCATGCGAAGACGGCGAGCGTCATTAACCCGGCCATCGCATTCGGCCGTTCAAAAGATGGTGTGGATTATGAATCATTAGACGGTCAGCCGGCACACCTGGTCTTTATGATTGCGGCAACCGAAGGAGCGAATAATACGCACCTTGAGGCATTATCAAGACTTTCAACGCTTCTTATGCGTGAGGAAATCCGCAAACAGCTTCTTGAAGCTGAATCAGAAGATGCGATCATTGACATCATCAATCAGCATGACAAAGATGACGATGAGGAAGAAGAAGAGCAGGAAGAACAGGCAGCGCCGTCAGGAAAAGGCAAAATCCTTGCCGTTACGGCATGTCCGACAGGTATCGCCCATACGTTCATGGCAGCTGACGCACTGAAGGAAAAAGCGAAAGAGCTCGGCGTTGACATTAAAGTCGAGACAAACGGCTCAAGCGGTATCAAACATAAGCTGACGGCTCAAGAAATTGAAGACGCGCCTGCGATCATCGTGGCGGCTGATAAACAGGTTGAAATGGAACGCTTTAAAGGCAAACATGTTCTTCAAGTGCCTGTAACGGCCGGTATCAGACGTCCTCAGGAGCTGATTGAAAAAGCCGTTAACCAAGATGCGCCGATTTACGAGGGCAGCGGCGGAGGATCTTCCGCTTCAAATGAAGACGGCCCGAAAGAGAAATCAGGAACAAGCATCGGAAGCACTTTCTATAAACACTTAATGAGCGGTGTCAGCAACATGCTGCCTTTTGTCGTCGGCGGCGGAATTCTCGTTGCGATTTCATTCTTCTGGGGCATTCATTCAGCTGATCCGAAAGACCCGACATACAACACGTTTGCTGCAGCACTGAACTTTATCGGCAGCGATAATGCGTTAAAGCTGATTGTTGCAGTTCTTGCCGGATTCATCGCAATGAGTATTGCGGACCGTCCGGGATTTGCGCCGGGTATGGTCGGCGGATTTATGGCCACGCAGGCGAATGCCGGATTCTTGGGCGGACTGATTGCCGGATTCTTAGCCGGTTATGTCGTAATCCTGCTGAAAAAGCTGTTTGTCTTTATTCCTCAGACTCTTGACGGATTAAAACCTGTATTGATTTATCCGCTGCTCGGTATTTTTATCACAGGAGTTCTGATGCAATTTGTCATTAACACACCTGTAGCAGCGTTCATGAATTTCTTAACAAATTGGCTTGAAAGCCTTGGAACTGGAAACCTTGTTTTAATGGGTATTATTTTAGGCGGTATGATGGCTATCGACATGGGCGGCCCGCTCAATAAAGCGGCGTTCACATTCGGAATTGCGATGATCGATGCCGGAAACTATGCGCCGCATGCGGCCATCATGGCGGGCGGAATGGCTCCGCCGCTTGGAATCGCACTGGCGACAACATTCTTTAAACACAAATTCTCTAAACGTGACCGTGAAGCCGGTATTACGTGCTACTTCATGGGAGCAGCTTTCGTTACAGAAGGCGCCATCCCGTTTGCAGCGGCTGATCCGCTTCGCGTCATCCCTGCAGCCGTTGTCGGTTCTGCGGTAGCTGGCGGGTTGACAGAGTTTTTCCGTGTAACGCTTCCTGCACCGCACGGAGGAATATTCGTTGCATTCATTACGAACCATCCGCTGCTTTACTTAATGAGCATCGTGATCGGAGCGATTGTAACGGCTGTTATCTTGGGAATCGTCAAAAAACCGGTTGTAGAGAAATAAGCAAAAAGCGTCCTTTACGGGCGCTTTTTTCAATCATGTACGCATAGAAGCGTTATGTATTTTGTGATGAGTTATGATAAAGTAAAGATGGTACATGAACTGAAACAGTGATCGTCTAGGAGGAACCACGTTGACTGAAGAACAAAAACCTACTTCTGAAAAATCGGTAAAAAGAAAATCCAACACATATTGGGAATGGGGAAAGGCCATCATTATAGCGGTCGCACTTGCGCTGTTAATCCGCCATTTCCTGTTCGAACCGTACTTAGTGGAAGGATCATCAATGTACCCGACATTACATGACGGTGAAAGGCTGTTTGTCAACAAAAGCGTCAATTATATCGGAGAAATCGAGCGGGGGGACATCGTCATTATTAACGGCGATACATCGAAAGTCCATTATGTAAAGCGGCTCATCGGAAAACCGGGAGAAACGGTGGAAATGAAAAATGACACGCTTTATATAAACGGCAAAAAAATCGCAGAACCGTACCTCGCGAGCAATAAAAAAGAAGCGAAAAAACTGGGAGTCAACCTGACGGGAGATTTCGGCCCCGTAAAGGTTCCGAAAGGCAAATACTTCGTCATGGGTGACAATCGGCTGAACTCAATGGACAGCCGGAACGGACTCGGTTTAATTGCCGAAAACCGGATCGTCGGCACCTCGAAGTTTGTGTTCTTCCCGTTTCATGATATGCGTCAGACAAAATAAAAACGCCGCGCTGCCCGATTTGGACAGCAGGCGTTTTTTATTTGGCAAACGAGGCGGCGACGGCAATGAACAATACCGTGGCCAGCACTGATCCGACAATGGCCAGAACGCTGAAAAAAAGATTCACCTGCTTCTTCTCTTTGCCGCGTTTTTCAAGCATCCGTTTTGAAAAGAGATGCGAAAACGTATAAATGAGGGCGATTCCGATGTACAAGCCGATGTCACGGGCCGTAAAGCCTGTGACGGCCAGAAAAACCCCGGTGAAGAAAATCATAAGACAGTATTCTGTGAGTGTTAAAAGCTTCAACTTGTTCCTCCGTGATGAATATGTATATATATCTATTGTATCACAGCGCTCCGGGTTTGACGCCTGCATCTTTTCAAACCCGTATATTCGCAGGGAAACATTTCTCTTCCCCTTTATTCATGGTATACTTTTAATGATGATAGACACGATGGAGGATTCTAAATGATTGCTGTAAATAATGTGAGCTTGCGTTTTGCGGATCGCAAGTTATTTGAAGATGTCAATATTAAATTTACGCCGGGCAACTGCTACGGATTAATAGGCGCAAACGGTGCCGGAAAATCAACATTTTTGAAAATTTTATCCGGTGAGCTGGAGCCGCAGACCGGCGATGTCCATATGAGCCCGGGTGAACGTCTTGCCATTCTGAAGCAGAACCACTTTGAATATGAAGACTTCGAAGTGCTGAAAGTCGTCATTATGGGACATAAACGTTTATACGAAGTTATGCAGGAAAAAGACGCGATTTATATGAAGCCTGATTTTTCAGATGAAGACGGCATCCGCGCCGCTGAGCTTGAAGGAGAGTTTGCGGAATTAAACGGATGGGAAGCTGAAAGTGAAGCCGCTATTTTGTTAAAGGGCCTGGGCATCTCTGAAGACCTGCATACGAAGAAAATGGCGGACTTAGGCGGTTCAGAAAAGGTGAAAGTGCTTTTGGCACAGGCGCTGTTCGGCAAGCCGGACGTTCTGCTGCTTGATGAACCGACCAACCACTTGGATCTGAAAGCGATTCAGTGGCTGGAAGAGTTTTTAATCAACTTTGAGAACACAGTCATCGTCGTATCCCATGACCGTCACTTTTTAAATAAAGTGTGCACGCACATCGCCGATCTTGATTTTAATAAAATTCAAGTGTACGTCGGCAACTATGATTTCTGGTATGAATCCAGCCAGCTTGCTTTAAAGCTTTCTCAGGAAGCCAACAAGAAAAAAGAAGAGCAGATTAAACAGCTTCAGGAGTTCGTGGCCAGATTCAGCGCCAACGCTTCTAAATCAAAGCAGGCGACATCAAGAAAGAAACTCCTTGATAAAATCACGCTTGATGATATCAAACCGTCATCACGCCGTTATCCTTATGTCAATTTCACGCCGGAACGCGAGATCGGAAATGACGTGCTGCGGGTTGAAGGCTTAACAAAAACGATTGACGGGGTAAAAGTGCTTGATAACGTCAGCTTTATTATGAACAGAGAAGATAAAATCGCTTTTACGGGCCGCAACGAACTTGCCGTTACGACATTGTTTAAAATCATTTCCGGGGAAATGGAAGCAGACAGCGGCACATTTAAATGGGGCGTGACCACTTCTCAGGCGTACTTCCCTAAAGACAACAGCGAGTATTTTGACGGCAGCGATGCGAACCTTGTTGACTGGCTCCGCCAATACTCGCCGCATGACCAAAGCGAAAGTTTTCTGCGCGGTTTCTTAGGACGCATGCTGTTCTCAGGAGAAGAAGTCAACAAAAAATCAAACGTTCTTTCCGGAGGAGAAAAAGTGCGCTGCATGCTTTCAAAAGCGATGCTTTCCGGCGCGAATATTTTAATTCTGGATGAACCGACAAACCACTTAGATTTGGAATCCATTACGGCGCTTAACAACGGCTTAATCAGCTTTAAAGGCGCTATGCTGTTTTCATCTCATGACCATCAGTTTGTACAGACAATTGCCAACCGCATCATTGAATTAACGCCTAAAGGCATTGTTGACAAACAAATGTCTTATGACGAATTTCTTGAAAACGCGGATGTACAGAAAAAGCTTGAAGAGCTATACGCGTAATAAAGAAGCAGGGGAGACTCTGCTTTTTTATTTATGAAAAAAGTTTTCAATCTTCTGACTTCCCGTTACAATAAATGAATACATAACTTGAAAAGAGACGGAGGAATGCATCATGAAGTTTTTAATTGTCGGAGCTGGAGGAGTGGGCGGATATATCGGCGCGCGTCTTGCAGAAAAGGGAAATGACGTTACGTTTCTCGTCCGCAAGAAACGGGCGGAACAATTACAAGAAACGGGTTTGACCGTCAAAAGTGCAAAAGGTGATGTTTCAATCAAGCCGAAATTAATGATGGCGGGCGAAGAAGGAGCATTTGACGCCGTTATTATCGCTTCAAAAGCGTATTCTTTGCAGGACGTCATTCGGGATGTCAAACCGTTTGTCAAACCTTCGTCGGTCATTATTCCTTTTTTAAACGGATACAGGCACTATAACCAGCTGTTTGAAGCTTTTTCAAAACGGCAGGTGCTGGGCGGCCTCTGCTTTATTGAGAGCGCCCTTAACGACAAAGGGGAAATTCTTCATACGAGCGCTGCCCACCGCTTTGTTTTCGGTGAATGGAACGGGGAACGCACAGAACGTATGAACGAGCTGGAAAACGCATTTGCAGGTGTGAAAGCGGATGTCATCATCAGCCGGGATATTGAAAAGGACATTTGGAAAAAATATATGTTTATTGCCGCGCAGGCGGGAGTGACCACTCTGTTTCAACAGCCGGTCGGACCGATTTTAGAAACAGAAGGCGGCCGCAACACGGCAAAGCGCCTCTTTGCTGAAATCGGAGCCATTTTCAAGGCTGCCGGCATCCCGAAAGATCCTGGTCTGGAAGAAGAGAGTTATCGCACATTGACAAGCATGTCTTACGATATGAAATCGTCGATGCTGAGAGATATGGAAAAGGGCAGGGTGACGGAAGGTGATCATTTACACGGATTTTTGCTTGAGAAAGCGAAAGGCTTGTCAGTTGATACACCTGTTTTGGAAACCGTCTGCGCCAACTTGCAAATGTATGAAGCGAAATAAAAAGGAGGCCTGATCGCCTCCTTTTTTATTAAAATGCCCAGTTTCCGTTTCTGAAGATCGGTTCTCTTTTGCCGTCCGCCGTAATGCCGTCGATATTCATATCTTTGGAACCGACCATAAAATCTACGTGTGTAATGCTTTCATTTAAGCCCTCTTTGACAAGCTCTTCCCGTGTCATTTGTTTGCCGCCCTCAATATTAAAGGCATACGCACTGCCGATCGCCAAGTGGTTAGAGGCGTTTTCATCGTACAGTGTGTTGTAAAATAAAATATTTGATTGTGAAATCGGTGAATCGTACGGCACTAAGGCCACTTCTCCGAGATAGTGTGAGCCTTCATCGGTTTCGACGATGCCTTTTAAAATCTCCTCGCCTTTTTCAGCTTTCACATCGACAATGCGGCCGTTTTCAAAGGTAAGAGTGAAGTTATCAATAATGTTGCCGCCGTAGCTCAGCGGTTTCGTGCTGGAAACCGTGCCGTTCACCCCGTCACGCTGCGGAAGGGTGAAAACCTCTTCTGTCGGCATGTTGGCCATGAATTCGTGCCCGCTTTCATTCACGCTTCCCGCGCCTGCCCATACATGTTTTTTCGGCAGTTCAATGGTTAGGTCTGTTCCTTCAGCCTGATAATGCAGGGCGCTGTAATGTTTTTTGTTCAGGTGTTCCACTTTTTCATGAAGATTTTGATCATGTTTTTTCCATGCTTCCACAGGGTTTTCTTCATTTACTCGGGTCGTTTTGAAAATTTCTTCCCATAAAAGCTGAACGGCTGTTTCTTCCGGCTGATCCGGGAACACTTTTTTCGCCCAGCCTGTTGAAGCCGCTCCGATCACCGTCCAGCTGACCTTATCTGATTGAATATATTGTCTGTATGTATGCAATGCTTTTCCGGCGGCTTTTTGGAACGCTGCAATCCGTTTGCCGTCAGTGCCTTTTAACAGGTCGGGGTCGGATGAGACGACAGAAATAAACGCAGCCCCTTTTTTCGCGAGCTCTTCTTTTCCTTTTGCTTCCCATTCAGGATACTCTTCAAACGCTTCAAACGGTGCCATCTCGTATTTTAATCTGGACAGTTCATCGTCCTGCCAATTTACGGTGACGTTTTTTGCGCCTTTTTCATAAGAATGTTTGGCAAGCAGTCTGACAAGTTCCCTAACATCAGTTGAGGCATTGATTACGACATGCTGTCCTTTTTGGACATTGACGCCGACTTCTACCGCCAGCTGAGCATATGTATGTAACTTTTCAGTAAACGAACTCATCGTTCATTCCTCCTCATCGGTTTTTCTCATCATATCAAATATCGCCTCATAAAGGAAAGAAAGGAGCACAAACGAAAAAGACACAGCTTTTGCTGCGTCTTTACGGGTGATTCAGTTTTACGGCGCCGCCGGCCGGAGAATGGGGCATATTGGCCAGTGAAATGCTCATCCCCCCCAAAATAATTCCGCTTAAAATGACGGCTACTGCTACGCGTCTTCCCACATCTCTAAGCATATGCTTCCTCCTTAATGTTTCTCCAGTTCTCACAATATGAGCCGGCCGGAGAAAAAAGAAGCACAATCTTATTATTTAATCGCTTTTTGCAGCTTGTCGATGACGTCTAATGAACGCCCCGTGCCGATAGCCACTGATTCAAGCGGATTTGCCGCCAAATGAACGGGAACGACGATTTCTTCTGTCAGCCATTCTTTCATCCCGTTTAAAAGGGAGCCTCCGCCGGTTAACACGACGCCGCGGTCAACAATATCACCGCTGAGCTCCGGCGGACAATCTTCAAGTGTCGCTCTGATCGCTTCAAGAATATGTAAGAGCGACTCACGCATCGCGTGCTGAATTTCATTAGACTGCAGTCTGATTGTCTTCGGCAGACCGGTTACAAGGTCACGGCCGCGGATTTCCATCGTTTCCGGCACATGTTCAATCAATGCAAAACCGATTTCCATTTTCACTTGTTCTGCTGTACGTTCCCCGATCAGCAGGTTGTATTTTTTTCTGACGAACGAGGCGATATCTTCATCAAGCTGGTCGCCGCCGATTCTGATCGAATGGCAGGATACGACGCCCCCGAATGAGATGATGGCGACTTCAGTCGTACCGCCGCCGATATCTACGACGACGTTTGCGACCGGCTCGTCAACAGGGAGGTCGGCCCCGATTGCAGCGGCTACGGGTTCTTCAATCAAGTGAACGTTTTTCGCTCCGCAGTTTTTGACAGCGTCACTGATGGCGCGGCGTTCAACGGCTGTTGAGCCTGAAGGCGTGCAGACGACGACATTCGGTTTGCGGAAAGTCATTCCGATTTTTTTTCCGGCTTTTTTCATAATGTGTTTTAATAAGTCAGTTGTCATATCATAATCAGCAATGACACCGTCTTTCATCGGCCGTACGGCGACGATTTTCCCCGGCGTCTTTCCGATCATGCTTTTGGCATCCGTTCCGATGGCAAGCACCGCTTTCGTTGTTGTATCTACAGCGACAACGGAAGGTTCGTTTAAAATAATTCCTTTATTTTTACTGTAAACAAGTATATTAGCGGTTCCTAAGTCGATTCCGATCTCAGTTGATTGAAACATGTTTTCACCCAATCCCTATCCTGATTTAATTGATTCTACATTTAAAGTTTCTGAGAAAAACCACGATTTTTGGGGGTTTCCGCCGGGAATGAAATGTTTTTGTAAAAAAGGAGGGAAAGTCTGTATCCCATATTTCAAAAGGATTTTCTTCTGTAAAAAAACATTCAGTTCCGGATGCTGAGAAACTTTTGCTCCGTTCCTTTCGTCTACGTTTATGAAGGATTTTCCTTGGACATAAAGAAGAGACATTAAAGGAAGTAGGGGATTTCTATGAAATCAATTGGTGTAGTAAGAAAAGTAGACGAACTCGGGCGTATTGTCATGCCGATTGAATTGAGAAGAGCATTGGATATCGCTATTAAAGATAGTATTGAATTTTTCGTTGACGGAGACAAAATTGTCTTAAAAAAATACAAGCCGCACGGCATTTGCTTAATGACGGGGGAAATTACCTCCGAAAATCAGGAGTACGGCAACGGCAAAATTATTTTAAGTCCTGAAGGAGCGAAAATGCTGCTTGAGGAAATCGAGGAAGCGTTAAAAGATAGATCATAATCAGCAAAAAGGGCGGAGCATCATTCCGTCCTTTTATTATGAACTTGTGCAAAAACTCACGGGAAAAGTAAGCGAACCTGCTCAATTAATTGGGAATAGTTATCATTTTTTAGTCAATAATGCAGTCAACAATGTTACAATATATGTAGAAATGCTAGCGGCAGGTGGGACAATGGGAAAATATCAAGCGCGTATCATTTCCTTAATCTTGGCAATGATTTTTATTATGTTTTGGGATTATTTATTTTATATGATTGAACGGAATCCGATTAACTGGCCAGTTGACATCACCTTTACCGCCGTCACATTAATCGGCGTCTGGCTGCTGGCTTATTATGTGGACAATAAAAAGCAGCTGCTGGCGGAGCTGAAGGACAGCGAGCAGAAAGCAAAGGCGCTTTCAGATGAGAAAAACCGGATCATGGACAATCTGCAGGAAATCGTTTTTCAGACGGATGCACAAGGGAATATTACATATTTGAATCAAGCCTGGACGGCGATTACGGGCCACTCCATCAGCGAATGTATGGGCACGATGTATAATGATTATTTTATAAAAGAAAAACATATCATTGATTATATTATCTCCCAAATCAAGCAGCAGTCCCCGTCAGGAATGTTTACGGCCAAATATATTAAAAGAGACGGCACGATCTTTTGGGGAGAAGTCCATTATAAGCTGTATTATGACCGCAGACAGAAATTTGTCGGAAGCCTGGGGACGATGTCTGATATCAGTGAACGGAAAAAAGCGGTCGACGAGCTTCTGGAAACGAACGAACGCCTTGCCATGCAATCTCAAAAGCTGGCCATTGCCGGGGAGCTTGCGGCAGGAATCGCCCATGAAGTAAGAAATCCTTTAACGTCAGTCAGCGGCTTTCTCCAGCTGATGAAAGCCCAGTATCCGGAAAGAACGGATTATTTTGATATTATTTTTTCGGAGATTAAAAGGATTGATCTCGTGCTGGGGGAGCTGCTTCTGCTCGCCAAGCCGCAGACCGTGACGTTTACCGCTCATCATCTCAACCATATTTTAAGGCAGGTGGCGACGCTTCTTGACACGAACGCGGTGCTGTCGAACACTGTGATTGAGAAGGATTTCAGGCAGACTGAGTCCTGTATGGTCAACGGTGACGAAAACCAGTTGAAACAGGTATTTATCAATATTATTAAAAATGCGATTGAAGCGATGCCTGACGGCGGGAATATTCATATTTATACAAAACGGGATGAAGAATACGCGGTGATCAGCATACAGGATGAAGGAAACGGCATGTCGAAAGAAAAGCTTGAAAACATCGGGAAACCGTTTTTCTCAACAAAAGATCAGGGAACGGGTCTCGGTCTTCCGATTTGTTTACGAATTCTGAAGGAGCATAATGGTAAACTTAACATTAAGAGCAAAAATGGAGAAGGCAGTACGTTTCAGGTGATTCTGCCGTTAGAAGCGGCTGCTGTCCAAAAGGAGGAAAAATAACTTGCTTCTTTTTGTATACGGTTTGTTACGGAAGCGTGAAGAAAACCATGAACTGCTGAAAGGCGCTCCGTGTGTGTGCGAGCAGGCCGCGATAAACGGTGTGCTGTACGAAACGGATAAAGGTCAGCCTGCGGCGTCTTTAGCAGAAACAGCTTTTGTGTACGGGGAATTGTATGAAACAGATCATCAGATGATCCGTAAGCTGGATGCGTATTATGCTGATTTTGATCGGAAAGAGGTTGCCGTGACGACGGATGCCGGGAATAAAACCGCCTTCGCATATGTCGTAAAGCCCGGCCAGTGTGCCTCATTCAGCCGTATCAAAAGCGGAGACTGGAAAGAATACCGTTTTATGAAACGGGAGGATGACAGTCCGGTTTATTATTTCGCTTACGGCTCCTGTATGGACAATGCCCGGTTTAAACAGGCGGGGGTCGACCACTTTTTTGCCGAGCCGGTCGGAGGGGCGGTTGTTGAAGGGTATTCGACGAGATTCACGTTAAGGCGTCCTGACGGTTCCAGAGCCGATCTTGTTGAAGACGGGGGACGAACTGAAGGCGTGCTGTACAAGCTCCCGTTTGAAGCGGCAACCTATCTGTACAAAAGAGAAGGTGTTGATAACCACACATACCGTCCCGCGTTCATAGAAGTGTGTGCCGGCGGCCGTGTATACAGAGGCGTCCTGACGTTTCTCGTTCTTGATAAAGCTGAGGAAATTGCGCCTCCGGGTCACTATCAGGAAGAAATCGAACGCGGAGCGGACCTGTATTTATCGCCCGCCTTTTCAGAAAAGCTTAAACGCTATATGAACTCATTGCCGAAAATGTGATACTATTCCTATTAGAGATATTGTTTAAAGGAGTACTGTTATGAGAAAAGAGTTTGCCGTTATCGGTCTCGGACGCTTCGGCGGAAGTATTTGCAAAGCATTAAGTGAAGAAGGCCTTGAGGTCATGGCGATGGATATTGATGAAGATAAAGTAAATGAATACGCCAAAATCGCATCACACGCGGTCATCGGCGATTCAACCGATGAATCGGTGCTGAAAAACTTAGGGCTGCGCAACTTTGACCACGTCATTGTGGCAATCGGCGAAAATATACAGGCGAGCATTTTAACGACGCTGATCTTAAAGGAACTCGGCGTGAACACGATCACGGTTAAAGCGCAGAACGATTATCATGAGAAAGTGCTTGCGAAAATCGGCGCCGACCACATCGTCCACCCTGAACGTGACATGGCAAAACGCATCGCCCACAACATCGTATCAAATAATGTGCTTGATTATTTGGAGCTGTCCGACGAACACAGCATTGTGGAGATCGTGGCCAACAGCAGGCTTGCGGGCAACACACTGCTTGATCTGGACATCCGGGCGAAGTACGGCATTAATATCGTGGCCATCAAGAGAGAAAAAGAAGTGATCGTATCTCCGCTTGCGAATGAGATGATCCAAAAAGAAGATATTCTCATCGTTATCGGCTCTCTTACGGACATTTCCCGATTTGAAAAAAGAGTGCTTCACACAAAGTGAAAAGCCGTCCGTAAAAGGACGGTCTTTTATTATGTCAGAATAATAAGACATTTATCGTGTAAGCGGTATTTTCTGCGATTTTTATTGACTATGATCAGGCGATCCGATAGCATATTGTACCATAAAAAGAAAAAGAGGAGGCCTCATTTTGAACAAAGAAACACTGGCTGAACGGCTGAATGCATCAGCCGGCAGACAAAAAGCCGATACCGTCATTAAAAACGGAAAAATCATGGATGTATTTAACCAGGAATGGATTTCTGCAGATATCGCCATTACGGGCGGAGTGATCGTCGGGCTGGGCGAATATGAAGGGGAAGAAGTCATTGATGCAGAAGGTCAAATGATCGTTCCGGGCTTTATTGACGGACATGTTCATATCGAGTCCTCTATGGTTACTCCGATTGAATTTGCTAAAGCCGTCCTCCCACACGGAGTGACTACGGTCATTACTGATCCTCACGAAATTGCGAACGTTTCCGGAGCAAAAGGCATTTCATTTATGATAGAGCAGGCGAAAAAGGCGCCGCTGAACATCCGTTTCATGCTTCCTTCCTGTGTTCCCGCCGCTAGCTTTGAACGCTCAGGAGCCGTATTAAAAGCCGAGGATTTAAAGCCTTTTTATCAGGAGAAAGAGGTGCTCGGACTTGCGGAAGTAATGGATTATGTGTCTGTTGCGGAAGGTCAAGAGGATATGCTTCAGAAACTGCTTGATGCCAAGCGTCACGGAAAACGGATCGACGGGCATTTAGCCGGACTCTCTTCAGATATCATCAATATATATAGAACCGCAATGGTGTCAAATGATCATGAAGTGACGACAAAAGAAGAAGCGCTGGACAGAATCAGACGGGGAATGTATGTCATGCTGCGCGAAGGATCGGTGGCAAAAAATACGCTCAATGTGCTGCCGGCGGTGAATGAAAAAAACGCGCGGCGCTTTTTCTTTTGCACGGATGATAAGCATGTAGATGATCTGCTTTCAGAAGGAAGTGTGAACCACCAAGTCAAAATGGCGATAAAGGCGGGACTTGATCCATTCCTTGCGTATCAGCTCGCCAGTTTAAATGCGGCTGAGTGCTACGGTCTTGAAACAAAAGGGGCGGTAGCGCCGGGTTTTGACGCAGATCTGCTGTTCATTTCAGATGTACGGGAGGCTGCCGTCACGAAGACCATGGTCGCCGGCCGGACCGTTGCCGAGAATGGACGCACGGTTTATGAACAGTCTGCCGGTTCCTATTCGCCGGACCAGGCGCTGTTGGATACAGTGCGGCTGAAAGCGCCGCTGACTGAATCGGATTTTCATATACCGATTCAAGAGGGCAAGAAAATGAATGTAATCGAAATGATACCGAATCATTTGGAGACGAGAAAAAAAGAAGTGCCTGCACCGTCTGCTGACGCGTTTCGTCCTGATACAGAAAATGATTTATTAAAAATCGCCGTCGCAGAGCGGCACAGCGGCGAAAAAATGATAGGGCTCGGGATTGTACAAGGGTTCGGGTTAAAAGAAGGCGCCATCGCCACAACCATTTCTCACGATTCCCATAATATCATCGCCGTCGGTACAAACGATGCCGATTTGGCAAAAGCAATCAACAGGCTCCGTGACACCGGAGGAGGATTAACAGCCGTGAAAAACGGAGAATTGCTTCACTCCGTTCCGCTTCCGATCGCCGGGCTTTTGTCTGATAAGTCGGCGGAATGGGTCAATGACAGCTTGGGCGTGCTTCATGAAAAGCTTCCTCTGCTGGGATTCACCGGTGATTTCAATCCGTTTCTCACATTATCGTTTTTAGCGCTTCCGGTGATTCCGGATATTAAAATGACAGCGGCCGGTCTGTTTGATGTCAAAGCCTTTCAGCATATTCCGCTGCAATAAAAAAACTGCACTCGTAATGAGTGCAGTTTTTTTTTAGACCTCCATAATGATCGGAAGGATCATCGGGCGGCGTTTTGTTTTTTCGTATAGGAACGGAGCAAGCGTATCGGTAATTTCGTTTTTAATTTCGGACCACTGCGTTGTTTTCCGATCCATTACTTTCTCCAGATGGTTCGAAATGAGCTGCTGCGCGTCATTGATCAAATCACCGGATTCTCTCATGTAAACAAAACCTCTTGAGATTAAATCAGGTCCCGCCGAAACCTTAAAGTCGTCCATATTGATGCTGACAACAACGATAACAAGGCCTTCTTCTGAAAGAATGCGGCGGTCGCGGAGCACGATATTGCCGATATCACCGATTCCGCTTCCGTCAATGTAAACGGAGCCGGACGGAATTTTGCCTGCCACAGCGGCTTCTTCGCCTTTGAGGGCCAGCACTTCGCCATTATCCATGATAAAGCAGTTTTCTTCAGGTATGCCGCAATCAGTCGCGAGTTTGACGTGCATTTTCTGCATTCTGTACTCACCGTGAATCGGCATAAAGAACTTCGGTTTGATCAGGCGGAGCATTAATTTCTGCTCTTCCTGTCCGCCGTGTCCGGATGTATGAATGTCATTCAATGAACCGTGAATGACTTCTGCGCCCGCACGGTACAGCTGGTTGATGGTGCGGCTTACGCTGATTGTGTTTCCGGGAATCGGAGAGGAAGAAAAGACGACCGTATCTCCGGGATTAATGGAAATCTGCCGGTGCGTCCCGTTAGCGATGCGTGATAACGCCGCCATCGGTTCACCTTGGCTTCCCGTACATAAAATCGTTACCTTATTGGCAGGCATACGATTGATTTCGTTATGCTCAATAAACGTATTTTTAGGACAGGTAATGTAACCGAGATTTTGTCCGATTTCAATAGCCGATTCCATACTGCGTCCGAATACGGCAACTTTTCTGCCGTTTAAAACGGCTGCTTCAATCACCTGCTGAAGACGGTGTATATTTGAAGCGAATGTCGCAAATATAATTCTGCCGTCCACTTTTCGGAAAATATCGTGAATGCTTTCGCCTACGCGGCGTTCTGACATGGTGAAATCAGGAACCTCACTGTTTGTACTGTCAGAAAGCAGGCACAGAACGCCTTCTTTCCCGATTTCAGCCATCTTTGTCAAGTTTGCCGGTTCGCCTACCGGTGTGAAATCGAACTTAAAGTCCCCGGTATGTACGATATTGCCCGGCGGTGTTTTGACGACGATTCCGTATGAATCCGGAATGCTGTGTGTCGTTCTGAAGAAGGATACAGACGTCTTGCGGAACTTCACGATGTCGTCTTCACCGATGATGTTTAATTTGGTCTGTCTTAACAGCCCGTGCTCTTCAAGTTTATTCCGAAGTAAGCCGATCGCGAGTTTACCGCCGTAAACGGGAATATTTACTTGTCTGAGCAGGTACGGAATACCGCCGATATGGTCTTCGTGACCGTGGGTGATAAACAGACCTTTAATTTTATCTTCATTTTTTACTAAATACGTGTAATCGGGGATTACGTAATCAATGCCGAGAAGTTCATCTTCCGGGAACTTGATTCCCGCATCAATCAGTACAATTTCATCCTGAAACTGCACCCCGTACGTATTTTTCCCGATCTCGCCCAATCCGCCGAGGGCGAAAACGGCAGTCTGGTCATTTTTTACAAATTTCATTCCGCTCATAACTCCAATACTTTAAAATTTTCGCTCTGCTTCTCATATTCTAAAAAAGCACCGTCCACAGGCTGAACAAATTCAATGTTGTATTTCTGATCTTTCAGTTTCGTTCTGACGTCCCGTTCTGAAACGCCCTCAATGTAAAGTGAATCTGTTTTTTCCCGAACAGGTACTTCGTCAGCCTTCTCTTGATAAAATACCTTATAAATCATCCAAATCTCTCCTTAAATGCCGTATGTTAGACTCGCTTATTCTATTATATTCGAAAACGGATTATAAGGAAAGTCTCGAGCAAAAAAGGGACTTTCAAAAACCGAAAGATCCCTTCTACGCGATGACTTTTTTCCGGAGCATTCCGCCCCACTGTCTTCTGAGTTTCTTCCGTAATCGGCGCAGCATCGTATACCTCCTTTAAAGCCCTTTATAGCAGTAGTATGCGGAAAAAATGAATTTGTTTTCGTGGGTAAAACTGGAATTTCATCAATGCGGTTTTCCGGAAGAAAAACTTTATGTATGATGATATTGAAAAAGACACGACTGATAAACGGGAAAAAGGAGAAATTGACATGAAACCAAAATTGATTTTTTTTGATATTGACGGCACGATCTATGACCATGATAAACATATTCCCGATAGCGCAAGAAACGCCGTGAAGGCGCTTAAAGAGGCTGGCCATCACGTTTTTATCGCCAGCGGAAGGTCCCCGTTTATGGTAAAACCGATTCTGGAAGAGCTTGAGATTGAATCATTTATTTCATACAACGGCCAGTATGTCGTATTTGAAGGTGAGGTCATTTATAAAAATCCGCTTCCTGAAGATGCGGTTGCGCGTTTATTAAAGCAGGCGGCAGAAGGGGAGCACCCCGTCGTATTTATGGCGGAAGACACGATGAAAACGACCGTCCCCGGACATCCGCACGTCTCGGAAGGAATCGGCAGTCTGAAAGCGCCTTATCCCGAAGTTGATGAAACATTTTATAAAGGAAAAGAAATTTATCAGCTGCTTTTATTCTGCCGCGGTCATGAAGAAAAAGCATATGCCGCTTTTCCGGAGTTTGATTATGTCCGCTGGCATGAATTGTCAACGGATGTGCTTCCGAAAGGCGGTTCAAAAGCGGAAGGCATTAAAAGAGTGCTTGAGCGGCTTCCGTACGGGGTAAGTGACACTTATGCATTCGGCGACGGACTAAATGACCTTGAAATGATCCGTTTTGTCGGCACCGGGGTGGCGATGGGAAATGCGGTTCCGGAATTAAAAGCTGCCGCTGATTTCGTCACAAAGCCGGTGGATGAGGAAGGAATCAGCTGGGCCGTCAAAGAACTGGGCCTTTTGAAATAGAGAAAACCGGCACTTTGGGAAGTGCCGGTTATTTTTAACGGTCAATGGCAATGGCGTTTTCAGGTTCTTTGAACGGATTTTCTTTGTCGATATGGTCGTAAAACATCACGCCGTTCAGATGATCGATTTCGTGCTGAAACACGATGGCCGGAAAACCTTTGAGGCGGATGTCAATCTGTTCTCCTTCAAGCGTCACCGCCTTTACGCGGATGCGTGCGTAGCGCGGCACATAGCCGGGAATGGGTTCGTCTACCGACAGGCAGCCTTCTCCGCTCGTCAAGTAGCTTTTTTCCACTGAGTGGCTGACGATCTTAGGGTTAAAAAGAGCATAGCTGTATAAAGTGCCTTTCGCATCTTCTGCATGGACGGCGATCATCCGTTTTTTTACGTCTGTTTGCGGAGCGGCAAGACCGACGCCCGGACGAAGCTTGTATTTCTCGGCTAATTCAGGATTTTGGCTGTTTTTCACAAACTCAATCATATCAGCAAGATGCTGTTTTTCTTCGTCAGAAGCGGGAAGCTGAACCTCTTCAGCGATCTCTCTGAGCGCGGGATGTCCGTCGCGTACAATATTTTCCATAGTAATCAAGAAACTTCACTCCTAAAGCTTAATATGTAAATTATAGCGAATTTCTTTATCGCGGCGCAACGAAACAATTGGCCGGCCATAGCAGGCCGGCCGATGTTCATGGTGTATAAGGTCAGCAGCCGCAGCCTAAATAAGCGGCACCGACGATGATTAATAAGATAAACAATACGACGATTAATGCGAATGTGCGGCCGTATCCGCCGCCGCAGCCGTAACCGTAACCGCCGCCATAACCATATCCGCCGCCGCAACAACCGCCGCCAAATCCGCCGCCAAATCCATATCCGTACATAAAAAAACCTCCTCTTTTAATTACGCTGACCCTCTGTCAGCAGGGCCGG
This sequence comes from Bacillus sp. LJBV19, assembly GCF_017797845.1. Taxonomy (NCBI): domain Bacteria; kingdom Bacillati; phylum Bacillota; class Bacilli; order Caryophanales; family Bacillaceae; genus Bacillus; species Bacillus sp. LJBV19. The sequence continues at coordinate 1,424,331 of NZ_CP072563.1, forward strand.
CGTCTACTATAAACTATGTAAAAGCCAAAAAGATGTATGGTCATCCGCCCTGTTTTCTCAATTTTTTACGCAAGTATTCTTTGAAAGCACCGTAAGCGTCTTTACCCGGTCATGCCAATTACAGCTCAGCTATTGTCAAAAAGCGTTCGGGCTTCTATAGTGGAAATTGTCAAGATTGGGGGATTTTAAGTGAATATGATTCAAAAAAAGGTATTAGCAGGAATCGGAGCGCTCGGCGCCGCAAGTATGCTGCTTGCCGGCTGCGGGGGAAAAGATCCGGTTGAATCGCTTCATGACTCGATGGAAAAAGCCGTTCAAGCGGAAAAACCGTTTCAAAAAGAGCAGAAAACATTAGAAAAATTGGAGAAAAAAGAGCATCATCTATATGATAGCGCGGTTAAACTGAATATGGATGATTACCAGAAAATTGTCACACTGTCTGATCAGGCTCTGAGCAATGCAAATCAGCGAAAAAAACATCTGAAAGCAGAAAAAGACAGTATTGATGATTCAAAACAAGCGTTTGAATCCGCAAAAAAAACTTCTCAAGAAATAAAGGATAAGAAAGTAAAAGAAAAAGCCGGTCATGCGGTCGCTTTAATGGAGAAAAGGTATGCATCTTATGACCTTTTGTACAAAAAGTACGAAAAAGCCATTTCACTTGATAAGGACCTTTATAAACTGATTAAAGATAAAAAGCTCACATTAGCGGATCTGGAAGAGCAAATCAGCAAAGTAAACTCAGTTTACGAAAAGGTGCATAAACAAGCAGATGAGTTCAATCAATTTACTAAAGACTACAACAAAGAGAAAGAACTATTATTCCGCAAATAGTATAGTGAAGGCATATCGGCATGGGCTGATGAACCGATAACAACCGAGTTCAGCCGCCTGTAAAAAGGCGGCTGAAGAATTGGTATATACGTGTGTTTCCCATTGACAACAAGTAAATCATAGTATAGTATTTATTTAGGGAAATATTCACATAAAACCAATCGTTGTTTCGGCACGTTGGAATGTTTTTATTATATTGATATATATATATAAAACAGAATGAAAATGCGATTTTAATTATCAGAAAATTCTATCTATCTATATTTACGGCAATATGATATTTGTACATGCTTTTTGCTTTTAAACCTTTATCCGGCATAAAGGTTTTTTTATTTTGCTTAGTAATGCTTATTAAGTAAGGGTGCTGAAAGTAAACGACAATTTTAAAATTGAAGTGAAAAACGTTTATCAAAATCGGAACGAAAAGAAACGGCAGAAATACGGAACAGGAGGAAAACAAATGCTTGCTTACGTCTTTCCCGGACAGGGAGCGCAGTTTAAAGGAATGGGCAGAGACTTATTCGATGAATTCAGTGAGCTCATTAAAAAGGCAGATCATATTTTAGGATACTCCATAAAGGATTTATGCCTTTCAGACGAAAAAGAGAGGCTGACTGATACGAAGTATACACAACCTGCAATTTATACAGTGAGCGCACTGCAATATTTAAAGGGTTTAAAAGAAGGTCATACACGCCCAGATGCTGTTGCAGGACATAGTCTGGGTGAATATACTGCGCTTTTTGCGGCCGGTGTTTTTAATTTTGAAACAGGTCTCCGGCTGGTTGCTAAAAGAGGCGAGTTAATGAGTGAGGCTTCCGAGGGCGGAATGGCTGCCGTGATCGGACTGGATGAGCATCACATAAAAAAAATACTTCAAAAGTATGAATTCGGCCAAATAGATATCGCCAATTACAATACATCTTCACAAATTGTGATAGCCGGGGCTGCAGAAGAGATAAAGCGGGCAGCCTCTTTTTTTGAAAAAGAAGGGGCGAAAGCTTATATCGTATTGCAGGTCGGCGGGGCTTTTCATTCTCGTTTCATGGAAAGTGCACAGCGTGAATTTGCGGAATTTATCGAGGGGGTTCAATTTTCTGAATTGAATTTCCCGGTCATTTCTAACTACACGGCAAGACCTTATAAACAAGAAGATATCAAACGGAATTTAATTGAACAAATAACAAACTCGGTAAAATGGACTGAAAGCATCAGGTATCTAATGGGACAAGGCGTTACTGTGTTTGAAGAGATCGGTCCCGGCAACATTCTGACTAAATTAATTCAAACCATACAAAGAGATGAGGAACCGCTTACTATCAGTGCGCCGGAAGACAGTCTCTTCTTTTCTGAAGGGAACAAGGACAATTCGGAAAGCGGGAAAGAGCATAGCCTCTTGGCCGAAAATATAGAGAGCGGTGCAGCTTCACCGGTGTCCCGGTTGGGTGATCAATCTTTCAAAGAAGATTACGGTTTGACATACGCGTATTTGGCAGGTGCGATGCATAGAGGGATCTCTTCCGCTGAAATGCTGATCCGCCTCGGGAAGAAAGGAATGCTGGGGTTCTTTGGAACAGCAGGTTTAACGATAAGGGAAATTGAACAGGCCCTTATTTCTATTAAGAAGACACTCAAAAATGGCCAGCCCTACGGAATGAATCTGCGATTTGAGCCGGATCATCAAGATAGAGAAAAGGAATTGATAGATTTAAATATCAAGCATGACGTACGAGTAATAGAAGCGTCTTCGTATCTTTCCGTCAGCGCGCCATTAATTTATTACAAAGCGCATCAGTTGAAGATAGACAAAAGCGGCAGCGTCATACCTCATAATCGGATCATTGCCAAAGTTTCACGGCCGGAAGTTGCGGCCGCATTTCTGAGTCCGCCTCCTCAAAGTATCGTAAAGAGAATGTGTCAGAACGGTATGCTGACGGAAGAGCAGGCGGAGTGGCTCAGCCGTATTCCGGCAGCAGACGATATCATTATTGAAGCAGATTGCGGAAGTAATACCGAACAGGGCTCATTGACGGCGATGCTGCCGTTTTTTGTTAACCTGCGGGATGAAATGATGGAAACACACAAATACGCAAGGAAGATAAGGATCGGGGCTGCGGGAGGAATCGGGACTCCCGAGTCTGCCGCGTCTGCTTTTTTAATGGGCGCTGATTTTATTATGACGGGATCCATTAATCAATGTACAGTTGAAGCCGAAACAAGCGGTTTTGTTAAAGAAATGCTGAGTGAGACAGGAATATGCGATACTGCTTATGCGCCTTCGGAGACTCTGTTTGAGTTCGGAACAAAGGTTCAGGTGCTGAAAAAGGGCACGCTGTTTCCGGTCAGGGCAAATAAATTATTTCAAATCTACCAACAATACGAGTCTTTGAGTGAGATAGATGAAAAGACAAAGATTCAGCTCGAAAATGATTATTTTAACAAGACTTTTGATGAAATCTACGAAAGCATAATAGAAAAACAGCCGAACCTGGCCCGAAAAGCTGAGCGCAATCAAAAATATAAGATGCTGTTACTATTTAAGTGGTATTTGCAGAGAGGATGTCTGCTTGCTTTGGAAGGGCAGGAAGAACAAAAGGTGAATTTCCAAGTTCATTGCGGCCCGTCTTTAGGCGCTTTTAATCATTGGGTAAAGGGCACGGATTTGGAATCATGGAGAAACAGACATGTCGATGACATTGGTGAAAAATTGATGAATGAGACCGAAAGTCTGCTGAGGCGCAGATTGGATACGTTATTTCTACACTAAAGAAGGGGCGGGTGGAGGCCAATGGTTCATTTGAATAAACAGAGTGCGGATATCGCGATAATCGGGGTTGCTTGCAGATTCCCCGATGCAGATCATTATCATGAATTCTGGGAAAACATAAATAGCGGCAAAGATTCCATCCGGGAAGTGCCGATTGAACGGTGGGATCCCGATCTTTATTATTCAGTCGATATCAGTATACCGAACAAAACAATCAGCAAGTGGGGAGGTTTTATTCATAAAGCTGACCATTTCGACCATAAGTTTTTTAATATCTCTCCCCGGGAAGCGAAAAACATGGACCCTGAGCAAAGAATCCTTTTAGAAGAAACTTGGCGGTGCATCGAAGATTCCGGGGTTTCTTTGCAGGATCTCCAGCGTAAAACCACTTCTGTTTTTGCGGGTATTATGAATTCTGACTACCGGCAGACAGGTCATGCTGAATCGGAAATCGACAGTTACGCCTGTTTAGGAAGTTTCGAAGCTATGCTTTCCAACCGGCTTTCATACACATTCGGTTTGACCGGAAAAAGCATGTCTGTAAATGCCGCTTGTGCATCATCGCTTGTTGCTTTACATGAAGCGGTTAAGTCATTGCGGACAAAAGAAAGCGAGTATGCAATCGCGTCGGGAGTAAACTTGAATTTCCAACCCGGAAAATATATTTCTTTTTCCAAAGCCAGAATGCTGAGTCCTGACGGCAAATGTAAAACCTTTGACGCAGCGGCGAACGGGTACGTTCCCGGAGAAGGGGCAGGCGTTGTATTGCTGCAGCGCCTTGGTGATGCAGTAAAAGCCGGTCACCATATATACGGGATCATAAAAGGGACAGCTGTTAATCATGGCGGTAAATCCCGTTCCATAACCGCTCCCAGAGCAGAAGCGCAGAGCCGGGTCATCTCAGAAGCTTTACACAACGCTGCTGTCGATGCTGCGACGGTTTCTTATGTAGAAGCACATGGCACTGGAACATCTCTGGGCGATCCGATTGAAATAGAAGCATTGACAAAAGCGTATCGGCAATATACTGAGGATACTCAATATTGCAGGATCGGAAGTGTGAAAACAAATATCGGTCATACAGAAGCAGCAGCGGGAATGGCCGGATTGATAAAAGTTCTAATGATGATGAAACACCGGAGGGTGCCGAAAAGCCTGAATGTACATACGGTAAATCCAATTATACAGTTTGAAAAAACACCGTTTAGGCCGGCACTTGATTCAAGTGATTGGAAGGCGGCAGACGGGGCTCCGCTCAGGGCGGGAATCAGCTCCTTCGGTTTTGGGGGTGTTAACTCTCACGTCATCATCGAAGAATTTATACATACAAAAGACGAATCTGACAGAAAAGGAAGGGTACCCTTCCTTTTTTCCGCTAAAAGTGAAGAAAGCATGAAACAAATGATACATCATTGGAGAACCTTTTCTGATGATTCAGAGGAATTTTGCAAAATATCAAATGAAGTGATCAGCAGCACCCTTTTAACAGGGAGGACATCGTTTGATTACAGGGCTGGTTTATTGGCAGGCAGCAAGGAGGAATTTAAAAATCAGCTTAAAGAGGGATTAAGTTTTCGGAGGAAACAAGATTCTGAATGGGCGCTTGCCATCGGTGACTTCAAATGGGAAAGTTATAAACAATTTGCCGTTTTGAAACGGGTATTCCCTGATTTAGAAAAGAACGTAAGGTCGGTGCTGAAAGATATACCAACATTGCACAGTTCATTTAAAAGAAAATGGACACCTGAGAAAATCCGCTTGTATTCTTTAGTTATCAATACGGAAATCATAAAAAGTATCCTGGCATCCGGTTTTAAGCCAAGCCTCATTACAGGCGCCGGAGACGGATATTACGTCGCTCTTGCAGCAGCGGATATCATCAAAATTGAAAAGGCCATTTCTGTCATCACAGGCGCTGAAAAAACTTCGCACATATCCTGTGAGCCGCCGTCCATTCCATTTGTCAATCCGTACACTTCAAAAACGTACCCGCCGGTTCGATTAAATGAAGATTATGTAAGGATGCTGCTGAACGGTCTGAGCTTCCCGGCTGATTTTACAGACCGCCTGTACGGGAAAACACGGCTGCTTCTTGAGCACCAATATACGTTTAAAGGGTTTTTAGAAGAGTGGGATAAAGCGGGGAAGACTCAGGAAATCGAGATTTTATCTTATATTGTGAATCGCACGGCGGTTAAAAGAAATGCATTGCCGGCTGATGAGGAAGCAGCGATCATGGCTATCCTTGCCTCTATGAGAAGACTGTATAAGAGATGGGATTTAACAGATTATGATGGATTCTTTAATAATGATTATGTTCTGGAAATATTAAATTTACTTGATGAAGGAATCTTGTCTAAAGAACTTTTTCTGAGCATGTTATTGAAAAAGCAAGACGGAATTAAACAGGCTGTTGTTTGTATTAATGAGCAGCCGGCAGGTTTTTATGATAAGACTCGTTTTCCGTTGATGACAGAATACAATCAAATGGATGCCGTGTCTCAGGAGATAGCTGATCATATGCCGCATCACACGGAAGAAAAGGGAACGGAGCCGGATGTGGATATTTCTGATTTTTCAGTTTTCCAATTCGGATCGCTCCCTCCATCAGCAAAACTAAACAAAGCGGCTGCTTTTGAAACGGACAAAGCAGCTGATGAGGCTCTTTATCATTCATTTATGCAAATGTGGCTTTCAGGAGAAGAGATTGAATGGGCGAAACTAGGTGACTATCATAAAAGAAAAGCCCCGCTTCCGCCTTATCCGTTTGAGCGCTCTCAATTTTCTTTAAACCCTCAGCAGGTAAAATCAGACGCGGCTTTTTCAGAAAAGAAGAATCAGGCACTTTATACGCCGGTATGGAAAGAAACCGCACTTGAGAATGAAGCGGACAGCGGACAAGCCTGTACTATTTTGTTGTTCTCCGGTAACAAAGACTATTTTGAAGAGCTGAAAAAAAGAGAGAATACGTCCGCATATCTTATTATGCCCGGTGACCGTTTAGAGCAGATAAGCGACAGTGTTTTCACGATCAACAGGCAGCGTCCCGATGATTATCAAAGTGTCATTCGTCTGTTAAAAGAAAAAGGCGCAGCGCCTGATGCAATTTTGCATACGTGGTCTGAAAAACGGCCTGAACTGGAAGAAACACTCGAATCAGGAATTTATTCCGTGTTTTATCTGACTAAGGCTTTAATCAGCGAGAACCTTATAAACAAAGTAACGTTCATTTATACATTTAGCGCAGATCAAAAAGAAAAATTGCCGTATTTTGAAGGTGTGAACGGTTTTTTAAAATCGGTAAAACAAGAATATCCGCAGCTGCATTGTAAGACGGTTTGCTTTGAACATGATTCTGCATCCGTTTCATTTTCAGAAAGGGCTGACATTCTTCATAAAGAAATAAACACAGCGCCTGATCAGTATATTCATATCACTTACAGAGGCTGCGTAAGATATGCACGGATGTTAGAGAAGCAGCGAGAAACATACACAAAGGCCATTCAATACCCTGAAAAAGATAAAGTGTATTTAATTACAGGGGGATTGGGGGGGATTGGCAGTAAAGTCGCTGAATATTGCGCGAAAACTGAAAGATCCACCATTATTCTATCGGGGCGATCTGCTTTAAACGGAGATAAGCAGAAACATTTAGAATACCTGAACAGCTTTAAAGCCAAGGTTTATTATATACAGGCGAATATATCCGATAAAGAAGCGGTAAAAAAAATGATTGACGGTATTACCGATCAGCATGCAGGTCTTCATGGCGTCATTCATTGCGCAGGAGTTATCAGAGACTCGCTGCTTTTTCAAAAAACAAAGCAGGAACTTTCAGAGGTGATTGCTCCAAAAGTTCATGGTGCGTTGAATCTTGATCATGCAACGAAGTCGCTGGAATTGGATTTTTTCGCCGTTTTTTCTTCAGTCGTCTCTATTGCAGGGAACGAAGGCCAGTGTGATTATGCATATGCAAACGGCTTTTTAGATCATTTTGCAGAATATCGGGAATGGAAACGGCAAAATTCTCTGCGCAGCGGCCGTACGCTGACAATCAATTGGCCTTTATGGAAAGACATCGGAATGGGGGCGAACCTGTCAGGTCAAGGGCGGACGTCTCTTTTTCATGGTTCCGGGCTCGAAGAACTTCCTGCTGAAGACGGAACGCAATGGTTTTCGCGGATTGTAACTTCGGGTCAGCTGCATAATATTGCAGTCTGCGGTGATCATGAGCGCTTTGAACAATTTATGCGGCAGAGATTTTTGACGGACGAAACAGAGACAGGCAGTGCCATTCCTTTGGCTCAAGGCGATATTTTGGATCAGACAGTTTTGTTTTTAACCAATATCATCTCCTCTGAGGTCGGTGCAGAACGGGAAGAGATCGATCAAGATGTGCATCTGGCTGAATATGGAATGGATTCGGTTATGATTCATCAATGCAACACAAAGCTGGAGCAGTCACTGGGAGCAATTTCGAAAACGCTTTTATTTGAATTTCATACAATCAGAGATTTAGCAGATCATCTTGTAAAGGAATATCCGGATCGGCTGGGGCGTTTATTTTCACGGGAGGAAAAAGGAAAACAGATTCAGAGCATTACCCCTGCCAGGCCGGAACAAAACATCACTGCACCTGCGGCGGAGGAAAAAGAACATCTTGACGGGATAGCGGTGATCGGTATCAGCGGCCGTTATCCCGGGGCTGAAAATATCGAAGAATTGTGGGAGCTTCTATCAAAAGAGAGAACCGCAATCACAGAAATTCCGAAAGAACGATGGAATTATGAGACCTACTATGATCCAGACCCCGCTAAAGCGCATGAGGGGAAAATTTATTGCAAATGGGGCGGATTTTTAAAGAATGCTGAATCATTTGATTCTTTGTTTTTCCAAATATCTCCGAGAGAAGCAGAAGCGATGGATCCTCAGGAACGAATATTTCTCGAAACCGTATGGAAAGCATTTGAAGATTCGGGATATACCATTGAAGGGTTGAGAAAGCAGACCGAAAAACATGTCGGTGTATTTGCGGGAGTGACGACCAATTCCTACAAGCTGCTCGGCGAAAGAATACCGACGGACAAAAACGATGTACTTCCAAATTCGTTCCCATGGTCTCTCGCGAACAGAGTGTCTTACACATTTGACTTTACAGGTCCCAGTGTCCCTGTAGATACGGCTTGCTCTTCATCCTTAACGGCAATTCACATGGCTTGCCAAAGTTTAAAAAAAGGTGAGTGCTCGGTTGCGGTTGCGGGAGGAGTAAATTTGTATCTTCATCCTTCTGACTATTTATACCGATGTCAGATGGGGATGCTTTCAAAATCGGGAAAATGCAGAAGTTTTGGAGAAGGCGGCGACGGTTTCGTACCCGGGGAAGGTGTCGGGGCCGTAATTCTTAAACCGCTTAAAGATGCCATACGTGATAATGATACTGTGTACGCCGTCATTAAAGGAACGGCAATTAATCACGGCGGAAAGACGAATGGCTATACGGTGCCTAATCCTGCCGCACAGGCCGATTTAATCCAAGGAGCTCTTAAAGCGGCCGGTTGGAGCGCCAGAAGTGTCAGCTTTATTGAAGCCCACGGCACTGGAACGCCGCTGGGTGACCCGATTGAAGTCCGAGGCCTGACCAAGGCGTTTAGAGCTCATACCGAAGATGTTTCATATTGCTCTCTCGGATCGATTAAATCTAACATCGGTCATCTTGAAGCGGCTGCGGGTATTGCCGGCCTGACAAAGATTATCTTACAAATGAAGTATAAAAAAATAGCCGCAACACTGCATGCTGAACGGGTGCATCCGGATCTTTATCTGGAAGAGACACCTTTTTGCCTTCAGCAGGAAACCGCCGACTGGATAAAACCCGCGAATGAAAAACATTCTGACAGCAAATATCCGCGGCGTGCGGGATTAAGTTCTTTCGGAGCGGGCGGGGCGAATGCTCATATTCTTGTGGAAGAGTATGAGTCTGCTGCTGACTGTCATACGGATTGTGAGGAAAGTGAGGAACTTATCGTACTCTCAGCCAAGCATTCACTGAGTTTACGGGAATCAGCAAAACAGCTGGAGGAATATCTTCAAAAGGCCCGTCAACAACAGGGCGAGTTTTTGCAGCAAGCGGGAACAAACAAGCCGCTTCACCTTTCTGATATTGCGTATACCCTTCTTGAAGGGCGTGAAGCCATGCCGGAAAGGCTTGCTGTCATTTCAAATAATATCGACGATCTGATGTTGAAATTAAATCACTTTTATAATGGAATTGACGATCACGAAATATTTAGAGGGAAAAAACCGAATCATAAACGCAGACAGCAGCAATCGGATCTTCCGCTCAAATCCGGCAGAACCACATTAGCCGAAATGGCTGAATTCTGGGTATCAGGAGGCAATTTAAGCTGGGAAGATTTCCGCACTGGCAGAAAACCGGCGAAAATTACCCTGCCGACTTACCCTTTCTTAAAAAACAGACTGTGGGTGTCAAATAAGGCGCAATCAAAATCAACAGCTGATAAAGCTCCTTTATTTGATTTTTCTGCAGGTGAGTGCCGATTTTATAAAACGCTTTCAGATTCTGAATATTATGTAAAAGATCATGTTGTGCATGGGAATATGGTTCTGCCAGGAGCGGCAATCATCGAAGCGGCCAGAGAAGCGGGAGAGAGGCTGTACGGAAAATCAGTCATAAAACTGAGTCAGGTTGTATGGCCGGTTCCAATAACCGTTGAGAAAGAAAAGACGGTAATGATAGATCTGCTGCCGAATCAAAAAGACGGCAGATTTGTGGTAAAAACCGATATGCAACCTGAAGCGGCAGTTCACTGCCAAGGAAACATTATCACATGCGGAGATCAAGATGCCTCTCATACAGAGCATTTTCAATTGGACAGCTGGTTAACCGGACAGAAAAGATTAATCAGCGGCGCTGAGTGTTACAGGGATTTCCGGCAGAGCGGTTTGGACTATGGAACCAGTTTTCAGGTAATAAAACAGCTGTTTATCCATGAAAATGCTGTTCTTGCACGAATATCACTTCCTGAGAGCATTCATAAAAAATCCGGCACGCTGCTGGAACCGTGTTTATTGGATGGCATTTTTCAATCCACAACCGGGTTTACGTCCGGTCAAGAAGGAGATCACACCGCATATTTGCCTTTTGAATTAGGTGAGCTGGAGATTCTTCATGCACCTTCGGCAAACGGCTATGCTTACATTACAGCTGCCGATGAAAGACAACATGATGATGTCAAAAGGTTTCATATATTATTTATGGATGAAAACGGATCTGTAAGTCTTAAAATAAAAAACTTAGCGTTAAAGGCGTTAAGGGCTGCACCGCAGACTCAGGATGAGCGGCATTCAGTTAAGTATTACACTGATATGTGGAAGCGGGCCCCTCTGCTTCATCAGCCTGAAGCCAGCGGTTTAAACAGCTGCCTTGTGATTTCACTCCGTCGGGATATATCAGAACCGCTGATCCGCCAGGCATATAAAGATATCGGCTTGAACATGATCTTTGTCCGTCATGGCGGCAGTTTTCAAGAAAAAAGAGCTGATTCCTTTGAATTGAACAGCGTCAAACTTGACGGCTATCAGAAATTGCTGGCGATTCTTAAAGAAAGACAAGTGACAATTGACCGCGTCATTTTAATCGGGATGAGCCCTGAAACGGGAATTGAGCAGAACATTCATGAAAAGCTGGAAGAGGCTGTTTTGCCGGTTTTCAATGTAACGAAAGCTCTGCTAGCAACAATCCCAAGACATAAAATCCTGATATCACATGTATTTTTCACAAGGGAAAATCAAATCTTACCTTATCAAATGGCAATCAGCGGCTTTTTTAGGTCGCTTCATTTGGAACATCCAATGTTGTCCGGTAAAAATATTGAAATACAAAGCGGTGAAATTCAGTTACAGCTGAACACCGGTCTGCCTGAATTAAAAAACCTTGTGAAAGAAACAATCATCAGCGATGATACTTCAGAAATCAGATACAGAGATGGAATCAGGCAGGTCAAGCACTCTGCAGAAATTGAAAGTGCCGAGCCCCCCAAAAAGATGGAAGTAAAAGAAGGGGGAGTTTACCTCATTACAGGAGGAACGGGCGGTCTGGGACTGATTTTCGCCAGACATCTTGTGCGAAAAGGGAGAATAAAACTTGTCCTTATCGGCAGGTCAGAGCTTTCTGAGGAAGCCGTAAGCAATGTAAAAGAGCTGGAAAAAAACGGATCAGAGGTTTTTTATGTAAGAACCGATATTTCTGATAAGGAAAATGTCAATAACCTGATAAACCTCGTCAAAAACAAATTAGGTCCTGTTAAAGGAATTATTCACAGCGCCGGTGTGATAAAAGATTCATTACTCATCAATAAGCGTGAAGAGGATCTCGATTCAGTCTTGGCCAGCAAGGTTTACGGAACGATATGGCTTGACCGGTATACAGACAGAGAACCTCTGGACTTTTTTGTTATGTTTTCATCTATCAGCGCAATAATCGGGAATGCCGGACAAACCGATTATGCTTATGCAAACCGGTTTATGGATTATTTTGCGGAAATGAGAGCGGCGGAAAATAAACCTGGAAAAACAGTCTCGATTAATTGGCCTTTATGGAAAGAAGGCGGTATGCAAATTGACATTCATTCAGAAAAGTTCCTTTATGACCGTTTCGGAATGCTGCCTCTGGAAAAACGGGAAGGCCTTGCAGCATTTGATCAAGCAATGACAGGGTGTGAACATCAAATAATGGTATTTAGCGGTAATGAATTAAAGCTGGAACGAATGATAACGATTGACAGCGGAAAAAGTGACCCGGCAATCGCCGACGAAAATCAAGAACCGAAAGATCTGTCAATAACTGGATCTTTAAAAAGCACTTTGACGCGCATCATCACCGGCGTATTAAAAATTGAAGAACGGGAATTTGATTTTGAACTGCCGATAAGTGAATACGGATTTGATTCAATTATGTTTACAATGTTGGGCAACGAATTAAACGAGTCATTAGGAATATCAATGATGCCGTCAGATTTTTTCGGTCTTACTGATTTTAATGAACTTCTTGAGTTTTTAAAGAGTGAGTATTCCGAGGAGCTTCATCTCTGCGGTTCTTTTTCTTCAGATGAATCTGCGGCGAAAGACCGGAGAGAAAATCTGATTGAGGGCATCGCAAAGATGATGTCAAGTATTTTGAAGATTGACAGAAAGGAAATAGAAGAAGAGACTTCATTCGGCGAGTACGGATTTGATTCTATTACGTTTACCAGACTCGGAAATGAAATCAATCAACAATATGGTACGGAATTATTGCCGTCCATTTTCTTTGAATGCAATTCACTGGCTGAAATGACTGATTATGTAATCGAGCAATACGGAGAAATCCTTTTTGCTGAGACAGAATCTTTTTCTGCAGCTGACGAAAAAACATTGTACAGCACGCCTCCGCCGGAATCTTATGAACATTCCCCTGAGCCTGAAAATAAAACTAGGCAAGAGGAAAGACATATAAATGAGCCGGTGGCAATAGTGGGAATAAGCGGCCGTTTCCCCCAAACAGATACGCTGGAAGACTTTTGGGAAGGAATTGAAAAAGGCCGGGATATGATTACAGACATTCCTGAAGACCGTTGGAACTGGAAAGAGTTTGACGGCGATCCGATCAGGGACGTCAATAGAACAAAAATAAAAAAAGGCGGATTTATCAAAGGCGCGGACAGTTTTGATCCGTTGTTTTTCGGGATTTCTCCCGCCGAAGCAGAATTAATGGATCCCCAGCAAAGAATTTTTATGGAGACTGTATGGAAAACAATAGAAGATGCGGGCTATAAGCCGTCTGATTTGGCAGGGACGAAAACCGCGGTGTTTGCAGGGGTCGCCACAACGGATTATGCTGAACGTCTGAATGAAAATGGCGTCTCTGTTCAGGCGCAGACCGCAACCGGTTTAAATCATTGTATATTGGCAAATCGTATTTCTTACCAGCTGAACCTGACGGGTCCGAGCGAACCGATTGACACTGCCTGTTCAAGTTCGTTAGTTGCGCTTCATCGTGCGGCTGAGGGGATTCAAAGAGGCGATTTTGAAATGGCGATTGCAGGCGGAGTGCATATTATGACAAGCCCTACTCTGTTTATAGCTTTTGATAAAGCAGGGATGCTTTCCAAAGACGGAAAGTGCAAAACGTTTGATAAAAGCGCTGACGGCTATGTAAGGAGTGAAGGGGCGGCTGCAGTATTGCTCAAGCCGCTCAGCAAAGCACAGGCAGACGGTGATCATATATATGGTTTGATTAAAGGGTCAGCTATAAATCACGGCGGCCGCGCCAATTCTTTGACAGCTCCGAATCCGAACGCACAGGCGGACTTATTAACCGAAGCTTGGCGGAAGGCGGGGGTCAGCCCTGCCACTGCGGGATATATAGAAGCGCATGGCACAGGGACAAGTCTTGGCGATCCGATTGAAGTGAACAGCATCATAAAGGCATTTAAAACGTTATATCAAGAATGGGACATTCCTTTTGCGAAACAGAAATGCTGCGGGATCGGGTCTGTGAAAACAAACATCGGCCATCTCGAAACCGCTGCCGGAATAGCCGGAGTGCTGAAAGTGTTACTGGCTTTTAAATATCGCAAACTTCCGGGACTCGCCCATTTTTCAGAACTCAATCCATACATCAAACTGGAAAATACCCCATTTTATATCACAGAAACCGCTCAAAAGTGGAATCCGATAAAAGATGAAGAGAACAACGATCTGCCGAGGAGAGCAGGTGTCAGCTCATTCGGATTCGGCGGTGTGAACGCGCATATTGTTTTAGAGGAATATAGGGAACCTCAAAAAGAAGTGCCGGAAAACAACGGTAACACACATATTTTTGTTTTATCTGCAAAAACCAAAGATCAATTACTTGAGTATATCCGGCTTATGGTTCAGTACTTGGATCGTGTGATTGCCGGAGACATGACCGTTAATGCCAGTGACATGGAATTTACATTGCAAAACGGCCGGGAAGCAATGAACGAAAGAATTGCCGTATGTGCAGCGAGTCTGACTGAGCTGAGAGATAAATACGTCAGCTTTCTTGATGACAGCAAGGTGCAAAAAGGCGTATTTATAAGCGAAAACACTGAAGAGCGCACAGCTGTTTCTGAATATATGATTCAGGAGGCTCTTCAAAGCGGAAAAGAGGAGCTGCTCGCACAATGGTGGGCCAATGGAGCCGAGTTTGAATGGAAGACAATCGGCAATAAGAAATTGAATAGAGTGCCGCTGCCAACTTATCCGTTTGCAAAAGAGAGTTATTGGTTCACCCCGAAAAAGAACAAAAGCGAGGTTAATAGCAAAAGTCTTCACCCATTAATCAGCGAGAATGTCTCAACATTAAAGAAACAAGCATTTAAAACTGTTATTTCCGGAACTGAATTTTTCGTCACTGATCATCTTGTTTCAGGAGACTATGTGCTGCCAGGAGCCGCTTCGCTTGAAATGGCTCTTGTTTGTGCGGAAATAAGCGGAGAAAGTAAAGTATATAAAATAAAAGACGTGATGTGGAACAGACCTATATTATATAAAGGAAAAACGCTGCACATTTATACCGACTTGGAAATGAAACAAGATAAGTTGAACGTAATGATATGTAAAGAGGGTCCGGATGGCGTGCAGCAAATCTGCACACAAAGTGAAACAGTATTCGGAGACATAAACAGCAATCCTGAGTATGTCGATATTGATCAGTTCATACGCAGCAGTGAGCCGGTCATAAGCCGGGAAGAGTGTTATCACCGCTTCAGCCGTATGGGCCTGACATATCATAGCAGTTTTCAAACGTTGAAAGCCGTATATCGCGGTGATATGGAGTTAATGGCAGAATTGGAGCTTCCTGCTCATTTAGCGAACGGGTTTTCACATTTTACACTTCATCCTTCATTAATTGACGGCGGTTTTCAAGCGGCGGCATTTTTGTTAAGAGATAATGAGAAAGAGGGCTTATTTGTTCCATATTCACTTAGAGAGCTTCACATTAAGAGGGCGCTTACTGCCCGATGCCATGTCTCGGTGAAAGAAACCGGTTTTTATACGTATAACATTGATTTTATTAACGAGAGCGGCGAAATAGCCGTGAGCATGAAAGACTTTTCTGTCAGAAAAGTGACCGGGGGAGAATTAACCGCAGGACGTAAAAATGAAGATCAGGAAATTCTCTTCTTATTAGAACGATTGAAAAACGGTGAACTTTCTGCTGACCAAGTTTATCAGCTGCTGGAGGGAAAATAGTGCAGATCAAACAAATACTTTCCTTAATTGAAGAACAGCAAATGTCTCCTGATGCAGGACTGGAGCTAATTCGCACTTACAGAAAAGAACAAATGGAAAAAAAGGCGGAGCCGGAATCACAAGCTCCGTCCCCAACCATTTTTTTTAAGAACGAATGGGTAAGGACAAATAACATTGATATGCCGAATCAGCAGGCACCAGGAAATATGCTGATTTTTGATCAGGATAACCGTCTTTTTCAGCATGCCGAGATGATGAATGGAGAACGTAACCGTGTCATTCTCGTAACGCCCGATTCTGATTATAGAATTGAACGGAATAGATGCACAATCAATCCTTCTGATGAAAATCATGTCAAAATGCTGCTGTCTGATTTGGCTGAAACCGGATTTACACCTGATGTCGTGCTTTATTTATGGAACGGAGAAATCAGAGAATTCACTGAAGAATCCGTTAACGAAACTCTTCGCAGAGGGATAAACTCGCTCTTTTTATTATCAAAAGCTTTAATGCGAAGAAACGAACCTGTTACGTTATTGCATATTTATTGGACAAGCGGTCTGAATCAGCCGTTTCATGAAGCTGTCGGAGGGTTCATTAAAACGGTAAACATGGAAAGCTCCAAGCTTAAAGCGAAAACCATACAGATTCGCCATGAGCATTCTGAGATAAATCCTCCGGTTTCCGAGGTGTGGGATGCTGCAATCAGTGAAATACAGCACTTTCAATCCGATGAATGTGAGGTTTTAATAGACTCACATACCCGTTATGTGAAAGGGCTGCAGCATATTGATAATCCGGAACACGATAACGGATCTGTAACGTATCAAAAAGGCGGCATATATATCATTACCGGAGGAGCGGGAAAACTCGGGCTGCTGTTTGCGGAACACATCGCTAAAGAAAACCAAGCCGTGATTATACTTACAGGCCGTTCTTTTTTAACAGCTGATCAAAAAGAACGGATCAGTAAGCTTAATGAGAGCGGCTCTATTGTTGAATATCAGCGGACGGACATAACAGATCGAACAGAGACAGAGCGATTCATTTTCGGCGTTAAACAGCGGTATGGCAGCATAAACGGGGTCATTCATGCTGCCGGCATCCTTCGTGACTCATTTCTTGTAAACAAAAGCCTCAGTGATTTTACGGACGTACTGAAACCGAAAGTTTACGGGACAATCTGGCTGGATGAGCTGACAAAAGACGAAGATCTTGATTTTTTTGTTCTTTTTTCTTCTTTTTCGGCTTACGGAAATGCCGGCCAAAGTGACTATGCGTACGCAAATCATTTTATGGACAGTTTTGCAGTGCTTCGATCTCAGCTCTCCCGAAACGGAAAAACCCTTTCAATCAATTGGCCGTTATTGAAAGATGGCGGGATGAGTCTCGACAGCAGTGGAATCATTCAAATAAAAGAAAAATACGGAATGACTCCGATGCGAACTTCCTCTGTTTTGGAAGCGTTTCTGAAAATGCTGCGGTCTTCATTTACCAGCTTAATGCCTGCAGAAGGAGAGCGGGATAAAATGATAAAAGCGCTTTCGATTCAAAGAAATACAGCTGCAGCAGATCAAGATACACTCACGGCGGAACACGATGAAGAAGAGGAATATGCTGCGAAAGAAAAAGTCAATGACTATTTAATCAAGATCATCAGCGGTGTCTTGAAAATCCAAGCTCATAAAATAAATGCGAAGGACTCTTTTGAGAAATTCGGAATCAACTCACTTATGATCATGTCACTTATTTCAAAGCTTGAAGATACTTTCGGGGATCTTCCAAAAACAATCTTTTTTGAATATCAGAACATTGAAGAGCTTTCAAACTTCTTCCTAACATCTTTTAAAGAAAAAGTGCTTAAGGCCGCAGGGGCAGCTCCGGTAACAAGAGTGCCGAAGAAAAGAGAAAATCTGAGTAAAAAACAGCACCGGCAGCAGAAGGATACATCTGCACCGAGCATGGTTCCGCCGGGTGAGGATATTGCCATTATCGGTGTGAGCGGAAGATATCCGAATTCCGATACTCTTGAGGAGTTCTGGGAAAACATTGCCGGAGGGAAAAACTGTATTATTGAAATCCCCGAGGAACGTTGGGATTTCAGATCGAATTACAGTTCCGACAGAATGGAGAAGGGGAAAATCAACAGTAAGTGGGGCGGTTTTATCAGCGGTGTTGATCAATTCGATCCGCTGTTTTTCCACATTTCTCATAAAGAAGCTGAGCTGATGGACCCTCAGGAGCGAATTTTTCTCGAAACCTCCTGGCATACGTTTGAAGATTCAGGATATACAAAAGAGAAGCTTGACGGTATGAAAGCCGGTGTGTTTGTCGGAGCCATGTACGGACAATATCAATTATTCGGCGCAGAAGAAACTGCGCGGGGCAATCCGATCGCGCTCAGTTCCTTCTTTTCATCTATTGCGAACAGGGTTTCATACTTTTTTAATCTCTCCGGCCCGAGCATTGCACTGGATACGATGTGTTCATCATCGCTGACGGCCATTCACTTGGCATGTGAGAGTATTAAAAGAGGGGAAAGTGAAATTGCGCTTGCGGGCGGCGTTAATGTATCCATACACCCCAGCAAATACCTTTGGCTGAGTCAAGGTAATTTTGTTTCCACCGAAGGATTGTGCAGAAGTTTCGGAGAGGGCGGAGACGGCTATGTCCCGGGAGAAGGTTCGGGAGCCGTCCTGTTGAAACCTCTGGAAAAAGCAATTGCTGATCAGGATCATATATACGGAGTGATTAAAGGAACATCTGTAAATCATGGCGGAAAAACCAATGGATTTACGGTTCCGAATCCGAATGCACAAGCTGAGCTGATTGCTGAAAATTTCAAGAAATCGGGCATCAGTCCGCGATCCGTCAGCTACTTGGAAGCACACGGAACGGGTACTTCGCTCGGAGATCCGATTGAGATCGCAGGATTGACAAAAGCGTTTGAGAAATTTACGGACGATAAACAATTTTGTGCCATAGGTTCAGTGAAGTCTAATATCGGACATTTGGAGTCTGCTGCAGGTATAGCAGCCCTTACAAAAGTTCTTTTACAATTTAGGCACCAGAAATTGGCGCCATCCATTCACTCGGAACAGCTGAATCAAAATATCCGATTTGAAAAGACGCCTTTTTACGTTCAGCGGAAAGAAGAAGAGTGGCCGAAAGAATCAGGCGCCTCCAACAGGAGAGCAGCAATCAGTTCGTTCGGAGCGGGAGGAGCAAATGCCCATGTCATTGTGGAAGAATATCAAAACCATGCGGACACACAAACAATAAGCGGGCCGTTTGCCGCAGTTCTCTCTGCCAAAAATGAAGACAGACTGAAAGAATACGCTCGGCGCCTTCTGCAATTCACAGAGCGGGAGACAAAGGCCTCGGCAGCTGATATCGCTTTTACATTGCAGACATGCAGGGAGCCGATGGAAGACAGACTTGCTGTTGTAGCTTCCGATTTGCCGAAACTTAAGGAGAAGCTGAGAACTTTCTGTACTGAAGGAACAATTGGAGAGGGCGTATACAAAGGCAATGTTACGAAAGATTTTGATAAAGTCTTTATCTTTCATGATCAAAAGATGAAAGATAAATTCCTCGAGGTGATGATGGAGACAAAGGACTTGAATCTTCTTGCAAAATTATGGTCTTTCGGGGCTGATATTCGCTGGAGAGAGTTATATGAAGAATATACCCCGCAAAAGGTCAAGCTTCCTTTATATCCATTTGCTGAGGAGTCTTACTGGGTGCCTGGAAGCCAAAGTGCAGTATTTCCGGAAATATTGCCGCAACAGTCTTCACTGCACCCGCTTCTGGATTCGAATGAATCTACTCTGGAACAGCAGTTTTTTAAAACGACATTAAGAGAAAATGAGATTTGGTTAAAAGACCACATCGTAAAAAATAAGAGCATTCTCCCGGCAGCTGCTTTTCTTGAAATGGCATGCGCAGCGGGAACGCGGTCATATCGAAAGAAAAAGGTCACTCGTTTAAAAAACGTGATATTTGCCAGACCGGCCATGCTTTTGCAAGAGAGCCTGACCATTTACACTCACATTTCCGTAAAAGACAGCAGCATATTATTTAACATGTCACCTGACGAGGATGCTGCTGTAAGGACTGGATTTGTGACGGGGGAATTAGATTATGATCATCATTACAGTGATGATGATATAGAGAACATCGACAGACAAGAGATGATAAACAGAAGTGCTTTTGTCCGTGAACAAGATGAATGTTACGAGTATTTTCGGGAAAACGGGTTCCTGTATGGGCGCGCTTTTCAGCCGATTCAACGTTTATGGGGCGGCGGAACGGAAGCGGTTGCACACTTATTGCTGCCAAAAGAAGCCGCATATGCTCTTGAAAATTATACATTGCATCCGTCTTTAATTGATGGGGCTCTGCAATCTTTGTTCGGAATTACCGACGGAAGAGAAGAGGCATCTGTTTATGTTCCTTTTTCAATAGGAGAGATTACGATTCGGAAAAAAGTTTCAGCAGAATGCTGGGCTTATGCGCGTAAAACAGGCCAAAAAGGTCAATCCGAGCTTATTTACGATATTCAGCTGCTTAATGAACACGGAGAGAGACTTGCAGGTTTGAAGGATGTAACCATTCGTAAAAAAGAAACGTTTTCCGCGGAGACACAGACTCGTGCAACAGCGGATTCCAATGGAAAGAACGAGAGAGTAAAAGAGCTCCTCAGACAATTAAAAGCGGGCGAACTGACTGCGGAGGAAGCAGATTATGCGCTGGAGCGTATGCAGGATTAGTTTATCATTTTGCGGCAGTGCCATTTGTAAAGGGGATGAAGATTTTTATGAAAGAAGCCCGTCATATTAGAAAAAAAGTACTTTCTGACATAGAAAGCGGCATCATTTCTTTGGAAGAAGGAGTAAAGCGGATACAGCAGCTTGGTTCTCATTCCGCAGGGGGTAACGGACAGGCGATATATTATCAGACGGTCTGGCAGCGGACAGATCTCAGCATTCATGTAAAAGGCGGCCGACGTGAGGGCAGCCTTTTATTATTTGATAAAAATGAAATTGTGAGAAATGAACTTGCTGCATTGCATGATACAAGGGTTATTTTGGTTAAGCCGGGGAAAGAGTTTCGAAAAACCGGGGACGGTGTATTTGAAATCGACCCCCGCTCTGAAAGAGATTACATAAACCTGTTAGGATGGCTTATAGAAGAAGAGAAGTCAGATATACGGGAAGCGGTGCATTTATGGTCAGACATGCCGTTTGAAAAGACTGAGAGAGCGATTCGTGAACAATGCGACAGCGGAGTCTATTCTTTGTTTTTACTGCAACAGGCGCTCTTCAAAAATAACTGCCGCAAACCGATCAAGCTGTTATATGGATATTTTTCGCATCTTTCCGGAGAACAGCCTCTTTACGCGGCGGCAAGCGGATTTTTGCGGACATTGCAGCTGGAAAATCCGTTAATCTCAGCAAAAAGCATTGAAATGGAGCAGTCAATAGCAGCCGTTCACGCAGCTGATATCATACGCAATGAGCTGAGTGATTTCCAGCCTTCAGATGTAGAGATCCGTTATAAAGACATGCAGCGTTATGTTAAACAGCTCAAAACGTATGAACCCGAAAAAAATTCCGGAAGCGGAGATGTGCCGCTGAGAGAAAATGGAGTATATATTATCGCGGGAGGCGCGGGCGGATTAGGATTTACCTTTGCAGAATATTTGGCTTTTCAAACAAAATGCTGCCTTGTTTTAACGGGGAGATCTCCGCTTTCAGATCATATAAGAAAACAGCTGAGACGATTAGAGGATGCCGGTTCTTCAGCTGTTTATGTTCAGGCTGATATTACCAATAAGGAAGAAGCCGAATATGTAGTCAAAAAAGCCAAAACTTCTTATGGAAAAGTAAACGGGGTCATTCAGGGCGCGGGAATCATCCGTGACTCTTTCCTTCTTAACAAGTCACGAGAGGAATTCGATCAGGTAATCAGACCGAAAGTATTGGGTACGATGTGGCTGAATGATGCTGTTGAGAAAGAAAATCCTGACTTTTTCATTTGCTTCTCCTCTACTTCCGCAGTGTTGGGAAATGTCGGGCAATCTGATTACGCGTTTGGAAACAGTTATATGGATCATTTCATGAATATGCGTTCTGCCCAGGATTCTGATACGATTTCTCTCTCTCTGAACTGGCCTCTGTGGAAAGAAGTCGGCATGCAAGTGGATGAGCGCACGGTAGAGACAATGAAAAAGGCGGGTTTTTATCCTTTAGAAAAAGAAGAAGGTAAAGAAGCGTTTGCAGTCGCATTGTCCTCCGGTTTTTCGCAATTTACTGTATTTTACGGAGATGAGCAAATTGACAATCATGTTCATCAATTATATGAACGAAAAGACAATATTCCGGCAGATGAAGGAACAGGGAGAAATATCGAATCATTTGATTCAGAGAAACTGACAGCTGAAACATCTGATTTTATTATAAAAATGATTGCTGCAGAATTCAGGATGCCTGCGGACAAAATAGATGCAGAAGAGGCATTGGAAAAATACGGACTTGATTCCGTTATGATTATCAATATGACGAATGAGCTTGAAAAACATTTCGGCGCGCTCTCAAAAACGCTGTTATTCGAATATCAGACTGCGGCAGAATTGTCACAGTATTTCGTTGAGGAGCACAGGGATACTCTTCTTCATAAACTCCGGTTAGGAGAAAACAGGAGCAGCACCCCATCTCAGAAGAAAAAAGACAATAAACAGACAGCCGAAGTTAACGGGAAACAGAAAATCCAGATGAAAAATCAGGTGCAGCAGCAGGAGAAGTATCATGACAATGATATCGCGATTATCGGTATCAGCGGACGTTACCCGATGGCAAATGATCTTGATACTCTGTGGGAAAACTTATTGAACGGTAAAGACTGTATAACTGAGATACCTAAGGATCGGTGGGATTCGGGGCTGCACTATCAGCCCGCAGCGGGCGATGAAGTAAAAAACCAAAGCAAATGGGGGGGATTTATTGACGATGTGTATCATTTTGATCCGTTGTTCTTTAATATTTCTCCTGCCGAAGCTGAATTAATTGATCCGCAGGAGAGACTGTTTTTAGAGACGGTTTGGCACACCATAGAAGATGCGGGGTACGCAAAGAAAACGCTTGAAAGAAAAAACGTCGGTGTTTTTGCAGGGGTTATGTACGGCCAATATCAGCTGTACAGCGTTGGTCACGAAGCGGCCGTTTCTTCCTCATATGCATCAATCGCCAACCGGGTATCTTACTTCTTTAATTTCAGCGGGCCAAGTATTGCTTTGGACACGATGTGTTCCTCATCATTAACGGCTGTTCATTTTGCCTGTGAAAGTTTAATCAGGAATGAATGTGAAATTGCAATTGCAGGAGGCGTCAATTTATCCATTCAT
Source organism: Bacillus sp. LJBV19 (assembly GCF_017797845.1). NCBI lineage: Bacteria > Bacillati > Bacillota > Bacilli > Caryophanales > Bacillaceae > Bacillus > Bacillus sp. LJBV19. The sequence continues at coordinate 1,447,616 of NZ_CP072563.1, forward strand.
CCCCATAAATATGAACTCCTGACTCAAGGCGGATTTTTATCCAGTGATGGCCGGTGCAGAAGCTTCGGTTCAGGAGGAGACGGCTATGTGCCGGGAGAAGGGACAGGTGCCGTGCTGCTGAAACCCGTAAAAAAGGCTATTGCCGACGGTGATCAGATTTATTCAGTTATTAAGGCAACAGCCATCAACCACGGTGCTAAGACGAATGGATATACCGTGCCGAATCCCAAAGCTCAAAGTGAGGTCATTACGAGAGCCTTAAAAAAAGGATTTATTGATCCAAACAGCATCAGCTATATAGAGGCTCACGGAACAGGCACCGCGTTAGGAGATCCGATTGAAATCACCGGTCTGACCAAAGCATTTTCAGGTGCCGAACGCGATAAGAAGACATGCGCGATCGGGTCGATTAAATCAAATATCGGACATCTTGAGGCTGCTGCAGGCATAGCGGGCATTACGAAAGTTATTCTTCAAATGAAACATAAAACAATTGTTCCGTCACTGACTCATTCTGCTGAATTGAATGAAAATATACCGTTTCAAAAAACACCTTTTTATGTACCGGACAGTGCCGAAAAATGGGAGTCATCCGTTCCCAGGCGTGCCGGAATCAGTTCTTTCGGGGCAGGAGGAGCTAATGCCCATGTTATTTTAGAAGAATTTGCGGATGAAGCTATCTCTCCTCTCGCGGCTGAAGAACCTGAACAGCTTTTATTTGTTTTTTCCGCAAAAAATGCCGACAGGCTGGCAGAATATGCAAAACGCGCAAAAGAACATATAGCAGCCAGAGATTATCCATTAGAAACACTTAGAAATACAGCATTTACTTTACAAACCGGCAGAGAAGAAATGCCGCACAGATTGGCTGTTATCGCCTCCACAAGAGATGAATTGCTTAAAGGACTGACAGACTATACCCTCGGAAACGCGATGGATCATATTTTTACAAGCGGCAAAGACACAACAGAAGCAAAAAGGATGAACAAAGCTGAGATTGAAGAAGCAGCCGCAAACAGGGATCTTGTGAAGATTGCTGAATACTGGGTTGCCGGAAACGGGGTAGATTGGCCGTCACTTTATAAAGGTGCCACCCTGAGACGGGTATCAGCACCCGGATATCCATTTGCCAAAGAGCTATGCAGAATAGATGCGCAAAATACGGGAAGCCGCCGGATGAACGGTAATAACGATCTGCATCCTTACATTTCATGCAATATATCTGATTTTAAAGCACAGAAGTTTCTTATCAATGTAAGCGATACCGATTTGTATATAAAAACAAAGTATCAAGACAAGGAAATGTTTCCGTTTCTCAGCCAGATTGAAATGGCGAGAGCTGCCGGAGCGATGGCTTCAGGGAATCCGATTATTAAATTAACAGAGCTCTCCTTTAGAGAACCGATGTTACAAAGCGGAAGCAATGAGCAGATCCGGATTGTATTAACCGCGGATAATCAGGGTGCATCGTATTCTATAGAAAAACAGAGCGACTCATCCATTTATTCCTCAGGGCGGCTCGAATTAGAAGGCGGGGCGTACGAGAACGGAAATATTCATCTTGAGCCGTTTCTGTCTCAGCGCGCAGACCGCATACCGTATGAAGCGTTTTATCAGCGGCTTGCCGAATTCGGATACAGCTGCAGTGACAGTCTGAAAGCCGCAGAGCAATGTGTCAGCAGGAACGGACAGGTACTTTTAAAGATAAAAGCAAAGGCCGAGCCGAAAGGGTGCATAATCAAACCGGAAGTTATTGAGAGCGTATATCAAGCCGTCATATACCTTGCGGGGGAAAATGCCGGCGAGCTCCCGGAAAACATTAAAGAATGTACGATTTTTGATCATGAGACTGAACCCGTTTATGTATATGCAGAACAAACTGAAGAAAGCGATTCGGCTTATGATGTGTATATATTAGACAATGCCGGCGGGATTTTGATGGAACTGAGCGGACTGGTTTTTGGCGAAAAGCCTAATAAAAATGTACGTTTTTATGAGCATAAGTGGGATCAAAAAAACCCTCTGATTGAAATGAAAGATAGGGAGCCTAAAACAATTCTGGTCTTTGCAAAAGATGAAGCATTGGCTGGAGCTCTGAAAAATCAATCAGACAGCCGTGTCATTCTCGTCACGCCGGATCAGCGGCAGACCGATCAAAATCTGCTGACATTCTGTATAAACCCGGAAGTGACGTCAGATTACATTCGTTTATTCGAAGAATTGGAGAAAAAGGGGTTTTCTCCTGATGTCATCTTGCACACGGGAGAAACATTTTACGCGGGTGACCGCCTTCTCAGCGGCCTGGAATCAATTTTTTATTTATTAAAAGCGCTGAGCGCCCGCAGTGACGCCTCTCTTTATCTTCATTCTCTGCTTCTTGTTCACTCTTTTAAAGAAGGCGTGAATGATCCGTATACGGGCGCTCTTGCAGGCTGTTTAAAAACGGCAAATATGTTGGTGCCATCCGCAGAGAATGTGAAGTCAATCGGTTTTTCAGAACGTATATCAATTGAAAAAATGGCTGAATTTTGTCTTAACGAAATGGTTTCAGGCGTGGAACGGCAGGCGGAAGAAGTTAAATATATAAATGACAAGAGGTATGTTAAGACATTAAAGGAGTATGTATTCAATCATACAGAGCACTCTCATCAGCTGAAACAGAAAGGGATTTACCTCATAACGGGCGGTTTGGGCGGTCTGGGCCTGATTTTCGCCAAATATTTAGCCTCTCAATATCAAGCAAAATTAGTATTGACGGGAAGGTCACCGTTAACAGCTGATAAACGACATAACATTGACCGGCTGCAGGCGCTTGGAGGAGATGCGGTATATTATCAAGCTGATGCCGCAGATCAAAAGACGATGGGACGGGTCATAGAAGAAACGAAACGGACTTGGGGCTCCATTCAAGGCGTTATTCATTCAGCTGGTCATGCCGATGATCGGTTATTTACAGAGATGAATCTGACTGATTTTTCAGAAGGCATGACTGCTAAAATTGAAGGAACGGTATGCTTAGATGAATTAACGAAAGATGAGCCGCTTGATTTCTTTATCGTATTTTCTTCTATTTCTGCGGTCTTCGGAGATTTTGGACAGGTTAATTATGCGTTGGGCAATTATTTTCAAGATCAATATATAAATTGGAGATCCGAACAGAGCCGCCGGCAAGAGAGACAAGGCAAGAGCATTTCGATTAACTGGCCGTTGTGGCGTAAAGGCGGAATGCATTTAAACAAAGAAGCTGAAGAAGCATATCTTTCCGCATCCGGGTTTGATTATTTGGAAACGGAAGAAGGGATAGCGGCTTTTGAGACGATTTTGGCAAGTGACTGTCCGCAAATTTCGGTTGTTACCGGGGATGCCGGAACAACACCAGCAAAAAAAGACCTGCCGCATCAAAAAGTAAATACGCTTCCGGTTCGTCAAGAGGAAATTTCTTATACAGCACCGGTGTCTGCAGACAATGTCCTGGAAGAACTGAAGCAAATGGTATCGGAATTATTGAAAATTAACATTGAACAGCTGGATACGGCAGAGAATTTCGGCAATCTCGGCTTTGATTCTATCAGTTTGAAAACATTAGCTGTCCGACTGAATAAAAAATACAAGCTTAAGCTGACACCTGCCGTTTTCTTTACTTACAGCCATATAAAATCTCTTTCAGAATTTCTAAACAGTGAACTGCGTACTGTTGCAAAAGGGAATACAGATGCAGAAAAAAACATTTCTGAAAAAAGGAAAGTAGTGCACGCTGGGAAAACCGCCGGGAAAACCGTGAAGCCGCCGCGAAGTTTTCCGTTTGAAAAAAAGACAACAAGACAGGCTGACCATCATCCAGAGAAGCAGCCAGTTGCCATTATCGGGATGAGTTGTGTTTTTCCGGGATCAAAAAATGCAGATGAGTTTTGGATCAATTTAATCAATGAAAAAGATTTGATTCAGGAAATTCCCCCGGATCGCTGGGATTGGAAAAAATACGCCGAAGGCAAAGGAAGCAGCGAAGTACATTCGAAATGGGGCGGCTTTATCACAGATGCCGATAAATTCGATGAGGCGTTTTTCAATATTAATCCGCGGGAAGCAGAACTCATGGATCCTCAGCACAGAATTTATTTGCAGGAAACCTGGAAAGCGATAGAAGATGCGGGTTACAAAGCTTCAAAGCTGTCTGGAAAAAATATCGGGGTGTTTACGGGCATTCAATTTAATGATTACCGCCAGCTGCTGATGAGGCATTCGGACGGGGCGCATGCGTTTGCGGGAACCGGAAACAGCCAGGCGCTCATCAGCAATCGTGTATCCCACTATTTTAATTTCAGAGGTCCGAGTGAGTCCATTGATACAGCCTGCTCAAGCAGTCTTGCAGCAATCCACAGAGCTGTGCGCTCGATTCAAAATGGCGAAAGTGAGCTGGCGGTAGCAGGCGGGGTTTCGCTGCTCTTAGATCCAGTCACGCATATGTATACTGATAAACTCGGTATTTTGTCTAGGGACGGCCGGTGTAAGACGTTTGATAAACTTGCCGACGGTTATGTCCGCGGTGAAGGTGCAGCTGTTCTGTTATTGAAACCATTGCAAGCGGCAATGAATGACAGAGACAATATTTACGGAGTCCTGAGAGGAACCGGAGAAAATCACGGAGGAAGATCTGCTTCATTGACCGCTCCGAACCCGGAAGCTCAGGCTGAACTGTTAACGTCTGTTTACAAAAATGCCGGTATTCCTGTTGATACGATATCTTATATTGAAGCACACGGAACCGGGACAGAACTGGGAGATCCGATTGAGATTGAAGGCTTGAAAAAAGCGTTTGGATCTTTTGAGCCGCATCCAGGAAAGAATCATGACCAATATTGCGGCATCGGTTCAGTAAAAACGAATATCGGTCATTTAGAGCCCGCCTCTGGAATGCCGGGGCTGATTAAAGTATTACTATCCATGAAGTATAAAACATTGCCTGCCACACTTCATGTCAAGGAGCTGAACCCTTACATTCAATTAAGCGGAACACCGTTTCATATTGTCAATAAAACGATGAAGTGGGCCAGATTAAAAGATCGAAAAGGAAATGAAATTCCGCGCCGTGCCGGAGTCAGTTCCTTTGGATTCGGCGGGGCAAATGCTCATGTCATCGTGGAAGAATTTGAATACGGCCAAGATAAAGCAGTAACTGCCGAGCGGGAACAAATCATTGTTCTATCGGCCAAAACAAAGGAAAGGCTGATGGTTAAAGCCAAAGAGTTAACAACATTTTTACATGAAGAACGATCAGTTCAATTCAGTCAGCAAGAGGTGCAGGAACGTGATTTACAAGAGGCGGTTCGGGAAGCGGCAGCGGGTATCCTGCGTTTAGATACCGCAGATATAGATGCAAAGACACCTCTTTCGGAATTCGGATTTGATCCGTTGGCTTATTCCGAATTAATCTCTTTTATAAACCAAATGTACGGCACAGAAATATCACTTGACATATTTCAGGAATTAAAGACACTGAGCGAGCTGTGCCGCTATATCAGCCGCATCCGGAATCGATCAGCTGATAAACCGCATAACGGCAATTTTAGAGAAAAGTCCGGATTCGGTCTTGAAGAAATAGCATATACGCTGCAAACCGGAAGGGAACCATTTGAATGCCGCCTTGCGATCACTTGCTCGAATACCGGAGATCTTCTTGAAAAACTAAACGGTTACATCCAGGGGAGCAGGCTGCAAGGTGTTTATGAAGGAAATGTAACGGATTTTGATAGTCTGTACGCTCCTTTATTCGGCGGCCCCGAAGGTCATGCATATGTTCAATCACTGATTCAGCAAAACAAGCCGGCCAAACTGGCTCAGTTGTGGACGATCGGTTGTGAAATCAGCTGGGAAGACTTGTATGAGGAGGAACTCAAACCGGTTAAACTGTCTCTTCCTCTTTATCCTTTCAGCAAGAACAGACATTGGATTCATTTAAATAAAGATGAAGCGCAGAAGGCTGAGGCTTTCTCGAACACTGAGCTTCACAACTCAAATAAAGATACAGCAGATGGAGAAATCATGTCGCTTCTTGAAAAAGCACAAACAGGTGAGATGAATACGAAAGAGACGTCAGAGCTGATAGAGGAGTTGCTTTTCCATGAATGAAAAAACGATGCAAATTGAGCAAATCGTGAAAAAGGTGAAAGAAGGCAGCCTGACGCCTGAAGAAGGGCTGGAATTCATTAAGAGCTTGGGGAAAACCCATCTATATGAAATGGTATGGGATAGACATGAATTTAAAGGCAGTGAAAAATTCCCGCATACGAAAGAGCCAATTTTATTTTTTTGCGAAGACGACAGCATGTATACCGTAATGAAGAGACAGCTTGAAGGCTATGAGGCACCTTTCATTTACGTGACTTCCGGCGAGCGTTTCGAAGATTGCCGGAACGGTCGTTTTACAATGAACTTTACAAAAGGTGAGGATTATGATGCGTTATGCGGGGTTCTGCGTTCTCAAAATATAAGACCCCGCCATATTATTCATTTTTTGGCTGCCGGGATCTTCAAAAATACAGAAGATGCAATGAGAAAGCAGCTCAATAAAAGTCTGTATTCCTTGTTTCAAATGTTTCAGGCCTTCATGGAGAACAAACTTTGTCCGAAAGCAGAAATTTTGTACCTGTATGAAAATACCGAGGGCGAGGTTCAGCCGATTTATAACGCGGTTGAAAGTTTTCTTAAGACCGTACAGGCCGAAAATCCGAATTTCACATGTAAGGCTGCAGAGCTGAAATCAATGTTTGACGAGCCGTTTACAAAGCAGCATATTGCAGATGTCATCTCTTTTGAATGGAACAATCAATGTAAAACGGACCACTTTACCTGCTATGAGCCGAGGCATTATTATAAAAGGCAGCTTCAAAGAGTAAAAAAAGAAGATGGGGAGAAACATAGTTTCAGTGTAAAAAAGAACGGTGTGTATTTAATTACGGGAGGAGCCGGCGGTCTTGGGTATCTGTTTGCTGAATATCTGGCGAAACAGGCAGAAGTCAAGCTGGTATTAACCGGGCGTTCCCCGGCCTCCAGTGAAACGGCGCAAAAATTGAGCGCTCTTGAAAATCTTGGCGCTGAAGCCTTATATGTCCCGGCAGATATTTCAAAGGAAAAAGAGACGGACGCTTTGATTAAGCACATTAAGCAGACATTCGGAGAATTAAACGGAATTTTGCACAGTGCCGGACTTGTTAAGGATGCATTTATCATAAAAAAAACGAAAGAAAGCATAGAAGAAGTTATAGCGCCTAAAGTATTCGGAACCGTTTGGCTGGATAAAGCAGCTGAAGAAGAGCCTCTTGATTTCTTCGTTATGTTTTCGTCCCTTTCGGCCGTTCTGCCTAATGCGGGTCAAAGCGACTACGCCTTCGCTAACGGATGTATGGATGGATTCACTCAGTATCGAAGCATTAAAGGACGTCCCGGGAAAACACTTTCTATTAATTGGCCGTTATGGGATGCGGGGAATATGACAGTCGGGCCGGGAGAGCTGCAAGCTTTAAGACATGCAGGGCTGGAACTTTTATCCGCCCAAGCAGGGCTTGCCGCTTTTCAGGACAGTATGAGCCGCTCTGCTTCTCAGCTGGCTGTTATCAGCGGAGACAAAGATAGAATAAGTGAATTACTCTCAACTGATCATAAAGAAATAGAGACTGTGCCTGAAAACAACAGTAATCTGCCGCAATTAAATGAAAAAGATCTGAAAAAGCAAACGGTCCGTCTTTTGACAGAGATCGTCGGTGCGGAAACGGGAAGACAGGCGGACAGTATTTTACCCGAGGATACGTTTGACCGTTACGGAATTGATTCTCTAACGATTTTAGGTCTTAACTCCCGTCTGGAAAAATATTTTGGAAGAGTGTCTAAGACTCTTTTCTTTGAATACAGCAGTGTTGAAGAGCTGTCAGAGTATTTTCTTGAACACTATCATCATGAGTTGAAGAAGGCGTTTTTACCGGCAGCCGAACAGCGAATTGATCATTCGGCGCCGGCGAAACGGGAGAAGCTTTCCGTTTCCCGCATACCATCCGCACCTTCCGAGGAAGATATTGCAATTATCGGTATAGCCGGCCGCTACCCGATGGCGAAGGATGTGGAACAGTTTTGGGAAAATATTTCTTCCGGAAAAGATTGTATAACGGAAATACCGAAAGAGCGCTGGGATTTTCGGAAATATTATCACACAGGTGACAATGCCCGTCATGACAGCAAATGGGGAGGTTTTATAAAAGACGCTGATAAATTCGATCCGCTGTTCTTCTCAATTTCGCCCCGTGATGCCGAGTTAATTGATCCTCAGGAACGGTTATTTTTAGAGACAGCGTGGCACACGTTTGAAGATGCGGGTTACACAAAGAAAAAGTTGAAACGGCATAAGACAGGTGTATTTGTCGGCGTCACCTACAGCCACTATCAGTTATTTGCAGCCGGTGCTTCAGATGATGAGGAACGTCAGGCGCTCCTGTCTTCTTATTCGTCTATCGCAAACCGGGTGTCATATTTCTTTGACCTGCACGGACCCAGCCTTGCAATTGATACAATGTGTTCTTCTTCACTTTCTGCTGTTCATTTTGCATGTGAAAGTATAAAAAGGGGAGAATCCACCCTCGCTATTGCCGGAGGAGTGAATTTATCCTTACACCCTGATAAATATACTTTGCTTTCACAAAATCATTTTGTTTCAAGCGATGGGCGCTGCAGAAGCTTTGGAGCGGGAGGAGACGGATATGTGCCGGGAGAAGGAGTCGGGGCCGTTCTTTTGAAATCGCTTTCTGCCGCAAAGGCTGACGGGGACAGGATTTACGGTGTGATTAAGGGAACATCTGTAAATCACGGCGGAAAAACAAACGGATACACTGTGCCAAATCCGGGCGAGCAGGCAAACGTCATCAGTGAAACTCTTGATAAGGCGGGGATTGATGCAGACAGCATAAGTTATATTGAAGCGCATGGCACCGGGACATCTTTGGGAGACCCGATTGAAATTTCAGGATTAACCAAAGCTTTGCACAGCTCGAAAAGCGATTATCGTTGTGCAATTGGTTCGGTTAAGTCAAATATCGGACACCTAGAGGCTGCGGCGGGAATTGCTTCTATTACAAAAGTGCTGATGCAAATGAAGTATAAACAGCTTGCTCCTTCCCTTCATTCCGATCACTTAAATCCTAATATTGATTTTGGGGAAACACCGTTTTACGTGCAGTCTGAACTGACCGATTGGGAGACGCCGCAAAATCAAGCCAGAAGGTCAGGCATCAGTTCTTTCGGCGCTGGAGGATCTAATGCCCACATTATCATCGAAGAGTATAAGAATGAAGAAAAGATGGAAACGGTACAGAGCAACAAGACGCAAATTATTCTGCTTTCTGCCAAAAATGAAGAACGGCTCAGACTCTTGATTGATGCATATATAAAAGAACTGGAGCCAAAAACGTCACTAGCTGATGCTGCGTACACCTCGCAGACCGGGAGAAACGCTATGGAAGAGCGGCTCGCTGTTGAGGTTAGCAGCATTGACGATCTTCGCAATAAGCTGACGATGTATTTGCGGTCAGATCATAAGTTAAACGGTTTATATAGGGGAAAGGCCCGCCGAGGCTCTGGTCAAAAGGATGCCCTGTCAGCCGCTCACTTTAATAGTGCAAGAGAAATGGCCATTCACTGGGTGAACGGAGGAGACGTTCAATGGGAAGAGATGTACACTTCAGAATTACCGAAGCTTATCTCTCTTCCTGCATATCCTTTTGAACGGAACAGATATTGGGTACCTGCCGCAAAAGCAGCACAGAAACAGAAAACAGGCGTACCGCAGAGTTTGCCACACGCACCGACTGACTTATCATTTGATGTATTAAAAAAATCGTGGAAAAAACAAAAGGCTGCCCCTTCCGTTTTTACGAAAGGACAGGTGATGATCCTGGCTAATAGTGAAAGTGAGCGGCTTGCATTCGAATTGTTTGATTCAGATCCTCTGATTGAATCCGCTGTCATTTGCGCAGATAACTGGGATCATTCGGATGGGGAAGCCAAAAAAACGGCTCTAGCGGTCATAGAAGAAAATCCGGAAATCATCGGCATGATTGACCTGTCAGATTTGCGGAGTGATCAAAACGGGGCACGCACCGGCACAATCGGGAAGCTGACACTGCTGCAGGAAATCATAAAGACACGTAAACAGCTTTTTGTTTTACATGTGACCAGAGGGCTGCAGACATTTCTGAATGACAAGCCGTCGTTAGCCGGAGCCGAAACAGCCGGACTATATAAAATGCTGAGTGCGGAGTATCAAAAGATAAAATCAAAAACAATAGATGTAGACGGGCATGTCGGGACTGCGGCGGAACTGAGACAGATAATCACAGATGAAGCTTGCGCTGACGGTCTGTATAGTGAAATCTGCTACCGGAACGGTGAACGTTATATTCCATACGTCGAGAAATTACATGCAGCGGAAATAAACCGGAAACTATCCGGTCTGCCAGTATGCCGTACGGATCAAACCCTGGTTATTACAGGGGGAACAAGAGGGATCGGAGCAGAACTTGCCAGACATTATGCCGGCAAGGGAGTCAAAAAACTTGTGTTGATGGGAGTAACCGACCTTCCGGAATCTGATAAAATAGCCGGCATGTTAAAAGACACCGATGAAAAGTCACCTCTTTATTCGAAATTACAACTGCTGCATGAGTTGGATCAAAAGGGAGTTCAGGTGGAAGTGTATTCCGGGCCGCTCACGGAAAAAGAAACATTACATCGCTTCTTTTCAGAGGTGAGACTGAAGTTCGGCAAAATCGGCGGGGTGATTCATTGCGCTGGTGCAGCCAATCATTCGAATCCGGCTTTTATTCATAAATCTGATAAAGAAATAAGAGAAGTATTTGAGCCAAAGGTGCAGGGGATGCAGGTACTTCATGATATTTTTATTGATGACGAACTTGATTTCTTCATTTTGTTTTCATCTGTTGCGAGCGCTTTTCCTTTATTAGGCGCCGGAACAAGTGACTATGCCGCGGCGAACGCTTTTATGGATTACTTTGCGGCGTATCAGCATGCAGCCGGCAGAACATATTATCAATCAATTAACTGGCCGAGCTGGAAGGACATTGGGATGGGCGAGGTGACAAGTCCATCATATCAGGCACTTGGTTTACTTTCACACTCAACAGAATCAGGTATTGCCATGCTGGATGAAATGATGACGATAAACGGATACCCCTGCCTTATACCGGCAAAGACACATCCGGAGAAATTCATGCTGCAGCAGCTGCTTCAGACAAGAATTCAAGCTGCTAAAAATAACCCGGATGCTGAGGAAAAAGTGATATCTGGTCAGGGAGACAATGAAGCTATGATCAGGAAGTTAATGGAGATTTTTTCCGCAGAGCTGAAAATACCTTACGGGAATTTAGATCAGGATACGTCTTTTGCGGATTACGGAGTTGATTCAATCTTACTGGTTCAGCTTGTCAAAAAAGCGGAAGATGTATTTCAAATAAAAATTGAACCTTCAGCTTTTCTGGAGTATCCGAGTTTTTCACAACTGGGCGTCTATTTGAACGAGTTATTTGCAAGTGAGGGGATCAGTCCTCAAATTGATTCGGAAAACATTGAGGTTCGGAAAAAAGAGCAACATATAAATCAAAATGCTTCCGAAATACGGGACAACGGATCACAAATACAACAAACCAGTCTGAACCAAATCGCTATTATCGGAATGGGCTGTGAGTTTCCGGATGCTCCGGATACAGAAACGTTCTGGACAAATTTGAAGAAAGGACAAAATAGTGTCCGCGAAGTCCCGGCGTCGCGATGGGATATTTCTTCATACTACTCTGACACCTATGAAAAAGGAAAAAGTATCAGTAAGTGGGGCGGATTTCTTCAAGATATTGAGTCTTTCGATCCCGCGTTTTTTAATATGAACAAAAGTGAGGCATCAGAGCTTGATCCGTTAATCAAAAAATGCCTTGAGGTCAGCGTCCAGACATTGAGAGACGGCGGCTATACAAAAGAAGAAGTATCAAACAAAGAAGTCGGCGTCTTCATCGGTTCGCGGACCGGGACGTTTATGTCCAAAATAGGTTCCCCTTCAAAAAATACGATCGTGGGTATAGGACAAAATTTCATAGGCGCGCATATCTCACACTTTTTTAATCTGAAAGGACCGAATCTGGTTGTAGACACGGCTTGTTCTTCTTCATTGGTCAGCGTCCATCTCGCTTGTCAAAGCCTGATGTCAAAAGAGTCAGATATGGCGATTGCGGGCGGGGTTGACATTTTGCTGGATCAAAAGCCTTACGTCATGCTGAGTGAGGCTCGGGCGCTTTCACCTGAAGGAAAATGTCATACATTTGATGAGAAGGCAGATGGATTTGTACCGGGAGAGGGATGCGGCGCAGTCCTTTTGAAAAGACTTGATGACGCCCTTGCCGAAGGTGACAGAATTTACGCGGTAATTGACTCATCCGCGGTTAATAATGACGGACAGACAATGGGAATGACAACACCTAATCCGAAAGCGCAAAGCGCAGTGATAAAAAAAGCCCTGAAAAAAGGCGGAATTGATGCAGATACTCTCAGTTATGTCGAGACGCATGGCACCGGTACGATGATAGGAGATCCGATTGAATTAAAAGCGCTGACTGAAGTGTTCCGGGAGGTTACGGAAGAAACGCAATTTTGCGGAGTAGGCAGCGTAAAAACGAATTTCGGACATTTAATGAGCGCAGCGGGGATAGCGAGTATTATAAAGGTTGCCTTATCCATAAAAAATCAGATACTCCCGCCGACATTACATTGTAAAACGCCAAATCCGCGTTTTAAATTTGATCAGTCTCCATTCTTTCCGAACACGTCCTTAAAAGAATGGCGTCCTAGAAAAGGGGTTTTGAGAGCCGGAATCAGTTCTTTTGGATTCGGGGGCACGAACGCACATATGATATTGAGCGACAGCCATCTCACATTAGGATATGGAGAGACAAAAAGACACCCGCTTTCTCCGGTTATATTCAATAAGGAACAATGCTGGATCGACAATGGAGAAACTCCAGAAAAGGAAGAGTCAGAATTGCTGATTCCTTTACTTGATTTCAAAGAATTATAAAGAAAAGAAAAGGAATGAGACAGGTGGCCAGTAATCAAAACTATCAGTTCACATTAACAATTAAACATACGGACTATATTGTCAGGGATCACCGGGTGCATGGCACCCGGATTATACCCGGTGTCACATTTTTAGATATGATATACCGTATGGCGCTGAGCAAAGGTTTGCCTATTGAAGAACTCGAGTGTCAGAATATTTTGTATTTGGAACCTGTAGCAACATCGGATACCTTTGACAGAGAAATCCGCATCCGTTTTCAGGGATTGGAACAGGGATGGGAAATTCAGGCGAAGAGCAGAAAAGTAAAAGATGACTGCATTCTGGATGAAAGCTGGGATGAGAATATGAACTGCAGGCTCATGCCGAAAATCCCGGAAAGCATGAGTTCAATCAATATTGATGAAATCAAACATGCCTCCGTCCGTGAAGCCGATATGGAGATATGTTATGACTATTTAAAAAAGGTCGATATAGAACATTTTGAATTTATGAAGAGTCTGGGGAAGGTTTATGCGTCTGACCATTCTGTACTTGCAGAGTTGACGCTCAGCCAAATTGCCAATCAATATACCGGCTATTTTCAATTGCATCCCACTTTTCTTGATGCGTCTACCATCATATCGATCCTTTATCAGGCATGTCCCGAATATTTTACTCAAGGATCTCCGGCAAGCCGGATGAAAACGTATATTCCCATTCATATTGAATCTTTCCGTATGACGAAGCGCCTGGAAGACAGGTGTTATGTGTACATAGAGAAGCAAGACCAAAATCATGATTCAGGGGATGTCATCCAAGTAAGTTACGGTTTGTACGATGCACACGGGGAGATGATCGCTTATTTTACGCGGCTGTCTGTGAAACATATTCGCTCAAAAGATTTAATTGAAAACCTGAAGCAGACTCGTTTGGAAACTGAAGCGGCTTCTCAGCCAAAAGACAGCCTGATCAGAAAAGATTCAATCATAAATCGAAGCGAAAGCATCGAGACACACCTTAAAGAATTAATATCCGGGGTTTCAAATATAGATCTGCGTGACATAAGGACAGACATTGGTTTTTATGAACAGGGCCTGGATTCAGCTTCTTTGCTTGCCATTGTCAAAGAACTTGAAAACAAAACAGGGGAACAGCTGTATCCTACACTCCTGTTTGAGCAGAAAACGATCCGGGAACTCGCCGCGTATATTAAAGAAAATCAAAAAATGTCCAGTTATTTCTTAACGCGAAATCTACCGGCTGAAAAGCCTGACTTGAAAGAAAGTAAGAACGAAAATCTTTCCGCTCTTATAACAGAAGGAGACATTCAGCAGCTGATCGCAGATATCAAAGGGACTGCTCCTGAAACACTCTCTGTTGTAAAAGGTTTTTATGAACAAGGCCTCGATTCCGTAACACTTATGCAAGCCGTAAAGGCATTGGAAGAGAAAACAGGCAGGGAACTGTACCCTACTTTATTGTTTGAGTATCCGACGATTCAAAAACTTGCAAATTATTTTGCAGAGAGCGGCGAAAAGACTTCCGTTGACAAAGACCTCCCTCTTCATCATGGAGAGAATCATACGGCTCTGACCTATTTAACGCCGCATTGGAGACAAAAGGCTGCCGCTTGGGACCCGAATTGCGGAAATAAAAAGAAAAGAACATGCCTGCTGTTTCAATATGACAGAGAGCTTTTTCATTTTATGCGGGAAAATGCTGAAAATGGATTCGAAAATACACAGATCATTCTCGTTTTATCAGGGAATCGTTTCTCCTATCACGGAGACGGTGTTTATGAGATAGATCACAGGGAGGAAGCTCACTTTGACAGGCTTGCAGCTGATCTGAAAAAAAGGGGGCAAATGCCCGACACCGTGGTTTACGGGTGGCCGGAAGGGTCATTTGCCGGCCCGGAAAAAATAAGTGAACAGCTTTCTAAGGGGGCTTACCCGCTATTCTTTTTCAGTCGGGCATTGATGCGCAGCAAGGCGGAAAAAAAGGTTGTATCGCTTTTCCTTTATCCAGCGGACCATAAAAATGATCAGCCGCTTTACGCTTCAGTCCATGGCGCAGGGCAGTCTATTTTGCTTGAGAACCCGAAACTGGCCCTTAAGACAATCGGGATATCAGTTTCAGACAAGTCATCGTTGCCGGAACTTACAGCTGAAATCATCAGAGTCGAATCTACGGAAGCGCATCCGGGAGAAACCGATCTTTATTATGAAAGAAATGTGCGCTGGGTCCGAGCCTTACGGGAAGCGGAACCGGCTCCAAACTCAGATTTCTCCTTTAAAGAAAACGGAGTATACATGATTACAGGAGGGGCCGGCGGCTTAGGCCTTATATTTGCAGAACATATCGCAGCCCAAACGAAAGCCAATATTATTTTAGCGGGCCGTTCTGAACTTACGGAAGACAAAAAGAACAAAATCAGCCGAATGAAAGCAGGCGGTTCTTCGGTTCAATATATAAGAGGTGATTTTTCAGATAGCCGCGATGCAGAGCGAATCATAAAAACCATTAAAAGGCAATTCGGAGAAATCAACGGTGTGATACACAGTGCCGGTGTGACGCACGACGCTTTATTGATTCAAAAATCAAAAGATGAAATTCAGGAAGTGATCGCTCCGAAAATAAATGGGACGGTCTTATTGGACAGCTTGCTGCAAACCGAACCTTTGGACTTCTTTGTGATGTTTTCATCAAGCAGCTCGATGTACGGGAATATCGGACAGACGGATTACGCATTGGCCAACCGGTTCATTGATCTTTTCGCTGAGTGGCGTGAAGGAATGAGGCGGAAAAAAGAACGCTCCGGCGTCTCAGTAGCCATCGGCTGGCCGCTATGGGAAGACGGCGGCATGAAAGTGGATAAACAAACTGAAAAATGGATGAAACAAAAAATCGGTATGGTTCCCCTTAGTAAAACCAATGGGATCAAAGCTTTTCAAGATTCACTCTCTCTGAATGCATCACAGCTGATAGTGTTTGAAGGTGACAAAGAAAAATTGGAATCTGCACTTCAAGATACCTTCATGGAGGATGAAAGCCATGAGATCCAAATAAATGAAACAGCTGATACAAGGCATGAGGACATTGCCATTATCGGATTAAGCGGGAAGTATCCGATGGCTGAAGACTTATCTCAATTTTGGGAGAATTTAAAGAGCGGAAAAGATTGTATTACAGAAATCCCGCCTGACCGCTGGAATATGGATGATTTCTTCAGCGAAGACAGAGATATGAAAGGGAAGTCTTACAGCAAGTGGGGAGGTTTTATCAGCGGAGCCGATCAATTTGATCCGCTTTTCTTTCATATTTCCCCAAGGGAAGCAGAACTTATGGATCCCCAGGAAAGGCTCTTTTTAGAAACGGCCAAAAATTGTTTTGAAGACTCAGGGTACCCGAGAAACATGCTGGAAAAGATGAAAGTCGGTGTATTTGTCGGTGCAATGTGGGGCCAATATCAACTATTTGAAGGGGAAGAAAATGGAGTGGCTTTCTCGCCGGCTTCCGTCTATTCTTCAATAGCCAATCGGGTGTCTTATTATTTTCATTTAAAAGGTCCGAGTTTGGCTCTGGATACAATGTGCTCTTCATCACTGACCTCTATTCATTACGCATGCCAAAGCATACATTGCGGAGAGAGCGATATGGCATTAGCCGGCGGAGTGAATTTGTCAATACATCCGAATAAATATAAGTTCCTCAGCATGGGACAGTTTCTATCAAGTGACGGCAGATGCCGGAGTTTTGGAAAAGACGGAAGCGGTTATGTTCCCGGTGAGGGAGTCGGAGCCGTATTGTTAAAACCATTGAAAAAAGCAATAGAAGATCAAGATCAAATATACGGTGTGATTAAGGGAAGCGCCGTTAACCACGGAGGAAAGACGAGCGGATATTCCATACCGAATCCGGATGCGCAGGCGGAGGTCATTTCAGAAGCGCTTCGTAAAGCTGACGTTGATCCGAATACCGTCAATTATATTGAAGCGCATGGAACAGGGACGTCATTAGGCGATCCGATTGAAATTCAAGGACTGAAAGATTCCTATCAATTGAACCATCCTTGCGCCATCGGTTCGGTGAAATCAAATATCGGACATTTAGAATCTGCGGCAGGAATCGCTGCGGTAACGAAAGTGCTTCTCCAAATGAAGAATAAGCAGCTTGTTCCTTCTCTGCACTCCGATATTGTTAATCCGTTTATAGATTTTGATCAGGTTCCTTTTCAAGTGCAGCGGAAAGCGGCTGAATGGAATATTCCGCAAAACAGCAATGCTGTTCATCCTTTGAGAGCCGGGGTAAGCGCTTTTGGGGCAGGAGGGACAAACGCGCATCTTATATTGGAAGCGTATGAGCCGCCAAAAGCTTTTGATCATCAAAGCGGCCGAGTGATCTTTGTTTTATCGGCTCAAGACAAACAACGGCTGATAAAATATGCAAAGGTTATGGCTGATTTTCTATCAGAAAATGAATCGAAGGATAACAATCATAAACTGCGTCTTCAGGATATTGCCTATACACTTCAGACGGGACGCGATCATATGGAAGAACGGCTGGCGATAGTGGCAGATTCCGGGCAGGTCATTGCTGAAGAGCTTTCAGCTTATATCAGGGGTGAAAAAAGCAGCTTGAGCCATACCGGTCATACATTCGAATCAGAAGTTCACAATGAAATGCCTCACGTTTGTTCAGATTACGCCGAAGCAGCATCCAAATGGGTAAATGGAAGAAAGATAGATTGGGAGACTTTTGAGGTGAATCGGAATGCTCGCAGGATTTCTATTCCGGGACAACCGCTGATCAAACAGCGGTATTGGATAGCGGAAAAAGGGGATGCACTTGTTTCAGCGGATGTGAGTAAGCCGGGTCACCCTTTCTTGGGGAGTAACACGTCCGATTTTAATCAGTTCAGTTTCACGAAAAAAATCAGCCGTAATCATCCGTTTGCACTAAGTCTGTCTGAAGGAAACGTGTCCTTTTTCCCTTATGCATCTTTGGCTGAAATGGCTATCGTCAATGCAGCGGAGGCATTTGGACAACCAGTTCATACATTAACTGATTTACTGTGGACCGAAAGCATGAACGGAATGACTGATATACGGGAACTGATGATTACGCTGACGCCTGAGCGCGACTTTGCGCGATTTGACATATATGCAAACACAAAAAGTGAGAATAAAGTACGTCTTGCCAGGGGAAATGCGCATATTGTTAAGCCTGAAAGCGGTATGCTTCCTGAAGCGCTTGATATTGCTGAAATCAAATCAGAAATGACTGAACATTCGGCTGAAGCGCCTTTTGTCATTGAAGCAGCGAAAAACAGTGACGGAATGCTGTCGCTTCATTCATTGCCGGATGAGCTTTATGCAAAAAGAGAGAATTTTACGATCTCTCCTGAAGCGCTTGAGTCCGCGATTCAAGCCAGTGCGTTTTTTGTCAGCGGAGAAACCTTCCCGGAATTGATCGGAATGGGAGCGGCGGATGTCTATCAGCCTCTCGCTCAAAATTTTTATGTCTATACTCAAAAAGAGAACCGGCAGAACAGCCGTGATGTAACGTGTCATATGACATTTACAGATGGAAACGGAAGCATTCTGGCAGAGTGCAGAGATGTGAGATTCAGGTATGGTCATGAAAAAGATACTGTTCAGACGGACGATGAACTCATTCGTCTCCTGCGTCAATTGGAAACCAATGATATTGATCAGAAGGCTGTATTGAAACAATTAATGGGGGAAGAATGATGAACGGAAAACGTGAACAAATCAGCGATATTCTTGATCTGATTCAAACAGGACAAATGTCGGCTGACGAAGGCTATGCCCGTGTGACATCCATTCAGAATCAAAAATCACGGGCATCGAACCATCCGCTTTTTTATTACAAGCCGGAATGGACAGAATCGTTCATTCCGAATAAGAAGAGCGTATCCTTGACGGGATTGCTCCTGATTTTTGCAGAAAATGAACGGCAAATACAAGAATTGAGCGGTTTGTTTAAGGGCTGTACTCTCTTGTTCGTCATCCGCGGAAAAGAATTTGCTGTTTTACATGATGATACGATTTGTATGAACCACGTGAAAAAACACGATTATCTAAAGCTGTTCCGATACATTCATGATCATTATCAGCTGCCCGAAAAGATTCTTCACTTGTGGTCTGATTCTCAGGCTGACATGAGTAAAGGAGGTATACAGAAACAATTGGAAAACGGATTGTTTTCTCTTCTGTATATTACACAGGCGCTGATTGAACTAAAATGGAAAAAGATAATAAAGCTGACGCATATTTTTCAAACTGAGAATAAAGAACAACTGCCGCTGCATCATGCGCTCGGCGGATTGGTGAAAACCGTTCACCAGGAACACCCCAATTTTCACTATCAGATTATCAATATCACGCAATCAGAGGGTACGGGAGCCGCTCTTCCAGCAATAGCGGACATATATCAGAGAGAGTGTGACGAAAAACGGGATATCCATTTTGAAGTGCGCTATGAAAACGGCAGACGTTTTACGAAAAGCTATAATAAAGCCGGCTCATTCGATTTAACTCAGCCGCTGAAACATCATGGTAATTATCTGATTACAGGAGGCCTGGGCGGTCTCGGTTATATTCTGGCAAAACATCTGTCGGAAAAATGGAAAGCGAATCTCATATTAACGGGGCGCTCTGATTTAACTGAAGAGCAGGAGAAAAAGATCGAATATTTAAGAAGTTCAGGTTCAACAGTTGAATATATCCGATCTGATGTTTCAAAACAAAGTGATGCTGAACGGATATTTGCTTTTGCAAAAGAGCAGTTCGGCACCTTACATGGAGTATTTCACAGTGCCGGCGTACTCCGTGACTCTTTTATCTTAAGAAAGACAAAAGAAGAAATTGATCAAGTCACAGGTTCGAAAGTTTATGGCACGCTGTGGCTGGCGGAAGAAATCAAAAAAATGAAAGTTGAATTACTTGTCTTGTTTTCATCCACATCGGCAGTCTTCGGCTCAGCCGGCCAATGTGACTATGCTTTCGCCAATGCCTTTCTGGATCAGTATGCAGCAGTTATGACCGCAAAAGAGTCTGCCGAAAGGGTAGTGTCAGTCAATTGGCCGCTATGGACTTCCGGCGGGATGAATATTGACGATGAAGGAGTATCCTACATGAAACAGGAACTCGGTCTTGACCCGTTAGATGATAGTGACGGAATACAGGCTCTGGAGAACAGCTTGTGTCAATCATCTGAACAGCTGATTGCCCTGAAAGGCCGTAAAGAAAAGATTGAGGATGTGCTGAAGCGTGCCGGCACAATCAGCTTTCATTCAGAGCAGCAGGAAGATGCCGATTTGCAAAACGATGAATTAAGACAAAATATAATCAGTTATCTGAAAAATATAATGTCAGAGGAATTGAAATTACCGGCCTCACTCATAGATGAAAAACAATATCTGGAGAAATACGGCATTGATTCAGTGATGATCATGCGTCTGACCAAAAAGCTGGAGCAAAGTATCGGCAGATTGTCGAAAACATTATTTTTTGAATATCATTCAATATCGCAGTTAGCCGAATATTTCCTGAGTCATCACAGCGAACGAATGATGAAACTGCTGAAACCGGCCGGCAGATCTGAACTTGTTTCATATCAAAAAAAGCAAAAAAGAAAACCAGTGGAAACAAAAGCGCCGGTACGCTCTGAAGGAGAAGGTTCAAAAGAGCATATTGCGGCCGACCCCCTTTCTGCTGATATAGCGATTATCGGTGTCAGCGGCAGATACCCGGGTGCGGAAAACATCAGGGAGTTCCAGAATGTGCTGATGAATGGACGGGATTGCGTAAGCGAAATTCCTGATGACCGGAAGGAAATGCTGGAGGGAAGCTGCTATAAGTGGGGAGGTTTTCTGAAAAATCCAGACCGGTTTGATCCTTTATTTTTCCGGATATCACCGAAAGAAGCGGCTTTTCTTGATCCTCAGGAACGCCTCTTTTTAGAGACAGTGTACAATACCATAGAGGATGCGGGTTATAAACCTTCAGATCTGACCCGCAAAAAGGTCGGAGTATTTGCAGGCGTCACATATGGAAGCTATCAATTTTTCGGCGTTGAAGAATCACTTAAAGGAAATGAACTGGCCGTCGGGTCTCCATTTTCTGCAATAGCAAACAGAATATCATATTTCTTTAACTTTAAGGGACCGAGTATGGCGGTTGATACAATGTGTTCATCCTCTCTTAACGCCATTCACTTAGCCTGTGAAAGTATACGAAGAGGAGAAAGCACCCTTGCTGTTGCGGGCGGGGTCAATCTTACGCTTCATCCGAATAAATATACATTATTAAATCAAAGCCGCTTCTTTGCAAGTGATGGCCGGTGCCGTACATTCGGCGAGGGCGGTGACGGTTATGTACCGGGAGAAGGAGTGGGATCCGTACTTTTAAAGCAGGCGGCGGAAGCGGTAAGGGACGGAGATCATATTTATGCGCTGATTAAAGCGACAGCGGTCAATCACGGAGGGAGAACAAACGGTTTTACGGTTCCTAATCCGAATGGTCAGTCTGAACTGATACAGGACGCGCTTCAGAAAGCTTGTATTGACCCTCGTACAATTAGTTATATTGAAGCTCACGGAACGGGAACTTCTCTGGGAGACCCGATTGAGATCACCGGATTAACAAAAGCGTTTCGGGAATTTACGGAGCACACTCAATATTGTTCAATCGGTTCTGTCAAATCAAATATCGGCCATCTTGAGGCCGCAGCGGGAATTGCCGGTTTGACAAAGGTTCTTTTGCAAATGAAACTGAAAAAACTGTTTCCCTCCATACATGCGGAGACGTTGAATCCAAATATTGATTTTAAAGCATCTCCCTTTTATGTACAGCGGTCATTGCAAGACTGGAAGAAACCGAAACTGCAGGAAAACGGAAAAACAGTAACTGTTCCGAGAAGAGCGGGGATCAGCTCATTCGGAGCCGGAGGAACGAATGTTCATATCATTATAGAAGAATATGAAGAAACAAACGTCTCAACAGAACATGTTGAGAACGAACCGCATATTGTCCTGTTATCTGCCAAAGACAATGAACGTCTTCTTGAGTATGCCGAAAACATGAAAGATTTTATTCAACGTTCACTAAGTACTGAAGTAAAGGATAAACAGCCTGATATGAAAGAAAAGGTGAATGAAGTACTCAAACCGTTTGTTTCGGAATTGCTTCATATCCATCCGGAAGAAATTAATATTGCTGATCACCTGAGTGAATTTGGCGTAGGGCCTTTGGAATTAAGCCGGATGGCGGATTTTATTAACGAAATGTTTCATATTGAACTCACGATGTATGAATTAACTGATTGCGCCTCCATTCAAGCGGTTACTGAATACTTATTGAAGGAATATGCCGGAGCGATAAGAAACATGTTCCCAAATGAAGTGATGGAGGCCGGCCAATCGGAAAGCGTTGTTTTACGGGATCTGGCATACACTACACAATCGGGCAGAGAAGCGATGGAGGCCAGAGCGGCGATTACCGGTACCTCTCTTAAAGAAATGAAAGATAAATTATTTGAGTTTTGCCGCGGTGACAAGCAAGTTCCAGGCGTATATGTTAATCAGCCATCAGCAGATGCATTTGCTGAAAAAATGAAGGCGTTAACGGAAGGCAGAGCAGGTGAATTGTTTGTAAAGACCATTAATGAGAACGGTGAAGAGGAAAAGCTGGCTCAATTATGGGTTTGGGGGGCGGATATCGACTGGAAATCCGTTCATCAACATTTACAGCAGCCGGGTAAACGGATCTCAATTCCGACTTATCCGTTTGCAAAAGAACGTTATTGGGTTCCGTCCAGGACTGAGAAGACAGAGATCCCTCAGCATTCTTTTCAACATCACTTGCAAAAAAAATGGAGGGAGAATCCGTTTGTAAATCCATCCGAAACAAAAGGTTACGGACTAACAGTAGCATTTGTAAATCAAGACACAGAATCAATTGCCCGCACCATTTGTTCGGATATAGATCAGGAGAATCTGATTGTCATAAAACATCACTCTTCATTTATAAAACACTCTGATCAAATGTTTGAGTGTTCTTTATTAGATGAAAACCACGCATACGACGTTATCCGTGAGATCTTCTCGGGCGGTGAGCGGCAGGTCGAAAATATATTTGATTTCTCAGATATCGGAAACCAGAGTGAAAATCAGAACGGCATCCCATATGGTAAATTCTTATTTATACAAGAAATAATTAAGCGGAGTAAAAAGGAAACACCATTATCCATTTTACAAATCACCAATGGCTTGCAGGTATTTAAAGCGGAAAAACCAAAGCTGACGGGGGCGGAATCAGCGGCTTTTCTGAAAGCCCTTTCTGCGGAATACGGCTTTGTTCATGTGAAAACAATAGATATAGACAGCATGAAAGAAACGCATGAGCTGAAACAAATCTTTGAGAATGAAAGGGCGCAATGTACCGGAGAGAATGAAGTATGCTACCGCAGCGGCGTCAGATATGTTCCGTATTTTGAAGAAGAAAGAATCCATACCGGCGGGCCTGTTTCATTTCCTGCGGATAAAGCCATCGTGATTACCGGCGGGACAGGGGGTATTGGCAGAGCAATAGCTGAAGATTTGGTGAAACGGGGAGTGAAAAAACTCGTGCTGACGGGGACGCGTCCATTACCTTTGCGAAGTGAATGGGATCATTTGCTGAAAGAGGGCAGACAGGACGAAAAGACAGTCAGCAATATCAAACTGTTTCAAAGTTTTGAAGAGAAAGGTGTCAACTATCTGTATTACAGCGGTTCTCTCACAAATGAAGAGAAGCTGCGTTCATTCTTTCACCAAGTAAGCCTTGAATTTAAAGATATAAGCGGTGTCATACACTGTGCCGGACTGCACAGCGGCGGAAATCCGGCCTTTATTCATAAAAGAATGAGTGAATTTAAGACGGTGTACGGGCCGAAAGTCACTGGACTTCAGAATTTGGAGCGGATTTTTAATAATAGGCCGCTGGATTTCTTTATTCTATTTTCATCAATTGCTGCACAGTCACCCAAACTGTCGAAAGGAATGACTGATTACGCGTCTGCAAACGCATATATGGACT
The DNA here is from genome assembly GCF_017797845.1 of Bacillus sp. LJBV19. Classification (NCBI taxonomy): domain Bacteria; kingdom Bacillati; phylum Bacillota; class Bacilli; order Caryophanales; family Bacillaceae; genus Bacillus; species Bacillus sp. LJBV19. The sequence goes on from NZ_CP072563.1 coordinate 1,471,820, forward strand.
ATTTCGCGGCTTATCATTTTCAAAAGGGGAGAACGTATTTCACGTCCATCAATTGGCCGAGCTGGAAAGAAGTCGGAATGGGTACTGTGACGAGTCCTTTATATGATGAATTGGGATTGGACTCTCTTTCCACACGGGAAGGACTGGCGGTTTTGTATCATGCACTGGAGAGAAAATCGGCCAATATCATTCCTATCGTGAAAAAAGGAACAGTGTTTCATGCAGACAGTCTCCTGAATATCAATAAAACCGGCGGAGCTTCATTTCCAGTGCGAAGACAGGAGACTCCCGACACTTTTGATCGTTCAGAAAGGCTTGTCAGTGAACTTTCTGCCGTATTTGCCGAGGAATTGAGCATTCCCCTTGAAAAGCTTAACCCAAATACGGATTTTCAGGAATACGGTGTGGATTCTATACTTCTTGTCAGCATTATACATCGTATAGAAGCAATGATTCAGAAAAAAATTGACCCTACTGTGCTTCTTGAACACAACACGATTCATGGTCTTGCGGAATATATCGGTAAGACGGCGCCGCCGTTGAAAAAACAAATCGAACAGACTGATTCTCAAAGCAGCAATCAGCATGATATGCAGTCTGTGACGAGCCGAAATACAGAACCGCAGACGGCTTCCTCTGCAAAGATAGCTGTTATCGGAATCGGATGTAAGTTCCCTGGAGCGGCTGATAAAGAGGAATTTTGGGACAATCTGAGAAAAGGGAAGAATCATATTAAAGAAGTACCTGATTCCCGGTGGAATATAGAAGAAAATTACTCTCCGGTGCAGCAAAAGGGAAAAAGCATCAGCAAATGGGGAGGATTTATCAATGGAATCGGCAGCTTTGATCCGGAGTATTTCCGCATGGAAGAGGAGAAAGCCATCCAAACGGACCCGCTGATAAGACATTTCTTAGAAACGAGTGTACAGACTGTACGGGATGCCGGTTATGAAGAAACGGAATTATCGGGAAAAAAAGTCGGCGTATTTGTCGGTTCCAGAATGGGCGGCTACGGTCACAAACTGCCGAAAGAAAGCAGCAGCCACATCGTCGGGCTTAGTCAAAACTTTATTGCTTCACATGTGTCGCATTTCTTTAATTTTCACGGTCCAAGCATGGTTTCTGATACCGCTTGTTCTTCTTCATTAGTCAGCATTCATTTAGCCTGCCAAAGCATAAAAAACGGTGATTCAGAGATGGCGCTGGCAGGAGGGGCGGATCTGCTTTTGGATGAAATTCCTTACCTGATGTTAACAGAAGGAGGAGCTCTTTCGCCGGACGGTCAGTGTTTTACTTTTGATGAAAGGGCAAACGGCTTTGTACCCGGAGAGGGTTTTGGCGCTGTTCTGTTAAAACCGCTCGAGAAAGCGAAAGCGGACGGAGATCGGATATACGGTATCATTGAAGCATCAGCTATTAATAACGACGGTGCGACAATGGGAATTACGACCCCGAATCCTAAGCTTCAAGAGCAGGTTATTCAAGATGCATTTGAAAAAGCCGATATCACTCCCGGATCAGTCAGCTACGTCGAAACTCACGGCACAGGCACGATGATTGGAGATCCGATTGAGCTACAGGCTCTGACAAAAGTATTCCGAAGAGACACAAACAAAACGCAATTTTGCGGAGTAGGAAGTGTAAAAACCAATATCGGACACTTATTAAGCGCTGCCGGAGCGGCAAGTTTCATTAAAGTGATTTTATCAATATGGCATAAGGAAATTCCGCCTACATTGAATTGTGAAACGCCAAATCCCCGCTTTGAATTTGAAAAGTCGCCTTTTTATCCGAATACAGAGCTGAGAAGCTGGAAGGATGGAAAACGGAGGGCGGGCATCAGCGCTTTCGGTTTTGGCGGAACAAACGCCCACCTTTTGGTAAGCGGCCTGGATGATTCATATCATTCCGTCAGAACTCCGCTGCCGCCTGCCGAGTTTGTCAGAAAAGAGTACTGGCCGGATTCAAATCGGAAAAAACAAATCAAACAGAATAAAAAACGGCTTCTTGAAATTATTGATGAAACAGAGTAGCACCTGCTCTGTTTCTTTACTTTGTAAAAGAAGAAAGGTTGTCGAGTTGCATGAGGTTCAGCGTATTAGTCAAACATGACGATTATATTGTTTCAGACCATGTCCTTCATCAAGTGCGTACGATACCCGGCGTAACGTATCTGGATTTAATAACACGATTTTTAGCTGAGAAAGGGATATCCCCCCGAAGTTTTGAAATCAAACATGTTTTATTCCGTGAACCTGTTGCGACGTCAGTCCATTTTGATAAAAAAGTCACCTTCCAGTTTACGGAACAAGAAAACGGCTGGCTTGTTGAAACAACAAGCAGGAAATGGGTCGCTGAAAAGGCGGAAGGTGAAGCGTCAGTCAACTTGCAGGCGGAAATTATAAGAAAAAATGCGATAAACGAAAAGACAATTTCAATCGAAGAATTAAAGAAAGGAGCCGTCCGGATTTCGGATGCTGAATCCGCCTATCGTAATTTGCGCAGGGGCGGCCTGATTCATAAAGATTTTATGAAATTGGAAGGTACGGTATATGAAGGTGAAAATTATATTCTGGGAGAGGTCAGTTTAAGCGGACTTTCAAAAGAATATACAGATGACTTTTACATGCATCCCGCATTTTTGGATGGGTCTCTCAGCTTGTTGGGAATCCTTACATCAGACTTGCCGGATGAAGGAAAAAATGCGTTTATCCCTATATATATTGAGACATTCCGGGCACTGCATAAAACAACTGGGTCTTGTTTTGTGTATATTGATAAAAACAGTATAACGCAGCCGCCTTCTAAAGACATTTTATATGCGGACATAGAAGTATACAGGCCTGATGGAGAGCTTGCTTTTTATTATGAGCGATTCGGTGTGAAAAGAGTCAGAAATGAAAAATCAATACAAAGGCTGGAGCATTCCCAAAAAGCTAAAGAGGTTGGCAGCGCAACGAACAATAAAGAAATGATCAGAAATAATTTGATCCAAGAGATAGCCGGCATGATTGAAAAACCTGCTGAAACAGTGAAGAATGATATTTCCTTTTATGAGATGGGCTTGGATTCTAAACAATTATTAGACTTATCCAAAAAATTAGAACTGATGTTAGATACAAAGCTGTACCCGACTTTATTATTTGATTACTCCACAATCGGTGAATTGACGGAATATCTGCAGGAGAAATACGGAGCTGACATTACAGACTCTATCTCTGATACAGTTTTGCACCAAGACAGTCAAAAAACATTAACAGATGAGCTGTCATCCATTATTGGAGAGGTTACAAACACACCGCCAAATAAAGCGGACAAACACCAATCTTTTTACGAACTGGGTCTTGACTCAAAACAGCTGCTGCATATATCGAAAATGCTCGAGGAAAGATTAGATACACAATTGTATCCGACATTGCTTTTTGATTATAACAATATTCATGATTTAGCGGCTTATTTAGAAGAAAAATATGATGTGCGTAATACACCGGCTGCAGCTTTTAAAGAAAAAACGCAAACGAAAGAGCCGTCTGAAAAGCCGATGCTTGAATCTTTGTATTTACAAAAAGAATGGATTGAGTCGCCATTAAAGTCCGGAGAAGTGTCTAAGGAAAATACTTTGATTTTCGATTTCGACAGTTCATTGAGTGATGAAATCCGCAACTACACCGGCAGTGAAAATGTTATTTATGCGGAAGCCGCCGCTGAATATGAAATGGTAAATGAAAAGCATTATAAATTTAACCCGGAGCAGTCTGCTCATTACACCAGACTGTTAGATGATCTTAAAAAGTCCGGAGCGTTTCCGGCGTCAATCATTCATTACCTGTCAAAAAAAGCTTATACTGAAGCGGCGTTAGACCTGACTCACAGCTTTTATTCAATCCTTTATTTAAGTAAAGCTTTGATCCGTCAAAAAACAAAAGAAAACATCAACATTCTGTACGTACATGACAAGGATCAATATACAAATCCGGTTTACGCCGCGATTGGAGGCTTTTTTAAAACGCTGAATGCGGAGCAGCCGAATATAAAGTGTAAAACGGTTGAGATTTCTTCAAGACAAACCATTGAAAAAGCACCTTTGCTTCTCAATGAATTAAGTGCCGGACATCATCAGGCTGTGAAATATGACGGCGATCAAAAAAGGTGGGTGACAGCATATAGAGACGCTTCGCTGCAAACAGGACAAAAGGCCGCAAAGTTTGCAAAAAACGGGGTGTATCTCATCATCGGAGGGTTAAGCGGCATCGGCTGGATTATTTCAGCGTTTCTTTATGCAAATCACGGAGCCAGCGTTATCATTGCCGGGCGATCGAAAATGACAGCAGACATGGAAGAAAAATTAGACAGCATCCGATATGACGGGGCAAGCATTTCTTATATCCAGGCTGACATGTCAGATAAGCAGCAGGTCATCAAGTTAGCGGAAAAAATTCGTGCTGATTATTCCGAAATCAACGGGGTCATTTACAGTGCAGGCGTGTTAAAAGACTCTCTCATTATGAATAAAACAGACGCGGAAGCTCAAGCGGTGCTGCAATCAAAGGTCAATGGTGTGATTCATTTGGATGAAGCGCTCAGAGATATGCCTTTAGACTTTTTTGTTTTGTTTTCTTCCATCTCCTCAGAAATCGGAAGTCTGGGTCAAGCCGATTATGCCTACGCCAATCGTTTTCTGGAGCATTTTGCCGAGTGGAGGGAATGTATGAGAAAGGCGGGGGGAAGATCAGGAAAAACCATCGCTGTAAATTGGCCTTTCTGGAAAGACGGAGGCATGTCAGTTGATCCCGGCATCCAAGATATTATGAAAAGGGAGTACGGACTTCACCCATTAGAAAATACTGCCGGAATCAAAGCTTTTGAACACTCGCTTCTCGGCCAAGGCCACCAGCTGATCGTGTTATACGGAGAAAAAGAAAAAATACAAAACGATTTCAAGCCGTTATCCGCCCGTTCAGCACCGCCTCTGGTAAGAGATTCAGCGATTGCAGCCGATTTTGATGCTTCGTCAGTCGTTACGGAAGGAGCTGAAAGTCCTTTCCGAATACTCGGCACAGCTTCCAATCGTCATCTCGACGATTATTTGCATTATTGGAGCAGACTGAAGAAAGGAGCCCTTCAGCACAATCAAAGCGATGCCGCAAAAAAACTCATCGCTTTTTACCAGACAGAAGAAACGGAAACCGTTCATTTTCTGGCAAACACAGAAAATGCCCGGCATATGGAGATATTGATGAGCGGTAAGGGCGAAACAATTTTACTGATTTGCGGTTTTGCTACCACTGCTTACATGTGGAAAGAACAAATGAAAGAGTGGGCAGATCAATTTAATGTAATTGTCATACACACACCGGGTTACGGGCTGAGTGAGGGGAGCGCCGATTTTACACTGAGCGGGCTGGCTCAGACTTTTATCGAAGTGCTGAACGAGATAGGGGTTGCGTGGCCGATCCACATTGCGGCAGCTTCTTGGGGAGGCATGATAGGGCAGAGGATAGCCTATGAATACCCTGAAAAAGTAAAAACACTCATTCTTTCCGGAAGTTACACCGAATACGAAGAAGACCCTGAAAGCAGTGTCGAGGAAAAACTGAAAAATGATTTTATAGCTATAGGAAAATCGCATGAATATGAAAGTTTATACAGTAATCAATTTTTAAATGCTTCTATTGAACGTTTTATGAAGATACATCAACAAGAAGGCTATTCTACAACCGGCTTTTTAAAAGACATTCATACAAGAACGCTTATCCTTACGGGTGAGAAGGAAAGCGTAGTTGATCAGAAAGAAACAAAAAGGCTGCAGAAACTGCTGAGCAATGCAGAATTAAAGAAAATTAAGGGAGCGGGGCATCTTCCGAACCTCACACATCCGGAAGAATTTAATAAAGCGGTGTCAGAATTCATCAAGAAATCAGTAAGTAAGTGATGAAAACGATACATACAGTACAGGGGGAGAAAACAATGAAACAAACAATAAGCAATCCGGCATTTGATATGAAACAAATTAACGCTCTTAACAGCCATTATCAGACGATGATAGACAATGGAGATCTGCAATGTGCGAGTTATATGATGTCAAGAGGAGGTGAGGTTTTTGCAGCTGAGTCGTTAGGGGAATTTACCGGCGGACAAAACGAAAAGCAAACATTTCAGCTTGATACAATCAGAGAAATCGGTTCTTTGACAAAAGTGTTTACCGCTGTAGCCGTCATGCAGCTCGTCGAAAAAGGTTTGCTCGATCTGAAAATGCCGGTCAAGCTCATTTTGCCTGCGTTTGATAAACCGGGTTTCGGAGAAATTAAAATTTTGCACCTTTTGACTCATACGGCGGGATTAAGTTTTGAGCTGGATATTCAAAAGGCTGAAGGCATTGACTTAACGAATGAGGAAGAATGGATAAACTATCTGGTCAGTACGCCTTTGGAGTACGGAGTGGATGAAGCATGGAACTATTCCAGAACCGGTTTTGTTATACTTGGCATCATTATTTCAAAAGTAACAGGCGTATCCTACGAACAGTATGTAACAAAGCATATTATTGAAGCGCTCGGATTAGAAAGAACGTATTTTTATGTGCCTGATGCTTTAAAAGAAGAAGTTTGTGTGATCAATGAACACGAGTGCGTACAGCTGGAAAAAAGTCATCACCCGTATTTTCCGAATAAAGCGACAAGCGGTCTGTACTCTTCGTTGCGGGATATTTGGAAGTTGGCTGAAATGTTTAGAAATAAAGGCAGATTGAAAGATAAGAAGCTGCTTGGAAGAAAAACAGTCGAGGCCATGCTGAGAAATCAAATAAAGCCCGGTCTTCCTTTTTACTTCTTCGGAGCGCCCAGAGAGGAAGGCGGCTTTGGTTTAGGCGTTAATTTGTGGCCGGCCGGTGACCATTATTTCATGACAGAAGGCACCTTCTCACATCTTGGAATGGGTTGGTGCGGCATGTTTTCTGATCCAGCCGAAGATTTTACGTATGTATTTTTCACTCCGATTTCCGAGTTTCATCCTCATGCCGTGCTGACGCCGCTGAATATCGTGTGGGCGGGTATTGAATAATTAGACAAAAGCATCGTCCCGTCTGTTCGGCAGGCGGGACGATTGCTAACTGCCCGTTTTTATCCCGCGGCATCTTTTCAAAGCCTGCCCCTAAGTTAAATAACTTAATTTACTCTTTGTAATTTTTTTTAATTATAGTACAGTAGAGTATTTTTATAATACAGTTTAAAGTCTTTTATAGTACAGTTTGGCGCAATATGGTCTTAAGTTTTATAAGCGGTTTCAAAATGAGGTTATAAATAATTGACGGCTTTGTTTAATTACTGTAAACTATGGTTGTTGATCATATTGTACTAATAAAAAATCTTTTTTTATTAGTACAGTTTAAACGTCATTATCTTTGCTTAAGCGCTATGTGAATTTCTGAATGATTAATTTTAGAATTGCAGAGCATGATAAGACTGTTTTTAATACGGATGGCTAAACGGTATCCTAACCCTGTTAAATCAAAAGAAGAGGTGGTTTAAAAAATGGCTGCAAAGACAAAAACTTCAATTGTTGATAGCAAAAAACAATTTGATGCTATTCATAAGCAGTTTGAAACGTTCCAAATTTTAAATGCTGAAGGAGAAGTCGTAAATAAAGACGCAATGCCTGATCTTTCAGATGATCAGTTAAAGGAATTAATGAGAAGAATGGTGTATATCCGCATTTTAGACCAGCGTTCAATTTCTCTTTCCCGTCAAGGACGTTTAGGTTTCTATGCACCGACAGCGGGCCAGGAAGCTTCTCAAATTGCATCACACTTCGCGCTTGAACAGGACGACTTTATCCTTCCGGGTTATCGTGACGTTCCTCAGCTGATTTGGCACGGGCTTCCTTTACATCAGGCATTCCTGTTCTCAAGAGGCCATTTTAAAGGTAATCAGATGCCTGAGGGAGTAAATGCTTTATCACCTCAAATTATTATCGGTGCTCAAATTATTCAAACCGCAGGTGTAGCTTTAGGTCTTAAAAAGCGCGGTAAAAAAGCGGTAGCTATTACTTACACTGGTGACGGCGGAGCTTCTCAAGGTGACTTCTATGAAGGAATGAACTTTGCCGGAGCATTTAAAGCGCCAGCGATCTTCGTTGTTCAGAATAACCGCTATGCGATTTCAACTCCTGTAGAAAAGCAATCATCCGCACAGACAATTGCCCAAAAAGCAGTTGCCGTCGGTATTACAGGTGTTCAAGTAGACGGAATGGATGCACTTGCCGTTTACGCTGCAACCGCAGAAGCACGCCAGCGCGCAATTAACGGTGAAGGTCCGACTCTGATCGAAACTCTTACATTCCGTTACGGACCTCATACAATGTCCGGTGACGATCCGACTAAATACCGTACGAAAGAAATAGAAAATGAATGGGAGCAAAAAGACCCGCTCGTACGTTTCCGCAAGTTCTTGGAAAACAAAGGACTATGGTCTGAAGAAGAAGAGAACAAAGTGATTGAACAGGCCAAAGAAGAAATCAAACAAGCTATCAAAAAGGCTGACGGCGAATCAAAACCGAAAGTAACAGAGCTGATTGAGAATATGTTTGAAGAGCCGACGTTCAACTTAAAAGAACAACTTGAAATTTACAAAGCGAAGGAGTCGAAGTAAGCCATGGCGCAAATGACAATGATTCAAGCGATCACTGATGCGTTACGCACAGAACTGAAAAACAATGAAAACGTTCTGCTTTTCGGGGAAGATGTAGGCGTTGCCGGAGGCGTATTCCGTGCAACTGAAGGCCTTCAAAAAGAATTCGGTGAGGACCGCGTATTTGACACGCCGCTTGCTGAATCCGGTATCGGCGGTCTCGCTCTCGGTTTAGGCCTGCAAGATTACCGTCCTGTTATGGAAATCCAATTCTTCGGATTCGTATATGAAGTAATGGATTCAATCTCAGGACAAATGGCTCGTCTCCGCTACCGTTCCGGCGGACGCTGGACTTCTCCGGTGACAATCCGTTCTCCATTCGGCGGAGGGGTTCATACACCTGAACTTCACGCTGACAGTTTGGAAGGCCTTATCGCTCAGCAGCCGGGTATTAAAGTTGTTATCCCTTCCACTCCTTACGATGCAAAAGGACTGCTGATTGCCTCTATCAGAGACAATGATCCGGTTGTTTTCTTAGAGCATATGAAACTTTACCGTTCTTTCCGTCAGGAAGTTCCTGAGGAGGAATACACAATCGAGCTTGGCAAAGCTGATGTGAAACGCGAAGGTACTGACCTTTCTATCATCACATACGGCGCGATGGTTCATGAGTCGCTTAAGGCTGCTGAAGAGCTTGAAAAAGAAGGCGTTTCTGCTGAAGTTATCGACCTTCGCACTGTAAGTCCGCTTGATATTGATACGATTATTGCTTCTGTTGAAAAAACAGGCCGCGCAATTGTCGTGCAAGAAGCTCAAAAACAAGCCGGCATCGCTGCCAACGTTGTAGCTGAAATCAATGACCGCGCGATTCTGAGCCTGGAAGCTCCGGTTCTGCGTGTTGCGGCGCCTGATACAGTATTTCCTTTCTCGCTTGCTGAGAGCGTATGGCTTCCAAATCATAAAGACGTTCTTGAAACTGCGAAAAAAGTTCTTGAATTTTAATCAGGCATCATAAAAGACGGTAAAGAGAGTCCTTTTCTCTATATGAAGGAGTCTGTTTACTAGGTTCAATGCTTGCGAATGCATAACTAAAATTTGCTTAATCAACTAGGAGGTCGAAAACTGTGGCATTTGAATTTAAACTTCCGGATATCGGGGAAGGTATCCACGAAGGCGAAATCGTAAAATGGTTTGTTAAGCCGAACGACGAGGTAGAAGAAGACGATGTTCTGGCTGAAGTGCAAAATGATAAAGCAGTGGTAGAAATTCCTTCACCTGTTAAAGGAAAAGTATTAGAATTAAAAGTTGAAGAGGGAACAGTTGCAACTGTTGGACAAACGATTATTACGTTTGACGCACCTGGTTACGAAGATCTTCAATTTAAAGGAAGCCATGATTCAGGAGATGCGAAAACTGAAGCTCAAGTTCAGTCGTCTGCTGAAGCAGGGCAGGATATCGCTAAAGAAGAGACTCCTAAAGAGCCTGCAAAAGAAACCGGCGCAGGACAGCAGGACCAAGCGGAAGCTGATCCGAACAAACGCGTGATCGCGATGCCTTCCGTACGCAAATATGCCCGTGAAAAAGGCGTGGATATCCGTAAAGTAACAGGTTCAGGCAATAACGGACGTGTTGTAAAAGAAGATATCGACAGCTTTGCAAATGGAGGAGCGGCTCAAGAAGCGGCACCGCAAGAAACAGCTGCACCTCAGGAAACAGCTAAACCTGCAGCGGCTCAGGCTCCTGAAGGCGAATTCCCTGAAACACGCGAAAAAATGAGCGGTATCCGTAAAGCGATCGCGAAAGCAATGGTGAACTCTAAGCATACTGCACCGCACGTAACTCTTATGGATGAAGTTGACGTAACAAATCTTGTTGCTCACCGCAAACAGTTCAAACAAGTTGCTGCTGATCAAGGCATCAAGCTGACTTATCTGCCTTACGTCGTCAAAGCATTAACATCCGCTTTGAAAAAATTCCCTGTTTTAAACACATCTATTGATGATAAAACAGATGAAGTGATCCAAAAACATTACTTTAACATCGGAATTGCAGCGGATACCGAAAAAGGCCTGCTTGTGCCGGTAGTGAAAAATGCCGACCGTAAAGCCGTTTTCGAAATCTCTGATGAAATCAACAGCCTTGCTACAAAAGCGCGTGAAGGCAAGCTTGCACCTGCGGAAATGAAAGGCGCTTCTTGCACGATCACAAATATCGGTTCTGCCGGAGGCCAATGGTTCACACCGGTTATCAACCACCCAGAGGTTGCGATTCTCGGTATCGGCCGTATTGCTGAAAAAGCGATCGTCCGTGACGGTGAAATTGTAGCTGCTCCTGTCTTAGCTCTTTCTCTCAGCTTTGACCACCGTATGATTGACGGAGCAACTGCACAAAATGCGTTAAACCACATCAAGCGTTTACTGAACGATCCACAACTTATTTTAATGGAGGCGTAATGTTATGGTAGTAGGAGATTTCCCTATTGAAACAGATACTCTTGTGATTGGTGCGGGACCTGGCGGCTATGTAGCTGCCATCCGCGCTGCTCAGCTTGGACAAAAAGTAACAGTCGTTGAAAAAGCAACTCTTGGAGGCGTTTGTCTGAACGTCGGCTGTATTCCTTCAAAAGCGCTCATCAATGCAGGCCATCGTTACGAGAATGCAAAACATTCAGATGACATGGGAATCACTGCTGAGAACGTAACAGTTGACTTTACAAAAGTCCAAGAATGGAAAGCTTCTGTTGTAAATAAGCTTACCGGCGGTGTTGCAGGTCTTTTAAAAGGAAATAAAGTGGACGTTATAAAAGGGGAAGCTTATTTCGTAGACAGCAACTCTGTCCGTGTAATGGATGAGAACTCTGCACAAACATACACATTTAAAAACGCAATCATTGCTACCGGTTCTCGCCCTATCGAATTGCCAAACTTCAAATATAGCGAACGCGTTCTGAACTCTACAGGCGCACTTGCGCTTAAAGAAATTCCGAAAAAGCTCGTTGTTATCGGCGGCGGATATATCGGTACTGAGCTTGGAACAGCGTATGCGAACTTCGGAACTGAATTGGTTATTTTAGAAGGCGGAGATGAAATTCTTCCTGGCTTCGAAAAACAAATGAGTTCTCTCGTTACCCGCAGACTGAAGAAAAAAGGCAACGTTGAAATCCATACAAGCGCTATGGCTAAAGGCGTTGAAGAAAGACCTGACGGCGTAACAGTTACATTCGAAGTAAAAGGCGAAGAAAAAACGGTTGATGCTGATTACGTATTAATCACTGTCGGACGCCGTCCGAACACTGACGAGCTCGGCCTTGAGCAAGTCGGTATCGAAATGACTGACCGCGGTGTCATTAAAACAGACAAGCAGTGCCGCACAAACGTACCGAACATTTACGCAATCGGTGACATCATTGACGGACCTCCATTGGCTCACAAAGCGTCTTACGAAGGTAAAATCGCTGCGGAAGCTATTTCAGGAGAGCCGGCTGAAATCGATTACCTCGGTATTCCGGCGGTTGTATTCTCTGAGCCTGAACTGGCTTCTGTCGGTTACACTGAAGCACAGGCGAAAGAAGAAGGCATTGAAGTCGTTGCAGCTAAGTTCCCGTTTGCAGCAAACGGACGTGCGCTGTCTCTTAACGAAACTGACGGCTTCATGAAGCTGATCACTCGTAAAGAAGACGGTCTTGTAATCGGTGCGCAAATTGCCGGCGCAAGCGCTTCTGACATGATTTCTGAATTGAGCCTGGCGATCGAAGGCGGAATGACTGCTGAAGATATCGCAATGACAATTCACGCTCACCCGACATTGGGCGAAATCACTATGGAAGCTGCCGAAGTAGCAATCGGAAGCCCGATCCATATCGTAAAATAATAATGTAACAAAGAAACAGCCCCCGTTTGTAAAAGCGGGGGCTGTTTTTATTGTGCAAGCACATGCTGCATAGGTTTGATGATATCCTCTTTTTTCTTTACGGATCCCTCAATCTTCATGACCACATGCCGATGATTGATCACCATCAGCGCAGGGAACGTATTGATTTCCTCTTCCCATCCCTTTCTGTTGTCATAAACCTTCATTTGATCGACATGATGGGGATATTTCTTTTCTAAATCAAGGATCGCATCGTAATAAGGCACTTCTTTATCTATATGATTTTCATCGGAAAAAAACAAGATTTGAGTGTGATGAATGCTGTCGATCCGGTTTTTTTTGAATGGACTGACAGTAGAAACCGAACAGCTTGACAGAACGAACAGCATCAAAAAAAAGGGAATCACCGTACGGTAGCGCATCTATCTTACTCCTCTGTTTTATATAATATATTGGTTCATCCATTTATAAGGACTATATCAAGTGTATCACGAGAGGTGAAAAACCTAAGGCTTGTTACTGAATTGTTATATAATTGAAACCGTTTTTAATGAAGAAATAATACGTGTGACAACTTGCGCAGCCGATGTGTAAAAAAGGCACATTGTTTTTCGTGAGAGCGCTGTTTTTTCGTTATACTGGGGGCAAAACCATATCAGGAGGGATTGTCATGTATAAAGCCGCTGCAGCCGTCGTATGTATGTGCTTACTCGCCGGCTGCCAATCAAATGAAAAAATGCAAACAAACAAACCCCATTCTCAAGCCGCGGCCAATCATGCCAAACGGGAAAACCACCATACAAAAGAGGAAAAACAGAAGGCGGAGCCCCGTTACTATATCAATCCGAAAACCTTTTCTGTGGAAAAAATGGATGAACAGAAAGAGAAAAAACCGATCGCATTGGTAACGATCGATGACGCGCCTGATCAGCATGCCGCTGAGATTGCGGACAAACTGCATGATCTCAATGCGTCAGCGATCTTTTTTGTAAACGGACATTTTTTGAAAAAAGATGAAAATAAGAAAGCGCTTAAGCATATTCATGAGTTAGGTTTTATGATCGGAAATCATACAATGACTCATCAAAACTTAAAAGATCTTTCCGAACAAAAACAACGGGAAGAAATCATTGGCGTCAATAAAGAGGTTGAAAAGGTAATAGGAGAGAAACCCGCATTTTTCAGGGCGCCTTTCGGAAGCAATACGGACTACAGTGACAGACTTATAAAAAAAGAAGGTATGGTGAAAATGAACTGGACCTTCGGGTATGATTGGGATCAGAAATATCAATCCAAAAAAGCGCTTACCGATATCACACTGAGCAGTCCTTATCTGCGGGACGGGGCCAACATATTGATGCATGACCGCAAATGGACGGCGGAAGCCATGCCGGACATTGTAAAAGGATTGCGTCATAAAGGATATACCGTGATTGACCCTCGAGCTATAAAAAGACCGTAAAAAATAAATGTGTTATACAATTTATCAGTTGACATATTAAATGTGACATAATAATATAATAACAACAAGTAAAAATTAAGCGTTTTCAAATTCTGAGAAATGGGGAATGACAGATGGGTACAATTGTTTGCCAAGACTGTAACGAAGCGATTCATTACTTTGAGGATGAGAAGGTCACGACGTTATACGGAACATGCTGCGGACAATGCCAGTGTCATCTTGAAGAAGAGTAAAAAGCGTAAAAAGGCCCGAAACGATTTCGTTTCGGGCTTCTTTATATTTATTGGATGGCTTTTTGCTCTTTGATGACTCTGATCATTTCAAGCGTTGCATCTTCGGGACCCTGCACAGGAAGGCCGGCGTCCAAGTTTTTAAAAATGTAGCTGATATTTTCTTCAGTAATAATCTCACCCGGAATAAAGATCGGAATTCCCGGCGGGTACACCATGACAAACTCTGCGATGATCCGTCCCGCGGATTCTTTTAACGGAATGACTTCCGTATTTGCGTAAAACGCGTCTCTTGGCGTCATCGCTAACAGAGGAATTTCAGGAAGCAGAACTTCGGTTTGCTGATGAGCATAGTCATTGGCGGAAGCCTGCTTTGAAATGTCTGTAAGCGCGCTTACAAGACGGTCGGCATCCCCTGCTCTGTCTCCGGGGGTGAAAATACATAAAATATTATACAAATCGGACAGCTCGACTTCGATATTATATGATTCGCGGAGCCATTTTTCAACGTCATGACCCGTCAGGCCGAGGTTTTTGACCGAAATGATTAATTTAGTCGGATCATAACTGAAGGCAGCTTTAGACCCTGTGATTTCTTCGCCGACACAGCGGATGCCTTCAATTTGATTGAGGCGTTCCCGTGTCTGATCCGCCAGCAGAATCGTATCGTCAAGAAGATCGCGGCCTTCTGTAGCGAGGCGTTTTCTTGCGACATCCAGTGAAGCGAGAAGCAGATAGGATGTTGACGTTGTCGTCAGCATGCTTAAAATCGACTGTACTCTTTCTTTAGAAACAAGGCCTTCTCTCACATTTAAAATGGAGCTCTGCGTCAGGGAGCCTCCCAATTTGTGCACGCTTGTGGCTGCCATATCAGCGCCCGCCTGCATGGCGGACAGAGGAAGCTTATCATGAAAATGAATATGCACGCCGTGCGCTTCATCGACAAGCACAGGCACATCGAAAGAATGCGCGAGCTTTACAATGCTGCTCAAGTCCGCTGCCACACCGAAGTACGTCGGATTTATGACAAGCAGGCCTTTTGCGTCAGGGTGCTCCGTCAAAGCCCGCTCGGCGGACTCAAGCGTAATGCCGTGAGAAATTCCGAGCTCATCGTCAATTTCCGGGTGTATAAAAATCGGCACCGCTCCGGAAAATACAATGGCCGACATAATGGATTTATGAACGTTTCTCGGGATGATGATTTTATCTCCGGGTCCGCATACGGCCATGACCATCGTCATAATGGCGCCGCTCGTCCCTTGTACGGAAAAGAAGGTATGGTCTGCGCCGAATGCTCGAGCGGCCAGATCCTGTGCTTCTTTAATGATGCCCTTTGGCGCATGTAAATCATCCAGAGGTTCGATATTAATTAAATCTATGCTTAACGCGTTTTCTCCGATAAATTGTCTGAATTCCGGGTCCATTCCCGCGCCTTTTTTATGGCCCGGAATGTGGAATTGGACAGGCTGTCTGTCCGCGTGCTTTTTCAGTCCGCTGTACAGGGGTGTTTCATGTTGCGGCAATTGTTTTCCCACCTTTATCATAATACCTACGGATTAGTTTGTATTACATTCAGTTTTATTACCCATTTTTTAAACGTAAAACAAATGAATTATATTATGAACTTGAAAGAAAGTAAAGAACAATTTATGATCTATGGAAGATGCTTATTTTGAGCATGATTATAAAGGAGTGAAGACATTTGGAATATCAATATCCGATGAATGAGGACTGGACGACAGAGGAGGCTGTGGATGTCATTGCTTTTTTTCAGCAGGTGGAAAACGCCTATGAAAAAGGAGCTGACCGAGACAGACTTCTGAATGCGTACCGCCGCTTTAAAGAAATCGTTCCCGGGAAAGCGGAAGAAAAGAAAATCTGCAGCCAATTTGAAGCTGACAGCACCTATTCCCCGTATCGGACTGTGAAACAGGCGAAACAATCAGATCAAGCGATTATCAAAATGTAGACAAAGCGAGCCGGCAATCGGCCCGCTTTTTATGTTATGAGACTTTCTGAGTCAGTGTGTATAAAAAGGAAAGCTTCCTAAAAGCATCTTCAATGGTTTGCAGGAATTCATTGTTGTTCATGTTGATCACGTCTTCTTTTTGCAGCTGAATGCCGCACAAAAGCTCTGCTTTTTTCACTGTCTGCAGGCGTTCAAATAATGTTTTCAGCTGCTCCTGATCCATGTCGGACTGCTTGTACGCACCTGGCTTCGTATGATCCGGCGACCATACAAAATGACCGGGAATCTGTTTTGTGATGTCCTCCTGCTTCGCTTCCAGCAATCTGCCGTATTCCTCTTTTATCGGAGATTCATAAATGATGGCAAACCATACAAACATATGGGTGTCCCATAAACCGATCTGAAAGTGAGGGAGTTTCTTATACCCGCGTTTGCTGTTGGCAAAGGCAACCCAGCTGTCAGCCGGCGGGTTGACAGATCTTCTCGCGTGCTTGGCGACATGCGGGAACATTTCATCTCCTGTCAATGCTGACAATGTCGGTGCGAAATGCTCTCCTAACAAGGTCAGCTTCGGACGGACTTGTTCTTTTAACACCTCCATGCGCGGATCTAAACCTTCTATTGTAAATGTATCGAAGTCTTCTTTTGTAAAACGCATCTGAGTCATCTTTTTCCTCCTTATCGTAAGTATTCATATTTTACCACAGCCGCCGCCGGCCGCAAAAACATTGAGAACGTTTGAGCCGAGAGGATTGGGGTAAAAAACGAATAGGTAAACACACAATTTTAAGAATGTTGTTACAGCCGAATATAAGTTTCCATACGATATAAGAAGTATCATTAATAAATTGGAAAAATGGGATGCTTTTTTAACAAATGATCTCTGGAAGGGGCGAAAGACAATGAGGCAAGTGGTGAAGGAAGGATTCAGGGAGGAAAAAAATAACCGTGTAGCTGTCTGGAGACTAGAGGTTGATTATGAATTGGCAACCCTGTATGAGGCCATGCAAAAAGAGAATGAAGATCAAATCGATCTCAGCAAAAGAAAACTGGAACGTCTCAGAAAAGAATGGATTCGGCTTAACGGATAAAGAATAGTAAAAACGAACCGCAGGAAATGGTTCGTTTTTACGTGAGAAGGCATTTTTTTCATTTTCCTTGCTTTTTCATCGCCTTTATCAGTATGCTATAGAATAAGCTATACATAGAAAAGAGGTACACGGTATGACAAATTGGACGGAAATTGATGATATCGCAAAAAAATGGGTAAAAGAAGCCGGAACGAGAATCAGACAATCCATGCAGGAAAGCTTGACGATTGAAACAAAATCAAATCCGAATGATTTAGTCACAAATATTGATAAAGAGACGGAACGCTTTTTCATTGACCGTATACAGGGAACTTTTCCCGGACACCGGATTCTCGGAGAAGAAGGGCAGGGGGATAAACTCCGCTCCCTTGACGGAATTGTCTGGATCA
Source organism: Bacillus sp. LJBV19 (assembly GCF_017797845.1). Taxonomy (NCBI): domain Bacteria; kingdom Bacillati; phylum Bacillota; class Bacilli; order Caryophanales; family Bacillaceae; genus Bacillus; species Bacillus sp. LJBV19. Next base: position 1,489,455 of record NZ_CP072563.1, read on the forward strand.
TTGATCCGATTGACGGAACGATGAATTTTGTCCATCAAAAGCGGCATTTCGCGATCTCCATCGGCATCTTTGAAGACGGAAAAGGCAAAATCGGCTTAATTTATGATGTGATGCAGGACGAACTGTATCACGCATTCAGCGGAAAAGGGGCTTATCTGAACAATACGCCGCTTGCTCCTTTAAAAGAAGCTTCCATTGAAGAAGCCATTATTGCAATCAATGCCACATGGGTGACGGAAAACAGAAGGATTGACCCGAGTATTTTGGCGCCGCTCGTAAAACGGGTCAGAGGAACGCGTTCCTACGGTTCGGCGGCACTTGAGCTGGCCAGTGTTGCGGCCGGCCGCATTGACGCATACATTACGATGAGGCTCGCGCCGTGGGATTACGCTGCCGGCTGCGTGCTGCTGAACGAAGTCGGGGGCATTTACACGACCACAGACGGCGAACCGTTTACGTTTTTAGATAACCACAGCGTGCTTGCGGGCAATCCGGCAATACATAAAATTATCTTTGACGACTATTTACATGCTGACAGGTAGAGATTTTGAAGAAGAAGATCTCGGGTTTCTGGAGCAGCTGGCGGCATCACACCCGGTGTGGAAAAGCGAAGAGTTCGGAACAAAAAATGCGGCGGAGTTTATGCTTGCATACTCCATGTACAATGGAACGTGGCTCGTATGGGAGATTGACGGCGCTCCTGCCGCCGTCAGTTTTCATTTGGAATGGGCGCCTTCAAACGGAAAACCGTGGCTCGGAACCGTGGCCGTCGCTCCGGAGGCAAAAGAGAAAGGAATCGGACGCGCGGTCATTGAAGAGATTGCGGGCCGGCTGAGAGGGGAGCATAAAGCGATGTTTTCAGCCGTTCCCCTGGACAGGCAGGAATGGGTTTTGTTTTTAAGCCAATGCGGCTTTGAACAGCTTAAGCTTGAAAAAGACGATCGGGAAAAAACATATATGATCATGGTGAAGCCATTGTGAAATGTTTCAGATATAAAAAAGAGACCGGATTTCTCCGGTCTCTTTTCTTGTTTACAAGCCGACCGCATTCCAGGCCGCTTCTACGCTTGCAGCGTCTTGAGAGCCGTAAAGGTCCCGCGCTGATTGAATCAAAGCTGCTTTTGCATCTTTAAAGCTTGATGACGGAGTGAGATATACCGTCAGTGCACGGTAGTAAATCTGCTCCGCTTTTTTCACGCCGATTTTTGTAATCGTGTTGTAAGCGGCTTTGTTCGGAATTCCGCTGTTTGTATGCACGCCGCCGTAGTCGCCGGCATCAGTATTCGGAAGGTTTCGATAATTTTTGTAATGGTCGGGCTGTCCGTATTTTGTCGGATTGGATAAACTGCGGAGAGCCGGCTGGCTGACCGTAATATCTTCACCGATATCCCAGTCCTCAGTATCATTGAAGTATCCGAATACATCAGAGAAGGATTCGTTTAAAGCGCCCGGCTGATTTTCATAGTTCAGGTTGGCTGTTTCCTGTGTAACACCGTGTGTCATTTCATGGGCCGTTACGTCCATTGAACCGGAAAGAGGCGAGAAGAATGAGCCGTCACCGTCACCGTAAATCATTTGGTCGCCGATCCAGGCCGCGTTATTGTATTTGCTGCCGTAATGAACGGAAGATACGATTTTGCCGCCTTTATTGTCGTAGCTGTTGCGTTTAAACGTCTGATAGAAATAATCGTACACTTTGCCGAGATTGTAATGCGCATCAACGGCAGCGCGCTGAGAAGAAGTTGTGAACTGGTTTGTAGTGCTTGATACGAGCGTGCCCGGCAGGTTATATTGTCGGTTTTGCAGATCGTACGTAATAATTTGCGTTCCGGTAGGTTTAGAAAGATCACGCATTACATATTTGCCGCTTTCAGAAGAAATATGTAATGAGACCGTTTTTCCTTTAAGAGTCGTACCTGTTCCGGTTGCAGCGGCATGCTCCACTTTGTTTTGCTTTTTCAGGACTTTCCCTGTTTCCGCATCAACGGTTACTTCCCAGTTAGCTGGTTCCGGTTCGATGTAGCGGATGGTTACATCATAGGCGAGGCGGTATTTACCGTCTTTTGTGGCCGCTGCTTTCAGCTCGGCTTTGTTTTTGTTTGCAACGTTGCCGTTAGAGACGGCTTCAGGTGATTTGCCGATTGCTTTAAAAGCATGATCCAGCGCCTGATTTGCAGATAATTTTTTGCTGTTTGCCGTTTTGGCAGAAGCATCGTTGTTTAATTCACCGTTAATCGCATAGACATTGTTGGATTTATCGACGTGAATAATGACTTGCGAGTCTTTCACAGGCACACCGTTAACGACAGGCACATAACGGAAGTGCTTGTAGCCGAGATCATCGGTCGTGTGGTCAATCAGCTTCAGTCTCTCAGAAGGGTTGCCTTTGAAGACTTTGCCGTTTTGTTTCAAGTATTGCTTGATTGCTTTGTCACTGACTGAAGGCAATTCAGATTGCACCAAAGAATGCTTCGGCACAAAGTTCGTCAGGTTTTCTTTAAGCTGAGGATTCTCAGCGGCCTGAACACCCGGAAGACTGATGGTTAAACTCATAAAGGAAGCGGCGACAGCAACAGACAATTTCTTACCTAAACCCACAATAAATCCCCCTTTTTGAAAATAATGAAAACTTATATTGTTATAATAAACCAGCATTCTCTCATTCTGCAATATAAAACTAGACTCCGCTGATGAATTGATAGAATCGTCCCGGAAAGGCTTCCGGCGGCCAGCATCGGGGGATAAGCCGAGAGGCACGTGTTGAATCAGACATGAGTCGAATGATGCGATTTATTCTGAAAAAAATGACAAATGAAGTCGGGAAAAATGATAGGGGAAAAATGTTCCGATTTGTAAAACTTTTTTTATAGCCGTTTGTCTAAACGGGTGAGGCCTTAATAAACGAAAAGGATTGTTTCAGATGTCAGAGATTTTCAGTCATTTTATTCAGCATTTCGACAGATATTTCATTTTAAGCAGACAGAGCGTGTTGATCATTCAGTGGTCAGCCGTCTGCCTTGCTGTTTTATACGCGCTGACTTTTCATCCGAAAATCAGCCGTGAGAGAGTCTGGTTTTATTCAGGAACTCTGCTCAGGGCCGTATTATTAGCGGGCATAACAGTTGAATTGGTTCATCAGGTGCAGAGTACTCACTTTAGCGCGCACTATTTGATATCGGAAGAAAGCGAGCTTCTGCCGATCGTTCATCTCTTAATGTATGGGTATGTGCTGCTCACCGCGTTTCACTATATCCTCATGCCGCAGGAGCAGAGGGGAAAGGGCATGTTTTATACGTTTGATCTCACTGTGGTGACACTGCCCGTCATTCAGCTGATCTTCAGCTTTTTCGCTTTCTGGAATATCAGTCCCGATGCGATGGCGGGGGAGGATATAGTTTCGATGCTATGTTTTATTACGGTTGTTTTACTTCTGCTGATTTCTATGAATGTTTTATTCTTTAAAATGTATTGGAAACCGAGACCCGTTTTTATCGGCGTGTTTTATGCCGGGGTCATCGGGCTGTTGGTGTGGGTGCTCGCTGCGCCCTCGGCAGGTGTAACAAAAGATTACGGCAGACTTCTCCCATTTACGGTGTATTTAACGATGGCCGGTTTTCTGATGACCCATCATTTATTTCATCGGTCAGACAGGATCAGACAGCGGACGAAAAGCTTTCTTGCGGCGGCAACGGCCGCTGGTTTTATTGTCTTTTTGAATCCGGTATACAATGCGGGCGATGCAGCTTTTGCGGTTTCAAAGCCGATAGCTGAAGATTCTGTTGATAATGTGGGTGAACATATCACTTCAGACCAAGCGGAACGGATCCTTACTTCATTTTTTCCGGCTGAGAATCCGATTTATTTAACAGAAACCAATCAGGACCTCCATTACTTTTACCGTTTTAAAACGGAAGATTACGAAGCGGAAGTGGACGAGGTTTCCCGATTGATTACAAATTATCAATATCTTAAAAAACCGGAAGGCCGCACTTTAACAGAAGAGGAATACCGGAAAAAGTCGCTGGATTTCTTATCGGCACACGGCCGAAAAATAAAAACACAAGGCATTCAGACAACAGTGAGAAAAGAAAACGGACAGTTTGTCGTGGAGATTGCGCCGAAAACACAAGGGACGAAACACGAAGATTCGGGCACAGTATTTTACTGGGAAAAAGACACCATTATGGGTTTTTCAGAAGATCCGTCTATTTATCAGCTTGAGTCACTACCGCAGGTGCATATGACGGAAAAAGACATAGTCAAAGCATCAAAAGCCGCCTTTCGTACGCTTCAAATGCCTGATCAGACATTTGAAATCACAAATACAGATATAAACAGCCTGATCGGCAGCAGTTTGACCGTAACTGCGAATAACGGAACGGAGCTGATATTTGATGCAGTATCCGGACGTCTTATGAAAATCAGAGTCTCACCTGACAGTACCGTTTTAACAAAAACAGAACTTCAGAAGAAGCTTTTTTCATTGCTGGACGCGGATACTTCAAAGCTTAGACAAATTGATAAATCGGAAGGCAATCTCGTTTTTGAAAACTCTGAAGGCACATTCGTTTATACGCTCCGGAATGAAGAAGGCATGAAAGAGGCCTCATTCTACGGACAGGGAAGTGCCAAAACATTCCCGCATACATACAGAGACGGACAAACAGCATTCAAAAAAGTGGCGGCAGCTTATAACGGCATCATTTACAAAAAGCGGGTGAAGCCTGTCATAGCGGTGAAAGACGGCGTAATATATAACGCATGGCTTGTCATTATTCAGCCGTTCGGTTCAAACCGTCATGACGCATATGTAGTGAACGCGGATACTTACGAGGCGGTGAACCTTTATGAACAATAAAGAAAAAAAGGCTGTCTTCTTCGATTTATACGACCTATATAAGGAGGGGGAACTCGAAGGCGGCACGCTCCAGTGGATGAAAGAACATGAGCCTTTATTCGGAGCTGAGGCGGAAAACAGAAAAGGGCAGAATGAACATGGTTTGAATGCGCCGTCCGGCGATATCCGCCAGATTAAGTACATGAAATGCCTGACGTATGGATTGTACGGATTCTTCATTGTGCTCTCAATCTGGATGACAGTGTGGTTTTACTTTTAAATGAAAAACAAGATGTCAATTGAACAGCTGTACCGTGAACATTATCAAGATATTATGTATTACCTTTACAGACGCACACAACATGCTGAGACCGCTAAAGACCTCGCTCAGGATACATTTATGAAAGCATTTAACGGGCTTGAGTCGTTTAAGGGCCATTCGTCTATCAGAACGTGGCTCTATGCAATTGCCCATCATACCTTCATCAATTGGTACAGACGTGATAGAAAATATCAATTTTCAGATATCACCCTGAATGAAGGGCTTCAGCAAACAACATATGAACTGCCGGAGCATTACGTCGCCCGGACAGACACTCAGAATGCGCTGACCGGGCAGATTCAGCGTCTGAAAAGCGATCAGCAGACCGTTTTAATTTTAAGGGAATTTCAAGAGCTGTCTTACGAAGAGATTGCTGATGTTTTGGAATGGAGTCTTTCGAAGGTGAAGAGCACCCTGTACAGGGCGAGAATGCAGCTGAAACAGCATTTGGCGGAAAAAAGGAAGGACGGACAGATATGACTTGCTGTTTAGTGAGAGATTTACTCCCTTTATATATTGAAGGCGATTGTGAAACAGAAACGGAGCGGTTTATTTCCCGCCATCTTGAATCATGCGGTAAGTGCGGGAGTTTATATCATATGATGAAGGAGCCGCTTGACCTCGGCAGCCCTGAGATGAAGGCGCCAGCCTGTTATGCAGAAGAAGAAAGGCGGTTTAAGGAACGGTATTACGGGAAGCTGCTGATAAAAGCAGCCTGTTTGTTCGGCGCTGTTTTCTTTATCATGCTGATCCTTAAACTGCTGATTTAAAAAAACGCCCGGCTGAATGACCGGGCGTTTTAATCCGTTTACTCAGCCGGATGAAAGGCTGTATAAATGCCTTCAAGCAATTCCTGGGGCAGTGAATTAAAGAATCCGGCACACAGCTTTGCTTCTTTTTTTCCTGCTCCTGCTTTTTCAGCAAGGTCCTGATCAAACGTATACTCACCGTCTTCTTCAATCAGCGCAGATTGAAGGATATGAAGACTTTGGGAAAAAGCGGTGAACAGCTGATCAACGATAAGGGCCTCTTTTTCCGTAAAGCCGAGCTCCACCGCTTTTTCTTTATTAAATGTATATTCGCCGTCCGTTTTCTCAATACATTGGGAAAGAACGGTTAAAAATTCGGTTGAACTGTCCCACAGCTTTTGAATGATCTGGGCTTGTTCTTGATCTAATCCCAATTCCACCGCTTTTTCGCTGTCAAAATAATAGACACCGTCTTTTTCGTAAATCGATTGGCTGATGATGTCAATGAGTTTTGCCGCGTCTTCCGGTGTTTTCTCTGCGGAAGCCTGCAGGATATGCGGTTCATTTGCCTGGATCGTTTTTGCGCCGGCAGAATCAAGCGGACTGAATGCAAGCAAGGCGGCTGAGGCGGTTGCGGCGGCAGTTACAGCGGTTTTCTTCAAAAAAGATGTTTTCATTTCGTTCTCTCCTTGTCATGTGTATTTGCTTACAGCCACAAGTATAAAAAGACAATGATGGAATTGATATAGGAGGTATGGTATTTTCTGCATAACGATGCCGGACTATTTCAGACTTCATTTTCTGAGGGAATCTGCTGATGTAACTAGAGTGGGGGCCGTCATTTCCGGCTTCCTGACTAGGCGGCGGGGGAGATAAGCCTTACATCTAAAGCCTGTTTTGAGGATGTAAAAAAGCCTGAATCTTTGATTCAGGCTTTATTAGATATTGTGCTTTTCATGTTTACGGAATTTTGCAAAGGGTCATGCTTTTAATCAAGCAGTCCCTGTTCGCGCATTTTTTTCTTTACGGTGAAACCGCTTCCCATCATGGCGATAACGAGAACAATGCTTCCGATGATGCCCCATGCGCTTTTCTCAGCGATTGATACGCCGATCAGCATCATGCTGAAGACTGCTGCGAATGCAAATAATAATAAGAGCCAATTCAATTTTTTCATATTTCCATCCCCTTTAACGTCATACTTTCAGTTTACAGAAAAACGTAACGCTTTTAAAGAGGATGTGTGGTATAATATGAAAGTTATCTAATTTTTTTAGGAGATGAAAATGTGAAACTTCGAAACGATCTTCGCAACATCGCGATTATTGCCCACGTTGACCATGGGAAAACGACTTTGGTAGACCAATTGCTTCACCAAGCCGGAACATTCCGTGCCAACGAAAATATTGCCGAGCGCGCAATGGATTCAAACGATCTTGAACGTGAACGCGGTATTACAATTCTTGCGAAAAATACTGCGATTAACTATAAAGATACACGCATTAATATTTTGGACACTCCGGGACACGCCGACTTCGGCGGAGAGGTAGAACGGATTATGAAAATGGTTGACGGCGTTCTGTTAGTCGTTGACGCATATGAAGGCTGCATGCCGCAAACCCGTTTTGTACTGAAAAAAGCCCTTGAGCAGAACTTAAATCCGGTTGTCGTCGTAAACAAAATCGACCGTGATTTCGCCCGTCCGGAAGAAGTCATTGATGAAGTGCTTGATTTGTTCATCGAGCTTGACGCAAACGAAGAACAGCTTGAGTTCCCTGTCGTCTATGCTTCTGCGATTAACGGAACGGCAAGTCTGGATCCGAAAAAGCAGGACGAAAATATGGAATCACTGTATGAAACGATTCTTGAACATGTCCCTGCCCCGGTTGATAACGCCGAAGAGCCTCTTCAATTCCAAGTGGCGCTGCTTGATTACAATGATTATGTCGGCCGTATCGGTATCGGACGCGTTTTCCGCGGCACGATGAAAGTGGGTCAGCAGGTTTCATTGATGAAACTTGACGGAACGGTAAAATCATTCCGCGTAACGAAAATCTTCGGTTTCCAAGGATTGAAACGCGTGGAAATTGAAGAAGCGAGAGCGGGAGACCTCGTTGCCGTTTCGGGCATGGAAGACATCAACGTCGGTGAAACGGTTTGTCCGGCTGAACACCATGAGCCGCTGCCGGTTCTGCGCATTGATGAGCCTACGCTCCAAATGACATTTGTCGTAAACAACAGCCCGTTTGCAGGTCGTGAAGGCAAATATGTCACATCCCGTAAAATTGAAGAGCGTCTGAACGCGCAGCTTCAAACAGATGTCAGTCTCCGTGTCGAACCGACTGCATCACCTGACGCATGGGTTGTTTCAGGACGCGGTGAGCTTCACCTGTCCATTTTAATTGAAAACATGCGCCGTGAAGGCTATGAGCTTCAAGTGTCTAAGCCTGAAGTTATCATTAAGGAAATCGACGGCGTAAGCTGCGAGCCTGTTGAGCGCGTGCAGATTGACGTGCCTGAAGAGCATACCGGTTCTGTTATGGAATCAATGGGTGCGAGAAAAGGCGAAATGCTTGATATGATTAATAACGGAAACGGCCAGGTCCGCCTGATCTTTACCGTACCTTCACGCGGACTCATCGGCTATTCTACTGAGTTTCTGTCACTGACACGCGGTTTCGGTATCCTGAACCACACGTTTGACAGCTATCAGCCGATGCAAAAAGGCCAAGTCGGAGGCCGCCGTCAGGGTGTGCTCGTTTCCATGGAAAACGGAAAAGCGACATCTTACGGAATTCAAGGTATTGAAGACCGCGGCGTCATCTTCGTTGAGCCTGGAACAGAAGTATATGAAGGCATGATTGTCGGTGAACATAACCGTGACAATGACCTTGTCGTCAATGTCAGCAAAATGAAACAGCAGACAAACGTCCGTTCCGCTACGAAGGATCAAACGACTACGATTAAGAAAGCGCGCATTATGTCGCTTGAAGAATCACTCGAGTACTTAAACGAGGATGAATACTGTGAAGTAACGCCGGAATCCATCCGTTTAAGAAAGAAAATCCTGAACAAAAACGAACGTGAAAAAGCGGCGAAAAAGAAAAAAACAGCAGGAATGTCTTAATCACTTGCAGAATTTGAAAAGGTAGAACCCGAACGGAAAAGGGGAGGGGGATCCTTTTGAATGAAGTAAGTGAACGGCTGTCGTTCTTTGCGGCTCTTTACCAAGTGGATGAGCATCCGCTGACGGGAATGTGGCTGTTATACGGAACGATCGTCGTGCTTTCGGTGATTGTATTTAAACTCGGCTTTGCCAAACGGCTGCCGGTGTTGAAGGCTGCGGCAGTTTATCTCTTTCTCGTGCTCGGCTGCACCGTGCTGACTTTTTTCGGTGTGTTTCTGCCGGTCGGAGAAGGGCTGGTTGTCGCCGCCTTGATTTTGATCGTTTACAAAATCCGTCTGCACCAGTCCAAAAAAAGCCAGTCAACTAAACCGCAATAAAAAAATGACCTTGCCTTCCGGCGGGTCATTTTTTATTCGGTTTATTTTTTCAGTTTATCTTTTTTCGCTTTTTGTCCGGGATGAAAGGAAAAGTGTCCGGTATTCAGCCGCGCCTCCGTTTTGACTTTGATTCGGTCATGGCATCCCCGGCACATATATGTATGAATCGGACGATTGCGGAGGCGTTTGGCTGTCAGTGTTTCATCATCAATTTGTTCGATTTTGTCGCAAATGGAACATTTTACTCTCATTGATTTTTCACCTCTTTCACTATGACAAGCATTATATCATGGATGCCCCTCCTGCCAAAGGGAAAGAAAGCAGCGCCCTTCCTTTGGAGCGGGCGCTGCTTTTTACCGGCGGTTTTTCATATGATGATCCGATTGATCGTTCTGTTCGTTCTGCAGCTTGTTCTGGTCTCTTTGGTTCAGCTGATCATCATTCGATTGAGTCGGTGATTCTTTTTCATTGTCGGTCACATCATTCGGGACTTCCGGCATGACGCGGCCGACGATGGCGGCAAGTTCGTCCAAAATGCCTGAAACAGGGCGGCCGGCCTTAATGTCGCTGCCCATGCCTCTCAGACGGGAAACCGTATCAGGATCAGCCACGACAACGGCATTGGCGCCGTAAGGATCGTTTTTTAACGCCTGGGCAACCGTGTATTTAATGCTCTCCACTTTGCTTCTTTCTAAATTGTCATCCACATCGATTCCGACAACGGAGTATCTTCCGAGTACAACCGCGGTGGCATCTGAAATGCCGGGGATTTTTTCGGTTACCTCGACGAGATGCTTAGCGATGTCTGTCCGGCCGGGATTTTCAGCTGTCTCAGGAGCCGTATTTTTCACATGGATCGGTTTTGCATCGCGCTGATCGGCTGATTCGTTCTGAATATTGCGGCCGCGGCCGTCCTGTACAGCAGTGCAGCCGGTAAGGATAAACAAGGCTTGTATGATAATGAAAAGAATTCGCACGTCAGATTTCCTCCTTGAATGCTTTCATTTATTTTATTGTTGAATTAACCTTCTATCTTTATTCACCAAATCATATATTTTAGCAGGCATCCCCGTTTTTCGCGGAAAGAGAAGCACACGATGGGCTTTGATCCTTATTTCAGGAGGCTGAGACTTGAGTAAAATTTATGTGTTAGATACGAATGTACTTTTGCAGGATCCTAACGCCATTTTTTCCTTTGAAGAAAACGAAGTTGTCATCCCCGCCGTCGTGCTGGAAGAGGTTGATTCAAAAAAGCGGTATATGGACGAGGTCGGGAGAAATGCGAGGCACGTATCTAAGCTGATAGACGGGCTCAGGGAGAAAGGAAGGCTGCACGAGAAAGTTCCGCTTGAAAGCGGAGGAACGCTCAGAATTGAACTGAACCACCGGTCATTTCACCAGCTCCAAGAAATTTTTATCGAAAAAACGAATGATAACCGCATTTTGGCGGTGGCAAAAAATTTAAGCCTTGAGGAGGAAACGAAAGAAAACGGCCGCCTCGTCATCCTGGTCAGCAAAGATGTGCTTGTCAGGGTAAAGGCGGATGCCATCGGGCTTTTGGCGGAGGACTTTTTAAACGACAGAGTCGTTGATCATGATGAAATATATAGCGGGTACAAAGATATATTTATGAATAAAGAGCGGTTTGCCTCGTTTTATAAAAACAAACAAATTTCAGTTAAGGAGCTTCAGCAGCATCAAGTTTATCCGAATCAATTTGTGCTGATGAAAGATGAATTAGGAGGATCTTCGTCTGCGGTCGGCATGGCAGATAAGAAAGGCGAGACCGTAAAAAGACTCGTTTTCGATGATGAGCACGTATGGGGTATCAGGCCGAAGAACGTCCAGCAGACAATGGCGCTTGAACTCCTGCTGAGGGAAGATATCCCGCTTGTCACCCTGATCGGAAAAGCGGGAACGGGAAAAACCTTGCTTGCTCTTGCGGCAGGGCTTCTGCAGACGGAGGATCTCGGTATTTATAAAAAACTGATCGTCGCGCGTCCCATCGTCCCGGTGGGAAAGGATATCGGATATTTGCCGGGCGAAAAAGAGGAAAAGCTCAAGCCGTGGATGCAGCCGATCTTTGATAATCTTGAATTTTTATTCAATGCGAAAAAGCCGGGTGAACTTGAAGCGATTTTGGCAGGAATCGGATCGATTCAGGTGGAGGCGCTGACATACATTCGGGGAAGAAGCATTCCGGATCAATTTATTATTATTGATGAGGCTCAGAATTTGACGAGGCACGAGGTCAAAACGCTTTTGACTCGGGTGGGAGAGGGCAGCAAAATTGTCCTGATGGGCGATCCGGAGCAAATAGATCACCCATACTTAGACAGTTTAAACAACGGACTTGCTTATGTTGTAGAACGGTTTAAAGAACAAACCGTCTCCGGCAGCGTGAAGCTTGTGAAAGGTGAGAGATCCGGCCTTGCACAGCTTGCCGCCGATTTGTTATAAAACTTCGATTTCTGTGACGCCCGTTATCGGTTTTTCAAAGTCTCCGTCCACGTAAAAATGAACCGGGCCGCCGTCTTGAAGGGGTTTCCCCGCATCGCTGAAATGCGCGATTGCGTCCATCGCCTTTTCGAGCGGCACTTCGGTTCTTTCTGATTTTGAAATAAATGCGCACAGGACAGCGCTTTCTTTCGGCTCGGCATTTGCTAAAACAGCGCCGAGCTTCATGGCGAAGCTGCCGTTCATCAGTCTTTCTTTTTCATAACGTTTTTCGCTTTTTAAAGTCGGCGGCGAAATGCGCCCTTCTCTGATCACCCGTTCCGAATCAAGCGTATGCTCCTGGGTTTCTGCAGAGCCGTCCGGATGAACGGGCTGATTTTTTTCAAACGGAAACTTACGGTCATCGAAAATCCAGACACTCGGATCAATTGTAATCGGGTATGTAACATTGCCTTTTACTTGAATAACGCTCATGGTGAAGCCCCCCTTTACTTAAAGTATAAAAGTTTTCGCATGAATTGTCACTTTGCGTCGCAAATTAGATGTATACAACGGCAGCGAAGTGAGGGTGATCGACATGGTATGCCGGCATTACCAAGAGCTGGACGCATTAGTTCAGGAAGCGAAAAAAAGGACCGAAGAAGGCAAAGTGGCAGACTATATTCCAGCTCTGGCTGAATCTGAACAAGACAGCCTTTCGGTCACGATTTATCATGCGGAAAATACATGTCTGTCGGCAGGAGACGCCGACCGGACATTTACGCTGCAGAGCATTTCGAAAGTGCTTTCTCTGGCGCTCGTACTGATGGATTACGGAAAGGAAAAGGTGTTCAGCTGCGTGGGTCAGGAGCCGACCGGCGACCCGTTTAATTCCATGATTAAGCTTGAAACAATGAATCCGGGCAAGCCTTTAAATCCGATGATTAATGCAGGGGCTCTCGTCGTTACGGGCTTAATTAAAGGGCATTCGCCGAAAGACCGCCTGGATTACCTGCTCGGATTCATCAGAAGACTTGCGAATAATCAGGACATTACATATTGCAGCCATGTCGCGGAATCGGAATTCAGTTCATCCATGATTAATCGGGCCATGTGTTATTACATGAAGCAGTATGACATTTTTAAAGGTGATGTTGAAGAGGTCATGGATTTGTATACAAAACAGTGCGCGATTAAGATGAGCAGTCTGGATTTAGCCAAAATCGGCTGTGTATTCGCCCTTGACGGCAAGCATCCGGAAACCGGGGAGCAGGTCATTAAAAAAGATGTGGCGAGAATCTGCAAGACGTTTATGGTGACATGCGGCATGTACAATGCGAGCGGGGAATTCGCAATCAAGGTCGGCATTCCCGCTAAAGGCGGCGTTTCGGGAGGAATCATGGGCATTTCGCCGTACAACTTCGGAATCGGTATATTCGGCCCGGCGCTTGATGAAAAAGGCAACAGCATCGCGGGTGTGAAGCTTTTGGAAATCATGTCTGAGAAATACAGGCTGAGTATTTTTTGAAACATTTTTTATCATAACATCTGCTTAAATCCTCTTGCAATTTCACCTGATACCCTTTATGATAAATAGAAGAATTAGGTACTCGCCTGGGGAACGGAGGGATACTTTTGGCTTCAGAGATTATAGTTGACCATCAGCAGAAAGCATTCGAGCTGTTGAAGTTAGATGCTGAGAAGATTTTGAAGCTGATCCGAGTACAAATGGATAACTTAACGATGCCTCAATGTCCTCTGTATGAAGAGGTCTTGGATACTCAGATGTTCGGACTGTCGAGGGAAATCGATTTTGCTGTCCGCCTGGGATTAGTTGACGAAAACGACGGCAAAGAGCTGCTGGACAGACTTGAAAGAGAACTGTCTGCTTTGCATGACGCGTTTACAGGAAAATAAATGATCAAACTCAAACTATTCAACGGTTTGGGTTTTTTTATAACCGTAAACCGTTTTTTTGCATCTTCTTTTCGTAAGACGGTCTCTTAATCTGCATTTCATCCGAAAAACTATAAAGAAACTGCGTAAATTGTTTATGAATTATAGTAAAATATAATACGCAATAGGTATTAAACGTAAGCTTTAAGCAGGAAAGAGGATGTTATGTTTAAAAGAATGTTAAAATCTTACGATTATTCATTGATATGCGCTATCATTCTGCTGTGCAGTTTCGGATTGGTCATGGTATACAGCTCAAGCATGATTACCGCCGTTATGCGTTACGGCGTGAGCAGCGACTATTTCTTTAAACGGCAGCTGTTCGCCGTCATCGCGGGGTTTGTGCTGTTTATTATCGCGGCCGTTTTTCCGTACAAAGTGTTCGCCCATCAAAAGATTCAGAAATTCATACTGCTTGCGTCAGTGGCTGCGCTTTGCGCGCTGTTTGTTTTCGGACATGTTGCCGGAAACGCGCAAAGCTGGTTTAAAATCGGCGGAATGGCCATTCAGCCGGGGGAATTTGTCAAGCTGACCCTGATACTGTACCTTGCCGCGGTATACGCAAAGAAACAAAGCTATATCGATCAGCTTTTGACGGGGGTTGCGCCGCCGGTGATCGTCACCGTAGTCATTTGTGCGCTTATCGCTATTCAGCCTGACTTCGGAACGGCGATGATTATCGGTCTGATCGCGCTTTGCGTCATTATGTGTTCGGGATTCAGCGGAAGGACCCTGCTCAAGCTGGTTCTCATGGCGGGAATCGTATTACTCCTTGTCAGCCCGATCATCTATCTGAAATGGGACGATATTTTGACACCCGGGCGTATGAGCCGGTTTGAAAGCCTTGAAAATCCCTTTAAATATGCCAGCACATCAGGCCTGCAGATTATAAATTCGTATTATGCGATCGGCTCAGGCGGTTTTTTCGGTCTCGGTCTTGGAGAAAGCATTCAAAAATACGGTTATCTGCCTGAATCGCATACAGACTTTATTATGGCGGTTATTTCAGAGGAGCTCGGCATTTTCGGCGTCCTGTTTGTCATTGTGCTGCTGGCTTTTGTCGTGTTAAAAGGTTTTTATATTGCGAGAAAATGTGAAGATCCGTTCGGGAGCCTTTTGGCAATCGGGATATCCAGCATGATTGCGATTCAGACCTTTATCAATCTCGGCGGTGTCAGCGGTTTAATTCCGATCACAGGTGTTCCGCTGCCATTTATCAGCTACGGGGGCTCATCAATGTTTTTGTTATTAACGAGCGCCGGTATATTGGTGAATGTCAGCATGCATGTCAAGTACTCAGAAAAGAAGAAAAAGAGGGAGCCCGTTCCGTCTAAGGGGGTAAAAAGACGGCAGACGGAAAAATCTGTGTATCTCTAAAAAACAAGTGTATACACAGGACGGATATTCCTTTATTATAAACTACATATTTATTAGGCCAAGGGGGAGAAAAGTTTGTCACAACAATCCATCCAAAAAGTGTTAGTAGCAAACAGGGGAGAAATTGCGATCCGGATTTTCCGGGCGTGCACAGAATTGAACATCAGAACGGTAGCCGTTTATTCAAAAGAAGATTCGGGCTCCTATCATCGCTATAAAGCGGATGAAGCTTATCTTGTGGGAGAAGGCAAAAAACCGATTGACGCGTATCTTGATATTGAAGGGATTATTGAGATCGCAAAAAGAAACGGCGTAGATGCCATTCATCCGGGCTACGGATTTCTCTCTGAAAATATCCAATTTGCGAGGCGCTGTGAAGAAGAGGGCATCGTATTTATCGGACCGACGTCAGCGCATTTGGATATGTTCGGAGATAAGGTAAAGGCGAGGGAGCAGGCAGAAAAAGCCGGCATCCCCGTTATTCCGGGGAGTGACGGACCGGCTGAAACATTAAAAGATGTCGAACAATTCGCAAAAGTACACGGATTTCCGTTTATTATTAAAGCATCGCTCGGAGGCGGAGGCCGCGGAATGAGAATCGTCCGAAGCGAAAGCGAATTGAAAGAATCGTTTGAGCGGGCCAAATCAGAAGCGAAAGCTGCATTCGGAAACGATGAAGTGTATGTTGAAAAACTGATCGAAAATCCTAAGCATATTGAAGTTCAGGTGATCGGAGATAAAGAAGGCAATGTCGTCCATCTGTATGAGCGGGACTGTTCCGTTCAGAGACGCCATCAAAAGGTCATTGAGGTGGCGCCGAGTGTATCTTTGCAGCCTGAATTAAGGGACGAAATCTGTGAAGCGGCTGTGGCGCTTGCGAAAAATGTCGGCTATATCAACGCGGGGACCGTGGAATTTCTCGTAGCGGGCGGTGAATTTTACTTTATTGAAGTGAACCCGCGCGTGCAAGTGGAGCATACGATTACGGAAATGATAACGGGGGTTGATATCGTTCAGACGCAAATCCTCGTCGCGCAGGGCCACGGACTGCACAGCCGTGCCGTCAATATCCCTGAGCAGAAAGACATTTTTACAAACGGGTATGCGATACAATCACGTGTGACCACTGAAGATCCGCTGAATGACTTTATGCCTGACACGGGTAAAATTATGGCTTACCGCTCAGGCGGCGGCTTCGGCGTCCGCCTTGATACGGGAAACAGCTTCCAGGGCGCCGTCATCACGCCTTATTATGATTCACTGCTCGTCAAACTGTCGACATGGGCGCTGACATTTGAACAGGCATCAGCAAAAATGGTCCGCAACCTGCAGGAATTCAGGATCAGGGGCATTAAGACCAATATTCCGTTTCTTGAAAACGTGGCAAAGCATGAAAAATTTCTGACGGGCCAATACGACACATCATTTATCGACACAACGCCTGAGCTGTTTGTTTTCCCAAAACAGAAGGACCGCGGAACAAAAATGCTTTCCTATATCGGCAATGTCACGGTGAACGGTTTTCCGGGAATCGGGAAAAAAGAAAAACCTGCATTTGATAAGCCTCAGACCGTTACGTTAGATATCGGGGAAAAGCCGGCAAGCGGTACGAAACAGATCCTTGATGAAAGAGGCGCCGAGGGGCTTGCAGACTGGGTGAAAGAGCAAAAATCCGTGCTCCTGACCGATACAACGTTCAGGGATGCCCATCAGTCCCTGCTCGCAACACGGATCAGATCCAATGATTTGAAAAAAATCGCGAATCCTACGGCTGCCCTGTGGCCTGAATTGTTCAGCCTTGAAATGTGGGGAGGCGCGACATTTGATGTAGCGTACCGTTTCTTAAAAGAAGACCCTTGGAAACGCCTTGAAGATCTCCGCAAGGAAGTGCCGAACACATTGTTCCAGATGCTGCTTCGTTCATCAAATGCCGTCGGTTATACAAACTATCCGGACAATGTCATCCAAAAATTTGTCCGGCAGTCAGCGGAGTCAGGTATTGACGTATTCCGGATCTTTGACAGCCTGAACTGGGTAAAAGGGATGACGCTGGCCATCGATGCCGTCCGTGAAACCGGAAAAGTGGCGGAGGCTGCGATTTGTTACACGGGAGATATTCTTGATAAGACCCGGACGAAATATGATTTGAAGTATTATCTTTCTATGGCGAAAGAGCTTGAGGCGTCTGGTGCACACATTCTCGGTATTAAAGACATGGCCGGTCTTTTGAAACCTCAAGCCGCATACGAACTTATCTCAGCGCTGAAGGAAACGATTGATATTCCCGTTCATCTTCACACGCATGATACGAGCGGCAATGGCGTCTTTCTCTATGCCAAAGCTGTTGAAGCGGGTGTGGACATCGTGGATGTCGCCGTCAGCTCAATGGCGGGTCTGACTTCACAGCCGAGCGCAAGCGGATTTTATCATGCCCTTGAAGGAAACAGCCGCCGTCCTGAAATGGATGTCCGGCAGGTGGAAAGACTGTCGCAATACTGGGAATCCGTCCGTCAGTATTACAGTGAATTTGAAAGCGGGATGAAGTCTCCTCATACTGAGATTTATAATCATGAAATGCCGGGCGGCCAGTACAGCAATCTGCAGCAGCAGGCAAAAGGAGTCGGCCTCGGTGATCGCTGGAATGAGGTGAAAGACATGTACAGCGTCGTCAACCGCATGTTCGGCGACGTCGTGAAAGTAACACCTTCTTCCAAAGTCGTCGGAGATATGGCGCTTTACATGGTGCAAAACAATTTAACAGAACAAGATGTTTATGATAAAGGCGAAATGCTTGATTTTCCGGATTCAGTCGTTGAGCTCTTTAAAGGGCAGATCGGCCAGCCGCACGGCGGATTTCCGGAAAAACTGCAAAAGCTCGTTCTGAAAGGACAGACGCCGATCACGGTAAGACCGGGTGAGCTGCTTGAACCGGTATCTTTTGAAGGTATTAAAGAAGAATGGAAAGAAACACATCAGATGGAATTGAGTGATCAGGACGCAATCGCGTATGCTCTTTATCCGAAGGTGTTTACTGAATATGTTAAAACGGCTGAACGCTTCGGTGATATTTCCGTATTAGACACACCGACTTTCTTCTACGGGATGACGCTCGGTGAAGAAATCGAAGTGGAAATCGAGCGCGGAAAAACGCTGATTGTGAAGCTTGTATCTATCGGTGAACCGCAGCCAGATGCGACACGTGTCGTTTATTTCGAATTGAACGGCCAGCCGCGTGAGGTGGTCATTAAAGATGAAAGCATTAAATCGTCCGTACAGGAAAAATTAAAAGCAGATCGGACAAACCCAAGCCACATTGCGGCATCCATGCCGGGAACCGTCATTAAATTGTTAACGGAAACCGGGGCAAAGGTAAATAAAGGCGATCATCTGATGATTAATGAAGCGATGAAAATGGAGACGACGGTACAGGCGCCGTTCTCCGGGACGATACAGCAGATTCATGTGAAAAACGGTGAACCGATTCAGACAGGTGATTTACTGATCGAAATTGAAAAAGCGTAAAATGAATATAAAAAACCTGATCCGCCCCCGTGTGCGATCAGGTTTTTTTATATGTAAAAAGGCCGAAGCTCTAATGCTTCGGCCTTTTCATGTGCCTCAGATGTTCCGCTGTTTTGATTCATAGCGGAAGCGGGCGATTAATAATAAGAAATAGCATAAGACGCCGAACAGGCCGGCAATAAAGAGCGAATGGGCAAGTGCAAAACCGGTGGCCATTTCTGAATAAACAACCATGATTCCGGACAGCGCCTGTAATAAAACAAAGACAAGAGCCGCTATCCAGCCCCCAAGAATCTGTTTTTGATCTTTGTAGGAGCGCACCGCATGTGCAAAAGCGACAAGAATCCATACGAACAGAAGCAGCGCTGCCGTTCTGTGGCCCATCTGCACCCATTCCTGAAAATGGGACGGAAGCCCGTGGTTCAGCCTGCTGCAAAGCGGAACGTCAGGGCAGGCAAGGCTTGATTTCGTATGGCGTACATAAGCCCCCGTATAAACGACGATATACGTGTAAATCGAAAGACCGATCATATGAAACTGCATTTTCCTGCCGATTCTGAGCGGCTTGACGAGCTTTTTGTCTGATTTATCAGCTTCAAATATGAGCAGCGTCAAAATTAGAACAGAAGCGAAAGAAATCAGCGATATGCCGAAATGAAGCGCCATAACGAGCGCATTTGATCCGAAAACAACCGCTAATGCGCCGAGAATCGCCTGTAAAAATAAAAAGATAATGGACATAATGGCGAGAAAGGTTGTTTCACGGAAAACAGGCGTGACTTTTCTCCATGCCCAAAAAGCGAGGCTCAGCACGAGAACGATTGAGACACCGCTTGCGAGTCTGTGGCTCCATTCAATGATAGAAGCGGCGTTAAGCTCCGGGAAAAACCGGCCGTGGCAAAGCGGCCACTGCCTTCCGCAACCGAGACCCGATCCTGTCTTTGTGACAAGAGCGCCGCCGATCAGCACGACGAGCATGACGAATGTCGTCAGTACGCCGAGCGCTTTCAAAGCTTTATTCATTTTACATTCACCTTCTTAACAAACTGGACAAAATGATATACGTACCAAGTGTAAGCGAATATGTGTTTTGTGGCAATTCTCAATTCTGTTTGTTCACAAAAATATAATAGAATCAGGACTTCTTAGATAATGGGGTTGATTATTCCAGATGGGTCTGATAGAAATAAAGTAACCGCTTTATTAAGAAACCGGCGGATTTGGTAAAATTCATAAAAAGTTCACAAATAAATTCCTGTTTCTCGTTTAATATTTAAGAGGATGTTTTTTTACAGGTCATTATCTTGTATGATAGAGTTGCAGGTCTTAAAAAACCTGCTTTAGGTTTGTAAGGGAGGTTTACGTTATGGCTAATTCCAGAATTTTAAACGATACAGCTATAGACGGACAGATTGAAGAGACGACGGCATGGAAGGATTTCCTTTCGCTTATCAAAATAGGAATCGTCAATTCGAATTTAATTACGACTTTTACCGGCATGTGGCTTGCGTTACATATATCCGGTCTGAGTTTTTTAGGCAATTTAAACACCGTGCTTCTTACATTAATAGGATCTTCTTTGATCATCGCCGGTTCTTGTGCGGTTAACAACTATTACGATCGTGATATTGATCATTTAATGGAACGCACGAAAGTAAGACCGACGGTAACCGGAAAGATTCAGCCGAATCAAGCGCTGTGGTCAGGAATTTTACTCATTGCTTTAGGACTTATCATGCTCTTGATGACCACTGTGATGGCAGCAGTCATCGGTTTTATCGGCGTGTTTACGTACGTTGTTCTTTATACAATGTGGACGAAACGCCGTTATACGATTAATACGGTTGTCGGAAGTGTATCAGGCGCCGTGCCGCCGTTAATCGGCTGGACAGCGGTTGAAGGGCACATCGGTGTTGTCGCGTGGGTTTTATTCATGATTTTATTCATCTGGCAGATTCCGCACTTTTTAGCGCTTGCGATTAAAAAGACGGAAGATTACAGAGCAGCGAATATTCCGATGCTTCCGGTAGTGCACGGCTTTGAAGTGACGAAAAGACAGATTATCGTCTGGGTCGCATGCCTGCTGCCGCTTCCGTTTTTCCTCGGCAGTCTCGGTCTTCCGATCGTCATTCTCGGCACTTTGCTGAATGTCGGATGGCTTGTTCTCGGACTGATGGGATTCCGCATGAAAAACATCATGAAGTGGGCAACTCTTATGTTTGTCTATTCGCTTAATTACATGACCATTTATTTTGTAGCGATGGTGGTCTTCACGCTGTTTTAATTGAATAATGAGCTTGTTTGATCGCCAAAACAAACAATGACAACTAGTAAACGCCGCCTTGACCTTTTGTTTAATCAGGCGGCTTTGCTTTTATACATAGATGGAATTTTAAGTAAAAAATCTCATATTTTAAGAAATGAGGAAATGAAGTATTTCGGCTGGAAGCAGATTTACTGCTTGTGCATCTCGTACTGATTCAAAAAAGGGGTTGGGTGAAATGTTAAAGCGTTGGCGTCTTTTATCATTATTAGCCTTAGTGCCGCTTTTATTGAGCGGCTGTGGAAAACCGTTTCTGTCCACACTCAAGCCTGCCGGCGAAGTGGCTGATAAACAATATGATCTGACGGTGCTCAGCACACTTATCATGGTTGTCGTCGTTGCGGTCGTAGCAGTTATTTTCTTTTACGTCATTGTGAGATTCAGACGGTCGCGTGTAGGGGAAGACACGATACCGAAACAGGTGGAGGGGAACCGTTTTTTAGAAATCACCTGGACCGTTATTCCGATCCTGCTTCTGATTATTCTTGTCATTCCGGTTGTCATCGACACATTGGCGCTGGCGGATACGTCGCCGATGGATAAGAAAAACCGTAAAGCAGAGGATGCGCTCGTGATTAATGTAAGGGCGAATTTATACTGGTGGGAATTCGAGTATCCTGATTACGGGTTTGTGACAAGTCAGGAGCTGATCGTTCCGACAGATGAACGCGTCTATTTCAAGCTGAAGTCCTCAGATGTGAAACACTCTTTCTGGATTCCGTCAGCCGGGGGGAAAATCGATACGAATACGGATAATGACAATACTTTCTTTCTGACCTTCGATTCTAAACGCAGCAAAGAAGCGGGAGAATATTTCTTCGGGAAATGCGCAGAGCTGTGCGGACCTTCACATGCGCTGATGGATTTCAAAGTGAAACCGCTGCCGTCAAAAGAATTTAAACAATGGACGAAAGCGATGAAAAATTATAAGCATACAACAGATTCCGGTTTAGCCGCGCAAGGAGAAGAGCTCTTTAAGGAAAAAAACTGCCTGAGCTGTCATGCGGTTGAGCCCAATGATAAACGGGCTGAAGCGGCAAGAACGGCTCCGAACCTCGCTACCTTCGGTGAACGGGTCAAAGTGGCCGGCATTAAGGATGCGAATAAAGAGAATATAAAAGCCTGGCTGAAAAATCCGGACAGCATTAAACCGGGCAATAAAATGACAGGCACTTATCCGAAGCTCTCGGACGCTGAAACGGATGCGCTGTATGAATATTTAAAAGGGCTGAAAGCGGAGAACAAGTGAGGACAGGGAGATATCAGGGGGGAGGTCGCAAATGATGAATACGCTTACAGGACAGCAAAGAAAAAGCTCTTTGCTTTGGGATTATTTGACGACGGTTGACCATAAGAAAATCGCGATTTTATATATGATCGCCGGGGGATTTTTCTTCGTCGTCGGCGGACTTGAGGCCATGCTTATCAGGATTCAGCTCTTGAGGCCGGGGAACGATTTTATGGGTGCGCAGCAGTTTAATGAAATTATGACGATGCACGGTACGACAATGATCTTCCTGGCGGCGATGCCGTTGTTATTCGGGCTGATGAACGCGGTTGTGCCGCTGCAGATCGGGGCGCGTGACGTATCGTTCCCATTTTTGAATGCGCTCGGATTTTGGCTGTTTTTCTTCGGAGGCATCTTTTTGAATCTGAGCTGGTTTTTAGGGGGCGCTCCTGATGCAGGATGGACGTCGTACGCGTCACTTGCGCTGAATTCGAAAGGGCACGGCATAGACTTTTTCGTGCTCGGCCTGCAAATATCAGGCTTAGGTACGCTGATTGCGGGGATCAATTTTCTCGCCACGATTATTAATATGAGGGCACCGGGTTTGACGTATATGAGATTGCCGCTGTTTACGTGGACGACATTTGTGGCGTCGGCACTCATTTTATTCGCATTTCCTCCGCTCACCGTCGGTTTGGCGCTGATGATGCTGGATCGTTTGTTCGGAACGAATTTCTTTAATCCTGAATTGGGCGGCAATACGATAATCTGGGAGCATCTGTTTTGGATTTTCGGGCATCCGGAAGTGTACATTTTAATTCTTCCCGCCTTTGGGATTTTTTCAGAAATCATTCCCGTATTTGCGAGGAAACGTCTGTTCGGTTATTCGTCTATGGTCTTTGCGATCGTGCTGATCGGCTTTCTCGGGTTCATGGTTTGGGTTCACCATATGTTTACGACGGGACTCGGACCGATCGCTAATGCGATATTTGCGGTTGCGACGATGGCGATCGCGGTGCCTACGGGCATTAAAATTTTCAACTGGCTTTTGACCATCTGGGGAGGAAATGTCAAATTCACGACGCCTATGCTGTATGCCGTCGCCTTTATTCCTTCTTTCGTACTCGGAGGAGTCACGGGTGTCATGCTGGCGGCCGCAGCGGCAGATTATCAGTTCCATGATACGTATTTTGTCGTAGCGCATTTCCACTATGTCATTATCGGCGGCGTTGTGTTCGGCATCCTGGCGGGTGTGCATTTCTGGTGGCCGAAAATGTTCGGGAAGGTGCTTCATGAAACGATGGGGAAAATTTCATTCGTCTTATTTTTTATCGGGTTTCATCTTACCTTCTTCATTCAGCATTTCCTCGGCTTGATGGGAATGCCGCGGCGCGTTTACACATATCTGCCCGGCCAGGGTCTTGATACCGGCAACCTGATCAGTTCAATCGGCGCGTTTTTCATGGCGGGCGCGGCTGCTTTACTCGTCGTCAATATTATTTATACCTCAATAAAGGGGAAATACGTCGGGAACGACCCGTGGCTGGACGGTCGTACGCTTGAATGGGCGGTCTCTTCGCCGCCGCCGGAATATAATTTTAAACAGCTTCCGTTTGTCCGGGGACTTGACCCGCTGTGGATTGAAAAGCAGGCCGGAAATGAAGGGATGGCGCCTGCAGAGCCTGTAGAGGACATTCATATGCCGAACGGCTCCATCATGCCGTTTATCATATCTTTCGGGCTGTTTGTCGCAGCGTTTGGGTTTTTATACCACTCCGATTATTCATGGGGGCTTCCGGTTATCTTCATAGGGCTCGGCATCACATTCTTTACCATGCTGCTTCGCTCTGTGGTCGATGATTACGGCTATCATATTCACAAAGAAGATCTGCCGAATGATGATAAAGGGGTGAAGGCGTAATGCAGCTGCAGGAAAAAATGACGGCTGAAACCTTTCCGGCTTCTCCTGAAAAAGCAACGCTGGAGGGGAAAAATAAGTTTTTGGGATTTTGGCTGTTTCTCGGCGGCGAAACGGTTCTGTTCGCCTCGCTATTTGCGACATTTCTTGCTTTACGGGAATCTAAAGCCGGAGGGCCGTCAACGGCTGAGATGTTTGAGCTGCCGATCGTGTTTATCGCGACGATGCTTCTTTTAACGAGCAGCTTAACGAGTGTGTATGCGATGTATCATATGAAAAATTTCTCCTTTAAAAAAATGCAGGTGTGGCTTCTGGTTACCGTATTATTGGGAGCGGGATTTTTAGGGGTAGAAATCTATGAATTTATGCATTACACTCACGAATTCGGCTTTACCATTACAAGCTCTGCGCTCGGCTCAGCGTTTTACACGCTCGTCGGCACACACGGAGCACACGTGGCGTTCGGGCTGTTGTGGATCAGCGCGCTGATGATCCGGAATGCGAAAAGAGGGCTCAGCCTTTATAATGCGCCGAAATATTATGTGGCCAGCTTATATTGGCATTTTATCGATGTCGTGTGGGTCTTTATCTTTACCGTTGTATATTTGATGGGGATGGTGGGATAACGATGGACGATAACAAAAACAGAGGGACTGTCAGTACGGATCTCGAATATCGAAAAAAGAAAAATGCCGAGGAGATGAAATATCAGGTCATATCCTTCGGTTTGATGATCGGCCTTACGCTTGTCGCGTTTTTGACGGTGGCTGCTGACGGCATTGCCGGATGGTTTACGATGCCGTTTCTGATCCTGCTTGCGGTCATCCAGGTCATCTTTCAGCTGTTTTACTTTATGCATATGAGCCAAAAGGGGCATGAAGCGCCGTCATTATTTCTGTATTCGGGAATATTTGTCGCGTTTATCACCGTGCTTGCATTTGTCACGATTATTTGGTGGTAATCGGGGCGGCGGGGAGTGAGAGATTTGATTAATTTGGAAATGTTCGGGTTTCGCGCAATGTGGAGCCCGTATCTGTTTTGTATAACTGCCGTGATAACAGGTGTTTACTTTTACTGGTGCAGCCGGCATAAAGGACGTGTGGCCGCTAAGGAGAAGGTGCTGTTTGTGCTTTCCGCGCTGTTTTTTTACGCGGCTGCGGGAAGTCCGGTTGATTTATTGGGCCATGTGATGTTCAGCGCCCATATGGCGCAGATGGCGGTTCTGTTTTTAGTCGTACCGCCGCTGTTGATTTCCGGAATTCCCGGCTGGGCATGGAAAAAACTGATCTTCCGTCCTGTCGTAAAGCCGCTGTTTTCGTTCTTTTCAATGCCGCTTATCGCATTAGTGCTGTTTAACGGTATTTTTTCACTGTATCACATCCCGTTTATATTTGATTTCGTCAAAACGGATTCGCTGTATCACACGCTGATGAACGGACTCATCTTTGTAACGGCGTTTTTTATGTGGTGGCCGCTTGTGCATAAGGTGGACGGTCTGCCCCGTCTCAGCGGTTTAATGAAGCTGGGGTATATTATGGCAGACGGGATTCTGTTAACGCCGGCCTGCGCGCTCATTATGTTCAGCGGGGCGCCCATGTATGCCACGTATACAGATCCGGCGGCTTGGGCCGAAGCAATGAAGCTTTGCGTTCCTTTAGATTTGCTGGAGGAGATTCCTTTATCCGGACCGGAGATGTTTAACACGCTGCCTCCTCTGGAAGATCAGCAGCTTGGGGCAGTGCTGATGAAAATCATTCAAGAGGCGGTCTACGGAACATATTTGGCTGTCATCTTTTTTCAGTGGGTCAGAACGGAACGGGAAAAAGATACGCTGTCAGAGCCGCCGTATATCGAGCATACCGTCTCATAAAAAAAGTACAGCAGAATATGCTGTACTTTTTTATTACATTTGCACTGTTTTTAATGACTCTTCCAATTCAAGCAGTAAAGCTTTGCTTTCAGCGACAACATGTTCCGGAAATTCTTCAGCACTGCCGTATTCTACGCCGTGCGGATAATAATGCTTTCCTAAAAGAGGGGCCTTCAGCTGAATCACGGCCCGGCTGCCGCCGACATCGCCCTCTTTTGCCGTTCCTTGAATCCGCAGATAAAATGTCCCCTCAGGTACTGAAAACTTTTTGTCGTAAGTCACTCTTTCATAATCCCATTGTCCAGCCAGAATGAGCCCTTTACCTTCCATCAGATCATTCAAGCGGCTGAGCTCCGCTGTTACCCCTTCAAGACCGCTGTTTTCAAACTTCAAACCTTCCCCCTCCTTTTAAAAATGCCCTTTCCTGACAATCATAGTATGAAAGCGTTACACTTTCAATGATTCATACGGTGAAAGTATGCAAAAAGAAAAATTTGACGACAATAGTAGCAGAAAAAAGGAGGAATTCCGCAATGACAAAGATCAATAAGCTCATGACGTCAGACTTGCAATATTGTACAGTATTAGATAATGTATATGAAGCTGCGGTGAAGATGAAAGACGCGGATGTCGGCGCCGTTCCGATAGTGGATGAAGACGGCGCGACCCTTGTCGGGATCGTGACAGACAGAGATCTCGTATTACGGGGAATTGCTTCAAAAAAGCCGAACTCTCAAAAAATAACCGACGCAATGACAGAGCGGGTTATCAGTGCAGAAGAAGACGCCTCTGTGGAGGAGGTGCTCCATTTGATGGCTGAACATCAGCTCAGAAGAATTCCCGTCACAAAGGATAAAAAACTGGTCGGCATTGTTACGCTCGGCGATCTTTCGCTGGCCGAGCAATCAAATGAGCAAGCAGGCCGGGCGCTGTCTGACATTTCTGAAGACGGCGGTCCGGAGGGGTTTATCCATTAAACATAAATCACGGACGATGCAAATAGGCTGTACTGTATAAGAGTAAACAAAAACAGAACGGTTTGAACATATGGGGGTGAGAGGTTGAAAAATATCGCAAGGGCTCTCGTTATCCTTTTGCTTATTTACGGAGCGTATGTTCTGTTTATACAATATGGATCGGCTCCTCAGAAAAAGACGGATCAGGAGGAGCCTCAGGTTTCCAATGAAGAAGAGAGCGGAAAACGGCTGAAAATGCCGTCATCCGGACTGCTTTCTCTCATGGGGAAATCTGCCGCCGATGTGAAAAAGAAACTTGGGGAACCGTCCCGGAAAGATCCTTCTGCCTACGATTACGAGTGGTGGGTGTACAACCAGGGGAAAGACCAATACGTACAAGTCGGTATTTTGAATGATAAAGCCGTGACTTTATACGCTTCGGGAAGCGGCATCAACGCAAAACCGTTTAAGATCGGCGAATCGACGGGCGAAGTTTTTAAAACGACGCAGGTTTCTCCTTTTGTCAATGTGACTGACAAGGGAAACACGTATCGGTTCGAGTTTTCTGAAGAAGATATCAATACCCGTCCCACCGTTAAGATAGGCGGGATGTATGTTCAGCTGTACATGGACAAATTTGACGGGAATCTCTCAAGCATCAGGGCATTTGATGCGGAAACGCTTGTGAAACAAAGGCCGTATGAAGTCATGTACAGAGGAAAGCTGACAGAACCCGAGCCAGTTTCTGATGAAAAATGGAACGACATTGAACGAGCGAGTGAACAGCAGATTCTCGACATTACAAATGTCATCCGCGTGAAACACGGACTTGCAAGGCTGAAATGGGACGAAGGCGCCGCAAAAGTGGCATTCGGCCACAGCAAGGACATGAAGGATAACAAGTATTTCTCTCACGTTTCAAAGAAATACGGGACTCTGAAGGACCGCTTAGAAAAAGGCGATGTGAAATACCGGGAGGCCGGTGAAAATATTGCCTACAACTATGTGGACGGTCCTGCCGCCGTGGAGGGCTGGCTGAACAGCGAAGGCCACAGAAAGGCGCTGTTAAGCCCGGATTATACGCACCTCGGTGTCGGCGTGGACCGGAAGTATTATACGCAAAACTTCATTAAGCCTTGGCAGTGAAAAACCGCAGAGGGGCGCGTCCCCCGCGGTTTTTTTATGTTTTTTCGCGAGCGGCGCTCCTGCCGAAAAAACAATTTTTATATATACCTGCTGTTTTTCGCAATTTAGGCGAACATTAAGGCGCATGAACCGATACATTATAGCAGGCAAAACTTTTCGGAGGGGGTGAGAATTGTGGCGAATCAGCAATCACGGCAATCAATCGATGATTTTAAACAATTCGTAAAAAAGCATCCCAAACTGATCCAAAATGTTCGCAAGGAACAAAGGAGCTGGCAGGAAGTCTATGAAAATTGGGTTCTTCTGGGCGGGGATGATCCGATATGGGACCCTTTTAAAGACGAGGCCGTTCAGCCTTCTTCCGACGCGGAAACCAAACAGGAACCAGCTGAAAAAAACGATTTCGTTTCAAAAATGGTCACTGCCGTCAAAAAGATGGATATCAACCAAATGAATGAGCAGATCAATAAAATGAGCCAATCCATTTCATCATTGCAAAGCCTTTTAAGCCAATTTTCGGGGAGCAGCACGAAGCAGCCCCGGCAAGGCTCCGGACAACATCCTTTTTCGTTCAGGAAGGATTAAAGAAGGGGATCGTGTATGCGAAAAGAGGTTCAGGAATTCATATCCGCAGATGAGGAACGGAAACGGTTTATACGGCAGCGTCCCGTCTGGTACCGCAGACTTGCGAGAAAACCGGACGATCTCAATTCCTTTCAGCTTGACATGATGAATTTTTATGAAAAGACGATACCGCATCGGGTAAGCCAATTCTCAAACGGGATTCAAATGGCGCAGATGATGATGCAGATGGTTCACGCCATGCGTTCACAGGATTAAAAAGCGTTTAAACGCCGCATTTTCCAATTGGGTGGTTTCATGGTAAACTAGCAACTGGAGGTGCGTATTTATGTATGCAACAATTGAGTCCGTCAAGCTTCAAAGTGAAGCGGAGCAGCTTGCCGGCATGATTCTGCAGTCTGAGACGGCTGAAAATTACCGCGATTGTTACAAGCGTCTCCGTGAAGATGAAGAGGCAGGGCGGATCATTCGTTCTTTTATGAGCGTTAAAGAGCAGTATGAGGATGTGCAGCGCTTTGGCAAATACCATCCTGATTATAGAGAGATTTCCCGCAAAATGAGAGAAATGAAGCGGGAACTGGATTTAAACGATAAGGTGGCCGAATTTAAAAAAGCGGAGACTGAGCTTCAGTCGCTGCTTGACGAGATCAGCATTGAACTCGGAACGGCCGTCTCGGAGCATGTAAAAGTTCCGACGGGGAATCCTTATTTTGACGGCCTGTCATCCTGCGGCGGCGGCTGCGGTTCCGGCGGCGGCTGCGGATGCAAAGTTTCCTGACGAGACGGCCGTCTCGTCTTTTACATAAAATGAACAGAAAGTCAGGCGGGTGATCATGATGGAAAATAAGCGCCAAGGCATAATCGTATATCTGCATTCTTTAAAACACAGCAAAATGCTGAGAAAATTCGGCAACGTTCATTATGTTTCCAAGCGGCTGAAATACGTTGTGCTGTATTGCGATATGGACCTAATCGAAAAAACAATGGAAAAGATTTCTTCTTATTCTTATGTGAAGAAGGTAGAGCCTTCTTATAAACCTTTTTTAAAGCTGGAATTTGAATCAAAGCTTGATAAAGCGAAAGAGTACGATTATAAAATCGGCATATAAAAAAATCCCCGCAGATACCTGCGGGGTCCTTCTATTCCTTAACAAGTTAAGGAGAAGGAAAAGGGAGAGGAGAAACCGGAGGAAGAACTTATGGGGAAACGTAAGTCTTCTCCGCGGTTGGCAACAACATCATTCATTGATGCTGTTACACGTAGTCTTGACAGGAATGTGAATATGTATACACGGTTTCACGTTCATTGTTTGAAAGAATGCTTTATGATAAGATAGGGATTGTTTTGATACATAACGGCTCAGCCGATGAGAAACATCAAAGTTTTCAGAAAAAGTGGTGTGAATAATGAGAGTAATTTCCGGTTCAAGAAAAGGACGAGCCTTAAAGGCTGTGCCGGGCACATCAACAAGGCCGACGACGGATAAAGTAAAAGAGTCTATTTTTAATATGATCGGCCCGTATTTTGACGGAGGAACGGGGCTGGATTTGTTTGCGGGGAGCGGCGGTCTCGGGATTGAAGCGCTGTCGCGCGGATTTGACCGCTGTATCTTTGTGGATCGTGATTTCAAAGCCATCCAAACGGTAAAAGCGAATATCAAAGCGCTTGATCTGCTGTCTTCAGCGGAAGTATACCGCAATGATGCAGAGCGGGCTCTCTATGCCGCTGCGAAACGGGAAAAAGGTTTTGACGGAATTTTCTTAGATCCTCCGTATAAGGAACAAAAGCTGAAAGCGCTTATCGAAATGATTGATGAGCAGAACATGCTGAATGAAGACGGTTTTGTCGTAGCCGAGCATGATAAAGCCGTTGCGCTTCCTGAAGCCGTCGGCGCGCTTTCCGTAACAAGAAGGGAAATTTACGGGCTTACAGGAGTGACGATATACCGAAATAGGGGGTAGTGATGTGGCAAGTATAGCTGTATGTCCCGGAAGTTTTGATCCCGTTACCTACGGACATCTGGACATTATCAGACGGGGGGCAAACGTGTTTGAGCAGGTGTACGTATGCGTGCTCAATAATTCTTCTAAGCAGCCGCTGTTTACAGTGGAGGAACGATGTGAGCTGTTAAGAGAAGTGACAAAAGACATACCGAATGTTACGGTCGAGACGTCACAGGGACTGTTAATCGACTATGCGAAAAAAAAGCGGGCGAAGGCGATTATCAGGGGGCTCAGAGCCGTTTCTGACTTCGAATATGAGATGCAGGGGACTTCCGTCAACCGCGTGCTCGACGAATCAATAGAAACTTTTTTTATGATGACGAACAATCAGTATTCTTTTTTAAGTTCAAGCATCGTAAAAGAAGTCGCAAAATATAACGGGCCTGTTTCAGAGTTTGTTCCTCCGGAAGTTGAACAGGCGCTGAAGCAGAAATTTAAAGGATGAGAAGCGCTGATTGGCGTCTCATCCTTTTTTTGTCCGTGCTGACAGCCTGTAGCAATAAATCAATGCGTATACGGCGAGAGCTGTCAGCGTGATGGCGGGACCGGTTTCAACAAGTGTATTCCAACCGCTGACGGCAGCAGATACCGCTTCCTGATCGCGGAAAGGGAGGAATACGGACTGGTAAGGTTCGTCCAACGCAAGGTAAAGCGGCTTCCACAGTAAGAGAATAAAGAGTGCGGCATAAATGCCCTGAAGGATACGCGCCGCGAAAAACGGTTTAAAGCGGATATCTGTTTCCGATAAAATGCCGGCTACCTGGGCCTGTACGGAAAGGCCGCTGAACCCGAGAATAAAACTCACAATCATGGCTTTCGGCAGCAAGTCGGCATCAGCTTCACTGACCAGTTTGCTCCCAAGTGTAATTTCAAACATCCCGCTGATAAGAGGGATGTCCAGATTTGCCGGAAGATGAAAAAGCGAAAGCAGCGCGTTTGTAAATACAGAAAGCACATCCATGACTTGTACGATTGATAATAACCGGCTGAAAACCGAAAACAATATAATAAAACCGCCCACCATCAGCAAGGTTTGTACAGAAGAGGTGACGGCGTCGCCCAAAATTTTTCCGAGCGGCCGCTTTTCCGAAAGCCGCGCCTTGTGGAGGGCCAGAAATGCTTCCTTCAGAGAAGGGAGAGCGATCGTCTTTTTACCGGTATACGCTGCTTCTTCTTTCCGTCCGTATGAACGCATCGTCAGGCCGACGGCGATGTTTCCGAGATAGTGAGCCGATGCCAGCAGAATGCCGAGAGACGCGTTATGAAAAAAGCCGACCGCTACAGCAGCGAATATAAATAACGGATTGGATGAATTGGTAAAAGAGACGAGGCGTTCAGCCTCTACTCTGGAGATTTGTTTATCCTGGCGCAGCCGTGCAGTCAGCTTCGCGCCGGCCGGATTGCCTGAAGCCATGCCCATAGCCAGTACAAATCCGCCGACCCCCGGCACTCTGAAAATGGGACGCATAAAGGGTTCGAGTAAAAGGCCGACAAACTTGACAATGCCGAATCCGATTAAAAGCTCAGATAGAATAAAAAACGGAAGCAATGAAGGAAAAACTACCTCCCACCACATGGAAAGACCGGTTTTGGAGGCTTCGAATGAGGCCTGAGGGTGTGAAATAACCGTCGCCGTCAAAAAAATGAAAAACAATGAAATCAAAAATGTATGAAACTTAGACAAATTCATTCTTACCTCCCCGATGCTAAAATTGCACACTGACATTTATATCATGATAAAATATAGAACAGACCTTAAAGGCGGCCGGGCAAGTACCTATTTGTCATCCTGTACTAATATACGAGCATAGGGGTTCAATTTAGACCATAGAATTCATGTATAGGATGTCTATTAGGGGGTTCGTCGCGTTGGCTAAACCTACAATCGGGTTAGCGTTAGGTTCGGGAGGGGCAAGAGGCATCGCTCATCTCGGAGTGTTATCCAGTTTACATAAGCATCAAATTCCAATTGATATGATTGCCGGCAGCAGCATGGGAGCATTAGTCGGGAGCTTTTATGCGGCCGGGCATGACGTGGCCACGATGAAAAAAGTCGCTAAAGCATTTAGGCGGCGGCTGTACGCGGATTATACGATGCCGAGGCTTGGTTTTTTAAAAGGAGACCGCATCAGGCAGCTCGTTCATGCCTATACGTACGGCAAGCCGATAGAAGAACTGCGGATCCCGCTCGGCATTGTGGCCTGCGACCTTCAGACCGGCGAAAAGCTTGTTTTTACGAAAGGTTCAGTATCCGAAGCCGTCCGAGCGAGCATCAGCATACCGGGCGTTTTCGTCCCGCAAAAAATGAACGGACGTATGTTAGTCGACGGCGCGGTGGTCGACAGAATACCGGTTTCCGCCGTAAAAGATATGGGTGCTGATATCGTCATCGCCTCTGACGTATCCCGGGTGAAAAAAACGGAAAAGGCGGCACATATTTTTGATGTAATCATGCAAAGTATGGATATACTGCAAAATGAATTGGTCCGTCACCAGACCATTGCCGCAGACGTCATGATCCGCCCTTCTCTTGAATCATTCAGCTCAAGTTCTTTTGCCAACATTGATCATATGATCACAGCGGGCGAAGAAGCCGCAGACCGGATGATCGGCCGGATTAAACAAGAAATAGAGAACTGGGAGGGCTAGCTCATATGAAAGCAAAACATTTTCGCTGGGTGTTTATCATCCTGATCTTATTAATCGCTGTTACATTTATTAAGCTTCCGTATTACATCACACAGCCGGGAGAAGCATCAGAGCTGAGACCGCTGATTAAGGTGGACGGAGGCTATCCTGAAAAAGGAAGCCTTTCCTTGATGACTGTCAAAGTAGGCCCCGCCAATCCGTATACATATCTTTGGGCGAAAGTGCATCCTTACGATGAAATCGTCCCTGACGAAAGCATAAAAGAAGAGGGCGAATCGGACTCGGATTATATGAAGCGCCAGCTGCAAATGATGAAAAGCTCCCAAGAAAACGCGGTCATTGCCGCTTATCAAAAAGCCGGGAAACAGGTGAAATACTCATTTAACGGCATTTATGCCAGCTCAGTCGTCTCTGACATGCCGGCAAAAGGAAAAATAGAGGTCGGTGATAAAATCATCAGCGCGGACGGGAAAACATATGATTCCGCTGAAAAGCTGATTGATTATATCAGCAGCAAAAAAGCGGGGGAAAAAGTAACGTTTCACATTGAACGGGACACGAAAGAAAAGACCGTTGACATTGTGCTGAAATCATTCCCGGACGACCCGAAAAGAGCGGGAATCGGCGTCGCGTTATATACGGACCGGAACGTGAAAGTGAAGCCGGATCTTCATTTCAGCATTGAAAACATCGGCGGGCCTTCTGCGGGTCTCATGATGTCTTTAGAAATTTACAACCAGCTGACAAAACCTGACGAAACAAAAGGCTATAATATAGCCGGAACGGGGACAATCGACGTGGACGGCAAAGTCGGACCCATCGGCGGAATCGATCAGAAAGTCGTCGCCGCAGACAAAGCGGGAAAAGATATTTTCTTTGCGCCGAATCAAAACGGAGCTGAAAATTCTGATTACAAAAATGCGGTAAAAACGGCGAAAGCAATCAAGTCCGATATGAAGATCGTCCCTGTCGACACCATGCAGGACGCACTTGACTATTTGGATCAGATGAAAGTAAAAAGCACCTGATACAGTCAGGTGCTTTTTTTACGCATTCAAAAAACGCTTTTCGTCTTCATCATAGCGGATCGGCGCTTGTGAAAATTCCTGCTTCTCAAACAATGTGCGTTCAGGTTCTTTTATCGGCAGGCTGTAAACCCGTCCCGCCAGTATGTCCAGATCCAGAGCGGGATGAGAGAAAGAAGAGAGCTTGCTGACGAGAGGTGCGGTAAGCTCTTTTTTCTTTGCCGACAGGTACGCCTGTCCTTTTTTCGTCATTCCGAGAAGACGGATATAAGGAGCGCTTGAAGGCTGCAAGAGCCGATGCATGTCTTCTTTTTTCGTCCGTGTCAGAATGTGCGTGTTCATCCGCTGCAGCCTCGTCCACGTGTATCGTTTTGTTTTCAATCGTTCCATCATTTCGCGATAGGATCGGGCTTGTCTGATGGTGCGCAGAATTCTGTGCTCAAGGCCTTCTTCCACTTCATAGATTCGGCTCAATTCTTCAGCGGAAAGAGTGCTGAGGCTGTATTTTACATATGAAAAATAGTCTTCCGTGCTGTGCCATATTCCGTATGAATTTCTGTATGCCTCCAGCTCACGCCCAGACGCTTCCGGGAGAAAGCTCCTTGCGGCCGCCGTTCCTTTTTCTATCAGCGCTTTCCGGATGCTTGTTGCGCTGGCTATCCGGCTGTTATCTCCGGGAAGCTCGGCGTCATGATACTGGGAAGCGATTCTGGCTGTCGTATAAGGCTTCATAGCGGAACCGGAAGTGTGTATCGCTCTAACGTAGTGAAAACCGAGAATATTGTTCGGCTTGGACAAATCGAGCATGTCCCGCCCTTTGAATATGTGTGAAAAAGCTTTTGAGGCGGCGGCCGGATAGCTGAGACCCTTTTTCAGCTCCTCTTTCAGAATCAGGCTGCAGTCATCTTCCTTTCGGCTGAACGCTTCAGACGCTTCAATAAAGGGTTCGATCCGCCCGTTTTCGCTGCCGAAAAACAAGCTGCTGCATCCTAAATGATGAAGAAGCGAAACGCTGCCGCGCGCGAATAATTCCGCTTTTTGTACGGCATATATATAAGGGAGCTCAATGACGATATCCACGCCGTTTTCCAGCGCCATTTTTGTCCGGGCCCACTTTGAGACGGCGGCCGGTTCCCCGCGCTGCAAAAAAGGGCCGCTCATCACCGCCGCCGCGACGCTGCTGTCCGTTTTGATTTTTGCTTGTTCCGCATGATAGCGGTGTCCGTTATGAAAGGGATTATATTCAACAACCAGGCCGACTGCTTTCATATTTGTCCCGCCTTTCTTGCTATGTTTTGCTTCGTGTGGTACATTTGCAAATGAAGTGCATATTTTAGTCCGTTTCGTTTAGTGTATGCATAGCCTATCCGGCTGTCAACGATTGCATGACGGCGGCATTATGCTGTAAAGAAAAAATATTGACAAAAACATTTTGAAAAGCTATAATCATGTTTGTTGCTTTCCTGAGGTGATACAAATGAAATGGACGATTTATCAGCTTCATCAAATGGCGAAAAAGAGCTTTGAATTTGATGAAACAGTTGAGTTAAATGAGCTGACAAAATTGAATTCTGGCATCCGCCGCATTTCTCCCGTCCGGGTGAAGGGCCGCGCGGAGATTGAATCCAAGCAAGTTTCGTTTGACTTTACGATTTCAGGCGAAATGGTTTTGCCGTGCTCAAGAACTTTAGTTGATGTGCCGTATCCATTTACAATCGCGACAAAAGAACTGTTTAGATTTCATAAATCGGATGATATAGAAGATGAGGACGTTCATATTGCTGAAGACGATACCGTCGACTTAACTCCGATCGTAAAAGAAGAGATTCTTTTAGAAATTCCTATGCAAGTCTTTTGTGAAACTGAACAAAAAGAAGGAGCCGCTCCCCAAGTGGGGAAGGATTGGCAAGTGATTTCTGAGGAAGACAAGAAAAATCAAATCGACCCCAGACTTGCGGATCTGAAAAAGCTCTTAACACAAGATGATGAATCTTAACTCTTTAAGGAGGTGGGAATAATGGCTGTACCTTTTAGAAGAACTTCTAAAATGAAAAAAAGATTGCGCCGTACACATTTCAAACTAAATGTACCTGGTATGACAGAATGCCCGTCATGCGGAGAGATGAAATTGTCTCACCGTGTATGTAAAGCATGCGGATCATACAACGGCAAAGACATAAATGTTAAAAGCAATTAATGTATGAAGAAAAGCGCGGGAATCTCGGTTCCTGCGCTTTTCTTTTTTTTGCCCCTCCGGCCTGCTTCCGCCGAAAAAATTGTGAGCGCCAGTAGTCTATCTAATCTATCAGCGGCATATGTATGAGGTAAATGAGCAAATATGGAGGGAGATACGATTGACGATAACGAGACAAGACGCGTGGACGCAAGATGAAGATTTGCTGCTGGCCGAAGTGGTGCTCAGGCATATTCGGGAAGGCGGGACCCAGCTTTCCGCTTTTGAAGAAGTCGGCAGAGCGCTGACGAGAACGGCTGCCGCCTGCGGGTTCAGATGGAATTCTTATGTCAGAAAACAATATCAGTCAGGGATAGAACTGGCGAAAAAACAGCGGAAGGAATTAAGAAAGCAGATCGGGGTGCATTCCGCCAATCTGCCGGGAACCGTCAAACAGCCTCCGATCCGCAGGGCGGAAGGAGAAAAAGAGCTGTCCATTGATGATGTCATTTTGTTTCTGCAGCAATTTAAAGAGTCGCCGGCCGCAGCGGATGTGCGTCATGAAAAAGAAAAACTCACAGAACAGCTGACCGCGCTGCAAAAAGAAGTCGAGGATCTGCGTGAGGAAAATGAAAGCTTGAGAAACAAGCTGGAGATGACGGAAGAAGATTATAAAGCGTTAATTGACATTATGGACAGAGCGAGAAGGATGGTTAATTCAAAAGAAGACGACAGGAAATCGGCGCAGAGCCTGTAAAATGAACCGGCCTGGGGGCGGCGGCCCGGCCGGTTTTTTATTATGCCGTTTCTCCGGATGTCATTTCACCGTCCATATCGGGATGCCAGATATAAGGATTTTCTCCTTTATCACGCGCCATATCATATTTAACGGGCTCAAAATTCATCTTATCCCAGAAATCCGCTGATTTCATGCGTGAATTCGTCCTGATCGGCATTCTGAAGGATTTTGCAAAATCAACAAGCGCTTTTCCGTATCCGTTATTTTGATAGCCCGGAAGAACCTCAAGCTTCCAAAGTTCCAAAAAGTCCTGACGCTGATCAAAATACGGATTCGCACCTCCGTTTACCTGATATAAACTCATTCTCGCCACTAGTTTATCCCCGAAGTAAATCCCGTAAAAAGGCGAGGTGCTGTCATTTTCAATGATATTATCCTGAAGATCTTCAAGCATCGACAGCTCCTGCATCCCGTATTCCTTAAACCTTTTAAATTCTTCGAGTGTCTTAAAGTTGATGAGCAGTCGCTCTATTTTCAACACAAACTCCCCCTTTGTTGTGTTCTACCATTATTGTAAACGCTTTAATTGAAAATTCCAACTATAATATGCTTGCCAGTCTTTTTGCTCAAAACGAAATTGAAGTAATTTGCGGCGGCTTCTGCTATGATAATATGGAAAAATGCAGATATAGGGTGTGACAGTGTGAAAATCGGAATTATCGGCGGCGGAGCGGTAGGCCTTTTATGTGCTTACTACTTATCGTCCCGCCATCAGGTAACGGTCATTACGCGGCGGACGGAGCAGGCTGATGCGATTAACTCAGGCGGTATACGGCTTGTGAAAGACGGAATAGAATGTACGGCGGCATGCAGAGCGCAAACGGGCATCACTTCCGGATTCGACCTCTTAATCGCAGCCGTTAAACAGCACCAGCTCAGTGCTGTGCTGCGGGATCTTGAGACGATAAAAGAGACGAATGTGCTGTTTTTGCAAAACGGCATGGGACACATACACGACATGAAAGATTGGCAAACAGATCATTCGCTTTATGTCGGCACTGTTGAGCACGGAGCAAAAAAGATATCAGATCATGCCGTTGAACATACGGGAGCGGGAGCCGTAAGATGGAGTGTATTCAGCGCATCCCGGCCGGAAACGATCAAAAGCATCTTTTCCGGCATGCACCGGGATTTTCCCGTATATGATGAAAACGACTGGTATCGGCTGTTAACGGGAAAACTGATCATAAATGTATGCATCAACCCGTTAACTGCATTGCTGCGCGTGAAAAACGGAGAGCTGTTAAGAAATGACGCTTACAAAAAGTATATGAGAAACGTATTTGAAGAAGCGGAGACAATTCTTGGCCTCGCCGATAGAGAAAAAGCGTGGAACAAGGTTTGCGAAGTGTGCAGACTGACGGAAAAAAATCATTCTTCCATGCTCGTCGATATCATGGCAGGCAGGCGGACAGAGGTTGATGCGATTATCGGCTACCTTGTAAAAGAAGCGGAAAGCCGCGGATTGCCGGCCGTTCATCTCACGTTTTTACACCGCAGCATAAAAGCGTTAGAAAGAAACTGAAACAAAGTCTTTTGAGGTTTTCCGGTAACATGCTATACTCATTTCGGAAACCTAACTATTTATTGGAGAAAGGAAGTTCCAGACAGATGCAGCTAACTGAACTTTCCATCAAAAGTCAAAATAAGTTTGTGCAGCACTATATAGATGGAGAAAACATGTCTTCATTTTTTGATTATGATATTCATTCAGAGGACGTATGGCAAAAGCGGCTTCATGACTTGTCTTCGCGGCCGTTTGCCAGAGAGGAATTAGCGGATTATTTATCCTCCTATCACGAAAAATTTCACTCCGCCGCCATGCAGGCCTCCATCGAAAAACTGAGAGATCCAAAAAGCGCAGCGGTTGTAGGCGGCCAGCAGGCCGGTCTTTTAACGGGGCCTCTTTACACCATACATAAAATTATCTCCATTATCGTACTTGCCAGACAGCAGGAAGAGGCGTTACAGATTCCTGTCGTTCCGATTTTCTGGGTGGCGGGTGAAGATCACGATCTGGAAGAAATCAATTTTGTGCATACGTCAACAGAGAATAAAGGTCCGGTGAAACAGAAACTGCCGCAGTCGTACTGGAAAAAAACATCGGCGGCTAAAACCGAGCTTGATCAGGAAAAATGCGCGGCTTGGATTGATGAAGTGTTCGCTGCTTTTGAGGAAACGGATCACACAAACACACTCCTTCAAAACGTGAAGCGATGTTTACGCTCATCAGAGACATTCACAGACTTTTTTGAGCTGTTGATCGCCGACTTGTTTCAAGAAGAAGGCCTTATTCTGATGAACTCGGGAGATCCGGGGATTAAAAAGCTGGAAACGGGTATGTTTCAGCAGATTTTAAAACACAATCATGAGCTTGCCAAAGCCGTTTCAGACCAGCAGCGTTTTATGCGGGAAGCCGGTTATCACCCGATTATTGAATCGGACAAAGATCAGGCCAATCTGTTTTACGAACACGAGGGAGAGCGTTTCTTAATTGAAAAAGAAAACGGCGTTTTTATGATTAAAGAGCTTGACCTGAAGTGGACGAACGACGAGCTTCATACCCATATGGAAGAAAAACCGGAATGTTTCAGCAATAACGTTGTGACAAGGCCGCTTATGCAGGAGTTTCTCATCCCGACTCTGGCGTTTATCGCGGGACCGGGGGAGATCAATTATTGGGGTGAGCTGAAGCAGGCTTTCTCATTAATGGGCTTTCGCATGACGCCGGTAGTGCCGAGACTGAACATTACGATTCTTGAGCGCCATATTGAAAAGAAGCTTTCAGAACGGAATATCCCGCTTCAGGAAGCGATCGAACACGGCACCGGACACCTGAAAGACACTTATTTTGAAGAGCAGATTCCGGAAGAGTTTTCTTCTGTAATGGAGCAGGCGAAGTCGCAGATTGAAGCTGTCCATAAAAGCGCAAGGGACGAAGCGCTGAAGGTCGATTCAAGCCTTGAGCCGCTCTTACAGAAGAATGCCGCCTTCATTCAAGATCAGCTCTTGTTTTTAGAACGGATGGTAACGAAAAGAATTGAAGAAAAAGAAGGCTTTGTGCTGCGTGACTATGAAAGAATCCAAAACAGCATCAGACCGCTCGGCGCTCCGCAGGAACGGATTTGGAATGTGATGTATTATCTGAACCGCTACGGTCCAAAATTCTTCACAACCTTCAAACATCTGCCATTTTCTTTTCAAAACCAACATCAGATTGTCAAACTTTGAAATAAAGTTTTAAAGAACCCTGAATAGTTCAGGGTTTTTTTTTATGTGTAAACAGTGTAAAATGAGGTTGTGGAGAGAAGTGGCGGATAGTGGTGAGTTTAGGGGAGAAAGTGGGGGTCCTTATCATGTTTATGGGTGAATACCGGCATACTGTTGATGCAAAGGGCCGCATGATCGTACCCGCAAAATTCAGAGAAGGCCTCGGTGAGCAGTTTGTGCTGACCAGAGGACTGGACCAATGCCTTTTCGGCTATCCGATGAATGAATGGAAGCTGATTGAAGAAAAGCTGAAGGCTCTGCCGCTCACCAAAAAAGACGCCCGCGCATTTACCCGATTCTTTTTTTCCGGTGCGACCGAATGCGAACTGGACAAGCAGGGAAGGGTTAATATTGCGTCATCTCTTCTGAATTACGCAAAACTGGAAAAAGAATGTGTTGTCATCGGGGTTTCCAATCGAATTGAATTGTGGAGTAAGGTAATATGGGAACAATACACAGAAGAGCAAGAAGATTCATTCGCTGAAATTGCTGAAAACATGATTGGATTTGATATATAATGGATCTTCGTGCATCACAACAACAACTGACAATTCAATTCATTCCTGATAAAGGTGGGACCGACACAAATGTTTCAGCATAAGACAGTACTTCTTCGTGAAACCGTCGACGGTTTAAATATCAAACCGGACGGAACCTATGTGGACTGCACCCTTGGCGGCGCCGGGCACAGTACATATTTATTGCAGCAATTATCGGAAAAAGGACGCTTGATCGCCTTTGACCAAGATGACACAGCACTTGAAAACGCAAAGAAAACATTGTCCGAATACAAAGGACAGCTCATTCTGGTGAAAAGCAACTTTCGTTATTTAAAAGAGTGTTTACATGAACACGGCATTACGAGTGTCGACGGAATTTTATTTGATTTAGGAGTATCCTCTCCGCAGCTTGATACACCGGAACGGGGATTCAGCTATCATCATGACGCACCGCTGGACATGAGGATGGACCAGTCGGCCGCCCTTACGGCGAAAGAAGTCGTAAATGAATGGCGGTATGAGGACCTTGTGAGGATTTTCTTTAAATACGGAGAAGAAAAATTCAGCAAGCAGATCGCCCGAAAAATTGAAGAGGCAAGAGAAAAATCGCCTATTCAAACAACCGGCCAACTGGTCGATCTAATAAAGGACGCGATACCGGCTCCGGCGAGAAGAAGCGGAGGTCATCCGGCCAAACGTGTATTCCAAGCCATTCGAATCGCCGTAAACGACGAGCTTCAAGTATTTGAAGAGGCCCTCTTGCAAGCGATAGAGGTGCTGAAGCCGGGCGGAAGGGTGTCTGTGATCACTTTTCACTCGCTGGAAGACAGAATGTGCAAGACGACATTCAAGGAAAAATCATCACTTCCCGAACTGCCTCCGGGTCTTCCCGTGATACCGGAAGAATTTGAACCGGAATTAAAACTGATTACGAGAAAGCCCATTACGGCATCAAAAGAGGAGCTTGAAGAAAATAACCGCGCCCGGTCAGCGAAGCTCCGCATTGCGGAGAAACGAAAATAACGGGCAGCAAATGACAACATTAAAGGAGGTCATCAGCCTATGAGCAACTTAGCTTACCAGCAGGAAAAACAACAACGGCCAGTGATAAGTCCCGAAAAAAAGGTGATTGTCAAAAAGAGGGCTTCCATTACACTCGGGGAAAAGGTGCTGCTCGTCCTGTTTGCCATTGCCGTTCTCTCCACATCAATGTTTATCGTATCAAAGGCATACGCGGCGTACCAATCCAATATTGAGGTGCAAAAACTGGAGGAGAAAGTATCTGAGCAGAATAAGCAGATCGGTGATCTCGAAAAGACGGCTGCTGACTTAAGCCAGCCGCAGCGCCTG
Organism: Bacillus sp. LJBV19; assembly: GCF_017797845.1. Classification (NCBI taxonomy): domain Bacteria; kingdom Bacillati; phylum Bacillota; class Bacilli; order Caryophanales; family Bacillaceae; genus Bacillus; species Bacillus sp. LJBV19. Next base: position 1,531,951 of record NZ_CP072563.1, read on the forward strand.
ATGGATATCGCCAAAAAGCACGGTTTGAATCTGAAAGATAAAAAAGTGAAAAACATACAGGAATGATAACCCATGCCGAAAAAAAATAAGTTTATGAACAGAGGAGCAGCGATACTCAGTATTTGTTTCGCTCTCTTTTTCTTTGTCATTCTCGGGAGAATGGCGTACATTCAATTAACCGGTAAAGCAAACGGTGTAGAACTTGCAACAAAAGCGACCGAGCAGCACGAAAAAAAGCGGACAATAGAAGCGAGCCGCGGCTCTATTCTTGACCGGAACGGCAAAGTGCTTGCAGAGGACACGGCGACATATAAGCTCATTGCCGTGCTTGATAAAAAGATGACGACCGACAAGAAGCATCCTCAGCATGTCAAAGACAAAGAGAAAACGGCGGAAAAACTGGCGACCGTTATCAATCTTGATAAAAGCGAGATTCTGGACATCTTAAACAGGGATGGCGCGAAGCAGGTGGAATTCGGTTCAGCCGGCCGCGATATCTCTTATGCGAAAAAACAAAAGATCGAAAAAATGAATCTTCCGGGTATTTCTTTCTTAAGAGATACGAAGCGCTACTATCCGAACGGTGTATTTTTGTCAAATGTTCTCGGCTATGCCGATGTGAATGAAAAAACAAACGAGATACAGGGCTCTTTAGGGCTTGAAAAAATACTGAACAACTATCTGACGGAACGCGACGGATCCGTCACTTACGAAAGTGATAAATCCGGCTGGAAACTTCCGAACAGCAAAGAAAAAATCACCGCACCTAAAAACGGTGACAATGTATATTTAACCATTGATCAGAAAATTCAAACTTTTTTAGAAGACAGCATGACGAAAGTAGCGGAAAAATACAAACCGAAAAAAATCATGGCGGCTGTCGTAGAACCGAAAACAGGCAAAGTGCTCGCGATGGGGCAGCGTCCGAGTTTTGACCCGAATATCAGAAACGTCACCAATTATTACAATGACTTAGTGTCGTACGCGTATGAACCGGGTTCAACGATGAAGATCTTTACGCTTGCCGCGGCGATTCAGGAAAATGTGTTTTCTGCAAACGAGAAATATAAATCAGGAACATATAAAGTGGGAGGCAAACCTGTTAAAGATTGGAACGAAGGCGCCGGCTGGGGTATGACAAGCTTCCGTGACGGCCTCATGAGGTCATCGAATGTTGCTTTCGCCAAACTGGCCAACGAAAAACTGGGGTTTGACCGGTTTAATGAGTACCTGCACAAATTCGGGCTCTATCAAAAAACAGGGGTTGATCTGCCCGGTGAAGTATCAAGTAAAATTAACTACAAATATGATTTTGACAAAGCGTCTACGGCTTACGGCCAAGCATCGGCGATAACGCCGATCCAGCAGCTTCAGGCCGTCACGGCGATTGCCAATAACGGCAAAATGATGAAACCTTACATCATTGATCATATTGTCGACCCCGATACGAAAAAAGTCGTCAAGCAGACAAAACCAGAGCAAGTAGGCACGCCGATTTCAGCCGATACGGCGAAAAAAGTCCGGAATCTGCTCGGAGAAGTCGTGACGTCAGACATCGGAACGGGAAAACCTTATAAAATTGAAGGATTTGACGTCGCGGGTAAAACGGGAACCGCACAAATCGCCGGGACGGGCGGATATTTAAAGGGAACGAGCAACTATGTGTTTTCATTCATGGGCATGGCGCCGAAAAATGACCCTAAGCTCGTCATCTATGTAGCCGTGCAGCAGCCGCAATTAAAAGCGGGCCAAAGCAGCACTGATCCTGTCGCGGAAATCTTTAACCCGACGATGAAAAACAGCCTCCACTACCTGAATATTGAACCGACGGAAAAAACAGATTCCGGTCAGGAAGAAACGAAAAGCCAAAAGATGCCTGACCTGACAGATAAGACGGTCACGAGCGCTGAGAAGGAAGCGAAAAATGAACATCTCACACCGATTGTCATCGGCAGCGATGTTGCCGTAAAAGAGCAGTATCCGACAGCCGGAGAAGATGTGATCACCAATCAGAAAATCTTCTTAAAAACAGACGGAAAGATGACGATGCCGGATATGTCCGGATGGTCGAGACGGGAAGTGCTTCAATTCAGCAAAGTATCAGGCATTCACATTGATGTGAGCGGTGAAGGTTACGCTTCAAGCCAAAGTGTGAAAAAAGGCAAAGAACTGAAAGAAAATACCGTGATCAAGGTGAAATTTAAAAATCCTGATTAACGGGACAGAGAAGTCCGCGGATGCCCGCGGGCTTCTTTTTTATGCGCCGCCGTTCTATGTGTCCAAGCTGAGGCATAAATTGAAACAAGCCTAAATAAGGAGTGGACGGTCCCTTGCGCGTTTCAAATGTAACGGTTCGAAAACGTTTATTACTGGTTTTGCTTTTTGGCGTAATCATTTTTTTGATCATTGACAGCAGATTAGGCTATGTCCAATTTGTGATGGGAGAAAAGCTGACTTCACTGGCTAAGGATTCCTGGAGCCGGAATTTGCCGTTTGAGCCTGAGCGGGGAGAGATTCTTGACCGAAACGGCGTGAAGCTGGCTACTAATAAAAGCGCGCCGACCGTCTTTGTCGTACCGCGCCAGATCCAAAATCCCATAAAAACGGGCAAGCTTCTCGCGTCAGTTTTAAATATGTCGGAAGAGAAGGTCTACAAACACATTACTAAGAAAACCTCCATAGAAAAAATCTCACCCGAGGGGCGGAAAATTTCCAATAAAAAAGCGAAAGAAATCAAAGCGCTCGACTTAAAGGGGGTTTATGTGGCTGAAGACAGCATCCGCCATTATCCGTACGGAAGCTTTTTGTCCCATGTTCTCGGTTTTGCCGGTATTGATAACCAGGGCCTTCTCGGATTGGAGGCTTATTATGATGATGACTTAAAAGGTGTCAAGGGATCTGTGAAATTTTATACGGATGCCAAGGGGAAGAAAATGCCTGATGAAGCGGATGATTACACCCCTCCGAAAGACGGACTTGATATGAAATTGACGATTGATGCCAAGGTTCAGACGATTATAGAAAGGGAGCTCGACAATGCAGCGGCGAAATATAACCCGGACGGAATGATTGCGGTCGCAATGAATCCGAAAAACGGGGAAGTGCTCGGCATGTCAAGCCGTCCTGATTTTGATCCGGCTGACTATCAATCGGTGGATCCGTCCGTTTACAACCGGAACCTGCCGGTATGGAGCACATATGAACCGGGTTCGACCTTTAAGATTATTACGCTTGCGGCGGCTCTCCAAGAGCAAAAAGTAAACTTGCAAAGAGACCACTTTTATGACAAAGGATTTGCCGAGGTCGACGGCGCCCGCCTCCGATGCTGGAAAAAGGGCGGCCACGGTTCGCAATCTTATCTTGAAGTCGTTCAAAATTCCTGCAACCCCGGGTTTGTACAGCTGGGGGAACGGCTCGGAAAACAAAAGCTGTTTCAATATATTAAGGACTTCGGCTTTGGAAAGAAAACAGGCATTGATCTGCAAGGGGAAGGAACGGGGATCTTATTCCCGCTTGACAGAGTCGGACCGGTCGAACAGGCGACAACCGCTTTCGGACAAGGGGTTTCCGTCACGCCGATTCAGCAGGTGGCAGCCGTTTCCGCAGCAATAAATGGCGGAACGCTTTATACTCCGTTTATCGCCAAAGAGTGGGTTGATCCCGTTACGAAAAAAACCGTTAAGAAACAATCGCCGATTGCGAAAAGGCAAGTTATTTCCCAGGAAACGTCAAAGCAGATCAGATATGCTTTAGAAAGCGTCGTCGCTCAGGGAACGGGGCGGAATGCCTTTGTGGAAGGATATCGCGTCGGCGGAAAAACAGGTACCGCACAAAAGGTTAAAGACGGCAAATATCTCGAAAACAACCATATCGTCTCCTTTATCGGTTTTGCGCCGGCTGATGACCCGAGCCTTGTCGTATATGTCGCGGTTGATAATCCGAAAGGCACGATTCAATTCGGGGGAACCGTCGCCGCGCCGATTGTCGGAAATATGATGAGAGACAGTCTGCCTGAGCTCGGCGTCAAACCGCGAAAAAATCAAATCGAGAAAAAATATCAATGGAACGACACAAAAACAATAGAGGTTCCGAATGTTGTAGGGATGTCTGTCTCTGATCTTGAGTCGCTGCTTGTCAATTTGAATATAGACTCCTCAGGAAAAGGAAGCAAAATTGTGAAACAATCACCTGCAGCCGGAACGAAAGTAAAAGAAGGCTCAAAGATCCGTGTTTACTTGAGTGAAGAATGAGTCTTTTTGAGGCAGCCGATTGTTTTCGGCTGCCTCTTATCATAAAGAGAAAAAAAGAAGATAACTTTTAAGATTAACTGGATGTATCCTTTTATTTACGCTAAAATATGAACTGTATGTTTAAAAGCCATTCTGACTTTTATAAACGGTTATCATGATAAAAGAATGAATAGAATTTCTGAGAGGTTTGATACAATGAAACTTACAAAGCTGCTTACATATTTAATGGCCGAACCTGTTCAAAATGACTTTCATGACCCTGACATAACTTCAATTGAGATGGACTCCAGGGAAGTGAGAAAAGGGAGTCTTTTTGTATGTATAAAAGGGTATACGGTAGACGGACATGATTTCGCCCAAAAAGCCGCAGAAAACGGCGCAGCGGCCATCGTTGCCGAGAAAGAGCTTGACGTCGATGTTCCTGTCATTATCGTCCGCCGGTCACAGCGGGCGCTCAGCGTTCTTTCTGACGCGTTTTACGGGCAGCCGACAAAGCAGCTTCAGCTTATCGGCATCACCGGCACAAACGGCAAAACATCAACGACGCACATGGTTGATGAGATTTTCAAAAAAGCGGGAAGGCAGACCGGTTTAATCGGAACGATGTACATTAAAATCGGGGATGAGACATTCCCGGTCAAAAATACAACGCCCGAAAGCGTCACACTGCAAAAAACGTTCAAGAAAATGAATGATGAGCATGTTGACACAGCTATTATGGAAGTGTCTTCTCACGCTCTGTCACTCGGCAGGGTTCACGGCTGCGATTATGATATCGCCGTATTCACGAACCTGACGCAGGACCATTTAGACTATCACAAGACGATGGAAGACTACAGACAGGCTAAAAGCCTCCTGTTTTCCCAGCTGGGCGGCTCCTTTAACCACGAAAAGCCGAAGCGGGCCGTTTTAAACGCAGATGACAAAGCCAGTGCTTATTTTGAAAAAGTGACGGCGGCGCACATCCTTACATACGGAATCGAGAACGATGCCGATGTCATGGCGAAACAAATCGAGATCTCTGCGCAAGGCACAAGCTTTGAACTCGTTACGCCAAAAGGAACAAAGCAGATCACGGTTTCACTCGTCGGCCGCTTCAACGTGTATAACGTACTGGCTGCAGCGGCGACAGCGATCGCAGCGGGACTGCCGTTTGATACGATCGCAAGCGCTCTTGAAGAGCTTCAAGGTGTCAGAGGCCGGTTTGAACTGGTGAATCATAATCAGCCGTTTCCTGTGGTCGTCGATTACGCGCACACGCCTGACAGTCTGGAAAACGTTCTGAATACATGTAAAGACATGACAGAGGGCAAGCTTTTCGTCGTCGTCGGCTGCGGCGGAGACCGGGACAAAACGAAACGCCCGAAAATGGCCGAAATTGCGGTGCGGATTGCCGACGAACCGATTTTCACTTCAGATAACCCGAGAAGCGAGGACCCGCTGGCCATATTAAGAGATATGGAAAGAGGGGTAGAAGGCACTTACTATCACAGTATCGCAAACCGCGAGCAGGCTATCTTTTTTGCCATTGCCAACGCGAAAAAGGGAGATGTGGTTCTGATTGCCGGGAAAGGGCATGAAACCTATCAGCAGATCGGCAATGAAACATTCGACTTTGATGACGCCGAAGTAGCGGGTAGAGCTATTGTTGAGCTGAATAAAAAGTAAAACAGGAAAGAGTGTTAGAATGAGGGAAATGAAAAGAATTACGGGGACACAATGTGAATATGATAAATACGTATGTCGTTTGAACGAAACGGGAGGAGAAAAGAGCAATGCTTGAGCAAGTGATTTTATTTACAATAATAATGGGATTTTTAATCAGTGTTCTGATATCTCCGATTCTTATCCCGTTTTTAAGACGTTTAAAATTCGGCCAAAGTATCAGGGAAGAGGGGCCGAAATCACATATGAAAAAATCAGGGACGCCGACGATGGGCGGGGTCATGATTATTGTATCCATCGCCATTACGGCGATTGTCATGACGCAGAAATTTTCGCATCTGAGCGCGGAAATGTTTCTTCTGCTGTTTGTCACGATCGGATACGGCCTGCTCGGCTTTCTGGATGACTATATTAAAGTAGTAATGAAACGGAATCTCGGATTGACGTCGAAGCAGAAATTGATCGGCCAGATCATTATTGCCATTGTATTTTACGGAGTATATCATTATTGCCATTTTTCAACCGGCATCAGGGTGCCGGGCACACATCTGTCAATCGATCTCGGCTGGGGATACTTTATCCTCGTTCTCTTTATGCTTGTCGGAGGTTCAAATGCCGTCAACCTGACAGACGGTCTGGACGGTCTCTTGTCCGGTACCGCGGCTATCGCATTCGGCGCTTTCGCCATCCTTGCGTGGAACCAGTCACAATATGACGTTGCGATTTTCTCGGTTGCCGTTGTCGGCGCCGTTCTCGGTTTTCTTGTATTCAACGCCCATCCCGCCAAGGTATTTATGGGGGATACCGGTTCGCTTGCGCTCGGAGGAGCGATCGTGACCGTTGCCATTCTGACGAAGCTTGAAATTCTGCTCGTCATTATCGGCGGAGTATTTGTTATTGAGACCTTATCTGTTATCTTACAAGTCATCAGCTTTAAAACGACAGGAAAACGAATCTTTAAGATGAGTCCGCTTCACCACCATTACGAATTGGTCGGATGGTCTGAATGGAGAGTTGTCGTCACATTCTGGACTGCGGGACTGCTGCTTGCCGTTTTAGGAATTTACATCGAGGTGTGGTTATAAGTGGAAAACGAACTTTTTTTGCAAAAACAAAACTTTCTGGTCCTCGGACTGGCGAAAAGCGGATATGCGGCTGCGTCGATTCTTCATGAAAAAGGCGTTAACGTCGTCGTGAATGATCAAAAAGCCTTTGAAGAGAACGAACCTGCCCAAAGGCTTTCAGAAAGAGGAATTGAAGTCATCTGCGGTGAGCATCCGACGTCACTTTTTGATCAGCATCACATCACCATTCTGATCAAAAATCCCGGAATCCCGTATGAAAATATCATGGTGGAGGAAGCGCAAAGAAGAGGCATCCCGGTCTGGACGGAAATCGAGCTTGCGTATTATATCACCAATGCAAAATTCATCGGCATTACAGGTTCAAACGGGAAAACAACAACGACGACCCTGATTTATGAAATGCTGAAAGCTGATTCGATAAAGACGCTGATCGCAGGGAATATCGGCACTGTCGCCAGTGAAGTGGCTTATCATGCTGACGGTGATGAATGGATCGTCACAGAGCTTTCTTCGTTCCAGCTTATGGGGACTCATGCGTTCAGACCTGAAATCGGCCTGATTTTAAATGTGTTCGACGCTCATTTGGATTACCATCACAGCCGTGAAAATTATGAAAAAGCCAAGCAGAACGTGTATCTTCATCAGCTTGAGAGTGATACGGCCATCGTGAATCAAAGCGATGAAACAGTCGTGCGGCTTGCCGAAAGCGGAAAAGCCGGCACCGTTCCGTTTTCAGTTCACCAGGAACTGTCAAGCGGCGCATTCATTAAAGACGGAATGCTGATGTTCGGCGATGAAGCGATTCTGCCTGTTGATGACATCGTACTGCCGGGCGCGCACAATTTAGAAAATATATTGGCCGCTGTAGCCGCGGCAAAAACGGCGGGCGCGTCTAATAAAGCGATTCAGAAGGTGCTGACAAGCTTTACCGGTGTCAAACACCGTCTGCAGTATGTAACTGCGATCCAGAATCGTAAATTTTATAATGACAGCAAAGCGACGAATATTTTGGCCACAAGCAAAGCGCTCTCCGCATTCAAAGCACCGGTTATTCTGCTTGCAGGCGGACTGGACCGCGGCAACGGTTTTGACGATCTGAAACCGTATATGGACAATGTCAAAGCGGTTCTGACGTTCGGACAGACAGCGCCGAAGATAGAAAAACTGGGCAATGAGCTGGGAATACAACATGTCAAACGTGTCGATAATGTTGAACAAGCAGTATCTGCGGCGTTTGCGCTCTCAAATGAAGGAGACGTCATCCTCTTGTCACCCGCGTGTGCAAGCTGGGATCAGTTCAAAACATTTGAAGAACGCGGTGACATGTTTATAGATGCCGTGCATATGCTTAAGTAAGGGCTTGTCTCTGTTCATCGGCAGCCCTAAATGACTTATGCTTGGGGTGTCGATTGCTTTGACTACTAAAAAAACAGCGCCTGATTTGTTATTAGTTATCATTACGTTATTGCTTTTAACAATAGGATTAATTATGGTCTACAGTGCAAGTGCGGTATGGGCGGATTATAAATTTGACGACTCGTTTTTCTTCGCGAAACGGCAGCTGCTGTTTGCGGGGATCGGCGTCATTGCCATGTTTTTCATTATGAATGTGGATTATTGGACATGGCGCACATGGTCGAAGCTGCTTCTGATTATTTGTTTTTTTCTGCTTGTGCTTGTGCTGATTCCGGGAGTCGGAATGGTGCGGAACGGTTCAAGAAGCTGGATCGGAGTGGGAGCGTTCAGCATTCAGCCTTCGGAGTTTATGAAACTCGCGATGATTGCGTTTCTGGCTAAATTTCTTTCTGAAAAACAGAAGAATATTACGTCATTCAGACGCGGATTCGTTCCCGCGCTCGGAATCGTGTTTTCTGCATTTATTATTATTATGTGCCAGCCAGACCTGGGAACGGGGACGGTAATGGTGGGCACGTGCATCGTGATGATTTTTGTTTCCGGTGCGCGAATCGCTCATTTTGCGTTCCTCGGACTCATCGGTTTAAGCGGATTTGCGGCACTAGTTCTGTCCGCTCCTTATCGGATTAAACGGATTACCTCTTACTTAAACCCGTGGGAGGATCCGCTTGGAAGCGGATTTCAGATCATTCAGTCGCTCTATGCCGTAGGTCCGGGCGGACTGTTCGGGATGGGGCTGGGCCAAAGCCGGCAAAAGTTTTTTTACCTGCCGGAGCCGCAAACCGATTTCATTTTTGCTATTTTATCTGAGGAACTCGGCTTTATCGGCGGTTCGCTCATATTGCTGCTGTTCAGTATTTTATTATGGCGGGGCGTCAGGATTGCCCTCGGCGCGCCGGATTTATACGGAAGCTTTGTCGCCATCGGTATTATTTCTATGATAGCTATTCAAGTCATGATTAATATCGGCGTTGTGACGGGGCTGATCCCGGTAACAGGAATTACGCTGCCGTTTTTAAGCTACGGAGGCTCATCACTGACGCTGATGCTCGCAGCGGTCGGCGTGCTTTTAAATGTCAGCCGGTACTCGAGGTATTGATCTGTATCTTGCCTCATCACTCATGATCTATTCGTTATCTATAAAAAAACAGACAACATCAATAACCCTGTCCTAAAAAACAGGGTTATCGCTATGTGATTAAGGGGGACATACGAATGCGTATTGCAGTAAGCGGAGGCGGAACCGGAGGACATATTTATCCGGCCCTGGCCTTTATTAAAGAAGTTCAGCGCCGGCATCCGGATGTGGAATTTTTGTATATCGGAACAGAGAACGGTCTGGAGAAAAAAATTGTTGAACGGGAAAATATCCCGTTCCGCGCCATTGAAATTACAGGTTTCAAACGAAAACTTTCTTTTGAAAATGTAAAAACCGTCATGCGTTTCTTAAAAGGCGTGACGAAAAGCAAATCATATTTAAAAGAGTTTAAACCGGATGCCGTTATCGGTACAGGCGGCTATGTATGCGGTCCGGTTGTATACGCGGCGGCAAAAATGGGGATTCCAACGATCATTCATGAGCAAAACAGCCTGCCCGGCATCACAAATAAGTTTCTCTCGAAATATGTTAATAAGGTGGCAATTTGCTTTGAAGAGGCAAAATCGCATTTTCCTGCTGAAAAAGTTGTGTTTACGGGAAACCCGAGAGCCTCTGAAGTCGTCTCAATTAAGACAGGCCGTTCATTAACTGAGTTCGGGCTGAAAGACAATCAAAAAACGGTGCTCATTTTCGGCGGAAGCAGAGGCGCGGCTCCCATTAACCGTGCCGTTATAGATATGCAGGAAGAATTGAAAACGAGACCTTACCAAGTCCTTTATATTACCGGGGAAGTGCATTACGAGAAGGTAACGGCTGAGCTGAAAGGCGGAAAAGCCGCTGATAATATGGTGACAAAACCGTTTTTGCACCAAATGCCGGAGTACTTACAATCAATTGATGTCATTGTGGCAAGAGCCGGAGCGACGACGATTGCGGAGATCACCGCTCTCGGCATTCCGAGCGTGCTTATTCCGAGCCCGTATGTGACAGCCAATCACCAGGAAGTCAATGCGAAGGCGCTCAGCCAGCATGACGCTGCAATCGTACTGAAGGAAACCGAGCTCAGCGGAGAAAAACTGATCGCTGCGCTGGACAAAATCGTCATGAATGAAGAAACCTTAAAAGACATGAGTGAGCGGACAAAATCACTCGGTGTTCCGGATGCGGCAGCCAGACTGTACAGTATCATGGAAGACATAAAAAAATAGAGCAAATGGAATGCGGAGGTTTATGATGGAGAACGTAATTCAGGAATTAAGAGACCGCGAAGTCGGCAAAGTGCTGGAACAAGAACCGCTCGCGAACCATACAACGATGAAAATCGGCGGTCCGGCGGACATTTTGATCATCCCCAACCGTGTGGAAGCGGTCAAAGATATTATGGATATTGTGAAGAAACATGATCTGCCATGGACGGTTATCGGCCGCGGTTCAAATCTGCTCGTGCTTGATGAAGGCATAAGAGGAGTTGTCATCAAACTGGGCGCGGGTCTGGATCATTTGGAGATTGACGGTGATCAAGTGACGGTCGGAGGCGGCTATTCGGTCGTCCGGCTTGCGACTTCCATGAGTAAAAAAGGAATGTCCGGTCTCGAATTTGCAGCGGGCATTCCCGGATCAATCGGCGGAGCCGTCTATATGAATGCCGGGGCGCACGGATCTGATATGAGTGAGATTCTTGTGAAAGCCCGTATCTTATTTGAAGACGGCACAATCGAATGGCTGACAAACGAAGAGATGGATTTCAGCTACAGAACGTCTGTTTTGCAGAAAAAACGCCCCGGCGTCTGTCTCGAGGCAGTTCTTCAGCTTGAGCAGAAGGAACGGGAAGCCATTACGGCGCAAATGCAGCAGAACAAAGATTACAGAAAAAATACTCAGCCGTATTCAAGCCCATGCGCCGGAAGCATATTCAGAAATCCGCTGCCGAATCATGCCGGAAACCTCGTTGAAAAAGCGGGATTAAAAGGACATCAGATCGGCGGAGCGAAAGTATCCGAAATGCACGGGAATTTTATCGTCAATGCCGGCGGAGCGACTGCCAAGGACGTTCTCGACCTGATTGAGTATGTGAAAAAGACAATCCGTGAGCAGTATGATGTTGACATGCATACAGAAGTTGAAATCATCGGAGGGAATCGTTAAAAGGTTCTCTGATTTACATGAGCTCATGTGATATACTTTTAACAAATGTCAAACGGCATCACAGCATGCCGTTTGTTTTTCAATCAGACGAATGTCAAGCTGTTTCATTCTTAGTGAGGTGGACAGGCAGTGAACCCAAATCATGAAAGAGAAAAAATTGTAAATATTGAAGAGCGGATTCCGAAAATCAAAGAGCAGCGGAAACAAAAAGCAAACCGCCGGCTGATTTCATTCATTGTGCTCTTTTTTATGATGGTGCTGATCATCGTGTACTTGCAGATGCCGATCAGCAAAGTGTCTTCTGTCACCGTTTCCGGAAACGAAAACGTGTCTGTAAAAGAGATCAACGCGCTTTCTGATATACATAACGGACAAACCGAGTTCTGGAGTCTGAACAAGAAACAAACAGAAGAAAAGATTGAGCAGAATAAGCTGGTGAAAAAGGCGGAACTTTCAAAAGTATTTCCTAACAAAGTCAGCATTCACATTGAAGAATACAAGACGATCGCGTATCTGCAGCGACATGATGTGTATTATGAAGTGCTCGAAAACGGCACTGTGCTGCCGAACGAAGTCACACCGGATGACGCGGGCCCGATTTTGGTTGACTGGACAAACGCGAAAAAGCGGGTCAAAATGGCGGAGCAGCTTGATAAGCTTTCCGGTTCGCTTAAGCAGTCGATTTCTGAAATCTATTATACACCGGTAAAAATGGATCAGGACCGGATCAAGCTGTATATGAACGACGGGTATGTAGTTACCGCTTCTATTAAAACGTTTGCCGGCCGGATGAAGACCTATCCTTCTATCGTTTCCCAGCTGGACGGCGGGAAAAAGGGGATTATCCACTTAGAAGTCGCTACGTATTTTGAAGAATTTAACAAAGGTAAATCCGCCAAGAAAAAAGAAAATGATTAATAGTTCTAAAGAACTAATTTAAAGGTGATTCAAAAGAATCTATTACAATCAGCGGGGCAGCCGATATAACCGATAGCGGAATCATTATGACTATGTTTGTTTTTGCCCGGGATATGGCTGCCGGACAAGCGGAAAATTCTCAATGCAATGGGCGTGTCTTCTGCAATGAGCATTGCATTTGGAATTTTCCTCCTGTTTCTTCTTTTTTCGGATGTTTCTGGCAATATCTATAGCTTTTCTGGAGGTTCATCTTAGTGTAGACTAATGGAAAGCGGGTATATTTGCATCTGGTTTGCACATTATGGCACCGTGACAGGAAATCTTACGGTAAGGTGGGCCGTCTCTAAAAAAAATAAAAAAAATGCGATATAAAAGAGGATATACATAGAATATAACGAATAGTTTCATTAAACATAAATTGTGAGAAATCAGATAAGAATTTGTTGATGCTGTTGTTTTTGTTACACACTTGTAAAGCCACATTCATTGTATTGTTGTTCCGCAAATAATAGAATAGAATTTGATCGAAATGTGAGGAGGTGCCATAGAATGAACAACAATGAACTTTACGTCAGTCTTGACATCGGTACGTCCAATACAAAAGTGATCGTCGGAGAAATGACAGATGATTCCCTTAACATTATCGGAGTGGGAAATGTACCGTCTGAAGGGTTGAAAAAAGGCTCAATCGTTGATATAGATGAAACCGTTCATTCTATAAGAAAAGCGTTTGACCAAGCTGAAAGAATGGTAGGTTTTCCGCTGAAAAAAGCCATTGTCGGCGTTAATGGAAATTATATTCATATTCAAGATACGAACGGCGTTGTCGCTGTTTCCAGTGAAAACAAAGAAATTCACGTTGAAGACGTCCGCAGGGTAATGGAAGCGGCACAGGTCGTGTCAGTTCCGCATGAGCAGCTGATCGTAGACGTCGTTCCTAAACAGTTTATCGTTGACGGAAGAGACGAAATTACCGATCCGAAAAAAATGCTCGGAGTGCGCCTGGAAGTAGAAGGCACGCTGATTACCGGCTCCAAAACGATCTTACATAATTTACTTCGCTGTGTGGAGAGAGCGGGCGTTGAAATTACTGATATCTGCCTGCAGCCGCTTGCGGCCGGTTCGGCGGCTTTGTCAAAAGACGAAAAAAACCTCGGAGTCGCCATGATTGATATCGGCGGCGGCTCGACGACGGTGGCGGTATTTGAACAGGGGCACCTGAAGGAGACAGCCGTCATTCCGCTCGGAGGCGAAAACATCACGAAAGATGTATCGATCGGATTGCGCACTTCCACCGAAGAGGCTGAAAGAGTAAAAAAACAATTCGGACATGCATTCTATGATGAGGCTTCAGAAGATGAAGTATTTGAAGTCACCGTCATAGGAACGAATCAAAAGCAATCTTTTACACAGCAGGAAATTGCCAATATTATTGAAGCAAGAGTGGAAGAGATTCTTGAGATTGCCGCAGCCGAAATTGAGCATATGGGAATTACAGATCTGCCCGGCGGCTTTGTGCTGACCGGCGGACAGGCCGCAATGCCCGGAGTGCTTTCATTGGCACAGGAAGTGCTGAGGCACAATGTAAGGGTCGCAAGCCCGAATTATATCGGTGTAAGAGACCCTCAGTATATGACGGGTGTCGGCTTGATACAATTTGCCTGCCGAAATGCCAGAATTCAGGGAAGAAAAATAGGCTTTCATATGCCGGAAGAAGCCGTGCAGGAAATCGCGGTCTCTCACGAAGAAGAACATCATCAGCGGCCAGAGGCGCAGCAGCGTCCAAAAGCAAAACAAAAAACACAAGCCGAACACAACAAACCGAGCAAAATGAAAAAACTATTAAGCATGTTTTGGGAATAGATTGATAGTCATTCGGCAGATTAGGAGGATTTAGCATGTTGGATTTCGAAACAAACATAGACGGCTTAGCATCAATTAAAGTAATCGGAGTAGGAGGCGGCGGTAATAACGCGGTCAACCGAATGATTGAAAATGAAGTACAGGGTGTAGAGTACATTGCGGTAAACACGGACGCGCAAGCTCTTAACCTGTCAAAAGCGGAAGTGAAAATGCAGATCGGGGAAAAGCTGACCCGCGGTCTCGGAGCGGGTGCGAATCCGGAAGTCGGCAAAAAAGCCGCTGAAGAAAGTAAGGAACAAATCGAAGAAGCGCTAAAAGGCGCTGACATGGTGTTCGTTACAGCCGGAATGGGAGGCGGTACCGGAACGGGAGCCGCACCGGTTATCGCGCAAATCGCAAAGGACTTAGGCGCTTTGACTGTCGGTGTCGTAACAAGACCGTTTACATTTGAAGGAAGAAAACGCCAGCTGCAGGCTGCAGGCGGTATCACGGCAATGAAAGAAGCCGTTGACACACTGATCGTTATTCCGAATGACCGCATTCTTGAAATTGTCGATAAAAACACACCGATGCTTGAAGCATTCCGTGAAGCTGATAACGTGCTTCGCCAAGGGGTGCAAGGTATCTCTGACCTCATCGCAACGCCTGGTTTAATCAACTTGGACTTTGCCGATGTCAAAACCATCATGTCCAACAAAGGTTCAGCATTGATGGGTATCGGGATCGCTACGGGCGAAAGCCGTGCTGCTGAAGCCGCCAAAAAGGCGATCTCCAGTCCGTTACTGGAAGCGGCAATCGACGGAGCGCAAGGTGTTTTGATGAACATTACGGGAGGTACAAACCTGAGCCTCTACGAAGTGCAGGAAGCAGCCGACATCGTCGCTTCTGCATCTGACCCTGATGTCAACATGATTTTCGGTTCAGTTATCAATGAAAATCTGAAAGATGAAATCGTCGTCACCGTTATTGCGACCGGTTTTATCGAACAGGAAAAAGATGACTCAAAACCGCAGCGCCCGACTTTAAACCAAGGATTGAAGTCTCAAAGCCAAAACGCTGCGAAACGTGAGCCGAAACGAGAAGAAACACAGCATCAAAACACGGCGAACCGCCATACATCACAGCCGGCGGATGATGCCCTCGACATTCCTACATTTTTAAGAAACCGCAACAAACGCGGCTGATGTAAAAAAGGACAAGACCACATGGTTTTGTCCTTTTTCTTTTTTGTGCCAGTCTTCCTTCCTATCCCCATGATCTATACAGTGAAAAAAGAAACTTTATACCTATGACGAATTGATTGTTTTTTAGTTTTATACGGCTTTCTACAGAATGTGACAATATCTGGATGGAAGATTGTCTACATTTAACGTACAGCATCGAAAATGACAAACGATTCCAATTATGAAGGAGGGATACACATTTTATAGGGCGTTACCAAATAAGGGGGGATACGATTGAAGAAAAAAACGAGAAACAGATGGACAGGCTCCGTTTTAAGCGCGATTGTCGTCAGTTCACTGTTGTTTCCGGGTGCAGCCGGAGCGAACAGCACACCGGGGGCAGTTTCTTTCACCAAAGATCTTTCTTCCTCTAAGAGCATTCAGCATAAGATTTCCGATTCAGTCAAGAAGCGTTTTGAAAAAAATGATAAAGTCACGTTTCTTATCAAATTTAAAGAGAAAGCCAATACGAAAAAAGCGGTCAAAGAAGCAGAAAAAAACGCCAAGTCCCAATCGCTTTCCGCAGCAAAAACCGAATATCAAAAGCGGTCAGCCGTCGTTTCTTCTTTAAAACTGGCGGCTCATGATGCGCAGCAGAATCTGAAAACATATTTGGAAAAACAAAAAAAGAAAGGCAAGGCTGATCACATCCATTCCTATTATATTGTTAACGGAATGGCAGTCACTGCTTCGAAAGAGGTAATGGAAAAAGCCGCCTCATTTCCTGAAGTAGAAAAAGTTCTTCCGAATGAAAAACGTCAGCTTACTCAACGACAATCAAAAGCTCCTTTTCAAATGAAGAAAAAACAAAAAGAGATCAAAGCAAAGGAAGGCATCGAATGGAATATCAGCCAAATTGATGCGCCGCAGGCCTGGGCCTCAGGATACGACGGAACCGGCACGGTTGTCGCCTCCATTGATACGGGAGTTCAGTGGGATCATCCGGCGCTTAAGGAAAAATACCGGGGTTACGATCCTGCAAATCCCGCAGCGCCGAATCATGAAATGAACTGGTATGATGCCGTGTCCCATAAAGACGCTCCCTACGATGATCTTGAACACGGCACTCATGTAACAGGGACCATGACGGGTTCAGAACCTGACGGCTCAAATCAAATCGGTGTGGCTCCGGGGGCGAAATGGATCGCAGTAAAAGCATTTTCAGATGACGGAGGAACCGATGCCGATATTTTGGATGCCGGTGAATGGGTGCTCGCGCCTAAAGATAAAAACGGCACGCCGCATCCCGAGATGGCGCCGGATGTTGTTAATAATTCCTGGGCAGGCGGTTCGGGAATGGACGAGTGGTACCGCGATATGGTGAATGCGTGGAGAGCGGCAGGGATTTTTCCGGAATTCTCTGCGGGAAATGAAGACTTATTTACACCGGGAGGACCGGGTTCAATCGCAAATCCGGCCAATTATCCTGAAGCATTTGCGACAGGTGCGACTGACATCGACAAGAAACTCGCTGATTTCTCACTTCAAGGCCCCTCACCGTATCATGAAACAAAACCGGACATTTCGGCTCCGGGAGTGAATATCCGTTCTTCGATTCCTGGAGGAACATACGAAGGCGGCTGGGACGGAACTTCAATGGCCGGGCCCCATGTGGCGGCGACGGCGGCTTTGTTAAGGCAGGCGAACGCCTCTATTACGGTCGATGAAATGGAAGACGTTTTGACGCGCACCGCGGAAAAGCTGACAGATTCCGTTTTTCCGGAATCACCGAATAACGGTTACGGCCACGGTCTCGTTAACGCTTTTGATGCCGTTTCTGCCGTAACGGACGGAATCGGAAGCGTAGAAGGCAAGGTCTCTTCTGCGGGCGAAGACCACAATCCGCCCAGCTTTCATCATGAACCGGTCTCAGTGGCTTACAAAGGGGCAAACCTTCCGTTAACGGTTACAGCAGAAGACGATGTAAGCGTAACTGAAGTCATCCTTTCCTATCAGTTTGATGAAGGAGAGTGGAAAACGACAGCCGCCGTTCAAAAAAGCGGTGATGAAAAAAAGGGAACATACCAGGCGGAAATTCCGGATGTAACGGGAAGCAAGATAAGTTATAAATGGACCATAAAAGATTTCGGAGGTCATTCTGTAGAATCTGATACGTACCGGGCTGACGTGAAACCGAGCATTACGGCGGGATACAAAGAGGATTTTGAATCACAGCCGGCGGGCTGGTCCAGTTACGGGACACATGACCAATGGGAATGGGGTACCCCGGGTTCAGGGCCCGGCACCGCATTTTCCGGAGATAAAGTGTATGCGACGAATCTGTCCGGCCCTTATGCCGATTCAGCCAACATGAATTTGGTGATGCCTCCGATTCAAGTTCCGGAAACAGGACGGCTGTTTTTGCAATTTAAAAGCTGGCACAAGCTCGAAGAATTTTTTGATTACGGGTATGTGTTCGTTCTGCCGGAAGGAAAATCAAATTGGGAGCAGGCGGCCGTTTACAATGGTGACTCCGCAGGATGGAACGATGAAGAGGCTGATTTATCTGCGTATAAAGGCCAAAACATAAAGCTCATGTTTAATATGCAGTCAGACGAAGTACTGAATGAAGACGGATGGTATATCGATGATGTCCGGCTTTCAAGCAGCCCTCTCGGCAAGGCGGCCAAAAAAAATAAACACAAAAGACAAACACCTCCCGGCCACCTGAAGAAAAAAGCCGTCAGTCCGAAACAGGCCAAACCGGCAGTGAAATCACCCGGAAAAAGAGTGAAACGTGAAACAAACCTCCTGCCGCTCAGAGCGCAAATCAGTGTCTCCGAGACGGGGAAATCCGTATATTCCGACCCTGCAAGCGGAAGCTACAGCCTGTCACATAAGGCGGGAAGCTATACGCTGAAAGCCGAGGCTTACGGATTTAAGTCCGCTTCGAAACAAGTTTCTATTCAATCAGACAAAACCGCACAGGCGGACTTTACACTGGAGCAAATGCCGTCCGGCACGCTAAAAGGAACCATCACCAATCAGTCAACAGGTAAACCGGTAAAAGGGGCTGCGCTTTATGTGGCTGAGGATGCCGCAATTGAACCGGCGGTGACAAACGATAAAGGGGAATATTCGCTTAAGGCGTACGAAGGCTCCTACACAATCAAAGTAGCGGCAAAAGGCTTTTACAATAGCGAATTTTCTGTTGACATCAAAGGGGATGCTGAAAAAAACGTCAAGCTTAAGCCGTATATCGGTTATGAAGGGGAAATTGCCTATGATAACGGGACAGAAGAAGCCGCGCTGTCATATTTTAAAGCCGGCAGCAAATCTGCCGTTAAGATGACGCTTAAAGACGGAAAAGAACACGGTATGCTGACGGGAGGCCTTTTTAAATTTTGGGGCGCAGACTGGCCTGATCCGGGAGGTACCGAATTTCAAGCAGAAGTATATGATGCATCCGGCCCTGATGGAGCTCCGGGCAGCAAAATTGCCGGCCCGTTCCAAGCTGAAGCGCTTCGAAACGGAGAATGGACCAAAGTGGATCTCAGCTCAAAAGGAATCGAGGTCGGAAAGGATTTTTATCTTGTGTTCCGCCAGACGAAACCTGACCCTTATACACCTGCCCTGTCATCTGATGACGGCAGTCCGTACTCGAACAGAAACTGGCAATACCTCGACGGCCGTTGGTCTAAAACCGATAAATCAGACGGAAACTTTATGATCAGAGCTTTGGTCGACTACGAAGCTTCTGTGCCTGACATAACGTCGCCTGAAGATCGGTCATTTACAAACAAGAAGTCAATCACGGTGAAGGGAACGGCTTCACCAAAAACCGCTGTCCGTCTTACCAATAACGGTAAAACCGCCGCAGAAACGAAAGCAGATGCAGACGGCAATTTCCAGGCCGATGTCACACTCACTAAAGATGCCAATCGGCTGACGGCGGCATCTGTGACAGACAGCGGGTCAACCGATGAGTCACGCCCTGTCACGGTCATACTAGATGAGGATAAGCCGGATGTGACGATTGACAGTCCGGCAAACGGTGATAAAACAAATAAAGAAGCAGTGACTGTAAAAGGAAAAGTGCACGACGCCCATTTAAAATGGGTAAAGGTGAACGGAAAAAAAGCTGAAGTAAATAACGGTTCTTATCAAGCGAGAACCCTTCTGGAAAACGGCAGCAATGAGATCAAGGTCACGGCCTCAGATGAAGCGGGTAACAAAACAACGAAAAAGACGGTAATCGATGTCAATTACAATGCTCCCGTCATTTCCGGATTGGTTCCCGGAGCGGATAAGGAATTAAAAGCCGGAGAATCAGTGAAAATCGCTTTTTCAAGCGGAAAGAAATTAGACGCTTCCTTCGTGATCCGTCTGCCTCTGACAAACGCCCGGGCAGGGAGCCAAAACGCAACAGAGCTTCCGCTGAGAGAAATTTCTCCGGGACGATATGAGGGTTACTGGACGGCGACTTCTTCCATCAAAGCAAGCGGAGCAAAAATTGACGTTATCGCAAGAGATGACTACGGAAATGAAACGAGACAGACGGCTAAAGGAAAACTTTATATCAATGAGTAAAAACAGAGCGCTGCCAAATCACGGCAGCGCTTTTTTAGTTGAAGGGGACAATAGGAAATCAACCCTTTCGGCTCTCGACAAATAAAACGGTTATCCCTTAAAAATTGTACTTTACCCTCAACATTAATTGACAGACTTTCCCACAGAGCTTGCTTTATACTTATGAAACAAGAGAGAGAAACAGATAAGTAAGACAAAAGAGGAAAGGGGTCAGATGTGAAAATCTATCTGGATGTCATTTGGCTGTTGAACTTTTGTTTTGATTCTCTTTTGCTTTTATTGACCGCCTTTATTTTAAAACGCCAGGTGAAAAAAAGAAGAGTGGCCGCCGGCGGTTTCATCGGGTCAGCCATTGTGCTTCTGATGTTTACGCCTGTTTCTCCCTTTGTGGAGCATCCGGCGGGAAAAATGGCGTTTTCAGTAGTCATCGTGCTTACGGCTTTTGGCTTTAAACGGTTCCGATACTTTTTTCAAAATTTGTTCGCCTTTTATTTCGCGACTTTTCTCGTCGGCGGGGGAATGATCGGCGTACATTCCCTGCTGCAGACAGAATCAATTGTGCAGCAAGGCGTAATGGTCACAAGCCAGACCGGATTCGGCGACCCGATCAGCTGGATGTTTGTAGTTATCGGATTTCCGGCCATATGGTTTTTTTCGAAAAAGAGAATTGAAGACATCGAGACGAAGTCCATTCAGTACGATGAACTTGTCATGGTGCAGGCGGAATTCAGCGGACAGACAATCCGCGCGAAAGGATTGGTGGATTCCGGGAATCAGCTGTATGATCCGCTGACGAAAACGCCGGTCATGATCCTTTGCATTGACAAATTCGCTCCGATTCTCAGCGAAAAGGAAACGGACCTCATCAAATCCGCCAGTCCGCTTGAAGTGATAGAGCAGCTTGATGATTCGTTCCGCCATGCGGATAAGCTGAGGCTGATTCCGTACAGGGGCGTCGGCCAGGACAATCAATTTTTACTCTGTTTAAAGCCGGATTACGTCACGATTTTAACAAAAGACGAAATGATCGCTTGTGAAAAATGCCTGATCGGCATCAGCACGAAACCATTATCCGCGGACGGTGAATTTGACGGAATCGTTCATCCGAAGATGCTGACAGGGAAGGCTGTAAAACATGTTTCCTGACGAAAAGTCTGTTATTCATCATACTCAAAATGCATTGTATTTAGAAGGGGGAGGAAGATGAAAAAACTTAAGCTGCGTCTGACATATTTGTGGTATAAATGGCTGATGAAACTCGGACTGAAAAGCGATGAAGTATATTACATAGGAGGAAGCGAGGCGCTGCCGCCGCCTTTGTCTAAAGAAGAGGAGCAGGTGCTCTTATTAAAGCTGCCGAGCGGGGATCAGGCGGCGCGGGCCATCCTGATTGAGAGAAACTTACGTCTTGTCGTTTACATTGCCCGCAAATTCGAAAACACCGGCATCAATATCGAGGACTTAATCAGCATCGGCACCATCGGTTTGATCAAAGCGGTAAACACTTTTAATCCGGAAAAGAAAATCAAACTCGCCACCTATGCGTCGCGATGTATCGAAAACGAAATTTTAATGTACTTGCGCCGTAACAACAAAATCCGTTCAGAGGTGTCCTTTGATGAACCGCTGAATATTGATTGGGACGGAAACGAACTGCTGCTTTCGGATGTGCTCGGCACAGATGATGATATTATTACAAAAGACATTGAAGCCAATGTGGATAAAAAACTTCTGAAAAAAGCGCTTGAGCAATTAAACGAAAGAGAAAAGCAGATTATGGAACTGCGTTTCGGGCTTGTCGGAGAAGAAGAAAAAACACAAAAAGATGTAGCCGACATGATGGGGATTTCACAATCTTATATCTCCCGGCTCGAAAAGCGGATTATCAAAAGACTGAGAAAAGAGTTTAACAAAATGGTGTAAAATTTTTTCCATCTGACAGCCCTTACTGCTGCAAGGATTGCCGCAGCCGGATGTTTATTTCTGTAAAATGGCGGTGCATATTTTTCCCACCCGAGGAGATACTTAACGTTGTACAGCAGCTCCTAGTGGGAGGGAAAAACGTGTCAAGAAATAAAGTCGAAATTTGCGGGGTGGATACCTCCAAATTACCGGTGCTCAAGAATGAAGAGATGAGAAAGCTGTTTAGGCAATTACAGGATGAGGGCGATGATTCAGCGAGGGAAAAGCTTGTAAACGGCAATCTGCGCCTTGTCTTAAGCGTCATTCAGAGGTTTAACAACAGAGGAGAGTATGTTGATGACTTATTTCAGGTCGGCTGCATCGGACTAATGAAATCCATTGATAATTTTGACCTAAGCCATAATGTTAAGTTTTCAACATACGCTGTACCGATGATCATCGGAGAAATCCGCAGATATTTGCGGGATAATAATCCGATCCGCGTCTCGAGGTCGCTTCGCGATATCGCATATAAAGCGCTTCAAGTAAGAGAGCGGTTAATCAGTGAGACAAGCAGGGAGCCGACAGCAGAGGAAATCGCCAAAGTTCTTGAAGTGCCCCATGAAGAAATTGTGTTTGCCCTTGACGCCATCCAGGATCCGGTTTCACTGTTTGAGCCGATTTATAATGACGGCGGCGATCCGATTTACGTGATGGACCAGATCAGCGATGAGCGCAATAAGGATACACAATGGATTGAGGAGCTGGCTCTGAAAGAAGGCATGAGAAGACTGAACGAACGGGAAAAAATGATTTTGCGAAAGCGCTTTTTCCAAGGGAAAACCCAAATGGAAGTCGCTGAAGAAATCGGCATATCCCAAGCTCAGGTCTCAAGGCTTGAAAAGGCAGCCATTAAACAAATGAATAAGAATATCCATCAATAACGGAAAAAGCCTTTAAACCTTGTTTAAAGGCTTTTTTCATGCGATGGTTTACGTTTGCAAAAAAGTGATGTATTCTAATGTGTAAAAGTTTTTAGAAAATTTAAATAAAGTAAACGGGGGAAACTGCAATGATTTTACAGCTGGACAGTGTGTCATTAAAAAGAAACGGGAAATGGATTTTGAAAGATATTAACTGGCGCGTCGAGAAAAACGAAAATTGGGTGCTGTACGGATTAAACGGAGCCGGGAAAACGGCTTTGCTGAATATGTTATGCTCTTATTACTTCCCCACTTCAGGAGAGATGCAGGTGCTCGGCCATCAATTCGGCAAAACAGAGCTCGGTGACAGGCTCAGAAGGAAAATCGGCCTTGTTTCGGCAGGTCTTCAGCACAAATTATATGCCGCGGACTCCGCTTTTGAAATCGCCCTCAGCGGCGCGTACGCCTCAATCGGGCTGTACGAAACTCCGAGTGAGCAAGTAAGGGAAAAAGCGATCGGTCTTCTGAAGGATTTGGGCGCCATCGGTTACGCCGACAGACGGTATGAAACATTATCACAAGGGGAAAGACAAAGAGCGCTGATTGCGCGGGCGCTTATGGCTGATCCGGAACTGCTGATTTTGGACGAACCCGTGACGGGTCTTGATTTTATGGCAAGGGAGCAGCTGCTGGACACGATTACGTCGATCGCCGAAAAAGAAAATGCGCCGTCCATCCTTTATGTCACCCATCACGCTGAAGAAATTCTGCCGGTATTTGATCAGGCGCTTCTTTTAAAACAGGGCGAGGTGTTCGCCTCCGGGAAAATCAGGGACATGCTTTCTGACGAGCGGCTTACAGCGTTTTTCGATATGCCTGTCAATGTCTTATGGAACAATGGCCGCCCGTTTTTAACACGTGCAAAAGAGGCATCATCCGTAAAATAACATAAATTCACCCTGGGGGTGCTGCCATGCGGCTGAGAGAGACGTTGTCTCAACCCTTAACGGACCTGATCCGGATCATGCCGGCGGAGGGAAGCGGTGAAAAAAGCGGAGGAAGATCCGTTTTTTACCCGTTTCATTTCATGAATGAACGGGTTTTTTGATACAGCCAAAGGGGAGATTTCCAATGCATCAGATTGATATGCTGTTACACCAGGCGGAGAAACGGCGGCACGACTTCATACATATTGCTGAAAGACTGATAGCCTTTCCCACTCCGGCCCCGCCAGCAAGAAATACGGCAGAAGCCCAAAAGTGGGTGGCCGGCTTTTTAAAAGAAACGGGCTGCTCGGTCGATATGTGGGATGTGTATCCGGAAGACCCGAATGTAGTCGGTGTTTTAAAAGGGACAGATTCAAGCAGGCATCAAAGCCTGATTTTAAACGGACACATTGATGTGGCAGAAGCCGGGGGCGAAGACTGGCACTCTGATCCTTTTCAGCCGCTCGTAAAAGACGGCATGCTGATCGGAAGGGGCGCCGCTGATATGAAAGGGGGATTGGCGTGTGTTCTTTTCTCTCTGAAGCTGATCCATGATGCCGGCATTAAGCTTCCGGGCGACCTCATTGTACAGTCTGTAATCGGAGAAGAAGTCGGTGAGGCGGGGACGCTGGAATGCTGCAAACGCGGCTATCACGCGGATTTTGCGGTTGTCGCGGATACGAGCAGCCTGCATATTCAAGGGCAGGGCGGTGTCATCACCGGCTGGATAGAATTGAAAAGCAAACAAACATTTCATGACGGCATGAGGCGCAATATGATTCATGCAGGCGGAGGCACATTCGGAGCGAGCGCCATCGAAAAAATGGCGAAAATCATTGCTGCCTTGGGAGAGCTGGAGCGCCACTGGGCGGTAACGAAAAGCTATCCCGGCTTTGCGCCCGGCACCAATACGATCAACCCCGCCGTCATTGAAGGCGGAAGACACGCAGCGTTTGTCGCCGATGAATGCCGGTTATGGATCACCGTCCACTTTTATCCGAACGAAACGCACGAACAAGCAGCCGCAGAAATCGAAGACTATATTAATCGTGTCGCTGACAGTGATCTGTGGCTCAAAGAAAACAGGCCGGTGTTCAAATGGGGCGGATCTTCGATGATTGAAGACAGAGGAGAGGTGTTTCCGGCGCTGGAAATCGACCCGGACCATCCGGCAGTTTCTGTCTTGGCTGTATCACACTCAGCCGTCAAAAAACAGGAGCCCGTCATTGATGTTTCCCAAACCGTAACTGACGGAGGGTGGCTTTATCATGCCGGGATTCCGAGCGTCATATACGGTCCCGGCGATTTAAAAAACGCCCACTCCGTAAACGAGGAAGTGTCCGTTGATGAGCTTATGGACTATACGAAAATCATGCTGAGATTTATCCTCGGCTGGTGCAGCCGCAAAAAAGATTGCCCGATGTGACAAGGTTCAGCCCGGCCGTTCATATAATAGGAAAAAGAACGGGCAAAGGGCGTGATACGGATGATCAGCATATCTGAATTTCAAATAAAAGATGTGGTAAACGTGTCGAACGGAAAAAAACTCGGAAGCATCGGTGATATTGATATTAACGTGACAACGGGAAAAATTCAGGCGATTATTTTAGGCGGAAGCGGAAAAGTTCTCGGTTTTTTCGGAAAAGAAGAGGAAATGATCATTCCTTGGCGAAATATAGTTAAAATTGGGGAAGATGTCATCTTAGTGCGTGTAAATGAACCAAAGGGGGGAGCGTAATCCTCCCTTCACTTGTAAAAAGCCGGAAATCTCAATGTTTCCGGCACATTTATTTATCTCATTTTTCAATCAGCCGCTAAACGTATGCTTAAAATTGTGTTAAAATGAGTGGGAAATTACGCTTTTTTAATGTTTGTCGAAAGGTTGGATCTCCATGAATACATATCACCCGTTTAGTCTTACCACCCCCTCGGCACTCATGATAGAAGACTGGAACTGTGTGAATCAGCTTAACACAAAGGTCATCGCCGGATTCACGACGAAAAACGGCGGGGTCAGCAATCCTCCGTATGAGTCATTAAATACCGGATTGCACGTCCGGGACGAAGCTCATGATGTTGTGACAAACCGTGAAGTCATAGCGTCCTTATGCGGTACTGATCTGGATTCCTGGGTGTTCGCCGACCAGACACATGAAAACCGCGTCCGGCGCGTGACAGCCGGGGATAAAGGAAAAGGAGCGAGAGACTATTCTTCCGCATTCCGCGGGACGGACGGGCTCTACACGAAAGATGCGAATCTTTTTTTGGCCCTTTGTTTTGCGGACTGTGTGCCCTTGTATTTTTATGACCCGGTGAAATCCATTATCGGCGCTGCCCATGCCGGATGGAAGGGGACGGTCAAACAAATCGGACGCATCATGACGGAACGCTGGGTAAACGAAGAAGGCTCCCGTTTAACAGATATTCAGGCTGTCATCGGTCCGTCCATCAGCGCGGGAAGCTATACAGTCGACGACCGCGTCATCAATGAAGTGCGGGCGCTGCCTTTTACGGCTGAATCCGCCATATGCGAAACGGAAAGAGGCCAGTATCAGCTTGATTTAAAAGAGGTCAACCGTCTTCTTCTGATACATTGCGGCATTCCGGAAGAAAACATTTCAGTCAGCGGTTTATGCACTGAACGAGAGCGTGAACTATTCTTTTCACACCGCCGCGACAAAGGGAAAACGGGACGCATGATGTCCTTTATCGGAATGAAGGAGGCGTAAGATCTTGCGTGTTGCTGATCAATTACGACATATAAACGAAAGAATAAACGAAGCATGTAACAGATCGGGCCGAAGCCCCGAAGATGTTACCGTCATCGCGGTTACAAAATACGTATCAGCCGAAAGGGCTCAAGAGGCCGTTGATGCCGGTATTACAAGTCTGGGAGAAAACCGGGATGCCGAGCTTATCCATAAGCAGGAAGTCATCAAAGGCAGCCCGGAGTGGCACTTTATCGGCAGTCTTCAGTCCAGAAAGGTGAAGGCCGTCGTTGACCGTGTATCTTATATCCATTCCTTAGACAGACTGTCATTGGCAAAAGAGATTGAAAAACGGGCGCAGCATGCGGTTCGCTGTTTTGTGCAGGTGAATACTTCGCTTGAGCCGTCAAAGCACGGTTTGAAAACAGAGGAGGTCATCCCCTTTATCAGAGAGCTTTCTGAGTTTAGAAACATTTCTGTAGAGGGCCTGATGACGATGGCTCCCCTGACAGACGATACAGAAACGATCAGAGCCTGCTTCCGGCAATTGCGTGATCTGAGGGATCAGGTGCAAAAACTGAATCAGACAAACGCACCGTGCCGGGAACTGTCAATGGGCATGTCAAATGATTATGAAATCGCTGTTGAAGAGGGCGCAACTTTTATCAGAATCGGCTCTTCATTAGTCGGAAATGAACCGGGGGGTGTAAACCAATGAGCATGAAAAATAAACTGAAAAACTTTTTCTCAATGGATGAGGAGGAGTACGAGTACGAATACATTGAAACGGAGCAGGATCATCCGGAAGAGCATGAACAGCAGAAAGATAAACAGCCTGCTTACGCTCAGAAGCCGCAGGGCAAGCAGAACGTAGTAAGCTTGCAAAGTGTTCAGAAATCCTCTAAAGTGGTGTTGAGTGAACCGCGTGTATATGCGGAAGCACAGGAAATCGCCGATCATTTAAAGAACAGGCGGGCGGTTGTCGTCAATCTGCAGCGCATCCAGCATGATCAGGCGAAAAGAATCGTCGACTTTTTAAGCGGTACCGTCTACGCCATCGGCGGCGACATTCAGAGAATCGGTTCAGATATTTTTCTGTGCACGCCTGATAATGTCGACGTTTCCGGCACGATTTCGGAGCTTATAAATGAAGACGAACATCAGAGGTGGTAAAGCAGGATGATTCTTTATCAAATTTTTTCCGTTCTGAGTTATTTAATTTACATCTACTCGTTTGCCCTGATCATCTATATCTTTATGTCATGGGTGCCGAGTACGAGAGAAACGGCGGTCGGACGGTTTCTCGCAGCGATTTGCGAACCGTATTTAGAGCCGTTCAGAAGGATCATTCCGCCCATTGCCATGCTGGATATATCCCCGATTGTAGCGATTATCGTGCTTCGGTTTGCCACGACGGGACTTTGGGGCCTATACCGCATGATCGCAATGTATACTTGAATGCGACAGTTTGATACGGGCTTGGCACCAGCCAAGCCTCTTTACATAGAAAGGAAAGAACATGAGCGATATTTACCAGCACTTCAGACAAGACGAGCGGCCTTTTATTGATCAGGCGCTTGAATGGAAACAGATTGTCCTGGACCAGTATCGGATGAAGCTGACTGATTTCTTAGATCCCAGAGAACAGGTGATTGTAAAAGCCGTTATCGGCGACGCCTGCGGTCTTGCGTTTTTCGGAGGATATGACAGAGCTGAGCGCAAACGCGCGATTTTATACCCTGAATATATGGAACCTGAACAGGATGATTTTGAGCTTCGGGCTTTTGACGTTCAATACGCTGAAAAATTCGTCAGCATTGACCACCGCTCTCTTCTCGGATCATTAATGGGGATCGGCTTAAAGCGGCAGAAATACGGCGATCTGATTTTCTCAGAGGAAGCCGTGCAGCTCATCGTCTCCGGTGAAATCGCCGATTTTGTCAGCACTCAGCTGACCAAAGCGGGCAAAGCGCCGGTAAAGCTTGAGAAAATCGAGCTTTCCGCTCTTCACATTCCCGCTTCAGATGTCGAAATAAGGGATGACACGGTTTCTTCATTGCGTCTCGACGCCGTCTGCGCTTCAATGAGCAGGCAATCCCGTCAGAAAGCGCAGGCGCTTGTGAAAAACGGGCTCGTTAAGGTGAATTGGAAAGCCATTGAAGATCCGTCTTATCAGGTTGCTGAAGGGGACATGCTCTCGATTCGCGGCTTCGGACGATGCAGTTTGGCAAAAGTTGACGGAAAAACGAAAAAAGACAAATGGAAAGTTACATTTGAACGGCAAAAATGAGTCGTTTTTTCAGTTTTTTTCTCCATCTGTGCCGTATTTGTTTTATAATGTGAACTAGATAACCGTACTGAAATGTAAAAATGGAGGTGGCAATATGCCATTAACGCCGAATGATATCCATAACAAAACGTTTACAAAAGGTTTTCGCGGATATGATGAAGATGAAGTAAATGAATTTTTAATGCAGGTCAGAAAAGATTACGAAATCGCACTCCGTAAAAAAACGGAGCTTGAGGCGAAAGTGAACGAGCTGGACGAAAAAATCGGCCACTTTGCCAATATCGAAGAAACGCTGAATAAATCAATTCTCGTAGCTCAGGAAGCCGCAGAAGACGTAAAGCGCAACTCGCAGAAAGAAGCGAAGCTGATCGTCCGTGAAGCAGAAAAAAATGCTGATCGCATCATCAATGAGTCGCTTTCCAAATCAAGAAAAATCGCAATGGAAATTGAAGAGCTGAAAAAACAGTCTAAAGTCTTCAGAACGCGTTTCCAAATGCTGATTGAGGCGCAGCTCGACCTGCTGAAGAACGATGATTGGGATCATCTGCTGGAATACGAAGTCGACGCGGTTTTTGAGGAAAAAGAATAATTTTCTGATTTTCTTGACATTCTCCGGCCCGTTCGAATATAATACGTTCATAAATTCAGATGAAAAGACGATTGAAAGGGACCGGCATGACTCAAAACAGGCTATAAAGCGACCCGGGGAAGGTGAAAGCCCGGGATGGCCGGAATCATGCAGATCAGCCCTTTAGTTTCCTTTCTGAACCGAGAGTAGGAAAGGACGTTCCATCACGTTACGATGTTCGAGAGGAAAAGACGGATGATCCGTTTTTTCTAAAAGGGTGGTACCGCGAGATAAGCTTTCTCGTCCCTTATGGGATGAGAGGGCTTTTTTTATTTTCTGATAAATGTTGTGGAGGAATGAAAATGGATTACAAAGATACGCTGTTAATGCCGAAAACAGATTTTCCGATGCGCGGAAATCTGCCGAATCGTGAGCCGGACATGCAAAAAGACTGGGAGGAGCAGGACATTTACCGTCTTGTTCAAGAACGGACGAAAGACCGCCCGAAATTCGTGCTGCATGACGGACCTCCTTATGCAAACGGAGACATCCACATGGGCCATGCCCTGAACAAAATCCTGAAAGACTTCATCGTCCGCTATAAATCAATGAGCGGCTACAACGCACCGTACGTGCCGGGCTGGGATACGCACGGACTGCCGATTGAAACAGCTCTGACGAAAAACAAAAAAGTAAACCGGAAAGAAATGTCAGTAGCGGAATTCCGCAAACTATGCGAAGAGTACGCTTGGAAGCAAATCGAGGGACAGCGTGAGCAATTCAAACGTCTTGGTGTCCGCGGTGACTGGGAAAACCCATACGTGACATTAAAACCGGAATACGAAGCGCAGCAAATCCGCGTATTTGGTGAAATGGCAAAACGAGGCTACATTTACAAAGGCCTTAAACCGGTTAACTGGTCACCTTCAAGTGAGTCTGCTCTGGCTGAAGCCGAGATCGAATATCAAGACAAACGTTCAGCATCTATTTACGTCGCTTTTGGTGTAAAAGACGGAAAAGGCGTTCTTGAAAACGGCGAGCGCATCATCATTTGGACAACAACGCCTTGGACAATTCCGGCGAACCTCGGAATCTCAGTGCACCCTGATCTTGAGTACAGCGTGATTGCAGTAGGTGAAGACCGCTTTGTCGTAGCAAGTGCCTTAGTCGAAAGTGTTGCCTCAGCATGCGGATTTGATCAGTATGAAGTGACAAGAACGGTCAAAGGAAAAGACCTTGAGAACATTATCGCTGAACACCCGCTATATGGCAGAGACTCTCTCGTTATGCTTGGTGAACACGTAACAACTGATGCCGGAACAGGCTGTGTTCATACAGCGCCAGGACATGGGGAAGATGACTTTATCATTGGCCAAAAATACGGTTTAGATGTGCTTTGCCCGGTCGATGAAAAAGGTGTAATGACTAGCGAAGCTCCTGGGTTTGAAGGCATGTTCTATGATGATGCAAACAAAGCGATCACACAGCAGCTCGATGAAAAAGGCGCACTTGTGAAGCTTGAATTCATTACTCACTCTTATCCGCATGATTGGAGAACAAAAAAACCAACCATTTTCAGAGCGACAGCGCAATGGTTTGCGTCTATTAAAGATTTCAGATCAGACCTGCTGGATGCCATTAAAGAAACCAAATGGGTTCCTGAATGGGGCGAGCAGCGTTTGCACAACATGGTTCGGGACCGCGGAGACTGGTGTATTTCCAGACAGCGTGCGTGGGGTGTGCCGATTCCGGTATTTTACGCTGAAAACGGAGAACCGATTATTACAGATGAAACCATTGAACATGTTTCTGAATTGTTCAGACAGCACGGATCAAACATTTGGTTTGAAAAAGAAGCAAAGGATCTTCTTCCGGAAGGCTTTACGCATCCTGGCAGCCCGAACGGCACATTTACAAAAGAACAGGATATCATGGATGTTTGGTTTGATTCAGGCTCTTCACATCAAGCAGTGCTTGAAGAACGTGATGACCTCGTTCGCCCGGCTGATTTATACCTAGAGGGATCTGACCAATATCGCGGCTGGTTTAACTCTTCTCTTTCTACAGCAGTAGCCGTAACAGGAAAAGCGCCGTATAAAGGTGTGCTCAGCCATGGGTTCGCACTGGATGGAGAAGGACGCAAGATGAGTAAATCAATCGGTAACGTTGTTGTTCCGGCTAAAGTCATGAAACAGCTTGGTGCCGACATCTTAAGATTATGGGTATCGTCAGTGGATTATCAGGCGGACGTTCGCGTGTCTGACGCCATTCTGAAGCAGGTCGCGGAAGTATACCGGAAAGTCCGCAACACGTTCCGCTTCCTTCACGGCAACCTGTTCGATTTCAATCCAAGTGTCAATGCCGTTGATGTAAAAGATCTCCGCGAAGTGGATCAATATATGCTGATCAAGCTGAATAAGCTGATTGATAAGGTGAAAAAAGCGTACGATGAATATGAATTTGCGGTGGTTTATCACAGCATTCACAATTTCTGTACGATCGAGCTCAGCTCCTTCTATCTTGATTTTGCAAAAGATGTTGTGTACATCGAGCATGCGGATCATCCGGACCGCCGCAGCATGCAGACCGTCTTTTATGAAACGCTGCTGGCGTTAGTGAAGCTGACGGCGCCGATTCTCCCGCATACGGCGGATGAAATGTGGTCTCACTTATCATTTGTTGAAGAAGCAAGCGTGCAGCTGACAGATATGCCGGAAACCATTGCAGTTCCGGACAGTCAAGCGACAGAAGAAAAATTCGACCGCTTCATGGAGCTTCGAAACGACGTGCTGAAAGCTTTGGAAACAGCCCGTAACGAAAAAATTATCGGAAGATCATTGGAAGCGAGCCTGACTTTGTATCCGAACAAAGAAAACCGCGACCTCTTGTCATCCATTAAAGAAAATATCGCGCAGCTGTTTATCGTCTCAGAACTGACAGTAAAAGACGAAAGTGAAGCGCCTGAAAACGCGCAAAGTTTCACAACAGGAAAAATGACCGTAGAAAAAGCGGAAGGCCAGATGTGTGAACGTTCTCGCGTCATTTCTAAAGATGTCGGAGCCAATCCGAAATATCCGACATTATCACTGCGCAATGCGGAAATCGTTGAAAAATATTATCAAAAATAATAAATGAGAAGCGCCCGGTGTCAGCCGGGCGCTTTTTTACATGCCAGCAATGTCATCGATTAGAACGACAGGAAAAATCTTATGGGCTTCAAATGGCGCTCTGGGGGCAACAATAAAGCCATAACATCAAGAGCAGGAGTTGTGATGAATGAATGATCAACTGACCGCAATCCACACGGAGCTTCTCATGATGAAAGAAGAACTTCAATCAAGATTATTCGAATATTCTTGCTTTCAAATGTCAGCATCTGTTGAACCTTCAATGAACGACCAAGAAGCAACTCTGATCTATCATATAAAAGAAGAACTTCAGGACGTTCTTCTTGCCCTGTCTAAGTTTGAAAACAATACGTACGGTTATTGTGAAAAAACAGGCGCCCCCATTCCGATTGAAAAACTTGCGGTGTTGCCGACGGCCAGAACCGCTGATGATTTTTATTATCCCGCTCAATTTGAAAAGAAAACCCTTCCATATTGGGAACCCGGAGATTATGCATATGATCAGGCGCTGTATGAGTGACAGCGTCTGTTTGCATGCGCTTATGATCTGCCTTTACTCTGGCATCTTTTACTGATAAAATTCATAAAGGATAAAAGTAACTGTATACTGGAGGAACGTGTGTGCTTTATTATCTTATCGCTCTTTTTATTATTATTGCCGACCAATTGACCAAATGGCTTGTCGTCAGCCATATGGAATTGGGACAAAGCATACCTGTCATCAATCAGGTGCTTTATATCACATCTCATCGCAACACGGGAGCGGCGTGGGGGATTTTAGCCGGCCAAATGTGGTTTTTCTACGTCATTACCATCGCCGTGATTATCGGAATCGTTTATTACATACAGCGTTATGCAAAAGGGCAGATGTTACTCGGAATTTCTCTCGGCTTAATGCTGGGCGGTGCGGCCGGAAACTTTATTGACCGGGCGGCGCGCCAGGAAGTGGTGGATTTTATTCATGTCATCATCGTGGATTATCACTATCCGATTTTTAATATCGCGGACTCCTCACTGTGCGTCGGTGTAATACTTTTATTTATTCATATGCTGTTTGACAGCGGTAAAAAGAAGGAGCAATAACATGAATCAATTTGAGATAACCGTTCAGCCTGAACAAAAGAGCGAACGGATTGATAAATTTTTGGCTTCAACGGGAGAAAACTGGTCACGCACTCAAGTGCAGCAATGGGTAAAAGAGGGACTGGTATCCGTTAATGGCAAATCCGTAAAAGCGAACTACAAAATGCAGCCCGGCGATCAGGTAAACGTCACCATTCCTGAACCGGAAGAACTGGACGTGCTTGCGGAGCCGATGGATTTGGACATTTACTATGAGGATCAGGACGTCTTGGTTGTGAACAAACCGCGGGGCATGGTTGTACACCCGGCGCCCGGCCATGTGACAGGGACGCTTGTAAACGGATTGATGGCTCACTGCAACGACCTTTCCGGCATTAACGGCGTCATGCGCCCGGGAATCGTCCACCGTATTGATAAAGATACTTCCGGTCTGTTAATGGTCGCTAAAAACGATATGGCGCATGAATCACTCGTTAATCAGCTCGTCAATAAAACCGTGACCAGAAAGTACACAGCGGTTGTCCACGGGATGATTTCACATGATGACGGAACGATTGACGCTCCGATCGGGAGAGATAAAAAAGACCGTCAAAGCATGACCGTAACAAGAGAAAGCAGCAAAAACGCCGTCACGCATTTCCACGTGCTTGAGCGTTTTCAAGATTTCACGCTCGTAGAGTGCCGTCTTGAGACCGGAAGAACGCATCAGATCCGTGTTCATATGAAATATATCGGATTTCCTTTGGCGGGCGATCCGAAATACGGACCGAGAAAAACCGTTGATTTTAACGGTCAGGCGCTTCATGCCGGAATATTAGGTTTTGATCATCCCCGGACGGGCGAATACATGGAGTTTGAAGCGCCCCTTCCTGAAGATATGAAAAAACTCATTGAAGATTTAAGAAATAGCCGTTGACAGCGAGTTTCTTTTCTGAAATAATAAAAACAAGCTGAATAGATTCTTTAACACAGTCCAGAGAGGCTGAGAAGGATAACGGATAGGACAGAAGAGATACGCATGTGTCTTCGTCCTGGAAAGGAACCCCTCTATGCTCTGGCAGGAGGGGTTTTTTCTTCTTATATACGAATGGAGAGGTGTCACGAGTGAATCAAAAAGCTGTTATTCTCGACGAACAGGCGATCAGGCGGGCGCTCACAAGGATAGCCCATGAAATGATCGAACGGAATAAAGGAATGAATGACTGCATTCTTGTAGGGATTAAAACAAGAGGCATTTATTTAGCGAAGCGGCTGGCCGAGCGGATCGAACAGATTGAAGGGAATCCGGTCACCGTCGGGGAAATCGATATCACCCTTTACCGTGACGATCTCACGAAAAAAACGAGCAATGAAGAGCCGCTTGTAAAAGGCGCGGACATTCCGGCCGATATCACAGACCAAAAGGTCATTGTGGTTGATGATGTGCTTTATACCGGCCGGACGGTGAGAGCTGCGATGGATGCCCTCGTTGATGTCGGGCGGCCGTCATCGATACAGCTTGCCGTGCTTGTCGACAGAGGGCACCGGGAACTGCCGATCAGAGCGGACTATATCGGGAAAAACATTCCGACCTCAAAAGCTGAAAAAGTGATGGTTCAGCTGAGCGAAGTTGATCAGACTGATATGGTCGCCATTTATGAAAATGAATAACCACCCTTTTTAAATGCATTCCAGAGAGTTTGCAAAGAGGATTTTAAAACACAAAGCCGGGCGGATCGACGCGGCCGGGTTTTGTATGCCTCTTTGCGCAAAAAGCAAAGAGGTTTTTTTATACCATTTGAAAGTCAACCGGGAGGAAAACGCCATGAGTAAGAAAAAAGTAAACCTGGGAGTCAGGGACGTCCCCAATCCATTGTCCTGGCTGTCATTCAGCCTGCAGCATTTATTCGCCATGTTCGGTTCAACCATACTCGTGCCGAAACTGGTCGGAATGAGCCCGGCTGTGGCGCTTGTCACGAGCGGAATCGGGACACTCGCCTATCTCTTGGTGACAAAAGGCCAGATTCCCGCTTATCTCGGCTCATCATTCGCCTTTATATCACCGATTATCTTGGTGAAGGCGACGGGAGGGCCGGGGGCTGCCATGGTCGGCGCTTTCCTGGCGGGAATTGTGTACGGCCTGATCGCACTTCTCATCAGGCAGCTTGGAACGGGGTGGCTGATGAAGCTGCTGCCCCCGGTGGTCGTCGGGCCGGTCATCATCGTCATCGGCCTCGGACTGGCAAGCACAGCCGTCAATATGGCAATGTATGCTGATCCGAATGCGAAGGAACTCGTCTACAGCTTGAAACATTTCAGTGTAGCCGGCGTCACTTTGGCAATCACCATTATCTGCGCCATCTTTTTACGGGGATTTTTAAGCCTGATTCCGGTATTGATCGGCATTATAGGCGGATATCTGTTTGCGCTGACACAGGGTATCGTCAATTTTCAGCCGGTCATTGATGCAAAATGGTTCGCCGCTCCTGAATTTATCATCCCTTTCAAAGACTATACGCCGTCAGTGACATTGGGCATTGCGGCTGCGATGGTGCCGGTCGCTTTCGTGACGATGTCAGAACATATCGGCCACCAAATGGTGCTGAGTAAAGTCGTCGGACAGGATTTCATTAAAAAGCCGGGACTGCACCGCTCCATAATGGGGGACAGCGTAGCGACGATTATCGCTTCGTTAATCGGCGGCCCGCCGACGACAACATACGGCGAAAACATCGGTGTACTGGCAATTACGAGAGTTTTCAGCGTCTTTGTCATCGGCGGCGCGGGTGTGATTGCGCTGTGCTTCGGATTTATCGGAAAAGTATCAGCGCTGATCAGCTCTGTTCCGTCCGCGGTTATGGGAGGCGTTTCCTTCCTGCTCTTCGGAATTATCGCCTCCAGCGGCTTAAGAATGCTGATTGACAACAACATTGATTATGAAAACAAGAGAAATTTAATTATCACATCCGTCATTCTCGTGATCGGCGTCGGAGGGGCTTTTATTCAAGTATCAAAAGGCGGGTTCCAAATATCCGGCATGGCGCTTGCGGCAATCGTCGGAGTCATCCTGAACCTCATCCTGCCGCATGCAAATGAAGAAGACGCGATTGCATCAGAAAAACAAAATCATATGTAAAACCTTTTAA
The DNA here is from genome assembly GCF_017797845.1 of Bacillus sp. LJBV19. NCBI lineage: Bacteria > Bacillati > Bacillota > Bacilli > Caryophanales > Bacillaceae > Bacillus > Bacillus sp. LJBV19. Next base: position 1,568,858 of record NZ_CP072563.1, read on the forward strand.
AGAAAGTCCAGAGAGGCTTGGAAGGGTTATAACGGGAAGAAGCTGTACGCTGCTTCTCTCTTTAACCGCACCCCGAGTCTATAGACCGGGGTGTTTTTTACGGCCTTCAAGCGGAAACGGAGGAGAAAAACATGAATCATTTAACGGCGATGTCTGAACTGAGCACGGCTGAAATTACAGAACTGCTGCGTGAGGCAAAAGCGATAAAAGAGGGAACAGTCCGCCCCGATCTCGCGGGAAAATTTGTTGCGAATCTGTTTTTTGAACCGAGCACGAGAACGCGGTTCAGCTTTGAAGTGGCGGAAAAGAAACTCGGAATGAACGTGCTCAGCTTAGACGATACGAGCACAAGCGTTCAAAAAGGCGAGTCCTTATATGACACGGTCAAAACACTGGAATCAATCGGAGCGGACGCCTGCGTCATCCGGCACAGCACGGATGAATATTACAAAGATCTGACCGGCAGAGTCAATATTCCGATCTTAAACGCCGGCGACGGCTGCGGCCAGCACCCGACTCAGTCATTACTCGATTTAATGACGATTCAAGAGGAATTTGAGACCTTTCAGGGCCTGACGGTTTCCATTCATGGCGATATCAAACACAGCAGGGTGGCAAGGTCGAATGCCGAGGTGCTGACAAGGCTCGGCGCACGTGTGCTGTTTTCTGGTCCGCCGCAATGGCAGGATGAGAAAAACGCCTTCGGCACCTGTGTTCAGACGGATGAAGCCATACAAGCTTCAGATGTCGTCATGCTGCTCCGCATCCAAAATGAAAGGCATCAGACAGAAGCCGACCAAAAAGGCTATCTGGAAGCATACGGGCTGACCGCAAAGCGGGCGGAGAGCATGAAGCGGCATGCCATCATCATGCATCCCGCACCGGTGAACAGAGGAGTCGAAATTGACACAACATTAGTGGAATGCGGAAAATCAAGAATCTTTAAACAAATGGAAAATGGCGTTTATATCAGAATGGCAGTCTTAAAAAGAGCACTGCAAACCAATGTGAAAAGGGGAGAAGCGGCTTATGTCTTATCTCATTAAAAACGGCTGGATGTTAAATGAACAGGGAGAAAAAGTGGCACAGGATATCCGGGTAACGGGTGAATTCATTACGGAAACCGGGCTTCTGACAGCGAAAGACGGAGAAACGGTGATCGACGCTGAGGGACTGTTCGTTTCACCGGGGCTCGTAGACCTTCATGTCCACTTCAGAGAACCGGGCGGCGAGAAAAAAGAAACCATTGAGACGGGCTCTAAAGCCGCGGCGCGGGGTGGCTTTACTACAGTCGCAGCCATGCCGAATACAAGGCCGGTGCCGGATACGAAAGAGCAGATGGAATGGCTGCAAAACCGGATCAAAGAAACCTCATCTGTCAGGGTCCTTCCTTACGCATCCATTACGATCAGACAAACCGGCGAAGAAATGACAGATTTTGAGGCGCTTCATGAAGCCGGCGCATTCGCCTTCACCGATGACGGCGTCGGCGTTCAGACGGCCGGAATGATGTATGAAGCCATGAAACGGGCGGCTTCAATAAATAAAGCGATTGTCGCTCATTGTGAGGATAACTCACTGATTTACGGTGGAAGCGTGCATGAAGGTTCTTTTTCAAAAGCGAACGGCCTGAACGGCATACCTTCCATTTGTGAAGCGGTACATATCGCCCGTGACGTCCTGCTGGCGGAAGCGGCGGGCTGCCATTACCATGTGTGTCATATCAGCACGAAAGAATCCGTCAGAGCCGTAAGAGACGCAAAAAAAGCGGGAATCCGCGTGACGGCGGAAGTGTCGCCGCACCACCTGCTGCTTTGTGACGAAGATATCCCGGGACTTGATACCAATTTTAAAATGAATCCGCCGCTTCGCAGCAAAGAGGACAGAGAGGCGCTGATTGAAGGGCTTTTAGACGGTACGATTGATTTCATCGCCACTGACCATGCGCCGCATACAGAAGAAGAGAAAAACACGGATATGAAGCTTGCGCCTTTCGGTATCGTCGGTTTAGAAACAGCCTTTCCGCTTCTGTACACACATTTTGTGAAAAACGGGACTTGGACGCTGAAGCAGCTGGTTGATTTCATGACGGCAAAACCTTGCGAGGCATTCGGCCTTCCGTACGGAACGCTTGCACCGGGCGCGCCTGCTGACATCACCCTGATTGATCTGGAAAAAGAAGCGGCCATTGACAAAGATACATTTTTATCTAAAGGAAAAAATACGCCATTCAACAAGATGAAGTGCTTCGGCTGGCCTGTTGCAACGATGGCTGCCGGTAAGCTTGCATACGAAGAAGGGAGACTCGTCAAATGAAAAGAAGACTAGTGCTGGAAAATGGAGCGGTATTTGAGGGTGAAGCATTCGGGAGCCTGGAACATACCGCGGGTGAAGTCGTATTCAACACGGGAATGACCGGTTATCAGGAAATTTTATCAGACCCTTCTTACTGCGGGCAGATCGTGACGCTGACGTATCCTCTGATCGGCAACTACGGAATTAACAGAGATGACTTTGAATCCATCACTCCTTTTGTAAAAGGGCTGATCGTAAAAGAACTGTGCGAGCTGCCTTCCAACTGGCGTTCGGCTTACACGCTTGACGAGTATTTGAAAATGAAAAATATCCCCGGCTTACAAGGGATTGACACGAGAAAGCTCACAAGAATGATCCGCACGGCCGGCGCATTAAAAGGAACGTTTGCTTCAAGTGAGGAGAATGTCGGAGAGGTTCTTGCAAGGCTGAAAGAAACGGAACTGCCGAGAAATCAAGTCGCTCAAGTATCTGCGAAAACGGCATATCCGAGTCCGGGCCGCGGCAAACGCATCGTACTCGTCGATTTCGGTATGAAGCACGGCATTTTAAGAGAGTTAAACAAAAGAAAATGCGATGTCATCGTTGTGCCGTACAATGTAACGGCGGAAGAAGTGCTTCAGCTCAAGCCGGACGGCATCATGCTTTCTAACGGACCCGGAGATCCGAAAGATGTGCCGGAAGCCATTGAAATGATAAAAGGCATACTCGGGAAGGTGCCGTTATTCGGAATCTGCCTCGGCCACCAATTATTTGCGCTGGCATCCGGAGCGGAAACGGAAAAAATGAAATTCGGACACAGGGGTTCCAATCATCCGGTTAAAGAGCTTGCGACAGGGAAAGTCGCTTTAACCGCCCAAAACCACGGATATACAGTTTCTTCAATAGATGAGACAGAGCTTGAAGTGACGCACATTGCGATCAATGACCAAACGATCGAAGGACTCAAGCATAAAACATTGCCGGCATTTACGGTTCAGTACCACCCTGAAGCTTCACCGGGGCCGGAAGACGCCAATCATTTATTTGACAGATTCATTGACTTGATCGAAACAACTGAGAAAGAAGGGGAAGCGGTATGCCAAAACGCGTAGATATTAAAAAGATTTTAGTGATCGGATCAGGCCCGATTATTATCGGACAGGCGGCGGAATTTGATTATGCGGGCACACAGGCGTGTCTCGCTTTAAAGGAAGAAGGCTATGAAGTCATTCTCGTCAACTCGAATCCGGCAACGATTATGACGGATACGGAAATGGCTGATCGGGTATACATAGAGCCGCTGACGCCGGAGTTTCTCACGCGTATTATCAGAAAAGAACGGCCGGACGCCATCCTGCCGACTCTGGGAGGACAGACCGGACTGAACCTTGCCGTCGAGCTGTCTGAACTCGGGGTTCTTGAGGAATGCGGGGTGGAAGTGCTCGGCACAAAGCTGTCCGCCATCCAGCAGGCGGAAGACCGCGACTTATTCCGTACGCTGATGAATGAGCTGAATGAACCGGTGCCGGAAAGTGAGATCATCCGCACTTTACAGGAAGCCGAGGAATTTGTCGGCCGGATCGGGTTTCCGGTTATCGTGCGCCCCGCTTACACATTAGGCGGAACGGGCGGCGGCATCTGCTCGAATGAAGCAGAACTGAAAGAGATCGTCGAAAACGGATTAAAACTCAGCCCCGTCCATCAGTGCCTTCTGGAAAAAAGCATTGCCGGTTACAAAGAGATCGAATATGAAGTCATGAGAGACAGCAGAGATCACGCGATCGTCGTTTGCAACATGGAAAATATCGATCCGGTCGGCATCCATACGGGCGACAGCATCGTCGTTGCCCCGAGCCAGACTTTGAGCGACCGGGAATATCAGCTTTTGCGCAATGTTTCATTAAAGCTGATCCGCGCGCTCGGCATTGAAGGCGGCTGTAATGTTCAGCTCGCGCTCGATCCCGACAGCTTCCAATATTACATTATCGAAGTGAATCCGCGGGTGAGCCGCTCATCTGCCCTCGCTTCAAAAGCGACGGGTTACCCGATCGCAAAGCTTGCGGCGAAAATCGCAGTCGGGCTTTCTCTTGATGAAATGATGAATCCCGTAACGGGAAAAACATATGCGGCTTTTGAGCCCGCGCTTGACTATGTCGTTTCTAAAATCCCGCGCTGGCCGTTCGACAAATTTGAGTCGGCAAACCGCAGGCTCGGGACGCAAATGAAAGCCACCGGAGAGGTCATGGCCATCGGACGCACCCTTGAAGAATCGCTGTTAAAGGCGGTCCGCTCACTGGAAGCCGATGTCTATCACCTGGAACTGAAGGATGCGGAAGAGATTTCGGACGGGCTTTTGGAAAAACGGATCAGAAAAGCCGGGGATGAACGCCTGTTTTATCTTGCTGAAGCGTTCAGAAGAGGCTATACAGTGGAGCAGCTTCATGAGTTTTCCGCAATTGACGTATTCTTTTTGCACAAGCTCTGTAAGCTGGTCGCTTTTGAAACAGAGCTGAAAGCGGAAAAAGGCAGCCTCGCCGTGCTTCAGACAGCGAAGGAACTCGGTTTTTCCGACAAATATATCAGCCGGGAATGGAATATGCCGGAACAAGAGCTGTATCAAATGCGAAAAGAAGCAGACATCAAGCCTGTATATAAAATGGTGGATACATGCGCGGCGGAATTCGAATCAGAAACCCCGTACTTCTACAGCACATATGAGGAAGAGAACGAGTCTGAGGTTACTTCAAGAAAAAGCGTCGTCGTCCTCGGTTCCGGCCCGATCCGTATCGGACAGGGCGTCGAATTTGACTATGCGACCGTTCATTCTGTCTGGGCAATCAAGCAGGCAGGCTATGAAGCGATTATTATCAACAACAATCCTGAGACGGTGTCTACTGATTTCAGCATATCAGACAAACTGTATTTTGAACCGCTGACGGTTGAAGATGTCATGCACATCATTGATTTGGAACAGCCGGAAGGCGTTGTTGTCCAATTCGGCGGGCAGACGGCGATCAATCTTGCGGAAGAATTGAGCGCCCGCGGCGTCAAAATTCTCGGCACATCACTTGAAGATTTAGACCGTGCGGAAGACCGGGATAAGTTCGAGCAGGCGCTTGAGGCGCTGAATGTGCCGCAGCCGCTCGGAAAAACCGCCGTGTCGGTGAACGAAGCGGTCAAAATCGCCGCCTCCATCGGCTATCCGGTACTTGTCCGCCCTTCGTATGTGCTCGGCGGCCGGGCGATGGAGATCGTCTATCACGAAGAAGAGCTGCTTCACTATATGAAAAATGCTGTCAAAATCAACCCGCAGCATCCGGTGTTAATCGACCGTTATCTGACGGGGAAAGAAATCGAAGTCGATGCCGTATCTGACGGCGAAACAGTCGTTATTCCGGGAATTATGGAGCATATCGAGCGGGCCGGCGTCCATTCAGGGGATTCAATCGCCGTCTATCCGCCTCAGTCTTTAAGCGAAGACATTAAGAAAAAAATCGAACAATACACTGTAGCCTTGGCAAAAGGCCTTAACATCATCGGGTTGCTGAACATCCAGTTCGTCCTGTCGCAAGGTGAGGTGTATGTGCTTGAGGTAAATCCGCGGTCAAGCAGAACCGTGCCGTTCTTAAGCAAAATCACAAAAATCCCGATGGCGAACCTGGCGACAAAGGTCATTCTCGGCCAAAAGCTTGCTGATTTCGGCTATCAAGAGGGGCTGCAGCCTGAACAGCAGGGGGTATTCGTGAAAGCGCCTGTCTTCTCATTCGCGAAGCTGAGAAGAGTGGATATTACGTTAGGCCCTGAAATGAAGTCGACGGGAGAGGTCATGGGCAAAGATTCAACCCTTGAAAAAGCGCTCTATAAAGCGCTGATTGCTTCTGGCATTCAAATCCCGAACTACGGCTCAGTGCTGTTGACTGTTGCCGATAAAGATAAAGAAGAAGGATTGCTGATCGCCAAGCGGTTCCACGCCATCGGCTATAAAATCTTGGCAACGGAAGGAACGGCGGCTTATTTGAAAGACGCTCAGATTCCGGCTCAAGTCGTCGGAAAAATCGGCGAAGAAGGGAAAAATCTGCTCGATGTCATCAGAAACGGCGAAGCGCAATTTGTCATCAATACGCTGACAAAGGGCAAACAGCCGGCCAGAGACGGCTTCAGAATCCGCCGCGAATCCGTTGAGAACGGAGTCGCCTGCCTGACATCTTTAGATACGGCCGAAGCCATTTTGCGGGTACTGGAAAGCATGACATTCCGGGCGGATCATATGCCTGCATCCGAAACCAATCAAAAGGCGGCAGTCACGATATGAAAAAAGCGCATTTGACTGTTCAATCCAACTTAGAGATTGCCGACCGGATTTATAAGATGGTGCTGAAAGGAGAGCTTGTCCGGCACCTTACCGAGCCGGGTCAATTTCTTCATCTGAAGGTGAGTGACGCGGTCACGCCGCTATTAAGAAGACCGCTCAGCATTGCGGACGTCAATTTCGCCGCGAATGAAGTATCCGTTATCTACAGAGCTGACGGTGAGGGAACGCGTCTTTTGTCCGGGAAAAAAGAGGGCGGCAGGATAGACGTTCTCGGCCCTCTCGGCAACGGATTCCCCGTCCGGCGGATTGAACCCGGCAAAACCGCGCTGTTAGTCGGAGGCGGAGTCGGGGTTCCGCCCTTGCAGGAACTGTCAAAGCGCCTGACGGAAAAAGGCGTAAACGTCATTCATGTGCTTGGATTTCAATCAGCAAAGGATGTTTTTTACGAACAGGAATGTCGTGCGTACGGAGACACTTATGTGGCGACGGCTGACGGAACATATGGAGAGAAAGGATTTGTCACCGATGTCATCCGTGAAAAGCAGCTCGAATTCGATGTCCTGCTAAGCTGCGGACCGACACCGATGCTGAAAGCTCTGAAGCAGCAGTACGGCCATAAAGAGGTTTATCTTTCGATGGAAGAGCGGATGGGCTGCGGCATCGGGGCCTGCTTCGCCTGCGTGTGCCGCACGGGTGAAAGCGATACATCCTATGTAAAGGTCTGCCTTGACGGGCCGGTATTTAAAGCTGAGGAGGTGGCGCTGTAATGTTAGAAGTGAATCTGCCGGGTCTCCAATTGAAAAATCCGATCATCCCCGCTTCCGGATGTTTCGGTTTCGGGAAAGAATATGCCGGATTTTACGATTTATCATGCCTCGGAGGCATTATGATTAAAGCCACGACGAACGAAGTCCGCTTCGGAAATCCGACACCGAGAGTGGCGGAGACAAGCGCGGGAATGCTGAATGCCATCGGACTGCAAAATCCCGGGCTTGAGCATGTGCTCAATCATGAGCTGCCTTGGCTCGAACAATTTGACACGCCGATTATCGCAAATGTCGCCGGTTCTCAGGTGGACGACTATAAAGAAGTGGCCGAGCACATCAGCCAAGCGCCGAATGTGCATGCGCTTGAGCTTAACATTTCATGTCCGAATGTCAAAACGGGGGGGATTGCTTTTGGCACTGATCCCGTCATGGCGGCCGAACTGACAAAAGCGGTGAAAGAAGTTTCCGCAGTGCCTGTGTATGTGAAGCTTTCGCCTAATGTCGCAAACATAACCGAAATTGCCAAAGTGATTGAAGCGGCCGGTGCTGACGGTCTGACGATGATTAATACACTCATCGGGATGAGGCTCGATCTCAAGACGGGACGGCCGATCTTAGCAAATAAAACGGGCGGACTGTCAGGCCCGGCGATCAAACCGGTCGCCATCCGGATGGTATACGAAGTCAGCCAGGCCGTTCAAATCCCGATTATCGGGATGGGCGGCGTTCAGACCGCAGAGGATGCATTAGAATTTCTTCTTGCGGGAGCGAGTGCGGTTGCCGTCGGCACGGCGAACTTCGTCAATCCGTTCGTCTGCCCGGAAATCATAGAACAGCTCCCCCGTGTGCTGCGCCAACACGGCTTTCAATCTGTAAGTGAATGCATCGGAAGGAGCTGGAAACATGAAAAACAACCTGCCCATCATCGCGCTTGATTTTGCATCAGGGGAAGAGACTTTAACGTTTTTAGACTTGTTTGAAAAGGAAAGGCTTTTTGTCAAAACGGGGATGGAACTTTTTTATCAGGAAGGCCCCGCCATCATTCACCAATTAAAAGAACGGAACTGTGATATATTTTTAGATTTAAAGCTTCATGATATCCCGACTACGGTCAATAAAGCGATGAAGCGGCTTGCCGGCCTCGGCGTTGATCTCGTCAATGTGCATGCGGCAGGGGGCGCACGCATGATGCGCGCGGCCCTAGAGGGGCTTGAAGAAGGCACGCCGGCAGGCAGAAAACGACCGTCTTTAATCGCGGTGACTCAGCTGACCAGCACTTCAGAGCAGGTGGCGAAGGAAGAGCTTCTGCTGCATAAGCCGCTGTTAGAAACGGTTGTGCATTACGGCAAAATGGCGGAAGAGTGCGGGCTGGACGGAGTGGTATGTTCGGTACATGAAACAAAAGCCATTTATGAAGCGGTCCGGCCTTCATTTCTGACAGTCACACCGGGCATCCGCACGGCCAGTGACGCAGCTGACGATCAAGTCCGGACGGCGACTCCGTCATTTGCGAAAGAAAACGGGTCGTCAGCCATCGTCGTGGGCCGCTCAATTACAAAAGCGGAAAACCCCGTTAAAGCATATGAAGCAATTAAACTGGAATGGGAGGGCGTTCGCCGATGAAACAGGCTATCGCAAAACATCTATTACACATTGAAGCTGTCTTTTTACGCCCGAATGAGCCGTTTACGTGGGCGAGCGGCATTTTATCACCGATCTATTGTGACAACCGTCTGACATTGTCGTATCCAAAAGTGAGAAATGATGTGGCGGACGGGCTCGGCAAACTGCTGAAAGAGCATTTCCCCGAGGCGGAGATGATCGCGGGCACTGCAACGGCGGGCATTCCGCATGCTGCGCTTCTCGCAGATCGTACAGGCGCGCCGATGTGCTACGTCAGAAGCAAACCGAAAGCGCACGGCAAAGGAAATCAAATAGAAGGCGCCATTAAGAAAGGACAAAAAACAGTCGTGATTGAAGACTTGATTTCTACCGGGGGCAGCGTGCTTGAAGCTGCGGCGGCCCTTCAAAGAGAGGGCGCGGAAGTCCTCGGCGTCATTTCCATTTTTACATACGGACTGCCGAAAGCAAAAGAAGCCTTTAAAAAAGCGGGTCTTCCTTATTACTCGTTAACGGATTATGACACGCTGATTGAAGTCGCGCTTGCAAACGGAACGATTCATTCAGCTGACATTGAAAAACTGAAATCATGGAAATTGAATCCCGAGTCAAAAGATTGGTTTAAAAAATAATGACAATAAAAACAGGCCTCAGGGCCTGTTTTATTATTCCTATCAAAAAACTCGGGTTGACTTCTGTTAGAATTGTGCTAAAATTTAGTACAAATCTAAAAAGCTTATCAAGAGCGGCTGAGGGACTGGACCGATGACGCCCGGCAACCTGCGTGTATTGCAAGGTGCCGCATCCAGAAAAATGCACAGCATTTTGAAGATAAGGGCTATACCGGGTCACTGTCTTTCATTCCGCTGGATTGAAAGTTTTTTATATGAAAAAAGATTGAGGGATAAGACAACCGGCAGAAAACAACAGCTGTTTGATTGTCTCCGGGAGGAGGAAAGAAAAAATGCTAACGTATGACACATGGGAAGAGCCGGCGATTACATTTCCGGAAGACGATTCCTATAAAGGCGCGCTGTCCGTTTTAAAATGGGCATACGGCCACTACGGAGACCAGCTTGTTTACGCGTGCAGCTTCGGGATTGAAGGCATCGTCCTGATCGATTTAATTTCTAAAGTAAAGAAAGACGCGGAAATCGTGTTTCTTGATACGGGTCTTCACTTTAAAGAAACATATGAAACGATCGAAAAAGTGAAAGAACGTTACCCGGGGCTGAACATTATCCTGAAAAAGCCAAGCCTTACTCTTGAGGAACAGGCCGAGGCTCACGGAGATAAACTGTGGGAAAGAGAACCGAACCAGTGCTGCTACATCAGAAAAATTCTGCCGTTAAGAGAAGCGCTCGCGGGGCATCCGGCATGGCTGTCCGGTCTTCGCCGGGATCAAGGGCCGAGCCGGGCGAATACGAATTTCCTGAATAAAGACGACAAGTTTCAATCGATTAAAGTATGCCCGCTGATCCATTGGACATGGAAAGACATCTGGAGATATACTTCCAAGCATGAGCTGGATTACAATATCCTCCACGATCAGGGGTATCCGAGCATCGGCTGTGAACCGTGCACTTCACCTGCATTTACCGCGGAAGATTTGCGGAGTGGCAGATGGAACGGCATGGCGAAAACAGAATGCGGACTGCATGAATAAAGGAGTCGCACGATGGAATTAGCCGCTATTTTATTCTGCCTGTTTTTTGCCATGAATATCGGAGCCAGCGGAGCCGCGGCTTCAATGGGAGTCGCTTACGGGTCCGGCGCCGTTAAAAAGAAAACGTATGCGCTGATCATCTGCGCGGCCGGAGTCCTGTCAGGGGCGGTTATCGGCGGCGGTGAAGTCGTTAAGACGATCAGCGGCGGAATCATTCCCGAACAAACCATTACGCTCACCATTGTCTGCATTATTATCGGATCGGCGGCGCTATCGTTATTCACGGCGAATGTGCTCGGCATTCCGCTGTCGACGAGTGAGGTCACTGTCGGGGCGATTGTCGGTGTCGGCGTCGCATACAAAGTATTGTTTTTACAGCATCTTTTGGTCATCGTGAGTTTTTGGGTGCTTGTACCGTTTGTCGCGTTCTGTTTCACGTTTCTCGTCTCGAAGGTATTCAGTTCTCTGAATATTCGAGTCATTTCGAATCGGAAACAGAAGATTTTGGGGATTGTGCTGCTGATTGCGGGGTTTTGGGAAGCTTTTTCAGCCGGAATGAACAATGTCGCAAATGCGGTGGGCCCTTTGGTTGCTGCGGGCGTGCTCAGCGTGTCCAAAGGAACGCTGTACGGAGGCATCTTTGTCGCTCTCGGCGCTCTGCTTTTAGGACGTAAAGTGCTTGAAACCAACGGGAAAAAGATTACGAGATTTTCAGCCGGAGAAGGCATACTGCTTTCAGGAACCGGCGCGGGGCTTGTCATTATCAGTTCCGTCTTCGGTCTGCCGGTCCCATTGGCGCAAGTCACATCATCATCAATTATCGGTATCGGAATGGCCAAAAACGGGCCGAACGTTTTTCATAAAGAAGTCGTGAAAACGATGCTCAAAGTATGGGTCGTTTCGCCGTTTTTGTCACTGTCGATTTCGTATTTGCTTGTCTCCCTGCTGTTAAAAGGAGATTACTATTCCATCTTTATGATGGCCAGCGTGCTTTTGGCAGCTGGCGGAGCCGCCAGTCTGATGAAAGCCATCCGAAAAGAGAAACGCTCTGTCCATGAACAAGGCGGGGGCATTTAACTATTAATCTGAGTTTATTTATCTGTTAACTGGGAGGAATCATGTATTATGAGTTTAGCACCGCACGGAGGAACATTAATTAACCGGGTGAATGAGCAGTATGATCTTACATCCGTCCAAAAAGAAATTGAGCTTGATTTGATTTCGTTCGCTGATTTAGAGCTGATCGGCATCGGGGGGTACAGCCCGATTGAAGGATTTTTCACAGAAAAAGATTACGTGTCAGTCGTTGAAAATATGCGTCTGGCATCCGGGGTTGTCTGGTCCCTGCCGATCACGCTTCCGGTCGATTCAGAAAAAGCGGCTGAGCTTGCCGTCGGCGACACGGTGAAACTGACTTACGGCGGAGAAACATATGGCGTCGTCGACATCGAAGATATTTATACGCCGGATAAACAAAAAGAAGCCGTTCACGTATATAAAACCGATGATGCCGCGCATCCGGGCGTGAAAAAATTATTTTCGCGCGGTGATACGTATGTCGGCGGGCCGATCACATTGGTTAAAAAAGCGTCAAAGCAGTTTCCCGAGTTTACATTTGAACCTGCCGATACAAGACGAAGCTTCGAAGAAAAGGGCTGGAAAACCATCGTCGGTTTCCAAACGAGAAATCCGGTTCACCGCGCCCACGAATATATCCAAAAAACCGCGCTTGAGACGGTTGACGGCCTGTTTTTGAACCCGCTCGTCGGTGAAACAAAATCAGATGACATTCCGGCGGATGTCAGAATGGAAAGCTACCAGGTGCTGCTCGATCATTATTATCCGAAAGACCGCGTTTTCCTCGGCGTATTTTTGGCGGCTATGCGATATGCGGGGCCGAGAGAAGCCATTTTCCACGCGCTTGTCCGCAAAAACTACGGCTGCACGCATTTTATCGTCGGCCGCGATCATGCCGGCGTCGGTGATTACTACGGCACATATGAAGCGCAAGAGCTGTTTGATCAATTTACAGCGGATGAACTCGGGATTACACCGATGAAATTCGAGCACAGCTTCTTCTGCCGGAAATGCGGCAACATGGGAACGGCCAAAACATGCCCGCATGACAGAGAAGACCACGTCATTCTGTCAGGAACAAAGGTCAGAGAAATGCTGCGAAGCGGCGTCATGCCGCCGGCGGAATTCAGCCGTCCTGAAGTTGTCGAGGTGTTGATTAAAGGGCTGAAAACGAAAGAAGAAGCAGGCGCTTCTTAAGGAGGAAAATAGAGTGACAAATCGTGATATCGTGTGGCATGAAGCCTCAATAAAGAAAGAAGAATACCAGCAGAAAAACAAGCATAAAAGCTCTATCCTCTGGCTGACGGGCTTAAGCGGTTCAGGGAAATCCACGATTGCAAACGCCGCAGCGCGCGAGCTGTTTGAACAAGGCTATCAAGTCATCGTGCTTGATGGTGATAACATCCGCCACGGCTTAAACAAGGACTTAGGTTTTTCGGATGATGACCGCAAGGAAAATATACGCCGCATCGGGGAAGTGGCGAAGCTTTTCGTTCAGCAGGGAACCATCGTCATCACGGCGTTTATTTCTCCGTTCCGTGAGGACAGAGATCAGGTGAGAGAGCTTGTGGCAGAGGGCGAATTTAATGAAATCTACGTGAAATGCGATCTCGATATATGTGAAAAGCGCGATCCGAAAGGTTTATATAAAAAAGCAAGAAATGGTGAAATTCCGTTCTTTACGGGGATCGACTCACCGTATGAAGAGCCGAAAGCGCCTGAGCTCGTACTTGATTCAGGCAAATGTGAACGCGAAGAATGCACCGGAAGACTGGTTGACTTTGTGAAAAACAGCTTAGCATAATAGGTCCAAAAAGGCCGCGCAATCAGCCGGATATCCCCCCTAATGGCGGGATATGGTAAAATAGCTGAAGTGCGGCCTCGCGGCTGTTCTGGGAAGATTTCAAAACGGATCGGGGAGACATGCTATGGGGAAAGTATTTATCGTTGGAGCCGGTCCGGGAGATCCGGACTTATTAACGGTGAAGGCAATGAAAGCCATACAGAAAGCGGACGTTATATTATATGACAGATTGGTAAGCAAAGAGATTTTACAGTATGCCGGAGAAGAAGCGGATCTGATTTACTGCGGCAAGCTCCCGGATTTTCACATTATGAAACAGGATACGATCAACCGTTTCCTTGTGAAGTATGCGAAAAAAGGAAAAACCGTTGTAAGGCTCAAGGGGGGCGACCCGTTTGTTTTCGGCCGCGGAGGCGAAGAAGCGGAGGCTCTCGCGCAAAACGCCATTCCGTTTGAGATCGTTCCCGGCATTACATCAGGAATCGCGGCTGCTGCTTATGCCGGCATTCCCGTGACGCACAGAGAGGCGAGCTCCAATGTCGCATTCGTTACGGGGCATTATAAACAAGAAGACGACTTTGAAGAAAAATGGAAAGCGCTGGCGACGGGCATTGATACGCTGGTGATTTATATGGGAATTAAAAATATCCGGCAGATAGAAAGAATGCTGCTGGAAAACGGCAGAGACGCCGGCACCCCGGCAGCCTTTATTCATTGGGGAACGACGGACAGGCAAAAAACAGTCGTCTGCACCGTCGGCACGCTTTCAGACACAGTGATAAAAGAAGAAATCAAAAACCCGAGCTTAATTGTTATCGGTGATGTCGTCAATTATCACTGCAAACTGGACTGGTATGCATCTGAACAGAAAAATCTGGATTTGAGCGAGGCGTTGTAAATGAAGCAGGCGATTTTATACATCGGGCACGGAAGCAGGCTGAAAAAAGCGCAGACAGAGTCGGCGGCGTTTTTAAAAGGGTGCATGCCGCACGCTGACGCTCCCATTCAGGAAATCTGTTTTTTAGAACTGCAGGAACCGTCTATTGAAGCGGGATTTGAAGCATGTGTCAGACAAGGCGCCACTCATATTGCGGCCGTGCCTTTGCTGCTGTTGACCGCTGCCCACGCAAAACATGACATTCCGGCTGAAATCGCCCGTGCGGCGGCCCTGCATCCCGATATAAAAGTGACATATGGTGTTCCGATCGGAGTGGACGATGAAGTTGTAAAAGCGGTGCATCATCGCATTGAAGATACCGGAGTGCCCATTGAGCAGGCGAAAGTGGTGCTGATCGGAAGAGGAAGCACAGATCCGGCAGTTAAAAACGCAGTCAGTAAGATTGCCGGAAAACTTGAGGCGATTACACCTGTTAAAGAAGTCATCCCTTGTTTTTTAACAGCATGTGACCCGCACTATAAAGAAGTGTTTGCCGGCCTTGAAGAGGATGACGGAGCACCCGTTTTTATCGTTCCATATCTTCTGTTTACCGGGCTTTTAATGACTGAGATTGAACGGGAAGTTCAAAAGCTTCAAACGATCAATCAAAATGTTCATCTCGCTTCATACTTAGGTTTTCACCCGCATATTAAGCAGGCGTTTTTGAACCGTGTGTCAGAAGCTGTTCGAAACCCCGGCGGCCAGTTTGATTTTAAGGGGGGACAGTATGCTGCCTCTGCACATTAATCTAAGCGGAAAAAGAATTATCATCGCGGGCGGAGGCAATGTTGCCTTAAGAAGGCTCAAAACGGTGCTTCCGGAAGGCGCGGATATTACTGTAATCAGTCCCGATGCCCTGCCTGAAATTAAACAGCTGGCGGATGAAGGACGTATTCGCTGGGTTTCCCGTAAAATTGAAATGAAGGATCTCGCGCCCGCTTTTTTCATCATTGCCGCGACAAATGACCGCAGCGTGAATCAGGAGATAGCCGCGAGCGCTTCTGAAACGCAGCTGGTCAATTGTGTAAGCGATGCTGAACAGGGCAGCGTGTATATGCCGAAGATCATCCGCAAAGGGCGCATTCAAGTATCCGTATCAACAAGCGGCGCAAGCCCGGCACATACGAAAAGACTGGCTGAGGACATAGAGCCTCTCATTACTGCTGATTTGGCTGAAGAAGTGGATCGATTATTTGAGAAAAGAAGAAGACCATAAAAAACACCTTGTCTGTCATCAGGCAGGGTGTTTTTTTATACTGTCCTGACAGTCCCCGAATGTGAACAATTCAAAACGAAAGCGGGCAGTTTGATGGTATATGCCGACAAGCGGTCAGGATTGCGAAGTGATGCGGAATATGTATCTGATCCCAATGCCGCCTGGATTCCGCCCGCATACGAAGGAAAGGTCAGAGACCCGCCCGGATGTGCTCAGGTGCGGCGAGGGAAGGTGACAGTATCCGCCGCCAAATCAGGTGTGACCGTTTTAATCAGAGACGGCCCCGGCGGATCAGGCAGACATGACGGGAAACTGATCAGATACTGTAAAGATCGGTTCTGACGGCTGGGAGAGTTTCGTCTCCGTTTATAAGTAATAAAAAACACCTCCAAGCTGAGTGCGGGTTTCAGCTTGGAGGTGCGTTTATTTTTTCAGCCGTATGACAAGGTCGGCATCAGGTGTGACAAATACGGTGTGCTGGCTGTCATAGGTGACAAATCCGGGCTTTGCGCCGTTTGGCTTTTTCACGTGTCTGATTTTTGTATAATCAACCGGAACGGAGCCGGAATCTTTCGCCTTGGAAAAATAAGCGGCGATCGCAGCCGCCTCCAGTATGGATTGTTCATCCGGATCGCTGCTTTTAATCACAACGTGGGAACCCGGAATGTCTTTCGTGTGGAACCATAAATCATCCCTTGCGGCAGCTTTTGTCGTTAAGTACTCATTTTGTTTATTGTTTTTGCCGACAAGAATCGTCAATCCCCGTGAAGATTCATATTGCTCCAAAACAGGAACGTGCTGCTTCTGCTTTTTCTGTCCTCGCTGCTGTTTCGGTCGCAGATATTTGCCTTCCACAAGCTCTTCCCTTATTTCGTGAATATCCTTTGTGGAGGCGGAGGAGAGCTGCTGGATCAGCTGATCGAAATAAGCGATTTCCTCCTCGGCCAGACGGATCTGTTCTTTTACCACTTCGACGGAATTCTTCGCCTTTTGATACTTTGTAAAATACATCTGCGCGTTTTCTGACGGTGTTTTGTTCGGATTTAAAGGGATGGTCACCGTCTTACTTTCTTCATCATAATAATTGATGACTTCCGCTTCTTTGTCACCTTTTTTCAGCATATATAAATTCGCCGTCAACAGTTCGCCGTATAGCTGAAATTCCTTCGCATTTTCTGAGTAGTCGAGCGTCTTTTCCAGCTTTTTTATCTTATTGGCGTTCTTTTTCCGTTCATTTGCGACAAACCGCTCGAGATCCTGAGCCTGCTGTTTGACGCGGTCGCGTTCCGCCTTGCCGAAATAAAACCGGTCCAACAGCTCACTCAGTGAGTGAAAGGTGCGCTCCTCTCCGTTTACATGTGTGAGAGACAGGAGATAAAAGTATTCCTTTCCGCCGGCTGTTGTAATGTTTGGTGTAAACCTGCAATCTTTCACGGCATGGAACATTTCAATCAGCGTCTTCGGCAGCGTTATTTTGTTAGCGAGACCCGCTCTGTGAACGGCTTCTTTTGCAAACAGCGGAGAAACACCGGAGAAATGTCTGACGATCTGCTGGTCAAGACGTCCTTCCTGAAAACTGAGATAACGCAAAACGTCTTCTTCATCCGCGGCGAGCGGCGAAATTTTTTCCTGAGCGGGAGGAAGCTTGTAATCATAGCCCGGCAGAACGGTCCGGTAGCTGTTCATCGACGGAGATAAATGTTTCAGCCCGTCGATGATGGCTCCTTCTCCGTCGGTCAGAATAATATTGCTGTGCCGTCCCATAATTTCAACATACAGCATTCTGACGGTTTCGTCGCCGATTTCATTTCTGCTTTTTATGCGGAATATCATAATCCGGTCTAATCCGGCCTGTTCTATTTTCTCAATAAATCCGCCTTCTATATGCTTTCTGAGCAGCGTACAAAACATCGGCGGCTCGCTCGGATTTTCATAGGCCTGATTCGTCATGTGCACCCGTGAATAGCTCGGATGCGCCGATAATAATAATTTATGGTTTTTTCCGTTAGCGCGGATATGGAATATCACATCGTGCTTAAAAGGCTGATGGACTCTCGTGATCCGGCCTCCGGCAATCCGGCTGTTTAATTCATGTGTCATTCCGTATGTAAACATGCCATCAAAAGACATATAAAACACCCTTTCCTTCTTCCTGCATTCGATAATTATAGCATGAAAAGGGACGAGTCAGAATAAGCTTGTTTACAGAGTGACATCTCTAAAGCGAGGCAGGGGAGTGGACGAGAAGAATGAAGTTTCATGAAATGGGACAAACCGATTTGCTGAAAGCAACAAATACGTCCATTAAACAGGGGTTGACCGAAAAAGAGGTGAAAAAACGCCTTGAAAAGCACGGACCGAA
Source organism: Bacillus sp. LJBV19 (assembly GCF_017797845.1). NCBI lineage: Bacteria > Bacillati > Bacillota > Bacilli > Caryophanales > Bacillaceae > Bacillus > Bacillus sp. LJBV19. The sequence goes on from NZ_CP072563.1 coordinate 1,586,914, forward strand.
CGAGCTTCAGGAGGGCAAGAGGACACCGGCGATCGCCGTGTTTTTCGCCCAATTTAAAGATTTTATGGTGCTCGTGCTGCTGGCGGCAACCTTAATATCCGGGTTTTTAGGCGAATATGTAGATGCCGTAGCGATTATGGCGATTGTATTTGTCAATGGGGTTCTCGGTTTTTTTCAAGAGCGGCGGGCGGAAAAGTCTTTACACGCATTAAAAGAGCTGTCAACGCCGTATGTGTCAGCGTTGCGGGACGGGAGCTGGAAGAAAATTCAGTCCAAGGAGCTCGTTCCCGGCGATATCATGAAATTTTCAAGCGGCGACCGGATTGGCGCGGATGTGCGGATCGTTGAAGCGAAAAGCCTTGAAATTGAGGAATCGGCGCTGACCGGGGAATCAATTCCGGTGGTTAAACAAGCTGATAAACTGAGAAAGCCGGATGTTTCGTTAGGCGACATCAGCAATATGGCGTTTATGGGTACGATCGTAACGCGCGGCAGCGGTGTCGGCGTCGTCGTCGGTACAGGAATGAATACGGCAATGGGGAAAATCGCCGATATGCTGGAATCCGCCGGAAGCCTTTCAACACCGCTGCAGCGAAGACTTGAAGAGCTCGGCAAAATTTTAATTATCGTCGCGCTCCTTTTAACGGTATTGGTCGTTGCAGTCGGCGTCTTACAGGGACATGAGCTTTACAGCATGTTTTTGGCCGGGGTGTCATTGGCCGTCGCCGCGATTCCGGAAGGGCTTCCCGCCATTGTTACGGTGGCATTATCAATCGGCGTCCAGCGCATGATCAAACAAAAATCAATTGTCAGAAAGCTCCCGGCGGTTGAAACATTGGGCTGCGCCTCTGTCATTTGTTCTGATAAAACCGGCACGCTGACACAAAACAAAATGACCGTCACCCATATGTGGTCAGGGGGAAAAACATTTAAAGTGTCAGGCATCGGCTATGAGCCGGAGGGCGTTTTCACCCGAGATGAGCGGGAAATCAAGCTGAAAGATGAGAAGATTCTTGAACAGATGCTGGTTTTCGGCGCGTTGTGCAACACATCCGAAATCGCACTGAAAGACGGCCATTATGTACTCGACGGCGATCCGACAGAAGGAGCGCTGCTGACGGCTGCAAGAAAGGGCGGCTATTCAAACGATTGGCTCAGCGGGCAATACCGCGTGGTTGCCGAGTTTCCGTTTGACTCCGTCCGCAAAATGATGACCGTCATTGTAGAGGATAAGGAAAAAAAGCAGTTCGTCATCACTAAAGGAGCGCCCGATGTGCTGATTGACCGCTCGTCACATCTGATGTACGACGCAAGAAGCGCGCCATTTTCAGGAGAAAAGAAAGCAGAAACGGAAGCGGTTCTGAAAGAGCTGGCGTCGCAAGCTTTGCGTACGATCGCGATTGCTTATAAACCGCTTAAGCCCGGAGAAAAGCCGACAATGGAGCAGGCGGAAAAAAATCTGACGATGCTCGGCTTGTCAGGCATGATTGATCCGCCCCGTCCGGAGGTCAGACAGGCGATTAAAGAATGCCGTGAAGCCGGCATTAAAACGGTTATGATCACAGGGGATCACGTCGAAACGGCAAAGGCCATTGCAAAAGATTTGCGTCTTCTTCCGAAAAAGGGGCGTGTGATGGACGGCAAGACGCTGAATGAGCTTACGGAGAAAGAACTTATCGAAACGGTCGATGATGTCTACGTCTTCGCACGCGTGTCGCCTGAACATAAATTGAAAATCGTCAAAGCGTTCCAGGAAAACGGACACGTCGTCGCCATGACGGGAGACGGGGTTAATGACGCTCCGGCCATAAAGCAGGCAGATATCGGTGTTGCCATGGGCGTGACGGGAACGGATGTGGCAAAGGAAGCCTCTTCTCTCATTCTGGTAGATGATAACTTTGCTACGATTAAATCAGCCATAAAAGAGGGACGGAATATCTATGAAAATATAAGAAAATTCGTCCGGTATTTGCTCGCCTCCAACGTCGGTGAAATTTTAGTGATGCTGTTTGCGATGCTTCTCGCTCTGCCGCTGCCGCTCGTTCCGATTCAGATACTGTGGGTGAACTTAGTCACTGACGGGCTGCCGGCGATGGCCCTCGGTATGGATCAGCCGGAAGGAGATCTGATGAGGCGGAAGCCGCGGCATCCGAAAGAAGGAGTGTTTGCGAGAAAACTGGGCTGGAAAGTCGTATCAAGAGGGTTTTTAATCGGAGCCGCAACCATTTTAGCGTTTATCATCGTCTATCACCGCAATCCTGAAAATCTGCCCTACGCACAGACCGTTGCATTCGCGACTCTTGTCCTGGCTCAGCTTATACACGTGTTTGACTGCCGGAGTGAAACGTCTGTTTTCTCCCGGAATCCGTTTGAAAATATCTATCTGCTCGGCGCCATCATTTCTTCTATCTTCCTGATGGTCATCGTCATCTATTATCCGCCGCTGCAGCCGATTTTCAAAACAGTGCCGATTACGCCGGGCGATTGGATGCTGATTATCGGTATGTCGGGCATACCTACTTTTTTGCTGGCGGGTTCACTTTTGACAAGAAAAAAATAATTCCATATGATATAATCTTAGGGGTAATAGCATGTCTATTGCCCTTTTATTTTGATAACGGGAAAGAATTGGGTGTTTCATATGATACGGAGTATGACAGGCTTCGGCAGCGCAAGCAGCACAAAAGGCGATCTCTCGGCAACCGTTGAATTGAAATCCGTCAATTACCGGTTCAAAGAAGTGAACGCCCGCCTGCCACGGCCTTTGCTATATGTAGAGGATAAGCTGAAACAAACGATATTGCAGCATATACAGCGCGGAAGAGTAGAGCTGTTTCTCACTGTAAACAGTGACGCGCTCATAAAAAGAAGCCTGAACATCGATTGGGAGCTCCTTGATGAATATGTGAGCGCCGCACGCGTCATGAAAGAGCGCTACAGCCTGGCCGCAGAACCCGATGCAATGGATTTCTTTAAATTTGAACATATTGCGCAGATACACGAAGAACAGATGCGTGATGACAAGCTTGAAGAAGTCATCAGGGAAGCCGCTGAGCTGGCTGTAAAGGAACTTTGTGACATGAGGGAAAAAGAAGGACGGCTTTTGGCGGAAGACTGCTTTCGGCACATTGAGCGGCTTGAGACGCTGTCCGAACAGGTGAAAGAGCGCGCTTCGGCCGTTGTTATTCAATACCGCGAGCGTCTTTACGCCCGAATGAAGGAATGGACGGAGGACGCACTCGACGAAAGCAGGCTGATTACGGAATGCGCCATTTTCGCCGACCGTTCTGATATTACGGAAGAAATTACCAGATTGAAGAGCCATTTTGTTCAATTCCGTGATATATTAAAAGAAGGCGGGGCAGTCGGCCGCAAACTTGATTTCCTTGTTCAGGAGCTTAACCGGGAAGCGAACACGATCGGCTCAAAAGCCAATGATCATCAAATCACAAAGCTTGTCGTTGAAATGAAAAGTTCTATTGAAAAATTGAAGGAACAAGTGCAAAATATAGAATAGCGACTGTGCGTATTGTTTACAGACGGTCTCTTCAGGTTACACTAGAGACGTCTATTTTACAGGGGGAACGTAGAAGATGACGATTAAACTGATTAATATCGGATTTGGCAATATCATCTCCGCCAATCGGATGATTTCGATTGTCAGCCCGGAGTCTGCGCCAATAAAGCGAATGATCCAGGATGCAAGAGACCGCGGAATGCTAATAGACGCTACATACGGACGAAGAACCCGTGCAGTTGTCGTCATGGATAGTGATCACATTATCTTATCTGCCGTCCAGCCTGAGACAGTTGCACACAGACTTTCTGTGAAAGAAGAAATTATGGATGAAGGGCAGGGGTAATTGCCGCATGAAAGAAAGAGGGTTATTAATCGTTCTCTCAGGTCCCTCCGGAGTTGGAAAAGGAACGGTTCGGCAAGCAATATTTTCACAACAGGACACAAAATTTGAATACTCAATTTCAGTCACGACGAGAAACCCGAGAGAGGGCGAGGTCGACGGCGTCGATTATTTCTTTAAATCTAGAGATGAATTCGAACGCATGATTGAAAACAACAAACTGCTTGAGTGGGCGGAATATGTCGGCAACTATTACGGAACGCCCGTTGATTATGTCGAACAGACGCTTCAAGAAGGAAAAGACGTCTTCTTAGAGATTGAAGTGCAGGGCGCGCTCCAAGTGCGGAATGCATTTCCGGAAGGCCTGTTTATCTTCTTAGCGCCGCCGAGTCTTTCTGAACTGAAAAACAGAATCGTGACAAGAGGGACTGAAACCGACGATTTAATCGAAAACAGAATGAATGCCGCAAAAGCTGAAATCGAAATGATGGACGCGTATGATTATGTCGTTGAAAACGACGATATCCAAACGGCTTGCGATAAGATTAACGCAATCGTTCTCGCCGAGCACTTAAAACGTGAACGCGTCGCTCCGAGATATAAGAAAATGCTGGAGGTAGAATAACTTATGTTAGATCCGTCAATTGACTCTTTAATGAATAAATTAGATTCTAAATATACGCTGGTGACCGTGTCTGCAAGACGCGCGCGTGAAATGCAGATCAAAAAAGACCAGCAGATTGAACATACCATTTCTCACAAATATGTAGGCAAAGCTTTAGAAGAAATTGACGCGGGCCTGCTTTCGTTTGAAAGAGAAGACAGCGAATAACAAGCACACGTAGCAACCTATCTCTACATAGGTTGTTATTTTTTTCCGTTTGGGATTTGTCCAATGCTTTCATAAAGGGGAGAAGACTTCATGAAAAACCGAAACATTCTGCTATGCGTAAGCGGAGGAATTGCCGTTTATAAAGCTTCCGCACTCACGAGCAAGCTGGTTCAGGCCGGCGCAAACGTCAAAGTGATTATGACTGAGTCCGCGCGTGAGTTTGTTTCTCCGCTGACATTTCAGGCGCTGAGCCGGAATGAAGTGTATACAGATACATTTAATGAACAAAATCCGAAGGTGATTTCTCATATTGATGCCGCTGACTGGGCGGATTTAATTATTGTCGCGCCCGCTACGGCAAATATCATCGGCAAGCTTGCCAACGGAATTGCTGACGATATGCTCACAACGACGGTGCTGGCGGCTGAGGCCCCGGTCTGGGTGGCGCCTGCGATGAATGTCCATATGTATGATCATCCGGCGGTGAAACGGAACATTTCTGTGCTTTATCAGGACGGGGTCCGCTTTATCGAGCCGAGTGAAGGCTATTTGGCATGCGGATATGTCGGCAAAGGAAGGCTGGAGGAGCCGGAGCTTATTGTTGAGCGTGTCAGAGAGCATTTTAAGGAGCCTGAAGACGATGCGCCGCTGAAAGGAAAACATATTGTCATTACGGCCGGTCCGACGCGCGAAGCCGTGGACCCTGTCCGCTTCTTCACAAATAAATCCACCGGCAAAATGGGCTACGCCGCTGCTGAAGCCGCCGTCCGTCTCGGGGCGCGGGTGACGCTGATTTCCGGCCCGGTGTCAATAGAGCCGCCAGTCGGGCTGTATCAGTTTCTTCCTGTGCAATCGGCAGCCGATATGAGAGAAGCCGTGCTTTCTTTGTTTGATTCATGCGACATGGTGATTAAGACGGCGGCCGTGGCCGATTTTACGCCGGCGGCTGTTTCTGATCACAAAATGAAGAAGAAAGACGGTTCGCTCGTGATCGAATTCAACCGTACGGCAGACATACTGAAAGAACTCGGCGAACGGAAAACACACCAGCTGCTGGTCGGATTTGCGGCTGAAACGCAAGACGTCGAACGCTATGCGCGCAGAAAACTCGAACAGAAAAACCTTGATATGATCGTTGCAAATGATGTGAAAGCGGAAGGAGCCGGATTTGGCACGGATACGAATGTCGTCACCTTCTATTTCCGGGACGGAAGAAAACGGGAGCTTGCGCTTATGTCTAAACTTGACGTTTCCTTTGAAATGCTGAAGGAAATGACCGCTTTGAAAGCCGAGGACCGAAAACCGGTATGAATGTAGCAGAAGTCATTGTCGATGTCAGCTCCAAAAACATTGACAGACCCTTTGATTACAAAATTCCCGATCATTTAAAAGGGATGATCGAAGTCGGCATGCGGGTGATTGTCCCGTTTGGCCCGCGCAAGCTTCAAGGATTTGTGACCGGTTTGAAAGATTCGTCTGAATTAAACGGCGGCTCAATGAAGGAAGTCGAGAAGCTTCTTGATTTGACGCCCGTTCTGACTGAGGAACTGATGCAGCTGTCTTCATGGCTTTCTGACAAAACGCTGTCGTTTAAAATTACGGCGCTTCAGGCAATGCTGCCCGCCGCACTGAAGGCGAAGTACGAGAAAGAGCTGAAAGTCGTTGACGAAGAAGCGCTGACACCGGACATCAAACAGCTTTTCAGGGATCAAAAAAGTCTTCTGTACTCGGATATTACCGATGAAAGCATTCTTTCGTCACTTCAGAAATTCGTGCGCAAAGGAAGCATTGATGTCACATATAAAGTCGCCCAAAAAACGAATAAAAAAATGATCCGCATGATCGAAGCGGGGGCAGACAAAGAAGAACTCGCCCGGCACGCAGGTTCATTGACAAAACAGGCTTCTAAACAGCTCGCCGTGCTTACTTATTTTATCGGCGGGGGAGCAAAGATTTCCGCGGCCGAGCTTTGCAAAAAGACCGATTCCAGTTCAGCGACATTGAAAACGCTTCTTAAAAAGGGGCTTCTTACGGAAAGCTTTGAGGAGGTTTACCGCGATCCTTATCAGGACAGAATGTTCAAAAAAACAGAGCCGCTCTCTCTTACAGAAGAGCAGCGGGCCGCTTTTGAGCCGATTAAACAAGCTGTAGCCGACCATGTGCATCACGTCTTTCTGCTTCACGGCGTCACGGGAAGCGGCAAAACGGAAATTTACCTGCAATCCATTGAAAAAGTGCTGGCAAAAGGACAAGAAGCCATCGTGCTCGTTCCGGAAATCTCGTTGACACCGCAAATGGTCAACCGTTTTAAAGGCCGCTTCGGCTCACAGGTTGCGGTCATGCACAGCGGATTATCCACAGGTGAAAAATACGATGAATGGCGGAAGATTCAGCGCAAGGAAGTCCGGCTTGTCGTCGGAGCCAGATCGGCCATCTTTGCCCCGTTTGAAAATCTCGGCATGATCATTATTGATGAAGAACACGAATCTTCCTATAAGCAGGAGGAAATGCCGCGGTATCATGCAAAGGACGTAGCCATCCGCCGGGCCGAGCATCACAGCTGTCCGGTCGTCCTCGGGAGCGCCACCCCGACATTGGAATCATTTGCGCGGGCGAAAAAAGGCGTTTATGAGCTGCTACCGTTAAAACATCGCGTAAATCGCCAGCTCATGCCTGACGTTTCTCTCGTTGATATGAGAGAAGAACTGAGAAACGGCAACAGATCAATGTTTTCAAGAGAGCTGATGGAACAGCTGGAAGAGAAGCTTGCAAAAAAAGAGCAGGCTGTCCTTTTCCTGAATAAACGGGGGTATTCCTCGTTTGTGATGTGCCGGGACTGCGGTTATGTGCCGCAATGTCCGCATTGCGACATTTCAATGACTTATCACCGCTACGGACAAAGGCTGAAATGCCATTACTGCGGCCATGAGGAACCTGTCCCGGGAACATGCCCGGAATGCGGCAGCGAACATATCCGCTTTTTCGGCACGGGCACGCAGCGTGTGGAGGAGGAGCTTACCAAAGTGCTGCCTCAGGCGCGCGTGATCAGGATGGATGTGGACACCACTTCAAGAAAAGGCGCCCATGAAAAACTGTTGTCAGCGTTCGGTGAAGGGAAGGCGGATATCCTGCTCGGTACGCAAATGATCGCAAAAGGGCTTGATTTTCCGAACGTGACGCTCGTCGGAGTATTAAGCGCAGATACGACGCTTCACATCCCTGATTTCAGGGCTGCGGAGAAGACATTCCAGCTGCTGACGCAGGTAAGCGGACGGGCCGGGCGGCATGAAAAGCCGGGAACGGTGGTCATTCAAACGTATACACCGTCTCATTACAGCATTCAGCTGACGAAAACGCACGACTATGAAACTTTTTTTCAGCAGGAAATGGCGCACAGAAGGGCCCAGTCATACCCGCCTTATTATTACGTGGCGCTGGTGACTGTTTCTCATGAAGAGGCGGCAAAAGCCGCGGTCACCGCAGAAAAGATTACAAACTATTTAAGAGCGGGATGCGGGCCTGACACGAAAATTCTCGGGCCGGCGGCTTCCCCGATCGCCAGGATCAAAGATAGATATCGCTATCAATGCGTGATAAAATACAGACAGGAAAACGAGTTGCAGATTCAGTTGAAAAAGATACTGGAGCACTATAAACGCGACATTGCGCAAAAGCATGTAATGATTTCAATCGATATGAATCCGTACATGCTGATGTAACATTAGTTTTTGGAGGGCAAAATTTTGGCTGTGAAAAAAATCGTCACACACCCGGCGGAGGTTCTGGAAACACCTGCCGATGAAGTGACAGTGTTTGATAAAAAATTAAAAAAACTGCTTGACGATATGTACGATACGATGCTCGAAATGGATGGCGTCGGCCTCGCCGCGCCGCAAATCGGCATTTTAAAAAGAGCGGCCGTCGTGGACATCGGTGAAGAAAGCGGCCGGATCGACCTTATAAATCCGGTTATTCTTGAAAAGAGCGGTGAACAGACCGGAGTCGAGGGCTGCTTAAGCTTTCCCGGGGTTTACGGCGATGTCACCCGCCCGGATTACGTAAAGGTAAAAGCCCACGACCGTAAAGGAAAACCGTTTATTTTAGAAGCGGAGGGTTTTTTGGCCAGAGCCGTTCAGCATGAAATGGATCATTTAGACGGCATTTTATTCACATCAAAAATTACGGCTTACTACACTGAAGAAGAACTGGCAGAAATGGAAGGATGATTGGATGACAAGGATCGTTTTTATGGGAACGCCCGACTTTTCAGTTCCCGTCCTGCGCACGCTTATTGAAGACGGGTATGAAGTGGTTGGTGTCGTTACGCAGCCTGACCGCCCGAAAGGCAGAAAAAAAATCATGACGCCCCCTCCTGTAAAGGCTGAAGCTGAACGTCACGGCATTCCCGTACTTCAGCCCGAAAAAGTAAGGCTCGAAGAAGAAATAGAAAAAGTGCTCAGCCTGAAGCCGGACCTGATTGTTACGGCGGCATTCGGACAGATCCTGCCCAAGCAGCTGCTGGACGGCCCGAAATACGGCTGTATCAACGTACACGCGTCGCTATTGCCTGAATTAAGAGGCGGAGCGCCGATACATTATTCGATTCTCCAAGGCAAGAAGAAAACGGGCGTGACGATCATGTATATGGTTGAAAAGCTTGATGCGGGCGATATGATTTCTAAAATCGAAGTGGAAATTGATGAAGCGGATAACGTCGGCACGCTTCACGACAAATTAAGCATAGCGGGGGCAAAGCTTTTGTCAGAGACCGTTCCGAACGTCATTTCCGGAAATATTAAACCGATCAAACAGGACGAATCAAAAGCGACTTACGCGCCTAACATTAAGCGTGATCAGGAGCGGATTGATTGGGCAAAGCCCGGAGAAGAGATTTACAACCAGATCAGAGGTTTAAACCCTTGGCCTGTCGCCTATACAACTTTGAACGGTCAAAATATTAAAGTATGGGCTTCTGAAAAAGTTGCGGCAAAAACTGAAGCTGCGCCCGGAACAGTCATCCGCACGGAGCAAAACGGCATTGTCGTCGCATCAGGAAACAGCACAGCCCTTTTAATCACTGAGCTGCAGCCGGCGGGAAAAAAACGGATGAAGGGCGAAGATTTTGTAAGAGGCAAAAATGTGCAGCCCGGTGACGTGTTAGGAGAAGCAAATGAAGAAAATTAATGTCCGGGAGCTCGCCCTTGAAGCGCTTGAGAAGCTTGAGCAAAATCAGGCATACAGCAACCTGCTTCTTACATCGGTTATCAAAACGAACACGCTCAGCGATCAGGACAGAGGGCTGCTGACAGAGCTTGTCTACGGAACGCTGCAAAATAAAATCGCCTTAGACTATATGCTGAAGCCTTTTATCCGCAAGCCGAATAAGGTGAAGCCGTGGGTGATTCAGCTGCTTCGTCTGTCCGCGTATCAAATGGAGTATTTAGAAAAAATTCCGGATCGCGCCGCCATCCATGAAGCGGTTGAAATCGCCAAAAAACGCGGGCATAAGGGCATTGCGTCCTTTGTCAACGGCATCCTCCGCTCCCTGCAGCGTGAGGGGGCGCCGTCATTCGCTGAAATTGAAGACCCGGTTCTCCGTCTTTCTACAGAGACAAGCCATCCCGAATGGCTCGTAAAAGAGTGGGTCGAGGCGTACGGCTTTGAGGCGGCTGAAAAGATCTGCCGGATTCATCTCATTCCGCCGAAGCAGACGCTCCGTGTCAATCACATAAAGAGCGACAGGGAAACGGTGCTGAATGAGATGAAGAATGCCGGTCTGGAAGCAGAAGCCGGAGACCTTTCTCCTGATGCGATTAAGCTTTTAAAAGGAAGCATCGCGAACACGGCATTTTTCCAAAACGGCCGGGTATCCATACAGGATGAAAGCTCAATGCTTGTCGCGCGGGCGCTGGACCCGAAGCCGGGCGAAACCGTTTTAGACGCATGCGCCGCACCGGGCGGAAAGTCGGCTCACATTGCGGAACTGATGGAGAACGAGGGGAGCCTCACATCGCTTGATCTTCACCGCCATAAAGTGAAGCTGATTAAAGAGGGCGCAGAACGGCTCGGACTTACGATCATCGACGCACAAACGATGGATGCGCGGAAAGCGGGAGAGGCCTTTGGCGCAGAACGGTTTGACCGTATTCTCGTTGATGCCCCTTGCTCAGGTTTCGGCGTCATCAGAAGAAAACCCGATATGAAATATACGAAGACGCCGGAGGACAGCAGACGGCTGTCAGAAATCCAGCTCGGCATTTTAAGGGAAATCGCCCCATTAGTAAAAAAAGGTGGCACACTCGTATACAGTACGTGTACAATGGACCGGACAGAAAATGAAGAAGTTATGCATGCGTTTATACAAGAACACCCTGAGTTTGAACCCGATTTGTCTCTTGAAAAGCGGCTGCCTGAAAAGGCGAGACCCTTTGTTCAGGATGGAAGCCTTCAAATTCTTCCGCATTATTTCGGAACAGACGGTTTCTTTATTAGCAGCATGAGAAAGAAGGGATAAAAAATGACACAATTAAAAAAGACAAGCGTACGGAAAGAGCTGCGGACTGAGCAGCCGTCCATTTACTCTTTTGAATTAGATGAAATCAAACAATGGCTGACCGAGAATGGCGAAAAGCCGTTCCGCGCGGCACAGATTTTTGAATGGCTCTATGAAAAGCGGGTTTCTTCATTTGATGAAATGACAAACCTCTCAAAAAGCCTGCGTGAAAAACTCGAGAGCCATTTTGTGCTGACAACGCTGAAAACGGCTGTAAAACAGACATCTCAAGACGGCACGATGAAATTTTTATTTGAGCTTCATGACGGTTATACGATCGAAACGGTTTTAATGAGACACGAGTATGGTAATTCTGTATGTGTAACGACACAGGTCGGCTGCCGGATCGGCTGCACATTTTGCGCGTCAACGCTCGGCGGTCTGAAACGGAATCTTGAAGCGGGAGAAATCGTCGCTCAAGTCGTGAAAGTGCAAAAGGCGCTTGATGAAACGGATGAACGCGTCAGCTCAGTCGTGATCATGGGAATCGGTGAACCTTTTGATAACTTTAACGAAATGCTCGCTTTCTTGAAAATCATTAACCACGATAAAGGGCTGAACATCGGAGCGCGTCACATCACAGTTTCCACCAGCGGAATCATTCCGAAGATTTACGATTTCGCCGATCAAAAAATGCAGATCAATTTCGCGATTTCTCTGCATGCTCCGAATACGGAAATCAGAAGCCGTCTGATGCCGATTAACAAAGCCTATAAGCTTCCTGACCTTATGGAGGCCGTCAAATATTACATCGAGAAAACAGGCAGACGGATCAGCTTTGAATACGGGCTGTTCGGCGGCGTAAATGATCAGGTCGAACATGCAGAAGAGCTTGCAGAACTGTTAAAAGACGTGAAATGCCATGTCAATTTAATTCCGGTAAACTATGTGCCTGAACGGGATTACGTCCGCACACCGAGAGATCAGATTTTCGCATTCGAAAAAACGTTAAAATCCCGCGGTGTAAATGTCACGATCAGAAGAGAGCAAGGCCATGACATTGACGCGGCCTGCGGTCAGCTTCGCGCGAAGGAGCGTCAAGACGAGACGAGGTGAAGAGGTTGATTACAGCCTTGAAAACAGATACAGGTAAAGTCCGCCGGCATAATGAAGATGCGGCGGGCATTTTCACAAAAGAAGACGCGGTGCTTGCGGTTGTCGCCGACGGCATGGGCGGTCATCTTGCCGGAGATGTAGCGAGCAGGATGGCGGTTGCGGCGATGGAAGAGCAGTGGAACCGGACCGAAACGGTTCCTTCTCTGCCGTCTGCTTGCGAGGATTGGCTGAAAGACCGGATTCATGAGGCGAATGTCAAAGTACATGACCACGCTAAAGCGAATGAAGAATGCCGGGGAATGGGCACCACCGTTGTTTGCGCCTTATTCACGGGGAGGTTTGTCACTGTGGCTCATATCGGAGACAGCCGGTGCTACCTGCTTCAAGATGGGGAATTCACTCAGCTGACTGAAGACCATTCGCTTGTGAATGAGCTGGTCAAGACGGGGGAAATTTCGAAAGAGGACGCCGAGCACCATCCGCGGAAAAATGTATTGACGAGAGCGCTGGGGACAGATGAAACCATCAGTCCCGACGCCCGTTCTTTTGAACTGTCTGACGGCGATCAGCTGCTTTTATGCTCTGACGGATTGTCAAATAAAATAGAAGATCACGAGATCAAACAAATGCTTCAAGCCGAATCTGATCCTCAGGAAAAAGTAGACCTTCTCATCAGCAAAGCGAATCAAAACGGCGGCGAAGATAACATCACGGCTGTGTTGATTGAGTTTTCCGCAGATGCAAAAGAGGGTGAAGACAAGTGCTAACCGGCAAGCGGATCAGCGGGCGTTATCATATCCTCCGGCCCATTGGCGGCGGCGGAATGGCAAACGTTTTTTTAGCTGAGGACATCATTCTCGAACGTGAAGTCGCAATTAAAATTCTGCGGTTTGACTTTGTGAATGACATTGATTTTATCAGGCGTTTCAGAAGAGAAGCACAGTCGGCATCAAGCCTCGATCATCCGAATATCGTCAGTATTTACGATATCGGGGAGGAAGGCGATATTTATTACATTGTCATGGAATATGTGGAAGGCATGACATTAAAGGAATACATAACCGCACACGGGCCGCTTCATCCGAAAGAAGCGCTGTCCGTTATGGAGCAGATCGTCTCGGCCATCGCCCATGCCCATCAAAACCATATCGTGCACCGGGATATTAAACCGCACAATATATTGATAGATCATTTAGGGCATATCAAGGTGACGGATTTCGGCATCGCCACAGCGCTTACGTCTACGACAATCACACATACGAATTCTGTGCTGGGCTCGGTTCATTATTTGTCTCCGGAGCAGGCGAGAGGCGGTCTGGCAACGAAAAAATCAGATATTTACGCGCTCGGCATCGTGCTGTTTGAGCTTTTAACAGGTAAAATTCCTTTTGACGGAGAATCAGCCGTCAGCATAGCGCTAAAGCATCTGCAAACAGAAACGCCTTCCGCCAGAAAGTGGAACCCTTCCATTCCGCAGAGCGTCGAAAACATTATTTTAAAGGCAACCGCCAAAGACCCGTTTCACCGCTATGAAAGCGCCGAGGACATGGAAGCGGACATCAGAACGGCTTTTGACGCCGGCAGGCTGAATGAACAAAAATTTTCCGTTCAGGATGATGAGGAAATGACAAAAGCCATTCCCGTTATTACTGACGGCGCAAAAGCCGCGCCTCAGGCGGAAACGCCGGGGGAGACGGACGATAAGGAACAGCAGCCCGCCAAAAAGAAAAAACGGAAATGGCCGTGGGTTTTGCTGGCCGTCTGTTTCATTTTCATTATGGCGGCTGTTCTTGCGGTCACCGTGTTCCCGTCTTTGTTTATGCCTAAAGATGTAAGCGTCCCCGACGTACGGGGCATGAAGTACGAAAAAGCGGAAGCCCTGCTTGAAAAGAACGGGCTCCGGGCGGATCCTGATATAACGGACATTGAAGATGACAAAATAGAAGAGGAATTAATGGTCAAAACGGACCCAAAAGCGGGGTCTACCGTTAAAGAAGGCTCTTCTGTAAAACTGTACAAAAGCATCGGAAAACCGAAAACCCAGCTGATCGACGTGAAAGGGCGGCAGATCGGCGACGCAAAAAAAGCGCTGAAGGAAAAAGGCTTCAAACATGTCAATGTCAAAGAAGAGAACGATGACAGCGAGGCCGGCACCGTAATTGATCAGGACCCGTCAGCCGGCACCGACATGGTCGCAAGCGACGATGAAGTCAATCTAACGGTCAGCCTCGGCCCGGCGGACGTTACGCTGAGGGACTTAAAGACTTACAGCAAAGAAGCGGCTTCAGGGTATCTTGAAGATAACAGCCTGCAGCTTGTTGAAAAACAAGCCCATTCAGATGACGTGCCAAAAGGACAAGTCATGAAGCAAGAGCCGGCAGCCGGCACTGCGGTTAAGCCGGGAAGTAATGTTGAAGTGACGTTCTCGCTCGGACCTGAAGAAAAACCGGCGAAAACGGTAAAAGAAAAAATCAGCATCCCTTACGAACCCGAACATGAAGGGGACGAGCTTGAAGTGCAAATCGCCATCGATGATAAGGATCACAGCATCTCTGATACGTATGACTCGTTTAAAATAAAAGAGCCGACTGAAAAAACAATTGAACTGAAGATTGATCAGGGACAGAAGGGGTATTATCAAGTGATGGTCGATCATAAAGTCGTCAGCTACAAAACGATTGAATACCCGAAAGATAATGACTGACAAGGAGGGACCCTATGCCTGAGGGCAAAATTATAAAAGCGTTAAGCGGATTCTATTATGTCTTGGATGAATCACAGGACAAGATCATTCAATGCAGGGGCCGGGGCATTTTCAGAAAAAATAAAATAACGCCTCTGGTCGGCGATTATGCCGTTTATCAGGCTGAAAATGATAAAGAAGGCTACCTGCTGGAAATCAAAGAACGAACAAACGAGCTGATCAGGCCGCCGATTTCAAATGTCGATCAGGCCGTTCTCGTCTTTTCTGCCGTTCAGCCGGCGTTCAGCACGTCTTTATTGGACCGTTTTCTCGTCCTTGTGGAAGCCAACGGCATTCACCCGATCATCTGCATAACCAAAATGGACTTAGCTGCAGACGGGGAATCGAAAGAGGCGATACTTTCTTACGTGAAAGACTATCAGGGGATCGGTTATGACGTATATGTGACGTCATCAAAAGAAAACAGCGGTTTAACAGGCATTGTGAAACACTTCGAGAACAAAACGACGGTGTTTGCCGGTCAGTCCGGAGTCGGAAAATCTTCGCTTTTAAATGCGATCAGCCCGGAGCTTGAGCTGAAAACAAACGAGATTTCCGCGCATTTGGGACGCGGAAAACATACGACGCGTCATGTGGAGCTCATTCATACATCAGGCGGTCTGGTTGCGGATACTCCGGGGTTCAGTTCGCTTGAATTTACCGGCATTGAGGAAGATGAGCTGGGCAGCACGTTCCCTGAGATCAGAGAAATAAGCGCCTCTTGCAAATTCAGAGGCTGTCTGCATCTTAAGGAGCCGAAATGCGCGGTAAAGCAAGCGGTGGAAGAAGGAGAGATTCAGCCGTACCGCTATGAACATTACAAAGAATTTATGCAGGAAATAAAAGAGAGAAAGCCGAGGTATTAATATGATTAAGGTTGCGCCATCAATTCTTTCCGCCGATTTTGCTTCACTGGGCGAGGAAATTAAAGACGTGGAAAAAGGAGGGGCGGACTATATCCATATTGATGTCATGGATGGCCATTTCGTCCCTAACATTACAATCGGGCCGCTTATCGTTGAAGCCGTCCGTCCGGTGACTGATCTGCCGCTGGATGTCCATCTTATGATTGAAAACCCGGACCGCTACATCCCGGCATTCGCAAAAGCCGGTGCGGACATCCTTTCCGTTCATGCTGAAGCGTGTCCGCATCTTCACCGGACCATTCAATTGATAAAAGAGCAGGGGGTAAAAGCGGGAGTTGTGCTCAATCCGCATACGCCCGTCCAAATGATTGAACATGTGATCGAGGAGCTTGACCTTGTGCTGTTAATGACGGTTAACCCCGGTTTTGGCGGCCAGCGCTTCATTCATTCGGTTCTGCCGAAAATCCGTCAGGTCAAACAGCTGGCTGAGGAGAAAGGCCTGTCTGAGCTTTTAATCGAGGTGGACGGAGGCGTTAATAAAGAAACAGCCCCTTTATGCGCTGAAGCGGGCGCCAATCTGCTTGTTGCCGGGTCTGCCGTATATAATCAGCCGGATCGGAAAAAAGCCATCGCTGACATCCGAAACGCGTAATAAACATGCTGAAAAAGAGCCCGGTGAAAGCCGCCGGCTCTTTTCGCGTCTAAGAGAGAGGAAAACATATGAAGACAATCAATATCGTTGCGGGCGGCCCGCGGGAACTTATTCCCGATCTATCCGAATACACAGACGGAGATACGACGTGGGTCGGAGTCGATAAAGGGACGGTTTCTCTTTTGGTAGCCGGAATCATTCCGCAGGAAGCTTTCGGTGATTTTGACAGCATTACGGAAGAGGAGCTCATGCAGATTCAAAAAGCGGCGCCGGCCCTCCATGTGTATCAGGCGGAAAAAGATTATACCGATCTTGAACTCGCCCTTGACTGGGCTTTACAAAAAGAACCGGAAACCATTCGGATGTTCGGTGTGACGGGCGGAAGAGCCGATCACTTTTTAGGGAACATCCAGCTGCTGTATAAAGCCTTACATAAGAATACCGATGTCGTGCTGATCGACCGGCAGAATGACATTCAGATGTTCGGATCCGGCCGTTATACAATTGAAGAAAAAGCGCGCAGACGCTATATTTCTTTCATTCCGTTTACGGAAGCGGCAGACGGCCTGACACTCGACGGTTTTAAATATCCCCTTGAAAATTGTCATATTCCTCTGGGTTCAACACTATGTATTAGTAACGAACTCATTCATTCACGAGGTACTTTTTCGTTTGCAAAAGGCATATTAATAATGGTAAGGAGCGCGGATTAGAAAAGCGGCTTCTGCCATATGCGGAAAAAACCATGAATCCTAAAGTGATGAACGCAGCGGATACGGGACTTATAGGAGGGGACAAAATGAAATTTTATACCATTAAATTGCCGAAGTTTTTAGGAGGAATTGTCCGGGCGATGCTGGGCTCATTTAGAAAAGAATAAGCCCAAGAAGCTGAAATTGCCCTCTTTGAACGCATAAAAAACGCCTGCCGCATAAAAGGGCAGGCGTTCATTTTTGCTTATACACGCTCAACTTTACCGGATTTTAAAGCCCGGGCAGATACATACACTTTTTTAGGTTTGCCGTCAACGAGGATGCGGACCTTTTGAAGGTTGGCGCCCCAAGTACGCTTAGAAGCGTTCATTGCGTGAGAACGGTTGTTTCCGGCTTTTGTTTTTTTACCTGTAATAAAACATTTACGTGCCATTTGTTTCCCTCCTAACTGCGCGAAACATCTTTTCAAACATAGTTTCTCAGATGCTTTCGTTATACAATACTTTAAATAATTTACCACAGCTAAAAACCGTTTGCAACTATTGTTTCCCTTACTTTCAAGAAAAATCACTTGACATGTAAAACCAATCACATTTCCGCGCTGAAGGCCGCTGTCTGTATCTTTTCTTTTCATAATGGGATACATATAGTAGAATAATGATAACTCTATGCACCTGAAGGAGGAACCTGTGTGTCCATTGAAATGAAGACAAAATACGGACAGATTGATATATCCAACGAAGTCATCGCAATGGTTGCCGGAGGCGCTGCCATTGACTGTTACGGAATAGTGGGGATGGCCTCAAAAAACCAGATTAAAGACGGTTTGTCTGAAATCCTCCGGAGAGAGAACTTCGCAAAAGGCGTACATGTCCGTCAGGAAGCCGAACAAATACATATCGACATGTACATTATTGTCAGCTACGGCACTAAAATATCCGAAGTAGCCCACAATGTTCAGACGAAGGTAAAATACACAGTAAATCAAACAATCGGACTTGCAGTTGATTCTGTAAATATTTATGTCCAAGGCGTACGAGTAACGAACCCGTAGTGAGGAGGATGAGTATTGTCTAGACGAAACTTAGATGGGAGAGCTTTTGCGGCAATGATTCTGGCGGGGGCTGAGACATTGTCTCAAAACGCATCCGCGGTGGATGCACTGAACGTGTTTCCCGTGCCTGACGGCGATACCGGAACAAATATGAATTTATCGATGTCATCCGGTGCAAGAGAGGTAGAGCACATTGACTCACCCGACATCGGCAAAGTCGGCATCGCCCTGTCAAAAGGCCTGCTTATGGGAGCGAGAGGAAACTCAGGGGTGATCTTGTCCCAATTGTTCAGAGGTTTCACAAAGAGCATTGAAAACAAAAACCAAATAGACGCCCAAGAATTTGCCGCAGCACTCCAAGCGGGAGTGGATATGGCATATAAGGCGGTCATGAAACCGGTTGAAGGAACGATTTTAACCGTGGCCAAGGATGCGGCTAAAAAAGCGGTCGCCTCGGCCAAAGAAGAAACCGATATTATTTCGGTCATGGAGGCCGTTATTGAAGAAGCGGAAGCGTCGCTGAACCGTACGCCGGATCTGCTTCCTGTTTTAAAGGACGTCGGTGTCGTTGACAGCGGCGGAAAAGGTCTGCTTTGTGTATATGAAGGCTTTTTGGCTGCTTTAAAAGGAGAGGCCGTACCGAAAAAAGCGGTTCTTCCGGCACTCGATGATATGGTGAATGCCGAGCATCATAAAAGCGCGCAGAGCATGCTGAGTACAGAAGACATTGAATTCGGATTTTGTACGGAAGTGATGGTGAAGCTGGATCAAGATAAACGGACGTTCAAGGAAGAGACGTTCAGAAACGAACTGAGCCGTTTCGGCGATTCACTGCTGGTCGTGGCTGATGATACGCTGGCGAAAGTCCATATTCATGCCGAAGAACCAGGGAACGTACTCAATCTCGCACAGCGTTACGGCGATTTGGTTAAAATTAAAATTGAAAACATGAGGGAACAGCATACTTCAATCATCAGCCAAGAACATGATGAAAAAAAGCCGGCCGGCGTTATGAAAGAAGCCCGCAAGCCTTTTGGCATCGTGACTGTGGCAATGGGAGAGGGCATTTCTGAATTGTTTACGAGCATCGGCGCTTCACACGTAACCGAAGGCGGCCAGACAATGAATCCGAGCACGGAAGATATTGTTGAAGCCGTTCAGTCTGTCAATGCGGAGACGGTTTTCATTCTTCCGAACAATTCCAATATTGTGATGGCTGCCAATCAGGCGGCGAGCGTGGCTGAAGAAAATGTCATTGTCATTCCGGCAAAAACGGTCCCTCAAGGCATGACCGCCCTGCTTGCGTTTAACCCTGACCAGCCGGCTGACGTAAATGAAGCCAATATGCTTGAGGCCATCCGGAATGTGAAAAGCGGACAGGTGACATATTCAGTCAGAGACACCCATATTGACGGCAAAGATATTAAAAAAGGTGATTTTATCGGCATTTTAAACAGTTCAATTATCGGCAGCGCCGAAGATCGGATAAGTGCGGCGAAATTGCTGCTGGATGAAATGATCGGGGAAGAAGATGAAATTGTCACCATCTTGTACGGAGAGGACGCGCCGGAAGAAGAAGCTGAGAAACTCGCTGAGTATATTGCTAGCGTCTGTGAAGATATCGAGGTTGAAATCCATAACGGCAGACAGCCTCTGTATCCATATATATTTGCGGCAGAATAGAAGGGCTTATCAGGCCCTTCTATTCTTATGTCTTTATTTACCTGCGGCAGTGCGGCAGTGTGCCTGCTTGCCAATTGAGAAATGTTCAATTAGTCTAAAGAAAAGCGCTGAAT
The DNA here is from genome assembly GCF_017797845.1 of Bacillus sp. LJBV19. Taxonomy (NCBI): domain Bacteria; kingdom Bacillati; phylum Bacillota; class Bacilli; order Caryophanales; family Bacillaceae; genus Bacillus; species Bacillus sp. LJBV19. The sequence goes on from NZ_CP072563.1 coordinate 1,607,039, forward strand.
GAAGTGATGTTAAGGAGGAACAAACCAGCATGAAGTATAGAAGCGTTTTTGATATTATCGGCCCGGTAATGATCGGTCCGTCCAGTTCACATACCGCAGGCGCCGCCCGGATCGGCAGAGTGGCCAGAAGCCTATTCAGGCGGGAGCCCCGCCGGATCATTGTGTCTTTTTACGGATCATTTGCGGAGACGTATAAGGGTCACGGCACTGATGTCGCGATTATCGGCGGCCTGCTTGATTTTGATACATTTGATGAACGGATTAAAACAGCGATTCAAATTGCGGAAGAGAAGGGCATATATGTAGAGTTCCGTACAGAGGATGCCGTGCCCGTTCATCCGAATACGGCGCGTATCGTCATTTCTGATGATGAGGGAGAGCTTGCCCTTACCGGTATTTCCATCGGCGGCGGAAAAATAGAAATCACGGAGCTCAACGGCTTTGAGCTGCGTCTTTCCGGAAACCATCCGGCTATTTTAGTCGTTCACAATGATAAATTCGGCACGATTGCAGGCGTCGCCAATGTGCTGGCGAAATTCTCCATCAACGTCGGACATATGGAAGTGGCGCGTAAGGACGTCGGCCAGCTTGCGCTGATGACGATTGAGGTCGATCAGAATATTGAAGAAGAAGTGCTTGACGAGCTTTCAACACTTCCTAATATTATACAGGTTACTAAGATAGCTGACTAAAAAGTCAGGAGGAAAATGACATGTTTCGTAATGTAAAAGAATTAATAGAAATCACTCGAGAAAAACAAATTCCGATTTCGGAAGTGATGATCACGCAAGAGATGGAAGTGACGCAAAAAACGCGGGAAGAAATCTTTCAAGGAATGGAGCGCAATCTCTCCGTCATGGAAGCAGCTGTTGAAAAAGGGCTGAAGGGCGTCACGAGCCAGACCGGTTTAACAGGCGGAGATGCCGTGAAACTTCAGGCATACATCCAATCGGGAAGAAGCCTGTCGGGCAATCTGATTTTAGACGCCGTTTCTAAAGCTGTGGCGACAAATGAAGTCAATGCGGCGATGGGAACGATCTGCGCTACACCGACCGCCGGCTCTGCCGGGGTCGTGCCGGGAACGTTATTCGCCGTAAAGCATAAGCTGAACCCTACGACAGAACAAATGATCCGTTTTCTGTTTACAGCCGGCGCGTTCGGTTTTGTCGTAGCAAACAATGCGAGTATTTCAGGAGCGGCAGGAGGCTGTCAGGCGGAAGTCGGGTCAGCATCAGGCATGGCAGCGGCTGCGATTGTGGAAATGGCGGGCGGAACGCCTCAGCAATCAGCGGAAGCAATGGCGATTACACTGAAAAATATGCTCGGTCTCGTATGTGACCCGGTCGCCGGATTGGTAGAAGTGCCGTGTGTCAAACGAAACGCAATGGGAGCATCCAACGCAATGATCGCGGCGGATATGGCGCTGGCCGGGATTACAAGCCGCATTCCTTGCGATGAGGTGATTGACGCGATGTACAAAATCGGCCAGACAATGCCGACAGCACTGCGTGAAACGGGACAAGGCGGTTTAGCCGCGACACCGACGGGAAGAGAATTAGAGAAAAAAATTTTCGGAGGAGCGCTGAAATCAAGTGACACACCATCAGCAAACTAGTATAGCGGAGATTAAGGGCATTGGGCCGGAAACAGAAAAAACATTGCACGAACTTGGTATCTGTGACATTTCTGATCTTCTGAATTATTTCCCTTACCGTTATGACGACTATGAGCTGAGGGATTTAGAAGAAGTAAAACATGAAGAAAGAGTGACGGTAGAAGGGAAGGTTCATTCAGAACCTTCTCTTACCTATTACGGCAAAAAACGAAACAGGCTGACATTCAGGGTGCTTGTCGGCAATTATTTAATTACCGCGGTCTGCTTTAACCGTCCCTACTTAAAAAAGAAACTGACGTTAGGTTCTGTCGTCACGATATCCGGGAAATGGGATAAACACAGACAGACTGTTTCCGTGCAGGAATTAAAAAACGGTCCTCATCAAGAAGATAAAAGCATTGAACCTGTTTATTCCGTTAAAGAAAACGTCACCGTAAAAATGATGAGACGGTTTATTAAGGAAGCGCTGCAGCATCATTTGGACAGTGCGGCCGATCCGCTTCCTGAAAAATTGAGAATCCGCTACAAGCTGCCTGATTACAAACATGCCCTGCAGACGATGCATCAGCCTGAAACGAGGGAATCGTTACAGCAGGCCAGACGCCGGTTTGTTTACGAGGAATTCTTATTATTTCAGCTGAAAATGCAGGCGTTCCGTAAAGCGGAAAGGGAACAGTCAAAAGGCATCAGCCATGTGTTTCCTGCTGAAAAGCTCGCCGCTTTCACAGACAGCCTTCCGTTTTCGCTCACGACCGCACAGACGCGCGTGCTTCGGGAAATTACCGCTGATATGACATCCCCTTACCGAATGAACCGTCTGCTGCAAGGTGATGTCGGTTCAGGGAAAACGGCCGTCGCCGCCATCGCTTTGTACGCTGCGATTCTGTCGGGGTATCAGGGGGCATTAATGGTGCCGACTGAAATTCTGGCCGAACAGCATGCAGATTCTCTCGTATCGTTGTTTGCAAATGAAGATGTAAATATCGCGCTTTTGACGAGTTCTGTAAAAGGAAAGCGGCGCAGGGAGCTTCTGGAGCGGCTTGCTCTCGGAGAGATTGATATTTTAGTAGGGACCCATGCTTTAATCCAGGACGAAGTGGAATTTAAAGCGCTGAGTCTTGTCATTACGGACGAGCAGCACCGGTTCGGGGTCGAACAGCGCAAAAAACTCAAGAATAAAGGTCAGGATCCGGATGTGCTGTTTATGACAGCCACCCCGATTCCGAGAACGTTGGCCATTACCGTCTTCGGAGAAATGGATGTTTCCGTGATAGATGAAATGCCCGCGGGGCGAAAACAAATCGAAACGTATTGGGTGAAACACGACATGCTGGAGCGGATTTTGGCTTTTATAGAAAAAGAGCTGAAACAGGGAAGGCAAGCCTATATTATCTGCCCGCTCATTGAAGAGTCGGATAAACTGGATGTGCAGAATGCGATTGACGTATATAACATGCTGTCTGACGTTTACCGCGGTAAATGGAATGTCGGCCTGATGCACGGGAAGCTCCATTCTGATGAAAAAGATCAGGTGATGAGAGAATTCAGCGCCAATCAATGTCAGGTACTTGTGTCAACAACCGTCGTAGAAGTCGGGGTGAACGTGCCGAATGCGACGATTATGGTCATCTATGACGCCGACCGTTTCGGATTATCTCAGCTTCATCAGCTCCGCGGCCGGGTCGGGCGGGGAGACCACCAATCTTTCTGCATCTTGATGGCCGATCCGAAATCCGAAACCGGGAAGGAACGGATGAGAATCATGTCGGAGACAAACGACGGCTTCGAGCTGTCTGAAAAGGACCTTGAACTGCGCGGCCCCGGGGATTTCTTCGGAAAAAAACAGAGCGGTATGCCCGAGTTCAAGGTGGCGGATATGGTTCATGACTACAGAGCTTTGGAAACGGCCCGCCAGGATGCGGCCAATCTGGTGTCTTCAGAGGCTTTTTGGAAAGATGACGAATACCGCATGCTGCGCGGTCAATTACTTTCAAGCGGCGTCCTAGAAGGGGAGAAATTAAGCTGATTCTGTAAAATTCGGCGGCTTTCAAAAAACAATCATTGCATTCCAATCTATGAGATTATATACTACTATTAGTACCTAGTCTTAATTGTCCGGATGGTGTTTACAGATGAGAAGAAGCAAGAAAGAACGCCAAAAATTATTGCAGCAGACGATCAAATCGACACCCTTCATCACAGATGAAGAATTAGCGGGGAAATTCGGCGTCAGCATTCAGACGATCCGTTTAGACCGCTTAGAGCTCTCAATACCGGAGCTGAGGGAAAGAATTAAAAACGTGGCAGAACAAACGCTTGATGATGAAGTGAAATCACTGTCGTTAGACGAAGTGATCGGTGAAATTATTGATCTGGAGCTTGACGGCCAGGCCATTTCCATATTAGAAGTAAGACGCGAACATGTCTTCAGCCGCAATCAAATTGCGCGGGGGCATCATTTGTTTGCGCAGGCGAACTCACTCGCCGTAGCCGTCATTGATGATGAGCTGGCGCTGACCGCAAGCGCAAATATCCGCTTTACAAGACAGGTGAAAGAAGGCGAGCGCGTCGTTGCGAAAGCCAAAGTGACGGCAGTCGAAAAAGAAAAAGGCAGAACGGTAGTTGAAGTCAACAGCTATGTGGGAGAAGAAGTCGTGTTCTCCGGCAGCTTTGACATGTACCGTTCAAAACAATCATAAAGGTGGAGCATGCATGAGAATAGCTGTAGATGCAATGGGAGGCGACAACGCACCCAAAGCTGTTATTGACGGAGTAATGAAGAGTATTGAGGCATTTGACGATCTTCATATTACGCTGGTCGGTGACAAGACAACGATAGAATCACACTTGCCAACAACATCAGACCGCATCACTGTGTTGCACGCCGATGAAGTGATTGAACCGACGGATGAACCGGTCCGCGCCGTACGCAGAAAGAAAAACTCTTCTATGGTGCTGATGGCGCAGGAAGTGGCTGAAAACAGAGCGGACGCCTGCATCTCAGCGGGGAATACAGGCGCACTCATGACAGCGGGACTGTTTATCGTCGGCAGAATTAAAGGAATCGACCGGCCTGCGCTTGCGCCGACGCTTCCGACCGTTTCAGGCGACGGTTTCCTTCTTTTGGACGTGGGAGCCAATGTCGATGCCAAACCGGAGCATCTCGTCCAGTACGGAATTATGGGATCTGTATATGCCCGGCAGGTTCTCGGAATCAGCTCGCCCCGCGTCGGATTGTTAAATGTCGGCACGGAAGAAAAGAAAGGAAACGACCTGACAAAAAAGACGTTTGAATTATTAAAAGAAACAAACGTGAATTTTGTCGGAAACGTTGAGGCGAGAGACTTGCTCGAAGGCGCTGCTGACGTCATCGTCACAGACGGCTTTACGGGCAACGTCACGTTGAAAACATTGGAAGGTTCAGCGTTATCGATTTTCAAAATGCTGAAAGATACACTGACTTCAAGTTTTGTTACTAAGCTCGCAGCGGGAGTGCTGAAGCCGAAGCTGATGGAAATGAAACTGAAAATGGACTATTCTGAGTACGGCGGGGCGAGTCTTTTCGGTTTGAAAGCGCCCGTCGTTAAAGCGCACGGCTCTTCTGACGCACGCGCTGTTTACCATGCGCTGCGCCAGGCGAGAGAAATGGTCAGCCAAAACGTGGCCGCATTTATAGAAGAAGAAGTAAAAGAAGAAAAAACAGATGAGTAGTCTGGAGGTTACCGCATCATGAGTAAGATTGCATTTTTATTTCCCGGACAGGGATCACAATATATCGGTATGGGAAAAGACCTGTACGAACGCGAAGAAGCGTCAAAACGTATTTTTGATGAAGCGGATGAAACGCTTGAAACAAAGCTGAGCTCGCTCATTTTTGAAGGTGACGCCGAAGAATTGACCCTTACATACAATGCGCAGCCCGCGCTGTTGACAACGAGCATCGCCGTATTGGAAAAGTTTAAAGAATCCGGCATCACCCCTGATTTCACCGCCGGCCACAGCCTCGGAGAATATTCGGCGCTTGTTGCGGCGGGAGCGATGACATTTAAAGATGCCGTTTACACGGTAAGAAAACGGGGAGAATTCATGAATGAAGCCGTGCCGGCCGGAGAAGGCGCCATGGCAGCGATTCTCGGAATGGATGCAGAGTCCTTGAAAAAGGTAACGGATCAAGTGACGGAAAACGGTCATCTCGTACAGCTTGCAAACCTGAACTGCCCCGGCCAGATCGTAATTTCCGGAACGGCAAAAGGCGTGGAGCTGGCTTCAGAAGAAGCGAAAAACAACGGAGCAAAACGGGCAATCCCATTAGAAGTAAGCGGACCGTTCCATTCTGAATTAATGAAGCCGGCAGCGCAAAAACTCGAGGAGGTGCTCAGCGCCTGTGAGTTGAAAAATGCGGCTGTTCCCGTGATTTCAAACGTTTCGGCTGACGTTATGACAGAAAAAGACGATATCAAGAAAAAACTGATCGAACAGCTGTATTCACCTGTTCGCTTTGAAGAAACCATTAACAAACTGATTGACGAAGGTGTCACGACGTTTGTTGAAATCGGGCCCGGAAAAGTGCTTTCAGGCCTTGTGAAAAAAGTGAACCGCCGCCTTAAAACAATCGCGGTTTCTGACCATGAAACCATCGAACTGGCGATTCAAACGCTGAAGGAGGAGAATCAGGATGCTTAATGAAAAAACAGCAGTGGTAACGGGAGCGTCCCGCGGAATCGGGCGGGCGATCGCGCTTGATCTTGCGAAAAACGGCTGTAACGTAGTAGTCAACTACTCCGGGAATGAAGCGAAAGCGAACGAAGTCGTAGATGAAATCAAATCTTTGGGCCGAAACGCGATCGCGGTAAAAGCCGATGTATCAAATTCCGAAGAAGTACAAAACATGATGAAAGAGGCTGTCGCTGCATTTTCTTCAATCGACATTCTCGTGAACAATGCGGGGATCACAAAAGACAATCTTCTGATGAGAATGAAAGAAAATGAATGGGATGATGTCATTAACATTAACCTAAAAGGTGTATTCAACTGCACGAAAGCCGTTACAAGACAGATGATGAAACAGCGCTCCGGCCGGATTATCAACGTATCATCAATCGTCGGCGTCAGCGGAAACCCCGGCCAGGCGAACTACGTGGCGGCAAAAGCCGGTGTAATCGGCTTAACGAAGTCATCAGCCAAAGAGCTTGCGAGCCGCAATATTACGGTTAATGCCATTGCTCCGGGCTTTATTTCCACGGATATGACGGACAAGCTTTCTAAAGAAGTCCAAGATGAAATGCTGAAGCAGATTCCGCTCGCGCGTTTCGGTGATCCTTCCGATATCAGCAGCGTTGTTACGTTCCTTGCTTCTGAAGGATCGCGTTATATGACGGGCCAAACCCTTCATATTGACGGCGGAATGGTGATGTAAAGATTTGTTTTTAAAATTTCATCCTAGTTTCTCTAGTTTTTTAAAAACGAATCCACTATAATACTTGAGGGGAGGTGAATTGCTATGGCAGATACATTAGAGCGTGTAACGAAAATCATCGTAGACCGCCTTGGCGTTGATGAAGCTGACGTCAAACTTGAAGCTTCTTTCAAGGAAGACTTAGGTGCTGATTCCCTAGATGTAGTTGAGCTTGTTATGGAACTTGAAGACGAGTTTGATATGGAGATTTCTGACGAAGATGCTGAAAAGATTGCAACAGTCGGCGACGCTGTGAACTACATACAAAACCAGCAATAAGCTGATGCTAAAAGTCCCGCCTGACAGCGGGGCTTTAGCCCTTTAATCGTTCGGTTACCGGCGTCTGACGCTGTACGCGCTGCCGATTCCGTTTACGGCGGGGAGCGCGGTGAACCTGATGTGCCTATGGAGGTTACTATGTCAAAACACTCACATTTTAAAGATAAAAAAAAGTTCTATAAAAAAATAGAGCAATTTAAAGAGTTCCAAGAACGGATTTCGGTTCATTTTCAAAACGAGAAACTTTTGTATCAAGCATTTACACATTCATCTTATGTGAATGAGCATCGGAAAAAGCCGTATGAAGACAATGAAAGGCTTGAATTTTTAGGTGACGCTGTTTTGGAACTGACGATCTCCCAATTCTTATTTGCCAAATATCCGGCCATGAGTGAAGGAGATTTGACGAAGCTGAGAGCCGCTATCGTATGCGAGCCGTCACTCGTCTCACTTGCCCATGAATTGTCATTCGGCGACCTTGTTCTCTTGGGAAAAGGAGAAGAAATGACGGGCGGCAGAAAGCGTCCTGCGCTTTTAGCGGATGTGTTTGAAGCGTTTATCGGCGCACTGTATCTGGATCAGGGCCTTGAGCCGGTTCAGCAATTCCTGAAAGTGTACGTGTTCCCTAAAATAAACGATGGTGCTTTTTCTCATGTGATGGATTTCAAAAGCCAGCTTCAAGAATTTGTACAGCGGGACGGAAAAGGATCGCTTGAGTACAAAATTCTCAATGAAAAAGGGCCTGCCCACAACCGGGAATTCGAGGCGCTTGTCTCTCTTAAAGGTGAGGCGCTCGGTATCGGGAACGGACGTTCCAAAAAAGAAGCCGAGCAGCATGCGGCACAGGAAGCTCTTGCAAAAATGCAAAAACATCATACGAAACAATAAAATCCCCCTGTTTCCCTAGGGGGATTTCAGTATGTCTGCGCCTGATATAAGCGGGTGATTATGATAATATTGAGATACTTATACGATAAGGAGGATCTGGGATGTTCCTCAAACGTTTAGACGTTATAGGATTTAAATCATTTGCAGAACGGATATCCGTTGACTTTGTAAAAGGCGTCACGGCCGTTGTCGGTCCGAACGGCAGCGGAAAGAGCAACATTACCGAAGCCATCCGCTGGGTGCTCGGCGAACAATCAGCCCGCTCGCTTCGGGGCGGAAAAATGGAAGATATCATTTTTGCGGGAAGTGATTCGCGCAAGCGGCTGAACCTTGCCGAAGTCACGTTAACGCTTGATAATGAAGATCATTTTCTCCCGATCGATTACCACGAAGTCAGCGTGACGAGACGGGTGTACCGTTCCGGAGAAAGTGAATTTCTCATCAACAATCAGCAGTGCCGCCTGAAAGATATCATTGACTTATTTATGGACTCCGGGCTCGGGAAAGAAGCATTCTCTATTATCAGCCAGGGGAAAGTCGAAGAGATTCTCAGCAGCAAAGCGGAAGACCGCCGCAGTATTTTTGAAGAAGCGGCCGGCGTGCTGAAATATAAAACAAGAAAGAAAAAAGCGGAAAACAAACTGTTTGAGACGCAGGATAACTTAAACAGGGTGGAAGATATTCTCCACGAGCTTGAAGATCAGGTCGAACCGCTGAAAATCCAGGCTTCAATCGCCAAAGACTACTTAGAAAAAAAGAAAGAGCTTGAACATGTCGAAATCGCCCTTACCGCCTTTGACATCGAAGAACTGCATGGCAGATGGTCGGGTTTAAAAGAAAAGGTGCAGGCGGCAAAAGAAGAAGAATTGGCGGAATCATCGGCTCTGTCCGCAAAAGAAGCGATGATAGAAGAGACGAGAGATAAAATCCACGCGCTTGATGAATCCGTCAACGAACTGCAGCAGGTTCTGCTCGTGACAAGTGAAGAGCTGGAAAAGCTGGAAGGCCGGAAAGAAGTGCTGAAAGAGCGTAAAAAAAACGCCGCGCAAAACCGGGAACAGCTTGAGGAATCCGTTACACATTACACGAACAAAGAAGCCGAACTGAAAGCGGACATTGAAAAACAGTCTGCCGTCTATGATAAACTTCGTGCGGAAGTGAAGCGATTAAACGCCCAGGTGAAAGAAAAGCAGCAGGCTCTCAGTCTGCATAATGAAAATGTAGATGAGAAAATCGAACAATTAAAAAGCGATTACTTTGAATTGTTAAACAGTCAGGCGTCGATTCGCAACGAGCTGCAGCTTTTAGATGACCAGATGTCCCAATCTGCGGTCCAGCAGGCGAGACTGACAGCAAACAATGAAAAATACCTTGAAGAACGTAACGATATTGCAGTCCGCAAAGCGGCGTGCGAAGAAGAATTGGCCTCCGTTGAAGAGGATATTCACAATCAGGTCGTCCGCTTTCGTGAAGTCCAGACAGCATATGAACAGAAAAAACGCCAATATGAAAAGAAAGAATCTGCGCTGTATCAGGCATATCAATTCGTCCAGCAGGCCAGATCCAAAAAAGATATGCTTGAAACGATGCAAGGCGATTTTTCAGGATTTTACCAAGGCGTAAAAGAAGTGCTGAAACAGAAAGAGCAGCTTGGCGGCATCCGTGGCGCCGTTCTCGAACTGATTGCCACCGAACAAAAATATGAAACGGCGATCGAGATTGCACTCGGCGCAGCGGCGCAGCACGTTGTCACAGACGATGAGCAGGCGGCGCGGAAAGCGATTCAATATTTAAAACAGAATTCCTTCGGCCGCGCGACGTTCCTGCCGCTTACGGTTATGAAACCGCGCCAGCTCCAAACCCGTGATGAACAGACGGCTCAGAAGCATCCGTCTTTCCTCGGCACAGCGAGCGGGCTTGTCACATATGATGCGGCATATCGGAATGTTATTCAAAACCTTCTCGGCACCGTGCTGATCACTGAAGATTTAAAAGGCGCGAATGAACTGGCCAAGCTTCTCGGGCACCGCTACCGCATCGTGACGCTTGAGGGCGATGTCGTCAATCCAGGCGGATCAATGACAGGCGGCGCGGTCAAAAAGAAAAACAATTCTCTGCTCGGCAGAAGCCGTGAGCTTGAGACGGTGACTGCGCGGCTTGCCGAAATGGAAGAAAAAACAGCTCTGCTCGAAAAAGAGGTCAAAACGCTGAAGCAGGCCATTCAAGAGCTTGAACATACGCTGAGCGGTCTCCGTGAAGACGGTGAAGCTTTCAGAACAAAGCAGCAGGATGTAAAAGGCAGGCTGTATGAACTCGAAGTCGCTGAAAAGAACATCAATACCCATCTGGAGCTTTACGATCAGGAGAAAGCATCACTGACGGAAAGCAGCCGGGAAAAAGAGACGCGCAAATCAGCTCTGGAAGAACAGCTGAGTGAGGCATCCGGCCAGCTGAAAGAGCTTGAGGAAGAGATGGAAAGGCTGACAAAACAAAAGCAGACCCTATCCTCAACAAAAGAAACGCTCTCTCATGAACTGACGGAATGTAAAGTGGCCGCTGCGAAAAAAGAACAGGCGTGCTCGAGTGAAGAAGACAACCTCAAAAGGCTGAAAAAAGAGCTTGAGGAAACGCAGCTCGCTCTGAAAGAAACACGGGAAGATTTAAGCCTCCTGACCTCAGAGATGACGTCCAGCACAAGCGGTGAGGAGCAGCTTGAAGAAGCAGCCCATCACAAGCTTCACGATAAAACGAGAACGATTGAATTGATCGCCAGCAGGCGCGACCAGCGTGTGAAGCTCCAGCGGGCGCTTGATACGAACGAACTTGAGCTGAAAGAGATGAAGCGTCTCTACAAGCAAAAAACAGAAATTCTGAAAGATGAAGAGGTAAAACTCGGCCGGATGGAAGTTGAGCTTGATAATCTCTTGCAATATTTACGCGAGGAATACAGCTTATCCTTTGAAGGGGCAAAAGAACAATATCAGCTCGAACTCGAGCCTGAAGAGGCGAGAAAACGGGTCAAACTGATCAAGCTTTCAATTGAAGAGCTCGGAACGGTCAATCTCGGCAGCATCGATGAATTTGAAAGAGTAAACGAACGGTATCAGTTTTTAACAGAGCAGAAAAATGACCTGACGGAAGCGAAAAACACACTGTTTCAAGTCATTGAAGAAATGGATTCTGAAATGACGAAGCGATTCCATGAAACGTTTATCCAGATCCGTTCTCAATTCAACGACGTGTTCCGTTCTTTATTCGGAGGAGGACGGGCTGAACTGAAGCTGACTGAGCCGAATGATCTTCTTAACTCCGGGGTGGACATTATCGCGCAGCCTCCGGGCAAAAAACTGCAAAACTTAAATCTTTTGTCAGGGGGAGAACGGGCGCTGACTGCCATTGCCCTTTTATTCTCCATTCTGAAAGTAAGGCCCGTGCCGTTCTGCGTCCTTGATGAAGTGGAAGCTGCGCTTGATGAAGCCAATGTATTCAGGTTTGCGCAATATTTAAAAAAATACAGCAGCGACAGCCAGTTTATCGTCATCACCCACAGAAAAGGCACCATGGAAGAAGCGGATGTCCTCTACGGTGTTACGATGCAGGAATCCGGCGTTTCCCGAATGGTTTCGGTCAAACTGGAAGAAACAAAAGAATTCGTTCAGTAACGAGGAAAGAGGTTGAAAGATGAGCTTTTTTAAAAAATTAAAAGAGAAAATCACGAAACAGACAGACTCCGTCTCTGAAAAATTTAAAGATGGTCTTGAAAAAACAAGAAATTCCTTCTCGAATAAAGTGAACGAACTCGTCTCCCGCTACCGGAAAGTCGACGAGGATTTCTTCGAGGAGCTTGAGGAAGTGCTGATTGGCGCTGACGTCGGTTTTACAACCGTCATGGAGCTGATTGATGAGCTCAAAAAAGAAGTGAAGCTGAAAAACATCCAGGATCCTCAGGAAGTGCAGTCCGTCATTTCTGAAAAGCTTGTCGACATTTATAACAGCGGCGACGAACAGATTTCTGAATTAAATATTCAGGACGGGCGCCTGAACGTTATTCTGCTTGTCGGGGTAAACGGCGTCGGAAAAACGACAACGATCGGAAAACTTGCCCATAAGCTGAAGAATGAAGGCAAATCCGTTGTGCTCGCTGCCGGAGACACCTTCAGAGCCGGGGCGATTGAACAGCTTGAAGTGTGGGGGGAGCGTACAGGCGTGCCTGTCATTAAGCAGGCTGCCGGAAGCGACCCTGCGGCGGTTATTTATGATGCCGTACACGCGGCTAAAGCAAGAGGAGCGGATGTGCTGATTTGTGATACGGCAGGCCGCCTTCAGAATAAAGTTAACTTAATGAAAGAGCTTGAAAAAGTCAAACGCGTCATCGAACGCGAAGTGCCTGAGGCTCCGCATGAGGTTCTCCTTGCGCTGGACGCGACGACAGGCCAGAATGCGATGGCGCAGGCGAAAGAATTCTCCAAAGCGACGAATGTGACGGGTATCGCGTTAACGAAGCTTGACGGCACCGCAAAAGGCGGTATCGTCCTGGCAATCCGCAATGAGCTTCACATCCCCGTGAAACTTGTCGGCCTCGGAGAAAAGGTTGACGACCTCCAGCGGTTTGATGCAGAATCTTACGTATACGGTCTCTTTTCTGATTTAGTTGAAAAAGCCGAGGATTAATGAATAAAAAACGAGTATAAAATGGACGGTTTTATACTCGTTTTTTTATACGCATTGATAGATCGGAATGGAGGGGGCAATTGTTGGACAAATGGCTGAAAGCTGAATTGGAAAGTAAGATCGGCGCAATAAACCATATGTCGCTGTTGGATGAACAGGGAGGCACTTCAACCGTTCGAAAAATAGTGACCGGTCAAGACGCATTTCTGCTGAAAAGTTCTTTTCAACAGAAGTATCGGGAATGGTTAATGAGAGAAGCCTTCGTTTTACAAAAACTGACGGAAACTCGTCGTCTGCCTGTTCCTGTTTATTATGGGATGATACAGGAACAGCATGCCAGCCATATCATCATGTCATTTGAGGATGGAATCACCCTGACTTCGGCTTTAAGAAAAGCAAAAGGGAATACTGAAAAGAAAAAGCTGATCAAAAGTTTCGGCCGGTTTCTGCAACGGCTGCATGAAACCGAAATGGTCCCTGGTTTACAGCCGGAAACAGACTGGCTCGATCTGCAAATCAAACGAGCCGGAGAATATGTCAAAAAAGGACAGGCTGAAGGAAGTGCAGAGCTTTTGAAGGAATTGGACAGGTACAGGCCTGTTCCTGTTCAGCAGACAATGATTCACGGTGACTGCACGACTGATAATGTGCTGGTGAAAGACGGAGAGGTCTATCTGTTTATCGATGCTGCGGGAATATCGGCGGGAGATCCGCGATATGATGAATCATTAGCGATCAGTCATTTTGTCACAAATGAAGCATGCCTCAATGCTTTTTACGAAGGCTATTGCCGCTACCGTGTATCAAAACAAGAATTCGAGTATTTTAACGACGGTCTATATGAATCTTTTTGAAAAAACTTATGATGTAAAAAGAGCATCATGCTTTGACAAGATAAAAACTTGACACACGCTCTGAAACCATGTAAACTAAGTTTTTGTAAAGGGATTTGACTTAACAAAGGGGAGAGCTCAAATGTCGCTCGAAAAAACGACGAGAATGAACTATTTATTTGACTTCTATCAGTCGTTGCTGACGTCAAAACAAAAGAGCTATATGTCGCTTTATTATCTGGACGATTTCTCCCTTGGTGAAATAGCCGAAGAGTATGACGTTTCAAGGCAAGCCGTTTACGATAACATCAAACGGACTGAAGCGATGCTTGAACAATATGAAGAAAAACTGCTCCTTTTTAAAAAGTTTCAGGAGCGTAAAGAAATGTTTACAAAGCTGAAAGAGCTTGCTTCCGGGTTGCAGGAAGAGGAAAAAATGACGGCTCTGATTGAAGCGCTTGAGAAATTAGATTAGGAGGCGGCAAACAATGGCATTTGAAGGATTAGCCGACCGACTGCAAAAGACGATTTCAAAAATCCGCGGAAAAGGAAAAGTCAGCGAACAAGACGTAAAAGAGATGATGCGTGAAGTTCGTCTTGCGCTTCTTGAGGCTGACGTTAACTTTAAAGTCGTAAAGGATTTTGTGAAAAAAGTAAGTGAACGGGCTGTCGGACAGGACGTCATGCAGAGTCTGACACCCGGTCAGCAGGTTATTAAAGTCGTAAAAGAAGAGCTTACCGAGCTGATGGGCGGCGAAGAAAGCAAAATTGCCGTCGCCAAACGCCCGCCGACCGTTATTATGATGGTCGGGCTCCAAGGTGCCGGTAAAACGACAACCACGGGGAAGCTTGCCAACCTGCTGCGCAAAAAACATAATCGCAAACCGCTGCTCGTGGCTGCGGATATTTACCGCCCCGCCGCGATTAAACAGCTGGAAACACTGGGGAAACAGCTTGATATGCCGGTCTTTTCGCTTGGCGATCAGGTCAGCCCGGTGGAAATTGCCAGACAGGCGATTGAAAAAGCGAAGGAAGAGCATCATGATTATGTGATTTTAGATACCGCCGGACGGCTGCATATCGATCATGAACTGATGGATGAGCTCTCCGGCGTAAAGGAAGTCGCAAATCCTGAGGAAATTTTCCTTGTCGTCGACTCAATGACCGGTCAGGATGCGGTAAACGTCGCCAAAAGCTTTAATGACCAGCTCGGTTTAACGGGTGTCATTTTAACAAAGCTTGACGGGGATACCCGCGGAGGTGCGGCGCTTTCTATCCGCGCGGTCACCGAAACGCCGATTAAATTCGCCGGAATGGGAGAAAAGCTCGATGCTCTTGAAGCGTTCCATCCTGAACGGATGGCATCCCGGATTCTCGGAATGGGTGACGTGCTGACGCTGATTGAAAAAGCTCAGGCGACCGTTGATGAAGACAAAGCCAAAGAGCTTGAGCAGAAAATGAGAACGATGAGCTTCACATTGGATGATTTTCTGGAGCAGCTCGGCCAGGTCCGAAACATGGGGCCTCTTGACGAACTGCTGCAAATGATGCCCGGCGCAGGCAAAATGAAAGGCTTAAAAAACATCCAAGTCGATGAAAAACAGCTGAATCATGTGGAAGCGATCATTAAATCAATGACTGTTCTTGAAAAAGAACAGCCGGATATCATTAACGCCAGCCGGCGGAAGCGGATTGCCAAAGGAAGCGGAACATCCGTTCAGGAAGTCAACCGTCTTTTAAAGCAGTTTGAGGAAATGAAAAAAATGATGAAGCAGATGACCAACATGACAAAAGGGAAGAAAAAAGGCTTTAAATTACCTTTTATGTAATCGGTTATACATGATAAAACCGTTGTTAAGAAAAAACACTTTACAAACACTTTTATCATTGTTAATATACTATCTTGTTGAAATATTTTCGGAGGTGCTAGTAAAATGGCAGTAAAAATTCGTTTAAAACGTATGGGAGCAAAAAAATCTCCTTTCTATCGTATTGTTGTAGCAGATTCTCGTTCACCGCGTGACGGCCGTTTCATCGAAACAGTCGGCACATACAACCCGGTTGCAAAGCCGGCTGAAGTGAAAATCAACGAAGAGCTTGCTCTTAAATGGCTTCAAACAGGAGCTAAACCTTCTGACACAGTCCGCAACTTGTTCTCAAGCCAAGGAATTATGGAAAAATTCCACAACGCTAAACAAGGCAAGTAATGACTGATCAGAACTTGGAAGATTTGATTGTCAGCATTGTGGCTCCGCTTGTCGACCATCCGGAAGACATAATGGTCACAAAGGAAGAGACTGATCAAAAGATTGCGCTGCGCTTATCTGTCAATAAGTCAGATACCGGTAAGATTATCGGAAAGCAAGGCCGGACTGCAAGAGCGATTCGAACCGTCGTTTTTGCAGCTGGCGCACAGTCTTCTAAGAAAGTTCAATTTGAAATATTTGACTGAAAAAGGGAGAGGGCCGGCACCTCCCCTTTTTTTACACGTAAAAAAGGCAAATGAACAGAAATATGTTGGAAGAGTGGGGAGTCTGGTCCTATGCAGATTATTCACAGGGTAACCGTTATGCAGGTTCTGACCGAGCAAAGCAAGGAAAAGCTTTTGGCCTCTTTTGCAGAAAAAAAGCAAACGCTTGAACGAGAATGCAGCCAGCTCTATTTTCAGCTTAGAAAACATGAAAAAGATCAGCAGAATCCCGATGTAGCGGAATCTTTTAAAAAAGCCATTGAAAAAAGACAAGACAAAATCAAAATGATCGATTTCCAAATAAGCCAGACAGAGTCGCTCCCGCTTGGAAGCGAAGTGAAGGAAAAGGAGATCGATGCGCTGCTTTCAATCAACGTCGGTGATAACTGGCATGAAAAAACAGCGGCAAATACCATCGTCATAAAAGACGGGGTAGTAATTGAAATCCGCCCGAGGTGATAATATGACAAACAGATGGTTTAATGTAGGCAAAATTGTAAATACCCACGGCATTAAAGGCGAAGTGCGGGTCATTTCTAAAACGGACTTTGCCGAAGAACGGTACAAGCCCGGCAATACGCTTTATTTGTTTGCGGAAGGGGCTGCGGAGCCTGTCAAAGTAACGGTCAGCGCCCACAGGCTTCACAAGCAGTTTCACCTGCTGCAATTCAAAGAAATGCCGAGTCTCAATGAAGTCGAGCACCTGAGAAACATGGTGATCAAAGTCCCTGAAGAAGACTTGGGAGAGCTTGAAGAAGATGAATTTTATTTTCATGAAATCATCGGCTGCGAGGTTGTGTCAGAAGACGGGGAACTGATCGGCACAGTGAAGGAAATCTTGACGCCCGGGGCTAATGACGTATGGGTGGTTGCAAGAAAAGGCAAAAAAGATGCGCTCATTCCGTATATTGCTTCTGTGGTAAAGGATATTAATATAAATGAGAAGAAAATTAAGATTCATGTAATGGAAGGGTTAATAGACGAATGAAAATCGACTTTTTAACACTGTTTCCCGAAATGTTTCAAGGGGTGCTCGGCTCATCCATTCTGCAAAAAGCACAGGAAAAAGAGGCTGTCCGTTTTGACGTCATCAATTTCCGGGCTTTTTCGGATAATAAACACCAAACGGTTGATGATTACCCGTACGGCGGGGGAGCCGGGATGGTGTTAAAGCCGCAGCCCGTATTTGATGCGGTTGAAAAGCTGACAGCCGGTACGGACGCCAAGCCGCGCATTATTCTCGTCTGCCCGCAAGGTGAGCGTTATACGCAGAAGAAAGCCGAGGAGCTGGCGGAAGAGGAACATCTCATGTTTATTTGCGGACATTATGAAGGGTATGATGAACGGATCCGGGAACATCTTGTCACTGATGAAATCTCCATCGGGGATTTTGTGCTGACCGGGGGAGAGCTCCCTGCCATGATGATCGCCGACAGCGTTGTCAGGCTTTTGCCGGGCGTCCTCGGAAAAGAAGCATCCCACGTGGAGGATTCCTTCAGCACGGGGCTTTTAGAGCATCCGCACTATACGAGGCCTGCAGATTATAGAGGCTTAAAAGTGCCTGAGACCCTTCTGTCCGGCAACCATGCCAAAATACAAGAATGGCGCAATAAAGAATCAATCAGAAGAACCTTTTTAAGACGTCCGGATCTTCTTGAAAACTATCCTCTCACTGATGAGCAAAGAAAATGGATTTCCGAGTGGGAAAACGAATAGATTCTATTGCGCAGGCGATGAAGATATGATAAGATACTACTTGTGGCTTAAGGAGGCTTATCCTTCAGAAGCTTGAAAACGATGTTCCGCTGTGCCTTGCAGTTGTGGCCAAGAGCATCTGTTGGAAGGAGTTGAAAACGATGCAAAAACTAATTCAAGATATCACAAAAGAACAGCTTCGCACTGATCTTCCTGCGTTCCGTCCTGGTGACACTTTACGTGTACACGTAAAAGTTGTTGAGGGTAACCGTGAGCGTATCCAGATCTTCGAAGGTGTTGTGATCAAGCGTCGTGGTGGTGGAATCAGCGAAACGTTCACAGTTCGTAAGATTTCTTACGGTGTTGGCGTTGAACGTACATTCCCTGTACACACACCAAAAATCGCGAAAATCGAAGTTGTACGTTACGGTAAAGTACGTCGCGCTAAGCTTTACTACCTGCGTGAACTTCGCGGAAAAGCGGCTCGTATTAAAGAAATCAGACGATAATGATAACGAACGAAAAGAGCTTGTTACCCGTAACAGGCTCTTTTTTTATATGAAATTTGTAAAAGCAGAACAAGCAACGTAAAATACATAAGAGATCATCGGAACATCCGGTTCCGGTAAATAAGGCAGGTGTCGAAGTCACATGACCATTCAATGGTTCCCGGGCCATATGGCTAAAGCGAGACGGGAAGTAACAGAAAAACTGAAATTAATTGATATCGTATACGAATTGGTGGATGCGAGAATCCCGATGTCATCGAGAAATCCGATGATTGAGGAGATTTTAAAAAATAAGCCGCGCATTATGCTTTTAAATAAAGCCGATAAGGCGGATGCGGCTGTGACTGCCCAGTGGAAGGACCACTTTCAGGAACAGGGCATTCCCTCTCTTTCAATAAACTCCGTTAACGGGCAGGGACTGCATCAAATCGTGCCGTCCTCGAAAGAGCTGCTGAAAGATAAGTTCGATAAAATGAAAGCAAAAGGCATTAGGCCAAGAGCAATCCGCGCATTAATCATCGGCATTCCGAATGTCGGCAAATCTACGCTCATTAACCGGCTGGCCAAGAAAAACATTGCCAAGACGGGAGACAGGCCCGGCATTACCACTTCACAGCAGTGGGTAAAGGTAGGCAAGGAATTAGAGCTGCTCGATACACCGGGAATTTTATGGCCTAAATTTGAAGATGAGCTTGTCGGCTTGCGCCTGGCGATCACCGGGGCGATTAAAGATACGATTATCAACCTGCAGGATGTGGCCGTCTTCGGGCTGCGCTTTCTGGAAGAGCATTATCCCGACCGCTTGAAGGAGCGCTACGGACTTCAGGAAATCCCTGAGGATATCGCCGCTCTTTTCGACGCGATCGGTGAAAAACGCGGCTGTTTGATGGGCGGCGGAATGGTTGACTATGATAAAACAACGGAAGTCATCATTCGGGACATCCGGACGGAAAAATTCGGCAGGCTTTCATTTGAAACACCATCAGAATAAAGACGCGCAGCGATGCGGGTCTTTATTTTTTCCGCAGAATACCGATATACATAATGTAAGGGAGAAGAGAACGTGAATACATTAACCGTAAAAAGCGTAAAAGAACGCCTGCAAGAGGTCAGGGACGAAAGCGACCCCTTCCTTGCCCAATGTGAGAAAGACCCGAGAAAAAGCGTACAGACGCTTTTAGAGCAATGGCTGAAAAAGCACGCGAAGGAAAAAGCTCTTAAAGAGCAATGGCTGAACATGACGGCATACGAAAGACTGTCATCCAAAAAGGGCTTCCGCCTGATTGCGGGTGTTGACGAAGCCGGAAGAGGGCCGCTTGCCGGACCGGTTGTCGCCGGCGCCGTCATTTTGCCGGCAGAATGCGAGATTCTCGGTCTCACGGACTCGAAGAAATTGTCGGAAAAGAAGCTCGAGGAGTATTACAGCCGGATCACGGAAGAAGCGGCGGCTGTAGGAGTCGGCATTGTCCATGCGGACGTCATTGACCGGATCAACATTTATGAGGCCGCGAGACTGGCGATGGTAAAAGCCGTCAATGCTTTAACGGAAACACCTGATTATCTGCTTGTTGATGCCATGACCCTTCCGCTTGACATTCCGCAGTCATCAGTTATAAAAGGGGATGCCAAAAGTGTGTCAATTGCCGCCGGAGCCTGCATAGCAAAAGTAACGCGGGACCGTCTCATGGCTGAGTACGCCAAAACCTACCCCATGTATGGCTTTGAAAAAAATAAAGGCTACGGAACGAAAGAACATCTTGAAGCTCTTCAGGCATACGGACCGACAACTATTCACCGAAAAACGTTCGCTCCCGTTCAATCTTATTGTTAGAAAAGAGGCTTAAGACATGAACATAAGCGGCGAAATCCAAGCGGCTTTCAGACAGCTGACGGCGGAAATCCCTCCGGACCGGCAAGACGGCGGTAAAGACAGCGGCGCTCAAAGGCTGCTGTTAGGGAAGGTTCTCCGTTTGCTGGACGATCAAAGCGCCCTTATCCAAATCGGCGGCCGGACGATGCAGGGAAAACTTGAAACCGCCCTTCGTCCGCAGGCGTATTACTGGTTTTCTTATGACAAACAGCCGGCGGAAAAAACGGGCCGGCTTCATGTCATTGACCAATTCGAAGGAAGCCCGAAAACCGTTCAGGAAGCGGCGGGAAGACTGTTAAACGCTCTTTCTGTCAAACCGGGCCCTGTGTCTCTGCAGATTGCCGAAACATTTATGCAGCAGAAGCTGCCGATGACGGAAAACAGCCTCAAAGCTTGCATCCGCTGGGCTGAATCGCTTCCGGCCGCCGAATTGAAAAAAGCGGCGGAAACAATCGTATTTGCGCTGAAACGGGAACTGCCCGCACATCCGGAAGTCTTGTCAGCCATTCATGCCGTTAAATATCCGGTTCCGGCCCGTCGCCTCCTCTCAGGACTGCTTCAGGCAATCAATCAGGCTCCGCAATCGGCAAAAGAGCTGTCTGTGCTCAAAGAGGCGGTTTCTGACGTGTTAAACGCGGAAACGGATCTACATGCAGAACGTCTCTTGAAGAAGCTTGCCGAGGCTGCACGCATGCCGATCTCAGAAACCGGGCTGATGGATGAAGGAGAACGGACGGAATCAAAACAATCACTATTTGTCCGAGAGACTCGTGAAAACGGAAAGGCAGTCTCAAGCCAACCTTCTCCTCCGAGTGCACGGACAGATCCGGAACTGCCTGAAAAAACGGCAAAACAGATTATAGAGAAATTAATGACATCGGCAGAAAAAACTGAAAACCGTCCCGTAAAAGTAACGGCGGAGATCATTAAGGCTTTCATTTCTCAAGAAAAAACATTTAAAACAGCACCTGTTCTTCAAAACGCACGTCTGACAGAACAGGAGGCGGCTGTTTTCGAAAAAGCCGTTCAGCTCACCGAATTGAAATATGCGGAAAAACATGATGTATTAAGCCTTTTGCAGAAAATCAAAAAAGGACTGGGCACGCGTGATGAATTATCATTTATTACAGCGCTTGAAAAAGGCATGTCTCCGCAGCCGGAGAAACAAGCGCTGAAAACAGCCCTCCAAGCCGTCCGGACGCTTCAAGAAGCGCCCCAATCCGTTAAACAAGAGGCGGAACCGCTTATTCATAAATTAAACGGCCAGCTGTTTATTGAGCAGCATAACCCTTCTTTTACGCAGATGGTACTGTCATTTCCGCTGGGAGCGTCCGCGTATGAGAATGACATCACAGTTCTCTTTAAAGGACGGAAGAAGCCGGACGGAAAACTCGATCCGTCACATTGCAGGCTCCTGTTTTTGCTGCATCTTGAAACACTGCAAGAAACCGTTGTGGACTGCATGATTCAGCAAAATGTAATGACCATTACGGTTGAGACTGATTTTGAGCTTCAGGCGGCCATCGACCCTCTCGTACCGGCTTTAAAAGAAGCCGTAAAAGAAACGGGCTTCAGCCTGTCAGGCGTCACGGCTAAAAAACGGCGCCCGAAAGACCAGAGCGCTCTTGTGGAAGAGTTTATAGAAAAAGACGGCGGAAGAAAAGTGGATGTGAAAATATGAAAGAGCAAACGCCGTTAAGAAGAGCTGTCGCCCTGCATTACGACCGGCAGAAAGACCAAGTTCCAAAGGTTGTCGCAACAGGCAGAGGGCACGTGGCGGAAAATATTATAAAAGAAGCTGAGAAGGCTGGGGTCCCCATTCAGGAAGACAGAACCCTTGTCGAATTAATGCGCCATTTGACGGTTGACGATCAGATACCGGAGGCGCTTTATGAAACCGTTGCCGAAATTTTTTCATTTGTTTACAGACTGGACGAAACCCTGAAAAACGAAAAATAAGGACCATTCATTTCCCGGACTCCGTTTAAATTTATATTTTCAATAAAATAAAAGTTAGAATGTTTGGAAGGATATAAAGATTTTGTTTTGAACCCTAGACAATTCTTCCAGTATTATATAGAATGAAAGCGCAGTCTATTTTTAGTTTTGCTACATAAGTTAGGAGGATGGGAAATGAATATCCATGAGTACCAGGGAAAAGAAGTCCTCAGAAAATACGGGGTGTCTGTTCCTGAAGGTAAAGTGGCTTTTACAGCAGAGGAAGCAGTTGAAAAAGCAGAGAGCCTGTCAAGCTCGGTTTATGTCGTAAAGGCGCAAATCCATGCTGGCGGCCGCGGCAAAGCTGGTGGGGTAAAGATTGCAAAAACAAAAGATGAAGTGAAAGAGTATGCCGAAGAACTGTTAGGCAAGACGCTCGTCACACATCAAACGGGTCCGGACGGACAAGTAATAAAACGCTTACTTATTGAAGAAGGCTGCGATATTAAAAAGGAATACTATGTCGGGCTTGTACTTGACCGCGCTACTTCAAGAATCGTTTTAATGGCGTCTGAAGAAGGCGGAACGGAGATTGAAGAAGTAGCGGAAAAAACACCTGAAAAAATTAAAAAAGCGGTAATTGATCCGGCTGTCGGCCTTCAGGGCTATCAGGCAAGGGAAATTGCATTCGCAATTAACATCCCGAAAGAGCTTGTCGGCAAAGCCGCTAAATTTATGCTCGGCTTATATAAAGCATTTGTTGAGAAGGACTGCTCCATCGCCGAGATCAACCCTCTCGTCGTTACGGGGGACGGAAACGTCATGGCGCTGGATGCTAAGCTGAACTTCGACAGCAATGCGTTATACAGACAAAAAGACATTATGGAATACAGAGATTTAGATGAAGAAGATCCGAAAGAAATCGAAGCGTCAAAATACGATTTAAGCTACATTTCCCTTGATGGAAATATCGGCTGCATGGTAAACGGCGCGGGTCTTGCAATGTCTACAATGGATATCATTAAACACTACGGCGGAGAACCTGCAAACTTCCTTGATGTCGGGGGCGGCGCAACCGCAGAAAAAGTGACGGAAGCTTTTAAAATCATTCTTTCCGATCAAAACGTAAAAGGAATTTTCGTTAATATTTTCGGAGGCATCATGAAGTGTGATGTCATCGCCGAGGGCGTTGTTGAAGCGACGAGACAAGTCGGATTGACATTGCCGCTGGTCGTGCGCCTTGAAGGGACAAACGTAGATTTAGGAAAGAAAATCCTGAATGAATCAGGCTTAAACATCACATCTGCGGAATCAATGGCAGACGGCGCACAGAAAATCGTATCCTTAGTTTAGGAAAGAATGAAAGGCAGGGGACCAGATAATGAGTGTTTTTATCAATAAAGATACAAGAGTTATTGTACAGGGGATTACAGGTTCTACCGCTTTATTTCATACAAAGCAGATGCTGGAATACGGCACGAATATCGTTGGCGGTGTAACACCTGGAAAAGGCGGAACGGAAGCGGAAGGCGTACCGGTATTCAATACGGTCGCAGAAGCGGTTCATACAACGGGCGCTGATGCGTCAGTTATTTACGTGCCGGCTCCGTTTGCGGCGGACGCAATTATGGAAGCGGTTGACGCGGAAATTGATCTTGTCATTTGTATCACTGAGCACATTCCGGTTTTGGACATGGTGAAGGTGAAGCGCTTTATGGAAGGCAAGAAAACGAGATTAATAGGGCCGAACTGCCCGGGTGTTATTACACCTGAAGAATGCAAGATCGGCATTATGCCGGGATACATTCATAAAAAGGGCCATGTAGGCGTTGTATCCCGTTCAGGAACATTGACATACGAGGCCGTCCATCAGCTTTCAGAAGCCGGCGTAGGCCAATCTACCGCTGTAGGGATCGGCGGCGATCCGGTCAACGGCACGAACTTTATTGACGTGTTAAAAGCGTTCAATGAAGATCCAGAAACACATGCCGTCATCATGATCGGAGAAATCGGCGGCACAGCTGAAGAAGAAGCGGCTGAGTGGGTGAAAGCGAACATGACGAAGCCTGTTGTCGGCTTTATCGGCGGTAAAACCGCGCCTCCGGGAAAACGCATGGGCCATGCGGGCGCCATTATCTCCGGAGGAAAAGGCACGGCAGAAGAAAAAGTCAAAACGATGAACGCCTGCGGAATTGAAGTCGCGGAAACCCCTTCTGTAATGGGTGAAACGCTGATTAAGGTGTTGAAAGAAAAAGACTTATTTGAAACGTGCAAAACGCACTGATCGAAGCAGGGGCAGCCGTAACGGCTGTTCCTGTTTTTGCTGAAAAAAGAGGAGGTTGCCAGATTTGGATCAAGCATTGCGCTGTTTAATGGTCTGCAGTATTAATCAAATCATTTCCCCGTCTCTTCTATTAAAATGGTGGAAAGCTGATCACTCTCTGTCTTTTTTACCGGATCCGCATCCATTAACTGTTTTATCAGAAGGGAAAACAGCCCCGGAAGCAATTTTTCGGGAAATAGAGCGCAAGGAACCGGAACTTGATGAAGTTCTGTCCGATTACCGCCGCAAAGGCATTACTGTCATTCCGATTTCATCAAGCCGTTATCCAACATGGCTTAAAGCGATTTATGATCCGCCGGCTGTCTTGTATGCAAAAGGGAACACGCTGCTTCTTGAAAAAGGCAGAAAAATCGGGATTGTAGGAACGCGGAAACCGACGGAAGACGGAATAAAAGCGGCTGGGCATCTTTCCGCCGAACTCTCAAAAAAAGGCTGGGTCATTGTAAGCGGGCTTGCATCCGGTATAGACGGATTGTCTCATAAGGCGAGCATCAGGGCAAAAGGGCTTACGATCGGCGTGATAGCCGGCGGATTCCATCATATCTATCCCCGGGAAAATCTCCTGTTAGCAGAATACATGGCTGAACACCATCTCCTACTCTCAGAACATCCTCCTGAAACAAAGCCGAAAAAATGGCACTTTCCGATGAGAAACCGCATAATCAGCGGACTAAGTGAAGGAATTGTGGTCGTGCAGGGAAAAGAAAAAAGCGGTTCATTAATCACAGCTTACCAGGCCCTCGATCAAGGCAGAGAGGTATTTGCCGTTCCGGGTTCCATATTTAATCCATATTCCGGAGGACCTATAAAACTCATTCAAGAAGGGGCGAAAGCTGTATTATGCGCAGAGGATATTGACGGAGAGCTGACCGCCCGATGCGTTCAGTATACGGAACCCTTTTGAAATATCGTTTGACAAACGGTATTGTAATATTTAATAATAGTGAGGATTTAAAGTTGCACATTATTTTCATGTATAAAATGACGTTCATCATAAAGAATGAAATGTTGAAAGCCATAAAAAGGCAGCTCTAAAATGAATTGATACTTGAAAAGAGAGAGAACACCTCTTGAGGGGGATGAAAATGTCTGATTATCTAGTCATCGTGGAATCGCCGGCAAAGGCGAAAACGATTGAACGTTATTTAGGGAAGAAATATAAAGTCAAAGCTTCAATGGGACATGTCCGGGATCTTCCGAAAAGTCAAATGGGAGTTGACATCGAACAGAACTTTGAACCGAAATATATTACGATCCGCGGAAAAGGCCCTGTTTTAAAAGAATTAAAAACAGCGGCAAAGAAAGCAAAAAAAGTCTATCTCGCGGCCGACCCCGACAGAGAAGGGGAAGCGATTGCATGGCATCTCGCACACAGCCTTGATCTGGATCTCAGCTCGGACTGCCGGGTCGTCTTTAATGAAATAACGAAAGACGCCATTAAAGAATCATTTAAACATCCGCGCATGATTAATATGGATCTTGTCGATGCGCAGCAGGCGCGCCGCATACTAGACAGACTCGTCGGATACAAAATAAGCCCGATTCTTTGGAAAAAAGTAAAAAAAGGCCTCAGTGCGGGCCGTGTGCAATCCGTTGCGCTCCGGCTGATCATCGACCGGGAAAAGGAAATCAACGACTTTAAACCTGAAGAGTACTGGACGATTACCGGCTCATTTTTAAAGGGAAAAGAGACGTTTGAAGCCGGATTTTTCGGGAAAAGCGGCAAAAAGCTTCCTTTAAAAAGTGAAGAAGACGTAAAAGCCGTCCTTGCTCAGCTGAAAGGGAATAAGTATACAGTTGACAAGGTTACGAAAAAAGAGCGCAAACGAAATCCCGCTCTGCCGTTTACAACGTCCACTCTGCAGCAGGAGGCTGCCAGGAAGCTGAATTTCAGAGCGAAGAAAACGATGATGATCGCTCAGCAATTATATGAAGGAATTGATCTCGGCAAAGAAGGAACAGTCGGGCTCATCACGTATATGAGAACGGACTCAACGCGGATTTCCAATACAGCCGTTGAAGAAGCGTCAGCTTTTATTGATCAGGCGTACGGAAAAGAGTACTTAGCGGGAAAACGGAAACCGGCAAAGAAAAATGAAAACGCTCAAGATGCCCACGAAGCAATCCGCCCGACTTCGGTGCTCAGAAAACCTGCCGACTTAAAAGCGGTGCTTGGAAGAGACCAGCTCAGATTATACAAGCTGATTTGGGAGCGCTTTGTTGCAAGCCAGATGGCGCCTGCCGTCCTTGATACGATGAGCGTCGATCTCAGCAATAACGGATTGACATTCCGGGCAAACGGAAGTAAAGTCAAATTCGCCGGCTTCATGAAAGTCTATGTAGAGGGTAAAGACGATCAGCTGGAAGAAAAAGACCGCATGCTTCCGGACCTTAAAGAGGGAGATACGGTTTTATCGAAAGATATTGAGCCTGAGCAGCACTTTACTCAGCCGCCTCCGCGTTATACAGAGGCGCGCCTGGTTAAAACACTTGAAGAACTGGGGATCGGCCGTCCTTCGACATATGCGCCGACTCTTGACACCATCCAGCGCCGCGGTTACGTGGGATTAGACAATAAACGGTTTGTGCCGACTGAGCTTGGGCAGATCGTGCTGGATCTTATCATGGAGTTTTTCCCGGAAATCATCAATGTTGAATTCACGGCTAAAATGGAAAGAGACCTTGACCATGTTGAAGATGGCCAGACAGAATGGGTTCAAATCATTGACAGCTTCTACACCGACTTCGAAAAACGCGTGAAAAAAGCGGAAGCCGAAATGAAAGAAGTGGAAATCGAACCTGAATACGCCGATGAAGATTGTGAATTATGCGGCTCCCGGATGGTTTATAAAATGGGCCGATACGGCAAATTTATGGCGTGCTCCAACTTCCCTGACTGCCGGAATACAAAACCGATTGTCAAACAAATCGGCGTAAAATGTCCTAAGTGCCATGAAGGAAACATTGTCGAACGAAAATCAAAAAAGAAACGCGTCTTTTACGGCTGTGACCGTTATCCTGAATGCGACTTCGTATCTTGGGACAAACCGATTGAACGAAAATGCCCGAAATGTGAAAATATGCTCGTAGAGAAAAAGCTTAAAAAAGGCATACAAGTCCAATGCGTCGAATGCGATTATAAGGAAGAACCACAGAAGTAGCGGTGAGCAGAGCCTTGCTCACCTTCTTTGTGTGGAAGGGACAAACAACAGGAGATGAAAAGAAATGAACCAGCAAACAGTTAATGTAATCGGAGCAGGCCTTGCCGGAAGTGAAGCGGCATGGCAGCTTGCAAAACGAGGAATTCAAGTGAAACTATATGAAATGCGGCCCGTCAGGCAGACGGCAGCCCATCATACTGATAAATTCGCCGAACTGGTATGCAGCAACTCCCTCCGTTCAAATACACTCGCCAATGCGGTAGGCGTATTAAAAGAAGAAATGCGGGCGCTTGACTCGGCAATCATTCAATCTGCTGATAAATGCTCGGTTCCGGCCGGAGGAGCGCTTGCCGTTGACCGTCATGAATTTGCGCAAAGCGTGACGGATCTCGTGAAAAACCATCAGAACGTAACGGTTCTTACTGAGGAAGTAACAGAGATTCCGGAAGGCCCGACGGTTATCGCGACCGGACCGCTTACGTCAGAATCGCTTTCACAGCAGCTGAAAGAGCTCACGGGAGAAGAGTATCTGTATTTTTATGACGCGGCGGCGCCGATTGTCGAAAAAGACAGTCTTGATATGGAGAAAGTGTACTTAAAATCCCGTTATGACAAGGGAGAAGCGGCGTACTTAAACTGCCCGATGACAGAGGAAGAGTTCGACCGTTTCTATGAAGCATTGACGACTGCTGAGACGGTACCTTTAAAAGAATTCGAGAAAGAAATCTTCTTTGAAGGCTGCATGCCGATTGAAGTCATGGCGAAAAGAGGCAAGAAAACAATGCTGTTCGGACCGATGAAACCGGTCGGACTGGAAGATCCGAAAACAGGCAAGCGCCCTTATGCAGTCGTTCAGCTCAGACAGGATGATGCGGCGGGAACGCTTTATAATATTGTAGGTTTTCAGACACATTTAAAATGGGGAGATCAAAAAGAAGTGCTTAAACTGATCCCCGGCCTTGAAAATGTTGATATCGTCAGATACGGCGTCATGCACAGAAACACATTTATCAACTCGCCGAGCCTTTTGAACCCGACATATCAATTTAAACAGCGGAACGATCTGTTTTTCGCGGGCCAAATGACCGGCGTAGAGGGTTATGTTGAATCTGCCGCTTCAGGTCTTGTAGCGGGAATCAATGCCGCCAAACTTGTGCTCGGTCAGGATCTTGTGACATTCCCGCAGGAGACGGCGATCGGAAGCATGGCTCACTACATTACGACGACAAATCAGAAGAACTTCCAGCCGATGAATGCAAACTTCGGCCTCTTAAAAGAATTGCCTGTAAAAATTAAAAACAAAAAAGAACGAAATGAAGAATACGCTAAACGCGCAATTGAGACTATTCAAACTATTTCGAAAACGATATAGCTTTTCATTGCAACTTCGATGCATTATATGATACCATTTAAAAGCCCTTCGGAGAGGGAGGTCTTCATAATGACTGAGAATGTTAACTTTTTTTTAAAGTTATTCGTTGAATATTTACAAATTGAAAAAAATTATTCACAATATACTATTGTGAATTATGTTAATTCGATTGAAGAATTTGGGATGTTTCTGCATGCTCAAAATATAAATGGAATGAAAGAAGCTGCATATCATGATGTGAGAATATTTTTGACAGAGGCTTATGAAAAAGGCCTGTCAAGAAAAACAATCAGCAAGAAAATTTCAGCTTTGAGAAGCTTCTATAAATTTTTAATGAGGGAAAAGCTTGTTGAAGAGAATCCGTTTCAGCTTGTTCATCTGCCGAAACAAGAGAAACGGATTCCGAAGTTTCTTTATGAAAAAGAACTTGAGGAACTATTCGCTGTTTCAGACAGAAGTCAGCCGTCAGGGATGCGCGATCAGGCCCTGCTTGAGCTTCTTTATGCGACCGGAATGAGGGTCAGTGAGTGCTGTACGCTTACTGTCGGCGATCTTGACCTGTTCATGGATACGGTGCTCGTTCACGGGAAAGGCAAGAAGCAGCGCTATATCCCGTTCGGCTCATATGCCCGTGATGCGCTGGAGCTGTATATCAACAGCGGAAGGCAGTGCCTGCTTGAAAAAGCAAAAGAGCCTCATGATGTGCTGTTTGTCAATCAAAGAGGCGGCCCGCTGACCGCCAGAGGAATCCGGTATATTTTAAGCGGGCTTGTAAAAAAAGCATCCGGCACTTTACATATACACCCGCATATGCTTCGGCACACGTTTGCGACTCATCTGCTGAATGAAGGGGCTGATTTAAGAAGTGTCCAGGAGCTTTTGGGCCATTCCAATCTGTCTTCTACGCAGATATACACGCATGTATCGAAGGAAATGCTGAGAAACACATATATGTCCCACCACCCGAGAGCTTTTAAAGAAAATTAAAAGGAGGCCCTTCTCATGTCATCTTTTCATGCGACAACGATTTTTGCCGTCCGGCATAACGGGAAAAGCGCTATGTCAGGAGACGGCCAGGTCACATTCGGTCAGGCTGTAGTCATGAAACATACCGCGAGAAAAGTGAGAAAGCTGTTTAACGGAAAGGTTCTGGCCGGATTTGCGGGATCTGTTGCAGACGCTTTCACACTTTTTGAAATGTTTGAGGCGAAGCTTGAAGAATACAACGGCAATTTAAAACGTGCGTCGGTTGAGCTTGCGAAAGAATGGCGCAGCGATAAAGTGCTGCGTAAGCTGGAAGCCATGCTGATTGTCATGAACCAGGATACCTTGCTTCTCGTATCGGGAACAGGTGAAGTGATTGAGCCGGATGACGGCATTTTGGCAATCGGCTCCGGCGGAAACTACGCCCTGTCAGCAGGAAGAGCGCTGAAAACCTATGCCGGAGAGAATCTGTCCGCCAAAGATATTGCAAAAGCCGCTTTGAAAATCGCGGGCGAGATTTGTGTGTACACAAACGATCAGATCATTTTGGAAGAACTTGAATAGAAAGGACTTGAGGCGCATGGAAAACAAACCGTTAACACCGAGACAAATCGTAGATCGGTTGGATCAATACATTGTAGGACAGCAGGATGCGAAAAAAGCTGTCGCCGTGGCATTAAGAAACCGCTATCGCAGAAGTCTTCTTGATGAAAAACTGAGAGACGAGATCGTTCCCAAAAACATCCTGATGATGGGCCCGACCGGGGTGGGGAAAACAGAGATCGCCAGACGGATCGCCAAGCTTACCGGTGCGCCATTTATAAAAATTGAAGCGACAAAATTTACAGAAGTCGGCTATGTAGGCAGAGATGTTGAATCAATGGTCAGAGACCTCGTTGAGACATCCGTGCGGCTCATTAAAGAAGAAAAAATCAGCGAAGTGAAAGAACAGGCTGAAGAAAATGCAAACAAACGTATAGTGCGGCTTCTCGTTCCGGGAAAGAAAAAACAAGCGGGTGTGAAAAATCCGTTTGAAATGCTTTTCGGAGGAAGCCAGGCGGCAAATGATGATGAAACCGACCAGCAGGAAGAAGCAAGCCTTGAAGAGAAAAGAAAGCGCATGGCGCATCAGCTCGCATTGGGAGAGCTCGAAGACCATTACGTCTCCGTAGAGGTGGAAGAGCAGCAGCCGTCGATGTTTGACATGCTGCAAGGCTCCGGGATGGAGCAGATGGGCATGAATATGCAGGATGCGCTGAGCAATCTGGTGCCAAAAAAGAAAAAACGCCGCAAAATGACGGTCAGAGAAGCAAGGAAGGTTCTGACCAATGAAGAGGCAGGCAAATTAATCGATATGGATGAAGTCGGCCAAGAGGCCGTGTTAAGAGCTGAAGAGGGCGGCATTATCTTTATTGACGAAATAGATAAAATCGCAAAAAACGGAGGGGCTTCTTCCTCAGCAGATGTATCGAGAGAAGGCGTTCAAAGAGATATCCTTCCGATTGTCGAAGGATCTACCGTCGTCACGAAATACGGCTCCGTCAAAACAGATCACGTGCTGTTTATCGCAGCCGGGGCATTCCATATGGCCAAACCGTCTGATCTGATTCCGGAGCTGCAGGGCCGCTTTCCGATTCGTGTAGAATTGAGCAAACTGACGGTAGATGATTTTGTGAAGATTCTCGTCGAACCCGATAACGCGCTGTTAAAACAATATCAGGCTTTATTGCAGACAGAAGGTATATCTCTTGAATTTTCTGACGAAGCTATTCGTAAGATCGCCGAAGTGGCTTATCATGTGAATCAGGATACGGACAACATCGGAGCGAGAAGGCTTCACACGATATTGGAACGTCTCTTGGAAGACCTGTCGTTTGAAGCGCCGGACGTAACGATGGAAAAAGTAGCCATCACGCCGCAATACGTTGAAGAAAAGCTCGGAACGATTGCAAACAACAAAGATCTAAGTCAATTTATATTGTGAAAATTTAATAAGAGGAATTCTAGGAGGATTATTTATCATGGCTTTACTACAAAAAACACGAATTATTAACAGCATGCTGCAGGCTGCGGCAGGCAAACCCGTAAACTTTAAAGAAATGGCTGAAACGCTTCGTGACGTCATTGATTCTAATATTTTCGTCGTCAGCCGCAGAGGAAAGCTTTTGGGCTACTCTATTAATCAGCAGATTGAAAATGAACGCATGAAAAAAATGCTTGAAGACCGCCAGTTCCCGGAAGAGTACACGAGAAATCTGTTCAATGTTCCGGAGACGTCTTCAAACCTTGATATCAACAGCGAATACACGGCGTTTCCTGTGGAAAACAGAGACCTGTTCCAAGCGGGCTTAACAACGATCGTGCCGATCATCGGCGGAGGAGAGAGACTGGGCACGCTGATTCTGTCCCGTCTGCAGGATCAATTTGAAGATGATGATCTCATTCTTGCTGAATACGGAGCAACCGTTGTAGGAATGGAGATTTTAAGAGAAAAAGCGGAAGAAATCGAAGAAGAGGCGCGAAGCAAAGCAGTTGTTCAAATGGCGATCAGTTCTCTGTCTTACAGTGAACTTGAAGCGATTGAGCATATCTTTGAAGAGCTTGACGGAAACGAAGGCTTGCTTGTGGCAAGTAAGATTGCGGACCGTGTCGGCATTACGCGTTCAGTAATCGTTAACGCGCTGAGAAAACTGGAAAGCGCAGGCGTCATTGAATCCAGATCACTGGGAATGAAGGGAACGTACATTAAAGTTCTGAACAACAAATTCCTTATTGAATTGGAAAACCTTAAATCTCATTAAGACAAAAGCAGGATCCCTGAAAATGGGGGTCCTGCTTTTTTTATGGACAATAGGTGAAAAGTTGCAGTTTAAAGTTGCTTATTGGAATCTGATCTGAGATAATCCATCTTGCTGTGTGAAAAAAGGAGGAAGATACAGAAATTCTGCTATTTTCAGTCTTATATTAAACAAATCCTTGTAGTACAAATATTCTAGGACTTAATACCCACATGCAAAATAGATATAATTGAGCACTTTTTTTTAGCCTAACTTCATAGACTTTAAGCCTGTTATTTCTTACAATAAGCATATGGTTTTACAATTCTCGACAAGGATTTTTAGGAGAAAAATATCTGAAATGGAGGTAAGTGGATTTGGACTTATTTTCTGGAACTATACAAAATCTTGAGAATGCCTTGGGGAGAGCGGACATTAAGCAAAAAGTCTTAACTAATAATATCGCCAATATAGATACACCGAACTATAAGGCAAAAAAAGTCTCTTTCCGAAATTTGTTAGATCAGGAAACATCCAATCTTGAGGCTGTAAAAACCGACTATCGGCACGTTGACTTTACGGGTTCGGGGGACGATTATTCTATCGTGTCCAGCAGTGATACATCGTACCAGCAAAACGGAAACAATGTCGATATCGACAAAGAAATGACAGATTTAGCCGAAAACCAAATTAATTATCAGGCTTTGGTTGAAAGAATGAGCGGCAAATTCAATTCTCTGAAAACCGTCTTGACAGGAGGAAAATAATGAGTGGCTTTCAAAGCTTAAATATTTCGGGTTCCGCTTTAACTGCACAGCGTGTCCGGATGGACGTCGTATCGTCCAACCTGGCCAATATGGATACAACGAGAGCGAAGCAGGTAAATGGCGAATGGGTGCCTTACAGAAGAAAGCTGGTATCTCTCCAATCCGGAGGCGAATCATTTTCGTCCCTTTTACATTCCAAGATGAACGGAACAGGAAGCGCGGGAAATGGCGTAAAGGTATCTGGTGTTACGGAAGACCCGTCCGCTTTTAACCTCGTTTATGATCCGGAGAATCCTGATGCGAATAAAGACGGATATGTACAAAAACCAAATGTAGATCCATTAAAGGAAATGGTGGATCTTGTCAGCAGCACGAGATCATATGAAGCAAACGTAACTGCATTAAACGCCTCCAAAGGCATGCTTTTGAAGGCTTTAGAAATCGGAAAGTAAGGTGATGTAAGTGGTTAACGCTATTACTCCTTTTCAGCTTCAACAAACCCAAAACACTCAAAACGTAACGAATCAATTAAACCAAACTCAAAAAACTGATTCTTCAAACCAAACAAGCTTTTCGGAGCTTTTAAAAAACTCTATTGATTCGTTAAATGAGTCACAAGTGAAATCTGACCAAATAACGAACGAACTGGCTGCAGGAAAGGATGTAAACCTTGACGAGGTCATGATCGCTGCCCAAAAAGCAAATATTTCTCTGACGGCCGCTACCGAATTCCGCAATAAAGCCGTGGAAGCCTATCAGGAGATCATGAGAATGCAGATGTAGTGGTCAGATTGAAGAGAATGACTGGAATGACCGGGGGTTAACATGAATCGTACTCTAATGCAAATGAAAACCAAAACGGCAGCGTTTTGGAACAACAGATCAAAAACACAGAAGATACTCATGGTAAGCGGCTTGGCCGCATTCATTATTTTACTCATCGTCGTTATTATTTTTACTTCGTCTGAAAAGATGGTGCCTCTTTATAAAGATTTGTCCGCGGAAGAAGCGGGGAAGATTAAAGAAGAGCTCGATACGAAAAAGGTGTCTTCTGAACTTGCTGACGGCGGCACGGTCATTAAGGTTCCTGAGAGCCAAGTGGATTCGCTTAAAGTCCAGCTTGCCGCAGAAGGCCTGCCGAAAACGGGATCAATTGATTATTCGTTTTTCGGACAAAATGCGGGCTTCGGCCTGACGGATAATGAGTTTGACGTTTTAAAGGTTGAGGCGACTCAGACCGAATTGTCAAACCTGATAAATGAAATGGACGGTATTAAAAGCTCGAAGGTCATGATCAATATGCCGAAAGAAGCCGTGTTCGTCGGTGAAGATCAGCCGGTAGCGTCCGCTTCAATCGTTTTGCAGATGAAACCGGGCTACTCGCTTGATCAAAACCAGATCAACGGGCTGTACCATCTCGTTTCTAAAAGTGTTCCGAACTTAAAAGAAGATAATATCGTCATAATGGATCAAAATTCTACATATTATGACAAAAGTGACAGCGGTGCAGGGTCCGTTTCTGACAGTTATGCTTCTCAGCAAGGTATTAAGTCGCAGGTCGAAAAGGACGTTCAAAAACATGTTCAGTCACTGCTCGGCACAATGATGGGGCAGGATAAGGTCGTTGTTTCCGTGACGGCGGATATTGACTTCACGAAGGAAAAACGCACTGAAGACACTGTCGAACCTGTCGATAAAGATAACATGGAAGGCATAGCGGTAAGCGCCGAAAAAGTTGCGGAAACGTATAAAGGCGACGGTGCGGCCAACGGCGGCACGGCCGGAACGGGAAGCGATGATATCGCGAACAAAAATTATGCAGGTACAAATGACGGTTCAAACAGCGGGGACTACGAAAAAAGCAGCAATAAAATCAACTATGAAGTCAACCGCATTCATAAAGAAATCGCTGAAAGCCCGTATAAAGTGCGTGATTTAGGCATTCAGGTCATGGTGGAGCCGCCTAATCCGAAAAATGCCGCTTCCTTATCAGCACAGAGACAGGCTGATATACAGAAGATTTTAGGAACGGTCGTCAGAACGTCTCTTGATAAAAACGAAACGCAAAATCAAAACCTGACAGACAATGATATCAACAATAAAATCGTTGTATCCGTTCAGCCGTTTGACGGAAAAACAAGCCTGAACACAGATTCGGCACAATCTTCAGGTCTTCCGATCTGGGTATACATTACAGGCGGCGTACTGCTTGCGGCCATTATTCTGCTTATTATTCTCCTTATCAGAAAGAAACGCTCACAAGAGGATGAATACGAAGAATATGAATATGAAACACCGCCGGAGCCGGTTCGATTGCCTGATATCAACGAAGAGAAAATTGAAACGGAAGAAACAGTCAGACGAAAACAGCTTGAAAAAATGGCTAAAGAAAAACCGGAAGACTTTGCTAAATTGCTTCGAAGCTGGCTGGACGAGGATTAGGGGGAATGGAAAATGGCGAAACGTGATCAGAACAAGCTTACAGGAAAACAAAAAGCAGCCATCCTCATGATTTCCTTAGGCCTTGATGTATCAGCTTCTGTGTACAAGCATTTGTCTGAAGAAGAAATTGAAAGATTGACACTCGAGATTTCGGGAGTCAGAAGCGTCGATCATCAAAGAAAAGATGAAATCATTGAAGAATTTCATAATATCGCAATCGCTCAGGACTATATTTCACAAGGCGGTTTAAATTACGCCCGCCAAGTGCTTGAAAAAGCGCTCGGAGAAGACAAAGCGGTAAGCATTTTAAACAGGCTCACCTCTTCTTTGCAGGTAAAGCCGTTTGATTTCGCGAGAAAAGCGGAGCCCGAACAGATTTTAAATTTCATTCAGCAGGAACATCCGCAAACGATGGCGCTGATTTTATCCTACCTTGACCCGGTGCAGGCCGGACAGATTTTGTCTGAGCTGAACCCGGACGTTCAGGCTGAGGTGGCAAGAAGGATTGCGGTTATGGACAGAACGTCTCCTGAAATCATAAATGAAGTGGAGCGGGTCCTTGAACAAAAGCTGTCCTCCTCCTTTACGCAGGACTATACGCAGACCGGCGGCATAGAAGCCGTTGTTGAAGTGTTAAACGGCGTAGACAGAGGAACGGAAAAAACGATTCTTGATTCATTAGAAATCCAAGATCCTGAGTTGGCGGATGAAATCAAAAAACGGATGTTTGTCTTTGAAGATATTGTCACCCTTGATAACCGTGCGATTCAGCGCGTGATCAGAGACGTTGAAAACGACGACCTCCTGCTTTCGTTGAAGGTTGCAAGCGAGGAAGTCAAAGAAATCGTGTTCAGCAATATGTCACAGCGTATGGTTGAAACGTTTAAAGAGGAAATGGAAATTATGGGGCCTGTGCGTTTGCGTGATGTGGAAGAGGCGCAATCAAGAATCGTGGGCGTCGTCCGCAAGCTGGAAGAAGCCGGAGAAATTGTAATCGCGCGAGGCGGAGGAGACGATATTATTGTCTAATATCATTAAACAGCAATCATCATTTTCTCCTGAACAAAAACGGCGCAAGCTTTCCTTGCAGGAAGTCAGGAAAACACATTCCCAGCCAGACCGGGAGGAACCCGAAAATCCAGAGGCTCTCATGGCTTTTGCCAAGGCCGAAGCCGACAGGGTGTCTGAAGAAGCGAAAAATCAATTAGAGCACACTCTTCGGCAGATTGAAGAAGAGAAAAACCGCTGGGCGGAAGAAAAACAAAGATTGATAGAAGAAGCAAAGGCAGAAGGATATGAAGAAGGCATGGCATTGGGAAAAGCCGAGGCTCAAGCTGAATACGCTAATCTCATCAGCCGGGCCAATGCCGTTATGGAAATGGCAAGACAGTCAGTCGAGGAAAAACTGGAAAGCGCTGAGGAAGAAATCATTGAGCTTTCCGTTGCGCTCGCTAAAAAAGTATGGCGGCAAAAAAGTGATGATAAAGAGGCTTTCCTTCTGCTGGTCAAACAGGTAGTAGCCGAAGTAAAAGATTATGATGACATCTCCATCTATGTGGACCCTGAATATTATGAGACGGTTCATCAGCATATGGACGAAATTCAGCAGCTGTTATACAAAGAATGCAGATTAAGCTTATATGCCGATGAAAAAGCCGCGAAGGGAACGTGCTCGATAGAAACTCCGTTCGGACGTGTCGATGCAGGCATAGACACCCAGCTGATGCAATTAAAGCAAAAACTTTTAACGGCGCTTGAGGCGGGAGCGGAGCAATGAAGACACAGTATTTAATAGACTCAATTGAAACAGCGGATCCGTACAAACGCTACGGCAAGGTTAAACGGGTCATCGGGCTGATGATTGAATCAAAAGGGCCCGAAAGCTCAATCGGAGATGTTTGTCTCATTTATCCGAAAGGCCATGCGAAAAAAGCGATTAAAGCTGAGGTTGTAGGCTTCCAGGATGAAAACATTCTGTTAATGCCTTATCTGGAAGCGGCCAGCATCGCGCCGGGCAGTATTGTGGAGGCCACTGGGGAGTCGCTCCGCATCAAAGTAGGCGCGGGTTTAATCGGACAAGTTGTCGACGCGTTCGGCGAACCTCTTGACGGCCGGGCGCTTCCGAAAGGTTTGTCCCCCGTTTCGACGGAACAGCCGCCTCCAAACCCGATGAAACGCCCGCCGATACGGGAAAAGATGGGTGTCGGCGTCAGATCGATTGACAGTCTGCTGACGGTAGGAAAAGGGCAGAGAATCGGGATTTTTGCCGGAAGCGGGGTCGGAAAAAGCACCCTGATGGGAATGATCGCGAAGCAGACTGAAGCTGATTTAAACATTATCGCACTCGTCGGTGAACGGGGGCGCGAGGTGCGTGAATTCATCGAGAAGGATTTAGGCGAAGAAGGCCTGAAACGCTCGATCGTCGTAGTCGCGACCTCTGATCAGCCCGCCTTAATGCGTTTGAAAGCGGCGTATACGGCCACCGCCATTGCAGAGTACTTCCGCGATAAAGGCCGGAATGTGATGTTCATGATGGACTCCGTCACGAGGGTCGCGATGGCTCAGCGGGAAATCGGCCTGGCAGCGGGAGAACCGCCGACAACAAAAGGATATACACCTTCCGTGTTCGCTATTTTGCCCCGTTTGCTGGAAAGAACGGGCGCGAATGAACAAGGAACGATAACCGCTTTTTATACGGTTCTCGTTGACGGAGATGATATGAACGAACCGATTGCCGATACGGTGCGCGGAATATTAGACGGGCATATCGTTCTCGATCGGGCGCTTGCCAACAAAGGGCAGTTCCCGGCCGTGAATATCCTGAAAAGCATCAGCAGGGTCATGTCTAATATTTCAGACACATCGCATATAGAGGCGGCCAACAAATTCCGCGATCTTCTGTCAACTTATCAAAACTCTGAAGATCTCATTAATATCGGAGCTTACAAAAGAGGGTCATCAAGAGAAATTGATGAAGCGATTCAGTTTTATCCGCAGCTTATTCAATTTTTAAAACAAGGAACGGAAGAACCTGCTCAATTGGAAGACAGCATTGCGGCATTGACGAGTCTGACAGGAAAAGAGGAATAAACATCGTGGCATACCAATTCAGATTTCAAAAGCTGCTGGAATTAAAAGAAAATGAAAAAGACCAAACATTGACTGAATACAGACAATCGGTTTCTGAATTTGAGACAGTGGCTGAAAAACTATATGAAAATATGAGCAAAAAAGAATTGCTCGAAAAAGACAAAGAATCAAAGCTGAAATGCGGGATGAGCGTTCAGGAAATGAGACATTATCAGCAATTCGTTTCCAATCTTGAGAACACCATCTATCATTATCAAAAGCTTGTCATCATGAAACGAAATGAAATGAATGAGAAGCAGGAACAGCTCACCGAAAAAAACATTGAAGTAAAGAAATTTGAAAAAATGCGGGAAAAACAATTTAATATGTTCGCACTTGAAGACAAAGCTGCAGAGATGAGGGAAATGGACGACATTTCAATCAAGCAGTTTATGATTCAGGGGCATTAGGAGCGAATGAAATGGCCGATAAAGAAAAGAGATCTGGAAAGTTCGGTTCAATCCTGCTTTTTATCATGATCCCGCTGATTTTTCTGATCATCGTCGCAAGCATCATCCTTTGGGCTGCCGGCGTTGATGTGATGAAGCCGATTCAGGAAACAGCCGCTAAAACGCCTGTTTTAAAAGAATTGGTTCCCGAAACGAAAGAAATGAAAAGCGCGGCGGAAAAGCAGAAGGAAGACAGAACGGCTTCTCTTGAAAAGACCATAAAGGAACAAAAAAGTGAAATTAACATTTTGAATAAAGATTTAGACACAAGCAAGTCCGAAATCGATAATCTAAATCAGAAAATCCGTTCACTGAAACAGGAAGCTGAACAGCAGCAGAAAACGAAGACGGATGAAACGAAAAAAGACGCTTCGGATTCAGCCGGAAAAGATAAAATGATCAACATCTATAAAAGTATGGACAGCGGTAAAGCGGCAAGCATTATCGTAAAGCTGAAAGAAAAAGAAGCCCTCGATATTTTAAACGGATTAAGTAAAAAGCAGCTTGCTGAAATCTTGACGAAAATGACTCCTGAACAAGCGGCTAAATATACAGAAAAACTATCCGCTGACGGAAATAAGGAGTGATGTAAGTTGAAGCTGCTTGAATTAACGGGTAATCGTACGCAGACTGCGCAAAACAGCAATGTGAAGATGAATGTAAACAGCTTAGGTCTATTTCAGAACTGGCTCCTGTCGGAAATCACTTGTCCCCGGCAGCCCGGAGATGAAACAAAAACAAGTGACGCAGAGCTGAATGATGCCCTATCGAAAATCGGTGATTGGCTGAAAGCCGGCCCGGAAGATAAAGAATTGCAGCTGAAACAGCTGCTTGAGGCGGTAAAAGCTCTTGAAGGAAAGCAGACGGCTGAAACAGCTCTTCCTTTATTGAAACAGCTTGCCGAATCTGTTGAAGACATGTTAGCGGGAAAACAGCATGGGGAGAAGCCTGAAACGGATGAGCCGGATTCTTCCGCAAAAGACG
The DNA here is from genome assembly GCF_017797845.1 of Bacillus sp. LJBV19. Classification (NCBI taxonomy): domain Bacteria; kingdom Bacillati; phylum Bacillota; class Bacilli; order Caryophanales; family Bacillaceae; genus Bacillus; species Bacillus sp. LJBV19. The sequence continues at coordinate 1,647,671 of NZ_CP072563.1, forward strand.
GGGATTCCGTCAAGGATGCGCTTGAGAAGGGGCTGCTGTTCATTCAAGAAGCCGTATCCCAGCTCTTCACATCTCAGCAGGAACTGCCTGACAGCGCGCAGGCAAAGGCGGTTTACCAGGAAGGCGCCCGTTTATTAGAGGCATTGAAAAAACAAGGTGTCCCGGACCGCGTGATTCAAGACCTGCGGCAGACATTTTTTCCGAAAAACGAATCTGCATCTAAACTTTACTCCATGACAGCCGCTGAGCTGAAGAGCTTTCAAAGCGTCACGGAGCAGCTTGCGGGCCTTTCTCAAAAGGGAACAAAGGATTGGGATATGGCTGAAACTGAGCTGAAAGCTTTTGTGTTATCTCAATCATCTGAATCATCCCAAGAGTCAGCCGGGAAAACAGAACAGCAAAACGGCGGCACGGTTTCTCACGCAAATGCGCCTGACAGCAAATTGTCTGCACATATACTGTTTTCGGGAACGAGAAGCCTTGCCGGCATTCAGCAAACGTCCGCAGGAGCTGAACAGCAGCCGGCAGAAAATAAACCGTTAACGGATCAGGTCATCAGCGGCTGGAAACAGATGAAATACACGCCTTTCGGGAAAACAACCGGAAGCTTTACGATTCGTCTTAATCCCGAGAACCTCGGATTTGTCACAATTAAGGTGACAAACGAAAACGGGATGTTTCAAAGCAAAATAATCGCATCCAGCCAGTCTGCGAAAGAGCTGCTGGAACAGCATCTTCCTCAGCTGAAACAGTCGCTTCCGAATATGGCGGTCCAAGTCGACCGTTTTACAGTCCCGCTTCAAAGCGGGGATCAGCAGCCTGTTTACGGACAGACGGCCGATCACAATAAACAGCAGCATCAGGGACAGAGAGAGCAGAAGAACCAGCAGCAGTCAGGCGATTTCGGAGATATGCTGGAGGAGCTTTCTCTCAATGAAATGGAGGAAGAATAGTTGACATCAGTAAACTCGGATTATGCCGCGGCGGGCGCTTCAGCCACTTCAAGCGCGAAGAGCACCTCCGCAGTAAACAGCAGCACGAATTTAGGGAAAGACGAATTCCTGAAGATCTTAATGACACAGGTTCAAAACCAGGACCCGCTCAATCCGGTTGATGACAAAGAATTCATCAGCCAGATGGCGACATTTTCTTCATTGGAGCAAATGATGAATATGAATACGACGATGACTAAATTTGTAGAAAATCAAGATCCGTTTACGATGTATGTGAACTGGATCGGCAAAAATGTCACATTCAGCGACAGCGACGGGAAGGATCAGACAAGCCCGGTCAATTCAGTCAAGCATTCAAACGGCAATTACGTGCTCGTGCTTGAAAATGGCAAAGAGGTCAGTCCGTGGAATGTCACGGCCGTCAGCGAAACATCTAAATAAAAAGAAACCCAGGGGGAATTTAACATGTTACGTTCATTATATTCCGGTATCAGCGGCATGAAAAACTTTCAGACAAAACTAGATGTAATCGGCAATAACATCGCCAACGTCAACACAGTGGGATTTAAGAAAAGCCGCGTTACATTTAAAGATATGATCAGCCAGACAGTCGCCGGCGGTTCAAACGTGACCAATTCAAAACAAATCGGCTTGGGTGCCGCGACTTCTTCCATTGATGTCGTTCATTCAACCGGCGCCCCGCAGGCTACACAGAATAAAACCGACCTAGCCATTGACGGAGACGGCTACTTTCAGATTAATACAGGTGCGGGAATTGTTTACACACGTGCGGGGAATTTCGGAAAGGACAATCAAGGGAACCTTGTTACGACTGACGGGTACTACCTTGAAAAAATCGGCGGCGGCAAAATCAATATTCCGACTGATGCGAAAGATTACAGCATCGGTGCAGACGGAACCGTTACATACACTGATGCAGGGGATGAAGTTCATGATGCCGGACAAATCGGTCTGGTCACGTTCCCTAACAGCGCCGGTCTGGAAAAAATCGGAGGCAACCTTTACAGAGAATCATTAAGTTCAGGAGCTGCGAGCGCAGTCACCACTCCGGGCGAAAACGGAACGGGTAAGCTTTTGGCAGGCTATCTTGAAATGTCAAACGTAGATCTGACAGATGAATTTACCGAAATGATCGTTGCTCAGCGGGGTTTCCAATCAAACTCAAAAATCATTACGACTTCAGATGAAATCCTTCAGGAGCTGGTTAATCTGAAACGGTAAGGAGGGAGGAGAGGCGGTTAGGCCGCTTCTCCGGATTGCATGATTCAAGTCACCCGTTTAAACGGCCAGCCTTTTACGCTGAACGCGCTGTTTATCGAACAGATTGAGTGCTTCCCCGACACGACGATTACACTGTCCAACGGTAAAAAGTTCGTAGTGAAAGAACCGGAAGAAGCAGTTCTCAAAAAAGTCATATCGTTTTACCATAGCATACAAATATTTTCACTGGATCAGGGAATAGAGGAAGAAGAATGAAGAAAAAATTAGTCATCATTTTGCTGATTATTTTAATTGTCATCGCCGGCCTCGGAACGGCAGCATATTTTGTCGTCAGCGGAAATTCCGGCAAAGATAAAAAGCCGACAATTGACGAAGTCGTTGCAGCCACTGTGTCTGTCGACGATATTACGACAAACTTAAAGTCTGACAGCATCATCCGTATCGGCATCAAGCTTGAAACCGACTCGGCTAAAGCGAAGGAAGAACTTGAAAAACGCGATTTTCAGGTGAAAGACAACATCATTTCCATTTTAGCCGACACAAGCGCCGGAGAGATTGAGGGAGATAAAGGAAGAGAAGCGTTTAAACAATCATTAAAAGAGAAAGTAAACAGCTATCTCCAAGAAGGAAAAGTTCAGAAAGTGTACATTACCTCCTTTAATCTGCAATAAAAACAAATTTGACAGAATACGGAGGTGAAGAAAATGTCAGGAGAAGTTCTCTCCCAAAATGAAATAGACGCACTGCTTTCCGCCATTTCCACGGGTGAGGCGGATGCGGAAGAGCTGAAAAAGGAAGTAAAAGAGAAAAAAGTAAAGGTATATGATTTTAAACGGGCTCTCAGATTCTCGAAAGATCAGATACGCAGTTTAACCCGGATACATGATAACTTTGCGAGGCTTCTCACAACACACTTTTCCGCCAAGCTCAGAACGTATATTCATATATCCGTCAGCTCAGTTGATCAGGTGCCGTATGAAGAATTTATCCGTTCCATACCGAACATGACGATTTTAAATTTATTCGATGTCCATCCGATGGAAGGCAGAATCATGATGGAGGTTAATCCCACCATCGCATACGCAATGCTTGACCGCGTCATGGGAGGCATCGGCATCACTCATAACAAAGCTGACAGCCTTACGGAAATTGAAACGAATATTATTTCTAACTTATTTGAAAATGCACTGGGCAACTACAAAGAAGCGTGGCAATCGATTGCTGATATTGACCCTGAAATGACTGAATTTGAAGTGAATCCTCAGTTTGTACAGATGGTTTCCCCAAATGAAACAGTCGTTGTCATTTCTCTCAATACACAGATAGGTGAAATCAGCGGTGTCATTAATCTTTGTATTCCCCATGTCGTACTTGAGCCGATTATCCCTAAGCTTTCCGTACATTATTGGATGCAATCAGACCGGAATGAAGCGAAGCCCGAAGAAACGAAGTTGCTTGAAAAGCGCATCATGACGGCTCAAATTCCCGTTGTGGCTCTCTTGGGCGCTTCTGAACTGACAATAGAAGAATTTTTAAGTTTGGAAGTCGGGGACTGTATAACTCTGGACAAATCAGTGACTGATCCTCTTACTGTATTGGTCGGAAACAAACCGAAGTTTTTAGGGCAGGCCGGCCGGGTGAATCGAAGACAGGCAGTGCAAATTTTAGATCACGACATAAGAGGTGAACAAGATGAACAATAGATTATCTCAAGATGAAATCGATGCTCTTCTTAACGGCACAAGCAGTCAATCAGAGGATACAGAACAGCCTCAAGAGGCGAACTTGTCTGAACTTGAGCGCGATGCGATCGGAGAAATCGGGAATATTTCGTTCGGCAGCTCGGCTACGGCGCTGTCCACTCTTTTAAATCAAAAAGTGGACATTACGACGCCGAGTGTGACCGTCATTTCAAAAAGCAAAATCAGTGATGAATTTCCTCATCCGTATGTTGCCATTGAAGTGAACTACACAGAAGGCTTTGACGGCAGCAATTTGCTCGTCGTCGAACAAAGCGACGCGGCCATCATCGCGGATTTGATGATCGGCGGAGACGGCCTGGGCGCCGATCCGTCACTCGGTGAAATCCACCTGAGCGCCGTGCAGGAAGCAATGAATCAAATGATGGGCTCGGCTGCGACGTCAATGTCGACCGTGTTCAGTAAAAAGATTGACATTTCTCCGCCAAGGGTTGAACTTCTGGATGTGACAGAAGAAAAAGGGACCGACAGAATACCTGAGGATGACCTGCTCGTAAAAGTGTCATTCCGTCTGAAAGTCGGTGAATTAATCGATTCGAGCATCATGCAGCTTTATCCGATTACGTTTGCGAAAGATCTGATCGCAGAACTAATGACTGCGGACCAGCATGAGTCCGAGGCCGCAGAAACCGTATCAGAACCACAGGAAACATACGAAACGCCGCAGCCGGAACCTGCCATGCAGCCGGAGCCGCAGGCAAAACCCGAGCTTCCGAAGAGACAGGGAACCGCCAAAAAAGCTGCTCCTGTTCAAGTCGCTCCGGTGGAATTCCAGGCGTTTGATCATAACGAAGCGGCGCAAGGATCAAGGAATAACCTTGATATGCTGATGGATATTCCGCTTTCCGTTACGGTTGAGCTCGGCAGAACGAAGAGAAGCGTCAAAGAAATCCTTGAACTTTCTGCGGGAAGTATTATTGAGCTTGACAAGCTGGCTGGTGAACCCGTTGACATCCTGGTCAACCAGCGGATCGTGGCAAAGGGCGAGGTCGTTGTTATAGAAGAAAACTTCGGCGTGAGAGTCACTGATATTTTAAGTCAGGCAGACCGCCTTAACAATTTAAAATAAGCGAACATAGAGGAGAGAAACAGATTATGGCACACAGAATTTTAATTGTAGACGATGCAGCATTTATGAGAATGATGATCAAAGATATTTTAGTGAAGAACGGTTTTGACGTTGTAGCTGAAGCTTCAGACGGAGCGCAGGCGGTCGAAAAATTCAAAGAGCATTCCCCCGACCTTGTGACAATGGATATTACAATGCCTGAAATGGACGGGATTACAGCTCTAAAGGAAATTAAACAAATCGATCCGCAGGCGAAAATCATCATGTGTTCGGCTATGGGCCAGCAGTCAATGGTTATTGACGCGATTCAAGCCGGCGCAAAAGACTTTATCGTGAAACCGTTCCAAGCGGACCGCGTGCTCGAAGCCATTAATAAAACATTAAGCTAAAGGGTGTACGACTGTTGAAAAAGAGTCATGGTTTACTAGCTTTGATTTGTTGTTTCGTTTTACTCAATGTACATCCGTTCCCTGCTTTTGCGGCGGAGTCTGACAATTCCACCGTCAACGAATGGTTTGACAAACAATCAACAAACAAAACAGAGAAAAAAAGCGATACATCGAAACAAACGGCTGATCAAGAGATAGGGGATGCTTCTGCATCTTCTGTCTCCGCTTTTGATTTTGTAAAGATGATTGGGGCGTTATTATTCGTCATTCTGCTGATCTATGGATTTGTCAAACTGATGAATAGAAGAAACCGTCTGCTGAAGCCGTTTCAATATGTAGAAAATATCGGCGGAACGTCAGTCGGCCAAAACCGTTCCGTGCAGCTGATTAAAGTGGGAAACAGCGTTCTCGTAGTCGGTGTGGGCGAAACGATACAGCTTTTAAAAGAAATTGAAGATGAAAAAGAGCGCGAGGCGATTCTGAGCCAATACGAAGAGTCGATGTCTTCAAAAGTGGAATGGACCAAGCTCGTAAATCCGCGTAAGGATGGAGAAAAAAAGCCGCAAACGATGCTTCCGTCGTTTTCAAAAGCGCTGAAAGAACAGTTGAACGAGCTGAAACAAAGCCGTTCTGAAGGAAAGAAGAAAGGCCCTTATCATCATGAATGAATTTATTAATCTTTTTAATTCAAGCAGTCCGACCGAAGTCAGCTCCACTGTTAAATTACTGCTGCTTTTGACTGTCTTTTCAGTGGCGCCGGGGATTCTGATTTTGATGACCTGCTTTACGAGAATCGTCATCGTCCTGTCTTTTGTGAGAACCTCACTGGCGACGCAGAACATGCCTCCCAACCAGGTTTTAATCGGCCTTGCGCTGTTCTTGACGTTTTTTATTATGGCGCCGACTTTTTCAGAGATTAATAAGGAAGCCTTAACGCCGCTGATGGACAACAAAATCAGTCTCGATGAAGCATATACAAAAGCCGAGAAGCCGATTAAAGAGTATATGAGCAAGCATACAAGGCAGAAGGATCTGGCGCTGTTTATGAACTATGCCAAGATGAAAAAACCTGAATCGATTCAGGATATTCCTTTGACGACGATGGTGCCCGCTTATGCGATATCAGAACTCAAAACCGCTTTTCAAATGGGCTTTATGATTTTTATTCCGTTTTTAATTATCGATATGGTCGTGGCGAGCGTCTTAATGTCAATGGGAATGATGATGCTTCCGCCGGTTATGATCTCTCTGCCCTTTAAAATATTGCTTTTCGTTTTGGTCGATGGATGGTATTTAATCGTGAAATCTTTGCTTGACAGCTTTTAGGGTAGGTGCTAATTGTGAGTTCAGAATTTGTAATTTCCATGGCGGAAAAAGCCGTATATGTAACACTAATGATCAGTGGGCCGCTGCTTGCGATCGCGCTGATCGTCGGTTTGCTCGTCAGTATCTTTCAAGCGACAACTCAAATACAGGAACAGACGCTTGCGTTCATTCCGAAAATCGTGGCGGTGATGCTTGGACTGATCTTTTTCGGTCCTTGGATGCTGTCGACGATTCTTTCGTTCACAACTGATCTGTTTTCTCATCTGAACCGATTTGCAGGGTAGAATCAAATGAATTCCATCATTGATTTATTTCCCGCTTTTTTATTGGTCTTTATCAGAATCTCTGCTTTTTTTGTAACGGTGCCGGTGTTCGGACATCGGAATCTGCCGGCGGTTCACCGAATCGGCTTTGCTTTTTTTCTTTCGGTGATCTGCTTCAGCACGCTGAAACATGCGCCGGAAATAGAAATAGGGGAACAGTATATGCTGCTTGTCATAAAAGAGGCCGTTGTGGGCTTGAGCCTCGGGCTGATCGCTTTCATGATGATGACAGCCATTCAGATAGCAGGTTCCTTTATTGATTTTCAGATGGGCTTTTCCATCGCCAATGTCATTGATCCGCAATCAGGAACGCAAAGCCCGCTGATCGGACAATTCGTTTATACGCTTGCGCTGTTATTTATGCTCAGCGTAAACGCCCATTATCTTTTATTGGACGGGATTTATTACAGCTTTCAGTATATCCCGCTTGACCAGGCATTTCCGTCGTTTGGAAATGATCAGTTTGGACTTTTTATCGCAAAAAGCTTCAATGCCATGTTTATTATCGCTTTTCAAATGTCTGCGCCGGTTGTGGCCAGTCTGTTTTTAGTTGATTTGGCGCTCGGTATTGTAGCGAGAACGGTGCCGCAGCTGAATGTTTTCGTTGTCGGGCTTCCTCTGAAAATAGCCGTGAGCTTTATTATGCTGATCGTTTGTATGTCGGTGATGTTTGTCGTCGTCCGCAACATCTTCAGCCTTACCGTTGAAACCATGCGGAATCTATTGGCATTGGTCGGTGTGACATGATGAGACTCAGACTGAATCTGCAATTCTTTGCCGGTGAAAAAACGGAGAAAGCCACTCCGAAAAAACGGAAGGATACAAGAAAGAAAGGACAGGTCGCGAAAAGTACGGATGTGAATACAGCCGTTTCTTTACTGATTATCTTTCTTTCGCTGATCGCGCTCGGTCCTTATATGCGGGACAGGCTGCTGTCCTTTATTAAAACGTTTTATACGAAATCGATAACATTACACCTGTCAGCATCTGCCGTGCATGAACTGTTCGTGGATACGGTGAAAGATATCAGCCTCATCCTCGCGCCGATTATGCTGGTCGCGCTTGTGGCAGGTGTCGTGAGCAATTACATGCAGGTGGGTTTTCTGTTTTCTGCGGAAGTCCTCAAGCCTGACTTGAATAAGCTCAGCCCGCTGAAAGGATTTAAGCGGATTTACAGCATGAGGGCGATTGTTGAACTGGTCAAATCCATTTTGAAGATTACTGTGGTCGGTTTTGCCGCCTTTATGGTGCTCTGGCTTCATTATGGCGATATTCTTCGCCTTCCGCTTTTAACGCCTGCGGAAGTGCTCACTTTCGTTTCTAAGCTCACGCTTTGGATGGGGCTTGCGGGATCAGGGGCTTTAATGCTGCTGGCCGGGCTTGATTATTTATATCAGCGTTTTGACTATGAGAAAAATATCAGAATGTCAAAGCAGGATATAAAAGATGAATACAAAAAATCGGAGGGTGATCCGATAATCAAGTCCAAAATTAAGCAGAAGCAGCGGGAAATGGCGATGAGGCGGATGATGCAGGAAGTGCCGAAAGCGGATGTCATCATTACCAACCCGACCCATTATGCGATAGCTTTAAAATATGATGAAAAGAAAATGGACGCCCCTTACATTGTTGCCAAAGGGGTCGACCATCTCGCATTAAAAATCAGGCAGATCGCCAAAGAACACGATGTCATGACGATTGAAAACAGGCCGCTCGCGCGTGCGTTATATGATCAGGTTGACATTGACCAGGCTGTGCCGGAAGAGTTTTTCAAAGTCATTGCGGAAATTTTGGCTTATGTATATAAAACGAAACAAAAAGTATAGTGAATTTCAGATTCAAAAGGAGAGAAAAACAGCATGTCAACAAGAGATTTATCGGTTTTAATAAGTGTTGTCCTCATTGTGGCAATGCTGGTGATTCCATTCCCTCCATGGTTGTTAAGTATTTTGATCATCATTAATATCTCTCTTGCGTTGATCGTGCTTCTCACCACAATGAATATGCAAGAACCGCTGCAATTCTCGATATTCCCGTCATTACTGCTGTTATTGACGCTGTTTCGGCTTGCGCTCAATGTGTCGACGACACGTTCGATTCTTTCTAACGGAGAAGGAGGAAAGGTTGTTGAGACATTCGGGAATTTCGTTGTCGGCGGAAATGTGCTGGTAGGGCTTGTTGTCTTCATTATCTTGATTATTATTCAGTTTATCGTCATTACAAAAGGCGCCGAGCGGGTATCGGAAGTGGCGGCGAGATTTACGCTCGATGCGATGCCCGGAAAGCAAATGAGTATTGACGCGGATTTAAATGCCGGCATGATTACGGAGCAGGATGCAAAGCACAGACGTGAAAAAGTCGCCCGGGAAGCCGATTTTTACGGCGCCATGGACGGTGCGAGCAAATTCGTCAAAGGAGATGCCATCGCGGGTATCATCATCGTGATGATCAATATTATTTTCGGAATTGTAATCGGCATGCTGCAGCAGGGGATGAGCATACAAGAAGCTGCGTCTCACTTTACAATGCTGACGGTCGGTGACGGTATCGTTTCTCAAATGCCGGCCTTGCTCATCTCAACGGCTACGGGGATTGTCGTGACGAGAGCGGCATCTGAAGGAAACCTCGGTCATGATATTACAGGCCAGCTGTTTGCTTATCCGAAGCTCTTGTATGTAGCCGCGGGAACTGTACTTTTGCTCGGTCTTCTTACACCGATCGGCATTCTGCTGACGGGACCGATCGCCGGTCTGCTTGCATTCGGCGCTTACATGCTGTCCAAAACGGATAAGCCGAGCGAAGAAGAGGAAGAAATTCTTGAAGAAGAGGCTCAGGCGGATGAACTGAAAAGCCCGGAAAGCGTCGTGCAGCTTTTACATATTGATCCGATTGAATTTGAGTTCGGATACGGACTCGTGCCGCTTGCAGACGCGGGGCAGGGCGGTGATCTTCTTGACCGCATCGTCATGATCAGACGTCAGCTTGCGCTTGAATTGGGACTTGTCATTCCGGTTGTGCGCATCAGGGATAACATCGCGCTCCAGCCGAATGAATACAGATTGAAAATTAAAGGCAATGAAGTCGCTAAAGGAGAGCTCCTGCTGGATCATTACTTAGCGATGTCACCGACGCCTGAAGATGACGTCATTGAAGGAATTGAAACGATTGAACCGTCGTTCGGACTTCCCGCAAAATGGATCAGCGAAGCTGCAAAAGATGAAGCGGACATGCTGGGGTATACAGTTGTTGACCCGGCGTCAGTCGTATCTACGCATATTACAGAAAAAATTAAGCAGCATGCCCATGAACTGGTCGGCAGACAGGAAACAAAGCAGCTGATCGATCATCTGAAGGAAAATTATCCTGTGCTTGTTGAGGAAGTCACGCCAAACCCTCTTTCTGTCGGCGATATTCAAAAGGTGCTTGCCAAATTGCTGAGAGAAAAAGTGTCAATCAGAAACTTGGTGACCATTTTTGAAACTCTTGCCGATTACGGAAGATTAACGACAGATTCAGACCTTTTGACAGAATACGCGAGACAGTCGCTTGCCAAACAAATCACGGCACAATATGCGAGAGAGCATGAAACGCTGAAGGTCATCACATGCTCAGGCCGGGTGGAAAAAGCGATTGCAGACGGGGTACAGCAGACTGAACAGGGCAATTACCTGTCACTCGACCCTGAGGTTTCAGACAGCATCATCCGTTCTGTCGCTAAAGAGGCCGAGCAGCTTTCCATCCGTCAGGAGTCAGCGATTCTTCTTTGCTCGCCTGCTGTCAGAATGTATGTTAAACAGCTGTTAGAACGGTATTTCCCTGATCTTCCGGTTCTTTCTTATAATGAGCTGGAAGCAAATGTTGAAGTACAGAGCATTGGAGTGGTGGATATTTAATGAAAATAAAAAAATTTACAGCCGCTTCAATGCAGGATGCCGCGAAGCAAATCAAAAAGGAACTCGGCAATGATGCCGTTATTTTACATTCCAAACAAGTAAAGAAACGAAAATGGCTGGGGCTGCGGCCGCAGCAGGCCGTTGAAGTGATAGCGGTTTTAGATCGTGACGTCAGGGAAGCGAGAAAAACGCCGCCGGCTGCCGCTGAAGAAATGAAAAAGACGGAAACGGCGGAGAAAGCTGAGCCTGTTCAGCCGCCGCGTCTTCCGGATCAAAGCATTTCCGGCGAACTGGCGCATTATAAAGAAGTGCTCCCTGAACCATTAAAAAAAGCCGAGAGACTATTGAAGCAAGCCGGGCTTCCTGATCATACGCAAAACGCCGTGCTCAGTGAATTGCTCCGTTCTTCAATTGTTTCCGGAGATTTAACTGAAGATAATGTCAGCTCAAAACTGCAGGATTTGTTAGTGAAAAAACTCCCTTCGGCAGACAGGTGGCAGGAAGGGATTCAATCAAAATACGTCGTGCTTTTCGGTTCAACCGGGGCCGGCAAAACGACTACACTTGCGAAACTCGCGGCCTCATCAATGCTGACAGAGCATAAAAAAATTGCATTTATGACGACGGATACTTACCGGATTGCCGCGGTCGAGCAGCTGAAGACATATGCGGAGCTGCTTCAGGCTCCTCTTGAAGTATGCTATTCAAAGGAAGAATGTCTGAAGGCACTGGAAAAATTCGCTGAATATGACCATGTTTTCATTGATACAGCCGGTAGAAACTTTAAAGAAGAGCAGTATATTACGGAATTACAAGAGATGATTCCGTTTGAATCAGGCTTACAATCCTTTCTCGTATTATCGGCATCTGCAAAATATGAAGATATGAAACAGGTGCTGAAACGTTTTTCCGGTGTGCCGGTCAGTCAATTCATTTTCACGAAAACGGATGAAACCGCCTCACTCGGCTCCGTGTTTCAAGTGCTGTCGGAATCAAGAATCGGCGCCGCCTATTTGACAAATGGACAGGATGTGCCTGAAGACATCCTATCGGCTTCACCAAAAGAGTTTGTAAGGATGCTTTTGACATGAAACCCGATCAGGCAGAGTCATTAAGAAGGAAAATGAGAGAGCGGCAAATGATCAAGCCGGAGCTTTATGAGAAAAAAGCGAAGACATTAGCCGTCATCAGCGGTAAAGGCGGCGTCGGAAAATCTAATCTAACATTAAACATGGCAGTTGCCCTGCAGGAGAAAGGGAAAAAAGCACTCATCATTGATCTTGACATCGGAATGGGCAACATTGATGTGCTGATCGGCGCTGCTTCTTCCCGCACCATTATTGATGTGATGGAGAATCGGCACGCATTGGCGCAATCACTGTCCTCCGGTCCGAAAGGCCTTCGCTACATATCCGGAGGAACGGGGCTTGAGGCGATCTATCAAGCTGACGGAGAGAAGTGGGCGGCTTTTATGAATGGTCTTTCCGCTGTATTAAGCGATTTTGATTACGTTCTGTTTGATATGGGAGCGGGACTTTCAAAAGAACAGCTGCCGTTTATTTTATCGACGGAAGACATTCTCGCCGTGACAACGCCTGAGCCGACGGCCATTATGGATGCCTACAGCGCGATCAAACATCTTTTGCTCGCGGATGAACGGCTGACCGTAAACATTGCCGTCAATCGCGCCCGCTCCCAAAAACAGGCGCTGGACACGTACAACCGCCTTTCTCATGCGATTCACACGTTTTTAGGCGCGGAAGTGCGTTTCGCCGGCTCCATACCCGATGACCCGCTAGTAAGTCAAGCCGTCATTGACCAGGTGCCTTTTTTAATAAAAAGTCCTCAAGCAAAAGCCAGCAGGTCCGTCCGTCTTCTGACGGATGTCTTGTTTCAAACGGAAGAAAACAAACCAAGAGAAGAGAAACCGGCATTTATTGAGAGATTATCTTCTTTTTTATTGAGGAGGACTTTACAGTGATTCGTGTGCTTGTCGTTGATGACTCAGCTTTTATGAGAAAGATGATTACCGATTTTCTGGCTGCGGAAGTGCAGATAGAAGTCATCGGGACAGCCAGAAACGGGGAAGAGGCGCTGAAGAAAATAGAGCTTCTCAAACCGGATGTTGTCACGCTTGATATTGAAATGCCGGTCATGAACGGAACGGATACATTGCGGAAGATCATCAGCATATATAAACTTCCCGTAATCATGGTATCGAGCCAGACACAGCAAGGGAAGGACCGAACGATCAACTGCCTGGAAATGGGCGCTTTTGATTTTATCACCAAGCCTTCCGGAGCGATTTCACTTGATCTTTATAAAATTAAAGAGCAGCTGATTGAGAGGGTGATTGCAGCCGGGCTGTCCCGCGAACAAAAACCTGAGGCGGCAGTGAAAGAGTCTTCTATCCCGGAACGTCCGGCTTTAGTGGGATTTGAAAGACCGAAAGCAAAATCCGCCAAGCAGGCCGTATTCATCGCGACCTCTACAGGCGGACCGCGGGCTCTGCAAAAGGTGATTCCGAAACTGCCGAAGGATTTAAAGGCGCCTGTATTTGTCGTTCAGCACATGCCTGAAGGCTTCACCGCTTCACTTGCAGACAGACTCAACCATTTGTCAGATATTCAGGTCAAAGAAGCGGAAAACGGTGAAGAAGCGAAAGACGGATGGGTGTACATCGCGCCCGGCGGAAAAAATATGACGGTTGCAGAGGAAGGCGGAAGGCTCCGCATCATTCTTGACGTTCATGATACGGAAAGCCGGCATAAACCGTCAGCCGATTATTTGTTTCGGTCGGCAAGCCGCTTATCCGATTACGAAAAGGTAGCCGTCATTATGACCGGCATGGGCAGCGACGGAACCGAAGGCGTAAAAGAAATGCTCAGAACAGGCGGCGTTAAAACGATTGCGGAATCGGACGAATCCTGTGTTGTGTTCGGAATGCCGAAGTCAGCGATAAAGGCGGGCCTCATTCATGAGATTAAACATGTGGAAGATATCGCGGCATCCATCACCGGATGTGTGAAAAAAGAGAGGGTGTGAATCAATTGGATATGAATCAATATTTAGATGTCTTTATTGATGAAAGTAAAGAGCACTTACAGACATGTAACGAAAAGCTGCTGCTGTTGGAAAAAGATCCGGCAGACCTTCAGCTTGTGCATGACATCTTCAGAGCTGCCCATACGCTGAAAGGCATGAGCGCAACGATGGGATATACAGATCTGGCGCATTTAACCCACCTGATGGAAAATGTGCTGGACGCCATCCGCAACGGAGAAATGCCCGTTACATCAGATTGGCTGGATGTGCTGTTTGAAGCGCTTGATCATCTTGAAGAGATGGTGCAGTCCATTATTGACGGAGGAGACGGCAAACGTGATATTTCTGAAGTGAGTGCGAAGCTCGACGTAAATGCGGTGCATGAGACTGCGGCTTCAGCCGAAACAGCAGAACCGCCGGCTTCAAAACAACAGGCTTCAACTGAATGGAATTATGATGAGTTCGAACGGACTGTTATTGAAGAGGCGGAAGAGCAAGGATTCAGCCGCTATGAAATAACGGTTTCCCTGAATGAAAGCTGCATGCTGAAAGCCGTGCGGGTGTACATGATTTTTGAAAAGCTGAATGAAGCCGGAGAAGTCGCAAAAACGATACCTGCCGCGGAAGTGCTTGAGACGGAAGATTTCGGAACGGATTTTCAGGTGTGTTTCTTGACAAAGCAGCCTGCTGAAGAAATTAAAGAACTCATCAGCGGCATTTCAGAAGTGGAGAATGTCGAAATTTCTGCCGGTGAGCCGTTAAAAACGGCCGAAAAACCGCAAGCGGCTGAACCGGTGAAGGAAGCTCCGGTTAAAAAGGCTGAGAAACAGCCAAAGCCGCAAGCGAAAACGGAAGAACAGCCGAAGCATCACAGCGGCTCGAAAACGATTCGCGTCAACATTGAAAGACTGGATTCTTCAATGAACCTTTTTGAAGAACTTGTCATTGACCGCGGACGTCTTGAGCAGATCGCCAAGGAGCTTGACCACAATGAGCTGACTGAAACCGTTGAACGCCTGACCAGAATCTCGGGCGACCTTCAGTCTATTATTCTTAATATGCGGATGGTGCCGGTAGAAACCGTCTTTAACCGTTTCCCGAGAATGATCCGCCAGCTTCAAAAGGAATTAAACAAGAAAATCGAATTGTCCATCATCGGAGCTGAAACGGAGCTGGACCGTACGGTGATTGATGAAATCGGCGATCCGCTTGTCCATTTAATCAGAAACAGCATCGATCACGGCATTGAATCGCCTGAAGTGCGGGTGAATAAAGGAAAATCGGAATCAGGTCATGTGGTGCTTAAGGCATATCACAGCGGCAATCACGTCTTTATTGAGGTTGAAGATGACGGGGCCGGCTTGAACAGAAAGAAAATTCTTGAAAAAGCGCTCGAACGGAGTGTAATCACCGAACGTGATGCTGAAACGCTTGAAGATAATGAGATTTACGAGCTTATTTTTGCTCCGGGCTTCTCGACTGCCGATCAAATTTCTGACATTTCAGGGAGGGGCGTCGGTCTGGATGTTGTGAAAAATAAACTCGAATCACTCGGCGGCTCTGTCAGTGTCAAATCCGCGGAAGGCCAAGGTTCTCTTTTCAGTATCCAGCTTCCGCTGACACTTTCAATTATATCTGTTCTTCTCATTAAACTGGAAGAAGAGACGTTTGCGATACCGATTTCTTCTATTATAGAGACGGCTGTTATTGATAAGAAAGATATCCTGCAGACGCATGACAGAGAAGTGATTGATTTCAGAGGCCAAATCGTTCCGATCGTCTATCTGAAAAAAGAATTCGGCATTACGGATTCAAAACAGGATGCCGATCAGTTCCATGTAATCGTCGTGAAAAAGGGCGATAAATCCACTGCTTTTGTCGTGGACTCTTTTATCGGACAGCAGGAAGTCGTACTGAAATCACTCGGCGACTATTTGACGAACGTCTTTGCGATTTCCGGCGCTACGATTCTCGGAAACGGAGAAGTGGCGCTGATTATTGATTGTAATGCGCTGATCTACTAAAACGACACGAGGAGGTGCCCGAATGACTGCTGAAATCAAAACAGGTGAAAAAATGATTGTGTTTATGATAAACGGGAAAGAATACGCTATCTCAGTTTCCCAGGTGAAATCAATTGAAAAGTGGCAAAAACCGACGAGGGTCCCGGGTGTGGAATCTTATATCCGCGGGGTTATCAATCTGCGCGGAGTGATTACCCCGGTTCTTGATTTAAGAAAACGTCTGAACCAGCCTGAACAGGACATCACAGAAGAGACTCGGATTATCATCATTTCTTACCGTGACGCTGATGTCGGATGGGTCGTGGATGAGGCCAATGACGTCATCACCGTGCATGAAAATGAAATCGAATCCGCGCCTGAAAGCCAGACAAAGGAAACGGATGTGTGGATTAAACAGATCGTTAAGCAAGATAACAGGCTCCTCAATATTATCGATGCGCATGCGGTGCTGGATAAAGGTGCTTCGGCATCTGCGTCCGGAGAGCCTAATGCTTAAAGGGGAAAAGACAACATGAGTAAGTTTGAAGCGATCAAAGAAGAGCAGATGGATATTTTGCGGGAAGTCGGAAATATCGGGGCGGGTCACTCGGCTTCTGCAATGGCTCAGCTGCTGAACAGAAAGATAGACATGGAAGTGCCGTTTGCGACTTTATTGACATTTGATGAGCTCGCTGATTTTTTCGGAGGGGCTGAAACGCCGGTCGCCAGTATCTTTTTAAGAATGGAAGGCGACATGACCGGCTCTATCTTTCTCATCATGCCTTTTGATCAGGCGGAACAGTTTATCAGAGAGCTGATCGGAAATCCGGATTTTGATATTGACCAGCTGGGCGAAGATCATTTGAGTTCTTCTGCTTTACATGAGTTCGGCAATATTTTAGCTGGTTCCTATTTAACGGCATTGGCTGATTTGACAAAGCTTGAGATTTACCCGAGCGTGCCGGAAATCTCACTTGATATGTTCGGCGCAGTTATCAGTGAAGGGCTGATGGAGCTCAGTCAAGTCGGAGAGCATGCCATTGTCGTGGATACTTCTATTTTTGACCAGGGCAGCCGGCAGGAGCTCAAAGCCCACATGTTTATGCTCCCGGACTATGATTCTTTTGAAAAGCTCTTCGTCTCATTGGGTGCGGCTTTATGAGCCGTGCGGAAGCCGCAGTCGTTAAAGTGGGGATTGCGGATGTTCAAGTCGCGCGTTACCCGGATAAAATCCGGACCTCGGGACTCGGTTCATGCGTGGGGCTGGTTTTATACGATAAAGACAAACAAACGGCAGGACTCGTTCATGTCATGCTGCCGGACTCCGGTTTATCAAAAACGGCGGAGCTCAACCGTGCAAAATACGCGGACACCGCCGTTAAGATGACGATTGATATGCTTTTGAAAGCCGGCTGCCGCAAGTTTGCCCTGAAGGCAAAACTCGCCGGGGGAGCGGAGATGTTTAAGTTTAAAATGACAAATGACCTGATGAAAATCGGTCCGAGGAATGTAGCGGCCATCAAAGAGCAGCTTTCATTGTATAACATTCCGGTCATCAGTGAAGATACGGGCGGCTCAAGCGGCCGGACGATTGAATTTGAGCCAAAGTCCTGCATGCTGCACATTCGAACTGTTAAACAAGGTGAAACAACGATTTAATAAAGGTATGAGGTAGGGGGATAACAATGCAATCCTTGAATTATGAAGATCAGGTGCTTTGGTCGCGCTGGAAAGAGTGGAAAGATCCTAAAGCCGGTGATGATTTAATGCGCCGTTACATGCCGCTGGTCACATATCATGTCGGCAGAATTTCCGTCGGACTGCCGAAATCGGTGCATAAAGACGATCTAATGAGCCTTGGTATGCTTGGTTTATATGATGCCCTAGAAAAATTTGACCCCGGCCGGGATTTAAAATTTGATACCTATGCCTCGTTTAGAATTCGCGGTGCAATCATCGATGGGCTGCGTAAAGAAGATTGGCTGCCCAGAACTTCACGGGAGAAGACAAAAAAAGTCGAAGCGGCGATCGAAAAACTTGAACAGCGCTACCTTCGGAATGTGACGCCTTCAGAGATCGCAGAAGAGCTGGGGATGACGGAGCAGGACGTAGTATCAACGATGAATGAAGGATTTTTTGCCAATCTCTTATCCATTGATGAAAAGCTTCACGACCAGGATGACGGTGAGAATATTCAAGTGATGATCAGAGATGACAAAAATGTGCCGCCGGAAGAAAAAATCATGAAGGACGAGCTGATCGCTCAGCTTGCGGGCAAAATTCACGAGCTCTCTGAAAAAGAGCAGCTTGTCGTCAGTTTATTCTATAAAGAAGAACTGACTTTGACCGAAATCGGACAAGTCCTGAACCTTTCGACGTCGCGGATTTCACAGATTCATTCAAAGGCGCTGTTCAAATTAAAGCACCTGCTTGAAAAAGTAATTCAATAATGAACTCATGGTTAGCGAGTGAAAAACATGTCAACACTATTATGGCTTTTAAGCTTTGTGCTTCACGGCGTACTGCTTTATGCCGTCATTATTCTGTACACGAGGTTTTCAGCCCTCAAGGAGACGGAGCGCCAGCAGAAGAAGATTCTTGAAGAGACGGAAAACACCCTTGCAGCGTTTCTGCTTGAGCTGAAAGAAGAAAATGAAAGACTCGAAGACGCAAAAAGCCGGAATGATCAAGCGCCGGACGCAGAAGACGCCGAACCCCGGCCGGAACCGAAAGAAGAGCCTGATATTCCGGACCACATGGAAAAGCTCATCAGTGCAACGGAACGGGCTGAAAGTGACGAAAACAGCGGCGCGCATTCGTTTGAAGAACGTGTTTCAGAATTATATGAACAAGGGCTCACCCCCGCGGAAATTGCCAAACGGATGCAGAGCGGAAAGACAGAAATCGAGCTGTTTTTAAAATTTCGCGGCAAAGCTGTAAAGGATTCTTGATTGTCGCATAAAGCTGTGTTATATTATTTCTTGGTGTTAAATACACACGCTTAACGATTTATGCAGAGGGTGCTGCAAACGGCAGTTCTGCACAAAAATGACCTAAGCGGAGGAAAAAAACCATTTTATTAGGAGGAAATCACATGTCAGTTATTTCTATGAAACAATTGCTTGAAGCTGGTGTTCACTTCGGCCACCAAACACGCCGCTGGAACCCAAAAATGAAGCGTTACATTTTCACGGAGCGTAACGGAATCTACATCATTGACCTTCAAAAAACAGTGAAAAAAGTAGAGGAAGCTTACAACTTCACGAAAAACCTTGCTGCTGAAGGCGGAAAAATCCTTTTCGTCGGCACAAAAAAACAAGCTCAGGATTCTGTTAAAGAAGAAGCTGTACGCTCTGGCATGTACTATGTCAACCAACGCTGGTTGGGCGGTACACTGACAAACTTCGAAACAATCCAAAAACGCATTAAGCGTCTGAAAGACATCGAGAAAATGCAAGAAAACGGTACATTTGAAGTACTTCCGAAAAAAGAAGTTGTTCAATTGAAAAAAGAATTAGAGCGTCTTGAAAAATTCCTCGGCGGAATTAAAGACATGAAGGATCTTCCTGATGCATTATTCATCATCGATCCTCGCAAAGAGCGCATCGCTGTTGCGGAAGCTCGCAAATTGAACATTCCTATCATCGGAATCGTAGATACAAACTGTGATCCTGATGAAATTGATGTCGTAATCCCTGCAAACGATGACGCAATCCGCGCTGTTAAACTTCTTACTTCTAAAATGGCAGATGCTATTCTTGAAGCGAAGCAAGGCGAAGAAGAAGCGGAAGCTGCTGAAGAGACTGCACCTGAAACAGAAACGACAACTGCGTAACCTAATCAAAAGGTGATAGAAGGGACTGCCTTTTATCACCTTTTTTCAAGAAAAATGTATCTATACATATCTTGTTTACACATATAAGGAGGAATTCAAATGGCTATTACTGCACAGCAGGTAAAAGAACTGCGTCAAAAAACAGGCGCTGGTATGATGGACTGTAAAAAAGCATTGACTGAAACTGACGGAGATATGGACAAAGCAATCGACCTTCTGAGAGAAAAAGGAATTGCGAAAGCGGCTAAAAAAGCTGACCGTATCGCTGCTGAAGGTTCTACTCTTATTAAAACTGACGGCAACAAAGGCGTTATCTTAGAAGTAAACTCTGAAACTGATTTCGTTGCGAAAAACGAAGGCTTCAAAGAGCTTCTGAACACGCTTGCTGACCACCTTCTTGCAAACGCTCCTGCTGATCTTGAAGAAGCAATGGGTCAAAAGATGGAAAACGGTTCTACTGTTGAAGAATACATCACAAGCAACGTTGCTAAAATCGGAGAGAAAATCACTCTTCGCCGTTTTGCTGTTATTTCAAAAGAAGACAGCGAAGCGTTCGGTGCTTACCTTCACATGGGAGGCCGCATCGGCGTATTATCCGTTCTTAGCGGAACAACTGACGAAGATCTTGCAAAAGACATCGCGATGCATGTTGCAGCGGTAAATCCTCGTTACATTTCCCGCGACCAAGTGTCTGAAGAAGAAGCAAACCATGAGCGTCAGATCCTGACTCAGCAAGCTCTTCAAGAAGGCAAACCGGAAAACATCGTAGCTAAAATGGTTGAAGGCCGTCTGAACAAATTCTTCGAAGAAATTTGCTTATTAGACCAAGCTTTCGTTAAAAACCCAGACGAAAAAGTGAAACAAGTTGTGGCTGCGAAAAACGCATCTGTTAAAACTTACGTCCGCTACGAAGTTGGAGAAGGTATTGAAAAACGCCAAGAAAACTTTGCTGAAGAAGTTATGAACCAAGTGAAAAAATAATGGCGGAAAGCCTTGGCGAATCTTTCGCGGCTTTTCAGGCAGTATAGGGGACACTACTTGTGTTCCCTATTTTTAAAACTATATTTACAAACCTTTTTTTCTCTTGCATAATAGGAAACGGCAATGTTTACACTTGGAGGTTATTATGGAAAAACCAAAATACAATCGTATCGTTTTAAAGCTTAGCGGAGAAGCATTGGCAGGAGAGCAGGGAAACGGCATTAATCCGACTGTCATCCAATCCATCGCTAAACAGGTAAAAGAAATCGCTGAGCTTGACGTCGAAGTGGCCGTAGTCGTAGGCGGCGGCAACTTATGGCGCGGAAAAACAGGCAGTGACTTAGGAATGGACCGTGCGACGGCCGATTATATGGGCATGCTTGCTACTGTCATGAACTCACTTGCCCTGCAGGACAGCCTGGAAACGCTCGGAATTCAGTCCAGAGTGCAGACATCAATTGAAATGCGTCAGGTCGCTGAGCCTTACATCAGAAGAAAAGCCATCCGCCACCTGGAGAAAAAACGCGTTGTTATTTTTGCCGCGGGAACAGGAAATCCTTATTTCTCTACGGACACAACCGCAGCGCTGCGTGCCGCTGAAATCGAAGCGGACGTGATTTTAATGGCGAAAAATAATGTCGACGGTGTGTATAATGCTGATCCGAGAAAAGATGAGTCAGCCGTTAAATACGAAAAATTATCTTATCTCGATGTGTTAAAAGACGGGCTGGAAGTCATGGATTCTACGGCTTCTTCATTATGTATGGATAATGATATTCCGCTGATCGTCTTTTCTATTATGGAAGAAGGAAATATTAAGCGTGCCGTAATCGGCGAATCAATCGGAACGATCGTAAGGGGGAAATAACGTTGTCAAACGAAGTATTAACACAAACAAAAGAACGCATGGAAAAAGCGGTTGCCGCTTATTCACGCGAATTGGCGTCAGTCCGCGCAGGACGTGCCAACCCATCTCTATTGGATAAAGTGACAGTAGAATACTACGGTGCCCAAACACCTTTAAACCAGCTGTCTTCCATCAATGTGCCTGAAGCGCGTATGCTTGTTGTCACACCGTATGACAAAACGGCAATCGGCGATATTGAAAAAGCGATCCTGAAAGCTGATCTTGGCGTAACGCCGACAAGTGACGGCACAATTATCCGCATCGCGATCCCGGCTCTGACGGAAGAAAGACGTAAAGAACTTGTCAAAGTCGTGAAAAAATACGCGGAAGAGGCGAAAGTAGCAGTCCGTAATGTCCGCCGTGACAGCAACGATGACCTCAAAAAACTTGAGAAAAACGGAGACATTACAGAAGACGAGCTTCGTGCTTCCAGTGAAGACGTTCAAAAGCTGACAGATGAATATGTGTCAAAAATTGACAGCGTCACAAAGGACAAAGAAAAAGAAATCATGGAAGTTTAATGAAAAACTATGTACAATAGATAATGTGAAAAGACCCTCTCATGTTTACAGGGGGTTTTTTTGTTAATACTGTTGATTACATTGATCATCAGCAACGCAACCTTTTTGGGTGACGGAGGAATCTCATGCTCAACATACTCAAAAATTGGAAGAATCAGCAGAATGCGGCTTCCAACTTAGAACGGTATACAAAAGAAGACATACTGAAGGGTGAAATTCCCGCACACATTGCTATTATTATGGACGGAAACGGACGCTGGGCGAAGAAGCGCTCACTCCCTCGGATTGCCGGACATCATGAAGGAATGAAAGTGGTAAAAAGGGTGACAAAGCTCGCAAGTCAGCTCGGCGTTAAAGTTCTGACTCTTTATGCGTTTTCAACGGAGAACTGGAAGCGCCCGAAGATGGAAGTCGACTTTTTGATGAAGCTTCCGGAAGAGTTCCTGAATACGTATCTTCCTGAATTGATAGAGGAAAATGTACAGGTGAAAATTATCGGAGATGAATCCGCGCTCCCTTCTCATACGTACAGGGCGATTGAGAAAGCCGTAAAAGATACAGAACAAAATGACGGGATGATTCTCAATTTCGCTTTGAACTACGGCGGACGCACGGAAATCGTCAATGCGGCAAAAGCACTGGCCGAACAGGTGAAAAGCGGCACGCTGAATATCGAAGACATTGATGAAGCGCTCTTTTCCGGGCATTTAATGACGGAATCAATCCAGGACCCGGAGCTGCTCATCAGAACGAGCGGAGAAATCAGATTGAGCAACTTTATGCTTTGGCAGGTGGCTTACAGTGAATTTGTTTTTACAGATGTCCTGTGGCCCGATTTTAAAGAAGATCACTTTCTGCAGGCAGTGGGAGAATTTCAGCAGCGGGGCCGGAGGTTTGGCGGAATTTAGAGGATGGTGGAAATGAAACAAAGATTGTTAACAGGTGTTCTGGCAGCGGCACTATTTTTATTTTTGGTTATTTTCGGAGGATTGCCGTTCACCGTATTTGTTTACGTGATGGGAAGTATAGCGCTTTTTGAGCTTTTGCGGATGAAAAAGCTCAGATTTTTTTCTTTTCCGGGTCTGATCAGCCTCTTGTTGTTATGGCTGTATATGATGCCGGACAAGTATCATTTTTTCGATGCGAAAATGGAAGTAACGATTTTCGCCGTATTGATTCTGCTCAGCTATACGGTGCTCGTGAAAAACACCTTTACGTTTGACGAAGTCGGGTTTATCGTTCTCGCGACGGTATATATCGGACTGTGTTTTCATTATTTTATTGAAATCAGAAACATTGAAACAAACGGGCTTTTGTATATCTTTTATGCCTGCGTTGTCATATGGTCAACGGACTCAGGCGCATATTTCGTCGGAAAGTCGCTCGGGAAGCGGAAGCTGTGGCCCGAAATCAGTCCTAACAAAACAGTGGAAGGGTTTCTCGGCGGTATTGTCATCGCCCTTATTTTTACGGCTGTTTTTCAGCTGTTTGCGCACCTTCCGATTTCATACCCGGTTCTTTTGGTCATCACGCTTGTTTTGTCTGTGTTCGGACAGATCGGGGATTTGGTTGAATCAGCGCTTAAGCGGCACTATGATGTGAAGGATTCGGGAAAAATCCTTCCCGGGCACGGCGGCATTTTAGATCGATTTGACAGCTTTTTGTTTGTCATGCCGTTCTTATACTTTCTGCTTGCGCTTTTTTCATGAGAAAGGCTAATATGAAAATAAGACCGATCTGGACGCATAGAATGGGAGTGGCATTTTGAAGAATATTTGTCTTTTAGGAGCAACAGGATCAATAGGGGAGCAGACGTTAGACGTATTGCGCATGCATCAAGATCAGTTCCGTCTCGTCTCGATGACTTTCGGTAAAAACGCCGAGAAAGCGATCCCGTTGATCAGAACGTTTCAGCCGAAATATGTAGCAGTCGGCGACATGGATACATATCAAAAAGTGAAAGAAGCGTCTTTTTCTCATGAATGTCAAATCGGCATCGGAGAAGAAGGCCTGATTGAAGCGGCAGTCATGGACGAAGTGGATATCGTGGTCAATGCGCTGCTTGGAAGCGTCGGTTTAATCCCGACTTTGAAAGCGATTGAACAGAAAAAAACAATTGCGCTTGCAAATAAGGAAACTCTTGTCACTGCCGGGCATATAGTGAAAGGACACGCAAAACGATACGGTGTTCCTCTTCTTCCGGTCGACAGCGAACATTCCGCTATTTTTCAGGCGCTGCAAGGCGAACAGAGCAAAAATATCGAGCGCCTGATCATTACGGCATCCGGCGGCAGTTTCAGAGATAAAACGCGGCAGGAGCTTGAGTCTGTAACGATTGCCGACGCCCTTAACCACCCGAACTGGTCGATGGGCGCAAAAATTACGATTGACTCGGCTACAATGATGAATAAAGGACTTGAAGTTATTGAGGCGCATTGGCTGTTTGACATTCCGTATGAACAGATTGACGTTGTATTACATAAGGAGAGCATCATTCATTCGATGGTTGAATTTCACGACAGAAGCGTCATCGCCCAGCTCGGAAATCCGGACATGAGGGTGCCGATTCAATATGCGCTGACATATCCGGACCGGCTGCCTCTGCCTGAAACAAAAAGGCTTGAATTATGGGAGATCGGAAGCCTTCATTTTGCGAAAGCTGACTTTGAAAGGTTCCGCTGCTTACAATTTGCCTTTGAATCAGGTAAAATAGGGGGAACAATGCCGACGGTTTTAAATGCGGCCAACGAAGAAGCCGTTGCCGCTTTTCTTGCCGGACGGATTTCATTCTTATCGATTGAGGACCTGATTGAAAAAGCATTGGACCGCCACAGCGTAATTCAGGATCCGAGTCTTGCGGATATCCAAGAAGTGGACAAAGACACCCGGGGATACGTTAATTCAATACTCACATAAGGTGGTATGTTCGTGAATACAGTTATCGCGTTTATTATTATTTTCGGAACGCTCGTTTTTTTCCATGAGCTGGGGCATTTATTGCTCGCCCAAAGAGCGGGAATCCTTTGCCGTGAATTTGCGATCGGCTTCGGCCCTAAAATCTTTTCATTTAAAAAGAATGAAACCGTGTATACGATCAGACTCCTTCCGGTCGGCGGGTTCGTCCGCATGGCCGGTGAAGACCCGGAGATGATCGAAGTTAAACCCGGTTATACCGTCGGACTTCTTTTTAATAAAGATGACGAAGTGGAAAAAGTCATCATTAATCAAAAGGAAAAATATCCCGACGCTTTAATTATCGAGGTGGAGACGGCTGATCTTGAGCACGAAATGAAGATTACCGGGTACGAGCAGGGGAAAGAAGATGAACTGGCAGGCTTTACTGTCAGTCAGACCTCTTTTTTTATCGTAGACGGAGAAGAAGTGCAGATTGCGCCTTACAATCGACAATTCGGGTCTAAACCCGTATGGAAGCGGATTAAGGCGATTGCTGCCGGTCCGATAATGAACTTCATCTTAGCGTATGTCATTCTCGTCATGCTTGGATTCATTCAAGGCGTGCCTTCGAATCAGCCTGAGCTCGGGAAGCTGACAGACAATGGACGCGCAGCGGCTGCCGGTTTAAAAGAAGGCGACTATATCCAGAGCATTAACGGTGAAAAAATGAGGTCATGGACCGACATCGTGACAGCGGTAAAAGAAAATCCCGGGAAAAAAATCGATGTCGCCGTCAAACGGGACGGCAAATCGTTTCATATCTCGGTTACACCTGAAGCTGTAAAAGATGAAAATAAAAAAACAATCGGCCGCTTCGGCTCTTATGCGCCGACTGAAAAAGGCGCGCTTGCAGCGATCGCCTACGGCGCGACATCTACCGTTGATGTCACAAAAGCGATTCTGACCAATCTGGGCAAAATTGTGACAGGCCAGTTTAAGCTTGATATGCTTTCGGGTCCTGTCGGCATTTATGATATGACCGATCAAGTTGCAAAAACCGGCATCATCAACTTATTGCGGTTTGCGGCGTTTTTAAGCATCAACCTGGGAATCGTCAACCTGCTGCCGATACCGGCGCTTGACGGCGGGCGGCTGCTGTTTTTATTCATTGAAGCAATCCGCGGCAAGCCGATAAACCGTGACAAGGAAGCATTTGTCGTATTTATCGGCGTAGCTTTCTTAATGCTTCTTATGCTGGTTGTCACATGGAACGATATCCAGCGTTTATTCTTATAATTGACTAGTAAAAAATCAGAGGTGCGAAGACATGAGACAAAGTTTGACGCTTATTCCGACCCTGAGAGAAGTGCCGGCTGATGCTGAAGCAAAAAGCCATAAGCTTCTGCTGAGAGCGGGATTTATCAGACAAAATACGAGCGGGGTTTACAGCTACATGCCCCTGGCTTACAGGGTCATTCAAAACATTCAGAAGATCGTGCGTGAAGAAATGGAAAAAATCAACGCGGTGGAAATGCTGATGCCGGCCCTTCAGCAGGCTGAAACATGGCAGGAATCAGGCAGATGGTATACGTACGGGCCTGAATTAATGCGTCTGAAAGACCGCCACGGCCGCGAATTTGCTTTAGGCGCGACACATGAAGAAGTCATTACTTCTCTCGTGCGCGATGAGGTGAAATCTTATAAGCGTCTGCCGCTCACTCTTTACCAGATCCAGTCTAAATTCAGAGATGAAAAACGCCCGCGTTTCGGGTTATTGCGCGGACGCGAATTCATCATGAAAGATGCGTATTCTTTCCATGCTTCTGAAGAAAGTCTGGAGGAAACATACCAAAACATGTACGGCGCATACAGCAGCATTTTCGCACGCTGTGAATTAAACGTCCGTCCCGTTATTGCCGACTCAGGCGCGATGGGCGGAAAAGATACGCATGAATTTATGGCTCTTTCTGAAATAGGGGAAGATACCATCGCTTATTCCGATGGATCCTCTTACGCAGCCAATACAGAAATGGCGGAAGTTGTCATGAACAGCGAGCCGTCAGATGAAACACCCGAGGCATTGGAGAAAATTGATACGCCGAATGTCAAAAGCATTGAAGAGCTCGCTTCGTTCTTGCAGATCGAGCCGAGCGCCTGCATCAAATCAATGCTGTTTAAAGCTGATGACCGATTTGTTCTCGTGTTAGTGAGAGGCGATCATGAGGTCAATGACGTGAAAGTGAAAAACCTTCTGAACGCGGAAGTGGTTGAGCTTGCGTCTCATGAAGAAGTAGCGGAGAAACTTGGCACGGAGCCGGGATTTGCGGGGCCGATCGGCGCTGCCGGCGACATTGAGATTTATGCCGACCAAGCCGTGAAAGTAATGGTAAACGCTGTTAGCGGCGCGAATGAAAGAGACCGTCATTACCGAAACGTAAACATCGAACGTGACGCGTCTGTAAAAGCGTATGCCGATCTTCGAATCATTCAGGAAGGCGATCCGTCACCTGACGGAAAAGGCACGATCCGTTTCGCTGAAGGGATTGAGGTCGGACAAGTCTTTAAACTCGGCACGCGTTACTCTGAAGCGATGAATGCGACATACCTTGATGAAAACGGGCGTGCGCAGCCGATGCTGATGGGATGTTACGGAATCGGCGTGTCCAGAACGCTTTCAGCCATCGCTGAACAGCATCACGACGAAAAAGGCTTGATCTGGCCGAAAAGCGTTGCTCCGTATGATCTTCATATTTTGGCGCTGAATATGAAAAACGAAGCGCAAAAAGAGCTTGCTGAACAGCTTTACGGCAAATTCCAGGCGGAAGGTTATGAGGTATTATACGATGACCGCGCTGAACGCGCAGGCGTGAAGTTTGCTGATTCTGATCTGATCGGCCTTCCGATCCGCATTACTGTCGGAAAACGTGCCGACGAAGGCATCGTAGAAGTGAAAATCCGCAAAACCGGTGAATCTGCCGAAGTTTCAGTGGATGAGCTTTCTGAATTTATCAAGACGAAGTAATCACCATAACGAATCACACAAAATCATGTTAAAATAGAGAAAAAAGAAGGTACCTCATCACCTGCGGAGGTACCTTCACTTATGATGTTTTAAGGGAGGGATACTGTCTGAATGGAACAGTTATCAGTAAACAGAAGACAGTTTCAGATTCTTCTGCAGCAGCTTAATATGACAGATGATACCTTCATGACATACTTTGAAGACGGAGAGATTGATAAACTGACAATCCATAAAGCAGAAAAAGCCTGGCATTTCCAATTTCGCTTTAAGGCTCTTTTGCCGTATCAAATATATGACTCATTCATGATGAGGTTAACACAATCGTTTGCTCACATCGCCCGTGTCACATCGTCTGTTCAGGTCATTGACCCCACAGTGACAGAGGAGCTTGTACAGGATTATTGGACACGCTGTATTGAAGAGCTTGAAGGAACCTCGCCGCCGATGGTGGCTCTTTTGAATCAGCAGAAGCCGAAGCTCAAGGGAAACAAGCTGATCGTGAAAACAAAAACAGATACAGAAGCATCTGCGCTCAAAAATAAATACAGCGCACTGATTCAGCACAGCTATCGCCAATTCGGCTTTCCGGAACTGCAGCTGGATACCGAAATTTTCGTATCTGACCAAGAAGTCCAGAAATTCCGCGAGCAAAAGCTTGCTGAAGATCAGGAGCGGGCGATGCAGGCGCTTATCGAGATGGAGAAGAAGGAAAAAGAGGGCGATGAGGATCAGGCACCGTCCGGACCGCTTGTCATCGGCTATCAAATTAAAGAGAACGAAGAAATCCGGACGCTTGACAGCATCATGGATGAAGAAAGAAGAATTACGGTGCAGGGGTTTGTGTTTGATGCTGAAACACGCGAGCTGAAAAGCGGACGCACGCTCTGCATTTTCAAAATCACGGACTATACAAACAGCATTTTAGTAAAAATGTTCGCCAGAGAAAAAGAAGACGCCGCTTTGATGAAAACGCTGAAAAAAGGCATGTGGGTGAAGGCGCGGGGAAGCATTCAAAACGATACATTCGTCAGAGACCTCGTCATGATTGCAAATGACGTGAATGAAATAAAAGCCAAAACCCGTGAAGACTCCGCTCCTGAAGGCGAAAAACGGGTTGAGCTTCATCTGCATTCTCCGATGAGCCAAATGGATGCTGTAACGGGCATCGGAAAGCTTGTCGAACAGGCGAAAAAATGGGGACATGAAGCGATTGCGTTAACTGATCATGCCGTTGTGCAGTCTTTCCCGGATGCCTATTCCGCCGCGAAAAAACACGGCATTAAAATGATTTACGGAATGGAAGCCAATATCGTAGATGACGGTGTTCCGATCGCATACAATCCAGCTCACCGTCTCCTGGAAGAAGACACATACGTCGTCTTTGACGTTGAAACGACAGGTCTGTCCGCAGTGTATGACACCATCATTGAGCTTGCCGCAGTCAAAATAAGAGGCGGAGAAATCATCGATAAATTCGAAGCGTTCGCCAATCCGCACCATCCGCTGTCAGCAACGACGATAGAGCTTACCGGGATTACGGACGACATGGTCCGCGACGCTCCCGATGTCGTTGACGTCGTCCGGGATTTTAAAGAATGGATCGGCGATGAAGTGCTTGTGGCTCATAACGCCAGCTTTGATATGGGATTTTTAAATGTGGCGTACAAGCGTCTTTTGAAAACGGAAAAAGCGAAAAATCCGGTCATTGATACGCTGGAACTCGCGCGTTTCCTGTATCCTGAGTTTAAAAATCACCGCTTAAATACGTTATGTAAGAAGTTTGATATCGAATTAACCCAGCATCACCGAGCGGTCTTTGACGCTGAAGCAACGGGCTACCTGCTGTTGAAAATGCTCAAAGATGCCGCTGAAAAAGACATTTTTTATCATGATCAGCTGAATGAGAATATGGGACAATCCAATGCTTATCAAAGATCAAGGCCTTATCACGCTACATTGCTTGCCGTAAATGAGACCGGCCTTAAAAATCTGTTTAAGCTCGTGTCCATTTCTCATATTCAATATTTCTACAGAGTGCCGCGCATTCCGAGGTCGCAGCTTAATAAATACAGAGAAGGTCTGTTAATCGGCTCTGCCTGTGACAGGGGTGAGGTCTTTGAAGGCATGATGCAAAAATCTCCTGAAGAGGTTGAAGATATCGCATCCTTCTATGATTATCTTGAAGTGCAGCCGCCGGAAGTATACAGACACCTTCTGCAGCTTGAGCTCGTCCGGGATGAAAAAGCGCTGAAAGAAATCATCGCCAACATTACGAAGCTCGGAGAAAAATTGAATAAGCCGGTCGTGGCTACGGGAAATGTCCACTATTTAAACGATGAGGATAAAATTTACCGGAAGATCTTAATATCTTCCCAAGGCGGCGCCAACCCGTTAAACAGACACGAACTGCCCAAAGTGCACTTCAGAACGACAGATGAAATGCTGGAGGCTTTCTCCTTCCTTGGTGCAGAAAAAGCGAAAGAAATCGTGGTTGACAATACGCAGAAAGTCGCTTCGATGATCGATGAGATCAAACCGATCAAAGACGATCTGTACACGCCGAAAATTGACGGGGCTGATGAAGAAATCCGTGAAATGAGCTATCAGCGCGCCAGAAGCATTTACGGTGAAGAGCTTCCCGAAATTGTGGAAGCGAGAATAGAAAAAGAATTAAAAAGTATCATCGGCCATGGATTCGCCGTTATTTATCTCATCTCTCATAAGCTTGTAAAACGGTCTCTGGATGACGGTTATCTCGTCGGCTCCCGGGGGTCCGTCGGTTCATCGCTTGTGGCGACCTTAACGGAAATCACTGAAGTGAACCCGCTCGCTCCGCACTATGTGTGCCCGAGCTGCCGATATTCCGAATTCTTTAATGACGGATCAGTCGGTTCCGGTTTTGACCTTCCGGATAAAACCTGCCCGTCTTGCGGCACGCCTTTGAAAAAGGACGGACATGATATCCCGTTTGAAACGTTCTTAGGCTTTAAAGGTGACAAAGTACCCGATATCGACTTGAACTTCTCAGGTGAGTATCAGCCGCATGCCCATAACTACACGAAAGTATTGTTCGGTGAAGATAACGTGTATCGCGCGGGAACGATCGGCACCGTCGCGGAAAAGACGGCTTACGGATATGTGAAAGGCTATGCGGGCGATCACAACCTACACATGCGCGGCGCGGAGATCGACCGTCTGGTGCAAGGCTGCACCGGCGTTAAGAGAACGACCGGCCAGCACCCGGGGGGGATTATCGTTGTCCCGGATTACATGGATATTTACGATTTTTCACCGATACAATTCCCGGCAGATGCGACGGGGTCTGAATGGAAAACGACTCATTTTGACTTCCACTCCATTCATGACAACCTGCTGAAGCTTGATATATTGGGGCACGATGATCCGACAGTCATCCGGATGCTTCAGGATTTAAGCGGAATTGATCCGAAGACGATTCCGACAGATGATCCGGAAGTTATGAAGATTTTCCAAGGTACAGAATCGCTAGGCGTCACTGAAGAGCAGATCGGCTGTAAAACGGGGACGCTCGGCATTCCTGAATTCGGGACGCGATTTGTGCGGCAGATGCTTGAGGATACGAAGCCGACGACGTTCTCCGAGCTTGTCCAGATTTCCGGGCTTTCCCACGGAACGGACGTATGGCTCGGCAATGCGCAGGAACTGATACACAACAATACGTGTGAACTGAGCGAAGTGATCGGCTGCCGTGATGACATTATGGTTTACTTGATCTATCAGGGCCTTGAGCCTTCACTGGCCTTTAAAATCATGGAATTCGTCCGTAAAGGCAAAGGCCTGACGCCGGAATGGGAAGAAGAAATGAAAAAGAACAATGTGCCGAACTGGTATATTGATTCATGCAAAAAAATCAAATACATGTTCCCGAAAGCCCACGCCGCCGCATACGTGCTGATGGCGGTGCGGATTGCATACTTTAAAGTGCATCACGCGCTTTTATATTATGCTGCGTATTTTACCGTCCGCGCAGATGACTTTGACATTGATACAATGATTAAAGGCTCGACCGCTATCAGAGCGGTGATGGATGATATCAGCTCTAAAGGGCTTGATGCTTCGCCGAAGGAGAAAAACCTCCTTACCGTGTTAGAGCTTGCTCTTGAAATGTGTGAGCGCGGCTATTCCTTCCAGAAGGTCGATCTATACCGTTCGAGCGCTTCGGAATTTATCATTGACGGCAACAGTCTCATCCCGCCGTTCAACTCAATTCCGGGACTGGGAACCAACGCCGCTCTCAATATTGTGAAAGCGCGGGAAGAAGGAGAGTTCCTTTCAAAAGAGGATCTTCAAAAACGCGGAAAAGTGTCAAAAACCATTTTAGAGTATTTAGACCGTCACGGCTGTCTTGAGTCGCTTCCGGACCAAAATCAGCTGTCTCTGTTTTAAGCTTTGTGCACAGCCTCCGAGCGGAGTTTGATTTGCATTAAATATATGGTTATGGTATAGTTTTATTGGAAATGCTAACGATTACCGAGGCAAAGAGTGGGGAAACCCGCTCTTTTGTATTGAACAGGCAATTTTGCCTCGACATGTCCATCGTTTTCTCAATGCCCCTGCTCTTTTGAAGCAGGGTTTTTATGCAGAGGAACGGCTGATATGATATCGACAGCACAAGGAGGAAAAACATGAGCAAAAAAGTGACTGATACCGTTCAAGAAATGGCTCAGCCCATACTGGATGACCTTCAGCTTGAACTCGTAGACATTGAATTTGTCAAAGAGGGTCAAAACTGGTTCCTTCGCGTGTTTATTGATTCCGAGAACGGTGTTGATATTGAGGAGTGCGCCAAAGTCAGCGAAGCGTTAAGCGAAAAGCTGGATGAGGCCGATCCGATCACCCAGAACTACTTTCTTGAAGTATCTTCTCCTGGAGCCGAGCGTCCATTAAAGAAAAAAGCCGACTTCGAAAAATCACTGGGCAAAAATGTGTACATGAAAACGTACGAACCGATTGACGGTTTAAAAGTGTT
Organism: Bacillus sp. LJBV19; assembly: GCF_017797845.1. NCBI lineage: Bacteria > Bacillati > Bacillota > Bacilli > Caryophanales > Bacillaceae > Bacillus > Bacillus sp. LJBV19. The sequence goes on from NZ_CP072563.1 coordinate 1,680,843, forward strand.
TGAAGGCAAATTGGCTGAATTTGATGGACAAACTGTTACAATAGAGATGACGGTCAAAACAAGAAAGAAACGGGTCAATATTCCGTATGAAAAAATAGCTAACGCAAGATTAGCTGTAACATTTTAATGAATGAAGTATTAGTGTTTAAGGGGGGAGACCGCTAACATGAGCAGTGAACTATTAGATGCTCTCACTATTCTTGAAAAAGAAAAAGGCATCAGTAAAGACATTATCATCGAAGCAATTGAAGCTGCCTTAATTTCCGCGTATAAGCGAAATTTTAACCAGGCGCAAAACGTACGGGTCGATCTGAACCGTGAGACGGGCACGATCCGCGTGTTCGCAAGAAAGGATGTCGTAGACGAGGTATACGATTCAAGACTTGAAATCTCGCTTGACGACGCCCAGCACATCCATCCGAACTACCTTGTCGGAGATGTCGTTGAAATAGAAGTAACGCCGAAAGACTTCGGCCGCATTGCTGCGCAGACGGCGAAACAAGTGGTGACGCAGCGTGTCCGTGAAGCTGAGCGCGGCGTGATTTACTCAGAATTTATCGATCGTGAAGAAGACATCATGACGGGAATTGTACAGCGCTTAGACAGCAAGTTTATTTACGTGTCTCTCGGCAAGATTGAAGCGCTGCTGCCCGTCAATGAACAAATGCCGAATGAGAGCTATAAACCGCACGATCGGATTAAAGTATTTATCACAAAAGTCGAAAAAACGACAAAAGGGCCGCAGATCTATGTATCAAGAACGCATCCTGGTCTGTTGAAGCGTCTTTTTGAAATCGAAGTGCCGGAAATTTATGACGGAACGGTCGAACTGAAATCCGTTGCCAGAGAAGCGGGCGACCGCTCTAAAATCTCCGTCCGCACTGATGATCCTGACGTTGATCCGGTCGGTTCATGCGTCGGTCCCAAAGGCCAGCGCGTGCAGGCGATCGTCAATGAACTGAAAGGCGAAAAAATTGATATCGTCAACTGGTCTGATGATCCGGTTGAATTTGTTGCCAATGCGCTCAGCCCGTCTAAAGTGCTGGATGTCATCGTCAGCGAAGAAGAAAAAGCCACGACTGTCATCGTTCCTGATTACCAGCTTTCTCTGGCAATCGGAAAAAGAGGGCAAAACGCCCGCTTAGCCGCGAAACTGACAGGCTGGAAAATCGATATCAAAAGTGAAACGGATGCAAGAGACCTTGGCATCTATCCGAGAGAGCATGAAGAAGATGACGATTTAGAGCCGCTCTTTATGGAGCCTGAAACAGCCGAATCGGATGAATAAGAGGTGACTTTAGGTGAATAAGCGAAAAAAAATTCCTCTGCGCAAATGCGTGGTAACGGGGGAAATGAAGCCTAAAAAGGAACTGATCCGAATTGTCCGTTCTAAAGAAGGAGAGATTTCAGTCGATCCGACCGGAAAGAAGAACGGGCGGGGTGCCTATATCACCCTTGAGAAAGAATGCATCTTAGCTGCGAAAAAGAAAAACACATTGCAAAATCAATTTCAATCACAAATCGATGACCAGATTTTCGAAGAATTGCTGGAACTGGCGGAAAAGGTGAAAAAATAACATGTCTGGAATGGAATGGTTTCCCTTGCTGGGTCTGGCCAATCGAGCTCGTAAGGTCGTGTCGGGCGAGGACTTGGTTATAAAAGAAATTAGAAATGCGCGTGCAAAACTTGTTCTGCTGACAGAAGATGCATCTGCGAATACTGCAAAAAAAGTATCCGATAAATGCAATTATTATAAAGTGCCTTATAAAAAAGTCGAAAGCCGCGCGGATCTCGGCCGCTCTATCGGCAAGGAATCACGTGTCGTTGTCGCCGTCACTGACCAAGGTTTTGCGAATAAGCTGATCAGCTTGCTCGATTAATATTTTTGGGGGTGAACGAATGGCTAAAATGAGAGTTTACGAATATGCAAAAGCCATCAATGTTTCAAGCAAGGAAATTTTGACTGCGCTGAAAAACATGGATATAGTAGTAAATAACCATATGGCAATGCTTGAAGAAAAGACCATTAAGCAGCTTGATGCGAAATTTAAAAAAGGCGGCGCCGGCGTTACATCTCAGAAGCCTGCGGAAACGAACAAAAACAAGCCGCAAGGGATTAATCAGCAGCCTGCTGGGAATCAACCAAACAAAATTCGAGACGGAAAGAAGAATGACGTGCAGAATAATCAATTTAACAAAAACAAGAAGAATAACAACAACAACAAAAACAAAAACAAACGCAATCATAACAACAAAAATCAGTATCAGCAAAAACCGCTGAAGCCGAAAAAAGAGCTTCCTGAGAAAATTACGTTTTCCGGCTCTTTAACAGTCGGAGCTTTAGCCGAGGAACTGGGCAAAGAGCCGTCTGAACTCATTAAAAAACTGATGCTTCTGGGCGTAATGGCTACCATTAACCAGGAGCTTGACAAAGACACAATCGAACTGATCGCATCTGAATACGGTGTAGAAACAGAAGAAGTGATTGTGCTTGAAGAAACTGAGCTTGAAAAATATGAAGAGGCTGACAAAGAAGAAGATCTTCAAATCCGTCCGCCTGTCGTGACGATCATGGGCCACGTTGACCACGGGAAAACGACCCTCCTTGACAGCATCAGAAAAACAAAAGTTGTTGAAGGTGAAGCCGGCGGAATCACCCAGCATATCGGGGCTTACCAGATCGAAGAAAACGGCAAAAAAATCACGTTCTTAGATACTCCGGGACACGCGGCGTTCACAACAATGCGGGCGCGCGGTGCGGAAGTAACTGATATTACCATTTTAGTCGTAGCGGCTGATGACGGCGTTATGCCGCAGACAGTCGAAGCCATCAACCATGCGAAAGCGGCTGAGGTTCCGATTATCGTTGCCGTGAATAAAGTGGATAAAGAAAGCGCGAACCCTGACCGTGTCATGCAGGAGCTGACTGAATACGGACTCGTTCCTGAAGCATGGGGAGGAGAAACGATTTTCGTTCCTCTGTCCGCTCTTACAGGCAAGGGAATTGACGAGCTTGTCGAAATGATTCTGCTTGTCAGTGAAGTGGAAGAGCTGAAAGCCAATCCGAACCGTCAGGCAAAAGGAACGGTTATTGAAGCTGAGCTCGATAAAGGAAGAGGATCTGTCGCGACACTTCTCGTTCAAACGGGAACATTGAATGTCGGAGATCCAATCGTTGTCGGAAATACATTCGGCCGCGTGCGGGCCATGGTTAATGATCTCGGCCGCCGCGTGAAAACAGCCGGACCGTCCACACCTGTAGAAATCACGGGCTTAAACGACGTACCGCAGGCTGGCGATCAATTCCTCGTCTTTAAAGACGAAAAAACAGCCCGTTCTGTCGGTGAAGCACGCGCTTCCAAGCAACTGGAAGAACAGCGCAGCGACAAAGCGAAGCTGAGCCTCGATGATCTGTTTGAACAAATTAAACAAGGCGATGTCAAAGACATCAATTTAATCGTAAAAGCTGACGTTCAAGGTTCAGCCGAAGCGTTAACAGCCGCTCTTCAAAAAATTGAAGTAGAAGGCGTAAAAGTGAAAATCATTCACACAGGCGTCGGTGCGATTACGGAATCAGACATCATTCTCGCATCTGCTTCAAATGCAATCGTTATCGGGTTTAATGTGCGCCCAGACGGAAATGCTAAGAGCACGGCTGAAGCTGAAAATGTAGATATCCGTCTTCACCGTATCATTTACAAAGTCATCGAAGAAATTGAAGCGGCGATGAAAGGAATGCTTGATCCTGAATACGAAGAAAAAGTCATCGGCCAGGTTGAAGTGCGCCAAACATTCAAAGTGTCGAAAATCGGCACGATTGCCGGCGGATATGTAACAGACGGCCACATTACACGTGACAGCGGACTCCGCCTGATCCGTGACGGCGTGGTCATCTTCGAAGGGGAAGTAGACGTTCTGAAACGCTTCAAAGATGATGTGAAAGAAGTTTCACAAGGATATGAATGTGGTATTACAATTAAGAAATACAATGACATTCGCGAAGGCGACATCCTTGAAGCGTATGTCATGCAGGAAATCGAAAGAAAGTGATCGGATTTGCGGAATGTGAATGCATCATTTATGATGCGGGATCATTAAAGGAGAAACGAGCCGTTCTGAAGCGGATTATAACGAGGGTTCAGAATAAGTTCAACGTGTCGGCCGCAGAAATCGGCTATCAGGACACTTGGCAGCGGACCAGCTTCGGAATCGCCGTCGTCTCCTCCTCTCACGTTCAGGCGGAAAAGGAGATCCAGCGCGTACTCGCGTTTATTGACTCCTTTCCCGAAATAGAACGGACGATCACTAGAACAGAGTGGTTTTAACTTAGAGGTGATTGAATTGAGTATGAGAGCAAACCGTGTCGGCGAGCAGATGAAAAAAGAGCTTGGGGATATTATCAGCCGAAAGCTGAAAGACCCGAGAATCGGATTTCTCACTGTAACAGACGTACGTGTTTCAGGTGATTTACAAATAGCGAAGGTGTATATCTCCGTTCTCGGCGGTGAGAAAAAGAAAGAGGAGGCGCTGAAAGGGCTTGAGAAAGCGAAAGGATTTATCCGTTCTGAAATCGGCAGCCGAATCAGACTCCGCAAAACGCCTGAGCTTGAATTTGAATTTGATGAATCAATTGAGTACGGCAACCGTATCGAAACATTGATTCACGAACTGCATTCAGATAAACCGTCTGAATAACAAGGAAAGAGGATGGGCGAGTGTCGTCTGTCCTCTTTTCTGCGTTTTACGGGATACAATTGATAACAAAGGAGCGAAAGACAGATGGTTAACGGAGTTCTCCTTTTACATAAACCGGTCGGCATGACTTCTCACGACTGTGTAATGAAAATAAGAAAACTGTTAAAAACAAAGAAAGTCGGGCATACGGGAACGCTTGATCCGGAAGTGTCAGGCGTACTGCCGATCTGTGTCGGACGGGCTACAAAGATCGTTGAGTACGTCACCGACAAGTCAAAAACGTACGATGCTGAGATCACTCTCGGCTTCTCCACATCGACCGAAGACCAGACTGGAGAAACGGTCAGCGTAAAACCTGTCAAGGAGCCGCTGAAAGAAGCGTATATCAAAGCCGTTTTAGACGAACTGAAGGGACCGCAGGAGCAAGTGCCGCCGATGTATTCCGCTGTAAAGGTCAACGGAAAAAAGCTCTATGAATACGCCAGGGCGGGTATTGAAGTGGAGCGGCCGAAGCGGAATATCACGATTGAAGATATCGCGCTCACTTCCCCTGTCACTTATAAAGAAGACACAGCATCATTCCGCTTTACAGTCAAGTGCTCAAAGGGCACTTACGTGAGAACATTGGCAGTGACAATCGGTGAAAAACTCGGCTATCCCGCGCATATGTCTCATCTCATCCGCACCGCTTCCGGCGATTTCAGCCTTGATGAGTGTTTCACGTTTGAGGAACTTGAACAGCAGGTTTCAGACGGAACGGTTGCAGAGCATACCGTGCCGATTGAAAGAGCGCTCAATCATTTGCCGAAATGGGTCATAAGTGATACATTAGCTAAGAAAGCTGAAAACGGGTCAGTGTTTGACATCCCGGCGGAATTTTCTGCAATGACAGCTGACGCCCGTATAGCGGTCTGTACTGAAGACGGAGAATGTGTGGCCATTTATATGCCGCATCCTTCAAAAAAAGGACTGCTGAAACCGGCTAAAGTGCTCATGCAAAAAAGCGAACAATAAGAAAAAAGGTGACCGTTCTGTGAAGACGATACATATTTCTCATCCGCATCATTTACAAAAAGAAGAGCAGCCGGCGTCTGTCATGGCGCTCGGCTACTTTGACGGCGTTCATTTGGGACACCGGAAAGTAATCGGAACAGCCAGACAAATTGCCGAAGAAAAAGGCCTGTCGCTGACCGTTATGACGTTTCATCCCCACCCTTCCCATGTATTGGGCAGGGACAAAGAGCCAAAGGATCTGATTACGCCGCTTGAAGATAAAATCAGCCAGATCGGACGTTTAGGCGCTGATGTGCTGTATGTCGTAAAGTTTGATGAAGCGTTTGCGTCTCTGTCTCCAAAACAGTTTGCCGAGGAGTATATTTTAGGGTTAAACGCGCGGCACGCTGTGGGAGGCTTCGATTTTACGTACGGAAAATACGGAAAAGGCACGATGGAGACGCTGCCGGACGATTTAAACGGCAAGGCCGGATGCACGACTGTCGAGAAACAGACCGAGCAGGACAGAAAGATCAGCTCCACTTATATCCGGTCAGCGCTGCAGGATGGTGACGTTGAACTGGCGCACACTCTTCTCGGCCAGCCGTATTTTATCCGGGGCACTGTGATTCACGGAGACAAAAGAGGCCGCACCATCGGTTTTCCGACCGCGAATGTCGGCCTGCACAACAGCTATATCGTGCCGCCGACAGGCGTGTATGCAGTGAAAGCCGAAATAAAAGGCGAGGTGTATGAAGGCGTCTGCAACATCGGCTACAAACCGACCTTTTATGAAAAGCGTCCCGATCAGCCGTCAATTGAAGTGCATTTGTTTAATTTTCAACAGGATGTATACGGAGAAGACGTTAAAATCGAGTGGTACAAACGAATCCGAAGCGAACGGAAGTTTAACGGCATCGATGAACTGACGGCTCAGATCGGGAAAGACAAACAAGAAGCGATCCGTTTTTTCAGCAAATAACGGAAAAAACATCAAAAGTACACAAATTTTCTTCTAAAAGATTTGCATATGGGCGCGATTTTTAGTATCATATGTTTCGTAGTCTTAAAACCATTGCTTGGCAATCCGAAGTCACCGACGGTTGCTAGGTAACTGGGGCTAATTATGATATGGAGGTGAAACAGGATGGCAATTACTCAAGAGCGTAAAAATCAACTCATCAGCGAGTTCAAAACACACGAATCTGATACTGGATCTCCAGAAGTTCAGATCGCTATCCTAACAGACTCAATTAACAACTTGAACGAGCATTTGCGTACTCACAAGAAAGATCACCACTCACGTCGCGGTCTTCTTAAAATGGTAGGTAAACGTCGTAATCTTCTTACGTATCTGCGTAATAAAGACGTAACTCGTTACCGTGAGTTAATTAACAAACTAGGCTTACGTCGATAATCGTAAAAAGCGGGAGGATTCCCGCTTTTTTATCGTATTAAAGCGAAAAAAATAATGATAAAAAAACAATGAAATCCTTTTACATACTACTTTGACATTGATATGTTCAATTCATTTCGTTCATAATAGGAGTAATTGATTATTTCACACATTAAGAGAGGAGCTCGTAATCGAATGGGACAAGAGAAACATGTCTTTACCATAGATTGGGCCGGCAGACAGCTTACAGTAGAAGCCGGCCAGCTTGCCAAACAGGCAAACGGCGCTGTCATGGTCCGCTACGGCGATACCGCAGTGCTTAGCACAGCAACCGCATCAAAAGAACCGAAACCGCTAGATTTTTTCCCGCTTACCGTTAACTATGAAGAAAGATTATACGCAGTAGGTAAAATTCCGGGCGGTTTTATTAAAAGAGAAGGCCGTCCAAGTGAAAAGGCCGTTTTAGCCAGCCGTCTGATCGACCGTCCGATCCGCCCGCTTTTCGCAGACGGATTCCGTAACGAAGTACAAGTCATCAGCATTGTCATGAGTGTTGATCAGGACTGCTCATCTGAAATGGCTGCAATGTTCGGTTCATCACTCGCTCTTTGCGTTTCCGATATCCCGTTTGAAGGCCCGATCGCGGGTGTGACGGTAGGCCGCATTGACGGGAAATTCGTCATCAATCCGACGGTTGACCAGCTTGAAAAAAGTGATATCAACCTCATCGTTGCAGGCACAAAAGACGCCATCAACATGGTGGAAGCCGGAGCAGATGAAGTTCCTGAAGAAATCATGCTTGAGGCGATTATGTTCGGTCACGAAGAAATTAAGCGCCTGATCGCATTCCAAGAAGAAATCGTCGCAGCAGTCGGCAAAGAAAAAACAGAAATCGAACTGTATGAAATTGACGAAGAGCTCAGCGAAAAAGTAAAAAGCCTTGCGGAGCCGGATCTTCTCAGCGCCATTCAGGTTCACGAAAAACATGCTCGCGAAGACGCGATCAATGAAGTGAAAAATGCAGTTGTCGCGAAATTCGAAGAAGAAGAGCATGATGAAGATACGATTAAAAAAGTGAAACAGACACTGTCTAAACTCGTGAAAAACGAAGTGCGCCGTTTGATCACAGAAGAAAAAGTCCGTCCGGATGGCCGCGGCGTTGATCAGATCCGCCCGCTTTCTTCAGAAGTCGGCCTTCTGCCGAGAACGCATGGCTCCGGGCTGTTTACGAGAGGACAGACGCAGGCGCTCAGCGTTTGTACATTAGGCGCCCTTGGGGACGTTCAGATTCTTGACGGTTTAGGCGTGGAAGAATCAAAACGCTTTATGCATCATTATAACTTCCCGCAGTTCAGCGTTGGGGAGACAGGCCCGATGCGCGGACCAGGACGCCGTGAGATCGGTCACGGCGCTCTTGGAGAGCGTGCGCTTGAGCCGGTCATTCCGAATGAAAAAGACTTCCCGTATACGGTCCGCCTCGTATCCGAAGTGCTTGAATCAAACGGTTCCACTTCACAGGCCAGCATTTGCGCGAGCACGCTTGCCATGATGGACGCAGGTGTTCCGATTAAAGCCCCTGTTGCAGGTATCGCGATGGGACTTGTGAAATCAGGCGAGTACTATACGGTATTAACGGATATTCAAGGGATGGAAGACGCCCTCGGTGACATGGACTTTAAAGTAGCCGGCACGGAAAAAGGCGTGACAGCGCTGCAAATGGACATTAAAATTGAAGGCCTTTCAAGAGAAATTCTTGAAGAAGCGCTTCAGCAGGCGAAAAAAGGAAGAATGGAAATCTTGAACAGCATGCTCAGCACGCTTGGTGAATCAAGAAAAGAACTTTCTCAATATGCGCCGAAAATTTTAACGATGAACATTAATCCGGATAAAATCCGTGACGTTATCGGACCGAGCGGTAAACAAATCAACAAAATCATTGAAGATACCGGTGTTAAAATTGACATTGAACAAGACGGCACCATCTTTATTTCTTCTACTGATGAAAGCAGCAACCAAAAAGCGAAAAAAATCATCGAAGATCTTGTCAGAGAAGTCGAAGTCGGCCAGCTTTACCTCGGTAAAGTCAAACGGATTGAGAAATTCGGCGCTTTCGTTGAAATCTTCAGCGGAAAAGACGGTCTCGTTCACATCTCTGAACTAGCGCTCGAACGGGTCGGCAAGGTTGAGGATGTTGTGAAAATCGGTGACGAAATCCTTGTGAAGGTAACTGAAATTGACAAACAGGGACGAGTGAATCTGTCGCGTAAAGCAGTGCTGCGCGAAGAGAAAGAAAAAGAACAGGAACAACAACAATCTTAAATGAAAACCTAACAAGGAGCCTGGGAGACCCGGCTTCTTTATTTTGAGAAAGACAACAGACGGGTTCTACCTTGTCCTCCTCATACATAATGTGTGATGAGGGGGGAAGGACATGTTGAAAAAATTCGTGCCGTTTGCCGTTTTTTTATTTCTTTTTTTTGTTTCGTTTGAAATGTTAAAAAATCCGTATACAGTTGATTACATAGACGCAATGAAAAAAGACGCTGTAACAGTGTCAGCATCAAAAGATCCGCTCTATGAAGAATTACTGCAAAAAGCGTCAGAGTATGAAGTAAAGCCGCAAGACGCGCGGATTGATAAAATATGGAAGAGTATACCAGGATATAACGGTTTAAAAGTCAATGTGGAAAAATCCTATAAGCAAATGAAAAAGGACGGAGAATTTCACGAAGACGACCTTGTCTATGAGCAGGTGAAACCGAAAGTCCATCTTGATTCTCTCGCGCCCGAACCCATTTATAAAGGAAATCCCGACAAACCGATGGTCGCTTTCCTGATAAATGTCGCCTGGGGAAATGAATACGTGGAGCAAATGCTGCCTATTCTGAAGCAGCACCAGGTCAAAGCAACTTTCTTTCTTGAAGGGAAATGGCTGAAAAACAATCAGGAACTTGGGAAAAAAATAGCGGCAGACGGACATGAAATCGGAAATCATTCATACAATCACCCTGATATGAGCAAACTGACTTCAGGAAGCATTTCCGAACAGCTTGACAAAACCAATGCACAAATCAGCGAGACGCTCGGCATAAAGCCAAAATGGTTTGCGCCGCCAAGCGGCAGCTTCAGAAAAGCTGTGGTCGACCTTGCGGCGGAAAAAGGAATGGGCACCATCATGTGGACCGTTGACACCATTGACTGGCAAAAACCGTCTCCGGCTGTTTTACAAACAAGGGTGTTGAGCAAAATACATAACGGAGCCATGATTTTAATGCATCCGACTGATCCGACTGCGAAAAGCCTGGATACACTGATTGCAAAAATCAAAGAAAAAGGCTACGCGCTCGGCTCAGTGTCTGACTTAATGGATGAAAACAGGCTGATGAAGTAGCAGGCGGCAGTTTGCCTGTCTTTGAATAGGAGGAACAGACTTGATAAAACGCTATACATGCCAAAACGGTGTAAGAGTTGTGCTTGAAAATAATCCAACGGTGCGGTCTGTGGCAATCGGCGTCTGGATCGGGACGGGGTCACGTCATGAAACGCCGGAGACAAACGGTATTTCGCACTTTCTTGAGCATATGTTTTTTAAAGGAACAAATACCAGGTCCGCACGGGAAATCGCAGAATCCTTCGATCGGATAGGCGGCCAAGTGAATGCCTTCACTTCAAAAGAATATACGTGCTATTACGCCAAAGTTCTGGATGAGCATGCAAACTACGCACTTGATGTGCTGGCTGATATGTTCTTTCATTCTGCTTTTGACGAAGATGAGCTCAAAAAAGAAAAGAACGTCGTATATGAAGAAATCAAAATGTATGAAGACGCGCCGGATGACATTGTCCACGATCTGCTGAGCAAAGCGACATACGGCAATCATTCGCTCGGCTACCCGATTCTCGGGACGGAGGAAACGCTTTCGTCATTTAACGGTGATTCTCTCAGACAGCATATGGATGACTTTTACACGCCGGACCGCGTCGTCATTTCTGTCGCCGGAAATGTAACGGAACAATTCATTAAAGACGTGGAGAAATGGTTCGGTACATACGAAGCGAAGGGCAAAGCAAGCGGCATCAGCGAGCCTGAGTTTCATTATGAAAAGCTGACCAGAAAAAAAGACACCGAACAGGCGCATCTCTGTCTCGGTTTCAAAGGCCTGAAAGTCGGAGATGCGGACATTTACGATTTGATCGTCTTAAACAACGTGCTGGGCGGAAGCATGAGCAGCCGTCTTTTCCAGGATGTGCGCGAAGATAAAGGACTGGCCTATTCTGTATACAGCTATCACAGTTCCTATGAAGACAGCGGTATGCTGACGATTTACGGAGGCACCGGCGCGAATCAGCTCGGACTTCTGTCTGAAACCATTCAGGAAACGTTATCGGTTCTAAAACGTGATGGTATCACCCCGAAAGAGCTGGAAAACAGCAAAGAGCAAATGAAGGGGAGCTTAATGCTCAGCTTAGAGAGCACAAACAGCAAAATGAGCCGGAACGGGAAAAACGAACTCCTGCTCGGAAAGCATAAGACCATGGATGAAATTATCACTGAATTAAATGCGGTCAGCCTGGAAAGCGTCAACGGCCTCAGCCGCCGCTTATTTACGGATGATTACGCACTATCGCTCATCAGCCCGACCGGCAATATGCCGGCTTCATCTTAAGCGGAAAAGCAGTCTGCCTCTATACGGGGCAGGCATTTTTTTTTGCTCCGGGTCATATAGTACAAGGGGGTGGCTATCATGAGGCTCAGTGAACTGTCAGGTAAAGAAATTGTGGACATTAAACGGGCAGAGCGGCTCGGCGTGCTCGGCCAGACCGATTTGGAAATTAATGAACAGGACGGACAAATTACCGCGCTGTTGATACCGACGGTAAAATGGTTCGGATTGCGAAAACAAGGCCACGACATCCGCGTCCCCTGGAACCATATCCAAAAAATCGGGTCAGACATGATCATTTTAGACGTTCCGGGGGAGATCACGCCTCCCGAAGAGTAGATCTTATTCAATTGTTGCAAGCACCGGCTCATACAGCCGGTGCTTTTTTTATGAAAAAGACGCTGTACATTCACCGCCCTTTCTCTTCGCACATACGATGAAGAGGAGGATGACACTTAAAAGATCCAGTAACTGTAAAGAAGGTGAACGTTTCAGATGTTAACCGGATTGACAATTGCGATCATTGGCGGTGACGCAAGACAGCTTGAGATTATAAGAAAGCTGACAGAACAGCATGCCGATATTTATCTTGCAGGGTTTGACCAATTGGATGACGGTTTTACAGGAACTGTCAAATGCAAAATCGATGAGATTCCCTTTAAAAAAATAGACAGTATCATCCTGCCCGTATCGGCAACGACCGGAGAAGGCGTTGTTTCCACGGTTTTTTCAAATGAAGAAGTGATATTAAAGCAGAGCTATCTTGAGCGGACACCGGAGCATTGCGTCATTTATTCAGGCATCTCCAACGCGTATCTTGAGGGGATCGCCAGCGAAGCGGGCCGCAAACTTGTGAAATTATTTGAACGGGACGATATCGCGATATTCAACTCGATTCCCACTGTTGAAGGAACAATCATGATGGCGATTCAGCATACGGATTATACCATTCACGGATCAAATGTCGCCGTTCTCGGCATGGGGCGCACCGGTATGACGATCGCCCGGACGTTTGCGGCGTTAGGGGCGAAGGTAAAAGTGGGCGCGCGGAGTTCGGCTCATTTGGCCCGTATAACGGAAATGGGGCTTTCTCCTTTTCAACTTGAAGAGCTTACTGAACATGTAAATGATATTGATATCTGCATTAACACCGTACCGAGCTTGATTCTGAATCAAAGCGTTTTATCGCGCATGACGCCGAAGACCTTGATTTTGGATTTAGCATCCCGCCCGGGCGGAACGGATTTCAAATATGCTGAAAAACAAGGCATTAAAGCGCTGCTTGCCCCGGGTCTTCCGGGAATTGTGGCCCCGAAAACAGCCGGACAGATTATTGCGAACGTATTGAGCAAGCTTTTGGCAGACTTAAAGAAAGAGGGGGAATAACCATGTCTCTGAAAGGGAAAAGAATCGGATTCGGATTAACCGGCTCGCATTGCACATATGAGGAAGTTTTTCCGCAAATAGAGGCGCTTATCAGTCAAGGAGCTGAAGTCCGGCCGGTCGTGACGTCAACCGTTCAATCGACCGATACCCGCTTTGGGGAGGGGGGAGATTGGGTCAGAAAAATTGAAGAAGCAACAGGCTTTGAGGCGATTGATTCCATCGTAAAAGCGGAGCCTCTCGGGCCGAAACTTCCGCTCGACTGCATGGTCATCGCCCCTTTAACCGGAAATTCAATGAGCAAACTCGCAAATGCGATGACTGACAGCCCCGTCCTTATGGCTGCGAAAGCCACGATCCGCAACGGCCGCCCGGTCGTGCTCGGAATTTCGACAAACGACGGACTCGGTTTAAACGGAACGAATTTAATGAGGCTGATGTCCGCAAAAAACATATATTTCATCCCGTTCGGCCAGGATGACCACGTGAAAAAACCGACATCGCTCGTCGCAAGAATGGATCTTCTTCCGATTACGGTAGAAAAAGCTCTTTTGCACCAGCAGGTTCAGCCGGTGCTCGTACACCATCATGAATGATGACAGAAAATCATTCCGGAATAAAAAAATTCGGTCAATCCGTGACTATTCTATGGTAAAATAAAACGTAAAATGCAAAGTCAATTCAATAAATGATGCTTAATTGGCGGAAGGAGTTTTACAGATGGGAAGAGGATTACACGTAGCAGTTGTCGGAGCGACGGGAGCCGTAGGACAGCAAATGCTGAAAACACTGGAAGACAGAAACTTTGAAATCGAAACACTCACACTACTATCCTCAAAGCGTTCTGCTGGTACGAAAGTAATGTTTAAAGGCGAAGAATATACAGTGCAGGAAGCTGTTCCTGAAAGCTTCGAAGGCGTTCATATCGCGTTATTCAGCGCCGGCGGAAGCGTATCACAAAGCTTGGCGCCTGAGGCTGTAAAACGGGGAGCCATCGTGATTGACAATACCAGCGCATTCCGGATGGACGAAAATACACCGCTCGTGGTGCCTGAGGTGAACGAAGGTGATCTGCACAAACATAACGGCATTATCGCCAACCCTAACTGTTCAACGATTCAGATGGTGGCTGCGCTTGAACCGATCCGCAAAGCGTACGGTTTGAAAAAAGTCATTGTATCTACTTACCAAGCTGTGTCCGGGGCCGGCAATGAAGCGGCGAAGGAATTGTACAGCCAGACAAAGGCGATTTTAAACAATGAACCCGCAGAACCGTCTATTATGCCGGTTAAAGGCGACAAAAAGCATTATCAAATCGCATTTAACGCCATTCCGCAAATTGATAAATTCCAAGACAACGGCTATACGTTTGAGGAAATGAAAATGATTAATGAAACGAAAAAAATCATGCATATGCCGAAGCTGGAAGTGGCTGCGACATGTGTCAGACTGCCGATTGAAACAGGGCACTCAGAATCTGTTTACATTGAGCTTGACCGTGATGACGCAACCGTTGAAGATATTAAACAGCTTTTAAAAGAAGCTCCGGGTGTTACGCTTCAGGATGATCCGGCGGAGCAGCTTTACCCGATGCCTGCTGATTGCGTCGGCAAACGCGATGTATTTGTAGGAAGAATCCGGAAAGATTTGGACAGAGCAAACGGTTTTCATTTGTGGGTTGTTTCTGATAACCTGTTAAAAGGCGCCGCTTGGAACTCAGTCCAAATCGCGGAAAGCCTGCAAAAACTGAACCTCGTATAAAACAAACGTATTTTCTATAGGCGAATAGAAGAGAGTAAGGCTCTGCCTGCTCTCTTCTGTTACGTCAGACTAATTTGGAGTGAAAATAGTGAAGATCATTGTTCAAAAATTCGGCGGAACATCCGTAAAAGATGACAAAGGCCGCAAGCTTGCGCTAGCACACATTAAAGATGCCATCAGTGAAGGTTATAAAGTTGTCGTTGTCGTATCGGCGATGGGAAGAAAAGGAGACCCGTACGCGACAGATTCTTTAATCGGGCTCCTTTACGGCAGCCAGTCCGACATTTCTCCGAGAGAGCAGGATATGCTTCTGTCTTGCGGAGAAACGATTTCGTCCGTTGTTTTTTCCAGCATGCTGAAGGAAAACGGCATAAAAGCCGCAGCTTTAACAGGAGCCCAAGCCGGCTTTTTAACCAATGCCCAGCATACTGACGCCAAAATTATAGAAATGAAAACAGAGCGGCTTTTCGCTGCACTCGCCAGCCATGACGCTGTCGTTGTCGCAGGATTTCAGGGAGCGACTGAAAAAGGCGACACGACGACGATCGGCAGAGGAGGAAGCGATACTTCAGCAGCGGCGCTCGGCGCGGCGGTAGATGCTGAGTTTATCGACATTTTTACGGACGTGGAAGGCGTTATGACAGCCGATCCGAGAATCGTGGAAAATGCTAAGCCGCTTCCGAACGTCACATATACGGAAATCTGCAACCTTGCCTATCAAGGCGCGAAAGTCATTCATCCGCGCGCGGTGGAAATCGCCATGCAGGCAAAGGTGCCGATCCGCGTGCGCTCCACTTATTCAAAAGACAAAGGCACTTTGGTGACGTCCCATCATTCGTCTAACATCGGCAGCGATGTATTCGAACGGCTGATCACGGGGATCGCCCATGTGAAAGATGTGACGCAATTTAAGGTTCCCGCCAAAATGGGGCAATACAACGTTCAGACTGAAGTCTTTAAAGCAATGGCAAATGCCGGAATCAGCGTAGATTTCTTTAACATTACGCCGAGTGAAATCGTATATACCGTAGCCGGCAGTAAAACGGAAGCCGCGCGCAGCATTTTGGCTGAATTAGGATATGAGCCGACAGTGACGGAGAGCTGTGCGAAAGTGTCAGCGGTCGGCGCCGGGATAATGGGTGTTCCGGGTGTCACGTCAAAAATCGTCTCCGCACTTTCTGATAAAGGCATTCCGATTCTGCAATCTGCCGACAGCCATACGACGATCTGGGTGCTCGTTCATGAAAAAGATATGGTAACGGCCGTAAATGCGCTGCATGAAGTGTTTGAACTTTCAAAGTAAATGTGATTGAATCATGATGAGGTGAAAAAAATGAATGTCGGAAATATATCTACAGCGATGATTACCCCCTTTGACAGTAAAGGGAATGTAGACTTTCAAAAACTGTCTACATTAATCGACTATTTGTTGAAAAACGGCACGGATTCTTTAGTCGTCGCAGGCACGACCGGCGAATCTCCGACACTTTCAACGGAAGAAAAAATTGCACTCTTTGAATTTACAGTCAAAGAAGTGAACGGACGCGTGCCTGTTATTGCGGGTACGGGAAGCAACAATACGAAAGATTCCATTAAACTGACAAAAAAAGCTGAAGAAGCCGGCGTCGATTGCGTTATGCTTGTCACGCCGTATTATAATAAGCCTTCCCAAGAGGGCATGTACCGTCATTTTAAAGCCATTGCGGAAGAAACGTCTCTTCCTGTGATGCTTTACAACGTGCCGGGCAGAACGGTCGCTTCGCTTGCGCCGGAAACGGCCATCAGACTTGCGGAGATTCCGAATATCTCTGCGATTAAAGAAGCGAGCGGCGATCTTGATGCCATTACGAAAATCATTGCCGAAACACCGGAAGATTTTTACGTCTATTCAGGTGATGACGGGTTAACGCTTCCTATTCTCGCAGTCGGCGGAAGAGGAGTCGTGTCAGTGGCCAGCCATATCGTAGGTTCTGACATGCAGCAGATGATTAAAAACTATACGAACGGGCAGACGGCAACCGCGGCGCTGATTCATCAGAAGCTTCTGCCGATCATGAAGGAGCTCTTTAAAGCGCCTAATCCGGCTCCGGTCAAAACGGCGCTACAGCTGAAAGGCCTTGATGTCGGATCTGTGCGTCTTCCTCTTATCCCGCTGAATGAAGATGAACGTCTGAGCCTGAGCAGCGTCATCAGCGAACTGTAAGAAAAAATTTATACAGTTAAAATACGCGGTCATTCTCATTTTTATCGTGAGTTTGACCGTTTTGTATACATATTGGTTTTCCCTAAACCTTCCGCTTCTTCTTGTTTTCTAAAATTGATATCAGTTATAATAGGAACAAGTGATGATGGACGGGTATGAGACTAGGAGGATACAGATTTTGAAAAAGAAAAATACAGAAAACGTCAGAATTATCGCCCTTGGCGGCGTCGGAGAAATTGGGAAGAACCTATATGTCATTGAAATTGACTCAGACATATTTGTAGTGGATGCAGGGCTGATGCACCCTGAAAATGAAATGCTCGGTATTGATGTCGTCATTCCGGATATTTCCTACTTAGTAGAACGGGCTGACCGCGTGAAGGCCATCTTTCTGACACACGGGCACGATGAAAACATCGGAGGCGTCTTTTATTTATTGAACAAGCTGTCGGTGCCGGTATACGGAACGAAGCTTACTCTTGCATTACTGAGAGAAAAACTCAAGCAGTACGGGCATAATCGAAAAGCTGATTTGCGTGAAGTTCACTCTAAATCAGTCATTACATTTGAATCAACGAAAGTATCGTTCTTTAAAACGATTCACAGTATTCCGGATTCAGTGGGAGTCAGCTTCAAAACATCACTTGGCTCTATTGTATGCACGGGAGACTTTAAATTTGACCAGACGCCTGCTTATCACCAATCATGTGATATTGGCGAAATTGCCAAAATCGGAAACAGCGGCGTGCTCGCCCTGCTTTCTGACAGCGCCAATGCGGAGCGCCCGGGGTATACTCCGTCAGAAGCATATGTAAGCGGTGAAATTTCCGATGCGATGAACAGTTCAGAAAACCGTGTCATCATTGCTGTATTCGCGTCTAATATCAACCGGATCCAGCAAGTGATACAGGCTGCCGTCCAGAACGGCCGCAAACTTGCAATCGCCGGAAAAAATCTGCAAAACGTGCTTCAGCTTGGGCGCAAGCTCGGCTATATTGAAGCCGAAGATGAAATGTTTATTCCTGTGCAGGATGTGAAAAAATATCCGAAGCGGGAAGTGGCAATTGTTACAGCCGGAAGCCATGGTGAGCCGCTGGCCGCTCTTACGCGGATGGCCAAGCAGGCGCACAAGCAGCTTAACATTGAAGAAGGAGACACCGTTGTCATTGCATCAACACCGATTCCGGGGCATGAATTGATATATTCCAAAACCGTCAACCTGCTTGCCCGCGCCGGCGCTCAAGTCATTTTCGCCCAAAAACGCGTGCATGTGTCCGGTCACGGTTCGCAGGAAGAATTGAAACTCATGCTTAATTTGCTGAAACCGAAATATTTAATTCCGGTTAACGGTGAATTCAGAATGCAAAAAGCGCATTCCAAAATCGCAGAAGAGATCGGCATGAAACGCAGCGACATTTTCTTGATTGAAAAAGGTGACGTCGTTGAATTCCGCGGACAGAATGTAAAAATCGGGGATAAAGTCACGTACGGAAACGTTCTGATTGACGGCCTCGGTGTCGGCGACATCGGCAACATCGTGCTGAGAGACCGCCGCTTATTATCACAAGACGGCATTCTCATCGTCGTGATTTCACTCGATAAGCAGAAAAAGAACCTCGTATCAGGTCCTGAGATCATTACGCGCGGTTTCGTGTATGTCAGAGAATCAGAAGGTTTAATTGTACAAGCTACTGAGCTCGTCCGCTCTATCGTGACTGAAGCGACGGAAACATCTGCCGTAGAATGGTCCACGCTGAAACAAGCAATGCGTGATGCGCTGAATCAATTCCTTTATGAAAAAACAAAACGCAAGCCGATGATCATTCCGATCATTATGGAAGTATAATGTATACAAAGCCGGAGCGCATGATGCTCCGGCTTTGTTTTTGTTCATGTCCCGGATGGAAATCATCATCTTTGTTCATAATACAAAGAGACATTCGGAAAGGGTGAAAGATAAAATGGATCATCGTATGGAAAACACCGAAGAACAGCAGCCCGAAAAATCAGATGCGAAAGACAGCATTATGAGCAAAATTCAGCAGCTGGGAGAGACATCTCTGCCGCAAATGTCCCAAGATACCAATATTCACTGCCTGACGATCATCGGCCAAATTGAGGGGCACGTCCAGCTCCCGCCGCAAAATAAAACAACCAAATATGAACACGTCATTCCGCAAATCGTCGCGATTGAGCAAAATCCGAAAATCGAAGGACTTCTGATCATCTTAAACACCGTCGGAGGCGATGTGGAAGCGGGGCTTGCGATTGCGGAAATGCTCGCATCCTTATCAAAACCGACCGTTTCAATCGTACTCGGCGGGGGCCACTCCATAGGTGTGCCGATCGCCGTGTCATGTGATCATAGTTTTATCGCGGAAACAGCGACTATGACCATTCACCCCGTTCGGCTTACAGGTCTGGTTATCGGGGTTCCGCAAACGTTTGAATACTTGGATAAAATGCAGGAGCGGGTCGTCAACTTTGTGACCCATCATTCAAATATTTCCGAAGAAAAATTCAAAGAGCTGATGTTTTCAAAAGGAAACTTAACCAGGGACATCGGGACGAACGTAGTCGGGAAAGATGCGGCTGATTACGGATTAATTGATGCCGTGGGCGGCGTCGGACAGGCGATAAAAAAGCTGAATCAGCTGATTGAGGAACGAAAGGGCGAGGAAGGAAGGATGATTCAATGATCCTTTATACCGTCATGCCTCAAGAAGTCGTTTACGGTCAGGATATAGAGCAAAGCGTGCATGAACAGGTAGATTACGCCGGCGTGCCGCTGCTAGTTGAGATGAAGGGAAATGAAGCTGAAGTCGTACAAATTTTAAGTACGAACCCGATGGATTTTCTGAATCCGGACATCGCTCCGGGACAAAAAATCAAGCTGAAAATCTAACCGGCATTCAGTCCGTTTCTCGGGGGCAAAATATGCTATAATAGGGGAATCCTACAGAAAAATGCAGCCGGCAAAAGGCTGCTTTTCTTCATGATGTATGATTTTACATTTTTTAACGCAGTAAGGTGATGAGTGTGGCAAAGAAAAAACGGAAATCTAAAAAGAAACAAGAGAGTAAGCTCAATCTAAAATACGAACTAAGCGGACTGCTCTGTGTTGCAATCTCAATTATTGCTGTTTTGCAGCTCGGCGTTGTGGGACAGACATTTGTGTACTTGTTCCGTTTTTTTGCCGGAGAGTGGTTTATTTTATGCTTAATTGCGCTCTTCCTTCTCGGAATTTCGCTGTTTTGGAAAAAGAAGAGTCCAAGCCTTTTAACGAGAAGAAAGGCAGGGTTGTATTGTATTATCGCCAGTATATTGCTGCTGTCTCACGTGCAGCTCTTTAAAAATCTGTCTCATCACGGGTCGATTCGGTCGGCAAGTGTCATCGGCAACACGTGGGAGCTGTTTATGATTGACATGAAACAGCAGGCTGCTTCCCCTGATTTGGGCGGCGGCATGATCGGCGCGGTACTGTTTGCAGCTTCCCACTTTCTATTTGCATCAACGGGTTCACAAATCATGGCGATCGTGCTGATCTTAATGGGGCTGATTCTTGTAACGGGCCGTTCACTGCAGGAAACGCTCAAAAAGTGGACGAGCCCCGTCGGCCGGTTTATCCGCGGCCAGTGGCAGGCATTTCTTGAGGATATGAAGACGGTCAGAACGAATATGTCTTCGCCGAAAACAAAAACAAAATCGGGCAAAAAACAAAAACGGGTTCAAAAGAAAAAAGAAGAGCCTGAACCGGAGGAAGAGGATGAGGAAATCATTTCGCCGATCATCCATTCAGAGCCGATTATTTCAAGCTTTTCAGACCGTCAGGAAGAGCCCGCCGAACCGCTGATTCCGGAAAAAACGCAGGAGGCTGCACAAGCGGTAAAAGATGAGCCTTCCGGCGGCGCTCAAGACAGTGGCGAAACGGCTGCGGCTCCGCCGATGACGTTTACAGAGCTTGAAAATAAAGATTATCAAATGCCTTCATTGGACATACTGGCTGACCCGAAACATACAGGCCAGCAGACCGATAAGAAAAACATTTACGAGAATGCAAGAAAACTCGAACGGACTTTTCAAAGCTTCGGCGTAAAGGCGAAAGTGACCCAAGTTCATCTCGGTCCGGCGGTCACAAAATATGAGGTGTATCCGGACGTCGGGGTCAAAGTAAGTAAAATCGTGAATCTGAGCGATGACCTCGCGCTCGCGCTTGCCGCGAAGGATATCCGGATCGAAGCGCCGATTCCGGGCAAATCGGCAATCGGCATCGAGGTGCCCAATGCTGAAGTGGCGATGGTTTCGTTAAAAGAAGTACTTGAATCCAAGCTCAATGACAAGCCGGACGCGAAGCTTCTGATCGGCTTGGGACGAAATATTTCCGGGGAAGCCGTGCTTGCCGAACTGAACAAAATGCCCCACCTGCTCGTAGCGGGGGCAACGGGAAGCGGAAAAAGCGTCTGTGTCAACGGTATTATTACGAGCATTCTGATGAGGGCCAAACCGCATGAAGTGAAGATGATGATGATTGACCCGAAAATGGTTGAACTGAATGTGTATAACGGCATTCCTCATCTGCTTGCGCCGGTCGTGACAGATCCGAAAAAGGCCTCGCAGGCTTTGAAAAAGGTCGTCAATGAGATGGAGCGCCGCTATGAGCTGTTCTCCCATACGGGTACGAGAAATATAGAAGGCTATAACGACCATATTAAGCGGTCAAATGCCGAAGAAGAAGTCAAGCAGCCTGAGCTGCCATACATCGTCGTCATCGTTGACGAGCTTGCCGATCTGATGATGGTCGCTTCTTCCGACGTGGAAGATTCAATTACGAGACTTTCACAGATGGCGCGGGCAGCGGGAATTCATTTGATTATCGCGACACAGCGGCCTTCAGTCGACGTTATTACCGGTGTTATTAAAGCCAACATCCCGTCAAGAATCGCTTTCAGTGTCTCATCTCAGACCGATTCACGGACGATTTTAGACATGGGCGGCGCTGAAAAGCTTCTGGGGCGCGGAGACATGCTGTTTCTGCCTGTAGGCGCAAATAAGCCGGTGCGTGTGCAAGGGGCATTCTTATCCGATGAAGAGGTTGAGCATGTCGTCGATCATGTCATTACGCAGCAAAAAGCGCAGTATCAAGAAGAGATGATTCCGGAAGAAGTTTCGGAAACACACAGTGAAGTAACGGATGATCTCTATGACGAAGCGGTCGATTTGATTATCGGCATGCAGACGGCATCAGTTTCCATGCTTCAAAGGCGGTTCAGAATCGGATATACGAGAGCTGCCCGTCTGATTGACGCAATGGAGGAACGGGGCGTCGTCGGGCCGTATGAAGGAAGCAAACCGAGGGAAGTACTATTATCTAAGGAACAATATGATGAGCTCTCTTCTTAAAAAGGAGAGAGTTTTCACTGAAAATGATATCACCAAAATCATTCCTATTTATTTTTTTATCAAAACATGATATAGTTGTCCCAATTGTTCAATAATTTATGAAAGTGGTTTACGGAGGGGAAACATGTCTACAAAAGCTGACAATCGTCACTTGTATCTAAAAGTGATTGAGCGAATCAAAGAGGATATACAAAACGGAATTTACACCGAAAAGGAAAAGCTTCCTTCTGAATTTGAGCTTTCAAAATCAATGGGTGTCAGCCGGGCAACTCTGCGTGAAGCTTTGCGTATCCTTGAAGAGGAGCATGTGATTATCAGAAGGCACGGTGTGGGCACTTTCGTCCATACAAAACCGCTGTTTCTTTCAGGTATTGAACAGCTCAACAGCGTGACGAAAACGATTCAGCAGGCGAACATGGTGCCGGGTACGATTTTTTTGTCGTCTCAGGTCATCACGCCGTCTGATGAAGATATCGCTAGATTCCGGCTTGAGCCTGAGCAGGAGCTTTTTTATTTGGAACGCGTGAGAACGGCAAGCGGCACTCCGGTCGTTTACTGTTTAGATACGATTCCGATGCACATTCTGCCGAATTCTTTCTGTCATGAACAGGAGTCTATTTTTGATCTTTTGGAAAAAAACTCCGGGTCTGTGATCAGCTATGCCGTTGCTGATATCGAACCGATCGGATATCACGATACGATTTCGCCGGTTTTGGAATGCGAGCCGGAGACGGCGCTTTTATTGCTGAAGCAAACCCACTATAATCAGAATGATGAACCTGTGCTGTATTCATTAAATTATTTCCGGGCTGATAAGTTCAGTTTTCATGTTGTAAGAAAACGTTTTTAAGACAGACGCGTCATGTGTCTGTTTTTTTATTTGCCGTTTCAGTACATACTTTGTTTTCTGCAAGGCACAATAAAACAGGAAACAACCAAGTATAGTGAATGGGTGAATAAGTTGAGTAAGAAGAAAAATGGAACGAAAAATATCATTGCTCTGGCTTCTGTACCGCTCGTGATGACACTCGGGAATTCCATGCTGATTCCTGTGCTTCCGATGATTGAAAAGAAGCTGTCCATATCGTCTTTTCAAGTATCGTTAATTATAACGGTCTATTCGATTGTGGCGATTATTTGTATTCCGATTGCCGGATATCTGTCCGATAAATTCGGAAGAAAAAAGGTTCTTCTGCCTTGTCTTCTCATAGCCGGTGCGGGCGGAGCGCTTGCCGCGATAGCTTCCACCGCGTTCAAGCATCCTTATCCCATTATCTTGGCGGGGCGGGTGCTGCAGGGAATCGGTTCGGCAGGGGCGGCTCCTGTAGTGATGCCGTTTATCGGTGATTTATTCAAAGGGGATGATGAGCGGATTACCGCGGGGCTCGGCGATATTGAGACGTCTAACACTGCCGGGAAAGTAATAAGCCCGATTCTCGGGTCGCTCTTGGCTGCATGGTTTTGGTTTATGCCGTTTTGGTTCATTCCGTTTTTTTCGCTCATCAGTTTTTTTCTCGTATTGTTTTTGGTGGCAAAGCCGGAGGAACAAAAAGAAGCGCCTTCTATTTCCGAATTTGTGAAAAATGTCGGCCGCATATTTAAGCGTGACGGACGCTGGCTCTTTACGGTTTTTATCATCGGCTGCGTGATTATGTTTTTGCTGTTCGGGGTTCTTTTTTATTTATCAGACTCACTGGAGAAGAAATACGGAATTGACGGTGTGGCTAAAGGAGCGCTCTTGGCAATCCCGCTTTTATTTCTATCCGTCAGTTCATATATATCAGGCCGAAAAATCGGAAAAGACCAAGGCAAAATGAAGTTTTGCATCGTTTTCGGAATGAGTGCCGTGACACTGTCGTTTATCGGCCTATGGTGGAATCACAGTTTTTATTTATTATTTATCTTTTTGTGTGTCAGCGGTATCGGTATCGGAATGGCATTGCCGGCTTTAGACGCTGTCATCACAGAAGGCGTAGACAACGAGGAATCGGGAACCATCACCTCATTTTATAACAGCATGCGGTTTATCGGAGTAGCGGCGGGACCGCCGATCTTTGCTGCCCTGATGTCAAATGCAGGCTGGCTGATTTTTATTTTAGCCGCTTTTTGCGGCATTGTATCTGTATTTTTAGCGCTGTTAAATATCTCATCACAAGCAAAAGAAAAGAAGGAATCATTAAAGACGGTGTAATCTGCACTGTCTTTTTTTATTTTATTTTGAAGATTGACATGATACCGTCAAGTCGTTATTCTTTTTAATAGTTAAACATATTAACTATCGGAAGGAGGGGGAAAAGGTGCATGAAGAAAAAGTAAAGCAGCTGATTCAGCGTTATTCCGATGTATACCTGCACGTCTTAAAAAAAATTGACAGCATTATCGCTGAAAAAGTGAACAAAGAGCTGACATTGGACCAATATTACATACTCCGCTATATTATGCTCAATCCCGATTGCAAATCAATTGAACTGGCCGCGGTGTGCCACGTCAATAAAAGCGCCATTACATCTATGACGAACCGCCTGTATGAAAAAGGCTACATCAATAGAGAACGCAGCCAAAGCGACCGCCGGAGCATACTTTTAAATGTCACGGAAAAGGGGACGGAAGTATTTCACCGTGTGGAGCGGCGGATTGAGGAACTCGTCCGTTCATATATTATGTATTTTGATGAAGACGAGGCGGAGATGTTCGTTAATACATATGAAAAATTATATCGATTGATGATGACAGAGGAGGATCAGCAGACATAATGAAAAACATTATCCGAGCCCGCTGGATCATCGCCGCGGTATGGGTCGCCGCAACGGTGATATTTATGCTTACAGCGCCTGATATGGCTGAATTGACACGGGAGAAAGGGCAGATTTCCGTACCGGACGGATATTCCTCTTCTTACGCCCATGAATTGCTTGATGAAATGTCTGATTCAGATGCACCGTCTTCTTCTGCCGTCATCGTATTTCACGAAAAAGGCTTAATGACAGACAAAAAAGATCGTCTGGAAGAAGCCGTCAGCACTTTGTCTGAACATAAAAAAGCGCTTCAGATTAAAACGGTGACTTCATACTTCGGGGAGAAAAATGACGACATCAAAAAACAGCTGCTGTCAAAAGACAGACAAACGATGCTCGTTCAGCTGCAGCTTGATACATCCAAAAACGATATCATCGAAATAAAAAATAAAATTGATAAAGAGCTGAAACCGTACGGAGTATCATACGGCATTACAGGCCAATCGCTGATCGACGAAGATGTGTTAAAAAGCTCACAGGACGGCTTGAAAAAGACTGAATATATAACGGTCGCTTTTATCCTGATCGTGCTGATCCTTGTATTTCGGTCAGTGGTCGCTCCGTTTGTGCCGCTTTTATCAGTATTGATATCTTATTTAGTCAGCCAGTCGATTGTCGCATTTTTAGTCGATCAGCTGAATTTTCCGCTCTCAACTTTTACTCAGATTTTTATGGTTGCGATTATGTTCGGGATCGGCACAGACTACTGCATTCTGCTTCTCAGCAGATTTAAAGAAGAACTGTCGCATGGCGCTGATATAAGAGAAGCGATCGTCGTCACCTACAAAACGGCCGGAAAGACGGTTTTGTACAGCGGCGGTGCGGTGCTGATCGGATTTGCCTGCATCGGATTTGCGACATTTAAGCTGTATCAGTCGGCAGCCGCCGTTGCGGTCGGTGTCGCGGTGCTGCTGCTTGCGCTCATGACGATCGTGCCGTTTTTTATGGCTGTTTTAGGAAAAAGACTGTTTTGGCCTGTTAAGGGCGATATTTCCCATCCTCAAAGCAAAGCATGGGAAACGTCAGGGCGGTTTTCATTTAAAAGGCCGCTCATCAGTCTTGCAATCGTTGCGGTATTCACCGTCCCGCCTATCCTTCTTTACAAAGGGGCGCTATCTTACAACAGTCTTGACGAAATCGGGGATAAATATGAATCCGTCCGCGCGTTTAATACGATTTCAGACGCATTCGGCCCGGGAGAACTTCTTCCGGCCACAGTCGTCATCAAAAATGATGAGACATTAAATACCGAAAAACACCTGATTGATATCGAAAAAATCAGCAGAGAACTTGAAAAAACAGAGAGTGTAAAAACGGTCAGAAGCGCCACGCGCCCTGCTGGAAACGGATTGAATCAATTATTTGTCACAAATCAGGCAAAGCAGCTTCAAGAAGGGCTTGATAAAGGCAATACAGGACTTGAAAAAATCACGGACGGATTAGGGCATGCCGCAAAGTCGTTAGCTGATTCACAGCCGCAGATCGAAGAGTCGGGGAAAAGCGTCAATCAGCTTATTGACGGAACATTGTCTCTGAAATCCGGGCTTTCTGATATAGGAGAAAACCTGAATAAACTGCAGGCTGGCGTGAACGAGAATAAAGCCGGCGTCGCCCAGATGAGAAAGCAGATTGAAGAGCAAAAACAAATGCTGACTTCACAGCTCAGCCAAAACAGCGGTCTCGCTTCAGAAACGCAAAACGCTTTAAAATTGGTAAAAACCGTCCTGCCGATGAAAGATGAAGCCAGCAGACAGCTTGCCGATTTGAACAAGCAGCTTGCCCGGCTGCCGTTTGCAAAATTGGAGGCGTCAATACCGTCAGTCAAAACCGATCCCTCTTACCAAGAAATCAAATCGGCCTTTACGGGTGTACAGTCAGCCGTTTCCAAGGCAAACGCGGATGCAGAAGCTTTTTCTAAACAGGTCGACAGTCAAAAGGATCATCTGCAGCAAGCGGAAAAACAATTTGCCCGACTGGCAGCCGCTCAGAAGAAGATTGACACTCAAATTAACGCAATGATCAACGGTTTGACCAGTATTGAAAACGGTCTGCAGCAAGTGTCAGACGGACAGGGGGCTCTCGCAGGACAAATGCCGCGCCTTGAATCGGCGGCAGGACAGCTCGCGGAGGGCCAGAAAAAAATGAAGAGCGGTCTCGGTGATTTTTCTTCCCGGCTCAGCGATCTTTCTTCAGGCCTTAACGACAGTGTAAAAGGGCTTAAGAAAGTATCAAGCGGCATGATGGGGGCGAATGATTACCTGGGTGAGCTTCACAAGGCGTCAGACAAAGAAATGACAGGCTGGTTTGTGCCGAAAGACGCCTTGAAAAACAGTGATTTCACAAGCGTGTTTAATACGTACATGTCAGATGACAGAAAAACGACAGAATTGACTGTCGTTCTTGATAACAATCCTTACTCAAATACGGCCATTCAAGATATTCAAGCGATCAAAGCGAGCGTAAAAAGGGCCATTCCGAACACGGATCTGAAGAATGCTTCCTTCGGCGTTTCGGGAGTCTCCAGCATGAATGCCGATCTGAAGGAAGTATCGGATTCAGACTTCAAACGGACGGCAATGTTTATGCTGGCGGGAATTTTTCTGATTCTCATCGTGATGATGCGCTCCCTCATTATGCCTGTTTATTTAGTGGCGTCGCTCGTACTGACGTATTTCGCATCCATCGGCGTAACGGAATACATCTTTACACACTTCTTCGGATATCCGGGCGTAAACTGGGCCGTGCCGTTCTTCGGCTTTGTCATTTTGATGGCTCTTGGCGTGGATTATTCCATCTTTTTAATGGACCGCTTTAATGAGCTGAAAAAAGAAGGAACGGAACCCGCAATGATCAGCAGTATGAAAAATATGGGTTCCGTCATCATTTCTGCGGCCATTATTTTAGCGGGAACCTTTGCGGCCATGCTGCCGTCAGGCGTTCTTTCCTTATTACAGATTGCAACCGTGGTATTAACAGGCCTTCTCATGTACGCAATTGTCGTCCTTCCGTTTTTTGTACCGGTCATGGTGAAAATATTCGGAAGAGCCAACTGGTGGCCTTTCAATTTGAAAAAATAACGTTCAATGCCTCTGCCTGTTTTCGGGCAGAGGTTTTTTGTTTCCTTATAAATCCTCCAGTTGATATAATTACATCTGCGTACTCTTTTTTGCGAATGCTGAAATTTGGTCATAATACATACTATGAAAGAATGAACGAAGGAGGTTTCACATGACTTACGTAAATGAAATGAAGTCAAAGCACGGCGGGATCACCGCCCACATCGTAAAGACCGAGAAATTTAAAACCGTTTCGCTGACGTTTAAAATGCTGGCTCCTTTAACGAAAGAGCTCGTAACAAAAAGGGCGCTGTTTCCGCATGTGCTTCTGCGCGGAACAGAAAGCCGCCCGAAAACCGCTGATCTGCGGTCTTATTTTGATGAGCTGTACGGCACATCCGTTTCAGCTGATCTGACAAAAAAGGGAGAACGTCATGTCATTACGTTCAGACTTGAGATTCCTAATGAAAAGTATCTGAAGGACCGCACACCGTTATTGGAAAAAGGTCTTCAGCTTTTATCAGAGCTTGTCTTTTCGCCCGCTTTGGAAAACGGCGCCTTCCTGCCCCTTTATGTCACGCAGGAAAAACGGACGCTGAAACAGCGGATTCAAGCCGTATATGATGATAAGATGAGATATTCTAATCTGCGTCTCGTTCAGGAAATGTGCAAAAGCGAACCGTATGCGCTTCACGTCAACGGCGAGTTCGATGATGTTGAACACATTACACCGCAAGATTTGTATGAAGCCTATCAAAAAGCCATACGCGAAGATCAGCTGGACCTGTACGTCATCGGCGATGTTGATACAGATCAAGTGAAAACGGCCGTTGATACGTATTTTAAAACGGAAGAACGGGAGCTGCAGCCTTTTGAAAGAAGCGCGGCGAATGAACAGCCCGATCCGAAGGAAGTCATTGATGAAGAGGACGTCAAGCAGGGCAAGCTGAATATCGGATTCCGGACCAATACGACATATACAGATCCGGATTATCCTGCATTGCAGGTGTTTAACGGGCTGTTTGGAGGTTTCTCTCATTCAAAGCTGTTTATAAATGTCCGTGAAAAAGCGAGCCTCGCCTATTATGCAGCCTCAAGGGTGGAAAGCTTCAAAGGGCTTTTGATGGTCATGTCGGGCATTGAGGTGAAAAATTACAAGCAGGCCGTCACCATCATTGAAGAACAGTTTCAGGCTATGCAAAACGGTGACTTTTCAGAAGATGATATCGCCCAAACGAAAGCCGTTATTAAAAATCAAGTATTAGAAACCATTGATACGGCATACGGTTTAGCGGAATTTCTGTATCAGCAGGCCTCGGCCCAAGTAGAGATACCGATCGAAAGATTCCTTGACAATATCGAGAAAGTGACAAAAGAGGACATTATCAATGTCGGAAAGAACATTAAGCTGGATACGACTTATTTCTTAAAAGGGACGGGGGGAGCATCTTGACTAAACCGATAAACTTCGAACAGCTTCAGGAAACGCTGTATCATGAAAAAATGGCAAACGGCCTTGATGTCTATGTGCTGCCGAAACAGGGCTTTAATAAAACATACGCCGTGTTTACGACAAAGTACGGTTCCATTGACAATCAATTCGTTCCTTTAAATAAGGAAGAAATGGTACACGTCCCTGACGGAATCGCGCATTTTCTGGAGCATAAACTGTTTGAAAAAGCGGACGGCGACGTGTTTCAGGACTTCAGTAAGCAGGGGGCGTCGGCAAATGCCTTTACATCATTTACACGAACCGCTTATCTGTTCTCCAGCACTTCTAATGTGGAGAAAAACCTGGAGACACTCGTGGATTTTGTTCAGGACCCGTATTTCACGGAAAAATCAGTTGAAAAAGAAAAAGGCATCATCGGCCAGGAAATTAATATGTATGATGATAATCCGGATTGGCGGCTGTTTTTCGGCCTTATCGAAAATATGTATAAAGACCACCCCGTGAAAATTGACATTGCCGGAACGGTGGAGAGCATCTCTCATATTACGAAAGATCTGCTGTATGAGTGCTACGAAACGTTTTATCACCCGAGCAATATGCTGCTCTTTATCGTCGGTCCCGCAGATCCTGAAGCGGTCATCAGCCAGGTGCGGAAAAACCAGGAGAAAAAGCCGTTTACAGACCAGCCCGAAATCAAACGTGAAGAAGTTCAGGAGCAGGAAGCGGTTTTCCGCCGGGAGCAGGAGTTAAAAATGAACGTGCAAGGCTCAAAATGTCTTGTCGGCTTAAAGGCGAAAGACCCTTATAAAACGGGGCGGGAGCTGTTGAAGCACGAGCTCAGCATGAACCTCATGCTTGAATGTCTCTTCGGAAAAAGCTCACCGCATTACGGTGACTTGTACGACAAAGGCTACATTGATGAAACCTTCAGCTTTGATTACACGGCTGAATACGGATTCGGTTTTGCCTCTGTCGGAGGAGATACACCGGAGCCGGATAAGCTCGCTGACGAATTAAAACACATGCTGCTTGATGCGGAATCAGCCGTGACTGCGGAAAAACTTGATCTTGCGAGAAAAAAGAAGATCGGGTCATTCTTAAAAGCGCTCAATTCGCCTGAATATATCGCCAACCAATTTACACGCTACGCCTTTTTAGATATGAGTCTGTTTGATGTCGTAACCGTACTGGAGCAGATTACGCTGGAAGACGTAAAGCGGGTCATTAAAGAAGAAATATCAGAAGACAGGCTGACAGTCTGCAAAGTCGTGCCAAAATCATAACAAAAAACATCCCTCACGCCCTGAGGGATGTTTTTCTGGGGAAAGAAGGAGTATTGATTGATGAAACAGACAGCGCTCGTAACCGGAGCAAGCGGCGGAATCGGACAAAGTATAAGTGAAGTCCTCGCAAAAAACGGATATGACGTCCTTTTGCATTATCATTCTAATAAGGAAGCCGCACACAGGCTTGCGGAAAGGCTGAGCGCATCATTCGGCGTAAAAGCCTCCGTTATTCAGGCGGATCTGTCCTCACCGGATGGCGCGGAGACACTCAGCCGTTCCGTTAAGCAGCCTGTGGACGCTCTGATACTAAACAGCGGCAAAAGTCATTTCGGCCTGATTACGGACGTTACGGATGACATGGCGCGGGAGATGGTGCAGCTGCATGTGACGAGTCCGTTTCTTTTGGCGCGTAATCTGGTGCCCGGCATGATCCGGGAAAAAAGCGGGGGCATCGTCGCGATCGGTTCCGTCTGGGGAGAAACAGGAGCATCGTGCGAGGTATTATACAGCATGGTCAAGGGAGCGCAGCATTCGTTCGTCAAAGCGCTTGCCAAAGAGCTTGCTCCGAGCGGCGTCCGCGTGAATGCAGTCTCGCCGGGTGCCGTTGATACAAATATGCTTGATCAGTTCACGTCTGATGAAAAAGAAGCGTTGGCAGAGGAAATTCCCGCGGGCCGGCTGGCAAAGCCGGAGGAAATCGCCGAAGCGGCGGCCTTTTTATTATCGGACAAGGCTTCCTATATTACGGGGCATATATTATCCGTAAACGGCGGCTGGCACTGCTGAAAAAAATGTGTGTATAGTTTGCATCTGCACGGACAAAATAATTTTGTAACAACAGATGAAATGGAGGAACCCAACATGTCAGTATTAGAAAACTGGGATAATTGGAAGAATTTCCTTGGCGACAGATTGAACTATGCGCAGGAAAAAGGGATGAGTGATGAAACGATCACTGACCTCGCTACAGAAATCGGCGGTTACCTTGCGAACGAAGTCGACTCGAAAAACCATCAGGAAAAAGTGCTTGCTGATCTTTGGAGCGTTGCTTCTGAAGATGAACAGCGCGCCATCGCAAATATGATGGTGAAGCTTGTTGAAAATAACAGCACTCATTAAGAGGGGGGGATTTCTCCTCTCTTTTTTTATGTTTTCCTCTATAGAGCAACATTCTTCTTTCTAATTAGAGAAAAATGTTTTATGATAAAGGAAGGTAAAAATTTGCCACAATGGAGGGGGTATATCATTTGGCAAAGCTCGAATGGTATTTTGAATATGAAATTCAAGTGAACCGCCCCGGCCTGCTCGGGGATATTTCATCTCTTCTCGGGATGCTGTCAATTAATATTGTCACAATTAACGGTGTCGACCTTTCCAGAAGGGGAATGCTGCTCAGATGCCGGCATATAGATCAAATTAAACGATTGGAATCAATTTTAAAAACAATGGAGACCATTAAAGTAACGAAGCTGAGAGAACCGAGGCTTCGCGACCGTCTCGCAGTCCGCCACGGAAGATACATTCAGCGTGATGCCGATGACAAAAAAACCTTCCGTTTTGAAAGGGACGAGCTCGGTCTTCTGGTTGACTTTATGGCCGAGCTGTTTAAAAAAGAAGGGCACAAACTGATCGGAATCCGGGGAATGCCGAGGGTCGGAAAAACGGAGTCCATCGTTGCGTCAAGCGTTTGTGCCAGCAAAAGATGGCTTTTCGTATCATCAACGCTGCTAAAACAAACGATCCGGAGCCAGCTGGTTGCCGATGAATACAGCACGGAAAACGTGTTTATCCTCGACGGCATCGTTTCGACAAGACGGGGATCTGAGCGCCATCTTCAGCTCGTCAGTGAAATTATGCGGCTTCCGGCGACAAAGGTCGTGGAGCACCCCGATATTTTTGTTCAAAATTCGGAGTATACGCTCGATGATTTCGATTATATTATCGAACTCAGAAATGATCCTGACGAAGTCATTACATATGAACATGCAGAAGAACCGCAAATGTTTGATCAGACCGGTTTTTCAAGCTTTGATTTTTAATATTGGAAGGTGTTTGTTGTGACAGAATTAGCAATCCGGCTTAAAGAAGCCAGAGAGGAAAAAGGGATGTCATTGGATGAACTCCAGGCGGCGACGAAAATTCAGAAAAGATACTTAACCGCTCTGGAAGAAGGCAATTATGACGTCATTCCCGGCAATTTTTATGTGCGGGCGTTTATCAAGCAATACGCTGAAGCTGTCGGGCTTGATTCAGATCAGTTATTTGAAGAATACAAAAAAGACATCCCTAACACGTACCATGACGATGTGTCGGAAAAAATCTCCGGTCTTGCCATGCAAAGGGAGCTTCCTAAGTCCGCTTCAAAGGCGGCGGAATGGCTTCCGACCGTCCTTGTCGTCATCGGTGTCATTATCGTCATCGCGATCATTTATGCGATTATTCAGCTCGGAATGAGTAAATCCGGGCAGACAGACGGAGACAAAGCCGTCACCCAAAGTGAGAGCAAGTATGAGATTCCTAAGGATTCTGCGCTGAAAAACGACGGCAATACAAATGACGAAGCGCAATCTGACAGCAAGAAAGATAAAAAGGACACAAAAGCATCAGAGCAGAAAAAGAAAGAAAAAAGCAGTGAAAAGACGGAGATCAAAGCGGCCGGAACGGAAGGCTCAGCTTCTTCATACAACGTCTCCGGGGCAGATAAGTATAAGCTTGAACTGATTGCTTCTGACAGCGCATGGATCCGCGTCCGTGATGACAGCGGCGGTTCTTTAAAAGAAGGAACGCTGCAAAAAGGCGAAACCTTTAAAAAAGACGTCACGGATCAAAAGCAGATTGAAATCCGCACGGGCTATGCCCCTAACCTGAAAATTAAAATCAACGGAGAGGTTCTGTCCTATGAACTCAATCCGCATGATGTGATGGCGCAGACCATCACAATCAAGATGAAAAAATAAAAGGGGAAAAGTCATCTGAACGATTAAGATGACTTTTTCTTCACGTCCGAGTACATATTATTGGAGGGGCTTTATGTTTAACTTACCGAATAAAATCACACTGGCAAGAATCGCTTTAATTCCTGTATTTATGATTATCATGCTTGTTCCTTTTCAGTGGGGCAGCGTTCATATAGGGGATGAATCGATTCCGGTAGCGCATCTTACGGGAGCTGTTTTATTCATTATCGCATCAACGACTGACTGGGTGGATGGCTACTACGCCAGAAAACTGAACCTCGTGACAAACTTCGGGAAATTTTTAGATCCGCTGGCTGACAAACTGCTGGTATCCGCGGCATTAATTACGCTTGTGCAGTTTGACCTTGCGCCGGCGTGGATGGTCATCATCATCATCAGCCGCGAATTTGCCGTAACGGGATTAAGACTTGTGCTGGCGGGAACGGGGGAAGTTGTAGCCGCCAATATGCTGGGGAAAATTAAAACATGGGCTCAGATCATCGCTGTTGCCGCGCTTTTGCTGCATAATCTTCCGTTTGAGCTCGTTTCTTTCCCGTTCGGCGATATCGCTTTATGGGTGGCTGTGCTCTTCACAGTCATTTCCGGCTGGGATTATTTTGCGAAGAACTGGGATGCGTTAAAAACATCTAACTAAGAAAGAAGGACTTAAAGATGGAAATAGCAAAAAAAGCAGAGATCATTGCAGTCGGCTCGGAGCTTCTGCTCGGCCAGATCGCCAATACGAACGCGCAGTTTATCAGTAAAGAGCTGGCGGAAATCGGTGTAAACGTGTTTTATCATACCGCTGTCGGTGACAATCCGGAGCGGCTTAAGCAAGTCATCCGCATTGCCGAAGAGCGCTCAGACCTGATTATTTTTTCAGGCGGCCTCGGGCCGACCAAGGACGATTTAACGAAAGAAACCATTGCAAACACACTGGGGCGCCCGCTCGTTCTGAATGACGAAGCATTCCGGTCGATCGAAGAATATTTCGTGAAAACAAAACGGACCATGTCGCCGAATAACCGCAAACAGGCGCTCGTCATTGAGGGCTCAGACGTTTTGGCGAATCATTTCGGCATGGCGCCGGGAATGCTTGCAGAGCACGGCTCAAGGCTTTATATGCTGCTTCCCGGGCCGCCGAGCGAGCTGCGTCCGATGTTTGAAAATGAAGCGAAGCCGCTGCTTCTTAAAAAGCTCGGTTCTAATGAGAAAATCGTTTCAACCGTGCTGCGGTTTTTCGGAATCGGTGAATCCCAGCTTGAAGCTGATTTAGAAGATATCATTGATGCGCAGACGAACCCGACGATTGCGCCGCTTGCTGCTGACGGCGAGGTCACGCTGCGTTTAACGGCGAAACATGCTGACGAAAAAGAAACAGAACGGCTTTTAAAAGAAACGGAAGCCGCCATTTTAGAACGTGTCGGTGAATTTTTCTACGGATATGATGATACGTCTCTGGTGAAGGAGCTTTCAAAAGCATGCAGACAAAACAAAATCACGATTTCCTCTGCCGAAAGCTTTACAGGCGGCCTGTTTTCTGAGTGGGTGACTGATTTAAGCGGTGCGTCTCAACTATTCGCAGGGGGCGTTGTCTGTTATTCCGACAGCGTGAAACAGCATGTGCTCGGCGTGAAAGCTGAGACGCTCGCAGAAAGCGGAGCGGTCAGCAAAGAGTGTGCGAAAGAGCTTGCAGCCGGTGTGAGAAAGCTGACCGGAAGCGATATCGGCATCAGCTTTACCGGGGTTGCGGGTCCCGACCCGCAGGAAGGGCATGCTCCGGGCCGCGTCTTTATCGGCATTTCGGCGGAAGGAAAAGAAGAGGTGCACGAATTTAACTTTGCCGGCTCAAGAACCGGAATCAGAAAGCGCGCCGCTAGATACGGCTGCCATCTCATTTTAAAAATGCTGGATCAAAAATAAAGTTTTAAAGAGCCGTTTTCTCTGATTTTTAAGTTTCACAAGGGAAATTATGCTCTTTTGCAGAAAAGCGAACGCGGAAAAAATCCGAATGTGCGTTCGCTTTTTTCTTGGCAAATGCCAGTAAACAAGGTATAGTATATGTAGTGGCAAGATAAAGGAGGAAAAAATAAATGAGTGATCGTCAGGCAGCCTTAGATATGGCTCTTAAGCAAATAGAAAAACAATTCGGCAAAGGTTCCATCATGAAGCTCGGAGAAAAAACAGATACAAGAATTTCAACGGTGCCAAGCGGTTCCCTTGCACTTGATACCGCTCTCGGAATAGGCGGATACCCGCGCGGACGGATTATTGAAGTATACGGACCTGAAAGCTCAGGTAAAACGACTGTAGCGCTTCACGCAATCGCTGAGGTTCAGGAAAAAGGCGGACAGGCAGCATTTATTGATGCTGAGCATGCTCTTGATCCTGTTTACGCGCAAAAGCTCGGTGTCAATATCGAAGAGCTTCTGCTTTCTCAGCCGGATACGGGAGAGCAGGCGCTAGAGATTGCTGAAGCGCTGGTGCGAAGCGGAGCTGTTGATATCGTAGTCGTTGACTCTGTTGCGGCGCTTGTTCCAAAAGCTGAAATTGAAGGTGACATGGGTGATTCACACGTCGGTTTACAGGCGCGTCTCATGTCTCAGGCGCTCCGTAAGCTTTCCGGCGCCATCAATAAATCTAAAACAATCGCAATCTTTATTAACCAGATTCGTGAAAAAGTCGGCGTTATGTTCGGAAATCCGGAGACGACACCGGGCGGCCGCGCGCTGAAATTCTATTCTTCCGTGCGCCTTGAAGTGCGCCGTGCCGAGCAATTAAAGCAGGGCAACGACGTCATGGGGAATAAAACGAGAATTAAAGTCGTAAAAAACAAAGTCGCTCCTCCGTTCCGTACGGCTGAAGTGGACATTATGTACGGTGAAGGAATCTCCAAAGAAGGGGAAATCATCGACCTTGGAACTGAACTGGATATCGTGCAAAAAAGCGGTTCATGGTATTCTTATGAAGAAGAACGCCTTGGCCAGGGCCGTGAAAACGCCAAGCAGTTCTTAAAAGAAAATAAAGACATCATGCTGATGATTCAGGAGCAAATCCGTGAATATTACGGTTTAGACAATAACGGTGTAACGGACAAAGCGGAAGAAGTTCAGGAAGAGATGGAATTAGAAGAATAAAAACACGATCAAAAGAGCGGAATAAGCAATTTCCGCTCTTTTTTTTGTGTGTTTCAAAAAACACTGGCTGTTTCGGAAAATTTTATCTGGAATGTTACAACTTTTTTCACCCTTCACTCGTCTAACATCATGGCGAAAGTTGAAATTATATCTGAGGAGGAAAAAAGATGACGAGCCCCCGCCGCACAAGAATAAATAAAAAAAGAAAGAAGAAGCTGATGAAAACGGGAGGGCTGTTTCTTTTTCTGCTGCTTGTCACTGTTTTTATTATGATCTGGACCGTCACAGCGCATCACCGGGAGAAGGAATCCGTTAAAAGCGCTCCCGCCGCTCAATCTGATACTTCAAAAGACCAGACTCACCAGAAAAAAGAAAAGACGCAAAAAGAGAAAACACCTAAATCAATCGATCACAATAAACAGATCAGCAATTACTTGCAACAGATCGGGTTCAGCGGCACAGCAATGATCGTAAAAGATGGAAAAGTTGTGCTGAAAAAAGGCTTTGGCTATGCGGACCGAAAACAAAAAATTAAAAACAATCCGGAGACATCATATTATATCGGTTCTTCACAAAAAGCGTTAATCGCGACGGCTGTCCTGCAGCTTGAAGAAAAAGGGCTGCTGCAGACGAGTGACCCCGTCAGTACATATTTGCCGAATTTTCCTAACGGCACGCGCATTACACTGAAAAACCTGCTCAATCATACGTCCGGCATAAACGGGCATATTGAGGGGCAGGGACCGA
This sequence comes from Bacillus sp. LJBV19, assembly GCF_017797845.1. NCBI lineage: Bacteria > Bacillati > Bacillota > Bacilli > Caryophanales > Bacillaceae > Bacillus > Bacillus sp. LJBV19. Next base: position 1,718,770 of record NZ_CP072563.1, read on the forward strand.
TTTCTCCAATTGATTTAATCAAGGATATAGAATACCGCGGAATTAAACGGCAGCCCGGGGTTTGGGATTACAGGGATTCCAACTATTCAGTGCTTGCTTATATCGTATCTCAGGTCAGCGGGGAGTCTTATGAACAATATATAAAAGAACACGTGTTCAAACCGGCCGGAATGAAGCATGCCGGATTTTACAAAACATTTGCCAAAGCCAAATATCCTGCCGTCGGCTACAAAGTCGATGAGAGCGGCAGTCTTGTAACGCCGCACCTTTTGGACTTATCGCAGCTGTACGGGGCGGGCGACATGTATATGAGCGCTGAAGATCTCTATAAATTTGATAAAGCGATCGTAAACAACACGCTCCTTTCAAAAGCAAGCTTCACAAAAATGTTTACAGCAGGAAGCAGTGCCGCTTACGGCATGGGGTTTTACATTGATCCGGGAAGCTATTCCAATCACGGTGTTATGCCCGGTTACAACATTTTGAACAGCTTCAGCCATTCGGCAAGCAAATATGTCATATTACTGTCAAATATTCAGAATAACGCCAAATTAGGACAGGTAAACAATAGAATTTACCAATTGCTTAACCAGGCGGACTGACAGAGCCGTCATTCACGAAAAGCGGATCTAGGTATGGTATGATATATACATGGCGAAGATTCCGAGCTGAAGGCGAATCGTTAAGCTGGCAAGCTTGACAAGTATTTCCGACACAATTACAATGAAGTTGTAACATTTGTTTTTTTAACATGATTGTTAAACCATTTAAACTTGACAAGGGCATGAGAGACTCATTCCCTGTGAAGGTTCTGTATGTTGAGAAAATCAAACAATGTACATGCCGGCACTTATTTAAGCAAAAACCAAGTTCATAGCAAGAGGAGGTGAAAGTATGACCCCAATGACGGTTCTCATCTCCATTTTGCTGACTCTGCTCGGTTTAGTTGTTGGCTACTATGTTCGTAAAACCATTGCCGAAGCAAAGATTGCGGGCGCACGCGGTGCTGCCGAGCAAATCCTTGAAGATGCAAAGCGTGATGCTGAAGCACTGAAAAAAGAAGCTCTGCTTGAAGCAAAGGACGAAATCCATACACTTCGAATAGATGCTGAACAGGAAGTTCGTGAAAGACGAAATGAGCTTCAAAAACAAGAAAACCGTTTACTTCAAAAAGAAGAAAATCTTGACCGTAAACATGAAGGAATTGATAAACGGGAAGCGATGTTGGAGAAGAAAGATCATTCTCTGAATGAACGACAACAACATATTGAAGAGATGGAAAGCAAAGTGGATGAGATGATTCGTATGCAGCAGTCAGAACTCGAACGCATTTCGAGCCTGACACGGGATGAAGCGAAACAAATCATTCTTGACCGGGTTGAAAATGAGCTTTCACATGACATCGCCATCATGACAAAAGAAACCGAAAACCGTGCGAAAGAAGAGGCAGATAAAAAGGCGAAAAACATTCTGTCGCTTGCTTTGCAGCGCTGTGCAGCAGATCATGTTGCCGAAACGACGGTATCGGTCGTCAATCTTCCGAATGATGAGATGAAAGGACGTATCATCGGCCGTGAAGGGCGTAACATTCGTACGCTTGAAACGCTTACAGGTATTGACCTGATTATTGATGACACACCTGAAGCAGTCATTCTTTCCGGATTTGATCCGATCAGACGGGAGACGGCAAGAATCGCTCTTGATAAACTCGTTCAGGATGGCCGTATTCACCCGGCGCGCATTGAAGAAATGGTTGAAAAATCCCGCCGTGAGGTTGATGACTATATCCGGGAAATGGGTGAGCAGACGACGTTTGAAGTTGGCGTTCACGGACTCCACCCGGATCTGATCAAGATCCTCGGCCGGTTGAAATTCCGTACAAGCTACGGGCAGAACGTACTGAAACATTCTATGGAAGTTGCGTTTTTAGCCGGTTTAATGGCTTCCGAGCTTGGAGAAGATGCAAAGCTTGCCAAGCGGGCCGGTCTTCTGCATGACATCGGAAAAGCAATTGACCATGAAGTGGAAGGAAGCCACGTGGAAATCGGAGTGGAGCTTGCGACCAAATATAAAGAGCATCCAGTCGTCATTAACAGTATTGCGTCACACCACGGAGACGAAGAGCCGACTTCCATTATCGCCGTTCTGGTCGCTGCCGCTGATGCACTGTCAGCCGCAAGACCGGGCGCGAGAAGTGAAACGCTCGAAAACTATATCCGCAGACTTGAAAAGCTTGAAGAAATCTCCGAGTCTTACGAAGGTGTTGAAAAATCATTTGCGATTCAGGCCGGCCGTGAAGTTCGCATCATGGTGAAGCCGGACTCCATTAATGATTTAGAAGCCCATCGTTTGGCACGTGATATCCGTAAACGAATTGAGGACGAGCTTGATTATCCGGGCCACATTAAAGTGACCGTAATCAGAGAAACTCGAGCCGTAGAGTATGCAAAATAAAGTGATGCTTAGCGCATCACTTTATTTTTTTGAGTCCCTGAAAAGGAAGGAATGGAATGTATGAGAATTTTATTTATCGGAGATGTTGTCGGTTCCCCGGGCCGCGACATGGTAAAAGAATATGTCCCGAAACTGAAAGCGAAACATAAACCGCATTTTACAATTATTAACGGAGAAAATGCAGCACACGGAAAAGGACTGACAGAAAAGATCTACCACAGCCTGATGGAAGCGGGAGCCGATGCCATTACAATGGGAAACCATACGTGGGATAAAAGAGAGATCTTCGACTTTATTGATGATGTGCCGCATCTTGTCCGCCCGGCGAACTTCCCGGAAGGTACACCGGGCAAAGGCATTACCTATATTAAATCGAACGGAAAAGAGCTTGCCGTCATTAATTTACAGGGGCGGACGTTTCTTCCGCCGCTTGATGATCCGTTTGCTAAAGCGGATGAATTAATAGAAGAAGCGAAAAAGCGCACGCCGTACATTTTTATTGATTTTCACGCCGAAGCGACAAGCGAAAAAATTGCGATCGGCTGGTACACAGACGGAAGAGCCTCTGCCGTGGTAGGCACCCATACACACGTGCAAACGGCAGATAACCGCATTTTACCGAAAGGAACGGCATATATTACTGATGTAGGCATGACGGGTCCGTACGACGGAATTCTCGGTATGGACAGAGAAACGGTCATCAAGCGGTTTAAAACCAATCTTCCCGTCCGGTTTACGGTGGCGGAAGGTAAAACTACGCTGAGCGGAGTGCTCATTGACATCGACGATCAAACGAAAAAGGCCGTAAATATCGAACGGATATTAATCAATGATGACCATATGTTCTTTGAATAGGTGATCATGTGTTTATTTTATAAAAATATTAAAAGGAAAAGCAGGAATATAGCAACTTCTTAGTGAATATAGTAGAAATGGAAGGTAGCCCGCTATTTTTGAAAAGCATTGTGGGGATGGCTTTTTGGATAGCAACATCTAATAATGATTGTTCTAATGAACACTCACTTATCCATTGTAAAACTAAGGGGGAGCAGAAATGGAAATCTTAAAAGTTTCAGCAAAATCAAGTCCAAATTCAGTAGCAGGCGCGCTTGCCGGTGTATTGAGGGAACGCGGAGCCGCCGAAATTCAAGCAATTGGGGCGGGTGCCTTAAACCAGGCTGTTAAAGCGGTTGCGATTGCCAGAGGCTTTGTCGCGCCAAGCGGCGTAGATTTGATTTGTATTCCGGCTTTTACAGATATACAGATTGACGGAGAAGAAAGAACGGCGATTAAGTTAATCGTCGAACCCCGTTAAAAACAAAAACATGACATTCTCAACCTGCTTGCGTAAGGCGAGCGGGTTGTTTTTATTGTTGTCATATTTTCTCACAATATTATATTGATAGTACGAAGAGATGATAAATGGCTTTATTCATATAATATTCAAAAAAAATCCCGCCCATTTTTCCGGACGGAAGCAGTTGTTTTCTTGGAGTGGACACTGGTATTTACCTCCTTTTTATCTCATGTTACAATCCAGTTATTACAGTGTTTTTTCGAGGAGGAGTGTACATGTTGGGAGGAAAGATGAAAGCTATCGTCAAAAATGAAAACGCTTTCGGAGCAACTCTGAAAGAAATTCCCATACCTTCCATTAATGAGAATGAAGTTCTCATTAAAGTACAGGCCGCATCTATATGCGGTACAGATGTGCATATTTATAATTGGGATCAATGGGCGCAGAAACGAATCAAAACACCTCAAGTATTCGGACATGAATTCAGCGGTATCGTAGCGGAAACGGGCAAGCACGTCACAAATGTCAAAATAGGTGACTACGTTTCGGCTGAAACCCACTTCGTCTGCGGTACTTGTGTCCCTTGTTTAACAGGAAAACATCATGTGTGCACCCATACAAAGATCCTCGGCGTAGATACAGCCGGTTCCTTCGCTGAATATGTCAAAGTGCCGGCTCGAAATGTTTGGAAAAATCCCGCTGATATGGACCCCGCCGTCGCTTCTGTTCAAGAGCCGCTTGGCAACGCGGTGCATACGGTGCTGGAAAACAGCCAGCTTGCGGGCGGTTCCGCTGCAATTATCGGTTGCGGACCGATCGGACTGATGGCGGTGGCGGTGGCTAAAGCGGCCGGTGCGTCCCGTATTGCGGCCATTGATAAAAATGATTACAGGCTGGCTCTTGCGAAGAAATTGGGAGCCGCGATCACCATTCCAGCTGACGAGGAAGATCCGCTTGAGGTGATCGACACCTTAACAGGCGGAGAAGGAATCGACCTTGTCTGTGAAATGTCCGGCCACCCGACAGCCATAACACAAGGATTAAAGATGGCGGCCAACGGGGGAAGGTTCCACATGCTGAGTCTGCCGGAACGTCCGGTGACGGTTGACCTGACAAATGACGTGGTGTTTAAAGGACTTACCGTCCAAGGCATCACAGGCAGAAAAATGTTTGAAACATGGCGGAAGGTATCGCACCTGCTTGAATCCGGCCTTGTTGATCTGACGCCGGTGATCACGCATCAGTTTCCGCTTGAAGACTTTGAAAAAGGGTTTGACCTGATGAGAAAGGGCCAGTGCGGCAAAGTCATTTTGATTCCATAAGGGGAGGGTTCTATAATGAAAGAATTTGAATTTCTAAAAGCCGAGCTTGATAAAATGAAAGAAAATAAAACGTGGCAGCAAATGAAACAAATTGAAACGAAGCAGGGTCCGTCGGTGGAAGTCAAAGGGGAAAACGTGATACAGCTTTCATCGAACAATTATCTCGGTTTGACGTCGCATCCAAGGCTTGTCGAAGCGGCCAAACGCGCCGCGGAGGAATTCGGAGCGGGTACGGGGTCCGTCCGGACAATCGCCGGAACATTCACAATGCACAATGAGCTGGAGAAGAAATTGGCAAACTTTAAAAAAACAGAAGCGGCACTTGTTTTTCAATCGGGGTTCACAACGAATCAGGGCGTCCTATCAAGCATTCTTACAAAAGAGGATATCGTGATCTCTGACGAACTGAACCATGCTTCCATCATTGACGGGATCAGGCTCACAAAAGCAGATAAAAAGGTGTACCGCCATGTTGATATGGACGATTTGGAAAGGGTGCTGAAAAAATCAATGAATTACCGCATGCGCCTGATCGTCACCGACGGCGTATTCTCAATGGACGGCAACATCGCTCCTTTGCCTGACATCGTCAAACTTGCAGAGGCGTACGATGCCTTTGTGATGGTCGACGACGCGCATGCTTCCGGCGTACTCGGAAAAAACGGAAGGGGAACGGTTAATCACTTCGGGCTTGACGGAAGAGTCCACATACAGGTGGGCACATTAAGCAAAGCCATCGGAGTGCTTGGCGGTTACGCCGCAGGGTCGCAGGTTCTGATCGATTACCTGCGCCATAAAGGGCGTCCTTTCTTATTCAGCACTTCTCATCCGCCTGCGGTAACGGCCGCATGCATAGAAGCCATTGACGTCCTGCTGGAAGAGCCGGAGCATATGGAAAAGCTATGGGAGAACACGGCGTATTTCAAAGACAAACTGGTTCAAATGGGGCTGACCCTCACAAAAAGCGAAACACCGATCGTGCCGATATTAATAGGGGAGGAAGAAAAAGCCCAGGCATTATCAGACCTTTTATTGACCCGCGGCGTCTTTGCACAAAGCATCGTGTATCCGACGGTCGCCCAAGGAAAAGCGAGAATCCGCACCATTATTACGGCGGAGCATACAAAAGAGGAGCTTGACCGGGCCTTGGAAGTTATCCGTTCAGCCGCAAAAGAGCTTCAGCTTGTGTAAGGGGGAAATGATTCCCTCTTTTTTATTTCTTATTGATTCTTATTCTCAATAAGGTGTACAATAATAGGCTGGCGGTTGTGCCAAACGCTTTTAACCAGTATACTTGAGGGTGGAAGTTTCGGTTGAAGGGAGACATTCGAACATGAATGAAAAGCAAAAGCAGGAAAGCGGACAAGTGAATCCGGCGGACAAAAAATCCGAAAAGGATTACAGCAAGTATTTTGAAGCCGTATATATTCCGCCTTCTTTAAAAGATGCGAAAAAACGGGGCAAAGAATCCGTTCAATATCATAACGATTTTAAAATCTCAGAAGAATTTAAAGGCCTCGGTGAAGGCAGGAAATTTTATATCCGCACGTACGGGTGCCAAATGAACGAGCATGATACGGAAGTCATGGCGGGTATTTTTATGGCGCTCGGTTATGAAGCGACAAATTCGGTTGATGACGCGAACGTTATTTTATTAAACACTTGCGCTATCCGGGAAAACGCTGAAAACAAAGTGTTCGGAGAGCTCGGCCATTTAAAGGCGCTCAAAAAAAATAACCCGGACCTGATTCTCGGCGTCTGCGGCTGCATGTCACAGGAAGAATCAGTCGTAAACCGCATCCTTAAGAAGCACCCGTTTGTCGATATGATTTTCGGCACGCACAACATCCACCGTCTGCCGGAACTTTTATCAGAGGCATATTTATCAAAAGAGATGGTCATTGAAGTGTGGTCGAAGGAAGGGGATGTCATTGAAAACCTTCCGAAAGTCCGCAACGGAAAAATTAAAGGCTGGGTCAACATTATGTACGGCTGTGACAAGTTCTGCACATACTGCATCGTACCGTATACCCGCGGAAAAGAACGAAGCCGCCGTCCTGAGGAAATTATCCAGGAAGTCAGAAGACTTGCAAGCGAAGGCTATAAAGAAATCACGCTGCTCGGTCAAAACGTGAATGCGTACGGAAAAGATTTTGAGGATATGACGTACGGTCTCGGTGATTTAATGGACGAACTGCGTAAAATTGATATTCCGAGAATCCGATTCACGACGAGTCATCCGCGTGACTTTGATGATCATCTGATCGAAGTGCTCGCCAAAGGCGGCAACCTTCTTGATCATATCCATCTTCCGGTTCAATCAGGAAGCTCAGCGATGTTAAAAATGATGGCGCGCAAATATGACAGAGAACGCTATCTGGAGCTTGTCGGAAAAATTAAAGCGGCGATGCCGAACGCTTCACTGACGACCGATATTATTGTCGGTTTCCCGAATGAAACCGATGAACAATTTGAAGAAACGCTTTCGTTATATCGCGAAGTGGAATTTGACAGCGCATATACGTTTATTTACTCTCCGCGTGAAGGCACGCCGGCAGCGAAGATGAAAGACAATGTTCCGATGAGGGTCAAGAAAGAACGTCTTCAGCGCCTCAATGATTTGGTGAAAGAAATTTCAGCCAAAAAAATGAAGGAATATGAAGGCAGGACTGTCGAAGTATTAGTTGAGGGAGAAAGCAAAAATAACCCTGACATTCTTGCCGGCTATACGGAAAAAAGCAAGCTCGTCAACTTCAAAGGGCCGAAAGACGCCATCGGCAAGATTGTACGCGTCAAAATCGAACAGGCGAAAACATGGTCGCTTGACGGTGTGATGGCAGGAGAAGCAATCGAGGTGAAATAATAATGACGCTTTACTCTAAGAAAGACATTGTACAGCAGGCTAGGAACCTTGCGAAAATGATTTCTGAAACAGAAGAAGTTGATTTTTTCAAACGCGCTGAGGCGCAGATTAACGAAAATGAAAAAGTCTCTGCGATTATTAATCAGATTAAAACCCTGCAAAAGCAAGCCGTTAACCTGAAGCACTACGAAAAGCTTGAAGCGCTGAAACAAGTGGAAAGTAAAATTGACGCCCTGCAGGAAGAGCTTGAAGGGATTCCGATCATTCAGGAATTCAGAGATTCCCAGATTGAGGTCAATGACCTTCTTCAGCTTGTCGCACATACGATCTCAAATCAGGTGACAAACGAAATCATTACATCTACCGGAGGCAACCTGCTGACGGGAGAAACCGGTTCAAAAGTAAAACATTCGAATAACAGCTGTTCTATTTAAACACGGGGCCTTCATCGGCCCGTGTTTTTTTGCTGTTTGAGAACTAATTGTAATGTGTACTAAATTTTCATTAGATCACCGTTTTGTCCCATTTTACTGGAAAGTTTTATCATACTTAAAAGTAAAGTTTCTGGGCAGGGCTGCATACAATGAAACAGAAACTTTGTATTTTTATATTTTTATTATAAAAATGCACATGAGACAAATGCCCAGCATAAGATAACACGAAGAAGAACAAGGAGGCCTGCCGGAATGTCTGAATACAGGGAAATTATTACGAAAGCGGTAGTTGCGAAAGGAAGAAAATTCACCCAATGCACCAACACGATCTCACCTGGAGAAAAACCGTCAAGTATATTGGGCGGCTGGATTATCAACCACAAGTACGATGCCGAAAAGATCGGGAAGACTGTAGAAATTGAAGGGTATTATGATATAAACGTCTGGTACTCTTACGCCGATAATACAAAAACGGAAGTTGTAACCGAGAGAGTAAAGTATGTCGATGTGATTAAACTCAGATACAGAGACACAAATTACTTAGATGACGAACACGAAGTCATTGCCAAAGTGCTGCAGCAGCCGAATTGTCTTGAAGTCACCATTTCTCCTAACGGAAATAAAATCGTGGTTCAGGCAGAGAGAGAATTTTTAGCAGAAGTGGTCGGTGAAACGAAAGTCGTCGTCGAAGTCAATCCTGACTGGGAAGAAGACGATGATGATGATTGGGAAGACGATCTTGATGAAGAATTAGAGGACATTAACCCTGAATTTTTAGTCGGAGATCCTGAAGAATAAGTTGAGGCTAGGGGAGTTTAACACCCCAAGTCTCTTTTTTATATATAAAGATATCACTCTTTTGTTTATGTTATAATGGGATTCGGATAAGAGAAGATACATAGTGAGGGATTAAATGATGGCTAGTTACACGCCTATGATACAGCAATACTTGAAGATAAAGGCAGAGCACCAAGATGCCTTTTTATTTTTTCGGCTTGGTGACTTTTATGAAATGTTTTTTGAAGATGCAAAAAAAGCGTCACAAGAGCTTGAAATTACACTGACAAGCAGAGACGGAGGTTCGGCTGATAAAATTCCGATGTGCGGCGTGCCGTATCATTCCGCGGCGGCTTATATTGAACAGCTGATTAAAAAGGGCTATAAAGTGGCGATCTGTGAACAGACGGAAGATCCGAAGGCGGCTAAAGGCGTTGTGAAAAGAGAAGTCGTCCAGCTGATCACACCGGGAACCGTGATGGATGGAAAAGGCATCCATGAATCGGAAAACAACTTTATCGCTTCCGTTTCCGAATTTCGTAACGGATACGGTCTCGCTTTATCGGACTTAACGACCGGAGAAAACCTGGCCGTATTTATTGAGCGGATTGAAGATGTCATGTCAGAAATTTACTCAGTCGGCGCAAAGGAAATTGTCGTATCAAGCAAGTTTAACGAACATACAGCTGCTCAGCTGAAAGAACGGTGCGGCGCCACGATTTCCATCGAAGACGGGGAAATAACAGAACGCATTGAAATCGCAAAGCACTTGCCGGGCGAAGAGCTGACAGAGACGTTTATGCGTTTATATACGTATTTGCAGAAAACGCAAAAACGGAGCCTGGATCATCTGCAGCCGGTTCAAGTATATGAATTGGAAGAAGCGATGAAAATTGACCTGTATTCAAAACGGAATCTTGAGCTGACGGAAACGATCCGTTCGAAAAGCAAAAAAGGGTCATTGCTTTGGCTTTTAGACGAGACGAAAACAGCGATGGGCGGCCGGCTTCTCAAACAATGGATTGACCGCCCGCTGATCAGGGCATCCCAAATCGAAGAACGTCAGGAAATGGTCGAGACGCTGATCAATCATCTGTTTGAGCGTGAAGATCTGCGCGAGCGCCTGAAGGAAGTATACGATTTAGAACGTCTGGCGGGCCGGGTCGCATTCGGAAACGTCAACGCAAGGGATTTAATCCAGCTGAAAGAATCTTTAAAACAAGTGCCGAGCATCAAAGAGCTTGTAGGGTCTCTTAACCATAAAAAAGCAAAAGAACGCGCCGGCTTGATTGATCCGTGCGGAGATTTGCTTGACCTGTTAGAAGAAGCCCTTCATGAAAACCCGCCGTTATCGTTAAAAGAAGGCAACTTAATTAAAGACGGCTATCATCAGAAGCTCGATGAGTACCGTGACGCCAGCAAAAACGGTAAAGACTGGATTGCCAGACTGGAGCAGCAGGAACGCGCTTATACGGGCATCCGTTCATTAAAGGTCGGTTTCAATAAAGTGTTCGGCTATTATATTGAAGTCACAAAAGCAAACCTTCATCTGCTTGAAGACGGACGGTATGAGCGGAAGCAGACCCTCACAAACGCCGAACGGTATATTACGCCGGAATTGAAGGAAAAAGAAGCGCTTATTTTAGAAGCGGAAAACAACATCTGCGAGCTGGAATATGAGCTTTTTGCCGGACTGCGTGAAAAGGTGAAACAATTTATTCCGCGTCTGCAGCGTCTTGCCAAACAAATGAGTGAGCTGGACGCACTGCAATGCTTTGCTACGATCAGTGAAAACAGGCATTACACAAAGCCCGTCTTTTCTGATAATGAAGTAAAAGTCATTGAAGGGAGACACCCCGTCGTTGAAAAGGTGATGGACAGTCAAGAATACGTGCCGAACAACTGCCTGATGGGCGATTCGCGGGAAATGCTCCTGATTACGGGTCCGAATATGTCAGGTAAAAGCACGTACATGAGACAGATCGCACTTTTATCGATCATGGCCCAGATCGGCTGTTTTGTGCCCGCAAAAGAAGCGGTTCTGCCGATTTTTGATCAAATCTTCACGAGAATCGGGGCAGCGGATGATTTGATTTCCGGACAAAGCACCTTTATGGTGGAAATGCTGGAAGCGAAAAACGCGATTGTGAACGCCACAAAAGACAGCCTGATCCTGTTTGATGAAATCGGCCGCGGGACATCAACGTACGACGGAATGGCGCTGGCACAGGCGATTATTGAATATGTTCACGATCATATCGGCGCTAAAACACTGTTCAGCACGCATTATCATGAGCTGACGGTGCTTGAAGATAAGCTTCCTCAGCTGAAAAACGTTCATGTGCGCGCAGAGGAATATAACGGAACGGTCGTGTTTCTCCATCAAATCAAAGAAGGAGCCGCAGATAAAAGTTACGGCATTCATGTCGCCCAGCTTGCCGAGCTCCCGGATGATCTGATCAGCCGCGCGCAGGAGATCTTAAAACAGCTTGAGCAGACGGGAGATAAACCGGAGCTTCCGGCGGTATCTGAGAAAAAGTCCGCCGTCAGAGAAGAACCGGCACAGCTGTCCTTTTTTGCTGACGGTGAAAAAGAACAGAAGGCACCGGCTGTTTCTAATAAAGAAAAACAAGTGCTTGAAGCCTTTAAGTCAATCAATATTCTCGATATGACGCCGCTTGAAGCGATGAACGAAATGTACAAGCTGCAAAAAAAATTAAAATAGAAAGAGGTGACGGACTTGGCAAAAGTCATCCAGCTGTCAGATGAACTTTCAAATAAAATAGCGGCCGGCGAGGTGGTCGAACGGCCTGCCTCAGTCGTTAAAGAATTGGTGGAAAACGCCATCGACGCAAACAGTACAGTCATTGAAATCGACATAGAGGAAGCGGGGCTTTCGTCGATTCGGGTGCTCGATAACGGCGAAGGGATGGAAACCGATGATTGCAAGCGGGCTTTCCGCCGCCACGCGACCAGTAAAATCAAAGATGAAAACGACCTGTTCCGGGTGAGAACACTCGGTTTCCGCGGAGAAGCTTTGCCAAGTATCGCGTCTGTTTCTCATCTGGAAATTAAAACGAGCATCGGCGAGGGAGCGGGCACCCATCTCATTCTTCAGGGCGGGAATATCATTTCTGAACAGAAATCCTCCAGCAGAAAAGGAACGGAGATTATCGTTACCAACCTGTTTTTCAATACACCCGCCAGATTGAAATATATGAAAACCGTGCATACGGAGCTCGGCAATATTACGGATGTTGTCAACCGGATCGCTCTTGCGCATCCGGAAGTATCGATCCGTCTCCGTCATCAGGGGAAAAATCTGCTGCAGACAAACGGTAACGGGGACGTGCGCCATGTGCTGGCCGCAATTTACGGGACGGCGGTTGCGAAAAAAATGATACCGCTCCATGTCAGCTCGCTTGATTTTGAAGTCAAGGGCTACATTGCGCTTCCGGAAATCACGCGTGCATCCAGAAACTACATGTCATCTGTCATTAATGGAAGATACATTAAGAATTTCCCGCTTGTAAAAGCGGTGCATGAGGGCTATCACACACTTCTGCCGATCGGCCGCCATCCGATTACGTTTATCGAAATTACGATGGACCCGATTTTGGTCGATGTCAATGTACATCCCTCAAAGCTTGAAGTCCGCCTCAGCAAAGAGACGGAGCTGCATGAGCTGATCCGTGACGGGATAAAGGAAGTGTTTCAAAAGCAGCGGCTTATTCCGAGCGCCCAGCTCCCGAAAAAATCAGCGCCGGCACCGGCCAAAAACGAACAGCAATTTATGACATTCGAGGAAAGCGCGCCTGAGCGGAAACTTCCTGAAAAAACGCCGGAGCCGTCTTACTCACCAATGAAGCTGAGTTCGGTCGTAAAAGAGCCTGAGCCGGTAATAATAGAAGAAGAGATCCTCCCGAAGGAAGCGGATCACGGAGTGCCGCCGGAGCTCGGCATGCCGGTAACGGAAGCGCCTGTTTCCGATACTCCGGAACCGGAAGCTGTCTCTGAAGAAATACGTGAAGAAAGAGTTCCGGTGATGTATCCGATCGGCCAAATGCACGGGACATATATTTTAGCCCAAAACGAAAACGGCTTGTATATCATTGACCAGCATGCGGCACAAGAACGGATTAAATACGAATATTTCCGGGAAAAAGTCGGGCAGGTCGAGCCTGAAGTACAGGACATGATCGTGCCGCTCACCTTTCATTACGCGGCAAATGAAGCGCTGATCATTGACCAGCATCAGCATGAGCTTGAAAGTGTCGGAGTGTTTTTAGAAGCATTCGGCACGAACAGCTACATCGTCCGCTGCCATCCGGCCTGGTTTCCAAAAGGGGAAGAAGCTGAACTGATTGAAGAAATCATTCAGCAGGTGCTTGACGCCAAACAGATCGATATTAAGAAACTGCGGGAGGAAGCGGCCATTATGATGAGCTGCAAAGGCTCAATCAAAGCGAACCGCCATTTGCGAAACGATGAAATCAAAGCGCTCTTGGACGACCTGCGCCGAACGACAGACCCGTTCACATGCCCGCACGGCCGGCCGATCATTATCCACCACAGCACGTATGAGATGGAGAAGATGTTTAAGCGTGTGATGTAATAACAACGTTTATGTGAGACTAAACCGTTATTTGCCCACAAGTAGCCTTACTAGTTTGAATGACCCAGCCTTTCAGAGATAACTTTTGAGTTTTTTAATTTCTGGCATAATTGTTGCATCGGTATGCCGTCAATCATGAAAATAATTTGTTTAACATCCAGCTGCTTTTCTGTCATATAAAAATTGTTTTTGGAGAGTATTTGGGGTTGGCGTTGTAGTATCCTGGGTTTGGTGTAACCGTCTATATCGTCAATTGACTGCATTAATAGTGAAATAATTGGAGAAAACGGTTCCTGAAAAATCTCATGTTATTTGTGAAGAATTTAAATGAAATTGGAATTTGGCGGGTTATACTATCCGCAAGTTAGTCAAGGGGGACTAGTAATTAGCCCCCCTTACATTTAGTTCTTCCTGCGGTTTTTTCTATTTTTGATCAAACTGAAAATCACTAAGAGAACCACACCGATAGCAACAATATAAAATGAAATTTCTGCTGCTGTGGTATTAATATTCTTAAGAACAAGGATAAGTCCTATTAAAACTATAGGAATGATGCAAGTTAGAATTTTTATAGCTTTTGGGCTCGGTTCAGCATTGCTTTTATCTTCCATAGTTACCTCCGATCTTAACACTTTAGAAAATAATCACTTTAAAGCTTAACACAGGATAAATTTGTTAAACACCAACAATAGCCCCGTTTAAATGAAAAGCCTAAGAGTTTTAGTAATCCACCAAGCGGCTGTTGGGTTGCCAGTTCTTTAGAGCACCCGCATAGCACGCATCTTCAACTGCACCAGTAAAATTGTCGATCGTATTAAGAATTATTTCAAAACGCCGATTCCACCCATAGCAGCTTTAACTTTAGCAGGTATTGCATCCCGATCTGCTCTTAGTGCTTTTGCATCCCAGGGCAATTTACCTTGAGCAGTAAACTCCGACCCATATAACATAGTCTATTTGTCTAATGTTTAATATTTACTTTTTACACTTAATGATTTTATGTTAGTTTTGTTTTTGCACAGTAAAAAGCTGCGCGACGCTTTCGTGAATTGTTGCAGCTAGGGCTGATTTGAAAAGAGTGTAAATTACGCCGTGCTTTTCTAAGTTCAATTATGTTAATGTCAACATAATGTTGAATTCGGTGTAAGAACTAAGGTATTCTGATATATTTTGGGGAAGCCGTATGGGTTTAGGTTATCTTGAAGAAAAGGATTGAAATAATAATCTTGATTGCGGGTCATTTCTAAAAACTGATTATCCCCTTCGGCCGCTTCGACAATTGCTTTTCAAAACAAAAGCTCAATTTGTTTTCTTTTTATCCGAAACCCATATTCATCCTTCATTTTCTGAATAAAATCTCCTAAAGTATTCATGTAAATGAATATTCTTATTTCCTTATATATTACGATAACAAATTTTAAAAACCGGAGGCTGGTTCTTTTGGTTGATTTGAACAGTTTTTTATCTTTACCGGAAAATCCATGGAAAAACGTGGTGTCATCTGGTAAAGTGGTTACAGTCGGCTGGGCGGCGGCAGCAGTCTGCCCGGATCTTTTAAATGGGAATGGTGACAATGGATCATACATATGAAGTGCATCAAATCAAAACTTATCACCAGATGTGGTCCAACTATTGTTATATTATCGCAGACCGCTCAAAAAAATCTGCGATAGCGGTGGACCCGTCCTGGGAAATCGATAAAATAACCGATAAACTGCATGAATTGGATGTTGATTTATCAGCTATTTTATTAACACATTCGCATTATGACCATGTAAACTTGGCGGAGCCGCTTCAGCAAATCTATCATTCTGATATATACATGTCGTCGGCGGAAATCGATTTCTATCAATTCCGGTGCAGAAACTTAATAGCGCTTGAAGACGGCCAAACCTTTGCGGCCGGAGGGTTTATCATCAGAAGTATACTGACCCCGGGACATACGGCCGGGGGAATGTGCTATTTGCTATCTGATCATCTTTTTACCGGTGACACCGTGTTTACAGAAGGGTGCGGTATATGTGAGGACAGGGGCAGCTCAGCTGAAGATATGTTTCACAGTATACAGAGGATCAAAGCCTCCATTCCGCCGCATGTGCGTGTGTATCCGGGGCACTCCTTCGGGGAGAAGCCGGGTCAAAAAATGGAGAGTCTTTTGAAAAACAATATTTACTTTCAGATTGAAAAAAAAGAACATTTCGTGAATTTTCGCAACAGAAAAAATCAAAAAGGGCTGTTTCATTTTAAGTAATGTGTAATTTAGTTCTATCTAACTAGCTTTCCTTTTGAGGCAAGGAACTTCTGAAATGGAATGGTAGTTATTACTAGATTTCTGGTGATGAATGGCTGAGTAACGGGAGTTTGCGGAAGAGAACGCCGGGCAGGCCGGATGGGACATTCTGCTTACGCCTGTTCCGAAAGCCCTGAGTCCGCCTTCTGACAGGGAAAAATAGGCATTATTCAGGAGTTCGCATAGGATAAATTAACTTGACATGGTATTTTTGTGAAGTTACTATCAACTTGAACATGCTTCTTATCTGAATCCGAGAAAGGATGGCTGAGAAAATGATCACATACTTATTCCCCGGACAAGGTTCTCAAAAGCAGGGAATGGGGAGCTCATTGTTTGATGAATTTAAAGACTTAACGGAGCAGGCTGATGAAACACTCGGATATTCCATGAAACGGCTTTGTCTTGAGAATCCGTATTCCAATCTTCATAAGACGCAGTTCACCCAGCCTGCTTTATATGTTGTAAACGCGTTAAGCTATTTGAAAAAAATCCAAGACAATGACATAAAGCCGGATTATGTGGCCGGCCACAGTTTGGGAGAATATAATGCACTGTTTGCAGCAGGTGCTTTTGATTTTATTACCGGCCTGCAGCTTGTCCGTAAAAGAGGCGAATTAATGAGTATGGCCACTGACGGAAAAATGGCCGCTGTTATGGGGTTAACTGCAGCTCAAGTGTCAGACGCCCTTCAAACGCACGGATTACATACGATTGATATTGCCAATATGAATTCTCCTCACCAAGTTGTCATATCCGGACGCAAAGAAGACATTGAAAGAGCCAAAAGCGTATTCGAAGGATTAAAAGACGTTACGATGTTTCATCCGTTAAACGTAAGCGGCGCTTTTCACTCGAGATATATGAGTGAAGCAAAACAAGAGTTCGAAAAATTTTTACAGTCATTTCATTTTTCTGCTATATCAATTCCCGTCATTTCTAATGTGCATGCCAGACCTTATGAGCAAGACGGAATCCACTCCGTTCTGGCCGATCAGATCGACCATTCAGTGCGATGGAACGACAGCATCCGCTATCTGCTGGACAAAGGGCGGATGGAATTTGAAGAAGTCGGCCCGGGCCATGTGCTGACAGGGCTTATTCACCGCATCAAAAAAGAAACTGAAGCTTCACCCGCCATGTAGCGGAACGCAAGTCAAAATTCTTATCTCACACAATAGTGCCAGCCATACAACATCACGACCACTTCACCTGCACACGACATCACGAAAAACTCACAAATCAATATTTTAAAAAAATAAGCAGCAAAAAGGAGAACAAATGAACCAGCCAATTGTTTTCATGTTTTCTGGACAGGGTTCCCAATACTATCAAATGGGGAAAGAGCTGTTTGCACATAACGCCGCTTTTCGGCAGAAAATGCTTGACTTGGACGATTTTGCAGTCAGCCGTTTCGGTTACTCTGTCCTTAAAGAGATGTATCATACAGGCAATCGTCTGTCTGATCCATTTGACCGCCTTCTTTTCAGCCATCCTGCCATTTTTATGGCTGAGTACGCACTTGCATATGCTTTGGAGCAAAGAGGCATACGTCCCGATTATGTGATCGGAGCAAGCCTCGGAGAGTATGCAGCGGCCGCTGTGTCGGGCGTGCTGAGCGCCGAGGATGCTTTAGATTGCGTGCTGGAACAGGCCCGAATCGTTACGGAAACTTGCCGTAACGGCAGCATGCTTGCGATACTGGGTGATCCGGCTTTATATCAAGATGATCCGCTGCTCGGCGAACATAGTGAATTGGCATCTGTAAACTATCATTCTCACTTTGTCATCTCAGGAGAGCGGGAGCATATCAAAAGGATCATGGACGATCTGAGAGAAAAGCAGATTCCTCATCAGCTATTGCCGGTATCTTACGGGTTTCACTCAGCGCTGGTTGATCAGGCGGAACAGCCGTACAAGCGCTTTTTAGCTCAGAAATCAATCCGGACTCCATTTATACCGTACATCTCCAGTGCGACAGGAGAGGCTGAGACCGATATACAAGCGGACTTTTTCTGGGATATCGTAAGAAAGCCGATTCGATTCCGCGAAGCGCTTCAATTCGCAGACAGCCGCCAAAAAGGATTGTATATTGATGCCGGGCCTTCCGGAACATTGGCCGCATTTGCCAAACAGATTCTTCCCGCGGGATCGGCTGAACGCATTCGTGCCATTATGACGCCGTTTCATAAAGAACAAACACATTTGCAGCAAATAGAAGACAGCATTTTATCACCGCCCGGAAGGAGACTGTAAGATGATCAGCTTTGTTTTTCCAGGCCAAGGCTCGCAAAAAATCGGGATGGGAGAGGACCTGTTCGGCCGCTATCCTGAATTAACCGCAAAGGCCGATCACATTCTCGGATATTCCATTCAGGAGCTGTGCCGGGACGGAGAACGTCTCAATCAGACTCAATTCACTCAGCCGGCGCTCTATGTCGTCAATGCCCTCAGTTATTTGAAAAAAACAGAAGAAACCGGCTTGAAACCGGATTTTACCGCCGGACACAGTTTAGGCGAATATAACGCGTTATACGCTTCGGGCGCCTTTGATTTCGAAGAAGGCTTACAGCTGGTCAAAAAAAGGGGCGATCTGATGAGCCGCGCAAAAGGAGGCGGCATGGCAGCGGTGATCGGCCTGACTCATGAGCAGGTGACGGATGTTTTAAGAGAAAATCACTTGGATATGATTGATATCGCCAACATGAACACACCGCAGCAAATTGTCATTTCCGGCTATAAAGAAGATATTGAAAAAGCCGCATCCGTTTTTGAAGCCGTAAACGGCGTAAAAATGGTTCACCGCTTAAATGTCAGCGGCGCCTTTCATTCCAGATACATGCTGGAAGCGAAGGAGGAATTTTCACGGTTTATCGAGTCTTTCCATTTTAAGCCGCTGTCCATTCCGGTCATTTCAAATGTGACGGCAAGACCCTATGAGCAGAGAGAGCTGAAAGAGACACTCACCGGACAAATAACGGGATCGGTGAACTGGACTGACAGTATCCGTTTCTTAATGGGAAGAAAGAACATGAGCTTTGAGGAAATCGGTCCCGGAAAAGTGCTGACGGGGCTGATTCAAAGAATTACGGCTGAAGCGGAGCCGATAACAGATGAAATCAAAGTCCCGGCTGAGACTGGAAAAAGCTCAATTACGGCGGCGTCTTTAGGAAATGAAGAGTTTAAGCGCGATTATCAATTGAAATACGCCTACTTGGCCGGCGGCATGTACCGCGGAATTTCTTCGAAGGAAATGGTCGTCAAACTGGCCGAAAAAGGAATGATGGGCTTTTTCGGAACGGGTGGTTTGAACATCGCGCACGTTGAGGACGCCATTTTGTCAATTCAGCATGAGCTTCGTGACGGCGGTTCCTTCGGCATAAATGTTGTACATAACATGAAACATACAGATTCAGAAGAAAAAATGATTGATCTTTTATTGAAGCATGGGGTTCAGAACTTGGAAGCATCAGCGTTTTTAACGGTTACTCCCGCTTTAGTAAGGTTTCGCGCTAAGGGGTTAAAACGCGGTGCCGGAGGACAAATAATAGCGCGTCAGCGGATTATCGCCAAGCTTTCCCGTCCGGAAGTAGCGGAAGCGTTTCTCAGCCCGGCGCCTGATCACATTCTGCAGAAACTTGCAGCCGAAAACAAAATTACCGCTGAAGAAGCAAGTCTGATGAGAGAAATACCCGTTGCGCACGACATCTGCGTAGAGGCTGACTCAGGCGGCCACACTGACGGCGGAGTTGCTTACAGCCTCATGCCGGCGATCATCCGTTTACGAGATGACATGATGAAAAAATACCGATACGGCAAAACCGTCCGCGTCGGAGCCGCAGGGGGAATCGGAACGCCCGAGGCTGCCATGGCCGCATTTATGCTCGGCGCTGATTTTATTGTGACCGGATCTATTAACCAATGCACCGTTGAGGCAGCGACGAGCGGCCTCGTAAAGGACCTCCTGCAGCAGATGAATGTACAGGATACGGCCTACGCGCCGGCCGGCGATATGTTTGAATCAGGCAGCAAGGTGCAGGTATTAAAGAAAGGGCTGTTCTTTCCGACCCGCGCCTCTAAGCTGCATGAACTGTATCAGCGTCACCGCTCAATTGAAGAAATTGATGAAAAGACACTCAGACAAATAGAAGAGAAGTATTTTAAGGCAAGTGTAAGCAGTATTTATGACAAAGTGAAGGCTCATTATTCGAATGAAGACATTTCAAAAGCCGAACGGAATCCGAAACAGAAAATGGCGCTCATATTCAAATGGTATTTCAGGCAAAGTTCTGCTTCGGCGATTAAAGGAGACCCGGATGCCAAGGTAGACTTCCAGATTCATTGCGGCCCGGCATTAGGCGCCTTTAATCAATGGGTGAAAGGTACGGAGCTGGAGTCCTGGAAAAACCGCCATGCCGATGATATCGGCATGCGGCTTATGGAAGAGACGGCCTCGCTTTTGAATCAGAAGTTAGGTTCATTTTTGCAAACGTGTTGACAAGACGAAATGATAGATTGAAAACATGGAATATTCATAAAAGATGAAACAGGGAGGAACTGACAATGAGTAAAGAAAAAATCTTTGAATTGCTGCAGAACACAATCTACGAGGTTTTGCCTGATTTAGAAGGAGAAGGCGAACAGCTTTCACAGGAAGACCGGTTAGTTGATCTGGGGGCGGATTCAGTGGACCGCGCCGAAATTATCACGATGATGCTTGAAGAATTATCATTGCAGATCCCGCGTGTTGAGCTGACGGGAGTGTCAAACATCGGCGAATTGGCGGCAAAGCTTTATGAAAAGGTACAGGCTGTCTGATAAAACGGTGAAATAATCGGAAACTCAAAATTCATATTGGAGGCGAAGTTCATGGCGGCTGCCGGAATAGAAGCGATAAATGTGTTTGGCGGGACAGCATACCTTGATGTCATGCAGCTGGCGGAGTACAGAAACTTAGACCCTGCCAGATTTGAGAATTTACTGATGAAAGAAAAAGCGGTGGCGCTTCCGTACGAAGACCCCGTCACATTCGGCGTTAACGCGGCAAAGCCGATTATCGACCGATTGACAGAGGCTGAAAAAGACAGAATCGAGCTGCTGATTACCTGCTCGGAGTCCGGCATCGATTTCGGAAAATCACTCAGTACATATATTCATGATTACTTAGGCCTCAACCGGAACTGCCGTTTATTTGAACTGAAGCAAGCCTGTTATTCAGGAACGGCGGGCTTGCAGATGGCGCTTAATTTTATTTTGTCGCAGACATCCCCCGGAGCGAAGGCGCTTGTCGTCGCGACGGATATTTCCCGGTTTTTAATTGCCGAAGGCGGCGATGCGTTAAGCGAGGATTGGTCTTACGCTGAACCGAGCGCCGGAGCGGGTGCCGTCGCCTTATTGATCGGTGAAAATCCCATCGTATTTCAGGCGGATGCGGGCGCCAACGGCTACTACGGCTATGAGGTGATGGATACATGCCGTCCGATCCCGGACAGTGAAGCCGGTGACGCCGATTTGTCATTGATGTCTTACCTCGATTGCTGTGAACAGACATTTCGCGAGTACAAAAACCGTGTGCCGGGCGCTGACTACAAAGAGACGTTTCACTATCTTGCCTTCCATACACCGTTTGGCGGCATGGTAAAAGGAGCCCATCGGACGATGATGCGCAAGCTTGCAAAAGCGAAAAACGCTGAAATCGAACAGGATTTTCAAACCAGAGTAGAGCCGGGGCTCCGCTATTGCCAAAGAGTCGGAAATATTATGGGGGCAGCCTCTTTACTGGCTCTGGCAAGCACGATTGACCAAGGGGCATTCGACACTTCTAAGCGGATCGGCTGTTTTTCGTACGGCTCCGGGTGCTGTTCAGAATTTTACAGCGGCGTTGTGACGCCTGAAGGACAAACGCGGCAGCACTCTTTCAAAATAGAAGAGCACCTGAACAACAGATACAGGCTGTCCATGGAAGAGTATGAAGAACTGTTTAAAGGCAGCGGTCTGGTGAAGTTCGGAACCAGGAATGTCAAATTGGATATGAATATGGTGCCGAACATTTTAGACCATCATACAGGAAGCCCTCGTTTGTATTTGGAAGAAATCACGGAATTTCATCGGAAATACAGGTGGATATCGTGACCTATGAAACGATAAACGTCCGTTTTCAGCAAAATGTCTGCTTCATCACCTTTGATCGGCCTGAAGCCAACAATACGATTAATGAGCGTTTAGTGGAGGAATGCCTGCACGTTCTTTCTGAATGTGAAGACTCCGTGACCTCCGTAGTGCTTGAAGGGCAGCCGGAGGTATTTTGTTTCGGGGCGGATTTTGATGAGATGTACCGGAAAATGAGGCAGGGAATGCAGCATGCGGAATCGCAGGAGCCGCTTTACCGTTTGTGGCTGGCATTAAAATCCGGGCCGTACATCACAATCGCCCGCGTCCGCGGAAAAGTAAATGCGGGAGGTGTCGGTTTTGCCGCCGCGTGCGATATCGTCATTGCAGAGGAGAGTGCTTCGTTCAGTTTATCTGAACTGTTATTCGGACTTTATCCGGCCTGCGTTCTGCCGTTTTTAATTCAAAGAATCGGATTTCAAAAGGCGCATTATATGACGATCATGACAAAGCCCGTGCCGGCACGCCAGGCGCTTGAATGGGGACTTTGTGACGTATGCGTCCCGGACTCAGCAACAGAGCTGAGAAAGCATTTGCTGCGTCTTCGCCCGCTGTCGAAAAAAGCAGTCATCCGCTATAAAAAATACATGGATTCCTTAAACGACCTTGTTCATCGTTCGAAATCCATTGCTTTAGCCGAAAATCAAGCGATGTTTTCAGATCCGGATAACCAATCAGCCATCACCCGTTATGCAGAAACGGGACGGCTTCCTTGGGAAACGGAGAACAGTTAGGAGGATATCATGCCGAACGCCGCAGTTGAACTGCTCGAAATTGAACCGGATATTATCCAAGTGACAATGCAGGATAAAGCCCATAAAAACGCCTTCTCCAAAGAACTGACGGATGGATTGATGGAAGCATTCACCCGTATAAAAAAATCGTCAGTCTATAAAGCTGTGATTTTAACAGGATATGGCCATTACTTTGCTTCCGGAGGCACACAGGAAGGCCTGCTCAGGATTCAGCAGGGCATCACGAAGTTTACGGAAGACCGCATGTACTCTTTGGCGCTGGAATGTGATATCCCCGTCATTTCCGCCATGCAGGGCCACGGAATCGGAGGCGGGTTTGTCATGGGGCTTTTCAGTGATTTTGTCATTTTAAGCAAAGAAAGCGTGTATACCGCAAACTTTATGAAATACGGTTTCACCCCCGGAATGGGCGCTACCTTTATCGTTCCGGAGAAGCTTGGGGCAAGCCTCGGCCATGAAATGCTGTTAAACGGCGGCCACTACCGCGGCGGTGACCTGGAGAAAAGAGGGGTGCCTTTTCCGGTGCTTCCGCGGCAGGAAGTACTAGACTATGCGCAGGAATTGGCCCGTGAGCTTGCGGAAAAACCGAGAAACTCTTTAATTACATTGAAAAGGCACTTGGTGACGCCGTTTCGCGAGCAGCTTCCGGCCGTCATTGAGAAGGAGTTAATCATGCACGATGAGACGTTTCATGATGATGAAGTGAAAAAACGAATCACGACGATGTACGGAGTATAAGACATACATCTTACATACAGATGAAATGGAGGCAGCTCTATGAAAAGTGATATGAAGGCAAGCGGGTTACTCAAGCCATCTGTCAGCTATGGAAAATCATTGCGGCTTTCAGCGGATCAGCCGATGACGATTCCTGAAGTCCTGCACAAAACCGCCGCGGCAGCGGGAGATCAAAAGGGCATCACATATATACAGCCTGACGGCACCAAAGTGTACCAGACTTACAGCGGCCTGAAAAAGATCGCTCTTTCGATTGTGAAAGGGCTCCGCCAGTCAGGAGTGAAGGCTCAGGATGAAGTCATATTACAGCTCAGTGACAATTCCCAGCTGATTCCTGCTTTTTGGGGCTGTGTTTTTTTAGGAGCGATCCCGGTTCCGCTTGCGGCCGCTCCGGCTTATACAGAAATGAACAGCGGGACGCAAAAACTAAAAGACGCCTGGATGCTGTTGAATCAGCCGTATGTCATCACAAGCCGTGACGTGCTGCCGGAGATGACTGAATGGGCGGAGGAGCAGGAGCTTTCCGGGTTTTGCGCTTTGGCGGCAGAAGATCTCAGTGCGCATGAAATGGACACGGACTGTCATCATCCCCGTCCGGAAGATTTGGCGATGCTGCTTTTGACCTCGGGAAGCACGGGCATGCCGAAAGCCGTGATGCTCAGCCATGAAAACATCGTCTGCATGGTCAAAGGAAATATTCAGATGCAGGGCTATACAAGTGAGGATGTCACGTTTAACTGGATGCCTTTTGACCATGTCGGCGGCATCGGAATGCTTCATCTGCGTGATGTTTATCTCGGATGTGAGGAAATCAACATACCGAGCGAATCCATTTTGATGGACCCTTTAAAATGGCTCGACCTGATTGATCATTACCGCGCTTCGGTCACGTGGGCCCCCAATTTTGCCTTTGGACTGCTTGCCGATTTTGCAGAAGAGATTCAAACGCGGAAATGGGACTTATCTTCCATGCGTTACATGCTGAACGGCGGGGAGGCCGCGGTTGCGAAAGTCGGACGCAGAATTATGGAGCTTTTAGAGCCGCACGGTCTGCCGGCTAATGCCATCCGTCCCGCATGGGGAATGTCCGAAACGTCTTCGGGCGTTATTTTCTCAGATGAGTTTACACTGGAAAACACGAGTGACGACGATCGTTTCGTCGAGATCGGTCTGCCGATTCCGGGATTTAATATGAGAATTACCGATGACCGCAATCAAGTGGTGGAAGAAGGAGAAATCGGCCGCTTCCAAGTGTCTGGTCTGACTGTAACGAGCGGATATTATGAGCGCCCGGACTTAAATGACAGTGTCTTTACAGAAGACGGCTGGTTTGAAACGGGAGATCTCGGATTTCTGCGTGAAGGCCGCCTGACGATAACGGGGCGCACGAAAGATGCCATCATTATCAACGGTGTGAATTATTACAGCCACGCCATTGAATCAGCCGTTGAGGAATTGCCGGAAATTGAAACATCTTATACAGCGGCATGCGCCGTCCGGCCGAATCAAAGCACGACAGATGAGCTGGCGATTTTCTTTGTGACATCTGTTCCGTTGGATAAGAGCCGCATGACGAAGCTTCTTCATCACATTCACCAGCACGTGACACAGAGAATCGGCGTTACCCCTGATTATCTGCTTCCGGTCGCAAAAGAAGACATTCCTAAGACGGCGATCGGGAAAATCCAGCGCACTCAGCTGAAACATTCATTTGAACAAGGGCAATTTGATTCATTACATAATAACAGACAAGAAGGCGGCAATTCAGACACGGCTTCTGCAGAGAAAGAAATTGAACGGGATTTTATCCGTTTTCTGAAAGAGGAACTTTCCATCGCGGATGAGCTCGTTGATCCAAATACGCCGTTTCAAAGTCTTGGCGTCAATTCCATCAAGATGATGAAACTCGCCAGATCAATTGAAAAAACGTATCACATCCGGCTGACGGCAAGAGAGCTGCACAAAAACCCGACGATTGGCGCTTTAGCGGCTTATACTGCTGAAAAAGCGGCAAACATGTCAGCGGAGCATCATTCCCAAAAAGCCGAACCGCCGGCAAAACGGGATAGACGGCAAACGGCGCCAGCGCTTTCAGAAGTCCAAAAAGGGCTGTGGACATTGCAAAAATTGTCGCCTGAAACGACTGCATACCATGTCCCGCTCTGTTTCCGATTCACATCCGGAATCGACAAAGAGAAACTGAAACAGGCGTTTCAGTTCGTATTAAAGCAGCATCCGATGCTCAAAAGCGCGGTGAATGAAACAGACGGCGGGTTATATTTCATAGAAGCGGCAGATCCTTTTGTATTCTCGGAAGAAGATATTTCTGACGTCAATGAATCACAAATATCCGCTCTGATACGGAAAAAAGTGAAAGAGCCGTTTGTCAAAGAAGGCGGGCCTTTGCTGCGCGTGCAGCTGCTTTCAAAATCCGCCGAGGAACATTATCTTTTGACGGTCATTCACCACATCGTGTTTGACGGCATTTCATCCATTACATTTATTCACAGTCTGCTGGATCATTATCAGGCGCTGCTGGAGGGAAAAGAAGAGTTTACGGCCGCCGCTCCCGGGATTCATCCCGATTTCGCAACTTGGGAAAAGCGGTATTTAGCGGGGGAAGAAAGCAAAACTGACCGCGCTTACTGGATGAAACAGCTCGGGGGCGATCTGCCTGACCTTCAGCTTCCGCCGATGCGCACGGACAGCAGTGTTCCGGAGTTTACAGAAGATACGCTGACACGCCGTCTTCCCGAACGGCTGCTGAATAATATAACGGCGTTTGCCGCATCCCGTTCGATTCATTTGTCTACCGTCATGCTGAGCTGTTACATGGTGCTTTTAAGCAAATATACGGATAAGGAAGATATTGTGACAGGCATGCCTGCAATGGTCAGACCCGAAGAACGCTTTGACGGAGTGGTCGGCCATTTCCTTAACATGCTTCCCATACGGAGCAGAGCCGGACGAAAAGAAACATTTGCTGACTTTGTTCAAAAGGTGCAGGATGCCGTTCTGGACGGACTGGATCACTCATTTTATCCGTTCCCGAAAATGGTGCGTGATGTGCATGCGAAACCCCGGCAGAACGGTTCGCCTGTTTTCAGCAATGCCTTTTTCTATCAGAACTTTCTGCAGCATTCGAGCTATCAATCGATGCTTGATGAATACAAGGAATTCTCCTGTGAGTTTGTAAAAGACATTCATCAGGAGGGGGAATATGATCTTGTATTTGAAATGTGGGAAGAAGCATCAGGCATGGATCTTACGATTAAATACAGCACCGAATTATTCGACGAAGCAGGGGCGGCCAGGCTTTTCAGCCAATTTGTACAGGCTGCTGAAGTTTTGACGGCGAATCCGGATATGCCGCTTGAGAACGTTCCTCTCATGACAAAAAGAGAGGAGCACATGATTCTTAAGACTTGGAATGAGACAAGCCGTGAATATCCGGATGCCTGCTTCCATGAATTATTCGAACGTCAGGCGGCAGAAACGCCGGACGCTTGTGCGGTCGTGTATGAAGAGCAAAAGCTGACGTACCGTGAGCTTGATGAAAAAAGCACGAAGCTGGCGCTCTATTTGCAGGCGCACGGTGCAGGCCCTGATGATCTCATCGGCATTTATACAGACCGTTCATTGCATATGGCTGTCGGCCTTCTCGGCATTTTAAAAGCCGGGGGAGCGTATGTGCCGCTTGATCCTTCTTATCCCGCTGACAGATTGGAATATATGATCGCCGACAGCAGGATTTCAATGTGCCTGACGACGGCTGATTTAGAGCACTC
Source organism: Bacillus sp. LJBV19 (assembly GCF_017797845.1). NCBI lineage: Bacteria > Bacillati > Bacillota > Bacilli > Caryophanales > Bacillaceae > Bacillus > Bacillus sp. LJBV19. Next base: position 1,746,271 of record NZ_CP072563.1, read on the forward strand.
TTTGAACTGGGGAGGCGTGCAGACAACTGCCATTGACCGCGATTGGTCTCATATTGAAAGTACAGCCGCGGAAAGAACGTCGCTGAAGCGGTTAGTGACACCTGACGACCTGGCGTATGTCATTTACACGTCGGGCAGCACGGGCAAACCAAAAGGTGTCATGATTCCGCACCGGGCGCTGACCAACTTCTTACTCTCGATGGCGAATGAACCGGGGCTTTCGTCCGAAGACAAACTGCTTGCCGTCACGACATATTGCTTTGACATCGCGGCACTGGAGCTGTACCTTCCTTTAATCAAAGGAGCGGAGTGCAACATCTGTAAGACAGAAGTCACCAAAGACGCACGGAAGCTGAAAGAGCTGATTCAAGAGTACAAACCGACGATCATGCAGGCGACGCCGTTTACATGGAAAATGCTCTTTCATTCCGGATGGTCAAATGAAGAAAAAGTGAAAATCCTTTGCGGCGGAGAGGCGCTCAGCGAACAATTGAAGCAGCAGTTTCTCGATACGAAAAGTGAGGCTTGGAATATGTTCGGGCCGACAGAGACGACAATCTGGTCCGCGGTGCAGCGTATAACGGAAAATGAGAGTGCGCTTACGATCGGACGCCCTATCGCCAATACCCGCGTGTATATTATGGATTCCGGTCTCAACCCTGTTTTAGAAGGGGTGCCGGGAGAACTTTGTATTGCGGGAGACGGATTGGCAAGAGGGTATTTCAACAAGCCTGAGCTGACAGATAAAGCTTTCGTCAGCCACCGGCTCGAACTGGGATCAAAGCTTTATAAAACAGGCGATATGGCGCGTTTTCTTCCCGGCGGCCGCATTGAATACATGGGACGGATGGACACCCAAGTCAAAATCCGCGGCTACCGGATTGAACCCGGAGATATTGAGAGCCGGCTGAATGCCCATCCGGCCGTACAGGAAAGCGTAGTGGTTGTGAACAATCACTCCGGAAATGAGAAGCTTTGCGCGTTTTATATCCTGAAAAACGGAGAGCCGCTTCCATCTGCAAAGGAATTGCGCAATCATTTGAAACAAGCGCTGCCGGCCTATATGACGCCAGCTTCTTTTATCCGTCTTGAAGAGCTGCCGCTCACACCGAACGGAAAAGTGGACCGCAAGCTTCTTGCTGCCCGCGATCTGACGGAAAAGCAGCCGGACACACAAACATTTTCATCATCTCATATCCAGCAGGCGGTGCTGGCGATTTGGCAGGATGTATTGAAAAGCAAAGATATAGAGCTTGATGACCGCTTTTTTGATGCGGGGGGAGATTCGCTTCTTGCCGTGACTGTCACTGACCGGATGACGCAGGAACTGGATTGTGAATTCAGTGTAACAGAGCTCTTTGAATACGCGACGGTAAAAGACATCAGCCGGTACATCACAGAACAAAAACCGAAAGAAACCGTTTTGGCTCCTGTGCCGCAAAAGAAAGTGAATACAGAAGACCGGGAACATCCAGCGGGAGAAATTCCCGGTTATTACGAGGACAGTGTCGCGGTTATCGGTATATCCTGTGAATTTCCGGGAGCGAAAGATCATTATGAATTTTGGAATAACATCAAAGAAGGCAAAGAAAGCATCACCTTCTTTTCAAAAGAAGAGCTCCGCCGATCCGGTATTTCTGAAGAACTGGCTGATCATCCCGGCTTCGTTCCGGCTAAATCAGTTTTAGAGGGGAAAGAAATGTTTGATCCCGGTTTCTTCGGCTTTTCACCGAAAGATGCGGAATATATGGACCCTCAGCTGAGAATGCTTTTGCTCCATTCATGGAAGGCAATCGAGGATGCGGGATATATCTCCAAAGAAATTCCGGAAACAAGCGTGTATATGTCTGCCAGCACGAACTCTTACCGCAGCCTGCTGCCGGAGGAGACGACAGCACAGCTGGAAACGCCGGATGGCTACGTGTCATGGGTGCTTGCCCAAAGCGGTACGATTCCGACGATGATTTCTCATAAACTCGGGTTGAAAGGGCCGAGCTATTTTGTCCATGCCAACTGCTCATCTTCGTTAATCGGCCTGCATTCGGCTTTTCAAAGCCTGCAGTCCGGCGAAGCCAAGTACGCCCTTGTCGGCGGTGCGACCCTTCATACGGAATCAAGCGCCGGATATGTTCATCAGCCGGGGCTGAATTTTTCGAGCGACGGGCATATTAAAGCGTTTGACGCGGCTGCTGACGGAATGATCGGCGGTGAAGGGGCCGGCGCCGTGCTCTTGAAAAAAGCGTCTGATGCCGTTAAGGACGGCGACCATATTTATGCGCTGCTGCGCGGAATCGGCGTCAATAACGACGGAGCGGATAAGGTCGGATTTTATGCGCCGAGCGTCAAAGGACAGGCTGAGGTCATTCAGAAGGTCATTGATCAGACGGGCATCCATCCCGAAACGATCGCGTACGTCGAAGCTCACGGCACAGGAACAAAACTCGGCGATCCGATCGAACTGTCCGCACTTCAATCGGTGTACGGCCGATATACAGATAAAAAACAATACTGCGGCATCGGTTCAGTCAAAACAAATCTCGGGCATTTGGATACAGCGGCCGGAATGGCGGGCTGCATCAAGGTTGTCATGAGCTTATATCATCAGGAAATCGCGCCGAGCATCAATTACAAAGAGCCGAACCCGAATCTTCATTTAGAAGACTCTCCGTTTTACGTAGCGGAAGAAAAGAAAGAGTTAACCCGTGAGAACACAGCGCACCGCATGGCTTTAAGCTCTTTCGGTCTTGGCGGAACAAACACACACGCGATTTTTGAACAATATCCGGATGCATCTGAGGCAGCAGACGCTGCCGGTCCGTTCATCATTCCGTTGTCTGCCAGAAAAAAAGATCGTCTGAAGGAGTACGCAAAACAGCTGCTGGCTTTTCTGGAAAGAAAAACGGACGCCGACCTCGCTGATCTTGCCTACACGTTCCAAGTCGGAAGGGAAGCGATGGAAGAGCGCGCGGCCTTTATCACAAGCGGCATTGCGGAGCTGAAGCGGCAGCTTGCCGATTTTATCAATGATAAGCCGGCTGTAACAGGCTGCTTCAGGGGAGAAAAACAGCAGGCGAAAGATATTGCCTGGCTTTCTGATGATGATGACAGCGCTGAACTCATTGAGAAATGGCTTGCGAAAGGAAAAGGAACGAAGCTCTGTGAAATGTGGAGTAAAGGTGTCGCCATTAATTGGCACAAGCTTTACAAAGACAAGCATCCGAAACGAATCAGCGTGCCGGTCTACCCGTTTGCAAAGGAGCCGTACTGGCCGAAAAAAGCAGAAAAGAACACATCTGCCGCACACACCGGAGTCTCAGTTTTACACCCGCTCGTGCAGCAAAATACGTCAGATTTGGCCGTTCAGCGGTTCAGCTCACGGTTTACAGGCTCAGAATTTTTCCTGAAGGATCATGTGGTCAGGGAAAAAGCTGTGCTGCCGGGAGCGGCATATTTGGAAATGTCTTATGAAGCGGTAAAACGGGCGCTTGGCGGCTTATTAAAAGACCAAGACAGAATAACGCTCCATCATACCGTCTGGATGAAACCGATCGTCGTTCACGAACAAGAGCGCCAGGTCCATATTGCGCTGTTCCCTGAAGAGGACGGCATCATCTCATATGACATTTACAGCATAAACGCTGACGGTGAAGAAGTGCTGCACAGCCAAGGACGGGCCGAAATCATAAAGGCTGAACAAGATCCTGAGACAGACCTTTCTGCCATACAAAACAGATGCACAGCGGACATTCTTGATCCGGCGGTCTTTTATCGGGAAGGCCGGAGCAGGGGGATGTTCCACGGAAAAGCCTTCCAAGGCATTAAGTCCGCCTTTATCGGCGAGAAAGAAGTGCTTTCGGACATACAGCTTCCGGATTCTGTTTCTCATACGAACGGACAATTTACGCTTCATCCGAGCATCATTGATTCGGCTGTTCAGACGGCGACGATCTGCATTATGCAGGAGTTTTCCGGACAAAAACTGATTCTGCCGTTTGCGCTGGAATATCTTGAAGTCGTCAAAGCATGCACGCCGATTATGCGGGCGCATGCACGCTTCAGTGAAGGATATCAAATCGGTGATTCCGTGCAGAAAGCCGACATTGACCTGTTCGACGAAACAGGAGCGCTTTGCGTGAAGGTGAGAGGATTTTCTACGAGAGTGCTTGAAGGCGATGCAGAATCGGCTCAGCGGCTATCAGGCTCGGAAAAGGTCTTGTTTGCACCGGTCTGGAAAGAAGCCGCCGCATCCGAGAAAGCTTCTGTCCATGGTGATGAGCATTTGATCATACTTTGTGAAGATGCCTGCCGTATAAAAGATGAAGCGGCATCCGGCCTGAAAGACGCCGAACTGCTGATTGCAGAAGGTGAGGGTGAAACAGCCGCTGAACGCTTCCAAAGCTACGCGCAGACAATCGCCGAACACATCCGGCGGATCATCAGCGAAAAAAGGCAGGGCCGCATTCTGATTCAGACCGTTATTTCAGCAGACGGCAGCCAGCAATTGTTTGCGGGGTTAACAGGTTTGTTAAAAACAGCCGAGCTGGAATACGGAAAACTTGACTGTCAGCTCATCGAAATGGAATCAATTGGTGAAATGCCGGCTGTCGCTCAAAAACTGAAAAACGACAGTCATCGGCCGCATGATAAACATATCCGTTATAAAGGAGACAAACGGTATGTGAAGGCTTGGGAAGAAATGCATCCCGCAGGGGGCGGCGCCGTCTGGAAGGACGAAGGCGTATATCTGATTACCGGAGGGACAGGAAGCCTGGGGTTGATGTTCGCAAAAGAAATCGCAGGTCGCGTTAAACACCCGAAAATCATTCTGACCGGCCGCTCAAATCTGACAGAAGCCAAACAGCGTGAGCTTGCTATGCTTCAGCACTCAGGCGCAAATGTCGTCTACAAAAAGCTGAATGCGGCAGACCGGCGGGAAAATGAAGCGCTGATAAAAGAGATTACGGCGGATTTCGGAAAGCTTAACGGAATTATTCACGCTGCGGGAGTGATACAAGACCGCTTCCTGCTGCAAAAAACGAAGGAAGAGTTCAGGGAAGTGCTTGATCCGAAAGTGATCGGAACCGCTTATTTAGATGAAGCCAGCAAAGACTGCAATCTTGACTTTTTCGTATTGTTCTCCAGTGTTTCCGGCATTCTCGGCAATATCGGGCAGGCTGATTATGCCGCAGGCAACGCGTTTATGGATGCGTACGCCGCTTACAGGCAATCCCTTACGGAGAATGGCCTGCGGCACGGAAAAACGGTCGCCTTTAACTGGACGCTGTGGAAAGATGGCGGTATGCAGGCGGGAGACGAGACGGAGAGAATGATGAAAAAAGCTTTCGGCATGGTTCCGCTTCAAAAGTCGTCAGGCCTGGCTGCATTTTATGAAGGAATGGCTCAGGAAAAGCCGCAGCTTTTGGCAGCTGAAGGACACGCTGCAAAATTAAAACAGTCGTTCCTATCCGTTTCTGAAACTGAAAAGCCGCAGGTGGAGAAAATAGAGCCTGTATCCGCCGTTTCGGGAGACAAATGGCACGGTGCGCTTATCCGATTGGTCAGTTCAATTTTAAAAGTCGGCCAAGACGAGATTGATATTGATACGGAACTGAGTGAATACGGTTTTGATTCCGTATCGTTTACCGTCTTTACGAATCAATTAAATGAAGCGTATCAGCTGGAACTGGCGCCGACGATCTTCTTCGAACACGGGACGATCCGCAGTTTAGCAGAGTATTTGACGGATGAGGCAGAAGCCGGCCTTCCTTCTCAGCCGGAAGAAAAACACGATGCAGAAGAATCTCTTCAAACGCTTCAGACCGCTTTGACAGACATGGTAAGCGGCATTTTAAAAGTAGACCGTGAGGACATTGAGACAGATACGGAATTGAGTGAATACGGTTTTGATTCCGTATCCTTTACCGTCTTTACGAATCAATTAAATGAAGCGTATCAGCTGGAGCTGGCGCCGACGATTTTCTTTGAGTACGGAACGATCAGCGGTCTCGCCGGATATTTGGCAAAAGAGCATCCGGGCCGTTTCGGCGAAAAGAAGAAAGAGTCTCCGAAAAAAGAGCAGCCAAAAGCCCAAAAATCGAAAATGCAGCGGAAAAAGCGCTTCGCAACGGTAATGAACGCTGCGGCAGCGACACAAGAGCCGCGCCGCTTGGATACGGTTGCCATTGTCGGAATCAGCGGCCGATTCCCGGGCGCGAAGGATATAGAGGAATTTTGGCGCAATTTGAAAGAAGGAAAGGATTCGATCACAACCATTCCGAAAGAACGCTGGGATTGGCAAGCGTTTGATGGCGACCCGAATCTTGAAGGGAACAAAACGAATATCAAGTGGGGCGGCTTTATCGACGGAATAGCTGAATTTGATCCGCTGTTCTTTGGGATTTCACCGCGGGAAGCCCAATATTTAGATCCGCAGCAGCGGCTGTTATTGACTTATGCATGGCGGGCGATAGAAGATGCGGGCTGTAAGCCGGAAAGCCTTTCCGGCACAAATACGGGCGTCTTTATCGGCACCGGAAATACCGGTTATAAAGATTTGTTCACAAGGGCAGGTCTTGCGCCGGAAGGACATGCGGCGACAGGCAGCATGATTCCTTCCATAGGTCCGAACCGTTTGAGCTATTTGTTAAATCTTCACGGGCCAAGTGAGCCGATTGAAACGGCATGCTCAAGCTCGCTTGTGGCGATTCACCGGGCGGTATCCGCTATAGAAAACGGAGAATGCGACATGGCGATTGCCGGAGGAATCAACACGATTCTGACGGAAGAAGCGCATATCAGCTACAGCAAAGCAGGCATGCTCAGCAAAGACGGAAAATGCAAAACCTTCTCCAAAGATGCCAACGGGTATGTCAGAGGAGAAGGCGCGGGAATTCTGATGCTGAAGAAACTGACAGATGCAGAACGTGACGGCAATCCGATTTACGGCGTGATCCGCGGTACGGCTGAAAACCACGGCGGCCGGGCGAATACGTTAACCTCGCCGAATCCGAAACTGCAGGCTGATTTATTGGTGAAAGCATACCGGAAAGCGGGAGTGGACCCGAGCACCGTTACGTATATTGAAGCGCACGGTACAGGAACGGAATTGGGCGACCCGATTGAAATAAACGGTTTGAAAGCGGCGTTTCACGAGCTGGCGAAAACAAATCAAGAGCCTGAAGTCTCCGGTCACCGCTGCGGCATCGGTTCGGTCAAAAGCAATATCGGCCATTTAGAGCTTGCCGCGGGAGTATCAGGCGTCATGAAAGTGCTTTTGCAAATGAAGCACAAAACGCTGGTGAAAAGCCTGCATTGCGAGACGATCAATCCGTACATTCAGCTTGATGACAGTCCTTTCTACATCGTGCGGGAAAATCAGGAATGGACGGCAGTAAAAGATAGAAACGGAAATGCCATTCCGCGCCGGGCCGGGGTCAGCTCATTTGGCATCGGCGGGGTCAACGCTCATATCGTCATTGAAGAGTATGTCCCGAAAGCAGCCGCTCAGCCTGAGCACAGCCCGGAAAATCCGGCAATCATCGTTTTGTCCGCCAAATCAAAAGAAAAATTGTTTGAACAGGCGCAGCAGCTGCAAAAAGCGATCCGTCAAACGCCTTATACAGATCAAGACTTGGCGGGCGTCGCTTATACGCTGCAAACCGGAAGGGACGAAATGGAAGAGCGCTTAGCCATTCTTGCAGCGACGATGGCGGAATTGGAAACAAAGCTGGAAGCATTTACGAAAAATGAGAAAAACATCGCCGGGCTGTATACCGGCCAGTCTCACCGCAATAAAGATACGTTTGCCTTGTTCACGGCAGATGAAGATATGGACATCGTCATTGACGCCTGGATCAGAAAAGGCAAATTCGCCAAGCTGGCAGAGGTATGGGTGAAAGGCGGCGTATTGAATTGGAACCGGCTGTATGAAAAGGGTACGCCGCGTTTACTCAGTCTTCCGTCTTATCCGTTCGCAAAAGACACGTATTGGGTGCCTGAGAATCCTGACAAAAAGAAGGTCCATACAGAGGAACGGATGAAACGTATTCTGACGAAACAATGGGAACCGAGCCCGCTCGAACTGGGTGAACCGTGCGCACGTTCCGTTGCGATTTTGACAGGCGGGGACACGATCAATCTCGCAGAAGAGATCGCAGCCCATATGCCGAATCACCGTATCATCACAGCATCAGACCTTACCGGTGAATATGACTGGCAGGCGTTTGGCGGAGTCATCGACCTCCTCGGCGCAGCGAAAGAAGATTCTCAAGACATGGCCGGTATCAAATGGCTTCAGCAATTGATTGAGCATGGGCATAAAGAAGGGATGACACTGCTTTGTGTCACGAAAGACCTTGAGTCACTAGATAAAGAAGCCAATCAAACAACAGGAGCAAAACGGGCCGGTCTGTACAGAATGCTGGCATACGAGTACGGTCATCTGTCTTCAAGGCATCTCGACCTTGAAGGAGGGCTTTCTGTTGACAAACTGGCGAAGCAGATTGCCGATGAGTTTCATGCCCGTACTGATGACGCGGAAGTTTGCCGGAGGGATGGCTTGCGTTACCGCGCTGTATTAAGCGGCTCAGAAAATATGAATATGCAAGGCGAGAGAATTGATTTTCCGGACAACCATGTGCTTCTGATCACCGGGGGTACGAGGGGGATCGGCCTTTTATGCGCACGCCATTTTGCCGAACATTACGGAGTGAAAAAACTGGTGCTCACAGGCCGTGAGACCCTTCCGCCGCGAAGTGATTGGACGGGCGGACTGAATGGGGTGACGGCTTCTGTAAAAGCGAAAATTGAAGCTGTTCTCGACTTGGAATCCAAAGGTGTACAAGTGAAGGTATTGTCAGTCCCGTTAGCTGATGAAGCCGGGCTGAGACAGGAACTGAGTCAGATAAAACAGACGCTCGGACCTATCGGCGGCGTGATTCACTGCGCGGGTGTGACCGATAAAGAGACGCTCGCATTCATCAGAAAAACCGATGAAGACATACAGCGCGTGCTCGAGCCGAAAGTAGACGGGCTTCAGGCGTTATACAGTGTGCTCAGCGAAGAGCCGCTGAAGTTTTTCGTCTTGTTCTCTTCCGTGTCAGCTGCGATACCGGCGCTTTCGGCAGGACAGGCCGACTATGCCATGGCCAATGCGTATATGGACTATTTTGCAAACTCATACAAAGAGCAGCTGCCGATCGTAAGCATTCAGTGGCCGAACTGGAAAGAAACCGGAATGGGCGAAGTAACGAACAAAGCTTATAAAGAGAGCGGGCTATACAGCATCACGAATGCAGAAGGATTACAGCTCCTTGACGGCATACTTCTTGAATCAGCAAGGGGCCCGGTGCTGCCGGCCGTTCTGAATCCTAAGCTGTGGAAGCCGGAGCGATTCCTGCGGCGGAGCAGGCAGGATCAGCCAATGAGTCCGGCTATGGTAAAACCGGCGGAAAAAACCGCTTATACTGCCGCAGACAACGCTCAATTAACAAGGAAAACAGAAGAATGGCTGAAAGAATTATTTTCTGAAGAGCTGCGGATTGACCAGGATCAGCTTGAGACAGACGTATTATTCCAAGATTACGGAGTGGACTCCATTATCCTTGCTCAGCTTCTGCAGCGGATCAACCGGAATCTCTCGGCATCGCTTGACCCGTCCATTCTGTATGAATATCCGACGATTCAATCTTTCGCAAATTGGCTTCTCGAAGGATATACAGAAGTTTTGTCAGAACGGTTTGATTTGGCGGCGGAGCCTGTTATGAACAAGCCGGCTGAGCCGGTGATTGAAACACAAGCCGTTAAGGTGCAAGAAGAGCCGGCCGGAAAACAGATTCACCGGGAAGATATCGCGGTCGTCGGCATGTCCTGCCGGTTTCCGGGGGCGGCTTCCTTAGAGGCGTACTGGTCGCTTTTGGCTGAAGGCCGTTCGGCTATCGGTCCTGTTCCGGCTGAGCGATGGGGTTTGAAGACGCCTTATTACGCGGGAATGCTTGATGGAATTCATCAATTTGATCCGGACTTCTTTTTACTGGCAGAAGAAGATGTAAAGGCAATGGACCCTCAAGCTTTGGCCGCTCTGGAAGAATGCCTTAACCTGTGGTATCACGCTGGCTATACGCCGGATGAGATAAAGGGAGAAGCAATAGGTGTGTATCTCGGCGGACGCAGCCGTCACAAACCGGGTGAAGAGAAACTGCTGGATGCGAAAAACCCGATCGTCGCGCTGGGCCAGAATTATTTGGCCGCAAATCTCTCTCAATATTTTGATATGCGCGGACCGAGTGTTGTCCTCGATACGGCTTGTTCTTCTGCTTTAGTCGGCATGAATATGGCCGTGCAGGCTCTTGTAACAGGAGAAATAAAAGCGGCCGTCGTCGGCGGCGTGAGCCTATTTGAATCAGAAGAAACCCATAAATTATTTGAACAGCGCGGCATATTAAGTAAAGCGCAGTCGTTCCATGTATTTGACGAACGCGCCGATGGAGTCGTGCTGGGCGAGGGTGTCGGAATGGTTCTATTAAAAACCGTGTCTCAGGCCATTGAAGACGGAGATTCTATTTATGCCGTAGTGAAGGCGGCATCCGTCAATAATGACGGAAGAACGGCAGGCCCGGCTACGCCGAGTCTGGAAGCGCAAAAATCCGTCATGAAGAAGGCTCTTGAAAAAAGCGGAAAACAGCCGGAAGACATTACTCATATTGAAGCGAACGGTTCAGGCACGGTCGTGACGGATCTGTTAGAACTGAAGGCCATTCAATCCGTCTACCGTTCAAAAGACGCCGGCCCGCTCGGAATCGGATCTGTGAAACCGAACATCGGGCACCCGCTTTGCGCGGAAGGAATTGCAAGTTTCATAAAAGTTGTTCTCATGCTGAAAGAAAAGAGCTTTATCCCGTTTTTATCAGGCGAGCATGAAAATACACATTTTGATAGAGAAAAGGCCAATATTCAGTTCAGCCGCACTCTGGCAGACTGGCCGTCACCAATACCGGCGGCAGGAATTAACTGCTTTGCCGACGGCGGAACAAACGCCCACGTTATTGTGGAAGCGTGGCAGGAAGACGAAGGGCGCCCAATCAAGCGCCATCCTTTAACACCGCCTGCATTAAATAAGCGGCTGATTTCGCCGGACAGCAAAGAAGAAACGAACGAAAAAGCTGCGGCAAACATCTGGGATACCTATGAAGTGGAGGTTTAACGTGAAGAACTTCAATAAGCAAATCACTTTATCGCTGAAAAATCCGTTTATTTTACATCATGACGTTTACGGACAAAAAGTCCTTCCGGGATTGGCTTATATTGATATGTTTTATCAGATTTTCAAAGAGCGCGGCTATTCATACGACGGGCTTCAGCTGCGCCATTTATCCATATATCAGCCGCTTATTGCGAAAGAAGACAGCGCCGTCAAGCTTACGGTTGAATGTACAAAGGTAAAAGAAGGGCGATGGAAACTTACCGCAAAAGGGGCTGAGGTCAGCGGCGGACGAGTCCAGCCGGAAGAACGCATTTACGTCAAAGCGGAAATGCACGAGACGGGACCCGCAGTTTTCAGTGACACGCTTGATCTTGACTCTGTCAAACGCGAGGCGGAACGCACCATCGATTTAAATGAGCTGTATGCACAATGCAGAAGCCAGGAATTGGTTCACAGCGGATATATGAAAGCAGAAGGAGAAGTGTTTGAGGAGCGGGACGGCGTCACCTTTGATGTATCGCTCGGAAAAGACGCGATGGGACAGGCCGGGGGGTTTTTGTTCCATCCGACTCTTCTTGACGGAAGCGGCGTCGGCGCAAACCTATTGATCTCATCGCTGTTAAATGGGGAAAAGAGGCTGTTTCTGCCTCTTTTCTACGAATCTTTTACAGCATCCGAACCTTTGCAGAGCGGCTGCATCACGAGAATCAAACGTTCGTCGCTTCGGCAGGAAAAGGAGCTCATTTACATTACACTGGAGTTTTTTAACGCATCCGGCCGGAAAGTAGCCGAGCTGAAAGATTTCACAAGCAAGCTCGTGCGGGATGCCGAGCTGATCAATACAGACCGTAAGCCTGCTGAGAAGTCTCCTGAAAAAGCCGGTTTACCGGAAGTTGCGGCATCGCTTGAAGGCGGACACCCGCATGAGGAAGCAGAACGGTATGTCATGAATCTGATGGCTGAAAAAATCGGCAAGCCGCTTGAACAGATTGATTCTCAAGTCGGCTACTATGAAATGGGGCTGACATCGTCCGGACTGCTTGACGTTGTCGAAACGATCAGCGAAAAAATCGGCGAAACCCTTTCTCCGACTTTGCTGTTTGAATATACGACGGCAGCAGAGCTGGCCGCTTTCCTGACTGAGCAGTACGGGAGCCATTTCAGCGCGCCTCCGGCAAAAATGGAGAAGCCGGTTGAGCCGCAAACAGAGAGAAGACGGAAAAGCAATGTTCCGCAAGATGAAGATATCGCCATTATCGGCATGGCCGGCCGCTACCCGCAGGCCGAAAATATTCATGAATTCTGGGAAAACCTGAAAGAAGGAAAAAACTGTGTCGCCGAAATTCCGGAGTCTCGCTGGGACTGGCGCCGGTTTGAAAATGTAAAGTCGCCTTCCGGGAAGAGCATTTCAAAATGGGGCGGATTTATTGATGATCCGGATTGCTTTGATCCCCAATTTTTCCGAATTACGCCGCGGGAAGCTGAAACAATGGACCCTCAGGAACGGCTGTTTTTACAAACATGCTGGGAAACGATTGAGGATGCCGGATATACGCCAAAGTCGCTCGCAGAGGCGCGCGGACGGAATAAGAGACAGCGCGTCGGCGTCTTCGCAGGGGTGATGCATAAGGATTATACGTTGGTCGGGGCTGAAGCTTCTTCCGAAGATCATGTATTCCCGCTTTCTCTTAATTATGCGCAAATCGCAAACAGAGTTTCATATTTTTGCAATTTTCACGGGCCGAGCATGGCGGTCGATACGGTCTGTTCATCTTCGCTGACTGCGGTTCACCTTGCTGCGGAAAGCATTCGGCGCGGGGAATGTGAATCGGCGGTTGCCGGAGGGGTCAACTTGTCGCTGCATCCGAATAAATATCTGACATACGGTTTATGGGACATGTTTTCAACAGACGGAGTTTGTCATACATTCGGGAAAGACGGAGACGGCTATGTACCGGCTGAAGGAATCGGTGCCGTTTTATTAAAACCGCTGCGAGAGGCGGTAAAAGACGGAGACCGGATTTATGCGGTGATAAAGGGCAGTGCCGTCAATCACGTGGGGACAGTGAGCGGAATTTCCGTGCCGAGCCCTGTCGCGCAGGCCGATTTGATTGAAGAATGCCTGGACAAAGCGGGCATCGATCCGCGCACGGTCAGTTATATTGAGGCGCACGGGACGGGAACTTCTCTCGGCGATCCGATTGAGGTTCAAGGCCTTGTCAAGGCGTTCCGCCAGTACACACAGGACAAACAGTTCTGTTCGATCGGATCAGTGAAGTCCAATATCGGCCATGCGGAATCGGCGGCGGGCATCAGCGGCTTAAGCAAGGTTGCCCTGCAGCTTCACCATAAAACTTTGGTGCCGTCTCTTCATTCCGAGGAGCTGAATCCGTATTTAGATTTTGAACAATCACCGTTTTACGTCCAGCATCATACCGAAGAATGGCATCAGCCTTCAGTGACGGAAAACGGAAATGAGACCGTATATCCCCGGCGTGCGGGCATCAGTTCTTTTGGGGCGACAGGTTCAAACGTGCATCTCATTCTGGAGGAATTTATCCCTGAAGAATCACACGGAACAAATGCTGAACCGGCAGGAGAACAGACATTCATTTTTCCGGTTTCAGCCCGGAATGAAGAACGGCTAAAAGAGTATGTTGCGAAGCTGTCTGCATTTATTCATCCCGGCCTGCCGCTTGAGGATGCGGCGTATACACTTCAGATCGGCCGTGAACAGATGGAGGAGCGGGTTGCGTTTACCGCTCAGAATATGACACAGCTCAAAGAGCGGCTGGAGGGCTTTCTGGCGGGTAAAACGGTCAGCGGGTGCTGGCGGAACCGAGCCGATAAAAGCAAACAGGCAGAGCTTGCTCCGGACTTGATACATAAATGGCTTTCCTCCGGGAGTCTGGGGATGATTGCCGAAAAGTGGGCCGGCGGAGGAACGATGGATTGGAATCTCTTGTACGGTGAAAACAAACCGAACCGGATCAGCCTGCCGACATATCCGTTTGAAAAAATCCGATATTGGGTGCCGAAGGCGGAGAAAAGAGAATCGCTGCCGCAAAAAAATGCAGGCATGCTGCATCCGCTCCTTCATGAAAATGTATCAAACATGTCAGGCGTCCGTTTTCGGTCCTCTTTTAGCGGCGGAGAATTTTTCCTGAAAGATCACGTCGTCAAAAACGAGCGGACGTTACCGGGCGCGGCTTATCTGGAAATGGTTCGGGCGGCCGTGGAACATGCGGCAGAAACGAAGGAAGAAGGAACAGTCCGTCTGAAACATGTCGTATGGATACGTCCGTTTACAGCGGCGGATGAGTCCGCAGAACTGTATCTCCGTCTTTATGACGAAGAAAATGGGGAGATGGGATTTACGGTTTACAGTGAATCGGCTTCCTCGGAACAAGAGCCCGTTCTCTATGCGCAAGGAAGCGCGGCATTTGTCCGAGCGGGCGAACCGGCCAAAATCGAGATTGACAAATTAAGAGAGTCACGCCGTCTGATCACACCTGACGCTTGCTATCAGGCATACAAACAGATGGGGATTGAATACGGGGATGCTCACAAAGCGGTCACGGAAATCTATGCAAAAGACAGCAAAGTGCTCGCGAAGCTCTCACTCCCGTCATCTATTTCTCATACAAAAGATCAGTTTGTCCTCCATCCGAGCTTTTTGGATGCGGCCTTCCACGCGACAATCGGGTTAATGCTTGACAGAGACGGGACTGACATACGGCCGATGCTGCCGTTTGCTCTCGAACAGATTGATGTGTTGAAAAGCTGTAAAAGTGATATGTGGGTATCCATTGCGTACAGCGGCGAAAGCAAGCCTGAAGATGCCGTGCAGAAGCTGGATATTGATTTGTGTGACGAACAAGGCAATGTATGTGTGAAAATGACTGGTTATTCCGCACGGGAAATTGAAACGGATAAAACAGATACACTATTTTTTGAACACGTATGGGAAGAGAAGGCCGCTGTACATGAAAAAGCGCCGATCCATTTCAAAGCCCGTCACGTGATGATATCTGACCGGTTTACGGATCAAATGAACAGCATACAGACAGACTTCAGCTGTCATGTGCTCCGTGATCAGCATAAGAGTGAAGACGAACGGTTTGAAGCTTGTGCGCTTCAGGCGTTCGAAGAAGTGAAGAAAATCCTCGCTTCAAATTCCGGCGGGCGCGAGCTCATTCAGATTGTCGTGCCTCAAGAAGCGGATACGCAGCTCCTTTGCGGCTTAACGGGGCTTTTGAAAACAGCGGCGCTTGAAAACCCGAACCTGACCGGCCAGCTGATTGAAGCGGAGCCGGACGTCAAGGCAGACACGCTGTCCCGATATGTAAAAGAATGCAGCGCTCATCCTGATGACAAGCATATTCGCTATGAAAACGGCAGGCGCTATACGGCACAATGGCAGGAAACAGGGCTGGAACAGTTCGGCGCCGAAAAGCCGTGGAAGGATAAAGGTGTTTATCTGATCACAGGCGGTGCAGGCGGTCTCGGATTTTTGTTCGCCAAAGAAATCGCCCGGCATGCAAAAGACGCCGTTCTTATTTTAACGGGGCGTTCTCTGTTGGATAACCGTAAAAAAGCCCAGCTTCAAGAACTGTCCGATCTCGGCGCGCAAGCCGTGTACAAACAAACGGACATGACGGAAAAACAAGAAGTTCAATCGCTCACAGCGGACATCTGTCGGCAGTACGGCGGATTAAACGGTATCATACACAGCGCCGGAACGATAAAAGACAACTATATTCTGAAAAAGCACAAAGATGAAATCCGTGATGTACTGGCGCCGAAAGTCTCCGGACTGGTTCATCTGGATGAAGCGGCAAAGGACATTGAGCTGGATTTTCTGATTCTTTTCTCTTCCGGAGCCGGAAGCGCCGGAAGCGCGGGTCAGGCTGATTATGCGATGGCCAATGCGTTTATGAACGTCTTCAGTGAAAAAAGAAACCGTAAAAAAGCCCGAAATGAACGCTATGGACACACCCTTTCAATCTGCTGGCCGCTTTGGAAAGACGGCGGCATGACGGTTGATGCTGAAACGGAAGCCATGCTGACAAAAGAAAGCGGCATGGTCCCTATGCAAACAGAAAACGGCATTCAGGCTTTGTACCGCGGGTGGGCGGCAAACACATCCCAAGTCATGGTGACGGAAGGCTACGCCGCAAAAATCCGGGCGTTTCTGAAAAAATCAGCGGATCAGCCGGATAAGGGCAGCGAAACCGAAGAAACGGCAGGTCTTACAGCGGGCGGAGAGAACATGCTTGCAGAAAAAACGGAGCATTTCTTGAAACAAGTGCTTTCGGAAGTGACCAAACTTCCTGTCGGCAAAATTGACGCCAAGGCGCCTATGGAAGATTACGGTATTGATTCGATTATGATTATGCATTTGACGGGCCGGCTGGAAAAGAGCTTCGGCTCATTGTCAAAAACTTTGTTTTTCGAATATCAGAATATCGAATCGCTGGCGCAGTATTTTATGAAAGCACACCGGGACACGCTGCTGGAAGTGACCGGGATGAAAACAGAAGAAACCCCTGCAGCCAAATCGGCGCTGTCTGAGAAAGCGAAAGTAAAGCCCGTTTCCAAACGGAATGAAGGCAAAAAAGGCTTTGCGCATGTCCGTCCAGACACGCGGAAAAATCAGCAGCTGACGGAGCGTGAAGATATCGCGATTATCGGTATGTCAGGACGATATCCGCAGGCCGAAAATCTTCAGGAATTTTGGAAGAACTTGAGTGAAGGCACTGACTGCATAACCGAAATTCCAAACGATCGCTGGGATCACAGTCTTTATTACGACGCTGATAAAGATAAAGAAGGCAAGACGTACGGAAAATGGGGAGGATTTTTGAAAGACGTGGACAAATTTGATCCGCAGTTCTTCTCTATTTCGCCCCGGGATGCAAAATTGATGGACCCGCAGGAGCGGTTATTCCTGCAGTGTGTCTACGAAACGATGGAAGATGCCGGTTACACGCGCAAAAAGCTCACGGAAAAATCGGGTGATTTGCTTGGCGCCAATGTCGGTGTTTACGTCGGCGTCATGTATGAGGAATATCAGCTTTACGGAGCAGAAGAACAGGCGCGCGGAAAATCGCTTGCGCTGACCGGAAATCCGTCATCAATTGCGAACAGGGCTTCCTATGTATTCGGTTTTAACGGTCCGAGCATGGCTCTGGATACGATGTGCTCTTCTTCTTTAACAGCCATTCATCTGGCATGCCAAAGCTTGCGGAACGGGGAATGCGAAGCAGCATTTGCCGGGGGCGTCAATGTATCCGTTCATCCGAATAAATATTTGATGCTCGGCCAGAACAGATTTTTATCAAGCAAAGGCAGATGTGAAAGTTTCGGAGAAGGCGGGGACGGTTATGTGCCCGGTGAAGGAGTGGGCGCCGTACTCCTTAAGCCGCTTTCTAAAGCGAAAGCGGACGGTGATCATATTTACGGCCTGATCAAAGGAACGGCCGTGAACCATGATGGAAAAACAAACGGGTATTCCGTACCGAATCCGAACGCCCAAGCCGCGGTGATCAAACAGGCGTTAAAAGACGCGGGAACCGATCCGAGGGCGGTCAGCTACATCGAAGCCCACGGCACCGGAACTTCACTCGGCGATCCGATTGAAATCACGGGTCTGACAAAAGCCTTTTCAGAACAAACACAAGATAAACAGTTTTGTGCCATCGGCTCAGCGAAATCCAATATCGGGCACTGTGAAAGCGCGGCGGGCATCGCGGGTCTGACGAAGGTGCTCCTGCAAATGAAACATAAGAAGCTCGCACCGTCACTGCATTCCCGGACGCTTAACCCGAATATTGATTTTCTCGCTACGCCGTTTAAAGTGCAGCAGACGCTTGAAGAGTGGAAAAGACCGGTCATAAATGAAAACGGAATAAATAATGAATTGCCGAGAACCGCGGGGCTTTCCTCATTCGGAGCCGGCGGCGTCAACGTTCATATCGTCATCGAAGAATATTCCGCTGATGAGGATAAGGAGACGGCTTTTGCCGCGCCTCATCCGTCGATGATCGTCCTTTCCGCGAAAAATGAGAAACGGCTTCAAAAACGGGCGGAACGTCTTCTTGATGCGCTGCGGAGCGGGCGTTACCGGGAAGCGGATCTGAGCCGGATCGCATATACGCTTCAAATCGGCCGTGAACCGATGGAAGAGCGTCTCGGAATGATTGTCAGCAATTTGCGCGAGCTTGAAGAGAAGCTTGACGAATTTACGGGCGGCAAGGAGTCAATTGACCAACTCTACCGCGGACAAGTCAAACAGAATAAAGACACGATGGCGCTGTTTGCGGCTGATGAGGACATGGAAAAAACCATTGAGGCATGGCTTGAAAAAGGCAAAGCCGCAAAGGTATTAGAGCTTTGGGTGAAGGGCCTTCCGCTGAATTGGGATAAGTTGTATCAAATGGGCAGACCGCAAAAAATCAGTCTCCCGGCCTACCCGTTTGCAAAAGACCGTTATTGGATCGACATATCAGCAGATGCAGCTGTCAAAAAACCGGCCGAAACACAGTCTGCGCCGATCGCATCGGCGGCCGTCCCGGAACCGGTCATTGAAGTAACAACTCTTCACGAGGAGACTGCCAAAGAAAAACCGTCAAACATTTCATTGCAGCCTTTGAGCGGCGCGAAACCGAAAAGAACCGTACAGTCTGTTTCCCGTCCGGCGGTTTCCGCTGAAAAAGTAAGTGCCGTATTGACCGAAAGTTTGGCAGACGTTTTATATATGGATGCCGACGATATCGACGCAGACGACACATTTATTGATATCGGCATGGATTCAATTACCGGTCTTGAATGGATAAAGGCTGTTAATAAAGCATACGGCACGTCCCTTACGGTGACGAAAGTATATGATTATCCGACAATCCGCCAGTTTGCGGCCTTCTTGCAAAAAGAGCTCGGGACAGAACCGATCCTTGAGGAAGCAACCGAACCGCAGAAAACAGAGGCCGTGAAAAAACCGTCAAACATACTGCTGCAGCCTTTAAACGCTCATAAGCAGCATGTGATACAAGCAGAAGCGGATATTCTGGAGGCGATGTCTGAAACGGCAGCTTCCGCCGAACCGGAAGAACCGATTGAAGCGGTGCATGACGAGTTATCAAAAGCACTGGCTGATGTATTGTACATGGATCGGCATGAGGTAGATATTGATGAGGCCTTTATTGACTTGGGTATGGATTCGATTACCGGTCTTGAATGGATAAAGGCCGTCAATAAACGGTACGGCACGGACTGTAACGTAACGAAAGTGTATGATTATCCGACAATCCGCCAATTTGCCGATTTTCTGCGTGCGCAGCCGTCCGTCCGCGGCAGAAAAAAACAGGCGGTTCCCGTACGTCCAAAGCCGCTTAAGCAACACGCCCTGCAGGAGAAAACACCTGCCGAGCCTGAGAGATTAACGGTTCAAAAGGAACCTGAACCGGTGCAGGCCAAACGGGAGCCTAAAGACGAGATAGCGGACGCGATAGCCATCGTCGGCATGTCGGGCAAGTACCCGGATGCGCCGGACCTAAAGACGTATTGGGACAACTTAGCCCGTGCGAAAAATGCCATTCGCGACATCCCGCTTTCCCGCTGGGATGTAGACAAATACTATGATCCGGCCTTAAACAAGAAGGGCAAAGTATACTGCAGATCAATCGGTATGCTTGACGGCATTGAAGAATTTGATCCGCTGTTCTTTAATATTTCTCCGTCTGAAGCGGAACTTATGGACCCGCAGCACCGGATATTTTTACAGGAAGGTTTTAAAGCCTTTGAAGATGCGGGTTACAGTTCAAAAGAATTAAACGGGAAAAATTGCGGCGTTTATTTGGGGATTATGAACAATGAATACGGCATGATGTTAAACAAACATCAGACAGGAGGAAGCGCGACGGGCAACAGTTTCAGCATCGCGGCGGCCCGCCTGCCTTATTATCTCAATTTGAAAGGGCCGGCCATTCCGATTGATACGGCATGCTCTTCATCTCTCGTCGGGACTCATTTGGCGCGTCAGGCGCTGTTGAATCATGAAATTGACATGGCGCTTGTCGGCGGCGTGACCTTGTATTTAACGCCTGAATCATACATCAGCATGTGTGAAGCCGGAATGCTGTCTCCTGACGGCCAATGTAAAGCATTTGATAACAGTGCGAACGGATTTGTGCCCGGCGAAGGCGCGGGGGCGCTCGTTTTGAAGAGGCTGAAAGATGCGGAAGCCGATCAAGACCATATTTACGGAGTCATTATCGGATCTGGAATTAACCAGGACGGAAAAACCAACGGCATTACCGCACCAAGCGCGAAAAGCCAAATGGATTTAGAGCGCCAAGTGTATGAAGCGCACAACATCCACCCTGAGAGCATCACCTATGCGGAAATGCACGGCACCGGCACAAAGCAGGGGGATCCGATTGAATTAGAAGCCCTGTCTTCTGTATTCAAGGAAAAAACGGATCGCAAACAATTTTGCGCCATCGGTTCGGTTAAATCGAATATCGGGCATACGTCGGCGGCGGCAGGTGTAGCAAGCGTCCAGAAGGTTCTGCTGTCGATGAAGCATCAGCAGCTTGTGCCGACCCTTCATTTCAGCACGCCGAATGAACATTTTGATTTCAATGACTCGCCTTTATTTGTCAATACCGAACTCAAACCTTGGGAAACAGGCGGAGCACCGCGGCGGGCCTGTGTCAGCTCATTCGGCTACAGCGGCACAAACGCTCATCTCGTTATCGAAGAGTATCAGCCGAAAGACCGGGGAAGCCGTAAGCCTGATGAGACAAACATTTTTGTGCTGTCGGCGAAAAAAGCGCCGCAGGTAAAAACCTATGCCGAGTCTGTGATCGAATTTGCAAAAGCCAATCAGAATATCAATCTTTCAGATATGGCGTACACGCTTCAAACCGGGCGTGATGCGATGGATTACCGTCTTGCGGTTACAGCCGGTTCGAGAGAAGAACTGATCAGCCGTTTAACCGATTTTGTAAACGGAAATACGGGTGAAGGGATATATGAAGCCCATATCAAAACGGCTAAAAAAGAAATCAAAGCATTTGAAACGGACGATGACCTGAAGCAGCTTGTGAGGTCATGGTTCGATAAGAAAAAATACGCCAAAATAGCGGAATTGTGGGCCAAAGGGCTTCAGATGGACTGGGAAAGACTCTATCAAGGCGAAAAACCCCGCAGAATCAGTCTGCCGGCTTACCCATTTGCGAAGGAGCCGTACTGGCTGCCTGAGCCGAAAGCCGTACCGCAGGAAACAGAAGACCGGCGCAAGGCTGTGCTTTTAGATAAGCAATGGGTTCCGTGTGAGATCGATTCGGCCGGTGAGAAAAGCGGCAGGACGGTCATGATTCTGGCTGATGAAAGAACAGCGGAGCTAGCCGAAGAGACTGCGAAGCATTTCACTGACTCGTTCATTCTCCCGGTCGATTCCGCTGACACTGCAGCTGGCGATTGGAATCACATAGATGGCGCAATCGATCTGACGGGATGCGGAGACGAAGCCCCTTCACTGAAAGGGATCAGCCGGCTCCAGACTCTGATTGATACAAGCCGCCGGCAAGCGCGGCCGCTGACGCTGCTATATGTAACAAAAGGATTGGAGCCATTTCAGCAGAAAACGATTCATCTTGCAGGAGCGGCAAAAAGCGGCCTGTACAGAATGCTTCAAAATGAGTATCAAAACGTGACGTCAAGACACATGGATGCCGATACAGATACGGATCAGCAGACGCTTGCCAAACAGATTGCAGATGAATTTTCGGCGGACAGCACAGAACCGGAAATCTGCCGCCGAAACGGACAGAGATACCGTGCTTTATTCAGGGAGATTCCAAGCGGGAAGCGAGCAGAACATAAGCCCGCACCGTTTCCTGAAGACCATGTGCTTTTCATTACCGGAGGCACGAGGGGACTGGGTCTCTTATGCGCCCGCCATTTCACAGAAAAACACGGCGTGAAAAAAGTAGTGCTGACAGGCAGGGAGCCGATTCCTCCCCGCCATGAACGGTCAGCCGTTAATACGAGGCTGAAAGAGAAGATACGGGGGATTGAAGAGCTTGAAGCAAAAGGAGTGCAAGTGGCGGTGATCAGTCTGAAATTGTCTGATCATGATGCGGCGGCAGCGGAAATTGAAACGATCCGGCGCACGATGGGACCGATCGGCGGCGTCATTCACTGTGCGGGATCGGTTAATTCAGTAAATCCGGCGTTTATCAGAAAGACTGCCGACGATATACAAGAAGTGCTGGAACCGAAAGTCGCAGGGCTTCAAACATTAAGCAGCCTTTTCACAAATGACCCTTTGCAATTTTTTGTCTTATTTTCTTCAGTATCTGCAGTCGTTCCGGCGCTCGCGGCGGGACAGTCGGATTATGCGATGGCAAATGCGTACATGGATTATTTCGCGGCGGCTCATCAGCATCAATATCCGCTGGTCAGCATTCAATGGCCGAACTGGAAGGAAACCGGATTGGGTGAAGTCCGCACAGAAAGCCTGAAGCAGACCGGGCTGCTGGGACTGTCCAACGCGGAAGGCCTTGACTTGCTGGACCGCATTTTATCTGAAAACATCCGCCCGTCCGTTCTGCCGGCTATCATTGATCGGAGCGAATGGCATCCTGACAGGCTGCTCTGTCAAGAGAAAACACAAAAAGAGACTGAAGCCGTAATAACCGGCAAAGCCGCGGAAAAACATTCAGACAGAGAACTGCTTCTTGATACGAAGGCGTGGCTTGTGAAATTGTTTTCCGATGAGCTGAAAATCGCTCCGGAAGAACTGGAAACAGACGAACCGTTTCAGGATTACGGGGTTGATTCGATCATTTTAGCGCAGCTTTTACAGCAAATGAATCAAGCGCTCAAAGAGGACTTAGATCCGTCTGTTTTATATGAACATCCGACGATTGACGCGTTTGCCGAATGGCTTGTATCCAATGGGCAGCCGCTGCTTGCAGAAAGGGAAGAACCTGATACAGAAATCTTGGTTCCGGCTGCCGTACAAACGGTTCACACTGAACAAAAGCGTGATGCCGTAACTGAAGACATTGCCGTCGTCGGAATGAGCTGCCGTTTTCCGGGGGCGGAATCGTTAGACCAATATTGGGACTTGCTGAGAAGCGGCAGGTCCGCAATCGGCCCCGTCCCGGCGGAACGTTTCGGATATGCAAATCAATACGTTGCGGGATTGATTGATAATATGGATCACTTTGATTCCGAATTCTTTTTCATTCCGGAAAACGACGCGAAAGCGATGGACCCTCAGGCGTTGGCGGTGTTGGAAGAGAGCTTGAAACTTTGGTGCCATGCGGGCTATACCCGTGAAGAAATCAAGGGCATAGAAGCTGGTGTGTATATCGGAGGCCGCAGCCAGCATCAGCCTGATCCTGAAAGTCTTGCGAATACCCGCAACCCGATCGTTGCGGGCGGGCAGAATTATTTAGCGGCAAACGTTTCGCAATTTTTTGATCTGCGCGGGCCGAGCATCGTGCTTGATACGGCTTGTTCATCGGCTTTGACAGGAATGAACATGGCCGTTCAGGCACTGAGAAGCGGCGATATCAAAGCGGCGGTAGTTGGCGGCGTCAGCCTGCTGAACACGGATGCGGCGCACCGGATGTTCCAAGAGCGCGGGCTGTTAAACGAAAAACCGGCATTTCACGTATTTGACAAGCGTTCAGGCGGAGTTGTCCTCGGTGAAGGCGTCGGCATGGTTCTGTTAAAAACAGTAAGCCAGGCGCAAAAAGACGGCGACACGATACACGCAGTCATTAAGGCCGCCGCCATGAACAATGACGGCAGAACGGCAGGCCCGTCAGCTCCTAATATGCAGGCGCAAAAAGATGTCATGCAAAGCGCGCTTTTCAAAAGCGGCAAAAAGCCGGAAGACATCACTTATATCGAAGCAAACGGATCGGGTTCCGCGGTGACTGATTTGCTTGAGCTGAAGGCGATTCAATCCGTATACCGCTCAGGTCAGCATGTTCCGCTCGGCATCGGGTCAATCAAGCCGAACATCGGGCATCCGCTTTGCGCAGAAGGCATCGCAAGCTTCATTAAAGTCGTATTAATGCTGAAGCATAAACAAACGGTTCCGTTTCTCTCAGGAGACGAACCGATGCCGCATTTTGATATAACAAAGACAGATTTTCACTTTCATAAAACAGCCGGCGAATGGGATGCAGCCAGACCGTCAGCAGCCATCAACTGCTTTGCCGACGGCGGAACGAACGCCCACGTTATTCTGGAAGCTTGGGAAGAAAAAGATACCCGATTGAAAAGAAAGCCGCTGCCGGTACCGTCATTAAGACGTAAGGCTCTGGTAAAAGAACCTGACGTACGAGCGGAGAAACAAGAGCTTCCTGCGAAAAAAATGTTCTGGAAAGCATTTAAATGAGAGAGGAGTGGGAAGGAATGATATCGGAAAAAATCAATATCTCACTGGATCATCCCATCATGAAGGGCCATATGGTCTTTGGTGAAGCGGTATTGCCCGGTCTTGCTTATATCGATTTGATTTATCAGGTTTTTCAGGAACACGGTTATGTATACAATGAGCTCGAATTGAAGCACGTTACGATTTATCAGCCTTTAACCGTCAGTGAAACGGCTGCAATCATTCTGACCATTCAATGTTCTGATAGCGGAGATGGAAAGTGGCTCATCTCCCTTTCAGGGCAGAAACAGCAAGGTGACGAGCTGTCAGACAATATACAATATGCGACGGCTGAAATGGTGAAAAGGGACGCTGTGACATTTGACGAAACCATTGATTTCGGCGATGTGAAGCAGTCAGGCAGATCTCTGAATCTTGATGACATGTATAACCGCTGCCTGGATCATGACTTGGTTCATTCCGGCATGATGAAATCGAACGGACGATTGTACGAAACAGAAGGCGGCATGCTGGCTGAGCTTTCTTGCGAAGAAGGAAAAGATTTCTTTTTATTCCATCCGGCCCTTTTGGATGCGAGCGGAATCGGGGCGAGCGGTTTGCTTTCTGAAACAAACCGGCTTCACCTGCCTTTATATTATGAATCGTTCACGGCCGCCGACAGGCTGCAATCAGAGTGCACGGCGCGTATCGCCGCTTCCGGCGTCCGTCAGGAAAAAGAACTCACAACGATGACGATCGAGTACTTCAGCCGATCCGGACAAAAGGTGGCGGAGCTTAAAAACATTACGGGAAAAGCGGTTCGGCTCGAAGAAGACGCGAATACAGCCGAACAGAATCAACAGGCTGCAGCTGAGCCGGAAAGCACAGATGAAAAAGACATCATTCTGTTTTTAAAGAAGCTTTTGGCTGATAAGCTTGGTCAGCCTTGGGAGACGCTGGACGTTCTTGCAGGCTACTATGAGCTTGGGCTGGATTCATCTTCTTTGCTTGAGATTGTACAGGATATCAGTAAAAAGACGGGTGCGGACCTCGCGCCCACTCTTCTCTTTGAATATACAAATATAAAAGAACTCGCAGCCTTTTTGAAAAAGACTGGTTCATTTGAATGTGCGGAACGTGCAGCCGAACCATCACGGTCTGAAGCTGAAGCACCGGACGCGCCAGAACATCATAAAAACACCGGAGACATCGCGATTATCGGAATGGCCGGCCGCTATCCGAAAGCGAAAAGTGTGGAGGAGTTTTGGGAAAACCTGAAGGCAGGCACGGATTGTATCACTGAAGTTCCGAAGTCCCGATGGGATTGGCAAACATATAAAAACGTAACGTCCCCGTCAGGAAAAACAGTATCAAAATGGGGCGGTTTCATTGACGATGCCGACTGCTTTGATCCGCAGTTTTTCAGAATCTCACCGCGTGAGGCGGAAACGATGGACCCGCAGGAGCGCCTGTTTTTAGAAACATGCTGGGAAACGATTGAAGATGCGGGGTATACGCCTGAAACGCTGGGAAATAAAGGGGAGAAACAGCATCCGATCGGCGTATTTGCAGGGGTGATGCATAAAGATTATTCCTTAATCGGCGCAGAACAATTATCTGAAACTGATCCTTTTCCGGTTTCACTGAATTATGCGCAGATCGCCAACAGAGTGTCCTATTATTGTGACTTCCACGGGCCGAGCATCGCGGTGGATACCGTTTGTTCCTCATCATTGACCGCCGTCCATCTGGCCATTGAAAGCATCCGCCGCGGCGAATGTGAAGCCGCGCTTGCGGGAGGGGTGAACTTGTCGCTGCACCCGGCGAAATATCTCAGCTACGGAAGCGTGGGCATGCACTCAAGTGACGGCCGCTGCCGTACATTCGGCGAGGGCGGGGACGGCTACGTTTCCGGAGAAGGAGTCGGTGCGGTATTGCTCAAGCCGCTGGAAAAAGCCGAACAAGACGGCGACCGCATTTACGCGGTCATTAAAGGAAGCGCCGTTAACCACGTAGGGAAAGTAAGCGGAATTACCGTCCCGAGTCCTGCTGCACAGGCAGAAGTCATTAAGGCCTGTCTGAAAAAAGCAGGTATCAGCCCGCGGACCGTCAGTTATGTGGAAGCCCATGGCACGGGTACCTCGTTAGGAGACCCGATTGAAATTGAAGGTCTGTCAAAAGCGTTCAGCCAAGGGACGCAGGATCAGCAATTTTGTTCCATCGGTTCGGTCAAATCAAATATCGGTCACGCAGAATCAGCGGCGGGGATCAGCGGGTTAACAAAAGCGGCGCTGCAGCTTCATCACAAAACGCTTGTCAAATCACTGCATTCTGCGGAATTAAATCCTTACCTGAAATTTGAGGGATCTCCTTTTTACGTACAGCAGCAGACTGCTCCGTGGAAGCAGCCGGCAGCCGAAGAGAACGGTAAAGTCACACATTATCCGCGCCGGGCCGGACTCAGTTCCTTCGGTGCATCAGGTTCGAATGCCCATATCATTTTAGAAGAATACATTCAGCCTGAACAAAAAGCGCCTGCACCTGAGAACGATGCAGCAAAACTCATCCCGCTGTCAGCAAGAAATAAAGACAGGCTTCTGGCCTATGCGGAAAAACTAGCCCGATCGCTTTCAGAAAAGACGGTGCTGTCTGAACTGGCTTATACTCTTCAGACAGGACGTGAAGCAATGGAGGAGAGAGCTGTCTTCCTTGTAAATGACACCCGCGACTTGAAAGAAAAGCTGAATGATTTCGTAAAAGGAAACGAAAACATCCCCGGTCTTTGGCGCGGACAAGCCGAGCTGCCGGAACTGAGCGAACCCGCTCCTGAGACGGATGATCCGATACGGCTTGCCGAGTTATGGGCAGAAGGGAAAACAGTAGATTGGAATAAGCTGTACGGTTCATATAAACCGCGTAAAACAAGCGTTCCGACTTATCCGTTTGCAAAAGAACGCTATTGGATTCCGCAGCAGAAAAAACAGGAGAAAAGCCCGTCAGGCACAGTGCTGCATCCGCTTTTACAAGAAAATACGTCAGATTTTTCGCAGCAGCGCTTCACGTCTCTTTTTACGGGAGATGAATTTTTCCTATCTGACCATGTCGTCAACGGACAAAAAATACTGCCGGGTGTCGCCTATTTGGAAATGGCCGCAGAGGCGGTCAAAAAGGCCGCTGCCGTGACGGAAAAAGGCCATAGCGTCACACTCAGACAGGTTGTTTGGGTCCGTCCGGTCATGATTGAAGATAAACCGAAAGAAATACATATTGTCCTTTACCCAGAAGATAATGGTGAGATTACCTATGAAATATACAGTGAGGCAGAAAACGGCGAGGAACCGGTTATTCACAGCCAGGGTGAAGCGGTCATTACCGAACAGGGCAGCGCCCAGATAGATATCGAGTCTGTCAAAGCTTCCTGCAATTTAGGAATCGTGACTGCGGAAGAATGTTACGGTGCTTTTGAGAAGATCGGTCTGGATTACGGAGAGGCATACAGGGGCGTACAGCAGTTGCTGCTTGGAGAAGACCGATTATTGGCCCGTATTTCACTCCCAGCTGCCGTACATGACAAAAAAGAACAGTATACGCTTCACCCGAGTATGATGGACGCCGCTTTTCACGCTTCCGTCGGTCTGCTTGTCCGCTCGATACATG
This sequence comes from Bacillus sp. LJBV19, assembly GCF_017797845.1. Classification (NCBI taxonomy): domain Bacteria; kingdom Bacillati; phylum Bacillota; class Bacilli; order Caryophanales; family Bacillaceae; genus Bacillus; species Bacillus sp. LJBV19. Next base: position 1,774,530 of record NZ_CP072563.1, read on the forward strand.
ACGATGCAGACAGCCACGAGCTTTCTTTGCCGTTTGCGATGCAGGAAGTGGAAGTGTTCAGACCGTGTCCTGAACATATCTGGTCATATATCCGGTACACAGAAGGAAGCAAAGCAGATGACAACGTAAGAAAATTTGACATTGATATGTGTGATGATGCCGGTACGGTTTATGTCCGGATGAAAGGCGCGTCCGTTCGGGCCCTTGACACAGGCCAAACAGCGGGCGGAGAAACCTCGGAGGCGCCTGTCGGCCATACGATGCTGATTCCGGCATGGGAGCCTGTTGCGCTTGAAAAAGCCGGGGAAGCAGCGGTGGATAGGCAGACGGCAGTATTCAGCGGAACGGATTCGAGACATACGCGCATAAAAGAACATCTGCCGAACGCTTCCTATTATCCGATCAGAAGCACGGATGATATCGCATCTCTTACGCACATGCTTGAAGGACAAAAAGAACTGGAGCAAATCATTTGGCTTGCTCCGCAGGCTGAGAGTGCTGACAGCCTCAAGGAACAGGAAAGGAACGTTCTTCATGTGTTCAAGCTGATGAAAGCATTACTTGCCTTAGGGTACGGAGAAAAACGTTTGGACTGGTGCATCGTCACAGCAAATGCCCAGCCGTTTTCGGATCAAGACAGCGCCGACCCGTCACAAGCCGCAGTCAGCGGACTTGCCGGAACAATGGCGAAAGAATATCCGCATTGGCATATCCGCATGATTGACACAGAAACGGACGGCAGCTGGCCGATCGAAGAGGCGCTCAGTCTTTCTGCCGGAAAAAACGGTCAAATTTGGGCGTACCGCAATCAGCAGCTGTTTGAGCGGCAGCTGATACCGCTTGACAATATGCCGAAGAACGGCACGCTGTACCAAACAGGCGGGGTTTATGCCGTGATCGGAGGCGCGGGGTATCTTGGCGAGGCATGGAGTGAATACATGATCCGCCGCTACAAAGCACGCATCATTTGGATCGGAAGAAGCACACTGAATGATTCCATACAGGCGAAACTCGACCGGCTCAGCGCATTCGGCCCGGCGCCTGAATATGTTTCCGCCGATGCCGCCGACAGTGCTTCCTTAGAGATGGCTTATCAGTTCATAAAAGAGCGCCACACAAAAATGAACGGAATCATCCACTCGGCAATGGATCTGTCTGAGCAAAGCTTAAATAATATGAAGACAGAAGAGTTCAAATCGGTGCTGCGGGCAAAAGCCGATGTAAGTGTGTCCATGGCGGAGGTATTTGGACGGGAGCCGCTTGACTTTGCGCTCTTCTTCTCCTCGCTTGTGGCATTTATCCATAATGTGAAACAAAGCCATTATGCCGCAGGATGCGCTTTCAGTGACGCATTTGCGAAAGAACTTGATCAGACATGGAATTGTCCGGTCAAAGTGATGAACTGGGGCTATTGGGGCAACAGCGAAGCGGCTGAAGACGGTGATTTTATTCAGCTGATGGATCAGATCGGATTGGGATTGATCGAACCGGACGCTGCAATGGAGGCGCTTGAAACCCTTATGACGCTGCCGATTGATCAGGCGGCCTTCATTCATACGACCAAACCGGTCGCAGTCGAAGGGATGAATGAAAGAGAAAAGATTTCCGTTTATCCGCCTCAGCCGCTTGTCTTTTCACAACAGCCGAAGGTCGCTCCGCCCGGCGCACGTCTTGTTAGAGAGGCTGACCATCAGGAGCTCGATGATTTTCTGTATCAGCTTTTGATCGCCCAGCTTAAAGAAGCAGACTTGCTGACGCCGCAAAGCCTTAAAGCGTATGAGCCCGAACACGAATACTTTAAAAAATGGCTCAATCAAACGATCGCTTTCCTTCTGGAACATGGCTATCTGGAAGGGAATGCGGATTCATATAAACTGTCGGCGCGAGCCGAAAACACAACCGCCTCGCTATGGCAAAAATGGGAGCGGGAAAAAGAGGAATGGCTCAATAACGCCGATACAAAAGCGATGACTGTTTTAGCCGAGACGATGCTTAAAGCACTGCCGGACATTCTGCGGGAAGAAGTGCCGGCGACAGACATCATGTTCCCGCACTCTTCAATGGAACTTGTTGAAGGAATTTATAAGCACAATCAAGTCGCGGATTACTTTAACAGCGCCCTGTCAGAGACATTAATGGCTTATGTGAAAGAAAACATCAGCAAACATTCAAAAGCCGAGATCCGCATCCTGGAAATCGGAGCGGGCACAGGCGGCACAAGCGCAGGCATATTTGAAAAGCTTAGGCCGTATCAAAACCATATAAAAGAATACTGTTACACCGATGTATCGAAAGCTTTTCTCGTGCATGCGGAGACGGAATACGGCAAACGGAATCCTTATCTGACGTATCAGCTTTTTAACGCAGAAGCGCCGCTTGCCGGCCAGGACATAGAGCCGGGCGCATACGACATCGTCGTTGCGGCCAATGTGCTCCACGCGACGAAAGACATCCGCCAGACGCTGAGAAACGCCAAAGCCGTTTTAAAAGACAACGGTTTGCTGCTCTTAAATGAAATGGCGGGAAACAGCCTGTTCCCGCATATTACTTTCGGACTGCTTGAAGGCTGGTGGCTGCATGAAGATTCCGCCCTTCGTATTCCGGGGTGCCCGGGCTTGTATCCGGAAAGCTGGAAGCGCGTGTTAGAAAGTGAAGGCTGGCATTCTGTCTTCTTCCCGGCAGAGGCGGCACATGAATTAAGCCATCAGATTATAGCGGCAACAAGCAACGGCATTGTTCGCCAAAAAACGCTTCAAGCAGGGGCCGGAAAACGGACCGCACCGCCAAAAGCAGCGCAAGCGCCGGAACTTCAGGCGCAAACAACGGTGCAAAAAGGCGACACGTCTTTAACAGAAAAAAGCACCGAGTACTTGAAAACGTTAATCGGAGAAACATTAAAAATTCCGCCGGCTCAAATTGATCCGAAAGCGCCGCTTGAAAAATACGGAATTGATTCTATCGTCGTCGTACAGCTGACAAACGCGTTACGAAATGTATTGGACCAAGTCAGCAGCACTTTATTTTTTGAATATCAGACGATTGAGGCGCTCGTCGCTCACTTAATCAAAACGAAAAAAGACGCGATGATCAAACTGACGGGACAAACGCCTGTTCAGGAAGAACGGAAGGCATCACCAGAACCGCAGGCTGTACAGCCGGCTAAGCCGCTTCGCACTGACTGGCGGCGGAGGGAAAAACGGGCAGCCAAAGAGACGGTCCGGCAAAGTTCGGTTCGCGACGTGGCCATCATCGGTGTTTCAGGACGCTACCCGCAGGCAAAAACAGCGGCTGAGCTTTGGGCTAATATTAAAAAAGGAAAAAACTGCATAGAAGAAATCCCGCGGGAACGCTGGAACTGGCAGGATTACTACGATGAAGAGAAAGGTAAAGAAGGCTCTATTTATACGAAATGGGGCGGCTTCATTGAGGATATGGACAAGTTTGATCCGCTGTTCTTTCAGATTTCTCCTTTGGAAGCAGAGCGAATGGACCCGCAGGAGCGATTATTTTTAGAAACGGCGTATGCGAGTATCGAGGATGCCGGCTATACGCCTGACAACCTGTGCCAAAGCAGAAAAATCGGTGTTTTTGCCGGCGCGATGAACAAAAACTACCCGACAGGCTACGGCTACTGGTCCATTGCCAACAGGGTATCTTACCTTTTTGATTTCCAAGGGCCGAGCATTGCCGTTGATACAGCCTGCTCTTCTTCTTTGACGGCCATTCATCTGGCGCTTGAGAGCATATACAGCGGTTCAAGCGAATGCGCGATTGCCGGGGGTGTAAACATAGTGACCGACCCGATCCATTATATGAATCTGTCAGTCATGAACATGCTTTCCGCAGGCGACACGTGCAAATCGTTCGGAGACCGAGCGGATGGTTTTGTCGACGGAGAAGGGGTAGGCGCGGTCGTGTTAAAGCCGTTAGACCGAGCGATTGCCGATAATGATCACATTTACGGTGTGATTAAAGGAAGCACCATTAACAGCGGAGGCAAAACGAACGGATACACCGTTCCGAATCCGAATGCGCAGGCCGCCTTAATAAAAGAAGCTTTCGAAAGGGCAAACGTTCCGGCGCGCACCGTCAGTTATATTGAAGCCCACGGTACGGGCACCGCATTAGGAGATCCGATTGAAATCGCCGGATTAACGAAAGCATTTGAAGAGGATACAACAGACAAACAGTTTTGCGCCATCGGCTCCGCAAAATCAAATATCGGTCATTGTGAAAGCGCCGCGGGCATTGCGGGTCTGACAAAAATACTATTCCAGCTCAAAGACCGCCAAATTGCGCCGTCCCTGCACGCGGAACAGCTGAATCCGAATATTGATTTCGCGTATACGCCGTTTGCCGTTCAGCAGGAGCTCGGTGAGTGGAAACGTCCCGTCATCGGCGGCAAAGAGCTTCCGAGAAGGGCGGGGTTAAGCAGCTTCGGCGCGGGAGGAGCAAACGCCCACCTCGTCATAGAAGAATATACGGCAGACAAAGAGCCTGATGAAACGCCGGCAGATCAGTCCGCCATCATCGTCCTGTCCGCGAAAAACAGCGAACGGCTCACTGAAAAAGCAAAACAGCTCAGAGACGCCATCCGTGAAAAAAGATACAGCGGCAGCGACCTTATGAGCATAGCCTTTACTCTCCAGACTGGCCGGGTGCCGATGGAAGAGCGTCTCGGTTTTATCGTCCATTCACTTCATGAACTTGAGGAAAAACTGAATGGATTTATCGCCGGACAAAACAGCGCCGGACTGCACCGTGACGGCACGGAAGAAAACAAACGGATGCTTGCCGTATTTTCGGCGGATGATGATATGGAAACAATCATAGACGCTTGGATCAGCAAACGGAAATATTCTAAGCTGCTTGAGCTTTGGGTAAAAGGATTGGACATCGATTGGGCGAAATTATACGGAGACCGTCCTCCGGCCCGCATCAGCCTGCCTGCTTATCCGTTTGCGAAAGAACGCTTCTGGCATCAGCAGCCTGTACAAAGCAAGGCCGCACCCGTTAACGCGCCGGCTGATGAAAGTGATCCGGCGGAACAATTTGAAGTAATGGCTTTTAGAGAAGTTCTTAAAGAACAGGCTCTGCCGGCTGCCGGAGCAAAGCAAGTCAAAACGGTGATTTCTTTCTTATCTGATCAGAAGAAGCAGCAGGAAGCCGTCTCTGTGGTCAAATCGTATGACAGTGACATTGACGTTATTTTTATCGCTCAGGGAGACCGGTATGAGGCTCTGTCCGCCGGCCGCTGCCAAGTGGTGCGGGAAGATCCGCAATCATATGTGAACGCTTTTGCGGATATTCAAAAAGAGTACGGTGAGGCTTCTGCCATTTTGTATTTATGGGCGCTTGAAGATAAAAGCTGCATCGAAGATTATTCATGTATCGTTCATATTCTTAAAGCAATGGCTGAGACCGGTCTGCAGCCGGAAAGGCTGTTATTGGCGGGGGAATATGCATCCGGTCTGGAAAGGTGCTACTTGGAATCATGGATCGGCTTTGAGCGTTCGCTCGGCATTGTTCTCCCGAAAACAAGTGTTACCGGCCACTTCAGAAAAGCCAGTGCGGCCATAACGGACTGGGTGAGAACGATTTGGGACGAGCTGAAAGCTGAAACAGACCATACCGTTTTCTTGGAAGAGGGAAAACGATATGTCTATCACACCGAACCAACCGGACTAACGAAAGAAAACGGCAGGATCAGAACCGGCGGAACATATCTCATTACCGGCGGATTAGGAGGGCTCGGCTACTTATTTGCCCGCCATCTCGCCCGGAACTACCAGGCAAATGTCATTCTCACGGGGCGGTCGCCGATCAATGAAGAAAAGAAAGAAAAAATGAAAGACCTGGAAAATCTCGGCGCGGGTGTTCTTTACGCCGAAGCCGATGTTTGTGATCCGATCGGAATGGGCGACTGCATCAAGCGCGCGAAAGAACGATTCGGAGCCATTCACGGCGTCATTCATGCGGCGGGCATCGAAAGCAGAACATCCGTCTTTGAAAATGAAATCGGGAATTTCCGCAGTACGCTTGAACCGAAAATAAACGGAAGCCTGCTTCTTGACGAGTGGCTGAAAAACGAAACGCCTGATTTCATCTGCTACTTTTCATCCACATCGGCTGTTTTAGGGGATTTCGGCTGCTGTGATTACGCGGTCGCGAACAGGTTCCAAATGGCGTATGCCCGCTATAAAAACGAACAATCCGAAAGCGGAAACGCTTTTGTCATAAACTGGCCGGTCTGGAAAAACGGCGGAATGGCCGTCGGCGGTGAAGAGACGACGGGCATGTACCTGAAATCAAGCGGTCAGCGCCTGTTAGAAACAGATGAAGGCATTGAGCTTTTTGAGCGCATCATTTCTCAAGACAACACCCAGTGCCTTGTCATTGCCGGCAAAAGAAGCCGTGCCGAACGATTTTTAGGCATACGGCGGGACGATTCATTAAAAACGGATGCGCTTTTGGAAACCGTGAGCCGCCGCATCCCGGAAGAAAGCGCGGAAAAACGGCTCGAAGCGGATTTGAAAGAGCTGATACACAGTCTGCTGAAAATATCCAAAGATAAACTCGTCCTGCATAAAAACTGGGCGGAATTCGGATTTGATTCCATCTATTTAGCCAAATTTGCCGCTCTTTTGTCGAGTCATTACGGCATTGAAGTCACTCCGGCGTTATTTTACAGCTATGCCACGCTCGGAGACGTCATCAGCTATTACCTGACAGAACATAAAGAAGCGATCGAAACGTTTTACCGAACGGAAGAAACCGAAACAGAAGCCGCCGCTCCGGATAACAAGGAGTATACGGATCAGGAGATCATCGCCATGATGAAACAGGTCTCTGAGGGGACATTAGATTTTAAAAGAGTGCAAGACATCATAGAAGGGAGTAAGACCTATGAATCATAAAGAACTTCTCGATGCCTACAGATCAGGAACGCTCACCATCGCTGAAGTAGAACAAAAGCTTCAGGCTTTCAAGCGGACAACTGCAAAACGTCCGCTTTCTGAAGGCCAGAAAGGTTTGTGGATGCTTCAGAAAATGTTTCCGGAGATGAGCGCATATAACATTCCGTTATGCTTTCGTTTTCAAAAGCTGGATGTCGAGACATTCAAAAACGCCCTTTTGTCCGTGCAGCGCCAGCACCCTATTTTGACCAGTGTGATAAAAGAGGAAAACGGCCTTCCGTATCAGATAGAAGATACGGATCGGCATTTTCCGATTGAAGAAATGGATCTTTCCGAATTAAGCGGGCGTGACGCTCTTTCGTTTATTAAAGAAAAAGCAAAAGAACCGTTCGCGCTTGAAACCGGGCCGCTCCTGCGTGTTCAAGTATTCCGGCGGGCGAAGCGGGAGCCGATTGTGTTAATTACCATTCACCATATCATTTTTGACGGCGTCTCTCTTATGACGTTTATGTCGGCGCTGCTGGACGCTTATGTAAAAGCAAGTGAAGGCAAAGAACCTGTCATGCTTCAGCAGGCCGCAGATTATCATGACTTTGTGAAATGGGAAAAAGAGCTGCTTGAAAGTGAGGCGGGAAAAACGCATCTGTCTTATTGGAAAAAGCAGCTGAAAGGACCGCTGCCGGTGCTTGAGCTTCCGTCGGATTATCCGAGATCATCGGTTCAAACTTGCAGGGGGCAGGCGTATCAGCGCTTGCTTCCTGATGAACTGAACCGGCAGATTAAAGTTTGTGCCCAAAAAAATAATGTCAATGAATCCGTTGTGTATCTCGCTATTTTCAAAGGACTGCTCTATCAATATACGAATCAGGAAGATGTCATCGTCGGCATGCCGACGATGGGGCGTTCTGAGGCTCAATTTGAGTCTGTCATCGGATACTTTATTAATATGATCGCGGTCAGAAGCAGGGAGACGGGCGCCAAATCTTTTACGTCGTTTTTGAAGGAGCTGCAGCTGACACTGGCAGAAGGGCTGGACCATGCCGCGTATCCGTTTCCCGCGCTTGTAAAAGAATTGAAGACGGAACGCTCGCCTGCGGTGTCGCCTGTTTTTCAGACCGCGTTTTTCTATCAAAACTTCTTCCGGACAGAAGGAGCGGAAAAGCTGGCGGAACTATATCAATCACTCGGCATTGAAATGATAGAAGACATTCATCAGGAAGGCGAATTTGAGCTTGCGCTTGAAGTCTATAAAAAAGAAACGGGAACCGTCCTGCAATTTCTGTACAACCCGGATGTCTACAGCCCTTCTTTCATCGAACGAATGGCGGAGCATTATATGAAACTGGCAGAAAAGGTGCTTTCTGATCCGGAGATCGCTTTTGAAGCATGTTCCGGCCTGCTTAATCAAAAACGTGAAGCAAGCCGTTCATCCCATCAGCCGAATGAGCGCTGCATTCATGAAGTGTTTGCGGAAAAAGCCGGACGCCACCCTGACAGAGAAGCCGTCACATTCGGTGAAAACAGTCTTACATATCGCGAATTAGATGAACGAAGCACGGCGCTCGCTGTGTACCTGCAAGAAAAGGGCGTCACACCGGAATGCCCGGTCGGCATTTGTACGGAGCGTTCTTTTGAGATGGTCATCGGCATCCTCGCCATTTTAAAAGCGGGAGGCGCGTATGTGCCGCTGGACCCGGCTTTTCCAAACGAACGGATGGCCCACGTGTTGACTGACAGCGGCGTGTCAATCGTATTAACGCAAGCAAAGACGCGCGGCATAATTGAACAGTTGGCCATCGGCGGTGTGAGCACGGTGGAAATTGAAAACAGCGGACGTTCTGTCAGCGGGGCACAACTGACGCCGCGTTCAAAACCGCATCATCTCGCTTATATTCTATATACGTCCGGAAGCACGGGAAAACCGAAAGGCGTCATGGTTGAGCACAGAGCCATCATGAATACGCTGCAGTTTTTGGAAGCTGAGTACCCGGTCGCTCAAGAGGATGCCTATTTGTTAAAAACGAATTACGTATTTGACGTTTCGATTTCTGAATTATTCGGCTGGTTTATCGGAAACGGACGGCTTGTCATTTTGCCGCCTGGTGCAGAAAAAAATCCGCAGCTTTGCATGGAATACATCCAAACCCACCAGGTCACGCATCTGAATTTTGCGCCCGCCGTGTTTAATGTATTTCTGGAAACGGTAAAGCGGCATACGGCATTTACAGAAGATGGCCCTGTGAAATATGTGATGGTGGCCGGTGAGGCGTTTCCGAAAGATTTAGTCAAAAAGTCAGTTTCCATCTTCAAACATGCCAGAATTGAAAACATATACGGCCCGACGGAAACATCCATTTATGCCGCTTACTACAGCTGCGGCCAAAAGGAAATCACAAGCAGGAATACGCCGATCGGGAAACCGATTCACAATACGCGGCTTTATATCGTCGATGAAAAGCTCAGCCCCGTCCCTGACGGTGTGGCCGGGGAGCTTTGCGTGGCCGGCGCCGGTCTGGCCAGAGGCTATTACAATCAGCCTGAGCTGACGGCGGCATCATTTATTGATAATCCGTTTAGTGAAGGAGAAAAACTTTACAAGACAGGTGATTTGGCCAGATGGCTGCCTGACGGAAATATAGAATATGCCGGCCGGATTGACAGTCAGGTGAAAATCCGCGGCTTCCGCATCGAATTGGGAGCGATTGAAACGAAATTGAGCGAACATCCGGATATCCTTGATCAGGCGGTAGTTGTTCAGGAAAAGAACGGACATAAAAAGCTGATTGCTTATTATACGGCCCGCTCCGGTCATACGGCAGATGAAAAAGCGCTCCGCAACCATCTTTTATCGAGTCTGCCGGATTATATGGCGCCTGCCCATTTTATCCGTCTGGATGCGCTGCCGTTAACACCGAGCGGAAAAGTGAACCGCAAAGACCTAAAACAGCGCAAGGTAATCGTTCACCGGTCTGAAAAGACAGGCAGACTGCCGTTATCAGAAGCGGAAGCGAAAGTGACCGCAATATGGGAAGACCTGCTGAATACGGCGGGCATCAAAACCGAAGACGGCTTTTTCGATGTGGGAGGCGACTCGCTTCTGGCTGTTGCAGCGGCAGAACGCATTAAACAGGAGCTGGAATGCGATTTTACCGTCACGGATTTATTCGAACACTCTACCATTCAGGCGATCAGCGGATTTATTGTTGAAACAAAACAGGCAGCTGAATCAGAGGTGTCCGGCCAAGATGAAAGAGAAAAAGAACATACACCGCAAAACGGGATGCCGTCTTACTTTGAAGACAGTGTGGCGATAGTGGGGATTTCCTGCCAGTTCCCCGGCGCGAACAATCATCATGAGTTTTGGAAGCAGTTAAGAGAAGGAAAGGAAAGCGTCCGTTTCTACTCGGAAGAAGAACTTCGGGAAGCCGGCGTGCCTGAGGATTTGATCGAAAATCCCGACTATGTGCCGGCATTATCGACGATAGAAGGAAAAGATCTCTTTGACCCTGAGTTCTTTCACATTTCTCCGAAAGACGCAGAATTTATGGATCCTCAGCTTCGGCTTCTGCTGCTTCATTCTTGGAAAGCCGTCGAGGACGCGGGATATGTATCGAAAGAGATTCCGAAGACAAGCGTATATATGTCGGCAAGCAATAATTCGTATCGGTCGCTTTTGCCGGAAAAAACGACAGAAGGCCATGATTCTCCCGACGGCTATGTGTCATGGGTGTTAGCACAGAGCGGTACGATTCCGACGATGGTTTCCCATAAGCTCGGATTAAAAGGGCCAAGCTATTTCGTTCATTCCAATTGCTCATCATCATTAGTCGGTCTTTATTCAGCCTACAAAAGCATAACGAGCGGAGAATCGGAATACGCGCTCGTCGGCGGAGCAACTCTGCATGCAGCGACCGGCATCGGCTATGTGCACCAAAACGGATTGAATTTTTCAAGCGACGGGCATGTCAAGGCATTTGACGCTTCAGCCGACGGTATGGCGGGCGGAGAAGGAGCGGCCGTCATTCTGCTGAAAAAGGCGTCACAAGCCGTTCAGGACGGAGATCACATATACGCCATGCTCAGAGGCATCGGTCTGAACAATGACGGAGCGGATAAAGTCGGTTTTTACGCACCGAGTGTAAAAGGCCAGACTGACGTCATCCAGCATGTTTTAGACAGCACGAATATTCACCCGGAGACGATTTCCTATATCGAAGCGCACGGCACAGGAACGACATTGGGTGATCCGATTGAAATGTCCGCGCTGCAGCAAGTGTATAAACGTTACACGGACCGGGAGCAGTATTGCGGGATCGGCTCCGTAAAAACGAATATCGGACATTTGGATACAGCAGCAGGTCTGGCCGGGTGCATCAAAGTCGCCATGAGTTTATATCACCGGGAGCTGGCGCCTACCATTAATTACACGTCACCGAATCCGAATATCAAATTCAGCGGTTCGCCGTTTTATGTGGCGGATAAGCGAAAACCGCTTCCGGAGAGAGAGACGCCGCACCGCGCAGCGTTAAGCTCATTCGGACTCGGAGGAACAAACGCACACGCCATTTTTGAACAGTACGAAAACAAAACGATCAGCGGATCAAAGGACGGACAGCCGCCTTTTATCGTTCCGCTGTCAGCGAGAAATAAGCAGCGTCTTACTGCCTATGCATCTTGTTTATCCGGCTTTCTGGATGAAGCCGAAAACGATGTTTCCTTGCATGATCTGGCATTTACGTATCAGACCGGACGTGAAGCGATGGAAGAGAGAGCCGTTTTTATCAGTCATGATCGTCACGATTTGAAGCGTCAGCTGCAGGATTTTATCAACGGCAATGACCAAAACATCTTACGGGGCGAAAAAGTGAGAAGCAGAGAAGTGTCAGCTCAGGAGATGGAAGAGCTTGCGTCATGTCAGACACGGGATGAAAAGCTGAAAGCACTCGCGGCGCTCTGGGTTGAAGGAGCGCGTGTTGATTGGGGCTTATTGTATCAGGATTCCGCGCCGCAAAGAATCAGTGCGCCGACCTACCCGTTCGCAGAGGAGCGCTTCTGGCCGGAGGAAACTGTGAAGCAAACAGATACCAAACTTTTGCATCCGCTGGTACATCAGAATACATCCGTCTTGCAGGAGCAGCGGTTCAGTTCGGAATTCACGGGAAAAGAGTATTTTATTGCCGAGCATATCATTAAAGGAATGGCGATCGTGCCGGCTGCCGTTACTCTTGAGATGGCACGGGCCGCGGCGGAGAAAAGCATCGGCGGGGCAACAGAGGAATCTCTGGGCCTGCGCTTAAAGAATATTGTATGGGTCCGCCCGGTGATAGCCGATCAGGACGCTGTCCGTGTCCATATCGGACTTTATGAAGAAGAGGACGGACAGATTCAATACAGAATGTACGGGGGTAACGATTCTATCGGTGAAGAAGCTCCTCTTTATAATCAGGGCATCGCTGAAATCATCCGGAAGGAACCGGAGGAAGCGGCGGATATTGAGCAGCTGAAGCGCCGGTGCACACAGGGAACAATCGAATCTCAAGCGTTTTACAAAGGAATGATCGGTGCTGATTACGGGCCCGGATACAAAGGGGTGCAGCTTGTATACAAAGGCGAAGACCGGCTGCTTGCTAAATTGAAGCTTCCTGAATCCGTCTCTCATACAAAAGCTGATTATATCCTTCATCCGAGTATGATGGACGGTGCGCTTCAGGCCGCCGAATATTTGCAAAACGTGACGAGAGCGCTGCTTACAGAAAGCGGGGAACCATTCAAAGCCGCATTGCCGTTTGCTTTAGAGGAGCTGGACGTTCTGAATCCGTGCGCTGATGATATGTGGGTGCACGTCACATTCAGTGCGAACAATAAAGCCGGCGATCCTATCCAAAAAGCCGATATTGATCTATATGACAATAACGGCGGGCTTTGTGTGCGGATGAGAGGTTTCTCAACGCGGATCATGGAAGAAAACGCGGGTGCCGGCATTTCGGTCAGCCGTACGGACACATTGCTCGCTGAACCGGTCTGGAAAGAGCAGCCGGAACCGGCGGCCCACGAGCCTTCGTATGAAGAGCATATCATTTTCCTTTGTGAGTACGATGAAGCTGTAAAACAGGCCGTGGAAGCAAAGCTTGAACATGCAAGCGTCATTATCTTGGACGCTCGTCCCGCATCTATTGCAGAGCGGTATCATTCTTATGCGGGCCAGCTGTTTGACCATATCAAAACCATAATGAAAAGCAAGCCGAAGGGCCGCGTTCTATTTCAGGCTGTTACGCGGTCAGCAGGCTTACAGCAGGTGTTCTCAGGCATTAGCGGCCTCTTCAAAACCGCATGCCTTGAACATTCCAAGCTGATCTGTCAAATGATCGAAGCCGAGGAGGAAGAAAGTGCTGAAGGCATAGCGGAAAAAGCGTCCGAAAACCGTATGCATGCCGAAAGCGTCCATGTGAAATATGAAAACGGCAAGCGCTTTGCCGCTGATTGGGGAGAAATGGATATACCTCAAGCGGAGCCGGATATTCCATGGAAAGACGAAGGCGTTTATCTCATTACAGGAGGTGCGGGAGGTTTAGGCCTGATTTTTGCAAAAGAGATCGCAAACCGTACAAAAGACCCCGTCATCATACTAACCGGCCGGTCCGCTCTCAGAGAAAAGCAGAAAGACATGCTGGAAACAGTACGTGCTGCCGGCGCTTCTGTTTTCTACGAGCAGACCGATGTCACGGACGAAGCAGAAGTATACCGATTGATCCGCAATATACGCAAACGGCACGGCAAGCTGGACGGGATTGTTCACAGTGCCGGCATTATAAAAGACAACTACATGGTGAAGAAGACGGCAGAGGAATACCAACACGTTCTCGCTCCGAAAGTGAAGGGCCTTGTGTATCTTGATGAAGCGTCACAACATGAGAAATTAGATGTCTTTATTGTCTTTTCATCCTTATCAGGTGTGCTTGGAAGCGTCGGCCAGGCTGATTATGCGTCTGCAAATGTCTTTATGGAGATGTATGCCGAGTACCGCCGTTCTTTACAAGCCGCAGGACAAAGATACGGAAAGACGCTTTCTGTCAGCTGGCCGTTATGGAAAGAAGGCGGAATGCAGGCAGGAAAGCAGACGGAAGATATGCTGATGCAGGAGGCGGGAATCGCACCGCTCGGCACAGATGCCGGCATCAAGGCTTTATATCAAGGCTTGATGAGCGGGACAGCCCGGATGACGGTTCTTGAAGGAGATGTGAAACACATGATAGCAAAACTGTTCCGCAAAGAGAATGATCATCCGGAAACAGAGACCGGCGTACGTCATGACATTGATGCTGACAGCCTGCTTGAAAAAGTGAAGCATCTGTTAAAACAGCAGACGGCCTCACTGTTAAAAGTAAACATTGACAAAATTGATCCTCATGAAGAAATGACAAAATACGGGCTGGATTCTATCTCGATGACTGAGTTTACGAACCAGTTAAACAAAACGTACCGGCTTACATTAACGCCGACGATTTTCTTTGATCATCCGACAATCCATGAATTTGCCGTTCATTTAATCAGTGAATACGAAGAGGAATTTGCCGGACGGTTTGCGGTAAATACAAAAACGGTTCAATCGGCAAGACCGGTAAAAGAGACTCAAATCACGCGCCCGGCCGTTAAGCGACGCCGCACTCTGCCTGAGACACTTCCGCAGACAGTGCAGCGGGACCAAGGGCCGGAACCGATCGCAATCGTAGGCATCAGCGGGATTTTCCCGATGGCAGAAGACATTGAAGCTTACTGGCAGAACCTGAAAGAAGGCAAAGACTGCATGACCGAGATTCCGAAAGACCGCTGGGACTGGCGGGACTATTACGGGGATCCCGCAAAAGAAGCCAATAAAACAAACGTCAACCAAGGCGGGTTTATTGACGGAATTGCTGAATTTGATCCATTGTTTTTCGGGATTTCACCGCGGGAAGCGGAGCAAATGGACCCTCAGCAGCGACTCTTGCTGACGCACGCGTGGAAAGCGATTGAAGATGCCGGATATGCGTCAAAGAGTCTCTCGGGCACAAAAACAGGTGTGTTTATCGGGACCGGAAATACCGGCTACGGTTCTCTTTTAGCCAATGCCGATGCGGAGATTGAAGGGTCATCCGCGGCGAATACAAGTCCGTCTGTCGGACCGAACCGTGTCAGCTATACGCTCAATCTGCACGGGCCGAGCGAACCGATTGATACCGCCTGCTCAAGCTCGCTCGTTGCCATACACCATGCCGTTTCTTCAATTGAAGAAGGGACGTGCGACATGGCTTTGGCGGGAGGAATCAATACGATTGTTCTTCCGGATGTGTATATCAGTTTTGATAAAGCGGGCGCGCTGAGTAAAGAAGGAAGATGCAAAACGTTCTCTGATCAGGCTGACGGTTTTGCCCATGGTGAAGGAGCCGGTCTCTTTTTCCTCAAAAAGCTGAAAGCCGCTGAGGCGGATGGGGACCACATTTACGGCGTCATTAAAGGAAGCGCGGTGAATCACGGCGGCCGCGCGGCATCTTTAACAACGCCTAACCCGAAACAACAGGCGGAAGTCATTAAAGCCGCATACAAAAAAGCGGGCATTGATCCGAAAACAGTCTCTTATATCGAAGCGCACGGCACCGGAACAGAACTGGGAGATCCCGTTGAAATTAACGGCCTGAAACAAGCGTTCAGCTCGTTTGCAGACGGAAAAGAGAAAACGGCCGGCTATTGCGGCTTAGGGTCGGTCAAAACGAATATCGGCCATTTATCCCTTGCCGCGGGAGCAGCGGGCATTATTAAAATTTTGCTGCAGATGAAGCATCGGACACTAGTAAAAAGTCTCCACTGTGAGACGGTAAATCCGTACATTCAGCTTGAAGACAGCCCGTTTTATCTGGTGCGGGAGACGATGGAATGGAAGACGCAGACGGACGAACGCGGAAACGAACAGCCGCGCCGCGCGGGCATCAGCTCATTCGGCATCGGAGGCGTAAATGCCCACGTCGTCATCGAAGAATACATTCCAGAAGACAGAGAGGAAGCAGATGATTCTCAAATCGATCCATGTCTTTTCGTTCTGTCCGCCAAAAATGAAAAACGCCTGAAAGAACAGGCAAAACAGCTGAAACGTGCGCTTACTGAAAAACGGTACGATCAATCCTCCCTCGTTTCTATGGCATATACCCTCCAAATCGGAAGGGACGCCATGGAAGAACGCCTGGCGGTTATTGCCGGATCCGCAGAAGAACTGCAGGAAAAACTGTCACAGTTTATCACTGGAGATAAGCACGCGGACTTGTACAGAGGAAGAATAGACAAAGGCACGCTGCAAATGCTGACGGAAGATGAAGAAATTCAAGAAGCCGTTGAAAAATGGATGGCCCGCGGCAAATACGCGAAGCTGCTTGAATTGTGGGTCAAAGGGCTGAACGTCGATTGGGCGAAGCTGTATGGAGACCGGCCGCCTAAACGCATGAGCCTGCCGTCGTATCCTTTTGCAAAAGACCGCTATTGGGCGGCGAAACATACCGGAAAACACGAAAAAACAAGCACTATATCTGCCGGAAAACAAGACGCGCTTCATCCGCTTCTGCACAGAAATACTTCAAACCTTGCAGAACAGCGGTTCAGTTCAATCTATACAGGAGAAGAATTTTACCTTGCGGACCATGTTGTAAAAGGCGTGCCGATTTTACCGGGAGTGGCACATCTTGAAATGGCGCGCGCAGCAATGGAACAGGCATCTGAAGTTCCGGCCGGACAAGGAAGCGTCAAGCTTAAGAATACGGTTTGGGTGCGGCCGATCACCATTGAAGACGAGCCGGTTCATGTCAACATCCGTCTCATTCCTGAAACGGCAAATGACGTTCAATTCGACATTTACAGCGGCCGGGACACAGATCAGCCGTCCGTTTACAGCCAAGGGGCAGTATCAGTCCGCCCTGACGCCGAGGCTCCGGTCATTGATCTCCAAAAGCTGAGATCACAATCCGCCGAGACACCGTTTTCTGCAGATGAAGTGTACGATATGTACCGCAAAATCGGTTTTGATTACGGCCCGGCTTTCCGGGGTGTCAAAGCGATTTATACAGGTGATGATTTCGTATTGGGCAGACTGTCACTTGATGCGGCTTGTGCGGACACGGTACAGGAGTATGTCATGCATCCGGGCTTAATGGACTCTGCATTGCAGGCATCAAGCATATTAACCGGAACAAATGATGAAAAACTGATGCTTCCGTTTGCGGTTCAGGAGCTTGAAGTATTCAGCGCATGCGCTGCCGAGATGTGGGTTTACGCCAGACTTTCTGAAGACCACAAAGCCGGCCAGATTGAAAAACGCGATCTTGATATTTGTGATGAAAACGGCAAGGTTTGCGTAAGGCTGAAAGGTTTGTCATTCAGAACGGCTGAAAAAGAACCTGAGAAAAAAGAAAAAGCTCCGAGAACGCTCATGCTTGAGCCGGTATGGACCCGAAGCGATGAAACCGCCGTTCAAACGGAACCGGTTTTTGCCCGGCATATCGTGATGCTTTGTGACACAGACGCCGGATTGAAACAAGCCGTTGAAGCCGCGGGAGCTGAATGTATTGAAATGACCTCCCAGCATGGGAAAGCGGCGGCGCGCTTCCGTGATTATACAGGACGGATATTGGAGACGCTGCAAAAACTGCTGAAGGAAGAGACGGATGGAGACGTCCTCATCCAGACGGTTCTCTCTAAAACAGATAAGCATCAGCTGCTCTCAGGGATTTCAGCTCTGTTAAAAACAGCCGGCCTGGAACATAAAAAACTGAAAACCCAGCTGATTGAAATAGAACCGGCGGAAAACGGAAAAATCACAGACATCATCAGAGAAAATAAAACACGGGCTGATGACAGCCATATCAAATATGAAAACGGCATCCGATACAGCGCAGATGTCAAAGAAACGGCTGTGTCCGGCGGCAAAATACGCATTCCGTGGAACGACGGAGGCATTTATCTCATTACCGGAGGAGCCGGGGGCTTAGGCTTTATTTTCGCGAAAGAAATCGCCCGCAAAGTCAAAGAGCCGACACTGGTTTTGACAGGCCGTTCCGCTTTAAGCGAGAATCAGCGGATGCAGCTGCAATCGCTTGAATCACTCGGAGCAAAAGCGGAATACAAGCAGGCTGACGTAACAAACGCTCAAACTGCGGCAGACCTGGTCAAAACAATTGAGACGGAATATGGCGGCCTTCACGGCATCATTCATAGCGCGGGTGTGATGAAAGATCAGTATATCGCAAAGAAAACAACCGAAGAGTTTTACAGTGTATTGGCTCCTAAAACGGACGGATTTGTCAACCTTGATGAAGCAACCGAGCATTTAGCGCTGGACTTTTTCATTGTTTTCTCATCCATTTCCAGCGTCACCGGGAATGCGGGACAGGCGGATTATGCGGCGGCAAACGCATTTATGGACAGCTATGCGGCATACCGCAACGCGCTGGTTACGGCAATGTACCGCCACGGACATACATTGTCGGTCAATTGGCCGCTTTGGAAAGACGGCGGAATGCAAGTCAATGAAGAAATGGCGAAGCTCACCGAAAAAAGAACCGGCGTAACGCCGATGCGCACTGAAACCGGAATAGAAGCTCTTTACAAAGCATGGAGCACGGGGAAAACAAGCGTGCTCGTCATGGAAGGAAACCGCGCCGTAATGCGGGAAAAGCTGCTTCAAAAGACTCCTGCAGCCGCTTTTGCACCGGTTAAGAAAACGGATGAAACGCCTGCGCCGAAAGACCTGACGGCAAAACTTCAGGAATTGCTGGCAAAAGAGGTTTCCGGGCTTCTGAAAATAAACATTGAAGAAATCGATATCGAATTGGAGTTTAATCAATACGGATTTGATTCCATTACGCTGACGGAATTCGCCAACAAGCTGAATGACACTTATCAGCTTGATCTGACACCGACCGTATTTTTTGAATATGCGACGATTCAAGCCCTGGCGCATCATTTAGCAGAAGACTATCAAACACAATTTGCCGGCAGCACACAGCCGAAAGAAGAAAAACAAAGCGGCGTAACTGATGATGGCGGCATCAGACTGGCAGGGAACAAACGATTTGCAAAAACTGCCGTACAGCCTGTTCAGACTGCGGCTGAACATAAACCGGAACGGATCGCTATTGTCGGCATGAGCGGAGTGTTTCCGAAGGCCGCAAATATTGATGAGTATTGGCGCAACTTAGAAGAGGGAAAAGATTGTATAACAGAGGTTCCGGCGGATCGCTGGGACTGGCGTGAGTATTACGGTGACCCGCTTAATGAAGCCAACAAAACAAATGTAAAGTGGGGCGGATTTATTGACGGAGTTGCGGATTTTGATCCGCTGTTCTTCGGAATTTCACCGCTGGAAGCCGAACAGATGGATCCCCAGCAGCGCTTGTTAATGATGTATGCGTGGAAAGCGATAGAAGATGCGGGATATTCCGCTAAAAGCCTTTCCGGCACGAAAACAGGCCTGTATATCGGCACGGGGAATACCGGATACGGCTCACTGTTTTCCGACCTGGATATCGGCGGTGCGTCAGCCGCAAATATGAGTCCGTCAGCGGGGCCGAACCGCGTCAGCTATATGCTTAATCTGCACGGGCCGAGTGAACCGATCGACACGGCTTGTTCCAGCTCGCTGGTCGCGATTCATCACGCCGTATGCGCCATTGAAAACGGGAACTGCGATATGGCGATCGCCGGCGGCGTGAATACCGTCGTCACACCGCAAGGCCACATCGCTTATGACAAAGCGGGTGCGCTGAGCAAAGAAGGGAAATGTAAAACATTCTCCGACAGGGCGGACGGATTTGCCGTCAGTGAAGGTGCCGGAATTCTGTTTTTGAAAAAGCTGTCAGAAGCGGAAAAAGCAGGCGATCATATCTACGGTGTCATCAAAGGCAGCGCGGTCAACCACGGCGGACGCGCGAACTCCTTGACGACACCGAACCCGAAAGCCCAGGCGGAAGTCGTCAGAACGGCTTATGACAAAGCAGGCATTGATCCGAGAACAGTCACTTATATAGAAGCGCACGGAACCGGAACGGAGCTTGGCGATCCGGTCGAAATCAACGGCCTGAAATCCGCCTTTCAAAAGCTGTACGAAAAAACAGGCGATTCCGCCGTTTACGCGAGTCACTGCGGTCTGGGATCGGCTAAAACCAATATCGGCCACCTGTCACTGGCAGCCGGTGTCGCGGGTGTGATCAAAGTGCTGATGCAGATGAAGCATAAAACACTTGCAAAAAGCCTCCACAGCGAGGTCATCAACCCGTATATCAAGCTGAAAGACAGTCCGTTTTACATCGTACAGGAAAAAAGAGAATGGACGGCATTGAAAGACGAAAACGGGAATCATCTGCCGCGCCGTGCGGGAATCAGTTCTTTCGGCATCGGCGGCGTAAACGCCCATGTCGTCATTGAAGAATATATCCCGAAGGAAGAAAGAAAAACAGCTGTTTTCACACACCCTCAAATCTTTGTGCTGTCGGCCAAAGAAGAAGAGCGTCTGCAGGAACAGGCGCAGCAGCTGGCGCAAGCTTCTTTTACGGATGCGGATCTTGCGGATGTTGCTTACACGCTTCAGCAGGGACGTGATGCGATGGAAGAAAGAGCGGCCATTATCGCTTCCTCGGCCGAAGAACTGCGGGACAAGCTAAAGAGCTGTGCGAAAGGACGTTATGATATAGCGGGCATTTATAAAGGAAAAGCGGGTAAAACCTCCCTGAAATCCATTCTGGCAGGCGCAAACGGCGAAGCGGATATCGAAGAGCTGATAAGCCGCCGAGAAAATGTCAAGCTTGCGGAATTATGGGTGCAGGGCGCGGATATCAAATGGGACGGCTTATATTCAGATATCAAGCCCCAACGGATGAGTCTTCCTGCTTACCCGTTTGCGAAAGAGCGGTACTGGATCACGGACAATCGGCCGAAAGCAGAGAAACCGCAAGCTGTGCCGACGTCGCGGGTGCTGCACCCGCTGCTTCACGAAAATGTATCAGATTTAACAGAGCAGCGGTACCGATCCGAATTTACGGGACAAGAGACGATTTTCACCGATCATCTTATTAAAGGCAAGCCGGTTATGCCGGGCGTCGCCTACTTGGAAATGGCTAGGGCGGCGGTTGCTCAGGCAGTCAAAGGGCAAAAGGAACGTCCGTCTGTCACCCGCCTGAAAAACATCGTTTGGGTTCGGCCGATCGAAGCGGGAAACCGCCCGATTGAAGCGCAAATCAGCCTGAACCCGAGGGAAAACGGTGAAATCGTGTATGACATTTACACGGATTCACAAACAGAAGCAAGCGGCAGGCAGATACACTGTCAGGGTGCTGCCGGCATTCTCAGCGCCGGGGAGGCTCCGCACCGTGATATAGGCGCACTGAAAGCTCAATGCGGCCTCAGTATACTGACTTCTGAACAGTGTTACGGCTTATTCAGCAAAATCGGCATTGACTACGGTCCCGGACAACAAGGAATTCAGCACATTCATATCGGAAGCAATCAAGCATTAGCTGAGCTCCGGCTGCCTTCCTTTCTCGAAGAAACGGCAGATCAATACGTTCTTCACCCGTGTATGCTTGATTCAGCTTTGCAAGCGACAATCGGTCTGAAGCTGCACGCAGATGATAACCAGCTGTCACTGCCGTTCGCCCTTGAAGAACTGGACATTTTCAGTCCGTGCACGACAAGCATGTGGGCGTACGTCAGCTCCCGGGGAACGGATGAAAAAATACAGCGTATGGACATTGACTTATGCGATGAGACCGGCCGGGTCTGTGTCAGAATTAAAGGGATTTCTTCCAGAATGATGGAAGGCCCCGCGCCGGAAACATCATTAAATGGAGCAAACCTTCTGGCTCCGGTGTGGGATCTCGCGGAATTCCGTGATCAAAGCCCGGCATATAAGACGGAAGAGGTTGTCTTTATCGCGGGGGATGAGGAAAGCGCGGCTTTTCAATTGCATCATCCTTCTGCGAAACGGCTTCATATCAACCCGGAGGATGAAATAGAGGCTGTTGCGGCTGAACTGAAAGCAACAGGGTCTTTCGGGCATATCGTATGGATCGCTCCTTTTCACAGCGCTGATGACATGGTAAAAGCTCAGGATGCGGGCGTCATCCAGATGTACAGAGTGATTAAGGCCATGCTTGCTTTAGGATATGGAGGAAAGCGAATCAGCTTGACTGCAGTCACAATAAAAACACAGTCCGTACAGCCGGCGGACATTATTGATCCGGCTCATGCAGGCATTCACGGTTTGGTCGGCTCGCTCGCAAAAGAGTATCCGAACTGGCAAACAAGGCTGATTGATGCCGGATGTCCGGAAGATGTTTCAAAGGCGGAGCTGTTCTCAGCGCCGTTTGATGAGCAAGGCAATACATGGGCGTACCGGAACAATCACTGGTACAAACAGCGCCTTATTCCTGTACAGCAGCCGGTGTCAAGCCGGCCCGCTTACCAACAAGGCGGCGTTTATGTCGTCATCGGCGGCGCGGGGGGCATCGGCGAGGCATGGAGCGAATATGCCGTGAAAACATATCAGGCGCGAGTCGTTTGGATCGGCAGACGAAAACATAACAGCGCCATCCAGGAAAAAATCGACAGACTCAGCCAATTCGGCCCGGCGCCGATTTATATTGAAGCTGACGCGGCAAATCCGAATGAGCTCACACGGGCGTATGAAACGATCAAACGCACGCACCCGCAAATTAACGGAATCATCCATTCCGCAATTGTTTTAGAGGATCAGAGCCTGAAAAATATGCCGGAAAGCCGTTTTAAAAGCGTGCTCGCTGCAAAAGTCAATGTCAGCGTGAATATGGCCCGCGTGTTCCAAAATGAGCCGCTGGACTTTGCTTTGTTCTTCTCATCTGTTCAATCATTTGCACGAGCGGCCGGACAAAGCAATTATGCTGCCGGATGCAGTTTCAAAGATGCCTTTGCCGCTCATTTGGCTCAAGTTCGGCCGTATTCGGCGGCAGTGATGAATTGGAGCTACTGGGGCAGTGTCGGAATCGTATCATCTGCCGAATATCAAGAACGGATGAAACAGGCGGGAGTCGGATCAATTGAAGCGCCGGAAGCAATGGCGGCGCTTGAACGATTGCTCGGCGGCCCGTTGAATCAGTTCGTCATGATGAAACAGGCGGAAGAGCCGGAGGAAAAACCGGAAGAAATGATAGAAGTATACCCTGAACATCACGGCTCGGCGATGCAAAAACTGCGAAGCTATCAGCCTAAAGTAACAAGACATGTACAACAATTGAGTTAAGGAGGGGACGGCTTTGCAAAACACTGAAGATCTTCTTTACAAACTATTGGCAGGCCAGCTGAAATCTGTCGGATTTTTTACGGAAAACGAAACGCAGCCTGTCATGCAGGGGTTTTACGGCAGGTGGCTGGAAGAAAGCATCTCCATCTTGGTGCAAAAAGGCTTTTTGAAACAGTCAGGCAGTACGTATGTGTTAACGGGTCCGATAGAGCGTGCGGACGTTCTGTGGCAAGAATGGGATGAAAAGAAAGCTCCTTTACTCAAGGACAGCAGCAAACAGGCGATGATCACCTTAGTGGAGACCGCTCTCAGAGCTTTGCCGGATATTTTATCCGGCAGAGTTTCTGCCACTGATGTTCTGTTTCCCGATTCCTCAATGGAATTGGTGGAAGGAATCTATAAAAACAATGAAACGGCAGACTACTTTAATGAGGTGCTCGCTGACACATTGACAGCTTTCATTGAAGAACGCCTGAAAGAAGACCCGAACGCGGAAATCCGGATATTAGAGATCGGAGCGGGGACGGGCGGGACGAGCGTAGCCGTTTTCAAAAGATTAAAAGAGTACAAACATCATGTGAAAGAATATTGCTACACCGATCTGTCAAAGGCCTTTTTCATGCATGCTGAAAAAGAATACGGTCCCGACAATCCGTATTTGACTTATAAGCGGTTTAATGTGGAAGAGCCCCCGGCTTTGCAGGGTATAGAGGCGGGCGCATATGACGCGGTAATTGCGGCAAATGTGCTTCACGCGACAAAAAATATTCGGCGGACGCTTCGCAATGCCAAAGCGGTGCTTAAAAAGAATGGGATTTTGCTATTAAATGAGATCAGCAGCCATTCGGTTTATTCTCATCTGACATTCGGTCTTTTGGAAGGCTGGTGGCTGTATGAAGACGCCAAACTGCGCATTCCCGGATGCCCGGGGCTGTATCCTGAAGCGTGGCAGTCTGCGCTGGAAAGCGAGGGATATCGGTACGTTACATTTATGGCGGAATCGTCACATCACCTCGGCCAGCAGATCGTGGCAGCAGAAAGCGACGGCGTCATCAGGCAAAAGCAGCCGGACGCGCAGGCGGTTGAAGAAACTGCGGCTTCCGAAGAGCCGGCTGATTTCACAGAACCGCCTTTCTCAGTCACAGACCGGACTGTGCAATTCATAAAAGAAACGTTAGCCAAGTCCATAAAGCTTGCTCCCGAGCGCATTCAGCCGGAAACCAGCTTTGAAAAATACGGCATCGACTCCATTTTGCAGGTGAATTTTATCCGCGAACTGGAAACATTGACGGGCGAGCTGCCGAAAACGGTCTTATTTGAACACACGAATACGAAAGAACTTGCCGAGTATTTGCTGGAAACTTACCCGGATAAGCTGCAACAGGCATTCGGAGCCGAACAAGCGCCTCCTGAAACAAAGCATCCGGAACCTGTAATGAATGAACCGGTGCCGCTTGTCACGGAAACGCGGCGGTTTATCACTGAACAAAAAGAGCCAAAAGCGCCAAAGCCGGAAACAGAAACCGTCACCGTTAATCGTTCTGATCGTGACGACATTGCCATTATCGGCATCAGCGGCCGCTATCCCGAGTCTGAAACCCTCGATGAGCTGTGGGAGCATTTAAAAGCCGGAGACAGCTGTATTACGGAAGCTCCGGAAAACAGATGGAAATCCGGTCTTCTGAAAACAATGGCAAAAGAAACACGAAAAGAAGAACGCAAAACACGGTACGGCGGATTTCTGCAGCATATTGACGCTTTTGACCATCACTTGTTTGACATCCGGGAAGACCATGTGATGGAGATGACGCCTGAGCTCCGTCTAAGCCTAGAAACCGTATGGGAAACATTTGAAAACGGCGGCTACTCGTTAGAAAGAGTAAACGAATGGCAGGAATCAGACAGCGGCATCGGTGTATTTATGGGCAGTATGTACAATCAATATTTCTGGAATATCCCGTCATTGGAAAAAGCTGCGCTCAGCTCTAACGGAGGGGATTGGCATATCGCCAACCGCATTTCCCACTTTTTCAATTTAACGGGCCCGAGCATGGGCGTTACGACCGCATGCTCCAGCTCACTGAGCGCCATTCATCTCGCCTGTGAAAGCCTGAAGCTTAACAGCTGTTCCATGGCGATTGCCGGAGGGGTCAATCTCACGCTTGAACCGTCTAAATATGATGCGCTCGAACGGGCGAATTTGCTTGAACAGGGAAGTGAAAGCAAAAGCTTCGGAACCGGCACGGGCCTGATGCCGGGAGAAGGAGTCGGGGCGGTGCTCTTGAAGCCGCTCTCCAAAGCGGTTGCCGACAAAGACCATATTTACGGGGTCATTAAAAGCAGCGCGTTGTGCCATAGCGGCGGAAGGCAGATGTACACGGCTCCGGATCCTAAACAGCAGGCGAAGCTCATGGCGGCTTCCATCGACAAGGCCGGAATCAATCCGGAAACAATCAGTTATGTTGAATCAGCGGCAAACGGCTCTGTATTGGGAGATCCGATTGAGGTCATTGCCCTGACAAACGCGTTCGCGCAATATACTGATAAAAAACGTTTTTGCGCGCTTGGATCCGTCAAGTCAAATCTCGGCCATTTAGAGGCGGCTTCCGGCATGTCCCAGCTCGCGAAAGTGCTGCTGCAAATGGAGCGGGAAACATTAGTCCCGACGATTAACGCAAAACCGCAAAATCCGAATATCGCGCTTGAACAAACGGCTTTTTACCTGCAGGAGAAAACCGAGTATTGGGAACGTCTGAAGGATGCCGAGACAGGGGGCATCATACCGCGGAGAAGCATGATCAATTCCTTCGGGGCAGGCGGGGCATATGCAAATCTCATCGTAGAAGAATATATCAGCCCGAATTCCGATCAGAGCCGTCACGAAGATGAGGAATATATTTTCCCTGTGTCAGCGAGAACAAAATGGAGTTTTGAAGCCTATCTTGAGAGACTGGCGGCCTTTTTAGAAAAGACGCCATCTCTTCATCCGGCCGCCATCGCATCCGCGCTGCAAAAAAGAACGCATCATTCGGAGTATCGTGCGGCATTTACGGCTGCTTCCGTTCTGGAACTGCTGGAAAAGCTGGCCGCTTACCGCATGGATCAGCGGAATCTCAATTTCTCCGATTCTGATATTGGCCGGCGTGCGCGGCAATGGGAAAAAGGAGAGAATATCGCGTTTGATCAGTTGCAGCAAGAGCACGCCGTTCATCTGCCGGCCTACGCTTTTGACCACGGGACTTCTTTTCAATTCGGTGAATCAGAAAACGCTGCCGGCGTTCAGGCGGTATACAGTGATGACGATCCATACGTGAAAGGGCATCAATTCAGCGGAGAACCGGTACTCGTCGGCGCTACATATAACAGTCTGGCAGTCGATCATTTTTGTGATCTTTTTCCTGAATCGGAAGGAGGACAAATTAAAAAACTGAATTACGTCAGCCCCATTACCGTAAAAAAAGGCGATCGCATCGAGCTGAAAACAGAATCGAAACAAAATGGGGATGGATTTGAACTGAGCATAATGCACCGCAGCCGCACGTCTCCTGATTGGAGCATAGCGGCGTATGCCGAGTGCAGCCCGTATCCGTTTCAAAAGCAGCACGCGGATCTGGCGGCCATTCAGCGCTCTTACCGGGAAGTGGGCCGGATAGATGAGTTATACGGAGACGGAACGGGAACCGTCGTGTGGGGAGAAGAATTTAAAACGATCACCCGCCTGTACAAAGGCACTGATGCCGTTTTAGCAAAAGTGAACCTGAACAATAGCGACTCACAACAAGCGCAACATTATGCCGTAAATCCATTAATCGCCAACAGTGCTTACTTGGCCTCGCTTTCTTTATTGGACCAAACGGAGGCGGAAAGCTATCTGCCGTTCGGCATTAATTCCGTCACCTTCAGCAGCCCGGAAGATCTTACCGATTGCTGGCTGCACATCAAGCTGGCCAAACAAACGGGGGAAATGATTCTGATTAACGCAGATGTCATCAGCAGCCGATCGGAAGTGGTGATGCGTTTTGAAGGCTATGCCCTGAAACGGTTCCGCCCGAAAACCGAACAGATGAATCAGCCGGCCCGAACGGCTGTTAAGAATGCGGGAGCACCGATTTCTGCCGGCAGTCTGACAGATGATATCCGCAGCTACGTCCTTGGCAAGCTCGCCAAGATGATGGATGAACCCGCGCCATCTCTCCCGTCTGACGCGAATATCATGGAATTGGGACTTGATTCAGCGAGCCTGATCGGGCTGACAAAAGAGATCGGCCAAGAGGCGGACATCGATGTGAATCCAACATTGTTTTTCGAGTATCCGACCGCGGAGGAGCTGACCCGCCACTTCGCGTCAGCATATAAGAGCAAGTTTTCTCAACTGCTTGCCGATCATAAGCATTCAGAAGAGGCCAGGGTCACGGAAACAGAAGAGCGCACTTTACCGAAGAAACAGCATCCGCCTTGTGATAACGCCGATATCAAGCAAGGAATCGCGATTATCGGTATGTCAGCTCAGTTTCCGCAATCCCCGGATATCCAGTCTTTTTGGGAGCACATCGTAAACGGGGATCACTGTATTACCGAAATTCCGGCGGACCGCTGGGACTGGCGCCGTTACGCCGGTGATGAGAATGACACGAGTCTCAGATGGGGCGGTTTTATTGACGGTGTCGGCGAATTTGACCCGCTCTTTTTCGGAATTTCCCCTAAAGAGGCATCACAAATGGGGCCGGAGCAATTTCTGCTTTTGATGCATACATGGAAGGCAATGGAGGATGCGGGCCTGACAAATAAGGCGTTATCAAGCAGACCGACAGGCGTTT
Organism: Bacillus sp. LJBV19; assembly: GCF_017797845.1. Lineage (NCBI taxonomy): Bacteria > Bacillati > Bacillota > Bacilli > Caryophanales > Bacillaceae > Bacillus > Bacillus sp. LJBV19. Next base: position 1,802,555 of record NZ_CP072563.1, read on the forward strand.
TCGTTGCCGCGGGCAACAGCGATCCGAACAATGGAACAGCCATCCCGTCCATCATTCCGAACAGAATATCATATGCCTTGAATTTACAAGGACCGAGTGAATATTACGAGGCTGCCTGCACGTCAACGCTGGTGGCATTGCACAGGGCGGTTCAATCAATCCGTCATAACGAATGTGAGCAGGCTGTCGTGGGGGCCGCCAATATTCTGCAGTCGCCGAAGGGCTTTATCGGTTTTGATTCAATGGGATATTTAAGCAAAAACGGCCGGGCGAAATCGTTCCAAAAAGATGCCGATGGCTTTGTCAGAAGCGAAGGGGCGGGCGTGATCATCATCAAACCGCTTGAGGTGGCAATTGAAGACGGCGATCATATTCACATGGTCATTAAAGGAACAGGAGCGTCTCACGGCGGTAAAGGCATGTCGCTTCACGCACCGAATCCGGCGGGAATGAAGGCCGCGATGAAAAAAGCGTACGAAGACACCGATATTGATCCGCAAACCGTCACTTATATTGAAGCACACGGCATTGCCTCCGAATTGGCAGATGCGCTGGAGTTTAATGCAATCAAAGCGGGCTACGGCGAGTCTGCAAATCAAGAGGAAAGCGCGCCTTGTTATATCAGCACCGTGAAACCTTGCATCGGCCACGGCGAACTCGCTTCCGGACTGGCCGCCCTTATAAAAGTGGCGATGGCCATGAAGCATCATACCATCCCGGGCATTCCCGGATTTACAGCTGCAAATGAGCAAATGGCCATTCAGAAAAGCCGCTTCCGTTTCACCGAAGACAATCAGGAATGGACACAGCTCACCGACCATACAGGCAGACCGATTCCGCGCCGGGCCGCAATTAACAGCTATGGCTTCGGCGGCATGAATGCGCATGTCGTCTTGGAACAGTACAGCCCGAGCCATAAAGACAAAGAATCTGCGTGTGAACCGCAGCTTATCGTGCTTTCTGCTAAGAGCGAAGGACGTCTTAAGGCGGCCGCAGGTCAGCTGGCTGATTTTGTGCGAACTGGAGATACTCCGTCATTGCGGGATATTGCTTATACGCTTCAGACCGGCCGTGAGGCGATGAACTGCCGCCTGGCACTCGTTGCCCGCAATCAAGATGAATTGCTGGAAAAACTGAAAGAGTACAGAGCATTTTCCGAAGAAAGCAATGGAATGAAAAGCTTCTTTACAGGCAGTCAGCAGACTGGATCAGGAGATATCGGCGTTTTACTGGAAGGGACTCTCGGTACAGTCGTCACGGAGACGCTATTGGCTGAAAACAATCCGGAAAAACTTGCATTTTGCTGGGTGAAAGGTGCGGATATACCGTGGGACAGACTCCACCAAGGCAAATCTGTTCAAAGAGTGCCGCTTCCGACATATCCTTTTGAAAACCATAAGTATTGGAACGGCGGTCAGTCAGAAGACATCAGCCTTGCACCGGTATCACAGAATCCTCAGATCCGCTGCGAGAGCGCGGCTGACATTGTGGCAGACATTTTGGGGATGGAGCCAGCGGAAATGGATCAAAATAACCCGCTGACTGAATACGGCTTCGATTCAATCTCCTCTATTCAGCTGCTGAAAAAACTTGAGGACGGAGACAGCCGCATCAGTCTGGAGGCTCTTCAGAAATGCAGCACTGTTCAGGAGATTAGCATGCTGTTAAAAACGAACCAATCGCAGGAGGCGGGCCGAAATTTTCCAGAACTCGTCAAGCTGAATGATAGAGAAAAAGGCCGTCCTGTTTTTTGGTTTCACGGCGGAACGGGAGGCGTTGAAGCATACCAGCCATTCGCCAAAAAGAGTCAGCGACCTTTTTACGGCATACAGGCAAGAGGTTTGACAGGGAAAGAGCCGCTGCAAGGAATCGAAGAGACGGCCGCTTCTTATATGAGAATCATCCAAGCGGTACAGCCGAAAGGCCCTTATGACCTCGGCGGATATTCCTTGGGCGGAATGCTTGCATATGAAACCGCGCGCCTCTTGCAGGAGGAAGGTCATACGGTAAAAAGCGCCGTCATGATCGACACCCCGTACAGTGAAAAATGGAAAGAAAGAAAACCATCTGTTAAGTCGGTCATGCTGCAAACGATCAATACGATGCTTACGGCATATCTTAAGCCTGAAAACCTTGAAGAGGCATTAATCAGCAGAGAAGACATTACCGTCCAGGCTGAGGAAGAAGAAGTATTGAAAGAATTGATCGGCCTTGCCAAAAAGCGCGGTCTGCCAAAATCCGAAGAAGCGATCCGGATGCAGCTGGAGCAAATGATGAAGACGCAGCTCGCTTACGGAATGGAAGAGTATGACATGAAGCCGCTGCCTCATCCGGAAGCGCTGCAATGCTACTACTTCCGTAATAAAAGCGGTTTGTTCCTCGGAGATCTTGAACGTTATCTGACAGCAGAGGAAGAACAAATTCCGTTAGACCATGATGCGTATTGGAAAGAATGGGAACGCCAGATGAAACAGTTTCACCTGCTGGACGTTCACTCTTCCAATCATGTCACAATGCTGTCGGAACCAAAGACGCAAAATGCCATTAAGGCATTCTGCGAAAAACTGTACGCAAACAAAGGAACGATAAGCGCAAATTTCCTTAAATCTTTCAGAAAAAAGCTGGACGAAACAAATGAGTTGGTAAAACGGTAATAGAGAACGGCCGGAGCAATCCGGCCGCTTTTTTTATCCATATAGAACTAAATTCACTATGTACTAAATTTTCATTGTCATATTGATTTCTGTTTATAAGACATTAAAAAAACCCCCGATAACAGGGGGGGCGATATTAAAATCTGACAGGCAATGTTTCAAGCCCTCTCAAAAACACATTTTTTCTCCATGTTACATTCTCGGGCGCGCCTTTCAGCTCTATATTCGGAAACCGTTTTAAAAGCGCGGTAAAGGCAATGGATGCTTCCATCCGGGCGAGCGGAGCCCCGAGACAAAAATGAATGCCGAATCCAAAAGAGATATGACGGTTCGGTGTTCTCGCTATATTTAATGTATCAGGATCATCGAAATATTCCGGGTCCCGATTGGCTGAACCGATGCCGATAAATATCATATCACCTTTTTTAATAGAAACATCTTTATAGGTGAAATCTTCAATCGCCCATCGATTTGCCATCATGATGACGGGAGAGGTATAACGCAAAAGCTCTTCGACCGCCGTCTGGATATTTTCCGGCTGCCGCTTTATCTTCTCCATCTGGTCTTTGTGCAGAAGAAGCGCCAGGGTGCCGGAGCCGAGAAGGTTAACCGTTGTTTCAAGCCCGGCAACGACTAACAAAAACAGCATGGAATACAGCTCTGATTCACTCAGCTTTTGGCCGTCCTCTTCAGCGTAAATAAGCTTGCTTGTCAGATCTTCAGCCGGATGTTTTCTTTTTTCTTCGATCAGTGTTTTCATATATTGTTTAAATTCTTTGAGAGCCTGGTTGGTCGCATCTTGTCCGCTTTCTGACGTGTCGACCATTGCGTTTGTCCACACTTGAAATTTGGCGCGGTCCTCTTTCGGAATCCCGAGCAGTTCGGAAATGACGATAAACGGAAGCGGTGCGGCGAAATCTCTCATGATATCAGGGTCTGCTTTTGTTTCCATTTCATCCAGCAGCTCTTCTGTGATCTGCTCTATCCCGGTGCGAAGCTGCTCAATCATCCGGGGAGTGAACCCCTGATGCACCAAAGATCGAAGACGTGAATGATCCGGAGGGTCTTTTGCCAGCATATGCTCTGAGACAAAATCGATATCTTCACTGACATTCAGCTTCGCGATCAGCTCCTTCGGCATGACCCGTTTTACATCTCTCGTAATTCTGCCGTCTTTTAAAAACGCCATACAATCATCATAACGCGTGATGAGCCAAGCCGGAAAGGTGCCTCCGAAACGCTGCAGTTCGAATTTATGTATGGGGTCCTGCTCTCTGAATCTGCTTAAAACCGCAAAAGGGTTTTCGTGAAACTCGGGTGAGTGTGGGTGAAACATTGTTTTTTCCATCTGGATTTCCCCGCCTTCATGTTTTTGAAAAGACATAACAAACAGCCGGTGCCTGCCGACCGGACGGCATTCCTCCTTTTATCTGCCGAAGACACTGATCACAACGGCTCATAAGTATGTCTAAAATATATAAGGAAACAGAAGCCGGTTCAATAGACAAATCGCAAAGCCGCCATTTTCGTTGATTATCAACAAAACAGCAAACTTTTTTTGCCATTTCATCATGTGTGTTAAATCCGGCTAATATACATATTTACGCTTCATATCAACTTCTTAAGGAGGATGTGAATGAATGCGTTTATGAAATGGGCGGCAAGTCTGCTTTTGGTGATCTCTCTTCAGATCGGCCTTACGGGCGCCGGCATCCATTCGGACAGTGCTGCTCGTGCCGCATCCCGATACGATCAGGTGCTGTATTTCCCGCTGTCAAAATATCCGGAGACGGGAAATCATATAAAAGACGCCATTTCGGCAGGTCATTCTGAGATTTGTACAATTGATCGGGGCGGAGCGGAGAATAGAAGGAAAGAATCATTGAAAGGAATTCCGACAAAGCCAGGGTTTGACCGTGATGAATGGCCCATGGCAGTTTGCACAGAAGGCGGGGCGGGGGCTGATATCAGATATGTAACCCCGTCGGATAACCGCGGGGCCGGTTCATGGGTTGGAAATCAAATGAGCGGATACTCCGACGGCACGAGAGTACTATTTATCGTTCAGTAGCTTCTCCGGTTCGCCGGAGTTTTTTTATGCTCTGAAAAAGCGGCACGCCGGCTGGACATATGAAATGGCAAAGAGTAAACTTATATGTTGGAATCAGCATGAGAAAGGATTGGATCACATTGACAGTGACTACATACCGAAATATTGCACTTTTACTTCTTTGTTTAACAGCGGGAATTGTGGATGTGATCGGTTATTTAAGCCTGGGACATATCTTTACCGCCAATATGACGGGGAACATCGTTCTGTTCGGCCTGGCGATCGGCAACTCATGGCACCTTGCCGTACTCAAATCATTAACCTCGTTAATCGGATTTATTGCCGGCGTTATTGCCGCGGCTCTGCTTGTGGGCAATAAAAAGAAATCATTCTGGCCCCCTGCGGTAACTGCCGCTTTAGCTATTGAAGGAGCTGTTTTGCTGCTGTTTGCTTTGTTCTCCTGCTTTTTTGCAGATGCCATTTCTGTTTATGTGCTGATTATGCTGCTCAGCTTCGCAATGGGAATGCAGACGACAGCCGCGAGAAAACTTGGTGTAGCGGGGATTTCCACGACCGTATTAACGGGAACGCTCGCTAATTTTTTTGAAGATCTCACCGCAAGGTTTTACAAAGCGGACAAGCGGAAGCAGTTTACGAGAGATGCTGTTTTGCGCGCGCTTGCCTTGGTTCTGTATTGCTTTGGGGCGGTCATCGGCGCTTTTGCCGAACCGGATTATAAGTTTGCCGTGATCTGGCTTCCGATTATCATTATTTTAGGCATTATGCTTTGCGCATTCACGATGTTCCACGGATATTCTGAAGAAAAAAACCAATAAAAAAACGCCGCTGGTTCAGGGCGTTTTTTCTTTTTATTGCTCTTTCCGGGTCCCGATTGTATACACGGCCCGATCTGTATGTACCTTTAATCCGTCTTGCTCCTTTTGGATGGTAATATCGCCGAGCAGAGGGATTTCATACGCATCTTGAGGAAGCGGGACATTTCCTTCCTCCGTATAGGTTGTGCCGTGCCCTTTTAAGACGAGCTCTTCGTCCGCTACATAGTCATCGGGATGGTTTGTCCGGCGGACGAGAACATCATCAAGGTGAAGCATGATCTGGTCCATATCAGAAATCTCGTTTCGGCTGTCTGTCAGCTCTCCTTTTCTGATATCAAGCGTTTGTCCAATCTGTTTTTGCAGCCATTCAGACAATTCGGTGTTTGTAAGTGCCATTGTGATTCCTCCTTTTATCTACACCATACTTATTCCCTATTTTTTTAGAAATACACTGCCTTGATTGATCTTTTTTTCTGACAGCCGGTTCTGAAGCATTCCGAGTTCCTTCATTATAAATGTTTCATCTGTTCACCTGAAAAACGGAGTCATCTGCAGGTTTAGACGACCCCGTTCTCATGATAAAAAGGTTACTCTTTCGGCACGGCGTTTTCAGCGTTTACTGCGCCCGCTCCGTAAATGTTCGGATCTTCATTTGTCCATTGATCCGGACTTTGTTTGATCAGTGTTTTCACTTCGTCAGGCGAAAGCTGCGGGTTCTGCTGAAGGATTAAGGCGGCAATGCCAGCACAGATCGGAGTGGCCATGGACGTGCCCGACAGACTGAAATACAAGGAGCCTACACGGTTTGATTTCTGTAATTTGTCAAGATATGAACGCGGAGAACGGAGAGATACGATATCGACCCCGGGCGCAAGAATGTCAGGCTTCTCTTTTCCGTACACCGTCGGGCCGCGGCTTGAGAATGAAGCGACCGTATCGTCCTCATTGCCGGCCGTATTATTGTCATCATAGGCGCCTACCGTGATGACCTTCTCGCTGACACCGGGGCTTGAAATCGTTTGAGCTTCCGGACCGGAGTTGCCCGCGGCGACGCAGACGACGATTCCTTCATTCCATGCCTCTTCAACGGCCTTGACGAGCGGATCGTCCGTTTCTTTATCATATCTGAGCGCATCTCCGCCCAGTGACATGCTGATGATTCTGATCGGATTCTTCGTGTGTTCTTTATTATATTGTATGCACCATTCCACACCTTCAATGATATCAGCCAAGGTTCCTGATCCTGATTTGTTTAAAACCTTGACTCCGATCAGATCGGCTTCCGGCGCCGGCCCCTGATATTTACCGGAAGATGAAGCGCCGCTGCTTGCAATATCACCGGCGCAATGGGTGCCGTGCCCGTTGTCGTCATACGGTTCTGTCTTTTGGTTGACGAAGTCCGCAAATCCGATAACTCTGCCTTCTAAATCGGGATGCTGATAGATTCCGGTATCAATAACGGCGACAGTTACGCCTTTTCCTGTTAATACGGTGCCGTTACGGGTCACCTCTTTTGCATGAGACGATTCAGCTGCCGTATCAAGGAGCGCTTTTACTTCACGGTTTAAATAGATTTTACGGATATCCCGGCATTGCGAAAGAAGCATGTGAAGAGCGGACGGAGTGACTTCGGCGCTGCAGCAATTGATTGTTTGAAACTGCTTTTTTATGGTGCAGCGTTTTTCTTTTGATAAGACCTGTCCTGTGCTGTGAAAACCGGATTCATGGCAGCCCTCTTCAAATTCAATGATGACTGACATTTTCTTTCTGTTTTTCACCTTTTTTTCGAAAAAATTGTGCAAAAAGCAAGGTGTCCATTTGAAAGGTTTATATAACTGTAAGACGTTTTCTCTGAGCGGCCAGTCCAGCTTATGAGCATTTGACCGCACCATTTGTACCATTGAGTAACCAAACATATATACTTTTCCTCCCATTCTGGCGATTCTCTCTATACCATATGAACAGGCCGTATGTTCGGTCAGTTTGTTTGTCCTTCAGGAGAGCTGGTTACTTGCGGCTTTTTCAGGAGAAGAAATCGAGTTGAAACGGAACATTTGTTCGTTTATAATGAAGCCGGCGGAAGGAGGTATATACATGAACATAATATTGAGACATTCCTTGGAAAAACAGCTTCCGATTGATATTATATATATGAAAAAAGACGGCTCCATTTCAAAACGGACCATTATTGTAAAAAAAGGGGATGAGCGGGCTGTAACGGCATTTTGCTGTACAAAAAGGCAGATGAGAACTTTTTTGACGGGCTCCATTCTGTCCTGCGCATTTGCTTCGGGAGGCGGATATTCATTTTTAAAAGCGTATTCTTGATGCCGTCCGTTTCCGGCAGTGAATCTCCCGCCCCTGAAAATTCGGGCGTTCCTCCCTTTTTTTTTGCCCTCTCTCAACCTTTTTTCACTGATGCCCGGCATTTGAGCGCTTGAACCGTGACAATCCATTGATTTTTCGAAACCGGGAAGTTTTTCACTGATGATAATGTTAATAGAATGTTAAGATAAGACCTATTGACAAAAATCCATATAATGAACATGTCATTTTTCAGAAAGGAGCAAAGAAGGAGAGCTGATGAAAAGAATTTTACTTAATGTCATCATTATCGTAGCAATGGTCTTACTAATAAGATGTGCTCATTATGCGTCAGACCCTGATCCCTCGAATTCTTCTGATACATACACAGATTTTAAAGATCTGGCTGAACACGAAGACCCCGATGATTATCATATATCGTACAATAAGCGAAAGGGGAGCCCCGTATTGATCATGTCGCCGCACGGAGGGAGAATTGAGGGCGGGGTGAGCGAGATCGTCCGCTCTTTCAGGGATGATTATTCAACCTACCTGTTTGAGGGATTAAAAGCGCATGATAACCAGACTCTTCATATTACGAGCACCAAGTTCGATGAGCCTTCAGCAGTCGAAAGTATTAAGCAGCACCATTATGTTATCGCAGTGCACGGTTATAAAGGCGACGAGAAAAATACTCTTGTCGGAGGAAGCGACCGGAAGCGGGCGAAAAAATTGGTGAGAGCTCTCGAACGAAACGGATTTTCTGCAGAATTGGCAACCTCAAAAACCGGTCTGGCCGGGGTTGACACCGAAAATATCAATAACCAGGCGCAAACCGGGCTGAGCATACAGCTTGAGATCAGCAGAAAACAGCGGGAAGCGTTTTTTGATAATTTTGATTACCGCGAAAGGGAATTCACAAAAACGGAGGAATTTTACCGGTTTGTCCGTACGATAAAAAGAGTGATCAATCAAGAGTATTCGTGAGCTTAAAAAAAGACAAACCAGTGAAAGATGAGTAAACTGAAAAAAAGGAGGTTTGTCCCTTGGCAAAACATCACTTTTATTTAAAAGCAAATTGGCCCGGAAATCGCAACGACGTCGGCGATATTAAAAGCGGCCGGCTGGAGACGGCTGTGTCCATTCCTAAGGAAATGGACGGACCCGGAGAAGGCACAAATCCTGATGAAATGCTGCTTGGAGCGGCCGCGACCTGTTATATTATAACGCTTGCGGCGATGATGGAAAGAAGCGGCCTGGATAAAGAAGATCTACATATGGAATCTGAAGGAATTGTAGACGTCACGAACGGTGTGTTCACGTACCAGAAAATCATTCACCGCCCGTTTATATTATTAAAGCCGGATGCAGCCGAAACGGATTTTACGCTCGCCAGGAAGTTAGCGCAAAAAGCGGAGTCCTCATGTATGATTTCACGAGCGGTCCAAGGAAACGTGGAGATGGAGCTTGAGGTTGAAGTAAAAGCTGCCCGCGCTTGACGAGTTCAAACGGTCAGCTCCGGGCCGTTTGATTTTTTTTAGCTTTTTGAGACTTGGAACGGTTCAGCAGGATGACGCCCGTGATGACCAAAACAAGCCCGATCATCATTTTGACTGTCATGGCCTCCTTAAAAACAAAAAAGCCAACAATTGCCGTTAAAGCGGTGCCGACACCTGACCATGTCGCGTATGCGGCGGATAAATCAAGGCTTTTCAATGAGAAGCTCAAAAACATAAAAGAGGCTCCGATTCCGGCAATGACGCCGAGAGCGGGCCACAGGTGCGTAAAACCGTCCGACAGCTTCAGCATCGTGCTCCCGAACACTTCTGATACAATGGCTAATGCCAGGCAGAGTAATCCTTTCATCAGCATGCCTCTCCTTTCTACCAATTCATCAAAATGACACCGGCCAATAAGAAAAAGAGTCCGATGACGGCCTGCTTGTCCAGTTTTTCATGAAACCATTTCGCTCCGATAATGGATGCGAGCACCGTTCCGGCTCCGCTCCATGTTGCATAGGATAAGCTGAGCGGAATGAGATTCAGTGTCAGTGAAAGCATATAAAAGGCCAATGAATAGCCTGCCACTACAAGCGCGCTCGGCAAAAACCGCGTAAATCCGCGGGAGACTTTCAGCATGGCCGCGCCGATTGACTCTGATAAAATAGCAATTGTGAGGAAGATATAACCGAGAATCATATCAAATCCCCCTCTCATCATAATCCTTATGCCTTTTGTTTAAGGCAGTAAAGTAAAATAATATCCGAACTTTGCCCGCCAAGTCAAGACATTAGTCCTATACAAAAAGGCCCCCGGGGAGGAGCCTTTTTGATTCGTCAATAGAAATACGGATAGCCGTAGCCGTAACCCCCGTACAAGTACGGATTGAATAAAGCGCTTCCGACAAGCCCCCCGACAAGCCCTCCGAAAAACGGTCCGCCGTAAAAACCAAACGGCCGTCCGAATCCATAACCAAACCAAGGCCGGCCAAATCCAAAACCCGGCCGTCCGAATCCAAATCCGAATCCGGGCCGTCCGAATCCGAAGCCCGGCCGTCCGAACCCAAATCCAGGCCGCCCAAACGGTCTCATATCACTATCTACTGCGTATGTGTATTCTTCATTCATAATTAAGGTACCTCCAAGAATAAATTTGAGATGATAACAGAGTATTCAGCCCACCAATTTTTGATTGGGCGTTTATCAAAAAAATAAAGGAGTGAGCTTTTGTGGGTCTGTATCAGTCCGATTGGTCAAAAAAACCTCCGCACACACACGCATACCGGGCGGTTACGGATGTAGTGCAGGGGCATTACCATTTGATCGAAGGCTTTTCGCAGCCGGAGAACGGCAGCAATACAGATGAGCATACACATTTCTATACGGGCATCACCTCGTTTGAAAACGGCCATTTTCATAGGTATTACGGCATTTCCGGCCCTGCCATCCCGAGGGTTGACGGAACACATTACCATGAGCTTTCAGAGACCACCTTTGCCGCCTACAATGAGCCGATTCAGATCCAGCACGGCGGCGTCGTTTACGATCCGCGGGAGGAAGGACGGAAAACGCACCGCCATACACTCAAAGGAAAAACGAGAGAGGTTGTCGGAAACGAGCCGATCGGATGGTAGTGGACGTTTAGCGCTCAGGAAAAAGGGCAAAATGGATAGGTGCCTGAAGAAATGAATGTTATAATTAGGGGGAGATTTATAAAAGAGAGTGATACATATTGAAAAATAAAAAACAGCCTGTCGTCATACTTGTCGGACCGACGGCAGTCGGAAAAACAAAACTAAGCATCGGACTCGCGAAAATGCTGAATGCGGAAATCATCAGCGGAGATTCCATGCAGGTATATAAAGGGATGGACATCGGAACGGCCAAAGTCACCGAAGAAGAGACAGAAGGCGTGCCGCATCACCTGATTGATATTTTGGAGCCGTCCGACACTTTTTCAACGGCGGATTATCAAAAAATGGTGAGAGGAAAAATCACCGAGATTGCCGATAGAGGAAAGCTGCCGATGATTGTCGGGGGGACGGGTCTGTACATTCAGTCCGTGCTGTATGACTATACGTTCACGGAAAACTCCGGCGACCCTGTATTCCGGGAGCGCATGGGAAAACTGGCGGCTGAAGAAGGGGCGGAAGCGCTTCATGCCAAGCTTGCGGCAGCCGACCCGGAAGCGGCGGCAGCCATTCATCAAAACAATACGCGAAGAGTCATCCGCGCGCTCGAAATCCTGCATGTATCGGGAAAAACAATGTCAGAGCATCTTAAAACCCAAAAACGGGAGCTGCTTTACAATGCGGTTCTTATCGGTCTTACAATGGACAGAGAAGTGCTGTACGGCCGGATTAACGAGCGCGTTGACCTGATGCTGGAAACCGGCCTTCTTGACGAAGTAAAGCGGCTGTATGATATGAATATCCGGGATAGCCAATCGATTCAGGCGATCGGCTATAAAGAGCTGTATGAATATCTTGATGGAAAAGTGCCGCTCCCTCAGGCTGTGGAGCAATTAAAACAAAATTCTAGGCGATATGCGAAACGCCAGCTGACCTGGTTTCGCAATAAAATGCCCGTTTCATGGACAGATATGACGCCGCCTGTTGATATTGAGCAGAAAAAAAAGGAAATTTTCGAGTGCATAGCAGGAAAACTGGAAATTTAATCGAAACAGTATTGTATTGAGAACCAAGGAGGACGAAACATGAAACCGATTAATATTCAAGATCAGTTTTTGAATCAAATCCGAAAAGACAATACGTTCGTCACGGTGTTTTTACTCAACGGCTTCCAGCTTCGCGGCCAGGTAAAAGGCTTTGACAACTTTACCGTTTTGCTCGAAACGGAGGGGAAGCAGCAGCTTATTTATAAACATGCCATCTCCACGTTCGCCCCGCAAAAAAACGTCCAGCTTGAGCTTGAATAGACTTTTTGAAAAAGACCATGAACAATGGTCTTTTTCTATGCGCATCTGTATATTGCAGGCTGTATATCGGAAACATAAAAGGGGGTTCGGAAAATCGTGTTCGAAAGTGAAAATGAACTGAGAAGAATCAGGATTACGCTCGTTTGGATCGCTGTTTTTTTGCTGTTTGGAGCTTGCAGCAATCATGAGACGGTGGTGACGGATGATGACGGCGGCTTGGCGGATACCGAACCGCAGACAGAAGGCATGGTGCAGCTGGAACATAATCGTTTCGGCATCGTTGAGGACGGTTACTTAAAAATATACCGCTATGATGAAAAAACGAATAAAATCGAACTGAAAAAAGAAACGGCGCTGGATGAGCTTGAATAAATTTCACAAGCGTTCGAATTTACAAAGCGGGCCGCACAAGCTACACTAAGTACTGACATTGATCATGCAGAGGGTGAGACGATTGAAACACAAGGTGATAATCAACCATTGGGAAGAAACTTGTGAAGATGATTCCTGCTATGAATATGGAACCAGCATCATCGTTGACGGCAAAGAACTGATCAGAGAGGCTTCCATCACAAGCGCTCTGATAGCCGTGCTGAAAGAAATCGGTGCTGATGTGGAGATTGAAGAAACCGTCGAAAGCGAAAAAAAATGTGATTCTTACAAAAAATAAGAATAAAAGTCTAGACTACTAAGCAGTTTTTTTTCATGTTATGATAGACATCGGCTTACACATGACACCTTGAGTAGGATGAGAGATGATTCTCGTTCTGCTCTCTTTTTTGGGCGTTAATCGGGCCAGAGCCAAAGTCCGCTCTTTCAAAAATATGAATTTTTTATAAATCGATCTCAATATGTTGTGTTTTTCTGAGAGGTTAGTATACTATATATAGTGTTAAGAGATTCATTATTTTTGATAGGTCGTGATAAGGATGGTTCAAATCATATTTGATTCAAAGACAGGGAATGTTCAGCGTTTTGTGAATAAAACAGACTTTCAGCTGATCCGCAAGGTGGACGAAACGGACCACGTGGACACTCCGTTTGTTTTGGTCACCTACACGACAAACTTCGGCCAGGTACCGGCATCAACACAATCATTTCTCGAAAAATACGCCCATCTCTTATTAGGAGTCGCTGCGAGCGGCAACAAAGTATGGGGCGATAACTTTGCAAAAAGCGCCGATACCATTTCAAGACAATATCAGGTGCCGATCTTGCACAAATTTGAACTCAGCGGTACATCTAAAGACGTTGAATTGTTTACTCAGGAGGTAGAAAGACTTGTCACAAAATCAAGTGCCAAAATGGATCCAGTTAAATAACGAAATCATGATCCAACAAGATGGAAAATTCCAGTTTGATAAAGATAAAGAGGCTGTACATAGCTATTTTGTTGACTATATCAATCAAAACACAGTTTACTTTCACGATTTAAAAGAGAAGCTGGATTATTTGATTGAAAACCAATACTACGAAGAGGAATTCTTAAGCCTTTACTCTTTTGAAGACATTAAAGAAGTGTTTAAGACAGCTTACGCAAAGAAGTTTCGTTTTCCTTCCTTCATGAGTGCGTTTAAATTTTATAATGACTATGCTTTGAAAACGAATGACAAGAAAAGAATCCTCGAGCGTTATGAGGACCGAATCTCAATCGTCGCGCTGTTCTTCGCAAACGGCGACACTGAGAAAGCAAAAGAATATGTAAACCTGATGATCAATCAGGAATATCAGCCGAGTACACCGACATTTTTGAATGCCGGCAGAAAACGCCGCGGAGAACTGGTGAGCTGCTTCTTGCTCGAAGTCAATGATTCCTTAAACGATATTTCACGGGCGATCGATATTTCCATGCAGCTGTCTAAATTGGGCGGCGGGGTTTCTCTTAATCTGTCCAAGCTTCGCGCGAAAGGCGAAGCGATTAAAGATGTTGAAAACGCCACAAAAGGTGTTGTAGGCGTCATGAAGCTTCTTGATAATGCGTTCCGTTACGCTGACCAAATGGGCCAAAGACAAGGCTCAGGCGCGGCGTATTTAAATATTTTCCACCGCGATATCAATGATTTTCTTGATACGAAAAAGATTTCTGCGGATGAAGATGTGCGCGTCAAAACGCTTTCTATCGGTGTCGTCATTCCGGATAAGTTCGTTGAGCTTGCACGTGAGGATAAAGCGGCTTATGTATTCTATCCGCATACGATTTATAAAGAATACGGCCAGCATATGGACGAAATGGACATGACGGCGATGTATGAAGAGCTTGTCGACAACCCGCGTGTCAAAAAAGAAAAAGTGAATGCGCGCAAACTGCTTGAAAAGCTTGCCGTTCTCCGTTCTGAGTCAGGTTATCCGTACATTATGTTCCAAGATAACGTAAACAAAGAGCACGCGAATAACCACGTATCAAAAGTGAAATTCTCGAACCTTTGCTCTGAAGTGCTTCAGGCGTCACAGGTTTCGGCTTACACAGATTATGACGAGGAAGACGAAATCGGCTTGGACATTTCCTGCAACCTTGGTTCATTAAATATTTTGAATGTCATGAAACATAAATCGATTGAGCGCACGGTGAAACTCGCGACGGATTCCCTGACTCATGTATCTGAGACGACGGATATCCGCAACGCGCCGGCAGTCAGACGCGCGAACAAAGCGATGAAGTCAATCGGTTTAGGCGCCATGAACCTTCACGGCTACCTGGCCCAAAACGGCATCGCGTATGAAAGCCCGGAAGCAAGAGATTTCGCGAATACGTTCTTTATGATGGTGAACTTTTATTCCATCCAGCGTTCAGCTGAGCTTGCGAAAGAAAAAGGCGAAACGTTTGAGCATTATGAAGGCTCCACATATGCAACGGGAGAATATTTCAATAAATACATCGAAAAAGAATTCTCACCGGCATACGAAAAAATCGCTGCGCTCTTTGAAGGCATGCACATTCCGACAATCGAAGACTGGAAAGAGTTGAAGGCGTTTGTCGCTGAAAACGGCATGTACCACAGCTACAGACTGTGCATCGCGCCGACAGGCTCCATTTCCTACGTCCAATCCAGCACGGCGTCCGTTATGCCGATCATGGAACGGATCGAAGAAAGAACATACGGAAATTCAAAAACGTATTACCCGATGCCGGGGTTAGCGTCTAATAACTGGTTCTTCTACAAAGAAGCTTATGATATGGACATGTTCAAAGTGGTGGATATGATCGCGACAATCCAGCAGCATATCGATCAGGGAATCAGCTTTACCCTGTTTTTGAAAGATACGATGACAACTCGTGATCTGAACCGTATTGATCTGTATGCCCACCATAGAGGCATCAAAACCATTTACTATGCAAGAACGAAAGATACCGGGCAGGACAGCTGTCTTTCTTGTGTCGTTTGATTAAAGGAGAGTTTACAGTGACAAAAATTTATGACGCAGCAAACTGGTCAAAGCATGAAGATGATTTCACCCAAATGTTTTACAACCAAAACGTAAAGCAGTTTTGGCTTCCGGAAGAGATCGCATTAAACGGCGATCTTCTCACTTGGAAGTATTTGGGTAAAAATGAGCAGGATACGTACATGAAGGTGCTCGCCGGCCTGACACTGCTTGATACAGAGCAGGGGAACACGGGCATGCCGATTGTGGCCGAGCACGTCGAAGGCCATCAGCGAAAAGCGGTTCTTAATTTCATGGCGATGATGGAAAACGCGGTGCACGCAAAATCATATTCAAATATTTTTATGACGCTTGCTCCGACTGAAACGATTAATGAAGTATTTGAATGGGTTAAACAAAATAAATATTTGCAGAAAAAAGCGCAAATGATTGTCGGGCTTTACAAAGCCATTCAAAAAGATGATGAAATTTCACTGTTCAAAGCGATGGTTGCTTCCGTCTATCTGGAAAGCTTCCTTTTCTACAGCGGTTTCTATTATCCGTTATATTTCTACGGACAAGGAAAACTGATGCAAAGCGGTGAGATCATTAACCTGATCCTTCGTGACGAAGCGATTCACGGCGTGTATGTCGGTCTCCTTGCTCAGGAAATTTATAATAAACAGACAGAAGAGAAAAAAGCAGAGCTTCGTGAATTTGCGATTGACCTTCTGAATCAGTTATATGAAAATGAGCTTGAATATACAGAGGACTTGTACGATCAAGTCGGACTCTCACACGATGTAAAGAAATTCATCCGCTATAACGCCAATAAAGCTTTGATGAACTTAGGGTTCGATCCTTACTTTGAAGAAGAGGATATTAATCCGATCGTATTAAACGGATTAAACACCAAAACAAAATCACATGATTTCTTCTCCATGAAAGGGAACGGCTACAAAAAAGCGACGGTAGAACCGATTAAGGACGAAGATTTTTATTTTGGCCAAGATGAAGAGCAGATATAATATCTGCTCTTTTGGCTTGAATGGAGAGGTAAGACAGGAGGAACGGGCATGAATAAAATGGATGAAATCATCTTGGCTGCACCGCGGAGTGACGTCTTTCAAAACGAAATGCTGACATTTCAGGGAGTCAACAGTGAGGATGAACGTATCGTAAACATTATGGCTCAAATTGAGGCGCATTTTTTTGAAATCAGAAGAGGCGACGCGGAAGAGGACCCGCGATTTAAACAGCCGATTCCGTATGTCGTCATCCGCCGTGATGATGAGGTGTTTGTGTATGAACGGCTCGCGGGCGGAGGGGAATCGCGCCTCCATAATAAGCTTTCTCTCGGCTTCGGGGGACACATGAACCCTATGGAAGGAGCGGCTTCATTTTCGGAAGTGCTGAAACAGAATACCGACCGGGAGCTGGCGGAAGAACTGTACATTCGCGAGGAGGACAAACAAAACATTGTCACACTCGGCCTGATCAATGATGATGAAAACGATGTAGGGAAGGTGCATATCGGCATCCTTTCTGCGCTCCAGTTAGCGTCTGCGGCACAAGTCGAAGTGAAAGAAAAAGATCAAATCGCCGGGCGCTGGATGAAACTGAGCGAACTGAAAGAGGAAAATGTGTATCAGCGTCTTGAAGCTTGGTCTCAGTTTGTCGCCGATATACTTCAATAACAAAAAACCCCCGTTCGTCCCAAAAAAGGGAGAGCAGGGGTTTTTTCATTTAGTCTTGCACAATGAAGGCATCAAATCCGGCTTTTTCGGCCCGTGCTGCCAACGCTTCAGCATAATCTTTGGAAGAGAATGCGCCGATCTGCACTTTAAATAAGCCGCCTTTTGGAAGCACAATCGCGTCAAAACCTTTAGACACCGCATCGGCGGCAAGCGCATCAGCATTTGCTTTCACTTTGAATGCGCCGATTTGCACTTTATATAAGTCAGCCTTTTTTTTTAGACCGAAAGCTTGCTCCAAGCCCTTAGCATGTCCTCTTGCAAGGCTTTCAATAAAACTGGCTGTTTTCAGTTTGTTTGCATCAGCTGACGTATCAACAAAACCATTCTCCGTCAAAATCGCCGGCATACTTGTCTCCCGCAGCACATGGAAGTTAGCTGTTTTTTTTCCTCGGTCATTAAAACCTGATGCTTGAATCACTTGCGTGTGGACGGCTGATTGGTAAGTCGAGGTCGGCGCTCCGACACCGGGGTAAATATAGCTTTCGAATCCGGTTCCGCCTCCTGAGTTAATATGAATGGATAAAAAATAATCTGCGCCCCAGCTGTTGGCGGCATCCGTTCTTTCCGTCAGGCTGACCGTCTTATCGCTTGTCCTGCTCATCGTGACAGAAACTCCTTCATACTCATTCGTCAGAATCGTGCGCAAAGCCAGCGCGATCTCCAGCGTGACCGCTTTTTCCTGAAGTCCGTTTCCGGTTGCACCTGAATCAGTTCCGCCATGACCGGGGTCTATAAAAATTTTAACCATTCTCCATCACCTCATTACAGCATATGATGATATTCAAAAGGTGCTTGTACGGCTGTCATTCATGAAAAAAATGAGAAACACACCCAACATTTCCCGGAAAATAAAAATAAATGGTTTGTCCTCCCGTTTCTGTTGAATACAATAAGAAATGAAAAATATTTCTCGGGAAAGCGCAGGATTCAACATCATTCCCGAAGAGAACGGAAAAAGTGACAGATAAAGAGGAAAACGGACCTCATGATGATAGGCGGATGTCACGGAACCGCTTCATCATGAGTAAGATAAAGAGAGAACAGAGAGGTGAGCATGTTGGAGCGCGCTGTAACCTATAAAAATAACGGACAAATTAACATCATTCTTAATGGACAAAAGCAAGTGCTGACAAATGCGGAAGCTGAGGCGGAATATCAGGCCGCCCTGCAAAAAAATGAAGCCAAGCACAGCATTCTGAAAGAAATTGAAAAAGAAATGAACACATTAGTGGGTATGGAAGAAATGAAACGCAACATTAAAGAAATTTACGCGTGGATATTCGTCAACCAAAAACGGGCCGAACAAGGGCTGAAAGTCGGAAAACAAGCTCTTCATATGATGTTCAAAGGGAACCCCGGCACCGGGAAAACCACCGTCGCGAGACTGATCGGCAAGCTTTTCTTCGAAATGAACGTGCTTTCCAAAGGACATCTGATCGAAGCGGAACGTGCTGATCTGGTCGGTGAATACATCGGACACACGGCGCAAAAAACGAGAGATCTGATTAAAAAATCGCTCGGGGGCATTTTATTCATTGATGAAGCATACTCACTTGCAAGGGGCGGAGAGAAGGATTTCGGTAAAGAGGCGATTGATACGCTTGTCAAGCATATGGAAGACAAACAGCATGAATTTATTCTGATCCTGGCAGGGTACTCGAGAGAAATGACACATTTCCTGTCATTAAATCCCGGCCTGCAATCGCGTTTCCCTATCAGCATCGATTTTCCGGATTACTCTGTCACTCAGCTGATGGACATCGCAAAGCGCATGATAGCAGAGCGGGAGTATCAATTAAGCCAGGAAGCCGAGTGGAAGTTAAAAGATTACTTAATGACAGTGAAAAGCACGACAAGCCCCATTAAATTCAGCAACGGGCGCTTTGTCAGAAACGTGATTGAAAAATCGATCCGCGCTCAGGCTATGAGACTTTTAATGGGAGACCAATACTTAAAAAACGATTTAATGACGATCAAGAGCCAGGATTTACTTATAAAAGATGAGACGGCAGCTCACGAATAGACCTCTCAGCCGGTCTGAGGGGTCTCTTTTTTATTTCTCTCTTTAAAACCCGCCGGATGTGTGGTATACGCCCTGCGGGTTTGGTATGATAGTACTACTGCCCAATACGACACAGAAAGGAACATCCATTTGAACGAACAGGAAGGAAAAAAAGAAACGGTCATTTTGGTCGGCTGCCAGCTTCCGCACATGACAGATGAGCACTTTGAACATTCCATGGAAGAGCTTGCTTCATTGACAAAAACGGCTGACGGAACGGTGCTGACCCGGATTACGCAAAAACGGAACAGAGCGGATGCCGCTACATATATAGGCAAGGGGAAAGTAGACGAGCTGAAGGCGCTGTGTGAAGAGCTTGAAGCGGATCTGGTCATTTTTAATGATGAACTGTCACCGAGCCAGCTTAAATCACTCGCCACTGCAATTGAAGCGAAGATCATCGACCGCACGCAGCTTATTTTGGATATTTTCGCAAAAAGGGCGAAGACGAGAGAAGGAAAGCTTCAGATCGAATTGGCCCAGCTTCAATACGCGCTGCCGCGTCTGAGCGGACAAGGAATCAATCTCTCAAGACAAGGCGGCGGAATCGGGACGAGAGGGCCCGGTGAGACAAAGCTTGAAACAGACAGGCGCCACATTAGAAACCGCATACACGAAATTAACGTGCAGCTTTCAACGGTTATCCGCCACAGAAGCCGTTATCGGGAGAGACGAAAAAAGAACGGCGTGCTTCAGGCTGCACTCGTCGGGTATACCAATGCCGGAAAATCAACATGGTTCAATCAATTAACGAGCTCAGACAGCTATGAAGAAGATCTGCTGTTTGCAACACTCGATCCGATGACGAGAAAGATGGCGCTCCCAAGCGGCTACAGCGTCCTTTTGTCTGATACGGTCGGCTTCATTCAGGATCTGCCGACGACGCTGATTGCCGCTTTCCGCTCAACGCTTGAGGAAGTGAAGGAAGCAGACTTGATCATTCATGTCATTGATTCATCCAATGAAGATTATGCCGGGCATGAACAGACTGTCCTCGGTCTGTTAAAAGAGCTTGAGGCAGATGATATTCCGGTGCTGACCGCTTATAACAAACGTGATGAGACACTTCCTGACTTCATCCCGACAGCGGGAGAAGGCCACATCATGATCAGCGCCAGAATCGCCGGGGATGAAGCAAAACTAAAAGCGGAAATCGAAGCTTATTTGCGTCGGGAGCTGATGACGCCGTATGAAGTTCATGTGCCTGCCGCCGAAGGCAAATTGATGTCACGCATCAAATCAGAGACCATGATCGACAGCCTTTATTTTAATGAAGAAAATGAACGCTACGAAGTCTCAGGTTATGTACAGGAAGAACAGAGCATACTCGGAGAACTGAAGAAATTCATGTAAGGAAGGTATACACAACATGTTTGACACACTGACCCACGGCGCTCTTTTACAAAAAACCGCCGAAGAAACAGAAGCGGAAATCTCCGCCGTTCATAAAAGAATAGAAGAAATCAGTGAACGGAATGAATGGAGAGTCCTGCAAAGCTACAGAAAACATAAAGTAAGCGATACGCATTTTACGCCTTCAACCGGATACGGTTATGACGATATCGGACGAGATACACTGGAGAAGATCTATGCTGATGTGTTCGGAGGAGAGGCGGGACTCGTGCGGCCGCAAATCATTTCCGGAACGCATGCGATTTCAATCGCGCTCTTCGGTGTGCTGAGACCCGGGGACGAATTGCTTTATATAACAGGCAAGCCTTACGATACACTCGAGGAAATCGTCGGAGTAAGAGGCGGGGAGTATTCAGGCTCGCTTAAGGAATTTCAAATCGGATACAATGCAGTCGATTTAACATCAGAAGGCAGAGTGGACTTTGAAGCGGTCCGGGCTGCAATCCGGGCGAATACAAAAGTGATCGGCATCCAGCGTTCAAAAGGATATGCGAATCGTCCGTCTTTCAGAATAAATGAAATTGAAGAGATGATTCGTTTCGTAAAGGAAATCAAAGAAGATGTCATTGTTTTTGTGGACAATTGCTACGGAGAATTTGCAGAAGAGCGGGAACCCTGCCACGTCGGAGCGGATCTTATGGCCGGCTCCCTGATTAAAAACCCGGGCGGCGGCCTTGCTAAAACGGGCGGCTATCTTGTAGGGAAAGCCAAGTGGATTGAGGCCTGCTCTTACCGGATGACCTCCCCGGGAATCGGAAGTGAAGCCGGGGCTTCGCTTTATTCACTGCAGGAAATGTATCAAGGTTTCTTTCTCGCTCCGCATGTAGTGGCACAAAGCTTGAAGGGAGCGGTATTTACCGCCCGTTTTCTTGAAAAGCTCGGCTTTAGGTCAAACCCTGCATGGAATGCGCCGAGAACGGATCTGATTCAATCAGTTGAGTTTCAGGACCCTGAAAAGATGATCGCTTTTTGCCAGGCGATACAATATGCTTCACCGATTAATGCGCATGTGACGCCTTATCCGAGCTATATGCCGGGATATGAAGACGATGTCATTATGGCAGCGGGCACTTTCGTACAGGGAGCAAGCATTGAATTATCAGCAGATGGACCTATCAGACCGCCTTATGTTGCGTATGTCCAAGGAGGATTAACCTACGCGCACGTGAAAAATGCGATTTGCAGCGCCGTAAATGCTTTAATGGAAAAAGAGCTGATCTAGGCCGTTTGCAATTTTCAAAGAATTTGATGTTAAGATTCCTTACATTGTGTTGACACAAAATATAACATCACCTATAATGAGACTAAGATAAGAAAAGGAGGAAATTGAGATGAGTGATAACATTCGCCGCTCAATGCCTTTATTTCCAATTGGGATTGTCATGCAGTTAACAGAACTTTCTGCCCGGCAAATTCGATATTATGAGGAAAATGGATTGATATTTCCAGCGAGAAGCGAAGGAAATAGACGATTATTTTCATTCCATGATGTAGATAAACTGTTAGAAATCAAAAATCTGATTGAACAAGGCGTCAATATGGCGGGGATCAAACAAATTCTGGATAAGGCATCTGCCGAACCGGAAGAAAAATCCGAAAAAACCGCCAAACCGATGAAGCACGATCTGTCTGATGACGAACTCAGAAAGCTTCTGAAAAACGAACTGATGCAGGCAGGCCGTTTCCAGCGGGGAAATACTTTCCGCCAAGGTGACATGTCCCGATTCTTTCATTAATCCGTTAGCAACTGTTTTGCTATATACATTTACCTTTTAGAGGAGGAGTTTTACGAAATGGCAAAGTACACAAGAGAAGACATCGTAAAATTAGTAAATGAGGAAAACGTAAAGTATATCCGCCTTCAGTTCACAGACATTCTCGGAACGATTAAAAACGTGGAAATTCCTGTGAGCCAGCTTGAAAAAGCACTTGATAATAAATGCATGTTCGACGGTTCTTCCATCGAAGGTTTCGTCCGTATCGAAGAGTCTGATATGTACTTATATCCTGATCTGAACACATTTGTAATCTTCCCATGGACTGCTGAAAAAGGTAAAGTAGCACGCTTCATCTGTGACATTTACAATCCGGACGGCACGCCGTTCGAAGGTGACCCGCGTAACAACCTCAAACGGATTCTGAAAGAAATGAAAGAACTCGGTTTCAGCGATTTCAATCTTGGACCTGAGCCTGAATTCTTCCTGTTTAAATTAGATGAAAAAGGCGAACCGACGCTTGAATTGAACGATAAAGGCGGATACTTCGACCTGGCTCCGACTGACTTGGGAGAAAACTGCCGCCGCGATATCGTGCTTGAGCTTGAAGAAATGGGCTTTGAAATCGAAGCATCTCACCATGAAGTTGCTCCGGGTCAGCACGAAATCGATTTTAAATATGCCGGTGCCATCCGTTCTTGTGACGACATCCAAACTTTCAAACTGGTTGTCAAAACGATCGCCCGCAAACACGGTCTGCATGCGACATTCATGCCAAAACCGCTGTTCGGCGTAAACGGTTCCGGTATGCACTGTAACCTATCACTCTTTAAAGATAGCGTTAACGCATTCTTTGATAAAGACGCTGATCTTCAGCTGAGTGAAACAGCAAAACATTTCATTGCCGGTATCGTAAAACACGCGACAAGCTTTACGGCTGTCACAAACCCGACAGTGAACTCTTACAAACGCCTTGTTCCGGGCTATGAAGCACCTTGCTACGTGGCTTGGAGCGCGCAAAACAGAAGCCCGCTGATCCGTATCCCGGCTTCCCGCGGCATCAGCACGCGTGTTGAAGTCCGCAGCGTAGACCCGGCGGCAAACCCGTACCTGGCGTTAAGCGTATTGCTTGCAGCAGGCCTTGACGGAATCAAAAACAAACTTGAAGCACCGGCTCCGATTGACCGCAACATCTACGTCATGAGCAAAGAAGAGCGCATGGAAAACGGCATCGTAGATCTTCCGGCGACACTGGCGGAAGCTCTCGACGAATTCAAATCAAACGAAGTCATGGTTGCAGCGCTCGGCGAGCACCTGTTCGAACACTTCATCGAAGCAAAAGAAATCGAATGGGATATGTTCCGCACACAGGTTCATCCGTGGGAGCGCGAACAGTATATGTCTCAGTATTAATCTCTCAATCCCTTGGCACTATTGGTGTCAGGGGATTTTTTGGTTTCTTAACAAGTTTAATATCTTAATATAAATCAAGTATCACCCACAAAACACCCACAAGATGATGGAAGTGCTTATCATTTAATAAGTCAGTCAGGTGACACAGGGGGTTTTTACTTAAGTCTGTCGAAGCAGTCGGCAATTACAACATGGTATGTCCTTTGGTCGGTTTCAAATTCTCTGAAAAAAGAGTTGAAAAAGCAGAAAAGATTTTATAATATGAAATCAAGTTAGTTTGTTCGGTCAACAAACTAATGAAACCCGCTTTAATTATCCATCATGTAAAGGTCTTAAATGGGAGGGGATAAGAGGCTCGATTTAATTGGAGGTGTAGAAAGCGAAAGCCAAGTTTTTATCCTGTACACTGCGATCTGATCACCATTTGGATGTTGAAAATGCTCTGTGAAAGTAAACCGCTGTTATTTTTTGAAAGCGCTTTTATATGCCGCTCACTGGCCGATAAAATTGAAGAAATGTTATACCATTTCATCATGTTCCTTATGTAAAGGATCGAAAAGGGGAGGAAATCATGCTCAGTGAAAATGTAAAGAAGATCAGCATGGTTGAAAAAGTTGGATATGCGTCTGGAGATTTTGCTTGTAATTTAATTTATGCAACAGTGTCTACGTATCTTTTGTTCTTCTATACAGATGTTTTTGGTTTATCGGCAGCAGCAGCCGGTACGATGTTTTTAGTGGTTAGAATCATTGACGCTCTCGCTGATCCTTTTATCGGAACAATAGTTGACAGAACAAACAGCAGGTTTGGCCGCTTTAGACCGTATCTTTTATTCGGAGCTTTTCCCTTTGTCATATTGGCAATACTCTGTTTTACAACCCCGGATTTTTCGGATATGGGGAAATTAATATATGCTTATATCACCTATGTCGGCTTATCGCTTACATACACCATGATAAACGTGCCATATGGCGCGTTAACATCTGCAATGACCAGAAATAATCAAGAAGTTGTTAGTATAACGTCTGTCCGTATGTTATTTGCGAATCTTGGGGGACTTGTCGTTGCATTTTTTGTTCCCTTACTGGCTGCTTATTTAAGCGATACTTCCGGCAGCGAATCTCTTGGCTGGCAGCTAACCATGGGTATTATGGGAGTTATAGGCGGGTGCCTTTTAATCTTTTGTTTTAAAAGCACAAAAGAGCGTGTCACGCTTCAAAAATCCGAAGAAAAAATTAAATTTTCGGATATATTTGAGCAATTTCGTGTGAATCGTCCTCTAGTTGTATTAAGTATTTTCTTTATTATTATTTTTGGAGTGAATTCAATCAGTAATTCGGTTGGCATCTATTACGTAACGTATAATTTAGAAAGAGCGGATTTGGTGAAGTGGTACGGTTTGTTGGGAAGTTTGCCTGCTTTGGTCATTTTACCGTTTATTCCAAAGCTTCATCAATTATTAGGGAAGAAGAAATTACTAAACTATGCATTATTACTGAATATGATCGGCCTCTTAGCTTTACTTTTCGTTCCGTCAAGTAATGTATTCCTCATACTTTCCTTTCGATTACTGGCCGCTGCCGGAAGTCTCACTGCCGGGGGATATATGTGGGCGCTTATTCCTGAAACAATAGAATATGGAGAGTATAAGACCGGGAAAAGAATGGGCGGTCTCATATACGCTATTATCGGATTTTTCTTTAAATTCGGCATGGCCTTGGGAGGGGTTGTACCGGGTTTGGTTCTAGATCAGTTTGGATATGTGGCAAATCAGGTGCAAACGCCGGAGGCATTGACGGGAATTTTAATTACAACAACCATTATTCCCGTGTTCTTACTGGTTCTGGCCATGATTGATATTAATTTCTATAACTTAGATGAGAAAAAATATAAAAGTATGGTTCGAGAATTAGAGAATAGAGATAAAGTTTATTTGGATCATATTGACGATTTCAAAGCTTAAAAAACATGATGAGTCAACAGAAAATAGCTGAGGAGGAGTTCAAAATGAAGATTATCAATCCAGTACTTAAAGGATTCAACCCCGATCCGAGTATTTGCAGGGTTGGAGAGGATTATTATATCGCTGTATCTACATTTGAGTGGTTTCCGGGAGTCCAGATACACCACTCAAAAGATTTAGTCAATTGGCACTTAGTTG
Source organism: Bacillus sp. LJBV19 (assembly GCF_017797845.1). Lineage (NCBI taxonomy): Bacteria > Bacillati > Bacillota > Bacilli > Caryophanales > Bacillaceae > Bacillus > Bacillus sp. LJBV19. The sequence continues at coordinate 1,828,719 of NZ_CP072563.1, forward strand.
CACATCCATTACAGAGAGTATCGCAATTAGACATGAAAGGAAATCCTAATTCAGGCGGGGTCTGGGCGCCATGTTTAAGTTACAGTGACGGAAAGTTTTGGCTGATCTATACGGATGTTAAGGTCGTAGATGGCGCCTGGAAAGATTGTCACAATTATTTAGTGACTTGTGACACGATTAATGGTGATTGGGGGGAGCCGATCACATTAAACAGCTCGGGTTTTGATGCTTCTTTGTTCCATGATACGGATGGAAAAAAATATTTATTAAATATGTTATGGGATCAGCGTATTGATCGGCACTCCTTTGGAGGCATTGTCATGCAGGAATATTCTGATAAGGAGCAAAAACTAATCGGTAAACCGAAAGTGATATTTAAAGGAACCGAAAGAAAGCTGACAGAAGCGCCGCACCTTTACCGTATCGGGAACTATTATTATTTATTAACCGCAGAAGGAGGAACGCGGTTCGAACATGCTGCTACAATTGCCCGTTCTGCAAATATTGAGGGTCCATATGAAGTTCATCCTGATAATCCAATCTTAACGTCATGGCATGCGCCGGAAAATCCGCTGCAAAAATGCGGACATGCATCCATTGTACAAACACATACAGGTGAGTGGTATTTAGCTCATTTAACGGGACGTCCCATTCATCCGGACGATGATTCAATTTTTCAGCAGAGGGGATATTGTCCTTTGGGCAGAGAAACTGCTATTCAAAAGCTCTATTGGAAAGATGGCTGGCCTTATGTAAAAGGCGGAAAAGAAGGGAGCTTGGAGGTGGATGCGCCTTCTATACCTGAAACAATGTTTGAAGACACGTATCCGGAAGTTGATGAATTTGAGGATGCAACATTAAATATTAATTTTCAAACGTTAAGAATTCCGTTTACGGAGAAATTAGGATCATTAACTCAAGTGCCAAATCATTTACGATTATACGGCCATGAATCCTTAACTTCGACATTTACTCAGGCATTTGTAGCCAGACGCTGGCAAAGTCTCCATTTTGAAGCCGAAACTGCTGTTGCGTTCTATCCGGAAAATTTTCAACAAGCCGCTGGATTGGTGAACTATTACAATACAGAGAACTGGACGGCTCTTCAAGTCACGTATGATGAAGAACTTGGCCGTATTCTTGAATTAACGATATGTGATAACTTCTCTTTTTCACAACCGTTAAAAAATAAAATTGTGATTCCTCGTGAAGTCAAGTATGTCTATTTAAAAGTGAATATTGAAAACGAAAAATATTATTATTTCTATTCATTTAACAACGAAGATTGGCACAAAATTGACATTGCATTGGAATCGAAAAAATTATCAGATGATTACATCCGCGGCGGGGGATTCTTTACAGGAGCTTTTGTAGGGATGCAATGCCAAGATACGAGCGGTAATCATATTCCGGCCGACTTCAGATATTTCCGTTATAAAGAAAAATAATTAGCAAATGAAAAAGGAGATTTCTATTTTAGAACTCCTTTTTCATATTAGAAGGTGCCTATGTCAGTATTGATTCAGAAATACTCATAGAATAAAAAAACCCATCTTTAAAGATGAGCGTAAACATAGAAGTATGTACATTTCAGTTATGAACCATGTCGAGAAAATGATCAATCACAATAGAGGACATTCCTAAAGCGGGTGCATTTTTTCCTAAGATAGATGGTAATAATTCATAGCTATTGTCTAGTTGGGAATAAACCCTGGATGACACTTCACTTTTAATTGAATGTAAAACCATAGGATGCGATTCAATGATGCTGTTTCTTAAAATGATGGCTTGCGGATTAAATGTATTTAGAATATTGGTCAGGCCTATTCCTAAATAGAAACCAAAATTCTGTAATGCCTGTAAAGTTCCAACATCATTCAGATGGGCGAGGTCTATGATATCTTGGCTGGACACTTTTTTCTCTTTCGTCTGAAGAGATGTTAATAAAGCCTTCTCTGAAGCATACAATTCCCAGCAGCCTCGGTTTCCGCAGCTGCATTTAGGGCCATTAAAGTCTATTGTCATATGTCCCATTTCTCCAGAGAATCCGCCAACCCCTCTATATAAATGATTGTTGATTATAACGCCGATCCCTATCCCTGTACCGATACTTACGTAAATAATGTTATCGCGATTTTTTGCAGCTCCAAATACTTTCTCTCCATATGCGCCGGCATTTGCCTCATTTTCAATAAAAACGGGCACATTGAACTTCTCTTGTATAGAAGATTTTAAGTCAATATCTCTCCAGTTGGAGTTCGGAGTGAAAACAATTTTTTGATTTTTGTCAATCAGCCCGGGCACGCAAATACCTATACCAATAAGCCCGTACGGAGATTGGGGCATATGCGTAATAAAGTGATGAATCATCTCAATTAAAATATCTTTAGTGATTTCTGGAGAATTGCATTCCAAATGATGGTGTTGATCAAGGACGATCGTCCCTTCAAGATCTGTTAAAATGCCATTAACATAATCCACGCCAACATCTATTCCTACGGAGTATCCTGCTTTTTTATTAAAAACAAGCATGACAGGTCTTCTGCCGCCGCTGGATTGTCCCTGACCTATTTCAAATAGGAGGTTTTCTTTCATTAAAGTGTTTACCTGTGACGAAACAGTTGATTTATTTAATCCGGTCATTTCAGATAATTTTGCTCTTGAAATAGGAGAATTCTTAAGTATTTCGTTTAGTAATAACTTTTGGTTAACTTTTTTGACAAAGGCTTGATCAGCGATATCCACTTCATCCACTCCATTTGTATAATCTTTAAATTAAGTTGAACGTTCTGTGTTATCGTGCGAAACGCAGTACATAGCGAATCCAACCTTTATTATATCTAATGTGTTCGTAAAAAACTAAAAAAAATATTGAAAATACTGATGAGGTTATATAAGATGAAAATAAGTTAGTTTGTTTGGGCAACAAACTAATGTGCAACATGACATAAAAGCATTTGTATTTGAATGATCATGTTTAGAATTTATTTTTAAGGGGGAAATCACACATGGCTCACTCTCATTCCGGTTCAGTCAACTATTTTGAAAGCGCAAACAAAGTGATTTACGAAGGGAAAGAATCCACGAATCCTTTAGCATTTAAATACTATAATTCTCAAGAAGTAATTGGCGGAAAAACGATGAAGGAGCATTTGCGATTTTCTATTGCCTATTGGCATACATTTACCGCTGACGGAACAGACATTTTTGGCGCAGCTACGATGCAGAGACCGTGGGATCACTATAAAGGCATGGATCTGGCGAGAGCGAGGGTAGATGCAGCGTTTGAGCTGTTTGAAAAACTGGATGCGCCATTTTTTGCTTTTCATGACCGGGATATCGCACCGGAAGGAAGTACGTTAAAAGAGACAAATCAAAATCTGGATATAATCGTGGACATGATAAAAGACTACATGAGAACCAGCGGCGTTAAGTTATTATGGAATACTGCAAACATGTTTACGAATCCCCGTTTCGTCCATGGTGCGGCGACTTCTTGTAATGCAGATGTATTTGCGTATGCCGCAGCCCAAGTAAAAAAAGGATTAGAAACAGCTAAAGAGCTTGGCGCGGAGAACTATGTATTTTGGGGCGGACGTGAAGGGTACGAAACTTTGTTAAATACCGATTTAAAATTTGAGCTTGATAATATGGCCAGATTTATGCATATGGCAGTGGATTATGCGAAGGAAATCGGGTATACAGGGCAGTTTTTGATTGAACCAAAACCAAAAGAGCCGACCACCCATCAATATGATACGGACGCAGCAACAACCATTGCCTTTTTAAAGCAATATGGCTTAGACAATCATTTTAAATTAAATCTCGAAGCCAATCATGCCACATTAGCCGGGCATACATTCGAACATGAATTACGCATGGCGAGAGTGCATGGCCTGCTTGGCTCTGTTGACGCGAATCAGGGTGATCCGCTTTTAGGCTGGGATACAGATGAATTTCCGACAGATTTATATTCTGCGACATTAGCAATGTACGAAATCCTGCAAAATGGCGGTCTTGGAAGCGGCGGATTAAACTTTGACGCAAAGGTCAGGAGATCTTCTTTTGAGCCTGATGATTTACTATATGCCCATGTTGCAGGGATGGATACATTTGCAAGAGGGTTGAAAGCCGCCCACAAATTAATCAAAGATCGTGTGTTTGAAGATGTGATTCAACACCGTTACCGCAGCTTTACTGAAGGGATTGGTCTTGAAATTGCAGAAGGAAGAGCTGATTTTAAGACACTTGAGCAATATGCGCTGAACAATCAGCCAATTAAAAACGAATCAGGGAGACAGGAGCGGTTAAAAGCGATATTAAACCAATACATTTTACAGGAATAATGAAAAAAGAAGCTCCAGATCCCGCTGTAAAAAGATGCAGGCAGCCAAGTTCCCGGAATTGCCCGTCATGAAGTTACTGTTATGGCGGGTCATTTCAATGGGGATCTATTTAGAGAGGAAGGAGTGAAAAAATGAAGTATGTCATTGGAATAGATCTTGGAACGAGTGCCGTTAAAACCATTTTAGTCAATCAAAACGGCAAGGTTTGTGCAGAAACGTCCAAAAGTTACCCGCTCATCCAAGAGAAGGCGGGATATAGTGAGCAAAATCCTGAAGACTGGGTGCAGCATACAATTGAAGCATTGGCTGAATTGATTTCGATATCCAACGTTCAAGCCGGGGATATTGACGGGATTAGCTATTCAGGACAAATGCATGGGTTAGTACTGCTTGACCAAGATCGGCGGGTGCTGCGTCATGCGATTCTTTGGAATGATACCAGAACGACGCCTCAATGTAGCAGGATAACCGAGACATTTGGCGATCATCTGCTTGATATCACAAAAAACCGTGTTCTTGAAGGGTTTACATTACCTAAAATGTTATGGGTGAAGGAACATGAGCCTGAACTTTTTAACAAAACCGCTGTTTTTTTGCTTCCGAAAGACTATGTGAGATTCCGCATGACTGGCGCCATTCACACCGAATACTCCGATGCGGCGGGAACGTTACTTTTACATATGACCCGCAAAGAGTGGAGCGATGAGATTTGCAATCAATTTGGTATTTCAGCGGAAATTTGTCCTCCGCTTGTTGAATCCCATGACTGTGTAGGATCGCTGCTTCCGAGCGTTGCGGCGAAGACAGGGCTGTTGGAAAAAACAAAAGTGTACGCTGGGGGAGCAGATAATGCTTGTGGTGCTGTCGGAGCCGGTATTCTTTCTTCCGGAAAAACGTTATGCAGCATTGGGACGTCAGGAGTCATACTTTCCTGTGAAGAAGACAAAGAAAGAGATTTTAAAGGGAAAGTGCACTTTTTTAATCATGGAAAAAAGGATTCTTTTTATACGATGGGGGTCACGCTCGCTGCAGGGTACAGCTTGGACTGGTTTAAAAGAACGTTTGCGCCAAACGAATCGTTTGAACAATTATTGCGGGGGGTGGAATCTGTTCCGATAGGAGCAAATGGACTGCTGTACACTCCTTACTTAGTCGGTGAAAGAACGCCGCATGCTGATTCATCTATTCGGGGAAGCTTGATCGGAATGGACGGAGCCCATAAAAGAGAGCACTTTTTGAGGGCGATAATGGAAGGCATCACATTCTCTTTATATGAATCAATTGAGCTATTCCGCGAAGCGGGAAAATCAGTTGATACGGTTGTCTCTATTGGCGGGGGAGCTAAAAATGAAACGTGGCTTCAAATGCAAGCTGATATTTTCAATACGAGGGTGGTTAAGTTAGAAAATGAACAAGGTCCCGCCATGGGGGCTGCGATGTTAGCTGCCTTCGGAAGCGGGTGGTTTGACTCTCTTGAAGAATGTGCAGAGCAGTTCATTCATGAAGCAGCTGCATTTTATCCAAAAGAACAAAATGTTCAAAAATATAAAACACTATTCGAGTTGTATAAGAACATTTACGTTCACACAAAAGATCTCAATACAGCTTTAAAGAGCTTTAGACAAAAATGAAGAAAGAACCTCGCCAAATTGGCCAGGTTCTTTTTATATTGCACAAAAACAGACACGGTGATATAATCAGAACACGCGTGCTTTTTGTGTGAAAAGTCATAGTTATCCATCTTATATTATGATTATATCATGCTGAAAAGCTCTTGTCAAATTTTTTTGAAGGGGAGATATAGAATGAGTTCTTTGGTTCTCGGCATTCACGAAATTGAAAAAACACAGCCTTTGCTCGTTGGAGGAAAAGGGTTACATTTAGGGGAATTATCAAAAATTCAAGGAATACAAGTACCGGAAGGATTTTGTGTCACAACCGCAGGATATCAAAAAGCCATTGAACAAAATGAAACATTACAAGCGCTGTTGGATCAACTGACCATGCTGAAAGTGGAGAATCGGGATCAAATTGGTGAAGTCAGCAAAAAAATCCGGCAAACCATTATGGAAACAGAAATTCCTTCAGATGTAGTCAAAGCAGTTGCTTGCCATCTCTCCCGGTTCGGCGAAGAACATGCCTATGCCGTACGTTCCAGTGCGACAGCTGAGGATTTACCGCATGCCTCTTTTGCCGGTCAACAAGACACCTATTTAAATATTACCGGCGTCGATGCGATCTTGCAGCATATCAGTAAATGTTGGGCGTCCCTATTTACGGATCGCGCGGTCATTTACCGTATGCAAAATGGATTTGATCACAGCCAAGTTTATTTATCCGTTATCATCCAAAGGATGGTGTTCCCTCAGGCTTCGGGAATTTTATTTACCGCTGATCCGATAACCGGAAACCGAAAGCTGCTATCCATCGATGCCGGTTTTGGACTTGGTGAAGCACTTGTCTCCGGCTTAGTCTCTGCCGATTGTTATAAAGTACAGGACGGGCAAATCGTCGATAAGAGAATAGAAACTAAAAAATTGGCTATCTATGGACGAAAAGAAGGCGGAACAGAAACACAGGAGATCGCTCTTGATCAGCAAAAGATTCAAACACTGACTGATGAACAAATTTTACAGCTGGCACGTATCGGGAGACAGATCGAAGCTCATTTCGGCCAGCCGCAAGATATCGAATGGTGTTTGGACCGCGATACTTTTTATATTGTTCAAAGTCGTCCGATCACAACGTTATACCCCGTTCCTGAAGCGAACGATCAAGAAAATCACGTCTATATCTCTGTTGGTCATCAGCAAATGATGACGGATCCCATAAAACCCCTTGGATTGTCTTTTTTTCTGTTGACGACTGCTGCACCTATGCGTAAAGCCGGCGGAAGGCTATTCGTTGATGTCACACATCAACTGGCATCTCCTAATGTCAGAGAAGTTTTCTTAAAAGGCATGGGGCAGCACGATCCGCTCTTAAAAGACGCACTTATGACCATAATAGAGCGAGATGATTTCATTAAGCCGATACCTGATAAAACGGCACCGATTCCCGGCAAAGGCAATGCAGATATGCCGGAACAAGCTGAAAACGATCCGGCAATTGTTTCTGATTTGATTAAGAGCAGTCAGGCATCGATAGAAGAGTTAAAACAAAACATCCAGACGAAATCAGGATCTGATTTATTTCGTTTTATTTTGGAAGATATCCAGGAATTAAAGAAGATTCTATTTAACCCGAAAAGTTCGGTGTTGATTCGAACTGCAATGGATGCTTCATCATGGATTAACGAAAAAATGAACGAGTGGTTAGGTGAAAAAAACGCAGCAGATACGCTTTCTCAATCTGTACCCCATAATATTACCTCAGAAATGGGGCTTGCGCTATTGGACGTCGCCGATGTGATCCGCCCTTATCCAGAAGTAATTGCCTATTTAGAGAATGTAAAAGATGATCACTTTTTGGATGGGCTGGTGACGTTTGAAGGCGGGCGGGAAACCCGTGACGCTATCTATGCTTATCTCAGCAAGTACGGAATGCGATGTGCCGGAGAAATTGATATGACAAGAACTCGATGGAGCGAAAAACCAACTGCACTTGTCCCTATGATTCTTAATAATCTCAAAAACTTTGAGCCAAATGCCAGCCAGCGGAAATTTGAGCAAGGGCGGCAGGAGGCGTTGAAGAAAGAACAAGAGTTATTAGACCGATTGAAGCAATTACCGGATGGTGAACAAAAAGCCAAAGAAACCAAACGAATGATCCGCATCATCCGGAACTTCAGCGGGTTCAGAGAATATCCAAAATACGGCATGATCAGCCGCTACTTCGTTTATAAGCAGGCTTTACTGAAAGAAGCCGAACAACTCGCAGAAGCGGGCGTTATTCATGAAAAAGAAGACATATACTATCTCACTTTTGAAGAACTTCAGGAAGTCGTACGCACAAATAAATTGGATTACCAAATCATCAGCACACGAAAAGGCGAGTATAAAGTATATGAAAAACTAGCTCCGCCGCGTGTTATCACGTCTGACGGTGAAATCATTACAGGCGAGTACAAACGAGAAAACCTCCCGGCCGGAGCGATTGCAGGGCTGCCCGTTTCCTCGGGAGTCATAGAGGGGCGGGCACGGGTTATTTTAAACATGGAAGATGCCGATTTGGAAGATGGGGATATATTAGTTACCTCCTATACTGATCCCAGCTGGACGCCATTGTTTGTATCCATAAAAGGCCTGGTCACTGAAGTTGGCGGACTGATGACCCATGGAGCGGTTATCGCGCGTGAATACGGCTTACCTGCAGTTGTTGGAGTTGAAAATGCAACCCAATTGATAAAAGATGGGCAGCGAATCCGCGTTCATGGAACAGAAGGCTCTATTGAAATATTATAATAGCGGGGGTGTGCAGCACGTCACCAGATATTTCCCGCATTTGTACCAATGATAAAAAGTTCCCATTGAACTAACAAAGATCGAACAATAAGAAAAGCCGGAACCTCTTAAAGGAGGAATCCGGCTTTTTTTATGTGAAAGCCATTTTGCTTAACAATTATTTATATGAATGGTAGCGTTTTATTAAAGAGAGAAGGTGATTTATGAGATGGTCTGTTTGATATGTAGTATTGGTGACGGATGACAATTATTTTTTTACAAAGGGGTTATTTTCATGAACAAGTCTTGTGTTAAAGATGAAGACAAGTCTGGTGTCTTTGAGACAGAAAAGTCTGCAGAAGATAAAACGGGCTCATCATCAAACATGATGAGTGCTAAGGGTTGGACTGGATGTGTATCAGATTGTTTATGCGATAAGAATATTAGCCAATGGGCAATCACTGGTTTAACTATTTTATGTGGAACTGCTTGCTATGCTTGTATAAATACTGCAGGTATTATTGGTGTGAATGCAAGCTTTGATTGGGAGAAATGTAAATGATTAATATTTTAAGTAAGATACTATTTATTTTGTCTGGTTGCGCATTGTTGATCTTTGGGATCATTTTAAAGAATGGATCAATGGCTTTTGGATTGTTCGCCTTAATCTTCATAGCGGCAATATTAGTCCGAGTATTTCATAAAAGATCTGAAAAGGATTAGCAGCCGTAGGCAGGGGAAGAAACTCTCCTGCTTATGAAAAAACTTCAGAGTAAAAATAAAATGTTTATTTAAATGGATTTGTTTTTCAAAAGTAAAAACGCCATAAAACTTCTTATGGCGTCTGTCCGAACTAAGGGATGCAATGTTTGGGAGACGAATATAAATCGTCAATGTGCTAGAAAAGGAATGCAGCACCTACAATGATTAACAAAATGAACAGCACAACGATCAATACGAAAGAGCTTCCACCGTAATTTCCACCGTAGTTCCCCATATTATTGCCACCTCCTGTTGTTAGGATAGTACATAATATGCCGGACGATAAATTTCGACATAGATTTAAGTCTAAATAAGAAAAAATGGATGTTATGTCTAAAATGAAGAGCTTCTAAGAATATGAAATAATGGGAAGTTAACTGAAAGAGAGAAATGGATGGGACGGTTTGCTGTTTAAAGAGGAGGGATATGGCTAAACATGCAATAAAACTGTGTATGAAAGTGGTGAGCCATGAAGTTACTTCATCATGCAGAGCCACATACGAAGAGGTACAGGGAAATTATAGTTAACGAAAATATTCATCATTTCCCGGGCAAGCGCAGTATACGACAAATCAAAACAAATCACAAAGGGACTGAAGGTACGATACAAGGAGGCTGCTTGCGGGTTTGTGGTGTAGATAAAGTTATAGGCAACGATGACCGGGGCGGCTGCGGATCAACTGAAATGAAGTATATTCCCAGGCAAGGAGTATTTCTTTAACCTGAAACTTTTATAAAGCATTAACGTATTACTTTATAAAGGTAAGTAAGGAGGCTTCTGGATGGGATTAAAAAATTTCTTTAATACTGAGTTAAAATGCTCTATCTGCGGAAAAACATTAAAATCTGGGGATGAGATAACAGCTTATCTTACACTTCCGAGTGAGAAGAAGATGCCTGTGGGGAGAATGGACAAAGTGTTAAGCAAACACTCTGATAAGGTCTGCTGTAAAAAGTGCAGTGAGTAGGTTTTTAGTGTTATGAGGAACCTCTGGCGGGTTTCCTCATAACAAATATCAACCAATTAAAATTAGAAAAAAGCGAAATTGTGATGATTAAAGTAGATAAAGAACTGAGGGATACCAAAGGGATCATTTTTCGTTTACTTTGCTTTTTTGAAGGTTTGTTTAGCTCGTGGATCACTGCACCCCATAAAAGCATGGATGCTAAAATGATAAGACTCATATGTAACAACGCTCCTTTGTTTTTATAAATTTTACCATATATAACACAAGGATGTCGATTGACCGAACATCTCTATAAAAAGAAGATGTTTATCTAAAATTGTTGAGAGATTCAGTGAACTATTATGTAGATTAAATTGGGCGTCAAATTACTCAGTGAAGATGAAGCTGTATACATAAGCAAAGGTTCAACAGGCGTTTTATTGAATATCAGATGAAGCAATAGAAGGGTTTATCGGTGTCGCAAAGTATAAAGCATATGGTAATTCGCGTATTATGCGGTTAGGTGAAAAAATTAAGCTTTCTGCGTGGTATCTTGAAGTGACAGGAGGTGAGCGGCATAAATGTGTCAGAGCAAAAAGAGCACTTCCAATTCTAATAAGGAAAGGAATTGAGAATTGAAATTAGAACGTTTGTTATCAATCATATTCAAGCTCTTACATAATGAAATTTTATCTGCTTCCAGTTTAGCTGATGAATTTCAAGTATCAACGCGGACAATTTATAGAGACATCGAAGCGATTTGTGCAGCTGGAATACCAGTCGTTTCATACCAAGGGGCTAACGGCGGTTTTGGGATAATGAGAGGATACAAATTTGATAAAAGTTTAATCGGTTCTCATGATGTATTGAATTTAATTACAGTATTAAGCAGTTTGTCGAGTGTTTTTGAAGATAAGGAAGTTGAACACACGATAGATAGATTAAAATCTCTGGATACAAGCGAAAGCAGCAGGACTTTGTATGTTAACTTGGAAAGCCTTAGAACAGAACCGAATTCATTAATCCGGCTGCGAAAAGCTATACAGGAAAAAAAGGCAGTACGCTTTGATTATGTCAGTAATAAAAATGAATTTACATCACGTGAAGTAGAACCTATCCACCTTCATTATAAGTTTCGTAATTGGTATGTATATGGCTTCTGCAGAGAACGTCAAGATGATAGAGAATTTAGAGTATCACGTATGATGAATATAACGCTTGCTCAAGAAGAGTTTTTGCGCAGTCACAAAGTGAAAGATGAACCATCTTATTCAGAATCCGACCTGGGAGGGTTTGCGGATGTAGTCATTTGGGTTAATCCTAATTCCATAGCTAAAGTATTAGATCAATTTCAGAACGCTTCAAAAGTCATGAACAGAGATGGAAGTATGACGTTTACAATCTCTGTGTATCGGCCTCAGCATGCCGGATGGCTTAAATCAATTCTTTTAAGCTTTGGCAGTGGCGCTAAAATTATAAAACCGGTGGAACTTCAATCAATTTTAATGGATGAAGCTGAAAAAATAATGAAAATTTATAAAGATGTATGACAATCTGCTGTCATATATCTTTTTTTATAATCACAAGTATCAACTTTAAAGGAGAGATGTTAAATGAACCATGCGAAAAATATGTATCAGTACCATGTTTGGGCGAATAAAGCGTTATTAGAAAGAATAAAGGAATTACCAAGTAATGTCCTTTATGAAGAGGTTCACAGTTCATATCCTACAATTGCTCAAACGTTCAGTCACATCTGCGCGGTGGATGTTATGTGGCTGCAAGTACTTAAAGGAATAGACATGCAGGAAGCATTGGAAGGTTCTATGGCTTATGCAGAAAAGGCTCATTTATATTCTGCAGATGAATTTGCGGCGTCTTATGAAGAACTGGCTTCACAGTTTGAAGAATGGATGAATAGCCAAACAGATTTAGAACAAAAAAAGAACTTAAATAATCCTTGGTTAGGTTACAGAGAAACTGCTTACTCAGAAATTTTATTCCATGTTGCCAATCACGGAACTTATCATCGGGGCAGCATAACAACTATGTTAAGACAGCAGGGCTACGCTTCGGCAATGAATGACCTTGTATTATATTGGTATCAGGATTAGTTCAGGGAATACTTGCAAAATGAATAACCGCCGAATGGTCTGTAAAATTTCTTTTCTGAACTAAATGACAAAGTCTCATTCAGTCTGGGTGGGGCGCTGAGCAAGAATCGAGATCAAAGGCTGCCGTATCATTCCCGGCAGCCTTAAGATTAGGAAGTAAAATCGATAACCATGCGGCCGGTCACTTTACCTTGCTCCATTTCTTCAAAAATATCATTCACATCTTCAATCGGGCGCTTTGTCACTTTAGGTACAACTTTACCGTCTGCAGCAAATTGAAAAGCTTCCTTCAGGTCTTCTCTGGTACCTACTAATGAACCTACAACCTGAATTCCATCTAACACGAGACGGGGAATATCTAAATCCATTTTGTCCACCGGTAAACCGACAGCGACTACACGGGCTCCTGCTTTTACAACATCAATCGCTTGATTGAAAGGGGTTTTAGAGACAGCCGTGATGACCACAGCATCAAGCCCTAAATCGTTAGTCACTTCTTTTGCTTTAGCGACGGGGTCTTCGTTTAAACTGTTTACAACCGCATCAGCGCCTAAGCTCTTAGCAAAATTCAATTTTTCATCGCTAATGTCGAAAGCAATCACTTTAGCGTTAAAGACGTTTTTTGCATATTGAACAGCCAAGTTGCCTAAACCGCCGACTCCAAATACACCGATCCATTGACCTGGTTTAATTTCACTGACTTTAACCGCTTTATAAGTTGTTACACCTGCACAAGTAATGCTGCTTGCTGCTGCAGGATCTAAATTTTCCGGCACCTTTATTGCATAATCAACCGCTACGATTGCTTCTTCAGCCATTGCGCCGTCAACTGTATAGCCGGCATTTTTTACATCCCGGCACAAGGTTTCACGGCCAGTTAGGCAATATTCACAGCAGCCGCAGCTTTCAAACATCCAGGCAATAGAGACGCGGTCGCCCTTTTTCAGACTTGTTACACCTTCACCGATCTCAGTTACAATGCCTATTCCCTCATGACCTAAAGTGACGCCAGTAACATCCCCGAAATCAGCATTTTTAACATGCAAGTCAGTATGACATACACCGCAGTATTCCATCTTAACTTTGGCTTCACCATGTCGCAAAGGACGTAATTCTTTTTGTACGATCGCTATACTTTTGTCTTTTGTTGCTACTACTGCTTTCAAATCATACACCCCTTTCAAATATTCGCAGAAAATTTTTACTTATCTTACAATTTAGCACACTGCTCTTCTTTTGAAAACCCTTACATTTTTTGCGGACAAGTGTCTCTACAAAAATTGAGGGAGCTATGCAGGGAGGATTCTATGGATGATTTGTCATCTCCAAATGCACAGAATTTACATATATACATGAATAGATACGTTTTCAAAGGAGGCCTTTTTTTGAGCGATAAAAAGCTGACGGAAGATAAATTTGACAATCACCGGCTCACTAAGTTTTTGCCCTTTATCAGCCCTAACCCTGTTACATCATTTAATCCGGTTCAAAGATACCCTAAAATAATGCTGTTATCACAAATGGTGTACGAATTGCACCGAATCGGTTCGTTCCTCCAGGTGCCGACATAGATACACAAAAAAAGCTGACAGACTCAGACGAGTGACAGAAGAGGAACGTGAATTTACATTGGAAGTGCAGCGCGTAAATCAAGAATTTCCCGCTTCTTATAAACGTTATTCAGCTAACGAAAAGCAAAATACGAATATCCTGGATTAATTAAATTCATGCATGAGAATTGGCGCTCCACGATGCAAGGCCAGATAAGTTTTGGGAAGAGTCAGATTTCACTCAGGGATTCACAAAGGGAAGAGGTGAAAGCTGTTCATCTGGATATTTATTTGTGGGGAAGCTGCAAGAAGGGTTGAAGGTGAGCAGGGCAGCGGTTTAAAACTGATCTTCCCGCAAATTTATCCCAATAGGACTGACAGGCATAAAAATAAAATGATAAAGCTTCGTGAATGAGCTTAAAAGCGGCTCTTTTATAATTCACCTTTAACGCTTTAATGGAGAAATGCAGCACTCATGGTTCTGCCGGATAAGACAACTTTTCTTATACATTAGTATATTACAGTTACTTATTTTTACATAACTGTTGGAAATGGTCTTTCCATCTGAGATAATAAAAATCATATTGATTGATACATGGGGGAGTAAGGATGGGCCGTTTTTATCAAGCGGCAGGCAAACCATTTTACAAACAATTCCTCAAGCAGTTTTTATAACCAAAGAAAACAGTGCTTTGGATAAACGCTGTAAGAAAGACTCTCTGTTTAAATAAACGAGGTGAAAATCAATGAATGGTATAGAATTCTTAGAATCTGTGTCGCGACTTGGACAACTCATTTTGGTGTTTTCCTGCTACGCCGTTTATTGGAAATTAGGTAAAACGAAAAGGGAGCGAAGACTTACAAAATTCGAAGCTTTGCTTAGGTTCTTTGTAATGTTTGGTCTATCTGCATGGGGGCTGTCGTTTCTTGCTTTGAATTTATGGTCATAATCTTTCTGCCGATATTTGAGCTTAAACTGCAGAGAATTACACTGGCAGGAGATGATTTTACCCTTAGTGAAAAGAATTTCACGGGTAATCATTTGAACTTGAGCGCGGCTGATAAGGTGAATGGTGATGCAAACAGAAATCATTACTTATTGATCACAAAAGGAGCCGGCTGCGGAGATGTGTGGATTAAAGGCTTTTAAGGATTCGAACACGATGAGCCGGATGCAGATTGGTGAGCGATACACAGTCAAGGTATTTCCTTGACCTTTTTTAATGGCAATAAAATTTCTGGATATTAAGATAGTGAATTGATGATCTGCCAAAAAACATAGATCTTTTAAAGTGATGGATATATACTGATTTTAAACAATAGGAAAAAATGGATACTTTATTTTTATAAAAAGCAGGTGAACTATATGGAAGCAGCGTCTTGGAGCAAAAGTCAAAGCTATACCTACACATTGGCTTTTTCAAGTTTGTCGTATGGTTTGATCTTCGGACTATATATGTTTGTATACTCGGGTTTTGTGCCATTTGCATTGGTTACTGTGGTTATCATTGCTTTTTATGCATTTATTACTTACTTTTTGTTTGCTGTTCCTGTGCAACTATGGCTAAGAAAGAAGCCTAAAAAGTTTAGTGTGGTTCATCTTTTCATTTATACAGCAGTCGCTTTTTTAGCTGTGTTCTTGTTCTGGTACATAGATAATCCGCCAATTGATTTCTCAGTTTTCAGCACTTTCATTTATTACATAATGAGCATTGTTGCTGCGTTCATATATTGGTTCTGGGACTCTATATTTCTGAGAAATTACAATACTCCCCAGAAGTAAAGCTGATGTTCTAAAAAAGACCGACTAGCGCCATGCCCAGTCTGCATTGTTCAAATTGAAATTCATGTGATGAACCCAGAAAGCGGGTGAGGAAAAATGGAATACATTGAGTTGACTAGGGACAATATTGATGACAATCATATTTGCTGTGCATTAGGTACGAAACAATATGAGGATGCGGTAAATGAAAAGAAGAGCTGGCTCAAAGATCGAATGATTGATGGCTTGGTGTTCTATCGCCTAAACGAACGGGCAAAAGTTTTTATTGAATATTTACCTGCAGAAGAAGCGTGGATTCCGGTAAGCGCACCTAATTTTATGTTTATTAATTGCCTGTGGGTCTCAGGTGAATATAAGAATAACGGACATGCCAAACACTTGTTAGAAAAATGTGTGTCAGATGCAAAATCCCGCGGTATGGATGGGATAGTTCATATAGTGGGGAAGAAAAAACTCCCTTATTTAAGTGATAAGCATTTCTTTGAACATATGGGATTTGCTGTGCAAGATGAAGCAGAACCCTATTTTCAGTTGATGTCACTGACGTGGAATAAACATGCACATCCTTCTGTATTTATAAAACAGGTGAAAAGTAATTCCGTTAATGATGAGGGAATCACAATATTTTATACAGCTCAATGCCCATTTGCAGTCGGATTGTTAAAGGATGTAAAGGAACTGACTGAAAAGAAAGGACTACATTTTCAGGCCCGGCGAATAACGTCAAAAGATATGGCGCAAAAATCCCCGGCAGTTTGGACGACTTTCAGCGTGTTTTATAATGGGATATTTCTCACTCATGAGATGATGAGCGTGAATAAGTTTGAAAAAATACTCAATAGCTTAATTTAAACTATCTTAAGAATAACTTCGAGGGAAATGAATGCTGTAATGACCTTTACTGCGCTGTTAGCTGTTTATGGCATAAATAATATTGGGTTGTCACATATGAAGGCATCTAGGTGTACTCGTTATCTCACTTCCCTGCATTTAAGACTGGGATCCATACTCTTTATAACCATCAGCCGATGCATTTTCCGCGATTTGACTTGCGGGAGAAAACATCAGTTTGATGGTTATTTTTATGAACGGAGAAAGTTCAACGCAACAAAAAAGAAGTTCTTCAGGCATTATATCCTATGGTAAAATTTAGACAGAAAGAAGCAGAAAGGAGACGTAAATGAAAGTATTTGAAGCATCCTCGTTCATTTCAGCAGCGGAAAAGCGGGCAAAACAATACGATCAGATTAGAGAACAATTTATCAATCTCAGAAAAGCGTTTCAGGGAATGGCTGACTTAGACGACAGTGAGTTTTCAGGTAAAGGTGCTGATAACATCAAAGCATTCTTCCAAGATCACGCTGGTGTCACAGACAGCTGGCTTGATCTGATCGATATGAAGATTGCTTTTCTTAACAGTATTTCAGGAAAAGTAGCTGATGCCGGATTAGCCGATTCGTTTGTGGAAGAGTCATTTTTAGAACATGAGTTGATTCATGCGAAGAATAAGTCAAAAGCCATCATGCAGGAGCAGCGCAATGAACTCAAGGACATCATAAATGAAATCAGCGATATCATTCATCTTGATGTTTTCTCTACAGAGGATGTCGATCAAAAGCTGGATTCAGCAGACAAAAAACGGGATGAGGCTATACATAAACTCGGAAAGCTTGATCACGATCTAACGAAAGATTACACAGAAACCAAAGCGAATGAGCATTTCATTCAGGCTGACTTTCAGCAGCTCCAAAATGCCACGGGTAAGGGGAAAAATGCAACACCACTTCACTACAACGCTAAGGCGTACAGAGAAAGTGACATACATAAGAAAAAAGGCGAGATTGCAAGACATTCGGATGCTTATTTGACAATTAAGAAGGAAGAGGCGAAAGAGCGGGAAATCAAGGGTCTCAAGAAAAAGCTTGCTGACGGTGTGACTGATCCGGATGAATACTTAGAGATTGCGAAGAAGATCGGGTACGAGAACCTTGAACCTTCCCAACAGCAATATGTCATTCAGCTTGAACAAGCAAAACAGCTGGAAGAAGCTGGAGAAGTAACTTGGGATATATTAAAAGGAGCCGGTGTCGGCCTTTATGATGTCGGGAAAGACACGGTAACAGGTTTATGGCAGCTGATCAGCAAGCCTGATGAAGTTGTTGAAGGTATCATAGGGGCAGTTGCTCATCCGATTAACACGTATAATTCCATTTCAACAGCTATTGAGGAATCATATCAAAAGGATATGGTAAATGGAGATGCGTATTCCAGATCAAGATGGGTGACATATGCGGTCGGTTCAGTGGCTGTGGCTGTCGTCGGAACAAAAGGCGCAGGAGCCGTTAACAAAGCTGATGCGGCGGGGAAGGTCATAAACAAGGCAGGACAGGCAGGTCAGAAAATTAAGGACATTAAGATTTCAGATTTGCTTCCTTATAACTCTAAGTATGATCTTGCTCTGGCTGATAACGTACCATACAATGTGGTTAACAGCCAAAACCTTAAAAATGGACTTTTGTCCAATGCGAAGAAATTGGATGAAAGCAGAAAGCCATTTACTGGTCAGAAAGTAAATGTCCCTTGGTTAAATAAAGAGAAGTATGAGGCCTATGAAATAGACGGCAAGGTAAAAGTTAAAGGAGAGCCTAGAGATGTAAACCGTAGAGTATACACAATGAAAGATATTGACCTTAATCAAAAAAATCGTAAAGGCTTTACGAATCTTCAACTGATGAAAAATGGTAATGCTCCTTTTGCTAAAGATGGCACGCAAATAAATTTACATCACTTAATTCAAGAAGAGCCTGGTACTATGCTGGAGATACCTGAAAGCTGGCATAATAAGTACAGTGATGTTTTGCATGGATTAAAAGGGAATGGACAGAGTTTTAGAAATGCTCCTGTGCTTGATAAACAATATAAAAGTTTCAGAAGAAGGTATTGGAGATGGAGAGCTCAGCAATTTGAGAATCAAGAATAAGAGGTGAAAGTTTAATGGATTATTCGAAAATAAAAACTTTCTTTGATGAAAATAAAGAAAATTCAATTCTCACGGGGGGAGTCACTGAAGATCAGATTAGAGAAATAGAAGAGGATCTCAATGTAACTCTTCCAGACAGCTATAAATGGTTTTTAACTGAGTATGGTTCAGGGGGAGCATACGGAACAATGATTCTCGGATATGACTCTCACGGCGCTGAAGTTGTCGAGCAGACCAATGAATATAAAAAATATTATAACCTTTCCGATGGTCTTGTAGTGATCGAATATGTAGATGAATTTTCTTATTGTCTTGACACTAACAAGATGATAGATGGAGAATGCCCAGTCATTCTTTGGGATAACCAAGAGGGATATGGTAAACAAGTTGCTAGGACATTCCAAGAGTTTTTAATAGAAGAGCTTGAAGAATCGAAAGACGACTGGATCGATGATGAGGACTGGGACGATTAAAACTAAAAAGAAGGTCTATATCTGTTTTTCCATAGCATATGAAGGAGTATTAAAATGAGCTTCACTAAGATCAAACAAAAGTTGAAAGAGTTTACGATTAATGCTGGCACAGATCCTAGCATTAATACAAACGAGCAGCTCAAAGAAATTGAAAGAAATTTAGGTAATCAATTGCCTTCCGACTATAAGGATTTTTTGAAGGGATATGGAGGCTGTTATTTAGAAAGTAAAAAAACAACAGATGAGATTGAGTATGACGTTTGCTACAAACCTATAGAGAAAGATCCTTGGATGGGTAAGGGAGATGATACACAATTGTTAGAGGGTTTTTATGGTTTAGCGAACGATCATAGCAGTCTTCAGAAAGCAATCGATACATATTCTGATCGCTTTCCTAGAAATATTATTCCTATCGCAAGCTCGGCAGGTGGGAATGAAATATGCATGGATATCGATAATGAAAAGATATTGTTTTGGGATCATGAATTAAGTCACCCCGATAAAGACTTTTTCCTTATTGCCAACTCTTTTGAAGAGTTTATTCTAAGTTTAGTAGATGAACCAATTGAAACTAATGAACATAGGAGTGATGTGGAAATTGAGATTTTAGACAATGATTTTGGAAAATTGCTCTTTGGTAAGGACAATTAGCTTTTATTTTTAGGAAAAGTATTGCAAAGTTAAGCTCTCAGAAAAAGAGCTTTTTTATTTTCGATAGAAACTAATTATAAAAAGGGAGAGAGGTTATGGATTCGTACCAAATAAAGAAATTAAAACCCGAAGAATACCATAAGTGTAATAATATTTGGGACATGGAAAAGAAAAAGAAAATGGCTAAGGTGTTTTATGACGAATTAGTAAGCGGAAACAGAATTACTTTTATTTACTCAGTGAATGACGAGTTTATAGGAGAAGGATCGTTAGTTTTTCAAAACAATGACCCAGATTATACCATTCCGGATAAACGCATTTATCTATCTCGTATGATTGTTAAAGAAGGATATCGAAATTGCGGGATAGGCGGTATTATTGTTGATTATTTGATTGATTATGCTAAACAACTTGGATTTGAGGAAATAACACTTGGTGTAGATACAGATAACTTAAACGCAAGACATCTATATGAAAAGAAGGGCTTTACAACCGTATTATTTCTTGGTGAAGATGAATATGGTGAATATGTAAAACTCCTAAAAGTATTATAATAAAATTCCTGAGAATTATGGTGAATGTGTGGGAGGTTAGTTTCTCAAACGGTGATAGACGGTAACTTAAACTAATCTAATTGGATCGTTATTTAAGATGCGGATTAGCATTTATTCTCTCAAAACCAACCCGTAATGAAATAGGATACTGTTGGTTGAGGAATTGTTTTTTCCATGTATTGTATTTTGTGGTATTCTTGAAATGAAAGGAGGAGACAATGAAAAAGAAATTAATTGGGGTCTTGATCATTGTTTGTTTTTCTGTGTTCATGTATGGCGCAGTTACACATCCTTTTAAACATCAAAAATCCACTGAGGAAGTATTAGAAAGCGCATGGGATGAATTTGGCTTATTTAGCTTTGGGATTGGAGAAACAGACCCAGTCATATCAATTGGTATGGATAAAACAAAAAGTGAAGAAGAATTACGGCGCTATTTAAACGATAACTTATCTGAGGAAGTTAAAGAAGAATATAAAGTTGAGATCATTAAAAAGGATATTAATGTTTTAGAAAGACAACATGAAAAGTATTTGGAAAGTGTTGAAGCACATTGATACATTAAAGCTTCTTCTCGGCTCTAAATAAAATAACGGTGATATCCAATAAACAAAAGTATTGCAAATCATTTCAATGGTTCCATGGTACAGTGTATTTCTTTAATAAGAAATGCATAATAAAAAGACCAGGGTGTTGGCAGCACCCCGGTTCTGTACAAAAAGTTGCCCAACCCTTTAAGTTTCCAGGCTCAAGGGAGGTCTATTTTTTATTTATATACGTCAACAGGGCGATTATAATCGACCCGAATCAAGCATTCACATTAATGCCTGAAATGTTGACATAAGCATCACCCCCTTTCCATAGGGGATGAGCAAGACTCCCTTGAGCGTAAACGCCTAATATTCAGAAAACATTATACACTAGTTCCATTTATATGTCGTTAAAAACAATATACAGTTACCAAAACGAAAAGAACCTTGTTAGAGACAGGTTCTTTTTGTATTTGAGTTGAATTTATCAATAGAATTACCGATAAATAACGTGAGAAATAATACCAGGTAGTTACAGAATTGAAAAGTGCTTAGGTGTGTAATACTTGCACTAGCTGTCACTTTGATACAGAAGCTGCTGAAGCTTCAGTCTTCAGATTCTTCCGTTACATCTTAAAGGCCCCTTTATGGGCTCAAATTCAACCGTCATTAAAGCCAAAGGCGGAAGGAATTTGTTATACAAAGGTGAAGCAAACATATACAAATATGATGTTATACTTGGGCAAAACAGGGTAGTGATAGGATGGGACAAATACATTGAAATTCCAATGAACGAACTTCCTTCAAATGAGATTCAAGTTGAAGGGCTTGGAAAAAATGAAAATCATTTATAGGAACGTTGTAAAATTAGAGAGAGGATGAATAATATCACGAAAGATCCGAA
The DNA here is from genome assembly GCF_017797845.1 of Bacillus sp. LJBV19. Lineage (NCBI taxonomy): Bacteria > Bacillati > Bacillota > Bacilli > Caryophanales > Bacillaceae > Bacillus > Bacillus sp. LJBV19. The sequence goes on from NZ_CP072563.1 coordinate 1,850,695, forward strand.
ATTTTTAGCGTTTTGCAGTTTAGCGACAGAAGGTGCAGGAAGTCATTCGAATCAGCAATGTTCAATTCGTTTTGATGAATTGAAAGATGCGCTCGAGAATGGAAAAGTGGTTGATAATCAAAACCTTAAAAGCAGTTCAGAATGAAATCACCAGTTTGATTACTGGAAATCCAGAATAACTGGTGGACGAGCTGTAACTGAAACCGATAATCAAGTGCTGGATATCATCAAACAAGCATACAATCTTGGAATGGTTACGAAAGATAATATGCTTTTGAGAAATCAAGCAATTAACGCTTATAAAACATCTATTTAATTTTAAATCGGCGTTTCAGGTGTACTTTATATGATTTCTGCTTTAGTAAACATATTTAAAAACGAAATAGGAATTAAAATATGCAGACAAAGCGGCGAAGCATATCGCATAAAAGGTGTTATCAGATGTATGACCGTTCCTAAAAATAAAACTTATGAAGAAAGGAACTCTAACTTGAAATCAAATTTAGTTTCGTTTCTATTAGCATTGTCAGGATTTATATTCAGTATTTATATGCAGTCAATGGCTTACTGGAGCAATGACTCTATGTTGTGGTATTGGGTCGGTGCGGTTTTGTCGTATCTATTTGCTGCAGGATCAGTGGTTACTCTGATTCTTAACAAAAACAAAGATTCAATTCTAACAATAAGTTGTCTCATTTTAATGATTGTAACCGTTATGCTTATTTTAGTCACAACTTTTTGGACGACTTTTATCATTATTGCATGGCAATCTGGGATGTGAAGCTAAGGGGAATATGATTTTATTAGTATTTTTTTATTCCTGGGATTAGAATCCCTTTTTATTATTCTTTCAAATTAAATGTAACAATTTTAATATTCATACGTTCTAAATGATAAAGGCGGGATGTCATGAAAAAACGTAAAGTCATTAAAACATTGCTGGTTATTATCACTGTTCTCATAATAGCAGCCGGATGTGCACTGTTTTCTTTAATTTCAGGAGAAAAAGTTAAATATATCGGCTATAGCCAAAGCAAGACGTGGGAAGCGTCAATCGAAAAATCAGGCAAGACCTCTATCGGCCCTAACTATTTCTTGAATTTGTATTACAGAGGTAATAAAGTGAATGAAAAGAACACGGTGATTAAGAGATTAACATTATTTGTTGACGGCCGGAAATATGGTGAAGATAAAGACTATCATCTTTCAGAATACACCGGAGAGAAATTAGAAGGCGGCGGAACGGGAGAAGACCATATTCAGACGTTTGAATATATGCCGGAAAATGAAGTGATCGGTCATGAAATCACTGTTGAAGCAGTATGGAAAACCGATCATGAGTCCTATTCAGAAAAATTCAACCTGAAAAGAACGCATTGGTATGACTGAAAGAATAAAAAGAGGGCGGTATAACCCTCTTTTTGACGCGGAGCCTTTATTTTTGTCTGTTTTTCCTCGATTTGCTGAAGTCGATAAAAGAGGCATTGGAGCCGATAAAATTACTTACTAAGACATACATAAAGAAACCATTAACAGCTCCCTGCCGGCGTCCGTTAAAAAGAATGGATAATGAGATAAGCAATACAGCCGTAAGCAAGTCTGCAGCCAGACTTATTTTACGGTGAGACCGGAAATATTCTCTTAATCTTCTGATGTTGTTCAAAGCGGACACCTCTTGATGCTTATGTGTAAGAAAATAATACCATTGAAATATATGTAACATCAATGAATAAGGTTGGAAACGGAGGGGTTCAAAGTTGGGGCTATCTTGTGTAAAAGAAAGGATCAGGATGAATGTGACCAGCATCCACCCTGATCAATGGGGTTCACAGTGTTCCATTTCATTGTATTCCAATCGGAATAATATTACAAGGGTGAAAAAGAAATAAGCGGAATGTTTTCGGCTTCTTCTGCTTCTTGAGCGGGAAACGGAAAGTGAGATGTTTGTATGAAAATAAATGATTATCTGAAGGAAAGGTTTCCGACTTTAAAATTAGTGCCCGGCATTTATCATCAATGGGATGTGGGAATTCATTTTTCTCTCGGCGGCAATATGTATCAATTTAATGAAAGCGGTGCTTTGAATCTTGAGTATTTTCAGCTTGTTCATCATCAAACCGCCGCACTTTTCAATGAGCTGTTTGAACATAGCGATGACTTGTTTCTTGTTGCAAACGTGTATAAGCACAAAACTCAAGGTAATTACGCGAGAAAATTAAAGGTTTATCAGCCGTTTCTGAAGTGTAAGGATGATTTATATCGGATTCAAGTGAAGACCTGTCAATGCCCGGTCGAAGAAGAATATGAAATGCAGCAGTTTTCTTTATTATGTAAACGGAAAGATCTGCGTATCCCCCAATTACTTAAGGCAGCCGTCCACGAAGATTTTCCGCTGAAGCCAAGGTTCGGGGGCTGTTCCGTTGGGTATCCTGATGTTTTCTTTGTGAATATGACAAAAGATATTATTTTCTTTCTGTATGATGACAGAGGGTGTGAAGTCATTGCTCTTGATGCCGGAAGAATACGAAAGCTTTATGATCAATATCACGATTTTGATTGAATTGGACTGAAAATGAACACATGAATTCGAATCCGCTTGTGCCGGCTTTGTTCTTGCTTAGTCGGGCTGCATGAGTGTAATGGGCAGAATTGAAGGGCGCCAGAAACTTTTTTTCCTCTCATACCGACCTTCTGCATGTTAAGCTACTGTATTTATTTTGAACGAATTCCTATTTGTAAAACGGCTGAATAGAATAACATAAAAGCTATTTTACACAGTGCAGGAGGAGAGAAATGTGAGGGCTGAACACCGTGATTGTATGGAAATTGGAATTTATTCATTTGCAGAATTATATCCCGATCCTCTGACAGGGAAAACAGTCAGCGCAAAGCAGCGGATAGATGAATTGATGAAGCTGGCGAAATTGGCTGACGACGCAGGGCTTGATGTATTCGGTGTAGGCGAGCATCATCGTCTTGATTATGCGGTATCTTCGCCGCCGGCCATCTTATCAGCGATTTCACAGATCACTGAAAATATTAAGCTGACCAGTGCCACGACTGTATTATCCACCGCAGATCCCGTCCGTTTATTTGAGGATTTTGCAACGCTTGATCTGATTTCAGACGGCCGGGCGGAAATCATTGCGGGACGGGGCGCATTTTTAGACTCGTTTCCTCTTTTCGGTTATGACGTAGGCCATTATAAAGAACTGTTTGAAGAACACATTGACCTTTTTTTAAAATTAAATTCCGGGGAAGAATCGGTTACCTGGAAAGGACGTTACCGGCCGCCGCTGCGCGAGGCAGAAATTTCTCCTCGGCCTTTTCGCGGAAGCATTCCGCTATGGTTAGGTGTTTCGGGGACTCCGGAAAGCGCAGAACGGGCCGGGCGTGCAGGTGCGGGTTTGGCATTAGCTGTACTGAGCGGTGATCCGGTGTCATCTAAGCCGCTTGTTGACAAATACCGGGAAGCGGCTTCTAAAGCCGGTCATCCTCCGGAAAATGTGAAGGTTGCCGTAACCGGACATATGTTCATTTCAAAAACGAATGAACAGGCAATACAAGAATTTTACCCGTATCATTCAAATTACTGGTCTCATGTTCATTCATATCACGGGATCGATGAGCCTTTAACGAAGGAAGATTTTGAACGGGCGTCCGGAAAAGAAACAGCTTTATTTGTGGGAAGCTCACAGCAGATCATTGAAAAAATCATGCATCAATACGAGTTATTCGGACATCAGCGATTTCTCGCGCAAATCGATATAGGAGGTATGCCGTTTAAAAAAGCCGCGGAAAACATCGAACGATTAGCAGCGGAAGTAGCACCGGTTATCCGAAAAGAAACCGGCAAATCCAGCGAATGAAGTTCTGAGCAAAAGGGGCGGGCCGGTCAATCGCGGATTCGACAACAGAATCGGCCCGGCTTTTTCTTCATGATTATAAAAAACAAAGGGAAAAGCGCGAACCTCATTGCTTTTTCCTATCAAGAAAAGGAAGGTCATTTCATCCTCCATCGTGAAGTGTATATACCGAAAGGTTTTTATTAACAAAAGAGGGAGGATGATGCAGTAATGAAGGGTTTAGTCAAAGCTGCAGTTTTAACTGTTACTCTTGGTATTGGAGGCGCTTTCTATTCAAGTGATGCATCTGCGCACGGGTATATAAAAGAGCCCGTCAGCAGAGCGTACATGGGGGCATTAGAGAAACAAACATTGGGCTGGACGGCCGCTGCGCAGAAATATGGCTCCGTCATTGATAATCCTCAGTCTGTAGAAGGGCCGAAAGGATTTCCGGCTGCAGGTCCGCCGGATGGAAGAATTGCGTCTGCAAATGGGGGATCAGGACAAATTGACTTCGGTTTAGACAAGCAGACTGCAGATTATTGGGTAAAACAAAACATCCGCGGCGGTTTTAACACCTTTACTTGGTACTACACGGCTCCTCATGCGACATCAAAGTGGCACTATTATATCACCAAGAAAAACTGGAATCCGAATAAACCTTTGTCAAGAGATGAATTCGAATTAATCGGAACGGTAAACCACGACGGTTCCAAGGCAGATACGAATCTGACTCATAAGATTTTTGTGCCGACTGATCGAAGCGGGTATCATGTCATTTTAGGGGTATGGGACGTTGCGGATACTTCCAATGCCTTCTATAACGTCATCGATGTAAACCTTACACAATAATCTATGAATTACTGATCGGCTGCATGTTGATACATCGGCCGATCTTTTTAGTTTTTATGTGTGAATGAAAAGGGGAAAACAGCAGAGCGCCATAAACATTTCATTTATGGCGCCGTACGATCATGGAGGTGCTGCTGACATGGATGCGGAGGTAAGAGGATTCTTAATAACCGCCGAGGAAAGAAGCCCCAACGATGATTAATAAAATGAATAGCACCACGATTAACGCAAAGGAGCTACCATAACCACCTGAGAATCCCATATAATCTCACCTCCTAAAGAGGATTAATACATATTATGCCGAAATGAAAAGTTTGATAGGGATGCTAGTTTACTTTTTGAAAAAAGGTTTTTTAGTCTATATTTCCTTTACATGACCATCCGTTAAAATGAGTAAAAGGAGGCATCGTGCTGCTTCCTGTAATAGAAACGGGTAGGCTCATACATTGAGAAGTTGCGAAGAGGATGCGCAGGTGGCTTGTTTTTAAAAAAATGAAAAGTAACAAGATATTAGGATTGGAACCTTTTGGTTGGTTTCAAGAGCAGTAGCATGAAAAAAGGGAATGTGATGAGGAATCGAGAAAAAAGATGCGAAGGGCATAATCGGAACCATGTATCAAAACGGATTGCCTGATGATACACGCGTATACTCCATTCCGAATGGGAACGTTAACGATCTAAATAGAAGAGCTTCAAGTGTTCTGCGGTAAATAAAAAAAGCCGATGAAGGCTTAACATTGATTAGACGCTGTAAAGCATTCTTTCCGCTGCGCTTTCTGCAGACGGTGTTTGATTGTAAGAAACGATTCCGATAATCACTAACAAGATGATGAACACCAATATGCTCCACAACATTATTTTTAAAGACTTTGACATGGCATACCCTCACTTTGAAAGACTTTACGGGGCTGCGATCGGAGCCCGCACTTCAAGTATAGTCGTTATAACGGTGAAAAATGTGCAGTATCCCGTTATCAAAATAAAAACTTGCGGGCGCTGCCGCAAGTTTTCTCCGTATTAAGGTCTGTGGAATTCAATATGCTGATTATCACGATCGAACCACCCTCTGAATGCCCAATTGATCCAGCCCCCGTCCCCTTTGTTATCGAAGGACCCGTCTTCGAAGACCCAGATTCCGTAAGTAATGCCGTCATAAACGGCTGATCCGTAAAACTGAACGCCGTTAAAGCGGTCTTCATATTCTTGATTTAAATTGAACACCATGACGTTGTACTTCTGTCCTGATGCGTAAAATGTTGTTTCCATGACATTTTTTACCCAGCCGGTTCGGTTTTGATCTGACTTAACTGCTTCAGCAATGCGATCTGAGATTCCGAGAACATCTACGTTTACGTTCAGCCCGGCATCAACACCTGCTGCTTTTACGTTTTGGTCTGCTGTCTGGGATAATTTACTTTCTAACGGATTTGCAACTGGTGAAACGTGAGGCGCGTTTGCGTGTTCAGACTGACTGGCTGCTGAGGCACTGGCTGTGAAAGGAATTGTTAGAGATAAAGCTAAGCATGATCCGACTACCGTTCTGGCGATTTTCATGGCTATGACCTCCTGAGGAAATTTTTTAAAATTGTTGCAAATTCATGGTATCGCAGAAAAATTGACCAAGCAAAGAGTAGATTTTCTCAAAAGTCATGTCATTCTATTTGTGTTGTTTTCTGTAAATGAAATACTTTTAATTAGGCGAAAAGGGAAGAAAATAATAGAGTCTTTTTATGTATTGTGACAGGATGACCGGATTTTGGGTGAAAATAGCCCGGAGAAACGCCATAATAAGAAAAACACCCGGAGTTTACCGGGTGTAAAAAGTGTTGATATGTCAAGTTAGCAGCATTTTTTGCATTTTCTTTTATAAACAACGATGTAATCATAATCAAGATGCTTTTTATCTTGTTTCTTCTTTTTTTGTTTAGGCTGCTTTGGGTGGTGATCATAATGTCCGTTCATGTCCATATCCATACCCATATCCATACTCATATTCCTCCTTTTTTCATCTGACGGTAGTATTCTATGACAGAAAGCATGGATGGCTTGGACAAATGAAACGGTATGCTGAAAAAGAGGCATCTCATTCGGTATAAAAAAACAGGATCATACCCGCCCGATAGAAAAGAGAGGAGATGATCCTGATATTGAGACCCTATTTGATAACCGCAATTGCAATGCCGTACCCTTTTTCAGAACTGTATAAGGCTGTCAGTTTCAATACCTTCCAGCCTTCCGCGGCTTTAGTCCCGATTCCGTTATGAGCCGTGATATAATCTCCCGGGCTGACCGTACCGTCGACCCGTACGTAATGCCGGCCGTTGAGTCCGACAATGTGCCATTCGTCTCTGGCCGCGCGTGCTTCATAGTCAGCTTCAAGAGCCGGACTGCAGTCTGGGTTTTGTTTCGGCACGCGTACCGTTTCTCCTGTTTCTTCGTCAGTCACATTTTCGTATATGAAACCGCCGAACTCGTTTGTCAAAAAGCGGCTTTGCCATCCGAAGCTTGCGGCTCCTGAGATAAAAGCGGCTGTTTCTGAAATGACGCCGAGCATGTAATCTCCGACGTGAGCCGATTCAATTTTTTCGCCTTTCACTGTGACGATCGTCCCGGCGGGAATTGTCTGGCCGGTTACACTTTCAAAATATTCTCCGTACCCTGACAGGGAAGAGGTGACAGCTCCGGCGAACGTACCGTGGCCGCCCGCTGAATCCAGTTTCCATTTGATGGACTGATGCCCTCCGGCAACCGTGTATGGTTCTTCCAGTGTAATGCTTTCTGATGACAGAATCGTTCTGGAGACTTTGCTGCCCGTAATATGGACATTGTTTGAAGCGGCGATAAATGCCCTTGAACCTTCAGAACTTGAACCTCCGGAAGAGCTGATGATCGCATTTCTGTCACCTCTGGCCGTAATATCGCCTGTTCCCGCAATAACGGCGCTTGTCGGGTTGAATGCAAAACCGGAGCTGGTCGCGAGCTGTGCGCCTCCCTTTAAATTGACGGGGATCTGCTCATAAGTCTGTCCTTTTATAGATGCGGCCGCGCTGTAACCTTCCGCTTGCACCCCGAGAATGACGGCCTGACTGTTAGGGGACGTAATTCCGACGGAACCGCCGTCTCCGATCATCGTACCGTTCATAATATTTACGTTATATTGGCCTCCGCCGATTGAGATGCCTTTAGGAGAAGACTTGTATATATCAAAATTTGAAATTTTAACATAATCGGTTTTATTTGATCCGCCGGATATATTGATGTCAACACCGGCTTGTGTAAAGCCGCGTATTTTAATGCCGTTAATCGTAATATTTTGACTGCGGTATTGAAGAGCCACGACTGGATTCCCGCCATAGTCGTATGAGGGATCACCAATAGCTGTGAATCCGTTTACATTAACGTTTTTATAGGCAGAGATGACCAGCGCCCTCGGGGTCACACCGTCATAGAGAGCATTGAATACCGGTTCAATCGCGGTGCAATCGGTTAAAGTAACATCATAAGCCGTCGTGCTTTCGGGGTCTGAGGCCTGATGATGGCCGATATGACGAATATCAAATGAACGTACATCACGATACGAAACATGACCGATAATATGAACATTTTGAGAAGCCGGCCACAGGCTGTGCGCCTTTACCTCAATCCCGCGGATATTTCCGCTCGTATAGTTATTTAAAAGCCATACATGTTTAGAGCCGTCGTCAATTTCAATGCCGTTCGAGTTTGCGCTGCCCTCAGCATGCTCTGTGCCGCGGGGGTTTCCGGAATGGCAGTTGGAAATGAAAATATACTCGCTGTAATGGGTGGTAATGCCGTCGTCTCCGGCGCCGTATGCCACACAGTTATCAATCCATATATATCGGCAGCCGTCTTTAGTCCATTCTGTTTCAGGCAAATGATCGTAAGTCGGAGATGTAATATCAATACCATGGAGACCCGCGTTAACCGTTTCAACATTCTTAATCCAGCCGTATTGCACATTAGCAAACGTTAAACAGCTGGAAAACTGTCCTCCGGGGTTCCTGACTCCGTATTGACGATCAGGATTCCAGTCTAAAGTCATGTTCTGGACAAAAATATTACGGTTTCCATTATCGTAATCATCGTTAGTAATGACCCATTCGTATGCGGGAGTGTCCTCATGAAGCTTAAGCACGGTAATCCCTTGTCCCTCACCGGAAATGGTAGTCCATGAGGGGAGTTTTATCCCTTGAACCAAAAATTCTCCTGCGGGAACATTTACTTTGACCCGGCCGTTCCCGATCGCTCTCCGAAAGGCTTCCGTATTGTCTCGGCCGTCAGGGACCGCTCCGTAGTCCTCCACATTCACTTCCCGGGTGATTTTATTCTTAAGCATTTCGTATTCTGTATCAAGCCGTTCTTTTAAAAGTGAGGTGACCATTCCTTCCGCCGTCACCCGGGCATCTGCGATCTCAAGATTATCATCCGTTGCGGAATGCTTAATAAAATTCTGCATCCTTGCTTTGAGATGCTCCAATTCAGAGGGCTGTGCAGGGCCAGACTGCAATGGGGCGTTTAAAGACGGATCAGGAAAGTTTTTAAATTGAACCATTCTAAAGACACCTCTTTCTTTTGATATAAGCGCCTGAGGCAGGGGACAGAAAAGAGTCGCGCACCCTTAAAGCGCTTATTCTTCAAATTCTTTATTCAGAACGAAATTCCTTTTGAAACCAAGGTGAAATTTAAAAAAAGCTCTGTTGAAAGAACGGATATAAAGCTTTGCATTGTTGTAAGTGAAGCTGTCATGTGAAAATGGAGGAAAAAACTGATAGGAAGGGCCCTCATTTTAGGTTTATTCTCATTGACTTCGCCGTGCCTCCTCTTCGGCTGCATATACACCAAAATCAACATTCTTATCAGTTAAATGGTATAATGGGGCACGGATTGGTCATTAATACGACTGAAATAGGGAAGCAAAAGGAGCAGCGAACATGACTTTACAAATCAAAATTAAATATTCAGATGATACGCAAACGAGAATCAGTAAAATTGAACAGGGCGATTGGATTGATCTGCGGGCAGCTGAAGATATAACAATCAAAAAAGGTGAATTCAAACTTATCCCGCTTGGAGTTGCGATGGAACTGCCGGAAGGATATGAGGCCCATGTCGTTCCGCGTTCAAGTACATATAAGCATTTCGGTATCATTCAGACAAATTCAATGGGAGTCATTGATGAATCATATAAAGGCGACAATGACTTCTGGTTTTTTCCTGCATTCGCGCTTCGGGATACCGACATTTCCAAGGGGGAGCGGATCTGCCAATTCAGAATCATGAAGAAAATGCCTGAAGTGGAGCTGATCGAAGTAGACAAGCTCGGGAACAATGACCGCGGCGGACTGGGATCAACAGGCACGAAATAAAACGAAAAAAGACTGCTTAACAGCAGTCTTTTTTTATGGAAACAGCAGTTACATTCAATTTGTTTCGGGGATTCTTGAATTGGGAAATCATACGTCACGTTCGAATTTGACTTCGAAATAAGCGGCCGCTCCGTAACCGTCTATGCCAAGAGCAAATATTTAAGCCTTCCGTCTCTTTGAACAGAAAGACTTTTTTAGGTTAAAGGATAGAAGTTGTTTTGATGTTTTTATTCTTCAAGATGAACGGAGGTTTTGTCCAACGTATATAATATTGTGACAAAAGTGTAAACAAAAGAAAGGATGATGTTATGGCAAAAAGGGTTAGAAGAGTAGACCATAAAGCAGCTGGCAAAGAGGCAGAGCAGAAGAAACCGTCCAAAGTCACCCTGTTCTGCCGTTCGCTTCAAAGGCTGAAGCATTTGTATTGTAACATAAACATACAAATGCCATCAATAACCAAAAAAGGAATTTTAGTTTTGATTTTACCGTTTTTGCTCCTGCCGTTCTTTCGAGCTAATGCCGCTTCAGATATTTACGGCAGTTTCGAGGAATTAAAGTTGAATGAAAATCCTTCCGATTTTTCCATTTCAACGCGAGAGCATAACCCTTCTGTCCTCATATTAGCTATACACGGCGGAGGCATAGAGCCGGGGACCAGTGAGTTAGCCAGAGAAATTGCCGAAAACCGGAGTTTATATTTATTTGAAGGGTTAAAATCAGCCGGTAATGCGGCTCTGCATTTGACAAGTTCGCATTTCGATGAACCTAAGGCCGTGCAAATGGTGAAAGAGCACTCTAATGTCATTTCATTGCACGGTTACGGCAGTGATGATAAAAAGATAAAAATCGGCGGTACAGACAGAGAACGGGCCGAACTTTTGACCGATGTGCTGAAACGGCACGGGTATCCTGCCGTTCTTCTTGGCATAAATGATAAATATGCAGGCGTCAGTCCGAACAACCTTGCCAATCAATCTTCATCCGGATTGAGTATTCAAATCGAAATGAGCACCGGCTTCAGAAAATCACTATTTGACACTTTTACGCTGAAAAGCAGAGCATCCACACAAAACGGGACCTTTTATCAATTCACAAAAACGATTTCTGATTTTATCAGTGACAATTATGAATAAGCACGCCTATTTTGTCGGCGGGGCTTTTTCTTTTGAAATTTATGAAACTTTAAGTTCTTAAGATCGTATACATAATTGACAGGATGAAAGAAAAGAGGTGGGCAAATGAAAGTGATGATCGGGTCTATCATTCTTCTTGTCATCATCGGATTCGGTTTATGGCTGATGCTTAGTCCAATCTTTAAACAAGTGGGAAGCAGAGCCAAAAAATTCAAAAAGTCATGGGAGGAAGAAGATCAGCATGAGCGAAAATAAGCGCGGAAACACAAAAAAAATTCTCGGCGGTGTGATTATAGGTGCTGCCCTTTTAATTGCGGGCGTTACAGCGTCACTATTCATTGAAAAAATACCGAACGGTTATGTCGGGGTTGTATACTCACCGAATGGCGGGGTAAAATCCGACACATTGGACCAAGGCTGGCACTTAGTCGGTTTATTTAATAAAGTAACGGAATATCCGGTGCGTATGCAGACAGTGAATAATGAAAATATAAAAGTGGCAACCTCAGACGGTAAAAATATAGAAATGGATATCGCTTACAACTATGTCGTGCAGCCTGATAAAGTAGTCGATCTGTTTAACAAATTCGGCGCGGTAAACGTTGAAACGATTGAAAATACATATTTAAAAACAAGGCTGTGGGATGCGGCGCGAAAATCAATCAGCAAATACTCGGTTATTGACACATACGGGCAAAAATCTGCAGAAGCCGCTGCCGATGTTCAAAAGAGATTTGCTGATGATATGAAGAGTCTTGGATTTTTAATTGATGATCTGACGCTTGGCGTACCGAAGCCGGATAAAGCCACACAGGAAGCCATCGATGCAAGGGTGAAATCTTCACAGGAACTTGAACGGACACAAACTGAAATTAAAATAGCCGAAGCCGAAGCGAAAAAGAAAAAAATTGAAGCGGAAGGGATCGCTGATTATAACGAAATCATAAAGAAATCAATGTCCGATGAAATGATCAAATATAAATGGATTGAAAAATGGGACGGAAAAACGCCGAAAGCGACAGGCACAGACTCACTGCTGCAGCTGCCGCTGGACGATCAGAAGCAGAAATAAAAAGAGAAGGAGGCGATTGCCTCCTTTTTATGTTTTTTCCTGAGGGTCTTTTTCCGGCACTAATTCTTCAGACGCCTCGGTTTGATAGCTCCATAGCGTGCTATCCGTCTCTGTTGTGTCCTGATAATCTTCGGGAAGTACATATTGCTGCAAATACCGGTGAAAAAATGCCTCGAAAACAGAAATGCAAAGTGCAGAGATAACCGATGCCGCGGCAGGCGAGACATTAAATCCGCCAATGTTCATAAGGAATATCCATAATACAATGAATGAAATTCCGAAATCAGCTGCAACGGCTGTGAAATTGCTTGTTCTCGGCAGAATCATGCAATCACCCGCAAAATAAGTGATTAAACTTAAGATCACTGTAATAAACAGAACGTTTAAAAAGGTTACTTGGTACATAAGATCCAGAACAATGTACAGTAAAGCAAGTGTGAGCGCCGTTTTAGAAGCGAAAGCAATTACGTGTTTCATTTGAACCACCTTCGTTATTTCGTTTAGTCTTCATTGTAAGCAATCCGCAAATTTTTAAACTGGTATATAGTGGTTATAAAGTATACGTTTTAATAAAATGTGAATAGACATCACAGGATTCACAAGTTAAAATATGTAAAAAGGGGGATGCAAATGAAAAAATACTGGATTTGTATTGCTGTTTTTTTATTATGTTTTAGCGGAATACACTCAGCTAAAGCGGCTACCACTGAATTCGGATCAAAAACAAGCTTCACTTTGGAGGGAAATGCAAAAGAGTTTCATATTGAAAATCCTGGGGCTGTAGCTGCCGACGATTACTTTTTAGGATATAAGTTCACCATAATGAACAACTCTTCGTGCGGTTTAAGCATGAAACTCCAGCGGATGGCGCTGAACGGAAATTTTTATACATTAAGTTCTAAAAACTACAGCGGCAGCTGGTTAAACCTCAGTGCCCAGGATAAAAAATCAATTGATCCGTATCACAAATACAGGATTCTGGTTGAAAGTTCTTCAAACGTCTGTGGCCCCGTCTATATTAAAGGGTTATACGGTGTAGAATATTATCATTTTGATTGAAAATAGATACTCGCTAAAGGCAGCGGGTTTTTTTATATTTAAATATAACTTATTGTACTATGTACTAAATATTCATATATAAATTTTGATGCACCCGCCCAAAGAAAAGATAAACAAAAGCAAATTCATCACGCACAAATATACAAAGTTGAAAAATGGATGAAAAGTTTCTTAAGGGAAACATTATTAGTTGACTTCAAAAGTGTGATGTCGGATAATAAGAATGTAAGTTTTTCCTCCTTAGCAGATTCGTTTCTTAAGCCAGGGCGAATCTGCTTTTTTTTATGCAAAAAAACCCCTCTGTAAGGGGTTTTTTACGATAAATGAAGTTTAATAGAATTAATGTACGGCTCTGAATACGCCGATAACTTTCCCCAAAATGCTTACGTTTTGCAGGATAATCGGCTCCATCGTCGGATTTTCCGGCTGCAGCCGCACATAATTGTCTTCTTTATAGAAGCGCTTGACCGTCGCTTCATCATCTTCGGTCATAGCTACGACGATTTCTCCGTTATTGGCCGTGTTCTGCTGTTTGACGATGACGTAATCTTTGTCAAAAATGCCGGCGTCAATCATACTTTCTCCCATGATTTCTAACATAAAGACATGTTCGCCGGGAGGAACCATCCGGTCGGGAAGCGGAAAATACTCGTCGATATTTTCAACAGCCGTAATCGGAATACCCGCCGTCACTTTCCCGATGACCGGAACGTTTACGACCTGGCTTTTCGGAATTTGGACTTCTTCTTCATCCAATACCTCAATCGCTCTCGGTTTAGTAGGGTCCCGTCTGATCAGGCCTTTTGTCTCCAGCCGCGCCAAATGGCCGTGCACGGTTGAACTGGAAGCCAGTCCTACTGCTTCTCCTATCTCTCTTACAGAAGGCGGATATCCTTTCGTTTTTACCTCTTCTTTAATAAAACGCAGGATATCAAGCTGCCTTTTTGATAGCTTCGTCATATTTCGCACCTCAAAACGTCGATTTTAAGTAGATTATAGCATGATTTTCCTGACAGTACAAACATAGGTTCGAAAAAAACGATTGACAGAAACGTTTGTTCGTATATACTGAAAGGTATAAAAAGCGAACAAACATTCTTATTGGAGGTTGTTTACATGGCGAAAGAATCTATCATATTTGTCGGACTGTTTACTGCGATTTTAAGTGCCGCTATTTTACTTGTCTCATGTGCGGGAAATGATCAGTCCCTCAGCCAATATGTTAAAATAAAGGTTCAGGACGGCGATACACTCTGGTCACTTGCGGATCATGTAGCAGAAAAGAAACACATTAATAAAGAAGATTTCATTGAGTGGGTGACGGAGAATAATCATCTCCAAACTGCTGATATAAAGCCCGGAGACGAACTTATTCTTCCGGTTAAGAAGAAGCATCCGGCCGTATATCAGCTGGCCATTGTCAATTAGAGAGGAAAGAGAGAAATGAAGGCGCTCATTTATGCCCGCGTAAGCACAAACAAAGAACAGCAGCAAACGTCATTAAAAAGACAGGAAGAGGAGCTCAGTGAGATCGCTGCTGCAAACGGCATGGAAGTCGTGAAAGTCATTTCTGAGAAAGCCAGCGGTTACGAAATGGACCGCGACGGAGTATTTGAAATGCTTGATGAAATTAAAAAATCACATATTGACGCGATATTGGTGCAGGACGAAACGAGATTGGGAAGAGGAAACGCCAAGATAGCGCTTTTGCATTGCATTTACAGGGAGAACGTAAAGATATATACGACGGCTCATAAAGGTGAACTGGAGCTTTCCGAAGCTGATACGATGGTACTTGAAATCGTCAGTATTGTTGAGGAATATCAAAGGAAAATTCACAATATGAAAATCCGGCGGGGAATGAAAAGAGCCGTGAAAAACGGCTACAAACCTGAACGGAATCTGAAAAACAGACATGAAAACAGCGGAAAAGAAAAAAAAGAGGTTCCGGTTTCGGAAATTATCAGGCTGAGAGCCAACAAGCTTACCTTTGCAGAAATCGCAGCGACCTTAAGGGGATTCGGCTATGATGTGTCCAAAGCCACGGTTCACCGGCGGTTTCAGGAATATACCGCAGACACAGAAGGCAGCTGACGCGCATCAGTTGTAAAAAAGACTGCGTTTTAGTAGTATATAATCAACACGCACCAAAGGAGCTTATTATGATTTCTAAAGAAAAAATCGCAAGAATTAACGAATTGGCTCAAAAAGCTAAATCAAACACAATAACGGATGAGGAAAAAGCTGAACAGCAAAAGCTTCGCCAGGAATATTTGAAAGGATTCCGCTCCTCAATGAAAAATACGTTAAAGAGCGTAAAAGTGATTGATCCGGAAGGCAACGATGTCACCCCTGAAAAATTAAAAAGAGAACAACAGAAAAATAATCTTCATTAAACAGAAAGAATACGGCAATACGTATTCTTTTTTCGTATATACTAATATCAGGATGTGCTTTACGACAATTTTCAACAAGTTTATCTCAAATTTAAGCTGAAAGAGTTGAGAAAAAGTCAGCATCGCTTTATGATGAAAAGGTACAACAATAAGGAAGGGGATTATAATGGATACAATTGAAAAGAAATCAGTTGCCACCATTCGTACACTATCTATAGACGCAATTGAAAAAGCGAATTCCGGACATCCGGGCATGCCGATGGGAGCCGCTCCGATGGCATATACATTGTGGACGAAATTTATGAATGTAAATCCGCAGAATCCGGGCTGGTTTAACCGCGACCGCTTTGTTTTATCAGCAGGCCACGGTTCAATGCTTTTATACAGCATGCTGCATTTAAGCGGATATGACCTCAGCATTGAAGACTTGAAACAGTTCCGTCAATGGGGAAGCAAAACACCGGGACATCCGGAGTTCGGGCACACAGCCGGAGTAGACGCTACGACCGGGCCGCTTGGACAGGGTATTGCAATGGCAGTGGGAATGGCAATTGCAGAACGCCATCTGGCTGAGACATATAACCGTGATTCATTCAACGTAGTTGATCATTATACATACAGTATTTGCGGAGACGGCGATTTAATGGAAGGCATTTCTTCCGAAGCAGCTTCTCTTGCAGGCCATCTTGAATTAGGCCGCCTGATCGTATTATACGATTCTAATGACATTTCCTTAGACGGCGATTTAGACCGTTCTTTCTCTGAAAATGTAAAGCAGCGTTTTGAAGCAATGAACTGGGAAGTTCTTTATGTTGAGGACGGAAACAACATCGCTGAATTGACGGCTGCAATTGAAAAAGCGCGCCAGAATGATAAAAAACCGACTTTGATTGAAGTGAAAACCACGATCGGTTTCGGTTCTCCAAACCGCGCGGGCACATCCGGCGTTCACGGCGCTCCGTTAGGACAAGAAGAGAGCAAGCTGACAAAAGAAGCGTATGCTTGGACGTTTGAAGAAGATTTTTATGTTCCGGAAGAAGTATACGGGCATTTCAATCAAGCTGTAAAAGAAGCCGGCTCGAAAAAAGAACAGGAATGGAATGAACTGTTCGCGGCTTATAAAGAAAAATATCCTGAGCTTGCTGAACAGCTGTCACTCGGCATGAAAGGCGAGCTTCCTAAAGACTGGGATCAGGAAGTTCCCGTTTATGAAAAAGGCAGCAGCCTTGCTTCCCGCGCATCTTCAGGTGAGGTGCTGAACGGGATCGCCAAGAAAATTCCTTTCTTTGTCGGGGGATCTGCTGACCTTGCGGGTTCAAATAAAACGACAATCAAAAATGGAGGAGACTTCACGGCCAAAGACTACGCCGGGAAAAACTTCTGGTTCGGTGTCCGTGAATTTGCGATGGGCGCTGCATTAAACGGAATGGCGCTTCACGGCGGCCTCCGCGTATTCGGCGGCACATTCTTTGTGTTCTCTGATTATTTAAGACCTGCCATTCGTCTGGCGTCATTGATGGGTCTTCCCGTCACTTATGTATTCACGCATGACAGTATTGCCGTAGGAGAGGACGGGCCGACTCACGAACCGATTGAGCAGCTTGCTTCTTTACGCGCACTTCCTAACCTTTCTGTGATCAGACCTGCTGACGGAAATGAAACCGCAGCTGCATGGAAGGTTGCCGTTCAAAGCCAAGATCATCCGACAGCTCTTGTATTGACACGCCAAAACCTGCCGACGATTGATCAGCAGGCTGAAGAAGCGTATGCGGGCGTGGATAAAGGGGCTTATATCGTTTCCAAAGCCCAAACAGAATCACCGGCCGCTCTTCTTTTAGCGACAGGTTCTGAAGTCGGACTTGCGATCGAAGCTCAAGCGAAACTGGCTGAAGAAAACATTCACGTATCTGTAGTCAGCATGCCGAGCTGGGACCGCTTTGAAAAACAATCGGCCGAGTACAAAAACAGCGTGCTTCCTCCGAATGTGACGAAACGTCTTGCGATCGAAATGGGTTCAAGCTTCGGATGGGGCAAATTTACCGGTCTTGAAGGAGACGTTCTCGCAATTGACCGTTTCGGTGCTTCAGCTCCGGGAGAAACAATTATGAAAGAATACGGGTTTACTGCAGAAAACGTGGTTGACCGCGTGAAAAAACTTTTAAACAAATAACGAGACAAAAGAGGATGAGTCAAATCATCCTCTTTTTCCTGTTTATGCGACAAAAATAGAAGGGGCGGCGTAACAGTAATAGACAATTCTTTCTTTTCTCCTTTTGTATAATAGAAAGCAATAACGAAGCGCTGTAAAAGGGGATGAGGAAATGGAACGTCATTACTATACGCACCTGATAAAGGATGAGTTTGCGAACCACTACTTCGGGCGGGAAACGGCTATGTTTGAGTTGTTTCGAGACTATCATTGGACAGATCTGACACCCCAGAAATATCAAATGACAGAAAAGCAAGTTCAATATATAACGGAACCGATTCCGGTGATACATATGCATCAGCGTCTCCAGCTGCATTTAAACCGAATGAGTTACAGCCGTTTGGATTCCATTTACCGGCTTACACTGCCCGGAGAAAAGGGCCGCGCCACCTTCATGATGAAAGACAGTTTAATTGAGATTGCAGCTTCGGGAGATTATGAGGCGGAAACGATTTTCTTTGAGATTCTGCGTAAAATCAGCCCCTGTTTTCTTGCAATGGATTTCAAGACACGGCGCTACGGGTGGTTAAATCCGGTCAGAGAAAGAAATTTTGTCTAAAAACGAGGAAAAAGAGATGTAAATGTTGTATAATAGCCTTTGGTTTAGTACACTTTAAACTAGACAACATGAAGGAGGAAATAAAATGACTTTATGGGTTGGCATCCTAGTGGGCGTTGTCGCATTGCTCATAGGTGTTGCACTCGGGTTTTTTATTGCTCGTAAATATATGATGAGCTATTTGAAAAAGAATCCGCCTATTAATGAACAAATGTTACGCATGATGATGATGCAAATGGGAATGAAACCTTCTCAAAAGAAAATTAATCAAATGATGAAAGCCATGAATAATCAAGCGAAATAATACGTACAGATTATGATATAGAGATACATGGTTATAAAAATAAAAAACCCGGAGAGGGTTTTTTATTTTGGCGTCATGTTTCACCCCAACTGCCGGTGTGCAGTTCTTTTTGATATTGTATGAGAAGGTGGTCAAGCTCCTGGCTGAGTTCTATCGTAATGTTTGATGTCATTCCGTTTGTCATGACGATTTTAAGCAGCTCTGCCCGTTTTTTTTCAATTTCATTTAATAGATGCTCTCTAATCACAGGGATATATCCTTTCATACATAAATCTTTCACCTGAGTCGCTATTATTATATCCACATTTATACTGTTTTTCAAATAAGAAGGAGTATAATATCTCGATGTCAAATTAAATTATATAAGCTTTTTCTATAAAAAGTAATCCTTCTCGGGAAAGTGTTAAAAAAATGAAATGATTTTGTCATAACTCGAAGGGAGTGTGTCATCGTGAGTTTTAATTACTTTCTGACGTTTGGGGCCGGATTTCTGTCTTTCATTTCTCCATGCTGTCTGCCGTTGTACCCCGCCTTTTTATCTTACATAACTGGTGTCAGTATGGACGAGGTGAAAACAGAAAAGGTGATGCTGCAAAAGCGTGGCCTCGTGCATACACTTTGTTTTTTGCTTGGTTTCTCCGTGATTTTTATCGCATTGGGATATGGAACTTCATTTATCGGCAGTTTTTTCACCCAATATCATGAAGCGATCCGCCAGTTTGGCGCTATCATGCTGATCCTTTTCGGGCTGATTACTGCCGGTGTGTTTCAGCCGAAATTCATGATGAAAGAGCGGCGCATTCACTTTAAGCGCCGTCCGGAGGGGTTTATCGGTTCGGTTCTGATCGGTCTTGCGTTTGCAGCCGGCTGGTCGCCGTGCAGCGGGCCCATTTTAGGAGCGGTATTTTCGCTGGCCAATACAAATCCTTCTTCAGCAGTGCCGTATATGTTTTTATATGTTCTCGGATTTGCGATTCCTTTTCTTGTTCTTTCATTTTTTATTACCAGAATGAATTGGATTCGCAAGCATCAGCTGCTTATCATGAAAATCGGCGGCATTCTTATGATTCTGATCGGGGTTATGCTGTTTTTTAACTGGATGAGCTACATTCTGATCGTTCTGTCAAATCTTTTCGGAGGATTTACGGGTCTGTAACGGATTAATAACTTTTGAACTATTATATACCCTTTCGTTTTTGGTACAATAAGACTAGTTAATGTTAAATATGTGGAGGGGAATATGACACGAGTTTTAGTTGTAGATGACGCCAAGTTCATGAGGGTGAAAATCAGAGAGATTCTGGAATCGGCGAATTACACAGTGGCCGGGGAAGCGGCTGACGGTGAGGAAGCTCTGGCAGTATATCAAAAAATCCGTCCCGACCTGGTGACAATGGATATTACCATGCCGGTCAAAAACGGTATACAGGCGCTGCAGGATATTTTAGCTTTTGACCCGAAAGCCCGGATCATCATGTGCACCGCCATGCGGCAGCAGCGGATCGTTCTGGAAGCGATTGAATTAGGCGCTAAAGACTTTATCGTTAAACCGTTTGAAGCATCTAAAGTGCTGGAAGCCGTAGGGCGGGTAACGGGAACGTAAACGTGTTCTCTTTTCAAATTGGTTTTTTTTATGTTTTTGGAGTATAGTATATAGTATCAAACTCCGTGCAAGCAAAGGAATGATAAAGATGATGATTATAATTTCATCCGTTATTGCAGCGGCCATGGCAATTTCCGTGATGATCGTCAGGATTAAATCCTCCGACAAGCCCGCTTCACCTAAAAAAATAATTCTCCCGCCGATTTTCATGAGTACGGGAGCGCTTATGTTCCTTTTTCCGATTTTCAGAGTGACGGGCGAAGAATTTTTGGAGGCCATTACGCTGGGCGTAATCTTCTCTATTTTTCTGATTAAAACATCTAAATTTGAGATTAAAAATAATGAAATCTATTTAAAACGGTCAAAAGCGTTTGTGTTTATCCTGATTGGTTTGCTGGTTATCAGAATCGCTATGAAATCCATTTTGAGCACGACGATTGATTACGGAGCTTTAAGCGGGATGTTTTGGATTCTTGCTTTCGGAATGATTGTCCCGTGGCGCATCGCGATGTTTTTGTCTTACCGCAAACTTTCGAATGAACTGAAGACCGCTGATATTCAGATGAATTAAAACCTTTCCGTCCGCCGGAAAGGTTTTTTATTTGAGCAGGTCTTGATAAGGAGTAAGATCAATCTGTTTTTCACGGAGATGCTTTTTTAAAAATTGATGATCACGCTTAGGAGTGGCCAGTATGTAACCCCTGATGATTAAATCACGGTTTATTTGTTCAGCTTCCTCCGCTAAGGAAAGTTCACCGATTTTTCCGGCGATTTTCGCTTTGGCTACATCCCGGAAGAGCTCCGGCACGGGGGTGACCAGTTCATCCAAAAACGCCTTGTCACCCTCATTCCATAAGTGCTTGCTTTTTTCAATATAATAGTCCTGCCAATCCAGTTCTGACCGGCCGTCTTCTTTCGGTAAGCGTTTTAAAAATTTTCGAAACATAAAAAACCCGCCGATAGACAGCAATCCGATCATCACGATGACCCAAAATAAAATAAACCACATAAACCAGCCTTCCAGCATTGTTCTATCTCCTCCTTACTTTAACCATATTGTAAACGAAGACAGAATAGAAGAACACATGAAAAAAAGAATAGAAAAAATGATAGATGTCCAGTCATTCCGGTTGCTAGAACATATTCTATCGTATAGTGATTCTGCTATTTGGCCATGGGAGATTCACTTTGAGGGTATATGACTGATATGACCGGACAAAAAAGCCGCTTCCATTGAGGGATGAAAGCGGCTTTTTTATGTTATAGAGGAAATTGAAAGGAAAAAGAGGCAGGAGTCTCATTTGGCTCCTTGTTCATGGAGACGGTCAGAATATGGTTGGTGAAATCAGTGAAAATATGTTTGTCATTCAGATAAAAAGGAAGCATCATTTGTTTGTTTAACGTCCGTTCAAGCATTTTAACAGAGAGCATAAACTCATTTCCCGAAAGAGTGACGGTCATCGCTTGCACCTGCTTCAGCGCCGTCAGGTCGGCTTCAATGATATATTGACGGCTTGTTTCATATAGATCGATCGGCAGCGTCTCGTCATACCAAGCATACGGGTCCTCGTAAAACTGCCGCAGCCATTCTTCCGTATCATCAAATTCTTCAGCGTTTTTTGAGTGATTCATGGAAGCATCCCTCCATATTAAAAAGCCTTGCTATAACGTATGCAGAAGCTTTGAATGGGTGAATGGCACAAAAAAACAGACACCGGGGTCTGTTTTACATATCGTGGCTTGTATTATGTTTTTGTCTTGTATGGTTGCGGTTTTTCACTTTTTTGCTTCCGCTCAGCGGTTCCGGCTGGCCGGGGTTATGGCCCTTCGGAGCATTTTTATGCATATCTTTACTCGTATTTTTATTTGTCATGTTAAAGCCTCCTTTTTAAGGTGTTCCGGCTATTGGTTTGTTTTTCTTTTTTTATTGTTCTGCCGTTCTTCTTCCGTCAGGACGAGCTGGTCATTTTCTATATAACCCGCGCCTTTGCCTTGGCTTTTCGCATCATTCATGCCGTTAATTACATGATTGGCTTTCCGTTTTACCATGATCATCACCTCAACATTAATATGGCTCTTTACAGCCCGTTGTATGAGGCGGAAAATCGGACAAAATTTACCGAAAATCATGCTGATAAGACGATCTTATTGTATTTAATAAAAACATTGATATTTACTTATGTATGATTTTATACTAAGATGAAATTGTGAGAAAATTGTGATGGAATGTGAACATTCATCTAAAGAACGATCTTGATCATTGAAGGGGGATTTTGGAGAATGACAAATCAGCAAAAAGTCGCAACACAAGACGTTTTCCAAGCAAGAAAAACATTTTCTTCAAATGGGAAAACATACAACTACTATTCATTAAAAGCATTGGAAGACGCAGGGGTCGGCAATGTTTCAAAACTTCCTTATTCTATTAAGGTTCTTTTGGAATCTGTTTTGCGTCAGGTAGACGGACGTGTCATTACAAAAGAACATGTTGAAAATTTAGCAAGATGGGGTACTGCTGAATTAAAAGATATCGATGTGCCGTTTAAACCGTCACGGGTTATTCTACAGGACTTTACCGGCGTTCCGGCCGTAGTTGACCTGGCATCTTTAAGAAAAGCCATGGCCTCTGTCGGCGGAGACCCTGATAAAATCAATCCTGAAATTCCGGTTGACCTGGTCATTGACCACTCCGTACAAGTCGACAAAGCCGGTACGGAAGACGCGTTAGCCATTAATATGGACTTAGAATTCGAAAGAAATGCAGAACGTTATAAATTTTTAAGCTGGGCAAAGAAAGCGTTTAACAATTATCAGGCTGTTCCGCCTGCAACAGGTATCGTTCATCAGGTAAACCTTGAGTTTTTGGCAAGTGTCGTTCATACGAAAGAGGAAGACGGAGAACTTGTGACATATCCTGATACATTGGTGGGAACAGATTCCCATACAACAATGATTAACGGAATCGGCGTCCTCGGCTGGGGTGTCGGCGGTATTGAGGCGGAAGCGGGAATGCTCGGCCAGCCTTCATATTTCCCTGTTCCTGAGGTCATCGGCGCGAAACTTGTCGGAAAACTGCCTAACGGAACGACGGCGACTGACTTGGCGCTGAAAGTCACTCAAGTGCTGCGCGAAAAAGGCGTAGTCAATAAATTTGTTGAATTCTTCGGTCCTGGTGTTGCTGAGCTTCCGCTTGCGGATCGTGCGACTATTGCCAATATGGCGCCGGAATACGGAGCGACTTGCGGATTCTTCCCGGTTGACGAGGAAGCACTTTCTTACCTGCGTCTGACCGGCCGTGAAGAAGAGCAGATCGATATTGTGGAAGCATACTGCCGCAACAACGGTTTATTCTATACGCCTGACGCGGAAGAGCCGATTTTTACAGACGTTGTGGAAATTGATCTGTCAAAAATCGAAGCGAACCTTTCAGGACCGAAACGTCCGCAGGATTTAATCCCGCTTTCCGTTATGCAGGAAACGTTTAAAGAACATCTTGTCAGCCCGGCCGGCAACCAAGGATTCGGAGCGGATGCTGCTGAAGAGAACAAAGAAATTTCATTTAAACTTAACAGCGGTGAAGATGCGGTTATGAAAACAGGGGCGATTGCAATCGCCGCTATTACAAGCTGTACGAATACATCAAACCCTTATGTATTAATCGGTGCCGGATTGGTAGCCAAAAAAGCGGTAGAATTAGGCTTGAAAGTGCCGAATTATGTTAAAACATCACTTGCACCGGGGTCTAAGGTTGTTACTGGATACTTAGTCAACTCAGGCCTGCTTCCTTACATGAAGGAGCTCGGCTTTAACCTCGTAGGGTATGGCTGTACGACATGTATCGGGAACTCCGGCCCGCTTTCTCCAGAGATTGAAGAAGCGGTTGCTAAAAATGATCTCTTGATCACTTCTGTCTTGTCGGGTAACAGAAACTTTGAAGGCCGGATCCATCCGCTTGTCAAAGGAAACTACCTTGCGTCACCTCCGCTTGTTGTCGCATACGCATTAGCAGGCACTGTGAATATCAACCTGAAAACGGATCCGATCGGTGTCGGAAATGACGGACAAAATGTTTATTTCGATGACATCTGGCCGTCCATGGATGAAATCAATTCTCTCGTCAAACAGACTGTTACGCCGGAATTATTCCGCAAAGAGTATGAAACGGTATTTGACGACAACCAGCGCTGGAACGAAATCGAAACGACGGATGAAGCGCTGTACAAGTGGGATCAGGATTCCACTTACATTCAAAACCCGCCGTTCTTTGAGGAAATGTCTGTAGAGCCGGGAAAAGTTGAGCCTTTAAGAGGACTTCGCGTTGTCGGCAAATTCGGCGATTCCGTGACGACTGACCACATTTCTCCGGCCGGAGCGATCGGAAAAGACACACCGGCGGGCAAATACCTGCAGGAAAAAGGCGTTTCTCCTCGTGACTTTAACTCTTACGGCTCACGCCGCGGAAACCATGAAGTCATGATGAGAGGAACATTCGCCAATATCCGCATTAAAAACCAAATCGCACCGGGTACAGAAGGCGGATACACAACACATTGGCCTACCGGGAAAGTGACATCTATTTATGATGCCTGCATGCGGTATAAAGAAGATAAAACGGGTCTTGTCGTCCTTGCCGGAAAAGATTACGGAATGGGCTCTTCACGTGACTGGGCTGCAAAAGGAACAAACCTGCTCGGCATCAGAACAGTCATTGCCGAAAGCTTTGAAAGAATTCACAGAAGCAACCTCGTCTTCATGGGTGTGCTGCCGCTTCAGTTCAAACAGGGTGAAAACGCGGATACACTCGGCTTAACCGGTAAGGAAGTCATCGAGGTGGATGTTGATGAATCTGTACGTCCGCGCGACTTGCTGACTGTCAGAGCAATCAGTGAAGACGGTACGGTAAAAACATTTGAAGTTGTTGTCCGTTTTGACAGTGAAGTGGAAATTGATTACTATCGCCACGGCGGCATTTTACAAATGGTGCTTCGCGATAAAATGAAACAGTAGCAGAATGAACAAAGGAGAGAAAGCAGTCTGCTTTCTCTCTTTTTATGCGGGAGGCCTTAAGATGCTTGCGAAATGGCTGGGCGGAATATTACTTATCGGGTTGTTAGTGTATGCGGGCTGGAACATTTATTCTGTACAAAAAAGTCCGAAAGAAGGGACAGAAGAAGGGATGAAAGCCCCTGACTTTACACTTGATACATTGTCAGGAAAAAGCATCTCCCTTTCTGATTATAAAGGAAAAAAAGTGCTCCTCAATTTCTGGGCGACGTGGTGCAAACCGTGCCGAATGGAAATGCCCGATATGCAGGAGCTGCAGAAAGAATATCCTGATATTGCGGTAGCAGCCGTTAATTTTACGTCCTCTGAAAAAAATATACAGGCTGTGAAATCATTTGCTGATCATTATCAGCTGACATTTCCTATTCTGATTGACAAAAGCGGAATTAACGGAGATTTCAACGTGCTTTCTTATCCGACAACATACATATTAGACGAAAAAGGAACCATTCAGCATATTCGCGTAGGCACAATGACAAAAAAAGAAATGAAAGAAAAACTGGATCTCGAATAGAGGTTCAGTTTTTTTATTGTGAAGGGCTTAGGTTTTGAAAAATTGGAAAAAATGAATGAAAACACGGAGGTGAGAAGATTGAAAAAAATGCGAAAACGTTCTTTTCATGAATTGGTTATGGAAAATAAACGTGAGCTGATGACCAATACGGAATATTTGAATCAGCTTGAAGAAAAGCTGGAGCAGCGGTTCAAACAAAAATAACCTTTAATTTGCAGTCATGTTTGCACCTCCTTTTGCAAAATATACTCTTAAGGAGGGATGAACATGGGCATAAACAAGAAAGACGGCCAGCCGCAATACGCTCCGAGCCACTTAGGGACAAAACCCGTTAAATATAAACGCAACAAAGGGGAAAAGTTTCATGACAAGTCAAACGGACATCCGATTGTCATGCAGACGAAAGGCGAATAACATCATCAAAGGAGAGCAGACATTATGACAAACAATTATCAAAAACCGAATCCGGATGACCGTTCCGATAACGTTGAAAAGCTGCAGGATATGGTGCAGAATACAATTGAAAATATAAAAGAAGCCAAAGAATCAATGGAATTTGCGACAGATGAGGAAAAACAGCGCATTCAAGAGAAGAATGCCAGACGCAATGAAAGCATTGAATCGTTCCGCAGTGAAATCCAGGATGAATCGGCTGCAAGAGAAAACGGCTATCAATCATAATAAAAACCAGGGAAACCTGGTTTTTTTCTCTTTCCGGCTCGTTGTGATAAAATGGGGCTAATCTGATAATAAGGGAGCAGAGAACGTTGCATGTGTCAAAAAAAGAAATAGAAGTGCGTTATGCGGAAACAGATCAAATGGGCATCGTCTATCATGCCAATTACTTAGTCTGGATGGAGGTCGGCAGAACGGCGCTGATTAAGGAACTCGGATTCCTTTACAAGGATATGGAAGATAGAGGAGTGCTGTCCCCTGTATTGGATATCAGCATTTCTTATAAAAAGCCGCTCCGCTACGGAGAAACGGCTGTCGTACATACTTGGATTGAAGAATATAACGGATTTAAAACCGTTTACGGCTACCACATCTATAATCCGGATCAAGAACTTGCCATCAAAGCGACATCCTCTCATATATGCGTTGATAAAGAGAGCTTCAAACCGATTCAGTTTCGCAAGGCTTTTCCTGATTGGCATGCCGCTTACGAAAAGGCAAAAAAATAAGGAGCGGCTGCAGTTATGGCATTTGGAATTACGCGTAAGGAACTGGAAAGATGGAAGTGGGATGTATCGGAAGGGAAAATCGCTTTTTTAACGCATTACTGGCTGGACGACCGCTTTCCGGAGGCTAAGACCGTGACGAAGGCCGGTTCAAGCGATCTCAATAAACTGATCAGATGGGGAGCGGAGTACGGGCTGAAGCCGGAGTGGATTCACCATAAAAATGAATTTCCCCACTTTGACCTGCTCGGTGATACGCAAAGAAACATATTAGAAAAAGAACATCTGACTGATCATCTCAAAAGGTTCAGGCTGTAAAAAAAAAGAACGCATCCGCTGCGTTCTTTTTTTTTACACATAATCAAATACCGGCTCTTCTGCCTGATCTGAATATGTGACTGACAAATCGTGATTATCAAAGTACCATAAGTCGCTTTCTTCAATAAAAAAGGTAATGCCTTCAACTTCCGTGCTGGTGCCGATGTTCATCGGCCGGTCTTTTAAAATGCCGAGAGAAAAGCCTTTCTGAACGTTGCTGCATCCCCCGTAACGGACAAAGAAACGGACGTGGTCGCCTGTTTCCAGATCGAGCTCTTCTTTGTACCAATCCAGCGCGCCTTTCGTTACTTTCATGTTCATCCGGAACACTCCCTTTTTGTTTCTCATATAAAGAAATTATCTCTATTATAAACGCATATGGCATTTTGATGTCAAAATTGAAGTTTCATCAAAACCATTTGATCTTCGGTTCTGTTTTGTTTATAATCCGTTTGATGTTTGCCCTGTGTCTGTAGATAACAAACGCGGTCAAGAGCGTCACTACGATTAATAAATAAGGGTCTTTTACAAACAGACAGTAAATAATCGTATAAATCCCTGTTAACATTGAAGACAGAGAAACAAATTTCGTAAGGAATAAAAATACGAAAAATACTGCAACCATCGTAACGAATAACAGCGGAGCATAAAACAGCAGGACGCCCCCTGATGTGGCTACGGCTTTGCCTCCCTTAAACTTTGCGAACACGGGGAATACATGGCCGATTACTGCTGCCACCCCTGCGAGAAGAGGATGAATGGGGACGTGCAGCAAATATGGGAGCGCCGCGGCCAAGGTGCCTTTTAAAATATCGGCTGCGATGACGACAGATCCCGCTTTAACGCCAAGCGTGCGAAAAGCATTTGTGGCGCCCAAATTGCCGCTTCCGTGTTCTCTAATATCGATCCCTTTCGCAAGTTTGCCTACGATTAAACCTGACGGGATGCTGCCTATTACATAGGCCAAAATAATCAATAAAGCAATCAACATCTACATTTCTCCTTTTCAATGTCCCTTCACTCTATTTTAACACGAGTTGTTACCGTCTGATGACAAGTTTTTTGAGAATTAAGCTGACAAAGCGCTTTTTTTGATTCCGGCGAAGCGGTCATGTACAATATATCAAAAGGAGATGGTAAAGATGCAAAATCCTTCAAAGTCAGAGATTAAAGAAATTCTGGACCGGAGCAAACGGATCGCAGTCGTCGGGCTGTCAGACCGTCCCGACCGGACTTCTTACATGGTTTCCAAAGCGATGCAGGATGAAGGGTATGAAATTATTCCCGTCAATCCAACGATTGATGAGGCGCTTGGCGTTAAAGCCGTCGCTTCATTAAAAGACGTGGAGGGACCGATTGATATCGTGAATGTGTTCAGACGCTCTGAGCAGCTTCCCGGCGTCGCTGAAGAATTTTTACAGACGGACGCTCCCGTTTTTTGGGCGCAGCAGGGTCTTGCAAATGAAGAAGCGTATCGCATGATTACAGA
Organism: Bacillus sp. LJBV19; assembly: GCF_017797845.1. Classification (NCBI taxonomy): domain Bacteria; kingdom Bacillati; phylum Bacillota; class Bacilli; order Caryophanales; family Bacillaceae; genus Bacillus; species Bacillus sp. LJBV19. Next base: position 1,879,680 of record NZ_CP072563.1, read on the forward strand.
CAAAGGACGGACGGCTGTTATGGATTTATGTATAAAAGTCGCCCGCGCTGTTATAAAATAGGAACAAAAAAGGCAAAAATCCTTGGCAAATCAGGGGTTTTTGCTTTTTTATTGAAAGAATACTCTTTGCGTATGATGATGAAACAGATACAATAAAGCATGAACAGCTTTTTTAGAAACCCCTTTATACAGGGGTTTACAGTCTGTTTGCGATGGCCGGCATAAAGCTATATAATAGAAAGCGAACTCATGTTCTTATCCGCCGAAAAGGGCACCAAAAAGATGAAAAGCCGTTCGAATGTATGTCTTGCGGCCTAAAAAACGAGCCATTCGCTTAAATATGTTGCGAAATCAAGCATATTGGTTATAATTGTGAGTCCGAGGAGAATTGGACCGAAGCTTGCGCATACTGAAAAACAAAGACATGAAAACATTTAAAAAAGAGAATGATTAAGAGCAGGTTTTTTGAAAGGGGTTTGTACGTTTGGCTAGAAAACAGCAATTTGATTACAACGAAGATGCCATACAGGTGCTTGAAGGCCTGGAAGCCGTCAGAAAACGACCGGGAATGTACATCGGTTCGACGGACGCACGCGGCCTGCACCATCTGGTATATGAGATCGTCGACAATTCCGTCGATGAAGTTCTTGCCGGCTACGGAGATCATATTATCGTAACGATACATAAGGACAACAGCATCTCTGTACAGGACAGAGGACGCGGAATGCCGACCGGGATGCATAAGCTCGGAAAGCCGACGCCGGAAGTTATTTTCACCGTGCTGCATGCCGGGGGGAAATTCGGACAGGGCGGCTATAAAACAAGCGGCGGTCTGCACGGTGTCGGCGCATCTGTCGTAAACGCGTTATCGGAGTGGCTGACAGTTACTATTGAGCGTGACGGATATGTTTATAAACAACGATTTGAAAACGGCGGCAAGCCCGTGACTTCACTTGAAAAAATCGGAACGACCAAAAAAACGGGAACGCTTACCCAATTTAAACCTGATCCGTCAATGTTCAGCGCAACGGTTTATAATTTTGACACGCTGTCAGAACGTCTGCGCGAATCAGCTTTCTTGTTAAAAGGTTTGAAAATAGAATTAATTGATGAACGGAACGGCGTAAAAGAAGTATTTTATTATGAGAACGGAATTGAAGCATTTGTCGCTTATTTAAACGAGGAAAAAGACGCTTTATGCGAAGTGGTTTCCTTTGAAGGCGAGCATCATGACATTGAAGTCGATTTCGCGTTTCAGTTTAATGACGGGTATTCAGAAAATATGCTGTCATTCGTTAATAACGTCAGAACAAAGGACGGCGGCACCCACGAATCAGGAGCCAAAACGGCAATGACAAGAGCGTTTAACGAGTATGCGCGAAAGGTTGCCCTTTTAAAAGAGAAAGACAAGAACCTTGAAGGCGCCGATATCAGGGAAGGTTTGTCCGCAATCATTTCCGTGCGTATCCCGGAGGAACTGCTGCAATTTGAAGGCCAGACGAAAGGGAAGCTTGGCACAAGTGAGGCGAGATCCGCCGCGGATGCCGTCATTTCCGAGAATCTTGCTTATTTCCTGGAAGAAAACCGCGATACGGCGACCCTGCTTGTCAAAAAAGCGATTAAAGCAAGCCAGGCCCGTGAAGCGGCCCGTAAAGCGAGAGAAGAAGCGAGAAGCGGCAAAAAACGCAAAAAATCAGAAGCGACGCTGAGCGGAAAACTCACACCGGCCGGTTCCAGAAATCCGGCGAAGAATGAATTGTATCTGGTGGAGGGAGACTCTGCGGGAGGTTCTGCAAAACAGGGAAGAGACCGGAAATTCCAAGCCGTGCTGCCCCTTCGCGGAAAGGTCATCAACACAGAGAAAGCAAAGCTTGCAGACATCTTCAAAAATGAAGAAATCAATACGATTATTCATGCGATCGGAGGCGGTGTCGGCGCAGATTTTGATATAGACGACATCAACTATGACAAGATCATCATCATGACGGACGCGGATACCGACGGCGCGCACATTCAAGTCTTGCTGTTAACGTTTTTCTACCGCTATATGAAACCTTTAATCGAGCACGGAAAAGTCTTCATCGCCCTTCCGCCTCTTTACAAAGTGAGCAAAGGAAGCGGTAAGAAAGAGATTATTGAATATGCTTGGTCCGACGAAGAAATGGACGGCGTTTTAAAGAAAGTCGGCAAAGGGTATACCATCCAGCGCTATAAAGGTCTGGGAGAAATGAACGCAGACCAGCTCTGGGAAACGACGATGAATCCCGAATCGCGAACGCTCGTCAGAGTCAAGATCGACGATGCGGCACGGGTAGAGCGCCGTGTAACGACATTAATGGGAGACAAAGTAGAACCGAGAAGAAAATGGATTGAAAAGAATGTTGCCTTCGGATTAGATGAGGAAAGCAATATTTTAGAAAATGAAAACTTGTCGGTCGCTGAGGAGGTTTAATAGTGGCACAGCCAGAATTATTTCATGATTTACCGTTAGAAGAAGTAATCGGCGACCGTTTCGGACGCTACAGTAAATACATTATTCAAGACAGGGCGCTGCCCGACGCTCGTGACGGTTTAAAGCCGGTGCAGCGGAGAATTTTATACGCCATGCACGCAGACGGAAATACATTCGATAAAAATTTCCGTAAAGCGGCGAAAACGGTCGGAAACGTTATCGGTAATTATCATCCGCACGGTGACAGCTCCGTTTATGAAGCGATGGTGCGGATGAGCCAAGATTGGAAAGTGCGGAATGTGCTGATTGAGATGCACGGCAACAATGGAAGCATTGACGGTGATCCGCCGGCTGCCATGCGTTATACGGAAGCGAGATTATCTTCTATCGCATCAGAACTTTTGCGTGACATTGATAAAAATACGGTTGAATTCGTACCGAACTTTGATGACACAAGTAAAGAGCCGGTTGTTTTGCCCGCCATGTTCCCTAACTTGCTTGTCAACGGATCAACCGGGATTTCGGCGGGCTATGCGACTGATATTCCCCCTCATCATCTGGGTGAGGTCATTGATGCCGTCATTAAACGGATTGAATCTCCGGATTGCACCGTCGATGACTTGATGCAGGTGATTAAAGGGCCTGACTTTCCGACAGGAGGCATTATTCAAGGAGTCGACGGCATTCGGAAGGCTTATGAAACCGGGAAAGGCAAAATTATTATCCGCGGCAAGGCTGAAGTGGAATCCGTAAGAGGCGGACGGGAGCAGATCGTCATTACAGAAATTCCGTTTGAAGTAAACAAAGCCAATCTCGTAAAGAAAATGGACGAGTACCGCATAGACAAAAAAGTCGAAGGCATTTCTGAAGTCCGGGATGAAACTGACCGCACGGGGCTTCGGGTGGTCGTTGAGTTAAAGAAAGAAGCCGATGCAAAAGGCATTTTGAATTTCTTATATAAAAACACTGATCTGCAGACAACATATAACTTTAATATGGTCGCCATACATAACCGCCGGCCGATGCTGATGAGTCTTACAGCCATCCTGGATGCGTATATTTCCCACCAGAAGGAAGTAGTGACAAACCGCTCCGTCTTTGAATTGCAAAAAGCAAAAGAGCGGCATCACATCGTTGAAGGACTGATGAAGGCACTGTCTGTGTTAGATGAGGTCATAGCGGTCATCCGGGCAAGCAGCGACAAGAAAGATGCGAAACAAAACTTAATGTCTAAATTCGCATTTACGGAGCCGCAGGCTGAAGCGATCGTATCCTTGCAGCTGTATCGTCTGACAAACACGGATATTACGGCGTTAAAAGAGGAAGCGGAAGAGCTCAGCAAGAAAATTCAGGAGCTCGAAGCCATTTTAAGTCATGATAAAAAGCTGTTAAAAGTCATTACAAGCAGCTTGAAAAAATTGAAAAAGACCTATGCTGACAGCAGACGGTCTGTCATTGAAGAAAAGATTGAGGAAATTAAAATCAATCTTGAAGTCATGGTTGCCTCTGAGGACGTATATGTGACAGTCACAAAAGACGGCTATGTAAAACGAACAAGCCAGCGGTCATTTGCCGCTTCTAACGGCCAGGATTTCGGTATGAAGGATACTGACAGGCTGATTCACCAATTTGAAATGAATACAACGGATGTTCTTCTGCTCTTTACCAATAAGGGAAGCTATGTTTATTGTCCGGTTCACCAGCTTCCCGATATCAGGTGGAAAGACATGGGGCAGCACGTAACGAACATCATCACGATTGACCGTGATGAAACCATCGTGAAAGCTATACCGGTAAAAGAATTTGATCCATCTTCATATTTATTGTTTATGACGAAAAACGGCATGGTGAAAAGAACTGAAATGACGCATTACAAAGCGCAGCGTTACTCGAAAGCGCTTGTTGCCCTTAACCTTAAAGGGGACGACGAGCTGATTGATGTTCATGTCACAGACGGCGGCAGCCAGCTGTTTATCGCCACCCGCCTCGGGTACGGTTTATGGTTCGGTGAAGATGAAGTAAATGTAGTCGGTGCCCGTGCGGCCGGCGTAAAGGGCATAAATCTAAAAGACGGTGATACCGTCGTATCAGGACAAATCCTGCATGAGACAGATTCGCTTGTCCTCGTCACACAGCGGGGAGCAATCAAGCGGATGAACCTATCTGAATTCGAAAAAACATCCAGGGCGAAGCGCGGTGTCATCATGCTGCGTGAGCTTAAAAAGAACCCGCATCGCGCAGTCGGCGTATTCGCGTGCGCTTTAGCCGACATGATCGCTGCGGAAACAGAAAAAGGCGAGAGAATCGAAATCGCCGTGAAGTCCTTGCGGGCGAATGACCGATACAGCAACGGTTCCTTCTTTACCGATGAAGCTGAGACAGGGCCGGTAACAGATGTATGGCGTATCCCCGCGTCTGATGTTTAAGAGTAAAAATAAAATAAAAAAAACCTCCGCTCATTGAGCGGAGGTTTTACTATTTAGCTTTCATGGCTGCCGAATAAGTCAGTGATAGCGTGAATGACTTCGATTCCCTGCCATACAAATAAATTCAATGCAGTGAATGAAAACAACCCTAAAATCACCATTCGTAAGATAAACAACATGTTTAACAACCTCCTCATTTTATGTTACATAGATAGGCGATGTTGAACATGAAGCTCATCGAAATACGAGGACTGATAAAATTTAGCGATTAAAAAGCTTTTCTTTCGCTGTCTTCTCCGGGAAGCGGGGCGTCTCCTGTCTGATATCACGATCAGTGAGACAGAAGCGGCAAAAAGCGCCGTCAAGATATATGAGCCCGTCAGCGATTTTTTCTCATCATCAGCATTTTGGCCGGCCTTCATTTCGTGCATTTCCTGCTGGTCGGCTACCGCTTTAAAATGATGAGCAGTATCAAACGCATGGGGAATGGAGAGCAAATGAAAGCTTGCAATCGCTAAAAATAAAATAGAAGCTTTTAAAAACAAGATTTTTTTCAAATGTTCTCCCCCCTTCATAATTCTGAATATTTTTATTATAATACCCTAATTTAAATGTAAAGTAAACACATTTATTAAATTTAAAAAATTATTATCCTGGTTAAGTATATACCATTTCATCCATCTTTTCATCTCTTTTTTCTTAAAGACCTATTTGTTATGATATGCACTCATTCCTTATGACGTGACAACATTTTTTCGGGCTGTAAGATAAAAAACGGGGCATGACAGCAAAAGACGTGATGAAGAAACCGAAACATTTTCTTAAAAAAACTTCTCAACCACTGTTGTTGTGATATAATAATACTCGTTGTGTTAAAAGATCTAACATATGCAGCAAAAATGACAGTAAAAGATACGTAAAAGGGAGGTTAAACATGGAGGCTTTCATCAGTGAAATCATAAATGTTCCAAATGATTTTATTTGGAAGTATCTTGTTTATATTTTAGTCGGGATCGGATTGTACTTTACGTTCCGTTTTCGCTTTATTCAATTCCAATACTTTATTGAAATGTTCAGAATCGTCGGGGAGAAGCCGCAAGGAAATAAAGGAGTGTCTTCAATGCAGGCATTCTTTATCTCAGCCGCTTCTCGTGTCGGAACCGGAAACTTGACCGGCGTCGCGCTGGCGATTGCAACAGGCGGTCCCGGCGCAGTATTTTGGATGTGGATCGTAGCGATTGTCGGTATGGCTTCCAGCTTTGTGGAAAGCACCTTGGCGCAGCTGTATAAAGTGCGTTCCGGTGACGAATTCCGCGGCGGTCCGGCATATTACATGGCAAAGGGACTGGGCGCCCGCTGGCTCGGTATTTTATTCGCCGTATTGATTACCGTTTCTTTCGGACTTATCTTTAACGCCGTGCAGTCAAATACGATTTCTGTCGCGTTTGACGAAGCATTCCATGTGAATAAAACAGTTATCGCAATCATTTTAGCTGTATTAACGGCTTTCATTATATTCGGCGGTCTGAAACGTGTTGTTTCCGTCTCGCAATTAATCGTTCCGGTCATGGCGGGTATGTATATTCTGATCGCGCTGTATGTCGTGATTGTAAATATTACAGCGGTACCTGAGCTGTTTGTTACGATTGTGAAAAATGCGTTCGGTCTTGAACAGATCGTCGGCGGAAGCTTAGGAAGCATCATTATTATCGGTGCGCAGCGCGGCCTGTTTTCAAACGAAGCGGGTATGGGAAGCGCGCCGAATGCCGCAGCGGCTGCACATGTGTCGCATCCGGCTAAGCAGGGATTAATTCAGACGCTCGGCGTGTTTTTTGATACATTTATCGTTTGTACATCGACTGCCTTTATCATTTTATTGTACAGCTTTACGCCTAAAGGAGACGGCATCCAAGTGACGCAAGCCGCACTGCAGCACCACCTCGGCGGATGGGCGCCGACATTTATTGCGATTGCGATGTTTTTATTCGCATTCAGTTCTGTCGTCGGCAACTATTACTATGGTGAAACGAATATTGAATTTATTAAAACAAGCAAAACATGGCTTAATATTTACCGCGTATTCGTCGTAGTGATGGTGGTATACGGATGTTTGGCTGACTTCCAGATCGTCTGGGACATGGCAAACTTGTTTATGGGACTCTTGGCTCTCATTAACTTAGTGGCAATCTTATTGCTGAGTAATGTAGCCTACAAGATCTATAAGGATTATGCCGCTCAGCGCAAAAAAGGTCTTGATCCCGTATTCAAAGCCGAGAATACTCCGGAGCTCAGGCATATTGAAACATGGGCGGAAGAAGAAGGTACAAGCCCCGAACGTAAGACTGCTAACTGAGGAAACATGCATACAATTTTCAAAAAACCCCTTACATTTTGTTGTGAGGGGTTTTTTCATGTGAAAAACCGGGTTATTTTTGCCGAAAACAGATTTTTATGAATTTATTGTATTTTTATCTTGCGTGTGTAAGGGCTTTCATATAAAGTTTAACTAAACCGGTTTACCAAACCGATTTAGTCTTAAAGGAAAGGAGTATTAATGTGGCTTCTGATTATGGCATTTTTACGATCGGTGATGCGATGATCACCTTAAATCCCGCAAGCACAGGGCCTTTGCGTTTTGTTACCCATTTTGAACGAAAAGCAGGAGGAGCTGAACTGAATTTTGCGATTGCATGCGTCAGGTTGAATCTGCACTCAAAGTGGGTCAGCAGGCTGGGGAAGGATGAGTTCGGCAGAGTGATTTATCAGTTTGCCAAAGGAGAAGGAATTGATGTGACTGACGTCTCCTATGTTGAAGGCTTTCCTACATCTTTAAATGTCAAAGAGATCAGAAATGACGGTTCAGGCAAGACGTTTTATTATCGTTTCAATTCACCAATTCTGACTCTTGCACCGGAAGATATAACAGAGAATATGTTTGCCGGCATTCACATCGTTCATCTTACCGGTGTGTTCCTCGCGCTTGATAAGAAAAACCTTGAAATTGCTGAAAGGGTGCTTTCCATCGCCAAAGCAAGGGGGATTCCCGTATCTTTTGATCCGAATATCAGGCTGAAGCTGTGGACGATTGAGGAGGCGCGTGCGGCATTTCATCAAATCTTTCCGCATACTGATATTCTTCTGGCGGGCCGGGACGAAATGAAACAGCTGACAGGTCTAGGGGAAAATGAAGCATTAGCCCGGTTTGCAGAGACCTATTCAATCAGTCAGCTTGTCATAAAAGACGGTGAAGCAGGTTCTGCGCTGTATCATGATCATAAGTGGGTTCACAAAGAGGCTTTCCCGGTTGCGCCTGTTGACACGGTAGGAGCGGGTGACGGCTTTAATGCCGGTTACCTGTACGGTTATCTGCATGGTTTTGAACCGGAAAAACGTCTGGAGTTTGCCAATGCGGTCGGTGCGCTCGTCACCACAGTTTCCGGTGACAATGAAGGGCTTCCCTATCTAGAAGAGGTTCTGTCATTTGTAAACAAAGAGACTGTGATTGAACGTTAGCAAGCACAACTTAAAAAGTGGGTGAGAAAATGAAAGCGGTTCTAGTACGGAAAGCATTTGATCTGGTGGTGACGGAATGTGAGAAACCGTCTGTTGCCCATGCGGATGATGTTCTTGTCAAGGTGAAGCGGGTCGGAATTTGCGGATCAGATTTGCATATTTATCATGGGACAAATCCGTTAGCGTCCCTGCCGAGAGTAATCGGTCATGAAGTCACAGGGGAAGTCGCAAAGACCGGTTCTCTTGTCCGGCGTTTCAAGCCGGGTGACCGCGTAGTGATTGAACCGATATCTTATTGCGGAACATGCTATGCCTGCCGGAAAGGACGTCCGAACGTCTGCAAAGCGCTTTCGGTGTTCGGCGTTCATGAAGATGGCGGGATGCGGGAATATATCGTGCTTCCGGAAAAGCAGCTGCATGCCGTTTCGCCCGATCTGCCCTGGGAGGAAGCGGTCATGGCAGAACCATATACGATCGGCGCCCAGGCCGTTTGGAGAGGCAGAGTCGAGAAGGAAGATACCGTTTTGATTCAGGGGGCGGGGCCGATCGGAATCTGCATATTAAAAATGGCAAAGCTCAAAGGCGCTTCCGTCATGATAACCGACTTGAATGATGAACGCTTGGCATTCGCTGAAAAAAACGGTGCGGACGTTACCGTCAACGCGCAAAAAGAAGATCCCGTTTTGCGGGTGAACGAATGGACAAAAAATGAAGGCGCCAATGCCGTCATTGATGCCGTCTGTCTCCCCTCAACGTTTGAAACGTCCATTGACGCGGTGTCTCCGGCCGGTCATGTGGTTGTGCTTGGTTTTGATGAGAGGACTGCCGGCATTTCTCAGCTTCCGATCACAAAAAAGGAAGTCACGATAACCGGTTCAAGATTGCAGACGAATCAGTTTCCGTACATTACAGACTTACTGAATAAAGGCCTGTTAACGCACGGCGGTCTTATTACACATACATTTTCAGCAGATGACGTCCATCAAGCATTTCAGTTGATCGAACAGCACCCGGGCAAGGTGGGAAAAGCAATCATTACGTTTGATTAAAGGAGGAGCGAGAATGCTGCCTAAGTACGCTATTTACGAAAAACTTCTGCATGCACAAGTGGTGGCTGTCATAAGGGGACAAAACAGCCAAGAGGCGCTTGAAGTTTCAAAAGCGGCCATTTCAGGAGGTATCAGCGCCATTGAGCTTACATACACAACTCCTGAAGTGGAAGATGTCTTTAAGGAACTCCGGCATCAAGATATTCTTCTTGGAGCCGGCTCTGTAATGGATACAGAAACGGCGAGACACGCCATTTTATCAGGCGCCTCATTTATCGTCAGCTCTCATTTTGTAAAAGAGATAGCATCTCTATGCAACCAGTACAGCGTACCGTATCTTCCGGGATGCATGAGCGTGTCTGATATGGCTTTGGCGCTCGAAGCCGGATGTGATGTGGTAAAGCTGTTCCCCGCTAATTCGTTTGACCCTTCATTTATCAAGTCGGTCAACGGTCCTCTGCCGAATGTCCGCATTATGCCGACCGGGGGTATCTCATTAAACAGCATGAATGACTGGCTCTCTGCCGGAGCGGTCGCGGTGGGTGTGGGAAGCGACTTGACAAAAGCATATCAAAAGGGCGGCTATGAAGCTGCCGTATCCCTCAGCAAAGAATACGTCTGCCGAAAAAACGAATATACGGGGGTGTAACATGAATATCACGTTTCGCTGGTATGGCCAAGGTAATGATACGGTGACTCTTGAACATGTCAGACAAATTCCCGGGGTCAAAGGCATCGTCTGGGCTCTTCACCAGAAGCCCGCGGGCGAAGTATGGGAAAAGGAGGACATTGAAGCGGAAGTCAGATTCATTCAATCCTATGGGTTTCATGCAGAGGTCGTGGAAAGCGTGAATATTCATGAAGCCATTAAACTCGGTCATGAAGAACGCGGACAATATATTGAACATTATAAACAGACCGTTCGCAATCTGTCCGAATTCGGCGTGAAAGTCATCTGTTACAATTTCATGCCGATATTTGACTGGACGCGTACCGATATGTTCCGCGCGCTGGAGGATGGGTCAACCGCACTGTTTTTTGAAAAAGCGAAAGTGGAAAGTCTCCCTCCTGAGGAACTCATCCGCACGGTTGAAGAATCTTCTGATTTGACGCTTCCCGGGTGGGAGCCGGAGAAAATGGCCCGGATCAAGGAACTGTTTGAGGCCTATCAAACGGTCGGTGAAAAACAGCTTTGGGCCAATCTTGAGTTCTTTTTACATGAAATTCTTCCTGTAGCGGAGGAACACGGCATTCAAATGGCCATTCATCCGGATGATCCGCCCTGGTCAATTTTTGGCCTGCCCCGTATTATCACCAGTGAGAAAAGCTACGAAAAGCTGCGAGAGATTTCAGATTCACCCGCCAATTGTATTACGTTGTGCACGGGTTCGATGGGAGCGGATCCCGCCAATGATATGGTGAAGATTGCCAAACACTATGCGGGAGCTGCGCCGTTTGCCCATATACGAAATGTGAAAATCTGCAATAACGGTGATTTTACGGAAACTTCGCATCTTACCAGTGATGGGTCCATTGATATTACCGGTGTGGTAAAAGAATTGCACGGCCAAGACTATAAAGGATATGTACGGCCTGATCACGGCCGTCATATCTGGGGCGAACAATGCCGGCCGGGTTATGGTTTATATGATCGCGCCTTAGGAATTATGTACTTGAACGGACTGTGGGATGCGTTCTCGTCTCATGAGAAAGGGGTGAAGAGATGAGACCGATTCATGAACGTTTATCAGGAAGAACCGCTGTCATAACAGGCGGGAGCGGTGTTCTCTGTTCAGCAATGGCAAAGGAGCTTTCACGGCAGGGGATGAAAATTGCGATCGTCAGCCGGAATGCTGATAAAGCAGAGCGTGCGGCGGGCGAGATTGCTGACGCTGGAGGAACCGCGGTTTCTGTACCGGCTGATGTTTCAGCCCGTGATTCGCTCGAAAAGGCAAAAGACGAGATTATCAGCCGGTTCGGTTCTGTCAATCTTTTAATTAACGGAGCCGGGGGAAATCACCCTGATGCGATCACTGCAAGTGAGACGTATGAAGAGGATGAACAGGGCACATCATTTTTTGATATGGACGAAACGGGGTTTTCCAGCGTATTTTCAACCAACTTTACCGGTGCATTTCTGGCATCGCAAGTGTTTGGAAAAGACCTTTTGAAGGCGGAATGTCCCGCGATTATTAATATTTCTTCTATGAGTGCGTATACACCGATGACAAAGGTGCCCGCCTACAGCGCGGCCAAGGCGGCGATTCAGAATTTTACGATGTGGATGGCTGTTCATTTCGCAAAAAAAGGTCTGCGGGTGAATGCCATCGCTCCGGGTTTCTTTTTGACAGCGCAAAACCGTGAGTTGTTATTACAGGAAGATGGAAGTCTGACAGACCGATCCAATAAGATTATGGCACATACACCGATGAAACGTTTCGGGAAACCGGAAGACCTTCTGGGAACGCTCCTGTGGCTTTCGGATGATTCATGCTCAGGCTTTGTCACAGGGGTCACCGTTCCCGTCGACGGAGGTTTTATGGCTTATTCCGGAGTGTGACAGAATCCATGTCCCTGTCAGATTGTAAACCATTTACTTCTGACTTATACTAGTGAAAAATGAAGATAGACGGGGATGAGTCTATGAAAACCATTACAATTTCTGATGTGGCGAAATATGCAAACGTATCTAAAAGCACCGTATCTCAATTTTTAAATCAGCGCTATGACTATATGAGCGAGAAAACGAAACAAAAAATAGAAGCGGCCATTCAAGAGCTGAACTATCAGCCGAATTTCGTCGCCCGCAGCTTAAAACAGAAATCAACATTTACAGTAGGTGTGGTGGTGGCTAATATTCTTCACACCTTTTCCACTCAGGTCATCAGGGCGGTGGAAGACTATTTTCATGAACAAGGATTTCATATTATTGTCTGCAATGCGGATGATGAACCGGAAAAAGAAAAGAAATATATTGAAATGCTGCGGGCCAAGCAGGTGGACGGAATTATTATTTTTCCGACGGGCGAAAATCTATCTTTATATGAAAAGATGAAACGCGATACGTTTCCGGTCGTGTTTATGGACAGAACCATTGAAGAACTCGGGATTCCGACAGTGATGCTTGATAATCATCATGCAGCCGGTCTTGCCGTTGACCGGTTTATCGAAAGCGGCATAAAGAGAATCGCGATTATTACGACGTCCATTATTCGGGAAATCAGTCCGAGGGTAGAAAGAATTGAAGGGTATAAGAAGGCGCTTGACCGCCACGGAATGATGGTGCGGAATGAATATATCAAAACAGCCGATGCGGCTGATATTTCCAATGTTTTGTCAGAGCTGTTCTCACTTCAGGAGCCTCCGAAAGCGATATTGGCGGCAAACGATATCGTTCTTGTTGAGGTGCTGAAGTATATGAAGGAGCATGATATGACAATTCCGGATAAGGCAGCCGTCATCGGAATTGATGAAGTTCCTTTTGCGGGTTTTTTTACTCCTCCGATTACGACGATCGTTCAGCCTGCGGCAGAAATGGCGCGAAAAGCAGGAAGCCTTCTTCTTCGCCAGATACAAGAAAAAGATGGCGGTGAAAAACGGATTCACCGCTATAAACCGGCGCTGCTCGCAAGGCAATCCGGATAACCGGTTTCATTGCATAAACCGGTTTACTCCGGCAATTTTAATATCTGAATATTAAGAAATAAGAGGGAGGGATTTTATGTTCTCAAAGGATAGATTCCCTATTATTCTTCTTTTATTTTCAGCCGGGGTGATTAACTATTTAGACCGCTCAGCGCTGTCTATTGCAGCGCCGTTCATACAGCAGGATCTCACATTGTCGGCAACCCAAATGGGGCTGATTTTCAGCAGTTTCTCTGTCGGATACGCTGTGTTTAACTTTCTCGGCGGTGTTGCATCTGACCGGTACGGGGCTAAATTGACATTGTGTACGGCGATGATCGTTTGGTCTCTTTTCAGCGGAGCGGTTGCGCTTGCTTTCGGATTTGTAAGTCTTTTGATTATCCGTGTTTTATTCGGTATGGGGGAGGGGCCGCTGTCGGCTGCCATAAGCAAAATGGTCAACAATTGGTTTCCTCCGTCTCAGCGCGCCACGGTCATCGGCCTGACAAACAGCGGAACGCCGCTCGGCGGAGCGATCTCCGGCCCGATTGTCGGGATGATTGCTGTGGCGTTCAGCTGGAAAGTTTCCTTTGTCCTGATCATGATTATCGGTTTAGTCTGGGCGGTCATCTGGTTTAAATTTGTCAAAGAACGGCCGGCGCCGACGGAAGACGCCCCGGCAATGAAAGCGGAGATTCAGTCGCATGAGCAGCATATCCCGATGACCTTTTATTTGAAACAAAAAACGGTTCTCTTCACGGCTTTTGCCTTTTTCGCCTACAACTACATTTTATTTTTCTTCTTAACATGGTTTCCGAGCTATCTGGTGAAAGAACGCGGTTTAAGTGTTGAATTTATGAGCGTGGTGACTGTTATTCCCTGGATTCTTGGATTTATCGGTTTGGCGGCAGGCGGAATGATTTCTGATTATGTATTCAAAAAAACCGCCGGAAAAGGCGTTTTGTTCTCACGGAAAGTCATTCTTGTCACTTGTCTGTTCGCTTCCGCTGTACTGATCGGATTTGCCGGACTTGTTACCACTACCGTAAGTGCCGTTATTCTCGTTGCTTTATCAGTTTTCTTTTTATATATAACGGGCTCTATCTATTGGGCGGTCATTCATGATGTGGTTGATCAAAGGAATGTCGGGTCAGTCGGCGGCTTTATGCATTTTCTTGCAAACACGGCCGGTATTATCGGGCCTGCTTTAACCGGCTTTATCGCGGACAAAAGCGGATCATTCTCGGGGGCGTTTTTGCTTGCAGGCGGATTAGCCGTTTTGGCCTCGGCTGCGGTAATCCGTTTCGTGCGCCCGATTATCATTCAAACCGCTTCTGAAGATAAAAAAGACACGATACCTTATTCGTAAGTCATCAAAGCCACTGAGGCTGTCCTGCCGATAACGAGATGGCCTTTTCGTTCTGCCGCTTGATTTGTTCCTATGATAATATAGGAATTGTTTACAAAAGAAGGGAAGAGGAGGGGGCATGAAACAGAAGCCGATATATGTCGAAATCAATATTGCATCTGATATAGAAACACTTTGGGAATATACGCAAACCCCGCATCTTCATAAGGAATGGGATCTGCGTTTTTCTGACATTACATATCTTCATAGGCTGCCAGATGAACCGCAGAGATTTCTATATGAAACACGAATCGGTTTTGGGCTGAAGGTATCCGGCACGGGCGAATCAATAGGTGACATAAGGCCTCGCTCGTCAGAAAGAGTGTCTTCGCTCGCTTTTGCCTCTGATCATCCGCTGTCACTTATAAAAGAAGGCAGGGGCTACTGGAAGTATATAGAGCGGGATAACGGACAAACCGCATTTTTGACTCAATATCAATATGAAACGGCCCGCGGTCTGCCGGGAAGTTGGATAGACCGGTTTTTATTTCGTCCGCTGCTAAGCTGGGCTACCGCATGGAGCTTTGATGCGTTGCGGCTTTGGATAGAACAAAACAGACATCCGAAGATATCAGTCCGTTTCGGATTTGTCTATGTCTGTATGTGTCTCATATTCAGTCTGTATTGGTTTCTTCAAGGCTTTCATGATGGCTGTGCCGATGCAGAGGTCGTGAGGGGAGCGCTGGAGACAGGGTTAGGGGTATTATGGCTGCTTCCCATGCGGAGAAAGTGGCTGATTCACGCCGGACAGTCGGCCTTCTTTTGTGTAACGGCACTGCTATATTCCGGCGGCGGATTCTTGATCTCATTAGGAGTACTTACGATAGCCGGCATGATTCTTAAGCTCAAGCTGCCGAGCGCCTGGCATACAAAACGAAAGAGAGAAGTGAAATGACGGATTCAATGTATGAAAAAGCGATTACTCATTATCAATCACTGCACCCGATGCTGCAGAAACGGTACAGATTTGACGGATCACGCACGTTTTGCGGAGAAGGCGTTATGTCAGAAATAAAGGGAGGTTCTTTTCTTGTCAGAATGCTTTTAAAGACAGGTGTTTTTTTCAGATGTTTTTTCTCAGAGAGGGGAAACGATATCCCTTTCACTATCGAAAACAAAAACAGGCAAAATGGCGTGGAATGGAATCGTACCTTTTTCTTTAAAGGCAAAACGCGTTTTTTTGATGCGGTCATGGAATATGATGAGCGGGAAAACAGAATTCTGGATTACTTTGGCAAACCTCACATCCTACTGTCTGAACTGCATTTAGAAGCGTCTTCAGAAGGAGGGCTTGTTATTACATCCGGAAGGCAGTGGCTCCTGATAGGCGGAAAGAAAATCCCGCTTCCGGCATGGCTGTGCGGCAGTTCAACCGTTTATGAGGCTTATGATGAGGAAATGAATTGCTTCAGCATAAAGGTTCATGTAAAAAATCGGATACTCGGCACGCTTTTCTCTTACCGGGGGACTTTCCGGGAAACAGAGGGAGAAACATGCTGAAGCGTCATCTCATGGTAAGCGTGATTTGCTTTTTGGGATTTGCGGCGGCTGAAGCTCCGCATATATCAGCTGCTGAGACGTTTGTTTTATTTTCTGTACTTTTTTTCGTTCCTGCTGTATTCGATTTTGCTTTTCGGCCGTCAAAGACCTTAGAGAATGTGTTGTTACGGAGTTATCCTGTTGCCGCTTTATGTGCGGTGCTTGCGCTTGTCACAGACTTCAGTTTTTTTGCCGTTGTGTGGCTCATTTATACGTTTGGGCTGGCACTGTATGCTGTCCGGCGGCTGATGAAAACAAATATTCACAGAACAGAAGAGATGTCTGTTATGGCGGGTTTCATTTATTTGGCCGGGGGCGGATTCTGGTTCTTCGCATATGTCCTTGAGATTCCCGTCATGAATTTCGGCCCGCTTATCGTTCTGCTGACGGCGGTGCACTTTCACTATTCCGCTTTTCTCATTCCGATCTTTAACGGATTGCTCGGCAGGATCATACGGGAGAAACGCGAACTTTACCAGTGGAGCACGGTCATTATTTTGATTTCGCCGATCCTTATTGCCTTGGGGATTACATTTTCAAAGACACTTGATGTGATTGCTGTCGCTCTGTATCTGGCGGGTCTGTATGTAAATGCATATCTCGTCTTTAAGGCGCCGTTTGTTACGAAAACAGGCAGGATCTTGATCAGGAGTTCTTCGGCTGTGTTAATGATCACAATTGCTTTTTCTTTGATATATTCGTACGGTGTTTACCGCGAGGAGGCAACGCTCACGATCAGCCAGATGATTTGGATTCACGGGGCCGTCAATGCATTCGGCGTTATCCTGCCGGCTTTGGCGGGGTGGAGGTTGGAAAATCCGAGACCGTTTGATGAGGGCAGTGATAGAACGTTCAGCCGTATTTACGGGAAGAGAACGATAGGCAAAGAATTTTTGACTGATATTCATGCAGCAAATGACATCCATTATACCGGCCTTCTGGATCAGATGAGAGAACTGCATTCTGAAGACTTTTCAATTGAAAAACTGGCGTCGGCCGTTATTTCCTTTTATGAAGAGACAATTGATTATGACATCATGGCAAAAGTGACGTGGAGCGGATGGTTTCGTCCGTTCGCGCGCGTGTACGAGCCGTTCAGCAGAAGAGCGGGGCAGATTCACCTGTCCATGAATCCGGATTGGTATATTATGCACAGTGATATTATAGGCGTTGACTCTGACAAAGACGGCAGAAAAAATGTCCGTGCGTGGATCAGAACAAATGAAAAGCAGGAAACCGTTTTTACTGCGCTGTATTCAGCGTACAGGGCAAAAGGGGAAGGATACATGAATATATCTCTCCCGCTGCCGTACGGCCAAATGACGGGCATTTTAAAACCTTATGCGCGTAAGCAGAATCTTGTTTTGACAAGCAGACGGCGAAAAAGCGGAGCGGGTGATGAAGGGATTTATCTGCAGACGAAATGGGGGGCGTGTCATCTTCCGCTGGCAGAGACATTTCTTATTTCAGCCCAGAGCGAAACAAGCCTGAAGGCCGTTCATCATATGTGGCTGTTCGGACTGAAATTTTTAACTGTGCATTATCGGATCACTCACGCTTCCGCAGGTAACCGAATGGAAGAAAAAAGATGAAGGGTATACTTACGCTTCTGTGTATGAAACCCTTTTCGGAAACAAGGCTTTTTGAATACAAAATAAAGCAAAGTGATTTTTAAATTTTTCTTCCGGTGTGGTCAAACTTGAATACAAGACAGCACCGGATTTCTTTTTATGGAGGCTGTCCAATGAAGAAAACGATTTATTTATTGTTCATTCTGGTTTTGCTCTCAATGAATATGTCAAGCTATCATTACACTCTTAACAAACAAATCTATTACACTTTATTCTCCAATAAAGAAGCATTGATAATCGATTATACCTCAGAAATTAAAAGTGAGGACTTTATAAAGAGATTGGTCGCCTTCTCCAAAGAAAACAAAGTGAACATTTCTCAATACAATTTCTTGGATGAAAAGAGCTTAAACATCTATTCTACTAGCCCTGAAAATGAACCATCAATACATAACGGCAATAAACTTGTGTCAAATTTTCTAAGAGGCCATTCAGAGCAGAAGATGATCGGCAGCATTACCTTTCCACTTTCGACATGGAAAATCAGATATTTTGATTTCAATCAAATAAAGAATATAGGCATAGGAAGCAAATTTTATATTTCGTCTAACGATGAAAAGGTATTGGAAAAAGCACAAAATCTTTTTGCTGACTATGGTGAAGTAAGTTATGAGGACATCACTGAGAATACTGCTTTTATGTTTAACAAAACTTTGCTTATGCTAGTGTTGCTTTCTATGCTGATTTTGTTTATTGGCATCCTTTATTTTGTAATTAAAAATCGCAAGCGGCTTCTGCTGCAAAAGTTATGGGGGTATTCCAAAGTTAAAACACTGCTTTCTTACCCAGCAATGTTTTTGAAGCCTCTAATTATAATCATATTTTGCGGCGCAATTATTGTGGCTTTGCTAGCCTTTTCTTTCAGTTTAAATGACTGGTTGGCTGTATATCTTAGAATTTACATTAGAAACGCGGTGATTGGCGCGCTTATCATGATGGTATACACCATCATGGTTACCCTCGTCTTGTATAACAACAGCGACATTAGTGGCTCGATCAAAGGCAGCACACCGATTAAAAAATTCCAATGGTTATCTGTAGGCTTTAAAATTGTTATCACGATATTGCTTTTCAATATTGTTGCGTTTTCACTTTCTAACGTATTCGATCTCAAACAGCAGCTTGATAATCAATCATACTGGAAAAAGACACAAAACACTTATAAAACAAGCTTTGCATATACCGGGATAGACTATAGTGATTTAAAATTAGACAGGGAGAAAAATGTTAAAGTACGAGCGTTGTATCATCAATTAGAGAAGCATAAAAATGCGTTCGTCATTGATGCACATAACTATGCTTTACTAAGGAAAGATGGAAAAAAACCTGTTTATTTTTACACCTTAAATACGACAAAGAAAAATGAAATTTATTCTCCTTCTGGACGAAGCATTACAATCAGCCCTAATTATTTAAAGGTGAATCCCATTATCGGTGCTAATGGAAAAGCCATAAACAAAAAAGAATTATGGTTTGACTCAAATTCATTGAATCTGCTTGTGCCACAAAAGTATGCAAAATATAAAGAAGACATCATAGAAGCATATAGAGATCACTTTTTCTTTGATAAAGTTGAATTAGATAATATGTATAACAAGGAGATGAAGCAACCTTTAAACACCATTAAAAAAGATGAATTGAAAATCAACATTATTTATACTAAAAATAGGCAGGAGTATTTCACCTTTAATAGTGAGCTTGGTGATGCCGGCAATAAAAATAACATTGTTGATCCAATAGCTGCAATTTTCACGGACAACGTTGATCCATCTGTTATAGGTGCTTACTCAACCTCATGTTTATTCTTTTCAGATTCTTCAAAAGGCATGGCGTATGACCGCATAGTTCCTTATTTGGAGAAGACCAATACGAGAGATCTAATTGATTCATCAATTTCGGTCTATCAAGAGCTAAGCGACGGTATAGCAAGAATTCAGAATCAATTCTTGCAGAATTTAATTGGACTAACAATAACAGTTATCCTCTCCATAGCCTTTCTTGTTGCTTATATTTGGTCGTATTACAGCGCAAATGCATATCGGCTGTACCTTAAAGAGCTTTTTGGATATTCATATTGGACCAGAAATAAAAATTTAATCATCTTTTCCCTTTTAACCAATTGCCTTATAGGTTTAGGATGCAGTATTTATTACAAAATCTTTGAATTAACAATTTTCATCGCGCTGTTTATTGTAATCGAGCTGCTTATTCTTTATTTTCTGAGTGTCTATTTGAACAGGAGAAACATGAATAGGATCTTAAAAGGAGATAGAATATGATTACACTCAACAACATATCAAAGACGTTTGATGAAAAACCTGTTCTTTCGAATTTCTCTCTTCAGATAAAAGAAAATGAATTTGTTTCAATTGTTGGTAAGAGCGGTTCAGGGAAGACTACCCTGCTAAATATCATAGGTCTTCTTGATACTCCGCACTCAGGAGATGTTGAAATTTTAGGCTTTCGAAATCCTAAACCTACGGAGGTTATGAAACTAAGGAGAGAAAACTTAGGGTATATCTTTCAAAATTACGTGCTTATGGACAATGAAACAGTATTAATAAATTTACAGCTTTCGACGGCTTATGCAAAAGACTTTAAGAAAGAAAAGTTGACAAAAGCTTTAGAAATGGTTGGTCTGGATAAAAGCTTTTTAAAGAAAAAGGTTTATCAACTGAGTGGTGGAGAGCAGCAGCGTGTGGCCATCGCAAGAATTATTTTGAAGCCTTGTGATATTATTCTGGCTGATGAACCGACAGGAAACTTAGACAAATATAACAAAAGCATTATTTTGTCTTTGTTCCATCAGTTAAAAGGTATGGGGAAAACGATTATTTGTGTTACTCATGATCAAGAAATCGCCAATGGTTCGGATAGAGTGATCAATCTTTCATAAGGAGAGGTTCTAAATGAAACATATTACTTTTGCACTGTCTACAAGTGTCCTGATTATTATTACAGGAATCGTTCACAGAGTAATCTTTAGAATGTTTGGCTTACCTTTTGATCAAGCAATAATCTTCTGGGGTGGATTCGTTGTTGTTTATTTTGTGTTAGCTCTGCTTTCTTCTTTACTCTTTAGGAATTTAGGATCAAACAGCAGAAATTACGAGGCTTAATAAAGGCTTTAATGCTTCCTCACGAAGTAATCAAGAAGGGTACATGTTGTCTAGAAGAAAGGACCGGCCAACACGCCGGTTTTTTTATGTAAGCACATTTGCAAAGAGGAACGCTATCAGAAGCCCTCCGAAAAGTTTCAGAATTCAAGAATGGGAAAATAATTAACATAATTTTGTATTTTTTCCGAACATAAAGATAGTAGGAGCTACAGCACTTGTCGGCGCCATACTAGTATCTGGATCACCAGCAATGGCGGAGACTCTGCCAGGATTAATTTGGGTAAGAGATAAATATCCGAATGCTTACGATTTTGATTACTTCAAAAGAGACGGTGAAAATTGGGTTTATGTGTACACAAGATTATCCAATGGCAAAACTGATGTAGACGAAGTAAAGTGCGAGGCGATTATTAAAGATCGGTGTTATGTTCAAGATTAATTGTAAATCGTAATACATCCTATTTTTTTAATTCTGTCTCATCAACTAAGTATACTTAAGATAACGAGACAGAATTTTCATTAAAGATTTAACTTCCTAGAATATATATTATGTAAACTAGGAATTGTGAAGAGAATATAAAAGTAGATCTATTCTAACAGCATTCCCTTTTTGTAGTGTAATATTAAAAAACCTCTACGTCCTTAATAAATTAAATTGGTCATAAAGGTTTTTCAGTTTGAGTATTTTAATCGGTTATGTCACTTGTTGCTGGTCTTCTTGATCAAGTCCACGCCATCGTATGCCAGACTTTCCACACTTGCAGCCTTCTGCAGTATGTAATGATCAAAAAAGTTCTTCGTATAGTCTGTAACAAGATTTCGCATCTCCATGGCATCCCGTTCGCCTCTAAGTTCCTCATTCACACTGGTAAACACGATGTCGCAGTAATCTAAATGCGCAGCACGATCAACAGAGAAATAATAGGTATCCATGCTATTGTTAGCGCCAATGATCGCATTCATGTTGTAGTTAGGTTCAGAAAACAGCAGCAAAAAGGGTTTCTTAAGGTCGCTGCCCTGAAGGCCGAACGCACCGCTATCCAAGCCAATCCCGCAGGTGAACCGTTCGTCGTCCCGGCAAACAATCGCCGTCGTAGGCCCTCCATAAGAATGTCCGACTATGCCCATGCCGATGTCAAGCAACAATCTGCCCTTAAAGATGGAATTAAGCTCTCCAGAGTCCAGTTTGACAAGATAATCGGCTACATACCTTACATCTTCTGACTGTAATTCACTATGCTTTGTTAACTTGGTAAGTATCGGCAGTGTAAGCACGTTTCGGCACATCTCAATGGCAGTTTCATCGTCGGGCCGCATCTCCATCTTACCAGACAAAGCCATCATCTCCGGATCTTCAGAAAACGCCATAATGACATCCGAAAAATCCTTTGATATATTAAACATTCGCCCATCTTTACGCTTATACATCGTGCTATTCTGATGGCCGATGCTTACCACAACATATCCCATGCTTGCCAAGTCTGTACAGATCACTGTACCCCATTCTGGAGAACCGCCCCCGCCGCAAACATAGAATAACACCGGATAGCGCTTTTCCTTCCCGGAGAGAGCAAGGTCGTCGTAACATTGGGTCTTGATATCTATAGAGTAAGCATCCTTCAACGCAGTGAGAAGCGGCTGCTCATCAAGCATTTCGCAGACTTCAGGAAACATGTACGTTGATGTAGCCTTCCCTTCGCTGCTGTCGGACGGATAGTACACAAACACCGTCAGTTCTCTTTTTGTATGATCTGATGCCGTGTACTCAAAATCCATCTGGGTTCGGCCGACAGTATAGCCGCCAATTGGCTCTGGAAATGCGTCATACTTTTTCATTCTCTTGTTCCCCCTTACGTAATAAAAGTGGCGGATGTGAAATACATACATTGCGCTACAAACGCTTTTCATTACATCATATGTTCAGTGAATCACATCTACTCCTTGGCTTTCTTGAGATTGCTAACAACATTTGTACAGGCCCATATGCTGTTTCAGAGTTTCATCCGCCACGTAAACCTCCTTGTATTGCTGTTTAAGATGATAAAAGCGGACATCGTTGCTGATGTCCGCCTAAAGCTTACTAATTGGGTTCTGTTCCCCAAATCAGTTTTCCTTGATGATATAATGTGATTTTTTTCGTTGTTTTAAACGTATTTGATTGGAAAAAGGAATAATCGCCGCTTTGTGCATAATTGCTCCAGTCATCATTGTGAAGACGAAGCTGAATATTCCCTGTGCTTGCTCCCGGTGCCAACGTTCCGTTTTTAAACCCCAGTTCCAGATAGGTATCTGCACCTTGCTTAGGTTTATGCAGCGTCACAAATTTGTGGGTCAGATTGCCGCATCCAATCTGCGCGTAGTCACAGTCAAAGTTTTGGCCTTTGTTTTTCACGTTATACCAGTAACGGGCAGTGACATCTTTTAAATCCACCGTCGCATCGCCGTTATTTTTTATGTGAAGCTGCGGGCGGATTTGATTGCTGTTCACACGCCCATCCCCTGCTTTGTATTGTACAGAAATACCTTTTTCCTGTGTGGGGTTATCTTGTGCTGGCGTTTCAGGGCGTTCTTTCGTTGAATCTTTGTAGCCGCGAATGTTTTCTCTTACGAATGTTCCTGAAGCAGTTAAATCTGTAAGCGGCCAGCCGCCTGTTTTAGATGCTCCCGGCTTTAAAGCCGAGGATGATTCCTGCTTATCAGAAAGATTCCAGTTCACCCAGCTGATGTTCTTGCTGTCGAGATAATTCAGCCATTCCCGCGACTGGCCAAGGAATACACCGCCATTTCCAGACGCATCGCTTGTTCCCCATTCCGTCACGAAAATAGGCGCTCCTTTGCTGAGTGCGTAGTTTGCTTTATCCCGTAAAGATTGGCCGTGTGTGCCGGCATAAAAATGAAGCGCGTACATGACGTTTGCATCTTTTAGCTGGTCATCGGCAGCATCATTCACATCCTGGCTCCATGTACCGGTTCCGACAATGATGATGTTGTCTGGATCATTTTTGCGGATAACGGAAATCACTTCTTCCGCATACGGTTTAATATCATGCTTCCAGTTCACGTCACCGTTTGGTTCGTTTGCAATTTCATAAATGACGTTTGGCGTGTTTCCGTAAAGACTTGACATCTCCTTGAAAAATTCTTTTGCCTTCTCTTTATTTTGGTTTGGGTTGCCGTCATTTAAGATATGCCAGTCAATGATGACATATATCCCAAGTTCTTTTGCCGCTTCAACCGCTTCTTTTACTTTATTTTTCACGGACGGGTTGTCAATATAACCGCCATCTGCCGTATACATCGCCGCGCGGAAAACGGTGATGCCCCAATCGTCTCTCAGCCATTTTAAGCTGTCTTTATTGACGAAATCGCCATACCATTGCAATCCATGTGAACTGATCCCTTTCAGTTGTACCGTTTTGCCGTCGCGGTTTACGAGCTGTGTACCTTTTATGCTAAGCTGACCATTCTTGGCTACTGGCGTTTTTGTCCCTGCTGCAGATGCCGGCGAAGGCAGCAAGCCGCCCATTGTCAATACCGCAATCAATAAACACGTAATAAAAATAGAAATTGACCGTTTCATATCTGATCTTTTCCTCCTTCGCATCATTTTGGCTCTTCACTTCTTATGAGCTCGAACTCATTGTAAAAATCTTTCTCATGATTGTCTATCAACCTAATTTCTTGTTTTTGGTAGGTGTAAAAGCCTGTCAATTTGCTCTATCTCTATTGAATAAGACATACCTGACACATATAGAACAAAGAAAACCGGACTGAATCGGGACTTTACACGTCATTTTTCAATCGAATCGGAAAATTAAATGTATTTCCAACGCAGACATGCTGAATGTGATGAGTCTCAATATGGCATTGAATCTTATGATTGCTGTAAGAAGACGAGCCCTTGCCCGTCCTTGTTAATGTAAGGTTGATGTAAGGTTCGGATTAATACGGGTTAAGGTTGGAGTTGTACAATAAGATTGTACTTCAGTGAGGGATTCAGCCAGAAGAATTCCCCCTTCAATAAATCATAGAGGTGAAAAGGTTTGAGAGAAAATAAAATTTTGTCTTCATTATGTTACTTCAGTATATTTTTTGCGCCGTTTCTGTTTCCGATTATCGTCTATTTCTTAGGACAGGACGATGTGAAATATCATGCGAAAAAATCTTTGTGGACGCATCTGATTCCTTATTTGATTTTTGGAATTGGCATCATCGCTTCAGGTTTACTTGGTATGAATGACATCAGGCACGCCGGGCCTTTCCTGCTTGCGACGTATGCTGTTACATTCCTTGTGGCGATCTATTTTTTCATTTGGAACATTGTCAAAGGAATCAAAGTATTTTCGGAGCAATAGGAAAAAACGGTTCTGTTATTAATCAGCAGAACCGTTTTTTTGTATAGCCATTATGATAATTGTATATCTATCGTTGTCCCTTCTCCCGCGGTGCTGTGAATGGTGATGTCCCCTCCGTGCTTTTGGATAATATCCTTTGCTATGGCCATTCCAAGACCAGAGCCTGCATGCGTCGTTCCTGTATTTGTCCCCCTGTAATAGCGATCAAACACTTTTTCCAGCTCCCCTTCTTCTATCCCTTTGCCATTGTCCTTAATTGTCACATGAGTCCGTTCTTTTTGTTCAAGCCGTACAACGATCTTCACATCAGGATCATTGTGAACGAGGGCATTTAAAATGAGATTCGTGACCGCTCTCCGAATCAATATCGCATCAAGGTTCAGCATCAGCTTTTCCAGGTTCGTTTGAAGCTCAATGGACTTATCCGCATATCTAGAATCGTTTAACATATCAATTAACGTTTCCCGCAGCAGCGATACAAGGTTTACCCGCTCTGTATGTAACATCACATCGTTGTTTTTCAGCCTTGTCGTTAAATTTAAATCTTCCATCACATCTTTCATATAGAGGGATTTACTCTCAATGATCTGGGCGTACTCTCTGATCTGTTCGACTGTTAGATGATAATTCGGATCTTGGATGATTTCTGCATAGCCTTGAATAGATGCTAATGGTGTTTTAATGTCATGAGAAATATGACTGATCCACTCTTCACGCATTTGCTCTAATTTATC
This sequence comes from Bacillus sp. LJBV19, assembly GCF_017797845.1. NCBI lineage: Bacteria > Bacillati > Bacillota > Bacilli > Caryophanales > Bacillaceae > Bacillus > Bacillus sp. LJBV19. The sequence continues at coordinate 1,905,530 of NZ_CP072563.1, forward strand.
TTTTTCTTTTTTGCTTGAAGATAGTTGTTCCGATAAATGATTGACATTATAGAAGACATCTTTATAAATGCCTTTGGATTTCATTTTGATCGTATAATCTCCATTAGCTAACCGCTGGATTCCTTGAATGACACGGCCGAGCGGTTTTGTGAGCTGCCGGCTGAATAGATAGCCGATGAGTAACGCGATCAATGCATCTATTGATAATAATATGATGGTCCCTGCATTGAACTTCGTCACAAATTCCTTGGTATCATATGAGATGACATACTTTCCGAGAGAGGGATTTTTAAACCCTATAAAATAACTGTACTCCTTGCCGTTTACTTTTTTTCCGCCGGCGTAAATGGTTGATAATAATTGTTCATCCTTATATTTATGTAAATTTACAATTTCAATAGGCGTATATTTTTTCTTCAGTCCTTTAGGTTCTCTATCATGATAAACATCCCGTCCGTTTTCATCTAATATTTGAATCCATGCATTCTGCTCTTTTAAAGCTTTTTGGCCCTCTTTGTTTACTGTGATACCATTGTTCGATAACGTGACATATTGTCGGAATGATCTTGTGAAAGTTTCCGGTGTACTTTCTTCGTCATGTTGGCTGTTCGCCTGGAAAACGAGCCAAAACATAAAAATAAATAAATTAATGAAGACTGTAATGATGGTCACTATGATGACAGATACCATGTATCTGCCTGTTAATCGCCAATTCATCCTTACGCATCCTTTACAACAAATTTGTAGCCTAACCCTTTCACAGTGACGAGAAAGTCTGGTTTTGATGGGGTGTTTTCTATTTTCTCACGGAGCCTGCGTATATGAACCATCACCGTGTTGTCAGAACCGAAGAAATCTTCTCCCCATACAGCTTGATAGAGTGTTTCTTTACTGATCACCCGATTGGGATGCTGCAAAAAATAGGTCATAAGCATAAGTTCTTTAGGTGTTAACTCAATAGCCGCTCCATTTTTGGTGAGCTCGGCTTGTTGTTGGTTTAATTCAAATGGCCCTTTTTTTATTACGGTTCCGGTTTGAGAAGGCTGTAAGTAAGAGACCCGTCTCAGCTGCGCTTTGACCCGGTATGCAACTTCCTTAGGGCTGAAGGGTTTTGTAATGTAGTCGTCCCCGCCGATGGCAAGTCCTACAATTTTATCCGTTTCCTCCCCCTTTGCAGACAAAAAGATAATAGGAACGTGTGAAATGTCTCTTATTTGCTTGCAGATATCATAGCCTTCACCGTCTGGCAGCATGATATCCAATATCACCAGATCGGGATTTTCTTGATGAAATTGAGCCAATCCGTCACGGGCAGTCGAAGCGGTCACTACGCGATCAATGCCTTCTCTTATTAATACGGTTTTGATCAGTTCCAAAATTTCTTTTTCATCGTCTATGATTAATACTTTGCTGTGAAGCCGTGACATATATTGATCACTCCTTGAAGTCATTGTCATTATTATACCCAATGTCCGTGTATCGTTAAAAAAATCAACACTTCTCTCCCACAGAAAATAAGCCAATTTTCTTTTTCGAGTAAGAAAATTGGCTTATTGCAATGCTGATGCCTTTAACGCTTTACAACAAATGTTGTCACGCTTTGAGCCGGAAGATGGGCCCAAAAATGATTGTCCGTTACTTTGAGATCCGTTCCAGGTTGAAGATTGCTGCTGCTGCTCGTGATCCATCTGGATACTTGCGAAGCAGTTCCATTCTGCAGTACAAAGTTTTGGTTGACCCCTGTGTTATTTTTATTAATGGCAACAATCACGACTTTATTGTCTCCTTTATAGGCTGACACGTAAACATTCGGTTCAGGATTTTTCGTTGCATCAATCCTTACATAGCCAGGGCGCACAAATTTTGAGAAATGAGCCATATTGTATCCGCGTTTGCTGATCATCCCATCTTCTTTCATAGGGCCGTATGATCTGCGGATGTACCACCACACATAAGCTTGAAAATCTCCCTCTACCATTGAATGATGAATATGCTCTGAAACACCTAAAGCTTCAGGCCAGCGATCCGCTGAATTGTTGTCACTATTCGGATAGTATACCTCCGTCATCCATAGCTCTTTCCCTCCTCCTTTTTGTTTGAAAAGAGGATAAGGAAACTGACTGACCTGAGTGCCGTACAGGTGGGTTCCGAGGATATCCATATTCCTAAGCGCCTGCGGATCGTTCAAAATGGGGTCCGATATATTTTTCAGGTATTGAAATGATTCTGGCGCAATCACGCGGGCATTAATCGAACCGGCATTCTCTCTCATGAAACGCAGGATTTCTTGGGGCGTCCACCATGTCCATTCGTGAGCGTAATCAGGTTCGTTTTGCATAGAAATCGCATACAGATTCACACCATTACTCTTCATGAAATTAACGAAATCGTTAAGATGCTGCGCGTATGCGGCGTACTTATCGTATCTCAGCCGCTTAGCTGATGTGTCACCATTATGATTGAAAGTCTCTACCATATCGTTTGGCGGATTCCAAGGGGAAGCAAAAACGATTGCTCCATGTTTGATCGCACTCTTTGCAGTCTCCACTTCCTTGTACCAATTATTTCTATTTTCATCTACATGAATTCTTAAGACCGAAAAACCTAACTGATTCTGTCCATTGCCAAAAGCGGTCTCCCGTTGAGGCGCAGTCAAATCTCCAATCCAAGCCGGGTGGTTCATTCCTCCAAAACCGCGAATCACTTGTCTATCTGCAGATATATTAACTGTTGCATCACTTGCTGCTGAAACTTCAGTAACTCCCGGTCCTAAGAGCATGACGGACAGCATTGTGAAACATACCAATAATACACAAATTGTTTTTTTTACGCTCGACATCATTTTTCCCTCTCCTTCATATGTCGTTTATGGACATAGAAAACGTACCTTTGTCTCCCTTTGCTTATCTTTGTGTAAACTGCCAGTAATCAACATTAAACAAGTTTCCTGTACCAGTTCCGGTAAATACAAAGAATACGTTGTGAACACCGGATGCGCCGCTTACCGCAGTTTCTATTTCTCTCCAGGATTGCGTTCCGCCTGTGGAAGGGACATTCAAGGTTCCGACAAGCTTACCGTTTGCACTGTCTAGCCGCACTTCTATTTTTCCGCCTCTAGCGGACGCTGCATTTGCTTTGAACGTCTTGGCGCCGCCTGACCCGAAGTCTGCATTTCCAACAGCAATCCAGTCTCCGTTATGAATGTTTGTGACATGTTGATTATTGACCGGCCCGCCGGGTGCTGAGGATGCCTCTGTCAAAATCCGTCCGTTCCAGGCAAACGTTTCCGCTTCTACCCGGTGATATGGATTCAAGTTGGATAGCTGTTTGACACCTGCAAAATTTGCCGCTACCTCTTGCAGGGAGCCATCTGGATTATGCACAAGCTTATTAATATGGGGAGAACGGTATCCTTTGCCGGCCCCGTAAAGAGCGGAGCTGACAGTTTGAGTATGATACACCACATACCACTCGTTTTTAAAATTGAAAACAGCATGGTGATTGTTCCCGCCGCCTCCGAAAAATGCTCCCGGATTTTTCAGAAAGTGCCCTCTATACGAAAAAGAATCCATAGGACTTGAGCTGGTCATATAGCTGATCTCACCTGGAGGTTTATCGGCCGGGTGAGCGCCCCCGAAATTGATACAATAGGAATAGTAATATTTTCCGTTATACTTATGCATTCCCGAATCTTCAAACATAAAAGGCGCATCAATGGTCGATGCACTTCCGGCAACACTGGTCATATCAGGCCCTAATTTCATGACTCTTGCTGTTTTAGGATTGGCCCATTGCCCCTGTGCGGGATTTGAACCGCCCGGAACGCCTCCGCCGGCATATAGGTAACCGGTGCCGTCATCATCTACGAATACTGCCGGATCAAAAAGCCATACAACACCGGACATTCCTGGCGTATTTGGCGTTACCAGCGCTTTTCCGATCGGATCTGTCCATGGGCCGGTCGGGCTGTCTGCGGTGAGAACCCCGATACCTCCGCCGCCATTTGCGAAATAAAGGAAAAATTTATCCTTACCATTGATCTTTTTCACTGCGGCTGACGGGGCCCATGATGCTCCTGCCCATTTGGCAATCCCCCGGCCGCCATTCGCCCCATTGGCACCCGCTGCGGGAATCGCTCCGTGATCTGTCCAGTTCACCATATCCGCTGAAGATATGACGGATATTTTATTCAAATTGGCAAATGAATTATCCTTAATCGTGCCGTCGCTATTATATTCATAGTCATCGCTTGACATATAGATGTAGACTCTTCCGTTATAGGTCAGCGCAAACGGATCTGCGCCCAGATGATGGTCGATAAGCGGATTTGAATTCCCGGCATGTTTTGCAATTGGAGTGCTTACCGCATTCGCATATTCCCCAGGTAAACAGCTCAATAATAAAGCAAGAATCAATAAACATACGCTGCACTTTTTCATCAGCTTAACATCCTCCTGTTTCCGCATATTAGGTTTTTAAAAAATATGATAACAACAGGTCATGAAGAATGTGTAAAATGAATGATTTTTAGAGTGAAAACGCTGCAAATATCTGACCCTCTTTTATGAAAAATGCCGCCGATTGCAGTCAGCGGCATTCTCTGGATCATTTACATTTTGTCAAACTTCGTGTCGCCGGCAAACGATCCTATTGACAGTTGTTCTTCAAGAACAAGTCCGTGATGATGCCGTTCTTCAATCCTTTTGATAATAGATCGAATTGCATCGGTATTTTCTTCGATATTGTGAGGGTCAAAGATCGTCACATGGTCTCCTTTTAATTTGTACTCAAGGTAATGCTGTGCGGTTGATTGCGTCCATCCTCTATCGGTCAACTCGCCGCATTGAAAATGATGAATGTTGGCGTTCACCGCGCCGGAATTGATCAGTTTATTGTGATATGTGAGATAGCTTCTGATTTTATCCTTAATGGAAGGAATGGTTAATAATTCTCTATAATAATCCGGAATGATATCCAGATTCCGATGAATGATCTCTTCGGTTTCCTCTTCCGAAAAATAATTCACCGAAACGGCTCTTTTAGAATCAAGCATCATAATGTCCGATACGATGCGTCCGCGCTTCTCCAAGGCTTTGGCGACCTCAAAAGCCAAATTCGACCCCGAGGAGTAACCAAGTAAAACAAAGGGCCCTTGTTCCTGAATGCCTATCATGCTTTCTGCATACCGGTCAACGATCTCTTGCTCGTAAGACGGCTCTTCTAGGAAATCAGCGGCATAGACGGTGCAGCGGCCGTCAAGTCTTTTCGCCATTTCATTATAGACCAGCCCGTACCCGATTAAAGGCGGGAAACAGAACACAGGGATTGAACCGTTCTGATTCATCTTGACGAATACGTTATCCGTCTTGGACTCGAAAACTGCCGCTTGAATGGCGCGTGCCATTGTTTCGATGGTAGGAAAATCGTATACGGCTTGATAATGCATTTTGATTCCCATACGGTCGTTGATTTGATGAATAACTTGCAATACTTTGAGCGAATGGCCGCCAACGTCAAAGAAGTTATCTTTAATTCCCGGGTCGCTGAGTGCTAAAATGTTCTTCCATATCTCGGCCAGCTGCTTTTCAATTAACGTTCCGGGCGCTTCGTATTCGGTTCCGGTGAGCCTATTTCCCTCAGGAGCCGGCAAAGCTTTTCGATCTATTTTTCCATTTGCGGTTATCGGCATCTTCTCCATTTGTACAAAGTAAGCCGGTATCATATAAGCGGGCAGTTTGTTCAGTAAATGACGCTTCAGCTGCGCCGTATTTAATGAATCGTCTCCTGACAAGTAGGCGCCCAGCTGCTTTGAGCCCTCTTCTTCAATCGCGATGACGACCGATTCTTTGACAGATTCCAGTTGCAATAGAGCCGCTTCGACCTCGCCAATTTCAATCCGGTAGCCCCGGATTTTCACCTGATGATCAATTCTTCCCAAATACTCGATATTGCCGTCAGGCAGCCACCGGGCGACATCTCCCGTTTTGTACATTTTTTCGCCTGCGGCAAACGGGTGTTCAACAAATTTCTCAGCCGTTAATTCCGGGCGGTTCAAATATCCTCTGGCCAGTCCCTCTCCTGCCACATAGAGCTCGCCCGGTATGCCCATTACCTGAATGCGCTGATATTCGTCCAAAATATACGCTTGCAGAGTAGGAATAGGTTGTCCGATGTTGCTTCTGCCTTCGTTGATTTCCCGTTCCGTGATTTCTTTATATGTGACATGAACGGTGGTTTCGGTAATGCCGTACATATTGATTAATTGGGTTAAAGGATATTTAAGCTTCCAGTCTTTCAAGAAGGATGGATTTAACGCCTCTCCGCCAAATATGATTTTTCGGATTTTTAAATTGGATTCGGGATCTTCTCTCTCCTCCTGCATCAGTTGATAGAAATAACTCGGCGTTTGATTTAAAATGGTCACAGCTTCCGATTTTAACAATTGCAAATACCTTTCCGGGTTTTTTGCTGTTTGTTTCGGAACAATCACTAATTTGCCCCCATACAGCAGCGCTCCGTACATTTCCCATACTGAAAAATCAAAGCAGAAGGAATGAAACAAAGTCCATGTGTCCGATGCGTTAAAATCAAAAACATTTTTGTTGGTAAATAACAGACGAACCACGTTTTTATGTTCAATGAGCGTGCCTTTCGGATTCCCTGTTGTTCCTGATGTATAAATAACGTAGGCTAATTGATTTGGCATCACGTTCAGATTGAGATTAGATGATTCGGCGCCGTATGATGACGGATCGTCAAGGAAGACAGTATGACTTTGATAATCGGTATCTTCCAGAAGATGATGCTGCAATAATAAGATAGAGACGTTAGAATCCTCAAGCATATAATGGATGCGTTCTTTCGGATAATCCGGATCGATCGGTACATAAACGCCCCCGGCTTTCAAAATAGCAAGGATGCCTATCACCATCTCCGGTGAACGTTCCGCCATAATGCCGACAAGCTCCTCGGCCTGAAGTCCTTTGGCAACCAAGGTTCGGGCCAGCTGATTGGCGCGTTCATTTACTACCCGATACGTCAGCTTCTTATCTTCAAAAACAATCGCCACGTGCTCCGGCGTTCGCTCCGCTTGTTCTTCAAACAATTGATGAATCGTCTTTTCCTTTGGATACTCGGCCGCCGTATCGTTGAACTTATCTATCAGGAGCGATCGCTCATCCGCTGTTACGATATCAAGGTCTTGAACGCGAATGTCCTGATCGTCCGCCATTTGCTTCATGATTTGCATGAAATGCGTCTGCATCCGTTCGACACTTGCTTGATCAAAAACATCGCGATTGTATACAAAACGAATGTCAATTTCTCCATCCGGCATCACTATAAAAGTAAAATCGTAATGAGTATGTTCTTCCATATGAAAATCGAGAATGTCTAATGCGTTGTCATCCTGCTTCATATGTTCTATTTGTTTCTCAACCGGGTAATTCTCAAATACCATAATATGATTGATCAACTGCTGCTTTTGCTCAGTTTGAGCCTGAATGTCATACAGCGGAAATGTATCATATTTTTGAGAAGCCAGTGCCCGCTCCTGATTCATTTTCAATACTTGTGCAGCTGTCATTTCAGGCTGCGTATGAATACGTACGGGAATGGTATTGATAAATAAACCGACCATGGTTTCAATTCCCGGAATTTCTGCCGGTCTGCCGGATACGACCGTGCCGAAGACGACATCCTGACTCCCGTTGTATCTTTGCAGCAATAAGCCCCATGCGGTTTGTATCCATGTATTGACGGTGACTTGCTGACGGCTTGCGGCCCGTTTGATTTCGTCTGTGAGCCGCTTTCCTAAACGAAACTCATGCTCACCTTTTTCGTATCCTTTCGCCCGGCCGGAAGATTGTTCTTGTAACAAAACAGTTTGCCCTTCATAACCTTCTAAATAGTTACACCAATAGGCTGACGCCTGCTTGTGGTCTTGTTGATCCAGCCATTCGATATATCGGCTGTATGGAGTGACGGCTCCCCGCTTCGGCTGCCTTTGCTCGAGTATCGCATAATAGGTTTCAAACACTTCTTTCGTAACAAGAGGCAAACACCAGCCGTCCATTAAAATATGATGAAAGCTCCATATCAATCGCGCTTGGTCTTCCTCTGTCCGCAGGATCGATACGCGCATTAAAGCATCCCGGGTGAGGTTGAATCCCCGCGCCTTATCTCTTCTTGCAAAATCGGCAATAAACTCGCTGCGCTGATGACTGTTCATGCTGCGAATATCTTCAACGGCCGTTTCAATCGGCTTTTGCCGGAATACAATCTGTAAAGGCTGATCTTTCCATTCTGTATAAAAAAGAGTCCGAAGAATGTCATATTTTTCGGCCAGATGCGCCAAACTCATCCTGAATGCATCGATATCCAAGAATCCTTTCAGATCAAAAGCGGCTTGTTCAAAGTAAGCTTCGGAAGCCGAATCGATCAAGCTGTGGAACAACATTCCTTTCTGCATCGGGGTTAATGGGTATATATTTTCAATGTCACCGAGATGACTCGTCTGCTGCACAAATTGATCCAATTCACCGATCGTTATACCTTTTAACGAAATGTCGCTTGGCGTCAGGTGAATTTGATCTTGAGCATCACAATGTGCGATGACTTGCTGCAGGCTGTTTTTTAAGAGATCGGCACAGGCTTCCATTGTTTCTCTCTGATATTGTTTACCGCAATAGCTGATGGCCAGCGACAATCGGCCGTCTGAAATCATGCCGTTGATATCAAGTGTATAGGTCAAGGGACGATTGTCACTGGCTGTTTTCCCGCTTGAGTAAGGGGATACCTCCATCTTGCCGTTCCGGACATCTTGATCAAATTGACCCAAATAATTGAAACGTATTTCCGGATGTCCGGTCCATTCATGTGCCTTCGGGTGATCGGACAAATATTTGATCAGGCCGTAACCTATTCCTTTTTGGGGGATCTGACGCAAATTTTCTTTCACTGTTTTAATCCGCTGCGGGATATCCTGATCAGCTTTGATTTGAAGCGAAACCGGATATAGGCTTGTGAACCATCCCACCGTACGCGAAATATCGAGATCCGGAATGATAGACTCTCTGCCGTGTCCTTCAAGATCAATGAGAATGTCTTCATATCCGGTCCAACGATGAATAGCAATTCCCAGACCGGTCAGTAATAAATCGTTCATATCGGTCGAATAAGCCCGGTGAGCGTTTTTTAATAAACGTTCGGTTTCCTCAACGGTCCATTTAACGATGACCGTTTCCCGGTCTTTGGCCAGACCGGTCTCCTGTTCATTGTCCTTTGGCAATGTATGCTGCGGATTATGTTTCTGTCTGAACCAGTATTGATTTTCCGCTTCGAATTCCTGACTTTCTGCATAACGATTCAACTGTTCAGCCCATAACAGGTAAGAGTCCGTTTTCTTCGGAAGCCGGATCGCTTCGCCGTTTTGGAGCTGCTCATAAGCTGCCGCTATATCCTCAAGTAAAATCCTCCACGATACGCCGTCGATGACCAGATGATGAACCGCAATCAGCAAATGATCTCCCTCTTGACACCGGAACAATCCCAGTTTCATGAGCGGTCCTTCGGCTAAATGAATGGATTGCTGAATCTCATTGGAAATGGTTTCTATCGTCTGGGACACATTTTTTTCTTCGCGTAATGAGATCACTTCAAGGCTGAACAGATCACCTTCTTCGATCCCCCGATTTCGGGCTTCATATCCATCTTCTGTCGGAACATAGACCATGCGCAAAGCATCGTGGTGCTCTGTGATCTTCTTCATGACGTCCCGAAGCTTTGATTCATCCAGTCCCTCTTTCCAATAAAGCATAACCGCTTGATTATAATGGTGTAATTCCGGGTATTTCTGGTCAAAAAACCAATGCTGAATCGGTGTCAGCAGCGCCCGGCCTTTAATTTCTCCTTGTTCTGCGATTCGGGTTACCGGCTCTACGTATGGAACAAGCTCGGAGATCGTTGGGTATTTAAACAAGTGTTTGATTTCAAACTTATACCCGGCTTGGTATAATCTTGAGGACACTTGAATCGACTTAATGGAATCGCCCCCCAATTCGAAGAAATGATCTGAGATTCCGACCCGTTCTAAGCCTAAGACCGACTCCCACACCGCGGCCAGTATTTTTTCCAGTTCTGTTCGAGGAGCTTCATAGTTCATGCCTGTAAGATTCTCTCTTGGAGAAGGAAGGGATTTACGGTCTATTTTTCCGTTGAAAGTAAGCGGCATCTCTTCCAGCTGAACGAAATAAGCAGGTATCATATAGGATGGAAGCTGCCGGGACAGCTCTTCACGGAGCTCGCCTGCAGTTAAAGCATGTTGTGCGGTATAATAGGCGCACAAGGATGTTTCCCCATCGATTTCCCGGGCGATAACGATGGCTTCTTTGATCGCCGGCAGCTGAAAAAAAGCGCCTTCGACTTCGCCGATTTCAATGCGGTAACCGCGGATTTTCACCTGGTGATCAATCCGGCCCAAATACTCGATATTGCCGTCCGGCAGCCATCTTGCCAAGTCTCCCGTCCGGTATATCCGTTCTCCTGCTGCAATCGGATGGTTTACAAACTTCTCGGCCGTCAGTTCCGGACGATTCAAGTAGCCCCTTGCAAGCCCATCGCCCGCTATGCACAGTTCTCCCGCCACACCGGTCGGCTGCATATGTTCCAAATCAGCATGTAATATATACAATTGAATGTTGGAAATCGGTTTGCCTATCGGAATCGATGCATACGTTTCTTCCGTCTGGCAATCAAAGTATGATACATCAATTGTTGCCTCAGTCGGTCCGTACAAGTTGATGATTTGAGCCTGGCTCACCGACGTGATGATGCGTTTGAAGCCTGCGACATGTACAGGCTTCAAAGCCTCCCCGCTTGCAAACACATGTCTTAATGACGCTAATTTTTGTTTCAACATCCCGCTTGGCTTCTGATCCATGGATTCCAGGAAGGCATGCAGCATCGCCGGTACAAAATGCATTGTGCTGACACCTTTTTGTGCAATTGTATCTAAAATCAGCTCGGGATTCTTTTCTCCTCCGCTTGGCAGCAGCACCAGTTTAGAACCTGCCATCGTCCACCAGAACAGTTCCCACACTGATACATCAAAGGTGATCGCAGTTTTTTGCAGAATCGCATCCCGCTCATCGAGAGGGTATTTTTCCTGCATCCACACCAGCCGATTGATGACCGACCGGTGCTCAACCATAACCCCTTTCGGCTTGCCCGTTGAACCCGATGTATAAATAACATAGGCCAGATGATCCGGACCAGCAGCCGGCTCTACATCCGACCCGTCTTCACAAAAGTTTTGCGGATCTTTCATATCCAGCACTTTTCCCGTAAAAGGTACTCTCTCTTGCGATTGATTCTGCACGAGTAACAACTTCGTATCCGAATCCTCCAATATGTATCGAACCCGTTCCTCGGGATAGCCCGGGTCAATCGGTACATACGCCCCGCCGGCTTTCAAGATCCCGAAGATCCCTACAATCATATCCAGGGAGCGTTCGGCCATAATCCCGACCGGCTGATCCGGATGCACGCCTTCAGATTGCAGTGTCCGAGCGAGTTGATTCGCCCTTTCATTCAATTCACGGTACGTCAGACGGCTATCCTCGTAGACAACAGCCGTTTGATCAGGGGTACGTCCCGCTTGTTCCTCCAAAAATTGATGAATCGTTTTTTCTTTTGGATACTCTGCAGCCGTTTGATTATAGGTGATGAGTTGATTTGTCTCTGAGTCTGACAGAATATTAAGCTGGCGGATCATAAGGTCGGGTTGGAATAACAAAATCGAAAAAATCCGGTTTACATGTTCGATCACTTGCATCATATACTGGCGATCATAAGCTTGTTCATTATAAGTTAACTTTAAATGAATCGAATCATTTTCTATGGAAAACTGAAATAACGTATCAGCAGCGGCCGTTTCTATAAAACGAATGGGGTGAAGCTGATCTAGTGATACGATCGTGTGGATCATTGGCAAATGATTTGAATCGTAGTTCAGATTTAATGGACCGGCCATTTTATCGAAAGGAACGTGCTGATGTAAGATGGCTCCGTTCAGCGTATGCTTGAATTCATTAAATATGGATTTAAACGTGCCGTCCGCATTTATGTTTTGTTTGATTAACATGACTTGATCTAAACGAAGGTCTTCATCGGTTTCGTCTTCAAAGGTCGGAACACCTACAATAACGCCCTCTTCCCCCGTATATTTGTATAAAAGACACTCGATTCCGACCAGGAGAACCATATAAACGGCCATTGGCGATTTATTCGTCATCTTCATGATGCGCAGGGATACATCGGAGCTCAATGAACTGTGAATACGGTTGGGTGCACTCGGCGCATCGTGCTCTATTGTTGAGTCCGACATTTGAAACGAAGGGATTGCACTGGGACGATCTTCCGCATCGAACATGCTGCTCCAGAACAACTCCTGTTGCTTAAATTCTGACATTAATATCCCTCCAGTAAGTTTTAGCCGGCTGATGGCTGTCCCCGTAAAAACACCATGCCGGGGACAGCCGGAACCGGCCGTTTTTAGAAATTCAATTCGATTTCGCTTGCAAAGTGTTCACTTTTGTTTACTTTCTCACTTAATTGAATTTCTTTTAAAGGAATCGATGGGTCTTTTATGATCGCCGACAGAATCATGGCGTAATCCTTGCTCAGCGTAGCGATGGTTTTCTGTTTGAACAGCTTCGTGCAGTACTCAAAGCTTCCTTGAATCTCGTGCGGATTCATCACGAAGGTCAGCTGCAAATCAAATTTGGCCGCCGTATTCGTTTGTTCATATGGTCTGACCGCGAGAGAGTCCAATTCGATATCCGTTTGTTCCGTATTTTGCAGAACAAACATCGTATCGAATAACGGATTACGGCTTAAGTCCCGTTTCACTCCCAGTTTCTCAACTAATTCTTCAAAAGGATACTCTTGATTTTCATAAGCTTTCAGCATCGTTTCTTTTGTTTCCGTTACATAGTCCATAAAGGTCTTTTCTCCAGCCGGAGCCGTACGGATGGCCAGCGTATTCACAAACATCCCGATAATATGCTGTAAATCTTCATGCATTCTTCCCGCAATAGGCGTACCGACGACGATATCTTCCTGACCGCTGTATTTGGCCAGCAGTATGTTATAGGCTGACAGCAAGATCATGTAAGCGGTCGATCCGGTCAATTCTTCCATCTGTTTTATCCCCTGGACCACGGTCTCATCGAGAGCGAAATTGTATCGCTTGCCTTCAAAGCTTCGAATTCGCGGTCTGGCAAAATCTTTCGGCAGCTCAAATGGCGGGAGTTCCTCATGAAATACGTTCAGCCAATAGTTCTCCTGCCTCTTGATGCGTTCCCTCTGCTCCGCCTGCTGCTGCCATACAGTGTAATCTTTGTATTGAATCCGGAGCGGGGTTAATTCTTTGCCGTCATACAATTGAATCAGTTCTTCAACAAAAATATTCATAGAAGCGCCGTCTGAAATGATATGATGCATGTCAAACATGAAAACATGTCTGTCCTGTTCTAATTCGATGAGTCCGGCCCGAAGCAACGGAGCCTGACTGAGATCGAAAGGCCGCACGAAATTGCGGAACAGCTCCTCGACCTGCTCATCAGCTGCTTTGTACCTTTCTATAGAGAAATCCGCCTGCGGCTTGATCACCTGCACCAGCTCTCCGCGGACCATTTCAAATCCGGTTTGTAGCGATTCATGGCGCTGGATCAGACTTTGGAACGCAGATTGTAAACGATTCATGTCGATCCTGCCTTCCAATGTCAAAATGCCCGGCATGTTGTAACTTAGTTCTCCGCCTTCAATTTGTGTAGACAGGTAAACCATCTTTTGTACAGAAGATACAGGATAAACATCTTTGGCTTCTGCAACAGGGATTTCAGCCGGTCCGCTGGTTTCCGCGCCTGCAATGACCCTCGCCATTTCTTCAATCGTCGGGTATTGAAACACTTCTCTCAATGAAATGCTTTTGTCGAACTGCTTATGGATCTTGGTAACGAGCGTCATTCCCCGTAACGAATGCCCGCCTAGATCGAAAAAGTTATCTTTGACGCCGACTTGTTCTACCTTCAATACTTCTTTCCAGATGTGAACCAGCTGCTCTTCCGGTTTTGTCCTTGGAGCAACATAGTCAATCCCGGTCTGCAAGCCTGCTTCAGGCAGCGGTAACGCGCTGCGATTCACTTTTCCATTGGAGGTTAACGGCATTTGCTCCAGCTGCATCAAGTATGAAGGAACCATGTAGCCTGGTATTTGATCGGAGAGTTTTTCTTTAAGCTGATTGATCGGCAGTGACTTCTCCCCTGTAAAATAGGCATACAAATCGCTTTGCCCCTCTGCATTTTCTCTGGCCAGGATCACCGCTTCTTGTACATGCTCGATGTTGAGAAGAGCGGCTTCCACCTCGCCAAGTTCGATCCGGTAACCGCGAATTTTGACCTGATGATCCTTTCTTCCGGCATATTCAATGTTTCCATCCGGCAGGTAACGGGCAAGATCGCCTGTTTTATACATCCGCTCTCCGATTACAAACGGATCGGCCACAAACTTTTCGCCCGTTAATTCAGGCAAGTTCAGATATCCTCGTCCTACTCCGTCTCCGGCGATGCACAGCTCACCCTTTACACCTATAGGCAGCATCCGATCATGGGAATCAACAATATACACACGGTTGTTGCCCAGCGGTTTGCCGATCGGCACGTAACCGCCGTCGTCAGCGGATGCCAATGTCTCCGGTACGATATGAAAGACCGATGCATCCACACAGGTTTCCGTCGGACCGTATACATTGGTTATGAGCGGCATTGATGACCCGTTCGAAGCGAACAATTCAAGCAATTGCGCCGCCGTCGCCTGCGGGAGCGCCTCTCCTCCAATAAGCATGTGCCGGATCGTTACCCCATGAAGGCTGTCTGCAGCGATAAGCAATTGCAAATGTGACGGTGTTCCGTCTGTTACGTCAATGCGGTGGGTGCGATAATAGTTTGACAAGGCATAACCGTCTGATACTGATGCTTTAGGGACGATATACAGTGCATGTCCCCCTAACAGTGCCGCGAAAATTTGCTTGACCGATGCGTCGAAATAGTACGGTGCCAACAGAGACACACGCAATCCCGAATCATAAGCACCGTACACTTGTCCGCGGAGCCCCTCCATCAAATGAAGGACCTGGCGATGCTCAATCAGCGTGCCTTTTGGCTTGCCGGTTGTGCCTGATGTGTAAATCACATACGCCAAGTGATCCGGTCCGGCTGCCGTCACCAGATTCGAGCCGTCCCCGCTGTTCATTCGTTCGTCATTCAGCAGTAAAATCTCTCCGGCAAAGGATACACGATCTTGTAAATGGGGCTGTGCCAGCAGAACCTTTGCTCCTGAATCCTCCAGAATATAGCGGATGCGTTCCTGCGGGCTGTCCGGATCCATCGGCACATACGCGCCCCCGGCTTTCAGGATCGCCATAATCCCCACGATCATTTCCAGAGAACGTTCTGCCAGAATACCCACAGGCTGGTCAGGCTGTACGCCTTCGCTTCTTAAAATCCGCGCCAGGCGGTTGGCCCGCTCATTCAGCTCACGGTATGTGAATCGGCTTTTCTCGTAAACTGCGGCCGTATGTTCCGGCGTGCGCTCCGCCTGCTCCTCGAATAATTGGTGAATTGTTTTGTCCCTTGGGCAGTCTATCGCCGATTGGCCCCATCTCTCCACAATCTGCTCTTTCTCCTTCGCGGTGATCATCTCCAGCGATGAAAGCGGCGCCTGCGGATCATTCGCAATCGCCTCGATCAATTGGATAAAGTGCTTTGCCATGCGTTCCGCAGTTTCCTGCTTGTACAGCGCTGCCGCGTAACTGATCATACCTGTAATTCCGTCTTCATTTTCTGCCGCTTGGAACGTCAGGTCGAACTTCGCCATCGCATGGTTGTCCGGATAAGGGGTAAAACGCACATCATCGAGGCTCAATTCTCCCCGTTCTGTGTTTTGCCATATGAACATCGTGTCAAACAGCGGATGGCGGCTGAAATCCCGGGACACATTCAGCTTGTCCACCAGTTCGTCGAATGGATACTCCTGGTTTTCGTACGCTTTTAATGTATGCTCTTTGACTTCCTGCACGTATTCCCGGAATGTTTTTTCCCCGACCGGATTCGTTCGTATCGCCAGTGTGCCCACGAACATGCCGATTAAGCTTTCCAAATCCGAATGGGTTCTTCCGGCAATCGGGCTGCCTACTACGATGTCTTCTTGCCCGCTGTATTTGGCCAGCATGGTCGTATAAGCAGCCAGCAGCACCATGTACAGCGTGCTTTCGCTCTTCACCGCCAAGCCTTTCAGCTGTTCCGTCAACTCCGGTCCGATGACAAACTCGATTTGTCCTCCTTCAAAGCTCCGCGCAGCCGGTCTTCCGTAGTCGGTTGGCATATCCAACACCGGAACCTCTCCGCTGAACACATCCAGCCAGTACGCTTCCTGTTTCTTCATCCGTTCGCTTTGCATATCCGACAGCTGCCACGCCGCATAATCTTTATACTGAATCCGCAATGGCGGCAACTCTTTTCCTTCATACAATGAAACGAACTCTTCAATCAAATTCTTGATAGATACGCCGTCTGAGATGATATGATGCATGTCAAACAGCAGCAAATGGCGGTCTTTTGCAAGCTCGATCAGTCCTACCCGCAGCAGCGGCGCTTTCTCCAAGTCAAATGCCCGCACAAACCCATGAACGAGGGCTTCCGCCTGTTCTTCTTTCGCCTGAGTGAATTCCACTGCAAATGGGACGTCGTCATAAATCCGCTGCACCGGTTCTCCATCTATCAGTTCAAAGCCGGTACGCAGCGTTTCATGGCGCTGAATCAGCTTGCGGATCGCCTTCTCGACAAGTTCCCGATTCAGAGCTCCATCGGCTCTCATGACACTCGGCATGTTGTAGCTCAGCTCTCCGCCTTTCAGCTGGTTCAAAATGTACAGCCGTTTTTGCGCCGAGGAGACGGCATAGTATTCTTTTGCTTCAACGGTCGGGATAGATGTATATGCCGTGTGTTTCATTCCGGTAATCGTTTCTGCCATTTCTTCAATTGTTGGCGACCGGAACACTTCCCGCAGCGGCAGGCTGACCCCCATCTCTTTGTGCAGCTTCGCCGTCAGAGTCGTTGCCCGCAGCGAGTGACCGCCGATGTCGAAGAAGTTGTCTTTCACGCCGATACGCGGAAGTCCAAGCACCTCTTTCCAGATATGCGCCAGCTGCGCTTCCGCCGCTGTACGGGGAGCAACGTATTCGCCCCCCGTTTGCACGCCTCCTTCTGGTGCTGGCAATGCTTTGCGGTCGACTTTTCCGTTTGCCGTGAGCGGCAAACGCTCCAGTTGGATAAAGTACGACGGGATCATATACCCCGGCAGTTCCTGCGACAGCGCTATTCGCAGCTCGCTCACCATCAGCTCGGTGTTCGCTGAAAAGTATGCGCATAGCTGCTTTTCTCCGTCTCCGTCTTCAAGAGCGGTGACTACTGCTTCCTGTACCGACCCTATCTTTAAGAGCTGAGCTTCCACCTCGCCGAGTTCGATCCTGTATCCTCGAATTTTCACCTGATGATCGATCCGGCCCAAATATTCGATGTTACCGTCCGGCAGCCATCTCGCCAGATCGCCCGTCCGGTACATCCGTTTGCCGGGTTCGAACGGATGATCCACGAACTTCTCCGCAGTCAGCTCCGGACGGTTCAGGTACCCCCTCGCCAGTCCGTCGCCTGCGATGCAAAGCTCTCCCGGTACTCCGACTGGCTGTAGACGCATTGATCCCGGTGCCATCATATACAGCTGTATATTCGAGATCGGCTTGCCGATCGGTACTGATGCATACGCTTGGTTCGCTTCGCAGTTGAAGTACGAGACATCGACCGTTGCTTCCGTCGGGCCGTACAGGTTGATCAGTCGGGCGCCGTTCACAGGCGTAATAAGGCGATGAAATCTTGCCGTATGTGCCGGCATTAATGCCTCGCCGCTTGCAAACACTTGCCGCAACGTACGCAGCTTGCTTGTCTGTCCGCTCGCCGTCTGTGTTTCCGCAAACTTCAGGAAGGCGTGCAGCATCGCCGGGACGAAATGCATTGTCGTGATACTTTGCTCTTCTATTGTGTTCCAAATCACTTCAGGGTCTTTCTCTCCACCGAGCGGAAGCAGGCACACCTTCGCACCGGTCAAAGCCCACCAGAACAGCTCCCATACCGAGACGTCGAAGGTGATCGCTGTCTTTTGTAAAATCGTATCGCCGCTGCCGATCGGATAAGCCTTTTGCATCCACATCAACCGGTTTATAACCGGACGATGTTCAACCATAACCCCCTTGGGCTTGCCGGTCGATCCGGACGTGTAAATTACATATGCCCTATCGCCCGCACCGGACAGCGGCTCCAAGTTAGAAACGTCATCATCATAAACGGAAGTATCATCGAGATCGATGACCGTTCCTGCAAAAGCAACCCGTTCTTTCACGTGACGCTGTGACAGCAGCAGGGTCGCTCCTGAATCTTCAAGGATGTAGCGGATGCGTTCCTCCGGGTAATCCGGGTCGATTGGCACATAAGCGCCTCCCGCTTTCAGGATTGCATAAATCCCCACCATCATTTCTAGAGAACGCTCAGCCATGATCGCAACAAGCTGGTCGGCCTGTAGGCCTTCAGCTCGTAAAGTACGTGCTAGTTGATTGGCCCGTTCATTTAACTCAAGGTATGTCATACGCTGCCCCCCGAATATAATCGCCTCATGGTCCGGCGTCCGGAGCACTTGTTCCTCGAACAGCTGATGAATCGTTTGTTCACGTGGGTAATGCATTTCGTTAGACTGAAAACGGCTGTGCAGCTGTTCTTTTTCTTGCTGCGTCAGAAGTTCCATTTCTTCTATTTTGACAGACGGCAGCTGCAATACTTGCTGCATAAGCTGTTCAAAATGTCCGCGAATCCGCTCTGCTTCTGATTGTCCATATTCATTTCGGTTAAAACTAAAATGAACGGTGAGTTGTTCGCCAGGGATGACAACTACATTAAAATCGTAATGGGTGTGTTCTTCTATATGGAAATTCACGATATTTAAATCCGCAGCATCATGGCCCTCTTCAACTTGCTGCCCTATCGGATAATTTTCAAAGATCATGATATGATCAATTAAGTTTTGCTTTTGTTCCGTTTGGGCCTGAATTTCGTATAAAGGATAGGTATCGTACGATTGGGAAGCCAGCGCGTTTTGTTGAACCATTTGCATCGTATCAGCAAAAGTGCTGTCTTCATCGCAGCGGATGCGAACCGGAATGGTATTGATGAACAGGCCGATCATCTGTTCCACATCAGGAATTTCCGCCGGCCTTCCCGACACAACACTGCCGAAGACAACGTCTGCGGACCCGCTGTATTTCTGTAATAAAACTCCCCATAACGTTTGGATCAACGTATTTAATGTAACCTGATGCTGATTTGCGATCTGCTGTAATTGTTTTGTCTGTTCGTGATTAAATCGGCAGATCACATTGGCATAGGCGTATTCTTTTTGTTCATGCTGCGCTATTTTATGAAGAAGCGTGGTTTCACCTTTATATCCTTCAAGATACCCGCTCCAGTACCGCTTTGCCGCTCCCTGATCTTGGCGGTCAAGCCACTCGATATAGTCGCTGTAAGGAGCTGCCGATGACGGTTCTGGTTCCCTGCCTTCCTGTAAGGCGCTATAATGATCAAACACTTCCTTCGTGATAAGAGACAGGCACCAGCCATCCATCACAATATGATGGAAGCTCCAAATCAAATGATATTTGCGGTCTTCCATACGGAAAATCGCTATGCGCATCAGCGGATCCCGAGCCAAGTCAAATCCTTTTGCCTTATCTTCTCTTTGATAGGCTGCGATTGCATCCTCGCGCAGGTGCTCCTCTCTATCACGCAAATCTGCAAAATGAATTTGCGGTGTTTGCGTTTTATAGACAATTTGTAAAGGAGTATCGTTCCAGCCGCTGTAAAAACGGGTTCTGAGCACGGCGTATGTTTCAAATAATCGTTCAAGGCTTGCTTTAAACCAATCAATCTTTAACTCTCCCTGCAAATCGAACGATGCTTGTTCAAAATAAGAACTTGAGGCCTCGTCCAGCAGGCTGTGGAAGAGCATTCCTTTCTGCATCGGAGTGAGCGGATACACGTTTTCAACCTCACCTGCATGCGGCAGTTGAATGAGGAGCTGATCCAATTCGTCAATGGACATGCCTTTTAACAAAATATCGCTTGGCGTCAGTTCCGATTGTTCTTTATGAACGCAATGCGTAATGATGGTCCGCAGGCGGCTTTGAATCGTTTCCGATAACCGCATGATCGTTTCTTTTGCGTACTGTTTGCTGCTGTAGCTGATCGTAAGCTTCAGCCGGCCCTCGGTGATCATTCCGTTTATATTCAATACATACGGTCTTTCTTGATTTCCGCTTGAGTCTGAACCGCAAGAATAAGAAGATAATTGAACCCCATGCTGCTGTAAATCTTGGTCAAACTGTCCCAGGTAGTTAAAGCTGATCTCAGGATTGAGTTTCGATGGCATTCCGCCGCTTAAGTACCTTGTTATTCCATATCCGATCCCTTTATGCGGAATTTGGCGCAATCCTTCTTTGGTCGTCTTGATATAATCAGAGATTTCTTTGCCCGGTTGCGCGTGCAGCACAACCGGATACAGACTTGTAAACCACCCGACCGTGCGGGAGATATCTATATCCTGTATAATCTGTTCTCGGCCGTGTCCCTCTAAATGAATCGGAATTTGTTCCAGTCCTGACCAATGCGATATGGAAAGACCCAGAGAAGTTAAGAGCAAATCGTTTATTTCCGTGTTATAAGCGCGATTCGCTTGTTTTAATAAGAGCTCCGTTTCCTCTTTCGTCCATTCCACAGCTGCTGTTTCACTGTCTTTTGCAGTAGTATGAGTTTCATGAAAATCTTTAGGCAGCGGTTTGACTTCGGTTTGTTCGATCTTTGTCCAATATTCCTGTTCTTGTTTTATGGTTTCACTTTGCGCGTATTCTGAAAGTCTCTTAGCCCATAATTGGAAAGAGTCTGTTTTTTGCGGCAGTTGAATCACTCGCCCGTTCTCGGCTTGCTTGTAGCCGCTAACGATATCTTCCAGTAAAATGCGCCATGAAATCCCGTCTACAATCAAATGATGGATGGCAATGAGCAAATGATCTCCATTTGCGCATTGAAACAACCCGGCTTTCATTAACGGCCCATCACTTAAACGCATACTGCTTTGTATCTCATCAGCCTTGGCTTCAATTGTCCGTCCCGGGTCGGAATCTTCTTTCAGATTCAGGACGTCTAAGCGGTACAGTCCGCTTTGGGCGATTTCTTCATTCTGTGCCTCACAGCCATTTTCCGTAGTCCGGAACGTCATGCGGAGCGCATCGTGATGTTCAGCAAGCTTTTGCAGGGTTTGACGAAGCTGCGTTTCCTGAAAACCTTCCGGCGCATGCAGCATGACGGCTTGATTGTAATAATGCTGATCTGTCGTTATGTGATCAAAGAACCAATGCTGAATAGGAGTCAGGCTGACTTTTCCTTTGACCTCACCTTGATCGGCTATACGCAGATTCTGCTTGATATGCGGACTCAATTCTGCAATTGTTGCATATTGAAACAAGTCTTTGATTTCCATTTTGTATCCTTGCTGATTTAATCTGGAGGATACTTGAATGGATTTAATGGAATCTCCGCCAAGGTCAAAGAAATTATCAAGAATACTGACGTTTTCAGCGCCTAATACCGATTCCCAGGCAGAAACTAATATTTCTTCCGCTTTTGTTCGGGGAGCTTTATACTCTGCTCTGTCCTGCAGTTCGAAATCCGGAGCCGGCAGCCCTTTTTTGTTTATTTTTCCGTTAGAAGTTAAAGGCATTTCATCAAGCTCGATAAAATAAGCCGGAACCATATAACTTGCAAGGGTTTGAGACAATTGTTTCCGGAGCCGGGCTCCCGTTGTTTGTCCGCCGCTCACGTAATATGCACACAATTGTTTAAACCCGTGGACATCCTCTCTGGCTGTAACGACAGCTTCCTTGATCGCTTCTTCTTGAAGCAGTGCCGCCTCGATCTCGCCTAATTCGATACGATAGCCTCTGATTTTCACTTGTTCATCTATTCTGCCCGCATATTCAATGTTTCCGTCCGCCAGCCACTTCGCCAAATCTCCGGTCTTATACATCTTGGCTCCGGGTTCAAACAGGTCATCGACAAATTTTTCCGCCGTTAATTCGGGACGGTTTAAATATCCTCTTGCCACACCGGCGCCGCTGATATAGATTTCTCCCGGGACACCGATCGGTGCGGGTTTCATATTTTCATCAAGAACGTAAATGCTCGTGTTTGCCGCAGCGGTTCCGATCGGTACCGATTCCCGCCTGTCCTTTGCGGCATCATAACGGTAAATCATGCAGCCGACAACGGTTTCCGTCGGTCCGTACTCATTGCATATTTCAATCCGGCCTTCGAACTGTTCGTGAATGCTGCGGGCTAACCGTGTGCTTAAGTTTTCCCCGCCCACAATCATTCTTCGGACAGCCGTTTGATCGGCAATGTTCATTTCTTTCAAAACCTGCAAATGGGCCGGGGTCAATTTAATGATATCCACCCTCGGGTCCCGCACAATCGATTCAAGCAGAGCTGTTTTATCCTCTCCGTCATAGACGATGATTGCATTGCCTGTGACAAGCGGCGTGAAAATAGAAGTCACCGTCAGATCAAAAGAAATTGACGAATACAATGGGAAGTTGGCTTTCTCGCCTTTTACATAAACCTCTTTCGCCCACCAAATATAATTGGTCAAGCCTCGGTGCTCGATTAGTACGCCTTTTGGCCGGCCTGTGGAACCTGACGTATAAATGACATATGCCAAATGGCTCACATCATTTATCGGAGCAAGGTCAGAGCCATCTTGGTGATAAGAACTTTCATCATCAAGTAAAACCGTGACGCCTTCATAGGCAAGCTGTTTCCTGACGTCCCGCTGCATTAAAACGATTCCGGCTTGGGAGTCATCCAGCATATACCGGATGCGGTCTTGCGGATATTCCGGATCTATAGGGACATAGGCTCCGCCTGATTTTAAAACGGCAAGGATTCCGACCACCGATTCGATGCTGTTTCTTGTGATGATGGCTACAGGCTGATCCGTCTGCACTCCTTTCGCTCTTAACGTTCGCGCCAGGCGGTTGGCCCGCTTATTGAGCTCTCCGTACGTGAGCTGCCTATCCTTATCAATGACGGCTGCTTGATCGGGCGTACGCTGCGATTGCTCTTCAAATAATTGATGAACCGGCGTCTGCGGAAACGGCGCGGCCGTGTCGTTAAGCGTCTGCAGAAGGGTTTTTCTTTCTCCTTCCGTTAACAATTCCGCTTGATCCACCCGGATATCCGCATCTGTCACGACTTGATGCAGGATTTGCATGAAATGTTCCCGAACCCGCTCTATGCTTGCCCGCTCATACACATTTGCATTGTATTCAAAAGAGATGTTCATCTCGTCGCCCGGTATAACGGTCAAATTAAAATCATAGTTGGTCTGTTCTTCCATTTGTACGTTGGAAATCGTGATGGATGTTCCGTTTTGGCGGCCTATACTTTCCATATACTGATCAACCGGATAATTTTCGAATATCATTAAATGTGTAATTAAATCTTGCTTTTGCGTTGTACGCGCTTGAATATCGTACAGCGGGTGCGTCTCAAATTGTTGAGACGCTACAGCCCTTTCCTGCGCCTCTTTCATAAGCCCGGCAAACGTTGTCCCTGCTTCACACCGGAACCGGACGGGAATGGTGTTAATGAATAAGCCGATCATGGTTTCCACGTTTGGAATTCCAGCAGGTCTTCCGGATACAACACTTCCAAACACAACGTCCCGGCTTCGGTTATATTTCTGCAGCAAAACCGCCCATGCCGTCTGCAGCAGCGTGTTCAGCGTGACATGATGCTTGCCTGCCGTCCGCTTCATTTTCGAAGTGAGATCGGAGCTTATGTCACACGTCACTTTTTCAGGAACGTATCGTCCGTCTTCCGCTGCATGGTGATCCTTAGGAAGGCCGGTTTGCTCCTCATATCCCTCTAAGTACTGATCCCAATAAGCCGCGGCCTCTTTCGCATCTTGCCGGCCGAGCCATTCAATATATTGACTGTACGGAGTGATTGATGATTGTTCAGGCTGCCTTTGCTGAAGCAAGGCAAAGTAATTCTCGAATATTTCTTTTGTAATCAGCGGCAGGCACCAGCCGTCCATCAAAATATGGTGGAAACTCCAGATAAAACGGTATGTTTTTTCATCCGTACGAAGGATGAATAACCGCATTAACGCGCCTTTTTCTAAGTCGAACCCCCGCATCTTATCTTCTCTGGCATACTGCTGAATCATCGCTTCTTTTTGTGATTCCTTCATCTCTCGTAAGTCATTGAATTGAAAACCGATTTTTTTCGTTTTGAATATGATTTGGAGCGGCTGATCCTTCCAGCCTCTGTAAAAATTTGTGCGGAAAATATCATATTTTTGCGATAAGCCGTCCAAGCTTTTTGAAAATGAATCAATCTCCAGATCTCCATGCAGATCAAACATCGTTTGCTGAAAATAAGCACCTGAATTCGGATCAAATAAGCTGTGAAACAGCATGCCCTTCTGCATCGGCGTTAATGGATAAATATTTTCCGCTTCGCCTAATTCACGCGTCTGCTCCAAAAGCTGTTCCAGTTCGTCGATTGAGATGTCTTTTAACAGGATGTCACTTGGTGTGAGAGAAGTCTGCTGCCGGCTTACGCAATGCGCAATGACTTCTTGCAGACTTTCTTTCAACCCCCGGGCAAATTGCGCCATAGTAGATCTTTCGTATTGTTTGCTGCTGTAGCTCAGTGTCAGTGATAATGTCCCTTCGGCAATCATGCCGTTCAAATCAAGCACGGCCGTTCTCTCTTGGTTTTCGTTCATTGATAACCCTGTGGAAAAAGGCGAGATGCGTAAAGCCTGATGCTTCAGGTCTTGGTCAAATTGTCCCAAATAGTTAAACGATATCTCCGGATTCAGCTGCAGGCTGTCGGCTTCCGGGTGCCCGGATATATATTTGATGATGCTGTAATTCATTCCTTTGTCAGGGATACGGCGCAGCCCTTCTTTCACGATCTTGATCCGCTGCGACAGGTTTTTTCCGGCTTCCATTCTCAGGACGACAGGGTACTGGCTTGTGAACCATCCTATCGTGCGGGAAATGTCAGCATCCGGAATAATCGGTTCTCTCCCGTGGCCTTCCAAATTCACGACAATGTCTTCCGTGCCTGTCCACTTGTGAACGGCCAGCCCTAACGAAGTCAGCAGCAGATCGTTGATATCCGTGTTGTAGGCGCGGTTCGCATGTTTTAATAATTGCTCCGTTTCCTCTTTTGTCCATTGAATCGTCACTTCTTCGCTGTCTCTTAATAACGATCCTTCGCTGATAGTGTCCTTAGGCAATGGTTGAGGCTTTATACTTGAAAGCTCAGTCCAATACGCAATCTCCTTTTCCATATCGGTTTCCGCCGCATATTTGGACAATTGATCGGCCCAGAATGGAAACGAATCTGTTTTTTGCGGCAGCTGGATCGTTTGTCCGCGTTCTGCCTGCTCATAACCGCTTGCAAAATCTTCGAGCAAAATACGCCAGGATACTCCGTCAATCAGCAAATGATGAATTGCAATCAGCAAATGATCTCCGTCCGGACATTGGAACAAACCGAGCTTCATCAATGGCCCTTTGTCTAATACCATGCTGCTTTGAATCTCATTCGCTTTATCGGCAATCGCTTGAGCCGGATCGGTTTCCCCTTTATAATTCATCACTTCCAGATGGTATAGTTCACTTTCATCTGTTCCTGTAATTCGCGGAGCGTATCCATCCGGCGTTTTTTCAAAAATCATCCTCAAGGCATCGTGATGCGACGCGATCCGTTCCATCGTCCGGCGAAGCGGAGCCTCTTGAAAGCCTTCCGCCGAATATAACATGACGGCCTGATTGTAATGGTGTGCATGCGGCATTTTTTGCTCAAAAAACCAATGCTGTATCGGGGTCAGCTTGGTTCCGCCATTCACTTCTCCTTGATCAGCCACCCTGCTGACCGGCGCTACAAACTGACTAAGTTCAGCAATCGAGGGGTGTTTAAACAAATGCTTCATATCAACCTTGTATCCGGCTTGATACAATCTGGATGACACCTGAATTGATTTAATCGAATCTCCGCCAAAATCAAAGAAATTATCCAGAATTCCTATACGTTCTGCCCCTAATACTTCTTGCCAGATGGACGCCAGCAGTTCTTCTATTGTGTTCCGCGGGGGTATGTATTCGTTTTCCGTCCGCGTATTTTCGTCAGCAGCAGGCAAAGCTTTCAGATCAATCTTTCCATTGGAAGTGAGCGGAATGCGTTCCAAAGGGATAAAACGGGAGGGAATCATATAATTCGGCAGTTCCCGGGATAAGTCTTCTCTGAACTGCGCAGCGGTCAAAGAAGGCTCGCCGACATAATAGGCATACAATTGTTTGGCCCCGTCTGCGCCTTCCCGCGCGACGACTGCGGCTTCACGAACGTTTTCCAGGTTGAACATGGCTGCCTCTACCTCGCCGATCTCAATCCGGTAGCCGCGAATTTTCACTTGATGATCAATCCGCCCTAAATATTCAATCCGTCCATCTGGCATCCATCTGGCGAGATCCCCCGTTTTATACATCTTTTGACCAGGGACATGCAGATGCTCCACAAATTTTTCCTCCGTCAATTCAGGCCGATTGAGGTAGCCGCGGGCCACTCCCGCTCCTCCGACATACAGCTCTCCCGGTACGCCGATCGGCTGGATTTGATGGTGCGCTCCTAAAATATAAGCTTGATGGTTGGCCACCGGGCTGCCGATTGTGATCTGTTCATCAGCGGACTGAACAGGGTGAAATGTAGATACCACGCTGTTTTCTGTCGGTCCGTATTCATTATTGATCCGAATGCGAGGCTGCAGAGAATGCAGCTTCTCAACTGTATCTGTTTCCAGCTGCTCACCGCCTACAACAACATGCTGAACATGGATGAAATCCTCTCTGTTCATCTGTTCGATCATCGTTTTCAGAAGACGGGGAGAAGTTGAGAAATGGGTAATTCTTTCTTGTTTTATGGCATTTTGAATGGCGAAAGTTTCTTTATTCTCTTCATTAGGCAAAAGGTGCAAAGTTGCCCCCGAGATGAGCGGGCCGAAGAAATTTAAAATGAACGCATCAAAAACATACGGGTACAAGACAAGCACGCGATCCGCCGGAGAATGCTTAAAAAACGCCTTCTTCCACTGAAGCGAGTTTACAATGCCGCCGTGTTCAACCATGACCCCTTTCGGCTTTCCTGTTGTACCCGACGTATAAATGACATAGGCTAAATGGCTGTGTCCCGCTACTGATGATAACAATGAGTAATCGGCATGGTATGATGTTTCATCATTCAAATCGATCACCGGGCCGTCAAAGGCGAGACTGTTTTTTAAATGATGCTGAACAAGGAGAACGTCTGCATCCGCATCATGAAGCAAATATTGAAGCCGCTCTGTTGGATATTCAGGATCCAGGGGCACATAAGCGCCCCCTGCCTTCCAAACGGCTATAATGGATACGATCATCTCTAAAGAACGATCAGCGAGAATGGCGACTAACGTATCGGGTTGAACCCCGCAATTACGCAATGTTCTTGCCAAACGGCTCGCCTTCTCATTCAGTTCCCTGTACGTCAAATGGTCGTTTTTAAACTTGACGGCCGTATGCTCAGGCGTTCTTTCTGCCTGCTCTTCAAATAATTGATCGACTGTTCTGCTCCCGGAGAAATCTGCGCCGGTGTCGTTAAAATCAAACAATAGCTTCTGTTTTTCCGCTTCCGGTAAGATCTCTGCCGTATGGATCGCGGCTTGAGGCTGAAACAGGATCACAGACAGCAGCTGATCCAAATGGGATACAATTTGATTGATATAGCGCTCATCGTACAGATTGCCGTTATAAAAAAGCTTCAAATGAATCCCGTTGTTCTCCAAATCAAAGTGAAACAGCGTATCGGTTGCAGTATCTTCTTTAAATTGCAAGGAATGAATTTCGTTAAGCGAAACGACGGTATGAATCAGAGGCATATGCTCGTCATTGTATTGCACGCTCAGATGCCGGACCATTTTTCTAAACGGCAGGTTTTGATTTTTCAGAGAATCATTAACGGCTTCTTTCAGCTGCCCGAATACGGTTTTAAATGTGCTCTCGTTTGAAAGCGTATTTTTTAAGAGGACAATGTTGTTAACGGCTGACTGGCCGGCTTTTTGCTTCGATACCGTTGGAATGCCAAGAATCAGGCTCGTTTGATCCGTATATTTATATAACAAGCATTCAATACCCGCCAATAAAATCAGATAGGCAGCCATATCGGAATGATTCGCCATTGTCATGATTCTTTGAGATACTTCCGGAGATAAGGAACGGCAGATGCATTTTTCCTGGTAGCCGGTACGGGCCAACGATGCTTTATCCGCTGCTTTAAAGTAAGGGAATGCGCTTAGGCCGTCTTCTTCATCAAACAGGTTTTCCCAGTACGTTTCTTGAGTTTTAAATACCGACATTGGAGCACCTCATTTTATATATTTTAAAGAAATAATGCTTTTCCCTAAAAGTTCAATTGAATAGAATCAAGCGCGTTCTCTTCTTCCTCATTGCTGCCGCTCAATCCGATATGTTCGATTAGAATGCTTGGCTGTTCCAAAATCGCCGATAGGATGTGTAAGTAGTCGTTTGATAAAACCTCGATTCTGCTTTTCTTAAACAGTTTTTTCGAATATTCAAACAGTCCTTGATAGTTGTCGCGGTCTGCCTGAATCGACAAGGTCAAATCGAATTTGGCAACCGGATGATGAAATGGATACGGCTTGAGTTGAAGGGAATCGAAAGTCAATTCAGCATGATCAAGATTTTGCAGCACAAACATCGTATCGAATAAAGGATTACGGCTTGAGTCTTTTGGAAGATGCAGATGCTGAATTAATTCTTCCAACGGATAGTCTTGATTTTTATAGGCGTTCAGCATGTTTTCTTTTACTTCATTTAAGTAGGCATCAAATGTTTTACGGCCCGCCGGGTGATTGCGAATGACTAACGTATTGACGAACATTCCCACGACCGGCTCTACATCTAAATGAGTCCGCCCGGCAGATGGCGTTCCTACGATAATATCTTCTTGTCCGCTGTATTTGGATAAAAGAATCGTATAGGCTGCCAATAAAATCATATACAGTGTTGCTCCTGTGTCTTCTTCCATTTGGCTTAAACGCTGTTTCAAGTGTTCGGGTATAAGAAATTCAAATGATTCGCCTTCGTAATCGCGTATGGCAGGCCGCTCATAATCCGCAGGCATATCCAGTACAGGAATATCACCGTGAAACTGATCCAGCCAATACGCTTCCTGGCTCTTGATGTTCCGTTTCTGAATGTCCGATTGCTGCCAAACTGCAAAGTCTTTATATTGAATAGAGAGCGGGTCCGGTTCGTTCCCCTCGTAGATTCGGCTTAAATCTTTCATCAGAATATTGACGGACACGCCGTCAGAAATGATATGATGCATATCAACCACAAGCACGTGCCGCGCAGGTTCAATTTCAATCAGTCCGGCCCGCATCAGCGGCGGTTTGGCTAAGTCAAACGCTTTGATGAAATCAAGCACACGGTCTTCCGCTTCTTCTTCGCTTGCTTGAATTCGTTCTATCGTAAAGTCGACGTTCTGATGAATACGCTGTGCCGGCTCGCCTTCATATAAATCAAAGCTGGTCCGCAACGCTTCATGACGCGCGATTAATTTTCGGAAAGCGGCGTTTAACCGTTCGGGATCGATCGTCCCTTCCACATTCATGGCACCCGTCATATTGTAAGTCAGCTCGCCGCCTTCTGTGTGACTTAACAAATACATCCGCCTCTGAGCTGAAGAAACCGGATAATATGGCATTTCCTTTGCAGCAGGAATCGGTACATATCGATTTTTGTCCATGTGTAACGCCTTGTCAGCCAATTGTTCAATGGTAGGAAACTTGAATATGTCTTTGAGAGACAGATTCACATCCAGCTCTTTGTGAATTCTGGCGGCTAAGGCAGCAGCTCGGATGGAGTTGCCTCCGAGATCAAAGAAATTATGTTTGATCCCCGCATGGCTTATTCCGAGCACTTCCTTCCATAAATCTGTCAGTTTGGACTCCGTCTCATTACCCGGCGGAACATATTCAGCTGTCTGCTGCAGACTCGCTTCTGGTGCAGGCAGTGCCTTACGGTTTATTTTCCCGTTGGATGTTAACGGCATATGCTCCAGATGGACAAAATAGGACGGAACCATGTAGTCCGGAAGCTGCGATGACAATTGTTCCCTAAGCTGCGCAGCCGCTATAGGCTTGTCGCTTACGTAATACGCGCATAATTGTTTTAAGCCGTCTTCTTCTTCTTTCACTGTAACCGCGGCTTTTTGCACCGCTTCCGCGTTATGCATTGCTGCTTCAATTTCACCAAGCTCGATTCGGTGTCCCCTGATTTTGACTTGTTCATCAACGCGCCCAATATATACGAGATTTCCGTCCTTCAATCGCTTAGCCAAATCCCCTGATTTGTACATCTTCGCTCCCGGTACATACGGGTTTTCAACAAATTTCTCTGCCGTTAAATCCGGGCGGTTCCAATACCCTCTGGCAACACCCGGTCCGCTGATATATATTTCGCCGATTACCCCGATCGGAACCAGGTTTCTGCTTGCATCGGCCACATAAATATCCGTGTTGGCAGCCGGAGTGCCGATCGGTACAAATTCCCGCTTGTCCCGTTCTGCGTCGAAGTGATAAATCATACATCCGACGACAGCTTCCGTCGGTCCGTATTCATTGAAAATGTCCAGCCGGCCTTTAAACTGCTCGCTGACACTTTTGGCCAGACGGGTGCTTAAATTTTCTCCGCCGACAATCATTTTCCGTATTGCAGTGCCGCCAGCGATGTTCATCTCCTTGATGACGTGCAGATGTGCCGGGGTCAATTTGATCATGTCTATTCTTGTGTCCCTTATAATCTCAGAAAGCACGGCGCTTTTGTCTTCGCCGTCAAAAACAATGATGGTATTTCCCGTAACCAGCGGTGTAAATATCGAGGTCACAGTCAGGTCGAAAGAGATGGAAGAGTATAATGGGAAGTTGGTTTTCTCACCTCTTACATAAACCTCTTTCGCCCACCAAATATAATCAGCCAGCCCCTGATGCTCAATGAGTACACCTTTTGGATTTCCCGTGGAACCTGACGTATAGATCATGTAGGCCAAATCATGCGCATCGCTGTCCGGTTCAAGATTCGAGTGATCCTCATGGTATGAGTTTTCCTCATCCAAAAGCACAATGTCGCCATCATACGGTAATTGATCCAGCAGGCTGCGCTGTGTCAACACAACCTCCGCCCTTGAATCTCTCAGCATATATTGAATCCGATCTTCCGGATATTCAGGATCAATGGGCACGTATGCGCCGCCGGCTTTCAGAACAGCCAAAATTCCGACAATCAGCTCGATCCGATGCGGGCAGATGATGGCAACGAATTGATCCGCTTGTACGCCTTTTGTCCGTAACGTCCGCGCCAATCGGTTCGCCCGTTCATTGAGCTGTCTGTACGTATACCGCTCATTGCCAAAAATAACGGCTTCATGATCGGGACTCTGTTCCGCTTGCATTTCAAACCACCGATATACCGTTTCCTTATGCGGATACGGCGTCTTTGTGCCATTACACTCCGTCAGCAGTTGATGCCGTTCGGTTTCAGACAGCATAGGAACGGAAGACAATGTCATCTCCGGCTGCTCAACAAGACTGTTTAAAATGGCGGTATAGTGTCTGGTGATCTGTTCAATGGTGTCTTTTGTGAATCGTCCCGGTTTATAATCAAAATGCATCTCTATCTGTTGACCGGCATCTTCGATCGTAAGCATCAAATCATATAAAGAGACCCCTGGATTTCGTTCTTTCACTTTAAATGTACATTCATCGTGCCGGATTTCATGAAATTCAATGTTTTGAAACACAAACATCGTGTTAAACAGAGACTTTCCGGTTGTTTCCCGCTGCACATTTAATTTCTCCACAAGCCGGTCGAATGGATAGTCTTGGTTTTCGAAAGCGTCAAGCGTCTGCCGCTTTACTTCTTCCAGATAATCCGTAAACGTTCTATTGGCGTGCGGCTTCGTCCGGATTCCGATGGTTTGTATGAAAATACCGATGATCTTTTCGATATCCGGATGATTTCTTCCTGAAGCAGGCGTGCCTACGACAATGTCTTCTTGTCCCGTATATTTATGAAGCAGCACATTATAGGCGGCCAGAAGAACCGTATAGAGAGTCGTTTCCGCCTTTTGCGCCAAATTTTGAAGTGAACGGATGACATCCGGCTGTAAGGAGCATGTCACACGCTGTCCCTCAGAAGACCGTTCTGCCGCTTTGGAACCGTCTGTCGGAAGGTCAAGGATGGGAATTTCGTCTTGAAATTGTTCCAGCCAATATGTCTCCTGCCGCTTCATGGCATCGTCATTCAGCCGTTGGTTTTGCCATTCTGCGAAATCTTTATATTCAAATTCAATGTCCGGTAATGGTTTCTGATGATATAAAGCCAGCAATTCATTTGTAAGGATGTTGACGGAATAACCGTCCGAAATGATATGATGCATATCGATGAGCAGTTCGGCCTGCTCGTTTTCAATCTTGATCAGCTCCGCACGAACTAACGGAGCTTGGTCCAGGCGGAACGGTTTTACAAACCGGTCTGAATAGGCATCAAATTCGTCCCGGCTCATTGTCCGGACATGAACGTTAAAATCAACTTCGTTTTTAAGTTTCTGAACGATATCGCCATCTATAATGTCGAAATACGTGCGAAACGCTTCGTGCCGCTGCATCACTTGTTGAAGAGATGAGATCAGGGCTTGCTCATCGTACTTCCCTGTTATTGAGATGTGGCCGAACATATTTTGCGCCAGCTGATCCGGTTCCAGTTGGTGCAGGAAATATACTCTTTGCTGCGCCGGCGATGTCGGGTAATACGCTTTTTTCTCGGCAGCCTTCATCGGGAGGTGCACGACTTTCGTTTCGTTCTGAATGAAACGTGCTAATTCCTTAACAGTCTGGTGATTGAAAAATTGTCCGATTGAAACCTTTTGATGAAATGTCTTCTGAACTTTGGAAAGCATAAGCGTCGCCTGGAGTGAGTTTCCTCCCAGAGCCAGGAAGCGATCTGATCTGCCAACCCGTTCAAGGCCGAAAAGTTCCTCCCAAATCCGCGCCAGCTGCCGCTCCGTTTCATTTACCGGCGCCTCATAGACTTCAGTAAAATTTGCCGTATTGCTTCCTATTGAAGAGACCCGCTTCTGGTGTTCGGCGTAAAGTGCTTGTAAATCATGCTGTTCTTCATCGGAAAACATCATCATGGCGTCAAGAGGGATTGAATCTCCCTCAACCATTTTTTGCAGCAATTTTGTAAAACCCGCTCCCCACTTTTTCATGATTTCCGGACTGATGACGTTCGTATTAAAGTCGAAATCAAGAACATATTCTTGATGCGCGTCTGTTATGTTAAGAAATAAATCGTACAGGGTGCATTTTACCGGGTATGCAACGGGCTCCGCTTCCGCCTTTCCGAAATGCAGCTTTCGAAAAGGCCTGTCTAAATTAAAGATAATACGCATATCCGGCACTTGATCGTGCGGAAGCTCTCTGGCCACCAGTGTCATTGGGACGGCTTGGTGCTGCATTGCAAGGTTCACGCTTTCTTTCATACTGCCAAGATAACCGGATAAAGTGCCTTCTGAAGAAGACGTGTTCTTCACCGGAATCATATTGACGCAATTTCCAATCAGATCATGCTGTTTCATATGCGATTGACCTGCTGCGGGGACCCCGATCACAAGGCCTGACTGTTTGGTAAGCCGGTGCAGAAAAAGATGAAATGCACCCAGCATCGTCACAAATACGCTATTTTTCATCTGAATGCTTAATGACCTTAAAGCCTCGCTCAATGGCCGTCCAAGCCTGACGGTACACCGGTCTCCCTCATACCCGTTCGGATAACGGACAGAAGCTGTGCTTGGCAGAATTGGCTGCTGTATCGGTTCAGAGAAATGACGCCGCCAATAACGGACCCCTTCTTCATAATGGCCGCTGTCAATCTGTGCCTGCTGCCAGTCTAAGTATTGGCGAAACGAAACATCTGCCTCTTTCGGCGAAATCGGTTTTCCTTGTACTATTGCCGCGTAGTTGCTCTCCAGTTCTTGAACAAAAACGGCGATTGACCATCCATCGGCAATGATATGATGGAACGTGAGCACAATCAGATGTTCATTGTGAGCCGATGTAAGCACATGAATTCTAAACAAAGGCTTTTGTTCATGGAAATGAAACGGCCGCTTGGCATCTTCTGTCAGCCATTTTTGGATTTCCGTCTCCCGATGTTCCTGCGGGAGACCGGTAAAATCAATGACAGGTATATCTATATTCATCCGTTCCTGCACTTGCTGTTCCTCGTCATCGGGATGAATCACCGTACGTAAAGCTTCATGACGGTCAACGATATGCCGGACGGCTTGTTTTAATGGTGTATACTGCAGTTCGCCCTTCACTTTCAGCATAATGGACTGGTTTAAAGCGGCGGAAGCTTCATTCCCGTAATGGGATGCCATAACCAACTGCTTTTGTTCAGGTGAAAGCTCGCGCGTCCCGGACTTTTTACGGCCTCCGCCATCAGGGGAATCCGGACCTTCCGGAATAAATCCGCCTCGGCGAAGATCCTCCACCGTGTCTTTCACCGCTTGAATAATATTTTCGATATCATCCGCGGTATGCGCCGCAGACAAGAAGCAGTTGCGTCCCTCCCATACATAGACCCCTTTATAGTTGAGATGGTAAAAGAACAAGTCATTATCAAGCGATGAGACAAACCGGAATAAAGAACCGAATCGAACCATGCGGATAGGCACTTGTGCTTGTTCGAAGCAGTGATTCAGCTCATCGACCAGGTAGGCTGTTTGTTGATTAAGCTGCTCATACAGATGTTCTCCCTCGGTTTGTAAATGGCGAAGGACGGCTAATGACATCCTCATGGTAAGCGGGTGAGTATTGAAGGTGCCGGCCACAAACGTGCGCTTCGCCTCGTCTTGCGGGTAGGAATCGTCCCCATACTGCCAGGTACCCCCGTCGATCGCATTCATGAACTCAGCTTTTCCGGCAACTACCCCTAACGGCTGTCCGCCGCCGATGATTTTTCCGTAGGTCACTAAATCAGCCTGAATGCCGAACCATTCCTGTGCGCCGCCAAGACCGATCCGAAATCCGGTAATAATTTCATCCATAATCAGAGCTGTTCCGGATTGCTGCGTGATCGCCCGCAATTCTTTCAAAAATGCCTGCGGCTGCAAATCCGGTCTGCGGCTTTGTACCGGTTCCACCAGTACGGCTGCCAATTCATCACCAAGACTGCGGATCACATCCAGCGAATCGGGATTGTTGTAATGTAAAATAATCAAATCATCCATAAAGCTCTGCAGTATACCCGGAGCCAGCGGATTCGCAGACGCAGCCCCGCCTTTTGTGCCGGCAACCCCTAATACGCCGTCAAACGTGCCGTGATAAGATCCCGAGAACGCCACGACTTTCTTTCTTCCTGTCGCCGCCCGCGCCAAACGCAGGGCAACCATGACGGCCTCTGTTCCGGAATTATAGAAAGCGACCCTTTCCACTCCGGTACATGTGCGGATCCGGTCGGCAACTTCACCGGCGACATCTGACATCGGGCCGAGCGGAGGCAATGATGAACGGGTTGAATCATCGATAACCTGTGTAATAAAGGAAGGATGATGCCCGAAAAGGTTAACCCCGAATCCCATGGTGATATCGATATATTCATTTCCGTCAATATCCCACATTTTAGAACCGTCAGAACGTTCGGCGATAATCGGGTATACGATTTCCTTCCAATACGAACGGAAGCTGGACAAATTGCGGTTGTTTGCATGAGCAAATCGGGTATTGTCCGTATATTGTTTGGAACCTTTCGTTTTATCTGCGTATTTCTTGATGAAATCTTCTAAGTATTGTTTTTGCCGTGCGGTATAGTGTCCCTGATCATTCAGGTTCTGAGGCTGGAAAGGAACATAGGGTTTCGCTTCTTGAGCCGCTTTCTGTTCTGCAATGACGGTCGGAGGCCCCTGCTTGACAGAAGGAATTGATTTCTCTTGCGCTTTAGCGTATTCTTTCTCATCGGAATGATGTCCGCTGTTTCTCAACAAATTAAAGCTATTTAATTGAGCTTGCAAGGTATCCTGAATTAATTGATTCTGAGAAGCGATGATTTTTTCGAGCATATGCTCTTGATGACCTTCTCTGCGATCCGATTCAGACTGCGCTTCTGAAATGACCTGTATTTCCTGCGCCGGAACATTCTCTTGAGGCGGAGCGGATGCAAAGGACGATGGAACGGTATCAGCCAAGTAATCTATGACACTTTGAAGGTTGGTCAACGTATCAAAAAAACGATCCATCGGGATGTCTACCCCAAATTCGTCCGCGATGGCTTTTTTGACCTGTGACAGCATGATAGAATCCATTCCGAGCCCGATAAAATGAGCATTCAGATCGAGTTCCTCTCCCCTGATCCCCGAAGCATTGCTGATTACAGTTTTCAGGAAGGATTCAATATGCGCCTTCGATTGATTGATATTCAATGCCGCTTCTCCTCTCTTTTCGCCCTCGTTTAAGCGCAACTGGTCAGCTTCAGCCCAGCATCGGCTCCGTTCAAACGGATACAGGGGCAATGGCGTCTTTTGTACAGTTTCACCGGAATAAAGCGCGCGCCAATCGATAACGGCTCCTTGCACAAATAATTCGGCTGCGCGATTCAGCCATGTGATCCGTTCATCTTGCGTACGTAAACGCTGCTTAATCAGAGCGGCTGCTTGTTGATTCAGCTCTTCTTTATGAGCAGGCAGCATTTCCTTCATATTCTTGTAACCGATGTATACACCGGGAAGGTTTCTGTCTCCCTGAATCAGGCGGGTCAGCTTATCCGATAGTTCTTGTTTACCGGATACAATCATGGCAATGCCATGATCCAAATGAGCCCTGCCCGTACTGGCTGTATAACAAATGGACTTTAATGAAGCTTGGCTGTCATCCGATACAAATTGCCGGTACTGCTGTGCGAGTTCATAGAGTGATTTTTCAGTATGAGCGGATAAAACAAATAGGTGCGGCCCATGTTCATCCTCGGGCGCATACTCACTTTGAGAAATATATTCTTCCAGTACCACATGAGCGTTCGTTCCGCTAAAGCCAAATGAGCTGACTCCGCCTCGCAGCGGCTCATCACCCGATGTGAACTCCGAAACTTCCTGATTCACATAAAATGGTGATGAGTGAAAATGAATGAGCGGATTAGGTTCATTAAAGTGCGCTAACGGCGGATTTTTCTTGTGATTCAGCATGAGGACAGATTTGATCAGTCCGACGATGCCTGCCGCTTCAAACAAATGACCGATGTTCGATTTAACAGAACCAATCGCACAAAATTGTTTTTTTGCCGTATACTTTTCAAACGCTTTACAAAGCCCGTTAAATTCAACCGGATCGCCGAGCTTCGTTCCGGTGCCATGCGCTTCGATGAAAGATAGTGTTTCAGGAGCAATGCCCGCGTCTTTCCAAGCCGTCTCAATGACCTCAGTCTGAGCTGCCGGATTCGGTGCTGTAATCCCGGCGGTTGTTCCGTCTTGATTCATCGCGCTTCCCTTGATTACGCCGTAAATATGGTCTCCGTCGCGAACAGCCTCCTGCAAAGGTTTTAGCAGAACTGCGGCGGCGCCTTCACCTGTGCCCGTTCCGTCTGAATCTTTGCTGAACGTTTTCGTGTACCCGTCCGAAGATTCCATATCAAGTCCGATACAGATCGGCAAGAGCGATGTCCGGATACCGCCGGCAAGAGCCATTTCACAATCGCCGGACATTAAAGATTTACATGCCATATGAACGGCGGCAAGCGATGAGGAGCATGCCGTATCCACTGTGACCGCCGGCCCTTTTAAATTTAAGAAATAAGCGATTCGGCTGGCTAGCACGGAAGGGAGATTGCCCACGATATATTGATGAAGTTCCTCCGGATAATTCGCAGAAAGGAGACGTTCATAATCGTAGCCCACCTTCGAGTACCCTGCATATACCCCGACACGGCTCCCGTTCATGCTGCCGCCGGCATAGCCCGCATCTTCAATCGCATGCCATGCAGACTGCAAAAACAGTCTTTGGTTAGGGTCCATAAACTGAGCCGTTTTAGGAGCTAAACCGAAGAACGAATGATCAAAGCGGTCGATTTCATCTAAATAGCCGCCCTTCACAAACTGATTCTCATTGAACTCGCTTTGGATGGACTTTAAATACTCCGCCGCATCTTTCAGCCGGGATTCGGGGTATTCTCGAATGCTGTGCTCACCTTTTTCAAGCAGATTCCAAAAATCACTTTTCGTTGACGCTCCCGGGACATTGAGCGACATCCCGATAATGGCGATATCTTTCGGTGTCACATGGCTTGGTTTCGCTGCCGCGTCCTGCTTGATTTCAGCCCGGCTTTCAGACAGATATACCGCTAAATCAGTGATAGAAGGATACGTAAAGAGATCTGAAACGGAAAGCTCGCGTCCGAATTTCTGTTCTATGCGCTCGGCAATCTGCGATAACTGTAATGAATTTGCTCCCATATCAAAATAACTGTCAGCGAGGTGAACCTTTTTTCCATCGAGCACTTCGGAAAAGATAGACAGCAATTCCGTTTCTATCTCATGAATGGGTGTCTGTCCGGATGTTTCCGTGCTGCTCTCCAAACATTCATTGATGGCGGCGGACTCTGTTGAAAAATTCCCTGCCTCATACTGTCTGGCAAGTTCGTAGCGTTTAACCTTTCCGCTGGTTGTTTTAGGGAGTTTTCGGATCGGAAGGACTTCTTTTATGCTCCAGCCGCCCCGCTTGTACAAATGTTTTTTTATCTCTTTGACAAGCGGTGCAAATTTTTCAGGTGATTTTTTGTAAACAACAAAGAGCACGATTTCTCCGCTTTGTGTCTTTTGATCATATACACCGCAGGCGGCAACCCTTCCTAAGTCAACCTCTGCCATTTCAATCGCGACCCGTTCAATATCGTGCGGGTAGATATTTTTTCCGTTCACGAAAATAATGTCCTTTTCTCTTCCGGTTACGACTAAGTTACCACTTTCACTAATGAATCCGAGGTCTCCTGTTTTTACCCAGCCGTCAGAAGTCAGCGCTTTTTCCGTACTCTCGGGGTTGTTGTAATACCCTTGCGTCACATTGTCTCCTTTGATCTGGATATGGCCGATGATTCCGTCTTCTACTCTTTCATTTGTTTCATCGGAGATCCGAAGCTGACAATAGTCAATAGGTTGTCCCACCTCGACGAATGAAGCGCAATTTTGGTCCTCTTTGCTGACTTTTACAGCTCTTTCACCAAGATTTAAATAGTCACGATGCAAATAAACGGGAACGAATTCTTTACCTATTTTAGAGAACGCTGCGCCAACCGAAGCTTCCGCTAAACCGTAAACATTCAAAATGGCGGATCTTTTCAGATTGAATGCTGCGCATCTTTTTAAAAATTCGTCACACAGCTCCGGCAATATCGGTTCTGCACCGTTTGCGATGACCTTGATGTGGGATAAATCCCAGTCTGGTTCGTTTTTCAGAAATTTAAGGAAGTAGTTGTACCCGAAATTAGGAGATGATAGAATACTGGCTTTATGTTCATGAGCTTTTTTCATCCAAAGAATAGGTCTGCGAATAAATAACTCTGTAGGCATTAGATTTTGATTGATTCCGGTTATGAAGGGAACAAGGTGGCAGGCGATGAGCCCCATATCATGCGTTAAAGGCATCCATGATAAGAAAGAGTCTTTCGAATGAACGTGTAGGGCATTCCCAATGGCGCACGTGTTATGTATTAAGTTGTGATGCGTTAACATGACTCCTTTTGGATCTCCTGTCGATCCGGAAGAAAATTGGATAAAGGCGAGTTCATCCGCATCAGGTTCATAAAACGAAGCGGGGTAATCGTAGGTTTGATCTTGAATGACGTCAGATTTTTCGTTTAATTGATGATGGAAATCCTGTAAATCGTGTTCTGCAGCGTATTTCTTTATTTTGTCCAATACTTTTTCAGAGGCAATCAGAAACGGATGATTTAATATATTCCAAATGCGCCAGACCTTCAGCTTATGGTCATCATCTTCTCCGATACTGACCGGCACCGGGATCATTCCTCCTAATATACAAGCCCAAAAAGCAACGACAAATGATTTGTTTTCTTGGATTTGAAATACAATTTCCTGCTTCGGCTTAATGCCGAGATGCTGTAAATAGCCAAGATACCCTTGCGCCTCTTCAAACAATTGGCGATAAGAGACAACCGTCTCGTTTTTATCGGATTCGATAAAACGGATCCCGCGATCAGAGATATTGCTTCTTTCCCGAATGACATCTACTAAGGTTTGGAATTGACTGGTATACATAGGTCCCCTCCTGGGCGCTTTATTTTAAAATCCGCAATTCTTCCCAAGCCGGAAGCTGTTTAGCTTCACAAATTAATTTGCATAAATGGATCGAATGTTCGAGTTCTTGTTCTGAAAGCACGTCTTCATGCCTTTTCATTCTCTCTTTCAGCTCTTGGATTTGCGTAAATAATGGCGTCGTCATATTGGAATAAGCCGCTGAATCCTTGTTGTAATTTCGCGCAATGACGGATTGAATCATCAATTTATTCAGTTGTTTTTTGCGTAAATGGACAATATGTTTCTTTCTTTCCGCTGAATTGGAAAGCGGGGGAACATCGGATGTCTGTCCTAAGGGATAAGGTACAATGTGATTCGTTGTTTTTCTCAGCAGACCGGCTAGGACATTGTTCGGACCCATTTCGATGACTTCCGTCACTCCGTGTAAAAGCAAATAATGCATCGATTCTGTCCATCTTACCGGCATCATCATGTGCTGCTTGAGGTGTTCGCTGATCGAATTTCCGCTGCTGTAAGGGCGCGCGGTGACATTTGAAATGATCGGCCATGCGGCATCCCGGAAGGAATACCGGTGTAATACAGTCTGGAATTGTTCGGAGGCTGATCGTATCATCGAACTGTGAAAAGGCGCACTGACATTCAAATAAGTGTATGCCGCACCCTTTTCCTCCGCCATCTTGATGACACGTTCCACAGCTTGCCGGTGTCCGGAAATCACATGCTGCTGTTCTGAATTCATGCAGGCTACTCCTGCCGGAAAGTCTTCCGTCGACACTTTCGAACATATTTCCTGCAACGTTTGAAGAGAGAGGTGAGTCACGGCGGCCATCGCCCCCTGCTGCTTGGGATCCGCATTTTGCATAAGAATTCCCCGCTCCCTTACAAGTGTAACGGCATCCTGAAAAGAAAGGGCGCCGGCACAGACAAGCGCTG
This sequence comes from Bacillus sp. LJBV19, assembly GCF_017797845.1. Classification (NCBI taxonomy): domain Bacteria; kingdom Bacillati; phylum Bacillota; class Bacilli; order Caryophanales; family Bacillaceae; genus Bacillus; species Bacillus sp. LJBV19. Next base: position 1,947,133 of record NZ_CP072563.1, read on the forward strand.
AATATTCGCCTAAGCTATGGCCTGCCAGGAAGCGGGGCTTCACCCCTATTTCCTGCATATACACTTGAAAAGCAATCACACTGACCGTTAAAATAGCGGGCTGCGCGTTCATTGTCTTTGTCAATTCATTCATATCTCCGTTAAAACACAGTTTTTTTACATCCAAGGAGATCGCATCGCTCGCTTCTTCAAACAATCTCTTTGCGAGCATAAAATCATTCCAAAATTGTTTGCCCATTCCTACAAATTGAGACCCTTGTCCAGGAAATAAAAAGGCAAGATTGTTCATGAGATTCCTCCGATCATATTGAACAGGGAATACAATATCCTACAAAATATCCCTTTATCTAACATCCTAGCATGATTATAACAAATGTGTATAGAATACTTTCGGAGGAGTTATTGTTCGATTTTACAAACGAATTAGATATATTTATTCATAAAATAAAACATGGAGGTTTCACCGAAAATCAGTCTTAAAGAGAGATGATGAAAGCCGGCGTGGAGCCTGTTACCGGCTCTTCTTCACTTAGAACGCGCTCTTTATGTTTCATATGTTTTAGGGCTATCGGCATAATTGTGTCAGAAATTACATATTTTCTGTTTATTGTAAAAAATCATTTGTATATCTGTGAAGGATTGTAAACTGATTGCGCTTGATTATAAATGTGGCGCAAGAGATGGATCTGAATGAGGAAAATCTGCAAGGGCGAAATACGCCGCAGAACATGTGAATGACCCAGCCCGGATACCGATTGACGCAGTAAATCGGCCTATTGAGTGAACAAGGTTTTCAGGCATAAAAAAACAGCCGTTCAGAGCGGCTGTTTTTTTAAAAAGTATAAGAACTATTGAGCGGTATACCCGCCGTCCATGACTACGGCCTGACCTGTGACCCCTTTTGCTTTGTCGCTGGCCAAAAATACGGCGTAATCAGCGATTTCCTTCACTGACAGCAGCCGTTTTTGGGGAACGAGCGGAAAGATCACGTCCTCAAGCACCCGTTCGTACGGTACATTCCTTGTTGCGGAAATGTCCTTTAACTGATTGCGGACAAGCTGAGTGTCCACATATCCCGGACAAAGCGCATTGACGGTAATGCCGTCAGCCGCGCCTTCAAGTGCGCCGACTTTCGTTAAACCGATGACGCCGTGCTTGGCGCTGTTATATGCCGCTTTCCCGTGAAAACCGATCAGTCCGTTGACAGACGCCATATTAATGATTCGACCGAATTGCTGTTTTTTCATAATGGGGAATGCATGCTTCATTGCGATAAATGGCGCAGTCAGCATGAGACGAATGAGCCGTTCAAACTGTTCGGTGGGAAATTCCTCGATGGGCGCGACATGCTGAATGCCCGCATTATTCACAAGGATATCGAGACGTCCGAATTGTTTCTCGACCGTCTGCAGCATGTCGGCCACTTGTTTTTCATTTGTTACATCGCATGTGATGCTGACTGCTTCACAGCCTTCATCTTTCAGTCTTGCCGCCGCTTCTTTCCCCGCTTGTTCGTTTACATCAGAGATGATGACGGCTGCTCCTTCACGGGCGAATTCTTTTGCGATTTCAAGCCCGATTCCTCCGGCTGCTCCTGTTACAACGGCTGTTTTTTCAATAAGCAATGAATGCATGACGGCACCTCCTCATTTTGGTCTGACCCCGTTTTTTAACGACTGGCTGACAGTAAAATGACCTTCTGTTTTCTCAAAGACCTCCTCCATTGTTACACCTTCCTGCAGTTCGGTGAGCGTCATACGGCCATCATGAAAATCGAAAACAGCCAAATCTGTGATCAGCCGATCGACCACCTGCCTGCCGGTTAAAGGAAGCGTACATTCCGTTCTCACTTTAGATTCCCCATATTTATTAACGTGCTCCATGATGACAATAATCCGTTTTGCTCCGTGGACCAAGTCCATGGCGCCGCCCATTCCTTTGATCATTTTTCCGGGGATCATCCAGTTCGCCAAATCTCCCCGTTCGGAAACTTCCATCCCGCCGAGGATCGCTACATCAATGTGGCCGCCGCGAATCATGGCAAAGGATTCGGCACTGTCAAAATACGAGGCTCCCTTTACCTCGGTAATGGTTTCTTTTCCCGCATTGATCAGATCGGGGTCCTCCGTTCCTTCCGCCGGATAAGGCCCGATCCCGAGCAAGCCGTTTTCAGACTGAAGCAGGACGTTATAATCATTCGGTATCTCATTGGCTACAAGCGTCGGCATCCCTATCCCCAAGTTCACATTCATTCCGTCCTTTATTTCCTTTACAGCCCGTTTGATCATTCGTTTTCTGCTATCTCTCATTCTGTCAGCCTCCTTTATCATGCTTGCCGGACGGTGCGGCGTTCAATCCGTTTTTCATGAATCCCGCCGAGCAGCACGTGCTGCACAAAAATACCCGGCGTATGAATTTGATCCGGATCAAGCTCTCCGGCATCGACGATTTCTTCAGCCTCTGCAATCGTCACTTTGCCTGCCATTGCAGCAAGCGGATTGAAATTTCTTGCCGTCTTTCTGAACATCAGGTTGCCCAGAGGATCGGCTTTCCAGGCCTTTACGATGGCGGCGTTCCCTGTAATCCCTTTCTCCAGAAGATAGGTGCGCCCGTCAAATGTCTTATGTTCTTTTCCCTCGGCTACTGATGTTCCGACGCCCGCAGGTGTGTAAAACGCCGGAATGCCCGCCCCTCCCGCGCGAATTCTTTCTGCGAGCGTTCCTTGGGGCACCAATTCGACTTCCAGCTCTCCGCTTAAAAACTGCCGTTCAAAGGTTTTGTTTTCTCCCACATAGGATGCGACCATTTTTTTGATCTGCCGGTTTGCAAGCAAGAGGCCTAACCCCCAATCATCAACACCACAGTTATTACTGACAACGGTCAAGTTTTTTACGCCGCTGTCCCTGATCGCAAGAATTAATTGTTCCGGAATGCCGCACAGGCCGAAGCCTCCTGCGATGAGGGTGTCTCCGTCCTTGATCAGTGCAGCAGCATCTTGATAAGAGTCCATCACTTTTCCTTTTCCCATATTCGTTTCCCCTTTCTGTTTTGGCTACACAAGGCCCGTCAGACTGAAAATGGCGATGATGACAAACACAGCGGCTGTTTTAATGACGGTAATGGCAAAGATATCCCTGTAAGATTGGCGGTGGGTCAACCCGGTGACCGCGAGCAGCGTAATGACGGCGCCATTATGCGGAAGAGTGTCCATCCCGCCGGAGGCCATCGAAATTACCCGGTGCATGACCTCCGGCGGGATGTGGAATGTATTGATTGCTTCTGTATACGCTGCTGACATCGTGCTTAAAGCGATGCCCATTCCTCCTGATGCCGATCCTGTAATCCCGGCAAGCGCAGTGGTCGTCACCGCTCCGTTGACGAGCGGATCAGTAAACGTCTGCGATATGCCGCTGCTGACCATTTTAAAGCCGGGAAGCGCCGCAATGATGCCGCCAAATCCGTATTCGGCTCCTGTATTCATCGACGCCAGCAAGGCACCCCCGATGCCCTCATTCAGTCCTTCTTTCAAATTGAAGAGGACTTTTTTCCAATCGAACAAAATCGTTGTCATGATTCCGATGAACAGTGCGAGTTCGACTGACCAGATCGCAGTGACGGAGGAAAGGTCAATCTTCCCGAACGCTTCTAAACCGAGCGGCGCAAAATCAAATCCGTCAGGGTACCAATGCGGGAGCCACATCGTGAAGCATTTGTTCATGACTCCCACAAGGATAAGCGGAACAAAGGCGAGCACTTGCCGCGCGGGGCTGGGTTCTGCCTCCCGAGGTAAAACAGGCGAATGTTTTTCATTAGCCAGACCTGAGGATTCCTCTGCAGCGGAAACTTCAGATTGAAATCCAGCATAGCCTTCTCCGGCATTGGCCGCTTTTTTGCGCCGGGATTCTAAATAAATCATTCCGGCCGTAAGCACAAATGCTGCACCAATCAGTCCGAGCCAGGGAGCGGCATAAATGTTTGTTTTAAAAAATGCTGTCGGAATGACATTTTGAATTTGCGGTGTGCCGGGAAGCGCATCCATTGTAAATGTAAAGGCGCCCAATGCAATCGTACCGGGTATCAGACGCTTGGGAATATCAGCTTTAATAAATAGGTTTTTAGCAAACGGATAAATGGCAAACACCGCTACGAAGAGACTGACGCCGCTGTACGTTAAAATCGCACCCATTAAGACGATGGCGAGAATGGCTCTTTTTGCTCCCACAAGCTTGACGATTGTTTTTGCAATCGACTCGGCGAGCCCGGATATTTCAACAACCTTGCCAAAAACGGCCCCTAAAAGAAATACGGGAAAATACAGCTTAATAAATCCTACCATCTTCTCCATAAATATATTCGAGAAGAAAGGAAGTACGAAGCTTGGATCTGTCAGGAGCACAGCAAACAGCGCGCAAATCGGAGCGAATAAAATGACTGAAAAGCCCCGGTAAGCCGCAAACATCAGCATGCCTAATGCCAATAAAATAATAACAATGTCCACAAATCCCCCTCTTTTCTGCTCATATTAGTAAGCGCTTACAAAAAATCGAGAAAATAAAGCAAAAAACATGCCGGTTTTGCACTGTTTTTGAGGCTGAAAAAATGTGCATCATGGTGAATGTTCCGTTTTGGCGAAAGAAAAGGAGACCCTTGCTGCATTATATTGATTGACTGAGCAGTGAGTTTTTTAGGGATAGTGAGATGAATCAGAGAGGATTTTTGCTTTATAAATATGTATTCTTTTTTCTTTCATTTATTTCCTGCAAGAGGAACCGATAAAATCCGGCCCTCCTGCATGGTCATTCAGCCAATGACAACCGGAAGCTCTTTGAGCGACCTAAAACCAATGAGCTTGCGGTATTCAAGGCGGTGTGCGGCCAGCCGAAGCTTAGGCATCCGCTCAAACAGTGTGAGAATTGCAATTTGTGCTTCGATGCGCGCTAATGAGGAGCCTATGCAAAAATGGGCGTTCCTTCCGAATGCAAGATGCGGATTCGGCTTTCTTTGGATATCCATTTTGTGAGGTTGATCGAATATGCTTGGATCGCGATTGGCTGCTCCTAAAAGGATATATACCTGCTCTCCTTTTTTTATGGTCTTCCCATTTATTTCACAGTCTTCTGAAGCGGTGCGTGCCGTCAGCTGCGCGGGGCTGTCGTAGCGCAAACATTCCTCAACTGCAGTTTCAATAAGCGAGGGGTTTTCTCTCAGTGCGCTAAGCTGTTCAGGGTGTTTCAATAAAGTAAACACACCGTTGCACATGAGGTTTACCGTCGTCTCGTGTCCGGCTATGACAAGTAAGATACATGTCGCGAGCACTTCCTCTTTTGAAAGCTGTTCCTCCATAATAAACCTGCTGATCAAGTCTTGCTGAGGGTGAGCTTTCCGCTTGTGAATCAAATCTCTGAAGTATGACGTCAGCCTGCCTGCGGTGTCGCTGGCTCTGACTAACGTCTTTCTTGATCGGGTAAGATCAATGGCCTGAATGACGTCTGCCGTCCATTGTCTGAATTGATATCTCTCCTCTTTCGGCACTCCGAGTATCTCCGCAATGATAAGGCTTGCCAATGGAAAGGCAAACTCTGAAACAAGGTCAGCGTTTTTTTTGATTTGGACTTGATCCAACAAGTCATGAACCGTTTCTTTTATACAAGGGCGAAGTGATTCCGCCGTCTTTGCGGTAAATTCTTTACCGATAAGCATCCGCATCCGCTTATGGTCTGATTGATTTTTAAATAACAGCATATCGTGCTGGATATGCGATAGATTTTGATATTTCGTTGAAGCTTCCGGAAGAGGAATGCGGTTTTTAAACCGGGTGTCTTTCAGAATCGCTGCCGCCTCTTTGTACCCGGTGACATACCAGCCCGGATATTTTAATACGGTCCCTTTATAAACAGGATCAATGGATCGCAGTTTTTCATAAAACGGGTAAGGGTCATTCCAAAAATCCGAATCCGCATGAAGAGACGGATGTGCAATCGATAGGCCCGCCGTCATCTTATACCTCCGTATTGCAGGCGGATTGCAGGCCGGCTTTCATTTCTTCAACGGATTCGACTTCAAAACCTAAATCATGGAGCATTTGATGATCCTCTGTTTCTTGCTGCCCTGCTGTCGTTAAGTAATCTCCGACGAAAATCGAATTTGCGGCATAAAGTCCCAGCGGCTGCAGCGAACGAAGGTTGACTTCCCGGCCTCCTGAGATACGGATTTCTTTTGACGGATTGATAAAACGGAACAAGGCGAGCACTTTCAGGCAATACACCGGATGTAATTCGCTTACCCCTTCTAACGGAGTTCCGTCAATCGCATGCAGAAAATTAACCGGGATGCTGTCGGCGTCAAGCGCTTTTAAGCTGTTCGCCATATCAATGACGTCCTGTTTCGTCTCTTTCATGCCGACGATGACACCAGAACAAGGTGACATCCCCGATTGTTTCGCCGTTTCCACTGTGTTGACCCTGTCGTCATACGTGTGGGAGGTCGTAATGTTTGAGTGATTCCTTTGTGATGTATTGATGTTATGATTGTACCGGTCTACTCCTGCTTGTTTCAGCCGCTCTGCCTGTTCGGGCTTCAGCAGACCGAGGCATGCGCAGATTTTCAAACCGTACGTTTCTTTAATTTCTTTGACAGCATCAACAACTTGATCTACTTCTCTGTTCGACGGTCCCCGCCCGCTGGCGACGATACAGTATGTCCCTATATTCAGGTCGTGGGCGCGTTTTGCCCCCTTCAGCAATATATGCTTATCCACCATCCGATAAGACTCGATCGGCGCTTTTGATATTGAAGATTGTGAACAGTACCCGCAATTTTCCGGACACAGGCCTGATTTTGCATTCATAATCATATTCAGCTTTACTTTTTTTCCGTAAAATCGTTTTCTGATATGAAAAGCGGCATGCATCAGCAATAAAAGATCCTCATCAGGACAATTTAAAATGGCCAGCGCTTCTTGATTCGTTACTTCCGCCCCGTCCAGCACTCTCTCTGCAAGATCCATCCATTGATTCATGTTTATCTCCCCATTTGTGTCAGATTCATGAAAGAGGTAACATCTATATGTTTCTCAATCATGTGTTGAATGTTTTCCGGTGAAACGTGATCCAGCTTCGGTGTGATTCCCAAAATCGGAACTTTGCATAATGTTTCAATCATGCTCGGGTTCGTCTTTTCGTCCAGCCCCGGCCTGCTCCTTATGCCGTTGATAATAATGCCGAGAACCTCTATCCCCATGTTTTTCGCATATTCAACGGTTAAATATGTGTGGTTGATGGTTCCGAGATCAGGCCTGGTGACAATCACTGCCGGCAATTCCAAGGCTTTTATCAGATCACTGACTAAGTAATTTTCACCAAGCGGGACGGAAATGCCGCCTGCCCCCTCGACGATGAAACACTCATGACGATTTTTGATCTTACTCCAGTGGGCCATGACTTCATCCATGCTCACGGATTTCCCCTCAAGCATGGCGGCCGTGTACGGCGCAAGCGGCTCTTTCCATTCAAATGGCGTAATTTCTTCATGAGACAGTGCGGTTTGTGACATGTCTTTCAACAGCGAGGTGTCACTTTCCGGATGAGTCCGCGGCACGCCGCTTAAAAACGGCTTAAACACTCCGATATCCGCCTGTTTCTGCCGGAATGCCGCAGCAAGTCCGCAAGAAACGATGGTTTTTCCGACGCCGGTATCTGTTCCTGTAACAAAAAAACTTCTCATTTGTTTATATTCAGCTCTTTTCTAATGGAATCAAATGCTTCTGTCAGCTCGTCTATGTCCTGTAAGCTGCGATCCGCCGTAACGGTCAGCCTGATTCTGCTTTCGCCTTCCGGAACGGCGGGCGGGCGGATGGCCGGGGCGCAGATTCCCTTTTTCTCCAGCAGCGCAGCGGCTGAAACCGCTGTTTTTGCATCACCGATGATGACGGGGATAATCGGTGTATCTCCGCCTCTTACGGTAAAGCCCATATCGGCCAGACGCGTTTTTATCGTTTTGACAGACGTCTGCAGCTCACGGCGCGTATCGTGCATATCTGATATGATGTCAAATGCCGTATGCGAAGCCGCACAAATTGACGGCGGGAGGGCCGTCTGAAAAATAAACGTCCGCGCCTGATTCAGCAAAAAATCAATGAAAATGTTTGATCCCGCGGCAAAACCGCCTTCCGTTCCGACCGCTTTGCTTAATGTGCCGATGACAACATCAGGACAAACACCGAAATAGTCACTGGTTCCCCCGCCGTTTTCCCCGAGTACACCGGTTGCATGCGCGTCATCTGCTATCACAAATGCCTGGTACTGCTTTGCAAGCGCCATTATGCGGTCAAGAGGCGCGATGGTGCCGTCCATGCTGAAGACGCTGTCTGTGACGATAAAGCGGCGGTTCCGAGCCTGGACGGAGGCAAGTTTTTTCTCAAGATCAGCCATATCAATATGGCGGTACACGATGGTTTCCGCTTTTGATAAACGGCAGCCGTCAACAATGCTCGCATGGTTCAGTTGATCGCTTAAAATGACATCGCCTTTTTGAGGCAGTGAGGCAAGCACGCCGATATTTGCCAAGTAACCGCTTGAAAACAATAAAGCCGCTTCCGTCCGTTTAAAGTCCGCGATTGTTTGTTCAAGTTTTTCGTGCCACACAGTATTTCCTGTCGTTAACCGTGAGCCGCCGCTTCCCGCTCCGAACCGGCTCAGCGCCGTTTGCGCGGCTGTGATCAGCCGCTCATCTTTTGACAGGCCTAAATAGTCATTGGACGCCCAGGTCTGCCGCTTTTGCCCCTTGGTTTTGAGAGCGGTTTCCTGTATTCGCAGCGTCCGATACAGCCCGTCTCTTTTCACCGCATCGAGCCTTTTGAGGAGCCATCCGTTAAAATCCACGGCCGGTCACCTCGGCTATCGCTTCTTTCATAATGGAGATCATGGCTTGTAACTGATCGGTTGTGCTGGCAAGCGGCGGCAGAAAGGCGATGACGTCTCCGAGCGGCCGTGTCAGCATACCAAGCTCTCTCATTTTCAAGGACACCTTGTATCCCATCCGCTTTTCAGGCGGATAAGGCTGTTTTGTCCCCTTATCCTGCACAAGCTCTATGCCGCACATGAAACCGAGCTGGCGGACATCGCCGACATGGGGAAGCTGCTTCAGATCATGAAGAAATTTCGCTGCCGTTTTTGATTTTTCGGCGACTTGTTCAACGATGCGCTCTGATTCGAATAAACGCAGATTTTCAATTGCCGCGGCACAGCCAAGCTGATTTCCTGTATAGGAATGGCCGTGGAAAAATGTTTTCATGTTGTCGTAGTCATCGTAGAAGGCTTCATAAATGGCTTCTGTGGCAAACGTCACAGCGATCGGCAAATAGCCTCCCGTAATGCCTTTCCCTGCCGCCATCAAGTCCGGCTGGACATTTTCATGCTCACAGGCAAACATTTTTCCGGTGCGGCCGAACCCCGTCGCCACTTCGTCAACGATCATTAACACATCATATGCCGTACACAGCTTTCGTACGCCTGCCAGAAAGCCTTCAGGCATGACGATCATCCCGGATGCGCCTTGCACCATCGATTCAATCGTAAGTGCGGCAATCTCTTCGTGGTGCTTTGCAAGCAGCTGTTCGAGCGCGTGAAGGCATTCATCCCGGCACTGTACGGGGTCGCCGCTTTCAGATCTGTATACATACGGAATCGGGGCTTTGTAGCTTTCAAACATCAGCGGGCCGTACACATGGTGGAAGAGTTCAATGGAGCCGACGCTGACGGCTCCGATCGTATCGCCGTGATAGCCGTTCTGCATAGAAATAAACGTCTGTTTCTCGGGTCTCCCTATGTTTTTCCAGTATTGAAAGGCCATTTTCAGAGCGATTTCCATTGCTTCCGCTCCGCTGTCGGAATAAAAAACGCGTGTCAGCTTTTCCGGTGTGATGCCTGTCAGCATCTCGGCAAGTTCTGTTGCGGGAACGTTCGTCATACCCAGCAAAGTCGAATGAGCGATTTTTTCAAGCTGTTTTTGAATCGCTTCATCCATTTCTTTTTTGCGGTGGCCGTGTACATTGAGCCATACTGAAGAAAAGCCGTCATAATATTCTTTGCCGCTGATGTCTTTCAGCATGATCCCGTTTCCGCTTTCAATGATTAACGGATCTTCATCGTAATCTTTCATTTGTGTGAAAGGCAGCCAAAGATGCTGTTTGCTTTTTTCAATCATTGATTGTTTCATCATTTCTCCTCCCGCTGAATGAATACAGGCTGCTTCTCCAAAAAATGGATACAGCTCTCTGTATCTATGGAGCCATCTGTAAAGAAAATCCGGCAGCCGCTTTCATCTCCGGCATTTTTCATCTTGGCAATCCGCTGATATCCCAGCTTCTTTGCGGCAACGTAGCCTGTTATGTAATCAGGGTCATCCGACCAGCACAATTCAGCAATAATCCCCGGATATGCGCAAACTTTTGCCGCGATGGCATGTGCTTCTTTTATTCGTGAATTTTCCGGCATGTTGTGAGTAAAAGCCCATTTTTGAAAATCATGTGACGGCCAATCCACTCGGGATACCCGCACACCTCTATTTCCTCTGCCGTCAATGCGTTTTCCTGCCCGGATATCAAACAGGACCGCTCCTCTTGCGTCTGCATATTCCGCAATGTTTTCGTACGCTTTCTCTATCATGTGCGGGGGAATCCCCGCCTTTTGCAGAAGCTTGCGGGCGATCGCTTGTCCTTTTTCCGGCGTGTCTGTTTGATGGATAGCAACCGGCAAAGGGCGGATCGTTTCGATCGGTTCATTAACGCTTTCAAGCTGAATTTGCATAAAATCAGGTATCCCTCTTGAGTGCGAGAAGCCTTTATGTAATAAGCCATCTACCGCTTCCTGTAAACCGCCGTAAGTGATGAGCCGTTCTCCGCCGGAAATGTGTTTTCCGCCCTGCTCATGGGGGGCGTTTCGGGAAGCTCTCATTCTGACGCTGTAATAGGTTTCTTCCCGCATATATTCCCCTCCTTTCTCTTACTTTGAAAATTAATGTTAACCAAAATGATTAAAGGTTAACACTTATACAGAATATTAGTGCCCCTTACGGAATATGTCAACCTAAACTATCAAACTGTTAACTTAATGAGTTTTGCAAAGCCTCATTACGTTTTCATGTTTTGTTCATATTTTAGTAATTGTTTATTCAACACTGTCCGTTAAAGTAATCCATATCAACAAATAGGACAGCGATCCGCATCTTACTTATGAAGGGAGGTCAAAGCCGGATGCCGTTATGCTGAAAGAAAAAGTAAAGACAGCAGGCCGTTTTTGCACTGTAGGCGTCGGCAATACGCTGATTGATTTTGGTGTCTTCTTTCTTCTCGCCGCTTGTCATGTCCCCTATCTTCCGGCGCAGATCTGCTCCTATTCGGCAGGGATCATCAACAGCTATGTATGGAACCGGAAGTGGACGTTTCGTGTAAAACGCAAGGCTGACGGGAAAGAGATCATGCGATTTCTCATGATTAATCTTGCCGCGTCGGGAATCACCTTTTTGCTGCTTTACGCGTTTCAAAAAGGCGGCTGTTCGCTATTGGTGAGTAAGTTAGCCGCCACTATCGGCGGAATGATGATGAATTTTATCGGAAACCGAATCTGGGTATTTGGAGATTCGCTGAAAAACATACAGGATCAGGAGTGAAGATGAATGAGAAAAAAAGTGAGAAAAGCGGTCATTCCCGCAGCAGGTTTAGGAACGAGATTTCTGCCGGCGACAAAGGCGCAGCCGAAAGAAATGCTGCCGATTGTCGACAAACCGGCCATCCAATATATTGTCGAAGAGGCCGCAGCGTCAGGAATTGAAGATATATTGATTATTACAGGGAGAAACAAACGCTCGATTGAAGATCATTTTGACCGGTCGGCGGAATTGGAATTCAATCTGCGGGAAAAAGGCAAGACGGAGACACTTGAAGAAATGCAGCAGATCGCCGATTTGGCCAACATTCATTACATCCGCCAGAAAGAACCGCTCGGATTAGGCCATGCGGTGCTGTGTGCGGAGCATTTTATCGGAGATGAGCCTTTTGCCGTTCTATTAGGTGATGATATTATGGTATCTGATACTCCCGCTCTTTCACAGCTCATAGACGTCTATAACCAACACGGCACAGAAACGATCGGCGTACAGCCCGTCGATCCTGCTGATGTCAGCAAATATGGTATTATACAGACGGGGCGGCAGAGCGGTCATGTATACCAGGTTGAGGATCTGATTGAGAAACCGGCTGTTGAAAAGGCGCCCTCTCATATTGCCGTGATGGGCCGCTACATATTAACCCCTGCCATTTTTAAAACGCTGAAGACGATCGGAAGAGGCGCGGGCAACGAAATCCAATTGACAGACGCGCTGCGCGAGGTGTGCCGCACCCGAAGCATTTATGCGCGGGAGCTTGAAGGAAGCCGGTTTGATATAGGAGATAAGTTCGGCTGTTTTAAGGCCGGCACGGAGATCGGGCTTCTGCGGGAAGAAATGAGACCGAAACTTTTAGCTTATTTAGAAGAGGTGTTAAAAAGAGAATCTGAAGAAATCGTGCGTTAAAAAATAATTTGTAACCATTTTGCTTGTCAATCAGTCATATAATTGGGTAAAAAGATAAAGAGGTTGTGAACAGTGTGGGCAATTTTATTAGTGAAATATTATCCTGGCTGACAAGTATGGGCTATTTAGGGATTGCGCTCGGATTAATGATCGAAATCATTCCGAGTGAAATCGTTCTGGCTTACGGAGGCTATATGGTGTCAGAAGGCACGATCAGCTTTATCGGCGCCATTGTCGCCGGTGTGATCGGGGGAACGATCGCGCAGTGCTTTATTTACTGGATCGCCCGTTATGGGGGCCGGCCGTTTTTGGACAAGTACGGCAAGTACTTACTTCTGAAAAAGCATCATGTTGATGTTGCGGAAAACTGGTTTCGCCGTTACGGCGCCGGCGTTGTGTTTTCGGCGCGGTTTATCCCGGTCGTCAGACATGCGATTTCCATCCCGGCCGGCCTTGCGAAAATGCCTCTTTCCAAGTTTGTCATATTGACGACGCTTGCCATTATTCCGTGGTCTGTCATTTTCGTTTATCTCGGGTATCAGCTCGGGGGACAGTGGAAAGACGTAGACAGCTATGCCGGAATGTATACAACTCCGATCATTATCTTGGCTCTCGTATTTATTGTTGTTTATTTTGTTGTGAAGAAAATGAGATCAAGACTGTGAAAAAAGACTGCATAAGAACGGCTGTGAGCCGGATCTATGCAGTCTTTTTTTTATTTATACCGGGTATACGGGGTGTTTCCGGTGTGTGAATGTCAGTTGTTTGGACATGTAAGCAGTGAGACGTTTATTGAGTTCTTCCCGCAAGGAATCAGCAGGAACAATGCCGTCAATCACCATTTCAGAGGCAAGCCGGTAAAGGTTAATGTCTTCCTTATATTCATCACGCTTTTCTTGAATAAAAGCCGGCCTTTCTTCAGGGGCTAGCTCGCTGATTTTCTTTGCGTAGACCGCATTCACCGCTGCTTCAGGACCCATTACGGCAATTTGCGCAGTCGGAAGCGCTAAACAGCAGTCCGGTTCAAAAGCAGGCCCCGCCATCGCGTATAATCCGGCACCGTAGGCTTTTCTGACGATAACGGAAAGCTTCGGAACAGTCGCTTCCGCCATTGCGGAGATCATTTTTGCGCCATGCCTGATGATGCCCGCCTGCTCAACCTTCGTTCCGATCATGAATCCGGGAATGTCTGCTAAAAACAGAAGCGGAATATGGAATGCGTCGCACAAAGCGATAAATTTTGCGGCTTTATCCGCCGAATCGAGAAATAAAACCCCGCCTTTGACACGCGGCTGATTGGCGATAATACCGACCGGCTGTCCGTGAATCCGCGCAAGCCCCGTTATTAATTCCTGCGCAAATAACGGTTTAATCTCAAAAAATGAGTCTTCATCAATGACACGTTCAATTAAATCCATCATGTTGAACGGTGCGTTTTGATGTGCCGGGATGACATCTGAGAGCGGTTTTTCAAAAGCTTTCGGGTTCTTAGATTTGTTGACGGGCGCTTTTTCAGTATAATTTGCCGGAAAGTAGCTGAGATATGTCTGCGCCATCATGATTGCTTCTTGTTCCGTCGGGGCGAGGAGATCACCGCAGCCTGATACGGAACAATGCATACGGGCGCCGCCCATTTCTTCAAGCGATACTTTCTCGCCGATCACCATTTCCGCCATACGCGGGGAGCCTAAGTACATGGATGCATTGCCTTCGACCATAATGACAATGTCGCAAAAGGCCGGAATGTAAGCGCCGCCCGCAGCGGAAGGGCCGAACAATAAACAGATTTGCGGAATGCGGCCCGACAGCTTTACTTGATTATAAAAGATGCGGCCGGCTCCCCTTCTGCCCGGGAACATGTCGACCTGATCCGTAATTCTCGCACCTGCGGAATCGACTAAGTACAAGAGCGGACACTGAAGCTTTTCCGCCGTCTCCTGAATGCGGATGATCTTTTCCACCGTTTTCGCGCCCCACGAGCCCGCCTTTACGGTTGAGTCGTTTGCCATCACACAAACGGTTCTGCCGCCGATGGTTCCGATCCCGGTAACGACCCCGTCAGCCGGCAGTCCGTCTGACATGCACTCGGCGAAAAAAGCGTCTTCAACGGATATGCCATCATCGAATAAAAGCTTCAGCCTGTCTCTTACAAAAAGTTTTCCCTTCTTTTCGTTGCTTGCGTGATATTTCGCGGCTCCTCCCTTTTCAATCGTTTTGCTGCGTGTCTGCCGTTCTTTTTCGTAATCCATTCGAGTCCCTCCATGTTTTATTTTCCTTTGTATTCAGGGGGTCTTTTTTCTTTAAAAGCGCGCAGGCCCTCTTCTCTGTCAAGTGTGGGGATGACTTGTTCATATGCTTTTCGTTCGATTTCGAGCCCTGTATTGAGATCTGTCTCCAGACCCTTGTTTATCGCGGATTTTGCTTGTCTGACGGCGATCGGCCCATTAGCGGCGATGCGGCCGGCCAGTGCTGTTGCTTTTTCCATAAGTTCATCGGCTTCACAAACATGCTCGATCAGCTTCATGTCTTTTCCCTCTTCGGCAGAAAGCCTTCGGCCGGTATAGATCAATTCTTTTGCCGCGCCGGGACCGATAAGCCGGGGCAGTCTCTGCGTTCCGCCCGCTCCGGGAATGATCGCAAGCCCTGTTTCAGGAAGGCCGAGGCCCGCCCGGCTGACGGCGATTCTGATATCGCAGGCGAGAGCGAGTTCAAGGCCTCCTCCGACAGCGGTTCCGTTCAGCGCTGCAATGACCGGCTGCGGGAGAGCTTCAATGGATGCGGCCGTTTCACCGATACGCCTGACGCTTTGTTTGACTTGTTCATGGTCCATCCCCGCTCTTTCTTTTAAATCAGCACCGGCGCAAAATGTGTTCCCGGTGCCGGTGAGAATGACACAACGAATGGATGGCGAGTTTTTGATGTCTTCAATCACACGCTGTAAATGATCAATCATTTCTGAAGACAGCGAGTTGGCCGCATGCGGGCGGTTCAGCGTGATCAGACCGATTGTTTCTTGACAGACGGAATACAAGACGCAATCTCCCATGGCTTCTCCTTTCTCATTTCGTTCTGAATGCCTGCAGGTTTCTGCTTGGCAGGTCTTTGCCTATTTTATCCGCGATCCAGCCGGCGGCATAAAGAAGTTTATTCATGTCCGTCCCGGTATCAATCCCCATTTGTTCGAGCATATAAATGACGTCTTCTGTGGCAGCGTTGCCTGCTGATCCAGGGGCGTACGGGCAGCCGCCAAGCCCGCCTGAGGAAGTATCAAAGGATGTGATGCCCATATCAAGAGCGGGAATGATATTCGCTAGAGCCGTTCCTCTTGTATCATGGAAATGGAGTGCGATTTTTGAGGCGGGAATTCTCGGCAAAAGGGCTTCAAGCACGGCTATGACCTGCAAGGGGTTTGCCGCGCCGATCGTGTCGCCGAGCGATATTTCATCAACACCCATTTCGAGCAGGGTGTCTGACAGGCGGATGACTTGTTCGACCGGCACGTTCTGTTCGTACGGACAGCCGAACACAGTGGACAGATAAGCTCTCGTCGCCATTTTTTCAGCTTTTGCTTCAGTAATAACCCGCCTGAGCTCTTGAACGGTCCGGTCAATCGGTTTGTTTACGTTTTTTTGGTTATGGGTTTCGCTTGCAGATAAAAATACACATGCCTGATCGATTCCGCCTTCTGCCGCATGCTCCAGTCCGATGAGGTTCGGAACGAGAGCCGCGTAGACCGTATGTTCAGATCTGGCAATGCCTTTTGCGACGTCCAGGCTGTCACGAAGAGCCGGAATCCATTTCGGATGCACGAATGATGTCACTTCGATATAGGGAAGGCCTGTTTTTGAAAGCATATTGATCCACTCAATCTTATCTTCTGTATCCACCCACGCCGATTCATTCTGCAAGCCGTCACGCGGTCCTACTTCATTGATGCGGACATGTTTCGGACAGTTCATGCTGCACCTCCCGTTTTATTGAAGTTCAATCAGGACCTCTCCTTCATCAGTGAAATCACCTTCTGATTTTTTTACTTCTTTCACCGTACCCGCTGCATCAGCGATAATCGGAATTTCCATTTTCATAGATTCCAAGATGGCCACTTCCTGTCCTTCTTCAATGACATCACCCGGCTTCACATGAATTTTCCACAGGTTTCCCGCCATCTGAATTTTTATGATGCTCATTTTGACGCCCCCTCGTTCATTGTTTGTAAAAAGCCGGTTGTCGCCTCACCCTTTTCAAACACTTCTGAATGGGCAATTTTTGTCAGCAGCGGAATGTTGGTTTTAATCCCTTCTACATGATATTCGCCAAGGGCGGTTTTCAGTTGTTCAATGGCTTGTTTTCTCGTATTCGCCGTGACGATCATTTTGGCAATCATCGGATCGTAAAACGGAGAAATGACGCTTCCCTTTTCGACGGCGCATTCGTGTCGCACTGACGGGTGTCTTAAAACGGAAAAAGACGAGATGGTACCGGGTGACGGGTAAAAGGTGACCGGATCTTCCGCATAGATCCGCACTTCTATCGCATGACCGCGGTGGTTGATATCTTTCTGCGAGAAAGTCAGCGCCTGCCCAGCGGCAATTTTCAGCTGTTCTTCCACAAGATCCAGTCCTGTAATTTCTTCTGTCACCGGATGCTCCACCTGCAGTCTTGTGTTCATCTCTAAAAAATAGATTTGTTTCTTTTGGTCGACGAGAAATTCTATTGTGCCTGCATTTTGGTAGCCGATCGATTTTGCGGCTTTAACGGCGGTTTCACCGAGTCTTTGTCTTAATTCATCGTCAACAAACGGCGACGGCGCTTCTTCTATCACTTTTTGGTGGCGCCTTTGGACTGAACAGTCACGTTCAAACAGATGAACGGTGTTGCCGAAAGAATCTGCGAGTATCTGAATTTCAATATGACGGGCATTTTCAATGACCTTTTCCATGTACATTGCGCCGTCTCCAAAAAAGGAGGCGGCCCGCTTTTGATTGCCTTCGAACGCTTTGGCCAGCTCTTCTTCTGAATGTACGATCTGCATGCCGATTCCGCCGCCACCTGCGGACGCTTTCAGCATGACCGGAAAACCGATGGCACGGGCTTCGGCTAAGGCGGAGTGAACATCGGGCAATGGCTCTGAAACACCGGGAACGATCGGGACCTTTGCTTTTTGCATCGTTTTTCGGGCTTCTATCTTGCTGCCCATCTTGGCAATGATATCACCGGGCGGACCGATAAATGTGATTTGTTCCTTCCGGCAGCGTTCGGCGAACAGGCTGTTTTCTGACAGCAGCCCGTAGCCCGGATGAATGGCGTCCGCTCCGGCGGATTTAGCGGCTTCTATGATTCTGTCGATATGTAAATAGCTTTCATTTACTCTCGATTTACCGATCGGATAGGCCTCATCAGCCGCTTTTACATGCAGCGCGTCCCGGTCGGCTTCTGAATACACAGCTGCCGAGGGGATGCCGAGACGTTTGCAGGTGCGGATAATTCTTAAGGCGATTTCTCCTCTGTTGGCAATCAGGACTTTTTTAAACAAATGTGAAGCACTCCTTTTTCATTAAGTTAACTTGAGCTCTTCAATCGTTTTTTCCCGCAGCTTGAATTTCTGAATTTTTCCGGAGGCTGTCATTGGATATTCATCTGTAAACAAAACATACCTGGGGACTTTATAGCGGGCGATATGTTCTTTGCAAAAGGCTCTGATGTCTTCTGCGGAAGCGGTTTGTCCGTCTTTGAGCCTGATCCACGCCGCGGCCTCTTCTCCGTATTTCGGATCAGGCACGCCGACGACCTGAACGTCTGCTACCGCGGGATGCCGATATAACATTTCCTCAATCTCGCGCGGATAGATATTTTCGCCGCCCCTGATCAGCATGTCTTTCAGACGGCCCGTGATTTTGCAGTACCCGTCCTCGTCCATGACCGCCAAATCACCGGTATGCAGCCAGCCGTCTTTGTCTATCGCTTCTTCGGTCGCTTCTTGATTTTTATAATAGCCTTTCATGACATGATATCCGCGGGTGCAGAGCTCTCCTTGTTCGCCCCGGGCGGCTTCTTGGGATGTTCCGGGCCGAACGATTCTGACTTCGATATGGGGAAGCGCGCGCCCCGCTGTTTCCACTCTTCTTTCAAATGAATCATCCGTTCTTGTCTGCGTAATAACAGGTGATGCTTCGGTCTGTCCGTAGGCAATGGTAATGTCGGTCATCCCCATTTTGCCGATCACTTCTCTCATGACTTCCGCCGGGCATGGCGAGCCTGCCATAATCCCGGTTCGGACGTGGGAAAGATCATATTCAGAAAAACGGCTGTCATGAAGGAGGGCGATAAACATCGTCGGTACACCGTGCAGAGCCGTGCAGGCTTCTTTCTCCACCGTTTTCAGAACGGCCGGCGGAGAAAACTGTTCGATCGGAATCATCGCCGCACCCGCGGAAACACATGCCAGCACGCCGAGCACACACCCAAAGCAGTGGAAAAACGGCACGGGAATACATAAACGGTCACATGAAGTAAGCTTCATGCATTCTGCGATATTGGCCGCGTTATTTACGATATTAAAATGTGAGAGCATGACGCCTTTCGGAAATCCGGTCGTACCTGATGTATATTGCATATGAATGCAATCATCCTTTTTCAGGCTGTCCATCCTTCCGTCAAGCTCTGCATCCGTTACAGACTCGGCATCCTTCAGCAAAGAATCCCAACGGTGCATCCCGGGCGGGCTTTTATCACCGATATATAACACCGTCCGTAAAAATGGATAACGTTTCGAACGCAGCCTGCCGCGCTCACAAGTTTTCAGCTCCGGAATCAGCTTATTCACCATCTCAACATAAGATGTCTGCCGGTAGGAATCCATGATTATCAAGGCCGAGACGTCTGAATGTGCCAGCAGGTAATCGAGCTCTGCGATTTGAAAATTGGTATTAATGGTGACCAGAACGGCGCCGATTTTCGCCGTTGCAAATTGCGCCGCGAGCCATTCCGGAATGTTGGATGCCCATATGGCCACATGATCTCCTTTTTCAACTCCCAGCTTCATCAGCCCTTTTGCGGTTTGCCGGCATAACCGGTCAAACTCGGCATACGTATAACGAAGGCTGCGCTCAGGGTAAACAACCGCTTCATGATCCGGAAAAAGCTTCGCGGTCCGCTCAAGCAGCTTTCCGGCTGTTAAATGGATAAGTTCAGCCATATGACCTGCCCCCTTCCATCCCTGTCTTGGTAAACGTTTTCATTTCACTTCAAAAGCTGTCTTGCGATGACCATTCTTTGAATTTCTGACGTTCCTTCGCCAATCTCCATCAGCTTTGCGTCACGAAGCATACGTTCGACACCGCATTCCTTCATATAACCGGAACCGCCATGAATTTGGATGGCCTGAAGGCACGTTCTGACGGCCATTTCAGAAGCATAAAGCTTGGCGAATGCCGCTTCTTTCGTAAATGGCAGGTTTTGATCCTTCAGCCATGCCGCTTTAAGCACCATCTGTCTGGCAAGGTCAATTTCCATCGCCATATCGGCCAGCTTAAATTGAATGGCTTGAAATGACGATATCGGACTGCCGAACTGCTTGCGTTCCTTCGCATATGACAGCGACGCCTCCAGCGCGCCTTGAGCGATACCGACAGCCAGTGCCGCAATCGAGATCCGCCCGCCGTCTAATGTATATAAAAATTGTTTAAAACCTTTTTCAGGATCACCGAGCAGGTTATCGGCAGGCACCCTGACATCCTCAAGCACAAGCTCGGCCGTATCCGACCCTCTCACACCCATCTTGTCGTACGGATTTGTGATCGTAAATCCCGGTGTGTCTGTGGGGACGATGAGAGCTGAAATGATCGGTTTTCCGGCGGAGTTTTTTCCCGTAACGGCGGTGACAATGACCGTGCGGGCGTAATTTGCGTTAGTGATCCAGCATTTCTCTCCGTTTATCACATAGTCATCGCCCTTTTTCTCGGCTTTTGTCTGGGTGCCGCCGGCATCTGAACCGGCATTCGGCTCTGTCAGCCCGAATGATCCGAGCGCTTTTCCCGAAGCAAGCGGAATAAGATGTTCTTGCTTTTGCTGTTCAGTACCGAAATAGTATAATGGGCTTGCGCCGAGTGACACGGCTGCCGCGTAGCTCAGCCCCGTGCTGCCGCAGGCTTTTCCGATTTCTTCGACCGCTGCTGCATATGAAATGGTATCACCGCCCGCCCCGCCGTATTCTTCCGGAAACGGAATTCCGAGCAGCCCGAGTTCGCCTATTTTTTTAAATGTGTCTATCGGGAAGACGGCTGATTGATCAACCTCATGGGCTTTCGGGGCAATTTCATTTTTGGCGAAATCTCTGACCATTTCGCGCACCATCTGCTGTTCTTTTGTCAGTTGAAAATTCATTAACCTTCCTCCTTCTGCTGCTTTCTACATTTTATTAATGGGGGTCTTTATTCATTCCATCCAAATGAAGTCTGAACATTCGGACTCATCCGCCGCAAAAAAACTGACAGCGCCGCAACTGTCAGTTTATTAATAATGGCTATTTAACCGTCCGTTTTGCGGAGGGACGGCTCTCATGGTGTAGCCTGTCAACGGAAGTAACGATATAGGTACAGGCTTCTTCCGCCCGAATATCAGTATCTGAAAATGTCTGCGTCCGTGACGATGTTTTTCTGACTGTATCCACTAAATAAGGCTGCTTTCCCTTTTCTGCGCGGTAAATGGCGTAATAAGCCGTTTTTTCACCGTTGGATTTCGCATCTTCAATATAGAGTATATGGCCTGAATCGTTCTTCTCCGCCCGTTTGACAGCCGGTTTTTTTAAAGCGGAATGTCCGAGCCAAGGCATCTCGGGAATTAATGCGGGCCGGCTGTACATGTCTTTGATCAAACGGTTTTTCACATCGAGCGGATTACGGTTTAAATCCTTTAAACTGAAATGCATGCTGCCTTTTATCCATGCTGATCCCCTGTTAAGAGCAATCTGTCTTCCGTATTCCCCCGGGTCGGCCCAGGCCGGATCAGCATTGTTGTTGATTTTATAAGCTGCCTGCCCGATATATAAATGCACCGGCCGATTGTTCACTTCTTTTCCCCACCAATCCGCTAAGACGTCATATGCCGCCGCTTTAAATCCGATGCTCCAGTAAATTTGCGGTGCGATGTAATCAATGTATCCTTTTTGGATCCATTCTCTCGTATCAGCATATAAATCATCGTAGTTCCGCACCCCGGCGGCCGTTTCGGAGCCTGTCGGGTCATCTGCGGCATTTCTCCATACGCCGAACGGGCTGATTCCGAATTTGACATAAGGTTTTTCTCGTTTGATGGTTTGGTTGATTTCTTTTACAAGCCGGTTGACGTTATCCCTGCGCCAGTCATCAACTGATGCAAAGTGAGCTTTTCCGTACCGTTCGTATTCCGCCTGATCGGGGAATTCCTGTCCGGCAATTTTATAAGGATAAAAATAATCATCCATATGAACCGCATCAATGTCATAACGGCTGACCACCTCTTTGATTCCATCCGTTATAAATTGTCTTACTTCCGGAATGCCCGGATTATAGTACAGCTGTTTTCCGTATGCAGCGACCCAGTCCGGATGGGAACGCGCGGGATGATCATCTGAAAGCGCATTCAAATTTGTGTGATTCATCGTGATCCGGTAAGGATTGAACCAAGCGTGAAATTCAAGATTCCGTTTATGTGTCTCTTCAACTAAAAAAGCAAGCGGATCGTAGCCGGGATTTTTGCCTTGTGTTCCTGTCAGATACTCTGACCAAGGCCCGTAATCTGATGGATAAAAAGCATCAGCCGCAGGCTTAATTTGGACGATAACGGCATTCATTCCCATCTCCTGAACGTCATCCAGCAGCTTGCTGTATTCTCTTTTTTGCTCTTCCGGTGACAGCCCTTTTTTAGAGGGCCAGTCGATATTGGTGACAGACGCGATCCATACGGCTCTCATTTCTCTCTCCGGCTGAGTGCCGCTTGCTTGTGCGGATGCTGAGAATGTAAAGATGCCGGCTGTCAGTACAACGGCCAAAAACCATATCATGCTAAAACGGCAGCTTTTCATGTTTTTCCCCCTCTCTGCTTTACGGTATTCCGAAGCATTCCGGGCGGTGAATCAGAAAGCCTGCTTTGCTCCTCTCAGCCTAAAAGGGAAAGAAAAAAGTCCTAAAGCGAATAAAACGCTTCAGGACTTTTTATGTTTCATGGCGGCGAGCACGTCAATGATCTTCGTTCCGACGCCGACACAAGTTTCAAGAATGGCCTGCGCTCCGGCGATGGACAAAATGAAAATAACCGGATGTGCATAGCGGGGCCAGACCAAATAGCAGATGCCGATCAATATGGCGCACCAGACGCCCGCACACCAATAACATTGCAGCATATAACCGAATGCGGAGGAAGGGACTTTTTTTTGGACGGCGCGCCCGTTTTGATCGACGGTTTTTTCTTGCTTTATAAAGGGTTTTCTTATGAATTCCGTAATCTTATCAAATACGATCAAATGGGTCAGCCGGTAACTGGCAAGAATGATCATTACATACGTAAGCCAAGATAGGTTCGTCATGTCAAAGCCTCCAAAAAAACTGAGTTTGATTCCCCTATCTTGCCCTTTGTCTTCTTCAGCCATTCTGCCGGATGTTACAGATTCCGCGCCAAGCGTCTTCCGCTGTTTGCAATGATGTCCAGTATGACCTCAGCATTTTGCTGTGCAAAGGCGGGTTCAAACATATCTTTATGGGCGCCCCCGCCTTGATATTCCTGATAGAGTCCCGTTGTGGCGCCTTCCCATTTCATCGGCTCGGTCTTATCACTGTGCTCTTCCTTTATGCCGGCCTCGATAAAATGGAGGTTTGCCGCGATTTGGCCGTCATTTATCAGTTCTGACCAGTATGTTTGATAGCGCTCTGTCTTTTTGATGACCGCTTCTCTGACGGCTTCCGGGACGTTGTCGGCTGCTGCGTTTGTTGGCTGCTGAGGCAGTGCGTCAAGCTTTCTGTACGCGTCTGCGATAATGACGTCACTGATTTCTAAGCCGCGCTTTTCCATCGCTTTTGCCGCCTCGAATGCCGTATTGCCGCCCGCTGAATATCCGAAGAGGATATAAGGGCCTTCCGGCTGGATTTCCAGCATTTTATCAATGTATTGTTCCATTCTGCTGTCTTCTTCAATAAAGTTAAAACCGTACACAGCAGCCCGTCCATTTAATGCCGCCGCAAGATCTTTAAAGAAAATGCCGAAACCTGAGATAGGCGGAAAACAGAAAAGATTGCGGCCTTTCGGCTGGTTCAGTCTGCTGATATGCTGCTCTGCAGCTTCTGACAGTGTGTTTGAATACAGCTTTTCAGCCAATTGTTCAATTGTCGGATATTCAAATATCATTTCAATCGGCACATCCATCTGCTGCCTGGTCTTCAGCTGATGAATCACTTGCAATGCTTTCAAAGAATGGCCGCCCAGCTCAAAGAAGTCATCCTGTATGCCCAGCTCCCCGCAGCCGAGGATCGGCGTCCAAATGTCGATCAGCTCACGCTCCACCCAGTTTCGTGGCGGAACGGCTTTTGATGACGTTTTTTTCCGTTCTGGCGCAGGCAGCCCGCGGCGGTCCACTTTGCCGTTTGCGGTAAGCGGCATACGGTCAAGCTTAATCACATACTGAGGAATCATATAGTCGGGAAGCGACCTGGCCAATAGAGATCGAATGGTTTTTTCTTCAACATGCGCGCCCGTATAATACGCACAAAGGATTGCTTCTTGTCCTTCTTTTGCTACGATGACTGCCGATTCCCTGATTCCATCTATTTCAGTCAAGCGTGCTTCAATTTCGGCCGGCTCAATCCGCTTCCCGCGAATCTTGAATTGACGGTCAATACGGCTGATGTATCCGATGCTTCCATCAGGCAGCCAGTGTGCCAAGTCGCCTGTTTTGTAGATCTTTTCTTCAGGATGAACCGGATGGCTGACAAACGCTTCACTTGTTAAGTCAGGCCTGTTTAAATAGCCTTTGGCAACCCCGTCACCGCCGACACAAAGCTCACCGGGCACGCCGATCGGCGCAAGTCCGCCATTTTTATCAATGATATACGCGGTTGAATTGCTGATCGGTTTTCCGATTGGGATCGGCTGAGAAAAATCGTGCCTGATTTCGTAAAAGGTAGAAAATGTCGTATTTTCCGTCGGTCCGTATATGTTATAAAGGCTGAGATTCGGACAGCGGTGTCTGACCTTATTGATGAGCGCCGGGGACAATGCTTCTCCGCCGACATATAAGGTGTGCAATCCGGAAAACATCTCCGGATCTGTCTGGGCAAACTGGTTAAAGAGCGCCGTCGTCAAAAACAAAATCGTAATCCGGTTGGAAGAAAGATAATTGCCGAACCTCTCAGGGGCAAGCATTGTCGAGCGGTCAACCACATGAAGACAGGCCCCGTTCAAAAGCGCTCCGAAGATTTCAAACGTCACTGCGTCGAAACCGATGGACCCTGTCAGAATGAGACGGTCCGTCATGCCGGCCGACGTGTAATTGCTGTTTGACACGAGCGATACGACGTTTCGGTTGGAAATCATCACGCCCTTCGGTTTTCCTGTTGAACCGGATGTATACATAATATAGGCAAGGTCATCAGGTGCTGTATCGGTATTCAGTTTTCCCGCATCAGCGGTTTGTTTCTCTGCGGCAGCCGGGATAGAGATGATGTGAGAAAAGTCAAAGTCAGTCTCAATCCCTTTTTGCACCGTTAACAGCTGTGCTCCGCTCTCAGTGAGCATATCGGCGATCCTGTCGGTTGGCAGTTCTGCATCAAGAGGAAGGTACGTCCCTCCCGCTTTCAATACAGCGAGAACAGCGATGATAAATTCCGGTGAGCGTTCGGCCAGAATCCCGGCAATTCCCTTTGGCGCCAAACCGTTTTCCAGCAGGGTGCGGGCGAATGCAGTTGACCGTTCATCGAGCTCCCGGTACGTCATCGTCAGCCCGCCGGCGTGAAGCGCTTGATGGTCCGGGGTTTCCTTCACCTGTCGGCTGAATAGGCTGATGATGCTTTCGTCTCTTTCATAAGTTGTTTTCGTGTCATTAAATTCGCCGATTATTCTTGATTTTTCCTTTTGTCCGAGCATCGGTAGCCGATCAGCGGGAACATCGGGATTGAAGGCGGCGCCGCGCAGAGCTTCTTCCAAGTGTCCTTTTACGCTCTCTATCCATACTTCGTCATAAACGTTCGCATTGTAGCTGAATTTGATGAGCAGCTCATCGCCGGGCGCTATGATGAGGTTAAAATCGTAGCCCGATTGTTCCGACACGTTGACATTCCCGATCCGGAACGGTGCATCCGATTCCTTTTCCGCGTCTTTCATCTGCTGCTGGATCGGATAATTTTCAAACACGATGATATGGTCGATTAAATCCTGTTTCAGCTCAGTCTGAGATTGGATGTCAGCAAGCGGATGGTAGCTGAACGCCTCTGAATCAAGCATTTCTTTCTGGCAGCGGCCCAGCAGTTCTCTAAAGCTTTCATCACCCGTTTTAATGCGTACCGGCACGGTATTGATAAACAGCCCGATCATGCTTTCCACGCCGTCAATGACGGAAGGCCGCCCTGATACGACGGCGCCGAATACGGCATCGTCCGTCCGGTTGTAGCGCTGCAGCATCAGGCCCCATACAGTCTGCATAAGAACCGCGAGCGTAGCGCCCTCTTCTTTGGCGATGGTTTTCAGCCTGTCTGTCAGATTTTGATCTAAAGAAAACAGCAGCTCTTTCTTACGGTAGCCTTTTTCCTGAGGACGGGCCGGTATTTTCGGGAGTCCTGAGGGTGTCTCGCAGCCTTCTAAATATCCTTTCCAATACTCAGAAGCCGCGTCTTTGTCCTGATCAGTCAGCCATGTAATATAAGTGCTGTAAGGCTTTGCGGGCGCCAGTGTGACGGGTGAGCCTGATTCAATCGCCCGGTACATATGCATGAATTCCTGAAGGACGATGCCGAGGCACCAGCCGTCCATAAGGATGTGATGGTGGCTCCAGACGCATACATATTCCTCGTCTGCCGTTTTAAACAAAGAAACACGCATCAGCATATCCTTTTGCAAGTCAAAGCCTTTTAAGCGGTCACGTTCCTTAAATCGCTGTAAATAGACGCTCTGTTCCGCTTCGTCCAAATGTGTAAGATCTTCGCGGTGCAGCCGGAATTCCCTCTCACGCAGCACAACTTGGCGGGGGCCGTTCAGCTGAGCGACATGAGGTAAAAAAACCGTTCTGAAAATATCGTGGCGGCTGATGACAGACTGTACGCTTTGCTCAAACAATTCCGGACGAAGCCGGCCTTTTATGGTGAAGCCGGATTGCTCGATATATGCAGCCCCCTCCTTTTGCAGAAAGGAATGAAAAAGCATTCCTTCCTGCATTCGGCTGAGGGGATAAATGTTTTGGATATTTTTCGTTTTGTCCATGTGTTCCTCCCGCTCGATTTTAGTGGAAGCTGAGTAAGTCGGCAATATCCT
Organism: Bacillus sp. LJBV19; assembly: GCF_017797845.1. NCBI lineage: Bacteria > Bacillati > Bacillota > Bacilli > Caryophanales > Bacillaceae > Bacillus > Bacillus sp. LJBV19. The sequence continues at coordinate 1,974,190 of NZ_CP072563.1, forward strand.
GCAAGGCTTCCTCAGTCAGCTCCCGATCATCAAAGTCACTGACGGTCTTCTCCGTATCGGTTTTGCCGAGGCAGTGTTCCGACAGTTTCAGGAGATAATACCGGCAGCTTTCGGACAGCCGTTCGATCGTACCTTGCCGGAAGCGCTCCGTTTCATAGGAAATGCTGACGGTCATCCGGCCTTTTGCCGCAATCGCGCTGATTTCAAGTGACTGCTCCCGTTTCCATGTATCTGTCACATCATCTCCGCCTCCCAAAGGAGAAAACTGAAACGCGTCTGGCTGTTCCGTTTCTGCCGGATTCCCGCCGGGCGCATCGAATTGTCCGAGATAATTAAAGCTGATCTCCGGTGCTTTCCCGAAAGTCATCCCGGCAAGCTCCGGCGGTGTCAAATATTTGAGGACGCCGTATCCGTTCCCTTTATCCGGAATGCGCCGCAATGTGTCTTTGACGGTTTTCAATGTGCGAATTTCATATTCTTCATGAGGTTCATAAACTCCGCTCCGGAAAAGCACCGGGTAAATGGAAGTGAACCACCCCACCGTCCTGCTGATGTCCGCACCTGCCTGCTCCGATTGGCGTCCGTGTCCTTCAAGGGCGATTTTCAACGCGTGCCGTGGCGACCACTTTTGAACGGCAAGCACGGCGGAAGCCAAAAGCACATCTTGCGTATCCGTATTGTAGGCGCTGTGCACATCTTTCAACAGGGCGTCCGTTTCACTTTCTGTCAGAGTGAAGGATACCGTGTTCCGTTTTTTTGCAGGAGTTTGAGATAAATCTGCCTGCTCGTAAGGAAGACTTTCTGTTTCATAGTGTTCAATCTCCCGCCAATACTCCGCCTGCTGAAGAAGCTGTCTGCTTTCGGCATAATCGGCCAGCTGCTCCGTATATGTTTTGAATGACATGGTTTTCGGAGGGAGTTTGATTTCCTGTCCAGAGACGGCCTGCTCATAAGCAGAAGCCAAGTCTTCCAATAAAATCCGCCATGATATCCCGTCGACAGCGAGATGATGGACCGTCAGAAACAAGTAATCTTCTGCTTCAGAGCGGAACAGCCCCGCCTGTACAAGCGGCCCGTTCTCCAAATCCATGTTTCTCTGAAGCTCGGCGACGCGGCGTTTTACAAAACGTTCCTTCTCATGCTCATCGCCTTCCGTTTCTAAAATGGTCAGGCTGTAAAGCTGCTCATCTGCGAGGTCAGCCGGTCTGTTGAAGAGGAGAAGACCTTTCTCTTCGTCTTTTTTGCAGACAAGGCGCAAGGCATCATGATGAACGGTAATGGCTTTTAACGTTTTCCTCAGGGCCTCTTCATCTATTGAATTTGTTCTCGTCAGCATGACGGACTGGTTAAAATGGTTTGCTTCCTTCATGTCTTGTGTGAAGAACCATTTGTGAACCGGCGACCACTTTACTTCTCCTTCTGCAGGAGCTTGGCTGACCGGCTGCCGCTCTGTACGGACATAAGGCGCCAGCTCTCTAATTGTCGGCCGGCTGAAAATATCTTTTACGGCGATCTGTTTTCCTGCCTGATGTAATCGGGCTGATACTTGCAGGGCTTTGATGGAATCGCCGCCCAGTTCAAAAAATGATTGATCCGCGGCAATATTTTCAGTCCCGAGCACTTCGCTCCAAATCGCGGAAAGCTCTTTTTCCATGTCGCTTTCAGGCTCGGTAAATGCCCGTCCGGTGTGCGCTTTTTTCTGCGGCTCAGGAAGCGCGCGGCGGTCAAGCTTCCCGTTCGGTGTGACAGGCAGGGCTTCAAGTGTTTCAAAGAACGCCGGCACCATATAAGCGGGCATTTCATTTCTGAGCGCCTGCTGCACGGTTTCACTTTCCGTTCCTTCTTCTGTCACGATATAAGCGCATAGTTCCGTTTGGCCTGCTGATGCGGGCAGAGCGGTGACGACTGCTTCTTTGACACCTTTTATGCCTGTTAAGGCGGATTCAATTTCTTTCAGTTCCACCCGGTAGCCTCTGATTTTGACTTGCTCGTCCATTCGGCCGATATATTGCAGCGTGCCGTCCGGCAGCCATTTTGCCAGGTCGCCCGTGCGGTACATGCGCCGGTTCTTCCGGAACGGGTCTTGGACAAAGGATTGGGCCGTTTGCTTAGGAAGATTGCGGTATCCTCTTGCAAGGCCGGAACCCGAGATGCAAAGTTCTCCCGTTACACCGATCGGCTGCGGGTTATCTCCGTTTAAAATATAAACGTGTGAATGCTCAATCGGACGGCCGATCGTAATGTTCTCACTTTGTTCTATATGTCTTGCCGCTGTAGTGGCGACGCTGTTTTCCGTCGGTCCGTACTCATTGGCAAGCTCAGTGTGTGGACAAACTGATAAACTGCGGCTGATAACGTTTTGGTCGACGGCTTCTCCCGCTAATGTGACAATCCGGAGAGACTCGGCATCACCCGGCTCCAGTACGTCAAGCAGTGTGCGGTACAGCACGGGAACAATGATCATGTGAGTGATGCGGTAAGATGCAAGATAGTGTTTAATAGTAAGAATATCTTTCGCTTCATCTTCAGCTAAAACGGCCGCTTTCGCACCGGAAATCAGCGGTGTGAACATACTTGTTACAAAACCGTCAAATGAAAATGAAAAGAGCTGAAGAATCGTATCTTTCTCATTCAGATCATAAAATCCGCTCCGCCATTGAAGGGTTTGGCTGACGGAACGATGTTCGACCATAACCCCTTTCGGCCTGCCTGTCGTCCCGGACGTGTAAATGATGTAAGCCAAATCTTCCGGTGCTGATAATGACTGAACCGGTGATGCGTCTTGTTCTTGGATATCCTCCAGTGCGAGCACTTCACCTTTAAAATGATCAGGCACTTGATCTATTGCGCCGTGTACGGTAAGGAGAAGCGCTGTGCCGCTGTCTGAGATGATATATTGCTTGCGTTCCTCCGGATATTCAGGATCTATCGGGACGTAGGCGCCCCCGGCTTTCCAAACCCCGAAGACTGCCGCGACTTGTTCCGGTGATCTTGGTATCACAATGCCGACGGCGGCATCCGGTCCGATCTGCCGTTTTTGCAGAGCTCTGGCGATTTTATTCGACCATTCATCTAATTCTTTATATGTGATTAAAGTTTCCCCGCTGATAAGGGCTGCCGCATCCGGTGTTTTTCGCGCCTGGGTGATGAACAGTTCATGAACTGTTTTTTCAGGCAGCTGTTGATCCGCCATGCCGTTAAAGTCCGAAAGAATCCGGTTCCGTTCCGGAGCAGTCAGCATGCTGATCGCTTGTATAGAAGTTTCCGGTTCACGGACAATGTGTTCAAGCATCGTCATAAAGTGGGAAGCCCAGCGCTGCATCGTTTCTTTCCGGAATAATGACGCCGCATATTCAAACAGAAAATGAATCTGTCCCCCGCCTTCAGAAGCCTGCAAAGTGACATCAAATTTGGAAACCGGACGGGACACGTCCGCATTCTGAATATGCAAACCGTCCAACAGCAGTTCCTCATGCTCCATATTCTGAACGACAAGCATGGCGTCAAACAGCGGATTGCGGCTTGTGTCCCGCTGTACGCCGAGCCGTTCCACAAGCTCTTCAAACGGATAGTCCTGATGCTCATACGCCTCAAGCGCCGCCTGGCGGACTTCCGCCAAGTAATCGGTGAACCGTTTGTCTCCTTTCGGCTCCGTTCTGATGGCGAGCGTGTTGACGAACATGCCGAGAATCGGTTCAAGGTCTTTGTGCGGACGCCCGGCAATCGGCGAGCCGACGATGATGTCTTCCTGCCCGCTTAGGCGCGCGAGTAACGTATTGTACGCGGCGAGAAGCACCATATACAAAGTGGAGCCGTGATCCCGGGCGATGCGGTGAAGGCCGGATGCCGTTTCGGCGTCAAGCGTGCACGATACATTGCCGCCCGCAAAGCTTCTGACAGCCGGACGGGGCTTGTCAGCCGGAAGCTCAAGCACCGGAAGCTCGCCTTCAAGCCGCTTCAGCCAGTAGGCTTCCTGCTTCTGGTACCCTTCTTTCTCCTGAAACGACCGCTGCCAGACGGCATAGTCTTTATATTGAAGGCGCATCGGCGCAAGCGAACGGCCTGCGTACAGCTCGCCGAATTCTTTAATCAAGGTGTTGACGGACACACCGTCAGAAATAATATGATGCATATCCGTTAATAAAAGATGACGTTCACCCGATTCTTTCACGAGGGCCGCACGGAAGAGCGGCGCTTCCTCCAGACAAAACGGCCGGACGAATGCGTCAGCTGACTCGGCCTCATCCAGCTGAAACGGTACGCTGTCATGGATGCGCTGCACCGGTTCGCCGTCAGGCCCCGTTTCAAAGGACGTTCTGAGCGACTCATGCCGCTCCACAAGCTGCCGGAACGTCTCCTCCAGCCGGCCGCGGTCAAGCGGGCCCGTCAGTTCCAGCACAGCCGGCATATTGTAGCCGACACCGCCGTCTTCAAGCTGTTGGAGCACATACATCCGTTTCTGCGCCGAAGACACCGGGTAGGTGTCCTGTTTTTGCGCAGGCTGAATCGCTTCATACGGGCTCTCTTCCAAGTCCTGAATAACCGAAGCGAGCTCTTCCACCGTCGGCCGGGCGAAGATGTCCTGTAACGGCACCTGAACACCGAACTCTTTGGCGATGCGGGAGACGAGAGCCGTCGCTTTTAACGAATGGCCGCCCCGCTCAAAAAAGTGATCCCGGATGCCGACGGGGCCGTTTTTCAGCACCTCTTCCCAAAGGGCGCAAAGCTTCATTTCCGTGACGTTCCGCGGGGCGGTGTACGCCTGTCTGTCTGCCGCTCCGCCGGGAGCCGGCAGCGCGCGGCGGTCAAGCTTTCCGCTCGGCGTGACCGGCCATTCGCTCATCTCTATGAACTGAGCCGGCATCATGTAGGCCGGAAGGCGTGTCGCAAGCTCCGCCCGCACGTCATCGCTTTCCCGTCCTTCAATATAGGCGTAAAGCGCGGTATCTCCGTGTTCGTTCCGGGCGGTGACCGCCGCCTCACGAATGCCGTCGATGCGCCGGATCGCCGCTTCGATTTCCCCCGGTTCAATCCGGTAGCCGCGGACTTTCACCTGTCCGTCTGAACGGCCGAGCCATTCGACAAGGCCGTCTTCTGTCCAGCGTGCGATATCGCCCGTCTGATACATGCGCTCTCCCGGATAAAACGGATCATCGAGAAAGCGCTCCTCCGTCAGCTCAGGCCGGTTCAGATAGCCCCGGGCCACCCCTGTCCCCGCGATGTACAGCTCTCCGATACAGCCCGGCGGCAGAAGCTGTTTCTTTTGATTTAAAATATACAGCCGCATGTTATGTCCGGAAATGCCGATCGGAACATTGTGAAATTCTTTTCCTTGCGGCAAATCAAAGTACGCCGCTTCTACTGTCGCTTCCGTCGGACCGTAGGAATTTGTCAATTCCGTTCCCGGCAGAAGGTCATAAAAACGGGAAGCCAGGTGCGGGCCCAATTGTTCGCCGCCGGCAAAAACCCTTTTTAAGCAGGTCTTTTTGATCGGCTGTTTTCTGGAATTTATATATTCCAAGAAAGCATGAAGCATGGATGGCACAAAATGGGCCGCTGTTATGCGGTTATTCTCCAATGCGTTCAGTATCATTTCAGGGTCCTTTTCGCCTCCTTGCGGAAGGAGGAAAACAGAAGCTCCCGCGATCGGCCACCAAAACAGCTCCCAAATCGAAGCGTCGAAAGAGTATGATGTTTTATGCAAAATGATGTCAGAATCACTTAATCCATAACGCGTTTGCAGTGAGTATAAAAAGTTTACGGCTGACTGATGTTCAACCTGCACGCCTTTTGGGCGTCCCGTAGAACCGGATGTATAGATGATATAAGCCAATGAATCAGGTTTTACCGGAACATTGGGGTTGGCCGCAGCTTCAGGGTTTCCTGTTTGTCCGCTTTTCAGAGAGATCATTTCTCCCTCAAAAAGATCTGCGGCCAAAAGTTCTGGTTCTGCCAGTAAGAATTTCACGCCGCTGTCTTTCAGTAAAAAACGAATCCGCTCTTTGGGGTAATCCGGATCAATCGGCAGATATGCACCGCCTGCTTTTAAGACAGCGTAAATGCCGATCAGCATGTCAGGAGAACGCCGGCCCATAATGGCAGTTTTATCCTCCAGCCTTATCCCCCGCTTGATCAGCTGATGCGCAAGCTCGTTTGCCCTTTCGTTCAGTTCCTGATACGTAATCGAAATGTCATCAGTTAAAATCGCCGGACGGTCCGGCGTTTTTTCCGCCTGCTGTTCCAGCAGATCATGAAGAGGCTGATGAAGCGGAAACGCTGTTTTCTGCAAGGGGCTGAAATCTTGAAGCAGAGACGCTTCTTCTTTTTCTGTCAAAACAGAAATATCGTCTAATTCCAAGCCCGGATCAGCCGCGGCGTTTTCGGCAAGTGTCGTAAAAAATTCGGCCCATTTTTGAATCGTTTTTCTCTCAAACAAATCGGTGCTGTATTCAAACTGGCAGTACAATTCACCGGCGTTTTCAGAGATGTACAGCGATAAGTCAAATTTAGAAATCGGCAGGCTGACGTCTGCCGGCTGCAGTTCAAGTCCGGCTGCCCTAAGCTTCTGCTGTTCCATATTTTGCAGCGCAAATGTTGTGTCAAACAGCGGATTTCGGGACATGTCCCGCGGCACACCGAGCTTATCGACGAGCTCTTCTAACGGGTAATCCTGATGTTCGTAAGCCTCAAGCGCTGTTTGGCGAACTTCCTTTAAATATTCTTTGAATGTCATGCTTCCGTCGGGACGCGTCCTGAAAGCAAGCGTATTGACAAACATGCCTAGAACGGCGTCAAGGTCGGCATGAGGCCTCCCTGCAATCGGAGACCCGACAATCATATCTTCCTGTCCGCTTAAACGGGCTAACAGAACCGTGTACACACCAAGCAGCGTCATATACAGTGTGCATTTGTTTTCTTTCGCCAGCTTTTTCAACTGTGCTGTATGTTTTTCGCTGATGACAAATGACACCCGGTCACCGGAAAAGCTCCGCACCGGGGGACGCGGCTTATCAGCCGGCAATTCAAGCACGGGAATCTCACCAGCAAGCCGGTTCAGCCAGTACTCCTCTTGTTTCCGATATGCGGCGCCCGCCATAAATGATTGCTGCCAGACGGCATAATCTTTGTATTGAATCCGTAACGGCGGCAGACTTCTCTCAGCATACAGCTCACTGAATTCACGTATCAAAAGATTGACGGATACGCCGTCTGAAATAATATGATGCATGTCAGCTAAAAGCAGATGCCGGTCTTTTTCTATTTGGACAAATCCCGCCCGGAAAAGGGGCGCTTTGCCGAGATCGAACGGCCGGATAAACGCTTCGGCTGATTGTTCTTTTGTAAATGCAAACGGCACTTCGTCATGAATCCTCTGCACGGGCAGGCCGTTTTTTTCTTCAAAGGACGTTCTGAGCGGTTCATGCCGCCGGATCAGTTCCTTGAACACGGCTTCCATCCTGTTTCGGTCAAACGGCCCCTTCACCTCTAAAACGGCTGGAATGTTATAGCTGACACCGCCATTTTCAAGCTGGTGAAGGACGTACATCCGTTTTTGGGCGGATGAGACAGGATAGGTTTCTTTCATTTCTGTCTTTTCTATGGATGCGAACGGGTTCTCTTCTGCTTCACTGATGATTTTGGCGAGTTCTTCTACAGTCGGATGGCTGAAGACATCACTCAGCGGGATTTGCACACTGCACTCTTTAGCTATTTTTGCAACGAGTGCCGTCGCCTTTAATGAATGGCCGCCAAGCTCGAAAAAGTGATCGTGAACGCCGATCGGGCCGCTTTGAAGCACTTCTTCCCATATGCGGGTAAGCTTCAGCTCCGTCACATTCCGGGGAGCTGTATATTGACGGCCTGCGGCGTATGCCGAAGCTTCCGGAAGGGCCCGCTGATCGACTTTTCCGTTCGCAGTGAGCGGAATCGCGTCAACAAAAGCCCATTTGACCGGAATCATATAATCAGGCAGCTCTTTAGCCAAATCTCTTCTGAGCTGAGAAGGATCAGTCGCTTGTGAGACGCTGCAGTAAGCGCATAATTCATTTTCGCCCGACTCATTCGTTTGGATCAGAACGGCAGCTTCTTTCACGGCATGATGATTTGCCAGGACGGTTTCAATTTCCTTCGGTTCAATCCGGTACCCTCTGATCTTCACTTGATCATCTGTCCGGCCGATGTATTCAATTTGGCCGTCCGCACGCAGTCTTGCCAAATCTCCGGTCCGGTACATGACGGCGTCCGTTCTGAACGGATCGGGCAAAAATTTCTCTTCGGTCAGCGCCGGATTGTTCACATAGCCTCTTCCTGTATTCGCCCCGGAAATATACAATTCTCCCGCAATTCCGAGAGGCTGAAGCTGCCTGTTTTTGCTGAGAATATACATCTTGTTATGATGGATCGGTTTTCCGATCGGCGGATGTTCAGGTATGTCATCTCCCGCAGAAATCGTATACGTTGAAACCACATGAGTTTCTGACGGGCCGTAATGATTATGCAGATGCATACCGTGTAAACGGAGCGTCTGCCTGAACAAACGCGAAACGGTCAGCTGCTCCCCGGCCGTAATGACATGCTTCACACAGCGGGGAAAAGACTGTGCATAACCCTCTTCATTGAAAAGCATCTTGACAAACGCAGTCGGGAAAAACACCACTTCCGTGTTGTGCTGATCAATAAAAGAAAACAGCTGAGAAACGTCCCGTTTGATTGATTCCGGCACGATACAAAGGGTGCCGCCGCTCAAGAGTACTGAAAATAACTCCTGATAGCAGACGTCAAACGCCAAAGATGCGTACTGCAGCACATTTGTGCAAAAATCAATGTCTGTGTTCGTCAATTGGTGAGAAAGCAGGTTGGCCATATTTTTATGTTCGAGCAGCACGCCCTTCGGTTTCCCTGTCGTTCCCGATGTATAAATCATATAAAGGAGGTCGTCCGCCGTATTAATGGATTGCACATTGCTTCCGTCCGCTTCCGTCCCGGCCTCTTCTATGTATGTAACTTGCAGCGCTTGTTCCGCGGGGACTGACTGATGCCGCTCTGTTACAACATGGACGCAGCCGCTGTTTTCAATGACATATCGGATACGCTCCTTTGGACTGCCCGGATCTATCGGGACAAAGGCGCCGCCTGCTTTTAAAATACCGAGAACAGCCGCCGCTAAAGAAGGGGAACGGCCGAGCATGACGCCTACCGGCTCCTCCCGCTTTAAACCGCGTTTTTTCAGCAGGCGGGCCAGCTTATTAGCCGATTCGTTCAGCTCTTTGTACGTCACTGACTCACCTTTATACCGAACCGCGATTTGATCCGGTGTTTTTGCGGCCTGCCGTTCAAACATTGCATGAACCGTGTCATATTCAGGCTTTTCGGTCTCTTCAGAAATCGGCGCAAGCAGCTGAGCTTTTTCCCCTGGAGTGATGATTTCAAGCTTGTCCGGCGTGATGTCCGGTTTGTCGAGAACTTGGGAGACGATGTGTGCCAAATGGCCTTTGATATTTTCGATAAATTGGCGGTCATACACGCTTGAATCGTATCTCATTTTCAAATGAATCTCGTCACCCGGCGCCACCATCAGGTAAAAACTGTAGTTGGTTTCGTCTTCCATGCTGAAATCATGGATGTGAAAAAGGTCTTTCGTGTCCCCCTTGCTGTTCAGCACATCAAGCTCCTGTTCAACCGGATAATTCTCAAAGACAAGAATGTGGTCAATTAAGCCTTGTTTTACCTGTGAATTCGCCTGTATGTCATAAAGCGGATGATAGCTGTAAGCCTGTCCTTTCAAAGCGTCCTTTTGCACGTTTTTGATCAGCTTTTGAAACGGGATGTCCGCCCCGCTGATCCGGACAGGCACGGTATTAATGAACAGGCCGATCATTCGCTCGATGCCTTCGATTTCAGACGGCCTTCCGGAAATAACAGAACCAAAAACCGCATCTTCTGTCTGGTTATACGCCTGAAGCAAAATGCCCCAGAGCGTGTGGAAAATGGTGCTCAGCGTGACCTCTTCTTTTACGGCCAGCTCTTTTAGCTTAGCTGTGTCCTCTTTTGAAAAGGAAAACGTCACTTCCTCTTGTCTGCTTTTACCGGCTTTTTTTTGCTTCGGCAGTACAGTCTGCTGCTCAAAGCCTTCAAGGTATCGCTCCCAGTACGAAGCGGCTTTTTCTTTATCTTGCTCCATCAGCCACTTGATGTAGGTCCCGTACGGCACAGCGGGCTCAAGCGTTAACGGTGTCCGGCGGAGCCGCGAGGCGTATATCTGGAAGAACTCTTTCAGCACGATTCCGAGACACCAGCCATCCATAATGATGTGATGGAAACTCCATATGCACGTATATTCACATTCTCCGGTTTGAAGCAGCGTCACCCGCATCAGCATGTCTTTTTGCAGATGAAACCCTTTCTTACGGTCTCTTCGTTTGGCTTCTTCGATATACTTGATTTGATCAGCCTTATTTAAATTAGTGAGATTTTCCTCAATAATGCTGACGTTCCGCTCTTTTAATACGACCTGCTGCGGCACGGACACGTTCTGGCTGATAAAGATCGTTCTGAAAATATCATGTCTTTCGAAAAGGGCATGAACACTCTCTTCAAACACGCGGGTGTCAACCTTCCCCGTTATAGAAAAGGAGGCCTGCTCGGCGTAAGCCTGTGATTCCTTTTGCAGGAGGGAATGAAAAAGCATTCCTTCCTGCATATAAGACAGCGGATAAATATCCTGAATTGCATTCTTTTTTGTCATGTTATAATCTCCCCGTCGCCTTTTTCTACAGTTCCTCGACAAAACTCGCTATGCTGTCCAAATCATCAGATGTTAACGTTTTGCTGCTAAAATCACTAACGGTTTTTTCTGATTCCTCTTTGCCGGTGCAGTGCGCCATAATATCACGCAAATATTGCTGTAAAGTTTGCAGCAGCTGTTCCATCGTTTCTTTGGAGAAGCGGCTCGGCGGATAGCTCAAACTGAAGTGAAGTTTATGTTGTGCGGCCATCGCGCTCATTTCCACCGCTTGTTCCCGCTGCCATGTCGGCGTGATGTCGTGCCCGCTCGCGAGACCGGACAGACTGAACGTGTGCTGATCTTCTGTATCATTGAATTGCCCTAAATAGTTAAAGCTGATTTCAGGCGCTTGTCTGAAGCGGATTGTTTTTTGTTCAGGCGGTGTCATGTATTTTAAAATGCCGTAGCCTATTCCTTTATCCGGTATTCTTCCGAGTGTGTCTTTGACCGTTTTTACCGCCGTTCCAAGCTCAGCGCCTGCTGTGTTCAAGTCAATGAGCACCGGATACATGGAGGTAAACCAGCCTACGGTGCGGCTGATGTCGAGCTCCGGCATGATGTGCTCTCTCCCGTGCCCTTCCATCGCGATGCACAGTCTGCCGCCCCCTGTCCAGTCCCGTAAAGCCAAAGCTGCGGCAGTCAGAAGAATATCTTGCGTATCGGTATGGTAGGCCCGGTTGACCTGCTGAAGCAAAACGGACGTTTCTTCTTCTGTAAGCGTAAAGCTTACCGTTTGCCGAATGCTGTCGGCTCCCGTCTGATGCTGCGGTTTTTCATAAGGAAGTTCGGCGGCTGTTTCTTCTTCAATAAAACGCCAATATTCTTCTTCACGCATCAGCTTGCTGCTTTTTGCGTATTCCGAAAGCCTTACGGCGTATTGTTTAAACGAATCGGTCTTTGGCGGAAGCTGGACCGGCTGACCTTTTACGGCTTGAGTGTAAGCGGCAGATAAATCCTCCAGCAGAATACGCCATGACACTCCGTCAACCGCCAGGTGATGTACGGTGATGAATAAATAATCCCCGGACCGGGTTTTGAACCAGCCGGCTTTTAATAACGGCCCTTTTTCAATATCCATCCGCTGTTGGAGCGCAGCCACTTCAGTTTCTATTTCTCTTTCCCAAGTATCTGTCTCAGACATATCCCAAATGTCCAAGGTGTACAGTTCAGCTTTTTGAATACCGTGATTGATTTGTCTGAAACTTTCGTTTTCTGCACTGACGGTGATCCGGAGTGCATCATGATGAATGACAAGATGCTCCAAGGCTTCTTTGAGCGGCTGTTTATGCAATGCGTCAGAGCTGAACATCATGACGGACTGATTGAAATGATTTCTGTTTTCCATCCGCTGTGATAAAAACCAGTGCTGAACGGGTGTCCAAGGTATGTCTCCTTCCACCGGCCGCTGATCGATGACTCTTTCCGCTTTCCGGATAAAAGGCGCGAGTTCCTTAATGGACGGGTGCCGGAATAAGTCACTTGCCGTCATTTTCCACCCATAGCGTCCGAGCCGTGCGGAAACTTGCAGCGCTTTGATTGAATCGCCGCCCAATTCAAAAAATGAGTCCTCAATCCCGACTTGTTTTGTGCCGAGCACTTCCTGCCAGATCACGGAAAGCTGTTCTTCAAGCTCATTGCGGGGAGCTGTGTACGCGGTTTGAAGCGTAAGCTCCGGTTCGGGCAGATTTTTCCGATCCAATTTACCGTTCGGCGTAAGCGGCAGCTTCTCAAGTTCCATCATATAAGCCGGAACCATGTAATTCGGCAGTTGCTGAGAAAGTGAAGAACGCACTTTTTCTGTATCCATGTCCGCCTGCAGACTCATATATGCGATCAGTTCTTTATTGCCGGACTGCCCGGTTCTGACTGACACGGCAGCTTCTTTCACACCGTCCAGGCTCCTCAGTGCGGCTTCAATCTCTCCCAGCTCGACCCGATAACCGCGGATTTTCACTTGATCATCCATCCGCCCGGCATATTCGATCGTTCCGTCCGGCAGCCAGCGGGCTAAATCTCCGGTGCGGTACATCCGTTCTCCGGGAACAAAAGGATTAGGGACAAATTTTTCTTCCGTCAGCTCAGGGCGGCCGAAATATCCTCTTGCCACACCGTCTCCCCCCGTGCACAATTCGCCGATGACGCCGATCGGCTGCGGTGTTCCCCTGCTGTTTATGATATATGCGGTTGAATTTCCGACAGGGCGCCCGATCGGGATTGAATGATCGTATGATTGTTCAATCAAAAAGCAAGTCGAGAACGTCGTGTTTTCAGTCGGTCCGTATCCATTCCATACTGAGAGATGCGGCAGCGCATTCCGAACCCGGTTTACATGGCTCGGGGACAGTGCTTCCCCGCCGATAATCAATCGGGATAATCCGGAAAACACGTCTTTATTTTGTTCTGATAAATGGTTGAACAGAGACGATGTCAGCCACAGTGTCGTAATGCCGTTTTGCTGTATAAATGTTTCCAGAACATCAGAATCGAGATAGGTTTCCTGGTCACTTACATATAAAGAAGCGCCGTTTAAAAGCGGACCGAATATTTCAAATGTCGTAACGTCAAATCCTAATGATGAAGTAAACAACAGTCTGTCTTCCGGCGTAAAATCAATATAATTGCTGTTTTTCACAAGGCGGATCACGCTTCGCTGTTCAATCATGACGCCTTTTGGCGCACCTGTTGACCCGGACGTATAAATCATGTAGGCCAACGATTCAGGTCCGCCGAGCGGTTCGGGATTTTCCGAACTCAAGCCGGCCTTTGTTTGAATATCCTCTATGAATAAACGTTTTCCTGAAAGCGGCAGACCGTCAAGTTTATCAGATTGGAGAAGAATATCAGCTTTACAGTCTTTAAGCATCCATTCAGCCCGTTCCCGCGGCACATCGTCACCGATAGGCAAGTAGGCGCCTCCCGCTTTTAATATTCCGAGGATTCCGGAAGCAAGCTCTGTTGTGCGGCCGGTTAATAAGGCGACAACGCTTTCCGGACCGACGCCATTTGATCGGAGAGCCGCCGCTATTCTGTTAGCCCGTTCGTTCAGCTCACGGTATGTCAAGATTTGTCCATCATATACAACTGCCCGGGCATCGGGGGTTTCTTTTGCCTGACGCTCAAATAAACGGCTGATGGGTTCGTGTCTTGGGTAATCGCTTTTCGTCTGATTAAACTGATAAATGACGCGATTTGTTTCAGCATCATCCAGTACATGAATGTCACCAAGCGGTATCGCTTGGTTTTCAATTACTTTTGTAAGAATACGGGTAAAATAAGAAAGCCATTTTTCAATTGTCTGTTTTTGATAGATATCTGTATTGAATTCAAAATCAAAGCTGATGGAACCGTCAGACCCTTCTGACGCGTAAAGCGTGGCATCAAACTTTGCGGTTTTATGACTTGTATCCGCAGCTTGAGCCAAATGCAGCTTATTTAACCCCAGGGATTCACGCTCCATATTTTGGAGCACAAACATAACGTCAAACAGCGGATTGCGGCTCATGTCCCGCTGCACGCCGAGCCGCTCCACAAGCTCTTCAAACGGGTAGTCCTGATGCTCATACGCCTCAAGCGCCGCCTGGCGGACTTCCGCCAAGTAATCGGTAAACCGTTTGTCTCCTTTCGGCTCCGTTCTGATGGCCAGCGTGTTGACGAACATGCCGAGAATCGGTTCAAGGTCTTTGTGCGGACGCCCGGCAATCGGCGAGCCGACGATGATGTCTTCCTGCCCGCTCAATCGCGCGAGTAACGTATTGTACGCGGCGAGAAGCACCATATACAAAGTGGAGCCGTGATCCCGGGCGATGCGGTGAAGGCCGGATGCCGTTTCAGCGTCAAGCGTGCACGATACGCTGCCGCCCGCAAAGCTTCTGACAGCCGGACGGGGCTTGTCAGCCGGAAGCTCAAGCACCGGAAGCTCTCCTTCTAGCCGCTTCAGCCAGTAGGCTTCCTGCTTCTGGTATCCTTCTTTCTCCTGAAACGACCGCTGCCAGACGGCATAGTCTTTATATTGAAGGCGCATCGGCGCAAGCGAACGGCCTGCGTACAGCTCGCCGAATTCTTTAATCAAGGTGTTGACGGACACACCGTCAGAAATAATATGATGCATATCCGTTAATAAAAGATGACGTTCGTCTGATTCTTTCACGAGGGCCGCACGGAAGAGCGGCGCTTCCTCCAGACAAAACGGCCGGACGAATGCGTCAGCTGACTCGGCCTCATCGAGCTGAAACGGCACGCTGTCATGGATGCGCTGCACCGGTTCGCCGTCAGGCCCCGTTTCAAAGGACGTTCTGAGCGACTCATGCCGCTCCACAAGCTGCCGGAACGTCTCCTCCAGCCGGCCGCGGTCAAGCGGGCCCGTCAGTTCCAGCACAGCCGGCATATTGTAGCCGACACCGCCGTCTTCAAGCTGCTGGAGCACATACATCCGTTTCTGCGCCGAAGACACCGGGTAGGTGTCTTGTGTTTTCGCAGGCTGAATCGCTTCATACGGGCTCTCTTCCAAGTCCTGAATGACCGAAGCGAGCTCTTCCACCGTCGGCCGGGCGAAGATGTCCTGTAACGGCACCTGAACACCGAATTCTTTGGCGATGCGGGAGACGAGAGCCGTCGCTTTTAACGAATGGCCGCCCCGCTCAAAAAAGTGATCCCGGATGCCGACGGGGCCGTTTTTCAGCACCTCTTCCCAGAGGGCGCAAAGCTTCATTTCCGTGACGTTCCGCGGGGCGGTGTACGCCTGTCTGTCTGCCGCTCCGTCGGGAGCCGGCAGCGCGCGGCGGTCAAGCTTTCCGCTCGGCGTGACCGGCCACTCGGTCATCTTTATGAACTGAGCCGGCATCATGTAGGCCGGAAGGCGTGTCGCAAGCTCCGCCCGCACGTCATCGCTTTCCCGTCCTTCGATATAGGCGTAAAGCGCGGTTTCGCCGTGTTCGGTCCGGGCGGTGACCGTCGCCTCACGAATGCCGTCGATGCGCCGGATCGCCGCTTCGATTTCTCCCGGTTCAATCCGGTAGCCGCGGACTTTCACCTGTCCGTCTGAACGCCCGAGCCATTCAACAAGGCCGTCTTCTGTCCAGCGTGCGATATCGCCCGTCTGATACATGCGTTCTCCCGGATAAAACGGATCATCGAGAAAGCGCTCCTCCGTCAGCTCAGGCCGGTTCAGATAGCCCCGGGCCACCCCTGTCCCTGCGATGTACAGCTCTCCTGCCACACCCGCAGGCTGAATGGTTCCTCCGCTATCTAATACATACAGACGGGCACCAGGAACGGGTTTTCCGATCGGAAGCCGCGTCCGTCCGCTGTCCCGTTTTCGGTCACAGACGTAAAACGCCGCATCAACCGTCGCTTCTGTCGGTCCATAGCCGTGAATAAGCATGGTCTCCGGCAACAGATCGGCAAACCGGGCAGCCGTAAGCGGGGAAAGAGCTTCCCCTCCGGCAAACACGCGTGTCAGTGTTCTGCCGAGGCGTGTTCTTGTTTCCTCAGGCTCTGTTTCCAGCGCATCTAAAAAGCTGTTGACCATCGCCGGAATAAAATGCGCGGTCGTCACCTTTTCAGAAGAAAAAGCTTCAATCATCCGCACAGGATCTTTCTCCCATCCGGCAGGAAGCAGATACACGGAGGCGCCGGACATCGTCCACCAAAACAATTGCCAGATGGAGGCGTCGAAAGAAAAGGATGATTTCAGCACGATAATATCCTCTTCCGTTAACGGAAACTGCCCTTGCATCCCTGATAAAAAGGCGGCGGCTTGACGGTGTTCAACAGCTACTCCCTTCGGTGTTCCCGTCGAACCGGACGTATAAATGATATAAGCGAGCGAATCGGCATCCGCTTCTTCAGAGACAGCCCCTGTCTCCGTCTCACTTGTCAGAGAAGAAAGAGACACTTCTAGCGTTTCTCCGGAAAAACCGGAAACGGATAATCCCGGCTGTGCAAGCAGGAGGCAGGCGCCGCAGTCCTCGAGCATATAGCGCAGCCTGTCCTCAGGATAGTCAGGGTCAAGCGGCACGTAGGCGCCGCCCGCTTTTAACACGGCAAGCACTGAAACCACCATCTCCGGCGAGCGTTCAGCGAGTACGCCGACCATGCTTTCTTTGCGGACGCCCTTTTGGCGGAGCCGAACAGCGAGCCTGTCTGTGTACTGGTCGAGCTCAGCGTACGTCAGCATGCCGCCCGGACAACGGAGCGCCGGACGATGCGGCGAAAGCGCGGCGCGGCGGGTAAACAATCCGTGAAGCGTCGGGGCCGGCGGTTCAGCCGTTTCTGTACGGTTAAACGCATCCAGCATATTTCTGGCTTCACACGCATCCAGCAATGCGATCTCGGAGGCGCTCATTTCAGGGTCGGAAATGACTGACTTCATCATATGCCGTAAAAATGTTTCAATATTCTTCATAAAAACACGATCGTATATACCGGTATCAAAGTTTAAGCGGATATAAAGAGAACTTCCCGGAATCACCTTTATGCTGCATCCGTAGTTTGTGACTTCCTCCATCGTGAAATCTTCTACCGCAAAATCAAATGAACCGGCCTGACTCACATTTTCAATTTCACCCTGGGCCGGCACATTTTCAAACACGATAATGTGGTCAAACAGCGCTTGCTTCAGAGGGCTTTGCGCCTGAATGTCATACAGCGGATAATAGCTGTACGCTTCTGCTTGCAGCGTCTCCTGCTGCAAATGCCCGACGAGCTCCAGAAAAGAAAATGAACCGCTTTTCACCCGCACGGGAATCGTATTAATAAACAGTCCCACCATTTTTTCCACGCCTGCGAGATCCGACGGCCGGCCGGAAACGACTGAACCGAAAACGGCGTCATCACAGCGGCTGACACGCTGCAGCAAAATGCCCCACAGTGCCTGGAACACTGTATTCAGCGTTGCTCCCGCCCTTGCCGCAATGTTCTTCAGCTCATTTGTCTGCTCTTCAGAAATGGTGAAAACCGCCTGCTCAAGTTCGCCATTTGGTTCCGCGGATTTTTTCGGAAGAGACGCCGATTGCTCAAGATCGGCAAGTCTCGTTTTCCAAAAAATCTCGGCTTCTTTACGATCCTGCTTCATGAGCCATTTAATATACTTTCCATATGGCTGAACAGGCTCGAGAGACGGAAGCCGTCCGTCTCCGAGAGATTGATAGATCATCAGAAATTCCTTCATGACAATTCCGAAGCACCAGCCGTCCATGACGATATGATGATGGCTCCATATACAAACATAGCGTTCGGGCGCTTTTTTCAAAATGGAGACTCTCATGAGAGGGTCTGATTGCAAATCAAAGCCTTTATCTTTATCTTCTTTTCTGAACCGGTCGGCATATTTGTCTTGTGCCTTCTCGTCCAAATGAGAAATATCATGAAACTGAACGCGGCTCGGCCTGTTTTTCAACACGACTTGGCGGGGCTTCGCCACATTCTTATGAATAAATGTCGTACGGAAAATATCGTATCGTTCAAAAACAGCATCTAAACTTTTTTGGAATCGTTCCCGGTCAAGCTGTCCGTTGATCGTAAACACCGCTTGTTCGAAGTAGGCTCTTGAGTCATGATCCAACAGAGAATGAAAAAGCATGCCCTCCTGCATAAAAGATAAAGGATATATATCTTGTATTTCCGGTTGCTGCCCCATTGCGCCACTCCTTTTCTATAGTTTGTTGACGGCTCCCATAATGTCACTCAGATCTTCCAGCGTTAACTCCTCGTCACTGAAATCAGCGGCGCTCCATTCACGCTCCTCTTTGCCTGTGCAATGCGTGATGATCTGCTTGAGAAAGGCATGAAAATGTCCCGTCAAAACTTCAATCGTTTCTTTTTGATACTGAAAACGGTTGTACACAACATGCATGCTGAGACATTCCGACGATACGGAGCCGCTGATATCAAGTGTGTACGGACGTTCCCAGTCCGGGCTGACTTCATTTCCCGCTTTTACGGGAGAAACACCAAAGCCGCTGGAACGGATCTCCCTGTCAAACTGCCCCAGATAGTTAAAACTGATTTCAGGAGAATCAGATTCAGTTTCTTCCCAGAGTTTGCTTATATATTTCAGCACCCCGTATCCCGCTCCTTTATGCGGAATGCGGCGCATCATGTCTTTTGTCCGTTTAATGTGATAGCCGAGCCGCTCGCCGTCATCAGCCTGATCTTGAAAACTTGCGTCAACCAATACCGGATAAATTGACGTAAACCAGCCGATGGTTCTGCTGATATCAAGATGTTCCAAGTGCTCTTCCCTTCCGTGGCCTTCCATGCTGATTTTGAATGTCTCGTTTCCGGTCCATCTGTTCAGCGCAAGGCTTAACGCGGCAAGCAATAATTCGCCCGTCTCTGTTGTGTATGCTCTGTTTGCTTCCGTTAACAGCTGCTCAGTCTCCTGTTTTGTCAATGTAACGGTCATCACATCTGTATCTTTCAGAAGATTGGAAGAGATGCGGGCATCTTTCGGAAGCGGTTTGACCGCCGCTTTTTCTCTTTCGGACCAGTAGTCTGCTTCCTGTAACAGCCGGCGGCTTTTTGCATAATCAGAGATTTGCTTCGCGTAAGTCTGATAGGAATCGGTTTTTGCCGGAAGCGCGGTTTCTTTTCCTTCGAGCGCCTGCCTGTAGCACGCGGTGAGATCCTCAAATAAAATCCGCCATGATACACCGTCAATGACAAGGTGATGAATGGAAAGCAGCAGATGATCGCCATCATTAGCGTGAAATAATCCGACAGCTACGAGCGGCCCCGTCTCCAGCCGAATGGAAGTTTGAATACGGGCGGCCGCCTGTTCGATTGCGGCGTGCTCCTCTTGTAATGACCCTTTCCCTCTCACGTCATACGTTTCAAACGTAAAAAGTTCTTCTTCAGAAAGGTTTTCCGCTCTGTTATATTGAATCACCGATCCGTTTTGCGTGCCGCATATCATCCGTAATGCGTCATGATGAACCGCGAGCTGTGCCAGCGCCTTTCTCATGGCGATTTCATTGATTCTGTCCGAACTGCGGAGCATAACGGACTGATTAAAATGATCGTGCGGCAATGATTGCGACAAGAACCAGTGCTGGATCGGCGTCAGCGGCACGTCTCCCGTGACGGGAGCCTGATCAATCACGCGGTGGACTTTCCGAAGCCGCATCGATACTTCTCCCAGTGTCTGATGCTCGAACAGCTCGCGAACGGTCGTTTCATAGCCCTGCTGTTTCAGCCTCGCACATACTTGCAGCGCTTTAATCGAATCCCCGCCGAGATGGAAGAAATGAGCATTGGGACCGAGGCCTTCAACACCTAAGAGTTCTTCCCAAATGTCAGCCATCATTTCTTCAGTTTCATTTCTCAGGCTGATATCATCTCCAAGGCTATCATTTAATTCAGGCTGCGGGAGCGCCTTCTCGTCCAGCTTCCCATTCGCCGTCAAAGGCAGTTCATCAAGCTCTATCAAGCGGGCGGGAATCATATATTCCGGCAGAAAAGCTCTGAGAGAGGCCTGAATCTCTGCTTCTTTTATCTTTTCGTTTCCGTGTAAGACCGCGTATGCGTAAATGGAGTGCTGACCGTGCTGATCAGCACGTGTGATCACGGCGGCCTCTTTCACGAAGGAAAGCTCCTGCAGCGCTGATTTAATTTCTCCCAGCTCAATTCTGTGGCCTCTGACTTTTACTTGCGCATCTTTCCGCCCGACATATTCCAGCTCGCCATTTGAGAGCCTTTTGGCGATATCGCCCGTCCGGTAGAGCCGCATGCCGTGCGGATTCGTGATGAAACGGGAGGCGGTTAAATCATCCCTGTTTACATACCCCCTCGCGACGCCTTCCCCGCCGATATAAAGCTCACCGGGAATTCCGATCGGCTGCGGATTCATATAAGCGTCCATGACAAAAGCATGAAGGGTTTCCAACGGTCTGCCGATATTGCTTTTGTTTCTCTCAATATCATCCATATTCAGTTTTTTGCATGTGACGTGAACCGTGGTTTCCGTAATACCGTACATATTAACAAGCTCCGTCTCCGGGTACTTCTCTTTCCAGCTTTTCAGCATGCCGGGCTGAAGCGCCTCTCCGCCGAAAATGACATATCGAAGCTTCAGCTTGTCCGTATGCCCGGCTTCTTCATGAATGAGTCCGGAAAAAGCCGTCGGCGTTTGGTTCAGCACCGTTACGCCTTCACTTTGCAGCAGCTGCCGGTACAAATGCGGATCACGGGCTGTGTCTTTCGGCACGATGACTACCTTTCCGCCGTATAAGAGCGCGCCGAATATTTCCCAGACAGAAAAATCAAAGCAATAGGAATGGAACAGCGTCCAGACGTCTTCAGAGCCGAAATCAAACGGCAGTCCTTTATGTGTGATAAGGCTGATGACATTGCGGTGTTCCGTCATAACGCCTTTCGGTTTTCCGGTTGTGCCCGATGTGTAAATCACGTAAGCCGGCTGTTCAGGCGTTATCATTTCTTTCGTTCTGTCTGCTGAAACGGATTCAGGCTTATCGATGTATAATACCGGCAGCTCGTCCATTCCGGATATCCCAAGACCCGATTGCGTCAACAGAGCACGCGCGCCGCTGTCAGTCAGCATAAATGAAATCCGCTCGTCCGGATAGTCAGGATCAATCGGCAGATAAGCTCCTCCTGCTTTTAAAATACCGAGAATCCCAATCAGCATATCCGGAGATCGTTCGGTCATAATTCCGACAATCTGTCCGGAGCGGATGCCGTTTTCCGACAGCATATCGGCGATTCGATCCGCCTTATCATTGAGCTCGCGGTAGGTGAGACGCTCATCAGACATGACGGCTGCAATTTGATCCGGCATTTTTTCCGCCTGTGCTTCAAATAAACTGACGATCGTTTCATGCCTCGGATACTCCGCCGTTTGATTTTCCGCTTGAAGAAGCATCTGCCGCTCGTTTATGCCCAGCAAATGAATGTCAGACAGCTTCCGCTCATCATGCGATGCGATTTGTCCTAAAAGCTCTTTAAAATGACCGGCCCACCGTTCGATCGTACCTTTTTCAAACAACGCGGTACTGTATTCAAAATGAAAATCCAGTGAGCCATCCGGCCGTTCCTCGGCATGAAGCGTCAAGTCGAATTTTGAAATGTCATGTTTCACTGCATGTGAAGAAACGGCTAAGCCCGGAAGGTTCACTTCGAAATCATCACTGTTTTGCAAAACGAGCATGGCATCAAACAGCGGATTGCGATTGACTTCCCGGTGTGTATCAAGCTTTTGGGCAAGTTCTTCAAACGGGAAGTCCTGATGTTCGGCCGCGCCGAGGGCGAGCATTTTCACCTCTTCTAAATAAGCGCGGAATGTCTTATCCCCTTTCGGCCTGCTTCTCATTGCCACGGTATTTACAAACATGCCGATGACCCCGTCAAGCTCAGCGCGGCTTCTGCCGGCCGCAGGTGAACCGACGACAATGTCTTCCTGCCCGCTCAATTTAGAAAGGAACAAGGAGTAGCTTGCCAAAAGAATCATATACAGCGTCGAACCCGTCTCATCCATGAGCCGGCGTAAATTCTCCGCCGTTTCCTTTTGAAGGCGCGTTCGAACAACGGACCCGCTGAAATCAGGAAGCTGCGGGCGCTTTTTATCGAGCGGCAGATCAAGTACGGGAATGTTTTCCCCGATCGTCTCCAGCCAATAACGCTCATGTCTTTTGAATTCTTCAGCGGCAAACCGCTCATGCTGCCAGACGGAAAAATCTTTGTATTGGAGTTTTAACGGCCGCAACTCTTTTCCTCTGTATAAATCCGTCAATTCTTGAATCAGAACGCTCATTGACACACCGTCTGCGATAAGATGATGCATATCAAGCAGCAGAAAATGACGTTCTTCAGTGACTTTGGCTAAAGTCACTCTCAAAAGCGGCGCTTTTTCCACGTCAAACGGTTTGACGAAAGTTTCCATCACCTCTTGAAGAAGGTTCCCGGATGGCATGTGAATCTCTGTGAGGTCAAGATCGACATGTGCATGTATGTGCTGCATCGGCTCCCCGTTTCGTAAAACAAATGATGTGCGTAACGCTTCATGCCTTTGTAACAGCGCTGAAAAGGCTTCGTGCAGACGATCCCGGTTGAGTCTGCCGCTCAGTTCCAGACAAGCGGGCATATGATAGCCCGTGCTGTCCGCCGCAAGCTGGTGAAGGGCATAGAGCCTTTTTTGCGCAAAAGATAGCGGGTACAAGTCCTTTGCCACAGCAGGCGTGATTTCTGCATATTCTCCTCTTTTCCTCTGTTCAAGGAAGCGGGCCATGCTCTCGATTGTCGGATGTTCAAAAACATGGCGGACGGCAAGCTCAATTTGCAGCCGTTTATGTATGTTTGAAACAAGCGACGCGGCTTTCAGCGACTGTCCGCCGATTTGGAAGAAATCATCTCTCATACTGATGTGTTCCCGTTTCAGCACTTCTTGCCAAATAGACAGCAGCTCAGTCTCAAGCATTGTGCGCGGAGCTTGATAATCACCGGTTCTCCCGGCTTCTTTCGGCTCAGGAAGTGCGGCCCGATCAAGTTTTCCGCTCACAGACAGCGGCATCTCCGTTAATTTGGTAAAGCTTCCCGGTATCATATAAGCAGGTAATCTCCCGGCCAATTCGGCATGAGGGTCAAATGTCACACCCGCGTTTTCCAGCACGACATAAGCTGCAAGCTCCTGTTCCCCGTCCGCCGTTTTGCGCACGGTGACTGCCGCCTCTTTTACCCCGGACAGACTTCTGAGTGCCGTTTCGATTTCTCCTAATTCAATTCTGTAACCTCTTACCTTCACCTGATCGTCAAAGCGTCCCATATATTCAATCGTTCCATCCGGTAAAAATCGGGCTGCATCTCCCGTTCTGTACAGCCGTTCACCTTCACGAAACGGATGAGGGGTAAAGACTTTGTCCGTCAGCTCTTTTTGCTGAAAATATCCGTCCGCCAGACCTTTTCCGGAAATACACAGTTCACCGACGGCTCCGACCGGCTGCAGCCGATCTCCGTGCATCATATAGACAGAAGTGTTGGCGATCGGGCGTCCGATCGTAATCCGGCTGCTTTTTTGCAGATTACGCAGAATCGTCGTGGCTACACTGTTTTCCGTCGGACCGTATTCATTCAGCAGCTCGGCATTCGGGCATATGCCGCGGCTCGCTTCCACGATATCAGGAGTGGCCGCTTCCCCGGCAAATGTCACCGCCCGAAGCGTCTGCGCATCCTTTTTCGTCAGCGAATCAAGCAGAACGCGATACAGAGACGGAACGATCAGAAGATAGCTCACCCCGTGGCGGGTGATTTTCTGTTTTATTGAAAGGACGTCTTTCGCATCATCTTCATCAGTTAACAATACACAGGCGCCTGACAGAAGCGGAGTGAAAAGACTCGTTAATGACCCGTCAAATACGTATGAAAAAAGATGAAGCGCTACGTCCCCTTCTGTCATCCCGTATTCTTCACGCCGCCATTGCAATGTATTGCTGATCGCTTTGTGTTGTACAAGCACCCCTTTCGGCCGGCCTGTCGTTCCGGAGGTGTAAATGACATACGCCCAATTTCCGCTGTCAGATACCGGCGGAAGCGGTGCGGTCTGCTGGGAAACCGTTTCCTCCATGATGACGACGCTGCCCTTGAAATGCGGCGGAATGAGGGGGAGCAGGTCTTTTTCAGTCACGAGCAGTGAGGCTTCACTGTCTCTCAGTAAAAATGAAATCCGTTCAGGCGGAAATTCCGCATCAATCGGCATATAGGCGCTGCCCGACTTCCAAATTCCGAGCAGAGCGGCAACCGTACTCATTGATCGGCGCAGCATAACAGCGGTGATCTGGTCGGGGCGTGCGCCTTTTTCCTTTAACGCATGCGCAATCTGATTCGCCCGCTGATTTAATTTCTTGTAGCTCCAGCTTACCCCGTTATATCTCAACGCCTCTTGGTCAGGCGTTTTTGCCGCCTGTTCTTCAAACAGCCCATGAACGGTTGTCTCAGGGTACGGACGGTTCGTTTCGTTAAACGAATGAATCAAGGCTTCTTCCTCCGGAGGCACGAGACTGATGCTTGATAAAAGCCTGTCCGGATCTTCCGTTACACAGGAGATGACCTCCAGAATATGCCCTTTGATCCGTTTCATGTCTTCCCGATCGTAGATGCCCGCATTGTAGCTGAATTTCACATAAAACTCTTCTCCCGGAACGATGACGACGTTAAGATCGTAATTGGTTTCTTCCGCCATCGAAAAGTTTTCAAGTGAGAGCGCACTGCTTTCCGTTTGCTGCCAGCCGTTTACCGCAGTCTGCATTTGAACCGGATAATTCTCAAAGACCAGGATGTGATTCAAGAGATCTTTTTGCAGGCCGCTCTCGTTTTGGATGTCATACAGCGGATAATAGCTGTGCTCTTCCGCAGCGAGTGACTCTTGTTGCACCTTTTTGAGAAGAGAAGAAAAAGTCATATCCCCAGCCGCGCGCACCCTTACCGGCACGGTATTGATAAACAGCCCGGCCATGGATTCGATGCCGGCGATAGCTGACGGCCTGCCGGAAACAACTGAACCGAATACCGCATCTTCAGTGCCGTTGTAACGGTGGAGAAGCAGTCCCCAAATGCTCGTAAATAAAGTATTCAGCGTGACCCCGGTGCTTCGGGCAATGTCTGTCAGCTTTTGCACGGTTTCAGACTCAAGGGAAAATTGAAAATGCTCAGATGCATAACCGTTTTGCGCCGGCTTATTCTTCGTTTGCGGAACGGAAACGACTTCTCCGTAATCTTCCAAGCAGCGCGACCAGAACGCTGACGTTTCTTCTTTATTCCGGCTTCGGAGCCATTTGATATAAGAGCTGTAAGGAGCCGGACTGCCGAGGTTTACAGGCCGCCCGTTTCGGATTGCATAATACATGCTGAAGAAATCTTTCAGTACAATACCCAAGCTCCAGCCGTCCATCATAATGTGATGATGAGTCCAAACGCATGTATGGCGGTTTTCTCCTGTTTGAAAAAGAGTCAGGCGCATTAAGGGGCCTTTTTGCAGATCGAACCCCTTATGCCGGTCGGTTTCCTTGAATTTGTCAATGATGCTTTGCTGCCGTTCTTCCGAATAGTCTGAAATGTTCTCAGTCTGTACGGCTGTGTCACGGCGTGAAAGGACAACCTGCTGCGGACCTTCAAGGTCAGGCACTTCTTTTATGAAAATCGTTCTGAAAATATCATAGCGGCTGACAAGCATATCCAGACTTTTTTGGAATGTATCAATGCATAAATCCCCGCTGACTGTAAACGAAATCTGCTCGACATATGCGTTTGATCCGGAATCCAGAAGCGAATGAAACAGCATGCCTTCCTGCATATATGATAAAGGGTAAATATCTTGAATTTCTGTCGCTTGTGTCACGAATGCCACACACCTTTTTATGAAATTAAAGTCCTTTTACGAGATCTTCAATGCTTGATAGTGCTTGAGCGGTCAATTCTGTATGGCTGTAATCCGTTAATGTTTTTTCCCGCTCTTTCTTGCCGGAACAGTGGGCGATGATGTCCTCGAGGTGAGTATGGAAACGATTCATGAAAAACTCGATTGCCCCCGGTGCAAATACATCGGTATAAACGGCTTTTACCTCCAGTTGCCCGGCCGCCACCATCGCGTTAATATCCAGATCAAACTCGCGGATGCGCCCGGCCGCTATATCATGCTGCGGCTTGAACGGTGACATCTTCAGCGTTCCCTCAAGACCGTCAAACGCACCGAGATAGTTAAAGCTTATTTCTGGGTCTTTATAAAGAATGTTTCGTGAATATCTCAGCAGCCCGTAGCCGGTTCCGTGATGAGGAACCCGTCTCATCATGTCTTTTACCGTCTTTATGCGGTGAGCGGTTTTTTCGCCTGAGCCGCCCGGCACTCTCATATCCAAAAGCACCGGGTAAACAGATGTAAACCATCCTGCCGTTCTTGACATATCAATGTCAGGAATATGCCCCTGGCGCCCGTGCCCCTCAGTGCTGATAAGGATCTGTTCAGAACCCGTCCACTCATGAAGCGCCATTCCAAGCGCCGTTAAAAGCAATTCATGAACATCCGTTCCGTATGCCTGCTGTGTTTCCAACAGCAGCTGTTTCGTGACTTCGCTGCTTAATATCCACGATGCAGTGCGCGCGTTTTCCTGCAATCGTCCGGCGTTTTCATCAGTTATTTTCGGCAGCGGCGCTGTTTCACCAGACATCACGCTGTCCCAGTATGCGGCTTCCTCCAGCAATACTTTGCTCTTGGAAATGTCAAAAAGCTCTTCGGCATACTTTATATAAGAATCGCTTTTCGGCGGCAGTTCGATTTGTTTGCCTTCTAATGCCTGCTGATAAGCTGTCTGCAGATCTTCAAGCAATATCCTCCATGACACGCCGTCCACGATAAGATGATGAATCGTTATAAGAAGATGGTCGGCTTCCTTCTGCCGGAACACTCCGAGATGAAGCAGAGGGCCTTGATCAAGGCGCATAGCCTGCTGTATTTCTTTTTCCTCAGCGGCTATCCGTTTTTCGGGCTGCGTTTCTTCTGAAATATCTATGACGTTAAGCGTAAATATTTCTTCATGCTGCTTTGTGATTCCGCGATTATATTGAACGGCTTCCCCATGCTCATTTTCAGTGAAAGTCATTCGCAGCGCATCATGATGTTCTGTCAGCGCGCAAACCGCCTGGTACAGCGCATCTATTTGGAGGCTGTCTTCAGTGCACAGCATGACTGATTGGTTATAATGAAGCTCAAACGCACCCGGCTCCTCAAAAAATCTCTGCTGGATCGGTGTCAGCGGAGCGCTTCCTTCTATCGGCCCCTGATCAGCCGTTGCAACAGCCGGCGTGAGGTGCTTCGCGAGTTCTGCAATCGTCGGGAACTGAAACAAATCGCGGATCGACATGTTCCAGCCTTCTCCGGCGAGTCGGGCTGACACTTGAAGCGCCTTAATGGAATCTCCCCCAAGCTCAAAGAAAGAGTGATGAATTCCCGCTTTCTGAATATGAAGCACATCTTCCCAAATCCGGCATAACATCGCCTGTTTTTCATCGCCGGGCGCGACAAATGCCTGTGATGAATGTATCTCTTCTGCCGGCAATGCCGATTTATCAAGTTTGCCGTTCAGTGTCAGGGGCATGCTGTCTAAACCGATAATATGAGACGGCATCATATAAGCCGGGAGCTCCTGCATAAGAGACTGGCGAAGTGATGAGATATCGGCCTCTTTAGGAACGATGTATGCCGCTAATCGGGCTTGTCCTTCGGCATCTTTCATCACGGTAACAGCCGCTTCTTTGACTTGATCGTGTTTCAAAAGCACACTTTCTATTTCTCCCGTCTCAATTCTGTATCCTCTGATTTTTACCTGCTTATCAATCCGCCCTTGAAAACGAAGAGTGCCATCCGGCAGCCAGCAAGCCTGATCTCCGGTTCTGTAAAGCGTTTCTCCCGTTTGTAACGGGTCACTGAATGCGTCCTCTGTCAGCTCAGGCTGTCCCCAATATCCTTTGGCGACGCCGGCGCCCCCGATATACAGCTCTCCGAAAACGCCGATCGGCTGGACCTGTTTGTCTTTGTTTAAGACGTACATTTGCACATTCGGAAGCGGAACACCGATCGGCACATCATCTTCCCGCGGCACTTCGCTCATTTCGGCTTCATAATACGAAGAATCAATTGTCGCTTCTGTTACACCGTAGCTGTTAATAATTCGCATTTCTTTCCCAAAGCGTTCATGAAGCGTATAAAAATCCTGCGACTTGATCATATCTGAACCCAGTACAAGTATTTTTACACTTTGCAGCGCGAGCTTCCGGCGATATATATATTCCATAAACGGAACAATCAGCGCGGGTGTCGACTCCATAAACGTGATACGGTGCTGATCAATGAGCCGATAAAGCTGTTGTGGCTCAAGCCGGACGTCATCCGGACAAATGACAAGCGTTCCCCCGTTTAGCAGGGCGCGTGCAAGATCCCCTGAAAATACATCAAATGAGAAACTCGCCATCTGCAGCACTCTGACCGGTATAAGATCAAGCTCATAAATCCTGCGCCATGCAAGTGCTGCATGCGTAAAGCTGCGATTTCTGACTTCGACTCCCTTCGGCGTTCCCGTTGTTCCCGAAGTATATATGATATATGCAGTATCATCCGGTGACGCTGCCGGCTGAATATTCTTTGCACAAATATCGTATTGATCTTCATGATCAAGCTGAATGAGAAATAAGTTGTTATCCGTCAGCTGTGAAGCAAGTTCTTTGTATTCTGACTGCACCATCAAGACGGATGCCGCGCTGTCTTTTAATAAATAGCGAATCCGTTCCTCGGGATAATGGGAGTCAACCGGTATATACGCCCCTCCCGATTTCATGACGGCGAGAACACTGACGATCGCTTCAATCGAACGGTTTGCCAATATAGCTGCTCTTTTTCCCGGACCGAATCCATTTTTGTGTAATGTTCGCGCAAGCCGATTTGCCCGCTCATTAAGCTGCGAATAGCTGATCTGTTGTGCTCCTTCAATAACAGCGGTCTGATGAGGCGTTTCTTCTGCTTTCTCTTCAAACAGCTGGTGAAATAGTTTGTGTTTTTCCATGAATTCGGTTTGTGTGTTATTAAACTCAATCAGTAACTTTTGTTTTTCTTCTTCATCCAAAATGTCAGCTTTCGATAGTGTGACTTCCGGTTCGGCGGCAACATGGCGCAAGAGATTCAGTAAGTGGCCCATCCATCGTTCAATCGTTTCTTTCATAAAAAGCTCGGTGCTGAATTCCATTTCAAAGCGGATGTTTCCATCGGATTCAGCCGCTGATAAGGTCAGGTCAAAACTTGATACATCATGTTCGGTATGCTCTGATCGTGACGCCTTCAGACCGGCCAGATTTATCTCTTCTCGCTCCATATTCTGAAGAATAAACATCGCATCAAACAGCGGATTGCGGCTCATGTCCCGCTGCACGCCGAGCCGTTCCACAAGCTCCTCAAACGGATAGTCCTGATGCTCATACGCCTCAAGCGCCGCCTGGCGGACTTCCGCCAAATAATCGGTAAACCGTTTGTCTCCTTTCGGCTCCGTTCTGATGGCGAGCGTGTTGACGAACATGCCGAGAATCGGTTCAAGGTCTTTGTGCGGACGCCCGGCAATCGGCGAGCCGACGATGATGTCTTCCTGCCCGCTCAATCTCGCGAGTAACGTATTGTACGCGGCGAGAAGCACCATATACAAAGTGGAGCCGTGATCCCGGGCGACGCGGTGAAGGCCGGATGCCGTTTCAGCGTCAAGCGTGCACGATACATTGCCGCCCGCAAAGCTTCTGACAGCCGGACGGGGCTTGTCAGCCGGAAGCTCAAGCACCGGAAGCTCTCCTTCTAGCCGCTTCAGCCAGTAGGCTTCCTGCTTCTGATATCCTTCCTTCTCCTGAAACGACCGCTGCCAGACGGCATAGTCTTTATATTGAAGGCGCATCGGCGCAAGCGAACGGCCTGCGTACAGCTCGCCGAATTCTTTAATCAAGGTGTTGACGGACACACCGTCAGAAATAATATGATGCATATCCGTTAATAAAAGATGACGTTCGTCGGATTCTTTCACGAGAGCCGCGCGGAAGAGCGGCGCTTCCTCCAGACCAAACGGCCGGACGAATGCGTCAGCTGACTCGGCCTCATCCAGCTGAAACGGCACGCTGTCATGGATGCGCTGCACCGGTTCGCCGTCAGGCCCCGTTTCAAAGGACGTTCGGAGCGACTCGTGCCGCTCCACAAGCTGCCGGAACGTCTCCTCCAGCCGGCTGCGGTCAAGCGGGCCCGTCAGTTCCAGCACAGCCGGCATATTGTAGCCGACACCGCCGTCTTCAAGCTGCTGGAGCACATACATCCGTTTCTGCGCCGAAGACACCGGATAGGTGTCCTGTTTTTGCGCAGGCTGAATCGCTTCATACGGGCTCTCTTCCAAGTCCTGAATAACCGAAGCGAGTTCTTCCACCGTTGGCCGGGCGAAGATGTCCTGTAACGGCACCTGAACACCGAACTCTTTGGCGATGCGGGAGACGAGAGCCGTCGCTTTTAACGAATGGCCGCCCCGCTCAAAAAAGTGATCCCGGATGCCGACGGGGCCGTTTTTCAGCACCTCTTCCCAAAGGGCGCAAAGCTTCATTTCCGTGACGTTCCGCGGGGCGGTGTACGCCTGTCTGTCTGCCGCTCCGCCGGGAGCCGGCAGCGCGCGGCGGTCAAGCTTTCCGCTCGGCGTGACCGGCCATTCGTTCATCTCTATAAACTGAGCCGGCATCATGTAGGCCGGAAGGCGTGCCGCAAGCTCCGCCCGCACGTCATCGCTTTCCCGTCCTTCGATATAAGCGTAAAGCGCGGTTTCGCCGTGTTCGGTCCGGGCGGTGACTGCCGCCTCACGAATGCCGTCGATGCGCCGGATCGCCGCTTCGATTTCCCCCGGTTCAATCCGGTAACCGCGGACTTTCACCTGTCCGTCTGAACGGCCGAGCCATTCGACAAGGCCGTCTTCTGTCCAGCGTGCGATATCGCCCGTCTGATACATGCGCTCTCCCGGATAAAACGGATCATCGAGAAAACGCTCCTCCGTCAGCTCAGGCCGGTTCAGATAGCCCCGGGCCACCCCTGTCCCCGCGATGTACAGCTCTCCTGCCACACCCGCAGGCTGGATGGTTCCTCCGCTATCTAATACATACAGACGGGCACCAGGAACGGGTTTACCAATCGGAAGCCTTGTCCGTCCGCTGTCCCGTTTTCGGTCACAGACGTAAAACGCCGCATCAACCGTCGCTTCTGTCGGTCCATAGCCGTGAATAAGCATGGTCTCCGGCAACAGATCGGCAAACCGGGCAGCCGTAAGCGGGGAAAGGGCTTCCCCTCCGGCAAACACGCGTGTCAGTGTTCTGCCGAGGCGTGTTCTTGTTTCCTCAGGCTCTGTTTCCAGCGCGTCTAAAAAGCTGTTGACCATCGCCGGAATAAAATGCGCGGTCGTCACCTTTTCAGAAGAAAAAGCTTCAATCATCCGCACAGGATCTTTCTCCCATCCGGCCGGAAGCAGATACACGGAGGCGCCGGACATCGTCCACCAAAACAATTGCCAGATGGAAGCATCGAAAGAAAAGGATGATTTCAGCACGATAATATCCTCTTCCGTTAACGGAAACTGCCCTTGCATCCCCGATAAAAAGGCGACGGCTTGACGGTGTTCAACAGCCACTCCCTTCGGTGTTCCCGTCGAACCGGACGTATAAATGATATAAGCGAGCGAATCGGCATCCGCTTCTTCAGAGACAGCCCCTGTCTCCGTCTCACTTGTCAGAGAAGAAAGAGACACTTCTAGCGTTTCTCCGGAAAAACCGGGAACGGATAATCCCGGCTGTGCAAGCAGAAGACAAGCTGCACAGTCATTGAGCATATAGCGCAGCCTGTCCTCAGGATACTCCGGGTCAAGCGGCACATAGGCGCCGCCCGCTTTTAACACGGCAAGCACAGAAACCACCATCTCCGGCGAGCGTTCGGCGAGCACGCCGACCATGCTTTCTTTGCGGATGCCTTTTTGGCGGAGCCGAACAGCGAGCCTGTCTGTGTACTGATCGAGCTCAGCGTACGTCAGCATGCTGCCCGGAAAACGGAGCGCCGGGCGATGCGGCGAAAGCGCGGCACGGCGGGCAAACAGTCCGTGAAGCGTCGGAGCCGGCGGTTCAACCGCTTCTGTACGGTTAAACGCAGTTAACACCCGTTTCTTTTCATTTTCATCCGCCATATCAATATGCCGAATCAGCTGGTTTGGATTTCTAACGGCATTTTCAACGATCGTCAGCAAATGAGTTTGAATTCGTTTAATCGATGTTTTAGTAAATAAAGCGGATTGATAATCAAAATTCAGCTCAATCAATCCCGTATCTGTCCGCTCCTTAATTAAAATGGACAGCTCATTTGCCGTATGTCCGCTGAAAAACATCGCCGTTTCATAATCGAAACCTTCTGCCTGACGCCACGCGAGAGGCTGGTATTGCATCGAAATCCCGATGATATTTTGCAGGTCGTGATGAGTCTGCCTTAATTCATTCACAAAAAGATTGTAAGGATATTTCTGGTGCCGCATAACAGACAGCTGCTCTTTTCCTACGCTGCGGACAAAGGACAGGAACTCCGCATCAGGATCTGCCGTCATTCTGATCGGCAGTGTGCTGACGAACATGCCGAGCATATCCTTTTCGAGCCTGGAGCCCCGGTTTCCGTAATAAGTGCCGATGGCAATATCCTTTTTAGCCGTCAGACGGCTGATGCATATGTATAACGAAGCCATAAACAGAGAGATGATGCTGATATTATTTTCTTTGCAAAAACGCCGGATAGATTGTTCTAAGGAGTGAGAAAGAGTGATTGTATCTCTGGAAGCCGCAGTGCTTTGTCTAAGATGAGAGGTTCGTTCCGCCAGTGAAAGGTGTTCCGGAACGGTTCGGTATGTTTCAGTCCAAAATGAACGGTCTTTTTGAAAACGGGAAGACTGTAAGTATTGCTGTTCTTTTTCCATGTAGCTGAGATAGGAAGGTCTGTGATGTTCAGCTAAATCCTCGCCCCGCATGATCTTTTGGTAGATATCAATGAGCTGGTTGCCGAGCAGGTTGAGCGAGATGCCGTCCATGATAATATGGTGAAATTTTGAATAAAGCCAAACTTCTTCGTCTGACATGACAAGCAGAGTAAATTGATACAGAGGTGAATGAAACAGCTTGAACGGAACACGGGTCTGCGTGTCAATCCATGCGTCCCGCTCTGCCTGATCAGTATGAGTAAAATCAACAGTCTCTAGAGAAATCGGCCGATGCCCCGCCAGATACAGCTGGGGTTCTGATCCGTCCCCTTCTGTCAGTTGAAACCTGAGTGAATCATTTTGCGAGATAGAAAAATCTAAAGCATGGCGCAGTACGTCAAAATCGATGTCCCCCCTGAATTTGACGCACGCCGCGAGATTGCAGATACTTGTGCCCGGCTCGAGCAGCTCTGTAAACCAGACTCTTCTTTGGGCGTGAGTTAAAGAATAAACAGTGTTCTTCAATGGAATCCCTCCATTTCAATTTAAGAGGATAAGAAAGTGAAATAATTACAATTAAATTTCGACAGCATATGACTAAATCATCCATATAAGCATTATTTTAAAACATATTTTAGAAATCACAATAAAAAATTAAATTTTCTCTAACATTTTTTAGAATATAGTATATATTCCTCACTTCATTTCTTCATTTCTATAATCTTTATACCATGTAAAACGGTATGTATGCACACTACAAACTGGTTCTTAAACACTATAATAAGGAATAAAATGTATAATTAATTGCGCTTTTAAAAAGGTTTTGCCTCCTTAAAAGAAGTTTTACGTTAAAAAATGAAAAATCGGTGAACAAGTAAGAAAGTATCATGTAAAAAAAAGGAAGGATATTGCCGATATTACTTTTTGAAAAGATTGATTCATAATCGCAATATAATGTTTTACAGACATCAAAAAAGCCGAATCCTCTAAGGATTCGGCCCTTCTTATTGATTTGCCAGCACGACTGCGATTTTGTCTTCAATGTCTTTTCCGTCATCTTCGTCAAGCAGCCCGTTTTGAAGCACGGAAAAAATAAGCGTATCTCCTGTTTTTGTGTCTGCATAGCCGGCAATCGAACTGACTGATGTTAGTGACCCGGTTTTCGCTTTAATTTTGCCCTCCGCCGGGGTGCCCTTCAGCCGATTCCGAAGGGTTCCTCCCGTCATTCTGTCACTTGCGCCGGCGACAGGGAGCGAACGAAGGAAAGCCGGGTACCACTTTTCTTTCTGAACCGCATACAAAAGCTCTCCGATTTGGCCGGCGGATACGCCGTTAACATGAGAAACGCCGGATCCGTCTCTTGCAATCAATTCATCCGGATTCAGCCCGAACGATTTAAGCTCCGATTTCATCACGTCCAAGCCCTTTTCCCAGCTGCCCTCCCCTTTTTTCACTTTTCCCATTTCCTTGATCAGAATTTCGGCGTGCCCGTTGTTGCTCAGTTTCATAAATGGGATCAATAATTCTGAAAGAGGCATGGATGTCCGTGATGTGACAAGCTGGGTGCGGTGCGGCATTCGCCCTGTTTTGATTTTCCCTTTTACAGTTATACCCTGTTTAGTAAGCGCTTGTTTCCATAAATCTAAAGCATAGGACGACGGATCCCACACTGCCGCCCATTCTCTTGCCTGTGCCGAGCCGGCAGGTATGGTTCCCTTTATCGTAATCACATTGCCACCGTGCTCCCGTTCAACCGTCAATTCTTTCTTTTCATCAGAAGCGACGGTTTTCACTTCGTTTTTCACACGAACGATGTCCGTATGGGGAGAAATTGAAATGCGCGGCTTTTTACCGGGCTGTTTCGCCGGGCTGATTTCCGCAATCACCGTTCCGGTATCATAATCCTCATTTGGGGAAGCGGTAAGAGCTGACACTTGCGCTCCATAATATTGGCCTTCATCGCTCCACGGAAGATCAACTGAATACCTGGTATCGTCATACCACGAGTCATCCCCGACCAGATCTCCTTTAATGACATGGATGCCCCTGGCTTTGACCTGTTTAGCCATCTTCTCAAAATCAGAAACCAATAGGGTCGGATCGCCTTTTCCCCTGAGATAAAGGTTTCCGCGCAGCTGTTTTCCTTTCACGGCGCCGTCTGCCCGTACTTCTGTCTTAAAGGTGTAATCTTCTCCGAGAACGGAAAGCGCCGCAGATGCCGTCAGCAGCTTCATCAGTGATGCAGGCCTCAGCCGCATATCTTCCCGGCTGCCGAACAGCACCTCCCCTGTTTTTGCTGACCGGACACTGACGCCCGCTGAAGCCCCCTTTAAAGCAGGTTCTTCATCCAGAATGTGTTCCAGCTCTTTTTGCAGAGTATTTTTTTGTTCAGCCGCCTTAGCCGCATCATCAATATAAGGAACTGCGGCAATGATCAAAAGCAGAATCACCGCGCTCAAGCGTTTCACATATATTTTCAATGTTATCCCGCCTCTTTCCTATTCTTCGTCATGCAAAATGGTGATCCTGGATGACGCAGCCGCTTCTTCGCCCGGTTTCAGAATCTGAAGCCCTGTCAGTGATGCAGGCTGATTCAGATTAAAAGCATCTGTAACGGAAGTATAAGGCTCAAGACTGACAAACCCCTGCTTTCCGTCACCGTTATATACCACCCAATGCTTGAAAGACGTGTCTGCCTGATACAAAACGGATAATTTCTCATCCGGATGATAAATAACAGCTTCGTTATTGCCGCCATTCCGTCCGGAAGAAAGAAAAACATCGTCAAACTGTTTATTTTTCAAAGACATCCCATGACGGAACGCTTCTTTATCAGGCACATCCAATAAACGGCCCGTCGGCACGAAACGTTCATTTAATTCCCACATGCGGTCAGCCGTCAGAAAAAGACGGGATCGCTCTTCATTGAAAACAAATGTGGAATGATAGCCGAGCCCCCAAGGAAAAGCCTCCGTTCCCTTGTTGGTAATCAGCGCCCGCTGCGTAAACACATTGTCTTTTAATGTATAGGTCATCCGGACAATGACATCGTGCGGAAATTGTTTATGAACACGGGGAATCTTTGAAAGATCAATTTCTGTTTCGACTGTCATTCCATCTCCCTCTTCTTTCGCTGCCGCCGCTTTCCAATGCTGATTGTGAAGAAAGCCGTGAATATGATTATGTTTATCCTCTTCGTTTATCTCGAATTGATACGCGCGGCCGTCAAAACGAAACGTCCCGTCCGTAATCCGGTTCGGCGGGAATAAAACGGGAATGCCGTACAGCATCGGTTTTGCGCGGAATTGCTCCGCAGTTTCCGGTTCTCTGAGAAGCCGCATACCGGTTCTTTTATCCCGAAGCGATATGACATTTGATCCCCACTCCGGCACAATGATGCATTCAGCCTGATCAGTCTCCGCTTTTATGGCTGAAACCCCTAAATAAGTCGTATGTTCAATCGTCATAAGCACCTGCCCTTTCCTTGTTTTCTAGCATGTATAGGAATTCCATTTTCTAAACTCATTTTCCTGCTCTAAAAAAACATCGCCCGTATGAACTGAGCGATGTGCGGTAAAACCTTATTGAATCAGCCGGGTAATCTGTTTTTTCTTCCATACAAACCGGTAATATCCGTATTGCAGCAGCAGGCTGACGACAAAAGCCGCCGGATAACCGACCCAAATGCCGAGAATGCCGAGATTCGTATAATGAGAAAGAATAAAGGCCACAGGCACTTCAATTCCCCAAATCGCAAAAATGCTGATAATCGTCGGCCATAACACCGTACCGCTCGCCCGCATTGTTGCTGAAACGATCTGAGCGTGACCGAAAATCAAATAGCTCCAAAGGGTAATCATAATCAGATTGCGGGCAATGTGGAGTGTATCCTGATCTGTTAAAAACAAAGCCAGTATCTGCCGGGAGAAGGTGTAAATCAGCAGGATCAACACCCCGCCGATCAAATAATTCAGGCCGATGCCGACTTTGATGACCTGTTTCAGCCGGCCGAATTGATTGGCGCCAATGGATTGGGCGGCAAAAATTGAAACGGCGATACCGAGGCTTACCGCCGGCATCTGCACATAACTCGCCACTTGGTTGACGACCCCGTAAGCAGCCGTCGCGTTTGATCCGTAATGATTGACAAATGAAATGACCGCAATTTCAGAAAGTGACACGAGAATCATATTGATGCTCGACGGAATACCGAGACGGAGTAAAAGCGCGAGCAGCTTTTTGTCCATTTTAAGAGAACGGAGCGCAGTCCGGTCAAATGCCAATGGATGTTTTCTTTTCCGTAAATAAACCATGAGTACGATAAATGTCACGATGTTTGAAATCACGGTTGCATACGCCGAACCGTAAATGCCGAACTTCGGAAGTCCGAAAAGCCCGAGAATCAATAAGGGCAAGAGCCCGATGTTTATGACTGTACTGACGATTAACGTATAAAACGGGGTCTTTGAATCTCCCGTTCCGCGTAAAAATGTCGTATACGCAAAATATAAAAACATCAGCGGCATTGCGCAAAACAAAATGCGCGCATATCGGACACTGACATCTATTACGTTTTCCGGCGTTCCCATCAGCCGCAGAATATCAAGCGTAAACACACTGCCGACAACTGCCAGAACAACACCGAGCATAAAGGTAAAAGTCAGTGTAGTGCCGACAATCGCCTTCATCCTCTCTTCGTTTTTCGCGCCGTAAGCCTGCCCGATCAGAATGGAACTTCCCGAACCGATTCCGATCGTAAAGGAGATCAGCAGAAAAAACAGCGGAAAAAAAGACGATACGGCGGCAAGCGCATCAACTCCGAGCCACCTTCCGACAAATACCATTCCGACCAATTGGCCGACAGATTGCAATACATTGCTTAAAAGCAGCGGCACTAAAAACAGTGACATCGATCGCCAGACAGACTGGCCGCGGCCTTCCG
The DNA here is from genome assembly GCF_017797845.1 of Bacillus sp. LJBV19. Taxonomy (NCBI): domain Bacteria; kingdom Bacillati; phylum Bacillota; class Bacilli; order Caryophanales; family Bacillaceae; genus Bacillus; species Bacillus sp. LJBV19. Next base: position 2,012,417 of record NZ_CP072563.1, read on the forward strand.
CTGTTTCTAAATGATCTTGTACTTCCATATGTAGGACTCCTTTTTTGATTTTCTTCCATTTTATTATTCAGCAGACAGCTTGTAAAAACCTTTTGTTCAATGAAACTCTTTATCTTTTTCTCACGTCTTACATGGAAATAAACCATAAAAATAAAAAGTCCGGAAAATATTTCTGAAAAGGTATTGTAATCTTACCGTAATTATTGTAACATTTGTAACATAAGAGAAAGAGATTGATTGAAGGAGAGATTATATCATGAAAAAATGGCTATTATTCCTCACTACTATTACATTGATTCTGTCATTGGGCACTGCGGCGACCGCAAAAAATGCACCTAATGACCTTACACAAAAACAAGCGCTTCAGCTGGCCCTGTCAGCGAGAGAACATTTCTGGAACACAATGAGCGGCGGTTCGCTTAAATCAAACGCAAATTGCACTTCTGAACCGTTTGAATATCAAAATCTGCAATATGTATTTATGTGCAAAGACCTCGGAACAAAAGCGAAAGCCGTAAAATATCTGACACCCGCTTTTACAAAGCAAGCGATTGACAAAGGGCTCAAAGATTACCACTTCACTGTAAAAGACGGCAAATTGGCTGTTCCGGTCGGCGACGGAGATAACCTCCTGAATTGGAAAAAAGCAAAAATGACTCTTCTTTCTAAAAAAGGAAGCGCTCAAACATACCGCTTCACTGTACCGACTCTTGACGGTTCTCCGTCAGCTAAACGCGATGTAACATTCGTAAAAGAAAACAACGTTTGGAAAGTCAATCAATTTGATGCTGTCATATAAGAAAAAGCCCGCTTGCTTACAGCGGGCTTTTTTCACATCATTTCCACTAGGTTCTCACAAAATATTCAACTCAAAACCCCCTTGTATAACAAGGGGGTTTCTGTTTTGCCGACATTATTAAGCTGCGCCTATCTCATACAAAAAACGCTCTAGGAGAGATTCGAACTCCCGACCTGCAGTTTAGGAAACTGCTGCACTATCCGCTGTGCTACTAGAGCCTGCTTCTATTATAGTAACGCTGGCGGCCGTTTTTTTCAAGTCTACAGCCCTCCGAACACTTTATAGGCGGCTCTCGTTGTATCTTCATCTATTCCGATATAACGCATTGTAATAGACGGAGAAGAATGATTCAAAATCCTCTGCAGTTCAGCAATGTCTTTTGTCCTCTGATAAAAATGATACCCGAACGTCTTTCTAAGCGTATGCGTCCCAATTTCCTCCAACCCGCAAGCGGCAGCCGCTTCCTTTAATATTCTGTATGCCTGAATCCGGGATATGGGCTTATTCGTCCGTTTCGATTTAAACAAATAGTCATCCTCTTTCATGTCTTTTGTATAAGCGTATATGTCGGCCTTTAAAGACTCCAGTATCAGAATTTTTCTTTTCTTTCTCGTTTTGCTTTCGGTTGCCCACACATGGTCTTTGTTCCTTACATCCCTCACGCGAAGCGGCAGAACATCTGAAATCCGCAGTGCGCTGTTCATGCCGAAAATAAATAAAAAATAATCACGATCACTTTTTTTCATTAAATACTGTTTGACTTCCTGGATCTTCTCCAAACTTCGGATCGGCTGTACGATATGCATCAAAAAACCCCTTATAATTGGTAAAGTAACATATTGAGCATTATGTTACTATTATAACCGAAACCCGTTGAATGATAAAGGATAAAGGGTCTTATGTAACATAATATACATAGTGTTACATAAGGTGAATCAGATACGCAGTTTCAACGAATTCCTCAAAAACATCATTTTCAGCCCGTTGACAAGCTTTTAAACAAATAGAGACTCAAGGTATTAAAAAATGAAAACATAGGCCTTAAAATGAAATCTGAGCATCCATTTTTTTGTGAGCAACCGAAAAAAATGAAAAAAAAAGACACAATATGAAATTGTGTCCTAATCTTCATCTTTTACATCAATGTCTTCAGGAAGCGGCTCATTTAAAAACTCTTGAATCATTTCCTTATATTTTTCCAGCTGTTCGAGATGGGTTTGAAATTGTTCCTTGTTGATTAAATATTGCTGTCCGTCATGGACGGCTCTTATTTTATTCGTCAAAACAAGATTGTGCACATATTCTTCAGGAAGACTGGTAAACTCAGCTGTCTCTTTGATCGTTAAATACATGGCTCACGTTCCTTTCATATGTCATGTGAGTGAATTCTGTTTTGTTTATTGTAGCTTATTTTTTGTCTTTATGCTTGTTTCACAGCTTTTTCAGTCCGGTTTCCCATTTAGCCTATTTGCGACTGATTACATTCACACAGAAACCCCAACTTTTTGCACACCGGACTATTCCGTTTGTCACTTGTGAAAACAGCACATTTTACTTACTCTATAATTGTAAGCGGAAAACAAAGGAGGCAGACTATGAAAAAGAAAAAGTTTATGAATCTCTGTTTTATCGTTCTGCTCAGTACTTTGCTCGCGGCCGGAAGCATCCCTTATCACGCTCAGGCTAAGAAACACCCGTTTTCCTATGACGACTACAAACAGGTAGATGTCGGCAAAGACGGCATGGTTGCCACCGCCCATCCTCTCGCTTCACAAATCGGTGCCGACGTGCTGAAAAAAGGCGGCAATGCAATTGACGCCGCGGTTGCCATTCAATTCGCATTAAACGTAACTGAACCTATGATGTCTGGAATCGGCGGCGGCGGATTTATGATGGTTTATGATGCGAAGACGAAAGACACCACCATTATCGACAGCAGGGAACGCGCACCGGCAGGCGCAACACCGGATATGTTCCTTGACGAAAACGGCAAAGCCATTCCTTTCTCCGAACGCGTTACGAAAGGGACTGCAGTCGGTGTTCCGGGAACATTAAAAGGACTTGAAAAAGCGCTAGACAAATGGGGCACACGCTCCATGAAACAACTCATCACCCCTTCCATTAAACTTGCCTCAAAAGGCTTTCCGATCGATTCGGTTTTAGCTGATGCCATCTCAGATTATAAAGACAAATTATCACACACTGCTGCAAAAGACGTGTTTCTTCCGGACGGAGAACCTCTGAAAGAAGGAGACACACTCATCCAAAAAGACTTAGCCAAAACATTTACAGCTATTAAGTACAAAGGCACAAAAGCATTCTATGACGGTGCATTCTCCAAAAAGCTTGCAGAAACAGTGCAGGAATTCGGCGGCTCAATGACAGAAAAAGACATTAAAAACTTCAATGTGACGATTGACGAACCGATCTGGGGAGATTACCAGGGCTATCATATCGCAACTGCTCCTCCTCCAAGCTCGGGCGGTGTTTTCCTGTTGCAAATGCTGAACCTCCTGGATGATTTTAAGCTTTCTCAATATGATATCCGTTCTTGGCAAAAATATCAGCTTCTCGCAGAAACGATGCATTTGGCTTATGCTGACCGCGCCGCATTTGCCGGGGACCCAGAATTCGTCAACGTCCCTCTCAAAGGTCTCTTGAATCCAGATTATATCAATGCCCGCAGACAGCTGATAGATATTGATAAAGTCAATAAAAAACCGAAAGCCGGCGATCCTTGGGCCTATCAGGAAGGTTCTGCAAACTATAAACAAGTGGAGCAGCCGACTGACAAACAAGAAGGTCAAACGACTCACTTCACGGTAACCGACCGCTTCGGCAATGTCGTATCTTATACGACAACGATTGAACAGCTGTTCGGTTCCGGCATTATGGTTCCCGGATACGGCGTTGTGCTGAATAATGAGTTAACAGACTTCGATGCGGTGCCTGGCGGCGCAAATGAAGTGCAGCCGAATAAACGTCCGCTCAGCAGCATGACTCCGACTATTTTATTCAAAAATAACGAACCTGTCCTGACTGTCGGCTCCCCCGGCGGAGCAACGATTATTTCTTCCGTCCTGCAAACGATCCTGAACAAAGTTGAGTACGGCATGGATCTGAAAGCGGCGGTCGAAGAGCCGAGAATTTACACAAACAGCATGACATCCTATCGATATGAAAAAGGAGTGCCGGAAGAAGCCCGCACAAAACTGAACGAAATGGGGCATAAATTCGGCAGCAGCCCGGTTGATATCGGTAATGTGCAAAGCATCCTGATCGACCGTGAAAACGGCACCTTCACCGGAGTCGCCGACTCAAGCCGAAACGGAGCCGCAATCGGCGTAAACTTGAAAAATTATAAAAAATAACAAGACAAAAAGCCTCGTTTCTCAAGCTGAGAAATGAGGCTTTTGTTTATTCTGCACTGTATTCAGATGAGTTTTTTTCAGACGTTAATGACGCAAGCGAAAGCACGCCGCACATCGCGATGACAACACCCGCTGATCCGATCCATGTCACTGACGCAAGAGACAGATGAGTGACAACAATGCCCCCGATGCCCGCCCCGGCTGCCATAGCCAGCTGCATCACAGACTGGTTGAGGCCAAGTAATACACCCGATGATTCAGGCTCCATCGTTGCCAAATGATACTGCTGAGCAGGCCCAGATGACCAGGCGGCGAAGGACCAAAATATAAGCACTGCCGCCGCTCCGAAAGCAGAATGTGTGGCAAACGGCAATAACATGAGCATGATAGCATGAAGCGCCATTCCGCCGATTAATGTCATACGCGCCCCCCATTTGTCTGCGCTGAAACCGCCTGCTTTAGAACCGGCAAGACTTGCAACACCGAAAATAAGCAGCAATGTACTCAGTATTCCGCTTCCGATATGAGTAACGTTCAGTAAATACGGAGAAAGGTACGTATACGCAACCGAATAGCCTCCGAGCCAAAAAAACGTAATGGCCAGCCCGACAGCCACCTTTCGTTTCTTCAAAAGAGAAAATTGCTGAATGAGCGGCACCGGTTTATCTCCTTTTATCTCAGGCAGCGCGAAACGTATAATAAGCATGGCAATGATTCCGATTGCCGCAATTCCGGCGAAAACCACCTTCCAGCCAAAAGCTTCAGACACGGTTCTTCCGATCGGAACACCGATAATGAGCGCCGCCGTAAACCCCATAATGACGGTTGCGAGAGAACTTGCCTGTTTTCCCGGGGGAGCGATTTTTGCTGCGATCGTAAGCGCGGTGACCACCACAGTTCCTGCTCCAAGCGCCATGATCACCCGCGCTCCCGCAAATAAGCCGAATCCCTGCACAAGGAAAGAAATGATATTTCCGATTACAAACAATCCAAGAGCATAGATCATGAGCTTCCTTCTGTCCAGTTTTGCTGTAAGGGCCATCATGACAGGCGTTCCGATTGCATAAACAAGTGAAAAAATCGTAATCAGCTGCCCTGCCGCTGCCACAGTAACTCCCAAGGAACCTGCAATTTTATCAAGCATCCCGGATATCACATATTCAGACGTCCCCACTAAAAAACTGATAATTGCCAAAATGTAAATCTTCCAGGTATTTTGCACCTGACACACTCCTTCATTGATGATTTATATAAAGATATATTGTGATATATCGATATAAAGAGTTGAACAAACAGAAACAAATCGCAATATGTCGATGTGTAGTCGGAAAAAGAAACTGAATCCCTCTTCTAAAGGATTCAGCCCTACATTTCGCGCTGAAAATAATCGGCCATCGCCTTTATCGCTTCTTCATCTCTTTTATAATAGGTGTATTTGCCAATCCGTTTTGTTTGGATAAGGCCCGCCCGCTGAAGAATGGAAAGATATTGAGACGCCGTTGACTGTGTCATCTGAAGCTTATCGGTGATCTGGCTGACACATACTCCGATCTCATTCATATCAATGCCATCATGCGGGGCGAAGTGACGGTCCGGCTCTTTCAGCCATTGTAAAATCTCAAGCCGTGACTCATTAGACAACGCTTTAAAAACATCAATAGGTTTCATACGCTTTATTATATCGTGATTTTACGATATGTCAATGTTGTTTTTCTTCAATCTCTATTTTTTGTTTTGCCTCTCTTATGATCCGGGACATAAAATCACTCACATTCTCTTCAAATGTGTTTTCCCGCCCGTATTGCCGTACATGTACAGATTGATGGCGGCACTCTCGATCTCCCACAACAGCAATATACGGTATTTTTTTCATTTGTGCTTCTCTGATTTTATAGCCGAGTTTTTCATCGCGCTGATCGAGCTCAGCCCGGATACCCGCTTTCTTCATTTGCAGGTGCACCTGTTCTGCGCAGTCCCGGTGTGCGGTGTTTGATACTGGGATGATTTTTGCCTGTACCGGTGCAAGCCATAAAGGGAACGCTCCCCCGAAATGTTCTGTAATGATTCCGAGAAATCTGTCGAGAGATCCGAATACCGCTCGGTGGATGACAACAGGACGGACTTTTTGGTTTTTTTCATCAATATATGTTAAATCAAATTTCTCCGGCATTTGAAAATCCAGTTGGACAGTGGCGCATTGATGGCTCCGGTTCAGCGCATCTTTTATATGAATATCAATTTTCGGTCCGTAAAATGCGCCATCTCCCCGATTAAACCGAAAACGATATCCCTGTTCTTTTAATACTTTTTCTAATGCGCTCTCAGCCCTGTCCCACAAGCGTTCGCTTCCCATGTAATCTTCCGGTCTTGTTGACAGCTCAATATCATAGGAAAAACCAAATGCGGTGTACACCTCGTGAATCAGCTGCAGTGCCGAAGCGATCTCACTCTCGATCTGATCCTGCGTTACAAAAATGTGTGCGTCATCCTGGCAAAAAGATCTGACGCGGAGCAGGCCATTAAGCGCCCCGCTGAATTCGTGACGGTGCACCTGACCGAACTCAGCCATCCGAATCGGAAGATCACGATAAGAACGAAGCTTTTCTTTAAATATGAGCATGTGGCCGGGGCAGTTCATCGGCTTTAACGCGAAGCGCTGATGATCGGCTTCTGAGAAATACATATTCTCTTTATAATGATCCCAGTGGCCGGATTGCTCCCAAAGACGCTGGTTCATCATCATAGGGGTGCGCACTTCCTGATAATGATAGGCATCCTGCTTTGAACGCAGAAATGATTCAAGCGTGTTTCGGATAAACTGACCGTTCGGCAGATAAAAAGGCATACCCGGCGCTTCTTCCGAAAACATAAAAAGTTGTAACTCCGCTCCCAATTTCCGATGATTTCTCATCTCCGCCTCTTTCAACAGCTGAAAATGTCTGTTCAGCTCCTTTTCTGAGGAAAATGCTTTCCCATAGATGCGCTGGAGCATTTTTTGGTTGCTGTCGCCGCGCCAATAAGCCCCTGATACATGAGTGAGCGAAAAAGCTTTTATCTGTCCGGCAGACGCCAAGTGCGGACCCCGGCATAAATCAATGAATTCGCTCTGGCGGTATATACTGATTGTATCAGTCTGCGGAATACCCGCTAAGAGCTCAAGCTTCAGCGGTTCATGAGAAAACAGCTGCTCTGCCTCTTCTCTGGGGATTTCTTCTCTGATAATTTCCGGATTTTCCGAAATGATTCGGTTCATCTCTTTTTCAATGACGGCCAGGTCTTTTTCAGTAATCGTTTCATCCATATCAAAGTCATAATAAAAGCCATTTTCAATAACGGGTCCGATCCCTAAACAAACCTTCGGATACAGACGTTTTACCGCTTGCGCCAATACGTGTGCTGCTGTGTGTCTCATCACTTCCAGTCCCGCTTCAGACTGAAAACTGCACAGTTCAATCGCCGCGTCCTTCTGAATGCTTCTTCTAAGGTCATATAACGATCCGTTTATCTTTCCGGCGGCAGACGCCTTTTTCAGACTCGGACTGATTGATTGGGCGATCTCTTCTAACGTAACGCCTTTCCGGTATTTTTTTTGTTTTCCATCAGGAAAAGTAATCACAATGTGTGGCTGCTTCACGGTCTGATCTCTCCTTTATTTTTAATAAAATAAAAAACACACTCATCCCAAAGCAAGGGACGAGTGTGTGTCAGACCCGCGGTTCCACCCAAATTCCCGCCATTTTAAGTGACGGCTCATTTTTGCCGTAACGCGGCTATACGGTATCGGCTGATTTCGTTCACCGATACAGCTCAAAAGGCGGTAAGCTCATTCTTCGTGCCGGGAAGGTCTCAGCCGCGCCTCCCCTCTCTGTATGGCCGGTAAAAATGTCTCATGTCCTTATCATTGCCATTTTTCTTATATAAACATAAAAACACACTCATCCCAAAAAAAGGGACGAGTGTGTGTCAGACCCGCGGTTCCACCCAAATTCCCGCCACTTCAAGTGACGGCTCATTTTTGCCGTAACGCGGCTATACGGTATCGGCTGATTTCGTTCACCAATACAGCTCAAAAGGCGGTAAGCTCATTCTTCGTGCCGGGAAGGTCTCAGCCGTGCCTTCCCTCTCTGTATGGCCGGTTAAAATGTCTCATGTCCTTATCATTGCAGATACTTTATCCGAAAAACTTTCTTTTATTATACATAAATTTTCCGAAAAAGAAAGTTTTTTTAAGAAAAACCAGAACGAAAAAAATTGGCGTACACAGCTGTCCTGTTTTCTCATCTTCCGTTCGGTAATGCTTTTAATCCATTCAGCAGTTCTTCAAACGCCGATGTCAAAAATAAATCACTCCGGTAGATGAATGATATATTCATATCCCGAAAATGTTCAGGGAGCTCATGAAGAAAAAGATTTTTCCTGTTTTGAAAATAACGGACGGCTGATGCAGGCAGAAAGGAAACTCCCATCCCCGCCTGCACCGCCCCAATAATGGCTTCCAACGTACCGAATTCAATGATTTTATGTGCGGGTACTGCCACTTCTTTCAGTATGTTCTTTATTTTACGGCGGTGCGAACAGCCCGCGGCAAAATAAAGAATCGGCTCTCGCAACAAGTCTTGCAAACTGCCTTCCCGCTTATTTGAAACCAAGACCAATTCTTCTTGAAATACAGCGACTTGCTCAAGATCTTCGTATTCGACCGGTCCATAAACAAAAGCGCCGTCCAGCTCATAATGTAAGACGCGCTGCACTAAGGTATGTGTATCACCGGTTGACAGAGACAGCTGTACTTTCGGGTAACGGCTGCAATACTCCGTGAAAAATTGAGGGAGATGGACGGCTGCCGCCGTTTCAAGAGAACCGATTCGAAGCGGGCCGTTCGGATCGCCTGCCTCTTGCGCCGTTTTTTGCGCCTCATGCAGCAATTGAAGGATTCTGTCTGCGTCTTTCAATAAGTTTTCACCTGCGGGCGTCAGCGTCATCCCCCGATTTGTGCGGTAAAAAAGCTGTGTTTGCAATTGCCGTTCCAGCTGCTGAATCCGGTTTGTCACATTTGATTGAACATAATGCAGGCTTTCTGCCGCCTTTGAAATACTTCCTTTGCGGGCGACAGCCTGAAAAATCTTTAAGTCTCCGCTTTCCATGTAAGGACACCTTCTTGCTATGATTTTTATTGATAGCCGGCTATCAATTTTCATTTATTTACTGCAGCTGATACAGCCTGTAAAATCTTTCTCATCAATCATAAAGGAGAGAAGAATGATGAATGCCCTTATCATACACGAAAATGGCTTTGATTTCAGGCAGGCACCTGACAAACGGCCGGGAAACGGCGAAGTAAAAATAAAGCTGAAAACAGCCGGATTAAACCATCGCGATTTGTTTTTAATGAAAAAACACAAAACCGGAAACCATGAATTTACTCTCGGTTCAGACGGCGCGGGAATCGTAACCGAAATAGGACACGGCGTCCGGTCTCATTTACTGCATGCAGAAGTCATCATCAACCCGGTGCTGAATTGGAAGACTGTTGAGGACGTACCAGCCGTCCCTGATATTTTAGGTGGTCCGAGCGACGGAACATTTTCACCTTATGTCATCGTTCCTGAGGAAAATGCCGTTTTAAAACCCGAACACCTGACTTGGGAGGAAGCGGGCGTGCTGCCGTTATCAGCATTAACCGCTTATCGCGCCTTATTTACAAAAGGACAATTAAAAAAAGGCGAACACCTTATCCTTCCGGGCATCGGAAGCGGCGTGGCAACTTACGCCTTATTAATGGCAAAAGCTATCGGAGCGACAGTCAGCGTCACTTCCCGCAGCGAAAACAAAAAACAAACCGCACTGTCATACGGTGCAGACCGGGCGATTGACAGCTACGGTGACTGGAATGAGGCGCTGAATGGCGAAAAAGCAGATATCATACTTGACGGTGTAGGCCCCGCCTTGTTTCAACACTATCTTGACATTATGAAACCGAATGGCCGGATCGTAACATTTGGCGCCAGTTCAGGCGATCAGCTCGGATTTCCTATTCGCTCGCTGTTTTTCCCGCAGATTCATATTCTCGGTACATCAATGGGAAGCAATGAGGAATTCGCGGATATGCTGGAATTGATAAACCGCTGCGGCATCCGTCCCATTATCGACCGCATGTACCCTCTCAGTGAAGCAGCTGCCGCTTTTAACAGAATGCGAGAAGGACGGCAGTTCGGCAATATCGGCTTTCGTATAGATGTCTAAAAAAGGAGGAGCGGACCCGTCCGTTCCCTTATTTGTTTATAAGCGCTTCCGCTTGAAATTCAATATGTTTTTCTTCATCAATTAAAATCTGCCCGCAAATCGACTGCAGACACACAGATCCCGTCAGCAGCACCGTGATCGACTGCTCAAGGCTTGCAAATCGTCTCAGTCTGCGGAAGAAAACAACCTCTCCACTCTGATAAACAAAATTCCATATGTTATCTTCCTTTCCACGTTATCCTTATATACTCATTTCAATACGAAAAACCGGCTGATCCCAGCCGGTTTTATAAATAAACCCCTTTATTTACGGTAAAACAGTGCTCCCCATTAAATAACTGTCGACTTCGCGCGCTGCTTCCCGGCCTTCATTAATCGCCCATACAATCAGGCTTTGGCCCCTTCTCGCATCCCCTGCGGCGAAAACACCGTCAACATTCGTTTTATAATCCCCATATGCCGCCTGAATTTTATGATTTGCCGTATCGACACCGAACTGTTTCAATAATGGCTGTTCTGTCCCTTCAAAACCGATGGCGATGAACACCAGCTGAGCAGGCCATACTTTTTCTGTCCCGGGCAGTTCATGAAATTCATACTTTCCGAATTCGTTTCTGACTTTTTCCATTTGAATGGTGTGAATCTCTTGTAAGCGGCCCTGCTTATCGGCCACCATTTTTGTCGTCTGAATTGAATATTCTCTCGGGTCTTTGCCGAACTTTGCCTGCGCTTCTTCATAAGCGTATTCAAGGGTAAAGACGTGCGGCTGTTCAGGCCACATATTGTCGTTCGTGCGCGTCTGAGGAAGTTTAGGATGTTTCCCGAACTGGTGCACGCTGCGCGCTTTTTGGCGCAGCGCGGTTGCCACGCAGTCAGCTCCTGTGTCTCCTCCGCCGATTACGATGACGTCTTTCCCTTTAGCGTCTATATATTGTTTGTCTTTGAAGTTGGAATCCAAATAGCTTTTCGTCGCCAGTGTTAAATAGTCCATCGCATAATGGACGCCTTTTGCTTCCCGGCCTTCAATCAGCAGATTGCGCTGCTTTTGGGCGCCTGTGCACAAAATGACGGCATCAAATTGTTCTTTCAGCTCATCTGCCGTTATGTCAACGCCGATTTCGGTATTTGTTACAAAATCTATACCTTCCTGTGTCAAAAGCTTAATACGGCGTTCGACGACATTTTTCTCAAGCTTCATGCTCGGAATGCCGTACATCAGCAGGCCGCCGGCTCTGTCAGCACGCTCATAGACCGTTACGGAATGACCGGCTTGGTTCAGCTGATCAGCGCTTGCCAGACCTGCCGGGCCTGAACCGACGACAGCGACTTTTTTACCTGTGCGTTTCGCTGGAATTCTCGGCTGTATCCATCCATTTTCAAAACCTTTGTCAATGATCGTCCGCTCGATGTTTTTAATTGAAACAGCCGGATCTGAAATGGCCAGCGTACAAGATCCTTCACAAGGAGCGGGACAGACCCGCCCTGTGAATTCAGGAAAGTTATTCGTTTTCAGAAGACGCTCCAAGGCTTCTTTCCAGCGCCCCCGATAGACGAGGTCATTCCACTCCGGTATCAGATTATAAATCGGGCAGCCGGAGGTAAAACCGTTGATATCAGCGCCGATTTGGCAAAACGGTGTGCCGCAATCCATACACCGCGCCCCCTGCCGCTTTGACGCTTCATCTGAAAATGGAGCCGAATACTCTTTCCAATCCTTTAAGCGAGTGAGAGGGTCCCGCTCAGCCGGTTTTTCTCGTTTTTCTTCCATGAATCCAGTTGGTTTCCCCATGTTCCTCTCCCCTTTCTTACTGTACTACCGCTTGTTTATGTTCTTTGGCAGGCGTTTGGTGAACCTTTGTATTGGCTTCAAAAGCATACATAATTGCGTCTTCTTCTGATAAACCCGCCGCTTTTTGTTCTTCGATGCTGAGGAGCATTTGTTTATAGTTTTTCGGAATGACTTTGATAAAGGTTTCTGCGGCTTTTTCCCAATTGTCCAGGAGATCTGCGGCTTTTTTGCTGTTTGTCAGCGCCGCGTGCCGTTTGACCATTTCTTGCACTTCTTTGATCTCAGCCTCATCCGTCAGCTTTTCAAATGAAATCATTTCCATGTTGCATTTGCGTTTAAATGCTTTGGCATCATCACTCAGGACGTATGCGATACCGCCTGACATTCCCGCCCCGAAGTTTTTGCCGACTTCGCCGAGGACGACAACCCGGCCGCCTGTCATGTATTCACAGCCGTGGTCTCCGATACCTTCTACAACGACATTGACTCCGCTGTTACGGACTGCAAAACGTTCACCGGCGCGCCCGTTAATGTACGCTTCCCCGCTTGTTGCTCCGTAAAATGCGACGTTCCCGATAATAACGTTATCGTGTGTTTCACAATTGAAGGCATCAGGCGCTTTCACGATGATTTTTCCGCCTGAAAGCCCTTTGCCTACGTAGTCATTTGAATCCCCGTTCAAATGAAGCGTCATCCCTTTAGGGACAAATGCTCCGAAACTCTGTCCGGCTGATCCGGTAAAATGAAGTCTGATCGTATCATCCGGCAGGCCTTCCGCTCCGTAGCGTTTAGAAATTTCACTTCCCGTCACGGTTCCGGCTACGCGATTTGTATTATTGATCTTGATTTCAGCTTCCGCTTCCTGACCGGCTTCAATTGCAGCCTGAACCGCCGGAAGAATAACCGTCATATCAAGCGACTCGTCGATTTTATGGTTTTGCGCCGTACGGAAAGTACGTACGCCTTCAGGCTGGTACAGCAGTGTGGATAAATCAAGCTGGCCCGCTTTCCAATGCGCTTTCGCACGTTCACTAACATGAAGAACGTCTGTCCGTCCGATCATCTCATCAAGCGTCTTAAAGCCTAACTGCGCCATATATTCACGCACTTCTTCTGCGACAAACAGCATGTAATTTACGATATGGTCAGGATCGCCCATGAATTTTTTGCGGAGCTCTGGGTTTTGCGTCGCGACACCTACAGGACATGTATCTAAGTGGCAGGCGCGCATCATAACGCAGCCGAGAACGACAAGCGGCGCTGTAGCAAAGCCGAATTCCTCCGCACCGAGCAAGGCGGCCATTACGACATCTCGGCCTGTCATCAGCTTACCGTCCGTTTCCAATACCACGCGATCCCGTAAACCGTTCAGCATCAGCGTTTGGTGAGCCTCTGCAAGACCAAGCTCCCACGGAAGACCCGTATGTTTAATACTTGTTTTCGGCGACGCGCCCGTTCCGCCATCGTAGCCGCTGATGACGATGACATCCGCAGTGCCTTTTGCCACACCGGCCGCAATCGTGCCGACACCGGCTTTTGACACGAGCTTGACGCTGATACGCGCGCTTCGATTTGCATTTTTCAAATCATGAATCAGCTGCGCCAAATCTTCAATTGAATAAATATCATGGTGAGGAGGCGGTGAGATCAGCCCTACACCTGGTGTAGAACCGCGGACATCCGCGACCCAAGGATATACCTTGTTGCCCGGAAGCTGACCGCCTTCTCCCGGCTTCGCCCCTTGCGCCATTTTGATCTGCAATTCATCCGCATTGACGAGATAATGGCTCTTTACGCCGAAACGGCCGGAAGCGATCTGTTTAATCGCACTTCTTCTGTCGTCGCCATTTTCATCCGGAACGAAACGTTTCGGGTCCTCGCCGCCTTCTCCGCTGTTGCTTTTTCCGCCAAGCCTGTTCATCGCTATCGCTAAAGCCTCATGGGCTTCCTTGCTTAATGAACCGAATGACATCGCTCCTGTTTTAAAACGTTTCACGATGGACGCAGCTGATTCAACTTCCTCTAATTTTAAAGGCTTGCGGTCTTCTTTGAAGGCGAACAGATTGCGTAAAAATCCGATTCGTTCTTCATCCGCTGCATGAGAATACTGCTTAAACAGGCTGTAATCATTCTTGCGGCACGCCCATTGCAGGGTATGGATGGTTTTCGGATTGAAAGCGTGGTGCTCTCCCCCGTTCCGCCATTGGAATTCACTTCCCGGATCAAGAGTTTGGCTGTAATCATCCTTGTACGCAGCTTGATGGCGCTGTTTCGCTTCTTGCGCAATCGTTTCGATATCGATTCCGCCAAGCTGAGATGCAGTACCGGTAAAGTATTTGGCGATAACGTCTTCACCGATGCCGACCGCTTCAAAAATTTGGGCGCCCCTGTAACTTTGCACAGTTGAAATCCCCATTTTTGACATCACTTTCACGACGCCTTCTGTTACGCTCTTTCCGTATTTGCTGACAGCTTCTTCATACGGAATATCAAGCCGGCCTTCATCGATTTCCTGCTTATACGTAGCGTAAGTCAAATACGGGTTGACAGCATCGGCACCATACCCGATGAGAGCCGCAAAGTGATGAACTTCACGCGCTTCCCCGGATTCAACGATAATGCTTGCTTTTGTTCGCAGGCCTTGGCGGATCAAATGCTGATGCAGCGCACTGACGGCCAAGAGCGGCGGAATCGGCGTCAATTCCTTACTCATTGCCCTGTCAGATAAAATTAACAGAGATACGCCTTCCTTGATCGCTTTTTCCGCCTGCTGAAACAAATCCTTCAGGCCTTTTTCCAGGTCATCGGAAAACAGCGCGCGGATGTTCTGGCTCTTAATGTCAGGGTGCACAAGTGTTTTCAGCGCATAAAACTGTTCGTTTGATAATACAGGAGTATACAATTTTATGCGGCGTGCATTTCTTTCACTCGGATGCAGCAGATCGCCTTCAGCTCCGAGCCATGTCACCGTGGAGGTCACAAGCTGCTCGCGGATCGCGTCAATCGGCGGGTTTGTGACTTGGGCAAACAGCTGTTTAAAGTAATGAAACAGTGATTGGGCGCGATCGGATAAAACGGCGAGCGGCGAATCATTTCCCATAGAGCCGAGCGGGTCCTTGCCTTCTTTAATAACAGGAATTAAATACTTCTGAATATCTTCATACGTATAGCCAAACGCTTTTTGACGGACGAGAAGATCATCGAATTGTTCCTCTTCCCGGATTTCCGGATCAGGATTCACTTGAACCAATTCTTCTTCAAGCCATTTTTGATACGGGAATTCATTGGCGATTTCTGTTTTTACTTCTTCATCTGAAATAATCCGGCCTTCCTCTAAGTCAATGAGCAGCATTTTTCCGGGCTCCAGACGTTTTTTATGAAGAATGTTCTCCTGCTCTACTTCAATAACGCCGACCTCAGATGAGAAAATAATATGGTCATCTTTTGTCACATAATAACGTGCCGGACGCAGACCGTTACGGTCAAGGATGGCACCGATTTGTTTTCCGTCCGTAAACGAAATGGCGGTCGGCCCGTCCCACGGCTCCATTAAAGAGCTGTGATATTCATAAAAAGCCCGTTTCGCTTTAGACATGTGAGTGTTTTCCGTCCATGGTTCCGGAATCAGCATCATTGCCGTATGTGCCGGTTTCCGCCCCGCCATCACGAAAAATTCAAACGCATTATCAAGAATGGATGAGTCACTGCCCTCAGCATTTAAAATCGGCAGCACTTTGTGAAGATCGTCTCCGAAGCTTTCTGAAACGAACTGCTGCTCCCTCGCTCTCATCCAATTGATGTTGCCCCGGAGCGTATTGATTTCTCCGTTATGAATCAGATAGCGGTTCGGATGGGCACGTTCCCAAGTAGGAAAGGTATTTGTGCTGAATCTTGAATGCACGAGTGAAAATGCAGATACGAAGGTTTCATCCTGCAAATCCAAATAAAAAGCGTCAACCTGCTCAGGCGTTAACAATCCTTTATAAACAATAGTCTGGCTTGACAAGCTTGCGAAGTAAAAATCAAGCTGTTCTTGAACGCCCCAATTTTCCGCCTGCTTTCGGATGACATACAGTTTGCGTTCAAAAGCAAGGCTGTCTTTCAAATCGTTTGCGGCGCCGATGAATACTTGACGCACATACGGGCAAGTGCTTTGTGCCACTGTTCCGATTTTTCCGACATTTACAGGGACGGTTCTCCAGCCGAGAACGATCTGTCCTTCCTGCTCAATGAATGCATTCACCTGTTTTTCGATCTTTTTTCTTTCCTCTTCATTTTGCGAGAAAAAGACCATTCCTACCCCGTAACGGCCTTTTTCCGGCAGTCTCATTTCTCCGCACTCTTTCTTAAAAAAAGCATCAGGGATCTGAACCATCAGGCCGGCGCCGTCACCCGTATTCGGATCACTGCCCTGTCCTCCTCTGTGATCCAGCTGGCAAAGCATCTTCAGTCCTTTTTTGACAATGTCATGTGAAGGTTTCCCTTTTAAATGGGCATACAAGCCGATTCCGCATGCATCGTGCTCAAATTCCGGACGGTAGAGACCTTGTGCTTTCGGCATTTGATTGTAAGTCATAATTCCTCTCCCCCGATCAGTTTCCGTTAATTATCGGTCATAAAATCTGACAACTTTAAATTAATTGTAAGTTTTCAAAACAATATAAACAATATATAATTTAGATCAAATACATCTCAAAATGAGATAGATGGGTGTGAACGCAATGGAATTACGCCAGCTTCGGTATTTTATGGAGGTAGCAGAACGGGAACATGTGTCAGAAGCGGCTGATCATCTGCATGTCGCACAATCCGCCATCAGCAGGCAGATTGCAAATCTTGAAGAAGAGCTGAAAGTCACTTTATTTGAACGGGAAGGCAGAAATATTAAATTAACGCCGATCGGCAAGCAATTTTTAGAACATGTTAAAACGGCGATGAAAGCAATTGATTACGCGAAGGAACAAATTGATGAATATCTTGATCCAAATCGCGGAACCGTCAAAATAGGATTTCCGACGAGCCTTGCAAGCCAGCTTTTGCCGACGGTGATTTCGGCATTTAAAGAGGAATACCCGAACGTTGAGTTTTTGCTCCGTCAGGGGTCTTATAAGTTTTTAATTGAAGCCGTAAGAAACAGGGATATAGATGCGGCGCTGCTCGGCCCCGTTCCGACGGAATTCCCCGACATAACAGGCCATATCTTATTCACGGAAAAGATTTACGCGCTTGTTCCGCTGCATCATCCGCTTGCCAAACAGAAAAATATTCATTTAATTGATCTGCGCGGCGACCAATTCGTTTTATTTCCTGAAGGGTTTATTCTCCGAAACATGGCGATTGACGCTTGCAGACAGGCCGGCTTTGCGCCGCTTGTATCGACGGAGGGCGAGGATTTAGATGCCATTAAAGGATTAGTCTCCGCGGGGATGGGAGTGACTTTATTACCTGAAAGCACCTTTGCAGAAACCACACCCCGGTTCACGGTCAAAATTCCGATTGAATTTCCTCAAGTGAAGCGCACCGTAGGCATTATTAAACCAAAAGGAAGGGAACTGGCTCCGTCTGCAAATGATTTCTATCATTTTGTCATTCAATTTTTCTCCAAACTTGAACAATATCAATAAAAAACAAACCCGAGCTTCAAAACGAAGCCTCGGGCTTTTTCATATTTTTATAGATCTTTCTCAGCCGATCGGAATGGATAGTTCAACGTGACAGACAAATGCTTCCGGATCAATGACTGATTGATCGGCCTGTTTATGCGGCGTTTCTTTAAATGTCTTCAGCTGGGCTGAGGAATAGTTGACGATGCCGAGTCCGAGCTCTTCTCCCTGCTGATCAAGCAACCTGACAACCGCTCCGCAGCTGAATCTGCCCTTAATCTGCTCGATGTCCTGCGGTGACAGCTCCATATTTCCGTTCGCGACATCACGGCTGCTTTCTTTTTCCATCACAATTTCACCTTCTGGACCGGAATTAAACGCAAGCCATTGTTCTTTGTGGTTTAACGGCAGGGTTCCTTCCGCTTCAAAATAAGTTCCTTCAGCAGCCTCATCTACCGCTTGAAGCAGAATGTCCGGAATGTTAGCCTGCCCGAGAAAGCCTTTAATACCCGAGGCCATCACAATTTTAAAAGCATCCAGTTTCGAACGCATTCCGCCTGTTCCCATCTCACTCCCGGCATCTCCCGCGCTCGCTTCTATTTCCGGGGTAATGTCACTTACATGTCTGATTCTTTTCGCCTTCGGGTTGCTGCGCGGATTATCATCATATAAACCGTCAATGTCTGATAAAATCACAAGCATGTCGGCATCAATTAAACCTGCCACCTTCGCTGCGAGTGTATCGTTATCTCCGAATTTCAGCCGGTTGACTGTGACCGTGTCATTTTCATTAATAATCGGAATAATGCCCCGTTCCAAAAGGACGTTCATCGTATTGCGGACATTATGGTAGCGGCATTCATCGGAAAAATCGCTTCTTGTAATTAATATTTGTGATGCGACATAACCGTGCGCTAAAAACAGCTTTGAATAAGCCTCCATTAATAATCCCTGCCCGATGGAAGCGGAAGCCTGTTTTTCAGGGAGGCTTTCCGGTTTCTGAATAAATCCGAGCTTCCGATAACCTGCCGCCACTGCGCCGGAAGATACTAAAATCACTTCATAGCCGCTGTCTTTCAGCTGTGCGATTTGATCCACCAATGCTTCCAGCTTTCTTCTGCTGATTTCCCCGTGCAGGCTCGTCAGTGAGCTGCTGCCGATTTTCACCGCGACTCTTTTGATCTTCGTCCGAGACGTCACTGTATCACTCCTGTTTTTTAACGATTATAGTGCTGCCGTTTTTTCAATTGTTTTGCTGATCTCAATAGAACGTTCGGTCGCGTGTTTAATGGCTTTGGCAATGGCTTCTCCGCCGCCTTCTGACCTGAGCGCATCGAGGCCGGCTTCCGTCGTGCCGTTTGGAGAGGTGATGTTTTCCCGAAGCACATCCGGTTTTTCACCCGTTTCCATCAGCATTTTAGCTGCGCCCAATAACGTTTGCGCGCCGATTTTGCGGGACAGCCGTTTGTCTAAGCCGGCTTCTTCACCTGCTTTTTCAATAAACTCCATTAAATAATAAAAGTACGCCGGTCCGCTGCCTGCGATGCCGGTGAAAATGTCCATCTGATCTTCCTTGATCACGTATACTTCCCCGAGGCATTCCAAAAGGGATACCGCGGTTTTTGCTGAACCGTAAGAGACATGGTCTCCGAAAGCCGCAGCTGTTGCCGATTCGCCGATCATGCTGGATGTGTTCGGCATCACTCTTACAACTGGCTGACGGTCATGTAATGATTGTTGTATAAATGAGGTTGTTATGCCTGCCAGAACAGACAGGATGATTTGATGAGGTTGAATACGCCGTTTCAGCGTAGCAAGAGCGATTTCAGCATCCTTCGGTTTCATGGCTAAAATAAAGACATCAATGTCTTCGGTTTTCATGCTGTCAAAAGCAATGCCTTGAATTCCGTATTGATGTTCCAATTCAGCGAGTCGCTCTGTATTGCGGCGGTTTGTCACGCAGATGTTTTGGTTGGGAATTTTTTTTGCGCGGACCATGCCTGATATCATTCCTTCAGCCATTGATCCTGCTCCGATAAAAGCAATTTTCTTTTGATCTAAGATCGGTAACATCTCCCTTGTTCGTATTTTGTTCGTATTTTTCACACGTTTTTTATGTTACCACTTCAGGAGTCGATGTCAAGTTTGAAGGTTTTATTGATGTGTATTGTTCCGAGCCTGTTATTATGTATAATGAATCACAAAACAAACCTTACAAATCTTTTGAGCCCGGGAGGCCGGGTGCGTTCCGGCCGGATTTAAAAATTATCTGAAATGGCTTTTTCTATCAGCTTTTTGCAGCGGTCAAGCTCTGTCTTCAGCTGTTTTTTGTAAAGCTTCGCAGCTTCATAGTCTTTAAATTGATAGAGAACGACTTCCTGGAGTTTGGCTCCCTCTTTTTTCACTTTCACTTGCTTTAAAATCCCGTCATCCAAAAGTTCGTGAAGTGAACGGTACACCTCGGTATGATTCGGCTTAAAACCGATGGGTTTAAATTCCGAACGCAGCACCTCGAGAAGCTTCAGTCCGTAAAGCCGTTCCTGCTCTGTCATTGTAATCATGTAAAGCTTTAAAAAAGCTCTTTGTTTCACTAAAAAACCGGTTGAACTTCTTTTTTCTTCTTTCAATATGTGCACACCCTTCCTTCTAACAAATTATTCCATGTACTAAATATTCTCTTTATATCCCGTTTTTCCTTTTTATCGTTCGGACAGTTTGATTTGTATTGATTTGTTTTTTGGAGAGCGGGGAAAAATAATCTTAATGAACATTTGGTACATAGTTTATTTAGTTTAATTATAACTGATATCGGTTTCTTTTTCACTCTTTTTTCTGCAAAAACGGATCTTTATGCCTATTTATTCGGGTTGCGGAAACAAAAAAAGACCCGTCACGAAGACAGGTCCCCTTTTGTTTAAGGATTAGTTGACCACAAACCGGCAGTTTTGATGAAAATGCGCGGATGTAATTTCAATTGAGCAACCATATATTCTGCAAGATCCTCAGGCTGCATGACTTTTTCCGGATTGCCGTCTGTCAGATTTAATTCAATAGACATGTCGCTGGCAACCGTGCTCGGAGTCATTGCGCTGACACGGATATTGTGTTTTCTGACTTCCTGCATGAGAGATTCGGTCAGACCGAGAACGGCAAATTTAGAAGCGCTGTACGCACTTGTCGCCGCGGCGCCTCTTTGGCCCGCCGTAGAAGAAATATTAATGATATCTCCTGATTTTCTCTCAATCATTTCAGGAAGAACGGCGCGTGTCACGTGGTATACACCCATTACATTAACTTGAATGATGTCTTCCCACTCTTCAGGCGTAAGATCCAAAAATCCGCCGAATTTGCTGATTCCGGCATTGTTAATCAAGATGTCAATCTCACCGAGTTCTTCTTTAATAGAGGAGACGGCTTGCTCAACCTCTTTTTGGTTTTTTACATCGGCAGCAGCGAATGATGCCTTTACACCAAGGGCTTTCACTTCTTCCGCAACCTTTTCGACATTTGCTTCTGTGCGGCCGATTAAACCGATATTGACTCCTTCTTTGGCTAAAGCGATAGCGGCGGCGCGGCCGATTCCTCTGCCCGCACCCGTGATAAGAGCCGTTTTGTTTTGTAAGCTTTCCACGTCTTTCACCCTTTCTGAATGTCCTTATGTACGATTTCACATTATAAGCAGAAAAAAAACAATTAGCAAATAAAATGATTCAACACGATCCGTAAAGGGTATCAACTGAAAAAAAGGAGTGAAAAGCAGATGATCATCATTTTGTATATCAGTGCTGCCGTTGCGGCTGCCGCTTTAATTTATGCAGCCGTATCCGCCGTGCGTTTTAAAAGAAACACAGCGCCTGATATAAAGAAAATTAACGCCGCGACAGCGTCCATGCAGACGGCCGTTGATGAAATCAAAACAGAAACCGATCTGTTATCGCAAAAGCAGAAAGAGCTGAAGGAAGATTTTCTCACTAAAAAAACAGCCGTGCAAACGACGGCGGCTGAAGTTAAAGGAACGCCTCACGTCTTAAAAATGCTCTGGAACGCCGGTAAAAGTGATGTATGAGCCTGCATGTCATCCGACGTTTTTGATGACACTAAGAGAAACCGGCGGATTCAAGGAGGCATAACATGATTTGCGATCGTGAGCGGCTTGCGCATTTTTTGCAGCAGCTTAAATCACCATCTTCTTCGGGAGGGTTTACAAAATCGGATTTGCTGACTCCGGCTTTCCATTTAGCCAAGGACGGAGATCTGGATTTGTATTATTCGCCTCATAATGAATATATTAACCCTCATGCAGTCGTTGCCATTTCCGGAATCACACCCGGTTTTTTTCAAATGCAGCTGGCTTACAAAAAAGCGGCACAGCTTTTAAAAGAAGGCGAAACTCTTGAAACAATAGCGTATGAAACAAAAAAAGCGGCCGGACTTTCCGGTTCAATGAGACAGAACATCATCGAAATGCTTAATGAATGCGGTCTGCCGGCCGCGCTTCACGTTGAGGATTCATCCCGGTTATTTGATTCAAAACGGGAGCTTCTTCATACAACGTCCGTTATCAAACACCCTGTTTTTTATAAACAGAAAAACTATACGGGACATCGGCCGGCAATCAGCAGATCAGCTCTTCTCAGCCGTTACGCGCTGAGATGTTTTCCGGATGAAATAGAAATGATGGAAAAGGACATTCTGCTTATCCCTCTCGGTAAAGCAGCAGAATCAGCCTGCCGCATGCTGAAGAAGAACGGCAGAATGAGGCATGCGGTCATTCTGGAAGGCTTCCCGCATCCGTCCGGAGCAAACGGACATCGTTTCAAACAATTTCACGAAAACAAACAATCGTTACGTGAACAAATTCAGCGCTTTGCCGGGTTTCTTCAGCAGCTGTAAAAAACGCCCCGAATTTTCGGGGCGCTGCTGTTAAGAAGCGTATTCAGGCAATGCTTTATTGTGTTTTGCCGTTTTCTCTTCAGGTATTTTGATTTGATTTGTCAAGATTGCACTTACGAAATAGAGCGCTGCGAAAATCCATACAACGCCTTGTGCGCCGACAAGTCCGATGAACGCCCAGGCAAGCGCGGGGCCGACAAATGCCGACAGTCCCGCAGCCAGATTTAACACAGACATGGCAGCACCTTTATCGCTGCCGGCCGCTGTCGGCACGATAGCCCCGATCGGAACGAACCCGGCGAGGAGCCCTCCCCATATAAAACCGACAATGCTGACGAAAAGCAAGTTCCCATGTGATACAACAGGTGCATAATATAATAAAAGAGTAAAAATGCCGCAGCCCACTCCCCCGAACCACATGACAGTCTTTTTCCAGCCGAAGGCATCGCCGACTGCGCCGAAGATTAAGTTAAAGACGATATTTCCGAGAAAGATCGTTCCCCAAATTTGAAGCCATACATTTGTAGAAATGCCGTGCTGCGCCATATGCATCGGGAGGAATACCGGAAATCCGTATGTTCCGATGCTGTTAATGATCCGAATGATCCCCCCAGAGAGCACGCGCGGATTTACAGCAAGGATGGTGATTCCCTTCATTAATTCCTGCGCCTTTTCCCGCTTATCTGCCTTTTTCTTTTCAAAGCGGTCCCTATTTAAAATCAAAGCAAAAAACGCGCCGAGGCAGACCCAGAAAATTGAACTCCACAGTGTATTCAAATAGCCGAAGGATTTGATGGCCCAGCTTGAATACCAAGCACCGAATACAAACATCCCGCAGCAATATGCAATCCAGAACCAGCCGACCGCCGTACTGAGCCTGTTTTTCGGCGACCGGTAAATCACCCATGTCAAAAATGAATAGGCAAACAGCGGATAACCCAGCCCTTTAATAAAATACGTGACATACATCACCGGCAAATTAAGATTTTCAAATCCGTATGCGATAAACGCGGCTGTTCCGATCACGTAAAACAACAGCCCCATAAACATCGTCCGCTTTGCGCCGAAGGCTTCGAGGCAGACCCCTGAAAACCAAGACGCCACAGCGAGAGAAATACCGTAAACCGTAAACAGGGATGCTGATTGCTGTACCGTCAAGCCGTTTTCAACTAAAAACGGGCTGAGCCAGCCTTGTTCAAGGCCGTCCCCCATCATAAACAGCACAACTCCCAAAAATCCCCAGGCGAGCTGTTTCGGAATTCCTATTTTATTAAGCATTTTTGTTCCTCCTCAGCAATCTTTCATGTTGTCATCTCATCCCCAAGTCAGGCTTTCACCGCCGGCTGAAAATGAGTAAATAATTCTTGCGTATGTTTCCATTCTTCATATAGGAAGAGATCCGTCTGATCCGCTTCCGGCTCAATTACCTTTGTGCGGCTCGAAAGCTCTGCTTTCACACCGAGAGCTTCGTTGCAAATCATCGCCGCTCCCATTGCGGATGCCTGGCTGAACCCCTCTCTCTTATAGATTTTCTTTTGCAGAAGGTTAGCAAGAAACTGCGTCAAAGCATCACTTTGGAAACCGCCGCCGCACACCTTCACATAATCTTGTGAAAAGGAAGCCACCTCTGTTAACGCCTCATAGTTCCATTTGATTGAAAAAGCGATTTCCAGCAGTGCGGCTTTGACAAAATGGGCTCTGCTTAAGTTTTGGGACAGCGGAGCGTCAAAAATAAATCCGCCTTTTGCCAGTGCGTTTTTCTCAGGCGATAAATAGGAGCCTAACGCAGAAATACAAGCATGATCGTGTTTCGGCAGACTTGCGATTTCCCGTTCCATGACGCCGTAGGATTCATTCGGATAAAAAATGGATTTTAATTTTTGATAATTGAGTCCTGTTACACCCGGATTCGTTTCAAGAAGCCATTGACCTTCTTCTGTATGGCAATTCAGCCATGCATTCTTTATACTTTCGGTTCCGGTCTCCGCTGTTATCTTTGTAATCGGCGTCGTCGTCCCGGATACGATGACGATATCTCCCGGCTTTGCATCTGCACTTTTGATGGCAAGCTGTGTGTCTCCCCCGCCTGCAATCACAGGCACTCTTTCAGATAGACCGAGAACCGCCGCTTTCTTAAACGTTAACATTCCGACAACCGTCCCAGATCGGACGAGTGAAGGAAGAATGGCAGAAGGCACACCGAAGATGTTGCATAATTTCTCTGACCACGCCTTTTTCCTTACGTCAAACAGCAGTGTTTCAGCAGCCTGTGACGGTTCATAGCTCAAAATGCCGCTCAGCTCAAATGTCACCCAGTCACTGATGCTTGTGATGTACTTCACTTCTTTCCATAAAGACGGCTGTCTAGCTTTTAATCCGACAAGTTTCATGGCGGAAAATAAAGCGCTCGGAAGACGTCCGGTTTGCTGATGCACTTCTTCTTTTGCCTCAATCCCGTCTTCCCATTCACGGCCTCTGTTATCAATGTTGGGCAGACCGAGAAATGCCTTTTTATCTTTATTGATCAGAACAATTCCCTGCCTCTGGCTTGTTGAGGTGATTCCGATTAATGTAATATGAGGGCTTTTGGCAATAACCTTCCTTGCCATAGCGCTGATTTGCGTCCATAGCCCTTCCGGTGAGAAATATCGTCCGTCCGGATAAAGCGGATCCGTCACATATTCAATGTCTTCCCTTTCAAGCGCGGTCACTTCGCCGCCGGCAGTCACGACCGCGACTCGCGCATTCCCCGTCCCGATGTCAAATACAAGGTAGCCTTTTTGTTCAGCCATTACAGCCTCCTCCTTCCGTTTCAAGTTCTCTTTTGTTATAAAGTTCACGTATTGAACAGGTTTGATCTTGTTTCCATTTGAAAAGCGCTCCATTTAAAATCTTCACATGATGATCCTCCACTTCAAACGTTGCGCCCGCTAAATGGGGAGTCGCTAACACATTCGGCAAAGAGATCAATTCATAATCAGAAGATTCAGGCGGTTCGTGATAAAACACGTCAAGGATCGCTCCCTTAATCCGCCGTTCTTTCAGCACCCGCAGCAGCTCTTCCCTGTCTGTAACCGCCGCTCTTGACGTATTGACAAAAACAGCTTCCTGTTTCATCAATTGAAAGTGCCGGGCGCCGATAAGGCCGATGGTTTCTTCTGTGCGCGGCAAGTGAACGGAAACAATATCACTTTCAGAAAATACCCGTTCAATCGTCGTTTTTTCATACTCCCGGTTTTCATGACGGACAAATGGGTCATAGTAAAGCACCTTGCAGTCAAAAGCGGCCAATAGCCGGGCGATTCTCTGTCCGACAGCTCCGAAACCGATAAGGCCGACTGTTTTCCCTGTCAGCTCATTTCCTCTGAATTTGACGTAAGCCTGCAAATAATCACCATTCCACTTCCCGTCCTTCAGCCACTGATGGGAAGAATACGTATGACGCAAAAATGAAATCACATTTCCGATAAACATTTCAGCAACGGCCTGGGCATTGCGGGCCGGTGTAAAGAAAACGGGGATTTTTCTTTTAGTCGCCGCCGCAATATTCACATTAGACGGCATTCCTCTGCAGACACCGATAAAAGCGGTATCGGGCAATATGTCAATAACACGCTCAGACACCTCATCAAGTTCAGTAATAAGCCCCGACGCGTTTGTCTCTTGAATCATTCGGATCAATTCATCTTCCCGATAGGCCCGGCCGTGCTTCTTCCACGGCCGGTGCACAGTCCGGCCGAACAGCTCAGTCAGCTCCTTCAGCCCCTCGTCGTGATATGGTGCGGTAATTAAAACCGTCATGGTGCAAAACATCCTTTTCACATAAATTTTTTCATAAAAAAATCTCTTTCCCCAAAGAAGGAAAGAGATTCATATACCGTCTTTATGCGCTTGAAGCGCACAAATATGTATAGATCATTCTTTCCTATCTTTCAAGCATACGCTTGCTGGAATTGGCACAATAAATGTTGCCGAGGTTTCATAGGGCCAGTCCCTCCACCTCTCTGGATAGAAAATAAAATGATGAAATTGTCAGGCTGTTTAAAAGAATAAACTCATCATAGAAAAGTCTTTCCGTGATGTCAACACTTTTTTTCTGAATTGACGTTCGATTTTGAAATGTTATAATGCTTACAATATAAACAAAGAGGAGAAATGGGCTATGAATTCTGCTGCAACACAGCCGAACGGGGTCTTTAAGTCGGTATGCTCACTAGACTGTCCCGACCAATGCGGCTTGCTTGTGACAAAAAAAGACGGAAAAATCGTTAATATTCAGGGAGACCCCGATCACCCGGTCACATCAGGGAATATTTGCAACAAAGTCAGACACATGGCTGAGCGTATTTATGATGAGAAGCGCGTAACCGTTCCGTTAAAACGGATCGGTAAAAAAGGTGAAGCCGCGTTTGCGCCTATTTCCTGGGAGGAAGCGATCAATACGATCAGTGCGCGCTGGAAAGAGCTTATTGCCGAAGAAGGAGCAGAAAGCATTCTTCCGTACAGCTTTTACGGCAATATGGGAAAACTGGCGGCAGAGGGAATGGACCGCCGTTTTTTCCATCGTCTCGGAGCGAGTCATCTCGAACGGACGATCTGCAGCAAAGCCGGATCTGAAGGCTATAACTATACAATGGGTGAAGGAGCGGGTACTGATCCGGAGGAGACCATACATGCAAAGCTCTTTATTTTTTGGGGAATCAATGCCGTCAGCACGAATATGCATCAAGTCATGATTGCCCAAAAAGCCCGGAAAAAAGGGGCTAAAATTGTCGTTATCGATGTACATAAGAACCAAACCGGCCGGCTTGCCGATTGGTTTATTCCCATTCGCCCCGGCACAGATGCCGCACTCGCCCTCGGTATCATGCATGTCTTATTCGACGAAAACCTTCACGATGAAGCATTTCTCACAGAATACACCGAAGGCAGTGACGAATTAAAAGCGCATGTTAAACACTATGATCCGGAAACGGTTTCTGCTATTACAGGCGTTAAAGCCGACGATATCAGACGTCTTGCGAGAATGTACGGGGAAACCTCCCCTTCCCTTATCAGGATCGGAAACGGCATTCAGCACCATGACAACGGCGGAATGATCGTCCGCACCGTCGCCTGCCTTCCGGCTGTTACAGGACAGTGGCTCAACACCGGAGGAGGCGCAATCAAGCACAACAGCGCGGTATTAAACTATAACAGACAAGCGCTCCAGCGGCCTGATCTGCTTTACGGCAGGAAGCCGCGATCATTTAATATGAACAGGCTCGGAAGCGTTCTTTTAGAAACAAAACCGCCCGTACGCTCCCTGTTTATTTACGGTACGAATCCCGCAGTGGTTGCGCCGGAAGCGAATAAAGTCAGAAAAGGCCTGCTGCGGGAGGATTTATTTACAGTCGTTCACGATCTATTTTTAACGGAAACCGCCAAATATGCGGATATCGTGCTCCCTGCTTCATCCGCATTTGAAAACACAGATTTTTACACGTCTTACTGGCATCATTTTATTCAGCTGCAAAAACCGGTGATCGAACCCTACGGGGACAGCAAATCGAATACGGAAGTGTTCCGTTTGCTTGCCGGAGCAATGGGATTTACCGAGCAGGAGCTTCAGGATTCCGATGAAGAATTGATCAGACAGGCGCTGGACTTTCCCGACAATCCGTATATCGAGGATATTGATTACGAAGCGCTCTCACGCCGTTCCTTCATGAAAGCCAAACGGAAAAAACCGCTTTTTCCGGGAAAGCTCAAGACACCGAGCGGAAGAATTGAATTATATTCGGAAAAGATGAAACAGGACGGTTATCCGGCGCTGCCGACACACATCCCTCTTGAGAGCGATGACGATTTTCCGCTTTTATTTGTCCCGGGACCGAATCATAATTTTTTAAATTCAACATTTTCGAATAATGAAAAACACGTAAAATTAGAAAAAGCGCCAAAGCTTTTTATTCATACAGAAGATGCTGTACGCCGGAACATAGAAGACGGGGAAACCGTTAGAGTTTGGAATCACCGCGGCGAGTGTGAATTAACAGCTTCGGTCGGCGAACAGGTGCTTCCCGGCGTTGCAGTCAGCCAAGGTCTTTGGGCCGATATGGATGATAAAAAACAGCTTGTCAACTCGCTCACGCCCGATCGGCTGGCGGATATGGGCGGAGGCGCTGTTTTCTTCTCCGGAAAGGTGCAGGTGGAAAAGCTCAGCAATCAAAACCGTCCGCAATAAACGCCGGGCGGTTTTGATGAAGGCTGAATCCTTTCGGCCGGCTTCACCGTATAAAAAGTGATAACGTTTATTGGAGGTTTGCTGTATGGATATCATTACCGGCATCGGAATCGCTTTAGCCGGATATTTCATCGGAGACGGATTGAAAAACTTTAAATCACCTGATCCTCATGAACACACTGACCACATTCTCATTAAAGAAAAAGATCTGCACTTCTATATTGGTTATTATTTAGGAGTTACGAAGGAAGAAGCAAAACAAATCGTGCCCGACACCTCTGACATTCCGCATATCACGAGAAACGGAAAGCGGTATGTGCAGAAGAATACATTAAGAGAATGGCTGACTTCTATGCTGGAAAAAGAATAACAGCTGCCATGAAAAGCGGGAAGAGTTTTTCTCTTCCCGTTCATTAAGATATGCCGCCCTGCCTCTCTTCAACCCCAAACATACGACAGATATCGTTCTTACTTAACGAAACATCCCCTTCTTTAGATTTCAAATAAAACCCTTTCTTATATAACCGTATGACTTCCTCATATGTAAGCTCATGACGAAGGAGCACCATTAAACGCCCGTCTTTTTCATCCTGTTTATTGAACCATTCATACTGTTCTGACCAGTTCACTTTTTGCATGTCAAACACCTTCTCACTTTGGATTAATGCCCTTTTCGCATTTATTATACTTATTTCCCCTTTTGTAAACACTCCGACTGCCTGTGACATTTTTGAAAACAGCCGCACCCGCTACTATTAGTCACCATGTTGACTTATTTTCTATTTCGATGTATATTGTAATTGTCAACATGGTGACAATTCAGATAGGAGATACCTTATGGATATTAATTTACTAATGAAGGAACTGCATGTTATGCAACAAAGTTACGCATCATTATTTTCGGTTGTCAATAAAGTGCAGGCTCGGGGGGACGAATACTTAGAACTGTTGACTTCCCGACAGCACATGACTCTTATTGCTATTGCCCATTTACCGACGGAAGATACCACGCTTATGAATATCGCTAAAAAGCTGGGCACAACAAAACAAACCGCTAACAAATTAATTTCAAGCCTCGCGAAAAAAGGATATGTTCACACTGTGCCAAGCAAACTGGATAAACGTGCAATCAATATTGAGATTACCGCTGAAGGAAAAAAAGCGTTAATTTCCTGTTCAGAAAAATCCACCTATTTTTTAGCGGATATGTTTCAAGACTTCACAACTGATGAAATTGAAACATTCTGGAGGCTATTGCAAAAACTTTATCGTTTTGATGGTGAAGAACAGGATGGTTTTGAAGAAAAAGCACATTTAAAAGTTGAAGATCAGGCACAATTCATCTCAGATGACTATGAAGAAAAAATCATGGCTGAATTTTCAAAACGGCGATATGGGGGTGCAGACGATGAATAATATGCTTTATCGAAAAGTAAAAGAAACAGAGGATAAGATGAAGGAAAAATGCTATGAGCTGAAAGATAAAATTGATCAATTTATTTCTCATGCTAAATATAAAATTCATTGCAAACGTAAACTGGACCGAGCCGGCAATTATATATCAATTGCCATCGGACTCTTTATCCTAACTGCCTCATGGCTGACCGCAGCACAATGGCTGCTTTGGATAGGCGCGGCGAGTATTTTGAGTAATGCCTGTTTGCTCATTATAAAGCCTGTTAAAAATTGAAAAATTGAAAATCTGAAAAAAGCTCTCTAAAAGAGAGCTTTCTTTTATTAATCGTCCCAGTCTTCATCTTCTTCCCAGTTTTCTTTCATCTCATGAAGTCTTTCATAAAAGAACTTTATAAAATGGGCAGAATTAAGTTCTTTATAGCCACCGAATTCACTCCAAATAACAACTGGACATTCTCCTTCACTGTTGATTTTATTGGTATCTAAACAATACCCAAAAAAATCAACATGTTCTATGACTACTAAGCCACTTGGCAATCCCCTATATTCATGATATTCCCTGGTTGTTTCTACAACTGAAGCACCGCCAAAATCATGGCCTAATAAATCGATTCCATAAACCCCGCCAGAACCATAGTTTCTAAGAAACCATTTGTAGCTATCTGGCAGCGTGACTTGAAGATCTTGCTCAATTTTTAAAATTTTATCTTCTCCAATCCCACCCGTAAAATCTTTTTCTTTTGCATTATCAGCTATGAATTCTCTTACTTTCAAATAAAAATCCATGGTTTATAACCCCTTATTCTTTCTCATATTGTTTTGCTCTCCACTTCCAATACCTTGTCTTAAAGTTATTGTACTGTTTCTCCAGGTAAACATCATTCCTGAAGCTTTCTCCATTACCTTTAAGGCCATGTATTACGTCGCTATACTTTGTATGTAAACTATTAGGTATCTCAAGCAACGGTCCACTTTCTTCTTGTATGAGGTGATGTAAGTTAATCTGTGTTCCGTCTATAGCATAAGGAGACTTACCATCTTTCATTAATTCCAGGTTGGTTTTTCCTTTTGGAGTTTTTTGATTAATATCAATGTCCTTTAAGGTATAGACTCTACGGCTTACATCTCTAATTTGTCCTTTAACTTTTACTTTGCCATCTATTTCAACAGCACCATACTTTTCTTTATTTAACCAAGGAAGGTTTATTTCTTGACCAGTAAACGGCTTTCTCGTTCCATCCGGGATTTTCTTTGCATTGGTCAAAAGTTCATTTTTAAGGTTTTGGCTGTCAACCACATTGTATGGTACGTTATCAGCCAGAGCAAGATCATACTTAGAGTTATAAGGAAGCAGATCTGGAAGTTTAACGTCTTTAATTTTCTTCCCTGCCTGTCCTGCCTTATTTATGACCTTCCCCGCCGCATCAGCTTTGTTAACGGCTCCTGCCCCTTTCGTTCCGACAACAGCCACAGCTGCTGAACCAATTGCATATGTCACCCATCTTGATCTGGAGTAAGCATCTCCGTTCACCATATCCTTTTGATACGACTCTTCAATTGCCGCTTTAACAGCATCATATGTTTTAACAGGATGAAGTACTGCATTCCCCAGTGCTGACAGCGTTTCCCCCGGATCGGTTATGAAGTCCCATAGACCGGTTACCGTGTCTTTCCCGACATCATAAAGGCCGACACCGGCTCCTTTTAATATATCCCAAGTCACTTCTCCGGCTTCTTCCATCTGTTTTGCTTGTTCAAGCTGAATCACATACTGCTGCTGGGCAGGTTCAAGGTTTTCATAGCCGATCTTCTTCGCAATTTCCAAATATTCATCCGGATCAGTTACTCCATCAGCGAGCTTTTTCTTCAGATCCTTGATTTCCCGCTCTTTCGCTTCTTCCTTCTTAAACGTTAAATATGTGTCTGAGTGTCTTGCAATCTCGCCTTTTTTCTTATGTATGTCACTTTCTCTGTACGCCTTGGTGTTATAGTGAAGTGGTGTTGCATTTTTCCCTTTACCTGTAGCATTTTGGAGCTGCTGAAAATCTGCCTGAATGAAATGTTCATTTGCCTCGGTTTCCGCGTATTCTTTCGTTAGATCGTGATCAAGCTTTCCGAGTTTATGTATGGTATCGTTCCTTTTTTTATCTGCTGATTCCAGCTTTTGATCGACATCTTCTGTAGAGAAAACATCAAGATGGACAATATCGCTTATCTCGTTAAGAATATCCCTCATTTCATTTCGTTGCTCCTGCATGATAGCTTTTGATTTATTCTTCGCATGAATCAGCTCGTGTTCTAAAAATGACTCTTCCACAAACGAATCGGCCAATCCGGCATCAGCTACTTTTCCTGAAATACTGTTAAGAAACGCAATCTTCATATCGATCAAATCAAGCCAGCTGTCAGTAACACCTGCATGGTCTTGAAAGAATGCTTTGATGTTATCAGCACCTTTACCTGAAAACTCACTGTCATCCAAGTCAGCCATTCCCTGAAACGCTTTCCTGAGATTGATAAATTGTTCTCTAATCTGATCGTATTGTTTAGCCCGCTTTTCTGCGGCTGAAATGAACGAGGCTGCTTCAAATACTTTCATTTACGTCTCCTTTCCGCTTCTTTCTGTCTAAATTTTACCATAGGATATAAGATTAGATGAATCTCTTGCATTTGTCGAACTGCTTTATTCAAGATCATAAAATTTCAAACAAAACCTTACACGAAGGAATCTGGGATCGGCAAAACAAAGCCAGATATAACATATGTTAAAAAATCTCTTGCATTTCCACACCCGCTATGCTATATTAATATAGCGATGAGCTGAATTGTGTAAGCCGATGCACATGCCCTTGCGGCACACACGAATGTGGCGTGTGGTGTATCGCCTCAATACGCAAAAGACGTTTGCTTCTGCAAACGTCTTTTTTTATTATCCGATTTTCGTTCCGTTCGGTACTGTCTGCTCTGGCGTAAGCAGGACAACATCTCCTTTTTCCGGGATGCCGCCGAGAACGAGAACTTCTGACTTAAATCCGGCGATCCGCCGCGGCGGAAAGTTGACAATAGCGGTAACCTGTCTGCCCGTCAGATCACCCGGTTTGTACCGTTTTGTAATCTGGGCGCTTGATTGTTTCATGCCGATCTCTTCGCCGAAATCTATTGTCATCTTAATGGCCGGCACCTTTGCTTCCGGGAATACTTCCGCTTTTATGACCGTTCCTATTCTAAGATCAAGCTTGATAAAATCTTCGATGACTGCCATATCAAAAACTCCTTTTTTACAATCATGATACCAAAAAAAGAAGCAGTTTATTTAACCGATTTTCAGGATTATTTATCAGATTGAAAGGTGTTTCGGAAGACGCGGGGCGTTATTCCCTTATGTCTGACAAACCATCTGGTAAAGGACGACAAATTTTGAAAGCCGACCTCCTGACTGATGTCTGTCAGCCGGCATTTTGTTTCAATAAGCATTTGTTCCGCTTTCTTCATACGGAGCTCAGCAATATAAGCTTGCGGGCTTTTTCCCGTCTGCTTTTTAAACCAGTCGGAATAATACGCCGGGTGGTAATGTTCCATTGCGGCAAGCTCTTTAATTGTAAAAGTCTTTGAGAGATTTCGGCGGATATACGCAATTGAATGATTCGTACGTTTTTCTTGTATCTTTTCAGCAATATATTCTGCAAGCAGACTCAATGAATGAGCCGACTGCTGCTTTGTCTCTTCTGTCAGCAGAAACCGAATCGATGTCCAAAAAGGATCAAGCTTATTCAGAACGCCGGGGTCAAAGGAACCTTTGAAAAAATATGCCGGTATGTCGAGAACGAGACATTCATTTCGCTCCAAAGAACGGAACCGATGTTCATGCCCGGGCGGAATATACAGCATTTGATCAGGTTTTAATCTGATTTCACGTCTTTCTGTCTCCAGGTCCAGCTGTCCTTCGAGCGGAAAGAGCATTTGGCAGTATGTGTGTGCATGAGAATCAAAAATATGTGAATAGGTGCGCCGCTCACAAATGATATGTTGTAATGAATCCATTTGTCCCTCCTTTTTATATGATGCGTCTTTTTATTTAGTTTACATAATAATATTATTGTTCACTCGACTGCAAACCTCTTAGGAAAGCAACAACTGCAAACTTCCGGCTTTCCTTAATTGATTCGGTTAATTCAAATGCACTCTGTTTTCTCAACACGGCAAATCCGTGAAGAAGGCTCCTCAGTCCTCTCGCAGCATGAATCGCAGTGTCAGACTGTGCATAACCGTTCGCTGTCAGCTGCCTGACAACAAGCTCTACAAGCAGGCTTGACAGATTCTCAATCCGCCCGTCTTTTATCTTTTGAAATGTTGCGTCATATAATCCGGGATTGGCTTCGGCGAAATTGATATAGGCATCGGCAAGAGCAAGCAAAGCCGTTTCGCCCGTCAGTCGTTCTGCAGAGGCCGCCATTTTTTCATATAACATAGTTAAACCGGAGACAGCCAGCTCTGTTTTAATTCCTTGAAGGCCATTGGCAAAATTGTAAAGGGAAGGCGATTTTACGTTTAAGGACTTTGCAACAGCCGCAAGCGTCACTTCGTTCAGCCCTTTTTCGTCAGCGATGCCTGCTGCGGCTCTCAATATCATGTCAAGGCTCATTCCGACTCTCGGTGACATTATGATCGGCCTCCCGGCAGGCTTCGTTCGGCTTCCTCAGCAGCCTCAGCCATCATTTCAACGGGATTGCAGAGAACATTTCCATGTCCGGCGGCCAGACTGCTTGGTTGATGAGCGATAAGCGTTCTTGCTGTTTTTACAGCTTCTTCTTTATTCCACGTAGCAAAAGCCGGAAACGGAAATTTCCATTTCAGCTTCCCAGAAACAGCAAGGCCGCCCCGTACTTGAAAGGCATCTCCGACGATCAGCATATCATTTCTCATATCTTTAAAAGCGAGGCTTCCCGGCGTATGACCGGGAGCGGGAATGACAAGTAAAGATCCGATCCGCTCGCCGCCTTTCAGCAGGCGATCAGGTTCGGTCTGAACATTTTTCGGCACTCCCCCCTTTATCGGCGTTTGTGCTTCATGCTCAAATAATGAAGTGTCACCTTTCAGCAAGAAAGAATCCCGCTCAGAAATACAGACGGAAGCATCCGGAAATTCCGCAGCTAATGAGTCAAGCGAACCGATGTGATCCCCGTGCGCGTGGGTGAGTAATATGTCATTCAGCGGCTTCCCAAGCTGCCGCAATGCTTGCTTGATTCCTTTATGACTGTTAGGCAGTCCGGCGTCAATCAGGGTTACTCCTTCTTCTTCTTCAACCAAATAACAATTCACCGGAAAAAGCGCTGGAAAAAAAGTCAGCTGCCAAACGGTTCCGTATTGTAAGATTCTCATCAACATCCCCCTAAAACT
The DNA here is from genome assembly GCF_017797845.1 of Bacillus sp. LJBV19. Classification (NCBI taxonomy): domain Bacteria; kingdom Bacillati; phylum Bacillota; class Bacilli; order Caryophanales; family Bacillaceae; genus Bacillus; species Bacillus sp. LJBV19. The sequence continues at coordinate 2,048,154 of NZ_CP072563.1, forward strand.
AATATCATTAGTTTTATTATAACTAATGCTGTTAGTTTATCAAGAGTTTTCTGTTTAAATCCTGAAAAAGGCGCGGGCGCTTCTCTTATGCAAAAAAAAGAAACGCGCATACTGTGATAAAAGATGCTTTCAGCCTGCGAATAAATCACACTACTAAAACCAGCCGGATAAGCATACACTACTCAACGGAGGGGGAGTTCCACACCATGCATATCACACTTCAAAGCATCTGCCCTGTCTTAATGATTGCCTTTTTCCTGTATAAAAAGGTGAAACGGTCTGTCGGCTTTCAGCCTTTGAAACCCCGCTGGCTTTATACCAGAATGATTTTGTTTTCATTGCTGGCCGCAGCTCTGGCGTTTTTCAGCATCACACACCCGGCTTTATACGGCCATCTTATATTCGGCACTTTTTGCGGCTGGCTTCTGGTCCTGTTTGCTAAACGGAACATTTCTTTTGAAGAACGCCGCGGAAAAATGTATTTTCGCACTCACCTATGGATTGAACTTATTCTATTAACGTTATTCCTATCGAGATTTGTTTATCGCGTTATTGAAATTTACCGGGTCACAGCGGACTTTACCCATCCGGAGGCATACAGCCAAACGGTCGGGGCCGATCCGCTGACCATCAGTATCTTTTATTTCATCGCAGTGTATTACAGCGGCTTCTCTTTTTATGTTTTAAAAACGAGCAGAGACCAAACCAATAACAGTCAGTACGGCTGACATCCCTGTCTAAAAAGCAGGGATGTTTTTTAATCGTGCCGCGTATGGTGAATCATTTGCTGAAGCACATCTAACACATGTTCATCCTCAGGAGAATAATAGATGGATGTTCCTTCTCTGCGTGATTTGACGAGGCGCAGATTTTTAAGAAAACGCAGCTGATGAGAAACGGTAGACTGCAGCAAATTCAGCTTTTCTGCGATATCATTTACCGCGTGCTCACCCTGTGACAGCAAATGGAGAATTCTGATTCTGGTCGGATCAGACAGCGCCTTAAAAGTCTGGGCAACCAAAAATAAAGTTTCCTCATCTAAATCGACAGCGGGGTCATTCGTGTTTCCGGATTCGTGAAATTCAGTCATATACCTCACCCTTCTTTTCTCAAGTAGCCCAATTATACCAAATGTCAATTGATACAGATACATCCTGCGCCTGACAAAAGAACCGTTATTTTAAATTTATGTTTCAAATACGGGTTTCCGCTTGGTTTCGCGCATTCATCTGTGTCATAATGAAAAAGTCATAATGCTCCTGAAATTGAGGGTGAAACACAGTGGAGAAAAAGAAAAAAGGCTGTTTCGCTGCCGCGGGTCTTATGATGATATGTGTTTTTGTCATGGTTTCCTTCTTCCTCATTCTGTTATTTTCAAATAATGAATTGCTCAAAAGTCTTCCGTTTGATGTCAAACCGATCGTCCTTGAACGGCTGACAGATTACAAACCGCTTGTTGAAGACGAGCTGGATGAAAAAGGACTCACCAAATATACATCGCTTGTACTCGGCATGATATATCAGGAGTCAAAAGGAAGAGGAAATGATCCCATGCAGTCTTCAGAATCTCTGGGTTTAAAGCGAAATGAGATTAAAAACCCTCAAACCAGTATCAAACAGGGAATCAAACAATTCACTCTCATGTACCAAACAGGCAAGAAAAAAGGCGTAGACTTGGATACGATTATACAAAGCTACAACATGGGAGCCGGCTATATTGATTTTGTGGCTGAACATGGAGGATCGCATACTGAGGAACTGGCAAAACAATACTCCGAGCAGCAGGTCAAAAAGAATCCGAAACTTTACACTTGCGGAGGGAACAAAGACAATTTCCGTTATCCCTACTGCTATGGTGATTACACGTACGCAGAAAAAGTAAAAGCAAAAACAAAAACCGTTGAACAATCCTTAAATGTAACAACACTTGAAACGCTTGAAGAGTAAAAGGCGCCCTGATGAGGCGCCTTTTTCAATCAATAGAAAAAAGCCGCGCAGAGCACGGCTTTTTTTAATAATACGGCGATATCATTAAGTATACAATGACACCCGTCAGACTGACATACAGCCAGAGCGGCATCGTCCATCTGGCGATTTTTTTGTGGCGCTCCACCTGCATACTGAATCCTCTGATCAGCGTAAACAGCGCAAGCGGCACGATGATGAAGGAAAGGCAAATATGCGTAATTAAAATAAAGAAGTAAATCCCGCGCATGATGCCGTGGCCGCCGAATAAAGTATTCTCAGCTATCGAGTGGTACACGACATAGCAGATCAAAAACAGCAAAGTCGTCGTAAACGCCGCTAAAATAAAACGTTTATGCGCTTGAATGTTTTTTTGCTTAATCATAAAGAGCGCTGCCAGCAAAAAGATAAAAGTAAAGCTGTTAAAAATGGCATTTAACATCGGCAGAATATGAATATTGGCAATGCTGACCTGACCTGATTTCGGCATAAAAAACAGCACCGCAATTAACCCGTTGATCAGAACGGTCAATGTCAGCACGATACCGGTATAACTTTTAGGTTTGTTTTCTGTCTGATTCATCTTATGACCTCTCTCAATTTTACTGACTATCCAAATGGTATGAGAATTCAGCTTTGATGTCAACGGTTTCGTCCGCTTCGTCAGAAATTAGACAAACTTAAGCCCTAAAAAGACCGGGTGTTTGAGACCCGGCCTTTCGTCATATTATGCTTCCTTCAACAGTTCTTCTATCACCTTATGTTCGTTTTCATTCAACAGATTTTTTGGAATGATCCGATCTATCGGTTTATTCATATGCTGATCGAGAATATCGGCTGTTTCTTTGTCCCCTGCGATTACGAGACGCTCCCATTGGTGTGAAGCGGCCTTCTGATCAAGGTTTGAAGCCAATCGTTTATACAGCCTGTTTTGGTTTTCTTCGACGTGGACTTTGGCGGCGTCTTCGTCCATTGAGGCGGAGCTTTCGCTTACATCCTGCGGTTTCCACGATTCATTGATGACGTCGTATTGATAATGCTCCACCCCTTCAATTTTTCCGAGTACAGTTTCTATGATCTTCACTTCATTCTGCTGGGTGAGAATAAAAGCCGTACTCGGAAATTGTTCACGGAGAAGTTCTAATTGATCAAGGACAGCCGTTTCTTCCCAATAAAATCGTGTCTCGACAGGCACCTGCAATTCAATCGTCTCCCAAATACCGCCTTCTCCCGATGCAAAAAATACGAGACTTCGCGGCATCTCTTTACCAAGCTCATCGATATATTGATAGACACGTTCCATGATGCGGACGAGAGATTTTTCTTCTTCCGGATCACTGGCAGACAGATACTCTTTTAATCTCCGAAAACCGGTTTTCAAGGCGATTTTCCACTCTCCCCCCTGCTGATCCGGATTTCTCATATCCGTATTTACATATAAGGAAAGCATTTTATCAGGAGATTCCGTCATTACGTACTTCAATTTGCCGATGAGTGAGTCAATTGCCATTATAGATTCCTCCTTTTTCCGCTGCTCACTGTTCCTTTCCCTATCCGCACCGCCTTAAAAACGTCAATCCACATATAAACGGCAGACTTTTCTAAAAAAGTTTTTGCAAAACCCATTTACAAACCAAGACATCATTTACTACAATGGATACTTGTGTTTAACTAAGACTTTTACGCTGTGAAAGGAGTATGATTTTGTTTACTGCAGAAGAAAGAGATCAGAAAGAGCTGGAAAAAGAGCTTCATAAACTTGAATTTCAGATTTTCAGAATGCGGGAAAATCTGATAGATGTATCAAAAGACGCGCGAGTGCTTGGTATTGATCAATCGAACAATGACGATTGGATCATTGTTTCCTCGATTGATGATGGCCAAACATGTAAGATTATGCTGACTGATTGTGAGTCAGCCTACCGGGGAAGAGGCTGTTTTTCACTGATCGCCTCTTATTATGACAATGCCATTCATATCGGGGACATTAAAGGCCCGCCGAACCACGGCTACGGCTCGATCTGCATGAAATTTTTAAAACATATCGCCAGAGAGCAGAATATCCCGAAAGTGACGGGCGACATCGCTAAGCGTGATTGGGATCATGTCGACAGACTCGTTCATTTTTATGAAAAGCATCAATTTGATGTCTGGATTGACAATGATACGCAATCAGGCGGCATTAAATGGGTCGACTTGTAAAAAAATAATAGAGAAACCCTCTTTTATATGGTGTAATAGATTAAACCATATAAGGAGGGTTTTTTTTGTATCCGGAAAAATTGAAAAAAGGCGACGGCATTCGTATTGTGTCTCCGGCCACAAGCATGTCCGTTATGTCAGATGAAAATATAAATGCCGCAAAGTCAAAATTGGAGGAGCTCGGCTTTCGTGTCTCTTTTTCAGAGCATGCAAAAGAAATAAATGAATTTGATTCATCATCCATTGAATCGCGTGTACAGGATCTGCACGAAGCTTTCGCTGATCCTGACATCAAAGCGATTTTGACGACACTCGGCGGGTTCCAATCAAATCAGCTGCTTCGCTATCTTGATTATGAAAACATCAAGCGGCATCCGAAAATCCTTTGCGGCTATTCAGATATTACGGCTCTCGGCCATGCCATATATCAAAAAACCGGCCTTATTACATATTCCGGTCCCCATTTTTCTTCATTTGCCATGAAAAAAGGGCTGGACTATACGATTAACTCTTTCTTGGCCTGCTGTGCTTCTGACAACCCGTATGAGGTAAAGCCTTCATCCGAGTGGAGTGATGATAAATGGTATTTGAACCAGGAGGACAGACGTTTTTATCGGAATCCGGGACCGCTCGTTATTCAACCCGGATATGCGGAAGGAACACTGATCGGAGGAAATCTATGCACGCTGAATCTTCTGCAGGGCACCGAATACTTTCCGGAGATGGAACAAGTGATTCTGTTTATAGAAGATGATCATATGTCGGACATTCATATGTTTGACCGGGATTTGCAGTCACTCATCCACCTTCCCGCTTTTTCAGCTGTGAAGGGAATTGTCATCGGACGTTTCCAGCATGCTTCAAATGTGTCTGAGGAGGCTCTCTGTGCCGTCATCCGTACAAAAGAAGAACTGTCATCCATGCCTGTTATCGCAAATGCTGATTTCGGCCATACCTCCCCTTTGATGACATTCCCGATCGGAGGAACATGCAGGATAGAAGCCGGCTCAGAAGGCGTAAGGATATGGATCGATCGGCATTAATACATAAAGACGGGAAAACCCCCCGTCTTTTTATTTTGACGCCTTATGGCGGCGTGCGCGGAGCGATCATAATTCGTCCGCCAGCCGCTGCCGTCACCCATACGGAAGCTCCTTCATAAAAACGGCTGATCTCTTCATTATATACGGCATGTGTCAGTTCACGTTTATCATGCGTTCCGTCTTGGTTTTTTACGTTTAAAATAAGCACAAGCTCGTGCCTGCCATTCTTCATCACACCAGTACGTCTCACCTTTTCAATAACGGCTGGCCTTCCTCTCCCTCTGTCAAGCGCCTGAAACAGCCTGACAGCCGGCATAGACAGTCCGATAACGATCACAATGGCCAAAGCGGTACAGATACATGCTTGAAACACCGGTGATTCTGTGAAGGCATTCCATAAACATATAAATTCCGGCTCCACCAGATTCATACACCCCTTCAGATTCCGTTTTCACATCCATTCCTTCTATACAATATTAGAGAAACGCTTTTTCTTTTTCCGCATATAACGATTATATACAGTCAAAAAAGGGAAGAAAAAAAGAACACAAAGCATTTCGCCTTGTGTTCTTCATCTCTATATGAAACTAGTCTAATACTTTAACATTTACTGTTCTGACGCCCCAGTTGTTAGCGTCACTTTTCTTTGCAACAAATACGTCAATTTTATTTCCTTTAATTGCGCCGCCTGTATCTGCTGCTGTTGCCACTCCGTAACCTTCAACATAAACCTTAGAGCCAAGCGGAATGACACTAGGGTCTACCGCGATGACTTTTGCATCAGGGTTTTTGTTTAAGTCAACACCGGTTGCCGTTACACCGGAAATGCCGCCGTCGTTAGCAGAGTAAGCAGTTGCAGTCATTGTCAGCTGCTTTTTAGGCTCTTGTTGGTTTGTATTTGATTGAACAGGCTGCTGTTTTGCTTCGACAGCCTTCGCTTCTTGTTTAGGTTGTTGTTCTTGAACAGGTTCTTGTTTAGGCTGCTCGTTTTTGACAGCTTCTTGTTTAGGCTGTTCTGTCTCAGCAGCTGGTTTTTGTTCAGTTTGCGGCTGGCTTGCTTCTTGAGCCGGCTGTGCAGCCTGAGCCTGACCTTTCACATTTAACGTTGTGCCTGCGTAAATTATATCTGATTGCAAGTTATTCAAGCTTTTCAGATTGCCGACTGATGTTCCGAATTTCTGAGCAATTTTCCAGAGGCTGTCGCCCTGCTTCACTGTGTACTGCCCAGATGTGGTTGTTTCTACTGAAGAAATAGTCAGTTTCTCTCCTTCAATGATTAAATCAGAAGATAACTGATTCCATTCTTTTAAGTCCTTTAGGTTCACTCCGTTTTTTTGCGAGATCCCCCAGAGCGTGTCACCCTTTTGCACCGTGATTTCTTTAGCAGAAGCGTGAGCTCCAAATGCAGTTGTTGAAATTGCTGCAACTGCCACAAAGGACATAATCGTCTTCTTCATAAGTAAATCCTCCCTTGTTAGCTTTTTATTGGCGGCTAACAGGTGATATCGTAACATATGAAAATGTCAGTTCAATAACAAAACGATTTGAATTAGATTACAGTTCCTTTACATGAAACATTTCTCTCGCTTGGTAAGTCTTGCTGAAACCTTGATACAGCAAGGGTTTTCAAGCTTCTGATTTTTCCGGCGCGAATGGAAAACACAATGTGCAAATTTCTAAAAAAACTTTTTTTCACTCTGTTTCTCTTACATAATTTCGGATTTCTTCTAAAAAAACCGCTCCGTATTTCAATCTTTTTTGTTCCCCGACCCCTTTTACGGAAAGAAGATCCTGATCCGTTTTCGGAAGTTTCGCCGACATTTCTTTTAACGTCTGATCCGAGAACACGACAAATGGAGGCACACCCTGTTCAGCTGCAATCTCTTTGCGGAGACGCCGGAGAAGCTCAAATAATTCATCATTTTCAGTAACGGCAGCGGCCTGTAAGGCTTCTTTTCTCGCGACTGCGCTTTTTCCAAGCAGAACGTCCCTGCCTTTTTGGGTGACCATAAGCGTCGGAAATGTGCCGTCCGCCATTCTGATATATTCATCTGAAATAAGGAATTCGATAAAATCACTGATTTCCGCTGCGGATTGATGCTTCATAATGCCGTAAGTGGACAGGCTGCTGAAGCCGTTTTCCAGCACTTTTTTATTTTTTGAGCCGCTAAGCACCTGCGCCACCATCGTTTTTCCGAAGCGCTCATTCATTCTGATGATGCATGATAATACCATCTGCGCTTCTTTTGTGACGTCATGGGCGGTCCTTGTATCAGTGCAATTGCCGCATGCTTCGCAAGCTTCCGCCTCATTCTCGCCGAAATACTTCAGAATAAACCGCTGCAGGCAATCTTCCGTATGACAGTAATCCACCATCTGTCTCAGTTTTTTGAGATCCTGCTTTTGTTTTTCTTCTCCGGCGGCCGATTGGTCTATTAAAAAACGCTGCACCATAATATCCTGCGGCGAAAATAAGAGCACACACTCGCTGTTAAGACCATCGCGCCCGGCCCGTCCGGCTTCCTGGTAATAGCTCTCCATATCTTTCGGAATCTGCGCGTGCAAAACGAACCTGATGTTGCTCTTATCGATTCCCATTCCGAAAGCGGACGTAGCTACCATCACTTGTATCTGATCGTTAAGAAACCGCTCCTGCTGGTCTTTTCTGTCATCATCCGCCAATCCGCCGTGATAACGGCCGGCATTGATGCCGCTGCGCTTTAATTTCTCATATAAACGGTCGGTTTCTTTTCTTGTCGCTGTATATATAATGCCGGCTTCGTGTTTATTTTTTTCCAGATACCGCTCGATAAACCGATCTTTGTTTTCGCCCTTTACTACTTTAAACGTTAAATTCTCTCTGGCAAAACCGGTATATACAGTTTGTTCTTTCTTAATATGAAGCTGCTTGCAGATGTCATCATGAACCTCAGGCGTAGCCGTCGCCGTTAATGCGATGATGACGGGCGGTTCTTTTAATTCATTAAAAAGGATTTCGATATTCCGGTAACTCGGCCTGAAATCATGTCCCCATTGCGATATACAGTGAGCTTCGTCAATGGCGACAAGAGGAACCGTAATATTCTGCAGGATGTGAATGAATTCAGAAGAAGTCAAACGCTCCGGTGTAATGTAAAAGAGCCGGTAAGCCCCTTGTTTCAAACCGGTCAGGCGCTCATGAATGTCACGGCTTGTCTGGGTGCTGTTAATATAAGCTGCCGCGATACCCGCTTCTTCAAGCGCGTCGACTTGATCTTTCATTAAGGAAATAAGAGGGGAAATAACGATTGTGGTTCCTTCAAACAGCAGTGCGGGAATCTGATAGCAGATTGATTTTCCGCCCCCCGTCGGCATAATGCAGACCGTGTTTTTTCTCTCCTCTGCAACTGATTGTATCGCCTGCTTTTGGCCCGCGCGTAGACTGTCGTAACCAAAATAATGCGCCAGAAGGGATTGGGCTTTATCCAGCATAAGTTGTAAAACCTCACTTTGTCTTTGATTCTTTCATTTTATCATACAGATAAAGTACGCTGCTCAAGGGCAATTCAAAATAAAAAGCCATCTCCGCAAGGGAAATGGCTTTCGCTACGTATGCCGTACGCAAGTAAGAAAGTTTTAAACCACCACTCCTCAAAGTGGGTGTTTGCAGAAGCGTTCCTGTCGTCCTCTGCAATGGAGGCATGACATTCCGGCTTCGATATAAAACTCCCTATTACAGCTTAAAGGTTAAAACTTAATTAACAATACGAACAATGTAGCTTCTCTTATATCCTACACCATCAGTCGTATTTTGGCAAGAGGGTTAATTCTTTTACAGAAAACCTTTTTTCTTTGTGAAAAATGCTTTATTCTACATAAAAATTGTTTTTTCGACAAAATATCAATATATCAATATAAGATCAGACCGAAAGCTGCCGCCAGCTTCTTCTATAATAGAAAAAACTCTCACACCCTGTATGGGCGCAAGAGTTAATGGAAATTAGAATTTTGCAGCCAGATCTTTCGCTTCTTGCAGTCCTTTTTCAATGATCGCTTGAGCGTTATCCGGTGCAGCATTATGGCCTTCAACGACAACAGTGTGAAGATCTTGGACACCCCAGAAACCGAGAACGGTTTTCATGAAGTTTAATGACATTTCAAGAGATGCCATCGGTCCTTCAGAATATACACCGCCGCGTGCGTTTAAGAGCGCTACTTTTTTATCTCCCATCAGACCTTTAGGGCCTTCAGGCGTGTATGTGAAAGTAACTCCTGCGCGAGACAGGTAATCAACATAAGTATGAAGCACAGCAGGCACTGTGAAGTTCCAAAGCGGGAATGCAAACACGACTTTGTCAGCTTTGACGAATTGATTTAAGTAAATGTCAGCAGTTGACGCTTGTTTTTTCTCTTCGTCTGTCATTTCAATTCCTTTTGAAGCTTTGAATGTTCCGTTAATCATATCTCTTCCGAGGTAAGGAAGGTTTTCTTTATGAAGATCAAGTTCGATCACTTCATCATTCGGATTGTTTTCTTTATAAGCAGCCAGAAACGCTTCGTATAATTTTACGGATACGCCTTCTTCAGCCGTACGATCACTTGATTTTACAAATAATACTTGAGACATTCTAAATTCCTCCCGGTAATCTTTTAATATTTACTTACAAATAGTATGTTACTTTCTTTTTTATATAAAGTCAATGATTTTATTTCGATTCTGAGATTTTTTATGAAAAAAAAACAGGTACATATGAATGTACCTGCTGCTATTATTGTGAATCCTGCTCGCGATCCAGGATTTCGTAAGTTTGTGAGCTTTTTTGATCAACGGTTTCTTTATTTGAGAGGTCTTTCACCTGCTCGTGAAATTCCCTTTCATATGACGGAGCGTCTGTTTTCACATCCCCTTCTGTTTCTCGCTGCGCTTCGACGGTCATTCTGGCGTACGGCACAGCTTCAAGTCTTTCATAAGGAATTTCTTTTCCCGTTTTCTCGCAAATCCCGTATGTTCCTTTATCCATTCGTTCAAGCGCGGCGTGCACCTCATCTAAAAGATTCTGATCGACACCGTCCAGCGTCTGATTCGTGACCCTGTCCAAATAAATGCTTCCGTGATCAGCTAAGTGATTATCTACTCCGTTCGACAGTTCTCCTGTGTCTTCGCTCATTGAATGATTTTCTTTTGATTCTCCCTGAAGACTTTCCTTTAAATCGATTAATTTATGATAAAGGCTGTCCTGCTGTTCTTTTGATAATGACATATTCATCATCTCCTTTTTCGTCTGTATTCTTCGCTGCATCTGTTAATACATACCCTCGAAAAAGGAGGCTGAAACAACGGAGTCAATGCTTTCTTCCCCTGATGGTGACATTGGGTGTCTGCTGCTTTGTCTGTCTTTTTTCTTTCGCAGCATCATTTTGCGGGTTGTCCCGACATTCTTCAGCGCAGGCTTGTTTGAGCCTGTGCACCGGTGTATGGTAAGTGGCGCCGATATTCAGCATACCGCTCAGCTCTTCTATACTCAGCTTTTCAAAATCAATATTGTATTCAACCTTGTCCACTTTGACGTGCTCAATATGGACATATGTTTTTTCCCCTTCAACCGTTTGCGGCTCAAAATGACACTTATCCTGAAGCTCATCAAGCTGTTGTTCCACTTTCTTAAGCCGGTCTAATTCTTCTTCACACACTTTTTTGAAAATCTCTTTCATTATTTTTTTCAAAGAAAATCACTTCTTTCCCCGTCACTCTTGGAAAGTTCTATGCGTCCCGCATTGCGAATATATAAACATGATATACAAAAAGGAGGCGAATCATGATGTTTTTTCCATCCGTTATCAACTTTGAGTATATAAAAATGAACGGAATCAGCGGCGGAGCAGCTTTTAACACCGGCTCTTCCGTTATGGTGAGAAACACAGCAGCCAATAAAAGAAATGAAGGGTACGGTGAACAAAACGGGGATTGCACCGTTGTCGTCATCCCTATCATGAGTATCGATGATTCAGATCTGATAGATGGCACAGCAAACAAGATCAGCCTTCGATAATGATCTGGCTTGCATCCCCCAGATGTTTAGCAATCGATATATATAAAATCCCGTCTTTGAATACCGCCTGCATTCCCTTCGTTCCTTGAGCGGAATGCGGAAGGTCGAGTTTTTTTTCAAAATCGCCGTATTTTCCGGTCTTCTGTTTAAAATCCTGTTCATTAAAAAAGGATTTTCTCGTGCCTTTTACGACGATATATTCTCCGTAGGACAGCAGCTGAACATCTTGTTTCCGGTAGCCGGGCAGATACAGTAAAAATTGGAGCTCATCATGGGTTTCCACAATATCTATAAGAGGAAAAGCATTCTCATTTCTTCTCATTTGCCCATCTCCCTGTTGAAAGGGAAAATGAGAATGGCCGTTTTGAAATGATTTCAGTTGTTCATCATCAAAAACGTTTTTCCAAAAGTCGCCGCCGGACATGTTTTGCGCCATTTCCATCCACTGCTTCATCTTATCGAAATCCATTTTTATCGCCCCCTGTCTAAGCATACGGTCATAACAGCCGGCATACACCTGTATTAAAGGAGGTTTGCCTGTGGTTCAACCAACTCCATATATCAATATTAATATTTTCATGTTGAAAATTAATTCCTTTGAAAATGCTTCAGCGGTGAATGTCGGACAAAATTTACTGGCGGAATGGCAGAATTCTGATAAAAAGAATCAGGGATACGGACAGAACTTCGGAGATGCAAGCGGCTTCATCGGCACGAACGGCAAAGTGGATGACCGGGATCAAATTGATTCTCCATCTGCCTTTGAGTCTGCATGCGATAAAATCCCTGCCGGAAAAGGAGGCCCATTATGATGTTTTCGCCGGTTTTGGTAAATGTAGGAGGCTTTAAAGTAAATGCAGTCGACCGCGGTTCTTCCATTACGATCGGCCCGTATCAGCAAATCGATTATTTTTTATCCAATAAGATCAACTACGGATTCGGTGAAGAAAATGGTGATTTGGCGCCGATTTATATCCCCATCAGTTCTATTGCTGATCCGGATCTCATTGATTCGAACTCCGGAAAAACAAGCATTATATAATAAAAAGGCCATCCGCATGCATTCGGATGGCTTTTATGTGATATTTAACTGCATAAGTATTTTGTTAAGATGGCTTGAACCTCAGTCAAGTCCGTTTCTTTTGCAAATTCCAATTCGAAAGTTTTTCCCCTTGTCATTAATACAAGCCCGGTATCGGGATCAAACATCCCCGCTTCTTGAATGGCGAAGCTTTCAATTGTTTTATATGGAAGAAATACGCGCACTTTCTTTTTGGAGAACATTTTATTATCAAAGAAAATCACTCGTTTATTCGTAAAGCATATTTGGTCAACCCGCAGTTTATAAATCGTTTCGATCCGTTCTCCCTCAACGAGCAAAGCCTCCAGCTTTTTTGTGTCGGTTGATCTGCTGACAGAAAAAATTCCCAATGAAGAACCCCACTTTCTGCTTCTATACTATTGTTTTATTACAATCATAAAAAAATAAGTTCTTTATCCCTATATAAGAATACGACATAGACGGCATTTAAACCATTACGAACAGATTACATTTTTAGAACGTTCATCAAAAAAGCCCTTCGCGAAAGGTGCCGCTGTTATGAAGTAATACGGTTCAGCGGAAGAAAAGGTTTCAAGAAAACGATATTTTTTTCGAAAAGTCAGTTTTTTATTTTCGCCATAAAAAACCGCGGCTTCTCCAATGCCGCGGTTTCAACAAAACATCAACGATCCGTATCTTCAATCGTTCCTTCTTTATAGGTATCTGAAATTTGTTCCATCGTCGTGTCGGTGCCTTCTTCAGGTTGCACTTGCTGAAGCTGATCTGATGTTTTATTTTGTTTGTCTTGCTCTATTTTTTTCATTTTGCAGCCACCTTTTATATGTAGTCTTTTTTAGTATGGCTCAGGCAAAATAAATTCATTCAGCTTTAAACTTCTTCAAAATACTCTTTGTAGAAGCCTCCGACTTTGTTTGTATTGTCTACAACAAAAATGAATTCTTCTGTTTCATTTTTGACTTCATACTCTTTACCCGGCGTCAGCACATTTTTGACAATGTATTTTTTCGCATCTGTATGTACGCATTTGACCTTTTTGACGCTTTCTTTTATCTGCCAATTATTATGAATCATTTATAAAACTCCTTTTCTTAATCGATAAGCTTATTGTAGCCGTTTTTTCTTGTGAATTGCAATAACGGTTATCGATTGATTTTACCGGAGGTGTTATTATAGAATGACTGTATGCGCTTACTTTGCGCGGACATCAAGATGCTCAAAACAGACCATAAAAAAATTTCGGGAGGTTTGTTACGAATGAGTTCTTTAACGATGCAGATCACAAAAAGGCTGGAAACATTTTTACAGGGCACGAAGAAGCTTTATATTGACGGAAAATTTGTTCCGAGCGCTTCAGGATCAACATTTGTCACACCGAATCCGGCAACCGGGGAAACGCTGATGACGCTTTACGAGGCACAGTCAGAAGACATTGACAGTGCAGTGAAAGCGGCACGCAAAGCCTTTGATCACGGCGAATGGCGCACTATGCCGGCCGCTTCCAGAAGCAGGCTGATGTATAAGCTTGCCGATTTAATGGAAGAGCACAAAACGGAACTCGCGCAGCTTGAAACACTTGATAATGGAAAACCGATTAATGAAACGACGAATGGGGATATCCCGCTCGCAATTGAGCATATGCGTTATTATGCCGGGTGGTCTACAAAGATAACCGGACAAACAATTCCGGTCGCCGGCTCATATTTTAATTACACCCGCCATGAGCCTGTCGGCGTCGTGGGGCAGATCATCCCTTGGAACTTCCCGCTCCTTATGGCGATGTGGAAAATGGGCGCCGCCCTTGCCACAGGCTGCACAATCGTTTTGAAACCGGCGGAACAGACACCGCTGACTGCCCTCTATTTAGCGGAATTAATAGATCAGGCGGGCTTCCCTGACGGCGTCATCAATATTGTCCCAGGGTTCGGCGAAACGGCCGGGGAAGCGCTGACCAACCATGACGATGTCGATAAACTCGCTTTTACCGGTTCTACAGAAATCGGCAAAAAAATCATGGAAAAAGCCGCAAAAAAAATTAAACGCGTGACACTGGAGCTTGGCGGAAAGTCACCTAACATCATTTTGCCTGACGCCAATTTGAAGAAAGCCATTCCCGGCGCTTTAAACGGGGTCATGTTTAATCAGGGGCAGGTATGCTGCGCAGGCTCCCGTGTCTTCATTCACAAAGACAAATATGATGAGGTCGTCAGCGAAATGGTTTCATATGCGAAATCGCTTCAGCAAGGCGCCGGCCTTCACCAGGATACACAAATCGGCCCGCTCGTCAGTCAGGAACAGCATGAGCGCGTGCTTTCATATATTGAAAAAGGAAAAGCGGAAGGAGCCAAAGCTGTCGCGGGCGGCAGCTGCCCGTTTGAAGAAGGGTATTTTGTCTCCCCGACTGTATTTGCGGATGTGGATGACAGCATGACCATCGCAAAAGAAGAAATTTTCGGCCCGGTTTTAGCCGCCATTCCGTATGATACGGTAGACGAAGTGATTGAGCGGGCGAACCGCTCGGAATACGGCCTTGCAGCCGGACTTTGGACTGAGAATGTGAAAAACGCCCATTACATTGCTGACCGTCTCCAAGCCGGCACCGTTTGGGTCAACTGCTACAATGTTTTCGATGCGGCATCTCCTTTCGGCGGCTATAAGCAATCCGGCCTCGGGCGGGAAATGGGCTCTTACGCTCTGGATAATTATACAGAAGTGAAAAGCGTCTGGATCAATCTGGAAGATTAATCAAACAAGAAACTGCTGCCTGTCAGCAGTTTCTTTCTTTTGTCATGCCGCCTTTTACATATGAATATATATGCTTCTGAAGGAGTTGAGCGAGTGTGAGCACAATTCATGAAAACGTCAGAAGCCGCCAAAAGAAAACCATCTCCCTATTAAGAGAAACGCAAAATGCGGACGGCTCATGGTCATTTTGTTTTGAAGGACCGATTTTGACAAACGCCTTTCTGATCCTCCTCCTCACTTCTCTTGGAGACAATGATAAAGAACTGATCGCTGAGCTTGCAGAAGGCATTCGCGCTAAACAGCGCCCGGACGGAACTTTTGCCAACTATCCTGATGACCGGAAAGGAAATGTGACCGCCACTGTACAGGGCTATGCCGGCTTGCTGGCTTCCGGTTTATATAGCCGTTCTGAGGCGCATATGATTCAGGCCGAACGCTTTATCATCTCAAATGGCGGCTTGCGCAACGTACACTTCATGACAAAGTGGATGCTTGCGGCAAACGGCCTTTATCCATGGCCCGCGCTGCATCTGCCATTATCTTTCTTAGTCATTCCCCCATCCTTCCCGCTGCATTTTTACCAGTTCAGTACATATGCCCGTATTCATTTTGTACCGATGGCCGTGACACTTAACAAAAGATTTTCGCTGAAAAATCCCAACGTTCCGTCTCTCGCGCATTTAGATCGGCATATGACTAAAAATCCGTTTACATGGCTTCGTTCCGATCAGGATGAGAACAGAGACCTCTCTTCTCTTTTCGCGCACTGGAAGCGGGTTTTGCAGATTCCTGCCGCTTTTCACCAGCTCGGTCTGCGTACGGCCAAAACGTATATGCTTGACCGGATTGAAGAAGACGGCACATTATACAGCTATGCGAGCGCCACTATTTTTATGGTGTACGGCCTGCTCGCTCTCGGTGTATCGCGCCACTCCCCCGTTATCAGAAAAGCGCTTGCCGGCACGAAAGCTTTGCTCACGTCTTGCGGCAATATACCGTACCTGGAAAATTCAACGTCGACCGTTTGGGATACGGCGCTTCTCAACTATGCGCTTATGAAAAGCGGCATCCCAGATAACGATCAAATGATAACCAGCGCCGCCCGGTTTCTGCGTGAACGGCAGCAGACGAAAGTCGCTGATTGGGCCGTTCACAACCCGCATGCTGAACCGGGAGGATGGGGTTTTTCAAACATCAATACAAATAATCCTGATTGTGATGACACAGCCGCAGTGCTCAAAGCCATTCCGCGAAAACGTTATCCCGCCTCATGGGAACGCGGACTGAGCTGGCTTTTGTCCATGCAAAACAGTGACGGCGGCTTCTCTGCTTTTGAGAAAAATGTCAATCATCCGCTGGTCCGCCTGCTGCCGCTGGAATCGGCTGAAGAAGCTGCCATCGATCCTTCAACAAGCGACTTAACCGGACGGGTGCTGCACTGTTTAGGAGAAGCGGGGCTTTCTTCTGATCACCCTCAGATTGAAAAAGCCGTCCAATGGCTGATCCGCCATCAAGAAGAGGACGGATCGTGGTACGGCAGATGGGGTGTCTGCTATATTTACGGCACATGGGCGGCGCTGACAGGGATGAAGGCTTGCGGCGTGAGCCAAAACCACCCGGCCGTGAAAAAAGCGATCCGCTGGCTGAAGTCCATTCAAAACGAGGACGGAAGCTGGGGGGAATCCTGTAAAAGTGCAGAAGAGAAAACCTATGTTCCGCTTTCTTACGGGACGCTTATACAGACGGCTTGGGCGGCCGAAGCTTTGCTGCAATACGAAAAACCTCATCATCAAGCCGTCACAAAAGGCATATCTTTTCTTATTGAAAACCGGCATTACGAAGGAGCCGCTTTCAGCTATCCGACTGGAATCGGCCTGCCGAAACAGTTTTACATCAGATATCACAGCTACCCGTATGTGTTTTCTTTGCTTGCGCTCAGCACTTTTATGAAAATGAGTGAAAAGGAGGAAGAAAAATGAAACGGCACGCTTATCAAACCGAGATGCTGAATTGGTGTGAAACCTTGAAGGAACAAGTCATTCAGCAAGGTCGGTTCGATCGCTTCGCGGCACAAATCGACCGGATTTTTCACACCCTTCAGGATGATGGATTAACGGAGGCGGAATGGTACGAACAGGCATCAGCACTTTACCGGGACATTACTGAACCCGAAGAGCCGGATGAGCGCAGAGCCTATGTGCCGATCGGCAAGCATGTCCTCCCTAAACTGCCATACAGTTATTCCGCACTGGAACCGTATATTTCAAGAGAGATTATGAAACTCCACCATACCAAACACCATCAGAGCTATGTTGACGGTCTGAATAAAGCAGAACTGGAGCTCAAAAAAGCGAGACAGACGAAACAGTACGACTTAGTGGCACATTGGGAGCGGCAATTGGCGTTTCACGGCGCGGGCCATTATTTGCACAGTATTTTCTGGTTTTCGATGAATCCAAACGGAAAAAGACGGCCGACGGGTGCACTCTTTCAAATGATTGATGTGTCATTCGGAAGCTATTCCGCTTTTAAAGAGCAATTTTCTCAAGCGGCGAAAAAAGTCGAAGGAGTCGGCTGGGCTATCCTAGTCTGGGCGCCGCGCGCCGGGCGGCTGGAGATTTTGGCCGCTGAGAAGCATCAGCTCTACAGCCAGTGGGACGTCATTCCTTTGCTTCCGCTGGATGTGTGGGAACACGCTTATTATTTACAATATAAAAACGACCGCGCGGCTTACGTGGATCAATGGTGGAATGTCGTTGATTGGCGGGAGGCGGAGAAACGGTTCGAGCAAGCGCACCGCGTGATATGGCCGCTTTATTAAAAAAGCCCCCGTCTTGAACGGGGGCGTGCTTCTTTTGGTTTAAAAAATACCAAGCACGTGCAGAAAAACGATAATAATGGCTACAGGAGCCACATAACGGATTAATAGGAGCCAGACTGCAAACCATTTTCGTTTTATACCGGAACCGCTTTTCAGTTCGTCAAACAACATCTGTTTCGGAATTTTCAGCGGTACGAAAACGGCAATTAAAAGCGCGCCCAGCGGCATTAAGACATTGCTGACCAGAAAATCCGCAGCGTCAAAAATACTGCGGTGAAAAAGAGAAACATCACTCAAAATTCCGTACGACAGCGCCGAAGGGACCCCGACAATAAATATAGCAAGTCCCCCGATCCATGCATACCGCTTCCGTTTTGCCGAATCGCCTTTTGACAAAACAGCAACTAAAATTTCAAGCATTGAAAAAGCCGATGTCAGCGTCGCAAATAAAAACAGCAGCAAAAAGGCGAGTAAAAACACGATGCCCAACGGCATTTGGTTAAAGACAGTCGGCAGCACGTTAAATAAAAGCTGCGGGCCTTGATCCGGCTTGAGGCCGAATGCAAACACCGCCGGAAAAATCGCCACTCCCGCCATCACAGCAACAAGGACATTTAATACCGTCACCGATACGGCGGATTGAACAATATTTTCTTCTTTTTCTAAATATGCGCTGTATGTAACCATTACGGACACTCCGACGCTTAACGAGAAAAATGATTGTCCCATCGCATATAAAATGGTATTGGCATCCATCGCGCCAAAATCAGGCATGAAGAAGAATTTTAATCCCTTCGCTGCATCATGCAGCGTAACGGAGCGGATCATTAAAAGAATAAACAGAATAAACAGAGCCGGCATCAGCACCTGGCTTACCTTTTCGATGCCGCTGCTCACCCCTTTTGCCACAACTAAAATCGTCAGCACGATAAACAGCAGCTGACCGAAAACCGCTGCATAAGGATTTGAAATGGTATCGATAAATAACGTATCAAACCCCGAAGAAAGCGATAAACCGCCTGTAAAGCCTTTTATAATGTAGATTAATATCCATCCCCCCACTACGCTGTAGAAGGATAATAGAATAAAACACGTAATGATTCCGAGATATCCGATCCAGTGCCACTTTTTCCCCGGCGCGAGCGCCTTATAGGATTCAACGGCGTTTTTTTGTGTTTTTCTGCCGATAATAAATTCAGCAAGCAAAAGCGGCAGTCCGATTAAAACAGTAAATAAAATAAAAACAAGCAGAAAAGCGCCGCCTCCGCTGGTTCCCGCTACGTAAGGGAACTTCCATATTGCGCCGAGCCCGATTGCAGAGCCGGCCGTAGCTAAAATAAATCCCAGCTTAGATGACCATTGATTAGCTTCTTTCACTTCAGCACTCCCAATTCATTTCAGTATAAAAATCAATTGTAAGAATATATGTCTGAATAGTCAAGAAGATGTTAGTTTACATAATAATTTTATTGAAAACTTATATTAAATATTGAATTATTCAGAAAATTATTTATAATGGAATACAGAAAAGTCAGTCATATTTTCTGACTGATTGATTGAATGTAAAAGGAGCTGTGTTTATGGAATGGCTGAAAAAAATAAGCGGGTTTGCGGGCCAAACCTTTGGCTTGTGGGTTATCGTCTTTGCCGGTTTAGGATTCGCCTGCCCTGATTTGTTTTCTTGGATCAGTTCTTATATGACGATTTTCCTTGGTATTATTATGTTTGGGATGGGGCTTACTCTTCAAGCAGACGATTTTAAAGAATTAATCAGAAAGCCTTGGCATGTCGTGATCGGAGTCGCTGCCCAGTTTACGATTATGCCGCTTACGGCTTTCTGTTTATCAATCGGGCTCCGCCTCCCCGCAGAAATCGCCGCGGGCGTCATTCTGGTCGGATGCTGTCCGGGCGGTACGGCATCAAACGTCATGACGTTTTTGGCGAAAGGCAATACGGCGCTTTCTGTTGCGGTCACCACGATCTCAACATTGCTTGCTCCTATTGTAACGCCGGCACTTATTATGCTGTTTGCGAAAGAGTGGCTCCCCGTTTCTTTCGGTTCACTGTTTGTTTCCATTATGCAAGCCGTGCTTTTGCCGATCGTCCTCGGGGTGATTGTGAAGCTGTTCTTCAAAAAACAGGTCGGACAAGCCGTGCACGCGCTTCCTCTCGTGTCGGTAATCGGCATCGTAGCGATTGTATCCTCTGTCGTCAGCGTAAATCGTGAGCATCTGCTTCAATCAGGACTGCTGATTGTGTCTGTGGTCATCTTACATAACGGAATCGGATATTTGTTAGGATTCCTGACTGCAAAGCTGTTCAAAATGGATTATGCTTCACAAAAAGCGATTGCGATCGAAGTCGGAATGCAAAACTCCGGACTGGGTGCAGCGCTTGCGACAGCGCATTTCTCCCCTTTGTCAGCCGTGCCGAGCGCAATTTTCAGCATATGGCACAATCTGTCGGGGTCTGTTCTTGCCACCTACTGGTCTAAGAAAAAAGAGAAAAACAGCACCGAAGAAGAAGAAACGGCAAAGATTCCGTTTTCATAACTGAACAAGGATAGGATAGGCTGGCCGCTCCTATCCTTTTTTATTCTGCAGATCACGAAACAGACGCAAAAGCGCTTTTTTCACATCCCCCTGAAATAGACCTCCATGATAACAAATCAATTGGCGGATATCGTAATCGAGCAGCCGCCGCACAGAACGGACCGCATCATCCATATGTAACGTATAGCTAGGATTAGCAAGGTTCAGCTTTCCGTCTTCAATGACGACCGCATCACCTGTAACCATAGTTTTTTCGGCAGGCAGATAAAGACTGATATGGCCGGGTGTATGACCCGGCGTGGCTACAACGCGAATGCCTCCGCACCAAGGCAGCAGCTCGCCGTCAGTAACTGTCCGGTGAACTGGAGCCGATTCGACTGATTGAAGCGAGCGGATGAACTGTTTTGCATAAGGCTTTGCATCCTCTGGCAATGAACAAAACGTTGATTCAGCCTGCTCAAGCCGTAAAGATTTTTTAGAGCCGTCAATATACGGCGCTTCACGCTCATGTGCTGTCACGCTGACATCCGGATGCAAACGGTATAATGCAGCGAGTGAGCCGATATGGTCTATGTCGTGATGCGTTACAATGATTTTTGTCAATGAATGAAGCGACATACCATGCCGGACAGCAGCATGTTGAAGATGGTTTGTAAAACCGGGATATCCGCAGTCTATTAATATCGTGTCATGTTCGTCTTGCAGAAGAACCGGAGTGATAGAATGCAATTCTTCATTATATTCAAATTCGATCTCAAGCGGATAACAGCTTTTCATATACATTCTCCCCTTCTCTCAATAAAAAAAGTACACTGCTTGTAAGGGCAGTGTACTTTTTGTCTGTCTCAAATTATCCTTCCAGCAACAGCTGTTCCGGATCTTCAAGCAGGTTTTTAATGGTGACAAGGAATCCGACCGCTTCTTTACCATCTACGATTCTGTGGTCGTATGATAAAGCGATGTACATCATCGGACGGTTTTCAGAGCGCTCCGCATCAATCGCTACTGGGCGCAGCTGAATTTTGTGCATACCTAAGATCCCAACCTGAGGGCTGTTTAGGATTGGTGTTGACATAAGCGATCCGAATGTACCTCCGTTTGTGATCGTGAAGGAGCCTCCTTGCAGCTCACCTAATGTTAATTTATTGTTTCGCGCTTTTTTCGCAAGTTCGCCGATCTCTCTTTCAATGCCGGCAAACGTCAGGCGGTCAGCGTCACGCACGACTGGGACGACAAGCCCTTCTTCAGCCGCGACAGCGATACCGATGTCATAGAATTTTTTCACGATCAGCTCATCGCCTTGAATTTCAGCGTTAAGGAGCGGGAATTTTTTCAATGCAGCCACGACGGCTTTTGTAAAGAACGACATGAAACCGAGTTTTACATCGTTTTGCTCAAGGAATTGGTCTTTACGGCGTTTTCTTAGATTCATAACGGCCGTCATGTCAACTTCGTTAAATGTAGTCAGCATCGCAGAAGTCTGCTGCACTTCAACCAATCGTTTCGCGATTGTCTGTCTGCGGCGGGACATTTTTTGCACTTCGACAGGTTTGTCAAAGCTTTGCTGTGTTTTTTGAGCCTGCTGTTTCGGCTGTGCCGCAGGTTTTGAAGCCGGTTTTTCATAAGCTTCCACATCTTGTTTGCGCACGCGGCCGAGCGGGTCCCCCGTCGGAATTTGTGATAGATCAATTCCTTTTTCCCTTGCCAGCTTGCGTGCAGCCGGAGACGCTATCGTTCTGGATTTCGCTTCTGATTGTGCTTCCTGGCTGACTTCTTGTGCAGCAGGTTCAGCTTTTGCTTCCTCTTTCGTTTGTTCATTAGCTGGAGCACTTTCTGAAGGGGCGGGTGCAGAACTTTCGCCAGCGCCTTCTGTAATGGTACCGATAATTTCTCCTACTTGGACGGTATCACCCGAATCTTTCAATACCTCTTTTAGAACACCCGATTCTTCTGCTGTCAATTCAACATTTACTTTGTCCGTCTCCAGTTCAAGCAAGTACTCACCCTGTTCTACATAATCACCGGGCTGCTTTAACCATTGGGCTATCGTTCCTTCTGAGATTGATTCTGCTAATTCAGGTACCTTAATTTCCGCCATTTTTTCATTTCCCCCTTAGTTTTTGCGAGTCAAGCTATCAGATACAATGCGTTCCTGTTCTTTTTTGTGGACTGTCGGATCTCCTTCTGCGGGACTGGATCGTCTTCTTCGGCCGATGTATTGGACATTTACTCCTTTTGGCGCGATTTCCGTCAGATACGGGCTGATATAACTCCATGCCCCCATGTTCTGCGGCTCTTCCTGAACCCAAACGATCTCTTGCAGGTTCGGCAGTTTGGCGAAAAGCTCCTTCGTATCTTTTGCCGGGAACGGATACAGCTGTTCGATTCTGGCAATATGAAGCCAATCCTTATCGCCTTCCATTTTGTTGAAGTGATCGCTGATATCAATTGACACTTTTCCGCTTGATAATACGACGCGAGTCACTTTTTCGTAAGCATGGGAAAGTCCGGACTGCTCATAGACAGGCTTGAATCGGCTTTCGCTCAGTTCCTGCACTTCAGATACCGTATTCGGGTTACGCAGCAGGCTCTTTGGCGTCATGATCACAAGCGGGCGGATTTCCTCACGAAGCAGCATTTTCGCTTGTCTTCTTAAAATGTGGAAATACTGAGCCGCACTTGTCAGGTTGGCCACCGTCCAGTTGTTTTCCGCCGCCAGCTGCAGGAACCGCTCGACGCGGCCGCTGGAGTGTTCAGGGCCCTGCCCTTCGTAACCGTGAGGCAGCAGCATGACCAGGCCTGATTTTTGTCCCCATTTTGCCCGTCCTGCAGATATGAATTGATCAAAATAGACTTGAGCCGCATTGGCAAAGTCCCCGTACTGCGCCTCCCACATCACAAGCGTTTCAGGCGAATACACGTTGTATCCATATTCAAAGCCGAGAACCGATCCTTCAGAGAGCGGGCTGTTATGCACCGTAAATGAAGCAGCGCAGTCGTCTAAGTGATGGAGGGCAACAAATTCTTCTCCTGTTTCGCTGTCATGCAGCACAAGGTTTCTTTGAGCGAACGTTCCGCGCTCTGAATCCTGTCCGGTCAGCCGGATCGGCGTGCCGTCTTTCAAAATGGAAGCAAACGCAAGCGATTCAGCCAATGACCATTCAACTTTACGGTCATCATCAAACGCTTTTGCACGTCTTTCCAGGATTCTTTTCAGCTTGCCGAACACGTTAAAAGATTCCGGCCAGTTGATAAGTTCGCCGTTCAGCTTGCGGAGAACATCAAAATCAATGGCTGTGTCAACGTCTGGAAAACCGTTGGACACCGGTTCCGGCAATTCAATTTCCCGTACGGCGTCTTCTTTTTTGGCGGGCACCTTTTTATAGGCGTCTTCAATACGTTTTGTCACTGCCGTTTCGATGTTTTGCGCTTTTTCCTCGCTGATCAGTCCTTCACTTACGAGTTTTTCCGCAAAGATCCGCTTGACAGTCGGGTGTTTTCTGACGGCGTCATACAGCATCGGCTGTGTCGTTGACGGCTCATCCATTTCATTGTGGCCGTACCGTCTGTACCCGATTAAATCGATTAAGAAATCTTTATTGAACCGCTTCCGGTATTCAACCGCAAATTTAACGGCTGACAGGCATGCTTCCGGATCATCCGCGTTGACGTGAACGATCGGGATTTCGTAGCCCTTCGCCAAATCACTGGCATATTTCGTGGACCGTGATTCATCGCTTTCTGTTGTAAAGCCGATCATATTATTGGCGATGATATGAATGGCCCCGCCGACCTGATAGCCTTTCAGAGAGCTTAAGTTCAGCGTCTCGGCGACAATGCCTTCTCCCGGAAACGCTGCGTCACCGTGAATTAAAATGGCGAGCGATTTTGTTTCGTCTTGAACCGGGTACCCCTTTTGCGTTCTTGTTTCCTGTGCCGCCCGCGTGCTTCCTTCCACAATCGGATTGATGAATTCCAAGTGGCTCGGGTTATTTGCAAGCGTAATCCGCGCGCTTTTGGTTTCAGCATCCTGAAGCTGTCTGTCTGCACCGAGGTGATATTTTACATCGCCCGTCCAGCCGTAGCTGATGCCGGTCGATCCTTCAGACGGCACAAGGTCTTTATTCGGCGCGTGCTGGAATTCTGAGAAAATAATCTCATACGGTTTGCCGAGCACATGCGCAAGCACATTTAAACGGCCTCTGTGCGCCATCCCGATATTGACATTGGTTGTGCCCGCTTTCACAGACTGAGCGATAATGTCGTCAAGAACCGGCACAAGCGCGTCTAATCCCTCAATTGAGAAACGCTTCTGACCGACGAATGTCCGGTGTAAAAATTGTTCAAATCCTTCTACTTCCGTCAGTCTTTCTAAAACGGCTGACAGTTTTTCCGGTGAATTTTTCCGGAACAGTTCTCCGGATTCGACCATTTTTGTAATCCATGCGCGCTCTTCGAAATCATGCACATGGTCAAACTCGAAGGAGATGGTTCTTTTATAGGTATTGCGTAAATGCTGGATGGCTTCTAAGCCGTTTGTTATATTGGCAGGTGCGTCTTTACAGATGACAGACGCGGGTATTGCTTTCATTTCTTCTTCTGTAAGCCCGTACTCGGATAACGGAAAGAGCTCGCTCTTTTTCGGATCCTTTCTGAGCGGATTGACGGAAGCGTTCAGATGGCCATAGGTTCGAATATCTTCTGCAAGTTTAACTGCTGCTGCGATCTTTTGAATCAGATCTGCGGTGACGCGTCCCTGTTCCTTTGTTCCCGATGCCTCTTTTATTTGGCTTGGCGGAGCGCCGAGTTCGTCAAACATGTCTTTCAGATCCGGATCAATGCTGTCTGGATCTTCAGCATATTGGTCGTACAGCTCCAGTGCGTAGCCGAGGTTCGGTCCGTAAAAATCTTCCCAATTCATTCTTTGTTTCATATTATTTTGAAACATTTGAATATTACCCCCAACCTAGATAATCAAGTGATCAATTCACTATCTTGAAATAACTTTTGAACGCTGTGCCCAAAATTATGTAATAAAAACGCTTCCAAGGATATTTTACCACTGATTGCGTTTGGATTCTACCTTGATTGTTCACAAAATAGTAAAAAAAACAGATCAATACCGAAAAAATTAAATCATTTTAAAATAAAAAGCGAAAAAGCATAGGAAAAAGCCTATCCTATGCTTTTATGAAGCAGTTTTTTCAAGAGCGGATACAGCACATCGGGCAGCTGATCGACATCCGGAACAAAAATACTGTACTTTCCGTACATATCCTGAATGGTTTTCATCTGTGATTCTTCTATCGCAGTATTGGACAGAAAAACATTTATGACTTCTATCCCTTTTTTTCTCGCTTCGATGACAGCCTCGCTCGTATCGACGATGCCGTTTTGTTCGTATCCGAATGCTGCCGGCTCTCCGTCTGAAAACACGATTAAAAATTTTTGCGCCTCACTCCGCCGCATCAGCTGTTTCGTCATTTGTCTGATGGCGTACCCGTCTCTGTTATCTTCTTCAGGCGCAAGCTGCATGATCAGCGGACCCGCCGCCTGCAGCAGCGACTCTTCAAACGGAATGACGGTATTGAAGAAATTCGGCTGGCTCGTTTCGGTCGCTTCGTTCGTATCCTCCCAAAATCCGACGATCTGGTGCGGTACAGACACTGCTTTCAAGGCTTCATGAAAAAGAACGATCCCTCTTTTTGTTTCATCCATTTTGTCGAACATGCTGGCCGAACAATCGACAAGCAATGTAAAAACGGCGTCAATGTCTGAAGACGGGTCCTGCTTTTTATAGAAAAGGCGCGGGTTCCGCTCCGTAAAATAGCGGATCAGTTTGCGATTCAGCCGGCCTGCGTGAAGGTCGGTCCGCGGGAGCGTTTTTTTGTGCTCAAGTGTTTTTTGTATCATCTGCTTCAGGCGTTTTTGATATGATTCTATCGTTTTTGCCTGTTCTTTATAAGACTGCTCCTCTTCAGGAGACGCTTTATGAGGCGTTTGATAAACCGGGAAGGCAAATTTGTTTTCTTTTCCGTCAGCCAGCCCCGCGCCCTTATGTTCATCCTGAATGGATTCAAGCGCTTCCAGTTTGGAGTAATCCTCTCTTTTCGTCTGACGTGCGGAACCTTGAACGGAGCCGAGCGCCTGGTCACCGTCATCGCCTTCTCTGGCCGCGTCTTTCCCAAGATCTGATTTCGCGCCGTGCTCAATATCAAATTGAAGGAAACTTTTTGACGGCGCTTCGGTTTCCCGGTGCCACGTATTCATTTTCTCTTCAAGGATTTCTTCATCTCCGTCGGAAGACTCAGGGAGCGTGAGATCGTCACTTAACGAAGGCGCTTTTTTTACGCTTTCGAATAAAGGCTCTTCAGCCGCTTTTTCGTAATCAAGTTCCGGCAGAAAAAAGTACGTGTTCAGCATATCTTTCTCAAGCACTTCATCAAGGCCTTCCATGAGGTCTTCCGTTATTCTTGCGATTTGTTCCGTAGAATCCGCCTCATACACCCGGATGAGCTGACGTTCAATATACGGTATCATCATATCAATATTTTCATGCATGGAAGGAATGTCTTCAAGCGGAGACTCAGCCGTCAGCTTGACAAACATCGCGCAATACAAAGCGTCGGTGAAAATGCTCCGTTCTAAATTCAATGTCAGCTGCGTCGTGAAATATTTCCTGTACATCTCCCTCCGCTTCTGAAAAACACGTTTCGTTCCCGGCCGTTCTTTTTTGATCAGCTCTTCAATTCTGATATCCTCAAGCAGCATAAACAGCTGCTTGGCAAAGCTTTGGCGGGTGAAGTGCCGGTGAACGTCATTTAAAAACCCCGCAAATTCCCGAAATGAGCTGCTGCGTGTTCCGACAGCGCGCAAATAGACATCGCTTTTCAGGCCGGCTTCCATATCCCCGGCTGATCGGTCTTTCCAAAAGTGGCTCATGTAAATTTTCTTTTCAAAGGGATTGTAGTAAGACTGCACGCCGTATTCCACTTCAACTTCACTGCTTCTGGTCAGTGTTTTGGCCAGGTCAGTCAGCATCATGAACAAAAACGAATCAATCGTGCTGTCGTTAAATTTGATAAACTTCATTGTATATCCCTCATTCGAACAGCGTTTCTGCAATATTTCTGACAGCGGCTTTTTCCCTGTCGTCGTCAAGTTTTTCTACGATGCCTCTTTCAATCGCCCGTTTCGGCGGGATGTACGCAGCCAAGTCGCACGTATCAATGAGAGCCCTGATGGACGCCGCTTCTTCTGACACTTGTCCGTTATGCGCTTGTGCGATTAAATCAGAAGACAGCGTCATAAAGCGTTCAATTAATTTCTCATCTTTTAAGACAGACTGAGAGGTCAGCACCTGTTTCAGGAGGCTTCCTTTAATATACGGAACATCAATGATGACAAAACGGTTTTTAAGGGCTTCGTTCAGCGGAACGGTGCCGACGTAGCCTTCATTAATCGCGGCGATAACACCGAATCCTTCGCTTGCCTTAATCACTTCTCCTGTAAAGGGATTTGTCATCATTTTTCTGTAATCAAGCACGCCGTTTAGAATCGGAAGGGTTTCAGGCTTTGCCATATTGATTTCGTCAATGTATAAAAAATGTCCCTCGTTCATTGCGGTTGTTACAGGTCCGGGAACGAATTCAATTGTCGCCTGTCCCTGTTCATTTTCAATCGTTTTATAGCCGACAAGCGCTTCTGCATCGAGGTCTACGGAGCAGTTGACGCTGTGCATCGGTTTATGAAAATAGTTCGAAAGCGTTTCCGCCAATTTTGTTTTCCCTGAACCCGTCGGTCCTTTTAATAAGATATTTTTTCCCATTGCCAAAGCGATGACGGCATCGAATACAATCGCTTTATCTTCGGCCTCATAGCCTGATGATCCGATTAAATCCCGGAATTCTTGGGAAACGGGATGATTTTGATAAGCCTGCAGTTTGTTTTGTATATCTTCCGGAAGTGATAGGTGCTGTAATTCTGAAGTCATAGGTGATGTTTCCTTTCCATTTGTATTCCATAACCGAGTATACTAAAAAAGCCCTTGTATACTCAATACAAAAGGGCTCATTCCCTGCGGGCGCTTTTTGTCAGGGGAGCGCAGGCGATTCTGGCTCCGGAATTTCCGCTCGGGTTTGTTAAATAATCGTCCGTATGTTCATGGATGACGAACGCGCTTCCGTCCCGGTCGAGCAGGCTGAGTCTGCTCCCTTCTTTTAATGAAGTTTGCGGCGCGTTCATAATGACATCCACTTTACCGTCAGCCCCCACTTCAAGATTGGGGAGATCCCCGGCGTGATGACCCATCGGATTGTTAAAGCCGTGCTCTTTGTTCAAAGGGTTGAACGGACCGCCGGCTGATTCGAAATCAGGTGCCTGACATGTCCCTTTTTCATAAATATGAAATCCGAGAGAAGTGCCGGGCGGCAGATGCCCCGCTGATATATGAATGTCTGATCCTTCATCATCAGATTCCCTCACTTCGATATATCCGATCGTTTTTCCGTTTTGATTGATGAGTCCGGCATGCTCACGGTATGCAGATGCTTCCAATGCGCGGCTTTCCTCATGTTTTTTGGGCGGAACAGGAGCGGGTCTCCCCCCGCAGCCGCAAAGCGTAATTGATGCGAGCATGAGAAAAAGCAAGAGACGATTCATGCTTCCTCCCCCTTATTTTTTTACCCATCAGTCTTGTCAAAACGTGAAAATGGTAAACAAAAAAAAGCCCCGAAAGGCTTTTTTTAAAAATAACTGCGCGCTCCTAAATACGCTTTTTTCCAATACGGATTGCTTAAGTTTGAAACTTCAACCCCGGAGGAGCTTGCGTGAATAAAATCTCCTCCGCCCAAATACATTCCCATATGAGAAGGGCCCGCTTTATATGTCGTAAAGAAGACGAAGTCGCCAGCTGACGGCTGGCTGATATGTTTCATCGTATTCCAATATCCGGCCGTGCTCAGACGGGAAACAGAGCTTACCTTATTTAAAAGGTAATAGATGTAACCGCTGCAATCGAAGCCCGCAGGCGTATTGCCTCCCCAGCGGTAAGGCACGCCGACATGTTTTTTCGCCTCGCCTATCATTCTGTCAATCTTTGACCCTGTCACCGGAGGTTCGGGAGTATTCGGCTTGTTTGGCTTTGCCGGTTTGTTATCCGGCTGCCGCACAGGATCTTCTGTTTTTCCCGTTCCGTTAATCACCAGAACTTGTCCGATTTGAAGCACATCAGTTGTCAATTTATTTTTTTCTCTGATGAGCTGAGCGGTGATGCCGAACCGATTAGCAATTTTCCAGAGGGAATCGCCTGCTTTTACTTTGTAAGTGGATGGCTTCTCAGAAGGGTTTGAATGAGATGGCGGTGTTGTGCCGCTGTTTCCGTTATGTGAACCTTTGATCTTTAACACTTGATTCGGATACAGCATGTCTGATGTTAATTGATTCAGCTTTTTCAGTTCGGCGATGGTGACGCCGGTTTGATTGGCGATTTTCCACAGCGAGTCACCCGGCTTCACAGTGTAAGTCCCTGATGCGCCTTTATCAGGCTTTGTCTGTCTGCCGCCTCCGTCCGTGCCGCCGGCAGACCCTTTAATTTTCAGTTTCTGGCCGGGATAGATGACATCTGAACTCAAACGGTTCAGGCTTCTCAGCTCAGAAACGCTCATTTTGTATTTTTTTGCGATCACCCATAATGAGTCTCCGTATGTAACTGTGTAAGCACCCGTGCTTCTTTTTCCTTTTTGACCCGTTTTATGTGTGCCGCTGCCGTCAGGAATGTGCAGCCGCTGTCCTGGGTGGAGTATCGTTGATTTCAGTTTATTTTCCGCCTGCAGGGCTGAAATACTTGTATGATATTGCCGGGAAAGCTTCCAAAGAGAGTCGCCGCTTTTTACTTGAATGGTTTTTGCTTCAGCGGGATGCACGGCGAAGGTTGAAGTCATTACTGCAGATACAGCCAGACCGGCTGCGAATTTTTTCTTCATATAACGAAAAACCTCCTATTTATCATTGCTGAAAGGGACGTTCCTTTTCTTTGGACGCCGCCTGTTATGCAGGATTCATTCAGAAGTCGACATCATTTCCGATTCATTTGGCCTTAGATCATCACCAATGCCACACATTTTACATAAATTGAGAACATTTCACAAAAGACTTTAGAATCATTTTCATAACATGGCTTTTTTCCGCGACATTCCACCTTTCTTGTCTGTTTTTCATACAATTCTCTTTACGGCGTGAAAAATCCTCCCGAAAAACAATCAAAAAAAGCCCGCTTCCTTTAAAGGAAGCGGGTGACGGCTGATTACAGAACCCGGGTCTCGGCAGTTTTCACGTCTTCTGCTATCAATTCCGCTGCACGCTGTGCTCCGCCGGCCGCTTTCAGGGATTCTCCGATTTCAGAAGCTTTTGTCTGATATTCAGGATTTTCGCTCAATTCTTTTATTGCTTCAGTGAGCAGTTCCGCTGTTACATCTTCTTTTTTAAACATCTTGCCCGCGCCCGTGTTTTCCACTTGGCTTCCGACGGCGAACTGATCTGCGCCCATCGGAATGACGATCATCGGGGTTTTGTAGTAAAGCCCTTCGCTCGTACTGTTCATTCCGCCGTGAGTGATAAATAAGTCCGCTCTCTTCAGGATCTCAAGCTGCGGAACATAAGGCTTTACAATGACATTCTCAGGAATTTCATCAAGCTCCGCCGGATCAAGATGTTTGCCGATTGACATGACGGCTTTTCCGTTAAAGTTTCTGGCCGCTTTTAAGCATTTATTAAACAATTCCTTCTGATTGTTAAAAATCGTGCCCATGGAAATAAACAGGACTTTTTCTCCTTCAAGCTGTTCAAACGGGAAATCTTGAGCCGCCGCCCTTTCGGTTATGGACGGACCGACAAAGAGATAAGAATCGCCAAACTCTTCTTCTTTCGGCTGAAACGCTCTTGAAGTAAACACGATGGTTTTTCTGCCGTCATTTGAGAAAATATCATACGGCGTTTTAATGTCTGCGCTGAATTCTTCATTGAGCCGGCTGACCGCTTCGGTATAAGCCGGATAATGAGATGATTCCTCTGATACAAGGTTTGTATTTGAAAACACTTCTTTAATAAATGCTTCATTCATTGCAAATGTCGTACAAAGTGAATATGCCGGCAGTTTCAGCTGGTTTCTCACGAGCCTTCCTGCCAGAAAATGATGATCATACAGGATGTAGTCGTAGGATTCATCCTTTACTTCTTCAAGAATACGGAGAGCGGCTTTTTTGGAAGTCTCAATCATTAATAGTAAAAACTCGGTAGCGTCCCGCTGTTCATCACCCGTTGCGTTTTTTCCGAATTCATCTTTTCGGAAATCTTCATATTCACGGAATTCCGCTCCGCTTGACGCGATTTTGTTCTCATATTCCTTTACGCCGTAATATACGACATGTTCCCCTTTTGCCTTCAGTTCTTTTACGACGCCTAAAGACGGATTGATATGGCCTTCTCCCGGAAAGCCGATCATCAATACATTTGCCATCTTTCCACTCCCTATTCTTTTAAATTTTATGTATATTTAAACGATAACATCAATACAGAAAAAGGTAAAGATGTTCACCTTATTAATATTAAATGGGTACAATATTCCCATTTTCTTATTATTTCGTATGAAGCGCCCGCGACGAAACAAGCGGATACAGTCCGCCGTCTTTAGCAAAGGACATTTTTCCCGTTTCTTCTGAAACAACGAGCACGAGTGCATCAGTCACGGCCGAAAGTCCCATCGCGGCCCTGTGGCGCGTCCCGTATTTGAGATCGACATGTTTTGTTGTGAGCGGAAGCACATTGGCTGCTGATACAACCCGGTTTTCTCTGACCAATACGGCTCCGTCGTGAAGCGGATTGCCGGGATAAAAAATACTCTCAATTAAAGCTGAACTGATCTCGGCATGCAGGCTGGTCCCTTTTTGTATTATTCCGTCCAGCGGATCTGCACGTTCAATCACAATCAGCGCTCCGTGTTTTTCTTCCGCCAGATGCTGCACGGCCCTCGCCAGCTCTGTATAGGAAGGCGTAAAATGTTCGATATATGACTGCAGGTAAAACGACGAAGCGACAGCCTGCATTTCCTGAAACGTATGTCCCAGTTCATCTAATTCGCAAAGAAGGCATTGGTCTTTTTCATCCAATGTCCGCAGTATCATTCCGGCATCCTCCGTAATTTGTTTCAAATACGTTTGAACGGCAGCGGTAAACGCGCTTTCCGTCATTTGAGTGTGGCGCATGTCACATCAGCTCCTTTCCCCTATTTTCTGCATCGTGCGCATGGATATGCGCCGCTGTGTGCACCATAATCATGAAAGGAGGCGCACATCATATGGAATTCGCACGGCTGATGCAATATATCTGCACCTTTTTAGGGGTCATTTCACTTTCATTCATTTATGCCAAGATGTTTAAAAAGCCGAAATCGGACAAAAAAGAGTAGGCCGGCTTTCATTGCTTTTTATACATAAAATGTTATAATTTCTCTCGTTAAAATAAAGAAACGGGGAACCTAACTTGAGAGAAACGAACACGATCGGCCAAAAGGTCAGACAGCTGTTACATATCTTCATTCCGATTTTAATCACACAGGCGGGCCTTTCCCTGATCACCTTTTTGGATACGGTGATGTCAGGGAAAGTGAGCGCCGCCGATTTAGCCGGGGTTGCAATCGGTTCAAGCCTGTGGACGCCGGTTTATACGG
The DNA here is from genome assembly GCF_017797845.1 of Bacillus sp. LJBV19. Lineage (NCBI taxonomy): Bacteria > Bacillati > Bacillota > Bacilli > Caryophanales > Bacillaceae > Bacillus > Bacillus sp. LJBV19. The sequence continues at coordinate 2,081,295 of NZ_CP072563.1, forward strand.
GCCTTGCAGGAATATTAATGGCCGTTACGCCCGTTGTTTCGCAGCTGTTTGGAGCCGGCAGACAAAAGGAAGTGCCGTTTTCCGTCATCCAGGCCGTTTATGTAGCGGCCGTTCTCAGTGCGGCGGTTATCCTGATCGGCTTTTTCACCGTTGATATGATCTTGGGACATTTGGGCCTGGAACCTCGTGTCCGGACGATCGCAAAACACTTTTTAGGCTTTTTATCCCTCGGTATTTTTCCTTTGTTTGTGTACACCGTTTTGCGCTCGTTTATTGATGCACTCGGCAAAACGCGAGTCACAATGCTTATTACGCTTTGCTCATTGCCTATTAATTTTGTTTTAAATTATGTATTTATTTTCGGGAAATTCAACATGCCGGCATTGGGCGGAGTCGGTGCGGGGCTCGCTTCCGCCCTGACTTACTGGTGTATTTGCGCCATCAGCTTTTTTATCGTCTGCAGATTTGAGCCGTTTGCCGGGTACTCTGTATTTCGGAAACTGTACCGTTTTTCTCCGTCTGAATGCAGAAAGCTTTTGAAAATCGGTTTGCCTATCGGTTTTGCGGTATTTTTTGAAACGAGCATTTTTGCGGCTGTCACACTGCTTATGAGCCATTTTCAGACGGTGACGATTGCAGCCCACCAGGCGGCAATGAATTTTGCTTCCCTCTTGTATATGCTGCCGCTCAGCGTATCCATGGCCATGACCATTTTAGTCGGCTTTGAAGCAGGCGCAAATCGCTATAGAGATGCCCGCTCATACAGCTATATCGGGATCGTGATGGCGCTTAGTTTTTCTTTATGCACGGCGGCTTTCATTTTACTGTTCAGGCCGCAAATCGCCGGAATGTATACATCAGATCCGGCGGTGCTCATGTTGACGCAGCACTTTTTAATCTATGCGCTGTTTTTCCAGCTTTCTGATGCCGTAGCAGCTCCGATACAAGGCGCTCTGAGAGGATATAAGGATGTCAACTATACACTCAGCGCGGCTTTTGTTTCGTATTGGATTATCGGGCTTCCGCTCGGTTACGCAGTCGGCACTTATACGGGCCTCGGGGCATACGGCTACTGGATCGGGTTAATTGCAGGACTTGCCGCAGGAGCTGTCGGTTTATTCTTCAGACTGATGAAACTGCAAAAGCGTTATGTGAAAAAAATGATGATTTTATAAAGGAGGAGCAGCAATGCCAAAACATAAACTGCTGTACGATTATTTAACTGAACGGGCGGAGGACATCAGTCAGACATGGTTTGATACGCTTCATGAAACGGATCCTGATTCTGTTTATGCTTCTACTGACCCGGCTGTACTCACAAATCTGAAAAAACAAAATCTGGCGTTTAATTATCAACTCAATCGGATTTTTTCTGAAGAGAAGGAAGTATATACAGCGGCCTTGGAAAAGTGGGCGTTTGAAGCCGCACGGGATAAAGAACATTTAAAAACTCCCATCCATTATATTATTCGCGAGTTTATCAGAGTTCGTGATTTGTATGTCGGCCATGTAAAGCAGTTTACCAGACTTCATTCGGACACCGTGACAGAAGAAGATGCCGAAGATATATTCCATACGCTGATCAAATCGTTTGATGTGGTCATTCATATTTTCATAGAGGAAATGTATAAAAACACAAACATTCAGCTTGAAGCGCAAAAAGAATTGATCACCGAGCTGAGCTCGCCGGTAATTGTGCTTTTTGACAATGTCGGACTGCTGCCGCTGATCGGGGATATTGACACGGCAAGAGCCAAAATGATTTTGGAGAATACGCTGCACCAGTGTTCAGAGAAGCGCATCACGCAGCTGTACATTGATTTATCGGGCGTAGCCATGATTGATACGATGGTTGCCCAACAGCTTTTCACCTTAATTGAATCACTCGGAATGCTCGGCGTGAAAGCGACATTATCCGGAATCCGTCCTGAAATCGCCCAAACCGCGGTGCAGCTCGGACTGAGTTTTTCAAATTTATCAATACGGTCTTCGCTTGCGGAAGCGATCGCTTCCGATCTGGCACAAAAAAAGGGATAAGGCATTTCAGCCTTATCCCTTTTTTTATCAGTCTTTCCACGGATATGTCCAATACACTTCTTCTTCAAACCATGTCTGAAGAACCGGCTCGTTATTTTTTATTTTTTCTTCCAGCTCTCTCAGCATGCCTTCCGTTTGGGTGCGGTGCGCTTTTAAGGCATTCATTTTAATATCGGCAACCTCTTTAATATCAAGAATGACATCAGGCTTGCCGACGGCTTCCTCCCTGTTGCGGGTGATTGCCATGCAAAGCGTGCGCGGGCGGTCCTCTTTTTTCTTTCTGTAAAGCGCTCTGATGACCGCTTCGCCGCATGCATCATGATCCGGATGGACGCCGTGCTCCGGATAGAATGTGACAATCAGACTCGGTTTTACATCGTCGATAATCTCTTCCATCATATCCGCGAGCCACTCGTCATCTTCAAATTCAAGTGTTTTATCACGAAGCCCGAGCATTCTCAGGTCAGTAACGTCCATTGCTTTGCATGCGTCAATCAGCTCTTGCTTTCTTAACAGCGGCAGTGTTTCACGGTTCGCGAAAAAGGGATCTCCCATGTTCCGGCCCATTTCGCCAAGCGTTGCGCATGCATACGTAACGGGAATATCTTTTTGTCTGTGTAAAGCAATCAGCCCTGCCACTCCGTATGATTCATCATCAGGGTGAGGCAGGATGACGAGTACATGTTCTTTCATGATTTTCACCCTTTTCTTTAAACTGTAAACGGCTTTTCGCTGATTTGAAGCGAAATCGCCAATTTTCCGCCCGGCAGATGCCCTGCCATTAACAGACGGTCTTCGTCATCTACTGTATATTCAGTCAAACCTTCTGCGTAAATCCAGCCCTCTTCTGTTTTCAAACCGACGCGGTACGGGCCGTTTCCTTTGATTTTCGCCTGATGGTACGTCACTTTTGCATTGCGTATATAGGCTACAACCGTCATGTTTTTCTCATTCAGATGCGCTGAATAAGAACCGGTCGTTGTTTCCAAATGAATATATACAGGACGATCGGCATATCGCTCTAAAGAAGTTTGCACATCTTCTTTTATGATCGCTTTCATAGCTGCTCCCCTCTTTCTTCTTTTAAAAATTGCAAACGCTTCGTATGTAGTTCAACCAATTCATATTTCTCAATCGGCCGCAGCCGGGAATCTACAATTCGCTGCACCGCCAGAGCAAACTTTTCCTCGGGTGACTTCCGGAGCCTCGGATGTGTTCTTTGATCAAGCAGTTCAAGATCAATTGCCTTCTCCGCTTCTTCAAGAGTTGAAGCCGGGAGAGTGCGGTTATTCCACAGTGCCTGATAGGCTTTTGCTATGTCTTTATCAGTGCCCATTGTACAGCTCCTTTACATACTCGTAATGATTATACATAATTTAAGCTATCGCTGGAAAGCGAAAGGCTTAGCGGCTTTTTATCGGCCGCTTCCATTTGATCTGTGAAAAGGTAAACAAAAGCAATGCTGCCCATATACAAATGAAGGTAAACGCTTTTTGCCCGGAAAACGGTTCATGATACACAAATACGCCGAGCATAAGGGTAATGGTCGGCGCTATATATTGCAAAATGCCGACTTGATACAGCGGCAGACGCTTTGCCCCCTCTGCAAACAGTAACAGCGGCAAGGCCGTAAATACGCCTGCGAAAAATAGGAGCGCCCATGTTCCTGCCCCCAAGGACCCGGAAGTGCTCCCGTCAGCTGTATATCCTAAATAAATAAGTGCAGCCGGGGTAATCAAAAGCGTCTCCAGCGTCAATCCGATCGTGCTGGACATGCGGGTTCTTTTTTTACATAAGCCGTACAGGCCGAAGCTGAATGCAAGCAGCAATGCGATATAAGGAACCGCGCCATATTGAAACGCAGATATGATCACGGCCGCCCCGGCAATAGAAACGGCTGCTGTTTGCATCTTGTTAAGCTTTTCTTTTAAGAATAGGATGCCCAAAAGAACGGAAACGAGCGGATTAATGTAGTACCCGAGACTTGCTTCAAGCAAAAAGCCGTGATTGACGGCCCATATGTACACAAACCAATTAACGGAAATTAAAACGGAAGCGAAAAAAAGCGCCAGCAGGCCCCCTTCCGATTTCAAAAGACGCAGTTCACGCCATCCGGTTTTCCACTTCTTAAGCACAGTTAAAAGCACACACATGAAAACAAATGACCATAAAATCCGGTGAGCTAAAATGTCCAATGCGGGTATTTGTTCAAGAAGTTTCCAATAGACCGGAAACAGCCCCCACATGGCGAAAGAACAAGCGGTATAAATGATTCCTTTTCTTGCGTTATTCCCTTGCACGGCCTTCCCCTTCCTTTCTGTAAACAGATTATATTATATCACGGGATGCTTCCGGCGGGCATATACTATGTTGTCCGTTAAGAAAGGGTGAGATGCCGTGTTTGATTGGAACAGATATTTTCCCTTCCAAAATCAGTTCTCTAAAGAAACGTTTAAAAATGCTGATCCGAAAGATGTCGAGACATATGTCAACCGAGTGATGGAAAGCGTATTCGGCGCCGGTTATGCCGGACAGTTCCCTTTTCGCGACCCAATGTCCAAAAAGGCCGATCCGGTCGAAGCGGAACCGCCCAAGCCGGAAATTGACCTTTTTGAAACATCCGATCATGTTTTTGCGAAAATTCCCGCAGAACAAGAGGAACTCGACCGTATCAGGATTAAGCATACGTCACACAGCCTCGTTGTAGAGAACAGCAGTCTGGGAGAAGGAAAAAAAGAAATCATCCTTCCGAGCCTCGTCAAACGGAAAGGAACAAAAGCAGTCTATAAAGACGGGATGATTGAAGTTATGTTTTCAAAACAGGAAGACTACAATTTATCGGAAGTGGAGATTTTAAGATAAAAAAAACGGCCCGCGCGATGCAGGCCGTTTTTTCTTTAATAAAATGGCGGATAACCGCCGGCTCCCGGACCGAAACCGCCGTATGGGACGCCTCCGTATCCGTAACCGGCGAACCCGTACGGATAGCGGGGTCTTGTAAAACCTGTGGCAATTACGCCTCCGAGAAGACCGCCTAAAAATCCGCCGAATAAAGGAGCGCCGAACAAAAAAGGACTTCTCGCCGGAAATCCGGCAGGACCGAAATTCCCGCGATACAATGCATGACGAGGGTACATGTTTTTCCTCCTTTATGTCTGCCTATTCTTAAGCGTATTCATAAAATGAGGAAATTGATTGGGCGATTGTAACAACATGTGCCTCTCTCTGATATTGCATTAATGTATAAATATTTTGGTTATAATTTGATTACATTTTGATTAACTGCTATAATTTTTTACAAGTTGCGACATTATAAAACCATCAGGGGGAATAAAATATGCCATTACTTCGTTTTGACGTTATTGAAGGCCGGGATGACGCAGCATTAAAAAAATTACTGGATACCGCCCATTACGCCATGGTTAAAGCTTTTGACGTCCCTGTAACGGACCGTTATCAGATCGTTCACCAGCATCGGCCTCATGAGCTTATCATTGAAGATACCGGGCTCGGTTTCAAAAGAAGCAAAGATCTTGTCATCATCAGCATTGTCAGCAAAGCGCGCACCGAACATCAAAAAGAAACATTATATCAACTGATGGCTGATCAGCTTAAAACAGAATGCGGCATATCACCCGAGGACGTCATGATTTCCATTACAGAAAACGGGAACGCCGATTGGAGCTTCGGGCTTGGTGAGGCTCAGTTTTTAACCGGGAAACTGTAAAAGGCCCCCCCGCTTGTTCTGAATGATTGCAAACTGAATAAAAGAGGGATGTATGTTGGTTAGTGAGTTGTACCCTTGTTTGATATGCGGATTTAAAGGATTAGAGACAAGTCCCGTTTATAACGGCGAATATCAAAAAACATTTGATATTTGCCCCTGCTGCGGGTTTGAATTCGGCTACAGTGAGGACCATGACGTAAGCTTAGGGTTTATTGTAACGCCTGATCATTTAATTGAAGCGGCATTTCAGTTATACCGGAAACAGTGGATTGAGGGGGGAATGAAACTATTTTCTCCAAATGATGTTCCGGCGGAATGTAAAAATGATCATTTCCTTACATTCGATGCTTTATTAAAGCAATTAAAAGGCTTGAACCTCAATCTGAACAATTTTGATATTAATGGTTTTTATGACGAGTAAACATTATTATTAAGAAAAGGCTGCCTTGGGCAGCCTTTGTTATTCATCACATGTGTCGTTGGCAGATCCCCCGGGCTCGCAAAAACTGTCTGCCCATTTTTGCATTTCCTGAAAAACGGCTTGCAGGGCCATGCCTTTATCAGTCAGTTTATAAATGACTTTGACAGGTGTTTCAGGCAGCACCTGACGCTCGACGATTTCATTTTGTTCCAGCTCTTTGAGCCGCTCCGCGAGCATTTTTTGGCTGATTGTCGGTATCGTTTCGGTCATATCTTTAAATCGTTTCGGCCCGTCCATCAGTACATGGATAATGAGGCCGTTCCAGCGCTTTCCCAAAAGAGAAAAAGCGGATTCCATTTTAGGACACATTGTATATCCCACGTGAGTTCATCCCTTCATCTATGAATTGACAAGTTTTTTGTGATCCATTAAAATTAGTTTTCGAGTTACATTTAGTAAGCTTCTAACTTTTCTATTATGATAACACGTTTATCCGAAGGAGGAAACATGATGACATCCGTATTAGACGTTTTAAAGGAACGCGCATCTGTTAAAGAATACGATAAAGACGCGGTCATTACAAAAGAGGAATTAACAGAACTCCTTGAAATCACAACGCAAGCGCCTTCCGCCTGGAACCTTCAGCATTGGCATTTTCAAGTCTTTCACAGTGATGAAGCAAAAGCTGCCCTGCTTCCGGTTGCTTTTAATCAAAAACAGATTATTGATTCATCAGCAGTTATTGCCGTATTAGGCGATTTAAAAGCAAATGAAAATGGTGAAGACGTTTATGCTGAACTGGCTGAGCAAGGCAATATCACAGAAGAGATTAAACAAACGCTTTTAGGCCAGATTAACGGCGCATACCAAAATGATCAGTTTGCCCGTGATTCAGCATTTTTAAACGCTTCTTTAGCAGCGATGCAGCTGATGCTTGCCGCTAAAGCAAAAGGCTACGACACTTGCGCGATCGGCGGATTCAATAAAGAGCAATTCGTTAAGGAATTCGACGTGAGCGAGCGTTTCGTGCCCGTCATGCTGATTTCAATCGGCAAAGCCGTTAAGCCGGCGCATAAAAGCAACCGGCTGCCTGTATCTAAAGTGTCAACTTGGCTGTAAGATGAAAGAAACCCTTAGTCCGCTTAAGCAGACTAAGGGTTTTTTATAGGAATCGCTCACTGTACCAGGTTCTCGCCTGCTCTGCTTCCTGCTGTGTGAGCTGATGACCGCCCTCCTGCCAAACAAGAGAAACGGATGCATGAGCATCTGTCAGATACTGATAAAGCTCCTCCGATTCTTCTTTTGTACATAGGGGATCGCGTTTTCCCGCACCGATAAACACAGGCAGCCCTTCCATATCAGGCAGCTTCACTCCGCGTATCGGCACCATCGGATGATGCAGAACCGCTCCTTTCAGTACATCTTTATAATGAAACAAAAGACTTGCTGCAATATTGGCGCCGTTTGAATAGCCGGCAGCAATCACGTTTTCTCTGCTGAATCCGTACATTTGCGCCGCTTCATCAATAAAATTCTTTAATTCTTCCGTCCGTTCAATTAAATCTTTCTCGTCAAATACGCCTTCTTTCAGCCGCTTAAAAAAACGGGGCATGCCGTTTTCCGACACTGATCCTCTGACCCCGAGCAAACTTGCTTTCGGATCGATAAAACGTCCGAGCGACAGAAGATCATGTTCATTTCCCCCCGTTCCGTGCAAAAGCAGCAGAACATTTTCTGACGTCCCCTGTTCAAACACATGTTTCATCATCATTCTCCTTTCTCCATTTTGGGCAGAACAGCTGTAATCTGACTGCGATGCTCTTCCAGCCATTCCGGAAGCTTCAGCTCTGTTCCGAGATTTTCAAAGGATTCATCCGTCATAAAGCCCGGTTCATCGGTTGCCATTTCAAATAAAATACCGCCGCTTTCTCTGAAATAGATTGAAGTAAAGTAAGACCTGTCAAGAATGTCAGATGAAGCAAGATGAGAAGCAGCAAGAATGTCCTTCCACTCCGCCTGCTCTTTTTCGGTAGTGCGGAAAGCGACATGATGGACTGTCCCGTAACCGCCGATACCTGCTTCTTTCGGCGCGAGATCAACATCTATAATATGTCCGATCCGGGCCTCCGATTGCAGCCTGACAATCTGATTTTCTTCTCCTGTCTTTGAATAACCGAAGCGTTCTATGAGAAATTGAATGGTTGCTTCAGGACGGTACGAGTACAAAAGAACACCTCTCATGCCTGTGATCGCTTCTTTTTCAGTAATGCCCGAAGGCGTCCATTCACTCTGTCCGCTTCTTTCATCTTCCATTATGGCAAGCGGCAGGTCTTCTGTATCATTAAAGAGAAGCACTTGTTCAGACAGTATGATCTGCTCTTTTACAGACAAGCCGTTTTCTTCAAGCCGGCGCTTCCAAAACGCGAGTGCTCCTTTCGGCACGGAGAAATAAATTCTTCCGGCCTGCCCTTTTCCCACGGTTCCCGGGCGGCTTCCCTGAAAAGGAAAAAATGTAATGATCGTGCCCGGCTCTCCGTTTTGGTTGCCGAAATAAAAGTGATAAGTGGCCGGGTCGTCAAAATTAACGGTTTTTTTAACGAGCCGCAAACCCAGCACTTCAGTATAAAACCGAAGATTTTCAGCAGGATCTTTTGCAAATGCGGTAACATGGTGCAATCCTTGTGTATTCAATGTATTCACTCCTAAATATCTTGATTTCGAGATATTAACTATTCTAATTTAATATGAATGAAGATGCAACTAAAGTGTTTCAGTTAAAAAAGTAATAGAATTCTTTTTTTTCTGAAAAATATCTTGTGATCTTATCTGACACCTGCTATGATAAGGAGCATTATCAAGTTTCAGGAGGAAAGTAAATGGTCAGAAAAGCACTAATTTTCGTTCTCATCTTAATCCCTTTCAGCCAGCTGGCCCTGCTGTCAGTCGCTAATCGGGTTCATCCGATCATTATCGGGCTGCCTTTTTTTCATTTCTGGCTGCTTTTATGGATCGCAGTCACTCCATTATGTTCGTTTCTTATTTATAGGCTGCAGAAGAAACAAGGAGGACTGGACTGATGCCCGCAAATATAACAGCATTGATCATTACAGCCGTAATCGTTTTAACCGTTGTCTGCATCGGCTTTATAGCCGGGAGAGACAAATCATCACGCACTTCTGTTGAGGAATGGTCTGTCGGCGGCAGACGGTTCGGGGGGCTCCTCGTCTGGTTTTTAGTCGGCGCGGATCTTTATACGGCTTATACGTTTTTAGGCTTAACAAGCACAGCCTACACAGGGGGAAGCGTTGCTTTTTTTGCAATCCCGTATTCTGTTTTGGCGTATTTTATCGCTTATTTCTTTCTGCCGAAGCTGTGGAAAGTGGCAAAAATACACAAATTAACGACGCTTGCCGATTATGCCCGTGAGCGTTTTGACAGTAAACTTTTGGCCAGTCTTGTCGCGATTGTCGGCGTTCTTATGCTCATTCCTTATATTTGTCTCCAGCTGAGCGGAATTCAAGATACGCTTCAGGTGGCCGGAACGGGTGTCATTAATGTCAATATGGTCGTCATCATCTCTTTTATTCTTGTAGCGCTGTATACTTTTTTCAGCGGAATTAAAGGGCCGACGTTTACGGCGATTATTAAAGACATTCTCGTGTGGGTGATTATGCTGTTTATGGTCGTCTCACTCCCGCTGATCCATTTTCACGGCTGGACGCCGATGATTCACACTTTGGCTGAAAAAGCGCCGCAAATGCTGACGATCCCGGACTCAGGACCGAAAGGAATTCCTTGGTTTATCACAGCTTCCATCGTATCTGCGCTGGCGCTCTTTATGTGGGCGCATGCGGCAACCGGCGTATTTACGGCAAAAAGCGCAGATGCCGTCCGCAAAAACAGCATGTTTCTGCCGCTTTATAATATTGTTTTGATTCTTGTTATTTTTCTCGGCTTTATCGCGTTTCTTGTCCTGCCGGAAGATACCAATCCGCGGCTCGCTTTATTGAAGCTGATTCAAACGTCTTACGGCGGAGTCGCGCAGGGCTTTGCTTACTCCACGATTGCCCTTGCGTCATTGATTCCCTGCTCTATCATGGCCATCGGAGCATCAAACTTATTTGCGAATAACTTATATCGGGATTTGATTCACCCGAATGTGTCACCAAGCAAGCTGACAATGATCACCCGTTCAATGGTATTTGTCGTCATCGGGCTCGCGCTTTTATTCGGCATGCTGTTCCCGACTGCGCTCGTTACCCTTCAGCTTCTCGGTGTTTCCGGCATGGTTCAGATCTTTCCGGCTATCGCCGTCAGTCTGTTTTGGAAGAATCAAACGAAAGAAGCGACAATTATCGGTCTTCTCGTCGGTCTTATCGTGACATTCACGGTAAATATCACCCAATCCGCCCACGGTATATATGAAGGCTTTTGGGGTTTGACCGCTAACATGGCAGCCGTTATTATCCTAAACCCGTTTTTTGTAAAAAAAGCGGCTTCAAACGCCGTCAAAGACGGTTTATTCAATAAAGCGCCTTCTGATCAACTGAACCAAAAAGGCGCTTAACAGAAAGAAGCCGGCACGTAAATGTGCCGGTTTTTACTTTTTCCGCTTCCATTTGTAGGTAGCCACGGTTTTAGCCGGGATGACGGCTTCAAACTGCCGATTTTCTGAAACGACATGGAATTTTTGGTCGGCGGATGTCTGGTTGATTACGACTGTCACAATGGATTGATCAGGATTAAGGAACGATACATTCGAGACTGTGTTTTTGGAGCCGTAATTACTTTCTATCCGCTTTGCTCCCCGGTCGATAAATTTTGAAAAGTTTCCTGTCATATGAAAGATCGGGATATTCCAATAGCGGTCAGGGTTTTTAGCATCCTGAATAAACAGCGTCGGGTCTGGGGTGCCTATCCAATGATGCGTCTTGATTTGACTGTCGAGCATCGTCACCCACGCATTGTAGCTCGACGCGCCGTTGCGGAAATACTGCGCGATCCGGTCCGCCCCTGCCGTCCCCCAGACAGACCGCTCCGTTAAGTGAATAGATTGATCAGGATATCTCTTTCCGATCTCCGACATGACGGAAAGGTCACCGTCATAATCGTGAAAAGCGATGCCGTCTGCCGCCCGGTTTCCTTTTTTATCATCTAAAATCGGCGGAATATAGTTCCACGCCCCGCTCGCATTGTGATCATAAATCCAAATTTTCGTGTCAATTACGTGTTTTTTCATTTCTTTTTTTAAGGCCAGTGCCAGTTTGCGCTGCTGAGACGGCGGCATATACATGCTCGGATAGTCGATTTTCAGCAGAGGTTCATTTTGAAGGGTCATGGCATAAATCGGAATTCCTTGCTTTTCGTACGCCTCAATAAATTTGCGGAAGTAAACGGCCAGTTCGCCGATATATTTATCTTTCAGCTTTCCCCGCTTAAGGTTTTCATTCGTTTTCATCCAAGCTGGCGGGCTCCACGGTGAGGCAATGATTTTCAGTTCCGGATTTATCGCCAGCGCTTCCTTGATGGTTGCTGTAATGTGTAAATCAATATCCTTTTGGATCGAGAAATGACGGAGCTTAGGATCTGTTTGGCCTTCAGGCATATCGTCATACGTATAAAATTCCTGTGCCGTAAAATCAGATGTCCCGATCGTTATGCGCATAACGTCCATGCCGATACCATCTTTGGGATCAACCAATTTTTTCAGCACTTCTTTTCTTTTTGCGGGTGTCATTTTTGATAAATTATGGATTGTGGATTCTTCCAAGGACGATCCTACGCCTAACACTCTTTGATAGCGGCGCGACGGATCAATATACACGGCGGCGGAGTCAGAAGCTTTCTTATTTGTCCATGTAAGCGGTGTTTGTTCGTCTAAGGCGTATTTCACTTCCTGCGGCCCGTCATACCACGTACGGGAAGCCGGATCTTTTTCAGAACTGAACCACACCCTTACTTTGTTTTTGTCTGAAGCCTTCCGATCAGCCGCATACACTTCGGTCATGCTGCTTGATATGAAAAAGAAAAACATAAGAAAAACCAGCGTCATGTGCAGACCTTTTTTAAAAAACATGAGCCACCATCCCTTTCCTTATTTTTATAAGCGATCCTAAATGAAAAGCCGGACAGTCACCTCCTTCCTGCTTGAATGAATACGCTTTCAAAATTACTGATAAAAAGCCGGCTTCACACAACGGTGAAGCCTTCCCTTTTTACACCTTTAGGATACATATGAGCCGTTTGTTTCAATCACTTTTTTATACCATTCAAATGAGTCTTTCTTAAGCCGCCTCATTGAACCGTTGCCTTCATTATCCCGATCAACATAAATCATGCCGTAGCGTTTTTTCATTTCTCCGGTTGTAAATGACACGATATCAATAATTCCCCATGGAGTATAGCCCATTACATCCACACCATCATATGTGATTGCTTTTTTCAAAGCTTTTATATGTGACGATAAATATTCAATTCTTGAAGTGTCATGAATTGAACCGTCCCCTTCTAATGTGTCAATGGCGCCAAATCCGTTTTCCACGATAAATAATGGAATCTGGTAGCGGTCGTATAAGCGGTTTAATGTGTACCGTAAACCGGTCGGGTCAATCGCCCAGCCCCAATCACTCGCTGTAATATAAGGATTTTCCACGCCGTTTGGCAATCCTCCGTTTACGACATCCCCGGTATTATCGTTTGATACATCACTTTTTACGGTTGTAGACATGTAATAGCTGAATCCGAGGTAGTCCACCCGGCCGTTTTTCAAAATCTCTTCATCACCGTCTTCAAAGTGTATCTGATAGCCTTCTCTTTCAAATTCTTTTAACGCATAGCTTGGATAATATCCGCGAACCTGCACGTCCGGGAAGAAAAAACGCTGTCTCATCGTTTCTTCAGCCAGCATCACATCATCGGGGTGAGATGAGTACGGGTAAATCGGAACATGTGATACCATCGCGCCGATCCTGAACTCGGGATTGATTTCTCTTCCCTTCGAAACAGCCAATGCGCTTGCCAGCAGTTCGTGATGGCCGGCCTGATACATGACTTCTTTTGCGTTTTCGTTTTCTTTGACGGCGACGCCCGAGTTCGTCCATAAAAAGATCGGATTATTCACATCCATCTTATTATTGATTTCGTTAAACGTCATCCAATACTTCACCTTATGTTTATAGCGTTCAAAACACACTTCAGCGAATTTCACAAAAAATCCGACTGTTTTTCTGTTTCTGAAACCGCCGTATTCCCTCGCCAAATGCAGCGGCATCTCAAAATGTGACAGCGTGATTACCGGTTCAATCCCATGTTTCAGCAATTCATCAAACACCCGGTCGTAAAAAGCCAATCCTTCCTCATTGGGCTCCGCTTCATCACCTTTAGGAAAAATTCTGCTCCAGCCGATGGACGTTCTTAAACATTTCAGACCCAGCTCGCTGAATAATGCGATGTCCTCTTTATAACGATGATAAAAATCGATCGCTTCATGATTCGGATAAAATTCCCGCTCTTCAATTGTATCTGTTATTTTCCGGGGCACACCATGCGCGCCTGCCGTCATGACGTCCACTACACTCGGCCCCTTGCCGCCTTTATTCCATCCCCCTTCAAATTGGTGGGCGGCGAGAGCGCCTCCCCATAAAAAATCTTTTGGCAATGTCCCCATCGTTTATATCCTCCTTTATTTGACTGCCGCTTGCAAGCCGAATAAATGCACTGCAGCCGCTTCAAGCATCCGCTTCGATAGTGTAGAAGAATTCCTGCCTTTATTTTCATATTATACGTTTACATTATAATTGTACCGGTATAATTTATCAATACATAAACAATTATAGTTAATTTACGAAATGGCTTTTAAAAACGATTATGCTATAATTCTGAAAGAAGCGGGACAATAAATGAATGAGGAATGTATATGTTAAAATACCAGCAAATCGCGATAGATATTGAAAAATACATAGAAGAACATCAGCTGCAGCAAGGGGATAAACTGCCTGTGCTGCAAACCTTAATGACCCGGTTTAACGTGAGCAAAAGCACGATCACCAAGTCCTTGGATTTATTAGAAAAAAAGGGGATTGTGTTTCAAGTGAGGGGAAGCGGCATTTTTGTCAGACGGAATAAAAGAAAAGGGTATATCAGTCTGCTTTCTAATCAGGGATTTAAAGAATCACTTGAAGATTTTAATGTCACTTCCAAATTATTAGCGCTGGAAGTGAGAAAACCCACGCCTGAGGCTGCCCAAAATCTGAATATGCCGCCTGACGGCGACGTGTATTATGTTAAGCGAATCAGATATATTGACGGGCTGACATTGTGTATCGAAGAGTCATTTTACAACAAATCGATTATTACGTATTTGAATAAAGAGATCGTGGCAGAATCAATATTTGATTATATTAGAGAAGGTCTCGGGTTAAAGCGCGGTTTTTCAGATTTATATCTGTACGCGGGGATGTTAAATGAGGAAGAAGCGGAGTACTTAGGTCTGTTTACAGGAGCGCCTAAGCTTTGCGTTGAAACGATTTTTCATTTAACCAACGGCCAGCCGTTTGACTACTCAAAAGTCACCTATCACTATGAGCAATCACAGTTTTTCATTCAGGCGAACAGCCACCTTTTTGAACAGGAAACGACATAAGACGGGCTTTTCGCAAACAAAAAACACCCAATGCGCGAGCGACGCATCGGGTGTTTTTTACTATTTCATATTCTTATTTAATGTTTCAACGGCTTTTTTCATTTGTGTATCGTTGTCCGCAAGCTGTTTTTGCAGATCCGTCATCAATTTTGCCGTTGTGTCTCCCGTTACAATGCCTGTTTGTTTCAGTTTCTCTTTTGCTTGGAATTGTTTAACGGCTTGTTCAAATGCTTTATCATACGTGCCGTTTACTTTCACGCTGTACCCCAGCGCTTTCATCATTTTTTGCGCATTGGTGACGGTGGTTCCGGAATCCCCGTATTTGTATGTTTTTTTCGCATCTAAATACGGCAGGTTCGCATATTCAGGAAGATTAACCTGATATTGCGGTTTGATGCCTTTTTTATGAATCCACTCTCCGTCCGCTGTCAGCCATTTTGCGATTGTCAGCTTAACGGTAGAACCGTCGCTGTAATCTTTTGCCGTCTGCACGGTTCCTTTTCCGAACGTTTTCTCGCCGATCAGCGGAATGCCCGATGATTCATGCAGCGCAGCCGACATGATTTCCGCGGCGCTCGCGGTGCCGTCATTGACGAGGACGACTGTCGGTTTTGTCACTTTGCGCTCTTTCGTCGCTTTCATGACCTCTTTCGTGCCGTCTTTGTATTCGACCTGCATGATATTTTTCCCTTTATCGATAAACATGTTGCTCATTTTGATGGCTTCATCCATCAGTCCGCCCGGGTTGCCCCTTAAATCGAGAATGTATCCTTTCGCTCCTTGTTTTTCGAGGCTGTCAATGGCTGAATTCAGCTCTTTTGCCGTCGATTCGGAGAAGGATGTGATTTGGATTTCGCCGATGTCTCCTTTTTTCATTTCAGAGTACACCGTTTCAACCGGGATGGTGTCACGTTTGATCGACAGGTTCAGATCGCCGACACCCGCTCTGTGCAGCACGAGCTTGACGTTTGTTCCCTTTTTGCCGCGGATTAATGCGACGGCTTCGTTTACATTAAGGCCTTTAACGCTTTTGCCGTTGACCTTCAAGATCTGGTCATTCGGTTTAACCCCCGCTTTTTCCGCAGGTGACCCTTTAATCGGCGATACGATCAGGATGCTGCCGTCCTTTTCTTCCACTTGTGCGCCGATGCCTTCAAACGAAGCGGAAATTGTTTCTTCAAAAGACTTTCCTTCCTGCGGGTCCATATAAGAAGAATATGGATCATTCAGGGAACTGATCATGCCTTTTATCGCTCCGTCTACTAATTTGCTGTCATCTGTTTTTTGATAGTAATCACTTTTAATCTGCTCGTAGGCTTTATTGAATTTCTCAAATTTGCTGTTCGTCAAAGCAGCCGAGCCTTGTCCGAAAATGGTCGTATTGCCCGTGATAAACAGCGTAAGCGCCGAGGCTGCGACCGCGGTGATCAATATAATAAAAAACAGTTTAAATTGCCGCTTCAAGAAAACACCACCTTTTTATTCTTACATTATTATCATAGACGAACGCTCATTCGTCAACTTCAAACGTGAGGCGCCCTTCTTTCCCGTTTACCCAAACCTATGCTTTTCTCTCAACATATGCTGAGGAAAAAAGGAGGATTCGGCCTTTGAGCAAATATTTAGATATGCTGTCCTTATTCGGAGTCGGAGGGGCTCACCCCGGCGGACTCGCTTTTTCCAAAGCCGTTCTCACAAAAGCGGCTCCTCCTCCTGGCGAACCGATTCTTGACGCCGGCTGCGGAACGGGACAGACGGCCGCTTATCTCGGCCACCTGCTGTATCCCGTCACCTGTGTTGATAAGGACCCCCTTATGCTTGAAAAAGCAGCAAAACGATTTGCCGCTGAAGGTTTAACCATTCCGGGCTATTTGGCGGAGCTTGAGCGGCTTCCGTTTGCTGAAAATCAATTTTCCGCCGTTCTTTCCGAATCAGTTCTCACCTTTTCAAATCTTGATTCATCGCTGTCTGAAATCCTGCGGGTCCTTAAACCCGGGGGTATGCTGATCGGCATTGAAGCTGCTTTACAAAAGCCCATGCCGGAAAACGCCATCACGCAGATAAAAGACTTCTACGGTTTTACCGTATTGCAGGATGAAACGGCATGGAAACAGAGATTGCTTCAGCAAGGCTTTCAGAAAGCGGATTTCATTCCCGCTGTCTATGAAAACAATGCGCAGGAGCCGACTACAGAAATGGATTTATCGCCCGTTATTCAGCCGGTTCACTACGATACGCTGACGGCTCATTACGAGCTTATGCAGACGTACCGTGAATATATGGGACACTGCGCTTTTGTCGCTTACAAGTAAAACGGCGATTGTCCTCCTGTTTTCGTCCAACCTTTTTACCGCACTCTATCATAAGCTGACATAGAAAGATAGGTTGGATAGGAGGAGAAAAGATGCAAAACTATTATCATCTTTGCCGGCAGCACCAGGGAAAAGTAGCAAGAATTACAGAACGAAACGGCAGAGTCCACGTCGGAAGAATCGTACGGGTGACTAACAGTAAAGTGTATATCGCCCCTGTCGGCGGCCGTCACAGAGGATACGGGTTCGGCTATTGGGGAGGCTGGGGAGGCTGGGGAGCAGCCTACGGTATCGGCCTTGGTTTCATTACCGGATTTGCGCTTGGAGGTTTACTCTTCTGGTAATAAAGAAAGCCCGCTTTCTATTTTTCAAGCGGGCTTCTTCTCATTACACTTTCTTTACTTCATTAAAATATTCTTCAAGCGTTAATTGATGGTCATGGATGGCTTTTGCCGCTTTTTTGCCTACATAGCGTAAATGCCATGGTTCATACTCATACTTTGTGACATTTTCTTTGCCTTTAGGATAGCGGATGATAAAGCCGTATTCATACGCATGGTCTTTCACCCATTTGCCGTCCGCCGTGTTTCCGAACGCTTCATTCAGCTCATATCCGTTGCTTTTGCTGGAAATGTCCATGGCAAGCCCCGTCTGGTGTTCGCTTTGCCCCGGATATGCGACGGCTTCTTTGGCCTTTTTTTCACCTTTCAGACTGACTTCATTATCGAAAATAACTTTCTGTCTGTCATAAGAGCGGTATCCTGAAACGGCAACCAGGTCATAACCTTCTTTTTTCCCGGCGCTGAATAGTTCCGCCAAAGCATCGGCGGCAGGTTTGCGGATATATCGTTTCTCGATTTTCTCAGTAAAAGAAAATTCGACTTTCGGGATCACGAGATCATTCGGTTTATAATCTCCCGGCAGCGTGTATGTCTTATTCACGAGCGCAAGTGTATTTGTCGGATTTTGAATGGTCTCAAGCCCGTTCACTTCTTTAATATCATTAAAATATTTACTCTCCAATACAAAATCGCTGTTTTCTGTCTTCGTTGTTTTTTTGCTTGATGTGTCATCGGATTGTTTTGTTTCAGCTGCTGTTTTTGTGTCCTTGTGGCTGTCGCCGCCTGAAATGCTGCAGCCGGTTCCCACGATTGCGGTTACGCTGAGGGCGGCAGCGAGCGAGAACCATTTAGTGGATTTCTTCATTTTACACTTACCTTTCTTTTTTTGAATCAGGGCGATGCATAAAGAAGAGGGCTGCTTTAATCAGCATAACCCTCATCTCAAGTTTACGATACAGTATGCAGCGCCAGTTTAATCATATCATGAAAAGTCGTTTGTCGCTCTTCTGCCGTTGTTTCTTCTCCCGTTAATACGTGATCGCTTACAGTCAGGATAGACAGCGCTTTTTTGCCGTATTTAGCGGCAAGCGTATATAAAGCAGTCGTTTCCATCTCTACGCCGAGGACGCCGTATCTGGCAAGCTTTTCGATTTGGGAGTCTTCATTATAAAACTGATCGGCGGTGAATACGCTTCCGACCGCTACAGGAAGATTGTTTTTTTGCGCTTCCTGGTACGCTTTATGGAGCAGTTCGAAGTCTGCGCAAGGAGCATAATCTACACTGCCGAAGGCGACACGGTTCATCTGTGAATCCGTTGAAGACGTCATAGCCAAAATCACATCACGCACCTTCACGTCATTACGGATGGCTCCGCATGAGCCGACTCTGATTAAGTTTTGAACATCATAGCTTTGAATCAGTTCATTCACATAAATAGAGATAGACGGAACACCCATGCCGGTGCCTTGGACTGATACTTTTTTGCCGTTATATGTACCCGTAAATCCGTACATTCCTCTGACTTCATTATAGCATTCCACATTTTCAAGATAAGTTTCCGCAATAAATTTCGCTCGGAGCGGATCTCCCGGCAAAAGCACTGTATCCGCAATTTGGCCTTTTTCTGCGTTTATATGTACACTCATTTCCTTTTCCTCCTGCCTATTCAAACTCCCACCCATTGTACACTGAATAACGGTAAGAGACAATCATCAGCATGATCAGGGCGATCTTGGGCAGAATATGCGGGATGACAAGCCTAAAGAAAAAGGAGTGAACATAATGGGCAAAAAACAGCGCAACCGGGTGACCGGCCAGAAAAAGAACAATCATGTGCCCGTTTCAGACGTCATTGCAGCTGATGAAGCGCATGGAAAAGAGCATTCCGCCGCTAAACGGAAGCCTTAACACTGTCTTTCCCAGACAATACGGAAGCCGGCTGAAGATTCAGCCGGCCCCGTCTTACCTCGGCTGGACGAGCAGCCGGTTAATTTTGCTCCATCCCGCAGGGTTAAGCCTGTAATAGGTCTTTCCTTTTCTTCCTTCGTCTATGAGTATGACATCTCCGGTCGCTATGAATCTGGCTTGATAGTCGTTTGGGACCGTATCAGGCACATTAAAAACAGAAAATGCCCTTTCCAGTGCGTCTTGATGATTGTCAGCGGCCAGCTCTGTCCGATAGACGACCCTGTATCCCTTTTTCTCGCCGTAGCGGGGCGTTTGAAAAATCGTCACATCATAGGCGCAAGTCTTTTTTTTAAACACGGGCAGCGATAACAGCATCAAGATCCCTCCCTCTTATTTCTTAATAGTATTAGCGTTTTTTCTCATTTTTCCTGTCTCTATTTTTGTCGAAACGGATGATACTTTTCGTCAAAGAGCGCAAAAAGCGAAACGAGGCAAAGTCCGAGACTGAATCCGGCAAGGACATCCGTCGGAAAATGCGCGCCTAAATAAATTCTGCTGAGTCCGATCAGAATGACGAGAACTCCGGTAAAGACGGTGACGGCCCGTTTTCTTTTCGTAAAAAACGGAACATGCTTAATCAAAAAGTAAGCGATGACGGGATACATCACTGCCGAATTCATGGAGTGGCCGCTCGGAAAACTGTATGAGGTTTCATGGACGAGCGGTTCAAAAGCGGGTCTGGCTCTTTCAATCAATTCTTTTATTTTTATGTTTACAATCCGTTCAATGAGAAAGAGAAGCGGCAAAAAAACAACATCCGGCGTTTTTTTGTACATATACAGAGCCGCGCCTGTCAAAAGAAGAAGCGGCAAAAGCACCGCGGTCGTGCCGAGCTCCGTTATCCATAACATCAATTCATTCAGCCAGGCAGCCCTGATCCTGACAGCCGCTTCTATCACACGCTCATCAAAAACCCGGACGGCTTCTATCCGGATCGCTGCTGCGAGCAGAATAAACAATGCGAAAAGACTTGCTGGCTTGTACAACGTTTTCCCCCCATGTTTCATTCTCCCGAGCTGATTGAAAAAACCGAAGCTTTTTCACTTCGGTTCCGCAGTTTCAGTCTTCATCAAGCTCTTCGTCTATCATACATTTTTCTAATAAATAATCAAAGGTGATGTCGGCTATTTCGAAGATTTCCTCTTCACTCGGTATGTACCCGCGCATAGCAAGCTGACTGTAAAAATAATCAGCTATTTCTTCTGTGTCAATCACAAGATCTATTTCTTTCATGCAAACACCGCCTCCTTTTTTATGTTTTATGAAAAAACCGTTCAAATTATACCCGAAAGTTCTAAACGTTTTGTCCGCTCATATACTTTTAAAAAACAAGCCCCGGAGGGAGAAAAGATGATGACGAAAATGATGGCTTTATTGGACGGAGATGGATTTGATATCGTATTGGAAAAAGTGCTGAAAGGAATGTCGTTTGTAATCTTTGCCGGCTGTCTGCCCTGGTTTTTATATGTCACCGTCCGTTTTTTTGCCGGCTAGCTGAAATGCTCCCGCAGGCTTTCCAGCACAAAATTCATCATATCTTTATATTCTTCGTCACCGAACAAATGATAAAGAATCTTATAATCGTTATAAATATCAAGCAGCTCATCTACAATCGATACCGCCAGCACATGCAGGGTATCGGGATCATCAGCATCGCCTTCAAACTGAAGAAGAGCAGACGCGACGGTATCCTCGCCGATCTCATGAGATGCTTCCCCAACATAGTGGACAAACAGCAGCTGATGCACAAACTGATCCATTTCATATTTTCTCAGAACCAGCGTGAGATCCTCTTCCTCCGTTTCAAGCCACTCTCCGTCTTTCAGCCGAGTCAGCTCATAAATAATATCCTCCCAGCCATCCTCTAAATATCTCCATATTTCAGTTCTGTGGCCGATGACACGGAATAATTCCTTTCCGTAGTCCTTTACATATACGACGTCGCCGATCAGAAATTCATATTCAATATCCAATTTCTCCATATCGACGATCACGCCCTCATAATCTTTATAAAGCTGGATGGACGATTCAAAATAAAGCACTTCATTATGATTGACTTCGTAAAGATAATGTTTATCAATTTGATGAACCTTCGTAATGGTGCCGACGGTTCCGTACATCACGACGACCACGATGTCTCCCACTTGAAATTTCGGTTTATCTGGCTTCATGCTGTCTCCCCCTTGCCGCGGACTGTCATACGCTATCGTATGCCGGCCGCCATAATTTCGCATGGGCATGAAAACCACAGGAAATATCTATTTCTGCACCTGTTCAAAATGTCAAAAACCGCAACATGCTTGTGCGTTTTTTCACTTACCGTAAACAGAAGCGTCCGATGACATTCCGCTCTCGATCGAATGAGCAGTAACAATGCTGAGACAAAAAGCTTCTATTTTTTATCTATGATGCAAAGGAAAATACCCGGCCCGAAGGCATGTTGACAATATCACCGCCGTGATGTTCAAGATCCGTAGGAGTATGGAACTCCCATTCCGGCTGCATATTTGCAATTGCTTGTGTATCATGAAGAACCAAACTCGTTTCGGCTTTCAATGAAGCCACAACTTCAAACCGCTTCAACCTTGTCACATAAAATCCCCTTTTCCGTCCAAACGTCAGTTCCTCATCTGTCTTACCTAATGGATCATTTGATTCCCCTCACTTCATTTTTAATTGTTTGATTATTTCTCCGTGAAAAGAGACTCCTTACACGGAACCCCGCCGGCAGCAGGCTGATCCGGTGAACTCTGCAGCTATACCTTCTCCTGCCTGATTGTGATATGTGCCGTCAGGTAGATTTGTTTACGTGCTGATCAAAACGGACGGCGTCGCGGGATTTGATCATACGGCACCTCATAAGCGAGTAATTTCGACAGAAAAAAACCGCACAGTGTGCGGTTTTTCGTCAGGCGTGATGGACCTCGGTCTCATATTTTTCCCAAGCTTCATCAAAGGTCGCCATCGTTTCTAAATAGTCGGCGCTCAGTTCTAAATAAGAACTGAGCTCGTGATAATCGCTTGACGTTTTCGGAAAGCCGTGATCTTCGTATGCCTGATTCGCAAACCGGCTGATTGCGTCCTGCGGTTTGGGATGCCTGTATTTCATCAAATAGTGATAAAAGGATTTCATGGGTTTCCCCTCCTGATGACTGTCTTTTGTTGTACTATTATACAATTCAAGTGTGAAATTACAACAAAAGAAGACTAGGAGAAGTCAAAATAATTCCGTTTCAAGATCCGTTCTGTCTCCATCAGCTCTTGATATGTGAGTGTTTCCGGTAATTTTTTTGCATTGACTAAAAAAAGCTGATTTTCGATTTCTGCTATGACCGCTTCCTCCTGATAAGTCATGCCGCAGGAGGAACAGGCGAATGCAGGTGTTTCTGTAATTTCTATGGCCCTCGTACCGTCAGGAAGCTCCCAGTACACAGCCGCCTGACAAGCTGACGCCTTCTGATTGCCGCACCACTCGCATGGCTTCACGGCGATTCACCTCCGACTTCCGATCCTGCTTTTTGCTCTTTCTTTTGCTGTGCAATAAATTTCTTTTCTTTCAATTCATCTCTCTTTTCCCTGCGGTCTTTCAGCGTTTCATGATCAGGGTTTGATGTAAACGTTTTCCTCCTGTCGATCCTCGATACATTTTCCGGTGTGAACGAAACCTCTTTGTCCGCGAAAATGGCGCTCAGTCCGACCGGCTCACTTTTGGCCATCGTTCCCGGAAAAACAGATTCAAAATAGTCGTCGGCTTGATTCGGGATATAGTTTTCCGGCTCGGGATAAGATGTAATCACCCCTTCGAAGTTTCTGATCACAACTTTCTCCGGACTTTGGGAGAGCAAGTAGTTCGGCTGCAGGGCGATTTTACCGCCTCCGCCCGGGGCGTCGACGACAAAGGTCGGCACGGCAAAGCCCGTTGTGTGGCCCCTCAGTCCTTCAATGATTTCCAGCCCTTTTGACACAGGCGCTCTGAAATGGCCGATTCCCTCTGACAAATCACATTGATAAATATAGTACGGACGCACGCGGATTTTCACTAAATCATGCATGAGTTTTTTCATAATCGGCACCGAATCGTTAATGCCTGCTAAAATAACGGCCTGGTTACCGACCGGAACACCTGCGTTAACGAGCTTTTCACACGCCGCAACCGATTCTTCCGTCAGTTCGATGCTCGTATTAAAATGAGTGTTCAGCCAGACAGGATGATATTTTTTCAAAATCTGACAAAGGTTATCCGTTATCCGTTGCGGAAATACGACGGGCGCTCTCGTTCCGATCCGGATAATTTCAAGGTGGGGAATGTCACGCAGGTTTTTCAAAATATATTCCAGAATCTGATCGTTGATTAAAAGCCCGTCTCCGCCGGAAATCAGGCAGTCACGGATTTCCGGCGTTTCCCGGATGTAAGCGATTGCCGCATCAAGCTGTTTTTTCGGCACCCCCATTCCGATCTGTCCGGAAAAACGCCTTCTTGTGCAGTATCGGCAGTACATCGAACATTGATTTGTCACCAGAAATAGAACGCGGTCGGGATAGCGGTGCGTAAGACCGGGAACCGGTGAATCTTCATCTTCAAACAGCGGATCTTCAAGGTCATATTTCGTTTTGTGCATTTCTTCTGACAGCGGCACGGACTGCATGCGGATCGGACATCTCGGGTTATCGGGATCCATTAAAGAAGCATAATAAGGCGTAATGTTCAGGGGAATGGTTTTTACAGACATCCTGACGCCTTCTTCTTCCTCTTCGGTCAAATGAATGACTTTTTTCAGGTCATCGACGGTTCTTACAGTATGGGTGAGCTGCCACAGCCAATCATTCCACTTTTCTTCCGGCACATCTTTCCACAATTCAATCTCCTTCCAATGACGCTTCGGCTGAAACCATTTGTTTGTCAAACGAATTCCTCCTTATGAATGGCCAAACGTAAAGTCTTACACCATATATTCATATTTTCGAGCCCTTCTGAAATGCAGCAGTTGTTCACAAGCCTGCCTCTGTAGCCGTATCCGGCATGATACAAAACGGCATTCATCCCGTAAGACGCTGCACGGGCCAAGGAAAAAAGATGGATGATTCCCCGGCCCGCGAGTTCCTGCTCCAACGCTTTAAACAAGTGTGCCGTTACGGAGTTCCCCCTGTAATCTGACAGAACCGCGCAATCGGTCATTTCAGCGTGCCCCAATACCGGATTGATATCTGCGCTTGCCGCCCCAATGAGACGATCCTGATCAAATGCGGCATAATAGATGGTGTTTTCTCTCATTGTTTTTTTAATATAAAGGGGATTAAAGACAGGAGTCGGATAGGTAAGAAAAACATGTTTATATAAGTTCGATAAGCGGTCTGCATCATCTTCATCCGCTTTCCTGAACATCAGCGCGCTTTCAGTCTGAGTCAGTCCCCGCGGCGGTGTCTCATATAAACGGTCAACAGTCGAATCTTCTGATACATATGAATCTGACCGTCTCCGTTCCTCTGATAAATAGCGCACCATCACAACAGCCTCATGCCCGTTGTAATACCCGTCTATGACACCCTCAACAATAAAAAGATGCTTGACAAATTCCGGCTCATCGCCGCGCTTGGCAAAGAAAATTACCTTTTGGGCTCCTTCTTGCTTTGCTTCTGCCAAAACGGCCGGAATAAGCGCCGTAATCTGCCCGTCATAACGAATGACTCTGAGCCGCTCATTGAAACGGTCTGCATCAATCTCGGCCGCTCCCTTTTCAGCCCTCAGTTCCTTTATCAGCTCCGTCACCCCCATCTGCCACCCCGCACCATTCCATGATAAAAAGAGAAATGATTTTGACGGCATCGATTAACGCCCGGATTTCAATGTATTCATTCGCCTGATGCGCCGCCTTGACTTCTCCCGGACCGAAGACGATGACCGGCGTCTGTCCCGCGTGCTGCAAAAGCCCTCCGTCCGTTCCCCACGGGGACGCTTCACGAACCGGTTTTGCCCCTTTCATTTTCTCAAAAGAAGATTCCAGAGCGGAAATCAGCGGATGCTCATCCGGGAGATCATTCGGAAGCCACTGAGCCCCAAACCATTCTATTTCCGCCGGGTGGTGTTTAAACCATTCATCCCGGTACTCCAAATCTTTCAGCCAGCTTGCCAGTTCTTCTTTTACTGCTTCCGGCGTTTCATCCGGCGCTATTCCGCACCTGCCTTCTATCACCACACGGTCAGCTACCGATGATGGCCACGTTCCCCCTTGGACGGTGCCGATATTAATGGGAACCGGAATCGGAACGTCCCGATAAAGCGGGTCTGTGATACGGGCGTTGCGGACGTGTTCAAGCTCTTTAAGGGCTGTGATGACATGCAGGCTTTTTTCAATGGCGCTCACCCCTTCATAGCGGGTGCCGCCGTGTGCGGACAATCCTCTTACCGTAATGCGGAACCACATAGACCCTTGCTGCTTAACAAACAGCTTTAAATTAGTCGGTTCGGGAATAAGCGCCCCGTCAGCCTTGTAGCCCCTCATAACAGCCGACAGCGTTCCCGCGCCGCCGCACTCTTCATCTACGACACTTTGAAACAGGACATCTCCTTTTAACGTAATCCCGCAGGCTTCAAGCGCTTCTAACGCAAACAAGAGGGCTGTATTGCCGCCTTTCATATCCGTTGAACCGCGGCCGTAAACTTTGCCGTCCTTTTCAACAGCGGTAAACGGTTCATACGTCCATGCGGCGGGATTTCCTTCCGGGACAACATCAATATGTCCGTTCAGTATCAGTGATCTTCCGCCCCCGGCCCCTTTCTTTACGGCTGTGATATTCGGGCTTTCATGGAAGTCTTCGCGTTCCGATACGAAATAAGGATGCTCTTTCAAATGTTTGACACTCGGCTCCCATACATCAATATCCATGTCAAACTGTCTCAGTTTTTCTAAAACGACTGCCTGTGCGTTAAATTCATGGCCGAACGTGCTTTTTTCCCCGATCAGCCGTTTCAGCAAGCTTACCGCTTTTGCTGTGTTTTCTTCCGCCCAATCAATGACTTTCTTTTCTAATTGATCCATGGACAGACCCCCTTTTAAGAAAACATTCTCCCAATCTGATTTCGGCATCCGTTGTTTGAATGACATCGTCTATGGTCGTGCCATTCAGCAGTTCCTCAAGAACAAAAGCCCCATCATCTATGCTGATGACGGCTTTCTCTGTAATGATGAGATCTGCACAGCCCGCTGCTGTAAGCGGCAACGAACAGCTTTCGACCAGCTTCGGCCGGCCTTTCTGATCGGTGTGGCTCATGACGACAACCACTTTTTTCGCGCCTTGGGCAAGCTCCATCGCCCCGCCCATTCCGGGCACTTTTTTCCCCGGCACGAGCCAATTGGCGAGATCACCTGTCCTGCTGACTTGGAGCGCGCCTAAAATGGTAATATCTATCAGCCCTTTTCTGATCATGGCAAAAGACAGAGCTGAATCAAAATAGGAAGCACCCTTAACTGTACTGACAGGAAATCCGGCCGCATTGCATAAAAGCTCATCCTCCTCTCCGCGCTCCGGACTTCCGCCGATCCCCAGGACGCCGTTTTCCGCCTGCAGCATTACCTCCATGCCGTCCGGCAGAAAATTCGGCACTAAAGAAGGAATGCCGATCCCCAGGTTGACAATCATACCTGAGGTAATTTCACTGGCGGCCCGCCTCGCGATACTCTCTCTTTCCGCTATTCCCAAGCCCATCTCCACTTCACTCCTTCACTTTGCACGACACCCTCCACGAAAACACCCGGCGTTACAATATGCTCGCTGTCAAGTTCGCCGGCAGGCACAATCTCTGCCGCCTCAGCAAATGTTCTTTCGGCCGCCGCAGCCATCAGAGGGTTCATGTTGCGCGCCGTTTTGTCAAACGTCAGATTCCCAAATTCATCAGCAGTATGTGCCGACACAAAAGCAAAATCAGCCGTCAGCGCTTTTTCAACTAAATAGGACTTTCCCTCAATCGTTACGGTTTCTTTGTTTTCACAAACGGTTGCGTTATCAATGCCGATATCAGTTAAAATACCGCCTAGCCCCGCTCCGCCTGCGCGAATCCGTTCAGCAAGCGTCCCTTGCGGCGAAAATTCCACCTCAAGCGTTCCGTCAGTCATTTGCCTGCCCGCGACAGGATTTGAGCCGATATGGGAAGCGATCAGCCTTTTTACCCGTTTATGAACGATAAGCGGGCCGATGCCGATTTCCGGAAATCCGGCATCATTGCAGATGACGGTCAGCTCTTTAACGCCGCTTTCCAAAATCGCTTCGATTAATGACGGAGGTGAACCCACTCCCCCAAAACCGCCGAACATGATGACAGATTCGTCCTTGACATCGGCAATTGCTTCATGAATATCGATTTTTTTATGAAAAATAGACATATCAGCTCAATCCTTCTTCATCATTTTTTCAACTTCTTCTGCGGCCTGGGAAAATAGATCTGACAGCTCATCCAGCTCAGCATATGAAATCGTGAACGGCGGGGCGATGATGACGGCGTCTCCTTCTCCGCTGTCAATACCGGGCTTTGCAGGGTAAATAAGCAGGCCCCGTTTTTTTGCCGCTTTAATGATTTTTTCGGTGAAGGCCTGTTTTTTCGAAAAAATGTCCTTCGTCGTTTTATCCTTAACGAATTCAACCCCGATCAGGAGGCCTTTACCGCGGACATCCCCGATCACCCCGCTGCGCTCTTTGATTTCTTCTAATTTCCGCTTCAGCATTACGCCTTTCTCCTCTGACTGCCGAAGCAGCTCGTGTTTCTTAACATAGCGAAGCACTTCAAGCGCCGCTCTTGCACAGTATGGGTTGGCACTGTACGTATGTCCGCTCATAATGACCCCGGAGCCCCGCTTGATCGTTTCAATGATGTCATCAGACGCAACAGCTGCCGCTATCGGAGCGTAACCGGCGCCTAACCCTTTTCCGAGCACCGCGATATCAGGTGTGATCCCCCAATGCTCAGAAGCAAGCATCCGCCCTGTTCTCCCGAGCCCCGTCATGACTTCATCCGCGATAAACAAAATACCGTGCCGGCGGCAGACATCCTCAAGCGCTTCATAATAACCTGCCGGCGGAGTGATGGCCGCCCCGGCTGCTCCGACAATCGGTTCTGCGACAAATCCCGCGATAAATGAGGAACCGACCCGCTGAACAGCCGTTTCCAGTTCAGCCGCCGCAGCCTTCACAAATTCCTCTCCCTGCAGCTCAGAACGATACATATTAGGCGCTGAAACGGCCGGAAACCGTTCGAGCAGTTGGGTGAAGCGGTATCTCCGTTCGTAGAATCCTGATAATGAAAGCGCTCCCAAAGTAATACCGTGGTAACTGCCCCATCTTGATAGAAAGACGGATTTTTGATATTGCCCTTTTTCCTGCCAATATTGAACGGCTATTTTCATCGCTGTTTCGACTGCCTCTGAGCCGCTGTTTACAAAAAATGACCAATTCAGCACGCCCGGCAGATGATCGGCCAGAAATAAAGCCAGTTCTTCTGCCGGAGTACTGGTGAATTGGGAGCGATACACAAACGAAACGGAGTCAAGCTGCTCTTTTAAAGCTTGTATAATATCCTCCGTGCCGTGGCCGATATTGCAAGTGACAGCCCCCGATGCTCCGTCAAGATACTTGTTCCCCTCCTGATCATACACATATGATCCCTTTCCATGACTGACTGACGGATAATTCCCGTCAAGCTCCGGTTTGATTAAATAGCTCCCCATATCTTTCCACCTCGAAAACCCATTTGCTTCATTGTATGAACAGATGAATAACCGCATTCTTATCCTCCAGAAAGTTTTTTGCAGAAAATACCTTTCTGTAAAACAGGCTGCCGGAGATGTCCCGACAGCCTGAAGAGCGTTCTGGAAATTCTATTCCTATTGTTGATTTTATTCTTTGCTCAGCTCATCATCACATCATTTTTGATCTGAATCAGTATAAGCAGAAGGCGGAAAATTCTTGTCTTCTTTACTGTATGGGAATCAATATTTCACACAAATGATGATTCACCTTTTGTAAAGTATACCTTTCGATAATAGGCTGTTCTCTGATTGATAAATTATTTTTTTCGATCTCAGAAAAAACAGTGTTCCAAAATCCACTGACTGCCTCTTTTGTATGATCAAGCAAGAAAACAGCGTACTTCCCTCCGGAAAATGTACCGATCCGGGCTGGTTCAGGCACATGGTCTTGATTGGTAACAAGACAAACATCATAGCGGCATTTCTCTTTAGGAGTACGATTCGGATGATCTTGCGGAATTCCTAAAATGACAGAATGATCAAGCAGACCATTCAATTGCGCCCAGTTTTTAAATGACTCCATCAGTTCTTTGTTTTGCTTTCCGCCATACTCTCCGACGTTTCGGAAATAAGCAATTCTTGATTCAGGTAATTCTTCAATCGTTATGTTCACATTTTCGCCCCCTTCTCCAGAAAGGTAATATGTATTAAAATGTTTTTCAAGCTGATTTTTCAGCATGGAAATAACAAAAAGCCTGCAGAAAGTGATGTTCTCTGCAGGCTGATTTTCATTATAGGATTTTTTTCAGTCTAACAAATAAAAGCCGCACCGACGATGATTAATAAAATAAACAATACCACGATCAGCACAAAAGTGCTGGTTCCGCCTCCGCAGCCGCCGTGCCCGTAACCATAGCCAAAACTGCCGCAGCCGTAGCCATATCCGTATCCGTACATACGCAAATCATCCTTTCTTCTTACGATATACGGCATTGTATGCGGGCCAACTCCCAATTGGTTTATGCGAATGCCCAACTATGTAAGAAAATAATGAAAAATTGTATGCACGCGCCGAAATCTTTTGAAGCCGAGTTTTTCATAAAAGCGGTTTACACCGTCCATCCCGGACGTCACAAGGTATACGGTTTCCATGCCGTTCAGCTTTGCCGCCGCCATCAGCTCATTCATCAATATCGATCCGTAGCCTTTTCGTTGGAATTGATCCAGAATTGCGACTTCTTCTATTTTTGCGGTTTTATCTGCTTTGTTGATGAAAAGCTCTCCGCAGCCGATCGGAATCGTTTGCGAGGCGTCGCTGTAGCACACGACAAGCATAACCGTTCCGTCCTTATACAAAGGATATTTCCGCTCAAGCTTTTGTTCGGCCGCCGCCTCGCCAATGTAAAGGGCATCATAGATGTTCATAATAGACGACCCGTCGGCGAGGCTTTTTTCCGTCCCCCAAGCAGTGAGCGGGTGCCCGGGCTGCAGGTCCCCATTTTCCAGTTTCCTTGCAAAAAACAGCTCATCTTCCACTACGCAGCCCTGTTTTACCAGAGTTTGTTTCAGAAGAAGCGGAAACGTGTGCTCCGGAGCCGCTTTCACATGAATATAATTGGCTTGAAGCATGCCCGGAACGGACGAAAAAAACGGCAGGAGTTTGTCTAACGGAAATGTATGGTGCAGCTGAATAAAGTTATGCGAAAAAATCTGCGGCAAAAAAGGGTCCGTATATACACTGAAATGCTCGAACCTCTGAATGCCGGAAGTAAGCTCTATATACTGCTTCTCGGTTTTATCAAATTGATCGGTCATAAAAGCTCTCCTTTTCCTTACACATCCAACTGCATCTCTCAACCTTTTGTTATATTGAGATTTCTCATAATTTCATCGTACACCGGATAGAACGGCATTCCAATTGGTAATTGTTTAATTTGCTGAAAGGAAATGGGTATCGCCTTCTGATTCGCAAAAAAGCGTTTCGCTACGTCATGACTGATCGGATGGAGAACCCCTCTCAAATAAACATAAAATTCCCGTTCAATGCGAAACAGCATTCTCCCGGGCAGATGTTGAATACAGCCCGATGCCCCCCGGCTGATCGGCGGACCGTCCGGAAGCGCTTGTATTTCGTCCCGTTCTAAAGCCGGGATGTCATGCCGTTTAAATCGGTAAAAGCGAAATGCGCTATGATCAACCAGCCTTTTCTCCCCGTCTTCTATAAAATAAACATGAAACTGATCCCTGACGAGCTGAAAATTCGGAATACTGACGGAGTTCTCTTCCTCATATTGAAATAAAAACGGATCCGGAATGACGACGGTTCTGCCTTCATATAACGTATGCCAGCGCTCGTTTACAGGCTTCCTTTTATTTCGGTCAAGCTGATATACTTTCTGATCCGTCCCCTTTACAAAGGACCCGTCGATCAGGACAGACGGAAGCGATTGATACGTGTTCTGAAATGAGTGGGGTGTTTTATAGGTCGTATCCAACACTTCTTTTATCGGCAGAAATGATGTAAATGTGTTGAGCCTGCTCCAAAAAACAGAGTCTCCGTGATTCCAATGCATAACATCTTCGTCCCAAAAGCTGCCGAACTTCTCTTTCACACGCTCTAGCAATGATCTCCGGTGCATCACTGAACAGTGATCAACGAGAAAAGCGGCCTGATCAAGCACCTCTTCAGCAAAACGATAGAAGTGGAATTGTTCTGTTCCGCGCCCGTTTACATGTATCACCTTCTGGCTGGAATAGACGGCATCAAACCCGCTGCATTGATTAAGAACTTCCGCCATGCGGCTGAGCCTATCCGGATGAAATACGGTGTCGTCTGTCAAATAAGTGATGTATTCGCCTTTAGCCCGTGAAAGCGCATCATTAATCAAAACGGCATACCGGGTCGACTTCAGCCGTTCGGCAGGATTGATAAAACTGTTGTCATAATATATGCGGGGATCTTTTATATACGTACTGATGGCAGCCGAGGTTTCTTCATTTGAATGATCATCCATCACAAACAGCTCCCAATTGCTGTAGGTCTGATGCAAAACACTTTCAATCGCCTGTTTCACAAGATCCGGTTTGTTGTAACTCGTTAAGATAATTGAGATCTTCTTTTCCATCCCATCACCCCTTCTGTAAAACGTAAAAAACGGCTCCGAAAGAGACAGAGCCTGATATCCGTTATTAAAAAGCACCCCAGCTGACGATGCTTGAAATCGCGACGTTTGATCTCGTATTATTGAGCGGATTTTGAAAAACGGCCAAATCTGACAGCACTTCTTTGACAATTACGTTTTGCAGTGTGCTGCCGTTAATCAGATTGACGCGTGATACAGGAACCCCAAGCTCTTTTGCCATTACAAGCTGACGCCGCAAATCTGAATGATCTCCGGACGGCTGACGGGATAACAAAAGAAGAAGAAGCAGTACGAGCTGAAATTCCTCCTCAAAACCCCCGTGTTTTACAGTTTCTTCTGAATCCAACGTATTCCTCTCCTTCATTTTTTAATCTGTACAACGTATGTCATACTCTTACAATCCGCATAGGCAAACAAAGCCTGATTCGAAAATTCAGCTGTTTGATTAAATATTGAAAAAAACACAAGCAAAACGGCATTCGACTTATACCAATCTCTTCAATCAGGAATATGAATAAACGTGAGGTTGAAATTGTTAAAGGAGGTGTATGTTCGCATGAGCGAGGATCGTTTGGAGCTTAAAAAGGAGTTATTGAAAACTCTTTTAGCCCCTGTATTTGACAACAGCGCTTTATCTGGCGGCACAGATGGAGGAGATAATGTGGAAAACAAAGTAAAAGAATTATTGGAATCGGCAATTGATGCAAAAATAGATGAAGCAGCGGCGAAAGACAGTCTCAGCGCACAATCTGTATTGGGAAGCGGTATTTCATTAGCGGCGAGATGGATTTTTGCAAGAATTCAGCCCGGCACTGTCATCAGCATTGTGATGGATTCAGGAGACATGATCGGCCCGGTTCAATTTGTTGCCTTTGACGAAATTCACGGAATCGTTTTTGTTACGCAGGAAAATTCCGTTACACCGGCAGGCTCTGCTACAACATTGCTTGACGTCGACAAAGTTGAAAGTGTCACGTTCACTTCGTAACAGCATATGAACGTTTTATATATCCGTTCAGGATATAAAGGCATATACACGTATTTTGACCGCTGGATCGAGGAAGGCTTTTTACAGTCTTCCGTCCGCTTTTTTTCTGTTTCTGAGTTTGAGGAAGATACCATCAGCAGTATACGGGCATTCAAACCAGACATCAGTCTGATGATGACGGGAGACCGTATTCCGTCTGAATGGCTTCAATGGCTGAAGACAGAACAGATTCCCGTTTATCTATGGATGACGGAGGATCCTTTTTATTTCGATGTGAGCATGACAATCGCCCCTTTCGCCGATGCCGTTTTGACGATAGAACAAAACGCGCTTGATGCTTACCGGCAAATGGGCTTACAGCACGTATATTATGTCCCGATCCCCGTTAATCAGCGGCTTTTTAAGAAACAACCTGCTGAAGCCTCTCTTCACACAAATCTGCTTCTGATCGGATACCCTTACCCGAACCGCGTTGAACTGGTGAAAGCAGCGGCGAAGCTTCCGTATACGCTTCGTATTATCGGGAAGGGATGGCGCAGACATCTGCCTAAAAAAATCGCCAGGCAGCAAAATGTGCTCGTAATGGATGAATGGATTGCACCCGAACATGCCGCATTATATTACAACAGCGCAGACGTGGTCTTAAACCCTCACCGTTCTTATCGGTTTGCGCTCAATCAGAACGGACGCGGCATCGAAAATATCAGTTTAAATACGAGAAGCTTAGACATTGCGGCTTGTCAGGCCTTTCAGCTGACAGACCTTTCTCCCGCGCTCCCGTTTTCATCCTTTGTTTCTTACAGCGGGCTTGCGGATTTTGCGGATAAGATCCATTTTTATATGACAAACCCGGGTGAACGTAAACAAATCGCGGCGCTTAATTACCAAGAGACAGTACCGGCGTATACGTATGACCGGCTGCCGGCTGTGCTTGCGGCTATCCGTTCCAGGACTTTCTCATGAAACGCTCTTCACATCAAAAAAAGCAGCTTGGATAAGCTGCTTTTTTCATGTTTATTTTCCGCTTCTGTCAGTCAGTTTTCTCGGGTCAACCTGTTTATTGACCTGCGGGTGAAAGCCGATTTTATCAGCGATTCTTTCCCAAGGCACCATTTTAAAATTTTGATTCACTTTTTGGCCGTGATCTATATTTTCTCCATCTTGTGCGACAAAAAGGCCGAACGGATATTCAGGCCCCAGCCCGAAACCCAGAACGTCAATTCCGTCTGTATCGCTTGTGCCGTCTGTTTCAGGCCCGTCTGTTATCTGAAAGTCCGCAACATATTTGTTCTGTCCCTGTCTTTCATAAATCGCATAGCTGCTGTTACCCTGGCTTGAGGCAAGCAGATAACCTTTCCCGTCAGCAGCGTAGTAAATCGTCAGTCCTTCAATATCAGGGGTTAAATGCCTGCCGTCGGCACGATCGATCACCGTTCCGTTACTGCCGCCGTCCGGCTCAGCGCTGAACTTCCAGATGGCCTCATCTTCTTCTGCGATATAAAGACTGCCGTATTCATCGTCTGCTGCCATCCCTTCTGTCTGAGAATTCATTTTAAACGCCCTTACCTTTTTGCCGGATATGTATCCATTTTTATCCGCATTTAATTCGTATTGTTCAAATTCGCCTTCTTTCCCTGTCACCATCGCGTAATATTTTCCTGTTTTTTGACTGTGGTACAAGCTGAAACCGTATACTTCATCAATTGCTGATGCAATCGGGCGGTCTGGATCTGTAATGCTTTGTAATGTGCCGTTTTTCCCGTCAATGGCGTAAATCTCAATGGTATTCTTTCCTTCAGACCGATTGGATGCCGCCGCAATATCGACTTTTTTTCCGTTCAACGGAAAATCATAGCGGATATCAACATTGTTCAGCTTCCCGGTATGATAGGAATGAAGCGTCTTTCCCTCTAGGCTGTACACGACTAAGCCTGATTTTTTATTGGTTGTGATCAATTTGCTGTTCTGAGGATTCTTGGGGTCCAGCCAAATCGCAGGATCATCAGCTGCATCACCGGCTGTATCAACCGGCTCCGTTTCCGCCGCCGCATTCACGGTAAAGTGATAAGGATCAGACAGCTTATGCTTGGCCTGGGAAGAAACCGCACCGCATGTGAGCATCAATCCGGCTGCCGCGGTTAACAAAAGTGTTTTTGAATGATTCATTTTCCTTCCTCCTTTTAATGAACGTTCACTTTAATTGTAAAATACATACAGGAAGTTCAGTGTTAAGTTTTTGTGAAGATTGTCCGCATGTGAGAATTTACGGAGAGAAAAAATTGACGTGAGCAAATATTTAAAATGAATATTTAGTACAATGTTTTATTTGTATTTCTATTCTATTAATCGGGTAAAGCGAAGTGAAAGCGCATCAGATTAATGTTTTTCTCTAATTTTTGATTTATTGGTTTCTTTCATTAACTCGCTGAAATTGTTCAACATATGATGCATGGTAGAGAAACGAGAGTTGGAGGATAAGCCATGCCTAAACAGCAAGCAGTAGAGCTACAACCGTTTTTTCACGATAAAACTGTTCTCGTCACCGGCGGGACAGGATCAATCGGAAGCCAAATAGTAAAACGCCTTTTGCTCTTAACCCCTAAAGAAGTCATTGTGTTCAGCAAAGATGACAGTAAACAATATGTAATGAAACAAAAATACGCGGATGAACAAAGACTGTCGTTTGTGCTCGGCGATGTTCGTGACTACAGAAGAGTCAACCAAGTGATGAAAGGTGTTGATATTGTCTTTCACACAGCTGCGCTGAAGCAGGTTCCGACATGTGAGGATAATCCCTTTGAAGCCATTCAAACCAACCTTATCGGCGGACAAAATGTCGCAGAAGCCGCTTTGCTGCAAGAGGTGACGCATGTGATTAATATCAGTACCGATAAAGCCGTTTATTAAGATACTTACTACAAACAAATCAAAAAAAGAAGCTTACTCTGCACTCCTTTCCAAAGCAGCCTCCAATAAATGCTGAGCAAATTGTTTATAAAATTCATCTAAGTCATTACTCGCTTCATCCTGATCTATATAGCGGATACTGTAATTATCTTTATGGACAACCTTTATTGTTTTCTTCTTTAATTCCTCATAACGTTGGTAAGGTTCCAAAACTACACCCCCGCTTTCACAGGAGTATTATATGTATGTAATGGTTCGTCTCTTGACTGTTCTTTCTTTATCAAAGCCTCACAAGCTTGTTCAATGTATCGTTAACTTTTTTCTTTATCCAGCGTTCAGTACCGACCTCTTCGCATATGAATATGGGAATGCTGGTTTTATTCAAGGTGCCCAGTAATTCAAAAATGAATTCTTGATATGTGCCTTCTCTGCACCTGAGTCACAATCGTCAAATAAATCTTGGGGCAGGAATAAGCCACCGCGAATGAGGTGAGGTTTGAAGACATTAATTTTTGTTCAATATGCCGCTTCAGTTTTGCAGCGGCATTCCTAGGAATGAAAGAATATGTACTAAATACTTTCAAACTTTGAGATGTTT
This sequence comes from Bacillus sp. LJBV19, assembly GCF_017797845.1. Taxonomy (NCBI): domain Bacteria; kingdom Bacillati; phylum Bacillota; class Bacilli; order Caryophanales; family Bacillaceae; genus Bacillus; species Bacillus sp. LJBV19. Next base: position 2,118,116 of record NZ_CP072563.1, read on the forward strand.
GTTTTTGGAGGTGAAGATTCATTTAATTTTTTATACCAAATACGAATTTTTTGTCCTTTGCTCAAGTCATCTTTATTGTTAAGTTCACTAAGTCCCAGTAAAACTATATCCGATCTATACTTTTCAATAATCTCTTTTTCACTAAGATTTTCATAGTCTTTAACATCAGCTTTTTCATTAGGTATGAGAATTGCTTGATTCTCTCCTTTTAAAATGACATAGCCGACCATGGTTTGCTCAGCCTCCATAAAATGTTTGTTATGTTGGTTTTGACACCCTAATGTTATACATAACAAAATTAACAGCATTATAAACACTCTATACAAGTTCAAACCGCCCTTCTTGCATATTTGTAACAAGGATAAAACACTGTTTTAGGAAATGACAGACTAAAACGCCTCATGTTTATGAATTTAAAATATTCCCCCTGGACAAATGGAACACGGCGAGGTCTTCACCATTATAGAACCGCACAATTGCATCATGAAATATTCAATTGGCTGATCAACCACATCACCTGCACTAATATACACATTTGAAAAAAAGAGCACTTCAAAACTAATTGCTAGTGCTTGCCATATTAAGATTCTTTCTTTTCATGCTGCTCTTTTCCTTGGCCTCAATTTTTTAAAATTTAAATTACGATTTTAAGTTAACTTTAAACTGCATTATGTTGAGAATATCACCTTTAATTGGTAAGCTGACATCTAAGTCATACTTACTACAAAGGCAGGTGATATATTGAACAAAATAATCGGAATGACCGGATTAATTATCTCCTTACTTGTGCAAGGGTTTTCAGCAAGTGATTCATTGACTCATAAGATCGCCATGGCTTGTCTATTTTTGTTCTTATTGGTTTATAATTTTAACCATACTAAGGAGTTCTCTAAAAAGTCTCTGGCGATTATAGGCGCTTCCTTTATTGTGCTAATGCTTGGTATTTATCAATTGCTCTCTTTTACTGGTGATTACTTTGAAAGTCGCGGTTTAAATTTTGGATTTATCCTCTTACTTGAAATTGTTTTAGTTATTGGATTAGTGACTGCTGCGCTGAGTTTAATTAAGCATATTGCAGACCGCTTAAGGAAAACACCTGATGGTAAAGAGCGTTGACTCTTTGCCTTTTTTTAGCTAACCATTTCTTTTTATGCCGTCTTTCTTGTACAAAATCAAACGCAATATCGACTTTTACCGGCTCTGTTCTGTCAATGATGAATTGATTTCAGAACGATTCTTAATTCCTCATCATTCATACCGTTGCCTTTTGCACTCCACCTTTATGGAATCTTTTTCATTTTTCACCAGAATTTTTCCAAAAGATCCAGTCGCATCGCTCTCTTTGATAAGAGCTCTACATTTCTAATAGCAAGATTGAATATTGTTTGTTAATACACTCGGCCCCAACTTTTGTGTCTTAGAATTTGAAAGGCGTACTTGCACTTTAACATTTGTCATTTCAGCTGATATGGAATCAATCCTTCCAGCCCAATTAGGGCTCTCTTCCTCGGGAGTCGGATATAGTTTAAATCGCCAACTGATTTCCCCTGTTTTGGCGGCAAATCCTTCATAACTGTCGTAGCTTCCATAAGAAGATGGTTGAGGAAGGTGGACAGCAAGAATACTCATATTCGTTCTTACAGCACTTGGCGGGTATAACTGCACTTTATAGATTAGTGCCGCACCCTTCGCATTTTTCAGTTTTTGATTCACCGGTTCGAGTACTGCAGTACAAGGCATTGGACTTGCTTTCATTTGAGTTGGAGAGGCAATAACAGCAGCCAATAAAGGTATAACCAAGATAAATCGTTTCATCTAAATTCCCTCACATTTTTTTGTTAATTTCCCTTACTCCCGACTTAAATATTCATCACTTTTGAATGATTAGCTTCATTAAAAGGTGAAAAAGGCAGTACTGGAGCTAAAGGAGCTACTGGTGCTGCCGGTAAAGATGGAAAATCAGCATATGAATTAGCTGTTCAACAAGGTTTCTCTGGAACATTAGATGAGTGGCTTGCTTCTCTGAAAGCAACAGCAAACTGATCACGTACCCTTCTCTAACGAGGAGTGTATTTTTTCCGTTTTTTCAAATTAGAAACCACAAAAACTCTACATCCTTTTACATTTTTTTCAATGACATGTTATGATTATTTTCAAGGGATTTTGGAAATTTTCAGAAAGAGGGGTTTGGATTCCGGATGAAATTGAAGCAGCTGAATTCTACTCCAAGGTCTCCTACTTATACACTCTTGTTAAACAAAGCATTGTGGCACAACACTATATCAAGAATGCAATTGCAATATATAAGCGACACCCTGACTATAAATGCAAACTGGCAACTTCAACAATGATTGCGGCTGCAAACTATTCCGATATGAAACGGTTTGAAGAGTCAGAAACATATTATTTAGAAGCAATAGACATTTTACAAGAAACAAAGGATGAATATTTGGAAGCTCAGTTATATCACAACCTTAGTATCGTGTATTCTGATTGGGACAAACCTGATAAGTGCATTAAATCTCTCGAAAAAGCTATTGGAAATGAATCTTGGATGAATTCAAATTATTATATAAATTCTTTATTCATGATGATTAAGGAGCTATTTAAAATTGACGAAAAAATGAAAGCCATTAATTTTTACAATAAAGCACAGGAAAGACTCATATTAATGGAGAATAAGGTATACGAAGCCAAAATTAGCATCCTATACAACCTATATTGTGGTGAATTAAAAAACAACTTCAATAATTGCATCCGTTACATTGAGTTTTTAAAACAACAAAATGACCTTGAAAGTGTAGATGAATTGTCCTACATAGCTGCAAAAAGGTTTGAATCAATAGGTGCTTTTGAAGAAGCAACAAGCTTTTTCAATGAAAAAATTTGGGCTGAACAGAAAATGAATCAGGTGGAGGGAATCTTATGAAAAAAATTATGCTTTGCGTATCTATTTTAACTGTAATTTTAAGTGGAGTAGCTTTAACGCAATTGAGTACAGATTCACCATCTAACATCCAGATAGCTGAAAGGCCAGTCGGAGGTTAAAAAATTAATTAATTTAGCCCTACTCATATGAGTGGGCTTTTTATTTTATGATTTGTGTCCACCTGTCAAACCTGCTCTATGCAAAGCTGTGCCTCCAGGTGTATATGAAACAGCTCGTAAGCGCTTTAGATCCATATTTATTTCTTATCCCGTCCGTAACAAAATTATGGAAGCATGGGCTGGAAAAGGGGTAAGGAATTATCAGAACAACTGGGGTAAGCGATTCAAAAGCAAAAAGAAACAGTATGTTAAGAGCGCAGATATCTATGATAAGGTAAAGGCCCAGAGATATGCTAGTAGTAAAACAGGTAAGCCTTATTCAGTGGCTGCAACCAAAAAAGCACAAATAAATAGTATTGCTCTAAACTTGTGTGGCAATCATACAAAAACACAAAAGGAACCGACCTAGACAGTAATGGAGGCGCACTTGTCACACCTGCAGATATTGATCGTTCATCAAAAACTGTTAGCTACTAATCATTTTACTTGCAGATTTATTCTGCAAGTGTCTTTTTATTTTATATAAAAGATAAGGAGCGTTATATGAAAAAGTCTTATGTTTTATATGGGATTTCAGGAGTTCTAATTGGTGCAATAGTTATATTGTTGATCAATGCATTCTTTATAAATAAAGGTGAACACTCTGTAAGTACTTCTAAAATTAATCCAACCGAGGATAAAATCTTTTTTATCTATTCAAATTCACTCATCAAGAAAAGCGTACTCATATCCACATCACAAGGAGAAAAATTCAATAAACGATACTTTAAGGTACCGGATATACCATATATCCAGAAAAAACCCCCTCTTCAGACGATATCGTCTTGTTAGCTGAACATGAACCATATTATTACACATTAAAAAACAACACCATTAAAGAACATAAATTATCCAATCCATTTGCTTTTTGGCATCAAGGAGAAGATATTTCTGTAAAAGCCTATAATGTCGACACCAATGGAAATGAACTGAAAGTAAATGATAAAAAGTTCAATAAAAAATACAGCCTGACTTTGCCCTCCCTCGTAACCATGGGAGAAAGCGATGATAAGTATATTTACGTCATTCAAGGAATGTCTTTGTACGTCATTGATAGAAAAACAGAAGAGATTATTAAAACGATTGGATTAGCTTCCTATGGAGATGTATTTGATCACTCTGAAAAATATGTTGTGGCTAGCTCAGAACATGAACTAACTGTAATCGAAAAAGGATCATGGAAATCAAAATTCATAAAATATCCTGATGATCTCGAACAAGCGGACGCTGTGTATTACGACAAAAAAAGCGGTAAATTTTACGTTACATATATTAATAAATCCGGATACGCCTGCTTACTTGAGTACGATCAAGATTTTTCTTTTGAAAAATTCGATTTACAATTTCCGTATATGAATGCAAAGTTTAAAGATCAAAAACTTTATGTGATTTCACAAGAGGAAAACAAAAAAGGCATTGGTGGCTATATGGGGATTTTTGATATCCGTACTAAAAAGAAACTTAATGAATTTGATTTGCCTGAAGAAGAAACAAAAGTGCAGGACTTTATGGTTTTAGATTAAACATAAAGAATAAGTTGCAAAGCAAAAGCCCCTTCCTGAATAAGGGGCTTTAATTTTAAATTAAATAGATGTTTTATACGCGTTAATGGCTTGATTTCTCAAAAGCATATTATCTTTCGTAACCATTCCAAGATTGTATGCTTGTTTGATTATATCTAACACTTGATTATCAGTTTCAGTTACAGCTCGTCCCCCAGTTATTCTGGACTTCCAGTAATCAAACTGGTGATTTAACTCTGAACTGCTTTTAAGGTTTTTATTATCAACTACTTTGCCATTCTCCAGCGCTTCTTTGAATTCATTAAAACCAATTGAACATTGCTGATTCGAACTAATTCCTGCACCTTCTGTCGCTAAACTGCAAAACGCTAAAAATTTCGGATCTTTCGTGATATTGTAAGAGTTATTTAGACCTTCCATAACATTCATCCTCTCTCGAATTTTACAACGTTGCTATAAATGATTTTCATGTTTTTCCCAAGACCTTCAACTTGAATCTCATTTGAAGGAAGTTCGTTCATTGGAATTTCAATGTATTTGTCCCATCCTATCACAACTTTGTTTTGTCCAAGTATAGGGTCATATTTGTATATGTTCGCTTCACCTTTGTATAACAAACCCCTTCCGTTTGGTATTATTTCACATGTTATTTATCGGTAATTCCAGCGAGATATTCAACTTAAATTCCACCAAATATAATAGATAGAAAAACAGTTTCTTTTCAATCAACAGTATCTTATTTCATTATTTCATACAAAAAAAGCTCTCAAAAAGAGAGCTTAACTTTGCAATACTTCTACTTAATCGTCCCAATCTTCGTCCTCTTCCCAATTTTCTTTTGCTTCTTCAAGCTCTTCCAAGAAAAATTGCAGAAAGTTATCTGCAACCTTGTCACCATAACCGGCTTCATTTGCCCAAACAATTATTGGACATTCGTCGTTTTCCATTTTGTTTGTATCAAGGCAATAAGAGAATTCATCTACATCTTCTATAACGATAATACCGTCACTTAAATTATAATGAGTTCTATATTCCTCAGTAACTGTAACAACCCTTGCAGAAACTTTTCCGTGGCCAAGTATATTTACCCCGTAAATTCCACCGGAGCCATATTTATTTAAAAACCACTTATAACTCTCGGGAAGTTTTACATTTAAACGATTTTGTATCTCTTTGATTTTTTCTTCAGTTATTCCGCCTGTAAAGTCATCATCTTCAGCGTTTTCTTTAATAAATTCTTCAATTTCATGATAAGTCATTGTTACATTTCTCCTTTCTCAAATTGGCTCGCTCTCCATTTCCAATATCTTCGTTGGAAGCTTTTATACTGATTCCGCAACTCCCTGTCATTTCTAAAACTTTCCCCACCTTTTTTCAATCCATGGAGAACTTTTTTATTATTTTGATGAACAGAAGCTGGAATTTCCACCATCGTTCCTGGCTCTTCTTGAATTAAATGATGTAAGTTGATTTTTGTGCCATCATTAGCAAAAGGAGCGTCACCTTTTTTCATAAGTTGTAAATTTGTTTTTCCGCTTTCAGCATCAACTTTGTTTATATCAATATCTTTCAACGTGTATACTCTTCGACTTACATCTTTAGTTTTACCTGAAGCTTTTACCTTCCCTTTAACTTCAAAGGCGCCATACTTCTCTTTATTTAGCCAAGGGAGAGTTAATTCCTTACCTGTAAATGGCTTTCTGCTCTCATCTAATTTCTTCACATTAGTTAATAGTTCATTTTTAAGGTTTTGGCTGTTAATCATATTGTATGGTACGCCACCCGCCAGAGCAAGGTCATACTTAGAGTTATAAGGAAGCAGATCTGGAAGTTTAACGTCTTTAATTTTCTTCCCTGCCTGTCCTGCCTTATTTATAACCTTCCCCGCCGCATCAGCTTTGTTAACGGCTCCTGCGCCTTTTGTTCCGACGACAGCCACAGCTGCTGAACCAATTGCATATGTCACCCATCTTGATCTGGAGTAAGCATCCCCGTTCACCATATCCTTTTGATACGACTCTTCAATTGCCGCTTTAACAGCATCATATGTTTTAACCGGGTGAATTACTGCGTTACCCAGCGCTGACCGTGTCTTTCCCGACATCATATAAACCAACGCCAGCTCCTTTTAATATATCCCAAGTCACTTCTCCGGCTTCTTCCATCTGTTTTGCTTGTTCAAGCTGGATCACATATTGCTGCTGAGAAGGTTCAAGGTTTTCATATCCGATCTTCTTCGCGATTTCCAAATACTCATCCGGATCGGTCACACCATCGGCCAGCTTTTTCTTTAGGTCCTTAATCTCCCGCTCTTTCGCTTCTTCCTTTTTAATCGTCAAATAAGCATCCGAATGTCTTGCGATATCGCCTTTTTTCTTATGGATGTCGCTTTCACGGTACGCCTTGGCATTGTAATGAAGCGGAGTTGCGCTTTTTCCTTTGCTCGTGGCGTTTTGAAGTTGCTGGAAGTCAGCTTGGATGAACTGTTCGTTCGCTTCGGTTTCTGCGTATTCTTTCGTTAGATCGTGATCAAGCTTGCCGAGTTTATGTATCGTTTCGCTTCTTTTTTTCTCAGCTGAAGAAAGCTTTTGATCTGTGCTTTCGGTTGAAAACAACTCGAGCGAGATGATGTCATCGATCTCTCCGAGGATGGAGCGCATGTCCTTTTTCTGCTCTTCCATAATCACCTTTGATTTACTGAGGGCGTGGGTGAGCTCGTGCTCCAGAAATGATTCCTCCACATGCGAATTGGAAAGTCCGGCGTCTTCGACCTTGCCGGGAAGGCTTGTGAGAAATGCGATTTTCATATCGATCAGATCAAGCCAGCTGTCTGTGACGCCGGCGTGATCTTGAAAAAAGGCTTTAATGTTGTCAGCGCCTTTGCCTGAAAACTCACTATCGTCTAAGTCAGCCATTCACTGATAGGCTTTCCTGAGAGTGATAAATTGCGTTCTTAGTTCCTTGTACTCTTTGGTTCTTTTATCCACTTCAGAAAGTAATGACTTCGCTTCAAACACCTTCATATCATTCTCCTTTTTCCGACGCTCAACACTCTAAATTTTACCATAGTATAGGAGAGTTAATGCTATTCCTATAGTTATTTTTACTCAACCCATAGTCCGACTCCTACGGCTATTGATCGAGATTACGGCACTACAAAAAAACTATATGCGCGATGATTGGGTGCAATTTAAGGGGAACGTTTATATATCGGATGAGGAAAAGAAGCGAGGTCTATCAGATAGCACGATAAATACGCCTTAAAAACACTGCGAGTAATGTATAACACCTTGGAGAGCGAAGGACTTATTCAGTAATTTATCTTTTATGTCTAATTCACCGAAATCACGAAGTTTACGCCTGCATATTCGTTTAATCGGTTTCCCCTTCCGAACATCATCCATAAAAAAAGAACGCCTCCTATTCCAGTTTAATAGAATAAGAAACGTTCAAACACGGTAACGGCCCACCGCTACCCTGTGCCTTAATACGCCTAAGTCATCGACTAAGTCAACGCAATAAAAAACGGCTAGAAACGTTGATATAACGCCTCTAACCGCCATGGATGATTCCGACTGGGCTCGAACCAGAGACCTCTACCCTGTTAAGGACGAGACACGTATTCTGACTAATCTTTAACAATCCTAAATAATTGCCCAAACCCTTGTCATATCAAACTTCATGGGATTTAGTTTTCTGATTGATATTTGTTGTTTCTAAGTAGTTTAAAATGTTTGTGTGACTCCATGGTACACGAAAAGACCCGCTGAACAATTAGTTATGGAGTAACAAAACAAGACTCCATCATTGCCGACATAATTAAAGTAGTGTTACAAATCAACATACCTTCACCTGAGGGTATGCAAAAGAACCGTTTCATTGACTAAAATCAAATTGAGTTAGTTCGAAAAACGCGATTTCGAAAATTTAGGTATCGCTCACCTTGGTCTCACTCTGCATTTTTGTAGACTGAACGATTCTTCACCCAGCAAAAGGAAATGTCTGTTTTGATCCAAAAGGCAATTTGTTCGTTTGCTCTAAGGAGATACACTATATACAATATATAGAGTGGACAGCAGCGCACTAGATTCGGAAGAGTGTTCCGACCTTTGACCTGATCGGAATAAAGTTCCGATTGATATTCTCTTTGTTCAATTTCATCATTCCTTTAATACAGGTCGTTGTTATTTCTCTAGATTAAATCGGTCTTTGATCTTTTCTGGCAGTTTTATCGGATTTAATAGCTTCAGGTTCTCCAGTATATCCGTCATGGCTCCTCGGCACACGTACAATATCCCCTTCTTGATAAGGCTTTTCAACAAAGAAAGAGACCATCTTTTTCTATCCTTTCTCGTTATACCCTTCTAAATTGTAAACGTAGTTGCTAAACTTATGAACCCAGCAGCTCCTATAATTGTAGATATAATGTAAATTAAGTAAATCCATAAGTCTTCTCCCCTAAGAAAAATTCAGATCCCTCTAATTAAATTCGTATTTTAAGGAGACAAGACTACGGCACTCTCTTGTCCCCTCAATTTTTTGTACTAATTTCTCCAAAAATTTAATTGCTCTGCTACTTCCAAAATACCTTCAATTCTTCTTTTCTTTTTATCAATCATTGTTGCTATAAACTTATCAAAAGATTCAGCCGGATAATGTGGATTTTTTCTATTAGTGTAAAGCTGTGCTGCAAATGTTTGTGCGAGAGATGTAAAAGCATAACTTTTGTTGTTATATTTATTAATATTCCCATATAAACATCTCAATTGTTCTATATGCTCATTCAAAGTTAACGATGAAAGATCGTGATACGTACTATGAACTCGTTTTTTGACCATTTCCTCTATTTCATGGCTGTTTGCCTCTTCAACAGACGTGTTTCTTCTTACATAAATTCTGTTTACTTTGATTCCTGTTGTTTCTTTCTTTGCTAAGAATGGAATGTATCTCAATTGCTTTGGAATGTATACAACCAAAAAAGCTTTTCCTTTCAAATCACCGTAAACATCTTCGTCGGAGTATTTTAAAAGTTGAGAAAAAAACTTAAGCTCATCAGGTACATAATTCCTCAATTTCTTCTCAAAAACTGTTTTATCAAAGTTGTCATCTAATTGTAGCCCAACTGGCTTATATTCTTTATCTTCAATACCAAAAACAATCATTCCTCCACCTGAATTCGCCATTGCAAGGAGAAGCTTTGCTAATTTAAATTCTTCAATTATCTTCTCCTTATAATCAAGAAAATTTGTCTCCCCGTATAAGGAATTGACAAACTCTTTAAATGAACCCACATCAAATTTTTCGTTTTTTATTACATCAAAAAAATCTTGGTAGCCTATTTGCTTTATTTCATCCATTGAATATATACCTACTTTACTTTAAAGTCTAAGTTCACTTAAAAATTCATTAGTTAATATCAAGCAGTTGCTCTTTTTTCTTCGCGAACTCTTCTTCGGTTATTATTCCTTGATCCCTAAGCTCAGCAAATTGTCTAATTTGTTCAGGGACATTCGAGCTTGAAAAAGACACATCATTCATATTTTGATTTGATTGCTCTGCTATCTTTTCTTGGATATATGCGAAAATTTCGTCAATGCTTCCTTCATCAATTGTTGAAACTGAAATTTCTTTCCCGGCATAATCAAAGATTAGTTTATAACCCGTTAGCCCACTTTTAACTTTTACATGATCAATCAGATTATAATCAAATTCCACAATCTCGTACTTTGCATATTTATCACCATAATGCAATAACCTATCTGGCATTGCAAAAAGAACGCCGGCATTTCCCATGAAACCATTTAGATTCCCTCTAACGAAAGTCACTATTTGATCTTGATTTATTCGATTGGCTGCATGACTAAATATTTTTTGAAGATCTTTAGATGGTTTTTTATATTTTTTACTCAAGGAACTATAGACTTCCTGAATAGGGTTTGGGAATGAAGTAGCTTGAACTCTTGCCTGATCTGAAGATATTGTTTTATTTTTAGACCTTTTAGAATTCACGGTATTACTATAAGAAATACCCGTACCTGGAATTCCTACAGTGGTTGTGGTTCTACCTTTAGTGTTTGTTGATATACGTGCCCCTTTAACACCGGCACTGATGCCGACACTTTTTGAGTTAATGTTCAGTTTAACTCCTGGAGCAATTTTGACACTTTTTCTAAATTTAAACCCCATTGTATACCCCTCACTTTTGGTTAGTTAATTTTTCCTATGCCTTACTCTATCATCATTTGAATATTTTTTCCATCTGTCATCTCCTTATATCTGGTTAAAGTCTCTTCCATTCAACATAAGTGATATCAAACGAGCTACATACAGAGTTTAAAGCCACTTCCGCCATAAGACAAATTGAAGTTATTACTAGGTGAGGAGTGTCCCGGTGTAATGGGCCGCAATCCTGAAAGACCTTTATCAGCAGCGATTTGAGTATAACCACTGCCTTCTAATTTAAATGACTTGAAGTAATCATCATTTTCAAATTGAATACAAAAAAGGTATCGATAACCGGCATAGCTAACTCCTCTCCAGCAGACCCTCAATTTTTATGGCCAGTGGCAGCAATCCAATTAATATGTAAAACACCATGATATTTATTTTATTCTTAAAGAACAGTTCAATCATATTCTGCTCCATACCCGGTGAAAATGAATCAATCAGTTCCTGCTTAAACTCTTCATCATAAACCTGATCAACAAATAAGGCCTTAAATCCCGTTAGAAAGCCAACACCAAGCCAGAGTATTAAGAAATATGCTATTCCAATCAAATTAAAACCCTGCTTATATATATCGTCTGGTATTATAGTAGTGTTAAATACTTTGTGAGGTGAAATTTAATGGAAAAGAAAGAGTTTGAGACTAATGGCTACGATGTAACAGTTGTGTATGATTATAAGGAGTATCCCGATGTTAAATAAGATGCTGTGACAACTGTGATTATACTTTATTCAAGAGTTCAGTGAAGAGTGGTGTATTTTTACACGAGTGTCGTAGGTGTGTGGTATGAAGAAGAGTATCTAAATGCTCTTTTTTATTTCACTGGATTCATGTAGCTTACATATACTTCAATTCCGTCTTCAGTTTTATATTCCGCAATTTTGTCTGGATCCGATTCAATCTTTTCAATAAGCCGCTTTGCACTTTTATTGCCCTTTTCACTATTTGATGCAGCAATCCAAGACCAATAATTCCATTCAGTGATGTAGGACTTAATCTTTTCTGGTATCTCATGACCTATTGTGTAAACCTTAATCATGTACACTCCCCTCCAAAAATACTTCTTTGTTCTTGATACATACGCCTCTCCAAAAAAAGTCCGTAACGTGTTAAGGTTAATCAAATTACCTAAGGATGTGTTTTCATGTTAAAGGCTTCAAAAATTTTCATTTCATTTATGGCATTACTACTAGCCGTGTATTCCCTGTTTAATCAAAGTGGAATCCTGTTATTTTCTCTTCAGGTATTAGTTGCAGTTCTTTTTATCATAGTCGGGTTGGAATTACTTTCAAAGAAGCAAAAGAGCTATGGATATATCTTCTTTGGAACATCTGTCTTAATACTTACCGTGAACATTATCAAATTCATGATTTAAATAAAATACACTACTCGATCCATGTTTTTCTTTTCGTGGACACATATGCAAAAGCTATTCTAGAGGGAAAACAATAATGGAAAAACACCGCATACATCGCTATACAAAAAAGCTGAGTTAATTGTTATAGTGCTTGAAAAAACAATAAAGCAAGTCCCAGGTCATAATTTATCTCCATTAACTATGTCGTTGATCAATAAACTCACTTGCATATCGGTATAACTCTTTATATGCCGTTTCATTAACTGGAGACTCTATTAATTCTACACCGTTCTTTACAGCAGTATAGGTTTTTCCATCGCTGGGATACGCTTGCCAAATAACCGGAATTTGTTTAAAGTTTGAAAGTTTTTTAGATTTTTTAATTTTTTAAAATTTTTCTCTTTCTGTTATCTTAGAGCCTGCGATGTCTATTATCTCGCCGTATAGAAATGCCCACATATGGAATTCAAATGGAGGATTCCACTTGTAATGAACTTGTAATGATGGAATTCTAACTGATCCTGCTTTTAATTTTGCATTAATATTATATTTGTCTTTTAATAAATCCTTTGTTAGATAAGAGGTGTGAACGCATGCGTCTCCCATTCTTGTCCCAGATTCATCAAAAGCAAAAAATATACTTTCAACAATATTTTTTTTAATAAGCGCTTTATTGTTCATCTTATCCCTCGTAGTCGTTAAAAGAATGATTTTATGTAGCCCTAGAAAATTTGTAAGTATTTACTTTTATTGTAACTTTAGTATATCATGATCATTTTAAGTGATCAATATCTTTTTAATCTTTTTTGTAAATCAACAGCTCATGCAGCTCAATGTCTAAATATGTACAGACTTTATCCAACAGATCCCTTGGGTACCGCTCCATTTCGTCACGATACAGCTTCCTGACTGTGTTAAAACCATGATCAATATCATTGGACAGCTTTCGAATACTGATATTCTTTTCGTCTAATATCGGCTTTAAATTTGATTTAATCAATTTAACTACCCCACATTCATTATGTATGATCACTATAAATTATCACCATATGCATAAAAAAGGTCAAGGATATACCTTGACTATGTATTAAGCTTACCAATATCAAATGAATCTTCATGTTCAAATCCATAAATACCTTTAATCCACACATCCCCGCAGCCTGGATTCTTTGTAATCTCTAACACATGATTACGGTTTGCATCTCCCTCTACTCGATCTGTAGCAGTATAGTCAGCATAGTTCCCAACAAACTGCTTCTCACTACGTGGAAATACCCAGCCTGCAAGAGTTATCCTACTGATTTTCATATTTAGAGTACACCCCTCAGCATTGCTAATTGTGAATTTGTAGAAGAGCCAAGTGCGATCATAATTCCGATCAAAATAATCTGCCATTGAAAAACTCTCTGTATCCTCACTCATGTGAAAATTCACATTTTTGTAGTCTAATGTAAGCTTCGCCTCAGTACTTGGTGTGTTAAAACTCAATATAAAACCAAAGCAAATTACAGCCAAAAAGATTAGCTTTTTCATTTTCCTCTCCCCCTTATTCCAAATAATACCACATCGGGAGGTGGTTTCCCTTTATAATTTTTTCGCAATATTACAGGTATATCTACTTTAATGTCGAAAAACATATATAGCTATGCGAACTATACTGCGGTATTGCTTTTAAGGAGGAAAAACAGTGCGTAATTTTTGGGAAGCAACTGAGGAAGATCCTTATAAACTTGATAGTGTAACTGAAGAGATGATCAAACATACCGAGAACAGGTTAAATATCATTCTACCTGAGTCGTACAAGAAGCTTATACTTGAGCAAAATGGAGGGATGATAAATTATAATGCATTCCCCACAACTGTTCAAAATTCATGGGCAGAAGATCACATTGAGTTTGATTACCTACTAGGGCTAGGTGAAGACCCAGGGATACTAGACAGTTCATACCTAATAAAGGAATGGGATTTACCTGAAAATGTGCTCCTTATCCATGGAGACGGACATACTTGGGTAGCAATGGATTATCGAGAAACAAACTCAAACCCTTCAATTCACTACTTCGATGTGGAGGTTGATCAGGATTTCAAACTAGCAAAATCGTTTGATGAATTTTTGTCAAAACTGTATACGCATCATTACGATATGGACACTGAAATAGCTAACAATGAAGACTCAGAAATTCAAAATGCCTCATTGAGTAATTCTGAGTCAATAACAAGTAAAGAGGTTGCAACAATATTAAAAGAAAAGAACCCTTTGGATATTTATAGGGTGGCATACTACCCCATAAAAGACACAGATGACCTAGAATGGGTCATAAATCAGATTAAAGAGTCATCATATATCTTAAACGAAGAACAAGCTTTTGAACTAGCAGATTTATTAATGACACTAGCCACAACGTATGATAACCATATTAAAACCACAATTCTTAAAGACCGTATTGATGAGATTGTAGCTAACTTAAGCAAACAAAAGAATGAAGATGTCGATAATATTTTGACACAAATCAAGGACTTCCTTTAATTTTTTTACTTTTTATCCTCTTTCTGTTTATTTCTTCCTGAAAATATATTAAGATGTTAAGTGAAGAAAATACTAACAGAAAGAGGAGAGGTATGAAAAATTTAACAAGAATTATAAGTCTTGTTCTGCCACTGCTTCTATTTACCTCATTCGTCCTTCCTAATTTTGCAGAAGCACACACAACAAACAGCAAAGAAAATCATAGTCCAGACATTGTACATACCTCCACTGATGATATTTCAGATGATGAGGCTGGCTATGAAGAAAAAAACTATGAAGACTATTCAGATGTAATAGAAGATCCTTATTATTCAGATTTAGCTAATGCACCCGTCTATGAGGGTGATTTAGAAGATGATTTATCTGATGATTCTATATCTGAAGAAGCCCAGGATGTATCTGACAAAGTTTTTGATGAAAACATTGTTAACGGAACTGAAGAAAAGACTGCTCCCGAAGTGGATGCAACCGGAACTGATGAAGAACTTCATGCTCAGTTCGGTTGGTTACTTCCTCCGGCAATTGCCATTGTTAGCCGTGTTGGGGGTAAATTATTAGTTAAACAGACACTCAAATCCACAACAAAGAAGATAACTGTAAGAAATGGTAAGTTGGCCGGCAAAAAGCATCCAAAAACCGGAGTGAAATTTAATTCTAAAGGTTTTCCTGTTTTTGCAGCAAAATATAATTATAATTTGACATTAGGGCAAATTAAATCATCAAACGCTGTTCAGTTTAAGAATGCAAATTATGCTTTGAAACAAGCAATTAACACTTGGGAACACGCAAAAAAGTTTAACAAATACCAAATACAAGATATTAAAAATGGAAAGACCCCTAGAGGCTACTTATGGCATCATCATGAAAACAGAGGAAGGCTTCAGCTAGTAGATAAGAACATTCATAAAAAGACTGGGCATACTGGTGGACGATCCATCTGGGGTTCCTTGTAATAAATCCCCCTTTGCGGGGGATTTTTCATTTGCGAAAAGGGTATTACAAACTAATTTTTCTTAACTTCACCCTTTTGAACAAGAATAGAATCCAAAATCCAAAAGACCAGAGCAAATGAGATACTAAATAAATAAATTTCATATCCTAATAAAATTCCTAATGTGTTCTTTGGATCAGTGATTATAGCGATGACTAACCATACTAAAAAGGAAAAGAATAAGTATATGAATAAATATTTCAGGTGAAATCTTTTTGGCTTACGATTTAAAAAGTATTGAACAGGTGTTGCAAAGATTAAATAAAAGATAAAGAGAATGGCACTTATTAAGATATATGGATAGTAACCATCATAATCAATACAGTAAACATAAACAGCTGCAGCTATTAACGCAGACAAGATATGAACAATAAAGATCCTTAAAAGTTGCATGTTTATAACCCCTTTCATGTTAAAAGCTTCTTCAACATCAATCTAGATGCCTCCTTAAAATCACTTTAAAATCCATGTTTTATTTAGATTTAGTTTTCTCTAAAGGTGAGTTTTCTTTTACACTGAACACACTAAATTCACCTTTAAAACCACATTCTTTAATTTTATTCTTAAATAATTCTCCAGTTTCTTCGTAATTAAAATCATTTAAAAACCATGTAATATTCTCTGTATCTAACCTTTTGCAAATTTCTCTAATGTATGGAAGGTCAACATCTGAAAAAGAAAAACCATATGAGTATACTTTTTCTATATCACCAGGCAGCAATTCATAGAATTCTTCTTGTGCACGTTCTATTATTTCTTTTGTATTTTTTCTTAATGCTGAATGAATTTGGGCCAATGAATATTCAGAACCGACAAATGAATTTATTATTTCCTTATCATCTTCCCCGTGTCCAATTATTATTTCATTGTTTTGTTGCCCATGTATCGGGTATACGTCATAGGCTTCATATACCTCTTCTAACACTGGCGTGTAATTAAAAGTTAAAAAAGTGTCTTCTAAGGAGTTTATCAGAGATTCAAAAGAATCTTTTGGTTCTACATCAGAGACATCAATAGTATTAATCCATTCCGAAAACAAGTCTTTTATTTTTAAACTTGCCAAGTAAAAGTTGGCGGCAGCATCTTCATTTCTATAAGCCATTCTAAAAAGAGAAGAGTCATCATTTTCATCTTCGAATAAAGTTTCCATAACGTATAAGTCGTTATCAAAATTTAGTCTACCTAGGCTAGATTCAAAGTCATTCCAGTCTTCTCCACTAACTTCTGAGATGACATTGATAAGAAAAGCAACAAGTTCATCTGTGTTAAACTCCTCTGAACCATCAGGCATCTGGATCGTTTGAATACCAAATGAAGGATCTAAGCCTTCTGCATCAGGATATGTCTTCAATAAATAATTGTAGAAATCTTTATACCTTGTCGGTAAACCATGTGCTAAGTCGAAACCATTGCCTATAATAAATAAACTACTCATTTTTTCGCTCCAATTAAGTTTTATTAAAAATCTTCCAATGCTAGGGGAATATGTCCTCTTTAATCTTCAAAGTGATAAGAACAATAAACTGAGTTGTTATCTTCATCTCTAATGTATGTATCTTGGATTAAGAAGCTGATCTTATAGCCGGCTGTTTTGAGTATCGCTTTACTCATCATGAGCATATCCATCTGGATATCATAATCAGTTAGAAGATCCAAATTAGTAGTAAACGCTGCATGTAATTCAAAGAAAGAATTATCAAATTTAAAGTTTAAGATTTTCATGACTCCCCCACCTTACCGTTTCCTTTATTATACAGCGAGATCTTATCTAATTAAAACTGCTGTTTTATTTGAAATCAGCTTTATTATTTTCATTTATCGGATTTCCAATAGGCTTAGGATTTAATTCAATAGTAGCTTTCATGAAATCCTTTCTCCTGTCGGTTGAAACCATATCGTGAGAGGATTTATGTATAATGCCTTGTGAAATCCTTATTGCTTCTGAAAGATTCTTGTAATTTTCATCGGACTTAAATTCGCTCACTTTCATTCTGCTGGAGGAACAGAACACTTTGCAAACTGCACAGAGCTGAGAAAGAAATATCCGCATGGTGTACCAAGCACTCACCCTGCCTATACATCCAAGATGGATCGCGACAATGACAACTTTGCATGTGAGAAGAATTAATTATTTTGAAGTCCTCTGAGGCTTCTTTTTTTATTTGGATACATTCAATCTAAACAAAAAAACCACAGAGCGTGTGAGGGACTCTGTGGCCTATAGTGGCTGATTAAACCCCTATGATACACCAATTGGGATTTTATCAAAACTTTTCTTTTAAAGATAACATCATCTCTGTCTCAAATAATGCCTGCAGCAGTTCATCTATATTAATTTCGTTCTGCTTGTAATTATTCTTTTCATAAGTACGAATAATTTCTTCATATTCTGATCGATTATCTCCTTTAATGGAGCTAATTCCAAGCTCTTCACCGTATCGGTTAATGAATAGTTGTTTATTCATTTCTTTCGCTTTATCATTTTCATAATTACAAAATGCACCTGACAACTGGACGAGAAAAGTTTCATCTTCAGAATTTAGGTTATTTTCGTATTCAATGTCAGACAGAATATTGTACGAATACTTCTGTTTTTACAGCAAATATAATAAAGAGGAGGTGCTGATTGTTTGGAGTTAAAAAACATCGTTCATTCTTACAACATTACAAATATTTTGGGTTATCTCAGACGCTCTCGTCAGGATATGGAGCGGGAAAAAAGAACAGGCGAAGATACGCTAACAGAACAAAATGAACTCATGAATAAAATACTGAAGTCGATTGAAATCCCCTATGAATTAAAAATGGAAATCGGGTCAGGAGAAAGCATTGAGGGCCGCCCTGTTTTTAAAGAATGTCTTAAAGACCTCGAGGAAGGCAAGTACCAGGCAATTGCTGTTAAAGAAATAACAAGACTCAGCCGCGGGAGCTACAGTGATGCGGGACAAATTGTTAACCTTCTTCAAAGCAAGCGATTGATTATCATTACACCATATAAAGTTTATGACCCTCGAAATCCTGCAGACATGCGTCAGATTCGTTTTGAATTGTTTATGGCCAGAGAAGAATTTGAAATGACCAGAGAGCGTATGACAGGCGCTAAATACACATATGCGGCACAAGGTAAATGGATTTCCGGACTAGCACCTTATGGATACCGGTTAAACAAAAAAACATCCAAACTAGTCCCAGTCGAAGAAAAAGCAAAAGTCGTTCAATTCATCTTTAACATCTTTTTAAATGGGTTGAATGGAAAAGATTATAGTTATACAGCGATTGCTTCTCACTTAACAAAATTACAAATACCTACTCCATCAGGAAAAAAGCGCTGGAATCAATACACAATTAAAGCAATTCTGCAAAACGAAGCGTATATCGGAACTGTTAAATATAAGGTTAGAGAAAAAACAAAAGACGGTAAACGAACAATTAGACCTGAAAAGGAACAAATTGTAGTATCGGATGCACATGCCCCTATAATAGATCAAGAACAATTTCAACAATCACAAGAGAAAATTGCAAACAAAGTCCCCCTGCTGCCTAATAAAAATGCATTGGAATTAAGTGAATTGGCAGGCGTATGCACTTGTTCTAAGTGCGGTGAACCATTATCTAAATACGAAACTAGGCGAACGCGAGAAAACAAAAACGGCACGAAAAGTGTATATCACGTTAAATCACTCACTTGCAAAAAGAATAAATGCACTTATGTGAGATATAACGATGTTGAAAATGCCATTTTGGATTACCTCTCTTCTTTAAGCAACTTAGATAATAAGACTTTAACAAAACATATCATTTCAATGATTTCTAAATACGAAGACGTGAATAGTAATGTGAAAACAAAGAAGCAAATGTCTGAACATCTTTCACAAAAAGAACAAGAGTTAAAAAACAAAGAGAATTTTATCTTCGAGAAATATGAGAGCGGCATTTACACTGATGAACTTTTTTTGAAAAGAAAAGCTGTTTTAGATGAAGCATTTAAAGAACTCCAGATTGCCAAGCATGAGCTCAACGGAACTCAAGAAGCGCAATCAGAAATAGACAGTAATACAGTCAGAAACAACATAAATAAGATAATTGATCAATATCACATTGAATCAAGCTCAGAGAAAAAGAACGCGCTATTAAGAATGGTCTTTAAAGAAGTTATCGTTACTATGACACAAAAAAGAAAAGGGCCAATTCCGGCTCAGTTTGAAATTACCCCTATCCTAAGGTTTAATTTTGTCTTTGACCTCACCGCCGCTAATCGTCCTCAAAACAGTAAGTATCTTAAAAAACCGATAAAGCCGTTTCCCCGGTAAACACAATGGGAGCTACGAAGCTGTTGTCCGAAAAGCTGTTTCATCAGGCAAATCATCATGTTCAAAACCGCGGTACGGTGTTTTGTTCGGTCCGCTTCGGCAATGTGCTCGGTTCACGCGGTTCTGTTATTCCTATTTTATTTGAGCAGTTGATGGCAGGCGGCCCGCTCACCATTACGGATAAAAACATGACGAGGTTTTTTATGTCGATTGATGACGCCGCAACGCTCACCCTGCAATCTGCAGCGATCACAAAGGGCGGAGAAACGTTTATTTTTAAAATGGAGTCCCTGAGGCTCGAAGAACTGCTTCACGGGTTTGAAGAATATGCGTTCCGGCACGGACTGCCGCGCCCCGCCGCTGTTGAAGTGGGAAAACGCCCCGGTGAGAAGCTTCATGAAGAACTGACCTCTCCTCATGAGACGGAATCTTTATATGAATGGGGCAATCTTTACGCAATACTGCCGGAACCCGCCAAACATCCGGAATTTCGGAAGGTCAATCTCCCCAGATATCAATCCGATCAGGCGCCGCTCATCACAAAAGACACAATCGTAAAGATTATTGAACGATTACATGAAGAAAAAAAAACATAGAAAAAAGGCCTGTCTGATAGGCAGGCCTCATTGCTGAGCTCTATTTTTCAAATAAATGCAGACAGGCTTCATAGCCCTCTTCCTTCAGCTTGTCTTTCGGAATAAACCGGAGTGCCGCAGAGTTAATGCAATAACGGAGACCGCTTGGCCCCGGACCGTCATTAAATACGTGGCCTAAGTGGGAATCAGCTGTTTTGCTTCTCACTTCCGTCCGGATCATCCCGTGGCTTGTGTCCAGTTTTTCGTCAACCTCTTCTTCTTCAATCGGTTTTGTAAAACTGGGCCAGCCGCAATGAGAATCGAATTTATCCAGAGAAGTAAACAAGGGCTTTCCCGATACGATATCAACATACAGCCCCTCTTCTTTGTGATCCCAGAATTCATTTTGAAACGGCGGCTCCGTTCCGTTATTTTGTGTGACTTCATATTGCATGCGGTTTAATGATTTGATTTTTTTTTCTTTATTAAAAGCCATCTTATCTGTCCCTCCAATGCTCATCCAGAAAGCCTTGACGTCCGGAACCTACACGGTAGCGCCCGTAATGATCAGGATTTTTCTTATAAAAGTGCTGATGATAGCCTTCCGCTTCATAAAAAGGCTCAGCCTTTAAAATGTCTGTCACGATCGGCTTTTTAAATATGCCGCTTTCTTCAAGCTGTTTTTTTGAGGCTTCAGCGATTTGTTTTTGTTCATCATTATGGTAATATATCGCCGCCCGATATGAACTTCCGCGGTCTGCAAACTGGCCGCCTGCATCAGTCGGGTCGATCTGCTGCCAAAACAGCTCGACAAGTTTTTCATACGGATAAATGTCAGGTTGAAATGTGATTTGAACGGCTTCTCTGTGTCCGGTCGTTTCACTGCACACTTCTTCGTAAGTCGGATTCTCAGTATGGCCTCCTGTATAGCCGGACACCACCTTTTCAATTCCGGGCTGTTCGTCAAACGGCTTCACCATGCACCAAAAACAGCCGCCTGCAAATGTGGCGATTTCTTTTTTTTCTGACATACGGGTGCCCTCCTTTGTTCATACGTGGTATTATTATATTATAGCATGTATAAACAGAATAAAAATAATTCTGCTTTCAGGGGAAGCTAAACGAATGCCACGCTGACTACATATTGGAGGTTCATGATTTGAAAGTAAGGACACAAATGATGTATGATATGGAAGCTTTGCTTCGAAAAGTGTTTAAACAAATCAGAAATGAAGTTAATGAAATTCTAGATAAAGAGCTGTCCAGGAACGAATTCACCATTTTGCGGATTCTCAGTGAACAAGGGCCTAAAAAAGTAACGGAATTCGCCCCTATTCTTGAGGTTTCCGCAAGCCACATTACCGCAGTGACCGACGCTTTAGTAGAAAAGGAATGGATCACCCGCATCCGTTCTAAAGAGGACAGGCGAATTATCAGAATCCATATTACGGAAGCCGGGGAGAAAATTGTCGATCATTTCAATCAGAAAAAAACAGAATACTTTTTTAAACGGTTTGACTGCTACTCTGATGAAGAGCTTGCAACGTTAATCAAACTGTTCAGCAAGCTAGACAAAAAACGCTGACACGAAAAAACACAAATCCCTGAAAGGATCTGTGTTTTTTTTATGAAGACTTATTGTTTCGGATGATAATAGGAAAATTCAATTTCATCCGTGTCGAGATTGATTTTATCCGCTTTTACATACATGCCGTTGCCTAAAGGCATTTCTGACAGACGGATCTCGATGCTTTTATCCCCGGAATGAACGTGCACAAATGACGGGAGTTCATAAAAGCTGTCCATATAATTCAGCACAAAACTGATCGGCAGGCTTAATTCGCCTAATGAAAACTTCGTCACTTTCAAAACCACATCTCCGTTCTCCTGTACGGACGGTTCAAATGTGACGACCGCGTTAATGGAGGTTGAGAATGCTTTGATTTTACCTGCCACGTGCACATTGTTATTGATGTCCACTTTGTAGTCAAGCTGATTCGATGCCTTTTCTTTTAAGTACGCATTCACAAACCTGGCAAGAGATTCTTTGGAGCTTGTGATATGAAAGCCGTACTCACTTTTTGTCTGATCTTGTATTTTCGCCTGCTCTCCCGGCATAACCAATAATGTCACAATTACCGCGGCGGCAATCACATTGAGTGCGAGAAGAACAAAAAACAGCGATTTCCACTTTTTCATCATTTCACCCTATTCTGCTGGTAACCCTTGTTTTTCAATGATGCCGTACAATCGATCGGCGATGAGTGCATACCCTTTTGCGTTCGGATGGAAATCATCATCCTTTGAAATCCGTCTGCTGCCGCTTTTTTGACTGAACAAGTCTTCAACATTCATCGCGGCGGCGTGAGGATCTTTTTCCAGCTCTTTTGCGGCGATCTTGTTCCAATCCGTTACAACCCCATTAATTTCTTTTAATTCAGGCAGCGTAAACGTGAATGGATTATACATGCTGACATACACCAGCTCTGCGTTTTCATTATATTTGCGGATTTTTGAAACGATCGCCTTGAATCGTTTTTCAAAAGGTTTCTCTTCCTTTTGGAACGGCTGAACCGTCAGCTGCATCATATTCTGGCGGAGCACCTTCATTAAGTCATTGCCGCCGATGGTAAAAAAGATATAGTCGGCGCTCTTTAATGATTTCTGAACTTTTTTATTATCAAGCTTTTCCAGCAGGTCCGACGTTTTGTCGCCCTGCACCGCATAATTTTTAATATCTACCGTTTTCACATGTCCCTTTTTCTTAAGAGACTCCGCTACCCTGCCGACGTATCCTGAACCGTCAGGATCTCCTACTCCTTCAGTCAATGAATCACCGACCGCAGCTATAACAATATGATCTTTCGTTTTCGGTTCTTCAGTGTCAGAACCGGTGCGCTGGACAGAACAAGCTGATAAAAGCAAAGCAAGTCCGGCGATCAATGAGAACATTCGCAGCTTCAATCTGGTTGCTCCTTCCCCGTCTACTAGTGGAAAGTGTAACATGTTTTTTCAGATTTGAAAATGTCTAATCTGCCAGTTTACTTGAGCTCCTCAGCCGCTTTGACATCTGACAGGATATCATCATACGGAACCTTCTGCACGCCGTCATAATCTTTAAGCACCTTCCCGTCAGGTCCGACTAAATAAAAAGAGGTTTTATGTATGACCTGGTCCTCTCCCTCCGGCTTTTTGACGATTGATTTAAAGCTGTTCAGCGCAAAATCTTCAATGTCCTTTTGGCTGTAACCGGTCAGAAAATCCCAGTTGCGAAGCGAAAGCGGATATTTGGAAGCAAATGCTTTCAGCTGTTTCGGCTTATCATTTTCAGGATCTACACTGAATGACACAATCCGCACGTCCAGATTCTCAGCCTTCAGTTTTTTTTGCAGTTCGGTCATGTGGGCCGTCATCGGCGGGCAGACTGAATTACAATTTGTAAACATAAAATCGGCAATCCAGACATGCCCCTTCAGGCTTTTCAGTGACACTGTTTTTCCGTCTTGGTTCTGATATGAAAACGGTTCAATCTGATAGTTCAGCGGGTCTTTTATCGTTTTCCCCCCGCAGGCGCACAAGAGCAGCAAACAAAAGACGGCAGCGAAGATTTTCATTTTTTTCATTTCCATTCCCCCCATGGATAAAACGCTTACAGCATTCATCATAAAAAAATTCCCGCACCCTCCCTTATCAAAAGGAAGGCGCTAAGGAATATGCACCGTTATGCGTTATGTTTTAAAATCTCTTGGTTGAAAACGGCCTCGTAATCTTTCCACTTCATACGGCGCTTGACATATTGTCGGAATGAATACACTGTTCTCACACTTTGTGAAGCAAAAACCTCTCTCAAATAAAGCTCAAGGTGCTGATGAATTTGAAAAAAATAATGTTCACCTTCCGTGACAACCGGTATTTCTGTCACTTTTACCTGAATCCCGTCCTGTCGTTTGAACTCTAGGCTTTTGAGTAACAAGATATCAATCCTTCTTTTTCGATTGTTTTCTTTTTATTATATACAATCTGAGAAAGCGTGTCTGTCATTTTGCGCGGCCGTTCTAAAAAAAGTCAGATTAACAGGTGGAACAGATCCTGATCTTTATTCACCTCTATGTAATGAAATCCTTTTTGATTCATCCGGGCAATGAGCGCGCCGTAATCTTCCCGATGCTTAAGCTCAATGCCGACCAATGCGGGGCCGCTGCTTTTGTTATTTTTTTTCGTGTATTCAAACCGGGTGATGTCATCATCAGGCCCGAGCACTTCATCAAGGTATTCGCGAAGCGCTCCCGCCCTTTGCGGGAAATTAACGATAAAATAATGCTGCAGCCCCTCATAAATCATCGAGCGTTCCTTCATCTCCTGCATTCTGCCGATGTCGTTATTCCCTCCGCTGACCATGCAGATGACGTTTTTCCCTTTAATCTCTTCCTTGTACAGATCAAGTGCTGACACGGACAATGCACCCGCCGGCTCCGCTACGATGGCGCATTGATTATATAATTCGAGAATCGTGCTGCACACTTTTCCTTCCGGGACAAGCACAACGTCATCGACGACGGTTTCGAGCGTTTGAAAGGTTTCGGCGCCGATTTTTTTTACGGCCGCCCCATCGACAAATTTATCAATTTTCTCAAGTTCAACCACTTGTCCGGCTTTTTTCGATTCAAAATAGGAGGCTGCGCCCTTCGGCTCTACCGCTATGATTTTTGTATCCGGCGAGATGTTTTTCATGTACGTGCCGAGCCCGGACAGGAGTCCCCCTCCCCCTACGCTTGCAAAAAGAAAATGCGGTTCAACGTCAATGTCATTTAAAATTTCGATGGCAGCCGTTCCCTGTCCGGCCATGACATCGGGATCGTCAAACGGATGGATAAACGTGCGGTTTTCTTTTTCACAGCATTCCGCGGAACTCTTATACGCATCATCGAAAGTGTCACCCGTCAATATGATTTCAACAAATTCTTTTCCGAACAGTTCCACTTGGGATACTTTCTGTCTCGGTGTGGTTGACGGCATAAAAATCTTGCCGTGAATGCCGAGGTGTTTGCATGAAAACGCAACCCCCTGCGCATGGTTTCCCGCACTTGCGCATACAATTCCGTTTTCAGTCTGCTCTTTTGAGAGCTGCCTCATTTTATTATAAGCCCCTCTGAGCTTAAATGATCTGACCACCTGCAGGTCTTCTCTTTTCAAATAGATATTGCAGCCATACCTCTCAGAAAGTCTGTCATTCCTCTGCAAAGGCGTATGTATCACAACGTCCTTTACGTTTTGGTGCGCTTTTAAAATGTCTTTTACCTGGATGAGAGAGTCTTCTTTAAGCAACGGTTTCATTTACAGAGTCCTTTCTTATTTAAATCCCTATTTAATATGCCATTATAACATGAATATTCAAACAATAAGATAATTATTTTAATTTCGTAAATAAAATTAAATGAACCGATACAAGAGAAAAAGATATTTTCGATCGCAAAAACGTGTTATACTTAAACCAATTAGAACCAAAAGGAGCCAATTCATGAGTGTAATTGAACAAACTGATCCTTTTTATCAGCTGGCCGGCGAACATCACACCTTTTCAGAAGCGAAACGATTGGCCTCGCAATTTGCCTTATCTGATTTGCCGGTCTTCATAACGGGTGAAGTCGGAACCGGAAAAAAACAAATGGCCAAAGCGATCCATCATAAATCCCGCAGAAACAGCGAACTATTTATTACCGTTCACTGCAGCCAAAGCGAAGAGCGGCTCGAGTATGAACTGTTCGGCGCTGAAGGCGCATTAAACAGGGCCCGCCGCGGAACATTATTCTTATATGAAATCGGAGACATGCCGCTCTCGGTACAGGCCCGCCTTCTTTCCGAGCTGGACGCCGGGCTTTCCGCCCGCATCATTGCAAGCAGCACGGCGGATCTTGGCGGTACCGGCGCGGAAAATACGTTCAGCCAAGATTTATTTTACAGGCTTCACGTGTTATGCCTTCCGCTCCCTGCTTTATCTGAACGAAAAAGCGATATACCGCTTCTTCTGCAGCATATGCTGACAGCCACGGGGCAGCATGTTCATATCGATCCGTCCGTTTATCCGCTGTTTGAGCGGCACACCTTTAACGGCAACATCAGAGAACTTCAAAATACGGCGTACTATATGGCCGCGGCAGCATCCGGCAGCACGATTTATCCCGATGATGTCCCGCTGTATATCAAAAACAGCCAGAAAGCGAAAACAGCTAAGAAAAAAGAAAAACGGCTGACATTGATGGAGAAAGAAGAGTTTTTGTTTATTTTGGAATCAATTAAAGACTTAAATACAAAGGGCGAACCCGCCAGCAGACGGAGCATATCCGAATTAAGCGAAAACAGCACAATGACATTATCGCCCCAGCAGGTCAGAAACAGGCTTGATTACTTAGAAAAGATGAACTATGTGACAAAAGGCCGAGGACGCGCAGGAACAAAAATTACATTAGAAGGGTTGAGCTTTTTGCAGTCACTGCAAAAACAAATCCTTTAAAAAGGAGGACATTTGATTGTTCACAATAAAAGAAGAAATCGCAAATGCCGTCACACACGGAATCGGTGTATTGCTGTCGATTCCGGCGCTTATTTTTCTCATTATCTTCGCGGTGAAATACGGCTCGCCGACAGACATCGTCAGCTTTTCAATCTTCGGCGCTTCAATGCTGCTGCTGTATCTCAGCTCGACTCTTTTGCACAGCATTCAGCATAAAAAAACGAAAGACATTCTTGAGATTGTGGATCATTCCGCGATATACGTATTAATAGCCGGAACATATACGCCATTTTTATTAGGACCCCTTAAAGGGGCGCTCGGTCTGACCCTTTTAATTATTGTTTGGTCGCTTGCCATCGGAGGCATCGTGTTTAAAATCTTTTTCGTGAAGCGGTTTATCATTTTTTCAACGCTTGTCTATTTAATGATGGGCTGGCTGATCATCGTCGCCATTAAACCGCTGTACGCTTCGCTGTCAGGCCCCGGTTTCGGCCTTCTTCTTTTCGGCGGCTTATTGTATTCCGCCGGCACAATATTTTATATTTGGAGAAAGGTTCCGTATCATCACGCCATTTGGCACAGTTTTGTTTTAGGCGGCAGCGCCTCGATGTTTTTCTGTATTTTATTTTATTGCGTCAAAGTTCCCTTTATCTGAAATAAAAAAGCACAGCCTCTCGTATAGAGACTGTGCTTTTTTTTATGCACGGAGCCGTTTCTGATCGGCCGGATAATAAGCGGGCTTTATATGTAATTCAATGTCAGCCGGTTTCAGCCGTTTCAGTAATCTGCCCCGCAGCAGCCGGTCTGTTCCCGAAGTGCTGACAGGCACAATCGGGAGATCGAAACGAAGGGCCAGTTCCTCCGGATTGATTTTGCCGTCTTCGGACAGAATCAGACTTTGCCCTTTTTGCAGACGGACTTCCGCCTCCTGAAACACGGCATCCTGGCTGTCTCCGTCACAAATGACACCCATCAGCCGCAGCCAATTTCCGAGAAACGGCATCCGGAAAGCTTTCTCGCCAGCGATAAAACCAGCCGGCTCTTCAAGATGTCCCGCAAGCAGAAGAAGATCAGCCGGGCGCAATCTGGGATGCACATACAATACGGGGCCGTCCGGTATCGGCTGATCATGATGAATGCCGATTGCCGATCCCGACACGTCAATGCAGCCTCTCATAAAGGCTTTCGGCCGCTCATACACCAGCCTCATCTGTTTTTGAAAAGAAAGCCGCGGGTCAAGCTCTTTTTGATTGATATATTCCTGAATATTTTTCATGAACATAAATACAACGTACATCACAAGGCAGCCGTAACGAATCAATTCTTGTCCCCCTGCTTAAACTCAATTCTTTTTCTCGTATACAAGGTACTCATAATCGTAAGGGTTTTTTTCATCTTTTACTCCCTGTTTGCGGGATGTCAATTCCCATTCAGCTTCATTAAATTCCGGAAAAAAACGGTCTCCTTCAAAGACATGGTGAATTTTTGTCATGTAAAGTCTGTCCGCATAAGGAAAGAGCGCACTGTACAGCTGGGCGCCGCCGATCACAAAGCATTCTTCATCGGCCGGGATCAGCTTGAGCACTTCCTCAGCCGAGTCGGCGGTAATACAGCCCGGGAATAAAGATTCGTCCCGTGAGGTTACAACGATGTTACGCCGGTTCGGAAGCGGGCGTCCGATTGATTCAAACGTTTTCCGCCCCATTACAATGGTGTGACCCGTCGTCACTTTTTTGAAATATGCGAGATCATCGGGAAGGTGCCAAGGCAGATCGTTATCTTTTCCGATCAGCCGGTTTTCATCCATCGCAAAAATAAACGAAATCATACGCTGACAGCTCCTTTGATGTGCGGATGCGGGTCATAATCCTCAATGATAAAGTCTTCAAACGTAAAATCAAAAATAGAATCAACATTTCGCGCAAACCGCAGTTTCGGCAGCGGACGGACATCCCTTGTCAGCTGCAAATTCACCTGCTCCACATGGTTTTGGTAAATGTGGACGTCTCCGAATGTATGAACAAACTCACCCGGTTCAAGTCCCGTCACATGCGCGATCATCATTGTTAAAAGCGCATAAGACGCAATATTAAACGGCACGCCGAGAAAGACATCCGCTGAGCGCTGATAAAGCTGACACGACAGTTTTCCGTCCGCGACATAAAACTGAAACAGGCAGTGGCAAGGCGGAAGCGCCATATGATCAATTTCGCCGACATTCCAGGCGCTGACGATTAAACGTCTGGAATTCGGGTTTGTCTTGATGTCGTGAATCAGCCGGGAGATTTGATCAATGGTCTCGCCGTCCGCTCCGCGCCATGAACGCCATTGAGAGCCGTAAACCGGTCCGAGTTCTCCGTTTTCATCCGCCCATTCGTTCCAGATGCGGACTCCGTTTTCCTGAAGGTAGCGGACATTCGTATCTCCTTTTAAAAACCAAAGCAGCTCATGCGCGATGGATTTAAAATGGAGCTTTTTCGTCGTAAGCATCGGGAAACCTTCCTGAAGGTTAAACCGCATTTGGTAGCCGAACGTGCTGATCGTACCCGTTCCCGTACGGTCTCCTTTTTTTTCTCCGTTTTCTAACACATGACGGCACAAATCTTTATATTGTTTCATTTTTTTCATCCTTTTAAAGTAGTCTTTTAGTAGTGTAACACAATAAAAAATCATTTCTGCAAAATTTCTCAGAAATGATTTTTTTATTTCTTCTCGCTATTACACGCTCATCCAGTCAGGCGGCGTATTGCGGTCCCAGTAAATGCTGCCGAGCTCATAATGTGATTGAAATCCGTCTTCAGCGGTATGGTAATGAAAATTAAACCAGTAGCCGTCTTGCGGAGGATGGTCCCGGCGGACGTGAAACCTTAAAAGATCTTCACCCGTCAGCCTGTTATACACATGAAAAATTTTTTCGGTTTTTCCGGCCGACGGTTTACTGGAAATAACCACATCCTGATACGCTTCATCATCTTGAAACTTGGCTAAATGTCCTGTGATCACATCTTCGATTTTCGGCAGAATTTCACTTCTGTAATCATCTTCAATGACCGGAGAGATTTTGCTGCCGAATTTTAAAAATGATTGATTTTCAGCATCACCGAGAAGCTGCTGCTGATACGATTGAAACAGTAATTCAGGCTCCCGCCCTGCCTTCTCTTCTCCCGGCAGGGCATGTTCATCATAAAAAGCGGTGTAATCATTCTGCTCAAGACTGCTCGACTGTCCTGAAGGCTTTTCTGTCATCAAAGCAGCCGGAGGAGACACGAGACCGAACGTTACAATGGTAAACAGAACCACAAGGGTCTTTTTCATCCACAATTTCATGACAGATTGTTCCCCTCTGTTTTATTGTCCTCTTTTCCTTTATTTTAGCATAGATGAAAGCGCGGCGTCATGTCCGGCAGCGTATTATCATGCAATATGGGAAATTGGTAACTGTGACCGAGCGGATAAACCGCTTACAATAAGAAGGAGAAAAAGGAGGGGATGAGATGATTAACGCTTTATTTGCGACTGTATCACTTCTCACGCTGCTTTATTTTGTCGTTATGGAAATCACTGATTAACGAAAAAGAAGCCCATGATATCATGAGCTTACATGTATGACACCGAAGTGGAAAAGCGCCGTCTTTCTTTTCAGCACCTTGAAGCCGTATCGTTCAAACCGCGGGCTTTTCCAATGGTCTTTAAGCACTACGCATTTTTTCGCCGCCCGGACGGCTTGCGTGATGCACTCTTCGTTAAAACCCTCTTCTGCCAGCGCGCGGAGCGGTGCAATGCCGTCTGACGTTTCAACAGGTTCGTGAAACATCGGGTCAAAATAAATGACATCTACCGATGAATCAGGAAGCTCCCGCAAATAATCGGCGCAGTCGGCATGTTTGACCTGAATGCGTTTCATGGCGGTTTGGAGCTGCTCCATTCCGGTTTCCCACGTTTGAAGTCCTGTTTCAACAAGCAATGAGACAAGCTTGTTTTTCTCCAGGCCGATAACTTGTCCGCTTTTTCCGACTGCCAGGCTTGCCAAAATCGCATCAGATGCCAGGCCGAGCGTACAATCTAAAAAGGAATCCCCCTCGCGTAATCCGGCTGCTTTTAACAACGGCTCGGCTTCCCCTCTCAAAAACCGCTTTGCACGGAACATCGCTGTATTCGGGTGAAAAAAGAACTTCTCCCCTTGCTTCGTGTAAAGTTCGAACCGTTCCTTTCCGATGACTAAAAGATCGCCAGCCGCTCGTTCCAGCATTTTTTCAATGGGCTGTTTATTGCGGCTGCAGTAAGTGTCACCCAGCCTGACACTGAGTGACTGCGCTGTGTGTATCGTATATTCGCTTGGTCTGTAACTCGTTGTGATCATTTTTTCTCCAAAAAGAAAATGCCCGGAAATCGGGCATTTCAGCAGTGCGCATCAAAGGCATCCGTCAGATTTTTCATAATTTCCTCCATGTCATGCCCTTCGATTTCGTGGCGGGGAATAAAATGAACGACCTCTTTCCCTTTTAACAGCGCCATTGAAGGCGAGGAAGGTTCCTGCCCCGTAAAATATTCACGCATTTTTGCAGTTGCGTCTTTATCTTGACCGGCAAATACGGTAACCGTATGATCAGGCGCTTTTTCATGCTGTAAAACAGCCTGAGTCGCAGCCGGACGGGCAAGACCGGCTGCACAGCCGCACACGGAGTTGACAACGACCAATGTCGTGCCCTCTGCCTGTTCCATAAAACTTTCTACTTCTTCAGCAGTCGTTAATTCCTGAAAACCCGCACCCGTCAGCTCACGGCGCATCGGCACGACCAGCTGGCGCATATATTCTTCATAAGCCATTGACATAAAAAAGCCCCCTCTAAAATCCTTATATGAAGTCAAGGATACTATAGAGGGGGCCGGAATTCAATTGTTCAGGCCTCTGTTTTATATTTTCATGATTCCGCCTGTATTGGCGCTTGTTACGAGTTTGGAATACCGGGCCAGATATCCTGTTTTTACTTTCGGCTCGAAGCCTTTCCATTCGGCCTTGCGTTTTTCCCATTCTTCTTCAGGCACTTGTACGTCCAAAATCCGTTTTTCTATGTCAACGATGACATGGTCGCCGTTTTCTACGAATGCGAGCGGGCCGCCTTCAGCCGCTTCAGGCGATACGTGCCCGATTGAAAGGCCCCGGGACGCTCCTGAAAAACGGCCGTCTGTAATAAGCGCCACTTTCGGGCCAAGCCCCATTCCGACAATCTGAGACGTCGGAGCAAGCATCTCCGGCATGCCCGGGCCGCCCTTTGGCCCTTCATAACGGATAATGACAACATCTCCTTCTTTTACTTTGCGGTTTATAATGCCTTCAAGCGCGGAATCTTGGGAATCAAAGACGACAGCGGGACCTTCATGTCTTGTAATCCCATCCTGTACGCCGCCTGTTTTGATAATGGCGCCGTCCGGAGCCAGATTCCCAAACAGGACGGCCAAACCGCCTTTTTCGGTAAACGGATTGTCAAGCGGATGAATCACGTCATAATCCTTTACTTCATGACCCGCAATTGTTTCTCCGAGTGTGCGGCCTGTTACAGTCAGCGCGTCAAGATGAAGCGCCCCTTCTTTTTTCGCCAATTCATTAAGGGCCGCCGAGACTCCGCCCGCTTCGTGCAGATCTTCAATGAAGACGTCCGAGGCCGGCGCCAATTTCGATAAGTGAGGCACTCGTTCAGCCACTTCGTTAATGCGTTCTAAAGAGTACTCAACCCCAGCTTCATTGGCAAGCGCAAGCGTATGAAGCACCGTGTTGGTTGAGCCGCCGAGAGCCATGTCTAACGCAAACGCGTTGTCAATCGCTTTTTCGGTGACGATATCGCGCGGCTTAATGTCTTTTTTGATGGTCTCCATCAATTGGGCCGCTGATTTTCTCACAAACTCTCTTCTCTCCGGTGAAGTTGCTAGAATTGTTCCGTTGCCCGGAAGCGCCAGACCGAGCGCTTCAGACAGACAGTTCATGGAGTTTGCCGTAAACATGCCCGAACAAGATCCGCATGTCGGGCAGCCGAACTGTTCCAGCTCCTGCAGGTCGCTTTCACCGATTTTCCCGGCTTGATATGCGCCGACGCCTTCAAATACTGAAGAAAGCGAAATTTTGCGGCCGTCGCTTGTACGGCCGGCTGCCATCGGCCCCCCGCTGACAAAAATGGTCGGAATATTAATCCGCATAGCCGCCATCAGCATTCCCGGCGTAATTTTGTCGCAGTTCGGAATGCAGACCATTCCGTCAAACCAGTGCGCCGAGACGACTGTTTCAACTGAATCGGCAATGATTTCGCGGCTCGGCAGCGAATATCTCATGCCGATATGCCCCATCGCGATTCCGTCATCTACTCCGATCGTGTTAAATTCAAAAGGCACACCGCCCGCTTCCCTGATTGCTTCTTTTACGATTTTTCCAAATTCCTGCAGGTGAACATGCCCGGGAACGATATCGATGTATGAATTACAGACCGCGATAAACGGCTTGCCGAAGTCTTCTTCTTTTACGCCGGCAGCGCGAAGAAGGCTGCGGTGCGGCGCTCTGTCAATTCCCTGTGTGATCATGTTGCTGCGTAATTCTGCCATGGTGATCCCCCTACTGTTTTTAGACTGTGCATTATTTTTAAAATTTTCAGTTTATTCTAGGGCGCGTTCTGCAAATTTTACAGTATCTTTGCCCTGTCTCGCTTTTCTATTCTTTCTGTATTTCGATAAAAACCCTCCAACAATTAATATTGTACTTACTATATAGAGTTTTGAATCATTTTTCAACAATATTCTAAATAATTTTTATAAAAAGTGAATTCAAATAAAAAAGGTGCATGGCGCACCTTTTTGTTATAACTGTTCTTTTTTTCTGCTTTCAGTCATCTGTTTCCAGACTGAACCTTTCGCCTCTTCTCCGTGCTCAATCCGTTCAATCGCCATTTTGACTTGCAGGCTGACTTCGAATTCCGGATCGTCTTCCGCCGCTTTTAATGCTTCCAGCGCGCTTTCATCGCCGACTTCATATAAAAACATGGCCGCGCGCCAGCGCACGAGCTTGCTTGAGTCACTGAGCGATTTCATCATGGCCGGGATGGCGCTCGCATCGCCGAGATCCGACAGACAGTCACCCGCCGTCCTTCTGACCGTCACCGTTTTGTCTTCAAGCGCTTTGTATAACAGCGGAAGCACAGACGGCTTTTCGATCATTCCCAAATAAACGACGGCTTGTCTTCTGATCGAAGTCTTCGGATCATGCAGCGCCTTTTCCAATACTGGTAAATCGTCTTCATCCGGATCCATTTGCTCAAGATGGGCATAGCGCTGTTTCCAGTCTTCATCATCGAGCATCTCCAATGTCACTTTATAAGCTTTCCGCTGCACTGCCGGTTTGGCCTCACCCTTTTGCTGTGCGGCTGCTTCTGTCAGACGTTTGAGCCGTTCATCACTGTAGGCGGCCTGAAGCTCTTCTGTGACATCGTGTCCGATTTCGGTAAAATCTCCGAAGCGCACGCCTTGTTCTTTCCAAGCCCGCTCAAATACGACATTTGAAGCTTCGGAACGCAGCTTTAAAATGGCTTCTTGGAAACGTTCCGGAAGGCCGAAGCGTTCTTCACGTTCGCCGTCCGTCAATTTGACCTGCATCGGGATTCCGCTGAACATTTGTACGAAAACCTTCACTTCACCGAACGATTCCTGTTCAGAACGGCTCTCAGACTGCTCCGTATGTTCCATTCCGAAAGCGGAACGGACCTGAGGCAGAATTTCCTTCCAGTCAAAACGGGCGTTTCTCTCCACAGCCAGGAAATCGGCAACGTGATATACGCCCTTTACTCCTTCAATGTTTAAAATATCACGTACGACGGCCGGAGCATCATCTGCCTGATCGGGTTTGTAATTGTTGCTTTTCCCTGCCGGAAGCTCTTCAGTCAAAATCACTTTCATCGTGTTCGGACTCGGCGTCGGTTCTATTGATTTAATCTTCATATTGGTCCTCCTATGCGCAATCTGACACTTATTCTAACATAGTCGGCACAAGCGTTCTATTGCGCCGCTTAGCTTTTGCAAATGCCGGCCTCTTTTTGGATACGGGCGGCGAACTGCAAAAGAAATTGATGCCGCTCCTCTGCTAAACCGGCCCCCGTTTTTGTATTCATTAAGCCTTTAAGCTTGATTAATTTATCCTCTATATGGGCCAGCACACTTGTTTGAGTTCCGTACATCGGATGACCCTTCGCCCCGGCAAACATAAAAGCCCTGCCAATGCCCGCTGCGCCGATCGCATCAAGCATGTCTGCATCCTGAACAACTTTCCCCTCCAATGAAAGCGGCCGCTTTTTCAGCAGTTCCCTGTGTCTGAATGACATTCTCGTGATAATATCCGTGATCTCCTGAATGGGGACATCCGCGATGTTGAAAGCAGCCAGCCGTTCTGTCACTTCGCCTGCCGTCAGCCTTTCGCTTTTTTCGAGCTTGGCGTCAATCAGATCATGAACCAGCGCGGCCGTCTCAGTGATAAATAAGTCGGCGCCTTCTTCTTTTGCCATATAAACTGAAAGTGTTGCGACCCGGGAAATATGAAGCCAGTCATGGCCCGTTCGTTCATTGATAAGCTTTTCTCTAACCCAATTCCTGACGCTTTCCAGCTGCTCTTTTTCGTTCACCGTATCACCTCTTATCGGGCCAAAAGCTTCTGCACCGTATCTTCAAGCTCTTTTGGGTTGACGTTCGGTGAAAAACGCCCGGTGACTTCACCGTTTCGGTCCACGATAAACTTAGTGAAATTCCATTTGACCGCTTTTGTGCCGAGCATCCCCTTCGCCTGCTCCGTCAGATATGTGAAGAGAGGATGAGCGTCTGCTCCATTGACATCAACTTTCGCAAACATCGGGAATGTGACTCCGTAGTTTTTCACACAGAACTCTTGAATTTCCGCTTCGTTTCCAGGTTCTTGGTTCATGAATTGGTTGCAGGGAAATCCTAATATTTCAAGACCTTCCTCCCGATATGTATCATAGAGCTCCTGAAGCTGCTTGAGCTGGGATGTGAACCCGCATTTGCTTGCTGTATTCACAATGATCATCACCTTGCCTCTGTAAGCCGATAGCGTCATGTCTTCGCCTGTTA
Source organism: Bacillus sp. LJBV19 (assembly GCF_017797845.1). Classification (NCBI taxonomy): domain Bacteria; kingdom Bacillati; phylum Bacillota; class Bacilli; order Caryophanales; family Bacillaceae; genus Bacillus; species Bacillus sp. LJBV19. The sequence continues at coordinate 2,154,340 of NZ_CP072563.1, forward strand.
TGGTCCGTACGTTTATATCGTAAATTGTCATCTGCGGCCCTCCTTTTTACATTCTTCATTTATTTTACCTGTTTTACACTGCAAAACAAACGGTAACCGCTTTTTCCTTCCACTTAACGGAAAACGTTTTTTTCGAGGAACCAAACGGCTCTTTACCCGTCATAATAAAGAGCCGCTCCGAATTTATGCCCATTTGCCGCTTTTATCCCTGTCATTATGCGTTAAATACGGTTTATTACGCCGGGATGGATTGAAAAATGGCTTAAAAATTTCTATAATGAAGAAAATTAACGGGGAATAACGGAGGTGGCATGTTGCCTATTAATATACCAAATCACCTGCCCGCTAAGCAGGTGCTTGAAAGTGAACACATCTTTGTAATGGATGAAAGCCGGGCTTTTCATCAGGATATCCGGCCGCAGAAGATCGTGATTTTAAATCTGATGCCGAAAAAAATCCAAACGGAAACCCAGCTCCTCAGGATGCTTGGGAATTCACCTTTACAAGTTCACTTTACGTTCTTAATTCCGAGCACACATACTCCAAAAAATACGGCAAGGCAGCATCTGGATGAATTTTATACGGATTTTTCCAGTATCCGCCACAAACGGTTTGACGGAATGATTATTACCGGGGCTCCGATTGAGCACCTGCCGTTTGAAGATGTTTCTTACTGGGAAGAATTGAAGGAAATCATGGAATGGAGCAAAACGAACGTCACTTCAACACTCCATATCTGCTGGGGCGCTCAAGCCGGTTTATACTATCATTACGGCATTGAGAAAGTGGAGCTGCCGAAAAAAATCTTCGGTGTGTTTGAGCATACCGTTCTTAAAAAACATGAGAGATTGGTAAGAGGATTTGACGAGCTATACTATGTGCCCCACTCACGGCATACAGATATTAATACGGAGCAGCTGCAATCGGCTTCGGATCTGGATGTGCTCAGCGTTTCAGAGGAAGCGGGGGTCTGTTTAATCGTTTCAAAAGACGAAAAACAGATTTTCTTAACGGGTCATCCGGAATATGATACCGATACGCTACTTCAGGAGTATGAGAGAGACATAGAGAGAAATCTTTCAAACGTAGAAGCTCCTAAGCACTATTTTGCGCCCGGCGGGAAAGAACCTGTTAACCGCTGGAAAGCTCATGCAACGTTATTGTTTATGAATTGGCTGAATTATTACGTATATCAGGAAACCCCGTATGAATGGGATTAATTTTTGTTTTGAGTGATACGGTGACAAAAATATGATAAAATACTCTTGATTCAGTATGCGTATAACAAAACTTTAAAATAATGGAACATATCAATTAAATTTAGTTTAAATATGTTGCCGCGCTTATTATAAAATGATGCACTTGTGTTATGTTTATCTATAGACAATAACTCCTTACGATGCATGAAGCTTGCTTGTTGTTGATTACATTGAGGTGAATTTACTTGAATACCAATAAAAAAGTATTAATTTTGACTGCAAATTACGGAAACGGGCATGTTCAAGTGGCCAAAACGCTCTACGAACAATGTCTGCGTCTCGGCTTAGATGTGACGGTTTCCAATTTGTATCAAGAGTCAAATCCGATTGTTTCAGAGGTTACTCAATACCTTTATTTAAAAAGCTTCTCAATCGGAAAACAGTTTTATCGTTTGTTTTATTACGGAGTTGACAAAATCTATAATAAACGCAAATTCAATATTTATTTTAAAATGGGAAATAAACGTTTAGGCCAGCTCGTCGAAGAGCATAAGCCGGACATTATTATCAATACATTTCCGATGATTGTCGTACCGGAATACAGACGGAGAACCGGAAAAGTGATCCCGACGTTCAACGTTATGACCGATTTCTGCCTTCACAAAATCTGGGTTCATGAAAATGTTGATAAATATTATGTCGCCACAGATTACGTGAAGGAAAAACTGATTGAAATCGGCACTCACCCGAACAACGTAAAGATTACGGGCATTCCCATCAGGCCTCAATTCGAGGAATCGATGCCGAAAGAGCCGATTTACAAAAAATACAATCTCTCTCCCGACAAAAAAGTTCTTCTTATTATGGCGGGAGCGCATGGTGTGCTGAAAAACGTAAAAGAACTGTGCGAAAATCTCGTTCATGACGATCAGGTGCAGGTTGTGGTGGTATGCGGCAAAAACAGCTCGCTGAAAGAATCCCTCAGCAGCTTGGAAGGTGACAATGCCGACCGGCTGAAAGTGCTGGGCTATGTAGAAAGAATTGACGAGCTGTTCCGTATTACGGACTGCATGATCACAAAACCGGGCGGCATCACACTGACGGAAGCGACGGCGATCGGAGTACCCGTTATTTTGTACAAACCGGTTCCCGGACAGGAAAAAGAAAACGCCATTTTCTTTGAAGATCGCGGTGCGGCTGTCGTGGTCAACCGCCACGAAGAAATTTTAGAGTCTGTCACCTCCCTTCTTGCGGATGAGGAGAAGCTGAACCGGATGAAGGACAATATTAAAAGCCTTCACCTCCCCAACTCTTCTGAAGTCATTTTGCAGGACATTATAAAAGAATCTGAAATGATGGCCGGGAAGGCGGATATGGCATTATCGTAAAAGAAAAGCACACGAACGATTCGTGTGCTTTTTGTTTTTTTCCGGTTAAGCTTTGTTACTGGAAAAATAAAGATAAAAAATAGGGAGCTGCCGCTTGACGCCCGCTCCCATATGGTGTATAGTTGAACCATCATTTAACAACGTTTACATACGTACGGTTGGATGATGACAAAATTTTTTTTAGCACGAAGGTGCTACAGTACTAGGAGGAATTAAGCAATATGCAAAACGGTAAAGTAAAATGGTTCAACAACGAAAAAGGATTCGGCTTCATCGAAGTTGAAGGCGGAGACGACGTATTTGTTCACTTCACTGCTATCGAAGGAGAAGGATACAAATCATTAGAAGAAGGACAAGAAGTTTCTTTTGAAATTGTCGAAGGTAATCGTGGACCTCAAGCTTCTAATGTTGTAAAACTCTAAACTCAATACATGTTGATCAGATGACAAATAGAGGAGAGGCGTATGCCTCTCCTATTTGATTGCCGTCTGAATCTCAATGGCGACAAGATTCTGCTTGCAGCGCTGCTCGATTTCTTCAATTTGTTTCTCCATTGACGGCATTCCTTTTTTTGCCATTTCCGCTAAACTTCCCAAATCACCGTATATTTCTTTAAATGTCTGCTGAAGGATTGTTTTTAAATCTTTATCATTCACGGCTGGTTTTTTCCCTTCTCTCCCAAGATACCCTGAATAATAGTAAATTAGCCCTAATTAATCAGGTTCAATAGTTATATCGGCTTATTTTCTATATTTTTTTCTATTTTCCGTACATATTTCAAAAAAAAAACTCCAAACTATTTGCGGAGGTGTTTTTTAATGGACTCTGAATTTTTTCCAAACGGACTGACGGATAAACGCCAGCTTGAATTAGCGGTGGAAACGGCCCAGAAAACAACGGGAGCGGCTACCCGGGGCCAAAATTCAACTTTGGTGGAATCTGCGCACGAGGCGATTCAGGATGCCAGAACGATGTCACAATCCAGTGAACTGCAGGCTCTCGACCAGGATTTTCTGCAAAAGCAGCGAATGCTTCTCGACGATTGCCAGCATCAGCTCGATGAATTCGAAAAATAAAACCGCAGAAGCTGCGGTTTTATTTTTTATTGATTTGTCAGCACCTTGCCGTAGGCTTTCAGCTTCTCCCCCACCGTGCATTGGTTGATGCAGAAAGAATGAGCGTGCGTTTTTCCAAACTCTTTGCGGAAATGCTTTTTTACGAAACAGTCTTTGCAATATTCATCCTGAAGCTCTGTCAATTCTTTATAAATGCTTTTTTTATCCAATATCAGTCATCTCCGTTACCTTCTAATGTTATGCGGCTTTCAATCTGCCGGTCCGAGAGAATTTTTCTGGCAAGGTCATCCGCTTCTTGATTTTCCTTTCTGTTTACGGCTTCATATGTCGGTGTCAGCTTTAAGGATTCGAGCAGCGCTTCAATTTTATCCAGCCATTCGTTTTGCGTTTCATCATAACACGGCCAGCTGCCGTCAAGCTGATGTAAAACGACGAGGGAATCCCCTCTTATCGTGATTGAATTTCTGCTTGCGCCAAGTTCCTGCACTTCCTTAAGCGCTTCGTACAAAGCGGCATATTCCGCCTCATTGTTCGTCTGAAGCGTTAAGCTTTTGTTTTTCCGTATGCGGTGCCGCTTGCCGCCGAGAGAATAATACACGACAATTCCGAGTCCGGCGCGTCCGCTTGTTTTGTCAAAGCCGCCGTCGAAATACACTGTAATGTCGTCGGGTTCGTGCGCAAGTTCTTCAGTAAGCTTTTCTAATTCTTTAAGCGTCCAGCTCGCGCCTTTTTCATCCTCAAAATAAATGTCTTTTATATAAGGAAAGCGGCTGACTTCTCTTGCAAGCATGCGCGCTTTCGGAACGGTCAGCCAATCTTCGGAAAAAAACGCGACGGGGCCTGTTCCTTTTGCTTCTATTTCGATATACGGCTTAAGATTCATTGAAATCACCTTACCATTCATTAGTTGACGGGCGTGTGCTATAATCAAACCATTCTCAAATTGAAAGGAAGTCAGCAGGTTTTGTTTAACGATGTGTTATGGATCTTATTTGCGGTCATTCATTTTATCATTGTTCTTCTGTTTTATAAAGGATTTGGCAAAACGGGCCTATTCGTATGGATCGGTTTCGCCACGGTGTGCGCCAACTTGCAGGTTGTCAAAACAGTCGAGCTGTTCGGGCTTACGGCGACACTGGGAAATATCATGTACGGCACCGTTTTCTTCGCAACGGATGTGCTGAATGAAAAATACGGTCCCAGGGAAGCGCGCAAAGCCGTCTGGCTCGGGTTTTCCACTCTGCTCGCTTTGACATGCGCCATGCAGGGGGCTCTTTTATATAAACCGGCTGCGTCAGATATCGCACAGCCGGCCCTTGAGACGATTTTCGGTTTTCTGCCGCGTGTTGCGCTCGGAAGCCTCTTGGCTTTTATTTTCAGCCAAACGATAGATGTTTATGTATATTCAGCCATTCGGAGAATCTTTCCTTCAGACAGGCTTCTCTGGCTCAGAAACAGCGGAAGCACGGCGCTCAGCCAGCTGCTGGATACATTTATCTTCACTGCCGTGGCCTTTATCGGCGTTTATTCCGCGGGAGTATGGTTCAGCATCTTCATTTCAACTTACCTGATTAAATTTGCGGTATCACTCATTTCTGTCCCTTATGCGTATGCGGCAAAACGAATGACACCGAATGGAGAGTGACGGATGATGCCCGCTGAAATTTATGTAGACGGTGCAAGCGCCGGAAACCCTGGCCCGTCCGGTATCGGTATTTTTATTAAACATGACGGGAAAACAGAATCTTTCTCAATTCCGATCGGCGACCATTCAAATCAGGAAGCTGAATTTCTCGCTTTAATTGAAGGAATGAAGCTGTGTGCCGCCCGCGGATTTGAGTCCGTGTCATTCCGGACGGATTCGGATATCGTGGAGCGGGCCGCAGATCTTGAAGCGGTTAAAAACAAGGCCTTCCAGCCGTTTGTGGATGAAATCGTCCGATTAAAGGCCGGGTTTCCATTGTTTTTCATTAAGTGGATTCCCGGCAGACAAAACCAAACAGCCGATCAACTCGCAAAAAAAGCGATTCGGCTGAATAAATAACCGGAATGAAATTGCGTCTCGCTGTTCATCCTACAAATGAGGTGAACAGCTATGAGAAAAGAAAATAAAGGCCGGCTGACCGGGGGCGTGAATCCTCAGGGAAATATGGAAGGAAACGCGCATAAAGACCCGAAATCAGCCCTTGAAAACAACGCAAAAAAAAGCAATACAAAACGCTAGAGGGATCAGCTGATCTCTCTGGCGTTCAGCTTTTCGAGCATTCTTTCAATTCCTTTTATCTGATGGCGTCTGAGCATTAAGGATGCTTCTTCCATCTTCAATGAAAAAAGTGCTTCTTCAAGCGTACAGACTAACGGCACCTCGCAATGTATTTCAGCAAGCTGCCTTGACAGCTCCAATTCTTTCAAGCTTTGCTGAATTTTCGTTTGCTGGCCCTTCGGCAAGAGAGCGAGGCTTTCTAATAACCGGTCTATGTTTTGATATTCACGGATCAGCTTGTACGCCGTTTTTTCCCCGATCCCTTTAACGCCGGGATAGTTATCGCTCGTGTCTCCCATCAGCGCCTTAATGTCAATCAGCGCTTTTGGCGGAACTCCCGTTTCTTCTCTGAATATCTCATCTGTATATACCTTATAATTGCCGATACCCTTTTGCAACAGCGCTACTTGAACTTGATGATTCAGCAGTTGAAGCAGATCTTTATCACCCGTTACAATCGTAATTTCCGCTTCCCCGGAAAATAGGGCAGAAAGCGTACCGATACAGTCATCCGCTTCATAGCCTTTTATGCCGATGTTTAAAAAACCGAGCTCTCGCGCTGCTTCTTTCGCTAGATCAAATTGCGGAATCAGCTCTAGCGGCGGTTCGCTTCTGTTGGCCTTATAATCTTGAAACAAATCATTGCGGTACGTTTTGCTTCCCATATCCCAGCAGCAGACGACATGTGTGGGCTGAAACGTATCAACCGCCGTAATAAGATGCTTTAAAAAACCGTTGACGCCGTTTGTGGGAATTCCGTTTTCATTTATCATAAAATTGCGATGAACGGCCGTCGCGAAAAACGAGCGGAATAAAAGCGCCATGCCGTCAACGAGCAGTAATTTGTTATTCATATATCGAAACTCCTTTTTATTCAATGTTCCTATTTTACCAAAGAAGGCGGTAAAAAAACAGCATCCCCCCATTTGGAAGATGCTGCCGTCACGTTACTCACCGTGTCTTTTATTGCTTGCTATCAGCTTTTCAGCTTCACGGCCGGCATAAGAATCAAATTTCTGTCCGAAGCCGTTTTTCTTTTTGGCATTGTTATTCTGCTGAGCATTTCTGTTTCCCAGTTTTGTTCTGCCCATGGTCATATCCCCCTTTAGAGAAGATACGGATAGTATGTACAGCAAGCGCTGATGACACACGCGGCAGGTTCATCCATTACTGTCTGCTGACGAATTCTTTCACCATCTCTTCACTTACGAATCGTCTTTGCGGCACGATGCCCTTTTTCGCCAGCTGGTTCATTTTTGCGGTGATGCCATTGATGGCATCTGTCGTGAACGGTTTATTCTGTCTGCATTTTACAATGGCTTCTTCAATGGCCTGTTCACGCTCATAATCAAGCTGTACAAATGTTTTGACATGCTGATGCTGGTTTGCGGAATGTGCTGAAATTGCTTTATGGACTTCTGACATAAAAGGTTTCATCTCGCTTTTTTCATTTTAGTCTACCACGACTGATATCTGCCCGCCAACCGGATTTTTAAATTTTCAGCATTTCATCTTTCTTTTTCCATGCTTTTTCGGCTTCGTAAAGGTGTTCAATTTCCCTTGCACTCGTATTTTCCGCAAGACCTTGTAAATAAGTGTCCCGCTGCTCACGGATCTGGGACAGGCTTTTATCCGCCATGTCTTCTTGCAGACGTCGCACCTGCTCAGTATATCGCTCTGAAAGGCTTTCTTTCTCCTGCTCAAGCCACTTTTCTGTGACTTTTTGCAGGCTGAGCCTGAGCCCTTCCACAAACGCTGCTTTTCCGTTCTGTTCAAAAAACTGCTTCGGCGATTTAACTTCTTTTATGTGATGTGTGAATACCGAGACGTCAATGACCGGAGCGACCTCTTTCAGCTGAACGGCAAATTCGTTTTCACCGCTCACATAAATGGAGAAATCTCCGTCTTCCATAAGCTTCTTCTGACAGTTTTCCATCCATTCCTCAGTCATATGGCGCTCAATAAAACCGGTCATCCGGATATCGAGCGTTTTCAGCTCTTGAATATATTCAAAACGGAATTCCTTGAGCGCTTCATTCAGCGCCGCTGATATATTTTGTTTCCAATCACCGTTTTGAAGACCCGGATGGAAGGCGGTTTTCAGCATATCATTCGCATAAAACGTCAGGCGATGTTTAATGTGATAGAGCTGTTCTTCCGTATCTTTCATCACTTTTCGAATGATGACCTCAGACGTACGGCGCTTTGAAATGTCAGCAAGAGCTTTTTCATAGGAAGACTCCAGACGCTGTTTCTTTTTCTCTTTTTCTTCCGCCGACTGGTGAAGAGATTCGTGAAGCTGTTCCACCATCTCGCACAATTTGTCCGCCTCTGTTTTCAGCTGGGCGCAGCTTGCCCTCATTACATCTTCCTCAATAAAGTGCTCAAGCCCGGTTCTTACATCAGAGAACCTGTTATAAAAAGCTGCTTTTTTACCCGCAAGCTCTTCTTTACTTGAGACATGATATAATTTCGGCCGGTTAATTCCCTCTTTTGAGAGTTCTGAGCGGACATAGTCTTTGACGATTTCCAGCTCGCTTTCGGTTTTGGCCAGATCGGCGGCGTTAATGACAAAAAACATTTTATCCATGCCGAATGATTCTTTGACGAGGCCGAGTTTCTTCAGAAAAGACCTGTCTCCTTTTGAAAAAGAATGCTGATAGTACGTCATATAAAAGAACGCGTCAGCATCTTTTATATATTGAAAGGCAAGTTCCGTATGGCGCTTATTGATACTGCTTGCTCCCGGCGTATCAACAATGGTGATGCCTTTTTGCGTGAGAGGCGAATCATAATACACGGTGACTTCTTTTACGCAGCAGGCCGTTTTTTCTTCGGCTGCGTACGGTTTTACATCTTCAACCGGCACCGTCAGTGTCAGCCTTTGACGGATCTGTTCTTCATACGTATCAAACGCCTGCAGCATCGTCTGAATCACCGGGATGAGTTCATCGGGAACTTTTCCCTTTTTAATGGCATAATTCCATCTCTCTTTCAGTGAACGCCCCTTTACGTCAGCGTCTTTCAGCTCAGTCAGCTGAAGCATTTCAGCGTCCAGCTCCTCCTCCGTTTTAAAAACGATTTCCGCAGATTTATGCGGTTTGCCGTCTTGCGGTTTCGTTATTTTGTTGATCGTAGCCGTTGTGGGCGTCGGTGATGACGGAAGCACGTATTCACCGACAAGCGCATTTGCAAATGATGATTTACCGGAACTGAATCCGCCGAATAACGCCAAGGTAAACTGGCGGTTTTCAAGCCGCTCAATCCTGCTTCGAAAGGCTTCTGCCTGTTTTCCTAATATGCTTGAGGATTCAAGAATCCCGGCAAGCTCATAGAACCGATCAGTCTGCTCTTTTATAGGAAGTTCCTTCATCGCATTTTTTTCGGGCTTGCTTACTTCATGCTGTACAGCCTCTTTTGGTTTCTCTTTTTGGACGGGCGCTCTTGCAAGGCGTTTTTTTCGCGTATACCAGTCGCCGTTTCCCGGATCACAGGTCAATTCTTCTTCCCACAAAGCGCGGACTCGGGCTGCTTTTTCCAAGGCATTGCGTTCTTCTTTTGCCGATTGCGCGAGCTCATCCCTTATTTTCTTTTCTTTTTCGAGCCGGTTTTTCAAGTTCTCAATGAGCGGTCCGTTTTTTGTCTGAACATAAGCGGTCAGCTCCTCAATGAGTTCCGCTGTCTGTCTTTTGGCTTCCCTTCTGATCATTTCAGCGAGGTCTTTCGTATAAGTTAATACGTATTCAGATGAAAAGGCCGCTCCCTGCTTAAGGGCCTGAGCGGTGATATCATCAGAAAGCGGTGTACGGTACGCCTGGATTTTCCTGATCAGTTCGTCCGAATCCGCTTCATACCGCTTGGCCGCTTTCGTAAATGTGTCGATAATATGCCAATCCGCTTCCCCTTCCGTTCTTTTTTTAATATCGGCAAAAAATTCAGCACGCCTTCTTTCTTTTTCCGAAGCCGTTTTCGCTTTTGAAAAGAATAATCCGGTTTTAAATGAGGGCTGCTGTGATTCAATATAAGCAGATGCAAGCTCCCTCATCTCAAAGGGTGTCAGATTAGCGTTTTGCAATATGTTCTGCACGTCTTTTCTGATGTCTTTCTCTGCTGTTTCAGCCTGTTGAACGGCTTTTTTAAGCTCTTCTTCAACAGAACGGACAAGTGCTTCTTGTTTGTCAAACTGCTCTCCGCTGCCGTTTTTATCTTCTTTTACGAGCATCTCTGTATGCTCTGTGACTAAGTGTGCGACTTTTCTCTCCGTTAAGGACCATAAATTTGTTTTTGCCTGCTGTTTCAGCTTCTGCAGATGTTTTTTCAGCTGTTCCATGCCGTTTAAAGGATGGTCAGGCTCAGTGACAGACGTAAAGAAAAGCGATTCTTTCGGTATTCCCGCGTCTTCAAGCATATCTTCCACCTGCCTGCGGTACGCTTCAAACTTCGTTTCAGTTTCATCATGCCTGTCAATTTGGTTGACGATCAGAAACAAATTCGGAATACGGTCTTTGATGGAACTGAGAAACATCATATTTTCTTCTGAATGAACGTGATTATAATGAACGACGTAAAATAAAGCGTCAGCCTGATGGAGAACCGAAGCCGCAGATAAAAAATGCGCTTCGTCCGTCGAATCAATTCCCGGTGTGTCGATGTAGGCCGCATAAGGCTCTGACTCCTTAAAGCCGGCATAGACTTCCACCGTCTCAATTTGCTCACCATCTTTACAGAATTGCTGCACTTGTTCTTTATCGTAACTTCCTTTGATCTCTGCATAAGCCCCGTCCGTCGTATGAAGCACGACTTTATCTTCACCGTGCCGGATGACAACGAGGTTGGCGCTTGTGGGAATCGGGCTTGTCGGCAGTATGTCTTCACCGAGCAATGTGTTTAATAAAGAGGACTTTCCGGCCGAATAATGCCCGGTAAACGCGATATAAACCTCTTCATCAGCCGCTTTTTTCATAATGGCCGCGAGCTGATCGGCCCGTTTTTCATCCTGATGATCCAAAAATTGTGCGTATAAGGCACCCGTTCTGCTGAAAATCTCCCTGTTATGGCGTTCTTCTTCTGTCATGTGTCTTTACCCCTTTGTGTCTGTCGCATCAAATGACGTTTTCATTTTTAGAAAGCTCTGAAAAAAACCTCTCCCCCATTTTACACAAGAATGGCACACTTTTCTTCAGGAAACGCAAAAAAGCCGCCGATATCGGCAGCTGATAAAGAAAAAACACCCGCGGCAGGAAAAACCGCAGATGTTTAAGAAGACATCGATTTATTCGAAACTTTTTTCAATACGAAACCAATTAAAACACTGTATGTACAAACGGCTGCAAATAAAAATAACATTGTCATTTTCGGCACCACCTTGAATGAGAATCATTTTCATATTTATATCTTATCATGAGTGAGAATGATTTTCAATCTCTATTTTGCGGTGTTTTCTTCTAGCGCTTTCTCTTCGGCGCGAATCCTCACAGTGAGCATGCAGGCATTGAGAATCGAAAAGAGAAACAGTGTCCAATACGCTCCGTATAACAGCGGCAGAAAAATAAATTCTAAGATGACGACCGCGTAGTTCGGGTGTTTCATCCACCTGTACGGCCCCTTTCTGACAAGCTCCGCATCCGGCACGACAAGGATTTTCGTATTCCAATACCGTCCTAATGATAATAGCGCCCAATACCTGATCCCCTGTACAAATAAAATGATACATATAATGGCGGCCCACCTTGGAGAAAGCGTTTTTTGAAACGCCGCCACCTCAGCTGTAAGAGAGACAAAAAAGAGCACATGCATCAGGACGAGAAAGGGATAATGTCCTTCTCCGTATTCGACTGCGCCTTGCTTTTTCACCTTTTGCTCATTGCGCCGAGCCACGATCATCTCCGCAATCCGCTGGGCCGCAAGCAGCATGATAAACAGCCAAAACATTAAGAAGCCCCCTTTTCCCAGCCGAACAGCAAAAGCTCAGACGAAAATCCCGGCCCGAGAGCGCCGATCAGCCCTTTTTCGTTTTCTTTCTGCCGTCCGTGGAGCAACTGTTCTTTTATCACATGAAAAATAGTTGCGGAAGACATGTTCCCGTGTTTTTGCAGCACCTTCCGAGATGCCGCAAGCTGCCCAGTGTCCATTGAAAGACTCGTTAAATAGGCGTCAATGACCTTTTTCCCGCCTGGATGGGCAAGAAAGGTTTTAATGTCGTGAGGACTGACACCATATTCAAATAAAAATTCATCAACATTGTCCTTCAGCCACTGTGAAACCAGGGTGGGAATGTCTCTTGAAAAAATGACTTGAAAACCGCTGTCCGTGAATTCCCAGCCCATCACATCTTCCGCATCCGGCATCATTACCGATTGAGTGGCGAATATCCGCGGAAGAAGCGGCTGTTTGACGTCGTTTCGGTTCGCCTTTTCTCCTCCGATTAGTACTGCGGCAATTCCGTCCGCAAACAGGGAAGTTCCGATTAAGTTGCTTTTTGACTTGTCGTTCGGCTGAAACGTTAAGCTGCAGAGTTCAGCCGCGATGACAAGCACGTATGCTTCAGGATACGCGCGGCAGTATTCGTATGCCCTGGACAGGCCGGCCGCTCCGCCCGCGCATCCTAAACCCCAGATCGGTATCCGTTTTGTTTTCGCAGAAAACGGAAGCTGATTCATCACTTTCGCTTCAATGCTGGGTGTCGAAAGCCCGGTGCTGGAAATAAAAAAGATCGCATCCACTTTTTCATACGGAAAGGGATTTGTTAAACAATCCGGGTTTGTTAAACAATCAAGTGCCGCATCCGCACTGTGCTTGACGGTTTCTTCCGTATACAGCCGGTTCTTTTCTGAAAAACCCCGTGCCGTTTTATACCATTCAATCGGCCGGACAAACTGCCTTGATTCAATTTCGCCGTTTTGAAAGGCTTTTAACAGCCGGTCAATATCCTTAAATGAATCGGCAAACATCCCTCTCGCAAAATCCGCCGCCGTTTCTTGCGAGACATGATACTTCGGAATGCTCGTTCCGACAGATAACACATATGCCATGCCCATCACCTCTTTACATAAAGGTTTCCGCTTTTTTCCTGAATGTATGCATAAGTTTGAATCGAGGATTTCACTGACATGCCATTTTAATAGGAAATTGGCCCTTTTGAATAAGAAACCGTTCGACTATACTTGATCCATTCATAAAAAAAAGGTTGTGATAGGAATGCTGAAGCCTGTCATTCTTAGAGGATCACTCGTACAGTTAGAGCCGATGGCGATTGATCACACTCAAGCACTTTGTGACGCTGCTTCAGAAAATAGGACGACTTACGCTTACACCCATGTTCCTGACGGAATCGAAGAAACAAAGCGTTATATTGAGCGGGCGCTTTCCGATTATGAAAAAGGACTTGCATTGCCATTTGCAGTACGGAGTCTTGAAACAGACCGAATCGTCGGAAGCACGAGGTTTATGGATGCGGAAGTGCTTACGCGGCCGGCGGATGCAGCTCCGGAAGTGTGTGAGATCGGCAGCACATGGTATGCCTCTGCCGTGCAGCGGACCGGTGTCAATACGGAATGTAAACTTCTGATGCTGACTCATGCGTTTGACGTGTGGCAAGCTGTCAGGGTGACACTGAAAACCGATGTTCGCAATCAGCGCTCACGGACTGCGATTTTGCGGATCGGAGCCCAATTTGAAGGGATCCGCCGCGCACACATTCCGGCTGTCGACGTCGGCCTCAGAGATACTGCCTACTACTCCATCCTTCGGGAGGAATGGCCTTATATCCGGCAAAACCTTTCTGGCCGGCTCGCAGCATATAACTGAAAAACCTGCCGATATACGGCAGGTTTTTTTACATATTCGGATCATGGACGTATAAATTGAGATCGATCCGTCCGTCTGACGTGACCGCTACCCCCTCAGCTTCAAGAGACAGCTTCTGTACAGAAAACATCTCTTCATCTCTCAATCCGATTTCGCCCTTTGCATTGATGACCCTGTGCCAAGGAAGGCGATGCTTTTTACTCATGGAGTGAAGAATCCGCACAACCTGCCTCGCTCCCCGCGGACTTCCCGCAAGACCGGCAATTTGACCATACGTCATCACTTTTCCTTCAGGTATCTGTTTGATAATGGCTACCGCCCGTGCCGTAAATGTCATGCAACTCCTCATTTCGCAAGAGCAGATGATTTTTGAGAAAATCAGCTACTTCCTGATCTTATTTTTATAGATGATAATTGCTTCATCATCATACTTATTTCAACTCTGCGTTTAAATAGATTATCTGTTTGTTCACAAAAAATTAACAAAGATAAGCATGTACTTATTTAACATAATATGTAATAATACAATTGTATTAAAAAAGAAAAGGAGTGTTTACAATGAAAATGAAAAAAACTTTAGCCGGCTCAGCCCTATCACTCGCTTTACTCTGTTCTGCCGCCCCTGCTTTTGCCGCAGGTCCTGCTGATACACCTTCTGCAGAAAGTAAAACGAAGGAAGTATCTGCTTTGGCGACGTTCATACTTAATGGTTCTGGCCCTGATTATCCTACTTCAATTTACCGGAATGGAATCACCTATTATTTAGACAACATCACCTTCCATGGTGCTGATGGCACTTGGACAGCCGTCTACAAAAGCTGATTTTTCATGACGCGGAATGTTTGTTCTAAGTAACAACTAAAAATAATCCGTATGTTACCGTGCCGATAAGAGAATAAATGATTGCTAACATGTATCTAAGAAGTGTCAAAATTGAAAATTATGACAGATTTCGAATTATCTCTTGCTCTACTTGTATCAGCATCTCCTGCTTTTGCAACTGCTGGACGATATCAACAATTGGTATCTAAAAGGAGTTTCTTTCTGGAACGGAATCTGGTATGGGAATGATGAGCGCTGTTACGAATATGAAGGGGGCTCTGTCCCCTTTTTCTAGTTTCACTGACCTTAATAATTGCTCCGATATATATGCCATTTTAGAAGCTAATGGACAATTAGGCTACGAATTAAAAGAGGACTGTAAGCCTTTAACCATCAAAGATCTTAAAAATGTGATCGATCCAAAATGTCTTAACAAAGAGCCTCGGCCTCAAAAAGATGATCAAGCCAATATATTCGAGGAAATCAAAAAACACCAGACTCAGCACAAGCCAAAAAATCTTGAATAATTCGCTGATTAGTAAAGCCTTTTGTTATTCAAAACCGAAGTCGAATCAGACCGTTAACCGCGCCGATCATTTTTTACCGAAACCGGTTTACAAGAAACAAAAAAAAGCATCTGAAACAGATGCCTTTTTGCAATCGATATTGCGACGATGAAAAGAGTCGGCAACCCCCGTATTTTCCGACGAGGTCCTTGTATGCGCCTGAATATGCTTTTCAGCCGGCTATAAAATCATTGATTAATTGATCAGTCGTTAATATTGTGGCGAATTCATCATGCAATGTTGCCAGAGATATATTGTGAATAGTCTCTGCATCATAATATGTATCATTTTGGTCTCTCATTCCAAAGGCTGCTGTTGCATCTGAAATCAGGTATGTATCAAATCCTAAATTACCGCTCATCCTTGTGGTTGTTGAAACACAGTGCGGCGTAGTCAAGCCAGTGATTACGACAGTTGTTATATCATTTGCTTTTAAAAGCTCTTCTAGATTAGTACCAATAAAGCTGCTGTTTACTTTCTTGGTTATAATGACTTCTTTATCCATAGGTTTAACGATTTCCTTTATAGCAACCCCCTCGTTTTTTGGATAAAATAAAGAACCAGGTTTATCAGAAATATGTTGTATGTATATGACTGTCCATCCTTTTTCTCTCCATAATTTCAGTATTTTGCTGATATTTTCTTCCGCCTTTACGTTATTTCGTTCTCCCCACTTTTTATCATCAAAGGCTTTTTGTACATCCACAATGATTAAAGCTTTTTTCTTTTCTGCCATCAGATAACCTCCTATATTGAAAATTCGTATTTATAACATTTTAAATAAAGATTTTACTTTTGTACAATTGTTTCAGTGTTAAATTTCATATCGCACCTTCCCCGTTGGAAAAGCGCTGGAATAGCTAAAGCAAACACTGACTCAAAGGCTGCAGATCACCAGAGGCCAGCAATATTCAACAGGGATATCCCAAATACAACTGTTAAGAATGGTGTTACTTATTACCTTAAGAAAGTAGAGATAATCGAAGGGTTCTATCGCGCAACTTTTGAAGGATGGATTAATTAAAAGAAGGGGCTTTCCCTTCTTTTCACTCTCTTTTGTAAGGATCTGTGCACAAAATACTCGTTCACGTACATATAGTGCGGGACGGTTTTTCGGCGAAATAAGGCGGATGCCTCATCACTCAATTTAGTTTCTTTTTCAAAAAATGAAAGAGAATGCCTCGCAAAAAGTTCAGCAACTTTCGGAAGCATCCTCGATCTGGATAAAATAAGATGTTATTTTAAAGAAAAACGGATAACTAACCCTCTTGAACCCTTGTCACATCAAGGGTTTTTTTCGTTTTAGGAATCATGTTATAAACAATATTCAAAATCACGGCGGTAAAGCTTCCGGCGACGATTCCGTTTGTGGTCAGCAGATTTAAGTAAGACGGCAGGTGCTTAAACATATCGGGAACGACGGTTACACCGAGTCCCAATCCGACCGAACACGCGACGATCAGAAGATTTTCCTGCTTTTTAAAGTCAATTTGACTGAGCATTTTAATGCCGTAGGAAATGACCATGCCGAACATGGCCACCATCGCGCCTCCCAGTACCGAAGACGGGATGATGGTCGTGAAGGCTGCGATTTTCGGAAAAAGGCCGAAGAGCATTAAAAGTGCACCCGTGACACCGATGACCGCGTTTTTCTTAATTCCCGTCAGCTGCACGAGGCCGACGTTTTGGGAATAAGCCGTGTACGGAAAAGCATTAAAAATGCCGCTGATGAATACCGCCAGGCCTTCCGCGCGGTAGCCTTTTGCTAAATCACGTTCAGACAGGCGCCGGTTTGTCAGGTCACCGAGAGCAAAATAGACGCCGGTTGACTCAACAAGGCTGACAATGGCAACGATGGACATCGTAATAATCGGTGCCGCATGAAATGTCGGCGTCCCGAAGTAAAACGGTTTAATCATTTGAATTGCGTCAGCATTCGCCACATTGTCAAATTGCACTTTTCCCATAAAATATGCGATGGCCGTCCCGATGACAATGCCGATTAAAATCGAAATGGATTTCAAAAATCCTTTTGTAAACCGATAAAGCAGCACGATGATGACGAGCACCGTAAATCCGAGGGCAAGGTTAGCCGGATCACCGAAATCCTTGCTGCCTTCCCCGCCGGCAATATGATTCATCGCGACCGGCATTAAGGTCATCCCGATAATCGTCACGACAGATCCGGTTACGACAGGCGGGAAAAACGATACGAGCTTGCCGAAGAAAAACGACAGCAGAATGACAAGCAGACCCGATGCCAAAATGCTTCCGTAAATGGCTGAAATCCCGTACTCCTTACCGATGGAAATAATCGGCGCTACCGCGGTGAACGTACAGCCGAGCACAACGGGCAAGCCGATACCGAAAAATTTATTTCTCCATACTTGAAGCAGCGTAGCCGCCCCGCACATAAAAATATCAATTGATACGAGATATGTCAGCTGTTCTGCGTTCAGTCCCAATGCCGCTCCTACAATTAAAGGAACGACGACGGCGCCGGCATACATGGCAAGCACATGCTGGATACCGAGGGAAAGTGTTTTGGCATAGCCGTTTTTCATGAACGGACCTCCTGTACAAATGTCACTTTTCCGTCTTCAAGCGATTGAATTCTCGCCAGCGATTCGACTCGGCATCCTTTTTTCACCAGCTCATCTCTTCCCGGCTGAAATGACTTTTCAATGACGATTCCGATCCCGCAAACCGCTGCGCCTGCTTGTTTTACGATGGATAAAAGCCCTTCTGCCGCCTGTCCGTTCGCTAAAAAGTCGTCAATGATTAACACGCGGTCTTCTTTCGACAGATGATTTCCGGAGATTGCAATCTGACTTTCTGTTTTTTTCGTGAAAGAATAGACGGATGCCGTCAGCAGATCATCCGTTAATGTGAGAGACTTCCTTTTTCTCGCAAAGATGACGGGAACGCCGAGTTCAAGGCCGGCCATCACCGCAGGGGCAATGCCCGAAGATTCAATTGTGACGATTTTGGTTATCTCGTCTTTTTCAAAACGGCGCGCAAATTCCCGGCCGATCTGCTGCATGAGAACCGGATCAATTTGATGGTTTAAAAAAGAATCCACTTTCAGCACTTGATCAGAAAGAACAATTCCGTCTTCTGCTATTTTTCGTTTTAATGCTTCCACAATGATTACCCCCGCTTATAAAAAATAAAAAAAGCATTGCCCGCTCTCAATAAAAAGAGCAAGCAATGCCGAATGATCTACACGCAACGGCCGAATAAAGCCGTTCCATTGCTCACTCATAGTCGGACATTTACGGTGACCGGTAGAAACTTGCGTGCCATATCCACGCGATTATATGAGTGTTCGTATGATATTAATCAAATTATAACAAGATACACTTCTTTTGCATAGTGAAATTTGAATATTTCCGAACTTTTACAAATAATTGGTTTTCGATTATTCGTCTTTTTAGAATTTTTAGAAAAACACCCGGTGTATACCGGGTGTTTCGTTTATAAATATAAATTTGAATATTTACCGACGAGATACTCAATGAGATATTGAACGTTCAGCTCTTCTCCCGTTGCATCTTTTATGATGTCAAGCGGCATTTTGCGTCTTCCGTGCTGATGAACCTTTTCTGTCAGCCATTGTTTGATCGGCTCAAAATCGCCCCGTTCTATTAATTGGTCAAATTCAGGCAGATCCTCAAGCATGGTATGCTTCAGCTGTGCCGCATACATATATCCGAGCGCATAGGAAGGGAAATAGCCGAAATCGCCGCCCGCCCAATGTACGTCCTGCAAAATGCCTTTTGCGTCAGATGGCGGCGTAATGCCTAAATAATCATGATATTTTTGATTCCACAATGCAGGCAGTTCTTCCACTGTCACTTCATTACTGAAAATTGCTTTTTCAATTTCATAACGGATAATAATATGAAGCGGATATGTCAGCTCATCGGCTTCAATTCGGATAAAGGTCGGTTTCGCCTCGTTGACAGCGCGTACAAAATCTTCTCTTTTCACATCTTGAAATTGATCAGGCGAAGCCTCAACCATTTTTTCATAATAGGCGGTCCAGAAATGTTGATTTCTGGCGATAAAGTTTTCATAAAATAACGATTGGGATTCATGAATTCCCATGGATGCACCGTCAGATAAGTTCGTTCCGCTCAGCGCTTCGTCAATATTCTGCTCGTAGATCGCATGCCCGCATTCATGAATCGTTCCGAAAATTGCCGTGCGGAAATCGTTTTCGTCATATCTGGTCGTCACCCGCACATCGCCCCGGTTGATTGTCGTCGCAAACGGATGCACCGTCTCGTCCAGGCGGCCGCCGTCAAAATCATACCCGAACTCTTTTAAGAAATACAAGGAGAGGTCTCTTTGTTGTTCTTTCGGAAACGTTTTCGTTATAAAGGAAGTGTCCGGTTTATTGACGGATTCCGTCACTTTTTTGATAAGCGGAATGATCGCTTCCTTCAATTCAGAAAACAGCTGATCCAGCACCTTTACCGTAACACCCGGTTCGAAAATATCGAGCAATGCGTTGTATGGATGATCTTCATAGCCCCAATACGAAATAAACCGCTTATTAAAATTAATCAGCTTCTCAAGGTACGGAGCAAACATAGAGAAATCAGAGGCCGCCTTTGCATCCTCCCAAGCCGTTTCAGCTTTCGATGTTAAAATGACATATTCTTTATACTCATCTTCAGGAATTTTTTTATTATGATCATAATCTTTTTTCGCAAGTTCCGCCGCTTTCACTGTATCTTCAGAGAGCTCTTCTGCATGCGCGAGAAGGATGTCGATCAGCTCTTTCATCCGGTCGGATGTCTGGATTTGAAAAACGTCAGCCGACAGCTGTCCGATGCTTTCCGCCCGGTCATCAGAGCCTTTTTTCGGGGCTCCCGTTCTTAAGTCCCAATGCATAAGTGCAATGGCTTCGACATAGTGGGATACTCTTTTTAACAGATCAAAAAACTCTTTTTCATATGTATGTAAATCCATATCCATTCCCCTCCCTTTTCACTATCAATTACAGGCTAATGGAATGCCGTGATAAAGTCAACTTCCCGGATTTAAAAAAGCCGCAGGATAAGAATCCTGCAGCTTTTGTTTTTATACGATTTTCGGTGTAACAGGCAAGATCTTTTTGACTTCGGCCAAGACTCGTTCACTTTCTCCGCCCGCATAAATGGATATGGTTCCGCTGTCCTGATTAGAACGGATGAGGCGGCCGATTCCCTGCCGGACTCTCAAGAGCATGTACGGCAGATCAACTTCCTCAAACGGATCTTTTTTCGCTCCGTTCCGCTTTGCGGCAAACACCGGATCATGAGGCGGATACGGCAATGCCCAAATGGTCACATTCCGGAGCGAGTCACCGGGAATGTCAAGACCTTCCCATAAGTGGACGGAACAAAGCACGGATTCTTCATCCCGCTGGAACTTTTCGACCAGACTGCTGATCTCTTCGTCACCTTCGTAGTATATCGGATACGGCAGCTCCCACGCGGCAGCCTGTTCTTTAAATTCCTTCATGTCTTCAAAGGAAGGGAAAAGAACGAGGGTGCGTCCTTCATTCTCCTTAATGGTTTCAATCGTTTCGGCTGTTTTCTGCTCAGACGTCATGTCACCGTGAAGCGCAACAGACATTTGCTCCTCGTAATCGTACGGAGATTCAACGGTGAATGATAAAGGATCACGGATTCCGAGGCTGTCAGCGATATAATCAAATGAACCGCCCTCAGAAAGAGTGGCCGATGAGAAGATATAAGGAATCTTTTTAGAAAAGACCTTTTCTCCCAGCACTTCGGCTACAGTTCTCGGCATAACGACAAACGTTGAGTCTGTATCCCGCGTTTCAAGCCAGCTGATGGCATCCTTTTGATACAGCGACAGCGAATATGCCATTTGTTCGACGTATTCTTCTACAACTGATAGCTCGTACTTATCAATCGTATACATTTCCGATTCAAATACGAGCGCCTCGCCGATTTTATCGAGCAGACGGCACAGTTCGTCAGCCGCACGCTTAACGCGCTGGTCGTTTTGGATGTCCAATCGGTGAGAGCCGGCGATTTCCTTCGATTCCTCTGACAGCACATAGAAAAACTCATCGTTTGCGGCAAGGGCATCTTCAATCAGTTCGGCGAATTCCTCTCTGATGTCATTTTGAAGCAGACGCTCTAAAAACAGCTCAAGCGTCGACTGCTTCACGCGATAGGTTAACGCTTTTTGCGCGGCGAATTCCAACAGATGTCCTTCATCAAACACGACGGCGCTGTGATCCGGCAAAAGCGGCAGCTGTCCTTCCCTTTTGCGTGATTCTTCCGTCCATACATGTTCCATGTAGAAATCATGGGAGCAAACAATCAGATCCGTTGATTTTCTGTAATGATCTCTTGAAAGTGTTAAACCGCATCTATGTCTCATATCACAAGTTAAACAATCTTGGAAGGAATCATAGCTGACGCCTGCCCACTCTTCATTCGTCAAATCAGCGTACTGTTTGCGGTCGCCGTACGGATAAAAGCGCTGCATCGCTTGTGATTCGTGTACGAATGAAGGCAGCGACTCATAAAGATCCAGCCACTTTTCATCATCAGAACGCTGCATCGTTTTCTCAAGCTTTTTCAGACACAGATACTGCTCATGGGATTTGGACAGCCGTGTATCAATCTGCAGATCCAAATGTTCTGTCAGCTTGGAAATGTCGCCTTCTTTTTTGACAAGCTGTTCAATTAACGTTTCATCGGCGCATGCGATAATGGCCGGTTTACCCGTATATCTGGCATAGCTGATGGCAAACAGCAGATACACCAGCGTTTTCCCCGTACCGACTCCTGCCTCAGCGAACATGACCTTTTTCTCTTTAAATGCCCGTTCAAGCTGAAACGCCATAAATACCTGCTCATCCCGAAGGTCAAAGCCTTTCTCGGGAAGGATATCGTAAAACACGTCACCAATCCAATTGTTCAATTCTTCGTAAAAATTCTTTTCTTTTGTTAAAGCAAAAGGCAAACGTGATGTTGTCACCCAACTCCAACCCCTAACTATTCGGCATTCAGACCATCTATAATATCATTTAACCCTTTTCAATACAACAAAAAAACTTGGCCTCGCCAAGTTTTTGTCATGATCATTTCCGGTTAATGATATGTGTACATAGGAACGGATGGTCTGTTGAATGTGTATGTTTTACCGCATTTTCAAGTTCTTCCTGTGCGTGTGTCACAGCGGAAGGACCGAACTCCGCTCCGGCTTCCTCCAGCCGGAAAGCAGTTGCGTCTAACGCCTTTTGTATTTTACTGAAGTGCTCGCTGTTCAGCATAAAATAAGATCACCTCTCAAATAGAAATAATCATCATTCTATGCCGATGCTTCACTTTCTATACATGCCATTCTGAATGATCCGCACCTGACCTGCACAAACTACAACAGATATTCGATCGAATATCCATCTTCACAAAATTATTCTATCCGGGAGTGATGGTTACATGAGTTATAAAGATCGATTAGATCAGCATTCTGAATTGTTTCATCACAATTGGACGCGGCCGAAACGCTCTAAATCGCAAGTGAACGGCCACACCGAAATGTCCCAGACCAACATTATTTTACGGAGCAACGCAAAAGCGCACCGCTGGTAATGGCAGAATAAAACGTAAAGATGCCGGAGAAGACGCTGTTTCAGGCGTCTTCTCTTTGTTGCGGCTTTTTCCGCTGCGGCCGCACTTTAGCCCAGTACTGATAATAATCCGTTTTGATAAAACCGTTAAAGAGCTTCCGTTTTTTTGTTGCTTTTCTTCCGTAGGCCTCTTCAAATTGTTCATTTGACGTTAACATGTAGACAGACCATGTATCAAGAGATTCAAATGCCCGGCCCATTTCTTTATACATCTGCTCGACTTCCCTTTTTTCGCCGAGCCGTTCGCCGTACGGAGGGTTTCCGACGATTACGCCGAATTCGAGTTTCGTCGTAAAATCCTGCACTCTCATTTGCTTGCATTCGATCAGGTCACCAAGTCCCGCTTCTTCTGCGTTTTCTTTGGCGATGTTTACCATCCGGTGATCCACATCACTGGCAAAAATCTGCAGCGGCTGATCATAGTTCGCCTTTTCCTCCACTTCAAGACGCGCCTTGTCCCACAGTTCTTTTCCGATCCATTCCCAGTCTTCTGAAACAAAATCACGGTTAAAACCGGGAGCAATGTTTTGTCCGATTAAAGCGGCTTCAATGGCGATCGTGCCGGAACCGCAGAACGGATCGACGAACGGACGGTCAGGCGTCCAGTTGGTTAACTGAATTAACGCGGCAGCGAGCGTCTCTTTAATCGGAGCTCCTCCCTGATCAACCCTGTATCCCCGTTTGTGAAGGCCTGTTCCTGATGAATCCAGTGTAAGTACGGCTTTATCTTTTAAAAGGGAAATCTCCACCTTATACTCGGGTCCCGTTTCTTCAATCCATTCATTTTGTTTTCCTGATTGCAGTTTCAGCTTTTCCGCTATCGCCTTTTTGACGATCCGCTGGCAGTCAGGCACACTGGCAAGCACTGATTTCACGGATTTTCCGATAACGGGGAACTTGGCGTTTTCCGGAATGTACGCGCGCCAGTCAATCGCTTTTGTTTTTTCAAACAGCTCATCAAACGTTTTCGCCTGAAACTCGGCGACCTGTACCTTGATGCGGTCAGCCGTCCGGAGCCATAAGTTAGCGCGGCAGATCGCAAGCGCATCTCCTTCAAAGATGACTTTTCCGTTGTCTACTTTGCATTCATAACCTAAATCACGCACTTCTTTGGCGACGATCGCTTCGATTCCCATCGGCGCCGTCGCTATTAGTGTGTACTTCTTCATCGTATCACCCTGTCTCTTTTAAGCTTTCGTTTCATTCAAGATAAAAGCTCCCCTTTTAAGGAGAGCTCTAATTTGTCATATCAATAATGTTTAACGTTCTGTAAGCCATGTTTTGTTCCGTCGTACTGCAATCGGCTCATCACCTCGTACTCAGGCGGCAATCATCTATCTACAGAAAGTATTCTGTCCTTCTATCTGTTCAGTTCCTTCAAGAAGGTTCCCCTACCAAAATTTGGGTTTCTCGCTCGAGGGGTTTACCGCGTTCCACTCTCACCATTTCTGATGAGACTTCGTCACTGTGGCACTTTCAAGGATACTCAGCCATATCCGGAGACGTAGGCTTTTTTCCTGCCGTCAGCCTATCAAGGCTGCCCTAGCTTATTTCTTCGCTAGGCACGAACACTACGGGCATCTCAGCACCGTGCGAGCATGGACTTTCCTCTACAGATTCAAAGATCTGCAGCGATTACCCGAACGTTAAGAACACTTGTTCATTATAAAGCAACTTGTCTCATTTGACAAGTGTATCTGCCTTATTCGTCATAAAGTTTGCTGCCGAATACATGTTTCTCAAGGTTGGACAGCCTTTTCAGAATGTCAAAGTTGGTCGTATTGGACTGCACCGGCTGTTTTTTACTTGCTTCTTCAAGCTGTTTTTTCAGCTGCAGATTTTCCTGCTGCAGTTCTTCAATTTCTTGATGAAAGGTTTCATAATCCTTAATAATCATATCTAAAAATTTGTCAACGTCTTCTTGTCTGTAACCTCTAACGCCTGTTTTAAATTCTTTTTCCAAAATGTCTTTCGCAGAAAGCTTTACTTTATCAGCAAGCATCTTTTTCACCTCATATCGTGAATCATCATGTTATATTTTATTCAGAAACACGTCCCGTTGTCAAATATTCTCTGACGTGTTATGTAAAGAAATCTTCTTCTTCAACGGCGGCACGGAGATCATCCATCGTAATCGAATAAATCGGATATCCGTCTGTTTCACGGCGTTTTTCTGCCTGCTGCAGCATATATTTCGGCGATCCTTCCATTTCAGGATCATATAAAAGCAAAAGCGCATCTGACTTTTCAATAAAGAACGCGTTTTTCTGCCGGAATTGGAGCGGACTTTCGTACGGCCGATGCGTCAGGCTCTCCTCATAATCTGCCTGAGCAAGCACCGCTTCATACATTTCTTTATTCGGCTCCTTCCACTTTTCCTCCTGGCCGTAGAAAGGCGTGATAACGGCAACCTTTAATTCCGGATACTCTTCTCTGAGATCGTACGCCGTTTCTGCCGCCCAAAGCTCAGTCCCCAGCTGTCCTGATATGAGAATCCATTCCAAGCCTTCGTCAAGGAAGCTTCTGAGTCTGGTTTCTATCGCCTTTTTTATATAAACAAGCGCCCGGTCATCCTGTTTAAAAATCCCGAGTTCAAACGGCTTGTATCCTGTTACGGCTAATACTTTCAATTGATCACCTGCTTTAAAAAATGGGGCTCCCCATCGGGCCCCATTTTGCTTTGCTGATATCCTAACCGATCTTGCTTAAGCGTTCAATACTAATGATCGCAGCAAGGGCTTCCGCACTGAAAATGCTGGTGAGTTGTCGGGTCAACATTTGAAAAAGTGTGCGGATAGTAATGAACGTGCTCAAAGTTGTGGTGATTTACGTTAGTTGTATGTTGCGGATGAATATGCGGCACAACTGTGTTAGAAAAACAATGGTGTTCACAGCAATGAGTCGGATGGACAATCGGCGGCATCACGTTTGGTCTGCAACAATGATGATGAAACATGCTAAATCCCCTCTCCATTAACTTTTATTACACTGTTAGGTTATGAAGAAAAGAGGGTGCATGTTCTAATTCAATCACCCAATTTAAAAGTGCGTCAGCAAGCTGTCTTTAAAATTCGAAAATACAAACGCAATCAAAAAAACCACGACAAAGAACAAGTAAAAAACACCTTTATACATACCAACTCTCCCCTATAAATAACTAACGCTATTTTACAAGATGCGGCACCATTCTACAACAAAATCGATGCGGATTCAGAAAAAAATATTTTTGGCGAAACAGCTCGGCTTTTGCGCTTTCCCGGGCAATATTTCAAGAGGAATATTTCCTCTTGAGCCGGGCAATTCTCACATGGAGCTTCTCGGCTTCTTTTTCCGATATTTCCCCGTCTTCTGCCGCCTGCTGCGCGGCCTGCAGAGCTTTTTTGTAATCTTTTGCGTGATGCTCAAAATAGATCGCCAGCTCTACCGCTGATTGGTGTCTGCATATGTGAAGATCAGAGCCCGTCAGTTTCTCCCAAAGGGGCACGGCGTCTTGCCTGCGGTTTTGTTTTTTATAAAGCATTGCTAAGTCAAAAAGGGCCCGATCTGAATCTTCAAAGGCTTTTCCTTGCAGCGCTTCCAGCTGTGAAACAGCCCGATCGGTTTCTTTATGAGCGATAAACCATTTCGCCATGGCGTATGCTTCCTGACGTTCTGACGTCTGATCAGAAGATGCAAAAATCTTTTTTGACATATGGATGTAAAGAGCGATGAGAGAAAGCACATCTTGTTCATTATGCGAGAGCACTCCCTTTAAAAGAGCCGGGTCCTCCGCCTTTAAAAATTGAAAATACAGCATCGGCGCCAAATAACCAGGGGTGTCTTCGTCCCTTTTAAAAGCAAGCTCTTCATTTTCAACCGCCGAAAGCGATACACGCTCTAATTTATGTTTCCAAAGCCGTCTCGCTCCGTGCAGAAGATCAAAGTGTCCGAAGTCAGGAAGTTTCGGAAGCCTGTCCCGCAGCAATGTATGCCTAGTTTTTACCTGCGGCCAGTCAAAGGCTTTTCCGTTATACGTAACAAGAGACGTAATGTCAACCTCACTTAAAAAGCTTTTGTAAAGAGCCGTCTCGTTTCCCGGTTTAGGAAGCAGATGCTGTTTAACCGCGACACGGTCTTCATACACTCTTGCATGACCGAGCAAAAAGATCATATTGCCGGCCCCGCCGCCGAGGCCGGTCGTTTCAGTATCAAAGAAGAACAGCTGGCTTTTTTCGTATCCTTCTGCTGATAAAGTATGTGTCAAACCGCCTTTATTCCATAATGCCATGACGTCATCAAGTTCACTGAAGCTGTACCGTCCGTGACGGTGCGAAAGCGGATAGACGGTTTCGCGGATAAGACAGTATTCATCCTCAAAAAAGAAAGGCTTCACTCCGAATGCCTCCCATTCTTCTCTAAATGGGACTTGAATATCCGGGACCGAAAGTTGTGAAGCTGCCGGCTTTTTTTCAGCTTCCGGCACATTCAGGTGGTTTTTCATCCGCTTTAATTTATTTTTCAAGGACATCTTTCGTCCCCCTTTTCTTTTACACGTAATTCAAGAGCCGGAGTATCGCTTTCTTTGCATCTATTCCTTCTATTTCGGAGCCGATGCAGGAAGGACATCCGTCTTGACATGGACATTGTCTGATCAGGCGCTCAGCCCCTTCATTGATTTCATCAAATCGCTTATATACTTCATCAGCAAGTCCGATTCCGCCCGGATAATGATCATACAGAAAGATTGTCGGAAGTCCGGTATGTGCGGCTTTGATTTGCGGCACGACATGCACGTCATTTCGGTCGCACATGACGTATACAGGCACGATATGCTGCAGGACGTGGGCAATGCCTAAAAGCAGCTGTTCAAGCGTTTTTTCGCCGATCTCCGAATCCGTCTCTTTCAATTCAAGCCAGGCAGCACTGGTATGCAGTTCTTCTTCTGGAAGATGAATCGGCCCTGATCCTATATTTTCAAATGTCGTCATTTTAATTTTTTTAAATATTGTCGGAAGTGCGTTCACGGTTACATCGCCGAAATGTAAGGCCGTTTTCTTTCTGCTGTCCGTTCTGTCAATGTCCAGCACTTTCAGCTGCACCGCTAAATTGGCATCTGTATAATATTCGACATCGACCTTTTGCACGTACGCTTTTTTATGATCCCAATCAAGCTTTTCAACCTGGTACTGCACCCCTTCATGAAGATAAATCGCTTCATCATGAAGAAGCGTCATCGCGCTGAAACGGTCCATTTCTCCGATGATTTTTACATCAGCCGTCTCTGACCGGTCAACGATGACCACGTTTTCCTGTGACGCCGAACGGAGACTGATGTTGGAGGCGGGAAAAGATTCGCTCGCCCAGTGATAGCGTTCGCGGTTTTCGTGAAGCACCCCTTCTTCTTCTAAATACTCGAGAATGTCTCTTGCATCATTTTCTCCGAATGTTTCATCGGCTCTGAAAGGCAGCTCATACGCAGCGCATTTCAGGTGATCGACCAATATAATGAGATTATCAGGATTAATCCTTGCAGATTCAGGCGAGCGTTTAAAGAAATAATCAGGATGGCGCACAATATATTGATCAATCGGATCAGAATTCGCCACCATCACGATAAGCGCCTCACCCTGCCGGCGCCCGGCCCGGCCCGCCTGCTGCCATGCGCTCGCGACACTGCCCGGGTACCCCGTCATCACGCAGACCTGAAGTTGGCCGATATCAACGCCAAGCTCCAGCGCGTTTGTGCTGACAACCCCGAGAATGCTGCCGTCTCTTAACCCCCGCTCTATTTCTCTTCTTTCTTTCGGAAGATATCCGCCGCGATAACCTCTGACAGACTTCGCGCCGATTTCCTTTTTTACGATCTCCTGAATGTGGCTTAAAATAATTTCAACCCGGACACGGCTTCTTGCAAAAACAATCGTCTGGATCTTATTTTTCAAAAAAGTTTTGGCAAGTTCGTTTACTTCCACGGTAGCGCTTTTTCGAATATGCAGCGGTTTATTTATAATCGGAGGATTGTAAAAAGCAAAGTGCTTTCTTCCGGCCGGGGCGCCGTTGTCGTCAATCAGGCGCACTGATTTTCCCGTCAGCTGCTCCGCCAACTCCCTCGGATTGGCGATTGTGGCGGATGTGCAGATAAATGACGGCTTGCTTCCGTAAAAAGCGCAGATTCTCATTAAACGGCGGATGACGTTCGCCACATGGCTGCCGAATACGCCGCGGTACGTATGTAATTCATCAATTACGATATATTTCAGGTTTTCAAACAGACTCACCCATTTTGTATGGTGGGGAAGAATGGCTGAGTGAAGCATATCGGGATTTGTGATCACAATATGCCCGGCCTTTCTGACTTTCTGCCTGATGGCCGGAGACGTATCTCCGTCATAGGTGAAGCTTTTAATGTCCATGCCCGTCTCGTCTATGATTTCGTTCAGCTCGCTTTTTTGATCCTGCGCGAGCGCCTTTGTCGGAAATAAATAAAGCGCGCGGCTTGAGGCATCTTCCGCGATAGACTGAAGAACCGGAAGATTATAGCACAGTGTTTTTCCGGAGGCCGTCGGTGTGACAGCCACAATGCTTTCTCCGTTTTGAACCGTCTGAAAAGCGGAGTATTGATGTGTAAAGAGCCGCTCGATCCCCCTCTTTTCGAGAGCCGCCCGAATTTTTGGATCTACTTGCTCCGGCATCGGCATGGTTTTCGCCTCCCGCGGTTCCTCTTCATGCCAATGCACAATATTTTCATGATTTTTTAATTCCTGTATCAGTTCGCTCAGTGATTTTTTCTTCATCGTTCACACCTCTTTATGAGGTACAGTTTACCGAATATTTGTTTGCCTGGCTAGATGAAAATCCTGCACAAGAAAAAAAGCAGGGAATCAGCCCCTGCCTACTTCATTTTTATCGTAAAAAGCTCTGTTTGTCCTTTTTTCGCTTCATTTGCGCCTGCAAATTGCAAAGGTTCTGCGGCATCGCCATTCATAATCACCATAGGGATGACGGTGCTGCTTGCTTTTTCTTTTATTAAATCCAGCCGGCACGTTAAAAGCAGATCGCCTGTTTTCACTTTGTCTCCTTCTTTTACATGCGCTTCAAAGCCTTCGCCGTTCATATTGACGGTGTCCAAACCGACATGTATCAAAAGTTCCGCTCCGGAAAGGGTGCGGATGCCGACAGCATGTTTTGTATGAAACAGCTGAATCACTTCGCCCTCAACCGGTGAAACAATGTCTCCGTTTGCAGGCTCGACGGCGATCCCGTCCCCCATCATTTTTTGTGAAAATACAGGATCCGGCACTGAAGCCAAATCCATCACCGCTCCGTCAGCCGGAGAAAAAATCACTTCTTCGGCCGGCTTTTTCCGGCTGTCTCCCAATCCGAATAATTTTTTCAGCAATGTGTTGTGCTCCCCTTCCTAAATGTGAATCCGTTACCAGTTTATTCTCCACTATTTAACCATACTTTCTTTTTTCCTTCAATTCTTAACCATACGGCATAACATCGCATAGTCTGTTTGTAAAAAGGCGGTGGTCATATGGATCAATCACAAAACGATAAACTTGATCCACAAAGAAATGAGGACATCATCAGCCATGCGATGGACCAATTTTTTCACTCAGGTCCCTTCGCAGAATTGATGCAGGGTTTTCAGCACCTTGTCAATTCGGCTTTTACTGAAGCGCAAGTGACGATTGACGTCAGAGAAGAGCCGACGGGCCTCGCGGTTGATATCAGCGTTCCCGAGACATTCCGTGACGGGGATATGCTGGTGGAAACGAAAGGGTGCTACCTTCACGTTACAATCCGCTACGATCATAAACAGGCTCATTCATCCCGTGTGTCTTCAAGCATGACAAGAACCGTTGTCCTCCCGTATAAGGTGAGTGAAGAAGATATGGAAACATCCTGGAATGAACAGACGCTTACCCTCTTTTTCCCTAAAAAATAAGCATGAATGATGGATATCATTCATGCTTTTTATTTGAAGATACTGGTGAGGCCTTTCACCAGCGATCCGACCTGATTTACGGCGCTTACCATCTGCCCCGTTGTATCCATCATTTTATTAAAGTCAAACTGTCCGTTCGTTTTTTTAAACTGGGAGAGTATGCCTGAGAATTGGGAAGACTGCTGCTGATTCGGTCTGGGAACGGGGTAAGGATTCACAAACCCCGGCTGCCCCCCGGGCATGGCTGCCTGAGGAGGAGGGGGAGCAAACGGCTGCTGCATATGACCGTATTCCTGATTCGGATAAAATTGCTGCGGGTACTGCCCTTGCTGTTGATATGGCGGCGGCTGCAATGGCTGTATCTGCTGCGGACTCGGCTGCTGTAATGGCTGTATCTGCTGCGGACTCGGCTGCTGTAATGGCTGTATCTGCTGCGGGTAGAAATATCCCGCCGGCTGCTGGTACATATTTTGATAGGGCTGCGCTCTCCATTGCATATGACATTCCCCCTTGTCTCTCACTAAGTTTCTGCTATATATGTATGAATTCCGCCGTGGTTATGTGCTTTCGGTGATTCTGATCTTTGTCAAATGCTGTCGAAAGTCTTAATTTTTTAAAAACAGAAAAAAGTCGAATCGTTATGTTACCATAATCTCAACATACATGAGAGGGGATGCACCATTATGAACGTATCATACTTAAGAAAGCGTTTTGCTGAAGTGAAAAAATATGAAACAGATTGTGCAGATAAACTGATGGACTTTGCAAAATTCCTCTATATTCAAGGCCATCTCACCGCAACCGAATTTCGAAACAGTATGAAGGTTCTCGAAGCAAGTGGAGCAGAAAACCCGGCGTATGAATAACATACCCGACCCCTTTATATAAAAGAAGGCAGCCGTTTTCAGCTGCCTTCTTTTTCAATTTCATCCCTTAATATACGAAGCGTATATAAAACAGATTCAGTTAAATCCCTGTATCTTTTTTTATGAATATGATGAACATATGATTGGAGCATCAGCTCTCCGAAATTTTCTGTAACGGCCTGTATTTGTGCGTGATGAACGTATTTCGGACGGTTTTCCTGAATAAACGCAAGCGCTGCTTTAGTCCAAAGCGCGCAAAGCCGGTCTCTTTTTTCAACATCGGGTTTAATAATCTCAAAAAAATCATATGAACGGCCGGACTCTTTTCCATCCTGATATCTTTTTTCGGCTTCAAGAACCGCCTCTATCATTTGTTCTGTCAGCTCCAATAACGACTGTGTCTGCAAACGGACTCACCTCAGTACATATGGTACCAAAGTTTTTGCATAAAATCAGCTGATCCGGCAGGCTCTCGGCAAATCCTTTTTACGCCGGTCAGCCAAAAACAGGTCATCAATACAAACATGAAGCTCCCGCGCCTCTTCCTCAAGGCGGGAAAGTTTCTCCTGTCTGATTTCTTCAGCTTCCGCCTGACAGGATCTGACTGCTTGGGTAAGCGTTTTTTCAGCAGCAGAAATCCGGATTTCAATATCAGAAAGCAGACGGAGAATATCAGCCTTGCTCGTGTAAACAGACATTCATGTTCCTCCCTTTTATCACTTGCGTCTCTTTAGAATATAATTCTCGTTTTCATACCGCTCTCCTCTGCACATGACAAAACTAGAAGCAGTTCGGCAAACAAACAGAGATTATCCTAAAAGGCGTGCCTTTCGACAAAAAAGTGCCGCAAACTTTGTATGAACCGGCACGTTAATGCAAACGATACAGTTGAGGAGGTGCCGTATGAAAACGAGACCGAAAAATGCAGGTAAACAGCAAAAAACCGAAGCAAAAACAACTGATACGCTTGATAAAAAATTAGGCGGCCCAAACCGCCCTTCCACGTAACACATCAGCAGCCCGAAACCCCAGCGAACGGTTTCGGGCTTTTTCATTTCTTCAGCCACTCTTTCACCGCGAAGAGCGCATGGAGCTCCCGTCTTTTCTGGAAGTACCAGTCCGTCAGTTCAAGCTGTTTCGGCATTTTCTCCTGTAAGAAAGCCCCTTTTCTTAACCTTTTTTGAAACCAATCCGCCCTTTCGCCGTCTAATGGGTGGGCAACAATGGGATAGGTTGTCCTCAGCATCGGTGATGTTCTTTTTTTGATGCCGATCATTTTCTCCATATCAAAGCGCGAACCGGTATGAGGAACGGTATCAAGAAAACGGTAAAAAGAAGCGTGCAGATCAGGACTGAACAGAAGACGGGCCAGCTGTTTTCCGAGCGTAATTCTTTCTTCGGTTTTCGAAAACCGTTTGACGGAAATTCCGTATAAATGTCCGTCAAATGAAGGGAATATCACCGTATTA
Organism: Bacillus sp. LJBV19; assembly: GCF_017797845.1. Taxonomy (NCBI): domain Bacteria; kingdom Bacillati; phylum Bacillota; class Bacilli; order Caryophanales; family Bacillaceae; genus Bacillus; species Bacillus sp. LJBV19. Next base: position 2,187,388 of record NZ_CP072563.1, read on the forward strand.
AAGTGAAACCAATCACTTAAATAAAAAGGAATCGTGCCAAAAACATTCTTTTTAAACGAAGGATTTTGTATAATAGGTGCTTGGATAGTGTTTTGTTCATTTATAATAAGAGCATACATGAGCCGTTCCTTATCTCCGTCACGCCAAAAGCGGAACCATTCTTCCTGCATAAAAGCCGAGACGCGGAAATAAGAAAGATGACGGAAAAGAGGTTCGCCGATTTGTTTTGACCACTGGTAGACCAGAAGCTGAGGATAGGCATCAGAAAAAATCAGCCAATTCGCCCTTTCATACGAAAGGAAAAACCAGTTTTTCTGACTGCTGTCAAGGCCCTCCTGATAAAGGACGCCTCTTAAATCAGTCATCGACCAGCCCGCATTGCGGGACACAAAGGATGCCAAAAGCGGCCACTTGATCTCAGGATGGCGGTCATAATATGCTTTATAGGCATTCGTCCGGGAAATATTATCGGCATTTTTTATTTTCGTCTCTTTTTCGATCAGGCGAAGAATGGCGGTTACGGTCTGTCGTTTATGCACGTTCATTCACTTCCGTCACTATTAGTTTGATAAGGAGGATGGAAAAAGTGATTCGGTACCCGAATGGAAAAACTTTTCAGCCGAACAAAACGGTTTCATCCCAAAACAGCCAGAAACGATCCCATTCATACAGTAATCGCGGCATGACCCTCGAAGACGACCTGAATGAAACGAATAAGTATTATCTGGCTAACCAAATTGCTGTCATTCACAAAAAGCCGACACCCGTCCAGATTGTAAACGTCCACTATCCGAAAAGAAGCGCCGCAGTCATTAAGGAAGCTTATTTTAAACAGTCTTCAACAACTGACTACAACGGCATTTATAAAGGACGCTACATTGATTTTGAGGCAAAAGAAACAAAAAACAAAACGGCATTTCCCCTGCAGAATTTTCATGATCATCAGATTGAACATATGAAGCAGGTGGTCAGGCAAGACGGCATTTGTTTTGTTATTATATCCGCTTTCGGAAAGGTTTATTTCCTCGAAGCCGACAAGCTGTTTGTCTTTTGGGAGAGAAAGGAGAAGAACGGCAGAAAATCGATTCGCAAAGACGAATTAGAAGATGCTTCCTTTCCGATTTCCCTTGGATACTCACCGAGAATTGATTATATTAGTATTATTGAACAGCTTTATTTTTCGCAGGAACAGTAGACTGAGCGAAAGGTTGATAAACGAAAGGTTGAGATGTTATGTCAGATCAATTTATGAGCCGTGAAGAACGCCGTAAGGCAAGGCAGACGAAAAGCACTAAGCCCTCTTCACCGAAAAAAGGCAAGAAACAGCGTAAAGGCGGTTTATTCAAAAAGATTGTGCTGTCCTTGGTTATTCTGTTTGTCCTTGGCATAGTCGGCGGAGCGGCGGCATTTGCCGTTTTGGTTTCCGGCGCGCCGTCTTTGGACGAAGCCAAGCTGAAAACGCCTTACTCTTCAACGATTTACGATAAAAACGGCAAAGAAATCGCGGAAGTGGGCGGCGAAAAACGAACCTACGTCCCGATTAAGGATATACCCGATGTTGTGAAAGAAGCATTTATCGCAACTGAAGACGCCCGTTTTTATAAGCACCACGGTATAGACCCGATCCGGATCGGAGGCGCCTTGGTCGCCAACTTTACGGATGGGTTCGGTTCAGAGGGAGGAAGCACAATCACCCAGCAGGTTGTGAAAAACTCGCTTTTGACCCATCAGAAAACGATTAAAAGGAAAGCACAGGAAGTGTGGCTTTCACTGCAGCTGGAGCGCCATTATTCTAAAGATGAAATCTTAGAAATGTATTTAAACAGAATTTATTTCTCACCGCGCGCCTATGGCGTCGGTAAAGCGGCTGAAGAATTCTTCGGCGTAAAAGACTTGAGCAAGCTTACGGTTGAACAGGCGGCAACGCTTGCCGGAATGCCGCAAAGCCCGACCGGATATAACCCGGTTAAAAATCCGAAGGCTTCCGAAAAACGCCGAAACATCGTTCTCAGCTTAATGGAAAAACAAGGATTCATTTCAAATTCTGAATACCAAAAAGCGAAGAAAGTGTCCATGAAAGATGAAGGCGTCGTCAGCCAAAAGGAATACGATAAAAAGGACACAAATAAATACAGCGCTTTTGTCGAAGAAGTTATGAAAGAAATTGAGACAAAAGAAAAGAAAGACGTCGATATTTCAACTGACGGATTGAAAATTTACACGACTCTTGATACGAAAGCACAAGATTATCTTGATCAATTGATGAACGGCGACACAGCCGGATTTACCGAAGGCATGCAGGGCGGCGTCACGCTCCTTGATACGACAAACGGAGAAATCCGCGCCATCGGAGCAGGACGGAACAGAACTACCGGGGGATTCAATTATGCAACACAAGGTAAAACCCAGCCCGGTTCAACGATAAAACCGATTCTTGATTACGGCCCGGTCATTGAAAATAAAAAATGGTCGACGTATGAGCAGATTGACGACTCAGCTTATACGTACTCTGACGGCACTCCGATTCACGACTATGACAATAAATACAGAAATATGATATCAATGCGAGAGGCCCTCTCAGACTCGCGTAATATTCCGGCTCTGAAAGCATATCAAGCAGCCGGTAAAGATAATGCCGTCGACTTCGCAAATGACTTAGGACTAGGATTAAACAAAGAGAGTGTAACCGAATCTTATTCGATCGGAGGATTTGGTCAGGATAACCGCGGTGTATCTACTATGACAATGGCGGGCGCCTACAGCGCTTTCGGAAATAACGGAACGTACAATGAACCGCATGCGGTCACATCGATTGAATTTAATGACGGCACTAAGCTTGATTTAACACCGAAACCGAAAAGTGCTATGAGCGATTACACGGCATTCATGATTACCGATATGCTCAAAACAGTCGTGCAGTCAGGAACAGGCAGACTAGCTCAAGTACCGAACGTGGAAGTCGCCGGTAAAACGGGTACCACTAACTTTACTAAAGAGGACATTCAAAAATATAATATCGCACAAGGCGGAGTCCCAGACTCATGGTTTGTCGGATACACCCCTCAATATACAGCAGCGGTTTGGACCGGAGTTGAGTCTGGCAACAAAGCAGGTAAGAAATCACTGTCTTCTGCTGACCAGCAAGTCGCAAAACGGATTTTCCAAAAGCTGATCTCATACGTTGATGACGGTAAAGGAAGCTTCAAGCAGCCTGACAGCGTCGTCAAAGAAACGGTTGAGAAAGGCTCGAATCCTGCCGCTTTAGCCGGACCGAATACACCGGATGATAAAAAAGTGACGGAGTACTTCGTGAAAGGAACGCAGCCAACTGCCGTTTCTAAAACGTACACGAAAGAAAAAGCCGATAAACCGACAGGATTGCAAGTGAAATACGACAAAGATAAAAAATCATTAACCTTAAGCTGGGATTATGACGGTGATGCAACATTCAATGTCAAACAATCCGTTGACGGCGGAAGCTACAGTGACATTCAAAACAGTTCGGCAAAAGAAGCCGTCGTCTCAGATGTCACGCCAGGCTCCACATACAGCTTCCAGGTGACAGCGGAAAACGATGACGGAAAAAGCGATACGGCATCAGCATCTTTCAAAGTCCCGAAAGATGAAGAAGACGATGCAGATAAAGATAAAGCGACTGACGATGAACAGAAGTCTGATGAAGATAAAGATAAAGACAAGACGCAAACCGATGATTCAAACACAGATGACAATCAAACAGATACGTCAGACGGATCGGATCAAACACCAACTGATGACTCAGATAAAAATCAGGATCAATCCGATAAGGATCAAACGGATAACAACAATCAGAATCAGCCCGGTAACGGGACGGATAACAACGGACAGCAAGATAACGGCTCTGATAATGATTCTGATTCCGGTTCAGACGGCACAAATAAACCTGACAGCGGTCAAACGGACAAAAACCAAGACTCATCTTCAAATATCAATGGGCAGTCCAATTCGTCAACCATCCAGTCAAATTCCGCTCATTAGCGGACGAAATCCTTCACCTCAAACAGGTGAAGGATTTTTTTCATACAAAAAAAACCTCCTTATGAGAAAAGGAGGTTTTTAACATTTGTTCATGGCTTCATATTTATGATATTGTTTCTTCATCTCCGTCATCAATTCATCCAGCTGAATAAACGAGTGAAATTGAGTCGGTTTTGTTAAAATAAACGCCATTCGCTCCGCCCAATTGATCGGTTCGGCGGGAAAATGTTTTGTTTCAAGCACAGTCCAGTCGAGTGATGTGACCCGCTCCCCTGCCGTCCAGTGAAAAGCGGCAATCAGACAGGCAATTCCCTTCAGCATGTCATTTTGATCACATCTCGATTTTCTTGTTTGAAAAACGGGAAGCAGCGTTTCTTTCGTTTCGTTCCAAATCTGAAACAGAAACGGGACATATTCGCCCCTTTCCCTCCATGGCTGCACTGTTGGCTGACCGCTGAAATCCATATACAGCGGATGGCGGCGCAGCGCCGTTTTGATCTCGAGGCTTTCCAAGTCCGTAAGGCTGCGCAGGTATGTTTCATAGCCTGCCAGAATGTCAATCGCCGTCACCGTTTCACCAGCCCTTTTTTGTCACGCTTCTGCCCTTCTCTGCAAAGCGGAAGCAAAGGACATTCCGCACAGCGGGGAGATTGCGCTTTACAATGATACCTGCCGAAAAATATTAATCTGTGATGCGTAACAGACCAATCCTCTTTCGGCACTTTTTTCATTAATGTTTTCTCTACTTCCAAAACAGAGTCCTTCCAGCGGCAGATACCGAGCCGTTTAGAGACCCGCTCCACATGAGTGTCTACTGCAATCGCAGGTACGCCGAAAGCAACAGACACGACCACATTTGCCGTTTTCCGTCCGACACCCGGCAGATTCACAAGCTCATCCCGGTCTTTCGGCACTTCTCCGCCGTACTCTTCGATGATCATTTTGCTCAGCTTTTGAATATTTTTGGCTTTATTACGGTACAGGCCGATTGATTTAATATCCTGCTGGAGTTCTTCCAGCGATACGGCAAGATAATCTTCGGGCCGTTTATATTTTTGAAATAGCGTTTTTGTCACTCTGTTGACGAGAGCATCCGTACATTGCGCGGATAATGCGACTGCCACAACCAATTCGAAAGGATTTGAATGGACAAGTTCACATTCTGCGTGCGGAAACATATCGCCGATTTTTTCAAGACAATATTCAATCTGCTTTAAATTTAACACGTTTCTCCCCTTCTCATGTTATTGTTCCAGCCAATTGTAAAAAGGCACCTGCCTCGTATACTCTTTTTGCGGATCATTTTGTTTCGTTTGAACACGCCGGAATTTTTGGCTGTGCGCCTTCGCCTGCTCAACCGTTTTGAAGCCGTTCTTTTTCCATTCAAATAAAATCCGGTCAATATAGCGAAAACTGAGTTTCCCCGATAAAACGGCTTCTTTTAAGGCGTGTTTAATCAGAATCGCATCATGCTGATCCTGATCCTGCCATATGGCCAGCGTCTCGCATTCAAGCGGCGACAGCGGTCTTCCGAACTCTTCTTCAAAGATGGTATACAGGCTTTTTTGTTCTCTTTCTGACGTTCTTTCCTGCGTTTCGTTTTGTGAATGCTGCATGTAATCATACAGCTTCGCCCATAACGGCTGCAGAGAATATTTTTCAAACTTTATGCCGTTATGGTCTTCACATTCTTCAATAAACAGAAAACCTTTTTGAATAAACATTCTCAGGCAGCTTGTACATTCTTCAGCAGAGATGGACATGCCTGATTGAAGTTCAAACGGCGTCGGAAAATAAGAGCCCTTTTCCAAATGCATTTTAATCTTCAAAAGCAGGATCAATTCGGTTTCATTCAGCCCGAGCTGCCGGTAATGTGTCAGCAGCAGGTTGGGAATGCTTGAAATGCCGAGTTCCTGCATATCTATAAATTGCTGTTTTTTCATCCTTACACCTCTTACTGTAAAAGGTTATCTCCGGGAGCTTTCCCCTTTACTTAGAAAAAGTCTCCCTTGCAGGAGACTTCGTTTTTCATAACTATTACGGATACAGACGGTTCAGAAGTCTCGGGAACGGAATCGTTTCACGCACGTGAGGCGCTCCGCTGATCCAAGCCACTGTCCGCTCAAGTCCAAGGCCGAAGCCGGAGTGCGGAACAGAACCGTATTGTCTGAGTTCAGCATACCATTTGTAAGCATCTGAATCCAGACCGTGTTCTTTTAATCTTTCTTCCAATAAATCCATATCATGAACGCGTTCTGAACCGCCGATGATTTCCCCGTAGCCTTCCGGAGCGATTAAGTCGGCACATAACACGACATCGTCACGATCTTTGGCAGGCTGCATATAAAACGGTTTTAATGACGTCGGATAATGAGTGATAAACACCGGTTTGTCATAGCTTTCTGCGATCGCTGTTTCATGCGGCGCACCGAAGTCATCTCCCCACTCAATATCGTCAAAGCCTTTTTCTTTCAGGAATTCGATCGCTTTATCGTACGTAATGCGCGGGAATGGCGCTTTGATTTGTTCAAGCTTCGATGTGTCTCTTCCTAATGTGTTCAGCTCGATCTTACAATGTTCCAGCACGCTTTGCACGATGTATGCAACATAATTCTCCTGAACTTCAAGGTTTTCTTCAAATTCAACAAATGCCATTTCAGGCTCAATCATCCAGAATTCGATGAGATGGCGTTTCGTTTTCGATTTTTCCGCTCTGAACGTCGGTCCGAAAGAGAATACTTTTCCGAGCGCCATTGCAGCTGCTTCCATATACAGCTGGCCGCTTTGAGACAAGAAGGCGTCTTCATCAAAATATTTCGTCGCGAACAGCTCAGTCGTGCCTTCCGGAGCGCTTCCCGTCAAAATCGGCGGATCAACTTTCACGAAGCCTTCTTTGTTGAAAAATTCATAAGTCGCACGGATGATTTCGTTGCGGATTTTCATAATTGCGTGCTGGCGTTTCGAACGGAGCCATAAATGTCTGTGATCCATTAAGAATTCCGTACCGTGCTCTTTAGGCGTAATCGGATAATCAGTCGCTTCGTGAATGACTTCAATGGATGTAACAGCAAGCTCATAGCCAAGCGGTGAACGCTCGTCCTCTTTCACAATTCCTTTTACATAAAGTGACGTTTCCTGCGTCACTGATTTCGCGATTTGGAAGATGTCTTCTTCTACTTCAGCTTTGACGACAACTCCCTGAATGAAGCCGGTACCGTCTCTCAGCTGTAAAAATGCGATTTTACCGCTTGAGCGTTTATTAGCGACCCAAGCTCCAATCGTTACTTCCTCGCCTGTGTGTTTATACACTTGGTTGATTGTTGTTTTCAAACTCTTTCCCTCCAGAACAAGAAAGACATTCAGGAATCTGCCTGAATCTCTTTTTTCATCACTTTATTATACCCGTTCTACTCTAACGGGGTCAATGCAAGTGAAAAGCGGCTTTAAAAGCCGCTTTTTCAGAATCAGCTGTGTTTTTCCGTGAAGCGGCGGATTCTTTCGACCGCTTCTTCTAAAAGATCAAGTGACGTTGCGTAAGATAAGCGGACGTTGTCCGGTGAGCCGAAACCCGAGCCCGGCACGATGGCGACTTTTTCTTCTTCCAGAAGCGCCTTGACGTATTCATCGACATCTTTGAATCCGCAGTTTTCTGCGGCCGCTTTGGCGTTAGGGAACAAGTAAAACGCCCCTTCAGGCTTGACACAGGTGAATCCGGGAATTTCACTGAGCTGAGCGTAAATGGTGTTCAGTCTGTGCTCAAATGCCTGTCTCATCTCTTCCAGCGGCTCAGCCGGACCGTTATAGGCCGCAATGGCGCCGTATTGAGCGATGGACGTCGGATTTGATGTGCTGTGGCTCGCAAGGCTCGTCATCGCTTTAATAATCGTCTCCGAACCCGCCGCATAGCCGATCCTCCAGCCCGTCATGCTGTGAGATTTCGAAACGCCGTTAATGATGATCGTCTGCTCTTTCAATTCATCTGAAAGCTGTGCGATTGAGACGTGTTTTTTTCCTCCGTATGTAAGCTTCTCATAAATCTCGTCAGAAACGATCAGAATGCCATGCTCCAGACACACTTTTCCGAGTTCCGCAAGCTCTTCTTTCGTATACATAACACCTGTCGGGTTGCTCGGTGAATTGATAATGAGCGCTTTTGTTTTCTCGGTGATGGCCTGCTTCAGCTGCTCCGGTGAAATTTTAAACTGATTGGATTCCAGCCCTTCTGCATAGACGGGACGCCCCCCTGCCAGTTTCACCTGCTCAGGGTAGCTGACCCAGTAAGGAGTCGGTATAATCACTTCGTCCCCTTCATCAAGAATGACCTGAAATAATGTATACAGAGCGTGTTTCGCTCCGGTGCAGACAATGATTTCTGACGGCTTATATTCAATCCCCTGATCGTTTTTGAATTTTTTTGCGATACTGTCTTTCAGCGCCGGCAGACCGCCTGAAGGCGTATATTTCGTATGGCCTTCATTCATGGAACGCACCGCGGCATCTATAATGTGCTGAGGCGTATTAAAATCCGGTTCTCCTGCTCCGAGGCCGATGACATCATGGCCTTCTGCTTTCAGTTCTTTCGCTTTTGCAGTAATTGCAAGTGTTGCAGACGGTGTTAATGCGGATACTCTTTTTGCCAATTTCAACTTGAACTCCCCCTAATACGTCTCACGGTGTGATGTTTTTGAGAATCTTGCCGCTTGTAAAGTCCACATAGCTAAAGCTATACTGCCCGCTTTTGTTGATATAGGTCACTTCCCATAACGGAACATTGTTTTCTCTCGCCGGGTGAACGCCATTCAGCTTGGAAACAAGCCCTTCGTCCCGAACGATCTTGGCAGCCTTGCCGCTTGAAATGCCGTCACTGGCTTTTTTTGAGAGAATTTTTGCTTTTTTGTCGGCCGGAACCCATACATACATATCTTTTCCATGTTTATCCGTTCCGGTAACAACATAATATTTCTGTTTGCCGACAAAGGTCTCCACTTTCTCAGCATCTGTCAGATCCGTTTTTTCTTTAGCCGCTGCGGCAGCTGTTTCGTGGCCTTCTTCTTTTTGAGCCATTGCAGATTTAAAAATGCTGGCCGAAAATAAAAGAACTGCTAAAAAAATAATACCAAATACGGCTGTAAATATTAATGCTTTTTTTCTCATCTTTTTCACCTATGTACGATAAATGGTGAAGACCGCTTCATTTTGATTTTCTTCGTCGAGCGCAAGGCCGAACATCAGATTATCCCGTTTCAAAGTCCGGTTTAATGTATCGACGATTTTATATAAATCATCTGAATGCTCCACATTAATCGTTGACAGAATTTCAATTTTGCTTTCCATTTTTATACCCTCCATCGGTCGAACAAATTTTGTTAGTCATAACGGGATGCGCCCGCGGCATAATAAAATCACAAGGCGGCATGAACCCGCTTTTACTATAAAAACAATTCCTCATCCCACACCACGAAAGCCGCGTTTATGCGGCTTTTATTCCGTTTGGCTGACATAAGCCCCGAGTTCGGCATCCGTCAGCTCCAAAAGGGATGAAGTCGGGAGCGCTTCAAGAAACAGCCGTCCGTATCCCGCCGTCTTTACACGCTGATCTAAAAGAACGATTGTTCCCTTGTCTCCCGCCGTACGGAGCAGGCGCCCGATCCCCTGTCTGAACGTTAACACGGCCTCAGGCAGGGAAATCGTCTGAAACGGATTTTTCCCCTGCTTCTTGGCAAATTCGCATTTTGCGGCATGAAGCGGGTTATCAGGCGCCCTGAAAGGAAGCCTTGCGATCATGACGGTTGACAATTCATCCCCCGGAAAATCAACGCCTTCCCAGAAATGATTCGTCCCGAGCAAAATCGCCCGGCTTGCCGTTTTAAAGGTTTTCATTAATTTACCGGGACTCCCGCCCGAAATACCTTGGGCGAGAAGCTGAATGCCTGAGATCTCCATACTGAGTTTCAGTTCCTGATACACTTTTTTCAGCATATCATGAGACGTAAACAGGACAAGGATCTTCGGCTGTTTTCCCTTTGACATGATTTCTGCATACTTGGCAATATGCTCAATGACTTCCCGCTCCCCGTCATATTTAACGGATTTCATCTCTTTCGGAATGATGACGTTCATCTGATCATCGTAAGAAAAAGGAGACGGGATGCTTTTGGTGCGCGGATAAAAATCCGCAAGTCCGAGCCTTTCAATCATAAATTGAAAAGACTGCTCCACCATTAAGGTCGCTGATGTGAGCACAACGCTTTTTTTGCGGGCGAAAAACTGGTCTGCCAGCATTTCACCGGGCTCCAAAGGCTGCGCATAGATGCTGACGGCATTTTTTGCGCCTTTCGCGTCAATTTCAACCCAAACGGCTTCTTTCTCATCATTTTCAAACAGCAGCCTGCTGAACGTATCGCGATATTCTTTCAGCCCCCTGATACACTTTACATATTCAGCCGCTAAAAAAGCCGCTCCGCTTTTCATCTGTTCAAGCTTTTGATGTAACAGTTTCTCCTGTACTGAAAACATGTCAAGCAGCTGATCCAGCATCGCACAAAGCCGCTCCGCTCCGTCCGTTATCATGTGAAACCCTTTATCCTGGCTTTTATGATTGAGACTATAGACGAGACGGTTCAGATCGTCTTTAGGTTTTCTTCGTTTGACAAAAGAATGCACTGAACTGAAAAATGCGTCGCTTTCCGATTGAATATGCTTCATCCACTCATCGGCGTCAAAAAAACTTTCCGCCGGCAGTTCATACGTATAAAACAGTTTTCTCATCCGCTTTAACAGTCCGTGTTCCTTTAAGGTTCCGATTCGGCTGAGCTTTGTGTGCAGTCCGATGTATGAAGCTCTCTTCCCGAGGTGCTCGCTGGCAGCGCGTTCGAAATGATGCGCTTCATCAATGATGACCGTTCCGCTTGCAGGCAGTTTTTTCGTTTCACTGCTTTGATCTGAAAACAGCAAAGCATGGTTTGTGATAATCAGATCTGCGGCCTGCGCTTTTTCTTTAGCCCGTTCATAAAACCCGGCAGCCGAGTCCTTCCCTTTTTTCAAAAAAGAATTCTCATCGTAAGCCATGCGCTCCCACAGCAATCTGCCGCCTGATGGAAGATTCAGCTCAGCGGCGTCGCCCGTTTCAGTCTCCGTCAGCCAGACGAGAAGCTGTGCTTTCGTCAAAACCGCATCATAGTTGTCATCTTCCTCATGCAGAATATGTTCAAACTTAGGCAGGCACAGATAATGTGATTTCCCTTTTAAAATAGCGGCTTTGACCGGCCAAGGAAACATACGCTCCAAAAGCGGAAGATCTTTAGACATGATCTGCTGCTGCAAAAGAGTAGAGTACGTGCTGATAATCACGGGAGTTTGTTCCGCTTTGGCAAATAAAACAGCCGGAACGAGATAACCGATCGTTTTTCCGATGCCGGGCGCCGCTTCAATCAGCGCATGCTCCCGATTGCGGAAGGCGCCAAGCACTTCATCCATCATCGAAAGCTGCCCTTTCCGCTTTTCATAGCGGGGGATGATATCGGATAAGATCTGTTCTTTTTCTTCGTTCCACTTTTCAAGGTCAATGGCCGCATTCACCGGACGGGAAACCGGAATGTGATCGGGCTCTTTAATTGAAAAAGAGGCGTATGGAATGCAGCTCTTTTCTTCCGCCGGCCTGCTTTCATGTATAAAAGAATCCAAAAGCAGCGTCAAATCGCTGATAAAATGCTGTGAAAGCCTTCTAAGCTGCTTTAACGTCGGTAAAGGCAAATGTTTCAGTTTATGTAAAATGTCTAAAAAGACCAGTCCCGTAACCTCCGCATCGCTGTCTGCGCGGTGAGGGCGGTCATGAACAATATTCAGCTCCGCGCACAACTCACCGAGCTTATATCCTTCAAACCCCGGGAAAACAATACGCGAAAGCTCAACCGTATCAAGCACTTCACAATCCGGCAGCTCATAGCCCGCTTCGCTCAGTTCATGCCGGACAAATCCGAGGTCGAAATGAATATTGTGGGCAACAAAATACGCGCCGTCAAGCAGATGAAAAATCTCCTCTGCGACCGCTTCAAACGGCAGTTCATTTTCAACCATTCCGGACGAAATTCCGGTCAGCTGTTCAATAAACGGCGGGATGGCCTGATTCGGATTGATATATTTTGAAAACCGCTCAGTTATTTGTCCATTTTCAATGACAACCGCTGCGATTTGAATGATTTTATCGCCCTTTTTCGGCGAATTTCCTGTTGTTTCGACATCTATGACAACGAACCGTTGTTTGTTCATTAAAATGGACACCTCAATTCTTGCATACGAGAAAAGTGTAACACGTTTTGTTGAGAAATGGAGCGGAAAAACAGCTTTTGCCCCTAAATCTTAAAAGAAAACCCCCATGAAGGGGGCTCTTTTACAAAATCGTGTGTGCCGGCTCCTGGCCCAGCATCTGCTCGATTTTATTCTGATCATCCAGAACGGCCACCTTCGGCTGATGGCTTTTTGCTTCCTGATCAGACATCATTTGATAAGAAATAATAATGACTTTATCTCCTTCTTGGACGAGACGGGCGGCAGCTCCGTTTAAACAGATGACGCCGCTCCCCCGCTTACCGGGAATAATATACGTTTCAAGTCTCGCTCCGTTGTTATTATTCACAATCTGAACTTTTTCATTAGCGAGCATTCCGACGGCATCTAAAAGATCTTCATCAATCGTTATGCTGCCGACATAGTTTAAATTGGCTTCCGTCACGGTAGCGCGGTGCAGTTTTCCGGCCATCATAGTGCGGTACATATTATGATCTCTCCCATTCATCAATATCAATAATGATATTATCAATCAGTCTGGCTTTAGAAAATTGGACGGCGCAGGCCAGAATGACCTTGCCGTTTAATGTTTTAAGCGGAGTCAGCTCCGGATAAGCGTACAGTTCGGCATAATCAATGACGCCGCTTGTGTTTTCGATGATATCGGTGACGGTTTTTATGACGGTTTCCGGATTTCTTTCACCGTCTCTGATCAGTTCGGCACCTTGCTGCAATGCTTTATAGATCATCGGCGCTTCTTTGCGTTCCTGCTCAGTCAGATAGACGTTGCGAGAGCTTTTGGCAAGTCCGTCTTCTTCTCTGACCGTGTCCACTGCAACCAATTCGATATCCATAAAGAAATCCTCAATCAATCCGTCCACAACCGCTGCCTGCTGGGCATCTTTCAGGCCGAAGTAGGCGCGGGTCGGTTTAACGAGATTGAAAAACTTCGTCAGCACAGTGGCCACTCCGTCAAAATGGCCGACGCGGGAGGCGCCGCACAACACGTCAGTTCTCCTTTTCACTTGCACGGCAACATTTTGCTCGCCTTTATACATATCACTTGGAGACGGCGTAAACAAAACATTTGCCCCCGCCTGTTCTGCAAGCCGGGCATCGCGCTTTAAATCCCGCGGATATGCTTCGTAATCCTCGCCCGGTCCGAATTGAGTCGGATTGACAAAGATGCTCATCACGACAATATCGTTTTCTTTGCTTGCTTTTTCAACCAGCGTCAGATGTCCTTCATGAAGAAAACCCATTGTCGGGACGAATCCGATCGTCCGGCCTTCTGAGCGGTATTGTGCAATCAATTCTTTCAGCTGTTGAGTTTCTGTCAGTTGTTTCATCGCTTACTTTCCTCCGTACAAGCCTTGCAGCACAGTTTGGTTTATCTGAAAGGAATGCTTTTCTTCCGGGAAAACCCGTTCTTTCACATCACGGACATAATCGCTGAGGGCCGACTCAATCGTGCCGTCGATTTTGGCGTATTGCTTCACGAACTTCGGTGTTCTGTCCACGCCGTGGCCAACGACGTCATGATAAACAAGGACTTGGCCGTCCGCTTTTGAACCGGCTCCGATTCCGATGACGGGAATGGATACTTCTTCTTTTATTTTAGCAGTCAGTTCAGCAGGCACGCATTCAAGCACGAGCATCATCGCTCCCGCCTGCTCGCATTTGATGCTGTCTTCAATGAGCTTTTTCGCGCTTTGCTCATCTTTTCCCTGCACTTTATATCCGCCTAATACGCCGACAGACTGCGGTGTGAGGCCTAAATGGCTGACGACGGGAATTCCGCCGAGAGTCAGCGCACGGATGGATTCGAAAACGCCGTCTCCGCCTTCCAGCTTTAACGCGTCCGCGCCGCTTTCCTGAATAATGGCCGCGGCGTTTTTCAATGTATCCTCTTTTGAAAGGTGGTAAGACATAAACGGCATGTCAGTTACGATAAACGTATTTTTCGCACCGCGTTTTACCGCTTTTGTATGGTGAATCATGTCACTGACCGTTACGCCGACTGTTGAATCGAGTCCGAGCACCACCATTCCGAGCGAATCCCCGACTAAAATCATGTCGACTCCCGCCTGTTCCGCAAGCTTTGCCTGCGGATAATCGTAAGCGGTCAGCATCACGATCGGCTCTCCGTTTTCCTTCATTTTCATGAAATCCAGTTTTGTTTTCATTCTGTTTCTCCTCCTCTAAACGGTGAGGAGATGAGCCGCCAATTCTTCGCAAGCAAAAAAGCCTTCTGTAAAATAAGAAGGATTCCCACTTGTTTAACGTTCGGCGAATGTCATCCCTCTGTCCCAGTCCTTTTTTGGATCAAGGCAGACTTTTCGTAATCTCTGTTCTGCTGATCAGGTGCAGTTCATTATGATACTGCCCATAGGAAGTATACCAAATTCACGAGGCTTGTACCAACTAAGATTAATTGAGCTCAATATCGGCAGAATAGATCTTCTTTATACCGTCTCTCGTTTCCAAGAGAAGAACTCCCTCATCATCAATGCCGAGCGATTTCCCGTAAAACGTCCCTTGCAGCGTTCTCGCACTGAGCTCGTTCCCCAGTCCGACCGCATAGCTTTCCCATAGCAGCTTGATCGGTGTAAAGCCGTGGTTCAAGTAATCCTGATAGCGTTTTTCAAAAGTCAGCAAAATCTCTTGTATCAGACCCGCTCTGTCAATTTTTTCGCCGGCTTCCATGCTCAGGCTCGTCGCAATGTCCTGAAGCTCGCCGGGAAAATCGGCTTCCTGCTGGTTCACGTTGATGCCGATCCCGAGAATAACCGAACGGACATGGTTTTCTTCTGCCTGCAGCTCAGTTAAAATCCCGACGGCTTTTTTGCGGTGAATCATTAAATCATTCGGCCATTTAATGGCGGGCTGTACTCCTGTAAAGGCCTCGATGGCCTGAACGACCGCAACAGCGGATAACAGGGTGAGCTGCGGCGTTTTTTGCAAAGGAACGTCGGGTCTCAGAATGAGGCTCATCCAAATCCCGTTTCCCTCCTGTGAATGCCACACTCTGGCCATTCTTCCTCTGCCTGCCGTTTGTTTATCGGCGACTACGAGCGTCCCTTCCGGCGCACCGTCATTGGCAAGTTCATGAGCAGTTTTTTGGGTGGACGGCAGGACGTCCCGGTAATGAAGCTGTTTGCCCAAAACCTTTGTTTTCAGCCCGAAACGGATTTCGGATTCACTGAGTTTCCCCGGTTTTTTAATGAGCCTGTACCCTTTTCGTCTGACCGCCTCAACCTCATAGCCCTCTTTGCGGAGTTCCTCTATATGTTTCCAAACGGCGGTTCTCGAGCAGCCGAGCGCGTCACTTATTTTCTGCCCGGAGATAAAGCCGTCACCCGCCTCAGAAAATAAATCAATTAATCGGGTTCTTAATGTTGATCCCATGATGCGAGCCACTCCTTTATGTCATGTTTTCGGTTAGGGAGCTTCCCTGCCAATACCGCTTCTTCAATCCGGCGAAGTTCTTCGGCCACCCATTTACCCGCGCGGCGGTTTCTGAGCTCCATCAGATCAGCGCCTGAAATGTCGAGGTCTCGAAGGCTTTTGATCGGCAGCTGCTCATACAGGCTCTGAACCTCTTTCAGCTTTTGTTCATCAATCGTCTTATGCTTTTTCAGCATCCCGATTTTAACGGCTGAAAACAGCGCCTCTCCCGCCCGGTACATCGCTTCCGCTTCCAGCTGCGCCGGATAAACGCTTATGATCTGCACCGCTTTTTTTATGACTTTTCCCGGCAGTTTCCATTGTTTTAAAAACGCCTCGGCGCTTTTCGGACAAAGACCGAGAAACAATAACAGCGCTGCCCAGCGTTCTTCGCGTGCATCTAAAGAAGAAAACGGAAATCCGCTCGCTTCAAGCATTTGCTGCTCATAACCGGAAAGGCCGGGCAGCTCTTGTATCAGACCTGTTTGCACCATCGTTTGAATCGCTTCTTGTGAGGAATCGCCCTGCAGCAGCTTTTCAAATTCGACGGTCTTTCGTTCTACTGATACATGTGCCAAAAGCTCCCTGTCTTTTATGACGGCCTCTCTTGTTTCTTTTTCTAACAGAAAGCCGAGCTGACTCATAAAGCGGACGGCTCTCATCATCCGCAGAGCGTCTTCCCGAAAACGGTCTTCAGGATTACCCACCGTACGGATCAGCTTTTGACCGATATCATGCGCGCCTCCGAAATAATCAAGCAGCTCTCCCTCGGCAGACATCGCCATCGCATTTATCGTTAAGTCTCTCCGCTTTAAGTCTTCTGATAAAGAAGTAATGAACCGCACAGTTTCAGGGCGCCGGTAGTCCTTATATTCTGATTCGGCGCGAAAAGTGGTGACTTCATAGGTTTCATCTTCCCACAAGACGATTACGGTGCCGTGCTCTTTTCCTACATCGACAGTCCGCTTAAAGAGGCGCTCCACCTCATTCGGCGAAGCGCTGGTTGCGATATCCACATCACCTATTTTCCGTTTCATATAGCTGTCTCTGACGGCTCCCCCGACAAAGTACGCCTGATGGCCCGCCTTCATCAGATGATGAAGGATGGGGAGGGCTTTGACAAATTCCTGTTCCATAAGATCACTCCGGTCCTGCCAATTCGTCATAAATCCGTTCATACTGACTGACGATTCTTTGCGAAGAAAAGGCGGTCTCCACCATTTTCAGCGCATGGTCAGTCAATCGTTTGCTGAGCTGTTTATCTTCTAAAACGGCAAGCGCTTTTTCAGATGCCTCCTGAATATCGCCGACTTCCACCAGAAAACCGCTTACTTGATCTTTAATCACTTCCGGGATTCCGCCGATATTTGTTCCGATGCACGGCACGCCGCAGGCCATCGCTTCAAGGAGGACGAGTCCGAAACTTTCTTTTTCAGACAGAAGAAGCTTAAGATCGCTGATGGAATACAGCTCTTCCACTCTGTCCTGATTTCCGAGGAGCAGCACTTGATCCTGCAGTCCGTATTTTTCGACAAGCTGCCAAGCGACGCACTTTTCCGGCCCGTCGCCGACAAGCAGGAGCTTCGCCTTTGTTTTGGCTGCGATATTACGGAAAACGCGGATGACGTCTTTAACACGTTTTACTTTTCTGAAGTTCGAAACATGGATGACGACCTTTTCATCCGGCAAAATGCCATGTTTCTCTTTTATACTCTCTGTATTTTTCTTAAGATAAACACGTTCATCAATAAAGTTGTAGATGGTCTCAATTTTTTTATCCGGCTTGATTAAGTCATATGTTTCTCCGGCAAGCGCGGTTGATACCGCCGTCACTCTGTCGGACGCTTCGATGGCAAAACGGATTAAATCCTTTAATGACGGATCATATCCTAAAACGGTGATGTCCGTACCGTGAAGTGTCGTCACGATGCCGATGTCACGCTTGAGCATCTGCTTGGCGAGATAAGCGCATACCGCATGCGGCAGCGCATAATGCGCGTGAATGATATCAAGATTTTCCCTCGCGGCAACCTCGGCGATTTTGCTCGCCAGCGTAAGGTCATAAGGCGGATATTTAAATACCGCGTATTGGTTGACTTCCACCTCATGAAAATGAATATTCGGATGATATGTATTTAATCTGAACGGGATGCTTGATGTGATGAAATGAACCTGGTGCCCTTTTTCCGCAAGCAGCTTGCCGAGTTCCGTCGCAATAATACCCGAGCCTCCGACACTCGGGTAGCATGTAATCCCTATTTTTAATGGTCTCATTGTCCGCCCCCAAAAACATCATCATTCAAAACGGGAAGCTGTTTTGAAAAGAAACCTTCGGCATACCCCGTCCCGGCTTCTTTGCCATACAGTCTTTCCCTCGCTTCCACCATTTCGATATAACCGTTGGTCAGCGGTGTGTTCACTGACTGCGCCGTAGGAATAAACTGGCTTTGATAGGCGTGCAGGCTTTCTTTTTTCAGATCGATGGTTTCCGTTATGTCGATTACAAAGTCCGGACGGTGAAACCCGTTGATCATATAATAGTATACGCGCTGAGCCTTATGAGCCGGCAGTTCCTGGTGATCTCTGTATTTATGAATTCCCGCTGAGAACACCGCTTCTTCGACCAAAGCCGCCGCATTGCCGTGGTCAGGATGGCGGTCTTTCGGATAAGGCATGAAAACGGTTTTCGGCCGGCAGGCTCTGATGACACTGACAATCCGGCGGATGCCGTCCTCACTTTTCAAAAGCCCGCGGTCGGGAAGCGTAAGCTGGATTCTCTCTTTTACGCCGAGAATTCGGGCCGCCTCTGCCGCTTCTTCTTTTCTTATCCCTACCGTTCCGTTAGATGATAGTTCGGCCTCGGTCAAATCGCATATCACCGCGGTTTTTCCTTGAGCCGTAAATTTTGCGATCGTGCCGCCCATACCGATCTCGACATCATCACTATGGGCGCCGAACGCCAGAATATCAACGTGTTCAGACATTCGGCTCTCCTCCGCGCACAAGATTGCGGAAATCAAATGCCCCGCCATCCAGCGTCCGGACGAGGATTTCCGCTGTTCCCATATTTGTGGCGAGCGGGATCGCGTATACGTCACACAGCCGGATCAGCGCCGAGACATCCGGTTCGTGAGGCTGCGCAGTTAACGGATCGCGCAGAAAAATGACGAGATCCAGGGCATTTGCTGCAATCAATGCGCCGATTTGCTGATCTCCGCCGAGCGGGCCGGATTGAAAACGTTCAACAGACAATCCGGTCGCTTCCTGGATTTTCAGGCCTGTCGTACCCGTCGCGTATAACTCATGATGGCTCAATATATCTTTATATGCGGTCGTAAACTGAACCATATCCTGCTTTTTTTTATCGTGAGCAATCAAAGCAATTTTCATTTGATGTTCTCCCCCTTGCCGATTCAGTCGATAATATTTTCGAGTCCGTATACAAGCTGGTCGATTTTCATCACTTGCTCCACTGACAGCTTCACTCCTGACATAAAGGAAGCCCGGTTATAGGAATCATGGCGCAGTTTCAGCGTCTGGCCGTCCATGCCGAACATGACTTCCTGGTGGGCGATAAGGCCCGGCAGACGCACGCTGTGAAGGCGGATGCCGTTTAATTCAGCACCGCGGGCGCCCGGCAGAATTTCTTTTTCATCAGGATGGCCCTGCTGCTTTTCTGTACGGACGCTTGAGATCATTTCCGCTGTTTTCAGCGCCGTTCCGCTCGGGGCATCCAGCTTTTGATCATGATGAAGCTCAATGATTTCTACATCTTCAAAATAGTTGGCGGCCATTTGTGAGAACTTCATCATCAGCACCGCGCCCAATGCAAAGTTCGGAGCGATGATGGCGCCGATTCCTTTTTCTTCAGTCAAAGCTTGAAGCTCCTCTAAATCCGCTTCAGAAAATCCGGTCGTTCCCACAACGGGGCGGACGCCGTGTTCAAGAGCGGCTTTCGTATGTTTTTTGCCGATTTCAGGCGTTGTCAAATCGATCAGCACATCCGGTTTTGTTTCTTGGAAACATGCGCGGATATCCGTATAAATAAGAGCGTCTGAATCAGCTGACATCACTTCCCGCAATGTTTGCTGATCGTATGTATGGTCAATGGCGCCGACAAGCTCAAAATGAGGCGTGCGGACGGCAAGTTTTACGGCCTCCTGGCCCATTCTGCCTCTCGGTCCGGCAATGACGACTTTAATGGTTTCATTTGACATGGTTTCTCCTACTTTCCTTCTTCTTTTCTAGTCCAGCGGTCTTTATCACGTGTATTAAATTTATGCATGACGCGGTTATGAGCTTCCTCCAATGAAATATCAAGGGAGTTGGCGAGGCAGATCAGGACGAACAGCACATCACCCATTTCCTCTTCCATGCTTTTCTCATTTTCCGTCGTTTTCTTCGGCTTTTCACCATAATAATGGTTGACTTCTCTTGCAAGTTCGCCCAGTTCTTCCGTGAGACGGGCCATCATGGCAAGCGGGCTGAAATAGCCTTCTTTGAATTGGCCGATATATTCATCGACCTCAGCTTGTAAGTCTTTCATCGTTTTGTCACTCACTGTGCGAATACCTCCTGTCATCTCTTCCATGTTAGCTAATTCAAGTACATTTGACAAATGTTAAAAACGGCAGTTTGCTGTTTTCTTTTGTATCCACTATAATATTTACGCAATCTTATGGAAGGAAAAGGGGTTTGATGCAATGCTTGGAGAAATCAGAATCAAAAACATTTGCTTTATTTTAATCGGCGCCGCTGTTTTTTCATTCGGACTGGTTCACTTTAATATGCAGAACAATTTGGCGGAAGGCGGATTTACCGGCATTACGCTGCTTTTATATGCGTTATTCCACATCAGCCCTTCTATTTCCAACCTGGTATTGAACATTCCTATCTTTTTCATCGGCTGGCGCATGCTCGGCCGGACGATGTTTGTCTATACCCTGATCGGCACCGTTTCTCTTTCTGTTTTTCTGAGTGTTTTTCAGCGCTACGAAATTCATATGCCGCTGTCCCATGATTTAGCGCTGGCCGCCTTATTCGCCGGTGTATTTATCGGCGCGGGTCTCGGCATTATTTTTAAATACGGCGGCACGACGGGCGGGGTCGATATCATCGCCAGGCTGATCAACAAATTTTTCGGAATCCCGATGGGCCGGACGATGTTTGCCTTTGACGCCTGTGTCATTCTTCTTTCTTTGTTTACGTATCTTTCTTACAAGGAAGCGATGTACACGCTTGTAGCCGTTTTTGTCGCTGCGAGATTGATTGATTTTATACAGGAAGGCGGCTATGCCGCAAAAGGGGCAACGATTATTTCTTCGAAAAACGATTTGATCCAGCAAAAAATCATTGAAGAGATGGAGCGCGGCGTCACCGTTTTAAAAGGACAGGGATCATATACAAAAGAAGACAGGGACGTTCTTTACTGCGTCGTTCCGAAAAACGAAATTGTGCTTTTGAAAAGCGTCATCACTTCCGTTGACCCGCACGCCTTTGTTGCAGAAAGCGACGTCCATGATGTGCTCGGCGAAGGATTTACGCTTGATGAAAATAAAAATCCGATCAGACGATAATAAAAAGGCGGCTTTTGCCGCCTTTACTGTTCGTGTTTCCATTTGACAACCGGTGATTTTTTCTTTTTCAATCGGCGGGCGAATGCCGGACTGACATTGAGCGTCTGCTCGACGAAGCGCTGCGGCGTCAGTGCCAGCCATTGGTTTAAAGAGACGTCTTCGAAACGGTCGCTTTTGAAGATTTCCAGAAAGCGAAGCACGGTGTCACCGGTATTCTGAACATAATGTCCCATTGCAAAAGGAACATATCCTACGTCACCCGCTTGATAGTTAAATGTCCGCGCTCTTCCTTCCGCCGCAAACACCGTCATTTTCGCTTCTCCTGAAAGATAATACTGCCACTCGTCCGTATTCGGATGCCAATGCAATTCTCTCATGCCCCCGGGTTCGACCTCCACAAGAGCTGCGGCAATCGTTTTTGACACCTTAAACGTTTTTGAATCGACAATCTTTACTCTTCCCCCGCTGGTAACAAGGGGCTCCTGCCGGGAAAGCTTGTAGCTGAACGGCTCCAAAACGGTGCCTTCCGGGGAAGAAACTGCTGCCTGCTCGATAGGTGGAGGAGGTTCCAACTGGAACATGTAACGCTCTTTCTTGTGAATATAAGCCAACTCATAACCCGGAACACCGAAGTTCGCCTCCAGCACGCTGCGCGGGGTGTGGGCAAACCAGTCCGTTACTGAAAAGGTGCTGTTTTCTGAAAAAGAACCGTCATCAAAGACGAGCAAAAACTCACTTCCCTGCTCTAATCCTTGAATGGAATGAGGAATGCCGGAAGGAAAATACCACAGATCCCCTTCACTGACATTATCAATAAAATTCCGCCCATTTTGATCGACCGCAGTTAAACGGACTCCTCCGTTAATCACATATCCCCATTCGGCTTCTTTATGCCAATGAAGCTCCCGCACAGCTCCCGGCTTCAGTCTCATGTTCACCGCCGCGATATTTTTGGATACCGGCAGTTCCCTGACCGTCACCTCTCTGGACCATCCGCCGTCTTCAAGCCTCATATGCGTATCAGAAAATGAGAATTTCAAGTTTTGAACCGTTCCTGCATCCGTTGAAGGCGGAACGAGCATGTCAGGATTCTGGAAGTCACGCGCGAGGTTTCGCGGTCCTTCGTCAGTCGCCCCTTTTCTGCCTCTGATCGGCTGCGGGAGGTGTTTTGAAGCCAATTGCTGGATGAGTTTTTTCACTGGCTTAGCTCCTTTACAGCAATTTGTGTTTATTTAGACTTAGGATATTCACGCTTTTTCTCTTTCTTTTTTTCCGCTCTGTATTTTCGGTAGCCGACATATGTCAGCGCAGTAATAATGATACCGCCTGTTGTCAGAATGACCCAGAGCAGCGAAGGATCAGCGTCATCCCGCTCCACCTTGTCAAAAACCCGCTTTAAATCCTGCTGCAGGAGCGTCAGACGCTCAAGCTTTGTTCCTTTTGTCATCTGCTGAAACCCTTCCTGCTCAATCACCTCGATATGTTTCGCCACCGTATCAAGCTGGCCGGCCGACACATCCATTGTCAGGCTGGGATAAATTAAATCATATAATGATATAAATTCATTCCACTTTTCATTGAAATTTTCACTTCCGTTTCCGCTGACATCTTCTTTTAAGGCGCTGAATGTCGCCATAATCGGTCTTTCAAGCGAACCCCACAGCGGATCGGAGTGGTCTTCCATCGCATCCATTACCAACCTGAACTGGGCGGCTGCCCGGATTTTTTCGTTATCTGAGGCGTCTGCCTGTTTCAGAACGCGCACTAAATCATTGAAACCCAGAGTCACCTGCCTGACTTCGGCGCCGCTCAGTGAGTTTACGTGTGTCATTTTTTTCTTAAAGTAGCCAAGCACTTGCAGAGCCTCATCATACTGCGAATGCCGCGTCATTTGGAAAACGGTATCCGAAAGGTCGTTCAGTTCCTTGAGACCGCCCTCATCTTCAGCTTTGGCAGTTGTGATGAAACACATAAGAGCAAGTAAAAGACAGATCGTCAGCTTTCGTTTCATAGAGGTCCCTCCCACTCCTTCTCTTTACAGAATATGAGGAGCGGGACAAGGTTAGACCAAGATTCTATCAGTGTAAGTCAAGCTTTATCCGTCTTTTGGAAATCACCAAATAGTATGCAAGGCCGAGTGAAAATATGCTCAGCCAGAATGTAGCATAGCCGATCTCTTGCATATAGTCATTGAGCATTGAGTAGCGGGGCATCATGCCGAAAAGATAATCAATGACATCATTATGAAGCGTCCAAACAGCGGCAGCGGCAAGATGCCATAACCGGAACCGAAAATACGGGCTGTATAAAACGCCTTGAACGGCCATGGCAAAATGTGAAGCAATCAGCATGTACCCTTCCCAAGGCATCTGCCCCATTTTGGCCAGCACAAAGACATTCATTCCGACCGCCCACAGCCCGTATTTTACAAGGGTTACAAGAGCCAGCGCTTCAAACAGCGGCGCGTTTCTTTTCATGAGAAATGCCAGAAGCACGAACAGGAAGAAAAACGTCGCCGTCGGGCTGTCAGGCACAAATATCAGAAATCGGAACGGCGTGTCCGCAAGCTGAGGCACATACCAATAATAGCCGTACACCGTACCGATAAAATTAACGGCAAGAACAAGCAGAAGCATGCCGCGCAACCCTAAAAGATAAGAAATCCACCTCATACCATCAACTCTCAGTCCGTAAAAAGTATGTATCATGCAAAAAAAGCTGACATCCGGTCAGCTCTTTTCATAAAAGTATATCCTGCTATTGTCTGCTTCACAATACGTTATTTCGCTGTCGTTTCAGAAATGAACTTCGCCAGCTGATCAAGCTGTTTGTCATTCCCTTTAAAAATACCGGCTGGCATCTGCCCTTTCCCTTTGACGGCGATTTTTTTAATTTCTTCCGGGCTCAGCCCGTTATCGACCAGGGACGGACCGGCGCTTCCGCCTTGAAGATTATCCCCGTGACAGGAAATACAGCCTTGTTCTTTAAATACCTTATAACCGTCTGATTCAGTATCAATGGCGGCTTCTTTTTTGATTTTCCCTTGCTCCTCCGCCTTCGCCCAGTCATGCGTCGCGACTGACTGCCACGTCAAAAAGACCGTAGCACAAAGCGCCAAAAGCATCATCCCGACCGCAACCGGACGCTTCCACGGCCTTCTTTCAGACCCCCTGTCGAGAAACGGAGCCAAAAGCAGCGACCCGAAGGCAAGACCCGGTATAATCATCGCGCCGATAACGGTGTAGCTCCCTGCGGCATATTCATATTTTAATAGCTGGTATAAAAATAGAAAATACCAATCCGGCAGCGGAATATACCCTGTATCCGTCGGGTCCGCCACCCGTTCCAAAGGCGGCTCGTGCACAATCGTTAAAACGAGAAATCCGACGAGGAAAACGGCCCCGACCATCCATTCTTTCAGCAGGAAGTTCGGCCAAAACGCCTCTGTCTTTCCAGGATACTCTGAATAGTCTTTCGGTATATTCGGTTTTTTTTCAGCCGGTATCCTTGAATCTCCTACAAACTTCATTCCTTTCCCCCGGTGCATGTCATCCCCTCCCTTTTATATCAGATTTGTATTAAAGCGGTCCTGAAATTCCCTGCTTGCGGATCATGACAAAGTGGGCGCCCATGAGCGCAAACAAAGCGGCAGGGAGAAAAAATACGTGAATCGCAAAAAATCTCGTCAGCGTTTGGGCGCCGACAATATCGTGGTGGCCGGCAAGAAGAGTTTTCACCTGCGCTCCGATCAATGGCGTCGCCTCCGCAATCTGAAGACCTACCTTTGTCGCAAACAGCGCCTTCATATCCCACGGAAGCAGATACCCTGTAAAACCGAGACCGAGCATCACAAAAAAGATCAGAACACCGACGATCCAGTTCAATTCCCGAGGCTTTTTATAAGCTCCCTGAAAGAAAACCCGCAGCGTATGTAAAAACATCATCACAATGACTAAACTTGCGCCCCAATGGTGCATACCCCTTACAATCTGCCCGAAAGCGACTTCATTCTGCAAATAATACACGGATTCCCACGCGTTTTTTATATCCGGCACATAATACATCGTTAAAAACATCCCGGACAGCACTTGGATAACGGTTACAAAAAACGTCAAACCGCCGAAACAATAGACAAAAGCCGAGAAATGGTGAGCGGGATTTACATGTTCCGGCACTTCATGGTCGGCGATATCCCGCCACATCGGCGTAATATCGAGACGTTCATCCACCCAGTCATAAATTTTATTCAGCATGTCACCCTTCCCCCCTAGGCTTTGCTTTTCCAAGATACAAAAAGCCGTCCTTTACTTTTTGCTCATAACGGTCAAGAGGCGCGAGCGGCGGCGTGCCCGGAACGTTCGTGCCGTCTTTTTCATACAGCCCGTAATGGCAGGGACAAAAGAATTTGTTCGGATTTTTAGGATCATTGTTCCAGTTTACGGTGCAGCCCAAATGTTTACAGATCGGAGAAAGCGCTATAATTTCATCCCCGTGCTTGTAAACCCAGGCTGACCTGGATTCTTCCGATTCGTACCAGGCGTCGACTTGATGAATTTTAAAGTCAAACCGCTTCGGCTCCTTCGTCAGCTCATCCACACTGACAACCTGCACCATTTTTTGATCTCCCGTCGGTTTTAATACCGGGTCCAGCGCAAAACGGACCATGGGCATAAGCGCACTGGCGGCCATAAATCCCCCCACGCCGGTGAGCGCATAGTTTAAAAATTGTCTTCTTGATATATCTTGTTTTCCGCCCATCTCTTCCCCCCCCTAAAGATTGACCAAAAATTAACTAAAATAGAAAATAATTCTGAGATTTGACACCCTCATAATATATGAATCTTTCAGCAAGGTCAACAGAGGCAAAACGGGTGTTTTGCGGGATGTATGGAGTTTTTAAGAATTGTTCCACTTCTGTAACAAAACGTTCAAAATTTCTCCGCACTTGTCATCCGCAATTTTTCTCTTTAAAGAGTCTTTCATATGTTCAAACGGAACGGCAGGAATGTATATGACATCAGACCCTATTTCAGAATCCTTCCATTTTTCGTCTGCCGTCAGGAACAAGGCGTGGCGGAAGTTGGTCATCACCTCTTCTTTGAGTTTTTGAAGCAGGGCGATTTGTGATTGGTCTATATCAACATATGTATAAGAGGGGAATAAATATACCCGTCCCTTCAATTGGCGCTCAAGCTCTTCAGAAAGCAATTGGGTGCTTTCCCCCTGTTCAACGGCCTCTTTTAAGCCTCCTGAAGATGTTATGGAAATTAACGGAATGACAGCGGTATCAATGTAATCCGCAGATTGTAAATAGGCATCGGCATCAGCGGCCCTCCATCTCATGTCTCGTTCCTCCTCTTTACGCAACAAGCCTTGCATACTCTGCAAGGCTGTCATTTATGTGAGCTGATTCAATTGGCGGGAAAGCTTTTCAAATGTTTCTTTGTCGTGGCGGTCCAGCGCCTCGTCGATATCTTTAAGCAGCTTTTCCCGCTGGAAAGTGGAAATGGCATGTTCTAATATTTTTTCAGCCATCCCCTGATCCTGTTTATTTTCAAACAGGTCTTTCGGCAGATGCGGATTTGATTCAAGAACAGCGGCATATTCCGGTGAGCTGTAGGCCGAACGGAAATTCAGCTGGATAAATAAATCCTGCTGTTTATTTAACCGGATGTCGTGAAAAGATTTTTCCGCGTCCGTAGTCATGACATTTTCTTTGTAAAACCTAAACGGCACCTCATCAACGCAATGAGTAGACATGATAATGCCTCGCGGGCAAAATTCGGCTTGTTCTACAAAATGGACTTTTTCCATTAATGAATCATGACTCATTAAATAATTTAAAATCCAGACGCACTCCCGGCGTTTAAGCTGATAATGATTTAAAAACCAACGGATAAAATCCTTTTTTTCATTGACAGAAACAGGGGTCTGCATGTAATTCCCTCCTCTATCGATCGTATAATCTGACATCACTTATACATTCAGCAAGCATGGTCCAAAATCCTGCTTATCTTAAAAATTCATCCTCTATCCGTAAGATTGTTTCTTCAAGCTCTTCGTTTGTTCCATCCATTGAAAGCACTTGTTTTAAAAGCGGCAGCGCTTCTTTCTGGAGACCCTCTTCCAATAAGAAGTGAGCGTATTCATATAAGAAATCCCGATCATCCTGATAATGGAGATACGCAGCTTCGAAGCTTTTTTTCGCTTCAGCGTATTGCTCAAGGCCTGTATAGGCACCCGCCAAATACCAATTGTATTTCGGATCTTCTTCTCCGTAGCCGCGGACTTCCTGAATCAGATCAATAATCTCTTC
Source organism: Bacillus sp. LJBV19 (assembly GCF_017797845.1). Lineage (NCBI taxonomy): Bacteria > Bacillati > Bacillota > Bacilli > Caryophanales > Bacillaceae > Bacillus > Bacillus sp. LJBV19. The sequence continues at coordinate 2,215,030 of NZ_CP072563.1, forward strand.
AAAGCTTTCTTCTTTATGATAGACGGCTAAAAGCGTATGGAGCGCTTCCACGTAACCCGGATCGAGCGCCAGCGCTTCCTGAAGAAGCTTTTTGCCTTCCTCTTCGTTGCCGAGCTTTAACGCCATTTTCGCCGCATAGAGAAAAAGCTCTTTATTGTATTCATCGTAAGTAATACCTTCTTTAGCGGTTTTTAATGCATCTTCATACATGCCTTCTGCCTCGTAGCTTTTTGCAAGCGGCATATAAAGCGATGAATAGGAAGGATCAAGCCCTTTTAAATCAGACAGCTGCTTGATGGCTGTTTTGACCATTCCCGCCTGATAGGCTGTGAACCCGTACCCGAAAATCGTATTCGGTTCTGTATGTTCTGCCGCCGCTTTTTCATACCATGAAATCGCTTCCTCAAATTCACCCGCCGCGCTCAATGACTCAGCCAGCCTCTGATGAACATTTACGCCGCCGATTTCGTGCCGTTCTTTTGCCGTCTCTTCATAGTAAGGAACGGCTTTTGCGTATGATCCCTGAGTGAAGTATAATTCCCCCAGAGCGAAATCAATAACAGGTTCATCTTGTAACATCGCTTTCGCCTGTAACAGCTTTTGCTCACTTACTTCAAATAAGCCCTGCATCTGATACAGATCAGCCATTAGAAGAAGGCTTTCCGCGTAAGACGGGTCTTCCGGAGAAATCGTCTCCAGCACCTCAAGAGCTTTTTCTTCTTCATCAATATCTATTAACAATTCGGCGTAAAAATTCGTCAGCTCAGACTCATCCGGATAAAGGTCATGCAGATCACTGATCAGCGCTAACGCTTTTTCGGCGTTTCCCCATTCATAGTAGAGCTGGGCTGCAATGGCTTTGTCTTCGTCATGAAGCTGCGTTTCAGCTTTTGAAAGCGCTTTGAGTCCCTTTTCGGTTTCACCTGCTTCAACTAATTTTATGGCTTCTTGAATCAATGTATTCAAATCAGACCGGTCCTTTCTTTTCCTATACCTCATCAACCAATGAAAAGGGTTTTTATTCGGGTTATTCTTATCATAATTCAGACAGGGCCTGCCCGCAAATAAGATGCTTCACCCGGCATTATAGTTTATCAGAAAATAGTTAAGAGGAAAACGGCAAAAAAGGGGACGGCATCTTTATACGCAAACAGCGCAATTTGTTCCGGCTGTTTCTGTAACGAAAACGCATTCCCCCTTTCTTTTATTTTTCTGTTTAAGACAAGCTATGTCAAAGCCCAAGATTTTATGACACATGAAGAAAAAAGCCCGAAAAATCGTCTTCAGGCTTTTTTGGCTAATTGATCTAAATGCTCAAAAAATGACGGATATGAGACATGGATCGCCTCAGTATCACGGATGTCAATCGGCTCTTCTGTCAGGCATGAAGCGATACCGAGCATCATGCCGATGCGGTGGTCGCCGTGGCTTGACACATCGGCTCCGCCCGCAAGCGTTTTTTTGCCGTGTATTTTCATGCCGTCTTCAGTCGGTTCAATGTCTGCACCGATTTTCCGGAGCTCTGATACGACGGTGTCGATCCGGTTCGTTTCCTTCACCTTCAGCTCCGCAGCGTCTTTAATGACAGTTGTGCCTTCAGCCTGCGTTGCCAAAAGGGCGATAATCGGGATCTCGTCAATTAAACGGGGAATGATTTCTCCGCCGATTTCTGCCGCTTTCAGATCTGAAGTTTCAATAACCAGGTCTCCGTAAGGCTCCGCGCTGTCCGCTTCTGAAGGAATCACTTCAAGTGAAGCCCCCATTTGCTTTAAGACATCAATCATTCCCGTGCGTGTCGGATTCAGGCCGACATTTTTCAGCACAATCCGGCTTCCGGGAACGACAGCGCCCGCGGCGAGGAAAAAGGCCGCTGAAGAAATATCGCCGGGCACGAAAATATCAGCTCCCCGAAGCTTCTGACCGCCCGTTACGGAAGCGCTCGTCTCCGTTTCCGCAAGCTCGGCGCCAAAAGCGTTCAGCATCCGTTCCGTATGGTCTCTTGATTTATGAGGCTCAGTGACGGTCGTCGTCCCTTCAGCCTGCAATCCGGCAAGCAGCACGGCGGATTTGATCTGCGCGCTTGCAACAGGGGAGACGTAATCAATGCCTTTCAATTGTCCGCCTCTTACGGATAAAGGCGTAAATCCTCCGTCCGCTCTTCCGTCAATCGCGGCTCCCATCTGTTTTAAAGGCTCTGTCACCCTCTTCATCGGGCGCTTTGCAATACTTTCGTCGCCCGCTACCGTACTGTGAAATGGGCGTCCGGCTAAAATGCCGAGCATCAGGCGGATGGTCGTGCCGGAATTTCCGACATCAAGAAGGCTGTCAGGCTCACAAAGTGCGTCAATGCCCTTCCCGTATATCGTTACATCACTTCCGTTTTGTTCAATGGAGACACCCATTTTTCTGAAGCAGGCAATGGTGCTCAGACAATCGGCTCCGGGCAAAAAGTTTTTTACCGTTGTCGTTCCTTCCGCAAGCGCTCCGAACATAACAGAACGGTGGGAGATGGATTTATCCCCCGGAATATGAATTTCACCGTTTAAAGACGTCACTTTTTCTCTTTTCAATGTTTTCCACCTCAGTCAGCGTAAAATGTGTCATATTTAGCGCGGGATTGAATGCAGGTTTCCGCCCGCTTCCTGTCATCATCAGTCTGGAAACTGATTCTGAGAATTCCGTTAATATCTTCTCTTGTTTCGATAATGCGGATGTTGGTGATACTGATTTTTTCTTCTGCCAATATCGCCGTAATTTCCGAAATGACCCCCGGATGATCGGGAACATCGACATAAAGGTCATAAAAGGACGGGATCGCTCCTTTTTGACGGAGCGGCAGACCGTCGCGATAATCTTTCGCTTTTTTAAAATATCCGAACAGGCTGTCCGCATCTTCATTTTCTACATAAGATTCGATCGTGTCAATCTCCCGTTTCCATTCTTTGAAGCGGTCAAGCAGTTTATCTTTGTTATGAAGAAGTATGTCCCTCCACATCGCCGGACTGCTTGAGGCGATCCTGGTGATGTCCCGAAAACCGCCGGCTGCGAAACGTTTCAAAAACGGATAATCTTCTTCAGCATGATGAGCCTGATGTACGAGGCTTGCAGCAACGATATGAGGGAAATGGCTGATGACGCTCGTTACGCCGTCATGCTCCTCGGGAGTCATCTCCACAAAGTGGGCGTTTGCCGCTTTCAAAAGTTCCTTCAGATGCGTTACTGACTCTTTAGAAGTTGATTTTCCGGGTGTTAAAATGTAAAACGCATTTTCGAATAAAAATTCTTTCGCGGCAGCGGCCCCGGATTTATGAGATCCCGCCATCGGATGGCCGCCGACAAATTGATAGTGAGCCGGAAGCACTTTGTCGGCGTAGCTGACGACTTTCTGTTTCGTGCTGCCCACATCCGTAATCAGGAGTTCATGGGTGATGTCTGATGCGGCCAGCACATCGAGCATTTTCAGCGTTTGGGCGACAGGCGTGGCGATAATGACAACAGACGCTTGCTGCGCCCCTTCCGTAAATGAGCCGGCCCGCTCGTCAATAATTCCGAGCTTCAGCGCGGCAGTGAGCTGTTCTTCCGAAATATCCACACCGATAATCCGTTTATGCGGATGCTCCTTTTTGATGGCCAATGCGATCGATCCGCCGATCAGCCCGATCCCCGCAAGCAATATAGTATCCTTCATTTCACTCATTTCCTTTTTCAACTATTTTAATAGAGCAAAGAGGTGATGCCTGATCACCTCTTATAATATTGCAGCTAAAATTGTGAGAATTTCCTCATTCTGCTCTTTCGTACCGACCGTAATCCTTAACGCTGTCGGAAATCCGAGCGCCTGTCCTGAGCGGACGATATATCCTTTTTCCAACAGGGCTTGGAACAGTTCATCCGCCGGGCGGTTAAAATCAATGAGCACAAAGTTGGTTTGTGAAGGATAACAAGTTAATCCGTGAGTTTCTGCAAAATCATAATACTGCTTAAGGCCTGCTTTATTTTTCTCGACGCATTCCTGAATAAATGTCTGGTCATCAAGCGCTGCCAGTGCCGAAGCCTGACCGATTCTGCTCGTATTGAACGGCTCTCTCGCCGGTTCAATCTGGCGGATCAGCGCTTCGTCCGCAATGCCGTATCCGACACGCAGCGCGGCAAGTCCGTACGCTTTAGAGAAGGTGCGGAGGATCATAACATTCGCATATTGCTTTAAAAGCGGAATGCTTTCTGGGTAATCTTCCGCCGTGACATACTCGTAGTACGCTTCATCAAGTACTACGAGTATATGCTCGGGAACTCTGTTTAAAAAGGCAATTAGCTCTTGCTCAGAAGTATATGTCCCCGTCGGATTATTGGGGTTGCATACCCATATGACTTTCGTCTTGCCGTCAATTGCTTCCAGCATCCGGTCCAAATCATGAGCGCCGTCACTGCGGAGCGGCACCTCGCGCACCTCAGCGCCTTCAATCACCGCATTGTGTCTGTATTGCGGGAAAGTCGGGGCGGCGGTAATCGTGTTTGCCTGATCATTTAATAAAGAACGGCAGATAATCTGCACAAGCTCATCAGAGCCGTTGCCAAAAATGATCGAAGATTCACTGACCTGCAGATGCTCACTGAGCCGTGTTCTCAAAGCGGCACTGTAACCGTCGGGATACAGCGCAAGCTGCTCAATCTCCTGATGCAGCGCATCTTTAGCGGCCTGTGAACAGCCGAACGGATTTTCGTTAGAAGCGAGTTTTACTACTTTCTCAAGCCCGTATTCCATTTTCACTTCTTCTATTGGTTTGCCCGGCTGATACGGTTTCAGCTGCCGCAGCTGTTCTTTAATCTGCAAATCCAGTCACCTCATTTTACACTGTACAGTCGTCCGAACGTCTTTGCGTATTCTTCAAATTCAAGAAGCGCATCGGCTCTTGTGCCGGGATTCACAAGCTTTGTTTTAAGCTCTTCAACTTTTTTGACAAGCGCGCTGCCGACAACGACACCGTCAGATATTTCATTCATCCTGTCAACCTGTTTGCGGTTTGAAATGCCAAAACCGACCGCCACCGGAACAGAGCTGAATTCTTTCACCTTACGAATGAAAGAGTATACAGACGGATCGAATTCGCTGCGTACGCCCGTCACTCCTAAAGAGGATACACAATACACAAAGCCGCAGGCCTGTTCAGTAATTATTTTCAAACGGTCTTCACTTGTCGGCGCAACCAGTGAGATATAAGCGATGTTCTCCTTTTTGCATGTCATTTGCAAAAGGGCGCTTTCCTCTAATGGAAGGTCGGGTACAAGCAGACCGTCTATGTCGTTTTCCCGCAGTAAAGCGAAAAAGCATTCTTTATCTAATTGTAACACAGGATTATAATACGTAAAGAGGATAATTGGAATATGAACGCCGTTTTTTTTCATTTTGCCGCCAAGTTCAATTGCTTTTACGATATTCATTCCGTTTTCCAGAGCCCGTTTTGAAGCCCGTTGTATGACGGGTCCGTCCGCGAGCGGATCTGTGTAAGGAACGCCGATTTCAAGGGCAGAAGCGCCTGCATTCTGCAATGATATTGCCAGCTCAACAGAAATGTCAGGAAGCGGATCGCCAGCTGTAATAAAAGGGATAAATAATTTTTCAGAATCTCGCAGATTAAACATGTGTCTCCACCCCGTTTTCCAAAACATTCATCAGCGTATGAACGTCTTTATCTCCTCTTCCCGATAAACTGGCGAGAATGATTTTATCTTTATCCATGTCTTTTGCCATTTCAAACGCTTTTGCCAGGGCGTGGGCAGATTCAATAGCCGGAAGAATACCTTCTGTTTCAGAAAGCAGACGTAACGCGGCAATCGCTTCATCGTCTGTCACGCTTTCGTACGTTACACGGCCGCTTTTATGCAGATAGGCGTGCTCAGGGCCGATCCCCGGGTAATCAAGGCCTGCTGAAATGGAATACGGTTCGATAATCTGCCCGTATTCATCTTGTATTAAATAGGTCATTGAACCGTGAATCACCCCGAGCGTCCCTTTTGCGATCGTTGCCGCATGCAGCGGCGTATCAATTCCTTTTCCGGCCGCCTCGGCGCCGATCAGCTCAGTATCTTCGTCTAAAAAGGCCTGAAAAATGCCCATCGCATTGCTTCCGCCGCCGACACATGCAACAACCTTATCCGGGAGCGTTCCTTCAACCCGGCGGAGCTGTTCTTTCGCTTCCTCGCCGATGATTTTCTGGAATTCGCGAACGATATACGGATACGGGTGCGGCCCCACTACAGAACCGATAAGGTAGAAATGATCTTCACAATGCTGGACCCAATACCTGATTGCCTCATTCGTCGCATCTTTCAGCGTGCCGTTGCCGCTTGTGACCGGCACCACTTCCGCGCCGAGCAGTTTCATCCGGAATACGTTCAGCGACTGGCGTGCAACGTCTTCTTCACCCATAAAAACCGTACACTTAAAACCGAATTTTGCGGCGGCTGTCGCGGCAGCCACACCGTGCTGTCCCGCACCGGTTTCGGCGATGATTTTCGTTTTGCCCATCTTTTTGGCAAGCAGAATCTGGCCTAGCGCGTTGTTAATTTTATGAGAGCCGGTATGGTTTAAATCTTCTCTTTTCAGATAGATTTTCGCCCCTCCCAAATACTCCGACACCCTGTCTGCGAACGTTAATGCGGTCGGTCTTCCGGAGTAATCAAACAATAGTTTTTTATATTCGGCATGAAAAACGGGATCATTCTTTAATTCTGTGAAAGCCGTTTCGATTTCCTCAAGGGGCCGCATCAATGTTTCAGGGACAAATTTGCCGCCGAATTCGCCGTATCTTCCGATTTCATTTGGATATGGATACATAGTGATTCATCCTTTCTTCTAAAATCCGGATCAGTGTTTGATCCTTTTGTCCGTTTTTTTCAATTCCGCTGGCAAGATCTATACCGCACGGACGCGATCTCAGTAAGCCGGTAATCGTTTCAGGATTAACGCCGCCCGCGATAAAACAGCGCTTGTTTGCATTTTGAGCCTGCTTTCGGTACAAGGGGACACGGGCCCATGAAAACGCGATTCCCGTGCCGCCTCTCATTCCTTTTACTGAAGAATCAATGACATAGCCGTCGACAGCAGGTGCGAATTGAGCCATCTGACGGAGCGTCCCTTCCCCGTGATGGAGCGCTTTCCATATCTCCGAGCGCACTAGCGGGCGGAGGCGGAGGGCATCCTCAGGCGATTCATCACCGTGAAGCTGGATGACGTCAAGTGCCAGATCAGAGGCGATTTGCGCGATGTTTTCTATCGTTTCATTTACAAATACTCCGACATGTTTCTTGTCTGTCCGGACCTGCTCTTTCCATTTCCGGACCTCATCCGGCGTTACTCTCCGTTTGCTTGCGGCAAAAATAAATCCCAGATAATCCGCTTCTGAAGCTGCCGCAAGTTCATAATCACGCTTCGATCGTATTCCGCAGTACTTTAACTCAGGCTTTTTCATATCGTCACTCCCCGAACAGTCCGCGGATCGCCTTTTGCTGCGAATCCTCTCTCATTAAGGATTCTCCGGCCAATACAGCCTGCGCCCCGTGCTTGTTGACGAATTGCAGGTCAGCCAAAGAACCGATGCCGCTTTCGCTGACCAGCAGGCAGCCGTCCGGTACAAGCTGCGCTATTTTTTCCGTTTGCGAAACAGAAGTACGGAACGTTTTTAAGTCCCGGTTGTTTATGCCGAGAATGTCCGGCTGAAACACTTGTAAAATCCGTTCAAGCACAGTTTCATTATGGACTTCAACGAGAACGTCCATGCCCTTCTCGCGGGCTTCCAGATAAAGCTCATGAAGCTCTGAAGGTTCCAGCGCTTCCCCGATCAGCAAAATGGCATCGGCGCCGATCCTGAACGATTCCTCCACCTGAAGGGAATCAATAATAAAATCTTTTCTCAGCACGGGAAGAGACACGGTTTGTTTAACATCTGTCAGAAATTGATTTCTCCCCTGAAAAAAACGGGTATCCGTGAGAACTGAAAGGGCGTCGGCTTTAGCCGCTTCATAATCCGCCGCAATCGTTTCCGGAACAAAATGCTCTTTAATCAATCCTTTAGACGGCGAAGCTTTTTTCACTTCGGCAATCAGCCCGATAAAACGGTTCGGGTTCAGGAGCGCTTTTTTAAAGGATCTCCGTTCAATTTGACAGGTTTCCGGCAGCACGATGGATTTGATTTCTTCTTTTTTCTGCTGAATGATTTGATCAAGCATACATTTCTTCCTCTTTCTGTTTCAGACGTTCGAGCTGCCTTTTGGCATCTCCGTTTTGAATCGCTTCTAAGGCGGTTTTCGTTCCTTCTTTCAGATCGTTTGCAAGACCTGCCGTATAAATGGCCGCGCCCGCATTTAAGGCGGTAATATGCAGAGCGGATGACGGAGCTTTATTTGCAAAAATATTCTGAATGAGGAGCGCGCTTTCTTCCGATGAACTCACTTGAATATCCTTCAATGAACCTTCTGCAAAACCGAATTGTTCAGGTGAAACGGAATATTCCAGACGTTCACCGTTTTTCAGTTCAATGATATCGGTCGGTGCTGAGATGGACAATTCATCTAATCCGTCACGGGCAGAGACAAGCATGACGTGTCTGACATCAAATTGTTCCAAAGCGCTTGCCATCAGGCGCGCTTTATCAAATGAATAGACGCCGATCACCTGCCGCTTCACCTGCAGCGGGTTGCTGAGCGGGCCCAGCAGATTAAATACGGTTCGGAAGCCAAGCTCTTTTCTTGCGGCGGCGACGTGCTTCATTGACGAATGAAACAGCGGCGCAAACAAAAACCCCATTTGTTTCATTTCAATGCTGCGTTTAACGCTTTCTGGAGTGGCTTGAATGGAAACCCCCAGCTTTTCCAGCACATCCGCGCTGCCGCTTTTTGACGAAACGGAGCGATTTCCGTGCTTGGCAACTTTAGCTCCGGCGGCAGAAGCTGTAATTGCCGCTGCCGTGGATATGTTAAACGTAGAAATCCCGTCTCCGCCTGTTCCGCACGTATCAACGACATCCGCCAAGCCACCTGATGTCTGTGCCCGCGCCCGCATCACTTTTACAAATCCGGCAAGCTCCTCCGCCGTTTCACCCCGGTGGGCTAATACCGATAAAATCCCGCCTATCTCAGACTGCGACATGTCCCCGTTCATCATCATCTCCATCAGCTTTTCGGCTTCTCCAATTTTCAGCGTACGGCCCTTAACGCACGATTGCAGAAATTTGTTCATCCGTCTTCTCCTCCCCGCCAGAAAAGATGTCTTCTGCGATTTGAATCGTTTTTAAAAGCGCCCCCGCTTTGTTACAGCTTTCTTCATATTCGGCTTCCGGGACGGAATCGGCGACTATTCCCGCGCCCGCCTGCACCGACGCCGTACCGTTTTTGACACTCATGGTGCGGATGGTAATACACGAATCAATTGACCCGTCAAACCCGATATAAGCGATACATCCGCCGTAGGTTTCTCTGGAAGTCGGTTCTAATTCATTTAAAAGCTGCATCGCGCGGATTTTCGGAGCGCCCGTGAGTGTTCCTGCCGGGAATGCCGACATCAGCGCGTCAACGGGATGAACGCCCTGCTTTAAACGGCCGGTTACAACAGAGATGATGTGCATCACATGTGAAAAAGAAACGACCTTTGTGAATTCCGGAACAGCTACGGAACCGTACTCCGCAACTCTGCCGATGTCATTGCGCGCAAGATCGACGAGCATGTAATGTTCAGCTTTTTCTTTTTCGTCATTCATCAGCTCTTTTTTCAGGCGTTCATCTTCTTTTTTTCCGGCGCCCCTTCTTCTCGTTCCGGCAATCGGATGAATTTCCAGGTGCCTGTCATGCACGCGGATCAGACGTTCAGGCGAACTCCCGACAATGTCTCTGTCAGGCAGTTTGATATAGTACATATAGGGTGAAGGATTGATGATGCGGAGCACCCTGTACAGCTCAAATGAATGTCTGGATACCGGAATGTCAAACTTTTGCGAAAGCACCCCTTGAAAAATGTCTCCCGCTTTTATATATTCTTTCAGTTTATTAACGCCGGCCATAAACTCTTCTTTCGTATAATTGGATGTCACATCGGCAAAACTTGGCGTGTCAAACGTTTCTTTAGAAAAAAACGGCTCTTTCATATCTTTCGATTCTGTCAAAATACCGATAAGCTTACGAAGCTCCGCGCAATTTTCTTTAAAAACGGCCCGCTTTTCTTCCTCCGTCTCCCGGCCGTTAAGCTCCGCATATTGAATGAAATGCACTTGTTTCGTTTCGTGGTCGTACGCGATGATTTTCCGGCAGACAAACAGCATGCATTTTTCGAAATCTGTTTCTTTCGCGTGGCTTGGCACGGAAGGCTCAATCAAAGGAATCATGTCATAGCTCAGATAACCGACCGCCCCTCCCGAAAATGGGATATCAAGCTCGGGTGTTTTAATGCGGAAGCTCTCATTCATCCAGTCAAGCACGGCTTTTAATTCTCCGCCTTCAAACAGCGTATGCCCGTTTGGATCAGCGGCAGTGAATGTGTTATGACTTTCTTTAATGGTGATAAAAGGATCGAGGCCGATAAAAGAGTATCTCGACCAGCTTGACGACTCATCCTTGCTTTCTAAAAGATACGTAATGTTTCTGTCCAGTTTTTCAACCATCTGAATGGGTGTGATCGTGTCGACCGTAAAAGTCTCTGCGATTGGAATGGTGCGGTGTGTCAGACTGTCCTTTAAAAATAAAGAAACATCCGATTGTAAATTCATGATTCTCCTCCTTACGGTAAGGAGAATGAGATGAAGAGTGAGAGGAGTCTTGCGTATAAGAAATAAACCCAAAAGAAAGGATTCTTTTGGGCAGAATAAAAACGTGTTTATCTCAGCTCAGCTAAACTCATTCTCTGCTACCCTATTCTAAACTCAACTGTTCAATATCTTACTTACCAGCTCTATACACACTCTTGTGTATTTCTAAGCTTTGTTTATCGTATTACATGTCAGTATTTTTTGTCAATGATAAATCCGGCCTTAACACAACGGCTTTTTCTAAATAGACATGCTTGATTTCATCCTGAGGCGTATCCGTCTGAACCGTCATCAGGACACGGATACACTTTTGCAGAGCGCCGGTGACATCCATTTCCTGCATGCACGTCACCGGGACGTACTGCCACCCGGAAAGGCGGCGGACCGCTTTTGCCGGAAATACGGAATGGATATCAGGCGTGGCGGATAACAGGATCTGCACAACGTCTTCCGGCTTGCATCCATTTTGTTCAATGATTTTTTCAAGCAGCTGCTGTGTTTTTTCTAAAATTTCTTGTTCGGTGTCTTGTTCCACCGTTGTTGCTCCGCGAATGCCGCGTATCATCATGCTGTTTCCTCCATTCGCCATTTGTTCAGCAAATTTTCGAGCTCATCTTTTGAAAGCATGCAGTCCCGCGCTTCGCCTAATTCCTTTAACACGATGAACTGTGTCATGCCTCCGCGCGTTTTTTTATCATTCATCATCCGGGCGGAGAGAACCGGCGTTTCAATATCTTGTCTGATGCTTCCCGGGTAGCCGAGCCCAATCAGCCATTGCGTGAGTTCTTTTCTGTTCATCTTGCATCCCGCAACCTGTTCACTCACGTAAAGGGCAAACTGCATGCCGAGGGCGACCGCATCTCCATGTGTAATCCGGCCGTAGCCGTATTCCGCCTCAACGGCATGGCCGAGCGTATGGCCGAAATTCAGAAAAGCTCTTATCCCCTCTTCCTTTTCGTCCTCACGCACGACGGCCGATTTGATTGAAATCCCTTTATAAATCATTTCATTCAGCTCAGCGCTTGTCAGTCCTTGCAACGTGTCAAACGTGAGAAGTTTTTCTAAAAAAGCATGATCGGCGATAAACGCGTGTTTGATCACTTCAGCCATACCCGATCTCAGCTCTTGTTCCGGCAGGGTTTTCAGTAGCTCCGTATCGTAAATCACCGCTTTCGGCTGATAAAACGCGCCGATTAAGTTCTTTCCGAGTTTATGGTTGACGGCCACCTTGCCGCCGACCGCGCTGTCATGGGCAAGCAGTGTCGTCGGCATTTGAATGAAATCAATTCCGCGCATAAAAGTTGCTGCGCAAAAGCCGGCCAAATCACCCGTCACGCCGCCTCCGAAGGCGATCATACATGAGGAGCGGTCCATATGGAAAGCGATCGCTTCCGTTTGAATCCGTTCATACTCTTTCAGAGACTTCGCTTCTTCTCCGCTTGGAACGATCACTTTTTTCACGGGCCATGTTTCGTTTAAAAGCCGGAACATCTCATCACCGTATAGCCGGTCAACTTCAGCATCGATGACGAGAAGGATCTTTGTCAGCGGCCTGTTCAGTGAAGACAAAAGGGCAGCGGCCTGTTTCCTTATGCCTTCACCGATATACACGGGATATGCGGAGGAAGCTGTCCGAACCTCAAGCTCTTTCATCAGAATTCCCTCGATAGTTTTTTCATGTTTTCAACATTTTCTTTAATGCGGTCGATCTGGTCAAGCCCGAATTGCTCTACGACGGCATTTGCGATTTCCCAGGCCACTGCTGCTTCAGCCACTACGCTTGCTGCCGGAACCGCGCAGCTGTCTGAACGTTCAATGCTCGCTGTAAACGGTTCTTTCGTTTCAATGTCGACGCTTTTCAGCGGCTTGTACAAAGTAGGGATCGGTTTCATAACGCCGCGGACGACAATCGGCATTCCCGTCGTCATACCGCCTTCTAATCCTCCGAGCCTGTTTGTGGCGCGTGTATAGCCTTTCTCTTCATCCCATACGATTTCATCATGAACTTCACTGCCGTTTTTGCCGGCCGCTTCAAAACCGATGCCGAACTCTACGCCTTTAAACGCGTTAATCGACAGAACGGCAGCAGCGAGCTTGCTGTCCAGCTTACGGTCGTAGTGGACATAGCTTCCGACACCGACCGGCATACCTTCGACGATCACTTCAACGATTCCGCCGATCGAGTCGCCGTTTGCCTTCGCTTCATCAATGGCTGCCATCATTTGACGGCCTGCTTCTTCATCGTAGCATCTGACCGGTGATTCTTCCGTTACCCGTTTGAGATCCTCAATGGATGTGTAATCGGTTTTCTCTGCTTTTACGCTGCCGATTTGCAGGACATGCCCGGCGACTTTAATGCCAAGCTCCGCTAAAATCTTTTTAGCGACGGCTCCGGCAGCCACGCGAACCGTTGTCTCACGCGCGGAAGATCGTTCTAACACATTTCTCATATCGCGGTGATTATACTTAATAGCACCGTTCAAATCTGCGTGTCCCGGTCTCGGTCTTGAAATCTGGCGTTTCATTTCACTTTCTTCTTCTTCTGTAATCGGTGCAGCGCCCATGATTTTTGTCCAGTGAGTCCAATCTTTATTCTCTACAACGAGCGCGATAGGTGAACCGAGTGTCCGGCCATGCCGCACGCCGCTCGTGATCTTCGCTCTGTCCGTTTCAATCTGCATGCGGCGTCCGCGGCCGTGCCCTTTTTGACGTCTGGCAAGCTCAAAATTAATGTCTTCTTCAGTTATATAAAGCCCCGCAGGCACACCTTCTATAATTGTCGTCAGCTGCGGACCGTGTGATTCTCCGGCTGTTAAGTATCTCATTTCTTTTTTCTCCCTTCATCACATTAACGCTTTTAAGTAAAACTATAACACAAGTTTTCATTAAATGTCTTCTATCTTTTTTGATAAAAAAATGTATCAGTGCTCTCAAGGCCGAATTTTTCCGGGCTGAAAATTTGTTCTGTACTGCCGACAAACAGAATTCCGTTCTTTTTCAGACTGCCCGCCATTTTCACATACAGCTCTTCTTTTGCTTTTTCAGTAAAATAAATAAAGACGTTGCGGCAGACGATCAGGTCAAAATCCTGTTCATAGCTGTCGGCAAGCAGGTTGTGCCGCTTAAACCGGATGTTTTTCTGAATCTCTTGTTTTACTTGATAGCTGCTGTCAGCCTGCTTGGTGAAATAACGGCTTTTCACGGAAGCCGGCACCTCTTGCAGCGAGCGTTCCTGATAGATGCCCCGCTTGGCTTTGCTTAGCGCCTTTTCATCAATATCTGTCGCCAATATATCAAATCCGGCCAGTCCCGTCTGCTGATTGAGAATCATAGCCAAAGTATAGGGCTCCTCTCCCGTTGAACAGGCCGCACTCCATATTTTTAACGGTTTGTTATGCTTTATTAACGGAAGAATTGAGGTTTCAAGAACTTCCCACCGTTTATAATTTCGGTAAAATTCAGAAACATTGATCGTCATTCTGTCCAATGTTTCGTTTAATAAAAGCTTGTCCTTTTCCAAAGCGGTGGCAAATTCCTGAAAATCTCTGAACCCCTTCTTTTCATAAAGGGACGTCAGCCGCCTTTTCATCTGTGCTTCTTTGTATAAAGATAAATCAACGCCGGTTATTTGTTTCCACTTGGTGATAAAAATGTCGTAAGGCTCCATTGCTTCTCTCCCAATCTCGCTGTCTTTTGTCCTAGTATAGCCTGTTTTCTGTCGAAATTGTACGATTTCAATAAAAAAATCAGCCCGCGGGCTGATTTGTGAGAAACGAAAAGACAGGGCAACGCAGCCTCTGTCTTTCATAAATGATGTAAACCTTTTCATAATACGAGAAAAAGAAAGGCTGACGGCTTAGTACACCCAGTCGGCCATTAATTTTTGATACGGTACAAGCTCTTCCTGTTTAAAGAAAATGTGAATTTCCCGCTCAGCGCTTTCTAAGGAGTCTGAACCGTGAATGATATTTTTGCCGACAAACATGCCGTAGTCACCGCGGATCGTGCCCGGCAGTGCATCTTTCGGGTTCGTTTTTCCGATCAGCTGTCTTGTGATCTCTACTACATTTTCCCCTTCCCATACCATTGCAAATACGGGTCCTGATGTAATGAATTCCACAAGCTCGCCGAAAAACGGCTTCCCTTTATGTTCAGCATAATGGTTTTCAGCCATCTGTTCTGAAACTTGCATTAGCTTGGCTCCTGCCAATTGTAAGCCCTTACGCTCAAATCTGGATAAAATCTCTCCGATCAGCTGGCGCTGTACGCCGTCCGGTTTTACCATGATAAAAGTTTTTTCCATAAGATTCTCCACCCCATCATTATGTATAGGCTTTCAAGTTGCACACCGAAATCGTAACATCTTTCTGACAATTAATCAATCCAGGGCGGAGAATGTTCACATCTTGTTCGTAAAAGGAATTTAAAATTTCCGTTTGCCGATATATTTGGCGATGGCGGCCAATGATGAGCGCGCACGTCCTCTCGGCAGTGTATTCAGTTTTTCAAACGCTTTTTTTAAGTACCTGTCACTGACGGCCATTGATTTTTCAATCGCGTCTGTGCGTTTAATATTTTCAATAATGGGGGCGAGCTGCTCCTGTGTTGTTTCACTGTTAATTAATTTCAGCTGATTTTTCAATTCAGGCTGACGGAGCGCGTACAAAACGGGCAGAGTGACATTTCCTTGCAACAGATCCCCTCCGACCGGTTTTCCCAGTTCCTCTTCCGTTGAAGTGAAATCAAGAATGTCGTCAATAATCTGATAGGACATGCCCACGTAATAACCGAACCAATATAATGCTTTATGAATCTTCTCATCAGCTCCCGAAGCGATGGCGCCGAGCTGGCAGCTGACGGCAATGAGAAGAGCCGTTTTCCGTTTGATGCGGCGCAAATAGGTTCTGAGGTTTTGCTCCATATTGTATTTATCTCTGATCTGTTCAATTTCTCCGAGGCATACTTCTACGATGGTTTTGGACAGGATCCGGTGGGCTTTCGGCTCATCCAATCTCGTCATCATCTCAAGTGAGCCCGCAAGCATATAATCACCGGTATACATGGCGATGCGGTTGTCCCACTTGGCTTTGATGGTCGGTTTTCCCCTCCGCAGCTCGGCGTCATCAATGACGTCGTCATGCACGAGGGACGCCATATGAATCATTTCCAGCGTCACCGCAACATATTTTATTTTATTAATGTCATAGTCGCCGAACATGCCGGAAAGCAATACGAAAACAGGGCGGATCCGCTTGCCTCCCGCCTGGAGCAGATGGAGCCCGGCTTCACTCAGCAAGGGATAGTCTGACCGCACCGTTTGCTCAAGCTCCCTTTCGATCACATCAATATCATCATTTAAAAAAGAATAGGCCATTTTAAATTTCATATCATTCACCCAAACATCTGTATATTCATCATTTCCAACCGATATGCGTAGCGGCCACTCCGCCGGTAAACGAATGGTATTTGACATTCGTCAGGCCCGCTTCTTCAAACAGACGCGCAAGTTCTTTCATACCGGGAAATTCTCTTGCCGATTCTTGAAGCCAAGAATATTCTTTATAGCTCTTCGCAAACATTTTTCCGAAGAAAGGCATGATGTATTTAAAATAAAGAAAATATGCCTGTCTGAATCCGAACATTTCCGGCTGGGATGTTTCCAGACATACGACCTGCCCGCCCGGTTTGACGACCCGCCGCATTTCTTTCAGCACGGTCAGATAGTCGGGAACGTTTCGCAGCCCGAAGCCGATGGTGACAAAATCAAAAGAATCATCAGCGAAAGGAAGCTCCATCGCATTTCCGTGCAAAAGCTCAATTTGGCTGTAACCGCCCTCTTTCACTTTTTTCTCACCGATGCTCAGCATATTTTTGCTGAAATCCAGTCCTTTGATTTCGCCGCTTTTTCCGGCCGCTTCTGCGAGGGCAATCGTCCAGTCAGCCGTTCCGCAGCAGACATCAAGCGCTTTTGCGCCTTCTTTTACATTCATGATCTGCATCGTTTTATCGCGCCATTTTTTATGCTGCTGAAAACTGATAACAGAGTTCATTTGGTCATAATTTTTATAGATTTTTTCAAACACGCCGTGTACGCGCTGTTCTTTTGACTCCTGCATGTTGATTACCCTTCTTCCACTTTCTGATGATATGTTTTGTCCTGGCTGATCGCCTTAAGCCGGTTCAGCATTAGGTTTTGGATTGGTGAATTGAGCGGCAGCAGCGTTTCAATGCTTTGCTTTGCCTTTCGGAAGCTATCTTCCATTATGTCAGCCTTTGATTTCCCTGACTTTACAATATTGCCGATGACATCGAGAAATATAGCATTGCCGTTCATCAGCCGCTTATATACAAAAAAATCACTCGCCAGCTCTTTCCAGCGCGGAAGATTAAAGTGGTCTGACACTCTGTGAAACAGGGCCGCTTCCACAATCGCCATGCTTTCGATCAATTGATTCAAGTCATTGACAGACCGATCGTACAGACGGATTTTATGCTCATTGATTTCTTTAATTGCCGTAGCGAGCGTCCGAATCATATAGATATCCTTCATTTCAGATAAAAGCGAATAATACAGTCCGCTGAAATAGTCGCCGGCAAGCACGGTGAGCTGCCGGTTTTTATTTTCGTCTCGCTTTAACGCTCTGGCTGTTGTCACTTCATCGTGGGTATCAAGGGCGCTTTGGACAAGCATCGCAGTTACTATGTAATTTTCTCTGTCGTTGTTCTTAATGTCCGCCTCTTCAAACAAAGCGTGAAAAAGAAGAAGCTTATCCTCATCGATTTTAGGCGCAGAAATATGTTTCGCTAAATAAGGATGAGACAGCTTTTGTTTTAATTTCGTATTTAGATTCGCTAAAGTTCCGTAGATGTCTTGCAAAAATATCACCCTTGTCCCCAAATTCACATTTATTCTAATATGTATGAGATTTACTCGTCATTATTATACGCAGGTATCATTATAGCATAAAAAAAAGAAATTGGCTGTATTCTCCCGCCGTTTGCGGGCATTTGGCAAAAGCGGGAAACAGCCGGCTTATTTTTTTTCGCTGTTCATTTCTCCGTAAGCGGTCTGGATGAGGGCGTTGCCTCTCACTTTGATGGCAGAGGTATGCTCAGTAAACTGAGCGATAATTACTTCGCCTTTGTCCAGTTTTTCGGAATGGTGAAATTTCGTATCCGTTCCTCTCGTTAAACCGATGACGTTCACGCCGTCCTCGACCGCTTTAATGACGACAAAATCACTTGAATGCTTTGAATTCATATCTGCACCCTCTATCATTATTAATCCGCACGTTTAATATGTTCTAACACTTCGGAACGCGCCGCTGCGTCATCTTTAAAAATACCTCTTACAGCGGAAGTCACTGTTTTTGCACCCGGCTTTCTTACGCCCCTCATCGTCATGCACATATGCTCAGCTTCGACGACAACCATGACGCCGTGGGGATCTAAGGTCTCTACGATGCTTTCTGCAATCGTTGAAGTGATGCGCTCCTGCAGCTGCGGGCGTTTTGAGACGGCTTCCACCGCCCGCGCCAATTTACTCAGGCCCGTCACTTTGCCGCCGCGCGGAATGTAGGCAATATGCGCTTTTCCGTAAAAAGGAACAAGGTGATGTTCACACATGGAATGAAACGCGATATCTTTTACAAGAACAAGCTCCTCATGGTCTTCTCCGAAAACGGTTTTAAAGTGTTCTTTCGGGTCTTCATTTAATCCCGAGAATACTTCCGCGTACATTTTTGCCACGCGTTTCGGCGTATCTAAAAGCCCTTCCCGGTCCGGGTCTTCTCCAATCGCCTCTAAAATCTGGCGAACCGCCTGTTCAATCTGTTCTTTATTAACTTCTTTCATTGTCTGTGTCCTCCACCATTGAATACATTTAATTTCGATTCTAGCACATTTGCCGCGCCAAAAGCAAAACGAAAGTCCTGCCCGGTGACCGAGGCTGCTTAAATATGAAAAGCCCCTTTATCAAGGGGCTTTTCTGTGAAGAAACAAAGTGTATGTATCAGATGCATACACGATCTATATTCACAATTATTTTCCTGCAACAGCGTCTTTAAGAGCTTTACCTGGTTTGAAAGCAGGTACCTTGCTTGCAGGGATTTCGATTTCTTCACCTGTTTGCGGGTTACGTCCTTTACGTGCAGAGCGCTCGCGCACCTCAAAGTTACCGAAACCGATCAGTTGGATTTTATCACCGTTTTTAAGTGCATCTAAAATCGTATCAAAAACAGAATCAACTGCTTTTGTAGCGTCTTTTTTAGACAATTCGCTTGCTTCAGCAACCGCATTGATTAGTTCTGTCTTGTTCATGCCTTTCACCTCCTCCCAAAAGGGTATCAAATCAGCAGTTTATTATCATTTCTTCACAGTTCAGCCTGATTCTAAACCTGTCTGATAAAAAATCAAAGCAGGGAAGAACAGACAAGTAAACGGCTTTTCATAAGAAAACAGACACTTTGAGGAATGTTTGTCCAACAAAGTGAAGATTTTCTGTATGTAGAGTAACACATATAAAAAGCCATATCAAGCATTTTAAAGCCTCAATCCCTTGCTCGTCAAGGTTTTCACGTGTTTTACCGAACAAATATTCCTTTTTTTGCTTTTTTCCTCCTAATCCTTGATTGATTTCCAGTATCTAAAAAGAATAAAAAAAGACCCCCCGTTTCAGGAAGAGGTCCTTCAGCTTACAAAATAATGGCGATCAGGCCGCCTGAGCCTTCGTTAATAATTCTCTCCAGCGTTTCTTTCAGTTTATATCTCGCATTTTCCGGCATGAGTGACAGTTTTGCGGAGATTCCTTCTCTTACGATAGAGCTCAATGATCTGCCGAAAATATCGGAGTTCCAGATAGAAAGCGGATCATCTTCAAAGTCCTGCATTAAGTAGCGGACAAGCTCTTCACTTTGTTTTTCCGTCCCGATGATCGGCGCGAATTCACTTTCCACATCCACTTTGATCATATGAATGGACGGAGCGACCGCTTTGAGCCTTACTCCGAACCTTGATCCCTGTCTGATGATTTCCGGTTCATCAAGGCTCATATCGGTTAAGGCCGGGGCGGCAATGCCGTAGCCGGTCTGTTTCACCATTTTCAGCGCATCTGATACCTGATCATATTCTTTTTTCGCGTGGGCGAAGTCCTGCATTAATTCAAGCAGGTGGTCTTTCCCGCGGATTTCAACGCCGACCACTTCTTTTAAAATCTGGTCATATAAATGATCCGGCGCATACAAATCAATTTCTGCGACACCCTGGCCAAGTTCGATTCCGGCCAGACCGGCGCTTTCAATAAACTCAAATTCACTGAAGTGGCCGACAACCCGGTCGACATCGCGCAGGCGTTTAATATCTTTTACGGTTTCTTTCACTGATTCCTGGTAGCTCTCTCTGAGCCAGTGATTTTCCTTCAGCACCATGACCCAGCTCGGAAGGTTTACATTTACTTCCAGAACAGGGAACTCGTAAAGCGCTTCTCTGAGGACGCTTAACACATCTGTTTCCCGCATGCTTTCAACACTCATGGCGAGGACGGGAATATCATATTTCGCGCTTAATTCAGCTCTGAGCGCTTCTGTTTCCGGGTGGTACGGTTTTACCGAGTTGATGACCATAATAAACGGTTTGCCGACTTCCTTCAGCTCGTCGATGACTCTTTCTTCCGCTTCCACGTAATCGCCCCGCGCAATATCGCCGATTGAGCCGTCTGTCGTAATGACGACCCCGATTGTGGAGTGTTCCTGGATGACTTTTCTCGTACCGATTTCCGCTGCCTCATGAAAGGGAATCGGTTCTTCGTACCAAGGTGTATTGATCATTCTCGGGCCGTTTTCATCCTCATATCCCTTCGCCCCGGGAACCGTATATCCCACACAATCCACAAGACGGATGTTGACATCAAGTCCTTCCGCGACATGAACGGACATGGCTTGATTCGGGACAAATTTTGGTTCTGTGGTCATTATCGTTTTTCCTGCTGCGCTTTGCGGAAGCTCATCCTGCGCCCGCGCTCGATCGGCCTCATTGCTGATATTCGGGAGCACCACGAGCTCCATAAATTTTTTAATGAATGTAGATTTCCCTGTACGGACAGCGCCAACGACTCCTAAGTATATATCGCCCCCTGTTCGTTCAGCGATATCCTTGAAAATATCGACCTTTTCCAAGTGATCCCCTCCCGGACTTCCTATCCTTATCATTTTTCATTCACCATTCTCCAATCAAATACAGGACACTATATGTGTATGACGTTGTCCTATTTCAATATGACATCTTTAGAAAATTTTCAGGCAGTCTTTTCTATCAAAATCAAAAAAACCTTTCTCCCTATTTGTATGCGCGGGAAAAAGGTTCATTCCTGTTTCGTTTGACTTTCTAAAAAAACGGGTTCCTGTTTTTCATTTACGGTGTATGTGACTGAAAAGGCCGGGACGAAAGGAGTCTCTTTCCATAAAATATCCTGAATTTCCGCGCCCGGTTTGATTTTCTTTTTGTTTTCCTTCAGGCAGCGGGCGAGATCGACGCGATAGTCGGCATAGATTTCTCCGTCAGCGCCGATTAAAAGCGGCAGAGACGTGCCTGAAACCGGACTTTTGACTGAAGGAGAGTCTTTCATGCCGAGCTTTTTTTTATTTAAAGTGAACAGCCCTTTTGAAACGGCGTCCTCATAGGGAGGATATGTATGCTTTTCCTGATACATTTTGACACGCAGCTTCATGTCGCGGATTGCTTCCGCCATTTGGAGATCGACCAGCTTGACGGTCGGCTTATTTTCCACATCGACAAGCACGTATTGGTACATTCCTCCGCTTTCATAAGCTGAGGCCGGCGGCTCCTCTATGTATCTGGGCGCGAGCCGCTTAAAATCTATCGGATATTTTTGATAGAGCGGTGTTTTCATATCTTTTGTCTGAATCGGCAGAAGTCCGCCGTTCGCCTTTTTAAATTCATCCACTGCCGCTTGCACCTGCTGAAGCTGATGTTTGTAAGATACTTTATTTTCAGTTTTTTTCGCTTCAGGGTACAGACAGCCGGACAGCAGAAGCACCGCCATTGCCGTTATGACGGCCATTTTAAACTTATGCATTCCGCGCCCCCTTTTTGCTTTATTCATTGACAGGCCCGCTGAAAACGACCATTAACACGATCAATCCCGAGATGACCATGCAGGCATAAGCGAGTGAAGAAACCGCTGCTTTTATCAGTTTGTTTTTCACTTTGTACCTGCTGACATAAATAGAGGCCACCGCAACAAACATTAATCCCATAGCACCAAGCGCAAACCACATTTTCATCAATGCCACACTCACGTTCGTGCCCCCCGTCCCATCATTGTAAGCGTTATATTTCATTTTAATATACAAATGTTGAAAAGATCAACAGGTTTTCCATCTATTGAAAAAACAAAAAAACTGAAGCAAAGAGGGGGACTTTGCTTCAGTCAAGTTGACTATATTCACCTGTACGTCTGAGATACACTCTCTTGGACTTCGATGCTATAGTATGCGCAGATGCGTACGTCTGCATCCTCTTCTGCCTAAATCAGCAAATGTTTTAAGCGATTTCAGCCGGAGAGTTCTGCGTTTTGGACTTTCGTCACTTCAGAATATGCTGACGGCATGTTATTGTCACTTCACCCGGTTTTCGAATGTGTTGACCAAGTCTTCCATCTCATGGGTTTTCACTCTGGCCATTAAGGATTCTACGGCCGTTTCTACCTTCTGCCCGTTAAATAATACTTGGTGAAGCGCCTCTGTGATCGGCATTTTCACTTGGTATTTTTGAGACAGCTGATACGCAGCTTTTGTCGTCCGCACGCCTTCAACAACCATCCCCATCTTATCCAGGACAGCTTCCAGCTTATATCCTTTGCCGAGCAGGTTGCCGGCGCGCCAGTTTCGGGAATGAACGCTTGTACACGTCACGATTAAATCGCCTACGCCGGTCAGGCCGGAAAAGGTGAGCGGATTTCCGCCCATCTTTGTGCCGAGTCTGGCGATTTCAGCAAGACCTCGGGTGATTAAGGCCGCTTTTGCATTATCTCCGTATCCTAATCCGTCTGTAATCCCCGCTGCAAGAGCGATGATATTCTTTAACGCTCCCCCTATTTCAACACCGATCATATCCGGATTGGTATAGACGCGGAAATGCTGGTTCATGAATAAATCCTGAACCGCTTCTGCAGCCTTGATATTTTTTGAAGATGATGTAACAGTCGTCGGGTGTCTTAATCCGACTTCCTCAGCGTGGCTCGGCCCTGAAAGCACGACGATGTCTTTTCTGTACTCCTCAGGCAGCTCCTCTTCCATTAATTCTGAAATACGGAGAAGCGAATCCGGCTCGATTCCCTTGCTGACATGAACAAAAATCGATTGTTTCGGGATGTACGGCAGAGCCTTTTTCAACACTTCCCGAATGGCTTTTGTCGGGACTGCCACAATGATGAAGTCCGCTCCTTTTAAAGCCTCGCTTAAATCAGCTGTCCCGATGATAGAACTTGATAGCTCCACCCCCGGCAGGTAATCTTTGTTTTCATGCAGTTCGTTGATTTGATCGATCAATTCGGCACGGTGTCCCCACATCATAACTTGATGTCCGTTATCAGCCAGCACTAAAGAAAGTGCAGTGCCCCAGCTTCCCGCTCCAAGCATTGCCACTTTTTTCATCTCTGTATCACACCTTTTTATTTTCTTGCTCTTGCAAATATTTTAATTGGCGTACCTTCAAATCCGAAAGCGTCCCGGATTCGGTTTTCTAAAAAGCGTTCATAAGAAAAATGCATCAGTTCCGGATCGTTGACAAAAACAACGAAGCTCGGCGGCTTAACAGCGACTTGAGTCGCATAATAAATTTTCAGACGGGAGCCGTTGTGCGTCGGAGTCGGATTCATGGCGACCGCATCCATGATGACATCATTTAAGACATTTGTCTGCACGCGGAGAGAGTGGTTTTCACTCGCTTTAATAATCGCAGGCATGAGTGTATGAATCCGCTTTGTCGTCAGTGCCGACATAAACAGCACCGGCGCATAATCAAGAAATTGGAAATGTTCCCGAATATTTTGTTCAAATTCTTTCATCGTGCGCTCGTCTTTATCAACGGCATCCCATTTGTTTACGATAATGACGACGGCTTTCCCGGCTTCATGGGCGTATCCGGCGATCCGCTTGTCCTGCTCAAGGATGCCTTCTTCTGCATTCAGCACAACGCCGACGACGTCTGAGCGGTCAATGGCTTTTAACGCCCGAAGCACACTGTATTTTTCTGTTGTTTCATATACTTTACCCTTTTTTCTCATTCCCGCCGTGTCAACGATTACAAATTCCTGCTGATTGTAGGTGAACGCCGTATCCACTGCGTCTCTAGTCGTTCCGGCTACGTTGCTCACGATAACCCGCTCTTCGCCGAGCATCGCATTGACAAGGGATGATTTTCCGACATTCGGGCGGCCGATCAGGCAGAATTGAACGACATCATCACTGTACTTCGTCTCCGGAATGTTTTTAAAATGCTCGGCACAAGCATCGAGCAAATCTCCCAATCCTAAACCGTGTGTGCCCGAAATCGGATACGGTTCTCCAAAGCCGAGCGCATAAAAGTCATAGATGTTCGCTCTCATTTCGGTATTATCTAATTTATTAACGGCTAATACGACCGGTTTTTTTGTCCGGTACAGTATTTTTGCCACTTCTTCATCAGCAGACGTCACACCTTCGCGGCCGTTCACCATAAAGATGATCACATCAGCCTCGTCCATGGCGATTTCAGCCTGCTGGCGGATCTGTGTCAGAAACGGTTCGTCTCCGATATCAATTCCGCCCGTATCAATCAGGTTAAAATCATAATTCAGCCATTCCGCCGAACTGTATATCCGGTCCCGCGTCACTCCGGGGGTATCTTCTACTATTGAAATTCTTTCACCCGCAATCCGGTTAAAGATTGTGGATTTTCCCACATTCGGTCTTCCGACAATGGCTACGACAGGTTTACCCATAGTACCCTTCCTTTCAATCCAGCCGCTTACATTTTCACAAAAAATTGTTCAACCGGTTATTAAAAATCATCTTCGCTATGAAAAGAACCCTTCAAACAGAAGGGCTTAACTCATTTATTATATCAGTTTTCACTGAGATCACAATGTATTCTTCAAAATGTTTCGCATTCATGTAACAGTCTCCGTCTGTTTTCAAGACATTTTTGTCGCTCCTTTGCCCTGCTTTTTGCTTTTTTGGCTGATGCGCGCCGCAAGCTGTTCATATGTAGTCAGCCCGACGAGCAGAATCACTCCCGCCGAACAGCCTGAAAGCCATTTATAATCACCGACGGCTGCCGCACCCGCAATATTGCGGATGACCGCAGCATACAATAGCTCCCCCTGGCACATGCCGAGAACAAAAAGACAAAGCCTCTCAGGGAACCGCCCCTCAACGGAAAGCGTAATAACGGTAAGCAGTATAACCGCCGCCCATTCAGGTTTTATGATAAACCAAACAGGATCATATAATGCAAAAAGAAAAATAAAGCCGTACGCCGCAGACGCCGTCAGATGAATCACAATATTACGGAGCCGTTTATGCATGCCGAGGCTTCCCGCATAAACAAATGCCGCAGTAAAAAACATGACATATGCCGCATTCAGCGTAAAATAAGCCGTAATCTGATGTATGCTTGCCATCATATTAGTCAAAATAAAGACTGATACGTAAAAACGGCTTTTCGTTTTGGCAAAAATAAAAGTCGCAAGTATCCATAAAAACCACATTGACCAGTAATAATAAAACGGTTCCATAATCGCTCCTCCTCTGATCAGTATGGAGCGGGAACGCATTTTTTAAACCAATTATGCCTGAAAGGAGCGGATAAGGATGGGAAAAGACAGACAG
Source organism: Bacillus sp. LJBV19 (assembly GCF_017797845.1). Classification (NCBI taxonomy): domain Bacteria; kingdom Bacillati; phylum Bacillota; class Bacilli; order Caryophanales; family Bacillaceae; genus Bacillus; species Bacillus sp. LJBV19. The sequence goes on from NZ_CP072563.1 coordinate 2,240,711, forward strand.
GAGAAAAAACTGAAAGCCTCCCGACGAGTGGAATCTGATCGCGATGATTCGATTCACCATAAAGGAGCGACAAGCCTTGAGCAAAACGGGGAATTCCGAAAAAGAAAATCGTAAAAAACAGAAAAAGGCATGCGGGTCCGCATGCCTTTTAACGTTTGCTGAAACGGGATGTGTCAATTCCCCGTTCAGAAAGCCAGTGATGTGTGTCACCTTTTATGACCAAAGGCGCCTTTTGCAATTGGGAAACCGATTGGCATCCGAGGGCGGTCATAATCATTTTCAGCTCTTGCAAAAGCGCCGTCATCTCGTCAAACAGGCCCTCTTCTCCTTTAGAGGTGAGAGCTTTCAGGAAAGTGCCCGCCATTCCCGCGCTGGAAGCGCCGAGGGCAATCGATTTGGCGACATCCAGGGCACTTTGCAGCCCGCCGGATGCGATAATTGATTGATCAGCGGAGAGCGAGTGGATTTCCGCTAAGCTTGCGGCAGTGGAAATTCCCCACGTATTAAAAAATTGAAGCGCCTTCTCTCTGCGCATATTTTCGATCTTAGAGAAATTTGTACCGCCGTATCCGCCGGCATCAACTGCTGCTGCGCCGGCATCAAATAACTGACGTGCCGATTCCCTGCTCATTCCGAAGCCGACCTCTTTGACAAAAACGGGAACTCCCGCTTCCGCCGCAATCCGCTCAATACGGCCGAGAGCGCCAGTAAAGCTTCTGTCACCCTCTGGCATGACGATCTCCTGAATCACATTTAAATGAATCTGGAGGGCATCCGCTTGAATCATATCAACTGCCCTTTTCGCCTGCTCGGCATCCGCCTCGCTGCCTAAATTGGCAAATATCAGCCCGTCCGGATTCTCTTTTCTGACGATCTCGTAAGAACACCGTTCGGAGGGATCTTTTAAAGCTGACATTTGCGAACCGACAGCCAGCGGCATGCCGGCTTTGCGCGCGGCTCTTGCCAGCGATCTGTTAATTTCGTATGTAAGCTGTCCGCCGCCGCCTGTCATCGCATTGATAAAAATCGGCGAACTGCTTGTGAGTCCGCCGATTTTCGTTGATATATCCACTTTTTCCAATGCTAGGTTCGGTAGGCTGACATGAACAAACGTAATATCATCAAGCCCCGTTTCCCGGTTTTGGCCGGTAGACAGCGCATGATTTATATGTTCTCTTTTTCGTTCTGCTCGTGTCACGTTTTATCACCAATTTATTTTAATTTATTAAGCTTGTCTCCGATTAAATCGCCAAGCTGGAAGCCGGTGCTCGGCTCTTCTTTCGCCTGGTATTGGCGGAAGTCCTCCTGATCGGCTTTCGGCGCTTCTTCAAGCTCACGCATGCTTAAGGAAATGCGCTCTTCGCTTTCGTTCACGTCAAGCACTTTCACTTTAACAGTCTGTCCTTCTTCAAGCACTTCATGCGGCGTTCCGATATGTTTATTGGAAATTTGCGAAATGTGCACAAGTCCTTCCACGCCCGGAAGAATTTCAACGAAGGCGCCGAAGCTTACAAGGCGCTGCACTTTTCCTTCAAGCACATCTCCCTGTTTTACCTTTTCGCCGATCTGGCTCCAAGGTCCCGGCAGCGTTTCTTTAATAGATAAAGAAATACGCTCGTTATCGCGGTCTACGGACAGTACTTTCACTTTTACGTCCTGACCTTCTTCCACCACGTCAGACGGTTTTTCGACGTGTGAATGAGACAGCTGCGAAATATGAACAAGCCCGTCAATTCCGCCGATGTCGACAAATGCGCCGAAATCAGTCAGACGCTGCACTTTTCCTTCAAGCACGCTTCCAACCTCAAGCGTTTGGAGAAAATCATGCTTTTTGGCTGTCTGTTCTTTTTCCACTACAGCCCGGTGTGACAGAATCACCCGGTTTTTATCACGGTCGAGTTCAACGACGATAAGAGAGAGGGTTTTCCCTTTATAGTCAGTGAAATCCTCGACGAAATGAGCTTCGACAAGTGATGCGGGAATGAAGCCGCGAACGCCGATATCAACGACGAGACCGCCTTTCACCACATCTTTCACTTCAGCTTCAAACACTTCTTTTGTGTCGAATTTTTTTTCAAGGTCTTCCCAAGCGCGGTCAGCATCAACGGCACGTTTAGATAAAATCAAAGCATCGTCTTCCACTTTTGTTACTTTCAGGTCAAGCTCGTCGTCAACTTTTACGACATCCGATGCTTTCTCTACATGAAGACTTGATAATTCACTGATTGGAATGATTCCGGACTGTTTGACATTGACAATTTCGACATCTACATGCTTGTCCTCTACCTTTGTCACAATCCCTTTTACTACATCTCCAACCTCTGGCACTTGAACATCAATTTGATTCATTTCCTCTGTCATTTGAATAACCTCCTTGGTCCAAACCTACACAGCTTAATTAATACGGTTTGAAAGCTGAACATGTGAATGTCCGCTTTTCAGCCGAATATGTATTAAAGAATCATCCAAAAAAGATTTTGAATGATCAATAAAAAGTTTTATTAGTATTAACTTCTAATAAATGGACTGGTTTGTCAAGCAATAACATCTTGTCTTTCGAAAAAAATTATAAAGCGCTCCGCCCGGGCTTAACGTGATTTCTGTTCAACGATCTCCAGAATTTTTCCTGCGACTTCGGCAATGCTTAGTGACGTGGTATCGATTTCAATCGCGTCTTCCGCTTTGCGCAGCGGGGAAACTTCCCTCTCTGAATCGAGTTTGTCGCGTCTGGCAATTTCTTCAATAAGCGTCTCGTAATTCACGTCATAGCCTTTTTTCTTATTCTCTTCATATCGGCGCTTCGCTCTTTCCTCTACGGACGCGAGCAGAAAAATTTTCACTTCGGCATCAGGCAGCACATGAGTACCGATATCACGGCCGTCCATGACGACACCGCCTTTTTCTCCGAGCTGCTGCTGTCTTTTGACCATTTCTTCTCTGACGCCTTTATGCTTGGCGGCGATTGATACTTGGTTGCTGACTTCGTCTTTTCGGATTTCTTCTGTCACATCTTCTCCGTTTACCAGAACGATTTGTCCTTCCGGAGCGGATACAAGCTCAATTTCCGTATGCTTCAGCAGCTCTGTAAGCGCGGCTTCATCGGTTAAATCGGCATTCTGCTTGAGCGCCGTATATGTAATGGCACGATACATCGCTCCTGTATCAATGTACACATATGATTTTTTCTCAGCCACTATTTTAGCAACGGTGCTTTTTCCGGCAGCGGCCGGCCCGTCGATCGCAATTGATAATTTCTTGTCCATAATCTCTCTCCTTGCTCTTTACTCCTCTATGGATTGTATCATGAACTGCCGGAAAAGGGGCGAAAAAATTGAGCTGATTTACCGCTTTACCGTTTCAATCCATTCTTTTTTCTCCATTTTATCAACTCCCTCATATTTCACAGCTTTCGAAATATAAGGTTCAATAGGCTGATAATGAAGCAAAAACTGCACCGCGCCCAAAATGATAAGCTGAATGCAGACCAATTTGACCAGCAGACGTTCAAACGTTTTCATACACGCGCACCTCCATTAGGATTAGTATGGAAAAGTGCGCTGCTGTTTATTCCGACAGACTGTTTCTTCTCTGCTGCAGCTGCGCGCGCATACAATATTGGAGTAAAAGCTGCTGCGAAGCGGGAGCGATTTCTGCAAATTCAAGCGTCATTTTTTGTTTATCCGCCTTTTCATCATAAAAAATCCGCTGGATAACAGCCTCGGCCGTAATATCCGCCGTATTTTCCTTGCCGGGAAGAGAAAATGCGACATACAGCTTTTCACCTGGTTCCGCGGAAATATGCTCAGGCATCACAACAGCGATTCCGCCGGCGCTGATATTAGAGGAAACCGTTTGGAAAGCGGTTTTTTTCGCTTCCATTTTGACGGATACATCCAATACTGCGTCTGCACGGACGTATCGGCGTCTTTGAATCCGCTTCATTTCCTCCTGAGGGGGGATGTCCAATCCGATCATCGGGATGGGGTCTTTTTTCTTTCCTTTGATTATGCTTTTAAATTGATACGGCACTTGGCCATTCCCCATAAATTCCGCTGTTATTTCCAATCCTTTATGCAAAAAGACCGTCCGTCCCGAATCCAGATCGACGGGATATGAGATGTGCAGTTCGCCGTTTTCAACGCTTACTGCTTTGCTCCTCGCTTTTTTGGGCTCATTGTTCTCTATGTATTCAATCCAAATATAATCTCCGACAGCTATCATGGGCCTTCACTCTTTCATTTTTTATGCTTTTATTAAAGCATGTAACGAAAAAAAGGAAAAGACTTTTAGTCCTTTCCTCCTTTATTTTTATAGGTCTTTATATATAGGTTCTGCACTTTTTAACTTTTCTATTTTTTCCTCTTTTCCATCGTCCGCATTAATGAACATTTGATACGTGTCTTTTCCGATCGTCCCGAGCATTTCGTAGCAAAGCACTTCCTGACCGAGTTCATTCGTGATCAGCGCCTGCCGGGTCTCCCGCACTTCAACATTTTTATTCAGCTTCGCTTTCGCTTCATCAGCTGACAAAGCGGGAGCCGGAATCGTTCTCGTGCGGTGCGCCGCCAGGTAATCACGCGCGGAAAAACCGACGACTTCACCATCATCCAGCGCCACTTTCATTCGGATGGCTTCCGGATAAATGCGGACATTTTTCTCCACGGGGATAAAAGAAAAGACGCCGATGTTATTATATTGCGCGCTTTCATCAATTTCGAGGCCTTTTGTTTCATATCCATTTTTCTTTAAAAACGCGACGGCCCGGTTAGATGCTTCATTGAGGCTGATCTTTTGTTTCTTCACGGCCCGTTTTTGAATCAAATAGACCGGATGTCCGCCTTTTTGGGTAATATCCATATAGATAAAAGACTTGTTGTCGGCGTCTTTCATGCGGATGCTGTATACGTCCCGATTCGTCTTCCTGCCGCTTTTGACCACTTTAATTGAATAATTATGATCAGGCGCAAACCGTTGTGCGATTTTGACCGCTTCTTTTTCCGTAATTTGTTTTCCTTTCAGATGCGTAAAACCTTTTCGTTCTGTATTTGCTCCCGTAAATGTGGGGCTGATGCTGTCTTCAGAAAAAGCGCCTACATTTTTTTCGACTGTTTTAAAGCTGTCGACGATCGTATTATCGCTTTGTTTTTTGTCAGAGGCGAGTGCCATCTCAACATCCATCCACCGTAAATTTTTGCTCATGACGAGATGCTGAACGCTGCGGAGCTGGTTTTGAATGTTCTCCGCCTGTTTGTACAGGCTGTTCAGTGTTGTATATTCTTTCTTATCAAGCGGTTTTTGATCTAAATCCCGGACGGATGTTTTATAGCTGAAATCTCCTATGTTGGATAAAAACTCCTCCGTCTTATTAAAAGGCATGAGAGTCAGCGGCAGCTGGCTCACATTGTTATGAGCTTCAGATGTAATTCTCCATACATCAATGAGCGCCGGAGACAGAGATTTTTTACTGTTCATCGCAAGCGTCGTCCCGATTTTGTCGTGAAGCTGATCTACATGGTACGTCAATTCATGAAAAGCCCTCTGATAATTATTTTCCGCATGCAGAAGGACCGCATCTTTTTCCTGATGTTCTTTATATCCCCAATATCCGGTTGCGGCGATCGCGACACCGAGAACGATAATGATTCCTCTAATCATGTTAACACCTCATTTTGCGTACTTTTACTCACAGAAAATGTGTTTTCCGATTCTTTTTATCTGCGGACGTCCCCAAATCCATTTGCTTGTCGCCGTATCAGGATTGAAATAATAAATCGCGTTTTCAGAAGGGTCCCAGCCGTTGATCGCATCAAGAACCGCTTCTTTTGCTCTTTCATTCGGCTGCATATATATTTGGCCGTCGGCAACAGCGGTAAACGCGAGCGGTTCGAAAATGACGCCGGCCACCGTATTCGGAAATAACGGGCTTTTAATACGGTTTAAAATAACCGCGGCGATGGCAACCTGCCCTTCAAACGGCTCACCGCGCGCTTCTCCGTACACAGCCTGTGCCAAAAGATTGATGTCGTTGTTTGAGAAACCGCCAGGCATATTGGCCGCTGTCGTATTTTGCTTTTGATTTGACTGGCCGCCTGTATTGTTTTGCGGCTTTTGAGCAGGCTTATTCGTTCCCGCCGGCTTCTGCGTTCCGGCTCTCGGTTTTGTTTGGTTTTCCAATGGGACGTTGCCATAATGAGTGAACGTATTCCCTTTTTGGATCTGCTCCATTACATATTCACGGTAATATTTTGATTTTGAAACCAGCACCTGTTTGGTTTTCGCGCCGACGAGGCCGTCAACCGGCTTCATGCCGAATTTCTCCTGAAAATTTCTCACGGCCCAGTATGTGGTCCAGCCGTAAACTCCATCGATTTTCCCGTTATAAAATCCGTTATATTGAAGACGGGCCTGCAATTCTATAACATCATCACCCGTCGCGCCTCTTTGAATCACTTGATTTGAAAACGCATGAACCGTTTCATGATGATCGAAGAAAGCGGCGGCGAAAGAAAATAGAATGAGACATGCCATAAAGGCTCCTTTGCACTTCATCTCTTCAAGCCTCCTACTGCAAAATTTAAAGTGTACCCGTATTGTCTGTCACGAGGTTATTTTTATGCACGTTTCCTTCTTATCCCCTGTCAAGGCATAAAAAAGAAACCGCACGCGACGCGCGGTTTCTTCACACTTGGATCATATTGACGGAGCGTGCTTTTTTTGCCTTTCGCAGCCCGAACCACCATAAAAACAGCATAAACGGCAGCATATAATATACCCAATGATTGAGGGCGGTAAGAATAAAATCGTAAGAACCGTGCAGACATGAAGGCACGGCCAGCGAAATCACAAGCCATTTGACACGGGCTTTTTTCTGCGAAAAGCGGGCTTTTCCGAGATAAAATCCCATAATCACTCCGATCAGCGCATGGCAGGAGACCGGCAGAAGCGCCCTGATGAAAGCATGCTCAACGCCGTGGCCGAATAGATACAGAATATTTTCAAGCGTGGCAAATCCTAAAGACACACTGGCCCCGTAAACGATTCCGTCATAATGCTCATCAAAATGAGCATGCGGATACACACTGATCATCAGAACGAACCATTTCACCGATTCTTCCAGAAATCCCGAAGACAAAAACGAAACGAAAAAGCTTCCTCCCCCCACATGCTCTTTTTCAAGAACATATTGGATAAACATGGTCGGAAACACAAGGACAACCCCGAGAAAAAAAGACCTCAGCACCATATGTACGGGTTCATTGTCATACTGATCTTTTAAATAAAAATAGCTTAACAGCGCAATGCCGGGAGCAATTCCTGCAGAGATGATTGCAAACATCAGGCAACCTCTTTCCTTTATATTCCTATATCTATGGTACCATGTTGTTCATATTTTTACATCTTTCAATTTTTTAAAAAAAGAGCATATGAATGATCATATGCTCTCTCTACCCAGCCGTTTTGATATTTCGTTTGCAATCAAGCCGCCGTGAAAACGGCCGTTCTCGATAAAAATTTCGTTGGCGTTATTTCCAGCCGCAATGACTCCGGCGATAAAAACACCGTCAACATTTGTTTCCATCGTTTCTTCCCGGAAAAACGGCCGGCCTGATTCAGCATCAATCCGCACACCGATTTTTTCGAGGAAACCGTGATCGGGATGGTATCCCGTCATGGCAAATACGAAATCGTTTTTCAGCCGGACTGTCTCATTTCGGCCGGAGCGGAAAATGATTTCATCTTCCGTCACTTCTTCAAGACAAGCGCCGAATTCCATCCGGATTGTGCCGTTTCTGACAAGGGCCTCAAACTCAGGCAGAATCCACGGCTTGATGCTCGGGGAGTACTCATGTCCTCTGTAGAGCACAGTGACGCGCGCACCGGACTTCACGAGTTCCAAAGCCGCGTCCACACTTGAGTTTTTCCCGCCGATCACAGCAACATCTTTATCAAAATAAGGATGGCCTTCTTTAAAGTAATGAAATACCTTAGGAAGCCCTTCACCCGGGATGTTCATATAATTCGGATGATCATAATATCCTGTCGCAATGATACAAAACGGAGTGAGGTAGCGGTCTTTTGATGTTTCTACAAGAAAACGGCCGTCTTCCTGTTTCGTTACGCGCTCCACTGTTTCAAAGGCGTTTACGCGCAGCTCTTTTCTTCTGACGACCTCTCTGTAGTAAGAGAGAGCCTGTATTCGGACCGGTTTTCTGTTTTCCGTAATAAAGGCAACATCGCCGATCTCCAATTTTTCACTTGAACTGAAAAAAGTTTGGTGGGTCGGATAGTTATAAATGCTGTTTACGACATTCCCTTTTTCGATCACAAGCGCGTTCACGCCAATTTGCTTCAGATGTATAGCCGCCGATAATCCGCAAGGACCTCCGCCTATTATAATTGCCTTTTCTTCTGTCATGTCCTTCAACTCCTGCGATTGGCATTTCCATCATAAGTTTCCACTCATATAAAAAATCTCCTATATTATCATAGGAGATTTTTTTTGTTTATGCAAACGATTGGTTTATATCCAGCCTCTGAAACGCGAAGCCTCAGCCATTTTCCGCACGCCGACCATGTAAGCCGCAAGCCTCATGTCAATCCGGCGGTTTTGGGACATTTCATAAATATTATTAAACGATTTTATCATCATATTTTCCAGTTTTTCCTCGACTTCTTCTTCACTCCAGTAGAAGCCTTGGTTGTTTTGAACCCATTCGAAATAAGAAACCGTTACACCGCCGGCGCTCGCCAGGACATCGGGAACCAGCAGCGTTCCTTTGTCTGTCAGGATTTTCGTTCCTTCCAGTGTCGTCGGTCCGTTTGCCGCTTCTACAACGATTTTCGCTTTGATGCGGTCAGCATTTTCTTCTGTAATTTGGTTTTCAATCGCCGCCGGGACAAGTATATCACAGTCCAGCTCAAGCAGCTCCTGATTCGTAATGGTGTCATTGAACAGCTTCGTCACCGTTCCGAAGCTGTCTCTGCGGTCAAGCAGATAATCAATATCAAGACCGTCCGGATCGTAAAGGCCTCCGTACGCGTCAGAAATTCCGACAACTTTCGCGCCGGCGTCATGCATAAACTTGGCCAGGTAGCTGCCCGCATTTCCGAAACCTTGTACAACGACGCGCGCGTTCTGAATATCGAGACCTTTTTTCTTGGCCGCTTCTTTTATGCAGATGGTGACGCCTTTTGCCGTCGCTGATTCCCTGCCGTGGGATCCGCCGAGTACAAGCGGTTTTCCCGTAATAAAGCCGGGTGAGTTAAATTCATCAATTCTTGAATATTCATCCATCATCCAAGCCATAATCTGTGAGTTTGTAAATACGTCAGGTGCCGGGACGTCTTTAGTCGGTCCGACAATCTGACTGATTGCTCTGACATATCCCCTGCTCAGCCTTTCAAGCTCTCTGAATGACATATTTCTCGGATCACAAACAATTCCGCCTTTACCACCGCCATAAGGAAGATCAATAATTCCGCATTTTAAACTCATCCAGATGGAAAGTGCTTTCACCTCTTTTTCAGTTACATTCGGGTGAAAACGAATGCCGCCTTTTGTCGGACCTACGGAATCATTGTGCTGCGCACGATAGCCTGTAAATATTTTCACAGACCCGTCATCCATCCGAACAGGAATTTTAACCGTTAATAATCTGAGCGGCTCTTTCAGCAGTTCATACACTTCTTCTGGATACCCCAATTTTTCCAGAGCTTTATGTATTACGGTTTGGGTTGATTTTAATACATCATGTTTGTCTTCTTCATTATGACCGGTGAATCGATCGGCTGCCATTTGAGTTAACCTCCTAAAATCTTCTGTTTCTCTCATGCTCCCTTTCAGTGACTAGTATACACCTTCAATATCTCCGTGCATAGAAGAAAGACAATGATTTTTCCATTATTTCGCTTAAAAAAAGACGGCCGCTGAAAACAGCTGCCGTTTCAAATCTTTTTTATGAAAAATGTTTCTGGATGGTCTCCACAGCATTGCCGTCCATGATGAGTTTTCCGTACTCATGGAGCCTGTAAATCGTAATCGTCGCCGGGTGTCCGTATTCAGCCAGCACCGCGATGACGCCTTCGGCGGAACGGGAGCCGAGGTCTTCAAGGCTTACATAGTATTGGTTCTCATAGTGGTAGACGGTGCCGCCGGTAATCCCGATTCGGTGAAGGCTTCCGGCAAGCTGAATGATATCTTCAAACGAATGGAACTGATAAATAATATCCGGGCTTTCGTCAAGTTTGACCTGCATCTCGATATAATCATCGTCATATTCGTCATCTTCTGCGTCCGCGTCATGATTTTTCGTTACAATCACAACCATGCCTTGTGCCTGAAGAGAATATACTTCCACCGCGATCGGACCATTCGCTTCAAAGCCGAGCTCTGTATTTGCTTCATTCATCATATCTTTAAATAACTGGTGGACTTTAAACGAGTCCTTCCAGAGGTCTTCTTTTGTCAGTCCCCGATCAGTCAAATCGTCGAGGGTTAAAAAGATTTTAATCTTATTATAGTTCAGACGCTCAAGCCGCATAATGTTCCCTCCTGCCTCTTCTTGCACACAAATCATATAACACAGTATATGAATAAATGAGTCATAGGTTCTTAATTTGTTATCAGTTTACACCGTGTACAGCGGGAAGACAAGCAGAATGCCGTTTTTTATCACCGCGGCCGGGTTTGTTTCAGGAAGACGGCTCATCCGGTCCGCACAGCGTAATCATATGCGTCTCCGGTTTCGCCCCGAGCCTCAGCGGAACTTTTGTCGTCCCGTAGCCGTTGCTGATCAGGTAATGCGCTTTTTTTACCGTTCCCGTCCCGCCCAATTCGTACGGCCCGAACCGGCCGAAACGGATTTGGCCGCCATGCGTATGACCGCTGAACACAGCGTCAATCCCGTCTGACTCACTCATCTGCTCATGGATGTCCGGGTTATGGCAAAGCAGGAGGTTTACTTTGTCAGCATCCGTATATCTGATTGCAGAATCGTAATCATCCATCATCATCCTGATATCATCCACCCCGCAGATCGTAACGGTTTCCCCTTTATAAGCAAACTGAACCGATTCATTTCTCAGCGGGATCACTTTGTATGCCCGTAAAAGAGAGAGCAGCTTTTGCTGGCTGACCTCGTAATCGTTATTCCCCCACACATACATGACAGGCGCGAGAGCCGTCAGACGTTTGATGTTTTCTTCAATTCTGGCGTAAGGAACTCCGCCCTCCGCCAAATCACCGCCGAGCAAAACGGCATCCGGCTTATAACCTGCCGCTTCGCGGAGAAGCTTTTCATCAATTAAACGGCGGTGCACGTCAGATATAAAGAAGATGGTGAGCGGCTTCATCCCCTTCATTTTATCAAGCGTAAATGTATGTGTTTTCAGATGGCTGCCGTTTGCCGTTTTGTACATAACGGCCGCCATAACCGCAGCCGCTCCCGCCAATGAGCCGAGAATTCCCGCTGTAAGCTTCATAAACGCACTCTCCATTCTGTCATTGTCTTACATTAGACGGACAAACAAAAAAAGACGTTTCTATCCTTTCCGGAAAACGCCTCATTTTATTTGCTTTCAAAATAAAGATTGATATCATACCGATGTTTCATCAAGTGAAAAACAGATTCTCTCGCCCTCCATTTTTCAGGCTGGGGCCATAAATCCGTGCTTTTTTGGATAATTTCACATCTCAGTTTATGAAATTCACCCTCAGCTTTTTCTTCCTTTTTTTTAAAATAATAAGAAGTGCAATACGCAAAAGCGGAAGCCATAATCCAGCACAAGTAAACCGTATGGCCTAATATTTCCTGCAGAATCAGCTGCGGAGAGGCTTGGGGAGCATTAAAGCTTTTAAACATCAGCAGTATGCACATCAGGGAAAAACAAACGAGGGACGCCCACTGCCATCTTCGGCATTGTGCGGCATAATTTTCGTATTTTAATTTCCGTTTCACCAGCGCCTGAAGCATTTGTTTCGTCGGTCCGTCAGCAAATCGGTCTAATTGCTTCCATAAAGAATCCATGCGCTTCACACCTTGTCCGTTTTCATTGGTACACTATATGAAAAACGCGGTGAAAACATGCATTTATTTTAATCAGACAGCGGAATGTTCAGAACCTGGCCGGTGTACACGTCGTTTCCGTTTAATCCGTTGTAGCTGCGGATTTTTTCTTCGCCCGCCCGGCTTTTATAATATTTCATTGAAATGCGGTAAAGCGTTTCTTTCGGCTGTACAGTATGCTGTACGGTCCGCACTTTTTTCGGGACAGTCCCGGCTTGATCACTCGCGGCAGCCGGAGCCGCTTTTTCACGGACAGCCGGCGGAGACTGCTGTTTTGTCTCCGCGTAATCGGTGTCTGTCGGCTTTACTTGTTTTTCTGAGGGCGTTTCCGTTTTTTCAGGTGTTTTTTCACTTGGTTTTTCTTTCGTTTTTTCAGATGCAGCCGCTTCTTTCTTATCTTTGTCGTCAGACTTTTTTTTCTGTTGTTCTAAAAGAGCGGTTTCTGACGTTTCTTTCTGAGCGCCTTTCGGAATAACGGCAGGCGCGCTTTCACTGTGGTCTATGAAGACATCTTCATAGTCCTTCGGGTCAAATCTGCTGCTGTTCGTCATATAAAGAAGACCGAAAAAGACACCGATTGTTACGATAATGAACAGGACGGTCAGAAAAGTGAACAGCGGCGTTTTTGTTTTGGTTTTTTCCTTTACCTGCTCTTCCTTTTTTTTACGCTCCTCTTTTACAGATTGTCTTGTCGGGAGGCTGTCTTCAAGATATTCAATTTGTTCATCCGCGGCCGCGGCAACCTGCTGCTCGGCACGCAGCTGAGCTTTTCTTCTTTCAACTCTTGACATTTCCGTCATGCAAACCCCTCCTAACATATTGAAAACGGATCTGACAGGCAAATACCGCATCAATAATAAAATGCGCTGTAACCGGAACGAATAAATTGCCGGTCCATTCATAGATAAGCCCCAGCAAAAGACTGATGCCCGCAACCATCATAAACAGAAGCCACTTCGCCAAGTATCTGAAATGAAGCACGGTAAAAATGAAGCTGGCGGCCCATAAGCCGATATGTGTCTGCAGAACGCCTCTGAACAAAATCTCTTCGCTGAACGAAATGAGAAGCGTCAAAAACAAAATGTGCAAAACCGGCCTGTTCTTAAAAAGCAATACATTAATGCCGCCGTCATCATATAAATGCGAAGGACACCATTTCATCACCGCAAGATCGGCAAAAATGACAAGTACGGCAAGAGTTACACCGTACCATATGATATTATCGTCACGTATATGCCACAGCTTTAAAAAATCGTGAATGTCGGTGAAAAAGAAAAAGCCAATAACAGCTGAAACCGCCAATATGAGCAATTGGGTGGCATACAGCTGCATCACAATCTCCCGGTCTGAGAGCTGCCGGATCAATTCGCTTTGCCGTCTCAGCTGAACTCACCCGCAGACCCTGAACCGAAAATCCGGCCTAATTCCAGCTTCCAATCTTCAAACCGTTCCATGTTTTTACGTTCTCCTTTTTGCTCGTACGGAGCCAGATCAAGTCCGCAGCTGCTGCAGCATTGTCCGGTTTGACCTACAGGCTCATACGGTTCATCAAAATAAGACAGCAGCGCTTCTCTTATACATTCTTTCCGCTCTAATAACGCCGAAAAACGATTCATTTTACGCAGCTTCTTTTCCACGCGGTATGTCAGTTCTTCCTGCAGCTGCTCTTTTGTGGTTTTTCCTTGCAGATACAGATGGACGGCCGTTCGCGCCTGTGTTTCCTGGACGCCCTTATTGATCAGAACGTCCCGAAGCTTTCGCTCATCACCCGTACCGGCATCCCGTATGACGGCCAGAATGGCTTCCAGGTCATAATCAGACAGGCTTTCCGTCTGAATAATCTGCTGCTGAAGCTCGGTATCACCGGGCGCCCTCAGCAAAATACTGACACTCGGGCTGCCGTCGCGCCCCGCTCTGCCGATTTCCTGCATAAAGGCCTCGGCCGTTTGGGGAGGATAAAAGTGAATGACAAAGCGGATGTCTGACTTATCCACACCCATGCCGAACGCATTGGTACAGCAGATGCAATCAAGCTGGTTATGGATAAATTGCTGCTGGATCAAGATTCTGTCCCCTGTATCCATTCCGCCGTGATAATAATCCGTCCGCTTTCCCGTTTTTTCATTCAGCTCAGCCGCAAGCTCTTCCGCCCATTTTCTGGTCGGACAATATATGATACCCGGACCTTCAAGCTTTTCGGCAAGCTCCGTGAGCCTGCTTATTTTCTCGGCATTATCCGCCAAATGTTCTGCCGCCAGGAGAATATTCGGCCGGTTGACTGAATAAAGATGACGCACCGCATGCTCAAGGCCGAGCACATCCGTCACGTCTCTGAGCGTTTCTTTTGTCGCTGTTGCGGTCAGCGCCAATACAGGCGGCTTTCCGAGTGCCTGCCTGAAAGGCCCGAGCTTCGAATAATCAGGCCTGAAATCATGTCCCCATTCTGATATGCAATGAGCCTCATCAATAACAAATAAACTGACCGGGACATTTTTCAAACGGTTCAGCACATAAGGTGAAGAAAGGGCTTCAGGAGACATATAGAGAAATTTATACCGGCTGATGTTGCTGAGGATAAAATGCCGCTCTGCGGAATTCAGCATGCTGTTTAATGCCGCAACCCGCTTTTCTCCTTTCGCTTTCAGCTGCTGCACCTGATCTTCCATTAATGAAAGAAGCGGTGAAATAATCAGCACCAGCCCGTCCATCATGTAACCCGGGAGCTGATAGCATAATGATTTTCCCCCGCCGGTCGGAAGCATGGCGATCGTATCTTTTTTTTGGAGCACGCTAGTCATAATCTCTTCCTGCCCTTTTTTAAAGGAATGCAAACCAAAATACCTGGATAAAGCTTTATGCAGCTCAGTCATGCTGATTCACCGTCTTTGCCAGCGCCAGCCTGATCTGAAAATAGCTGAAGCGCATCTGCATTCCTTCGCGAATCCGTTTAATTTTATTCGTTTGATGCTGTTTTGCAAATGCCGTTATCATACGCTGTTCCTCTTCAGAAAGATACTGTTCTATAAAAAATGCAGGCTGGTGCAATGATATTTCTACGATATGATCTTCGATTGTGGCGGTTTTTAAATTTCTGACCGCGGCGATCCGTTCAATCGGAAACCCTTTTTCCAACAGCTCAAAGGTTTTTCTGGCAGACTGTGTCAGCGCGCTTTCCGCCTGCAGATCGGACAGCAGCTCGCGCAGAGCGGGATATGCACATTGCGGAAGCGATTGAATAACATAATGTACCGCTCCCCAAAACTGGACGGACACATACCATTCATCTTCGTTCAGCTGGAGAGCGAGCTGCTTATTCGTTTTGCCGATTCTGTTGAATGAAGTTAAAGAATAGACAAAAATAAGCGCCTGCCGTTCACTTACGCCTTGCAGAAGCTGAAACAGCGCGTCATGCATTTGGACGGAAAGCTCTTTAGCATCTCTGTTTTTCCGCATGAACCGTTTGACCCATCTCAGCGTCTGTACATCGTTGGTAACCGGGATATATTGACTGCATTGATGCTCTTTGTTTGACAGGACTTGAATGAGCAGGGAAAGCCGCCTCCACAGGGTGCCAGCAGGCGTTTGATAATTCGCGCCGTGGCAGTGCTTCGGCCAAGGCCGCTCGGCAAACGCCCGTTCAAGCCTTTGAACGCCGCGCGCAGTCACTTTCCACGTTCCCTCTTCTTTTCCGGCTGTAATGTATGAGTTCTCGGTGAGTTTATGCAAAGAAGCCGCAATATCGCCGCGTTCACAATGTGAAGCCATGCCGAAATATTTAGCGATCTGAAATAAGCCGGCATCCTGAATGGTTTGAGACGACTTTTTTCCTTTTAATAAATGAAACACAGCACTCGGAGTCCGTTCGCCGTCTATTTTGTCCAGACAGTCGAGAACCACGGTATCAAAGTAGTTTATCGCCAATCTAAACACACCTACATTTCTTCTGTGACAAGTTTCGTTTTTTGGTTCTTTTTATTTTAACAGATTTTCATATAAATTTGACGTTTAAAGTCATCTTTTAGGGGGAAGTGCTAAAGAGAATCCCTTATGTGATAAGCATTCTCAATCATTTTTCTGTTGAAATTTGACACTAACATCATTACAATAAGTAAGAGGAATAGGTGTTATATTTAAAAATATATAAGGTAAACCATTTGTTCCAACACGAACAATCTGGGAGGTTTTATTCATGGCAAAGTACACAATCGTAGATAAAGATACGTGTATTGCATGCGGCGCCTGCGGAGCTGCGGCACCAGACATTTATGATTATGATGATGAAGGCATTGCGTTCGTTACGCTTGACGAAAATAAAGGCGTCGTCGAAGTTCCGGAAGTTCTGGAAGAAGATATGATTGACGCATTTGAAGGATGCCCTACTGATTCAATCAAAGTTGCGGATGAACCGTTCGAAGGCGACCCGCTGAAATACGAATAAAAAAGCCCTCCCCGTGAGAGGAGCTTTTTCGTCCTGAATAAGACTCCGGCTGTTATCGGCCGGAGTCTTATTTTTTGCGATCAGCACAAACAAAAAAGCGTCCGGCTGTTTTCACAGAGCGGACGCTTTCAGTCTTTATTGTGTTTGGATGCTGCGTTTTTGTTCAATCCAAGGTTTCAGCTTCGTAAAGATGAACGTAAAGACGATGGTGATGATAATGCCTTTTACAATGTTAAACGGCAGAATTCCTGCGACAACCGCTGTTTTTAACTGGCTGTTTGACAGTGCCGGTGAATGTAAAAACCAAGTATACGCGGGCAGGATAAGAATATAGTTCAAAATACTCATCAGCACGGTCATCGCCGCGGTTCCGGCCAGAAGGCTCACCGCAAGACCTTTTGCAGAATTGAGCTTTTTAAACATAAACGCTGTCGGCAGAATAAACAGCGTTCCCGCGATAAAATTGGCTGCCTGCCCGACAGGCACGCCGGCCATGCTTCCTTGAATGATATACTGCAGAATATTTTTAATCGCTTCAACCGCAATCCCCGCCGCAGGCCCGTAAACCAAAATGGCGATAATTGCAGGAACGTCACTGAAATCAATTTTCAAGTAATCCGGCAGACCCGGAAACGGGAAATTTAACAGCATAAGCACAAAAGCAATACTGCTAAGCATACTGATGACAACTAATTTTTTTACTTTCACAATGCTCTCTCCTTTTCGATCAAATCTCTCGAAAAGAGGAAAGGTTCTTTTGCGCCCCAATAAAAAAACCGCTTTTGTTAAAAAGCGGGAGCTTACTAAGGCTTGGCAAAGAAACGTTTGATATAAGCATCAAAACGTCTGCTGAACCTCCATCTTCTCCCATCCAGACTATACTGTCGGCTCCGGAATCTCACCGGATCCTGCCGCCGAAGCAGCTCGCGGGCTTAGAGCATGATGCTCATCACCGCCGGTAGGGAATTTCACCCTGCCCCGAAGATTGATCTTATGAATTTATTCACATTATATATGATCAAATTGCAATTGTATAGAGAACTGCTCAAATTTAAATAAAATATTGGGGAAGCCCCATTTTCAGCTGATTCCGCGGTTTCCTTTTCTCCTTTACTGCGTCAATACACATTGACACTCTATTGAGAATATGATAAATTATCAGATATTTAGTCAGCTAAACTAGGAGGAAATCTAACAATGTTTCGAGTTTTGGTCTCAGATAAGATGAGCAATGACGGCTTAAAGCCGCTGATGGAATCAGACTTTATAGAAATTGTTCAAAAAAACGTCGCGGATGCAGAAGATGAATTACATACCTTTGATGCCCTGTTAGTCCGCAGTGCCACGAAAGTAACCGAAGATTTGTTTAAAAAAATGACTTCTTTAAAAATCGTCGGCAGAGCCGGTGTCGGCGTAGACAACATCGACATCGATGAGGCCACAAAACATGGAGTTATCGTGATAAACGCGCCGAATGGAAACACCATTTCAACTGCAGAGCATACATTCGCGATGATTTCTTCATTAATGAGACACATTCCGCAAGCCAATATCTCAGTAAAATCAAGAGAATGGAACCGGACGGCTTTTGTCGGGGCGGAGCTCTACGGAAAGACTTTAGGCATTGTCGGTCTGGGCCGGATCGGAAGCGAGATTGCCCAGCGCGCCAGAGCGTTCGGTATGACGGTTCATGTATTCGATCCTTTCTTAACCGAAGAGAGAGCCGGCAAAATCGGCGTAAACAGCCGGACATTCGAAGAAGTGCTTGAAAGCGCGGATATCATTACCGTCCACACGCCTTTAACAAAGGAAACAAAAGGACTGCTTAACAGAGAAACCATTGCCAAAACAAAAAAAGGCGTCCGTCTTATCAACTGCGCAAGAGGCGGCATTATTGATGAAGCAGCGCTTTTGGAAGCGCTGGAAAGCGGCCATGTCGCAGGCGCTGCCCTTGACGTGTTTGAAGTGGAACCGCCTGTTGAATCAAAACTTCCCGACCATCCGTTGGTGATCGCCACACCTCACTTAGGCGCTTCAACGAAAGAAGCACAGCTGAATGTCGCGGCACAGGTTTCTGAAGAAGTGCTGCAGTTTGCAAAAGGTCTGCCTGTCATGTCAGCGATCAACCTGCCTGCGATGACGAAAGATGAATTCAAAAAAATCCAGCCTTATCACCAAATTGCCGATAAAATCGGAAGTCTCGTGTCACAATGTATGAAGGAACCCGTCAAAGATGTTGCGATTCAATATGAAGGCACCATCGCCAAACTTGAAACATCATTTATTACAAAAAGCCTGCTGTCCGGTTTCTTAAAACCGCGTGTAGACTCAACGGTCAATGAAGTGAACGCCGGCGGTGTAGCAAAAGAACGCGGAATCAGCTTCAGCGAGAAGATTTCCTCCAATGAATCAGGATATGATAACTGCATCAGCGTAAAAGTGACCGGAGACCGGAGCACATTTACGTTAACGGCTACGTATATCCCTCACTTCGGTGAACGAATCGTTGAACTGAACGGCTTTAATATTGACTTAAATCCTGCCGGCCACCTCGTTTATATCCAGCACCAGGATACGACTGGTGTAATCGGACGCGTCGGACGCATCCTCGGCGATAACGATATCAATATCGCTACCATGCAGGTAGGCCGTAAAGAAAAAGGCGGAGAAGCCATTATGATGCTTTCTTTTGATAAACATTTAGATGATAAAGTCGTCAATGAGCTGACTTCAATTCAGGATATTGTTTCCGTTAAACTGATTGACCTTCCGTAACCAACAAAAAACCCAAAACATTCATATGTTTTGGGTTTTTTTACGTTTAATGGCTTGGAAGCGGATTAGGCGCGGCAGGCACAGCGATAGGTTTTGTCACATCATAATTACCGATTTTCTTTGTATGCGCATGTGTGAACAGCACCTCAGAATAACCGAATTCCTTCGCAGTTAACAGAAGCCCTTCGATCATTAAAATCCCTTCCAGCGAATCTTCAACCTTATGTTTTTCGGACAATTGAATCCGCAGCTGCTCACCGTCTTCCCTTTCCGATACCGATGCAATCGCATCTGCTTCTATAATGCTCGCGGTCTGTGAGCCTCCGTCTGTTGTCTTCATCCCGTCAATAGCCTGATATACTGAATAATAGGTTTGTTCAGACGGGATGAGATACTCTTGTCCCAGACTGTCTCTGTAAGAAAAATACGCCCGGTTTGTCTGTTTATGTACGGACATCTCAGCGGAAATGCCGTAAGATTTATAAAAATCCTGTCCGGCTCCGTTTTGAACCTTTTTCAATTTAATCCGCTCGTAAGGACTCCATGTCAAAGTCTCTTTCAGCATCTTTTTCAATAAGTCAGCATCGGCAACTGATTCGATAGAAAGCCGTCCGTTTACCTGCACAAGCAAATCCTTCTTATCCGACGTTACCTGCACACCGTCCAAAAGGTTCGGCACAGACAGGAAGGATTCGGGCACTTCTAGGTTTTCCGCTTCGGATAAAGCCTCTGAAACCGATTCATCCGGCTTCTTTTTTTCAAAACTGACCGGAATGACGGCGGATGTTTCTGAATCGGCAAATGCCAAAGTAATGTAATTGTTTTTGTTTTGGTTTGAGACGACGAACGTCTTCTGATCCGGCGGCTTAACAGAAGCTGACTGACTGGCTTTTTCAGTCTGGCGGCTGTCAGCGGTCAGATCACCGGAAGATTTGTTTGTCATCAGGTGAGGAGATATAATCAGAGCGATGCACAATGCGCAGACGCCGGCTGCGGCGGGGCCGATCCAGCTTCGGGCCGGCTTTTTCCTGTACGGTTTACCTGTTTCAATATTCCGGTAAATGGCCTCGGGTGAACGATGATCTCTAACCGCCGGAAGTTGTCTTAACAACTCCTCTACTCTTTCTTCGTTCCAATATGACTTCATCATCCATTAGCTCCTCCCTCAAAAGCTCCATCTGTTTCCGAAGTATTTTGAGCCCTCTGTGTTGGGTCGTTTTGACTTTGCTTTCCGAGAAGCGGAGAGCGGCGGCTGTTTCCTGAATGGAATATCCCTGAATAAATCTCAAGATAATAACAGCTCTTTGATCAATGGTGCAATGATCAAGCGCGGTATAAATTTCCCGGACGTTTTCATGCTGTACGGCGAGTTCGTCCGGAAGCAAATGCTGATCTCTGACATCTTGTGTATCCCAATCAAACGTACCCATAATACGCTGTCTGATCGTCTGCTGCTTGCGGAACCAGTCAATCGCCACATGGCGTGCGATGGACAACAGCCATGTTTTTTCACTGCTTCTTCCTTCAAATGTATGATAGGAATTCAAGACGCGGATATACACTTCCTGCGCCAAATCTTCAGCCTGCGACTTATCTTTTACCATATAAAATAAAAATTGATATAAATCTTGATGGTATGCATCATATAATATCTGAAAGGTTTCTTCCATGGGAAACCCCTCCGTTCACTTTTTTGTCGTAAAAATGCGTTGAAAAGTTACATTACAACTATATTACGAGAAACTGGAATTTGGAAGGGAATTTATATTAACATATTCTTAAATTTTTAAAGGAGAAACAAATAAAAAACACCCGCAGAACATGCGGGTGTTTCGTATGGAACAAGATTGTTCGTCAATTTCAGACGTCATCCTGCACTTTTGTCGGAATATAAAATGTAAACGTCGTCCCTTTGTCGATGCTGCTGTGAACCGCAATTGAACCGCCGTGGGCTTCCACGATATTTTTTACGATGGCGAGTCCGAGTCCGGTTCCCGCCCTGCCTCTTGTTCTTGCTTTGTCCGCTTTATAAAAACGTTCAAAAATAAAAGGCAGGTCCTCTTCCGGTATTCCCGAGCCGGAATCTTTGATATCGATTTTCAGTCCGTCTTTTACGGTCTGAGCCGCGATATGAACGCTTCCGCCTGACTCCGTGTGGCGCAGCGCATTATCTATAAGGTTGGTAAACACCTGTTCCATTTTATCTTCGTCAAAGACACACTCCGGCTGAGACACCGAGATGTCTTCTGTGAGCGAAACGCCTTTTTCCTTCGCTACCCCGGAAAATTTGCGGGAGATCTTCTCCAGAAATTCATGCAGGTTTACCGTTTCATAGTGCAGGCCCGTATGTCCGGATTCCATTCTGGCCAAATCCAGCAAATCATTGACGAGCCGGCCCATGCGAAGAGATTCATCATAAATGATCTGCGCGATTTCTTTTTTCTCCTCTTCTGTGCTTGCAATGTCGTCCACTATTGCTTCGCTGTATCCCTGCAGCATAGAAATCGGGGTTCTGAGCTCATGACTGACATTGGCAATGAAGTCTTCACGCAATTTATCCAGCCTGCGCTCTTCGGTCATATCACGGAGCACGGCCACGGCGCCGCGGACGTGTGATTCCGCATAAAGAGGCGACATCAATAAAACCCATGACCTTCCTTGAAGCGTCATTTCAATCATTTGCTCTTTTTCCGTGTTCACTGCATTTTGAAATAGCTCTTTTGCTTCAGGGGGAAGGTTGTCTCCTTCTTTAATGTTCATGTTCTGCTCATAATACCATGCCTGCAGAAAACGTTCGGCCGGCGGGTTGGTCACCAAAATGGTGCCGTCGATATTAATGGTAATGACACCGTCTGCCATACTGCTTAAAATATTGGACAGCTGTTCTTTTTCCTGATTCAGCGCGTTAATATGGAAATTGAGCTGCCGTCCCATCTGATTAAAGGCAATAGCCAGTTCCCCGATTTCATCTTGGGTCAGAATCGGAATTTTTGTATCAAACTTTCCTTTCGCCAAGTCTTGGGCGCCTTCCCGCATTTTCCGAAGGGGATATGTCACCCTGCTGGATAAAAAGAACGCGAAAAACGTTGTCAGGACGATGGCAATGCCCGCCGCAAGAAAAATATAGCGTGTTGTATGTTTCGTCGTATCTTTGACGGCAAGCAGCGATTGGGATAAAAAGACCATGCCTTTTTTGCCGTCTTTTTCATACGGCACTCCGACGATCAGCCGTTCGTTATCCGAACCGGCATTGTTGGGGACCGCGCGTTTACTTACTTTTTTGCGGTCTGTCAGCGCCTTGTGCAGATCCCGGTCATGTTTGATCTGCTCTAATGTAATAGAGGATAAATGATTATCGTCATTGGGCGAATACCAGACATGCTTATCATCCTGAATGATCGCGATGCTCGTTAAATTGTCCGCCAGTTCCCACGTGATGGATCTGGCAAGCGGCTGGTCTTCATGATTTTCTATTATGACCGCAATTTTATCGGCAAGCTGCGTTAAATCTTTTTCCGCTTCTTCAACGTGGTAATTTTCTATAAATTCCAGAAGCAGCACCGTTAAAATAAATAAAACAATTAACACGAGTGAAAGAATGGTAAACCAAAGCTTTCCTACTACGCTTTTCCAAAACTTCATTCAGCGCCTACCTCAAATTTGTATCCAACTCCCCATACGGTGACGATTTTTTTCGCCGCTCCCGGGGACACTTTATTTAATTTTTCACGGAGCCGTTTGACATGGGTGTCCACCGTTCTGAGGTCTCCGAAAAATTCATACTGCCACACTTCTTTTAAAAGCTTTTCCCTGTCGTACACTTTGTCCGGTGTTTTCGCCAGGAAGTACAGCAGTTCATATTCCTTCGGCGTCAGGCTCACCTCTGTGCCGTCCGCAGTCACCCTGTGAGCATCGTGATCAATAGATAGATGCGAAAAGACGAGCACATTTTTTGTCGGGGTATTGGCTGTCAGATAAGATGTTTGGGAAGCCCTTCTTAAAAGCGCCTTTACCCGAAGCACCACTTCTCTCGGGCTGAAAGGCTTGACGATATAATCGTCCGTACCCGCTTCAAACCCCTGGACGCGGTTGGCTTCTTCCCCTTTTGCCGTCAGCATGATAATCGGCGTCGCTTTTTTTTCTCTGAGCTGCCGGCATACTTCTATTCCGTCCGTTCCCGGCATCATTAAATCCAAGAGCACCAGATCATAATCTGATGCCAGCCCCATTTTAATGGCCTCGTCGCCGTTTTCCGCTTCTTCAATCACATAGTTTTCCCGTTCAAGGTACATTCTTAAAAGGCGTCGAATTCTGGCTTCATCATCTACTACTAATATTTTAGTTTCATTTGTTTGATCCATCGTTTTCCCCCTGCTTTCCTTCTGTTACTTTCATTTTAACAAACTGTGCGGCAGCTTGAGAACTGTATCGGCTTTTTGCATCTATGCGTACGAATGAAGTCCGGCAAGCACGAGATTCACAAAAATTAAGTTAAACATAATAATGGCGAAGCCGATGACGGCAAGCCACGCGGACTTTTCGCCATGCCAGCCTCTTGACAGCCGCAAGTGCAAATACGCTGCGTAAAATAAAAAGGTGATCAGCGCCCATACTTCCTTCGGGTCCCAGCCCCAAAAACGCGTCCATGCAAGCTGCGCCCAAATCATCGCAAACACAAGCGCGCCGAGTGTGAATACCGGAAAACCGATAGAAACAGCGCGGTAGCCGACTTCATCGACCAAGTCCAGATTCACATTTTTGACGAGCGGGCTGATAAGAGCGCTGATTCTCTTTCTGAATATCAGCCTGAGCGCACCGTATAAAACGAGACCTGCGCCAAACGACCAGATCACCGTATTGACCTTTCTGCCTGAAAAAATGGCCGGAAGCTCAATAAGCGGCTTCATTGCGCCTTCCGTAAGCAGTTCTCCGTCATGCGGGCCGACAAGCGCAGGCATATCATATATCATGACGCTTTTGGCCTCTTTTTTATCCACCCAATTAAATTCAGCTTTGTAGTCCGCCAGCCGGAATGCCGACGTGACGGCGATAAATGCCACGGTCGTCACGAGTATAAACATAATGACTTCAAGCCAGAACGTTTTTTTGCCCGGTCTGGATTGGTCGACATGCTTTAACAGGAAAATGACGCCGGCTACAAAACTGATCGCAAGAATCGCCTGCCCGAGAGCCGCCGTTGTGACGTGAATGTACAGCCAATTGCTCTGCAGTGACGGAATAAGCGGCGTGATGTCTGTCGGAAACATGCTTGCATATGCGATAAGCAAAAGCGCGATAGACAATGTGAACATGCCTAATGAAGGCAGTCTGTAAATAAAGTAAATAATAATAAAAGCGAGAACAAGCATCATGCCGAATGACGTCGTAAATTCAAACATATTGCTGACAGGCGCATGTCCGCTTGCTGACCATCTCGCAATGAAGTAGCCGAGATGACAAAGAAATCCGAAAATGGTTAACGTGATTCCGATAGCCGACCAGCGGCCCTTACCGTCCTTAGCACCTTTTGTTCCCCGGATGGCGCCGCCGAAAACCGGGACGGCAATTAAATAAATCAAAAAGGCAGCATAAAGAAAATTTGCGCTCAGCTCCGCCATGACACCACTCCTTTTTCACTAGGCCTGATTTTTGGCCAATTCTTTTTGATCGGCCGGCTCTTGAATCCCGGTCCCGCTAAGAACAAATTCGATATCCTTTTTCAGACCGAACCAGTTTTTGTTCGTATGTCCCGCCACAAGCACTTCATGATCACCTGTTTTGATCCAGATCCTTCTGTGCTGCCAGTACATTCCTTGAATGACGCCGATCATAAAGATCGCGCCGCCGACGGCAAGCACCCATAAGGTTAAGTCTTTTCTGACGGTGAGTCCTGTAATGTTTTTCGTTTCCACATGGTCGAATTTTAATTTGTACTTGTTACTTTCGGAACCTTCAACAGTCTGCTGAATCGCAACAAAACTTTTCTCCCCTTTCGGCTTGTCAGGAGCCGTGATTTTAAAGACAAAAGCCGGATTGTTAGGAACCTTCGTTTTCGTGCTCGGTTCTCCGTCCTTGTTAAAATAAAAATCAGGAAGATAACTGGCGATCTGCACTTTGTAACCGTTACCAAGATCATAGTCCGTGTCGGGATCAAGAAGATTGATCTTCAGTTTGCCGAATGACTGTTTTGTTTTTTGGTCGATCAGCTGAAATACCATCTGATCGAGCTGGTTTTCTTTATAGTCCACCTGATACACAGAATAGGAGTCAAAGCGCAGCGGTTCATTGACGCGGATATTGTTTTCTTTGACTCTTTTAAGCTTCGGCTTTTCACCGAATACAATGTCGCCTTCCCTCTTGTACAAAACCGCGTCCGTTGTGAAGGATTTGGCGACTTTGCCGTTTCCGGCTCTGTCAATGGCGTCGGCGAATACTTTTTTCTCAGTGCCTTTGTTATATGTCTGCATCGTGAACCGGTTGTTTTTTAAGTAATACTTGCCGTCAGTGCCGGGGATCTGGGCGGTTTCGCCTTCACGGACCCAGAGCGTTTCATCGACATACATACCGGGTACAAATCTCAGCATGGCTCCGATCAGAAAAATGATCAGGCCGATGTGATTGACGTAGGGCCCCCACCTTGAAAAACGGCCTTTTTCCGCCAGAATGCTTCCCTCTTGTTCTCGCACTCTATAATGCTTTTTTTTCAATCGTGTTCTGAGGCTATCAGCCGCATCCCCGCTCAGCTCGGTTTCTGTCCGGCTGTATAGACGCTGCCTCTTCAAGAAGACCGGATTCCGCCGAACTCCTTGATTTTTCAGTGCCCTGTACAAAGGAATCACCCGATCCAGGCTGCAGATGACCAGTGATATGCCAATGGATGCGATCAGGAGCATATACCACCATGAGCCGTACAGGTGATGAAATCCCAGCAGATAATACAGTTGACCGATTATGCCGTACTGCTGTTCATAATATGTATCCGGCTGGGCGCCCGGCGGCAGATAAGCTTCCTGCGGAAAAACCGTGCCGAAAGCAGACGCCGCCAGAGTAATGACGATCAGCCATATTCCGACTTTTACGGAAGAAAAGAAGTTCCATACCTTATCTACGATTGTTTTGTTATATGTTTGCGAACGCCTTGCGCTGCCGTCGTACCGCATATCCGCAAGCGGCGATTTTTGATCATCAAGCGGCTTCCCGCACGACTCGCACAAAACCGTCCCGGCTGGATTCACGTGCCCGCATTCACATTTGACCTTTTTCATGAAGACGCCTCCGGCTTAATTAAATTCATATAGTCATGAACCATGCGTTCTGTCATCGTGCCGGTCACCACTTTCACGACGTTTCCGTCGGGATTGATCAAAAATGTCGTCGGAATAGGTGATACGCCGTACGCGTCCAGCACTTGCCGGTCAGTATCGAGCGCAACCGGGAAATTGACGCCGTATGTTTTCATAAAATTATGTACTGCAATTTTTGATTCGCCGACATTTACCGCAACCACCTCGACACCGAGGTCTTTAAAATGCTTGTATTGATTCTCCATGTAGGGAAATTCCTGCTTGCACGGCTCGCACCACGTTCCCCAGAAATTCAGAAAAACACCTTTTCCTTTTAACTGACTCAGTTCTATGAGTCTGCCCTCTGTATCTTTCAGCGCGAAATTCGGGGCTTTGGACCCCTCAGATATACGCTCTCCGTTTGTGTATACGGCATTATAGATGGTATATCCGAGCGCGCAGAGTAAGATGAGAAGGATGCCGGTCCGAATGAATAAACGCCGCCGTTTTTTGTTCATTGTACACTGCTCCCCTCCCCTGCCTGCAAATCCATTCAATTATATCATCAACACGTTTTGTAATTTTTGAAGGTTATGTGAAAATTAGAAAGCGTTTTTACCGTGTTCAGCTAAAGCCCGCAGCCTTTTCACCTCATGCGGCGACAATTCTCTTGCGTCTCCTGTGCGCAGGCCTCTTAAATCTAAAAATGCGTATTCTTCACGTTTTAGTTTCAGCACGTCATGACCGATCGCCTCGAACATGCGGCGGACCTGTCTGTTCCGGCCTTCATGAATCGTCAGCTGAATGATGCTCGTCTGCTTTCTTTTGTCCAGGGAAAGCATTTTCGCTCTGGCCGGCGCCGTCTTGCCTTCTTCAAGCTGAATGCCGCGCTCAAGCTTTCTCAGAAGTTCCTTGGAAGGAATCCCCTTCACTTTGGCGACGTATGTCTTATCAATTTCGTATTTCGGATGCATGAGTTTGTTGGCAAACTCGCCGTCATTTGTCAGCAATAAAAGTCCGCTCGTATCATAATCAAGCCTGCCGATCGGATAAATGCGCTGCGGCACTTCTTTGAAAAAGTCGGTCACCACTTTCCGCCCTTTGTCGTCATCAGCTGCTGAGATCACTCCTCTCGGTTTATAAAGCAGAAAGTACACGGGTTCTTCCCGCTCCACCTTTAATCCGTTTACTTCAATCTGATCAGAACCGGTCACTTTTACGCCGAGCTCTGTTATTACTTTTCCATTCACCTTTACTTTTCCTTCTTTTATCAGCTCTTCCGCCTTTCTGCGTGATGCCACGCCGGCATGAGCAATAACTTTTTGCAGTCTTTCCATGTCGTTCACCTCATGTATAATCTTACTTTTTTCCCCTTGAACAAACAAGCTTTTTCAAGGAGAGTTATTCTGATATATAAAAAGCGCCTGATTTCAGGCGCTTCCAAATAATAACGTAACTATGATGATTGATGCAACCACCCCGATCAAATCAGCAAGAAGACCAACCTTTAAAGCATCCCCCATTTTTTTGATGCCGACCGCCCCGAAATACACCGTCAGGACATACAGCGTCGTGTCAGTCGATCCCTGCATGACCGAGGCCAGTCTGCCGATAAATGAATCAGGCCCGTACACGGCGATCAGATCTGTCGTCATGCCGAGCGCCGCCGTCCCCGAAATCGGGCGGATCAGAGCAAGCGGCACGACTTCTGCGGGAATGCCGATCGCTGTAAAGAAAGGCTTGCACAGCCCCATGACAAAATCCAGCGCGCCTGAGGCCCGGAATACGGTAATCGCCACCAGCATCCCGACCAAATACGGAATGATGGAAAACGCAATCTCAATTCCTTCTTTTCCGCCTTCAACGAATGATTCATACGTCGGCACTTTTTTGATCGTGCCGTATATCAATATACCGGCGATAATAATCGGAATCATGGCTAAAGACAGCCAATTCACCATTTCCATTCGCTTACCTCCCTTTTCTTTTGCGGCGGTACCAGAAGTAGCGGTCAATGAAAATCGCGCCGATTCCCGAAATTAAAGTCGCTAAGATAGTCGGCCCGACGATATCGGTCGGTGATTTCGCCGAGTAAGCCATGCGCACGGCAATGACGGTTGTTGGTATCAATGTAATACTCGAAGTATTTACCGCCAAAAAGGTAATCATGGAACGGCTGGCCTCAGACTTACCTCCATTCAGCTTTTTCATCTGCTCCATGGCTTTAATGCCGAGCGGTGTCGCCGCATTTCCCAGTCCGAAAAAGTTTGCCATGAGATTTGATAAGATGTATCCCATCGCCGGATGATCAGGGGGAATATCGGGAAACAGCTTAGAAATAAACGGGCGGCACATTCTGCTGAATATATCCAAAAGACCGGACTGCTCGGCTATTTTCATCAGGCCGAGCCAGAACACGAGAACGCTCATTAATCCGAACGAGATCGTAACCGCTTCTTTCGCTCCTTTAAAAACGGCTTCATTCACATCCTGCAAGGTACCGTTAAACATCGCAAAGACAAGTCCGATTACCGTCAGACATACCCAGATTAAATTGACCATGACGAACCGCCCGCCGCGCTCATAAACAGGCTCGTAAACGTCTCAATGAAATGCTTTTTCGGTTTTTTATGGCGCTCATTTTCATAATAGACGGGGATCTTGGCGATCACTTTCCCATCATGCATAACAGTCATCCGGCCGACGACATCAGGAATGAGAGAGGCGTCCTTTTTCCAGGCTTTTTTCGGTTTTATTAAGGTTGTGCTGATTTTTACATCGTCGATTTCATCCTCTTTTAACAAATATTTGACATCCCGGGCAATAAAAGCGCGCTTTCCGTAAAACGTCTTTTTCAGCTTCGGAATGCCGCCTTTTTTAGCGACGACATAGGTTTTATAGTGATCAAAGACATAATCAAACATATTCATATGGTCATCCCAGTCATCCGGATCATTTATGGTGACCGCGATGAGATCCGTACCGTCTTTTGAGGCCGTCGAGACGAGCGTCCGTTTCGCGATTTTTGTGTAACCCGTTTTTCCGCCTGTGCTGTAACGGTAGAGCCCAGTCAGAAGCTTGTTTTTATTTTTCCATACCCGGTCCATCGTTTCCGCCTTATACACTTTTGTGCCTGAAACGGTCCGGTATTCCTTGATTTTCATCGCGTATTTAGTCAAAAGCGCCATGTCATACGCCGTTGAATATAAATTTTCATGGTCGTCCAGCCCGTGCGGATTTTGAAATTTTGTATTTTCCATCCCGATTTGCTCGGCTTTCTTGTTCATCATAAATACAAAACCGTCAAGGCTTCCGCCGACATATTCCGCTATTGCCGCAGCGGCGTCATTTCCCGATCTCAGCATAAGCCCGTATACGAGATCTTTCAGCTTTACTTTTTGTCCCGGCTGAAGATAAATGGCTGAGCCTTCCGTTTTTACGGCATTCGGGGAAACCGTTACGGTCTCTTCCATCTTCCCTGATTCAATCGCCAGCACCGCCGTCATGATTTTCGTAATGCTTGCAATCCGCCGCTTATGATGTTCATCCTTGGCGAATAACACCCGGCCAGATGCTCCGTCGATTATAATCGCGCTTTTTGCGCTGACATGTATTTGGGCATGTGCCGTATTGCCGTCTGTAATGGAAAAAAGAATAACAAAAGTCAAAAGAAATACGGCAGCTTTTTTGAGAAAGCGCATGAATGCTCACGTCCTTGTTGTGGGTTTGTACAAGTTTATGCGCATGTCCATGACTTATGAATACCAATTGCATCACTTTCACATAAAAAAACTCTTCCAAAAGGAAGAGTTTTTATCTGACTGATGCCATATTTGAGCCTGATGCTTCATATTGCGCCAATTCTTCCCGCATGCGCAGAAATTCACTGCTGAGCGAAAGCAGAAGGCTCCGCAGCGAATCCGGCACTTGCTGGTAGAATTCAATCGCGCTTTGGCCTGTATAAGCGGCGCGGCTGTTTTCGTACCATGTATCCTTTTTCGGCATGAAAAATTCTTCCACGCACTGATGATACACTTTATACAGCGTTTTTTCCGCTCTCACCTCATGAAACGGCTCCTGCATTAAGAGCCGGCGGCAGGCTTCCTGGGCGCCTTCGCAAAAGACGGTCATCCTCCTCAGCACACTGAGCACGTCGCGGCAGTATGCCTCATCCGCCTCTCCTTGAGCCCGCATCTCCGGCAATGTTGTATGATTTAAATAGCTGCTGACCATCGTGACAACCTCGGCTAAAAATTCACCAGTTTCTTCAGTATGGGCCCTCACAATCGAATTTCCCATTTCCGTCCGTTTCCTTCCTCTCTTTTACTTCGTCATTTGCGTCATTCATCAATGGCCTTTCCCTACTATCGTATGATGAAAAACGATTATTATTTAATATCCTCAAAAGTTTGGTTGAAGTTTTCAAAGAATAAATCGGCTTCCTCCTGGAGAACGTCTTCCTCCGCATTTTCAGGAAGCGGCGGGAGCTCCTCCAATGTTTTTAAGCCGAATTGTTCAAGAAATACCGGTGTCGTGCCGTATAAAATCGCCCGGCCGGGACCGTCGGCGCGGCCCACCTCACACAGCAGCGCTTTTGACACGAGGCTGTGCAGAATCCGCTCAGACTTCACGCCCCGGATATCTTCAATTTCCGCCCGTGTGATCGGCTGCTTGTACGAAACGATCGCCAGCACTTCCAAAGAAGCCTGTGACAGCCCTTTTGACGGCACTTCAATTAGTTTTTTCAAATAAGGCACGAATTCTTTTTTCGTTCCAAGCATATACGTATCCGCATATTCGGTAAGCTCGATGCCCCTGTCATCTTCCTTGTACTGAGCGGCCACTTCTTCCATGATTCCGGCCAGTTCCGCTTCTTCTATTTCAAGCACCGTCACCAATTGCTTTTTGGTCAGCCCTTCATCACCCGCCGCATACAGCAGGGCTTCCACAATTGCTTTCCAATTCACGATATCAAGCGCCATGAATGGATTCACTCCCCGTAATGTATATATCTGAAAAGTTTTCTTCCTGTTCAATGATAATCTGCTGATTTTTCATCAGCTCCAGGACTGCTAAAAACGTCACGACGAGATGGTCCTTTTGCCGAGAAGGAAAAAGCTCCGTGAAGTTTATTCTTCTCCCCGCCGTTTTTAAGCTTTTTACGATTTCGTTCATTCTGTCTTCAATCGGTATTTCCTGCCTTGTAATGGTCGTTTCTTTCGGCCGCGTGATTTTTTTACGCTGAAGCACCTTTTGAAACGCGCCGATCATGTCATAAACGGTCACCGACAGTTTCTGCTCGGTCTGTTTGATTTCTTTTGCATACTCACTTAAATCACTCGGCGGCTTTGTAAATGACTTTTGTCTTTCTTCTTCCCGCTCTTTTAAATCCTTCGCAGCGGTTTTATACTTTCTATACTCAATCAGCTTTTCAATCAGCTCGTCCCGAGGGTCTTCTTCTTCAAGCATTTCGTCTTCAAACAGCTCTTCTTCTTGTTTCGGAAGCAGCATTCTGCTTTTAATGCTGAGAAGCGTCGCTGCCATGACCAGATATTCACTGGCGACATCAAGTTCAAGCTCTTGCATTGTATGTACATATAATAAATATTGTTCAGTAATGGTTGCCACGGGTATGTCGTATATGTCGATTTCAAGACGGTTAATCAGATGAAGCAGCAGGTCCAATGGGCCTTCAAACGTATCAATTTTCACTTGATATTCTACCATTATCTCACCATTTTCAATATCACTCTCATTGCCGGAAAAACTGGCTACCCTTTAGTATAATCCACCGAAATGCTCTCGTCCAATACTTTTATACACGTCCTCCGTTATTTAGAAAATACTGAAAAAGAAGATATACGCCTATACCTTTAAAGGCGGATGCACATATGATAGCCGTGTAAACTTGAAACAAAGGGAGGCTGATTTCACATGAGCGGAGCTTGTTTCGGCGGGGG
The DNA here is from genome assembly GCF_017797845.1 of Bacillus sp. LJBV19. Taxonomy (NCBI): domain Bacteria; kingdom Bacillati; phylum Bacillota; class Bacilli; order Caryophanales; family Bacillaceae; genus Bacillus; species Bacillus sp. LJBV19. The sequence continues at coordinate 2,273,232 of NZ_CP072563.1, forward strand.
TTTTGCATTAATTGTCGTTCTGTTTATTTTGCTCGTTGTCGTAGGAGCATCTTACATCTGCTAGTTCCTCAGGCTTCGGACACCAAGCCGCTCTTTTTTCCTTTTCATAACGCTGTGGTACACTGGTTTTAGCATAAAAGGAGGAAGCGGCTTGTATCCTAAAGCTTATATCGGCTTTTTGGCCGAATTTCACGCATCAAGAGATTATTTTGAGTGTCATGAACTGTTAGAGGAATATTGGAAAGAAAGCCCGGCTGAAAAGCGGAGCATTCATTGGGTCGGCCTGATTCAGCTTGCCGTCGCTCTGTATCACCAGCGCAGGGGAAATGAAGCCGGGGCGAAACGGCTGATTGCCAACAGCTTACGTATTCTCCGGTCTGAAAAGCAGGCGGTCTGTTCTCTCGGTCTCAGCCATCCGAAGCTGATTGAGCTGATAGAAACGCTGTCAGACGATATAGAAGCGGGCCTGCCTTACAGAAGTGTTATGCTGCCGATTACAGATGAAGCCCTGAAAGAAGCATGTCTTGCCGAATGCCGCCGAAAGGGCTATACATGGGGGCAAGACGGCGTATCAGATACCTTTCTTATTCATAAACACCGCCTGCGGGACAGGACGGATGTCATTAAGGAACGCGAACGGGAATTTGAGAGAAGAAAAAAAAGCAGAGGCTGACGGTCAGCCCTGCTTTTTCTATATCAAAACAGCTCCCGAAACCGTGAAGATTCCGGGAGCATTTGTCAGTTATTATATGAGATATCCTGATCTTTTTGATGTTGACAGCGTTCAAAAAAGCTTTGCGTTAATTCATTCGGAACGAGTGCCTCCGTTTTGAACAGACGTTTTAAGGCGTCCATCATTTGCTTTCCGATCCCTTGATGGCGGTGAGAAGGATTCACGCTGATATGCCGGATTTCAACTTCTGAGTCCTTTTTTTCGACTCCGATCGCTCCGACGATATCTTCATCCTCTTTCCAAAGAAAGAGCTGGCGGCCAGTATCCGTTTCATAGTCCTTTATTGTCTGCTGAAGCTGCTTGAGATCTTTTTCATTCGGCATAAATGACAGAAGACCCATCGCAATCTTTTCAAACGATTTTTTATAACGAATTAACATAAAAACCCCTCTATATCCAAAATGTCCATTCATGTCCTATCAAACGGATACATAAAGGCGATCCGTTTCCTCACATTATATCATTTTCGCTGCTGTTTTAAACGCTTTTCAACAAATTATTCAAATGAACGGTTTAAATTTGCCATTTCAATGGCAGATACTGCGCAATCCGCTCCCTTATTTCCGGCTTTTGTTCCGGCTCGTTCGATGGCCTGCTCAATGGTTTCAGTCGTCACAATGCCGAAGATAACCGGGACGCCCGTCGCCGTTCCCGCCTGGGCAATGCCTTTTGCCGCTTCATTGCAGACATAGTCATAATGCGTTGTCGCTCCTCTGATAACCGTGCCGAGCGTAATGACGGCATCGTATTTTTTCGTTTCCGCCATTTTCTTTGCCGCAAACGGGATTTCAAACGCTCCCGGCACCCAAGCGACGTCAATGTCGTTTGATTCTACACCGTGGCGAAGCAACGTGTCTTCCGCTCCGCTTAACAGCTTGCTCGTAATAAATTCATTAAATCTGCCGACAACGATTCCGATTTTAAGTCCTGTTCCTACTAGGTTTCCTTGTATGATATTCATATGTTATCCATCCTTTTTTGTGAGATTTGTTTTTAGAAATGAAGCAGATGTCCAAGTTTTTTCATTTTGGTCTGTAAATATTGCTTGTTATGCTCACTCGCTTCCATTTGAAGCGGCACCCGTTCTGAAATGCTGAGACCGTATCCTTCGAGGCCGGCGATTTTCCGGGGGTTGTTGGTTAAAAGTTTCATATGCTGAACCCCTAAGTCGCGGAGAATCTGGGCGCCGATGCCGTAGTTGCGCAGATCAGGCAGAAAGCCGAGCGCTTCGTTCGCTTCAACCGTGTCATACCCTTGTTCCTGCAATCGGTACGCCTTCAGCTTATTGATTAAACCGATTCCTCTGCCTTCCTGGCGCAAATACAATAGAACGCCGCGGCCTTCTTCAGCAATTTGCGCAAGCGCGGCATGAAGCTGAGGTCCGCAATCACAGCGATGGGATGCAAACACATCGCCCGTCAGGCATTCTGAGTGCACTCTGACAAGAACGGGTTCGCTGTTAAACGGGACATCCCCCATGACAAAGGCGAGATGTTCTTTTCCGTCAACCTCGTTTGTATATCCGTAAACTCTAAACGTGCCGAAGTCAGTCGGCAGCGTAATATCAACTTCTCTGTTCACAAGTGTCGTAATGTTGTAACGGTACTCTATTAAGTCTTTTATCGTAATCATTTTCAGCTGGTGGCGTTCGGCGATTTCGGCTAACTCCGGCACTCTGGCCATTGTGCCGTCTTCATTCATAATTTCACAAATGACGCCCGCTCCCTGAGATCCGCAGGCTTTTGCAAGGTCAACGGCTGCTTCCGTATGGCCGGCCCGCTTCAGGACGCCTCCTTTTTTTGCGATTAAGGGGAAAATGTGGCCCGGACGCTGAAAATCGTCAGACACAGATTCTTCGTTCAACAGCGCCTGAATGGTAAAGGATCGTTCCTGCGCGCTGATGCCCGTTTTTGTCAGCCTGTGGTCAATACTGACCGTAAACGCGGTCTCATGTGAGTCCGTATTATGATCGACCATCGGGTGAAGATCCAGCCGGCCGGCGATGTCTTCAGACAGCGGCGTGCAGATCAGGCCTCTCCCATGGGTCGCCATAAAATTAACCACTTCCGGCGTGGCATGCTCAGCCAGCGCTACGAAATCTCCTTCGTTTTCTCTGTCTTCATCATCGACAACAATGATGACTTCACCTTTTTTCAGCGCCTCTAACGCCTCTTCTATCGGATGAAACATATCGATCTTCCTTTCTAAAAGCCGTTCTCGCTTAAAAAGGCTTCCGTGATAGTTTGATTGCTTTTCGTTTGTTCTGTTTTGTGCAAAAAGCGGTATAAGTATTTGCCGATCATGTCACACTCAATATTTACGGTCGATCCGACTGTTTTCGTCTGAAAAATCGTTTCTGAGATGGTATGCGGAATGATGGATACCGTCACGCTTTCGTCTGATAGACCGAAAATCGTCAGGCTCACGCCGTCTACCGTAATTGAACCTTTCAATACGAGCGTTTTTGTCAATTCCGGCGAAAGTTTTAAATCGTAATAGACCGCGTTGCTTTTTTTCTCGATCCGCGTAATTTCCGCCGTTCCGTCCACATGCCCTGATACAAAGTGGCCGCCGAACCGTCCGTTGGCGGACATCGCTCTTTCCAAGTTTACTTTACTGCCTTTTGACAAGCCGTTCAGCGAAGTGGCTTTCACTGTTTCCGGCATGACATCAACCGTAAATTGATTGTCAGAAAATCCGGTTACGGTCAGGCAGATGCCGTTTACCGCAATGCTGTCGCCAAGCTTCACATCACTTGTCACTTTTGAAGCGGCGATGGTTAATGCCATGGAAAGGCCTGTCTTTTTGATTGCTTGGATCGTGCCTGTTTCTTCAACGATTCCTGTAAACATCGTCACCATCCTTTCCATCTTTAGGTATGGCCGTCAGTTTTATATCCGGCCCGATTTGGGTGATTTGTGTGAATTGTAAATGGGGGACATCTTTCATTGATTGAAAACCTTCACCGGAGATCAAGCTGGGAGCAAGCGTTCCTCCGATTAATTTAGGGGCGAAATAGAAATGAAGCTCTTGAAAACAGCCTTCCTTGACAAAACTTCCGTGTACGGATGCTCCGCCTTCCACATAAACGGACATTATGCCGTTTTCAGCGAGAATGCTGAGCACCTCAGGGACGTGAATGCGGTCTGTTTCCAGCGGAATAACTTTTATTCCGAGTGCGGTCAGCCGGTCTTTCTTTTGCACGTCTGCATCTTTGGCCGTAAATATCCATGTCGGCGCAGCGCCGTCAGTGAGCACATTTGCCGTTTCAGGAATGGTCAGCTTTGTATCGAGAATCACTCTGACCGGCTGCTTCACTGCATCAGGAAGCCTGCAGGTCAGGCTCGGATTATCGGCTTTGACTGTGCCTGCTCCGACAAGAATGCTTTGATGCGATTTCCTGTATTGCTGGGCATCAAGCCTTGCCGCCTCTGATGTAATCCATTTGCTGTCACCGGTTTCAGTTGCTGTTTTCCCGTCAAGGCTCGCAGCCGCTTTCAAGGTGACATACGGAAGTCCGGTCCGCATGAAGTGAAGAAACATTTTATTCAGCTCTTCTGCCTGCTGCCTGAGAAGTCCGGTTTTCACTTCGATGCCCGCTGCTTCCAGCATTCCGATGCCTTTTCCGGCTACAAGCGGATTCGGATCTTTCACAGCGATAAACACCCTTTTTATCCCCGACTTTATTATCAGTTCGGCGCATGGCGGTGTTTTTCCGTAATGGCTGCAAGGCTCCAGCGTCACATACAAATCGGCGCCTTTTGCGTGTCTGCCGGCCATATGAATCGCGTGAACCTCGGCATGCGCTTCTCCGTATTGCAAATGGGCGCCCATTCCGACGATCTGTCCGTTTTTGACGACGACAGCGCCGACAAGAGGATTGGACTGTGTCTGTCCTTCACCGCGTCTGGCAAGTTCTATTGCCGTATTCATATAATATTCTTCCATCGTTATCCCTCCCTTCTTCCACGCAATTTGGCGTCAAAAAAGCCCCGAATGTTTACACAGTTCGGGGCTTTGCCAGTTTTAATCCATAGGAAATAAGACTATACAGTAAGTTTATTTTTTGCATAGCTTCTCTCATCCTTCTCCCATCCAGACTTTCACTGTCGGCTTCAGCTTTTCACTGAATCCACCGTATACAGATGCATACGGGTCACGGGCTGTAAAGCGCAAAGCGCCTTATTACCGCCGGTCGGGATTTTCACCCAGCCCCGAAGGATACAATCAATATTTTTTTGTCCTTATCCGCTATTATAACATCCTTTGCGGCAGGCGCAATGAATTTGCACCTAATTATTCAGAAAAATAAAAAGCGCCCTTTTCCCATAAAAGGCGCCTTTATTTATTCGTTCACTTTGACGACCTTCAATAAGCCGTCAATCCGGTTTGATTTGCTGAAATACGCTTTAATTTTATCTCCCTTTTTCACATCGGAGAGATCCTGCTTCAGCTTGTCGCCGTTAAAAATAATTTTTGTGCCGTTTGCTGCCGTACCGTGGTACTCAGTTCCTTCGATTTTCGTAATTTTATATGTTTTGACTGTATATTCTTCTTTTTCCTGGGACAGGGTTTGTCCGATTGCAGTCGGCACGTCTTTCAGTTCAATATCGTTTATGACCATATAACCGCCCGCCAATAACAGCAGCAGTACAAGTAAAATGGCTGCTTTTGTTTTAATTCTTCCCATTTTTCTACCTCCAGCCCGTATCAATCTATTCATTACTATGTCATATTCCTTTTTTTCATGAATAGAAAACCGTTCTTCCCTGCGTGAGTTATTCATATAACGTTTCATAAAGGGAAGATGTTTCATGTATCTGTAAAACTTTCTATCTATTAAATAGATATACGAATTTATGTTCTGTTTTTGAGGGTAGAAAGATAAATTTATATAAAAAAGCAGTTTTCTTATAAGAAAACTGCTTGTACGGTTTATTTCGTCTTGCGAATTTCTTTAAACGGGAAGAAGACGAATTTTGATGTGCCCGCTATTTGTTTTTTCGTAAAAAGACCGAGGCCGTTGCGGCTGTCCATAGATTCTCTGCGGTTATCACCCATGACGAAATATTTGTCGTCCGGCACCTTCACCGGGCCGAAGTCTTCTGTCAGCCGGTCATAGCCGCCTTGCTTCGCTTTTTTCTTGTTTGCCGCTAAATACGGTTCGGACACTTTTTTGCCGTTGATATACAGCTGATCGTTTTTCATTTGCACCGTGTCGCCGGGAAGTCCGATAATCCGTTTGACATAGTGCTCATTTTCTCCGTTCAGAACGACGATCTGGCCGCGTTTGAAGTCGCTTATGTATTTGACCGTCATATTGACAAAGATTCTCTCGCGGTCATGCAGCGTCGGATCCATTGATCTTCCATCAACGAGATAAGGGGCAAATAAAAAGTTTCGGATGAGCAGTGCCAGAACGACAGCGATGATAATGGCTTTCGCCCAATCAAGTACGGCGCTTTTTTTAGAAGTTTTTTCTTTTTCTGATTTCAAGTGATTTCCTCCCATTAGCCATGGTCGTTTTTATTTTACCATGAATCCCTGCACAGAGGGCAAATAAGCCCCGCACCCCATCCATTTTTTTCATTTTATAAGCCGGATTTGCTGATTTTACGGTATTTCACAAAGCTTCCGATCCGCCAAATGCACAAATACACAAAAGCAAGTTCCATCGTTAAAACGGCGAATTCCGCCGCGTCAATGTTTTTGAAATATTGGCTGAGCACGATGCGGATCGCAATAATCGCGAGAATGACATATTTAAAGTTTTTATTCCGCTTGGAGTAGACAAAGCCGTCTTCCCGGATTTCATAGGCGGTTTGCGACAGCATGATGACACCGAATACCGCGCCTAACAGTCCGGCGATGGCGAGCTCCCAAAGAGCGGGAAAATGAAACGGCTTTCCTGGGATATTCATGAGCTGGCTGATGCTGAATGTAAAAATGACGGCGATAATCAAAAGCGGGAGAATGATGCCGAAGCCGCCGCCTTTAATCGGCCTGTTTCCCTTTTTCACCCTGAACCAAATCATAAGTGCGAGAATGATAATGACAAATAAAACGGTTGCCAATTGAACCAACGTTTCTACCTCTTTTCATTGTTGTAATCGGTCTTTTTCACTATACCAGAATGATCGCCGATGTTCATATATGTATTTTTTCATGATTTACACATGAGAATTTTCATATACATAAAAAAACCCGCCTGAAAAAGGCGGGTTTTACGTCATTATCCTTCTACACGGATTTCTTTCATTTTGTCTCCGTTAGACATGTTTTTCGCATGCTCTAAACCGCTTGTCACTTTTCCGAATACAGTATGAACGCCGTTTAAATGCGGCTGCGGCTCATGTACGATGAAGAATTGGCTTGAACCCGTGTCTTTACCGGCATGCGCCATTGATAAAGAACCGGCTTCGTGCTTATGCGGATTGCCTTCTGTTTCACATTTGATCGTTTTTCCGCTTCCGCCCATGCCTGTCCCAGTCGGATCTCCGCCTTGGCTGACAAAGCCCGGAATCACGCGGTGGAAAATAACGCCGTCATAAAAGCCCGTATTCGCCAGGTTTTCAAAGTTAGCGACTGTATTAGGCGCTTCATTCGGATAAAGTTCAAATTCGATTCTGCTGCCGTTTTCCATTTCGATGTAACCAGTTTTCATTCTCATTCCTACTTCCGTATTGTTTTTTGTCAAAGCCTTCTTCAATATGAATTTCAATTGTAAGCCGGCTTTCTTTTTGATATTCTTTTGAAGGAAGAGGCCTCTGCTCTTCTTTTCGCGGCTATTATACCACACCTTCAGCCGGAAAACGAATCTCCCCGCTTCCGCAGAAAGAAAATGAAACCAGAACAGCTTCACAGCCGTCTATGTATCGGAACTGCTTCACGCAGGCCCTCACAAACCGCTTCAAAACGGCATTTGTGAAAAGAAGGAGGTTAACCGCTTTGAAAAAAATGTGGATTGGATTGCTGGCGGCGGCCGTTGTATTGTGCACAATACCGAAAATCAGCCTGGCCGATGCCGCAGTCGGAGATGTCATCGTCACACTGGGGGCGGATCTGTCAAACGAAAACCGTCAGAAAGTGCTTGACGAATTAAATGTCCCTGATAACGCGACAAAAGTGACGGTCACGAATAAAGAAGAACATGAATATCTGGGAAAATATATATCGAATGCCCAAATCGGCACAAGAGCCATCTCTTCATCATCCATCACGGTGGCAAAGAAAGGGTCCGGGCTTGACGTTAAGACCCATAATATCGATTCCATCACGGATGAAATGTACTTAAACGCCCTGATGACAGCAGGCGTGAAAGATGCAAAAGTATACGTGACGGCGCCGTTTGAGGTATCAGGCACCGCAGCATTAACGGGAATCATCAAGGCATATGAAGTCTCATCAGACAAAGCGATTTCAGAAGATGTAAAACAAGTCGCCAACCAAGAGCTTGTTACGACATCAGATCTCGGGGATAAAATCGGGGATAAAAACGCCTCCGCGCTGATCGCAAACATTAAAGATGATTTCGCGAAAAACGGTGTGCCCGATACAAAAGAAGGAATCGAGAAAAAGGTCGATGATGCGGCTTCAAACCTTAACATTACACTGACTGACGCTCAAAAAGACCAGCTCGTTTCATTGTTTAATAAAATGAAAAACGCCAAGATTGATTGGGGCCAAGTCGGCAGCCAGCTCGATAAGGCAAAAGACAAAATCACGAAGTTCATTCAATCCGATGAAGGCAAAAGCTTTGTTCAAAAAGTCATTGATTTCTTCGCTTCGATTTGGAATGCGATCGTGTCTGTATTCACAGGAGACAGCGGATCAAGTTCTAACAGCTGAATGCAAAAAGAGACCGGACGCCATTGTTCCGGTCTCTTTTTTATTTATTGTTTGACCCCCGTCTTAAACGGCAGATCCAGTTTTACAATGTCTTCATAAGTTTCCCTTCTAATAACAAGATGCGCTTCGCCGTCTTCCACAAAAACGACGGCGGGACGCGGAATGCGGTTGTAGTTGTTAGCCATGCTGTATCCGTATGCTCCCGTGCAGAAAACGGCGAGAAGATCGCCTTCTTTCACTTCCGGAAGGTCTATATCCCAAATGAGCATATCCCCGCTTTCACAGCACTTGCCCGCGATGGATACCGTTTTATCGTGGTGTTCTCCGATTCTGTTTGCCGATACGGCTTCATATTTCGCCTGATACAGCGCAGGACGGATATTATCGCTCATGCCCCCGTCAACCGCTGCATATTTACGGGTGCCGGGCACTTCTTTTTGCGAACCGATGGTATAAAGCGTCGTTCCGGCGTCTCCGACGAGCGAGCGTCCCGGTTCAATCCAGATCTCCGGAATGTCAAAAGCGTGCAGCGCTGCGTTTTCTTTTACCGCTTCGATAATTTTTTCCACATAAACGGCGGGATGAAGAGGTTCATCCTCCTCCGTGTAGCGGATGCCGAAGCCTCCCCCTAAATTCAGCACTTCAGAGACAAAGCCGAATGATTCTCTCCATTCATTCAGTTTTGCGAAGATTTTTTCTGCGGCCAGCACAAAGCCCGCCGTATCAAAAATTTGCGATCCGATGTGGCAGTGAACGCCGAGAAGGCGGATATGGTCCGACTGTAATACTTGTTCAATCGCCTTTTCTATTTGCCCGTTATGCAGATCAAAACCGAATTTGGAATCTTCCTGTCCCGTCGTAATATAATCATGCGTATGCGCCTCTACCCCCGGAGTGATCCGCAGAAGCACATCCATTGTGCGCCCTGATTTGCGGCACAGTTCCGCGAGTAAGGAGATTTCATAAAAATTATCCACGACGATGCAGCCGATTTGATGATCGAGCGCCATTTTCAACTCTTCTTCGCTTTTGTTATTGCCGTGAAAATGAATCCTGTCAGCCGGAAAACCAGCCGCAACCGCCGTAAACAGCTCTCCGCCGGATACAACGTCCAATGAGAGCCCCTCCTGCTCAGCGAGCTGTATCATCGCAACGGAAGAAAACGCCTTGCTCGCGTACGCGACCTGCGCCTTTAAATCCGCGTCAATGAATGCCTGTTTAAAGCTTTTAGCGCGCTCACGTATTAAAGCCACATCGTAAACATAAAGAGGCGTGCCGTAATGCTCCGCTAAATACAGCGCGTCCACACCTCCGATTTCCAAATGACCTAGTTTGTTTTGTCTGCTTGTGCCATGTAAGAACAATGCTCATTCCCTCTTTCTGATCCGCATATGGGTGAAAAGGACAGCTTCTTTTGAGCTGTCCTTATACAAGTCCCGTATAAGTTAAGACATACAATATCATAATCTTCTGTCGGTTTCAATGCGATTATGAACCGCTTGGCTGTCTTTGACGGTCTTTCGGGTGAACAATGCTCGGTCTGACTTTCGCTCCCGGCACTGTCGTCCGGACGAGCACCTGCCACAGCGCCTTGCCGTTAAACGGTAAAAACGGCCATAAATACGGCGTGTGAAACGAGCGGATATTTACCATTATGATCAGCAGCAATGTAAAGCCTATCACAAAGCCTTTCACTTGGAAAATGGCCACGAGCACCATTAAGATGAGGCGTATCATTTTATTGGCGAGGCTGAGCTCATAGCTCGGCGTGGTAAATGATCCGATGGCGGCGATCGATACGTACAGAATCACTTCTGCTGAAAACAGCCCCACCGCTATGGCGATTTGACCGATCAGCACCGCCGCAATCAGACCCATGGCGGTGGATAAAGCGGTCGGCGTATGGATCGCGGCCATCCTGAGAAACTCAATCCCCAAATCGGCTAAAAAGATTTGCAGAATGATCGGGATATGCGTATTTTTATTTAAACCGATAAAATCCAATCTTTCAGGCAGAAGAGACGGTTCGAGAACAAAGAGGAACCAGATCGGAAGCAGAACAGTTGAAGCGATAATACCGAAGAACCTGATCCATCTTAAAAATGTTCCCACTGAAGGCGCCTGCCTGTATTCTTCCGCATGCTGAACATGGTGAAAAATCGTGGTCGGCGTTATGATCACGCTCGGTGACGTATCAACGACGATGATGACGTGCCCTTCTAAAATGTGATTGGCGGCCACATCCGGCCGCTCCGTGTATCTGACCATCGGAAACGGGTTGTAGCCCTGTTTGACGATGAATTCCTCCACCGTTTTATCAGCCATCGTCAATCCGTCAATGTCAATCGCATTCACTTCGTTTTCGACGATGCTGACAAGGTCCGGGTCCGCGATGTCTTCTATATACACAATCGCAAGATCGGTCTTAGAGCGCTCGCCGACTTTCGTAATTTTGACGCGGAGCCTTTCGTCCCTGATTCGTCTTCTGATCAATGCTGTATTAATGACGATATTTTCGATAAAACCGTCTCTTGCCCCGCGGACGACCTTTTCCGTATCCGGTTCTTCAGGTGTGCGTCCGGGGTAACTTCTGACGTCGACGACGAAAGCGAAGCCCGCGCCTTCAACGATAACGGCCACAAGTCCGGAAAGCACTTGATCCGTTGCTTCGTCGAGCGTTTTGACTTTTTGGACCTGCTGATTGACAAGCCTGTTTTCAACAACGTCAATCGCTTCATCCGCATTCTCGTCATAATTATTGACGTCGACGAGCTGTTCCATTAAATGAATGATAAATAAAGTATCGGTTAATCCGTTGACAAAGTAAATCTGGACTTCCCGGTCTAATACTCGAACTTTGCGGACGCCGACATCATAGCTCGTTCCCATACCGACGCGGTCTTTAAAAAATTGTTCATTTTTTCTAGGATCCCGGTACACCTTGATCATGTTTTCCGGTTTTTCCGGCATGGCTTTCGCTCCTTTCTAAAATGAATTCGACCGCCTTCATCGTAATCGGCGAGCCTTTGGATATGTCATCTTTTCTCCCCATCTTTCCTATGTCGCCGATGCCCACAATGAGGGGAACGTCCAATTTATCCAGACAATACACCGTATCTCCGTTCATTCTGTGCTCGTCCATTTCTCTCATTCCGGTTTTATCGACGCCAAACTCCGTCACTTCTCCATCACGGTCAATGGAGACATCGACTTTCGTCCATTCAGCCTGATGGGTCTTAGAAGCGACCGCAATCACCCCCAGCACTTCAATATCCTGATGTGAGGCGACATATTTCAGCGCCGTTTCGCCCGGCCCTTCCCCTTGCAGGCCTGAATCGTCAAACATGACAAACACCGGGTCATTCGGCGCGGCTTTAATCAGCTGAACAAGTTCGGGGCCGCTTCTCGTTGACGGATTGCCTTTTGATTGGGAAATACACCGTCCGCCTGCTTGTTCCGCGGCATATTCAATTGTTTTGGCGGCGTATACGTCCCCGTCTGTCACAAGAATGACCTTCCGTTTCGTCATCAGGCATTATCCTTTCGGTTTAAAAATAACGGCTACAAGAAAAGCGAATAAAATCGCTGAAGATATACCGGCGGAAGTAAGTTCAAAAATCCCCATGGCGATCCCGATAAATCCATGCTCGTGAGCTTGATGCATGGCGCCGTGCAATAAGCTGTGACCGAAGCTGACGATGGGAACCGTCGCGCCCGCGCCAGCGAATTCGATAAATTTGTCATATATTCCGAACCCATCTAACAAGGCGCCGATGACGACAAAAGTTGTCATTACATGGGCGGGTGTCAGTTTAAAAATGTCAAGCAGCAGCTGACCGATAATGCATATGATTCCCCCGCAAACAAAAGCCAACAGATATTCCATTTATGATGCACCTCCCGCCCGCTCAAATACCACACCGTGCGCGATGGTCGGAATGGTTTCCTTCTGCTGGATCATTGTCGGACTTAAAAGCGCTCCTGTCGCGATAACGAGTACCCTGTTTAGAGTCCCTGCTTTTAATTGATTAAAAATATGTGTGTACGTAACAAGCGCGGAGCAGGCGCAGCCGCTTCCTCCCGCAAACACCTGCTGGTCCGGCGTATAGATTAGAAGACCGCAGTCATCGTGTTTCGTTCCCACGGGATAGCCTTCTTCTTTGAGCAAATCTTTCACGATCGGCGAGCCGACGCCTGAAAGGTCACCCGTCAAAATCAGATCATAATCATCCGCCGTGCGGTTTAAGTCCTGCAGGTGCTGTTTGATTGTGTCGGCAGCGGCGGGCGCCATGGCCGATCCCATATCGAACGGGTCTGTAATTCCGAGGTCGCTTACTTTTCCCACTGTTGCGCTTGTAATCTTGATGTCAGAAGGGTTTTGGCTGATGATGACCGCCCCGCCCCCCGTGACTGTTGAAGTGGCGGTATCCGGTTTTTGCCCGCCATACTCCGTCGGATTGCGGAATTGCCGTTCTGCCGTCGCGTTATGGCTGCTCGTGGCTGCGATCGCCCGGTTCGCAAAACCGCCGTCAATGAGCGCGGATGCGACCGCAATCGTTTCCATTGATGTCGAACAGGCGCCGAACAGACAGAGGAACGGAATTTTCAGATGTCTGGCGACGTAGTTGGCGGTCACATTTTGATTTAAAAGATCCCCCGCGAGCAACAAATCAATATCGCTCTTTTTCAAATTCTGTTTTTGCAAAGCGGAGTTGATGGCATCTTCCATTAACTGACGTTCCGCCATTTCCCAGTTTTTCTGATTGCAATGCATTTCATCGTATGTCTTATCAAACAGCGAACCGAGCGGGCCGTCTTTTTCTTTCGGTCCGGCTGCCGTCCCCGCCGCATTTACAAATAACGGGTTTTCAAATACCCAGGTTTGCTTTCCGGTCAATTTCATTTTTTCTCCTCCTACGAAAACAGTTTTTCACAAGCAAACCGTATCAGGCCTACGATATAGGCTGCCACGACGCCGAATACAATGACGTTTCCCGCCAATTTAAACATGTTTGTCGCTACTCCGAGCACGAGTCCTTCACTTCTGTGTTCCAGAGCCGCGCTTGTCATACTGTTTGCAAAACCCGTCACCGGCACGGCTGAACCCGCTCCGGCAAACTGCCCGAGTCTGTCATAAATGCCGAATCCGGTCAAAAGGGCGGAAATTAAAATAAGAGTGGCGGACGTCGGGTTGCCCGCTGTTTTTTCATTAAAATTAAAAAAGTGGATGTAAAAGTCTTGAAGAGCCTGCCCGATCAGACAGATCAAACCGCCGATCAGAAAGGCTTTGACGCAATTCCAAACATATGGCGGTTTCGGCTGATAGTCTTTCACTTTTGTTTTGTAATTTTCTTTTAAGTTTGTCACGTCGGTTCCTCCTTATGAATGATGGATAAAATACAGCCAATGAAATAAAGAGCCGGCTATTTTGCCGAACACAATGGCCATCAGCAATATGATGATTTTGCTGCCGAAGCCGATCCGTTTGGCAAGAATGGGAAGCACATTCAGCACTTCTGTAAGCGCGGCGGCCAGCATGCCGACAAACATGCCGGCCAAAAGCCCGACCGGAACGGCCAGCCATTCAGATAAAAAAAAATGATTCATATTTAAGGTTTCCCAGCCGCCGAACACAGCTCCTGAAATAACGGCTCCTTCGTAGGCCTGTACAAAGCGCATTGTTTTTGTCAGCTGCATAAGGCGGGGGACGATTCCCATAACGGTTAAAAAAGCCACAAAGCCCGCACCCACTGTCAGCCCTCCGCCAAGCCCGACAAACATAACGAAAAGAATGCTAACGATCATGCAGATCTTTCATCGTCTCTTCATTTTCGTGCATTGCGACATAATGATCGAGATCAAGCTGATAATTAAACATCTCGACTTCCAGCGGGCTTGGCTCTTCATTCAGGCGCTTTTTGAAGATGTGATTAAAAAAGACGATCATACCGAGACCGAGGCCGATGCTGTATGGAATCTGAAGCAGATACGGGTATTCATTCCGTTCGCCCGTTATGATTTCATATAAGGCGATATGAACTTCTCTCATACTGACATCTTCATGAAAATTCATAATGGCAAGACATGAACCGATAAAAAGCAGGAGCCAGACACCGACGAATAAAACGGCTGACAGCTGCTTTTTTTGGTAATGGATTTCCACTATCGTTTCAGCGCCGCCGACAGTCTGTACATCAAGCGCGGGAAAAGCGGTATGAATGGTTTTCAGCACTTTTATGATGTCCAGCACGACGATATTTTTGTCTTTTTTCGTGACCTTATACAGCGGCAGTGCCGACAGTTTTTTTTTCAGCTTTTGCTGTCCCGCGATCTGCGCGGCGTCGCCGATTGTGATGATATCTCCGGTATGAGCCTTCACGCGGTGGCGAAGTCTGAGAAATATTCGTCTTTCCATCTTGCATCACCATCTTTCGGGTGGTTATATATGTAGTATGTGGTTCACTTTTGTTCTCATTCATCAGCGGCAAAAGACCATAAATTACCACCGATACACAAATAAAAAAAGCCGGCCCGTAAAAGGTCAGCTTTCCGTATGATCCATCTGCACTTTAATCTGCTTTAATATTTTTTTCTCCAGCCTCGATACCTGGACTTGGGAAATCCCGAGCCGTTCGGCTACCTCCGACTGTGTCTGATCTTTATAATATCTCAGATAGACAATGAGTTTTTCCCGTTCTTCCAAATCACTGATCGCTTCCTTGAGGGCGATTTTGTCAAACCACTTCTCTTCTGAATGATCGGCGATCTGATCAAGCAGGGTGATCGGGTCTCCGTCATTTTCATACACGGTCTCATGAATGGATGAAGGCGCCCGCACCGCTTCCTGCGCAAGCACCACATCCTCCGCATCAATTTCTAAATGGTCCGCGATTTCCTGAACGGTCGGCACTCTTCCGTATGTTTTTGACAGTTCATCTTTCGCCCGGCGTATTTTATTGCCGAGCTCTTTTAAAGATCTTGATACTTTGACGGTTCCGTCATCGCGGATGAAGCGCTGGATTTCTCCGATAATCATCGGCACGGCATAAGTTGAAAAACGGACATCATAGGACAAATCGAATTTATCAACGGATTTTAACAATCCGATACAGCCGATCTGAAACAGATCGTCCGGCTCATAGCCTCTGTTTAAGAACCTTTGAACGACGGACCACACAAGACGCATGTTTTTTTCTATGAGGAGGTCTCTTGCCTGCTGGTCGCCCTCTTGGCTCTTTTTGATCAATTCTTTGACTTCATGGTCCTTGAGCTGCGCGTTTTTGCTGTTTTTCTTAACCTCCACATCCATAACAAATCTCCTTAATTACAAAGCGCTTTGCTTTTTGATAGGTGTTTTGTTAAGCGTATCGTCGTTCCCATCTCCGGCGAGGAATCAATCGTGACATCATCCATGAAGTTTTCCATAATGGTAAAGCCCATTCCGGAGCGCTCAAGCTCGGGTTTTGTCGTAAAGAGCGGCTGGCGCGCTTCCTCAAGATCCGTGATCCCGAGGCCTTCGTCACGTATGGTCAGATAGACGACATGATCCTCCAGCGTAACGGAGATGTACACCTTTCCGTCGCAGTTTTCTTCATAGCCGTGGATGATCGCGTTTGTTACCGCTTCTGATACGACGGTCTTGATTTCCGTCAGCTCATCCATCGTCGGGTCGAGCTGTGCGATAAAAGAAGCAACTGTTACGCGCGCAAACGATTCGTTCTGACTGAGGGCTGAAAATTCAAGATGCATCTCGTTTTTCATGATGCCACCCCCAACGTTAAAAGCGCTTTTTGTTCTGATTGTTCAAACCTGATGATTTTAAACAGGCCGGACATGTCAAACAGACGTCTCACCGCGGGCGAAATCGCGCACACGACCATTTCTCCGCCGAGCTGTTTAATTTGTTTATAACGCCCTAAAATCACGCCGAGGCCGGAGCTGTCCATGAAGGTAAGATCTTCAAGATTCAGCACGATGTGACGGATGCCGTCAGCCTCCAGCGATTCAGTAACCTTTTGTTTTAATGATTCTGCCGTATGATGGTCGAGTTCACCTGTTAATCGAATACAAAGCACGGATTCTTTGACATGAAAGTCAATTCCAAGGCTCATGCTCATTCCTCCTTGATATGATCGGATAATGAGTGTTTCGATTTTCGGGAAAGCAATTCCTTCACTATGACAAAACTAGTGCCCGTTCGCCACGATTATTTAAATTTTGTCCAATCCCCCATCGTGCGCTTCAGAAAAGTGAGAAAACCCGCTTTTTCCATGTCGTCTTTTGCCGTGACCGGGCTTTCAACGAGCACCTTTCCGTCTTTTTTCAGAACGAGGCTGCCGAGCACCTCTCCTTTTTTAACCGGAGCTGTTACATTGCCGTTGATTTTCACTTCTTTTTTTACTTTGTCCATGTTCTCTCCCTTTTTGGCCAGAAGAGAAATCGGCTCAGATGTGGTCAGCTTAACCAGTTTCTGTTTTCCTTTTTTTACTTTTACCGTTCCGACGATTTGATCCCGTTTGTACAGCGGGTGTGTTTTGAACTGGCTGAAGGCGTAATCAAGCATTTTGGTCACTTGGGCGTTTCTTTCTTTCGGAGTGCTGGCTCCGAAAACGACAGCAATGACCCTCATATTTCCTTTTTTAGCGGTGGCGGTTAAACAATACTTCGCTTCGCCTGTAAAGCCCGTCTTCACGCCGTCTACACCCGGATAAAATTTGATCAGCCGGTTTGTATTGACGAGCCAGAACTTTTTGTCTGTATTTTCTCTTAAATAATCCTCATACGTTCCCGTAAATTGAGTGATTTTATCATACTTTAATAATTCCTTGGCCATTTTCGCCATGTCATAAGCAGAGCTGTAATGGTCTTTTTCTGGCAGTCCCGTCGGGTTTTTGAAGGAGGTATCTTTCAATCCCAATTCTTTTGCTTTTTTGTTCATCCGGCTGACGAAATCCTCTTCTGAACCGGCGATATACTCCGCCATTGCGACGGATGCGTCATTTCCGGAAGCTATCGCAATTCCTTTGAGCATTTCTTTTACCGTCATTTCTTCTCCGGGTTCAAGGAAAATCTGTGATCCGCCCATGGACGCGGCATGTTCACTCGTCCTGACTTTATCGCTCATCTTTATTTTCCCTTTGTCAAGCGCTTCCATGATTAAAAGCATGGTCATAATTTTTGTCATGCTTGCCGGCGCCAGACGCTCCCGGCTGTTCTTGTTATAAAGAATGCTTCCCGTATCGCGTTCAATCAGCACGGCGCTTTTGGCTTCATGAGCGAGCTCCGATGTATGTTTTCCGTCCGGCTTTGCAAAAGCGGACGGTGCTGATGCCGTTAATAAAATGCCAATCAACAAAGTGGATATAAGACGTTTCATCTCCAAAGCCCTCCATTTCATAATCCTTTTTATTTTTTCCAAATCCGGTGGTTTTATACGCCTTATCTGGAAAATGTTTCGTGTTGAGGGCATAAAAAAACAGCTGCTTCCGAAGAAACAGCTGACTTATGCTGACTTATTTTTGAGATCGTGCGACTACGGCTTTTACAAGCTTCAAAAAGCCGCCTTTTACTTTTTCCGTCATTTCCATTACTTCTTCATGGGATAACGGCTGGTCAAGAATACCTGCCGCTGCGTTGGAAATGCATGAGATGCCGAGCACGCGCATCCCCGCGTGGTTGGCGACGATGACTTCCGGCACGGTCGACATGCCGACAGCGTCAGAACCCATCGTTCTTAAAAACCGAACCTCAGCAGGCGTTTCGTAAGACGGCCCCGTAACAGCTGTATACACCCCTTTTTGAACAGGAATGCCCAGCTCATCGGCCGTTTTTTCAGCCAAGCTTGACAGCTCTTTGTTATAGGCTTCTGACATGTCCGGGAATCTCGCTCCGAATTCAGCTTCGTTCGGCCCGATTAACGGGTTGGTGCCCGTAAAGTTGATGTGGTCTGTAATGATCATCAGATCGCCGGCGCGGAATTCAGTGTTGATACCTCCGGCTGCGTTCGTCACGACAAGAGATTCAACGCCGAGCGCCTTCATCACGCGGACGGGAAATGTGACCTGATCCATTGAGTAGCCTTCATAGTAATGAAAGCGGCCCTGCATCGCGATGACCTGCACGCCTTCAAGCGTTCCCATCACAAGCTGGCCGGCATGGCCTTCTACCGTTGAGACCGGAAAATCAGGGATCGTTTCATATGTAAGCTTGACAGCTCCTTCAATTTCATCGGCCAATACGCCGAGCCCTGACCCTAAAATCAGACCGATCTTTGGTGTTTCTTTCACGTGTTCTTTAATAAATGCAGCAGCACGTTCGATCTTTTGTTTCAAAAAAAGTCCCCCTACTGTAATCTTGATAAAAAGCTTTTTCCGTATTCCGGCTTTTCCGTTTTGAAATTATCCGCAATGGTTGCGCCGATATCGGCAAATGTATCCGCAAGCGGCAGCTGTTCAGTGTGTTTGTGCTTTTTGCTGTACACAAGAAGCGGCACATACTCCCGCGTGTGATCCGTGCCGTGATGGACAGGATCATTGCCGTGATCCGCAGTGATGATAAGCAGATCGTCTTCTTTCATTTTTTCAAACACTTCCGGAAGCCTCGCATCGAATTCCTCGAGCGCTTTTCCGTACCCTTCCGGATCGCGGCGATGTCCGTACAGCGCGTCAAAATCAACGAGGTTGGCAAAGCTCAGGCCCGTGAACTCTTCACCGAGCGTTTCAATCACTTTGTCCATGCCGTCCATATTAGATACCGTGCGGCGGGAAGATGTAATGCCTTCTCCGTCATAAATATCAGAAATTTTGCCGATGGAAATGACGTCTAATCCGCTGTCTTTCATTCCGTTCATTACCGTGCGGCCGAACGGTTTGAGCGCATAATCATGACGGTTCGGCGTGCGTTTGAAGCTGCCCGGTTCTCCGACGAACGGTCTTGCGATAATCCGGCCGACCATGTACTTCGGATCAAGCGTCAGTTCTCTGGCCGTTTCACAGATGCTGTACAGTTCGTCAAGCGGAACGACATCTTCGTGAGCTGCAATCTGCAGCACGGAATCTGCTGATGTATAAACAATCAGCGCACCCGTTTCCATATGTTCTTTTCCGAGCTCGTCCAGAATCGCCGTGCCTGAAGCCGGCTTATTGCCGATGATTTTCCGTCCTGAACGCCGCTCAAGTTCCTGAAGAAGTTCATCCGGAAATCCTTCCGGGAACACTTTAAACGGTTTTTCAATGTAGAGGCCCATAATCTCCCAGTGCCCCGTCATCGTATCTTTCCCGTTTGACGCCTCCTGCATTTTTCCGTAGTACGCAAGAGGGTGCTCCGTTTTTTCCACGCCCTTAATGTCTCCGATCAGTCCGAGACCGAGCTGCGCCATATGGGGCATATGTAAGCCGTTCATGTGCTCTGCGATGTGTCCGAGCGTATTTGCGCCTATATCATTAAAATCGGCGGCGTCCGGCGCTTCACCGATTCCGACAGAATCCATTACGATCAAAAATACCCGGTTATATTTGTATTCAGACATCATAAAAGCCTCCTTTTCTTCCATCTGTCCATTGTAGCTTACAGAGGTCAGACAACTCAAGTATAAACCGTTTACATTCTTGTTGACAATGCCGATTCAAATAATTAGAACCTTCTCTGTATTCCGCCAATCCGGCAAAAAAAGCCGCGGCCCCTCTGGCAGCGGCTCCTAAGCGCGCGGATGATACTGTTTGTACACGTCCTTCAGCCTTGTTTTCGTCACATGCGTATAAATTTGCGTCGTGGAAATATCGGCATGTCCGAGCATCTCCTGCACGGCGCGCAGATCCGCCCCGTTTTCGAGCAGGTGCGTTGCAAAGGAGTGCCGGAGCGTGTGCGGTGTCAGCTCTTTTTTAATCCCCGCTTCAAGTGCGATTTTTTTCAGGTTTTTCCAGAATCCCTGACGGCTGATCTGCCTGCCGTGATGATTCAGAAAAAGCGCTTCGGTTACATTTTTCTTTAATAATTTCCCTCTGGCTTTTTCAATGTACGCTTCTATCGCATGAGAAGCGGCTTCACCAATCGGCACAATCCGCTCTTTCCGCCCTTTTCCGAAGCAGCGGACGAATCCCATCGTCAAATGGACGTCGGATAATTTCAGCTCGATCATCTCGCTGACCCTGATGCCGGTCGCGTACAGCAGTTCAAGCATGGCTTTATCCCTGAGACCGAACGGGCTGTCAAGCTTAGGCGTGTCCAATAACCGCTCAACTTCGTGAAGCGCCAATACTTTCGGAAGCGTCCGCTCTGTTTTTTGTGTTTCAATATGTACCGAAGGATCTTTATCCGCGGCTTTTTCCCTTAACAGAAATTGATGAAAAGACCGGATCGACGCCAAATGCCTCGCAGACGTCTTGCCGGATTTCCCGGAGTCCTTTATATGCTTTAAATATTGAATAATATGAAGACGGGTCACATCATTCCATGAAGTGATCTGAAGGCTTTCAGTTAAGAAGAGAGAATAACTTTTCAGATCACGCTCATAGGACATCATCGTATTTTGGGACAGCCCTCTTTCAACCCTCACGTAATGGATGAAATCCTTAATTTGATCCTTCACTCTCGATCTACTCCCCGTTTTGGTAAAAAAAGATCAATCGGCCGAACCAGCCGTCTTTCTCCTCATGTTCCGTTTTGGCCACTTTGACGGCGGAGCCTTCCGGTTTATCGTACCGATGATAGTTTTCATACTCTGAATTCACCCATATCATAGCATAATAGAACAGCGCGGTAAAACCTGTGAACAGTATAAACACTTTGATCGTATCCGCGGCTGTTTTTAAGAATCTGCCCATCTTTCGATCGACCCTTTCTTTGGCGGCTGTTAGTACACCTTATGCCAATTTCAAAGGCTTTTATACATAAAAACAGCAAAAAACCCTTTCCTGGCAGAAAAGGTTCGTAGGCTTTTACTCTGTTTCATCCCCGCGGCAGCGGTGGCAGATTCCGTGAAAAGTCAATCTATGATCTTTAATTTTAAATTTCCAATCACGTTCAATCACTTCTTCAACGTCTTCAAGCAGATCTTCTTCAATTTCATCGACGGCTCCGCACTCCATGCACACCAAATGGTGATGAAAGTGAGCCGCGCCTTCTTTGCGAAGGTCGTAGCGGGATACGCCGTCCCCGAAGTTAATTTTATCAACGACTTTTAATTCTGTTAATAATTCTAATGTACGGTATACTGTAGCGAGACCAATTTCAGGAGATTTCTCTTTTACGAGGAGGTATACATCTTCTGCGCTTAAATGGTCTTCTTCGTTTTCAAGCAGCACTCTTACCGTTGCTTCCCGCTGTGGCGTAAGCTTGTAGCTTGACGAGTGCAGCTGCTTTTTAATTCGATCAATACGGTTTTCCATGTCTTTCCCTCCTACGCCGCATTCCATGACTCATTATAACAAAATACGCGCAGAGTTCCAACTATAATTATTATAAACTGATAAATAAAAGTATTATTTTGTGATAATTATTCTAAAATATGCGTGATGACAGCTTTTCCATAAACAGCGGAGACACGTACGCCTCGAGCAGCGAGGCGATGACCGAGAAGAAAACGATGAGAATCAGCACGAAGGCGTAGCGTCCGAACCATTGGATCGGCGCGTCATGAAGGCTGCGTTTGACAAACAGCTGCCGGATCAGTTTCAGGGAAAAAGCGATGGAGCATGTCCCCATGATAAGGTATGCCGGAATGAGAACGATGTTTTGCGGCAGAACCGAAATAAATGACAGGAAAAACCCGTTCATCCCCATTTGATTCACTAAAAAACCGACCGTGAAGCCGACGACGATTCCTTTTAAGAACACCATAATGAAAATAACCGGAAGACCGATCACGGAAATACCGAGAATCCACATCAGCCCCAAATATTTTACATCATGAAAGACGGCCTGCCAAAACATTTCTGAAGCGCCGGCATGTTTTCCGTCAGACAGCTGTCCGAAAAACTTGCTTAAATAGTAATACAGATCTTCTTTCTGCGTGATGGTCATGCTGTTGACGATGATCGCCCCGAAAATGACCCCCATCAAAAACAAGACAAACACAAATATATAAAGTGACAGATGATCCTTTACATGGCGAAAAAACAGTTCTTTGTACGATTGTTTTCTCATACCGCTTTCCTCCCGCTAATCTATTGACTTGATTTAGTAGATTGTATGAAAGAAAAGAGAAAACATGACAGAGAAATCATAGAAAGGTGCGAGATTCCGGCATAAAAAAAGAACCCCCGTCATCACTCCGGTGATCATAGGGGTTCCTTTTTTTATGCTTTATTCTTTCAAGCCTGTCTTTTTTGGTTTTCGTCACTCTTTCATGGGTGCTGAAAGACGGCGCCGTCCCCCTTGACAGGACTGCGTCACGCATCCCGTTTCTTTTGAGATGCTCCCGCATTTTTTTCGTTTTGCTCTTCGCCATGTGCCAATCACTCCTTTTTCCCTTTTCTTTATCATAACAAAAAAATCCAGATGTGTTCATGAATACGGCTCATGTTTCGACCGGTAAGCGCGCAGAGACGTTTTGGCAGATGAATAGCTCCCCATTGCGGCGTATCCGTAAAAAAACCCCATAAAAATCCCCGCATACACGTGTTCATGATGACCGAAAACGATAGACACAACATTTCCGGCAGCAAGAGCAATCGTGGGAACGAATATGCCCGGAACCCGGCAGAACACTTTGATCAGCTGTGTGACGCATAAGACGACCGGCACGCCGATCACAGCATCCCAAATATTTGTATGGATCAGCGGAAAATAATCCACATCGACACCTCTTTATTCCGTCTTTTGCTATCTGTTAGCCTGCCTAAGAATTCCGCTTCCTATTCATGAAAAAAACAGCACCGGCACATGTCCGGTACTGTAAGAGTTGTTTATTTTCCTGCCGCGGCCCGTTCTACGGCTGCTGATACGGCTTGATGCACGTCCGCATCCAAAGGCTGAGGCACGAGATCGCCGTGTTTTGTGCAAGAGGCGATGGCTTCTGCGGCCGCCACAAGCATTTCATGGTCGATTTTCTTGCTTTTGGCGTTCAGCGCGCCGCGGAAAATCCCCGGGAAGCCGAGAACATTATTGACTGAACGGCCGTCAGCTGCATAAGCGGCTCCGGCTTGTAATGCCTCTTCCGGTTCAATCTCCGGCTTCGGATTAGATAAAGCCAGAATGACGTGTCCTTTTCTGACATCCTCTTTTTTAATGAGACCCGGAACTCCTGTGGTGCTGATCACAATGTCACACGTGTCCATTAAATCTTTGATGCTTCCAAGCGGCTGACCTCCGTACTGAGCGAGGCGGTTCATTGCGTCTTCTGACTTGTCCGTTCCGCAGACCGCTTTGACTCCGTATGCCATAAACATGCGGCAGATGGCGACGCCTGCCGCGCCGAGACCGATCTGACCGACCTTCGCTTCTTTTAAATCAAGACCGGCGCTTTTACAAGCGGAAATGGCGGCGGCGAGCGTGACGACCGCCGTGCCGTGCTGGTCATCGTGCATAACCGGAATGTCCAGTTCTTCTTTCAGGCGGTCTTCAATGTCAAAGCAGTGAGGCGAACCGATATCTTCAAGCAGAATTCCGCTGAACCCCGGAGAAATATGTTTTACCGTGCGAATGATTTCTTCCGGATCAGAGGTATCGAGCAAAATCGGAATTCCGCTGATACCCGCCAGCTGGTCAAAAAGCGCGGCTTTCCCTTCCATTACGGGCATTCCGGCGACAGAGCCGATATTGCCGAGGCCGAGAATCGCCGTGCCGTCGGTGACAATGGCGACAGAATTGCTGATTGTCGTATAGATGGACGCTTTTTCAGGCTCGTTTTCAATCAGTCTGCACACATCGGCGACACCCGGCGTATAAACACGGCCAAGCTCAGCCAATGTCCGGATCGGCATTTTGCTTTTCATCTGAATTTTGCCGCCTTCATGAGCAGAGAGCACTTCATCTGAGACTGTATGAAGACGGATGCCTTCACCGAGAGCTTCAATGGCTTGAATGATTTCCTGCAGCTGCTCTTCATTTTCAGCCTGCACCGTAATGTTGCGCATTGTGTAGTTCGGGCCGACTTTAACGGTTTCAACTTCCCCGATATCTCCGCCCATCACTCCGATGGCGGTTGCCACTTTTCCGAGATTTCCGGGAACAGTCGGCGTTTCAATCATTAACGTCCGAATCATATGCTTTGTAATCATGAAATGAACCTCCTAACCCAATTTTTGAGATTGCAAGGATTTTTCTTTCGTGTACCAAATGAATTTCCCCGTGTATCCGTACAATATTGCCAGTCCGATAGATACAAAACTGAGCCACATGAACGGCAGATAAGAAAATGTGGATACGCCGAGAATGCCGGCCATATAGATGCCGTTATCAGACCACGGCACCATCCCTGAAGTAAGCGTGCCGCCCACCTCTGCGTTCCGGGATAAAACTCTTCTGTCAAGTTTCAGTTTATCATAACTGTTCTCCATGATTTTCGGCGTCAGAATCAATGACACGTACATCGCACAGCCGAAAATGTTTCCTAAAAGGGCGACGATCAATGTCGAAAGCGTTACATTTCCCGGTGTGGTCAGCTTTTTCTCAAAAGTTGAGACAATCACTTTTAATACGCCGAGCTTCTCAAGAATTCCTCCGAAACCAAGACCGAACAGGATAACGACTAACGTATCCAGCATACCGGTAATGCCTCCGCGGTTTAACAGGCCGTTTAAAAATTCGACGTCCGTTTTAATAGAAAAACCATTATAAGCAGTTGCGATGGCACTGGCAAAATTCATTCCCTGAAAGACGGAAGCCCAGATTGCGCCAAGCAAAGCACCGATGATAATAACGGGCATAGACGGCTTTTTCAAAATCAGAAGGACAACGACGACAACAGCAGGAATGAGCATCCATATATGAATGTCAAACGTTTTCTGCAATGAAGATTTTAAAAATTCCACTTTGTCGAGATCAATATTTTTTCCGCCGTATATAAATCCCGTTACGGTAAATAGAATGGCCGTAATAATATAGGACGGAATTGACAGATACATCATCGCTCTGACGTGTGACAGCACATCCACCTTAGAAAGCGTGGAGGCAAGCACCGTACTGTCAGACAGCGGTGAAAGCTTGTCTCCGAAGTAAGCGCCGGACAAAACGGCTCCCGCTACGATCGGAAGCGGTATACCCATTCCCTCTCCGATGGCAATCATGGCGATCCCCGCTGTACCCACGGTTCCCCACGACGTTCCGGTCGCAACGGACATAACGGAACAAATAACCAGTGTAGCAAGCAGGAAAACATGAGGATTAATAAACTCTAAACCATAATAAATTAACGTCGGCACAACGCCGCCGGCAATCCATGTCCCGATGAGCGCACCGACCGAAACAAGAATCAACACCGCTTCAAGACCGTTTGATATCCCGGTGACAATCGAATCCTGCAAGTCTTTATATGAATATCCCAGCCTGACTCCGAGAATAATAGCGAAAAACCAGGATATTAATAGAGCTAGCTGGATCGGCAGGTCTAAAAACACTGTGAACGATAAGACAAGTGCTAAAAACCCGAATAATAAGATAATAATTTCCAATAAATTTGGCAATCTGGCCTCTTTCACAAGAAAATCCCCCTAGAAGAAAAAAGCTAAAACGCTTTCATCAAATGATATAACAAATTATACTATACTGCCTCATCCCTTTGTATGGCAACCGCCTATTCACTAAAAAACGTGAAAAGGCGGCTGTTGTTGCTTTAAAATTTATTTTTCTAATAGATCTTTTCCGGCAATTCCCGGTTTTGTCATTTCATACGGATTCAAAATGATATCCAATTCTTCTTCTGTCAGTACATCATTTTGAAGGCAAAGATCTCTTACAGATTGCCCCGTCATGATTGCTTCACGGGCAATTCGCGCAGCCGCTTCATACCCGAGGTGCGGATTGACCGCTGTAATGACGCCGACGCTTTTTTCCACGTATTGCTTCAGACGTTTTTCGTTGGCTTCAATTCCCGCCAGACAATGATCGGTAAATGAACGGAACCCGTTATTCATGATGCTGATGGATTGAAGCAGGTTAAATACAAGTACCGGCTCCATTACGTTAAGCTCCAGCTGGCCCGCTTCTGAAGCGAGGCAGATCGTATTGTCATTCCCGATGACCTGGAAGGCGATTTGGTTGATCAGCTCTGCCATTACAGGGTTGACTTTCCCAGGCATAATGGATGATCCCGGCTGACGGGCGGGCAGTGAAATTTCCGCAAGTCCCGCGCGCGGACCTGAAGCCATTAAGCGCAGATCGTTGGCGATTTTCGACATGTTCATCATGCATACTTTCAACGCGGCTGAAACTTCCGTATACGCATCAGTGTTTTGTGTGGCGTCAACCAAATGGCCGGCGCCGACAAGCGGCAGTCCGCTGATGTCAGCCAGGTGCTTCACAACCTGTTCTATGTAGCGCGGATCGGCGTTAAGCCCCGTACCTACGGCCGTTGCCCCCATGTTTACTTCATACAGATGCTGGCGGGATTGTTTAATTCGCTTTATGTCACGCTCAAGCACGCGGCTGTATGCTTCAAATTCCTGTCCGAGACGGATCGGCACAGCGTCCTGAAGGTGTGTGCGCCCCATTTTAATGACAGAATCAAATTGTTTCGCTTTATCTTTAAAGACACTGAGCATATGCGCCATCGTATCAAGGAGCTTATCCAAAAGTTTCAAGGTTGAAATATGGATTGCCGTCGGGAACACGTCGTTCGTCGATTGTGACATGTTGACGTGTGTGTTCGGGCTGAGGTGAATGTATTCACCTTTTTTATGGCCCATGATTTCAAGAGCCCTGTTGCCGATTACTTCGTTGGCATTCATGTTCATGGACGTTCCGGCTCCCCCTTGGATCGGATCGACGATAAATTGGTCATGCCATTTTCCCTCAAGAATTTCATCTGCGGCCTGTACAATCGCATTTCCGATTCCTTCATACAGCCGTTTTACATCCATGTTGGCAAGCGCCGCCGCTTTTTTGACGATGGCGAGCGCATTAATCATTTCTTCGTGGATGCGGTATCCGGTAATCGGAAAGTTTTCTTTCGCGCGCAGCGTTTGTATTCCGTAATACACATCAGCTTCAATTTGTTTTTCTCCGAGGAAATCTTTTTCCTGACGATATTCTTTTTGCGCGTTTGTCATGCTAAAACCCTACTTTCTCTTTGTGGTAGTCATGTTTTTACAGTACAACGTCGTCTGCGATCGGTGTCTCCATAATGTTTTTGACTTCAGCCAAGTTGTGAGACTGGCCGAGCGCCCACATTAATTTCGGCACGATGGCTTCCGTGTTCATATTTCTGGAGCGGATAATGAGATCTTGATTGACTCTTCGGCCGACTTCATAGACGCTCATGTCCTCTCCTTCTTCAAGACATTGTGTCGTAATGACGACGACAATGCCGCTTTCAATCATTTCATTGACTTTGGCGAGAATGTCTCTTCCTTC
Organism: Bacillus sp. LJBV19; assembly: GCF_017797845.1. Taxonomy (NCBI): domain Bacteria; kingdom Bacillati; phylum Bacillota; class Bacilli; order Caryophanales; family Bacillaceae; genus Bacillus; species Bacillus sp. LJBV19. The sequence goes on from NZ_CP072563.1 coordinate 2,301,322, forward strand.
AAACGGCACGCCGCCGCTGCCGTAGCTTTCAATGACGATTCCTTTGTACATGCCCTTTAACGCGTCAAACATTTCCGGTTTCAGCCCCGGGTGGAGCTTGAGCAGGCACACGTCCGTGCAAAGTGAAGTATTGACCGTAAAAGCATCGTCTTTTGGCATGTGCACTTGTTTGTTATATTCAATTCCGTTTTCGGTAATAAACGCGATATACGGATAGTTAATGCTCTCAAATGCATCATAGCTTTTCGTTCTTAATTTAATGGCGCGTGTGCCTTGAATGACTCTGCCGTCAAATACGACGTATACGCCGCCCACCCCTTCACATGCGAAGCGGATCGCGTCCGTGATATTTTTTTTGGCATCGGTTTTTTGAAATGTAATCGGGATTTGCGAACCCGTAATGACGATCGGTTTATCAGCATGCTGAAGCATATAAGACAGTGCCGCTGATGTATAAGCCATTGTGTCTGTTCCGTGCGTAATGACGAACCCGTCATATGCGTCATACTTTTCTTTGACAGCATTTGCGATTTCGGCCCAGTATTCAGGCTGCATATTTGTGCTGTCGATGTTCATTAACGAATGGGTCTCCATCGTGTAATCGTTATCAAGTTTTGATACGTAGGTTAACAATTCGTCTGCTTTCACCCCGGGTGCAAGCCCGTTTTCTCCTTCGACTGAGGCGATTGTTCCTCCGGTTGTTAACAGCAATAATTTTTTCATACCCTGCACCTCTTCATCCATTTCTCAAGATGTGTTAAGCATTCGCTTTTCGCATACTTTTAATCAAATTATAGACAGACGAATGAAATTAATCAAGTGATTATTATTCAATTCGCGTACACTTTTGCATATCGATATGATATAATTTGCTCAAGTGAAAAGGAGCGGTTTTGAATATGAATTTAGATCGTTTAACTGAACTGAGAAAAAAGAAAAATTGGTCTCTTCAATATACGGCTGATCGTCTCGGCATCGCCAAAAGCACGTACGCCGGGTATGAATCAGGATACCGGCGGCCGTCATTCGAGGCACTGGGCACGCTTGCCGATCTGTTTGACACGACGTGCGACGATTTACTGGGGCGCACTGAAAAAAAGGCGGAGCCGTTTGCCCAGACCATCGAATTAACAAACGCCGCACAAGGCCGCGGCACACTGACCGTTGACGGACAGCCGCTGAATCAGGATGAAATCATCGAATTGATTGCGTTTGTCCGCACGAAAAAGAAGGTGCAGGAGGAGCTCCTCTAAAAACCGGCTTTTACGGCTTGATTCGGCCGTACGTCCCTCCGCCCCCGGCCTCAAGGACAAGCTGCCCGGTGCGCGCTTTATGAATGACAGCCGCTATTTTAGGCTGGACGACACTCGCCAATTCCTCTTCTTGCGCCTGATGTAGAATCGCCATCTCCGTCCCGAAAGCCCGCTTCAGTTTTTCTAACGTTTTCGGCCCGACGCCGGGAATGAACTGCAGCGGGATTTGATGAATATACGGCGGCCGCGGCACGCGGCTTTTTTTCGGGCCGCTCAGTTCCTCCAACCGTTCACTGACCCCTTTTGTCATTGTTTTCCCCCCGCACTCCGGACATGTGGAAGCTCCTTTTTCAACCGGGCTGCCGCAGCGGTCGCAAGCCGTCCGGTAATACTTCCCGAGCTTCGGGTTCAGCCCGTAATTCGCCGTGATTTTTCTTCCGTCCTTCCCTTTTAAAGCCAGCGAAAATTCCGTGAAATTCGCTTCTTTAAGAAGCATTTCATTATATTCTCTGCCGATTTTTCCTAAGGAATGCGCATCAGAATTTGTTAAAAATGTATACGGATCAAGTTCCGTTACCCGCGAAGCCATGTCGGTGTCGCAGCTTAACCCGAGTTCCGCCGCATCAATGAGCGCCGGGTCGAAAACTTCTGTCAAAGAAGATCTGACCCCTTTTCCGTACAGGCTTTTATGCGGGGTGAACATATGGGCGGGAATAAACAGCCCGCCCAATTCCTTTGTTTTCCTCTGAAGATTCAAACCGGTTTCATAAATGCGCTGGGAACTGAGATGGATATTTTTAAGCCTTTTTGCGAGCCACTCAGAAAACATCTTCATTTCGGCAAGAGACGGCATAAAGACGAGAACGTGAATCGGCCCGCGGCATGTGTGATCATAGATTTCAAGCTCACTGCCCAACAGAAGCGTCGTATTCCGATACCGGATGCCGCCTTCTTTCAGCTCACGGTATCCGCCTTCATCAATTCCGCGCTCGATTTCTTCTATGACTTCCGGGGAATGGCAGTCGATGATGCCCAATAGTTCAATTCCCTTCCCCTCACTGGCTTCTTCTAAAATCCGGTGCAGCGTCAACGTTTTGGCCCCGGTGATTTTGACCGGTTTTCCCGTATAGGTGCGGCCGATATGAATATGCAGATCCGCATAGATGGTTTTCATCATTTTTCCTTCAGCGCTTCTTTCAGCTGGAGATACTGAATCGCGTACGCCGTTTTTGCGTCATACACCCTGCGGGATTCAATCAGCTTCACGGCCTCTTCAAGCGTGACCTGCATGACTTCGACAAATTCATCCTCATCCAGCTCTCGTTTTTCTTCCAGCGGCGAAAGCCCTTCCGCAAGAAAGAGATGCACGATTTCATCAGCAAACCCGGGTGATGTATAAAAAGCGGTGATTTTCGTCAAGGTTTCCGCCGTATATCCCGTTTCTTCCTCGAGCTCTCTTAACGCCGTATGTTCCGGCTCTTCTCCCTTTTCAAGCTTCCCGGCCGGAATTTCAACGATTGTCCGTTCCAGCGGCTTCCTGAACTGGTTCACCAAAATGATTTTTCCTTCCTCGGTCACCGCAAGTACGGCCACCGCTCCCGGATGTTTGACGATTTCCCGCTTGCTTGTTTTTCCGTTCGGGAGCTCTACATCCTCTAAGTAAAGATCTATGACTTTCCCGTCATACAGCTTTTTTTTCGCAAGTGTTTTTTCTTCTAAATGTTTCATCATGTCATCTCCCGTTCTGTCTCTCTATTATGCCTCATATATTTTATCATACATGCATGAGAGGGAGGTGCTTTTCGATTGAAGGTGTACCGGAAGGATAAGAGTATCGTATTGGTCGGAAAGGCGTGGGAAGTGCGGGCTAAACTGAAAGAATACGGACGGACATTCCGCTATGTCGGAGATTGGATCACCGGGCCTTAACAGTTGAAAACTTCGCGCCTTTATATTACGGTCAATAAAAGACTATAAAAAGGAGCGAAACGATGAGAAAACGCACACTGGGACATTCTGATTTAGAAATAAGCGAAATCGGGCTCGGCTGTATGTCGCTGGGTACGGATAAAGCTAAAGCGCTGTCTATTTTGGATGAAGCGATCGAGCTTGGAATCAATTATTTAGATACCGCTGATCTTTATGATTTCGGCAGAAATGAGGAAATTGTCGGGGAGGCCGTCAAAAACCGCAGGCACGACATCATTTTAGCCACGAAAGCCGGAAACCGCTGGAATGATGATAAAGACGGCTGGCATTGGGACGCTTCCAAAGGATACATAAAAGAAGCGGTCAAAAACAGCCTGCGCCGACTGAAAACGGACTATATCGACCTTTATCAGCTGCATGGCGGCACGATGGAAGACCATATTGACGAAACGATCGAAGCTTTTGAGGACTTAAAACAGGAAGGTGTCATCCGGTATTACGGCATTTCCTCGATTCGTCCGAATGTTATTAAAGAATATGTGAAAAAATCAACTATCACCAGCGTTATGATGCAATACAGCCTGCTGGACCGGCGCCCCGAGGAGTGGCTTCCCCTTTTAGAGGAGAACGGAATCAGCGTAGTCGCAAGAGGGCCTGTCGCTAAAGGGCTTCTTACGGAAAAACCGCTTGATCAAGCGGCTGCAAGCGTAAAAGAGAACGGCTATTTAACATATTCTTTTGCAGAACTGGCAGAAACCAAAAAAGCGATCAGCGCTGCCGCACCTGACTTAAGCATGACGGAGCTTTCTCTTCAATACTTGCTGTCACAGCCGGCCGTCGCTTCTGTCATCACCGGAGCCAGCTCACTTGAGCAGCTGAGAGAAAACTGTTCGGCTGCAGAGGCCCGTCGTTTAAGCAGCCAGGAAATCAAAGCCCTGCAATACCATACAAAACGGGACGTATACGAAGCCCATCGTTCTTAACAATAAAACCGGCACCTTTTCAGATGCCGGTTTATTTATATTTGTGCCAATCGAGACTGCTTTCATTCAGCAGCTCTTCAAAGCTTTTATGTTTTTCTTTTTCTTTTCGTTTTCTGATTTGTTCCGCCTTTTGCTGCGCCTGCTTTTTCTCGTCTTCTTCCTTCAGCTCACTTTTCATTTGCAAAAGCCTGGCCTTCAGATCTTCCTCCAGATCGTCTTTTAAGCTGTGTTTTTCTTTAGGCAGCTGCTTTTTCATCATTACGCCCCCCGTATCTGAATATGGTGAAGCAAGTGTACCACGGAGCGCCGGAGGCCGGCAACGTTCACGGTCCCAAAAAGCCGGAGGAAGGATTTTTCATATTAAAGGAGGGTGCCTGTGTGAAAAAATGGCTGGCGGTGTTCGGTTCGGCTTGCGCAGTCTTTTTGGCTGCCGGATTCGCTTTTACGAATCTGATTATGTTTATGAAGAAAAAGACGGATGAAGATATCATGAAAAAAGAAACGGCGGACGGGTATGATAGATTTGATTCCTTTCAGGCCATGGAAAAAGAAGAGGCCGTCATCCTGTCACGCCACGGGTATGAGATCAAAGGCTTTTACGTCGCCCCGCATCATACGGCAAACACCATGATTATTTGTCACGGCGTTACCGTAAATTCGTTCAATTCATTGAAATACATGGATTTATTTTTAGATTTAGGCTGGAATGTGCTCGTATATGACCACCGCGGGCACGGAAAAAGCGGCGGCAGAACGACGAGCTACGGCTATTTTGAAAAAGATGATTTGGAAGAAGCCGTGAATTGGGTGAGACACAAAACCGGAGACGGCGGTCAAATCGGCATCCACGGGGAATCGATGGGAGCGGTGACGGCCTTATTATACGCGGGCGGGCATCAGGATGAAAACGGCGCTGATTTTTATATTGCGGACTGTCCGTTCGCAAGCTTTCGCGATCAGCTCGCCTACAGGCTGAAGCGGGAGTTCCGGCTGCCTTCGTGGCCGCTTCTGCCTTTGGCTGATTTCTTTTTGCGGATGAGAGAAGGATACCGTATCCGTGATGTATCTCCTCTATCGGTTATCAGCCGTATCCGGCAGCCCGTGCTGTTTATTCACAGTAAGGAAGATGATTATATACCTCCCGCTTCTTCCGAATTGCTGCACCGCAGAAAACGCGGCCCTAAGATGCTCTATCTGGCCGAATCGGGCGGGCATGCCATGTCGTACACCAAAAATCCGGAGAGCTACCGCAAAGCCGTTCAAACCTTTTTAGATACCATGACGCAAACGTAAAAAAGCGAAAGAACGTATGCTGGTTCTTTCGCTTTCCCGTCATAAAACGTCGGTAATCCCGTCCATATTTTCTCCGATCCAGTCAATGGCGAGGTCGATTGTCGTAAACTCCTGCGCTTTGAAGGTCATCTCATCCTGAAGTAGCCAGACATCCTTCTGAACGGATTCAGCGCCTCCGATGGACCAGTGCAGCAGACTGTACGGATGGTTGTTGTTCAAAAAGGATACCCACGTTTTATGCTGTGCCGTCTGTTTAATGGCTTTCAGCTTTTGATTCACTTTCCGTTTCTCCCTGCTTTACTAATATGCTCATTCTCGGGCTCAGCATCTCTGCCGGGCTTTTTAAGACGAGCGTTTTTGCCTTTTCATTGTAATCGATTGTCATTTCCTCGTCAAAAAACACTTTTTGTGAGGTCTGGATGTAAAGCGGAAGTCCGTTGGTTTCAATAGCTTCGCATTGTCCCGTTAATTCGTCCGCCAGCCAGATGGTCGGCACGCCGCTCACCGCGCACCCGCAGCCTTCTGCGTCATAGCGGAGCTGCGCTTTTTTCCCCGGGTTGGCGTCCATCGCCTGCTGAAGTGTGTGTTTCGCCGCATCCGTCACATGTATTTGCATAGATGATCCTCCGTTTTTCATTTTCGCCATTGTAGCATACCGAGCCGCTGTATGCATTGTTTCTGCTTTCTTTACAGCAGCCCGCTCTCCCAGACCTTTGCCTCTTGTTCAGCCGCCTTGATCCAGTCATTTTTCCCTTCACTATACTTTGCCGTATCGTATGGGTATGTCTCAGCGAGGTGCCGTTTCAGTTCCATGTATTGAGCCGCTTTTTCAGGCTTTGCAGTGAGGTAATCCCGGAACAGCAGATGACGCTTCACGTCCGGATGGCCTGTTTCGTATATGTGGACGTGGTGTGTGCGCTTGTTGCCGCCTTTTTGAAAGAAACGCCGGCCCTCTATCCCGTTTTCCCCTTTCGCCTCATAGCCGAGCGCTTCCAGCTGCGGACTGAATCGGTCGGCATCCAAAATATCTTTGACCTCCGCCAATATATCAATGACGGGTTTGGCGGCCATCCTCGGGATGGAGGTGCTGCCGATGTGGCTGACAGAATGAAGTGCTGGGCCGAAGATTCGGATCAAGTCCGCCTTCTCTCTTTCAAACATTTCTTTCCATTCCGGCTTGTACGGAACAACTTCCGCTTTCCTCTTCGGATAAAGATGAAAAAACGAGAGGGTCAGCCCTTCCGGCGTCTCAATCTGTCCGGCTTCCGTGAACCCGGTTTTTAAATAGAGAGAGACTGCCGGAACGTTTTGGCTGGCGGTAGCCGCCTCTATTTTTTGAGCGTCTCGGTTCTCGTCTATCACAAATTGAAGAAGCGCCCGTCCGATTCCTTTCCGAAAGGCGGACGGGTGCACCGTCAGCCTGCATATGACAAGGTCATATCCCTTTTTTTCATACGAAATGACGCCTGCAAGCTGATCTTTTTCCTTGAAACCGGCAAACGTCTCCCGTGACCGCTGTATATCATCGGGTGTTTCATGCAGGGCGGGAATGCCGAAAAAGCCGATCAGCTCGGCTTCTTTTTGATAAGAGCAGCGCTGAACCGCCGCAATTTCCCGCGCGGTCTGTTCTTGTGTATGCTGTAAAAATGTAATCAATCTTCCGCCCCTTTTGACGCAAACATCCGCTGTGACTCCGTCTTCGTAATGCGGACCGCGTACGCTTCATACCAGGCGCTTTTTCCTTTTTGTTTTGCCGCCTGGTGGTCCGTATGATCTTTCCACCTTTTAATCGCCTCCAGGCTGTCCCAGTAGGAAACCGTGATGCCGCAGCCGTTTTCCTCCCGAACGCTTTCCGCGCCTAAAAAGCCCGGCTGTCCGCCTGCCAAATTCATCATGCGCTCTGCCGTATGTTCATATTCCTCATCATATTTTCCCTTTATTGATGAAAAAATGACCGCATAATAGGGCGGTTTGGGCGTGTCAGCTAAAAAACCCATATTCATCCCCCTCTACATATATTTCACAAACAGAATCCGGTCTTCTCCCGGGCCGTCATAATTCGCAAAAACAGGGATTCCGTTTACGGTTTTGGTTCCTTTTTCAGCTTCAAAGCCTAATTTTGTATGATAAGCGATTGATACTTTATTGACAGGCGCCGTCACGCAATTGACTTTTGTGCAGCCCCTTTTCTTCACCGTCTCCATAAATCGGTCGTAGAGCTGTTTTCCAATTTGCATTTTTCTGAAATCCGGATGCACACCGGAAAAATGAATGTAGGCTGTCTCAGGGTCTGATTGTGACTGAAAACCGATTAAAAAACCGGTCATTCCCTCCGGCCCGTACGTGATAAAGCTTGTGTCCTGAAAATGTTCAAAAAACAAGCGCGGCAGTTTGTCTTTCATCTGCCTGCCGCCCCACCATTCATTCAAAACAGACGTAACCATTTCATAGTCTTCAGAGGTAATTGTTCGAATATCCATTATCGATTGACTCTCCTTTTCGTCCGGCAAAATGAATGTCAGCTCTTCTCATTGGAATATAAAAAATTATATGTGGGTTGTTTGCAATTGTAAATGATTTCTTTTCAAGCAAACGAATCAGCACGCCTTCCAGCCGGGGAATGATTTACCAGTATAAACGTGATCATTGTTCGGGTACAATGAAAAACAGAACAAATGTTCCCGGAGGTTTTTTTATGGCTGATATTCTTCTTGTAGATATGCAATCGTTTTATGCGTCTGTGGAAAAAGCGGAAGCGCCTCATCTCAAAAACCGGCCCGTGATTGTCTCGGGAGATCCCGAAAGACGCAGCGGCGTCGTGCTTGCGGCTTGTCCGCTCGCCAAACGATACGGCGTAAAAAATGCCGAACGGCTGTGGGAAGCGCAGGCCAAATGTCCCGACGCCGTTATTGTCCGTCCGCGGATGCAGCGGTATATTGATGTATCCGTCATGATTACCGAACTGTTTGAACGGTATACCGATCTTGTAGAACCCTACTCCATCGATGAGCAGTTTCTCGACGTGACCGGAAGCAGGCGGCTGTTCGGTGATCCTTTTACAATTGCCAAAAGCATTCAGCAAGCGATTATGCGTGAATTCGGAATTTATGCCCGTGTCGGCATCGGGCCGAATAAGGCGCTCGCGAAAATGGCTTGCGACCATTTTGCCAAAAAAAACGCATCCGGCATTCACAGATTGGATATGTCAAATATCAGGCAGGATTTGTGGCCGCTGCCGGTCGGAAAATTATTCGGCATCGGAAAACGGATGGAGCATCATTTAAGACGGATGGGCATCAGCACAATCGGCGGGCTTGCCGGGCACCCCGCCGAACTGCTGAAAAAACGCTGGGGCATTAACGGCGAATTGCTTCAGCGGACAGCCCGCGGCATCGATCCCTCTCCGGTCACCGTCAACACGCACAGCCGGCAAAAAGCGATCGGCCATAACATGACCCTCCCGAGAGACTACAGCCGCTTTGAGGATATCAAAGTCGTGCTGCTGGAGTTAAGCGAAGAAGTGGCCCGCCGCGCCCGTTTCAAACAATACATCGGCCATACGGTTTCGGTCAGCATCAGAGGCGCTGATTTTGAATTCCCTTCAGGTTTTCACAGACAGAGAAAGCTGGTCTCTCCGACTAATTTCGGAATGGATATTTTTAAAGCGGCGGTCAAGCTCTTCAAAGAGCATTGGAACGGTGAGCCCGTCCGCAGCGCCGGCGTCTCCCTTTCCCAGCTGGAGCCTTGTGATTATGTTCAGCTGAGCCTGTTCGATGCCCAGGAAAAAAAGATCAGTCTCGGCAAAGTATTGGATGATATTCATGAGCGGTACGGCCCTGCGTCGCTCCTCCATGCCGCTTCGCTGACAGAGGCCGGCCAAGCCTTTCACCGGGCTGAAAAAATCGGCGGGCATTACAAATAATTTGAGGTGATATACATGAATCCGAACAAATTAACACCCGGGTATAATGTCATGTGGGAATCAAGCCGGATGATGCTGCCCGAACATCGGGAGCAGCTGCTTGCGAAAAAACGAAAAGAACGGGAATTCCGGCCTCCGGAACTGAGCGAAGAGCAACTGAACGACATGAACCGCATCATTGCGGCGTCAATTAAAGAAGACAGGGCCATTTCGGTCACCTACGCTTCCGCACACGGCCCCCGCCGCTTTTGGGGATGGGTAAAACAAGTGATGCATGACGAAAAACGTTTAAAAATCATAAACGATGAAGATGCGTTAACGCTGCCGTTTCATCGTATTCTCTCAGCTGAATTGGAATAAAAATCCTACCCCGGCCTGACAGAAAATATGATAGAAGAGTGGGAGGATCACATGATATTTAGTAGAATAAAGATGAATGACAAGAATAGGAGAATATATGATGGATCAATTTATAGAAAAAATGCTGGGACAAGCCCTCCGCCAGTATGGACGGAATGTGTCGACAGATCCGCTGAGCCCCTATGAAAAACAGAGTTTAAAAAAAGCTTTAGAAGAAAGAAGGAATGAAGAACCCGATGAGGTTCTCCATGCCCATGTAGAAGATATTATCTACGATTACGTCACCAATCAGGGGCAGTTTTCCTGACACGGACGTTTATGCACCGGGCGATAAGGGAAACGTCCGAGAGTAAACCCTTAAAGATTGCGTGGTGCAGGATATGCCTGTCGGGCCTTATTTCAGGATCGGCTATGCCGTTCTTCTGTTATTTCTCATCATTTATCTCGGAACATTAATAGACTTTTTGTTCCAGCCTGTTGTGATTACGGTTAAAACCTTGTTTCCGCCTATTGTATTATCGGGCGTCCTTTACTATTTGTGCCGCCCGCTCGTCAGAGTGCTGCATGCGAAATTAAAGCTGCCCGAAGGAATCGCGATTTTAGCGATTTATGCGGGAACAGCCGGCCTTTTTGTCCTCTTCCTTTATACGGCGGGCCCTGCCGTTCAAAAACAGTTTACAGCCTTCACAGATCATATTCCGGAGCTTTCCGCAAAAGCTGAAAATTGGATCGGGCATCTTCAGGACAGCAAATGGTTTTCCCGGCTTCAGCATGGGGATTCCTTCAAAAAATTAGCAGACAAAGCCGCAAATTATTCCGGTTCAATCGCTGATTCTCTCAGCAGCCTGGCCGGTACGGCTGCCAATGCCGCCATCACCGCCGCCATTATTCCGTTTGCGCTGTATTACATGTTAAAAGAAGGACACAAAGCCCCCCGGCGACTGCTGCGGCTTCTTCCGGAAAAACATCAAAAAGAAGGAAAACAAATCCTTCGGGACATGGATGAAGCTCTCAGTTCATACATACAAGGACAGCTGCTCGTCAGTTTTTGTGTCGGCGTTCTCGTCACAATCGGCTATTTTATAATCGGGCTCGATTATCCGCTCGTTCTGGGCGCGTTCGCCATGGTGACAAACCTGATTCCGTTTATCGGGCCTTGGATCGGCACATTTCCCGGAGTCATTGTCGGATTGTTCGATTCACCGACCGAGGCGGTGCTGGTGATTACGGTCGTCGTCATTGTCCAGCAGCTTGAAAGCCAGCTGATTTCCCCGCAAATTATGGGACGGAAGCTGGACATTCACCCGCTGACCATTATTTTTCTTCTGCTTGCCGCCGGCAAATTCTCAGGGATTGCCGGGATGCTGCTGGCCATTCCGGGATATGCGGCCGCAAAAGTGGTCATAAGCCACATGCAGAAACTATTCATTCTCAGAAAAACACAAAGCTAGGACTGATTCATCCCCCATGTCTTCACATCGGTCAAAATGCAAAAACGGCGGGCTGAAGAAGCCCGCCGCACACGGAGGTAAAAAAGATGAACATCGGTGATATCATTTTTCAATTGATTTCATTTATTGCAGCCGCGGTTTTCCTGTTTGCCGTGATATACGTATTCAGAAGCTTGAACAAGCGCCGCATACAATTGGACAGAATCGAAAAGAAACTCGACGCGCTGCGCGAAGAAAGAAACGAAAAGTTATAGTTCATTCAGAAGCAGGAGCAACGAGCTCCACTTTTATCCGATCCGGGTCCTCCGTGTATACGGCGTAATGCGCGCTTCCGCCTGCATATGGATGGCGGTCCCTGTAAAGCACGGGGCATCCTCTGGCAAGCAGCTTTTCTGTCATCTCGTCAACCTGCTCTCTTGATGCAGCATGAAAAGCCAGATGGTTCAGCCCGACCCGGCATCTGTGGTACTCCGGTGTTAAAAAACGCTCCTCTGTCTGTACAAGCACAACATAAAATCCTGCGTTTTTCCAGCTGATGCCGGAGTCCCAATTTTGAAATTCCCTATAACCGAGCTCACCTAAAAACCATCCCCAAAACCGGGCGGAGGCTTTCAAGTCAGATACATACAACTCAATATGATGTATCATAATATTCGCTTCCTCCTCACATCACACCCGCCTTACCAGCACCTCTTCAACTTTATGGCCATCACCTTTTCTCAAAATCAAATCCGATCTGAATTTTGTCGGCAGGATATTTTCATACAGATTCGGACGGTTGACGCTCTCCCAAATGGAGGCGGCCATGGTATCCGCTTCTGCATCAGACAAATCCTTAAATTTATGAAAATAAGAAGCCGGATCCTGAAAAGCGGTTTCTCTTAAGAGGCGGAAACGCTCCAAATACCACGTGAAAATCCGGCTTTCTTCGGCATCCACATAGATCGAAAAATCAAAGAAATCGGATACAAAAATCCGCGGATCTTCCCTGTCGTCCTCTAATGTAGGCGACTGCAGGACATTGATTCCTTCGATAATAACGATATCCGCACCTTCGACAACCTCGACGGCGCCCTCTTCCCTGTCATACGTAAGATGGGAGTATACGGGCGCCTCCACTCTCTCTTTCCCTGACTTTATATCGTTCAGAAACTCAAGCAGCGCTTTCACGTCGTAGCTTTCCGGGAATCCCTTTCTGGACAGAAGGTTTTTCCTTTTTAATTCCGCCGTCGGATACAAGAAACCGTCGGTTGTCACCAGGCTCACCTTCGGCCTGTCCGGCAGACGGGAAAGAAGCTTTTGCAAAATTCTCGCCGTCGTGCTTTTGCCGACGGCGACGCTGCCCGCGATTCCGATGATAAACGGGATTTTCGCTGAATGCGGATGCTTCAGAAACACATTGACATGCTGATTCCGTCTTGCGGCAGACGTGACATGAAGATGGAGCAGACGCACAAGCGGAATGTAAATCGTTTCTACTTCTTCCACCGACAGGTAGTCATTCAGCCCTTCTACGGCCTTGGCTTCTTCCTCTGAAACGGCAATGGAAAGATGGCCGCCGAATCCGGCCCACGACTCGCGGCTGTGCTGCGTATACAATGTATGTAAGTTCAATTCTTTACTTTTCACAATTCACACCAATCTCTCTGTATGGCTTTCCGATAAAAAAACAAACGCTTACAAAGATTGTAACGGAAAACCGCTTCACTGTCTGCCCATTTTTTTCACAAATGAGGAACCGATCCGGCTGTACTCTTCCATTTCCTCCTCCGGAACCATGCTTCCGCCGGTGCTCCACACAAGGTGCACGGCATTTTCCATCTCAAGCCCCCGTTCTTTTATATAACGGTTTCCGGCTTCGGTCTGAACAAACTTGACGGCTCCGGCCATACCGGCGAGTGCAGAGGGTTCAAGGCTCTTATTCTCGGCCGCTCTCAATTGATAAAGCAGCGAAAAAAGCGTGCCGTCATCGGCGGTATAACAGCCGCTGAGTATAGGTTCCATCAGAGGGCCGGCCAGTCCGGACGGCCTTCCCACCGCAAGTCCGTCGGCGGCCGTTTGATTATCAAGACCGATATCCTGCACGCTGATTCCGTCATGCAAGCCGGAAAACAGTCCTAACAGCATACACGGTGAATGCGTCGGCTCACCGAAAAAAATATGGACATGCTCGCCATAGATCAGCTTTAGCGCAAGCGCGACGCCGCCCGGGCCTCCTCCGACCCCGCACGGCAAATAAACGAAAAGCGGTTCATCTGCATCAGGCTTTATGTTCATTTGAACGAGCTGCTTTTTCACACGGCTTCCCGCAACGGCATACCCCAAAAACAGATCCCGGGAATGCTCATCATCAATAAAATAACAATAAGGGTCCTGCTTCGCCTGCATGCGCCCCTCTTTGACAGCCAGACTGTAGTCTGCTTCATATTCGATGACGCGAACCCCCTTTTCCCGGAGCAGCTCCTTTTTCCACTGCTTTGCGTCACTGGACATATGAACGGTCACACAAAAGCCGAGCTTCGCGCCGATTATGCCGATACTCAGACCTAAATTGCCCGTAGAGCCGACGGCTATAGAGTATTTTGAGAAAAAAGCGGTAAACCGTTCTTCAGTCAATATGCTGTAATCGTCGTCTGCTGAGAGCATTCCCGCTTTTACCGCGAGGTCTTCGGCATGCTTCAGCACTTCATAAATCCCGCCGCGCGCTTTAATAGAACCGGAAATCGGAAGTTCGTCGTCGCATTTCAAAAGCAGACGCCCGGGGAAAGCCTGAGCGGCGCTGTGTTCCAGATGCTTCTTCATTTCATTGACCAAGACAAGCGGAGATTCAATGAGGCCTCCCTCCGCTTCCGTCTCCGGAAAAGCCGACGCGATATAAGGCGCAAACCGGCGCAGCCTTTCTTCCGCTTCGGCAATCTCCTGTTTCCATTCAGCACCATGCTTTACTGGATCATCGGTTTTATGCGGGTTGATCCAAAATACTTCACGCGCCTCCGCCATTTTCCTGACGAAAGGCTCTGCCATCAATGCCTTGTGTATATCCCGGTCGGACATTCCTTTTTCCCCCTTGTTACTTTTTCTTTAATGCGCGGCCGGCCAGTTTTTCTGTAAACGATGGGAAAAGCTGATACAGCTTCGTCCCGAGGCTCATCCATCGCGGAAGATTCATTTCCCGTTTATCCGTCAGAATCACGGATGTAATGCGCTCTGCCACATGGTCGGCATCAAGCATCCATCTGCCGACGCTTTTCACATAACCGCCCTCTTTATCTGCAATTGTAAAGAAGTCTGTTTTGATCGGACCGGGATTAACCGTTGTCACAGCTACACCCGTACCGGCCAGCTCAAGCCGCAGCGCATTGGAATACCCTAAAACGGCGTGTTTCGTAGCGGAATAAAGGCTTGATTTCGGCGTCGCCAATTTGCCGGCCTGTGAGGCGATATTGATAATATGGCCGCTTTTCGCATGAAGCATCACAGGAAGACAGGCCTTCGTACAGGCGATTAATCCGAAGACGTTGACTTCAAACATTGCCTTCATATCATCCAAAGATGAATCAGCGGCCGTTTCAAAAATGCCGAAGCCGGCGTTGTTGATTAATACGTCAACATGACCGATCAAACGCCTTACGTTTTCAGCCTCTTCTGCATGCCGGACGTCAAACGGAATGACATCACACTGTCCGCCGCGCGCGGTAATCGTTTTTTTCACTTCCTGCAAGCGGTCCTCCCGCCTCGCGGATAAAAAAACATGAGCTCCTTCTGCCGCGCAGGAATATGCAAGCCGTTCTCCGAGTCCGCCGGATGCTCCGGTGATCCAAATCCGCTTATCCGTTAATCTGCCCATTTCCTTCACCCCTTCACAGCTTTAAACATCAGAGTGTTCCCCGACTGAAAGGATACAGCCTTCCCTTCGGCGGCCAGCACGTCAAGATGGCCGATCGTTTCTGACATCGTTAAAAACATTTCATTTTCATAAACAGCCGGAAACAGCCGCCGGCATACCTGGAAAGCCGTCAGCGTATCCTCTGACAACAGGCGCAGCACATATTCCGACCGGTTTCTCTGTTTTTCAAGCCGCCTGTCAAAAGCAGGCTTTACGTCTGTCAGCAGATCGCCGTGTCCCGGATATAATAAGGACGGGTTTACGTCATACAGCCGCTTCATTGAGTTCAAGTAGTCGAGCATCGGGGCCGCGCGCACGCCCCCCTTTTCCGGAGCTTCCAGAATCGGATTGGTGGAGCTGTTGGACAAAAGCAGATCGCCGCTGAACATTTCACCGCTTTTTTCATGGTAGAGCGCAATGTGAGAAGCGGCATGGCCCGGGATTTCGAGCACCGTCCAGCCGTTAAGCCCGTCAATTTTTCCGCCTTCTCCCACTGTTTTCGTTAACGGACGGTTTGCAGAAAATAAGTATGACAGCTTAACTGTTTTATGTATGTCTTCAGGCGTCAGGGGAACGTCCATTTCAGTCATAAGCGACAGGAAAAAGTCCTCCTGCCGGGCGATATACGACTGATCCTGAGTAATGTACCTGTCATTCAGCGGATGCCCTATTACTTCCGTATCCTCGGAAAAAAGGTGCAGCAGACCTGAATGATCTGCGTGATGATGAGTGAGCACCACCTGTTCTATATCCGCCGCAGAAACCCTGTGTTCCTTAAGCTGCAATGAGAGCGATTCAGCCGCTTCCTTTGTATTCGGGCCGCAATCAATAAGGGTTAAGGCTTCATCTTTTACTAAATAAACGATAACGTCGCCGACTGCAAACGGAGTCGGCACACGTATCGGAATGATCTTTCTCGCTGCCATGTTTACGCTCCTTCGTTCTTTTCATTCCTGAATAATCATATTTTAGCGTTTTCTTTTCACTGTGTCATTATTGCCGCATATCGGAAAAAAAGATTGACATCCCGCTCTTGCGCATAGCATAATGAACAACAAACTAGAAAACACGGAACGCGATGACGAGGAACTAGTATATAAACAACGGCAGCAGAGAGCAATGTCCCCGGCTGAAAGACATTGCGGCCCTCTTGTTTACAGAACCTGCCCTCAGAGCGGTTAGGAAAACCTAAACGTACCCCCTCGTTACGGGATTTGAGCTGAGCACGGCTGATTCGTGCTAATGTAAGGTGGTACCGCGAAACCTTTTCGTCCTTTTTGACGGGAAGGTTTTTTTGTGTTTTGAGAAGAAGGAGGATTTATATGAAGAAAATCGGTTTTATCGGGGCCGGATCAATGGCGGAAGCAATGGTGAACGGACTGCTGCTAAGCGGAATGACAGCCCCCGGACATATATATATGACAAACCGCTCAAATGACAGCCGGCTTGAAGAGCTCCAAAAAACGTTCGGAGTGAAACCGTGCCGGGATAAAGAAGAGTTTTTCAGCAATACCGACATTATCGTTCTCGCCTTTAAACCGAAAGATGCGGCAGAAAGCATTGAGAACATTCGCGAATACGTGAAAGATCAGCTTGTGATTTCTGTCATCGCAGGGCTGACGATTCACACGATTCAGCAATATTTCGGCAGAAAGCTCACCATCATCCGGGCGATGCCGAATACATCCGCGGCCATTCAGCAATCGGCGACCGGTTTTTCCGCAAGCTCCGAGGCGAGTGAAGCTGAAATCCGGACGGCAAAAGAGCTTCTGGAAACAATCGGAGAAGCGACGCGCTTTGAAGAAAAACACCTTGATGCCGTCACAGCCATTGCCGGAAGCGGTCCCGCCTATGTGTACCGGTATGTCGAAGCGATGGAAAAGGCCGCCCTTCAAGCCGGCCTGCCGGAAGAAACGGCAAAAGAGCTGATTTTACAAACCATGGCCGGGGCGACGGAAATGCTCAGAACAAGCAGCAAACGGCCTGAACGCCTGCGCAAGGAAATCACAAGCCCGGGCGGCACGACTGAAGCAGGCCTTCGCGCATTAGAAGAGCGCCGCTTTGAAGAAGCCATCATGCACTGCATCGCAGAAACCGCAGCCCGGAGCGCCGAAATTAAAGAACAATTCGCAGGCTCCGTTCTGCAAAAGACGGATCAGTGATAAAGCATGGGGCTTCCCATGCTTTTTTCATTCTGTTTAACTGCCGTATAAGCGGCTGATTCTCTCTTTTACTTCAGGAAGATGGAATGTGGCTTCGTGCATGTTCACCTCTTCCTCAACCGCTTTTGTCAGCTCTCTTTTCATCCGTGCGGTCACATTGGTTTTCAGCGCAACCAGTGAGGCTCTCGGTTTATCCGCCAGCAGCCGGGCCAATTCGCGGCCTCTTTGAAGGACGTCTTTTTTCGGCAGCACTTCAAACGGAACTCCCCGTTTTTCCAGAGCGGCGCCGCTGAAGTTCGCAGCCGTAAACAGCATTTCTTCCCCGAGGACAATTCCCAGTTTTTCAGGCACAATATACGTCGCGCCCATTCCCGGTGTAAATCCGTACTTCATATAATTACAAGAATAAAAACTCTCCCTGCTTAAAATCACGAAATCCGAGCTCAGACCGATCGTAAAACCGGCTCCGATCGCATGCCCCTGCATGACGGAAATCACGGGAATCCTGCAATCCAATAAAAGACTGTGAAGCTTTAAATCTGTAAATTGGAGCTTTCCGCTCTGAATGGTCAAAAGCCCCTCCTGCGTTCCTCCCGTGCAGAAATAATTTCCGTAACCCGTCAGAAGGACGGTTTTATAGGACGGATGGGCATTGATGTCTTGGAATACCCGGTGCAGCTCTCTGACAAACTCTTCTGACAGCCCGTTTTTCCCGGCCGTATCCTGCATTGTGACCTGCACAATGCCCGGTTCTGTTTCCTGTACATCAATCATTGGATTCATGTTTATTCTCCGTTTCTTTAAAAATACTCAAAGCCTTTCCGACTCTGAGTGTTTCTGATATTAAGTCGTCCATTCATACTTTCTGTGAAACTCTTTTATTTCAGTCAGCACCAATCGTGTTTTTCCTTGATGCGCATTCGGGATGTCTGCTGCTGGCGCGGCATTTCTTGTGCCGAATTTTACGATGCCGCTGTCTTGGAGCAGCCGGTCATAATCAGCCATCGATAAACGGACGCGTTCATCCAAATGCCGGCTGATCTGAAATTGATTCTGCCGCGTCCGGCTTTGCGGCATAACGACACCGCTGTAAAATTCAGAGCAGCAGCCCGAACCGTATGAAAAACAGCCGACGCGTTTCGGCGTTTCAAAAGAGCCGTTATCAATCGTGCTGGCAAGAGATAAAAATACGGTGGCCCCCATGATGTTGCCGACGCGCTGGCAGTATTGAATCCCAGGCAGCACGCGTTGCTGAAAATCCGCTTCAATGTCTTGCGGCTTAGCCTTTGCCAATTTTCTCATCATCGTCCGATGCGCTCCTTTTACCATTCCGCCAAACGGAGTATGAAAAGAAAGGTATTGAAATGTATTCTTATAATCCGCCCCGCTCACACGCTTTCGGTATTCCTGAAATGATTTTTCACAGCAGTCCAAATAAGACATGAGCGACAGATCAGCATCCCCCGCTTCACTATCCGGAATCGGGCGGCAGGTATCCATGACTTCATACCCGTAATACCCGCTTGCGCCTTGATCAAGCAAAAAGACATGAGGGGTGCTGCTGACTAAAAGCGCCACAGCTCCCGCCCCCGCACTCGGTTCGGCATAGGACCATTCCTCCGTCAACGCGTCACCGCCTTCAGCCACTAAAAAGCGGGAAATATCCGTTCCGATGATGAGCGCTTTCGCTCCCGGCGATGTTTGCGATAAGATGAAATTCACGCCCATTTGAAACCCGGCCGTTAAAGAATAGCAAGCCTGTTTCACCTCAAATAACCGGCAATTCCGCTTCAGCTGCAAATAATCATGGACATATGTACTGATGGATTTGCCAAAATCAATCCCGGATTCCGTACAGGTAATCACCATTTCAATCTGATTCCGTTCCTCTTCTGACAGAGAGTCGATAATCGGTTTTGCGGCATTTACGGCGAACGTAATCGGATCTTCAAACGGAAGCGCCACCACTTTTTCTTTCATCAGCAGGTTCTCAAACCTTTTTTTATCCAGGTTCCGATGTTCCGCAAGCTCCATGACGTCTACATACGCGGTTCCGCCAAACACGTTCATTGCTTCGATTCCTACATTCATTTCTCCAAGCCCCCAGAGTAAAGAGGCTTCCTGTGGAAGCCTCTTTTATTTTTTCGTTCAAAACTCAACAAGCAGCCTGTCAACGCCGTGAAATACAGGGCTCGGAACCAGATTCGGCTCTTGATCCTCAGTAAAACGCCATGCGGGCATCTGTTCAAAAAAGTGGGAAAGCGCGATTTTCGCTTCAAGCCGGGCCAGCGGCGCTCCTAAACAATAATGGCTGCCCTGACCGAATGACAGATGCTGATTCGGCTTTCGTCCCAAGTCAATCTGATCGGCATTTTCAAACTTCTTTTCATCTCTGTTCGCCGATCCAATCCACGCATACACTTTTTCTCCGGCCGGAATCGTTTTTCCGCCAATCTCGCTCTCAACCGCGGTGTAGCGGGTTACCCGCTGAATGGAAGGTCTGAGGCGGATGACTTCCTCAATAAAGTCAGGAAGGAGCGCCTTATTTTCAAGCAGCCGGGGCAGAATGTGCGGGAACTCCTTGAGACTGAGAAATGAATTTCCGATCACATTTTCCGTCGTTACGTGCCCCGCGACGATCAACAAGCCGCAAAAACCGATTAATTGCTTGTCTGACAGCGGCTCTCCGTCTAAATCAGCTGCAATTAAATGGCTGATTAAATCATTTTGCGGCTGTTTTCTCCGCTGTAAAATAAACTGCATGAAGTATCCGATCATCTGCTTTTGCACTTCATTCATTTTCTTTTCATCTTTTACATTCTGGCTTTGGTCGACCCAGCTTTTAAAGATATCCCTGTCTTTCGGAGGGAATCCTAGAAGCTCTGCGATCACGATAATCGGAAGCGGAAATGCGTAATCTTCAATAATGTCCATCCTGCCTTTTGAACGGACGGCCTGAAGCAGGTCATCAGCGATAGCGGCTATACGCGGTGCAAGAGACTCAACCGATTTCGGCATGAACGGCTGATTGACCAATTTTCTGAAGACGGTGTGTTCAGGCGGGTCCATTTTCAAAAGGCTGTCTTTGTTAATATGCCGGATCATTTTTTCCTGCTTGTCCGCACTTAAGTATTTATGATCGGAAGAAAAATGACTGTAGTCAGAAATCACCCGCTTCACTTCATCATAGGTGAAGATTTCCCAGCAATCTTCCTTTTCATTGTAATGAACGGGAGAGGTTTCTCTCATCGTTTGGTACCACTTGTACGGCTGCTGCTGTCTGATTTTTGTTAAACTGGTCATTTTCATTCCTCCAAGATGTGATCAAGATTTGAAATGACCCGCCGAAGCTTACGAGTAAACCCGGCGGGCGGATATGTGAATTTACGGTCTTGTTTTGGCGGGCTGCTTCAGCATCTCACCATGCACGTTCAGTATCTTTTCCTGCAGCTGCAGGAAGCTGTGTTCTGTCATTCCGTCTGCCGAATATAAAACGCCGCAAAATTCAGAAATCGTTTCGGCTGCGCTGTCTTCAGCCAATAACGTCATATGGTTGGATACCGCCACATCCATGATGGCGATGTTTGTCATATGCTCTTCCCACTGGCTCCAGTAGTTGACGAAATCAGCGGATAAAATATCAGCCCTGATCGTAAAATACGGATCAAGCTCACCCAAGAAAATTCCGTTTTTATTTCGGAAATAATAGCATGTCACCCCGTTCGGGTCCGGAAGCGGCAAGAGTTCGTAATCAGTGATTTCGTAAGCGTCCTGAACATTTATATTCTGCCTGATCAGATTTTTCACCAACGCGTCCGTCTTCGTTAACCCCCGCTGTTTGGCTTTTGCGATTAATTGCTCTAAAAATATGTCTTCATGAAGATCGGCATCTAGTTCATCACGATGAATCAAGGTTTCAGATATGCGTTCCGGATGTTGATAGATTGGTGCAAATAAAGCCATGTTCACCGTCTGCAGCATCATATTTTTATCAAATAATTCATCAGGAATGTTGATTTCCCGCGCACCCGCTGAGTCAAAGGAGTCGAGCATGACGATTGACTCAACGGTTTCTCCAGCCAGCTGCAATTGCCGGGTGACTTCATAAGCGAGCATGCCCCCTAATGAATAGCCGCCTACATCGTAAGGACCCCGGGGCTGCACGGTACGTATGAGCTTAACGTAATATTCCGCCATGTTTTTAATGCCGCGGATCGGTTCCCGGTCTGTCATCCACCCTCTTGCCTGAATTCCGTAAAAAGGACGCCCGGTCCGTTCGGCAACAGGCTGGTACAGCTCCACTGCCCCTAACGCGGAATGAAACCAGAAAATCGGTCTTCCCTTTCCCCCCGGGTTAAGACAGATCAGTTCGGGCGGTTCTTGATCATCTGTCTCTTGTGATATATCGTTTTGTTTCGTATGTTCCTCATGTACTTCCTCGGTGTCTTTTTGGACAGAACCGGTCAGATACCCGGCTAATGTTGCGATTGTCGGATATTCATAGACCAGATTTGCCGTAATAGACGCTTGATAGGTTTTATTAATGGACTGAACCCATTCCACACCGATAATAGAATCCAGCCCCATCTCAATGAATGCTTCATGCTCATCAATATCTTCCGGCTTCAGAAACAGGATGTCCGCAAGGCTTTCTATGAGCTCTTTGCGCAAAGTGCCGTCAGAGATGCCGGCAAGGGGCGTTTCTGCTTCCGGGATTTGCGGACGTACCGCTGTTTCCTCCGCTTCAGCATACTCGGGTTTCTTTATTTGCCCCGCTATATATTCCGCAAGCTCCTTAAGCGTCGGGTGTTCATACACCTTATTGGCAGTAATCTCAGTGTGGTGCGTTTTATTTACTGTTTGTATCCATTCAACCCCGATAATGGAGTCAAGCCCCATGTCGATGAAAGGCTCATCAGCATCAATATCTTCCGGTGACAAAAATAAAATATCTGCCAGGCTTATCCTCAATTCTTCAAGCAATGTTCTATTGTCTTCGAAAACGGCTTTTTCTGGCTGCTGGACAGAAACAGTACAATCCAAAGGCTGTAACACGATCGGTTTTTGCAATGTCTCCGGTTCAAACGCTCTCATTTCGATCTCAGTTAAAGGAGTCAGAGAAATCAGCCCTTCATGTTCAGGCTGCGGCGAAGACGGGAGAACGGTTTGCGTTTCAGACTTTTTCATGGCCTGGCCTGGTAAAGAACTGTTTACATCAGCCGCCCAATACCTTTCTTTTAAAAACGGGTAGGCAGGCAGCGGCGTTTTATAATATTGCCCTCCGTCAAAAAGCCGTGCAAAAGGAAGATCATACCCTCTGCAAAAAAGGTCAGCGATATGTGCCAGGCTTTCTCTGTACTGTGCGGGCGAAGACGCCGAGCGGCACTGTTCAATGCATTCCATTCCGAATGTTTTCATTCCGGCTTCTTCTGCCGGCTTCTGATCCTTCAAATTGGACACAAACACACCCGGAAGCTCTCTTTTTACAAGCCACTCCGATAATACCCGCTTCAGTTCGTCCGCACTGCTTACGATACAGGCAAACCGGTGATGTAAATGCTTTCTGCCGAGCAGGAGCGTATAACTTATATTTCCCAGATCGCTGTCTTTGTTCTTGCTGAGTGAATCCAGCAGGCGTTCTGCCTGAATTTCCAGCTGACGCTCCGTCCGCGCAGATAAAGGAATGAGGCAGGCTGGTTTTGCCGGTGACCGGCGCACGGTTTGCGGCGCCTCTTCAATCACAAGATGGGCATTTGTTCCGCTGAATCCGAATGAACTGATGGCTGCTCTGCGCGGTGCATCCGGATTCCGTTCCCACGGTATCAGCTTTTCATTCACAAAAAACGGGCTGTCCGCAAATTGAATATGCTGATTGGCTTGGTGAAAATGCAGGGAAGCCGGAATCTGCCGATGCTTCAGCGACAGCAGGATTTTAAACAGTCCGGCCATCCCCGCGGCCGCAGCGGCATGCCCGAGATTGGTTTTCACAGAGCCGATGGCGCAATATCCTTTTTTATCCGTATAGCGGCGGAAAGCGCGCGTTAAGGCGCCGAATTCGATCGGGTCGCCCAGTGCAGTGCCCGTTCCGTGAGCTTCCACCATTTGAATGGTTTCCGGATCAATGTGAAAAGTATCATAGACATGCCGTTCCAATCGTTCTTGAGATAGCGCGCTTGGAGCGGTGATTCCGTTTGTAGCGCCGTCCTGATTCATTGCAGAGCCTTTTATGACGCCGTACACATGATCTCCGTCACTAACGGCGTCGCTAAGACGTTTCAGCACCACCGCTCCCACGCCTTCACCCGGCACGAACCCGTCCGCGCTTTGATCAAACGTATGGCAGCGTCCGGTCGGTGACAGCATATTCGCCTTATTTGACGACTGATAAAAAGCGGGAGTGGATTGAATGAAAACCCCGCCCGCCACCGCCATTTCCGTTTCTTTCGTCCAAAGCCCCTGACATGCCAAATGAATGGCTGTCAGCGAACTGGAACATGCTGTATCAACAGTGATCGCCGGACCTTGTAAATTAAGGTGATAGGCGATCCTTGCCGGAGTGACGGAATTATGATTGCCCCAAAAAGCCTGCGCGGGCCCCTGCTGTTTAAAAATGGCCTGGTAATCTCCGCCGCAGGAGCCGGCATACACGCCGCATTCCCGGCCTCTTACCGAGTCTCCCGCATATCCCGCATCTTCAAGCGCTTTCCATGATTCTTCCAAAAACAGCCGCTGCTGAGGGTCCATATAGGTCGCTTCACGTCCCGATATATGAAAGAAAACGGGGTCAAAACATTCAATGTCCTCTATAAAACTGCCATACTGGCATTGGCTGTCAGAGACATCCCATCTGTCTGCTTTTTTAATCAGATCCCGTCCGGCGGCTAAGTGTTCCCAAAACTCATGGAGATTCTCCGATTCAGCAAACCGCCCGCTCATCCCGATAATCGCGATCGGTTCTTTTTCAGGTAACACAGCTGCTGATTTTACTGTATCGGCCGGATCCTTTTGTTCGGGGCGGTACGTCATTTGATACGGCTCAGAAACGCTGATGACGATTTTCCCGATATTTCCGCGGTCATCCAGACAGTGATACGCTTCTTTTATGTCTTCAAAGGAAAAGATTTTTGAGATGACAGGCTGAATGACTCCCTCTTCCGCCAGCCGCTGCAGTTCCAATTGATAGTCCTTGACCTGATCCGGATTTTGAAGGGACAGCTTCCGCAAATCCACGCTGTGAAACGATTGATTGTTATGAAGGACGGACAAGTCGACTGATTTAGCGGATTTCAGCGCAGTCATGGCAATTTCGATATATCTTCCGCCCGGCGCCAGGCAATTCATTCCTTTTTGCATGGCATCACCGGCCAGGGTATTAATGACAACATCCACCCCACGGCCGCCGGTCATTCGCATGATTTCCGTTTCAAAATCTTCTTCTAAATAGCAAATGGTATTGTGTATCCCGAGCGAATGCAAATACTCAATTTTTTTCTGTGATCCGGCCGTGGCATATATTTCCGCGCCGATATGCCGGGCCATTTGCACCGCGATCAGCCCCGTTCCTCCCGTCGCGGTCTGAATTAATATTTTTTCGCCTTTTTTAAGTCCGGCTTTCCGGAAGGCGTCTATCATGGTCACCGCCACGGTGGGAAGAGCGCATGCTTCTTCAAAGGTCAGCCGGGCCGGTTTATGATAGACTTGATGTTCTTTACATGTGATGAGATTCGCCTGAGATCCAAATTCCTCTCCCATGCCGACAATCACTTCATCACCTGGAACGACGGATGTTACATGCCTCCCTGTCTTGATCACGACGCCGCTTGCTTCAAATCCCGGAGTGAACGGATAAGGCGGCATCGTCGGATACAGCCCTCTGACACAAAGCAAGTCTCCGAAGTTTAAAGAAAAGGCGCGGACGGCTATTTGAACTTCGTCATCTTTTGTCTCAGGCACTTCACTGCGGACAATCGTCAGATCTTCAATGCCGCCCGGACGGTCAATCACAACCCGGAACATTCCCGAGTCATCGGACTTTGCAAAAGAAGGCGGCATACGTTCTTGTTTCGGTTTCTGATAACCGGTTTCCTTTCTTTCCGTCTGCAGAGGTTTTTCAGCAGGCCGTTCTTCCTGAAGCGCCGGGCGGATTTTCGCTCTTTCGGTCTCCAGAGACGAGGCTATGATGGTTTCGTATTCTGCCGAGATATAACCGGTCAGCAGTTTCACATGATAGTAATCAAATAAAATCGTTGTCTGCAGTGTAAGATTCAAACGCTTATTAATCTCGTTAATCACATTGACGGCCAAAATGGAATCAATGCCGTATTCAGAGAAATTCAGTTCTTCCTGAATATCCTCTTCTTTCATTTTTAATACATCGGCAATACTTGTTTTGATGACAGAGCGGACATGGGAAGCGACCGATTCCCCATCAGCCTTAACAGCTTGATGCTCCTCTGGCGCGCGGCTGCGGGAAACAGGCTGTGCGGGCTTTCGGAAAACTTCGGCCGGGGCGGCGTATGGCTTTCTGCCGTCTCTGATCCCTTGCATCCGGACGAGTCCGTCACTCTCAGCTGCGATAATCTGCTGACCTAAATCATGAGCCGTTTCAGCAGGGAAACAAACCGCTCTGTATCCTTCCGAATGCAGCACACACTCCCACGATTTTGGATATAAGCCGGGACTTCCCGGAATCCGAAGCTCAGCATCCTCATAGGACCACCACCCGTCAAGCAGCCCGAAGGTTAAATGGGTAAAAACAGAACGATCGCTGATTTCGTTTATCAGAATCATCCCGTTGTATTTCAGGAGCGCTTTCAGACGGCGCAGTGTCAAACCGATATTTTTTGTGGCGTGAAGCACATTGGCGGCGATGACAATATCGTAAACACCCGTTTTGATATTTTGTGATTCGCAAGGTTCCTCCGCATCAAACAAGGCTGTTGTCAAATACGGCACATCAGGTCCGTATTCCTGTTCGGCATGCATTAAAAAAGCTTTAGAAACGTCAGTATAACAATATTCCGCAATCTGTTTTGCAAATGGTTGCAGTTTTGTAAACAGCATGGCGCTCGTTCCGCCCGTCCCGGCCCCTATTTCTATCAGCCTGATGCGGGCATCGGGGTGTTCTGTAAGATAAGCTTTCAGGTAAGCGGCCGCGGAATCTGCCAACACTTCATTAAAATAATCCGCAACGGGATTATGCTTATAAACACCTTCAACGAGCCGCATTGATGAATCGGGAAATACGATATCCGTAGCCGGACGTTCTCCTTTTAAAATGGAAGGCATCGCTTTTATCGTCGCCTCGGCCAATTCAGCTTGCGCAAGCTCCCCATTGGGAAGCAGGCGTTTATGGGCATTCCACTCATTCCAGACTGTGCGGCCGTCCGGGCGCTGATCCGTGAGAAGAGTGATCGTGTATCCGTCATACGCGATATATCCGTTTTCTTTTAATAGATTCAAGCTTTCTTCCAGCCATCTGCCGTATGTGCCGATCACGCCGGCGCTCCGCATGGATGCTGCAGGTGTGGTGACAGGCTCGCTGAAAAACCCGATTGACTGTAATTGGTAAAAGAGCAGTTTGCAAAGAAGGCTGTTCATATGCGCAACTCCATTTCTCGTTTTAAAGTCTCAAGCCGTTCATTCCGATCCGGATTTTGCCGCTTGACGCTTTCCATAAATGAAGGCTTCGGGCCGGATACAACCGATATTGCATCTTGATCCGTCAGCTCGGCTAAGGCGTGCGGAGCAGCTTTAATGAATGCCGCTTGGCTGAACGGTTCTGATAGTAAGACTTCCAGCGCCTCCATTGCTTCATCGGGTTCAATAGAACCGATCCCTGACGCCTCCATCCGTTTTCTGTAAGACGGGTCTGATACAACGCCCAGACTGCCCCAATATCCCCAATTCATGACTTTCACTTCACAATCAAGCAAGGAAGCGATATGGCGGGCAAAGGCGTCTTGAAATGTACACCCTGCCGCATAGTTGCTTTGCCCGGCATTTTTTGTGAAAGAATTAACGGATGAGAAAAACAGCACAAAATCAAGCGGTTCTCCCTTAAAAGCTTCGATCATTCGGACGCTCGTATTCACCTTAGCTGAAAAAGCGTTTCTGAAAGAAGCTTCATCCATATTCGCCATACTTTTGTCGGCAAGCGTTATCGCGGAATGGATGACTCCCGTTATATTGCCGTATTGCTCTCTTACGGAACGGACGGCCGCTTTAAGCGCTGCGGCATCTTGAGCATCAGCCTGTATATAATGCGGCGCGGGGCCTGCTAGCGCCAGCCTGTCTATTTTGCTCTGAATCTCCTGATCCTTCGGTCGCCTGCCGATCCATATCATTCGTGCCTTGTAACGGGTGATCATGTATTTGCTCCATGCTTCTCCGATGCCGCCCGCTCCGCCGATGACAGCATAAACGCCGCCTTCTCTGTACGACATACGCGGAGCGGAACTTGTCAGCACCCGGACTGTTTTTTGCTTGTGCCAAGCTCCGTTACGGTACGCGGCAGCATTTCCGTCCGGATCTGGAGGAAGGCGCCAGATGTTTTTCATCTCAGACGAATCACTGCCTTCTTCTGTATCAATCAGCCTGATGTCCCAGTTCGGATATTCTTTTGCCAATGAACCGATCAACCCATGTACGCCCGCATGCTCAGGCTGCGGCAGATCACCCGGATACACGGACTGTGTCTGCCGGGTGACCGCCGTAAAGCTGATGTTTCGGTTTCCATACCCGAGTGACAGCAGCGCTTTGATGAAACGGAAACATTGAATCACCCCATTCTCCTGCTCATCAAGCATTTCCTGACTGACGGATGCGGGTGCGAAACGATCCGGCGCAATCCATAAGAAATGGCGGATATCTTGATACCCGGCTGTCAATTCACGTAATGTTTGCTCGCTTGAATGATCCGGCGTCTCCGCCAGATGGGCGCGGGGCCACATTTTTGCCGCAGCCTTTATGGTATGTCCCGGCTTTCCGATGATCAGCAATTGTTCCTGATCAACCGCTCGATTTTCTTCCAGAGAAAAGAAAGTTTTGTCCCAAACAGGGGCAAGCATCGCCGTCTGAACTTCCTGCCGCTTGCTTTCGGTTTGGTTTGTCTGCCGGACAGCCCGGCAGGAGAAGCCTGTCAATCTCATACAAACAGCGCCGTTTGCATCACATAAATCAATATCCAGCGTCAGCGCTCCGTTATCTGACCGATCACTCTGTTTGCGGACAAGCGCCCACAACGTTTTCTGAGTCGGCTGAAATATTTCTGCCTGCCTCAGGGAAAACGGCAGCATCGGAGTGTCTCCGGCAGTATCTGAACCGGCACCCAGTGACGCCTGAAACGCGGCATCTAGAAGACTCGGGTGGATGACAAACTGATCGGCGGAACTGTCTGCCGATTCCGGCAGCGACAGCCGGGCTGCAGCACCCCTCTCTCCGATCATCAGCTGATCAATTCCTTGATGGCTCGGCCCGTATATCATACCCGCATGCCGGAAAGCCTGATAAACCTCATCAGACGTCATAACCGATTGGCTGCACCCGGACAGCCAGCCCTCTAAGTGAACTGACGGAACCGCTGCTATCTCTCCTGATACCGCGGTGCCTTTACTGTATATAATCCGTTCTCCCCCGGGTTCTTCCGATAGGCTGTAAATCGTAAATTCAATGTCTTCATTTTCCTTAAGGATAAGGCTGATATGGACTTCTACATCCGTCCCCTTATGAACGACAGGCCTCATCCATATGAGATCTTTCAAATACAGTCCTTTACGTCCGTCCGGCACAGCGTATGCGGCACGCTCAACGGCCGCCCTGGCCATTTCGATCACGGCGGCTCCCGGGAGCACCTTATCCCCATTGACTGTGTGGTCAGTGAAAAAGAATTCCCGTCCGGTAAAAACAGAGGTGAATTTCAGCTCCCACAGATCAGATGTGTTTTCATGAAGCAGCGGATGGATCACCGTTTTGCCGTCATCCCTTTTTGAAACCGCCTCGGCTTCATCTTGAATCCAGCATCTGACCTTTGCAAACGGATAGGCGGGAAGGCTGATTCTCCGGGGTTTTTGTCCCGAATATAACAAGTTCCAGTCCACATCGACTCCCTGCACCCACATGTTCAGCAAATGACCGTACTTTCTCTTTTTCAGCCATTTGCCCATGGCTTCCTGCAAATCTTCATCAGATTCAAACACAGCCACTGTCTCATGATTTCGCTTCGCCCGCCCCCTGTAAAGATGCGGTGCGTTTTCATTTTCCAAGTACGATCTGAGCTTGTCCTCCAGCTCCTTAAGGGAGTCCGCAATGAAAGCCAGCCGCTCATCCATCGCTTCCCGCCCCGCTTGTAAAGTGTATGCGACATCAAATAAGTCCGGCTTATCCGTATGCTTCTTTTGAAGAAAAGCAAGAAGGCGCTCCGCATATTCTGTCAGACGCTCCCCATTTTTCGCAGACAGCAGAATGACAGCCGGCTCTTGGCTGCTGATTGCTTGTTTTACAGGAGCCTCATATTCTTCAATAATGATATGCGCGTTAGAACCGCCCGCACCAAAGCTGCTGATCCCCGCCCTGAGCGGCTGTTCTGCTCCGTCTGCTGCAATCCGTTTCCAATCTGTTAATTCCCGGCAGACGGAAAACGGACCTTCGTCAAATTGGATATTCGGATTTAAAACATCCGCATGCAAAGATGGGGCGATTTGTTTGTGCTTCATCTGCAGCAGCACTTTTGTGACAGCGGCGATGCCTGCTGCCGATTCCCCATGTCCGATATTTGATTTGACAGACCCGATGAGACATGTTTCAGGAACATCACCGAATGCATCGGTTAAAGCCCGGATTTCAATCGGATCGCCTAATTTTGTCCCTGTCCCGTGCGCTTCCACATAGCTGATCTGGCCCGGGGATACCCCCGCCTCCTGTAAAGCTTGAGAAATGACTTCGCTTTGCGCCTTGGGGTTCGGTACGGTGTAACCGCTCGCTCTCCCGCCGTGATTAATGGCAGCTCCTTTAATAACGCCGTAAATCCGATCTCCGTCTTGTACGGCGTCTTCTAAACGTTTAAGAAGCAGCACCCCGACACCTTCTGCCGGAATATAGCCGTCACCCCCGGCGCCGAAACTCCCGCAGTGTCCTTTAGATGAGATGAACTGCCCCTGGCTCAGCATGAAGTACTTGTTAGGATGAACGGTGAGATTCACTCCGCCGGCAAGCGCCGCGCGAACCCGATGATCCCGCAGATCCCGGCACGCCATGTACAATGAAGTCAGCGAACCCGAACACATCGTATCGACCGAAATGCTCGGCCCTTGAAAATCGCAAAAATAGGAGACACGGTTAGCAATGGATGAAATCCCGCCGGGGAGCCCGATATGCCGTCCTTTCACTCCCGCTTCAGCCGCGAATAACGGATATTCCTGATACATGACTCCGGCATACACACCTACCTGACGGCCCAGTTCAGGTGATGTCCTCGTATATCCCGCATCCTCCATGGCCATCCACGCATGCATCAAAAACAGCCGTTCCTGAGGATCAAGGTGTTCCGCTTCACGGGGGGAAATCTTAAAGAACTCAGGATCAAAATCGGCGATCCCGTCAATGAATCCGCCCCATTTGCTGTAGATCGCTCCCGGCGCCGTCCGGTCCTCGGAAAAGTAATGTTCCCATTTCCAGCGTTCTTTCGGAATTTCGGTAATACAATCCTTTCCTTGTTTGAGATTTTCCCAAAACGCATTGATATCATCGGCCTGCGGATACTTGCCGGAAATCCCGACAATGGCAATATCCAGCGGGTTTCCTTTCGTTTTCTGACGGCTTTGATTCCCGGACGGGGCAAAAGACGCATTTTCAAGCCGATTTGGCTGAAGCACTTCTTTCACAGACGCGTTTTTCAATTCCGCCAGCTGTTCTCCGGTATGGCTGAGGACTGCGGCATCAAATGAGAGAAACCCGTCTTTTTTATGTTTGATTGTATTCACCACATAGACGGTATCAGACATGACAGGTCCGTAAAGCGTCAGCCTCTCAATCATGAGCGGGACGTGAATCCGCTTTTTCAGCTGCAATTCTTCTTCACCGAGCGACATATAACAAGAATTCAATATAAGCGGGTCAAATGCAAAGTGATGCAGATCGCCTTTCTCTTTTTTCCCTGATAAGTCCAGCTGCAATAAAAAGGAGCTCTCACTCATTTTGTATCCCGCCGTTACCGTTTTCAGCATCGGGCCTATCGTGAAGTCGGCAACCGAATCGTACAGACGGGAAATAACATCCGGCGCCACCTTTTGTGCATGCGCCTTCATTTGTTCAACGTCATATGATTTTTTTACGGGTGCCTCTATACCTCTGCTTATTTCTCCTTCGGCACATATCTTCCGGCTCTCTTTACCGGAGACAGTGCAGCTTGCGGTAAAGCGTTCGGCACTCTTTTCTGCCGCAAATGAAATGTCAACATGTGCGGCCTCTCCCGGCTCCAGCGTGACGGGCCCGCCCGTAAAACGGATATCTTTCAGCCCGGCGGGATACGTGCCGGAATGAGACGCTCCGGATACTTCAAGCACCAGACACGGATACACTACACCCATCAGTGCCGGTTTGCCGAAAACCAGATGATCCTGAAGGAATGCTTCATGTTCATAGAAAGTAAATGTCTGACTGCCTGATTGCGTTTCAGAGACCGGTGCTGCATCCGCGACAAGGCCGGATGATTCATCTGTTCCTTTTGTTTTTATGTCTTCAAGCAGTTCGGATATGCTGCTGCATTCAAATAAAAGAGTCGGATTCAGCCGCAGATCAAACGCCTCTTCGATGTCTTTAATAATGGCCAGAAGCTGTGACGATTCAAGGCCTAATTCAAAAAATACGGTGTGCGCATCATTTCTTGTGACAGGACGGCCTACGTATGTTGAGAAAATGCGGTTTAAGGTTTCCTCCATCTGCTGAACGCCTGGTATCAGCTGCCGGTCTGTCCGCACCTTTTTGGCTGTCAGGCCGAGCAGTGAAGCAATATGCGCACCGCTGGGGTTGTAAAAGTCAATATCCATTTTCACCATTTCAGAAGGCGTGCCGGACTTTTTCGAAATCACCGCGTAACAGCGCTCCGTAACGGTCTCAGCGGCAATAAACGAATCATAATAAATCGGTAAAAACAAACCGGCGCCTGCAGCTGTCTGCAATACGCCGGAGGCCATGGCGGCACCGTCCATCAGCGCGGGATGAAAGAGAGCGCCAGGGAGATTTTCCTGGCATGAATCAGACTGCCGAATATCAAGGAAACATTCCTCTTCATTTGCATAGATCTCTCCCTCCGGCTTCATCAGCCCGTCATGCGACAGTCCGCAGCTTCTCGCGGCTTCGTAAACCGTATGCAAAGAGACTGATGGAAGTGCGGCTTGTTGTTTTTTCTCCCCTGCGTCAAGGCGCTTATCTGATGAGAAGACTCCTTCATGCACCTCCGCTGATAAGAAAACCGTCCCGGAATCCGCCCCGCAAATCGAGGCTGTCCAGAACTCCTTTTCTTTACTGAATATGACACTCACATCAAGCCGCTCTGACCGTTTCACTGATAAAGGATGATAAATGGTCACCCGTTTCAGACAGATGGAACGGAATGAAAGATCAAGGCTTTGCTTTGCCAGCTGATACAGCATATCAATATAGGCCAGACCGGGCATGACAGATTCTCCGTGAACAAGATGGTTTTTCATAATGGGATGTTCTGCCGTCAGGCGCAGATTCACTGTTTTTTTCATGGTTAGTCCCCTTTTAAAAACGTCACGTTGTCACCTGCCAAAACGAGTCTGCAGGTGCAGTGCTTGTCTCTGCTTTTTTCTCATATTTCTTTAAAAGATCCGCAATGTCTGTTTTTTCATTATTTATTTTTTCCGTTTCACTCTCCGTGCTGTTCCAGCCGCCCAAAAGCGGGTAGTGTTTTTTTCTGAATTCCGGCGGCTGAGGCGCCCGGTGATGTTCCCGCTGCCTTTCACCTCTGTATTCTTCAACGAGGATATGAGCATTTGTCCCGCCGTCAGGAAATGAACTCTGAGCTGCGACGCGGGGTTTCTTCTCTGAATGCCAATCAACGGGTTCACGATTAAAATGAATACGCGACGCTTCAAAGTCATAATGTTCAAATGGCTCACGCGCTGATAAGAAAGGCGGAATCAGCTTATGATAGACGCTCAGCACACATCGGATGAAGCCCGCAAGACCTGAAGACAGAAGCAAATGCCCTACATTCGGTTTCACCGATCCGATCCGGCAGGGCAGAAGCGTTTTCCGGTTCAGCTGATAGACATCTGAGAGCGCCTTGATTTCCACCGAATCAACGATTGGGGAACCGCCTCCGTTCACTTCTATATATCCAATGTCTTCGGGCGACTTTTCCGCCATGTCAAGCGCAGTTTGAATGGCGTCTCTCTGCGCTCTTATATTCGGTGAACCGGGACCGAGCGTCCGGCCGTCATTGTTTACCGAGACGGCTTTTATGACGCCGTAAATACGGTCTCCGTCCCGCACCGCATCGCTCAATCGTTTGATAAAAACCGCCCCCGCTCCTTCTCCGAGCACTTCTCCCGCTGATTCACGGTCGAATATATGAAACACGCCGTTCTCATTTAAAATATGGCGCGCTCCGAATAACCGGTGCGCGGACGGAGATAAGAGCAGACTCACCGAACCGACTAAGGCCGCGTCAATCCTTCCGGCCAAAAGGGCGTCTTTTGCAAAGGACAGCCCGATCAGCCCTGAGGAACATGCTGTATCCACGACAAGGCTCGGTCCTGTGACATTCAAAAATCGTGAAATGTTGGCCGCCAAATAGTTTTGTCCCGCCCCCAAAATCGGGTTAGGCGCCTGCAGGATATGTTCCATACCGGCTGAAGGCTGCGCCCTGCCGCCGATGTACACGCCGACTTTCCGGCCCGATAAATCCTTTTGGCCGTACCCGGCATCATAAACGGAATGAACCGCTTCTTCTAATATGATCCGCGCCTGCGGGTCCATAATTGCCGCGTCTTTTTCAGAGATGCCGAAAAAGCCCGCATCAAACATGTCGATATCATCAATCCACCCCGCATAATCCTTTGCATTTGCTGTTGCATGCCAGCGCGTTGCGGGGACAGGCCGGATGGCGGTGTTTCCTTTCATCAGCAGCTCCCAAAAAGCATCCGTTCCGCCCGCCCCCGGAAAACGGCAGGACATGCCGACGACGGCAATGTCGTCTTCGGTATCCGCTTTCGGCTTCATGGATGTTCTCTCTTCAGCGGCGGCAGTTAAATCAGGCTGGACGTCCCTGTCGTGAACGAAACCATTTTCTTTTGTCACAAAATCGGCTTCATGATGCGCTGCGAAATAGTCAACCATTTCTGTAATCGTTTGATATTGAAGCATTAAGGACGGTGTTAACTTTATGCTGATCCGTTTTTGCAGTGATTGAACCAATTCCGCAAAGAGTATTGAGTCAATCCCGTATTCATCAAACGGCATATCATCTTTTATCTGCTCATCCGTCATTTTCAGTTCTTCACTGAAGACGGTGCGCACCCATTGACGAATCGTATCCTTCACCTTTTGGTCACCGGCAGTGCTTTTTTTCACGGGAGCTTCAGATTTCTTCACCCTTAGAAGATCACCAAAATCAGCCTCACTGTCTTCTGGAACACAAGGAATTCCGCAGCTTTGTCCGTTTAATATGATGTAATCTAAAAACTTCAGTCCGTCTTCGGCAGACAGCCTGGAAAGTCCTGATTTTTGATAAGCAGGTGTTTCCGGCAGGCCTTCAGCCATGCCGGTTTCTTTCCAGACGGGCCATTGAACGGCTTTAACAAACACGTTTCCTTTACCTGCCTGATGATTTGCAAAAGAGTCCATAAATGAATTAGCCATCGCGTAGTCACTTTGCCCCGCAGCAAGCGAAGGGATCAGACCCGAAACGGATGAGAACAAAATAAAAAACGACAGCGGCTCATTCTGAACGGCTTCATAGAGACCGCGAAGCCCTGTTACTTTCGGCGTGCAAACGCATTCGATTTCAGTTTCGGTTTTGTTATAAAAAGCGGGGTGTTCTCCCATTGCACCCGCGCAATGAAAAACGCCGGTAATCGGTCCCATCGTGCCGCGGATGCTGTCCGTCATGTTCCGGAGCCCCTTTTGATCCGTAAGAGAAACGCTGTAATAACGGATCTCCGCGCCCCGCTCGGCTAACCTCTGCATCCGCTCGGCTTTTTCCGGGAGAATGCCGTCCTTTTTCATGTCTGCCCACTCTGAGGAATCGGGAAGCGGCTCCCGCCCCATGATGACCAGTTTCCTGCATCCGCGTGAAACGGCATGCTCCGCCGCAATTGCGCCGATCCCGCGCGATCCGCCCGTTATTAACAGCACATCATCAGACGAATAGGAAAGCTCAGGCGCCGCCGAAACATTCATACCCTGCTTCAGAAACGGCACATAACGGCGATTCAGCCTGTAGCAGCATTCACTGCCGCTTTTGGCCCGCGGCTGTAAAAATTCAGTCTCAATCTGTCTGCTTAATTCTTCTGTATGCTCAATCTCACAATCGCTATCTATCGTAAAAGAATGAATGTTGGCATACTCAGCGCCCAGCATTCGGTACAGCCCCGCCGTTTTCGCCCCTTGCATCAGAGGTTTACTTTCCTTGAAAGGCTGGAGGCGGTGTGTCACTTGGCTGAACACAGCGCCGCTATGACGGAATGATTCAAGAGCCTGCTGTAAAAAGGCAAGCTTTCCGTGTTCTATCTCTTCCTTCCGTTCATATTCCGCATCATATGCGGTTATGTCGACGACCCCGAGTATCTGTTTGTTTTGAAGAGACTCCCGCACTCTGCCGTAAAGGTTTCGCCCCGATGCGGCGGCGTAATAATCGGCGCCGTCTTTTGCCTGATGGATGAAGCAGACCGTTTCAATATGGCCGTTTCCTTTAAAAAGAGCATCGGCCAATCGGCGCGTCTTATCCGTTGCAAGTATCATTACTGTTCCTGATAGTGCTTCAGATTCCGCCGGATCTTGCTGCTTCCAGTCTTTTTGAAGAATGATCTTTTGGTTTTCCGCCGGTTCGTCTGTCTGTTTCCGGATATCCGCAGGCACAGGCACCCAATACCGCTCCTTCGCGAACGGATATACAGGAAGGCTGACCCGTTTCGGCTTCTCTCCTTCGTATAACAGGCTCCAATCAACGGCGGCTCCTTTTGCCCACTCAGTGAGCAATCTGGAATATTGCTTGTTTTTCAGCAGCTCGGCCATTCCACTTGATGAAATATCATCTTGAGCACGTCCGCGGAAACATCCTTCAATTTCTGTTTTCCGTTCAAGCACATCCTTCAGTTTCGCTTGCAGACCGCAAACGGATGTAACGATAAATGCCAGCCGTTCAGGCATCGCTTCTCTGCCAGCTTGAATCGTGTAGGCCAGGTCTTTAAGGTTGACTTCTTTTTCCCGTAAAAAGCGGTCATACCGTTTGACATATTCTAATAGGCGTTCTTCATTTTTTGCCGAAAGCAGAAACAGAACCGGCTCGTCTTCCCGTATATTTATCGATTTCTTTTCAGCCTGCGGCGGCAGATATTCTTCTATGACAAAATGGGCATTGCTCCCGCTGGCGCCAAAAGAACTTAAACCCGCTCTTCTCGGCTGGTCAGAATGTGACGGCCGTTCCCATTCTTCTAGCCGGTCCGCCACATAAAACGGCGTGTCCGGAAACGGAATATGGGGATTCAGCGTGTCCGCGTGCAATGACGGAAAGATTTCTCCATGCTTCAGCTGCAAAAGCACCTTTGTTAATCCGGCGACCCCGGCGGCTCCTTCTAAATGGCCGATATTTGATTTGGCAGAGCCGATGGCGCAAAACCGCTTCTTGTTTGTCCATTTGCGGAATGCGCGGCTCAGCCCTTCAATTTCAATCGGATCACCCAGAGACGTGCCTGTTCCGTGGGCTTCAATATAGCTCAGTGTCTCCGGATCAATGCCGGCACTCTGAAAAGAATCTGTAATGACTTCCGCCTGTGATGCCGGATCAGGCACTGTCAAACCGGATGTTTTTCCGACATGGTTTAAAGCGGAGCCTTTTATGACGCCATATATCGGACAGCCCATCTTTTCCGCTTCTTGAACGGTTGTCAGTAACACCGCGCCGACGCCTTCTCCCGGCACATAACCGTCACCGCCGTCGGCGAAGCTTTTGCAGACGCCTTCTGAAGACAGAAATCCGGCATTCGCCAAAAACGCATATTTATGCGGGTGTGTGACCGCATTCACACCGCCGGCAATGGCGAATTCGCACTCCCCCCTTTTAATGCTTTCACATGCCAAATGTATGGATGTGAGCGAAGAAGAGCACATCGTATCAACAGCCATTGACGGCCCTGTAAAGTTCAGGCAGTGAGACACGATATTCGGAACAGAGGCAGGCGTCACGCCCATAGACAGCGGTGTGCCCCGCTGTGTAATTTCAGCGCCGAACAGCTCATAATGGCTCCAAAACACACCTGCGAATACCCCGACGCGTTTTCTCTTTTGTGAAGATGGCCCGCGCGCCGTTCTGTCCTGATAAAAACCGGCATCTTCACAAGCTTCCCAAGCCGTCTCTAAAAACAGCCGCGCCTGCGGGTCCATCATTTCAGCCTGGCGCGGAGTCAGATTGAAAAACAGCGGGTCAAAGCTGTCTATGCGATCTAAAAATCCTCCGTAACGGTAGAACTGATCTGCTTCATATGAGAAAGAATAACCTTTCCATCTGTCTTTCGGCATTGTTGTAATGCAGTCTTTACCTGAGCGCAGATTTTGGTAAAATTCATCAATGCTTCCCGCCTGCGGGTATCTTCCCGCCAATCCGATTACGGCAATATCGTGCTCTTCTGTATGTCTCTCTTGTTTTCGGCTTCTTCTCTTGACAGCTGCGTTGGATAATGAAGATCCGTTCTTGTCTCCCTTTGGACCCAATCGGCCCATGCTTTCAGTTACAGCCGGCTCTTTCCCGTATAAAATAACAGATTGCAGCTTGCCGAGTCGCAGCATATATTCAAGTGCAGCCATCCCTTCCCCGGCCGGTAGCGGGCTGGTGCCTGTTGCATCATTCATGATCTCTTTCATCAAGCTGTCAACCTGCATGCCGCCATCTTCCCAAAGCGGCCAGTTGATCGTCATAGAAGCCCCGGTCCGTTCGCCTTTTTCCGCTTTGCAATCGCGATATTTCATATATTCATCCATAAAAGCGTTCGCCGCGGCATAATCTGTCTGGCCCGCATTTCCGGCCAACGCTGAGAATGAGGAAAATACGGCGAAAAATTCAAGCGGTTCATGCCGTGAAGCTTCGTCCGCATGAATCAGGCCGCTGATTTTCGGCAGGAACACCTGCTTCAAGTCAGAACTGTCTTTTTGGATGATAAATTGATCTTTTAAAACACCGGCGCAATGAAAAATACCCGTCAGCCGGCCGAAAGTCTCTGTAATCTGAGCAAATGCCTGCTCTGTTTCGGCTTTATTGCCGATGTCCGCTTGAACGTAAAGAACTTCTGCGCCCAATGCTTTCAGTCTGCTGATCTTCTCAGACTGTTCCGGCGAACGGCCGATGAGTGCGAGCTTCACCTTTTCTTTTTCTGCAAGATGACGGGCAAGCAGAAATCCAAGACCGCCGAGGCCTCCTGTAATGACATATACGCCGTTTTGTTTCCAAGGAGACTGTGTCTGCCCGTCCAGTTTCTCAATACGTTCGAACAATCTGATCTGCCGCATATTGTCTTTATACCGAATGTCTGTGCAGCCTGCATAAGAGCAGTCTGCTTCTGTTCTAATGATTGCGGCCGTCTCACTTGGCAATCTCTCATTCTTGTCACAGAAGGTGATCACCTGAGTGCGAAGAACCGGATTTTCCAGATGTGCCGTTTTCAGCATAGCCCCGAGAGCGGAAGACAATGCCGCTCCATTCTCAACGGCGCATACAAGCTGAATCAATGTATGTTCTTTCGGATGGTCTGTCAGTTCCCGTTTGAGCATACGAAATATACGCTCGGCATCTGCTCCAAACTGCTCATCTGCAGCCTCATGCTCCCTTTTCAGTTCTATCACTTCCGCTTCCGGGCAATATGTGCCGAGTTCACCGGTGAGACGGGGTCCTGCATCGGCAGCGATAATGAGATGACGGGTGTGTTTTTGCCCGTTCTGCACCGCCGTTTCCAGCGGCTGATCTTTCCAGGCGGGTTCAAAAAACAGAACCTCATCAGCAATGTCAGCGTCTGATGTATGCCGTTCTTCGGCCGAATCTTTCAGCACACAGCCCGCTTCATTGATAAGGTAATCCGCAAGGCGGCGGACAGATGAATATTCAAAAAGCAGTGTCGGATAAAACTGCTGCTGAAAAGTCTGCTCTAGTATCTTTACAAGCTTCAGCAAATGCGCCGAGTCAAGCCCCATATCATAAAAGCCTTTCCGCACATCAATATCCTGTGCCGGACGATTGATCAGCCTGGCGATTTCCGACTTTATGTAAGTCACCATGTTTTGTTCCGGCGTTTGCTGTTCAGACACGTCTTCTGCGGCCACAGGACTTTCGGGCTCTCCACGGCCGCTTCTGTTCTGCTCAGGCGGCTTCTCTTTGTCTATCAGATGGGTAATCATATTCGCTTGTCTGACCCTTTTCACTGTCAGTTTCTCACATTCGGCCAATACGTTCCCTGCCCTGTCATAAATCGTGAAGTCGGCCGAATAAACATCAGGTTCGCTGTCTGATACGCCGCTTTCAGTGCGGCTGTTTTTCACAGAATAAGTGTAAATCGTTTTCGGAAACGGCTGATACATGCAAAAACGATTGATCATAAAAGGAATATAAGGTGTGTCATTTTGCTTTTGGGCCGACAATGCAAAGGAAGAGCCGGCAAGGGTGGACGCATCTAAAAAAGCCGGATGTGCCTTAAATTTCTCCCGGAATCCTTCAGCCAAATCACTCAGAGTGAGCTCCATTAATTCTTCTTTATCCTGAAGCTGATAAACGGCCCCTTCATTTTTCATAAACTCGCCATGCTCAATATGGCTTCTTCTTGCAATTCCGTAAATGTCATGCATGTCCCATTTTCGGCTTGCGTTTTTCATGAACGCTTCAACATTCAGTTCTTTTGCCCGGGGCGTGTCTTTTTGCAAATAAATCTGGCATTCCATATTCTCATCCCGGTTTCCGCCAAGCGGTGTGCCGTTTTTTGCTTTTTCGCTTGTGATCTCAACTTTCCAGCTGTCATGCGCCGGCGTAAAGGTCACATACAGGTGTTTATCAAACTCTTCAGATGTTACAACAGGCTGCTTAAAAATAATCTGTCTTAATTCTATAGGCCGTTCACCGAGATACCCGGCGGCGAGCCGATACAGCATATCTATTAAAGTCACGCCCGGGAGGACGCGGATTTGATGAACGCGATGATCCCGGACGATATAATTCGTATGGCTGATTTTCTGCAGGAACGTTTTGACTTGATCGGTGGCAACTGCCAATCTATCACACCTCGCTTATTTCAAACATTGCTTCTGTGCCCGCCTTATTTTCTTCCGCTTCGGACAACTGTGCTTTTTCAGGCCAATACCGCTGTTTTCGGTATACTGTCTGGCCGCCTTTCGGTTCCATGGTCGCTTTTCGCTCTTTCGGTATTCCTTCGTTGCTGACAATGATATGGGCATTATTCCCGCCCAAACCGAACGCGCTGACCCCGGCCCTGAGTATCTCTTTTTTTCCGTCCCACCGCTTCAGCTCAAGCACAGGATAAAGCGGCGAATCATTAAATTGAAAGCGGGGGTTCGGTTTATGGCAATGCAAAGTCGGCGGCAGTTCTTCATTGGCAATCGCCAGCAATACTTTGATGATTCCCGCCGCGCCCGCCGCACTCAGCAAGTGGCCGATATTGCTTTTGACGCTTCCTACACCGCAAAATTGTTTTTCATCGGAATAAGCAGACAAGACATTGGTTAATCCTTTTAATTCAATCGGGTCGCCGATCAATGTACCGGTTCCGTGCATCTCTACGTATGTCATGGTGTCCGGCTCGATTTCCGCTGATTGAACCGCCTGCTCAATCAAGTCCTGCTGCGCCCGGGGATTCGGCGTCGTCACACCCATTGTGCTGCCGTCATTATTTATCGCAGAGCCGTCAATAACGCCGTATATTTTATCTTTGTCTTCTATCGCTTTTTCGAGCGGCTTGAGCATCAGCACACCGCAGCCCTCTCCGATTCCTGTTCCGTCCGCATCGGCATCGAAAGATTTTGAACGGCCATTTGGCGATAAGATTCTCGCCGCGCTCATTGTGAGAAAAGGTTTTTCATCAAGCAAAATGTCAACCCCGCCCGCAAAGGCCGCTTCCGCTTCTCCATTTTGAATAGCCTGTACGGCCAAATGAATTGCCGTAAGCGAACTGGAACAGGCCGTATCCACGACCAGGTTGGGTCCTGTAAAGTTATAAATGTGCGCCATGTGTGCGGTAATAAAGTTTTGC
The DNA here is from genome assembly GCF_017797845.1 of Bacillus sp. LJBV19. Classification (NCBI taxonomy): domain Bacteria; kingdom Bacillati; phylum Bacillota; class Bacilli; order Caryophanales; family Bacillaceae; genus Bacillus; species Bacillus sp. LJBV19. The sequence continues at coordinate 2,343,049 of NZ_CP072563.1, forward strand.
CCCGCGCCAATAATCGCGTCTTTTTGCAAATATTGAAATTTCTGATGAAACGCACCTGCCCTTGCACCGGCAAAAACGCCGATACGGCGGCCCCAGAGATCCTCTTTTTGATAACCGGCATCGGCCAAAGCTTCCGCGCTCACTTCGAGCCACTGCCTTTGCAGCGGGTCTATCATCGGTGCCAGCGTTTCTGAAATATTAAAATACTCCGGGTCAAATTGATCAATATCGTGAATAAAACCGCCCCATTTACTGATGCTTTTTCCTTCTTGATATTCACCCGGCTGATAGTGTTCCCCGGTGTTCCATCTGTCCGGCGGAACTTCAGTGACGGCATCCGTTCCGCTGCGGAGATTCTTCCAAAATTCTTTTATATCCCCCGCTTTTGGAAAATGGCAGGCCATGCCGATGATCGCAACCTTTCCCCGTTTCCCGGGCTTATCTGCCGTTTTTTTGCTCCGTTTCGGCGTCTTCTGCAAAGGGAACTTCTCCGCGGGAACCGCTGCATCTGCCGAAAAAGCTTCCGGACAATGTGCGGCTAAATAATCCGCGAGCTGTTCAATGGTAGGATGCTCCAGAAGGACAGTCGGATCAATTGAAACGGATGGCAGTTTTTGATCGATCTTTGTCAGCACTTGCGCCAGAAAGATAGAATCCATTCCGTATTCCTGAAAAGGCACATCGATATCCATATGCGTTTCATCGATACTCAGCTCTTTTGCCAAAAGCGACCTCAGCCAAGATTGAATATCAGTCCGGTTATGTCCCCGTTTTTTGGTTTCAGGGGGTTTGGAAGCTGCTTTCATTCCTTTATGAGCGGCTGGCTTAGCGTTTTCCAGCGCTTTGATGTCCCAATCATGTTTCACTTGTGCCGGCAGCACGACAGCTCCGGGTTTTTCTCTTAAAATGTAATCAAGCATCTTGAGACCTTCTGCGTCAGAGTGCCGCAGCAATCCCGTTTGCTGATACATCCCGCTTTTTATATCCCTGCTCATGCCCGTCTCATCCCATGCCGGCCATTGTATGCTGATGATGCCGCTCTCATTGTTTTCTGCAAAATAGTCCATGTAAGAATTAGCCATCGCATAATCGCTCTGACCCGCCGCAAGAATCGGGACGGCTGCCGAGACAGATGAAAACAGGACGAAAAATGCCGGCGCACCATCCTTTACACTCTCATACAGACTGTGAAGGCCGTCTGCTTTCGGGGCGAGCACCCGCGCAATACTGTCTTTGGATTTGCGAAGAAAAGCAGGGTTTTCACGGTCCGCAATTCCCGCGCAATGCAAAATGCCTCCGACAGGTCCGAGCGTTGAGGTTACCTCTTTTATAAGCCGTCCGACGGCCTGCTTATCCGTCAGATCAACTGCTGAGACGCACACTTTTACGCCTTGTGATTCCAGCTGCCGGATAAGCTGTATTTTTTCCGAAACGACAGGGTCTGTTTGCTCAAGATCCCACTCGGTTTTCGGCGGCAGCTCCTTTCTGCCTGTCAAAAGCAGTTTCTTCACACCATACGCTGAAACGAAATGCTTGGCGCATAAAGCGCCGAGACCGCGCGTTCCTCCGGTTATCATCAGGACGGCGTCTTTTGGAAACACAGTCCGGTCTGTTTGCACGGCTTCAGGTTCAATCTGATCAGTCTGCCGAAGAACATAGCTGAAGCGCATGCCGTCCCTGCAGCAAACAGCAGACTCCGTTAAGTCTGATTCAATTTCTTGTCTAATAAAAGCGGCTGTCTGCTCCAGCGGCTCTTCAGGATCAATATCGGCGTGACAGGTGAGAATATGGCTGTATTCATGCCGCAGCATGCGATAAAGCCCCGCTTTTTCAATACCATGCATAACGGCAGCCTTATTTTTGAAGGATTCAAGCCCTTTTGTAAGATAAAGCATTTTCATGTTTTCTTGTCCGCGGCCGTATTCAATCAGCTGCTGCAGCGATGCCACCCAGCTGATGTCCTGCCGCTTTTGTCGAGAGCCGCAGCCGGTGAAGTCAATAAACCCGGAATAGACGGCCGCATTCGCATCCTGTAAGAAAGAGATGAGCTGATTTTCCTGCACAATGTCAGCATCATTCAGCTGTTTTTTCACCTCGGCGGCAAGGTCTTTTGTATCCTCGGAAACGATGAGCGCTATTTTGCTGAATGGCTCGGATGAAGACACTGCCTCGCAAGGCTCCCATGTTTTCTGCAATAATACTGTTTTTTGATTCGAAAGCGGCAGCTGCTCCCGTTTCGGCACCCAATAGCGGTCTGCTCTGAACGGATAGGAGGGCAGGCTGATGCGGCGCGGCTTACTGTCCGTATACAGCTGCTCCCAATCTGTGTCAAATCCGTTTGCCCAGAGCCGCAGCACTTTCTTGTATTTCTTTTTCTCAAGCCAGGCGCTGACGAGGTCAGCGGCGTCTTCATCGTCTGAGAACATGGAAATCGTGTTATTCTCGCGTTTTTTACGGCCGCTGATGATATCTTCGCTGTTTTTTCCCAACAGAAACGCGTTCAGTTTTTCAGTCAGTTCCTCTGCGGAGCCTGCAATGATTCCCAGCCTCGCTTCCATCGCATCCCGTCCGGTCTGCATTGTGTATGCGGCATCTGCAAGATCGATATGGCGGAATGATCCGTTTTGGATAAAATCGCGAAGGAGACGCGCTCTTTCTTTCAGCCGCTCTTCATTTTTAGCCGACAAAACAAAAAGAGATGACGCTTTCTCACGGGTTTCCTGCTGTTCCGTCTCACTTCTGCCCATGTATTCTTCAATAACGATATGCGCATTGACGCCTCCGAAACCGAATGAGCTTACACCCGCCCGGCGGGGCAGGACCCGGCCGTTTTCATCACGCAGCGCTTCCCACTCCTTTGTTTCTGTCACAATGTAAAACGGGCTGTCCTTCAATTTGATATGGGGATTGATGTTCTCGCAATGCAGACTTTTGGCGAGCGTCCGATGTTTCAGCTGCATCAATACTTTGATAACGCCCGCAATACCTGCTGCGAGCTCCAAATGTCCGATATTTGTCTTCACTGAGCCTATCCCGCAATATCCGCCCGGAGCCCCGTCTGTTTGGAAAGCTTTTTTCAATGCATTGATTTCAATCGGATCGCCGAGTGCCGTCCCTGTTCCGTGCGCTTCTATATAAGTGATCGTTGACGGGTGAATACCGGCTTTTTGATAAGCGCTTTTCAGCACATCCGTCTGAGCCTGCGGATTCGGCGCGGTAAGCGACGCTGAGCGTCCGCCGTGATTTTCCGCTGTTCCGCGGATGAGGCCGTAGATGTGATCCCTGTCATGCTCTGCCTCTGAAAGCTTTTTCAAGACAATCATGCCGGCACCTTCTCCTCTGACATAACCGTCAGCCTGATCAGAAAATGTTTTGCAGCGCCCGTCTTCACTGAGCATGCCTGCTTTTTGAAAGCCGATATGCCCTTCAGGCGTGACGATCGTGTTGACGCCCCCTGCGACCGCCATATCACAATCTCCCGTTTCAATGGCTTTTACCGCGCGGTGAATGGCGACTAAAGAGCTTGAACAAGCGGTTTCTACCGGCTCGCTCGGCCCGTGGATATCAAGAAAATAACTCATCCGGTTCGGCCCGACGGACGGCACGATTCCGGTCATCGTATACCCCTCGACAGGAAGACCCGCCTTATTGATTAAGGTTTGATATCCGCTTCCCAATGTGCCGGTGAAAATGCCGGTTTTTGTTCCGGCAATCCGTTTTGCTGAGTACCCCGCGTCTTCAATGGCTTTCCACACATACATCATTAATAGACGCTGCTGAGGATCCATCATTTCAGCTTCTTTCGGAGATATCCCGAAAAACAGCGGGTCAAACCCGGCGATTCCATCTATAAAACCGCCCCATTTTATTGACGTTTTATTTGCATCCGCTACCGGATCGCCGTAATATTCGCGCCAATCCCAGCGATCTCGTGGAATTTCTGTAATGCAATGCTCCCCTTTTTGTAAACGAGTCCAGAATTCATCTATGTCTTTCGCCTGCGGAAAAATACCGCTGATTCCGATAATGGCTATCGGTTCGGTTTTTTCTTCTGATTTTCCTTTTACGGATACGGGCGTTTCCCGCTTGACATGAACGGCCGCCGGAGCTTCAGCTTTTCTTATTCCGGCTTTTGGAGCGGTTTTTAAACTCTCTCTTTCTAAGCCGCTGAATGCTTCTTTCCATTCAGATATCAAATAGCCGCTCAGTTTGCGCAATGTCGGAAATTCAAAGAAGATAGTCGGGCTGAGCTCAAGCTGATAAGACCGATTTAATAGATTTGTAAATTCAGTGAAAATGATCGAATCAAATCCGTATTCCGTCAGTTCGCTGTCAGCCTCAATATCTTTCATGCTTACCTTTAAAAGATCTGATACATGCCGCTTTAGTTTCTCTTGCACCTGATCTTTCAGATCTCTTGCATCTGCCACTGCCGGAGCTTTTCCGGCGGCGCTTTGTTCTTCGCCCAGATCGAAAATATGGCTGCGAATCCGTTTTTCGTCGCCTTCTGCCACCATGACCTGGTGTTCTCCGGAGGCAAAAGCGGCGTACAGCGCTTGGATGCCTGAGGCCGATCGCATGGCTTTCATTCCGGTCTGTTCGTACATCAGCCGTTCAGTCTCTTTGTCCACACGCATACCGCCCTCTTCCCAAAGCGGCCAGTTGACGGACAGGGTCTGCCCGCTCCGCTCGTTGTCCCGCACGAGACGGTTCCGGCGGGCTGCATAAACATCCATAAATGCGTTGGCTGCCGCATAACCGGCCTGCCCCGGATTTCCCATGCCTCCCGCCAAGGAAGAAAACAGGATGAAAAAGTCCAGCCGCACATCTTTCGCTGCTTCATCAAGATTGATAAGCCCTTTCACTTTCGGCGCCATGACGGTCTTCCGTTCGTTTTCTGTCTGGTTCAGAATGTAATTGTCGGCGGTCACGCCGGCGCCGTGAATGATCCCGTCGAGTGTTCCGTGCTCCTCCTGTATGCCGCGGACGAGGGCGATGACCGCCGCCCTGTCTGTCACGTCAACCGGTTGATAAAATACACGGGCACCCGACGCTTCCAAGCGCCGTAAGCGGGCGGAGCGGTCTTCATCAAGCGCTTCCGCCCTCCCCGTTAATACGAGGACGGCGTTTTTGACGCGGGAGGCTATTTCTTCAGCGAAAATCAGTCCGATGCCGCCCGCTCCCCCGGTGAGGAGGTAAACCCCTTCGTCTTTCCACGGAACGGCGCCGCTTTGAGGGGCCGGCAGATGACGCCAGTTTCTGACGAGACGTTTGCCGTCTTCATAACGGATTTCCGCTTGTTCAGGGTGCGCCCGGTTTTCTTTCAGCTTGGCAAAAAGCGATGATGCTGACTCGTCCGGATCGGCTTGGATGACTTGGCCGTACAGCTTCGGATGTTCAAGGTGAGCCGTTTTCAGGAAAGCGGCCAGCCCTGCCAATACATTGTCTTCCCCCCTGTCGGGGACAAGAAGCTGGATCAGCGTTTTTTCCTTCTGTTTTTCTTTGATAAGACGCGTGACGATCGCTGACAGCTCCGCCGCGCAGGCGTCATAACGGTCTTCAATCGGACCTTCGCCGTCAGCCGCACATTCGGCGCCGCTTATGTCCTCAGCGTTCATTCCGCCATACAGCGTCACGTATCTGAAAGACTCTTCTTGTCCGCCGCCTTCACTCGGCGGTGATTCCTGCCACTTTGGCTGAAGCAAGAGCGGTTTTTCCTCCGTGTCCTCTTCCAGAAAACGGGCGGTGAGCCCCGTCAATCGGACACATACCGCGCCGTTTTCATCACACAGCTCAATATGATAGGCGCCGGCCGCTGAGGAAAGCACCGCCCACATCGTCTCACGGCACGCAGAAAACACCTGCATATCCTGGAGGGCAAACGGCAGAAACGGCCGTCCGGACGCGGAACCGTCTGAGAGCACGAGACCGATAGAAGCCTGAAGGGCGGCGTCCAGCATGCTCGGATGCAGGATGAACGGCTCCTTTTCTTCGCGGGCGGACGGCGGAAGAGTGAGCTTTGCGAGCACTTCTCCGCTTCCGGCATAGACGGCGTCAAGCGCCTGATGAGACGGTCCGTAGGTGATGCCGAGGCTGTCGAATGCTTCATAGCACTCAGCCTTTGACATACGCCGGCCGCCGCAGCGCGCCTGAACCGCTTCCACATCGAGTACAGGAGCACGCTCCGTCTCTTCGAGCACGACCTTTCCCTGGAAAAAGACAAGCGGCTCTTCCCCTTCGGCATACGCTTCAAAAGCGATGTCTCCGTTTTCTTCCGGCTGAAGCTTTACATGAAGCGTCACTCCTTCAGAAAGCGCCGTCACCGGCCGGAGCCAAACAATCTGTTTGAGCCGGACACCCGTTTTCCCGCCGGGCAAGTCTTCAGCGGCAAGTGTAACGGCGGCCCGGGCCATTTCTAAAGCAGCTGCGCCCGGAAGCACCGGTTTTCCATTGACGATATGATCGGCAAAAAACGGTTCATGCCCTGAAAAAACAGAAGTAAAGCGCTGGGCGATAAAGGTCGATGTATTCGCGTGGAGCAGCGGGTGGAGCTTTTCGCGTTCAGCTGAATTCCGGCTTTCAAGCTCTCTCTGAACACGATCGGACGCCCAATACGTCTGCCTGGCAAACGGGTAACCCGGCAGATTGCCGATTCGCGGCAAAGGTCCGCCATAAAGCAAGTCCCCTTCGATTTCATAACCTTGACAATAAAAATCTGCCAGCACGCATAACAGCTCCTGATATTTTCTATGGTCAGAATATGAGGCGCTGCACTTGCCGAGCACTTCTATTATGTGCTCCTGAATATGCTGACGGCCTGCAAAGTGCTGCGGTACTTTTCCCGAAAACACATAAGGATGATGTTCATTAAGCTTTGCCTGCTTCCATACATACACTGCGTCATCAGCATCTTGCACTACGATGGCGGCGCGATGGTTAAAGTGATGCCGTCCTTTTAACAACGTATAGCTGAGCTGGGCCAGATCATTTTCTTTCAGTCCGCCATTTTCCGCCCAAGTGATCATATCTTCGATTTTTTCCTGAAGGGCCTCCTCTGTTTTTGCAGACAAAGTAAGTAAATATGCAGGGGCATCACGATGAGGTGAAGCGCTGCGCTTATAGCTTTCCATAACGACATGGGCGTTTGTTCCGCTCATCCCGAATGCGCTGACTGCCCCCATTCGGTTTTTACCCGGCAGAGAAGGCCACGGTTTACCCGTTTTATTCACATAAAAAGGACTCTTCTCCCAGTTGATATAGCGGTTTTCCCCGCTGCAATGCAGACTGGCGGGAATCATTTCACGGGAGAACGCCTGTAAAAGACTGATCAAACTGACAATGCCTGACGCGGCAAACGTGTGGCCGATATTGGTTTTAATTGATGTGAGCGCGCAAAATGATTCTCGGTTTGTATAGGCAGAAAATGCGTCATAAAGCGCGTTAATTTCCACCGGATCACCGAGTTTTGTACCCGTGCCGTGTGTGACGATATATTCGATATCTTCAGGATTGATACGGCCCCGGTCATAAACGGAAGTAAGCAGCCGGGTCTGCGCGACGCCGCTCGGAGCGGTAATTCCGTTTGTTTTCCCATCATAATTGATGCCGCTCGCCCGAATCACCCCGTAAATCGGATCACCATCTTTTTCCGCCTCTCTCAGCGGCTTAAGAACAACCGCCGCGGCCGCTTCCCCCGGTACCATGCCGTCAGCCCTTTTATCAAACGCGAAGCATTTCCCGTTTTCCGACAGCATTCCGGCTTTATCTATCGTTTCAAAAAAGTCCGGGGTATTCATGATATTCACCCCGGCCGCAACAGCTGTTGTGCACTCTTTATTCTGCAGGCTTAATACCGCCTGATGGACAGAAACGAGCCCTGAAGAACATGCTGTATTTATCGCCATCACAGGACCGGATAAATTCAAGTGATAAGCCAGCCGCGCCGCCAAAATACCGTTATGATGAGACGTGACATTGCCTTTGTCCCGTGTTAAAAGGTGATAATCTCCTTCTTCCGCCCCCACAAACATACCGATCGTCTGCTGCCTGATATGACTGGCGCCGTAGCCGGCGTCCTCAAGGGCCCTCCACGCTTCCTGAAGAAGCAGCCGCTGTTTCGGATCCATCGTTTCAGCTTCCCTCGGCGATATTTCAAAAAATAAAGGGTCGAATTCGTCCGCCCCCGGTACAGCGCCGAGTTTCCATTTTGAACTTGTGAAGCCTTTTTTTGCGACCGGTGCGACAACGTCCTTTTCCTGAAACAGAATGTCCCACAGCTCGTCCGCCGTGCGCGCCTGAGGAAATCGGCCGCTCATGCCGATAATGGCAATGGAATCAGCTGCCTGACTGCCCTCGGTTCCGGCATTCAGCTTATTTCTTCCCCACTGCTTCTTTCGCTTTTCCGTTCCTGCCTTTTCAAAGACAGATTGATCTGCGGATTCAGGTTTCTTTTCTTCATAGACATGCTCCATGACGGACTTGTGTTCCGTCAGAAAATAGCGGACGACCTTCTCCAGTGTGGAATGTCCGAAAAACAGGGCCGGTGTCACTTCAATTCCGTAGTGAGCGGACAAAGAAGAGGCGAATTCCGCCAAACTGATAGAATCAAAGCCGAAATCAGCCAGATTGTCAGCGTCCGTCAGTCTGTTCTTGTCTATTTTCAAAAGCCCCGCCGCCAGTTCTTTCACATCCCAGCTTACGCATTCTTCCAGCGTGAAGCCTTTCATTTCACTCCGCCTTCCTGAAAACGGGACGTTCCTGTTTACAGAACCCGAAATCGGCCGTTCGCCTTGATCTATCTGCAGGAAGCGTTTGGCCCTCGACGGAAAACCGGCCAGGACGAGATACTGGCTGGACGGCTGGACCAACAATGTTTCAAAAGCTTCGAGTCCTTCCTCTGTGTATAAATAACGCTGTCCGCTTGATTTTAAATACATATCGGTGCTTTCCGCCGTGCCGACATGCATCCCCCCTTCTTTCCAAAGCGGCCAATTGATTGCAAGTGACTTGCCGCTTCTGAGTCCGAGGCTCACAAGTTTATCCCGGTGACGGACAAAAGCCATTTGGAAGCGGTTCCCCATTGCGTAGTCACAAGAACCGAAGTCTCCTAAAATCGCTGAAGAAGAAGAGAAACAACAAAAGAAGTCAAGCGGCTCCCGTGACAGAACCTGATCTAACACCGCGGTGCCGTCCGCTTTTGGCGATAAGACTTGCTGAAAGGTTTGCAGATCTTTCTCCAGAATGCTTTCAGTGCCTTGAAGACCTGCAGCGTGAATGACACCGTGAATCGGCCCGCATCCTTTCTCTTTCGCTTCTTGCAAACCTTTCTCCATCTGAGCTTGATCTGCGGCATCCGCCTGCACGTAAAACACCTTGGCGCCCGATTCTTCCAATCTCTTTATCTTGTTCAGCACCGGGCCGCCTGCCGCTGACCTCCCCGTCAAAATGAGCGTAATCGGTCCTTTTTCAGCAAAATATCCGGCAAATAACAAGCCTAATCCCCCGCATCCGCCGGTAATCAAGTACGTTTTCCCGCTTTTTATCACACGCTTCTCTACAGGGGCAATATCCGTCTGCTTCATTTCCATGACGTGACGGATTTCCCCACTGTACATGACACTGCGGAACGACTCGCTGTGAAGTTCTTCACATACGTTATGGATCAGTTTTTCTAACGGTCCTTTTTGTTCAAAATAAACCGCGGCCGTATCCGTCTCCGGCAAGATCAGTTTCAGCGACCGTTCCAGCCCGATCCATGACTCGGCGTAACTGATATCGGTATCAATCCCGCACTGAGCGGAAAGAAGGATTCGCCTCGGTTTAAAACGCAAAGAAGCAGCTGCGCGGATCACATGATACAGAATGGAATAGTCTTTCACGGTCTTTTCATCTTCAAGCGGCCATCCATACAAAATGGCATCCGCTTTGCCTGCAGCCGTTTCAATATGCCGAAACGTTTCTTGATATGCTTGTCCGTCAGTGATTTTAATTTGATAATGCGTGTTTGAAAGCTTTTGAGTTTCCTCACCCTGTGAAATAAAAAACACGCCGGCTCCCGGATAAAGGGATTGTAAAGACTGATAAGCATGCTTTCTGGCAGCTTCTCCCGTAAGAAAACAGATGACCGTTTTCAGCTCTTCATGAATGGATTTCTTTAGAGGCTGCTGCGTCCATATTTCTTCAAATATCATCATCTCGGATTGTTCCTCTTGCCCGTGATCCTGCTGAGACGGCTGTCTCATGCTCACCCCTTTGATTTCTGCGCAGACAGTGCCGGTTTCGTCACAAAATTGAATGTTACAGCCGGTTTGATTCTTTTTATTAATATACATCCACATGCCGGATGAGCACGGACGCATGACGCGCAGCTCTTCAACCGCTTCAGGCACGATATGGAATGACGGCTCCGTTTTTGCCAGGACATGAAAAGCTGCGTCCAGAAATTCCGGCGGCAGATGATATCCCGGATTACGGCCGCTTTCATCTGTGAGAGCAAGCTTCGCCCAAACCGCATTTTCTCCCGCATAAAGCTTTTCAACGGTGCGGAACTCCTTACTGATCGTTACACCTGATGTGCCTGGTGTTTCATAATCGAATGACAGCGGGCGGCAGTCTTTTTGTAAGGAGGCAATATCAAGCACGCGGGATGGCTGTATGTTCCCTTGCCCGATGATTCCATAATGATGCAGCTTCTCTTCGTCACTGTATATTTCATAACGGATGCCTTCCTCGTCTTCGGACAGAAGGGAGAGATTGACGCCCGCACCGTGATGTCCGCTGGTAATCGGGTCAGTCCATGCCGCTGTTCGGATCCATATCTCTTTTTCTTCAGAGCTGTCTGCCGCATGATGATAAGCTGCAAGCGCCATTTCTAAATAAACGGCTGCCGACAGAACCCGCTCCCCTCTCACATCGTGGAAAACGTGTTCCCGGCCTGTAAAAGATGTATGATAGCTTTGCTCCGCCAAGGTTGAGGTATTTTCATGCAGGAAAGGATGCACATATTCAGTTGTTCCTGTTTTTTGTTCTGCCCGCTTCATCCAGTAGCTTTCTTTTGCAAATGGATAAGACGGCAGACTGATACGATGCGGCAGCGCGCCTTTATATAAAGATGCCCAATCGACGGGCGTCCCGTGAACCCAGGCATTCAAAAGACTGTCAAATTGACGTTTTTCCGTCCAATCACTGACTGTGCCTGCCGTCTTTGTGACAGCACTATCACCCCGGCCTGTAAACACCCCGCTTACGGAACCAGCATTATTCAGAAAAGCAGTCAGCTTCTGTTCCAATTCAGAAACAGAGCCCGCTGTCATCGCCAGCCGTTCTTCCATCGGGACCCTGCCGACTTGAAGGGTAAATGCCGCGTCAAGCAGGTTCGCATCTGTAATTGTTCCGTTTCCGGCGGCATCCGACAGCAACAGAGCCCGCTCGCGCAAGCGGTCTTTATCTTTTGCCGATAAAACAAAAAGCGCCGGACGGCCGGAGTCCGCCGAAGTCATTTCAGCCGGTTCATACTCTTCTATCAGCAGGTGGGCATTTGCTCCGCCCGCTCCGAAAGAAGATGTACCCGCGATTCTCGGATATTCCCGTGTTACTCCTTCAGATTCTATGGCCGGCCGTCTCCATTCCGCCGTTTCCTGCTGCACGATAAAAGGAGAAGTTTCAAAATCAATTTCCGGGTTCAGCTGCTTTGAATGCAGCGACGGCACCAGATATCCGTGTTTCATCTGAAGAAGAATTTTGGTGACAGCAGCAATGCCCGCCGCACTTTCCAGGTGTCCGATATTGGATTTAACAGAACCGATGGAACAAAATTGCTTTGCATCCGTATAGCGTCGGAAAGCCTTGGTTAACCCTGCGATTTCAATCGGATCTCCCAAGGAAGTGCCGGTGCCGTGGGCTTCCAGATAGCTGATCGCTCTCGGATCAATCCCTGCCCGCTCCATCGCCTCTGCGATCACTTCTCCTTGTGCATTCGGATTCGGAACGGTGAACCCGTTCGTTTTGCCGCCGGCGTTCAGAGCGCTTCCTTTAATGACACCGTATATATGATCATGATCTTCAACAGCCTTCTTCAACGGCTTTAACACGATACAGCCGACGCCCTCTCCGTCAACAAACCCGTCAGCCTTATCACCGAACGCTTTGCACGCGTTTGACGGTGACAGCATTCTCATAGAAGAAAGTCCGATATAATGAACCGGATCTGTAATCAGGTTTACGCCGCCGGCAATCGCGCATTCAGATGCACCTGTTCTGATGCTTTCTGCGGCGAGATGAATGGCGGTTAAGGATGAGGAGCAGGCGGTATCGACCGCGATGCTCGGACCGTGAAAATCAAACACATAGGATACGCGGTTCGGGATAAAGTGGTAGTGGGCCCCTGTCGGATAGTTGCCGTTCATAACACCCGCAAAGACACCAACCTTTTTACCGGCGCATAGTGAATCAGGGGTATATCCGGCATCCTCAAGGGCTGCATAAGCGGTTTCCAGAAACAGTCTCTCCTGCGGGTCCATGCGCTCCGCTTCTTTCGGGGAGATTTTAAAAAACAGCGGATCAAATTTATCAATATCTGTTAAAAAGCCGCCCCACTTTGTATACATCCGGCCTTCCTTACCTTTTGTCTCATCATAGTAGTCCTGCCAATCCCAGCGGTCTTTCGGAATTTCGGTGATTCCGTGTTCACCGGTCTTTAACCGTTCCCAGAACTCATTAACATTTTCAGCTCCGGGATACCGTCCGGCAAGACCGACAATGGCCACTTCAAGGTGTTTTGACGGCGGTTCGGAAGCGGGCGGCGCTTTTTCAGAAAAAGATGCCGCTTGGCGCTTCGCCAATCCGGCGCTTTTTTTGCGGCTTTGCTTTTTCTGTAATGTGTGCGGCGCCTTTTCGGCTTCTTTATTTGTCTTGAAAATCCCAGCCATATCATCCTGTCTTGAGCTGACGAGATATTCCGCTAATCCGCCGATTGTCGGATACTCGAAGAACAAAGTGCTGCTGATATCAGGGACGTCTTCCCGCACGCGGTTGGTCAGCTGTACGATTAAGATGGAATCGATTCCGTATTCTTCAAGGGGCGTATGGGCTTGAACGTCCTCAATCGGCATCTTTAAGATGGCGCTGACGATCTGTTTCAGATACTCTGTGCTTTTTTCAAGCAAAGAGCCGGATGATACCGCTTCAGTATGAGGGACTTCTTCAGAAAATTGCGCATGCAGTTCGCGCTCCTTCGTTTCAGCCAAGAATGCGGCAAGCTCTTCTATCGTCCGGTATTCAAAAAACAGCGTGCTGCTGATATCAGGGACGAGATCCCGCAGCCCATTCGTCAGCTGAACGATCAGAATAGAGTCAATGCCGTATTCATCCAGAGGAGCCAGCGGATTTATCTCTTCTGCCGGCATTTTTAATACGTTTGCCGCAGCCTTTATCAGAAAAGCCGCTGTCTTTTCCGAAAGCCCCTCTCCCGCTTGTTTGATGGGGAGCTGACGATCAGAGGATGTTTGCGGTACGTTTGATTGGCGCTTTTGCGCGGTGTAAGCTTCCCTGCTCTGCCTGATGACTCCGTTGCTTTTCGCCGTGATAATCTGCTGGGTGTGCAGACGTTCGTTTTCAGCCGGAAATTGAACGGAATGAAAGCCTTCAGCCATTAAAACGGATTTCCATGTTTCCGGATAAAGACCGGGGCACCCCGGAATCCGCAGCGCCTCGTCTTCGTACAGCCACCAGCCCTCTAATAAGCCGAATGTAACATGTGTAAACGGCGTATGCCCGCCCAGTTCATTAACGAGCAGCAAACCGTCCTTTTTCAATACGGCTTTTGCCGTCCGTAATGTTTTCCGGATATTTTTGGTGGCATGCAGCACGTTTGCGGCAATAGCGATATCGTAGGTTCTCAGATGTAATCCCTGGCCCGCCGCAGGCTGCTCCACATTAAACAGCTGATACGTCAAATACGGATTGTCCGCGCCGTATTCCTTTTCGGCATGCATTAAAAAAGCTTTTGACAAGTCGGTATAACAGTATTCCTGAATATGGTTTTGATAGGGGCGGAGCTTTTTAAACAGTGTGCTGCTCGTTCCGCCGGTGCCCGCTCCGATCTCCAGCAGACGGATGTTTGCCTCAGGATTGTTTTTAATTACATTTTCCACGTAAATACACGCTTCATTTGCCAGCACATCGTTGTAATAATCAGCGAGAATGTTATGCTTATAGATTCCTTCAACAAGCTCCATTGAAGAATCGGGAAACATCACGTCCGTGGCTTTTATTTTGCCTGTTAAAATGTCAGGCAAAGCTTGAATGACGGTATCCGCCAGCAGAGCCTGCGCTTTCATATCCGGATCTTTCAGCCATTCGTTTTTCTTCTTATGCCACTCTTCCCAAACCGCGGACGTTTCACCGCTTTTAAAATCGCTGTCTAAAAGACGGTTGCTTTCTTCCAGCCAGCGCTCATATAAAGGCAGACAGGAAGCCGCCGGCGCTTCGCCGGTCAGACTCATTGAACGCAGCGTCACCCGCAGCACTTGCAGCAAAAGCCGATTCAATTCTTTCATTTGATTGCTTATTTCTGTTCTTAAGGATAACTGTGTACGGTCTTTTTGTTTGTCTCCCTTACCCAAAACCTTATCCTCCTAAGAAAATTAAATTTGCTCCGTCATTTTGACAGGCAATCAGATAGTCACAAATTCATGAGGGTTCATTCCCTCGATCGGAATCGGCTTGGTCAGCTTCATCAGCCCCATGCGGGAGATCGGCTGCGTCAGCAGAGTTTCCAGCGCCTGCATCCCTTCCGCCCGGCTGATCAGCCCGAGACCGATTGCACTCAGTCTGTCAAACTCTTCAGAAATGTGATTGTCAGCCCGCTCCCAATAACCCCAGTTCATCACTTTGACCCGGCATGACAGCCGTCCGGAAAGCTCATGGGCAAATGCGTCTTTAAATGAGCACCCCGCCGCATAATGACTTTGTTTCGGATTCTTAATATATGAAATAACCGAAGAGAAAAAGAGAATAAAGTCCAAAGACTCTTTCGCAAATACTTCGGCAATGTTGACGGAAATATCCACTTTCGCCGCAAGACCGGCGTGAAACTGTGATTCTTCCATATCTTTTACGCTTTCATTCGCAAATACCATCGCTGAGTGAACGACGCCGCTGATGGTGCCGTATGTGTTTTTAATCTGTTCATAGGCGCGCTGAAGCGATGGAAGATCAGAAGCATCTGCGGCTATATATTCGGGAGCCGGGCCTGATGGCCGGTACCGGTCTATTTTTTGGCGTATCCGGCTGTCCAGCGGCCGCCTCCCGATCCAGACGACTCGGGCTTTATACGTCGTCACTATATAATCTGTCCAAACCTCGCCGATGCCTCCCGCACCGCCGATGATGACATATACGCCTCCATAGCGGTAAGGAACACTTTCAGACGGCCCGCTTTGGACCGGAAGCAATTGAGGCCTGTACCATTCCTGATGTCTGCGCACCCATGCTTTACCCGTACGGTCGCGGGGCAGGCTGAATATGTCTTCTGCGGGGAAATCCCCCCCGTCTTCAAGATCGGCCAGACGGATGTGCCAGCTCGGATGCTCTTTAGCGAGAGACCCGACGAAACCGTGCACACTGGAATGAGCGGGACGCACCTCATCATATTGGGTGATAGGCTGTGCTTGGTGCGTAATCACCGTCATCCCGAGCTGCTCTTTTCCATATCCGAGACCGATAAGAGCTTTGGCCGCTCTGAAAATTTGCAGCACCCCGCTTTTTTGATCATGGCTGTCAGAATCAGCCGGCTGAGGGGCAAACCAGATCATATGCTGAATCTCACCGAGACGGCGGAGCCGATCAGATATCACTTCAACGGAAGCACTTTGGCCGATATCAAATCGCACAGCTTTAGGAAACAATCGTAAAACCGCGTCCGCCTGCCCATCTGTACCGCCTATGATGACAGCTTTTGCTTCAGAAATGGGGAAGCCGGTTTGGTTGTCTATCGGTTCCGCGTCCCATACCTGCATCAGTTTGACGGCTCCGGTAAGGTTACCCGGCAGATCGTATTGCTTATTATCGGTTACGGCCGGCGCACTTTCGGCCATCCGGGCAGAAAATCCTTTTATCCTTACACACACATTGCCGCGTTCATCACATATATCAATGTCCATTCTTCGCACGGCCGGTGTTTCATGCGTCACAAACACGGCCGCCCACATGTTTGGACTGCACGGATGAAAAACGGTCAGTTCATGTAATTCAAAAGGCATTAACGGCTGCTCCGGATAACCCGCTTGATCTTCGTTCATAACGCCGATGGCCGCCTGAAAAGCGGAATCAATCAGACTCGGATGGAGCACAAACTGTTCGGCTTCATCAGAAACGGAAGCAGGGAGCACCAATTTAGCCAAGGCTTCTTTTTCCCCGCAATAAATGTGATCAATTCCTTGATGTGAAGGTCCGTATACAATTTCCGCCTTTGCAAACGCCGCATAGCAGTCTTCTTTTGACAGCACTTTTTTGCGGCAGCGCGCTTTCAGCTGTTCAATATGCAAAACCGGCGCCTCAGACAGCGGCTCAATCACAGCACTGCCTTCACAATAAATGTCTGAATCATTTTCATTGCTGTACACTTGAAATGAAACATTGCCGTTATCCTCCAAGGAAAGCCCTGTCGTCATACGCAGCGGCTCTTTTTTGTGAACGGCCTGGCGTATCCAGCTGATATACCGCAGCGAAATGCCGGTTTTAGCCGTGTATTCAGCGGCTAACGGCGCGGCAGCCAGTTCAGCCGCGGCTCTCGCCATTTCAAGATAAGCCGCCCCGGGGAGAACACGCTTGTTTCGGACGATATGATCAGCTAAGAAGAATTCATCTCCGTTCAGTATCGTACTGAATTTTTGTTCTAACAAATCTGATGTATTGCGGTGAAGCAGCGGGTGAAGCCTGCTTTCTGTATTTACGGAAGTGACGGGATGATCGGGCTCCGGTATCCAATATCGTTCCTTTGCAAACGGATACGTCGGCAGACTCATCCTGCGCGGTTTCTCCTCCTGATACAGCCGCGTCCAGTCTATCTCAAACCCTTTTGACCACAGCTCCGCAAGTTTTTTGTAAGTGCCGCTGTCCATCCATTTTCGGATCAGCTCCTCCGTATCCTGATCATCATTCAGGAAACCCCTGATTTCCGTTCCGCTATCAGACCGCCCTTGAAAGCATTCGTCAATCTGCCGTTTTCGTTCTGTAAATTCAGTTAATTTCCTGATCAGGTCCGCTTGATCGTTCACTAAAAAAACAAGCCGTTCTTCCATTGCCAGCCGTCCCGTTTGCAGCGTATACGCCAGTGACCGCAGGGAAAAAGATTCATCAGGCTGCTTATCTAAACCGGACTGGCCGAAAAGACCGGAAAGAATATCCTTATGTTTCTCATCGTTTGTAAGACATTCTGCTAAAGTCCGGACGGAAGTATGCTGTATGAGATCAGTCATGTCTATTGCCAGCCCGTATTGATCCGTCATCAGCTCAGAAAACTGTGTCAGCTGCATGACATCCAAGCCGAATTCCTTCCAATCCTGTTCATCATCTACCGAGCCGGCCTCTACATGCAGAACATCCGCCAGAACACTGCGCAACGCATTCTCCAGCTGATTTTGCATTGTAACTCTTTTGTCATGAAGCGGCCCGCTTCCTTCAAGCGCTTTATCTTTGAGAAACATCAGCAGCCGGGCAGCGTATTCTTTCAGCCGCTCCGGATTTTTCGCTGATAGAGGCACGATATACGGTCTCTCTTGATTCTCCGTAATGCCGGGGTTTTTGGGCCTGTACTCTTCTAAAATGAGATGAACGTTTGAACCCGTCGCCCCGAATGAACTGATGCCTGCGCGTCTCGGACAGGAATGTTCACGGCCGTTCTCTGTATACACCGGCTTTTTCCATGACTCGGTTTTTTGCTGCACGTAAAATGGCGAGTCCTCTAAACGGAGATACGGATTAATCGTCTCTGAGTGCAAAGAAGGGACAAGCGTTTTGTGAAACAGCTGCAAAACCGTTTTATGAAGCCCGCTGATCCCGGCGGCTGATTCCGCATGTCCGATATTCGATTTAACGGAACCGATCGCACAAAATTGCCGATCCTCCGTAAACGTGCGGTAAGCTTTAACAAGACCTTGTATTTCAATCGGATCTCCTAAAGAAGTTCCGGTTCCGTGCGCTTCCACATAAGAAATCGTCCGGGGATCGATCCCAGTCTTTTCAAGGCATTCAGCTATCATATCCCCCTGCGCCACGGGGCTCGGCACGGTAATCCCGCTGACGGTTCCCACGTGATTGACGGCGCTGCCTTTTATCACCGCATAAATATGATCCTTATCTTCTTCGGCTTTGTGGAGCGGCTTCAGCAGCACGGCCCCGATGCCGTCAGCTGAGACATAGCCTGTGCCGCCTTCGCCGAACGTGCGGCACAGCCCGTCACTCGAATGCATATCCATTAAGCCGTATGTGATATATTTTGTCGGGTGCAATGATAAATTGACGCCTCCGGCAAGAGCTGCTTCACATTCACCGCGTCTCAGACTTTCCGCCGCCATATGGACGGCCGTCAAAGATGACGAACACACCGTGTCAACCGCCATGCTCGGCCCGTGAAAATTGCAAAAATATGAAACCCGGTTTGCGATCGGCGCATAGTTCAAGGGATAAGGAAAGACCAGCCCTTTCGCCGCAGCTTCAGCGCCGGCGAGAGAATAATCCATATGCATCACCCCGGCAAACACACCGACGTTCATTCTCTTATTCGGCCCTTTCGGCTGAACGATTGTTTCCGGGGTGTAGCCCGCATCCTCAATCGTTTCCCAGCATGTTTCCAAAAACAATCGTTCTTGCGGATCTTTAGCTTCTGCCTCCCGCGGAGAAATCCGGAAAAATTTCGCATCAAAACAATCCGGATCGTCTATAAAACCGCCCCATTTGGAAATCGGCTTGCCGGACGGCGATCGCAAATGCTCATATGTCCTCGTATCCCAGCGGGAACGAGGCACTTCCGTTACGCTGTTTTCTCCATTTTTTAAATTTGTCCAAAATTCACGAAGATTTTTGGCGCCGGGGTACCGTCCCGCCATCCCGACGATCGCAATATCTCCATTCTGCGTTCCGGCTGATGCCGACTTTTTCACGCGGATTTGGGTCGTCCTCTTTTTTTCCCGGGGCAAAGGCTCAGCACTTGAATGTCCGCTTTGAGCATGGCCGAAACCGGCTCCGTAATGTTCGCACAAATATCCCGCCAATTCCGCGATTGTCGTGTATTCAAATAACAGCGTCGGCAGTAGCTGCGTTCCGATTTTTTGTTCAATTTCCTTCACCATGTCCAACAGCCCCGGAGAATCCAGCCCCATTTCATAGTAGCCGATATCCGGGTCAATCTCTTTCACAGGTTTGTTCAATCGGGCGGCAAGCAATTCTTTTAAATAAAGGATGCACTGTTCAGTAAGGCCGGCGGAAGCCTCCGCACGGCGGGGCTCAGAAGGCGCCGGTTCCGCTTGCGGAGCCGGGACGGCATTCCGCCCGTCAGGTTCTTTCTTTTGCCGTTTCTGATTGATCAGTTCCGGGTCCCTCACCAGTTTATTGGCGAAGTTTTTCAGTTCGCCGACTTTTCTGCCTTCCTCATTGAAAAACTCCATTGTCACGTAAACGAGATCTTTCTTACGGGTGACGGATTCTTTTTTTATCTTGGTGATACATGTTGTCTGCAGCAATTCGGCGCAATAAAACGATTCATAAAACAGCGGCAGAAATAATTGCCCCTCCTTCCTCGTCAAAGGAGCGAGGTATACATTGGAGCCGATGCTGCTCGCATCTATCAATGCGGGATGAAACATCGCCTCTTCTGCATGTTCCAGCTGATCCTTTTGCACCGACAGATCAATATAAATCTCTTTTTCAGTTTGGTAGACGCTTCCGCAGCCTTTCATCATTCCTGAATGAACCAGTTCTTGATCCCTGCATTCCGCGTAAATGTCCTCAAGCGGTATTTCTGCCGCCGTTTGTTTTACGGCATCCATCCGGACGCTCTCTTGGAAGCCGTCGGGCTTGACGGAATGCATTTGCGCCGCGGCATATACCTTTGTCTCTGCTGCTTCGTCACCTTGTTTTTGCCCTTTCACCTCCACCTTCCACTGCCCTTCGCCGTTCTCTGTACAATCAACGGAAAGCAGGATTGATTCTCCCTGTTCAGGAGCTAAAGGGTGAAAAATCGATAAGTGCCTGAGTTCAAGGCCGGCATGAAAAAAACCGTTTTCTCTGAAAGTCTGATAGATCAGGTCAATATAAGCCAGACCCGGCAGCAGTTCCTTTCCATAGGCTTTATGATGTTTCAGAACGGGATGCTGATTGTTAATAAGAAGCTGCTCTTGCATATGAACTTCCTCCATATCGACGTTCAATTTTCAGCGCAATCAGTAAGTCTTCATTTGTTTCCAAAACGTATTCGGACGGGACTTATGTGCGTTTTCATGCAGGCTTTCGGCTTTGTCCGGACGAATGGGCCGGCGTTTTAATTCCTGTCTCGGCAAAGGCTTTCTGACCGGGGTATACGCCTCTTGCTCCCAGGCTTCCACTATGACATGGGCATTTGTCCCTCCGTCAGCGAAGCTGCTGACGGCGGCAATCCGCGGTGAATCCGTCCATTCACGCAGCGCGTGCGAAAAATAAAACGGCGAGGCGGACAAATCGTAATGCGTCATCGGCTCTTTGCCGGAAAGGAAAGGCACACGTTTTCGGCGCGAGAGCATAAGCACTGTTTTAATGAAACCGGCAATCCCTTCAGCACATAACGGGTGTCCGATATTCGGCTTCATCGAACCCAATTCGCAAGGCGCGCTGTTTTGCATACGGTATACAGCTTCAATCGCCCTCAGCTCCAAAAGATCCGTTACTTCAGAGCCTGAACCGTTTGCTTCAATGTAGCTGATATCCTCCGCTTTTCTGCCGCTTTTGGCAAGCGCCTTGGCCATCACTTCTTTCTGCGCCTGTATATTCGGTGTGGCAGGCCCCGCGGTTCTGCCGTCATTGTTTACGGAAATGCCTTTAATGACCGCATGAATCCGGTCCCCGTCTTTTACAGCCTGGGCCGCTGTTTTTAAATACACCATTCCGACGCCTTCTCCCAATACGATGCCTCCGGTGCGGCGGTCAAAAATATGAAACGCAGGCTCTTCACTTAACAGATTGCGGAGTTCGAACATCCGGTGGGTTTGACCTGATTCCAGCAGACTGACTCCCCCGACCACCGCTGAGTCGATTTCACCGCAAGAAAGCGCCTGTATCGCCATATTCATACCGACAAGCGCTGAAGAACATGCCGTATCCAAAACGAGACTCGGCCCCTTCAAATCAAAGAATTGAGAAAGATTGGCCGCTAAGTAATTCGGGCCGGCGGCGACTATCGGATTTTTTGCATGCTTCAGACGGTTTTCGTCAGGCATACTGCCGCCGCGTCCTCCTAAATAGACACCGGCTGACCTGCCTTTCATTTCTTGTAACGAGTAACCGCTGTCTCTGAACAGATGAAGCGCCTCTTCTAATATAAGAAAGGACTGGATATCCATTGCCTTGATGTCTTCTTCGGGAATAAGGAAAAACTCCGGGTCAAAATGCGTTACATTTTTTAAAAGGCCCGCATAATCCGCCTTCTCCGTTTTCCAGCGCTCTTTCGGCACCCTTTGAATGGCTGACGTTCCTTCAGACAGCAGCTTCCAATAAGCTTCAATTGATTCAGCTCCCGGAAAACGGCAGGACATTCCCACTACAGCGATATCTTGCGCCGCTGCACCGCCAGAAGGCTGAATGACAGCGGCTGCCGTTTGTTTGGGAACGTCCGGGATTACAGGCTGAACCGGTTTTGAAACGGCAGCTTTGATTTCCGGATATGCTGTTTCAAGCCATCCGGCCAGCGCAGCAACCGTAGGGTATTCATACAGCACCGCCGGGTCAAGGTCAGCTTTGATCCTCTTTCCGATCGCTCTGGACACTTGGGCAAGCATGATGGAATCGGCTCCGTAATCTTGAAACGGCGTATCAGATTCAAATCTTGACGGCTCCAGTCTTAATTCCCGGCAGCAAATGCCCGTCAGCCACTCCTCAACGCTTTCTGTATCGGCCTGTTCCTGCTGCTTTGTTTCGGTAAGGCCGGATGAAAGCAGCAGACGGCCAGGCTCCCATTTTTCCGGGTGAATGACGGCCGGCATAATAACAGACCCGCAATCGCCTGCCATAATGGCATCAAACAGGCTCAGCCCTTCTCTGTCAGTGATGCTCTTTAAACCGCTTTTCTGATAGGCCCGGCTTTTTGATTCGCCCATACCCGTTTCTTTCCAGCTCGGCCATTGGATGCTCAGCACCGGAAAACCTTTTGCGGCCGCAAAATAATCCATATAGGCGTTAGCCATGGCATAATCGCTTTGTCCCGATCCTAATTCCGGCACCACGCCGGACACTGAAGAAAACAGCGCAAAAAACCGGAGAGACTCCTTGTGCAGCGCTTGATACAAAAGGTCCAGTCCGTCTGTTTTAGGCTCAAGCACGGTCATCATCTGTTCTCTTGTTTTGCGGATAAAGGCCGGATGATCGAGATCTACGGCTCCCGCTGCGTGTATCACGCCTCCTATCGGCCCCATCTTCTCTTTCACCCGGCTGACGGCCTGCTCATATTCAGGGCCGGAAGATACAGACAGCACTTCCGTTCGGACACCTTTTTGTTCGAGCTCTCTGATTCTTCTCACTTTATCGGAAAACGGGGAATTCCGTTTGACATGATCATCCCACTCCGCTTTCGGAGGCATTGTTTCTTTTCCGGTAAGCACGAGTTTCGTGACTCCGTAACGTTCGGCAAAATGCCGGGCGAATAAATATCCGAGTCCCCGGGTCCCTCCGGTGATCCAGAGCACATGGTCTTTCGGAAATGAAAATTCTTTTTCTGCTAAGCTGTTTGTTTCCTTTAACCGCGCGTGATAGCGCACACCGTTTCGGTAACACACTTCGATGTCTTCAGAATCGCGAAAAAACTCCTCTGCGATCTGGTTTGCCAGCTCAGGATCTTCGACAGTCCGTTCTGCATCCATATGCCGCGAACGGATATCCTTATACTCACTTTGGAGCATCCGGTACAATCCGGCCTTTTTTGCACCTGAGAGATTTATCGTTTCATTTGCAAAAGGTTCAAGCCCCTTTGTCACACAAAGCATCTGAAGCTTTCGGCCGCGGTTTCTGTTGTCAATGAGAGACTGCAGACGATGAATCCAGCCGTCATCATGCTTGATTTCCGTCCCGCATTCGGTCACATCAATCAGACCGCCAAACCGGGCCGCGTCCCCGGATATTTCCGGTGATGCAGCGTCAATGATTTCAGACTCGGGGAAATAACGGGACAGCTCAACGGCCAAATTTCCTGTCTGGTGATCGGCGGCTATTCCGATGACGCCCCGCACTTCCTTAGCCGGAACACTGCTGCTTTCTGCCCAGCTTTTCTGTAAAAAGCGGATTTCACGCAATGTTTCAGAATGTGTTTCAGCACCGCGACCATTGTCCGGCGCTGCATCGTCCGGCCAATACCGATCCTTTATAAATGGATAACCGGGAAGGCTGATGCGATGCGGCAGGCTGCCGTTATAAAGCTCTGACCAATCAATCTTCAGCCCTTTTACCCAAAGTTCCAGAAGCTTCGCGAATTTTTTTCTTTTCATCCATTTACGGACGGCTTCCTGCATATCTTCATCCTTAAAAACGGCTAGAATGTCTTTATACTGTTTGCTTTTCCCCCTGAAGCAGCCGTCTGTCCCGCCGTCAATAAAACGCTGCAGTTTTTCCGCTAACTGCTCTGTCGACGTCACAATAAATGCCGCACGTTCTTCCATCGCTTCTCTTCCGGTTTGAAGGGTGTAAGCCGCATCCCGGAGGCTGCGGTCTGTGACGTCATTTTTTCTGATCGCTTGAAGAAGCTGCTGCGCCCGCTGCTTCAGACTGGCCTCCTGTTTGGCGGATAATAAAATGACAGCGGGATCTTCATCTGTGAATGGCTCAGAAATCTCCCTATCAGGTTCAATATATTCTTCTATCAATATGTGGGCATTTGCCCCGCCCGCGCCAAAAGAAGAGATTCCCGCGATTCTCGGAATCTCCTTTTGCGCTCCGTTTTCCTCAATGACCGGCCGTTTCCAGTCTGCCAATTCACGCTGCACCACAAACGGCGTCCGGTCAAATGCAATATTCGGATTCAATTTCCGGCAATGTAAAGAGGGGGCCAGCTTGCGTTTTTGAAACTGGAGCAGCAGTTTCGTTACACCGGCAATGCCTGCCGCCGCTTCCAAATGCCCGATATTGGATTTAACTGAGCTGATGGCGCAAAAGCCTTTATCTGACGTTTTCGTTTGAAATGCGCGGGTCAAACCGTCAATTTCGATCGGATCTCCGAGTTCAGTGCCCGTGCCGTGGGCTTCGATACAGCTGATCATCCGCGGATGTATTCCTGATTTTTCAAGCGCGCCGGAAATCACGTCAGCCTGGGCGCTCGGACTCGGCACTGTATACCCGTTTGTTCTGCCGCCGTGATTGATATGAGTGCCGCGAATCACCCCGTAAATACGGTCCTTATCAGCTATCGCTTTTGACAGCGGCTTTAACAGCACGGCCCCGACGCCTTCCCCGGGAACAAATCCGTCCCCGCCTTCACCGAAACTTTTACACGTTCCGTCTTTTGAAAGCATTCGATAGGCGCTGAGCTCCGCATAAGCCGAAGGATGCGTATACACATTCACACCGCCGGCAATCGCCATGTCGCATTCGCCGCGAAGGATGTTTTCACACGCTTCATGAATTGCAGTCAGCGAAGACGAGCACATCGTGTCGACCGGCATGCTCGGCCCTTTCAGATTAAGAAAATAGGAAACTCTGTTGGCCGCTGAACTGAACGACGTTTTCGGCTGCAGGGCGCCGCCGTTTTTCCAGTACATTCCGTACCCGTTTTTCGTAATGCCCGCAAAAACGCCGACCCGGCCGTTATATAGATTCTCAAGCTGTTCCTTCGTATAACCGGCATCCTCCATCACCTGCCAGCACATTTCAATAAAGAGACGCTCCTGCGGGTCCATATTCAAAGCATCACGGGGTGAAATTTGAAAAAACAGCGGATCAAAGAAAGCGGCATCTTTCAGAAACCCGCCCCGCTTACTGTAACTTTTCCCTTCTTTCACGGCCGCTTCGGGATCAGGGTTGTAGTACTTGTCCTTTTCCCAGCGCTCTTCGGGAATTTCCGTCACACAGTCTTTTCCGGCTGCTAAGTTATCCCAGTACGCTTCAAGTGTTTCAGCTTGCGGATAACGTCCGCTGACTCCGATAATCGCAATCCCTTCTTTTGTCTGGTTCTCATTGGAAAAAGAAGACCGTTTCTTTCGCTTGATAAACGACGGAAGCACCGGAAAATCTTCATTTGCCAAAACCTGTTCTGATACGCCTGAACGGTGCTCATCATCATTTGTCCATTTTCGGCATTCTTTCGGATAATCAGTAACAAAGTGATCTGCCAGAGATCCCAGTGTCTTATATTCGTAAAAAACCGTTTTGGAAAGGTCACCGAAAAGCAGAGACAATTCGCGGTTCAATTTCGTCACAGTGACTGAGTCGATTCCGTAGGTTTCCAGCGGCTCTTCAGTATCTATGTTGGAAACAGCAATTTTTGTAGTCAGGGCAAAAAGCGTTTTGAGCTGAAGAAGCGTTTGTTCATACAAACGTTCACTGCGGTGTTCGGCACTGATTTTTCCGGGAGCGCCCGTCTTGACGACAGGCTGCAGCTTCAACCCCGACAGGGAAGCCCATATTTTTCCTTCATCGTCACATAAATCAATATAAAAACTCCCCGCCTTCTCTTGTATCTCGGCCCATACCTTGTCAGGACAAGATTCATAAAACAAAAGCTCGTCCAATGAAACCGGGGCGAGCGTTTTATATTCTTTGCCGCCAAGCAGCGCGCATGCCTTTGTCACACTTTGCATCACACAGGGAGGGAGGCCGAATCGGGCGGATTCTTTTTGGTTTGTCAATGGGATTGATATATCTGCCAGCATCCGTCCTGCTGAGGCGTAAATACGCTCAATTCCTTTCATGTGCTCACTGTATTGAACGGTATCGTTCTGAGTGATGGCTACAATTTGCTGCTGATCCATCAGGAAGCCGCTGTTTTCCTTCAAGCGGCTGATATCCAGCATGCCGGGCGCAGCATCAACTGGCTGAATCGTCCCTTGGCTGTACACATCATGATAACTGTAATCGGAAGAAAATGGATTATAAATCTCAAACCTTTTGGCTTCACCCTTTTCGGGTATCAGCCTGATTTCAATATGGAACGGCTCAGCCTCAGTCAGAATGGGCTTTGACCACACGATATGTGTCAGCCGGACAGCCTCAGTCTCCTTTACTGTCAAAACAGCCGCAGCTCTCGCCATTTCCAAAAGAAGTTCTCCGGGCATAAGCTTTTTACGCTGTAAAGAAACATCAGCGAGAAAAAATTCCCGGCCGCTGAAAGCTGCCGAGAATCCCTGTCCCGTTTCATCGGAAATATGCTGCTGAGCAAGCGGATGAAGGGATGCCGCTTGGCGAAGTCCCATCCGCATATCATAATCGCGCAAAATGCCGATCGCATCCTGTTTTGTCATTTTTTTATTTTTGACGTCAGAAAAAACCCGGTGCAGAAACTCTTTCATATGGTTTCCTCCATTACGCTAATCCCTGTAAAAACCGATCGTTCTTTTTACAGCGGCTTCTATGCTTATTTCGTTTTTCTCCAATTCATCAAGCAGGCGCTCATAAGTCTCAAGCGGGGACGTATCAGTCTCATAAGTCTCCCGGTGCCTTATATGCTGCGCTCTGTGCGGTATCCAGCAATGTGTTTTCGCAAAAGGATAGACGGGCAGGCTGACTTTTTTTGGCCTTTCGTCCGGATATAATTTATTCCAGTCGACATGTAAACCTTGCACCCATAATTTTGCAAGCATTGCATACTTTCCTGCTTCCATCCATTGATCTACGGTCCCGCTCATTTCTGCGTTGTCCGTCATCTCTGTAAACAGCTGTTTCATCGCTTTGTTCCGGCCTGTAAAGAAATTCTGCCCCGTCTCCTTGCCGCTGAGGAAATCATTCAGCGCGTTCGTAAGCTCTTCTTTTGTTTCAGCAATGACGGCAAGGCGCTCTTCCATTTCATCCCGGCCAAGCTGAAGCGTATAAGCGATACCCGCAAGAGCTCCGTCAGCTGAATGTGACTTTTCCAAATATCTGCGCAGCTGTTCCGCACGTTCCTTCAGCTGTTCCGCCGTCTTTGCCGAGAGAATGAATAAGGACGGCTGAAGTTCACCGGACGTCCATTGTTTCTCTTCAACAGGAGAAACATATTCTTCGAGCACGACATGAGCATTGACACCGCCAAATCCGAACGAGCTGACACCCGCTCTCCGCGGCAGTTCATTTCCGCTATCATCAGTCGCCGCTTTCCACGGCTGAGTGTCGCGGACGAAATAAAACGGGCTGCCGTCGAGGCTGATATACGGATTAACGGTTTCACAATGCAGACTTTTAACGAGCGTTTTGTGCTGCATCTGCAAAATAATTTTTAAAAGCCCGGCCATGCCGGCGGCAAGCTCTGTGTGGCCGATATTCGTTTTGACGGAACCGAGGCCGCAATGAGGCTGATCGGGTGCCGTTACTCCGGCTTTCTGATAAAGCGCTGCAAAAGCCGCTTTGAGTCCGTTGATTTCTATCGGATCTCCGAGCGCCGTTCCCGTGCCGTGAGCTTCAATATAACTCACTGTACGGGGGTCGATGTTCGCTTGCTGATACGCTTTTATCATGACTTCTGCCTGTGCTTTCGGATTCGGCGATGTAAGAGAAGCCGCCCGTCCGCCATGATTTTCCGCCGTTCCGCGAATAACAGCATAAATACGGTCGCCGTCACGTTCCGCATCGGATAATGTTTTCAAAACAATCATGCCGGCACCTTCAGCTCTGACATACCCGTCCGCTTGATCGGAAAATGTTTTGCAGCGCCCGTCTTCACTGAGCATTCCCGCTTTATTAAAGCTGATATGCATATCCGGCGACACAATAGCATTGACGCCTCCTGCAATCGCGATGCCGCAGTCTCCGGCCTGAATTGCCCTGACCGCACGGTGAACAGCGACCAATGAGCTTGAACAGGCGGTTTCAATCGGTTCGCTCGGCCCATGTATATTCAGAAAATAGCTCATGCGGTTCGGACCGATTGACGGAACCGTTCCGGCGGCTGAAGAACCCTCAATCTCTATATGGAACTTTGAAGCTTCCTGGGCGTAACCGCTGTTTGTCGTGCCTGCAAAAATGCCTGTATTTGTACCTGAGAGGCTTTTGGCAGAGCAGCCGGCATCTTCAATCGCTTTCCATACATGCATCATTAAAAGTCTTTGCTGAGGATCCATCATCTCGGCTTCATGCGGAGAAATACCGAAAAATAAAGGATCAAATTGAGCGGTTTCATCAATGAAGCCGCCCCACTTTACATTGCTCGCATTTTTATCTTTCTGCGGATCTCCGTAATACTGTCTCCAGTCCCAGCGTTCCGGCGGTATTTCAGAAATGCAGTCCTTTTCTCCGGCTAAATTCTCCCAAAACATTTCCGGATTTTCAGCCATTGGAAATGCACAGCTGATTCCGATTATCGCCACGGGCTCAGGTGCAGCTGCGGTTTTTGTTTTAGGAAGGCGGGACGGAATCGAGAATGGCTCCGTCTTCATTTTTTTACGCACAACCGGTTTCTCCGTTTCTGTTTCTGCCTGTGAGCCGAATGTATCCGGATGTTCCGTCAGCAAGTATTGGGCAAAACTAAAGACTGTCGGGTATTCAAAAAACACGGCCGGTGTCAGTTCAAGCCCATACATTTTATTTAGTTCATTTGCAAACTGCGTGAATGAAACCGAATCAAATCCATAATCTCTCATCTCTGATTCAGCATCTATCTCGTCTTCTTTCACCTTCAGAATGCCTGATATCATATGTTTGAGTTCTGCTTGTACTTTATTTGGCAGATGGACGTGCGTCTTCCTTGACACATGAATGCTACGGGACGATTCCGGCGCTTCAGGCATCAGGTTTTTTCGAATCCGTTTTTCGTCGCCTTCTGCCACCATGACCTGGTGTTCTCCGGAGGCAAAAGCGGCGTAAAGCGCTTGGATGCCTGACGCCGATCGCATGGCTTTCATTCCGGTCTGTTCGTACATCAGCCGTTCGGTCTCTTTGTCCACACGCATACCGCCCTCTTCCCAAAGCGGCCAGTTGACGGACAGGGTCTGCCCGCTCCGCTTGTTGTCCCGCACGAGACGGTTTCGGCGGGCTGCATAAACATCCATAAATGCGTTGGCTGCCGCATAACCGGCCTGCCCCGGATTTCCCATGCCTCCCGCCAAGGAAGAAAACAGAATGAAAAAGTCCAGCCGCACATCTTTCGCTGCTTCATCAAGATTGATAAGCCCTTTCACTTTCGGCGCCATGACGGTCTTCCGTTCGTTTTCTGTCTGGTTCAGAATGTAGTTGTCGGCGATCACGCCGGCCCCGTGAATGATCCCGTCAAGTGTTCCGTGCTCCTCCTGTATGCCGCGGACGAGGGCGATGACCGCCGCCTTGTCTGTCACGTCAACCGGTTTGTAAAATACGCGGGCACCCGACGCTTCCAAGCGCCGTAAGCGGGCGGAGCGGTCTTCATCAAGCGCTTCCGCCCTCCCCGTTAATATGAGGACGGCGTTTTTGACGCGGGAGGCTATTTCTTCAGCGAAAATCAGTCCGATGCCGCCCGCTCCCCCCGTGAGGAGGTAGACCCCTTCGTCTTTCCACGGAACGGCGCCGCTTTGAGGCGCCGGCAGATGACGCCAGTTTCTGACGAGACGTTTGCCGGCTTCATAACGGATTTCCGCTTGTTCAGGATGCGCCCGATTTTCTTTCAGCTTGGCAAGAAGCGATGATGCTGACTCGTCCGGATCGGCTTGGATGACTTGGCCGTACAGCTTCGGATGTTCAAGGTGAGCCGTTTTCAGAAAAGCGGCCAGCCCCGCCAATACATTGTCTTCCCCCCTGTCGGGGACAAGAAGCTGGATCAGCGTTTTTTTCTTCTGCTTTTCTTTGATAAGACGCGTGACGATCGCTGACAGCTCCGCCGCGCAGGCGTTATAACGGTCTTCAATCGGACCTTCGCTGTCAGCCGCACATACGGCGCCGCTTATGTCCTCAGCATTCATTCCGCCATACAGCGTCACGTATCTGAAAGACTCTTCTTGTCCGCCGCCTTCACCCGGCGGTGATTCCTGCCACTTTGGCTGAAGCAAGAGCGGTTTTTCCTCCGTTTCCTCTTCCAGAAAACGGGCGGTGAGTCCCGTCAATCGGACACATACCGCGCCGTTTTCGTCACACAGCTCAATATGATAGGCGCCTTCCGCTGAGGAAAGCACCGCCCACATCGTCTCACGGCACGCAGAAAACACCTGCATATCCTGGAGGGCAAACGGCAGGAACGGCCGTCCGGATGCAGAACCGTCTGAGAGCACGAGACCGATAGAAGCCTGAAGGGCGGCGTCCAGCATGCTCGGATGCAGGATGAACGGCTCCTTTTCTTCGCGGGCGCACGGCGGAAGAGTGAGCTTTGCGAGCACTTCTCCGCTTCCGGCATAGACGGCGTCAAGCGCCTGATGAGACGGTCCGTAGGTGATGCCGAGGCTGTCGAATGCTTCATAGCACTCAGCCTTTGACATACGCCGGCCGCCGCAGCGCGCCTGAACCGCTTCCACATCGAGAACAGGAGCACGTTCCGTCTCTTCGAGCACGGCCTTTCCCTGGAAAAAGACAAGCGGCTCTTCTCCTTCGGCATACGCTTCAAAAGCGATGTCTCCGTTTTCTTCCGGCTGAAGTTTTACATGAAGCGTCACTCCTTCAGAAAGCGCCGTCACCGGCCGGAGCCAAACAATCTGTTTGAGCCGGACACCCGTTTTCCCGCCGGGCAAGTCTTCAGCGGCAAGTGTAACGGCGGCCCGGGCCATTTCTAAAGCAGCTGCGCCCGGAAGCACCGGTTTTCCATTGACGATATGATCGGCAAAAAACGGTTCATGCCCTGAAAAAACAGAAGTAAAGCGCTGGGCGGTAAAGGTCGATGTATTCGCGTGGAGCAGCGGGTGGAGTCTGGCTGCTTTCTCACTTTCCGCTGAGCCTGTTTTGTCAAGTGACACATCAGCTTTTGTGACCCAATATCGGTCTTTGGCAAAAGGGTAGGCCGGGAGACTGATGCGGCCCGGGTTGCGCTGATAAAGAGCTGACCAATCGACGTCAAGTCCTTTAACCCAAAGGTCAAGCAGCTTTCCGTATTTCCCTTTTTTCAGCCAGGCATTTATGGTAAGCGCCATATCTTCATCAGAAGTGAGCGAAGCCGCCAATGAATGATGTTTGGCTGTCCTGCCCCGCCAGATATGAGCATGGTCGATATTATGATCGTTTGAGAAACTCATAAGCTTCATTTTCAGTTCTTCTATCGACTCGGCCGTAAATGCAAGCCGCTCAGCCATCGGTTCTCTTCCCGTCTGAAGCGTGTAGGCGATCTTGGCTAAATCCCCGTCATAACGTTTTTTTCTTATGACATCATCCAGAAGCTGGCGGGCGCGCTCTGTCAATTGGTGCTCATTTCGCGCTGATAAAATAATAACAGCCGGTTTTTGCGGAGAAACAGCTGCGGTTTCCATTGGCTTCAGGCTGTCAGACGGCACATATTCCTGAATGATGACATGCGCGTTTGAACCTCCTGCTCCAAACGAGGAAATGCCGGCAATTCTCGGATATTCCTTCATTTCACCCGTGATATTCAAGACAGGTCGTTTCCATTCCGTTTCTTTTTGCTGTACGAAAAACGGAGTGTGCTCAAACTCAATATTCGGATTCAATTCCGCCGCATGCAATGAAGGGGCAATCCTCTTATGTTTCAATTGCAAAAGCAGTTTGGTGATCCCCGCAATCCCCGCAGCGCTTTCTAAATGTCCGATATTTGATTTAATGGAACCGATGGAACAAAACTGCCGGTCTTCTGTTGTCAGGCGAAAAGCTTTCGTTAACCCGTCGATTTCAATCGGATCACCGAGCGCAGTGCCCGTTCCGTGCGCTTCCAAGTAACTGACCGTTCTCGGGTGAATGTCTGTCCGTTTCAACGTCTCTGCGATCAGATCAAACTGCGCTTTCGGATTCGGCACCATATAAGCGTTTGTCCTGCCTGCTGCGTTCAGCATGCTTCCTTTGATAACGCCGTAAATATGATCGCCGTCTTTCTCCGCTTGAGCAAGCGGCTTTAACACAATCGCCCCTACTCCTTCACCGTCAACAAAACCGTCCGCACTGTCTCCGAAAGATTTGCATTTATCACCGGGAGACAGCATTGAAAAAGCGGACAGCCGCTCATAGTGGGCCGGATCAACGATAAGATTGACTCCGCCGGCAATCGCTGTTTCACTCATTCCGCTCCGCAGGCTTTCTGCGGCGAGATGGACAGCTGTTAAAGAAGAAGAGCATGCTGTATCCACAGCCATACTCGGCCCTTGGAAATTGAACAAAAATGATACTCTGTTTGCGATAGACCAGTCGCTGGGAACTGTCGGGTAATTGCTGTTCATCACACCGACAAAGACTCCGATTTTGCGGCTGTCACAAAGCGCGGCCGGGGTGTACCCCGCATCTTCAATGCTTGAATAAGCAGTCTGCAGAAACAATCTTTCCTGCGGATCCATCCTTTCAGCTTCCGCGGGAGATATACGGAAAAACAGCGGATCAAATGTATCAATGTCATCGAGAAAACCGCCCCATTTTGAATAAATGGACCCCCATTTTCCGCGTTCCTCGTTATAAAACGTTTTCCAGTCCCAGCGATCTTTCGGCACTTCAGTAATAGAATGCCTGCCGGCTTTTACATTTTCCCACAGCTCATCAACGTGATCGGCGCCCGGATACCGGCCTGACAGACCGATGACAGCGATATCCTGGACATAGGGATCTCCGTTCGTCCTGCTGCCTTCCTCGATTTGAGGAATCTTGTTTTGTTTTTCATTCAGGTTATCTGTGTGATCAGACAGCTGCTCCTCACGCACACCCATCGCTTTCATAAATGCTCCCCGCTGAGAAAGAAGCAGGTAATCCGCGATTTCTTCTATCGTCTGATATTCAAAAAAGAGGGTGCTGGTCATTTGGTCAAACACGTTACGAAAGGCATTTGTGAGCCGGACGACCAGAATAGAATCCAAACCGTATGCGGTTAAGGAAACCGACGGATCCATTCTCCCGCTCGGAATCTTCAGCGTTTTTCCTATTAATTCCGTCAGATATGTGATGCCCCGTTCTCTTACGTTTGGAATCGGCGCGGCGCTTTCTGCGGGAGCCTGCACCCGTCCGGCGTTTTCGGGATGAGTCCGTCCATTCCCGAATTGCCGCTCGAGCGCTTCTTTACGGGAAGACAGAAAGTAATCAGCAAGCTCATCAATGGTTTGATATTCAAAAAACAAAGTGCTGCTGACAGAACCGAAGACGTCTTTTAACGCGTTGGTCAGTCTGACGACCAGTATGGAATCCAATCCGTATGCGGTTAAAGGTTCATGGGATAAAAGACGATGCGCCGGCACTTTAAGCGCTTCACCGATTACCTTCTTCATCAGTTCAACGCTTTTTTCTCTCAGGCTGAAATGCAAGGTATCATCCGAAAGACCATCTGCGTCATACGGACGGCACTCCGGCTTTTCTTCTGACGCCTGCGGGAGGGCAAGCCTGACCGTTCCGTCACTTTCAGCCGCTATAATCTGCTGGCCTAAGTCGTGTGCGGCTTCAGCCGGAAACAGAGGATGGACGAATCCTTCAAGCGAAAGCGCTTCCGCCCAGCCGGCCGGCTCAACCCCCGGACAGCCCGGAATCCGTAAATCATGATCCTCATACAGCCACCAGCCTTCAAGAAGGCCGAACGTCACATGGTTGAATATGGTGCGGCTGTTGATCTCATTTATAAACAGCTGGCCGTTTTTTTGCAGCATTGCTTTCGCATGGCGCAGCGCAGAACGGATATTTTTTGTCGCATGAAGCACATTGGTCGCGATCACTGCGTCATACGTGCCGATGTCCGGCGCTTCTGTTGATACCGGCTGCTCAGCGTTGAATATTTTATAAGTGACATAAGGATATTCCGGACCGAATATGTCTTCCGCATGTAAAAGAAATGCTTTAGAAATATCCGTGAAACAATATTCGGCAATATGCGCTTCATACGGTTTCAATTTTCTCATGACCGCGGCGCTCGTCCCGCCCGTTCCGGCTCCGATTTCTAAGATGCGGATTTTCGCCTGCGGGTCTTTTGCCAGACGTTCCCGCAGAACTGCAATCAATGTGTCAGCAAGCTTGTCATTGAAAAAATCAGAAATGATATTATTGCGGTAAATGCCTTCCACAAGACGGAAGGAGGAGTCAGGGAACATCACTTCCGTTGCCGGAAGCTTACCGGTTAAAATGTCTGGAAGCACACGCAATGTCTCTTCTGCCAATCTGACATGCGCCCTCATGTCTTTCTGGCGCAGCCAAGTCTCTTTTTTCCGCTCCCATTCCTCCCACACCTGCCCTAGATCCGTTTTTTCCGGAGCAAGCGCTAATTCAGTCAGGAGGACAAAGCTCTCTTTCAGCCATCTGCTGTATTGTTCCGTTATGCCGGCAGCCGATTGAAATAACGGCAAAGCCTGATCAAGCCCGGCTCCCATCTCATAAAGGGTTGATACAAGCATTTTTTCAATAAGGGATTCCATATCTCTCATGCAGCTCATGACACTTGATGCTTTTAACCGCTCAGCTTCGTCATTCTGCGTGATGTTAACCGCTAATTGTCCGAGTGCGGAAGGAATCTTTTCCGGATAAACCGTTACTTGTTCTTTCAGATCGTCCTTCATAAAAAGCGGATCTGTCGTTTTAATCAGCGCCAACTGGTCATGAGGTCCGGAAAGCAGGGTTTCCAGCGTTTTCATCGCTTCGGGCGCCTCAATAGAAGCGATTCCGTCCCGCTCCATCCGTTTCCGGTATTGTTCTGAAGCCACGACGCCGACACTTCCCCAAAAACCCCAATTGACAACTTTTACAGCATACGGCGCTTTCTGTGAGATCCGCTTAGCAAAAGCGTCTTTAAACGTGCACCCGGCGGCATAATTGCTCTGTCCCGGCGCTTTTTGAAACGACATCATCGAAGAGAAAAACAGCAAGAAATCCAGGGGTTCCCCTTCAGCTACCCGGGCAATCTGCAAGCTGACATCAGTTTTTGCAGAAAGTGAAGCGCGGAACTGATCCTCTTCCATATTGGCAAAACTTCGGTCTGATAACACGATGGCGGAATGAATGATTCCGCGGACCTTTCCATTTTCCTTCACAATGGTGTCATACGCCCGTTTGAGAGAGTCATAACTCGCGGCATCCGCGCTGAAATATTGCGGTGCGGGACCTAAAGCTGCAAGTCTTTTCAGCTTTCTTTCAATCTGTGTATCTTTTTTCCGTCTCCCGATCCAGACAATTTTCGCCTGATAGGTCTGAATCATATATTCAGTCCATACTTCTCCTATTCCGCCTGCTCCGCCGATAATCACATAAACCCCGCCGTGCCGGTATAATGAAGGCTCATCTGCATGAGGCCGGCAGACGGCCAATTGCTGTCGGTGCCACTGACCTGCACGAAAGACCCACGGATTTCCCTCGGGGTCCGCCGGTAAAGAGAAGACATGGGGAAGATGCCGGTCTCCCCTTTGAGATTCCAAATCAAGAAGCCGGATGCTCCAATTGGTGTATTCTTTTGCGAGCGATCCCGCTAATCCGTGTATGCTTGCATGACTCGGATTGACCTCATCATGTTCATGAATCGGCTGTGCTTGAAACGTGCAGATTGTCAATGATAGTTGTTCCGTGTCAAAATTCAGAAACAGAAGCGCTTTTATCAGCCGGAAAAGCTGCATGACCCCGTGCTCCTGTCCCTCGGCCGTATCCGCCTCATAAACGGATGGAATGGGATGATCCGGCGCCGCCCATATCATGTGTTGAAAAGAACCTTGCGCTTTCAATGTTTCAGCCATTTGTTCCGCGCTGTCCAAAGAAGTGATGTCCGGAAAACGGACATCGGAATACATCTCTTTCAAAGCCTGCTGAACATCCGGCCCGGCCCCGATGACGATTATTTTTTCTTCACGCATGAAAGACATGTCGGTTTCCGGAATGGTGACGGTGTTCCAAACCGGTGTCATAAGCAATTCCGTTTCACGGCTTTTCTTCGGCGTGACGCCGGCTTTTTGGTTAAACCCGGCGCTTTCCTGCACCTCTTTTATGATAAAATCTTTCACTGCCGCCAGCAGCACGCCGCGGTCATCACAAATATGCAGATCAAATTGGTGAACGGAGGCCGCTTTTACCTCCGCATGCACAAATACGGTTTTCGCTAACGGTTCAAGCAGCTGTATTTCTCCGAAGGAAAACGGTACGATAAGCGCAGGCTCTTTTTGAAATTGCAGCACATGCGCCATTGCGGTTTGAACAGCGCCATCCATTAAAGACGGATGTAGGATGTACTGTTTAAAATCGGCTTCCAAGTGTGACGGGAGCGTTAATTTGGCCAGTGCTTTCCTTTCTGTATAAGAGAATTCGCGGATGACCTGAAAACTGTCCTTTTGCACGATTCCCGCCTCAGAGAACGAGTGATAGATGTCTTTCGGCTCCGTTCTCTGCGCAAATGGCGCCGGGAGCTGAAAAGCCGGGGCCTCAAAAGACGCTCCTTTTTCTTTACAAATCACTTCTCCTTGCGAAAAGAGGGTGCCATCCGCTCCTTTTTCTTTAATGACATAGCTTATACGCTCTTTTTCCGCTTCAAACTCTATCATGACGGATGTTGGGTCTGTCCCTGTCACAATCGGCTCCATGTACCACACACTTTGAAGAGAGACGACCGGGCGTTCTCCCCACAATTCCGCGCCGTATGCCGCCATTTCCAGATGACAGACTCCGGGAAGCACATATTTTTCGTTCACTAAATGATCTTTAAAGAAATATTCATCCTTGGAAAATATCTTTTGAAACGTCCCTTTCCGGGCGGATGAAACATTCTCATCAAGCAGAGGATGCAGCGCTTCACGCCTTTTGGTATTTTGGGGCTTTTTTGTATACCGCTTTTTTTGATCGGTCAGCCAGGACGTTTCCTTTAAAAACGGGTACGTAGGAAGCGGAACTTTCTGATACGGCGTTTCCGGCTTTTTGCAACCTTGAAGGCCTTTCACCCACAGCGCGGCAAATTTCTCAGGATCTGAAACGGATTGGCCTGAAACGTCCGGCCGCCCGGGTGACGCTTTTCCGAAGTACATATGCCTGCCGTCGCTATGACCGCTTACAAATCCGTCCAATCGCTGTTTCAGCTCAGAAAGGGATGACGCAATGACAGCAAGCCGGAAGGAGAAAGGCTCTCTGCCTGACAATAGGGTGGCAGCGATATTTTCCAGAGTGTATCCGCCGGCAGAAGACGGGTTTTCCAATCGGGTAAGAAAAGAGCTTAATTTCCCGGCATATTCTTTCAGCTGCTGTTCGGAATGTGCGCTTAATACGACGGCATGCGGTTTTTGCTCAGTATTCTTGTCCGCTTGCCGTTTTGGCTGATAAGCACCTACGATCAGATGGGCATTAGAGCCTCCTGCGCCGAATGAACTGATTGCGGCGATTCTCGGTTTATCTCCTTCAGCCGGCCACGGCCGGTTGTTTCGGACGACATAAAATGGCGAATCAGAAAAAGAAATCTTGCGGTTCAGTTCCTCGGAGTGCAGACTGGCGGGAAGCGTTTCATGTTTCATGCTTAAAAGCACCTTGATTAAACCGGCGATCCCTGCAGCCGCTTCCAAATGTCCGATATTGGATTTCACCGAGCCGATTCCGCAGTAGTTTTTCTCATCGGTCTGTTTATCAAATGCCATAGACAGGCCGCGTATCTCAATCGGATCGCCGAGCGCCGTGCCGGTTCCGTGAGCTTCAATATAGCTGATATCCGCCGGACTTACCGCGGCTCTGTTTAGAGCGGATAAAATCAGGTCCCGGTGCGCTTCCGGATTCGGCACCGTATACCCGGTCGTTTTGCCGCCGTGATTAGTGGCGGACCCCTTAATGACACCGTAGATGTGGTCTTTGTCCGCAATCGCTTTTTTCAGTGGTTTTAACAAAACGGCTCCCGCGCCTTCGCCGGGCACGTAACCGTCTCCGCCTTCACCGAAACTGCGGCATTTTCCTTCAGAAGACAGAAAATGCGATTTGCTTAAAAACATGTATTTTTGCGGATGTAAGCTGAGGTTGACGCCTCCGGCCAGCGCCATTTCACAGTCGCCCGACATAATGGCCTGACAAGCCTGATGGACGGCGACAAGCGATGAAGAACACGCCGTATCAACAGCGATGCTCGGGCCATGGAGATCAAGGAAATAAGAAACCCGGTTCGGAATGCCCCAATATAAGGAGCCGGGGCCTTTGTACTGATCTTTGAGGAAACCTTCTTCGTGTGCAATTAATGAATATTCATTCCAGGTCACTCCGGCGAATACACCGATTTGATCCGTCGGCCTCGCCGCCGGGTTCCCGTAACCGGCATCCTCCATCGCTTCCCAGCAGCACGTGACATACAATTTTTGCTGAGGGTCCATTAAATCAGCTTCCCACGGGGAAACAGAAAAAAACAGCGGGTCAAATTGATCCGGATGATCAATAAAACCTCCCCATTTACTGTATGACGCGTATTCTGCCGTTTTCTCTTCCGAGTAATAAGAGCTGTCCCATCTATCCTCTGGGATTTCGGAGACACAATCTTTATTTTCTATTAAATTGGTCCAAAAATCATGCTGGTTTTCCGCTTTCGGAAACATCCCGCTCATTCCGATAATCGCAATATCAGAGCTCCCGTCCGTTCCCGGTTCAGGCACCTTTTCAGCCGCCTGTACAGGAAGCAATTCTTCTTCCTGCCGGCTTCCCGTATCAGGCTCCGTTTCTTTGAATTCAAGAACGCTTTCGGGATTTCGTTTCTGCGCACTTAAAAACTCACTCAATTTCTCAATGTTCGGATATTCAAACAGCAGCGTTTCAGAAAGGCCGGTAAATTCTTTATGCAATATGGTCATGATTTCTTCACTGATGAGAGACGTCACGCCAAGAGTAAAAAAAGCGGTTTTATCTTCTGCTTCGGTCACCTCGGCACCCAGCTTTTGCGCTATTACCGTTCTTAAAAATTCGTTAATACATTTCATGAGGATACCATCCCTTGTACAAAAGAATTTTTCTGTGCTTTAACAAGTTAATCCGCCGTCTATCGCAATTGTCTGTCCGGTCATAAAGGACGATTCAGGAGAAAGCAGGAAACGAACGAGTCCGGTCATATCGTCTGTTTCGCCTAAACGTCCCATCGGCGTCCTTCTGATAATCTGCGATTTTTGTTTTTCCGGCATATTTTTCGTCATATCGGTGTCCACAAAACCGGGCGCAAGTGAATTGACACGGATTCCTTTAGACCCGAGCTCCCTGGCCAGGCTTCGCGTCAAGCCGTCAAGAGCCGCTTTGGATGCGCTGTAGACTGAAGTGCCTTTAAATCCTCTTGAGCCGATAATGGAGCTTATGTTAACGATTGATCCGGAATTTTGTTTCAGCATGACCCGGGAAACGTTTCGGGTCAGCTTGATGACTGAACCGATATTCAGATTGAGGATGCGGTCAATGTCTTCATCATTGGTCAGGGGCAGAAGCTGATCAAGGTTCAAACCGGCGTTATTGACCAAGCCGTCTATTCTGGAAAACTTGCGGTATACTTGAAGAACAAACTGTTTCATGGCGGCAGCATCCGCCGCATCCGCCGCTTCCCAATAAAAGCGGCCGCGGTACTTTTCACTCTCTCTCAATGTGTTAATAAAATCAGATTCACTGCGGCTGAAAGCGGCTACTTTGTAATCCTCATCCAAAAGCGTCTGTACAATCGCTTTTCCCAGCCCCCGGCTTCCTCCGCTGACGACCGCTACTTTTCCGTTATTCATATTTGCCTCCTGTTTTACACGTTTCTTATTTTTTTAAATCGATCATTAGACAGTTTCCGATCTGTAACAGAGATGATCTGCGGTATCTGATATGGCTGCAGCTTCTGTCTGCAATGAGCTACGGCCCGCTTTCTGAAAGATTTGATATCTTCCTCTTTTTCAAGCACGGCCTCTGCCGCGACAATCTCGCCCGTAATCGGATTTTTTCTGCCCGTTATGAGAACATCCCGGACATTCGGTATCTCCAGAAAGACGCTTTCCACCTCTGCCGGAAACACTTTCTCTCCGCCCACATTAATGATTTCACTCTTTCTTCCGAGAATTCTTATATATTCGCCGTCTGTTTCCACCTGGTCACCGGTGTCGTACCAGCCGTCTTCATCGAAAGGTGACGGTGCGTTTAAATAGCCGAGCATCGCCGACTCAGAACGGACCCAAAGCGTGCCTCCGGTAATTTTGGTCTCTGTTCCGGCACCGCCCACTTTCATCCAAGTGGATTGGCTGTCTTTTGATTTCGTTGAGAATATACCCAGTTCAGTTAATCCGTATGTTTGTTTCAGCCGTACATCCGGAAACAGCCGGTGGATGCCGCGCAGCGTCGATTGGGGCATCGGCTCTGTGCCGTAAGTGATCAGCCGGAGTGAAGAGAGGTTATAGCCGGCATCCGCCTTGGACATCAGCAGCATGTTTAAAAAGGTCGGGGTGGCGGGGAGCACTTGGACAGCATGTTTGTCGACCGCCTGATAAACGGACTCCGGCGTTCTGCTGTCTGATGTGACGATCGTCCCCCCGTTAAACAGAATCGCAAACAGC
The DNA here is from genome assembly GCF_017797845.1 of Bacillus sp. LJBV19. Lineage (NCBI taxonomy): Bacteria > Bacillati > Bacillota > Bacilli > Caryophanales > Bacillaceae > Bacillus > Bacillus sp. LJBV19. The sequence goes on from NZ_CP072563.1 coordinate 2,383,986, forward strand.
GTATTAATGCCGCCGATATGATCTAATTTCAGAAAAATGAGCGTACGCAGCGGTTTTCTCTTCGCCGTTTTATATTTTTCAAGCAGCCGGCCGGCGCTTAACACGGATGCTTTGCTTTTGCCGGAGGTTCCCGATGTGAAAATAATAATGCCTGACTCCCCTCTCTCGCGCAGATCATCAAGCAGAGGGTGAGCGGCGCTTTCAGAACCTTCACGAAGCGTCCAGCTGTCATTTTCATTTATTTCAATGATTTGATTCACTTTCGCGTCTTCAAACATATCGAGATGCTTTTCCCTTGACTCATTACTGAGAGGGACAACGATATTTCGGTTTAACAAAAGCGCCATCAGCAAAAAAATGGCGTTCGGGGAATAATCCCCGATAAGCGCCACACATTCTCCTTGACGTATTCCGTTTTGTTCAAGTTCTTTCTGAAAAAAGCTGATTCGTGTCAGCAAATCATCATACGTAAAAGTCTGCCCTTTAAAAATGAGAAACTCACTGTCTTGCGTTTCCCTAAGCTTATCAGTCACCCAGCTGATATCTCCCCCGCTTTCTGTTTTCATGATTGAGCACTGTCCATATATTTTTGATAAATATCACAAATGCTGCCGACGGTTGTAATGCTGGAAATTGTTTCTCCTTGGGAAAAAGGATCTACTCCGGTTTCCATCTCCATCTGTGCGACTAATTGAGCGATATCCAGTGATGAGAAGCCCAGATCCTCTATGACCCTCACATCATCTCCCGCTTCGACGGCCCGATATGACTGCTGTTCTTGAATATCCTGAATGATTTGTGCGATGATCTGCTTCATTTCCTTGGTTTGTTCCATTTGCTTTCAGCTCCATTCTTCATTTTATAAACTTCTGATGACCCGTTTATAATCCGGAATATGATCTTGTGAAGCGGTCGGCACCGCCAGCAGCTTATCCACCTTGGAAATGGCCAGCAATGTATGATTTCTTTTCATATAGACTTCAATCTGATAGCTGATTTTCGCCACTGAGATCATACCGAGGGACTCACCGTGAAAGTCGGGATCGCATTCTTCAATGTGTCCCGTCATATAAATATCAAGCTCTTCATCTGCAAAACAATTTCCGTAATAATACGTCTCTCTTTCAAGCAAAAATAAATGCCGCGCGATTGAAACCGGAAAACCCGGCTTCGACCGGCGCGTCATCCATTCAAATTCCGCCGCATCCATTATCTTGCTGAATTTCGCAAACACCATGGCATGCCCCGGCGCAGCATCCTGATCAACAGGAACCCGATATGAAACGGGGTCTGCTGTTTTGAGATTGCCCGGCTTCATACCGAAGGCGTCCGTTCTGATTTTCTTTGACCGCATCAGCGCGTAAGGCGGCTTGGCTAGCTTAGAAAGTTCCGCAATGCATTCAGCCTTAGGCGCTGAGACTTTGCGGGTCGAACCTTCTGTTTGTGTGACGTCGACGACAATTAAACTATTGGCTTTCATAGAAGGAAACCGTCCCCGGTCCCACTCGCTTTTATCAGAGCTGACCGCTCCTTTCGGCCCGAACAAATAATCAGATTCTAATATGGTTTCTCCAAACCGGGAGATATCGACTCCGACGGAAACCTCGTCCCATAATCGGTACTGATCAAGAGGCTTATCTGAAGGAACTTTGAGATGTGTCATAAAATAAGCCGGATACAAAATCAGCCCTTGGTGATCGGCCATCTGATCAGGCCGGAATCCCGTTCCGTCCGTTAAATGGTGACTGTGTGCGTTGCCGAATAACAGCAGCAGCGCGTACTCATTCAAATTCCCTAACCCGACATGGCTCATCGTTAATTCATGATTTTCAATCAGCATGGTCTGTCCTCCGCAGAAAAAATGTAATGGCTGGTCATACTCAGCCTGTAATCGATACCAGCCTTTGCGCAAGAAGGCCGGCTGTTTCTTCCATAAGCTGTTTGCCGATCAGATCGACATGCCTGTTTCTCCAATTTTCAAGCGGGGTTCCTTTCACCCATTGATTAAACGCGCCGAGCGCAGGGCCGCAATGAATTTGGTAATCTATTTTACTTTCGCTTTTTCCTTCCAGAGCGAGCCTTGTCGTATGAGAAAAATACCATTTAAATACCATCGCCATTTTGTGTTTCGGATTCTGTTCGGCTTTGGCGATCTGCTCAGGAGATTTATCACGTTTCAATTGCTCATACACCTCTTCAAAACTGCGCTGGAAATACTTTTCTTCAATTAATGTTTTCGTTTTTTCATCTATTTCATCTAAAGAATTGTATTGTCTGTACAAGTCAAAAAGTTTATTGGCTCTTGCCGGGAAAAACAGGCCTTTTTTCAGCACCTGCACCCTTGCTCCCGCTTCAAACATATCTCCCGCGGGAGCGTATGACGTATCCTGCACGTTCGCTTCCTGAAGCAGATCTTTCACTGAATCACTTGTCCCGGCTTCGACCGTGCATTGATTAATAGAACCGGTTCCGATAAATTCGGCGCCGAGCAGAAACGCCGCAGCAGCCGCTTCCGGAGTGCCGATGCCGCCCGCTGCGCCGATTCTTACTTTTTTCGCATAACCGTGCTTCTCCATCATGCGGTCTCTGAGTCTGATCATGGCAGGCATTAATGTATACGGAATCCCTTGGTCGGTATGCCCTCCTGAATCCGCTTCAACGCAAATGTCATCAGCCATCGGAATTTCTTTTGCAAGCGCCGCTTCCCCGGCTGTCAGCCGATTGTCAGACACAAGTCTTTCCAGCACATGAGCCGGAGCCGGACTTAGAAAGGCCTCAGCGACTTCAGGCCGGGATACTTTCGCGATGATTCTGTTTTGAACTGACACCGACCCGTCATGATTCCTGCTTAATCCCTTTGCCCTGTATATAACGAGAGCGGGGGTTATGCCCATAAATGCCGATGCTTCAATAAGATGAATGCCGTTTTTCAAATATAAATCTATCATTCTGACTTCCTTGTCAGGTGACATCATATGATGAAGAAGATTCATTCCGAATGTTTCCCCTTGCCGCAGTGCAGACCGGATGGTTCCGATGGCCTGTCCGATCCGTTCGATACTCAATCCGCCCGTTCCGAAAAAGCCCAGCATTCCCGCTTTTGCCGCTTTAATGACCATCTGTTCCGAAGCAATTCCCCTGTACATGGAGCCCGTCATGTAAGCATATTGGATGTTATAATCTTTTTTAAAATCTTCGTTCCCTAATCTCATTCCCGCCGTTTTTTGCGAATCAGCTGCCGATGCTTTAACATCAGCAGTATCAGACTCTTCTTTCGGCATAGGTAATGGGACGGCATCTTTTTTAATCTGACGCGTCAGTTTTGTCAGCACTTCCCCGGGCCCGACTTCTGCAATTTCATTATTTTCAAGTCCCATCAGACGGCGTATCGTGTCCGTCCACTTTACCTGATTGGTCATTTGCAAAGTCAGATTTGTTTTGATTTCATCATTCTTATAAGGTGCGGCATGAAGATTTGAGATCACCGGAAAACGAAGAGGCAAAAACGCCGTTTCTTCTAAATAATCCTTGAACTCTTTTTCAGCATCTTTCATATAGCGGGAATGGAAGGCGCCGCTCACATTTAAAGGAAGGTACATTCTCACGCCGGCTTTTTCAAAGACGGGGCCCGCTTTTTCAATGTCTTGTTTCGTTCCGGCGATCACAATTTGCGAAGGTGAATTGTGGTTAGCGATATCAATGCCGGTCAGATGATAATCGGATAGAACCTCTTTTACTTGTTCAGCCGTAAACCCCAAAACCGCCGCCATGCCTCCGGGAGCTGCCTTGCTCATGAGCTCCCCTCTTTTTTTTACAAGCTGCAAACCGGTCTCAAAATCAAAGCAGCCGGCCGCAAATAACGCATTATATTCTCCTAAACTGTGCCCTGCGGCGTAATCAGGCTCTCTGCCGGACTCTTTCATTTTCTTTAAATAACTGAGTGCACTCACCGTATATAACGCCGGCTGGGTAAATTGCGTTTTCCCCAGTTGGTGATTCGGATCCTCCAGACACAATTCTTCTATAGAGTAGCCTAATATGTCATCAGCCTGACGTGTCAGATCTTGAAATTCATCAAACAGTCCGGCTCCCATTCCTTTAAATTGAGAACCCTGCCCCGGGAACACAAACGTAAGCATCTTATCCTCATCCTTTCCGCATCGCCAATTTTGTACATCACATGTGGTTCTCCATACAAAAACGTCTCTTATTTTCATATATTGACTGGTGTAAACACCGGCATAAAAATAAAAACACAAACGCGTTTGCGATTCAGCACAGGTTTAAAAATCGCAAACGCATTGTGTTTTCCTTTTCTAACATAATTTATATTAAAACATATTGCTTGTTTACTGAATGTTTCTCATGACAAGCTGCAGTGCCAATATGCCCGAAAACAGCGATGACGGCACACTTCTCCCTTATCATGTATATGTAGATATATACACTACAATCATTTTTATAATCCCTATTTCCTCTTCAACGTGCCGAAACAGCGATTGAAATTTAATAGGTGCTTTACATCAATTTAATAAATTTAACAAATAGTTGCTATTTAAAGAGAATAATATCAATTTATAGATAATAATGTCAAGGCTTTATTTCGTTATTTTCTGACATTTATTCCACAGTTTTATATTCGGTGGACAGTCGGCATAATTGTTTCGGGATAAATGTCAGATAATTCCCTGAACCCTTTTCATGTCAAAGAAAATTCATCGCTTCTCTGTCAATTGGGTCTATACTTATTTTTCATTTTCATATATTATGTAAAAAAAAGACGAATTAGAAAAATTTTTAATCATTTTAAATACTATCCATTAAATACTTTCTTTGTATAATAATTTCTTATTATTCTAAGGAGGATCCAGTCATGAAATGGTACGCACTTTTTGTAGAGTCCGGAAAAGAAGAAACAGTTCAAAAATTTCTGCGTCTGCAGTTTGATGAGCAGGCTCTCTACTCAATCATACCCAAGAAAAAAGTCACAGAACGAAAAGCCGGAATCAAATACGAGGCACTCAAAAAGATGTTTCCGGGATATGTGCTGTTTAAAACGAAGATGACAGAGCGGACATTTCATAAAATCAAAGAACTCCCCATTTCATGCAGAATCGTGAATAACGGCGCATATTATTCCAAAGAGCGTAAAACCTATTTCACGACAATTACGGATGAAGAAATCCTCCCTATTATCAGGCTGATCGGAGAAGGAGACACTGTAGATTATTCAAAAGTCTATATTGAAAATTCAAAAGTAACCGTTGCCTCAGGGCCTCTTAAAGGAATGGAAGGCATTATTAAAAAGATCGATAAAAGAAAAAGACGCGCCAAAATCTGCCTGTCTTTTATGGGACTGGACAAAATGGTCAACGTCGGAATTGAAGTGCTCTCCAAACCCTAGCATGTCAAAAAAAGCATCAACAGCATGTGCCGTTGATGCCCTTTTTATATAAACAGACGAAATCCCGCTCACCACCGTCACGGTCAGACTTTTTGTTTTCAAGGCATAGTTGACCTGAAGCCGGGCTGCGCCCATGAGGCAAAATCACATTTAGGGGAAGAATACTTTTTAATCAAAAGCGGTGAATTGACGGTTGAGCTTTATGACGAAAAGCATGTGCTGACTTCGGGCGACGCCGCAGTTATTTTAATTCCTCGGGAACCGGTGACATATTTTATGCTGGTCTATTATGCTGAACCGGCTTAAACGCATATCAGGCTTCTTCAGACAGAAGCCTGATGGACCGCAACCCATTCTTGTATGCATTGAATCAGTTTCTGGACAGAAGGTGTCTGCGTCTCCTTTGCATGAGCTGTCAAAATGCCGAGCTGCCTGGAGACATACCGGTCGAACCGTTTGATGAGCACATCACAATCATTCACCAAAAGCTGCGGCAAGATGCTGATCCCCAGATTGTTCCGCACCATTGCAATAATAGCTTCATCCCCTCTGATTTGATAGGCGACCCGCGGCGTGATCTTTTCTTCCTTCAGCACTTTCAGCACATCAAAATGTGTCTCCGGATAAGGCACGATACATTTGACGGACTCCATGACATGTAACGGAACCGTTTCACATTGCGCCAATTCATGCTGCGGGCTCATCACCGCTACAATCGGGTCCTCTGCCAACGGGTAAAAATGCCACTTCTCGCTGTGGGATGTCCCGATCGCCGCATCAATCCGGTCATCTTTCAGCCATTCTTCCAGTTCAGTAGAATTTCCTTCAAACAAATGCACCTTAATGGAAGGATACAGCTCATTAAATTCCCTCAAAATTTTCGGCAGCCATTTTACCGCCACGCTCGTAACAGTGCCGAGCCGGACTTCCCCTCTTTCTAACCCATTAATATTATCAACGGTTTCAGACAGTTTTTCATAGTTTTTTTGAATTTCCTTCATAATATGTAACACTTTCAAGCCATTTGCGGTCGGCCTCACTCCATGCCGCTGTCTGATCAAAAGCGGAAAACCGTACTCTTCCTCTAATTTACTGATCATTTGGCTGATGTTCGGCTGTGTGTAATTCAATATGGCAGCGGCTTGGGTCAGGCTGCCGCTTTCAACCGTTTTAATAAAGGCTAAATGCTTCTTTAAATCCAACCGGCTTCATCTCCCAGATATCATTCTTTATTATCCAATGCATTAGTTATATTTAGTTTACTTATACATCAATCAAAAATAAAATGGCAATGTCTCCATCATTATACTTGATAACAAACAGAAGGTGAGCGTTTCAGCATGAGTTTTCTCATTCAATTTTTTATCGGCGGCACCATTATGGTGGCCGCCGCGTATTTAAGCAAATCGAAATACTTATTTTTATCAGGCGTTATTACATTGCTTCCGATCATGACGTTACTGAATATTCACTTGCAGCTGAAAAATATGAGCCCCGACGATTTCAGAGCCGCTCAAAAAAACGGAATATTCGGTGCCTTCGGCGCGGTGATCTTCATCAGCAGTATTTTCATCCTGACAAACTGGTTCAAAGGAGGCCACGCAGTCATCGGTGCGTTTCTCATCTATATTTGCTATATGATCGGCTGTAAATGCCTGTTATGAAGATACGGCACCGATGTGTATAAAAAAATGCCCTTCCAGAACAATAATAACAATGCACTCAGTCGTGAGCAGTTTATATGACTGAATGATCATGAATTGTTATAATCAATGTCTAAAACATTCCGGGAGGCGAAATAAATGGCCAGAAAATTATTCACACCATGGACCGTTAAAGATGTAACGATCAAAAACCGTATTGTTATGGCACCGATGTGCATGTATTCCTCACATGAGAAGGACGGAAAACTGCAGCCTTTTCATATGGCGCACTATATATCGCGTGCAATCGGCCAGGTCGGCCTGATTATCGTGGAAGCGACAGCCGTTAATCCGCAGGGGCGCATTTCCGATCAGGATTTAGGCATTTGGAGCGATGATCATATCGAAGGTTTTGCCAAACTGACGGAACAAGTGAAAGCGCAAGGATCTAAAATCGGCATTCAGCTTGCGCACGCCGGACGTAAAGCTGAGCTTGAGGGAGACATTTACGCTCCGTCAGCCATTCCGTTCGATGAGCAGTCCAAAACACCGGCTGAAATGACGACAGAACAAATTAAAGAAACCATTCAGGAATTCAAACAGGCAGCGGCGCGCGCGAAAGAAGCCGGCTTTGACATTATTGAACTTCATGCGGCACACGGCTACTTAATGCACGAATTTTTGTCCCCTCTGTCCAATCACCGTACAGACGAATACGGAGGCTCACATGAAAATCGCTACCGCTTCTTAGGCGAGACCATTGAAGCCGTCAAGGAAGTCTGGGACGGCCCGTTATTTGTCCGTATTTCTGCATCGGATTATACAGACAAAGGGCTGGACATTGCGGATCATATCGGTTTTGCGAAGTGGATGAAAGAACAGGGAGTCGACCTCATTGATTGCAGCTCAGGCGCACTCGTTCAAGCTGATATTAACGTCTTCCCAGGCTACCAAGTGAGCTTTGCGGAGAAAATCCGTGAACAGGCCGAAATCGCAACAGGCGCCGTCGGTTTGATAACGACGGGAACAATGGCCGAAGAAATTCTGCAAAACAACCGCGCTGACCTTATTTTTGTCGCGAGAGAACTTCTGCGCGATCCGCACTTTGCAAGGAGTGCAGCGAAGCAGCTGAATACTGAAATACCGTCACCGGTTCAATACGACAGAGCATGGTGATGAAGTGACAGCCGGAGTTTTTCGATCCGGCTGTCTCTTTTTTTATTTTTTGAGAAACGATTGCCGAAGCTTCTCCGTCTTCCCTATAGAACCAATTAGAGGGGATGACTCCAATGAAAGCAGCATGGATGGAAAGGACATATCTGATTGACGGGTGTCCGTTTTATACGAAACACCGTAAAGGCGCCGGCGAAGTGACGATCGTCTTTGAAGCCGGCTACGGCACTTCTTCTGAAACATGGACATCATTACTCGCTGACATAGATGAAGAATTTGGGGTTTTCACATATGACAGAGCCGGAATCGGCAAAAGCGGACAAAGCCGAAACAAGAGAACGGCGGACCACATGGTACAGGAATTAAACGCTCTTCTTCTGAAGGCCGGCGTCAAGCCTCCTTATCTTGTCGTCTCGCATTCATACGGCGCGATTATCAGCAGACTTTGGGCGAGCCGGAACCGCCGGGATATTCTCGGGATGGTGATGCTTGATCCGGTTTCTGAGGATCAGGAGACGAAAGTGCTTCCGCTTCTTCCCGAAGAAATGAAAGCCGCCTATTTGAAACAGTTCATATTGGAAGGATCACACGCGGAATTTTTGACGAGCCTTCGTCAGATCAAGCATCAGCAGATTCATTTCGGCGATATGCCGCTGTTGATTTTATCATCGGGAGAGCGGGATGAGCACTTAAAGCACGCTCATGAACAATGGGTGAAACTGCACAGAAGCATGCTTGATGTCTCTTATCAAAGCGGATGGATTCAGGCCAAAAACAGTTCTCATGCCATTCACCACGATGAACCGCACATCGTCCACCTTGCCATTTATGATGTTTGGTGCGCGGTGCGCCAGCAAATGAATGCTCCTGCCTATCAGGCGGTAAACTGATTAAACAAAAGCCATTGTGCAGCGGCACAATGGCTTTTGTTATCGTGATCTATTTTGTCTCACGATGCAACGTATACTTTTTCAACCGGGGTGAATACTTTTTCATTTCTAACCGGTCCGGATTCGTCCGTTTGTTCTTCGTCGTAATATAATTTCTGTCCCCTGTCTCTGTACAGGCCAATGTAACATTCACACGCATCATTTTCACCCCTTATACAAATCGTAATTATTTCGTTTTATTATATCTCATCAGAAAAAAATGTCAAGCGTCCATTTTTTAAGACCGCTCCACAGTGACCTCCATGAAGTCAAATGCGATCTTACTGTTTTCAAATACCGCTTTCGCCTCATGTTCGAGACGCTCTATCGGCGATTCACCCTGATACCTTGCGCTGATATGAGTTAAAATCAGCTGTTTGGCGCCTGCTTTTTTTGCCGTTTGCGCAGCCTGTTCTGTCGTTGCGTGATAATAATTATGTGCGAGCTTTGCATCTTCCTTGGCAAACGTCGCTTCATGAACAAGCACATCCGCATTGCGCGCCAGCTCCGTTACCCGCTCTGATGCCCTCGTATCCCCGGAAAAAGCGACGATTCTCCCTTTTTTCGGCGGTTCCAAAAAATCCCGCCCGTTAATGATTCTGCCATCGTCAAGTGTGACCGTTTCGCCTTTTTTGATTTTCTGATAGACGGGTCCGGGCGGGATATTCATTTCTTTCAATCTGCCGGCCTGCAATGCGCCGGGAATATCCTTTTCCTGAACCCGGTAGCCGAACGCTTCCACGCCGTGAATGACGGATGCTGCGGTAACAATGAATTGCCCATCTTCAAAAACCGTCCCCTCTTCGATTTCGTGTACGGTAAGAGGATACGTCAGATGAGTCGCCGTCACGTGCAGGCTTGTTTCGATAAAGGCTTTAATGCCTTTTGGCCCGTAAATCGTCAGCTCTTCTTCACCGCCCTGAAATGAACGGCTCCCCAACAGACCCGGAAGACCGTAAACATGGTCGCCGTGAAGGTGGGTGATGAAAATCTTCTCAATTTTCCTCGGTTTGATTGTTGTATGTAATATCTGATGCTGAGTGGCTTCTCCGCAATCAAACAGCCATACGGAACGCCTTTCTTCAAGAAGCTTCAGCGCGACGGACGTTACGTTTCTCGTCTTTGCCGGCATGCCGGCCCCCGTCCCTAAAAATAATAATTCCACAATGCTTCCTCCTAGATCTTTGTACTACTAAGGATACAGGATCAGGCTGAAAATGTGAATTCACCCGGGCCTTCTCCGGCCTGATTAATTTTTTTCCGCAAACCGCAAAAAACAGGCTGAAATGTTTGCTTTCAACGAATTTTAGATTTAAAATGAAGGAAATATGCGGGGTTTTAAACCATGCTTCAGATAAAGTGAGGTACTCTAAGTGAAAACAAACGACAAACCAAAAGCAGTAATTGTAATATTTGGTGCCACAGGGGATTTGGCAAAACGAAAACTTTACCCATCCATTCACCGTTTATATAAAAATGGTCAAATTGGTGAAGAGTTTGCAGTTGTAGGTGTTGGAAGAAGACCTTGGTCAAACGAGGACCTCCGGGAAACCGTTAAAACGTCTGTTTCTTCTGCCGGGCAAAAAGACATAGACGATTTCACATCTCATTTTTATTACCATCCGTTTGATGTAACGAATCCGGGTTCCTATCAGGAGCTGAATGTCCTGCTTGATCAGCTTGAACATACATATGAAATCCCGAACAACAGAATGTTTTACTTGGCGATGGCTCCTGAGTTTTTCGGCACTATCGCAAAATCACTTAAAAACGAAGGTGTCACAGCGACAAATGGCTGGTCCCGTCTCGTCATTGAAAAACCGTTCGGCCATGACCTGCCGAGTGCGAAAGAGCTTAACAAAGAAATACGCGAAGCTTTCACGGAAGATCAAATTTACCGGATCGACCATTACTTAGGCAAACAAATGGTTCAAAATATCGAAGTCATCCGATTTGCGAATGCGCTGTTTGAGCCGCTGTGGAATAACCGCTACATCTCAAACATCCAGATTACGTCAAGTGAGGATCTCGGCGTTGAGGATCGTGCGAGATATTACGAGAAATCAGGCGCACTCCGTGATATGGTTCAAAACCATATTTTACAAATGGTCGCTCTCTTGGCGATGGAACCGCCGATTAAACTGAACACGGAAGAAATCCGCAGCGAAAAAGTGAAGGTGCTGAGAGCTCTCCGCCCTGTCGCTCCAAACGAAGTGAGTGACTTCTTCGTCCGCGGACAATACCAAGCGGGAACGATTGACGGAAACGCTGTACCGAGCTATACAGATGAACAAAATGTAGCACCGGATTCCAATACGGAAACATTCGTGTCCGGAAAGCTGTTAATCGATAACTTCCGCTGGGCCGGCGTTCCGTTTTATATCCGCACAGGGAAACGGATGAAAGAAAAATCAACGAAAATCGTCGTTCAATTTAAAGACATTCCGATGAACCTTTATTACGGCAATGAAACGAATGTAAATCCGAACCTGCTTGTCATCCATATTCAGCCGGATGAAGGCATCACACTATATCTGAACGCTAAAAAATTAGGCGGAGCCGCTCATGCTCAGCCGATTAAGCTGGATTACTGCAGCAACTGCAGTGATGAAATGAACACACCGGAAGCCTATGAAAAATTAATCCATGACTGTCTGCTCGGTGATGCGACAAACTTTGCCCATTGGGACGAAGTGGCGCTTTCCTGGAATTTCGTCGATGCGATTTCCGAAACGTGGGCAGCCGACAAAACCCTTTCTCCGAATTATGAAGCCGGGTCAATGGGACCGAAAGCTTCGGACGATCTTCTTGAAAAAGACGGTCTCCACTGGTGGAATATATAAGAAAACATCAAAAACCGCGGCGCCGTTCATGGACGGCCCGCGGTTTTTAATATCAGAAAAGCCCCCGCAATAACTGCGGGGGCTTCTTCATTACTTCATCCATTCAGTATGGAAAATGCCTTCTTTATCTGTGCGTTCATACGTATGCGCGCCGAAGTAATCACGCTGCGCTTGAATCAAGTTTGCAGGAAGCACTGCCGTACGGTAGCTGTCGTAATACGCAAGTGCGCTTGAGAACGAAGGTACCGGCACGCCTTGGGCTACGGCAAGTGAAATCACTTGGCGAAGGGCGCCTTGGTAGCTTTCTGCAATGTTTTTGAAGTAGCTGTCTAACAGCAGGTTGTCAAGCTCCGGTTCACGGTCATACGCGTCTTTGATCTTTTGCAGGAACGCCGCGCGGATGATACAGCCGCCGCGGAAAATCATCGCGATTTCACCGTATTTCAGATCCCAGTTATACTCTTCAGACGCGGCTTTCATTTGGGCGAAGCCTTGTGCGTAAGAACAGATTTTACTCATGAAGAGCGCTTTTCTGACCGCTTCAATCAGCTCTTCTTTATTTTCAGTGACCGGCTTAACGTCTGGTCCGGACAGAAGGCCGCTTGCTTTCACACGCTCTTCTTTCATTGCGGAAATGAAACGCGCAAAAACAGATTCAGTGATAATCGGAAGCGGAACGCCTAAGTCAAGAGCACTTTGGCTTGTCCATTTACCCGTTCCTTTTTGGCCTGCTTTATCAAGGATAACGTCAACAAGCGGTTTGCCCGTTTCTTCATCTTTTTTAGTGAAAATGTCAGCCGTGATTTCGATCAGATAGCTGTCAAGCTCTCCTTTGTTCCACTCAGCGAATACTTCGTGAAGCTCTTCGGCAGACAATCCGAGCACCTGTTTCAGAATGAAATATGACTCAGAGATCAGCTGCATGTCACCGTATTCGATACCGTTGTGCACCATTTTTACATAGTGCCCCGCTCCGTCCGGGCCGATGTATGTCGTACAAGCTTCTCCGTCCACTTTAGCAGAAATGGCTTCTAGAATCGGTTTCACGAGTTCGTGCGCTTCCTTTTGGCCGCCCGGCATAATAGAAGGCCCTTTCAGCGCTCCCTCTTCACCGCCTGATACACCCGTTCCGATAAAGTGAATGCCGCTTTCGGCAAGCTCTTTGTTCCGGCGCTGTGTATCTTTATAGTATGTATTTCCGCCGTCAATCAAAATATCGTCTTTTTCCAGATGAGGAAGAAGAGATTGAATCGTCGCATCCGTTGCAGTTCCCGCTTTAACCATTAATAAAATTTTACGGGGTGTTTCAAGAGACTGGACAAACTCCTCAATGCTGTATGTACCGACAACATTTTTGCCTTTTGCCTCTTCTAAAAACTCTTCCGTTTTGCTGCTTGATCTGTTGTATACAGACACAGAAAATCCCCGGCTTTCGATGTTAAGAGCCAGATTTTTACCCATTACCGCAAGACCGATAACTCCGATTTGTTGTTTTGACATATTCTAACGTCCCTTCTTCAAACGTTTAACCATTTTAAAATTTAAATTAAAATAAAATGATATTTATACTAAAGAAATTATCATACATAACCCCTTTTTTCAAGTTATTCACCTTTTCTTTTCATCCTGAAAAAAGTCTCTGTTAAAGCTCGTTCCCCTTGTTTTGCTTTCTTCTTTTTTTATAACGGCGCCTTTTCTGATCAGGTTTTGGCCGTACTTTTCATTCAGCTCGTTCATCATCTGAAAAATCGGCTCATCCTTTGCGTCCTCCTTGAATGAAAACAGATCAAGCTGTTTATACGCCTGCTGTTTTTCAACCAGTTCCGTCCCGGTGATGCCGAGAAGCCTTACCGGATTTTGGTTCCAGTGCTTGTCAAACAGTTCCATCGCCGCTTCCATGATGTCTTTTTTCTGATCAGCCGGATTGCTGAGGGTCATGCTTCTTGTGACCGTTTTCCAATCCGCATACCGAATCATGATGAACAGCCGGCAGGCCATGACCTCCTTACGCTGGAGCCGTTCGCTCACAGACAGCGCGAGCCGGTCAAACACGCCCGTTAATTCATCCCAGTCAGCCGAATCATGCGACAGGGTGGATGAGTTGCCGACACTTTTAAATTCATATATCCGCTCGGGATTGACTTCTGCAGGATGGATGCCGTTCGCTTTATCCTTCAGCCTCGGGCCGTTTATGCCGAGAAGCGTTTTCAGCGCATGTTCATCTCCTTTTGCCAAATCACCGATCGTTTTGATGCCGAGCGTTTTTATTTTTTCCGCAGTTTTCGTTCCTATACCGTGCATCTCTTCAATCGGAAGAGGCCATAAGACGTCCGGCAGCTCTCTTTTTCTTAAAATGGTGATGCCGAGCGGTTTTTTCATGTCAGACGCCATTTTGGCGAGAAATTTATTCGGGGCGATGCCGATGCTTGACGGAAGCAAAAGCTCTTTTTGCAGTCTCGCCTGAATGTCTTCGGCTGTCTCATACGCCCTGTGTCTGTGCGGTGTGTCCGTAATATCCATGTATCCTTCATCAATAGAAACAGGCTCGACTAAATCCGTATACTCCCTCAGAATGCTGAACATTTCTTTTGACGAACTCCGGTAGCGGTCAAAATTCGGAGGCACGACGATGAGTTCCGGACAGAGGCGTTTTGCCCGCCACACCGGCATGGTGGTCTTTACGCCCCGCGCTCTCGCTTCGTAGCTGCAGGTGACGATGATTCCTTTCCGTTCCTTCACGTTTCCGGCAACGGCGATAGGTTTTCCTCTTAAAGACGGATCATACGCCATTTCTACGGAGGCATAAAAACTATTCATATCGATATGAAATATAATTCTCCCTTTTCCGGCCACTCCCGGCGCCTCCTTTCCTTTCATAGACAACCTTAAATATATGTAGTAAAATAAGAGCTGAATGGATGTGATAAAATGATTCTTGAGTCAATGAATGACTTTTTATTTTTAGTCGATTTTTTCACAATTATTCTTCCCGCTCTGACCGCGATCGGCATCGCTTTTCTTTTGCGTGAGCGCCGCGCAGGCGAGCATTGGAGAACGAAACGAATAGATGAACATCAAGCAGTCGTTCAGCTGAACCGAACAGACTTTCTTATTATTATATATCATCGCATTACAACTTGGATACGTAAAGTCATCCGCATGAATTCACCGGCGAATGATGATGAAGATGTCAGCTCCCTCCTTTTATAACGGCAAGTGAAGATAAAAAGGAGGAGACATAATTGTCTAAAACATATCAAAAATGGATCGCATTCGGATTATTTTTTATCGTACTGTGCACAGGCCGCTCGGCTTTTGCGGCGACATCTCAGACTCAGACGGGAGGCCTCGGGAATATCGGTTTTTTCCACGATTACCTGATCGAGCCGTTTTCGGCACTTTTAAAAGGTGTGGCGGGCCTGTTCCACGGTGAGTACGGACTGTCGATTATTCTGGTGACGATTATCGTCCGGATCGTTGTATTGCCTTTGTTTGTGAACCAATTTAAGAAACAGCGGGTGTTCCAGGAAAAAATGGCTGTGATCAAACCGCAGGTCGACAGCATTCAGGCTAAAATGAAACAAACGAAAGATGCGGAAAAACAAAAAGAACTGCAAATGGAAATGATGAAGCTTTACCGTGAGCACAATCTGAATCCGATGGCAATGGGATGTCTTCCGATGCTGGTGCAATTCCCGATTTTGATCGGTTTTTATTACGCCATCCGCTCAACGCCGGAAATCGCTTCACACTCATTTCTGTGGTTCAGCTTAGGGCATTCAGATATTCTTGTATCACTGTGCGCGGGGGCCATGTATTTCTTACAGGCTTATATTTCCCAAAAATTAAACGAGAAATATTCACCGGCTGCTCAAAATCCGGCCGCGATGCAGTCAGCAAAAATCATGGTCTTTATTTTCCCTGTCATGATGACCGTTTTTTCACTTAACGTACCGGCTGCGCTGCCGCTTTACTGGTTTACAAGCGGACTGTTTTTGACAGTGCAGAATGTACTTTTACAGCAGACGCATCATAAAAAGAAACAAGCTGCGGCTCAGGCGGAGCCCGCCAAATCATAATACTGAAACCCTGCCGGAACCTATCCGGCAGGGTTTTTTTCTTGTATCTGCAAAGCTTTAAGCCAATTATTATGAAGAATGAAAAAAGCACCCAATCAACTGGGTGCTTCGTTTTTAGTTGGCCGCTGTTTCGATAATGGCAACGACCATTTCCGCCGTTTTGACGAGCTCTTCAATCGGCATTTTTTCATTTTTCGTATGGATTTGTTCATAGCCTACTGACAGGTTGACTGTCGGAATGCCGTGGCCGGCAATGACGTTTGCGTCACTTCCGCCGCCGCTTGTCTGAAGTTCGCTCGGCCGGCCGATTTTTGCCGCCGCTTTTTTCGCGACTTCCACAACCTGATCGCCGTCCTGATATTTGAAACCCGGATACATGACCGCGATGTCCACTTCCGCGCGGCCTCCCATCTCAGCTGCAGCAGATTCGAAAGCTTCTTTCATTTTCTGCACTTGCGCTTCCATTTTTTCAGGCACTAATGAACGCGCTTCAGCCAGAATATCAACCTGGTCGCAGACGATATTGGTTTGCGTGCCGCCTTCGAAACGTCCGATATTAGCCGTTGTTTCTTTATCAATACGGCCGAGCGGCATTTTAGAGATCGCTTTTGACGCGATTGTAATCGCGGAGATGCCTTTTTCCGGTTCTACTCCCGCATGAGCCGTTTTCCCGAAAATGGTTGCTCTCACTTTCGCTTGTGTCGGCGCGGCTACAATAATGTTGCCGACTTTTCCGTCTGAATCAAGCGCAAAACCGTATTTCGCGGTAATGTCTGAACGATCCATTGCTTTTGCCCCGACTAATCCCGATTCTTCTCCGGCCGTGATAATGAATTCAATGGTGCCGTGCTCGATGTTTTGTTCTTTCAGCACTTTAATGGCTTCAAACATTGCGGCAAGTCCCGTCTTATCATCAGCGCCTAGAATCGTCGTGCCGTCGGATTTTACATAGCCGTCTTCCACAATCGGCTTAACGCCTTTGCCCGGGACAACCGTGTCCATGTGCGATGTGAAATAAATCGTATCCGCATCTTTTGTGCCCTTTAACGTACAGATTAAGTTGCCGGCTCCATGCCCCGTCACTTCTTTTGTATCATCTTCTTTTACGCTCAATCCTAAATCAGTGAATTTTTGTTTGAGCACCTTGCTGATTTCCGCTTCATGTTTTGTCTCTGAATCAATTTGAACGAGTTCAAGAAATTCTTCAAGCAGACGTTTTTCGTTTACCATTTTCAGTTCCCTCCGTTTAAAGCGGTATATTACCGTGCTTTTTTTTCGGTCTTTCCTCTTCCTTATGCGCAAGCATGTCAAATGCCTGAATCAATTTTTTCCTCGAGTCTTCCGGCCGGATGATATCATCCACCATTCCGCAGGCCGCCGCTTTATACGGACCGGCGTTTTCCTTTTCGTATATGGCTTTTTTTTCGCGCTTCGTTTTCTCCGGGTCGTCAGAAGCCTGTATGTCTCTGCTGTATAAAATCGACGCCGCGCCTTCCGCTCCCATCACGGCGATTTCCGCATTGGGCCAGGCGAATACAAGATCTGCCCCGAGCCCTTTCGAATTCATGGCGACATAGGCGCCTCCGTAAGCTTTTCTGATGATGAGCGTCACTTTCGGCACCGTCGCTTCGGCAAAAGCATACAGCAATTTTGCTCCGTGACGGACGATTCCCGCATGTTCCTGCTGAAGGCCCGGGAGAAATCCCGGAACATCAG
Source organism: Bacillus sp. LJBV19 (assembly GCF_017797845.1). Lineage (NCBI taxonomy): Bacteria > Bacillati > Bacillota > Bacilli > Caryophanales > Bacillaceae > Bacillus > Bacillus sp. LJBV19. The sequence continues at coordinate 2,401,773 of NZ_CP072563.1, forward strand.
CGATTGTCAATAACGGAATATGAAACGCGTCGCAAAAACGGATGAATCTCGACGCTTTGTCAGCGGCATCAATCGTGAGGCTCCCCGCCAAGTGTTTCGGCTGGTTTGCGACAACACCGACTGTACGCCGTCCGAGTTTCAGAAAACCGACAACAATGTTTTTGGCAAAATACGGCTGAATGTCAAAAAACGTTCCGTCATCCGCCAGCTCTTTTATTACCTGTAACACATCGTAAGGTTTCGAACTGTCCGCGGGAACGAGGGTATTTAATAACGGTCTGGCGTCTTCCTTTTTAACGGGCAATGCCGTCTGTCCGCCGTGCGGGAGATAAGAAAGCAGGGTTTTCACAGCGGAAAGAGCCTCTTTTTCCGTTCGTGCGGAATAGTGGGCATTTCCGCTTATCACATTATGTATTCCCGCACCGCCTAAACTTTCCGCGTCAATCTGTTCACCCGTAACCTGTTCAATGACTTTTGGGCCTGTAATAAACATGTGCGACGTATGTTCCGCCATAATCACAAAATCCGTCAATGCGGGTGAATAAACAGCACCGCCGGCACACGGCCCAAGGATGACAGAAATTTGCGGAATCACTCCCGAGTAAAGGACGTTGCGCCTAAAGATATGACCGTATCCATTTAATGATACCACACCCTCTTGAATTCTCGCACCACCTGAGTCGTTCAGCCCGATGATCGGGGTTTTATTTTTCGCCGCCAGATCCATTACCGCCGCGATTTTTTCCGCATGTGTCTCGCCGAGCGTCCCGCCGAGTACGGTAAAGTCATGGGCAAACAAATACACGGGCCGTCCGTCAATTGTGCCGTATCCGGTAACGACTCCGTCTCCCGGAGCATTCCGGCACCCGGGCATGCGGCTTTTGGCAAACGGCTGCAGCTCTGAAAAACTGTCTTCGTCCAATAAATAGTCAATTCTTTCTCTTGCCGTCAGCTTGCCTTTTTTGTGCTGTTTTTCATTTTTTTCCGCTCCGCCGCCGTTTGTTAAAAAGGAACGTCTTTCGTTTAAGTGTCTGATATGATCACTCATGCTCATCTTGAGTTTCTCCTTTTTCAATTGTTTCACAAAGCTCAATCAGGACCCCGTTCGCCTCTTTTGGAGAGAGAAATGCGATCTTCTTCCCGCCCGCGCCGTTTTGCGGTTCATGATGGATCAAAGTCATGCGGCATGATTCAAGCTCCTTGATCGTTTCCTTCATATCGGCGCAGCGGAATGCCAAATGATGCAGTCCTTCGCCTCTTTTCTGTAAAAAAAAGCTGACGGGAGACGCGTCCGACAGCGGCTCAATCAGCTCAAGCTTTGTGCCTCCCGCTTCTAAAAAAGCAACTCTCACATTTTGGCCGCTTACCAGCTCGTCTCCCATATACGTAAACCCGAGCATCCGTTCGTAAAATCCTCTCGCGGCATCAATAGAGCTGACGGCAATGCCGACATGATCAAGTTTTTTCATAGCGCGGCCACCTGCTTTCCGCCATAGGATATGGCTTGTTCATACAAGCAAAACACGTTAAAATGATAGACAGTAATCTTAAGGAGTGAAACAATGTCTCAAAAATTTATGAAAAGCGCCGTCATCGTCATTTTGGGCGTATTTATACTTTCAACCCTCCTCTCAGGCATTATGATGTATTTGCGGTAAAAAAGCAGGCGCCTCATTGCAAGGGGGTTTCCTGCTTTTTTATGAGGGCTTTCCGCTCTATTGCAATGTCCTCGAATGAGCGGTTTTCTTTTGTAATCAATACTTTCGTTCCGGGAGGGATAATCCGGAAAATACGGATGACATCCCGGTTTTTCATACGGATGCAGCCGTTTGATACAAACCCCCCGATCAGCTCTTCTCTGTTTGTTCCGTGAATGCCGTATATCCTGCCGTCGGTGCCTTTCGCGTCAAAACCGATCCAGCGGACGCCGAGCGGGTTTTCCGGCGCGCCTCCCTTTACATTTTTCTTCCGGTAATACGGATTGACGGCTTTGACCGTTACCGTAAATTCTCCTTCAGGCGTCAAATCATCCGTTTTTCCCGTCGCCACCTGATAAATGCCTTCTATTCGGTTATCCTTCACAACAGCAAGCGCATTTGTGGCTTTATTGACGATAATATAAGGGTCACCCGGCAAAGGGTTTGCGCCAAGCGGCCAAAGCGGAGACAGCAGCAGGGCGGCTGACAATAAAAAAAATCGCATGGGCTCCCCTCCTTTTTTCATTAGAATGACCAATGAAAGGAAGACTCATGCGATTGATCCATATGTTTTTTACAGCTTGATGCCTTTGAAATAACTTTTAATCACGAGATATTGTTCCATCTCACCGAGGAGGTGGAACAAAGCCGCCCGCGCTTCAAACTCCTCGCGCGTTGCCGGGAGCGGCATTTCTTCAAATTCCGTTCTCATTTCTGCAAGTCTTTTTAAAAATTTATGAGCGGTATTGCCGGGGTGAATGGCTTCCCTTAATTCATGGATGAAATGGGCGATTATTTTGCCCTGCTCCACCGTTATTGAAATAGAGGTAATCTTCGGCAGCAGCCGTTCAATGATTTCAAATTGTTTCTGTCTCATCTTAAAATAATGATAGTAAAGATTTTCATGGCGCAAAATATGATTCTGCACGTCCCGATAGGCGAGGTTTTTCGCCTCTTGAATCATCTGATGCGTCTCCGGTATTTCCTTCCCCGACCAATCTTGCTCACCAGTTAACAAATACCGTTCGATTTCGGCGAAGATGACGGAAAAGTTGTCCTCGATTTTTTTCCGGTACGCCGCGAGTTTTCTGTCAAGGCTCGGCATATACAGATTCATTAACAGCGCGACGCCGATACCTACGGTGATCAGCTGGAACTCATTCCAGATAAACGCCATCGTAATGCCGCCGGACATATATAAATGAAGAATGATTACTGAGCTGGTGACGATCCCTTCGTTTATTTTTAAAACGACTGTAGTCGGAATGAACAGCACCAGCAATATTCCGATCGCAAACGGGTAATAGCCGATCAGCCCGAAAAAGACATATGAGAAGACGATCGCCAATAAACAGGCGGCAAATCGGGCCCACGAGGCCTGAAGCGACCGCTTTTGCGTAATCTGGATGCACAATATGGTGATGATTCCTGCGGATGCGAAGTTTTGCAGATGCAACAGCTGGGCTAAATAAATGGCCAGCGCCGTTCCAAGTGCGGTCTTTAGTGTGCGGTAACCGATTTTAAACATTGCTTGCTCCATTCTGTTTGTTTCTTTCTCAAAAAAAAGAAGAAGAGCATTCTTCTTCTTTTCTTCCAGTTATATTTTATAATATTTTTTCTAAAAAGTCCTGTGCTCTTTTTGACTTCGGAGAAAGAAAAAATTCTTCCGGCTGCCCGTCTTCCACGATCGTCCCTTCATCCATAAATAATACGCGGTCTGCGACTTCTTTGGCAAATCCCATTTCGTGCGTTACGATCACCATTGTCATGCCCGTCTGCGCAAGCTCTTTCATCACCTCAAGAACTTCTTTGACCATTTCCGGGTCAAGAGCCGAGGTCGGTTCATCAAACAGCATGATGTCAGGATTCATGGCAAGCGCCCGCGCGATAGCGACCCGCTGCTTCTGTCCGCCTGACAAACGGTTCGGATAGTCGTTCCGTTTGTCAAGCAGTCCGACTTTTTCAAGGAGAGCGCACGCCTTTTCCTCCGCCTCCTTTTTAGACTCTTTCTTTACGCTGACCGGCGCGTATGTGATATTTTCAAGCACCGTTTTATGAGGAAACAAATGAAAATGCTGAAATACCATGCCGATATTTTCCCGCACTTTCAGTTTATTCGTTTTAGCTGCGGTGATTTCGTTTTCTTTAATGGCAATCGTTCCGCCGCTCGGGGTTTCCAGCAGATTTAAGCAGCGCAGAAACGTTGATTTGCCGGAACCGGAAGGGCCGATGACAGCGACGACTTCCCCTTCTTCGATCTGTGTTGAAATGTTTTTCAGTACTTCATGTTTCCCGAATGATTTTGACAGGTTGTCGACCTTAATCATTGGCTTTCAGCTTCCTTTCTACGCCTTTTCCGATGAATGCTAAGATCAAAACGAGCACGTAATAGATTAAGCCCGCCACAATAAGAGGTTCTAAATAGTTGTATGTTGCGGCGCCGGACTGGTAGGCCCGTCTCATAATGTCGCCGAGACCGATAACTGTGACGATCGCCGATTCTTTTGTTAAAGTGATTAATTCGTTAATAATAGCCGGAGAAATGTTTTTAAACGCCTGCGGCAGCAGCAGATCTTTCATCATTTTTCCGTATGGCACGCCGAGAGCGACGGCAGCCTCTTTTTGTCCTTTGTCAATTGCATTGATTCCCGCTCTGATAATTTCAGAGACGTAAGCGGCTGAATTGAGCGATAATGCGGTGACCGCCGCCCAAAATTGATCGATCTGAAAGCCGAGGAGCTGCGGCATACCGAAATAGATGATCATCAGCTGCAGCACGAGCGGCGTGCCGCGGAATATCGAAGTATAAAAATCCGCAATCCATTTCAGCGGACTGATCGTGCTGATTTTAAATAAGCTGAGCACGATTCCTAATACAAGACCGATGACCGCTGAAACGAGCACAATTTTCAATGTGACCGCAAGGCCTTCCAATATAAAAGGAATTTGGGGGATTGTCGCTGAGAAATCCAAATTCATACGTGTGATCTCCTTTGTCTTTATTCAAGATAAAAAGCTCAACGAAAAGTTGAGCTTTCTTTTATTTCTCGTTGGTGAACCATTTTTTCTTCAGTTTTTCGATTTCTCCGTTTTTCTCCATTTCTTTCAGCGCTTTGTTAAACTTCGCTGTCAGATCACTGTCTTTGCGGAACGCAATCGCGGAACCCGATTCGTCTGATTTCGCATCTGCTGACGCAAAGCCCTGCAGATCTTGATTTGAACTGAAATAGCCTTGTGCTACGATGTCTTCGATAATCGCGGCATCAAAACGCCCGGATTTGATCTCTTCCGTTAAGTCTGAGATCCGGTTGCGGTCTTCGAGCTGAAAACCGTATTTCGAAGCGAGCTTCTTGCCTTTTTCCTCTTGAATGGAGCCGAGCTGAACACCGACGGTTTTGCCTTTCAGATCATTCAGGGATTTAATGCTGCTTCCCTTTTTCGTAACAATCATATTGTTAGCAGTATAATAAATATCAGAAAAATCAACTTGCTTTTTCCGTTCCGGCGTAGGTGTCATTCCAGATAAAATCATATCTACCTGCTTGGACTTCAAGGCTGTAATCAGGCTGTTGAAGTCCATGTCCTGCACCTCAACGTCATAGCCGGTCTTTTTGCCCAGAGCTTTCGCCAGATCAACGTCAAACCCGGTGATCTGATCGCCGTCTTTATATTCAAATGGTTTATAGTCAGCCGATGTACCCATAATCAGCTTGTTCTTTCCGCCCTCTGATCCTGAATTGCCTGATCCGCAGGCGGACAGCGCAAAGGTGATACATGCGGCAGCTAATACCAACAGCCATTTCTTCATGATTCATTTCCCCCATATCTACTGATCTCTTAAAATTGAATATTTATTCGTTAACTTGTATTTTAAACACTTTTTAAGTGTGATGCAATACTATTTTTGAAAAATATATTTTCCTTTCTGTGTTTATTATAGTCATTGTTTTTCAGATTAGTGACAGCTGAACGCCGATGTATAAATATTTATATTTATACAGATTCCATAAAAAAAACCCCGCAAGCGCTCGGCTCCGGGGTTTTTCTTTCACTTATACTTCTTCACAATATTCTTCAAATGCTTCCTGCAGTTTTGTGACGACGGCCATCGGCTCATGGCCTTCAATTTCATGGCGTTCCACCATTTTCATGATTTTCCCGTCTTTTAAAATGGCAAATGACGGAGAGGACGGCGGATAGCCTTCAAAGTATTCTCTCGCTTTGGCTGTCGCTTCTTTATCCTGTCCGGCAAATACCGTCACAAGCTGATCCGGGCGTTTATCGTAATGTACGGAATGGTACGCGGCAGGCCGTGCAATACCGCCTGCGCATCCGCACACAGAGTTGACCATGACGAGTGTGGTTCCTTTTTTCGAAAGCGCATCGTCCACTTCCTCAGCGGTTTTCAGCTCTGTATACCCCGCGGCCGTGATTTCCTGGCGGGCTTGACGCACGACATCATTCATAAATAAATTAAAATCCATATTCAACTGGGACCTCTCCTTTTTGATCATCTCTTCTTATGATAGCAAGGAACCTCCCTATCGGCAAATGACACCGCTCATAACCAATTGTTTTTTGTCCCTTTTATGTTCCCGATGTAAGTTTATGACCCTTTAAAAACGGGAAACTTGTTAAGGAGATTGTCTGAAATAAAGGAGCAGTCGTATGAGCCAACGGAAAGCAGTATTAATTTATAACGGAAACGCCGGTCAAAAACAGATTGATAAAACGCTCGGCACGGTCGTCCCCATTTTGGCCCAGTCAGCTGACGAACTTTTGATTAAACCGACCAAACATCAGGATGATGCCCGTCAGTATTGTGAAAATCTCGACAGTTCAGTTGACCATTTATATATTTTAGGCGGGGACGGCACTGTGCATCAATGCATCAACAGCATCAGCAAGCTTGATCACAGACCCGCTGTCGGCATTTTGCCGGGAGGAACGTGCAACGATTTCTCCCGGGCGCTCGGCATCCCGCAAAACCTTCAAAAGGCCGCTGAAGCGCTCGCGGCCGGACATAAACAGATGATTGACGTCTGTAAAACGGATGACGGCTATTTTCTGAACTTCTGGGGCATCGGACTGATCACCGAAGCATCAAGCCATATCAATGAAACTGAAAAAGCATGGCTTGGTAAAATCAGCTACTTCACGAGCGCCTTGCGGACGATGACAAGCGCGAACCCGTTTCCTGTCAAATTGACGATTGACGGCGAGGTGAAAGAAGACGAAGCCGTAATGGTGCTTGTCATGAACGGGCATTATATCGGGACAAACAGAGTTCCCCTGCCTGATGCCAGCCTCCGGGACGGCTTAGCCGATGTGTTAATCTGCCGTAACACAAGCCTTGCCGCGTTGCGGGAGCTGATGACGATGGAGCAGGGTTCATTTGATGATTTCAAAGGGGAGCTGTCCTATATTCAGGCCTCCAGGATTGAAATCGAAACCGGGCGTGAAATGGACGCGGATACAGATGGCGAGGTATACGGAACAACACCTTGTACGATCGAAGTGAAAAAACATCATCTCACTATGCTTGTTCCCGAGGATTCACAATGAAAATAAAAAAGCTCCTTTTGCCGACCTGGCAAAAGGAGTTTTTTTAATAGACTGACGTATGTTCATCAATGTTTTCTAAGATCTCTTTGACGCGTCCTAGGAATCGGCCGCACACGAGCCCGTCGAGCACTCTGTGATCTAAAGACAGGCAAAGATTAACCATATCACGAACGGCGATCATCCCGTTATTCATGACAACCGGGCGTTTGACGATAGATTCTACCTGAAGAATCGCCGCCTGCGGATGGTTGATAATGCCCATAGATTGAACTGAGCCGAAAGATCCCGTGTTATTGACGGTAAATGTGCCGCCCTGCATATCTTCCGCGGTAAGTTTTCCGTTTCTCACTTTTTTCGCAAGGTCCGTTATTTCTCTGGCTATGCCTTTAATCGTTTTTTCATCAGCATGCTTAATAACCGGAACAAACAGCGAATCTTCCGTGGCAACGGCAATGGAGATGTTGATGTCTTTCTTTTGGACGATTTTGTCTCCCGCCCACATGCTGTTCATCTGCGGGAACTCTTTGAGAGCCTGCGCCGCCGCTTTTACAAAGAAAGCGAAAAATGTTAAATTAAAGCCTTCTTTTTGTTTAAATGAGTCTTTAATGCTGTTTCTGTACGCCGTCATGTTCGTGACGTCGACTTCCATCATCGTCCAGGCATGCGGAATTTCTGTTTTGCTTTTATGCATATTGGCGGCGATGGCTTTTCTGACTCCTGTAACCGGAATTTCAATATCACCGGCTGACAGAGCTGGTGCCGGTGCTTGTTTTTGCTGTTGTTTCGGCGCTTGTTGCGTTGTTTGAACAGCAGCCGGCGCCGGTGCTTCCGATTTCTGCTTCATTCCCGAATCAATGATCTTTTGAATGTCTTTTCGCGTAATTCTTCCGCCTGCACCCGTTCCTTCAACTTCTTCAAGCTGAATGCCGTGTTCTCCCGCTAATCTGAGCACGGCCGGCGAATAACGCGCTTTATTTGACTGATCTTTACCTTGGCGGTTTGCATCGGTGTCTGAAGGGGTATTCTGCTCTTCTTCCCGCTTCGGCGCCTCTTCGGTTTCCGTTTCTTCTGTTTCAATTTTGCAGATGATCTCGCCGACTGCAAGAGTCTGGCCTTCTTCTCCTACAAGTTCTGTAATCGTACCGGTAAAAGAAGACGGCACCTCCGCATTCACTTTATCTGTCATGACCTCGGCGATGGGGTCATATTTATTCACTTGATCACCGGGGGACACCAGCCACTTGCTGATCGTACCTTCCGTCACGCTCTCTCCGAGCTGAGGCATAGCCATTTTTTCAATCGCCATGTCAAAAACCTCCTTACGTCTTTTAAAACTCCGCAAATTCTCTCATCGCGGCTTCTACTTTGTCAGGGTTCATCATGAAGTATTTTTCCATTGTCGGCGCATAAGGCATTGCCGGAACGTCAGGACCTGCAAGCCGCTTGATCGGCGCGTCTAAATCAAATAAGCAGTTTTCAGAAATAATGGCGGCGACCTCGCTCATAATGCCGCCTTCTTTCGTATCTTCTGTAATCAGCAATACTTTTCCCGTTTTAGACGCGGCTTCAATGATGGCTTCTTTATCTAACGGATAAACCGTACGCAAGTCTAATATGTGCGCGGAAATTCCGTCTTTTTCAAGACGCTCGGCAGCCTGCAGAGCAAAATGGACGCATAATCCGTACGTAATAACAGTAATGTCGCTGCCTTCGCGTTTTACATCCGCCTTTCCGATCGGAAGGACGTAATCATCCGCAGGGACTTCGCCTTTAATCAGGCGGTACGCCCTCTTATGTTCGAAAAACAGCACCGGATCTTCGTCACGGACTGCAGCTTTCAACAGCCCTTTTGCGTCATAAGGAGTTGAAGGCATGACAATTTTAAGGCCCGGCTGGTTGGCAAAAATGGCCTCCACAGATTGGGAATGATACAACGCGCCGTGCACGCCGCCGCCGTAAGGCGCTCTGATGACCATCGGACAGCTCCAATCATTGTTTGAACGGTAGCGTATTTTTGCCGCTTCTGAAATGATTTGGTTGACCGCAGGCAGAATGAAATCGGCAAACTGCATCTCGGCAATCGGACGCATGCCGTACATCGCGGCGCCGATCCCGACACCGGCAATCGCTGATTCAGCAAGCGGCGTATCCATCACGCGCTCTTCTCCGAACTGTTCATAGAGACCCGCCGTTGCTTTAAACACGCCGCCTTTTCTCCCGACGTCTTCCCCGAGAACAAACACGCGCGGATCTCTTTCCATTTCTTCTTTCATTGCTGCATTAATACTGTCAATATAAGACATTACAGACATAAGTATTCCTCCCTACTTCGCATAAACGTGATCAAGCGTTGATTCAGGAGATGCGTATGGCGCTTTCTCCGCTTCGTCTGTCGCTTCGTTTACGATAGCCATGATGTCATCCAGCATGGTCTTTTCTTCTTCTTCACCTAGAAGCCCGGCTTCTTGCAAGTATGCTTTGTATAAAAGAAGCGGATCTTGTTTCTTCGCTTCTTCTACTTCTTCGCGTTCTCTGTAGCTGCTGTCGTCGTCATCACTGGAATGCGGCGTCAAACGGTAGGAAACCGTTTCTATTAATGTAGGGCCTTCGCCTTTAGATGCCCGTTCGCGCGCTTCTTTTACGGCCCGGTAAACTTCCAGCAGGTCGTTTCCGTCAACAGTGACTCCCGGCATGCCGTAGCCTGCCGCCCGGTCGGAAATATTTTCGCACGCCACCTGTTTGTCATACGGGACAGAAATGGCATACTTATTGTTTTCACACATGAAAATGACCGGCAGTTTATGCACGGCGGCAAAGTTTGCCCCTTCGTGAAAATCTCCCTGGTTGGAAGATCCTTCTCCAAAGGTAACAAAAGAGACGATATCCTTTTTATCCATGCGTCCCGCAAGCGCGATTCCGACCGCATGAGGAACCTGCGTCGTAACAGGGGATGAGCCCGTTACGATTCTATTTTCCTTTTGCCCGAAGTGGCCCGGCATCTGCCTTCCGCCTGAGTTCGGGTCAGCTGCTTTCGCAAAACCCGACATCATCAAATCCTTTGCAGTCATACCGAATGCAAGCACAACCCCTATATCTCTGTAGTAAGGAAGCACATAGTCGGTATCACGGTTTAAGGCATAGGCCGCGCCTACTTGTGCCGCTTCCTGTCCTTGACATGAAACAACGAACGGAATTTTGCCCGAGCGGTTTAAGAGCCACATTCTTTCGTCGATTTTTCTGGCTAACAGCATGGTTCTATACATTTCAACGGCTTCTTCGTCAGAGAGCCCTAATGCTTGATGGCGGTTTGTAGTCATTCAAACCCCTCCTTCTTTCCTTTTAAAAATGAATCGCGTTTCCGTCTGCGGCTAACGCAGCTTCTCCAATCGCTTCTGACAGCGACGGATGCGGATGTATGGACTGGCCGATTTCCCAAGGCGTCGCATCGAGCACCTTGGCAAGCCCCGCTTCAGAGATCATATCGGTGACGTGCGGGCCGATCATATGAACACCGAGAATATCATCTGTATTCCGATCGGCGACGATTTTGACAAAGCCGTCGCTTTCTCCGTATACAAGAGCCTTTCCGATCGCCATGAACGGAAACTTCCCGATTTTCAGTTCATGCCCTTTTCGAAGAGCTTCCTCTTCTGTCAGACCGACGCTCGCCGCTTCCGGATTTGAATAAATGCATTTCGGCACAAGAGCGGCATCAAGCGGAGCCGGATTAAGACCCGCCATATGCTCAACGGCAATGATGCCTTCACGGGAGGCCACATGCGCAAGCTGCAGCCCGCCGACAACATCACCGATCGCATAAATGTGCGATTCCTTCGTCTGCCCGGCTTCGTTCACGATGATAGAACCGTTTTCCGCTTCAATGTCCGTGTTTTCAAGGCCGATCCCTTCAATGTTCGGCTGGCGGCCGATGGAAACAAGCATTTGTTCCGCGTGATACGTTTCTTTTTTTCCATTCTTTTCAGCGGCAATTGAAACGCCGTCCGCTTTTTCCAATGTATCCGGAAGCACTTTCGCACCCGTCACGATCTTAATTCCTTTTTTCGTTAACAGTTTTTCCATCTCGCTTGAAATATCACGGTCTTCCGTCGGCAAAATGCGGTCCGCATATTCAATCACAGTGATATTGACGCCGAAATCGTTCAGCATGGATGCCCATTCAATTCCGATGACACCGCCGCCGACGATCATCATGGATTGGGGCAGACGCTCAAGCTCTAACGCTTCATCTGACGTCAGAATATATGTACCGTCTGCTTCTAAACCCGGCAGCATTTTCGGCCTTGAACCGGTTGCGATAATCAATTGTTTCGGTATCAGCATGTCGTTTTCTTCACCATTTGCGTATTCGACGGAAACCGTACCGGGAAGAGGTGAGAAGATGGAAGGGCCGAGCATACGTCCGTACCCGTTGAATACATCAATCTTCCCCTTTTTCATCAAGTGGGCGACTCCGCCGGCCAGCCGGTCAACGATTCCCTGCTTTCGTTTTTGCACGCTGTCAAAGCGGAGGGAGACACCTTCCGTTTCAATGCCGAATGCTGCCGCTTCCTTTGCGGTTCGGTACACTTCCGCGCTTCTTAACAGCGCTTTACTCGGGATACATCCTTTATGCAGGCATGTTCCGCCGAGCTTTTCTTTTTCTACAACGGCCGTTTTTAAGCCGAGCTGGGCCGCTCTGATGGCGGCTACATAACCGCCCGTGCCGCCGCCCAGAATGACCACATCATACTCAGTCGCCATTTGTTTTCACTCCTTCGCCGATCTGATATTGCTTTGACTGCTCCTCACCGGCTAAAACCCGAAGCGCGCCTTGCGCGAGAGATTGCAGTTCATTTTCTCCCGGGTACACCAGTACATCCGAAATCCAATCTATGTACGATCTGATAGCGGATACGAAACTTTTCCCGTACGCCAATCCGCCCGTCAGGACGATAATGTCTACTTTTCCTTTTAAAACGGCGCTTGCCGCCCCGATTTCTTTTGCTACTTGATAAGCCATGGCGTCATAAATGAGACGCGCGTTTTCATCTCCGGCCTGAATGCGTTTTTCCACTTTGACCGCGTCCGTTGTCCCCAGGTAGCCGGAGAGTCCGCCCGTGCCGACAAGTTTTTTCATCATATCGGCTTTTGAATACTTGCCGGAAAAACACATCTCCACCAAATCACCCGCCGGAACGGTTCCCGCGCGCTCCGGGCTGAAGGGTCCTTCTCCGTGAAGCCCGTTGTTGACATCCGTCACCCGTCCGCAATCATGGACACCGACTGTGGTGCCGCCGCCCATATGAGTGACGATCATCTTCATCTGTTCATACCGTTTGCCGAGGGACGCCGCCGCCTGACGGGCAACAGCTTTTTGGTTCAAAGCATGGAAAATGCTTTTCCGCTTGATTTCAGGCATTCCTGATACTTTAGCGAGCGGAGTCATCTCATCCACCACGACCGGATCGACGATATACGCGGGGATATTTAATCCGTCAGCTATTTCCCTGGCAATAATTCCGCCCAGATTAGAAGCATGCTGGCCGTTGTAGCCGTTTTTCAAATCAGTGATCATGGCGTCATTCACTTCATATGTGCCGCCCTCAATCGGTCTGAGCAGGCCGCCTCTGGCACAAACGGCATCGAACTTTGAAATGTTGATGCCCTGTTCGTGCAAAGACTCAAGAACGCTTATTTTTCGAAATTCGTATTGGTCGATAATGCTGTTAAATGTTTTCAGCTCTTCTTCGGGATGCCGCAGCGTCTTTTCAAAGATACAGCGTTCATTGTGAAAGACACCGATTTTCGTTGATGTTGAGCCTGGATTCAGAATGAGAATGCGTTTTTCCTTTTCGAACATTTTCATACCTCCAGATCAAATTCCTATCGTCTGCTTAATATACTTTGGCCGTTTTGCAGAAACTGGCTTCTTGAACGGCGCATGCGCTCAATTCGTTCCTCAGCCAAACGGTCAGCCGCTAAGTATGTCGGAATGCCGTCACGCGCGGAAATATCGAGCACCCGCTCAATGTTTGCATAGATGCCCTCAACCTTTTTCAAAGCCCGCTCAGCATTGTAGCCGTAAAGCTCATCGGCTACATTGATGACGCCGCCTGCATTGATGACATAATCCGGAGCGTACACGATTCCCATTTCATGAATGGTATCGCCGTGACGTGTTTCTTTCAGCTGGTTATTGGCCGCTCCCGCAATGACTTTCGCCTTCAGCTGTTTAATCGTGTCATCGTTAATGACGGCGCCGAGAGCACATGGGGCATAAATATCGCACGCCTGTGAGTAAATGTCGTCGGGATCAACTGCGCGGGCGCCGAAGTCCTCAACGGCACGTTTAACAGATTCTTTATTGATATCCGTTACGATTAAAGAAGCGCCTTCTTCGTGAAGGTGGCGGCATAGATTGTAAGCCACATTTCCCACGCCTTGCACGGCAATTGTTTTACCTTCCAGTGAATCAGTGCCAAACGCCGCTTTCGCTGCGGCTTTCATCCCTTTGTAGACGCCGTATGCCGTAACCGGGGACGGATTTCCTGATGAACCGAATGCCGGAGAAATTCCGGTTACATAGTCTGTTTCATCATGAATGATGTCCATATCTTCAACGGTTGTGCCGACGTCTTCCGCCGTAATATACCTTCCGTTTAAGCCTTGGATGTAGCGCCCGAACGCGCGGAACATTTCTTCATTTTTATCTTTGCGCGGGTCTCCGATAATAACGGTTTTCCCGCCGCCTAAGTTTAAACCGGCAGCCGCATTTTTATAAGTCATGCCTTTTGCGAGTCTTAATGCATCTTCAATCGCCGCTTCTTCACTGTCATATGTCCACATTCTTGTTCCGCCAAGTGCAGGGCCGAGCGTCGTATCATGAATCGCGATGATCGCTTTTAATCCGGATTGTTCATCTTGGCAGAATACCAATTGTTCGTAATCATAAGTCTCCATATATTTAAAAATTTCCATAGGTTCGTTCCTCCTACTGTTCTTGTGATGCGCAAATCGCAAGCGCAATTGAATACAGTTTATTTTCTGCGGTATCCGCTCTGCTCGTTAATGCGATCGGCGCTTTTGCACCGGCGATGACGGCAGCAACATTTGCTTTCGCAAAATAAATCATTGACTTATAAAGCATATTTCCGGCCTCGATTGAAGGAACCAAGAGAATATCCGCCTGGCCCGCTACGCTTCCGGAAATCCCTTTTTGCAGCGCAGCCGCTTGGGATACGGCATTATCCAAAGCAAGCGGTCCGTCCGCAATGCAGCCGGTAATCTGTCCTCTGTTGCACATCTGGACGATCGCAGCCGCGTTCAGGGTCGCCTCCATTTTCGGATTAACCGTTTCAATAGCGGCAAGGACTGCGGCTTTCGGCATAGGGTTCCCTACTGAATGTGCGACATGAACCGCATTTTGCAGAATATGCCCGAGCTCTTCAAGAGACGGGGCAATGTTCAGCGCTGAATCAGTCACATACATCAGCCGGTCATAGTCCGGCACCTCAAAAACGGCTACATGTGATAACACCCTTTTTGAACGAAGCCCTTCATGGCGGTTTAAAACCGATTTCAGAAGAGTTGAGCTCGGGAGATTCCCTTTCATTAAAATGTCCGCCTCTTGTTCACGCACTGCGCGCACTGCTTTTGCCGCAGATTCTTCGGGTGAATCGGCGTGGATGATTTCAGCATTGAACTTCGGCTCATTTGCCAGAAGCTCTTTCAGCTTTCCGCTGTCACCCGTCAGTAAAAATCGTGCCGACAAGTGTTCTGCCGCCATTTTGACGGCCTGGATCACTTCTTTATCTGCTGCGTGGGCCACTGCAATGGTTTTTGCGTTTTTTGCCGCGGCTTTTTCAACTAGGTCTCTCAGCTTCATTTTGTACCACCTTCCTTGTGCGAATCCGCTTTTAACAATGCAAGTTCCGTGCCAAATATGCGGGAGGGTTTATTCCGGCTTTTTTCAAGAAAACATGCAGCTGTTTGCGCTTTCTCTGCAATTTATTGCATGCCGTCATTTGCAAGGCCGTACTTGTCCATTTTGTAGTACAGATTCCGAATGCTGACACCAAGCGCTTTTGCCGTTTTGGTTCGGTTGAATTTATGCTTTTCAAGCGTTTTTTGAATGACGTGCGCTTCAAATTTTTCAACAGCCTGAGACAGCTTTTCCCCTTCCACATCCGGAAAATCACTTTGGGTGCCGTTTTTTTCATTCAGCTCTGATTCAAAAACAGGCAGATGCTGCTGTTCGATCCGTTCCATGTGCGGCTCTAAAAATATCATTGCCCGTCCGAGAACATTTTCAAGCTCCCGGACGTTTCCCGGCCAGCTGTAGGCTGATAAAGCTCGCAGCGCGTTCGGCGCGAGCCCCTTTACATTGCGGCCGTAATCCTGATTGATTTTTTCAATGAGCCGAATGCTCAGCGCTTCAATATCTTCTTTGCGCTGCCGAAGCGGCGGGATTGAGATCGGATAGCGGTTAATCCGGTAATACAGGTCTTCACGGAACGCGCCTTCGGCCATGGCCTTTTCGATGTTGACGTTTGTCGCTGCGATAATTCTGACATTGACAGAAATCGCTTTAGCGCCGCCGACTCTGATAATTTCTTTTTCCTGCAGAACTCTGAGCAGCTTTGCCTGGGTGCTTTGGGTCAGCTCTCCGATTTCATCTAAGAAAATGCTGCCGTTATTCGCTTCCTCAAAAAGTCCTTTTTTGCCCCCGCGCCTCGCGCCCGTAAACGCGCCTTCCTCATAGCCGAAAAGCTCGGATTCTAGCAGGGATTCAGACAGGGCCGCACAATTGACCCGGATGAATTTATTGTATTTTCGGTCGCTTTCATTATGGATGGCGTGGGCGAAAAGTTCTTTTCCTGTGCCGGATTCTCCCCGCAGCAGAATCGTCGCCGGCGTTTTCGCCCCGAGCTTCGCCTGTTCAAGGGCGACCAGCATTTGTTCACTCGTGCCGATAATGTCGTCAAACGTGTATTTCGCTTCAAGCGTGCGGATGATCTGGCGCGCCCGATTCAGCTCAGCAGTCAGCGTTTTAATTTCTGACACATCGTGAATGACGCCGACGCTGCCTTTTAAAATACCGTCCACAATAACGGGGGCAACATTTACGATAACATCCTTTTTATTGGGGCCGACCTTCATCCTCACACCCCGCACGGGCCGCCTTGTCCCCAATACTTTCAGGTGCATGCTTTCCCCTTCTGAGATATCGGTGGAAGCGGGTTTTCCGATGACTTCGCTTTCTGACAGCCCGGTCATTTTTGTATACGCTTTGTTGATTAACATTCCGATGCCGTTTTCATCAACGACGGAAATGGCCTCGTCTGAGGATTGAATAATCGCTTCAAGCATGGTGCGGATTTGTTTTAAGTTCGTAACCTCTTCCGCCAGTTCAACTGCGTCGGTGATGTCTTTAAACACGCATAACGCGCCGAGAAGTTTTCCGCCTTCATCAATGATCGGCAGTCTTGTCGTGACAATCTGCAAGTGCTTTCCGAGAAGCTGCTTCTGGTTATATTCCGGCTCTCTCGTTTCCAGAATCCGCGGCAGCTTTGTGTTCGGCACTACGTCTTTAATTTGGCGGCCGATGACATCCTCCCGTTTTTGGCCGACCATTTTTTCTGCCATCTGATTAAATAAAATGATCGTTTCGTTGACGTCTATAAAAATCATGCCGTCGTGCGTTGAATTAAAAATCCGGTCATGCTTATACGTCTGCGACTTGAGCATTTGGATAAGCTGCTGTTTTTCCTCCATCAGCTGAAACACCATGTACGCCAATTTTCCCGGCATGACGATGGTTTGTTCTTTTTTCTCATGGAGCAGCTCATCCATGACCGCTTTATCGCCTGTTGTATGGATGATAATATCTATATCTTCGGTTATGTAAGGTTTCCAATCTGATGAGGTTGCAATTCCATATTTCCGGGCTTCTTGCAGCCCTTGCGCCTCCGGATCTTGATCAACCACCGCAATAATCCGGATCAGCTTTGTTTTCATCAAAATCTGTAGGAGCGCCGTGCCTCCTTTACCAGCACCTATAATCAGCACCTTCTGCATCCCGATACCCCTTTATATGAAAAAATTTGCACACCTGTATTTCCCGTTGCAATAATTTGCACAACCCCTATGTTACCACGTTTTGATCTCTTGACAAAATATTTTTTCGATTGGACAATAAAGGAAATCATATCGTAAAGGGGTTTTCTGAATATGAGCCGGCTTGTTGCGCTTTTGATTCTGGTCCTCCCCGGCGCTGTCGCGGCGCTCGGCATTAAGCTGATGAGAGATGCATTATTCGGACATGTGTTTTCCCCGTTTCCGTCCCTTTTTCTTCAGGGGGCGGCCGGATTGGCGTTTTTTTTGTTCGGCCTTTATGTTCTGGCCGGGTTTATTTTGTACAGAGATCGGAAACGCAATCAAGTCAGCCCGCGGTTCAGGAAAAAAAAGCTGTAAAAAAAGCCCTTGCAAAAAAAAGGGCTTTTTCAGTCGTCCGGCAGTATCGTTTTGGCAATGGATTGATCCAGTTCTTCATAGTCATCGTAAGCGATCGTTTCATATAATTCTTTTCTCGTCTGCATATCTGAAAGCCCCTCTTTTTGCGAGCCTTCTTCTTTCAGAAGGCGGAAAATACGCTCAAAAGCCTTGGCCGCCGTTCTGAGTGACGTGACCGGGTAAATGACCATCTGACAGCCCATATCGGAAAATTCATCAGCACTGTAATACGGCGTTTTTCCGAATTCAGTCATGTTTGCGAGAATCGGCACACTGATTTGTTTGGAAAACGCTCTGAATTCACTTTCGGATTGGAGCGCTTCCGGAAAAACAGCGTCAGCACCCGCTTTTATATAAGCGGACGCCCTTGTTAATGCCCCCTCCAGCCCTTCCTGCTGTCTGGCGTCTGTTCTCGCAACAACAAGAAGGGTCGGCGCGGCCCGCTTGACCGCTTGGATTTTTTGCGCCATTTCTTCAATCGGCACGAGCTGCTTCCCATTCAGATGTCCGCATTTTTTCGGCAGGCGCTGATCCTCCATCTGGACGGCGGCCGCGCGCGCTTCATACATTTCTTTCGCCGTCCGGGCGGCATTCAGCACTCCTCCGAAACCCGTGTCAATATCGACAAGGACGGGCAGATCAGACGAGCGGACCAGATCTTTAACCCGTTCAGCCATTTCCGCCGACGTGATGATCCCTAAATCGGGCAGCCCTCTGCTCGCCGTGTAAGCCGCGCCTGATAAATAAAGAGCCGAAAACCCCGTTTTCTTGGCGATAAGAGCGGCCATGGCATCGTGAGCGCCGGGGATCTGCAATAGATCCGGCGCTGCCATCAGCGTACGGAACCGCTCTGCAAGCTCCTCTTGAGACGACTGCTCGCTGACGATCCACGTCATGTTTGTCACCCTCCTATTTTATACGAGAAATAAGTCCATAAATTCACTAACACTGAGCTTCTGCATTCGGCCGCTATGTTCGCAGGCCTCTTCGATTTTCCGCTGCTGCTTCAATGAAAAATGAGTGCTGATGTTTGCTGAAAACTTGGCAAGAATCTTCGGAACGGCTTCTTTTCTGCGGAACCGGTGCCCGAGCGGGTATTCACATTCAATCCGTCCCGTAGCCGTGCCGTCTGTAAAATGCACCTGTACGGCATTTGATATGGATCGCTTATTCGGGTCTAAGTAATCTTTTGAGTACGCTTTGTGTTCCGTCACCTCCATTTTGCTCCGCAATGTATCAATTCGCGGGTCAGACGCCGTTTCCTCTTCATAATGATCCGCCGTGATATCTCCGAAAAGCAGCCCGATTGCCGTAATATACTGGAGGCAGTGATCCCGGTCAGCCGGATTGTGAAGCGGCCCTTTTTTATCGATAATCCGGATTGCCGACTCATGGGTCATAATCGTGATCCTATCAATGTCTTCAATGCGGTCTTTCACCTCCGGATGAAGCCGGACCGCGCATTCCGCCGCTGTCTGGGCGTGAAATTCAGCCGGGTAGGATACTTTAAATAAAACATTCTCCATCACATAGGACCCAAGCGGGCGGGCAAGCTTCATTTCCTGCCGGTTAAACAGTACGTCTTGAAATCCCCACCCAGATGCGGTCAGAGCCGTCGGGTACCCCATTTCACCTTTTTGCGCCATAAGGGCCAAATATACGCCTCTGCTCGTCGCGTCGCCGGCCGCCCATGATTTGCGTGATCCGGTGTTCGGCGCATGACGATACGTTCTGAGGCTTGAATTATCAATCCAAGCGTGAGATACGGCGTTATTGATTTCCTCTCTTGAGCCGCCCAGCATTTGCGCGCAAACAGCCGCAGTCGCCACTTTCACAAACAGCACATGGTCAAGCCCCACTCTGTTTAAGCTGTTTTCCAAAGCGAGAATCCCTTGAATTTCGTGCGCTTTGATCATTGCGCAAAGCACATCGCGCACGGTAAGCGGTTCTTTCCCTTCTGAAATCCGCACTCTGGATATATAATCCGCACAAGCCAATATGCCTCCGAGATTGTCAGACGGATGACCCCATTCCGCAGCAAGCCACGTATCATTATAATCGAGCCACCTGTTGATACAGCCGATATTAAAAGCAGCCGTGACCGGGTCTAAAACAAAAGGCGTGCCCGGGACTCTGCTGCCGTTGGGCACGGAGGTTCCCGGGACAATCGGGCCGAGCAGCTTTGTACATTCGGGATAGCTGAGCGCCAAAATTCCGCAGCCTATCGTATCAAGAAGCACATGTCCTGCCGTAGTGAATGCTTCTGAACTGTCAATCTCCTGATGGAGCACGTAGTCAGAAATCTCTTCGATTACAGCGTCCATTCGGCGGGGTTCTGTCATGTTTTCATCTTCCTTTCTCATCTGTTTACAGGCGCGCTCCGGTGTAGCGGACACGCGGGCGGAAAAGCCGGTTTCGGCTGTGCTGTTCAATAACGTGGGCGCACAGTCCGACCGTCCGTGCACTGAAGAATATAGGCGTGTACAGCGGGATCGGGATGCCGAGCATGTAATAGACCGGCGCTGCGTAGTAATCTAAATTCGGATAAAGGCCTTTTTTCTCCCTCATGACGGTTTCGCCAGCTTCACACATATTATAAAGACGGAAATCACCTGAAAGATCAGACAGCTTTTTTAACGCTTCTTTCATCATGAGCGCCCTCGGGTCCATTTTTTTCATGTAGACACGGTGGCCGAAGCCCATGATTTTTTCTTTGTTTGCGAGTTTTTGAGTTAACAATTGTGTAAACCCGTCTGTATCCTTCGCTTCTTCAAGCATGTACATAACCGCTTCGTTCGCGCCGCCGTGAAGATTTCCTTTAAGCGAGGCGACGGCTCCGGTCAGCGCGCCGTAAATATCCGATTGCGTCGAAGCAATGACACGGGCCGTAAACGTTGAGTTCGGCAATTCATGCTCACTGTATAAAAGAAGCGACCGGTCGAAGATTTCTTCTTCCAAAGATGACGGCGTTTTTCCGGTAATCATATATAAAAAGTTTGCGCTGTATGATAAGGTTCCGACCGGCGCAAAAGGCTCCAGCCCGTTGATGACTCGATAGCTGTTGACCGTCAGATTCGGCATTTTGCCTATCAGTCCGCGTACGCGGTGCTGATTTACGGAAGATGAACGGTCATCGATGTCCTTGTCAAAGCCTCCAAGGGCGGACAAACCCGTCCTCAGTCCGTCCATCGGGTGAGTATGTTCGGGCAGCAGACGGCATATGTGCAAGATTTCCTCGGGAAGATGTCCGCCGCGCCGAACGTCTTCTTCAAGCGCCGCCTTCTCTTTCGCATCAGGAAGTCTGTCTTCCAATAAGAGATGAACAATGTCCATATAGCCGGCCGTTTTAGAAAGCTCAATCAGATCGTGGCCTTTGATTAAAATACTGCCCTGCTTTGTATCCAGGAAAGAAATCCCCGTTTCCACCGCAATGACGCCATCTAAACCGGGAGAATAAGATTCCATGGTTTCGCTCCTTTGCGCACTTTTTATTGAAGAAGATACTTAGAAATAATCAGCCTTTGAATCTCATTGGTTCCTTCATAGATTTGCGTGACTTTCGCATCCCGAAATAAACGCTCCGCGGGATATTCTTTCATATAGCCGTAGCCGCCGTGAATCTGCACAGCCTCCACCGCCGCTTTCATCGCCGCATCGGACGCGAATTGCTTCGCCATAGATGCTTCTTTTCCGCACGGAAGCCCTCGCTGATACAGATCAGCAGCATGATAGACCAATAATTTGGCAGCTTCCGCATTCGTCGCCATGTCAGATAATTTAAATGAAACGGCCTGATTCGAAGCGATGGGTCTGCCGAACTGGCTGCGGGTTTTGGCGTACTCCACCGAGCAGCCGAGCGCCGCTTCGATAATCCCGAGCGCCTGAGCCGCTATGCCGATCCGTCCGACGTCAAGGTTTTTCATGGCGATTGAAAAGCCTTCGCCCTCTTCGCCGAGCCGGTTTTCAATCGGAATTTCCGCTTGGTCAAACTGCAATTCGACAGTATTGGAACCTAACAATCCGAGCTTTTTTTCTTTTTTTCCGACAGAAAAACCGGGTGTGTTTTTTTCAACGATAAACGCGGAAATCCCCTTTCTCCCCTTACCCGGATCGGTTATGGCGAATGTCAGATACAGATCTGCCGCTCCGCCGTTTGTAATAAAGATTTTTGAACCGTTCAGAATATATGAACCGCCTTTTCGCACGGCCGTTGTTTTCAGGCTTCCCGCATCAGATCCGGATTGAGGCTCAGTAAGCGCAAATGCCCCAATATATTCGCCTGCTGCCAGCTTCGGAATATACGTTTGTTTTTGGGCTTCTGTTCCGAAATGCAAAATCGGGATTGTCCCTACCGATGTGTGGACGGACAAAATGACGCCGACGGCCGCGCTGACTTTTGATATTTCATGAATCGCTAAAATGTAAGATGTTGTATCAGCACCCGCCCCGCCGTAAGCTTCCGGGACGGGAATGCCCATCAATCCCGCTTCGCCCATTTTTTTAATCAGCCGCTCCGGAAATTCATCTGTTGATTCCATGAGCTCAACCACCGGCGCGATTTCCTTTCGGGCAAAATCACGCACCATTTTTCTCATCATGATGTGCTCTTCTGTAAAATGCATGGCTGCCGTCTCCCCTCATGATCTTTACGTCATCTGCCGTACTCATAAAAACCGCGCCCGCTTTTTTTGCCGAGCCAGCCGGCGCTGACATATTTTCTGAGCAGAGGGCATGGGCGGTATTTCGGATCTCCAAGCCCCGCATAGAGAACCTCCATAATGGAAAGGCACGTATCCAGACCGATGAAGTCAGCTAATGTTAAAGGACCCATCGGATGCCGCATGCCGAGCTTCATCACCTCATCAATCGCTTCCTTTGAAGCTGCTCCTTCGTAAAGGCAATAAACGGCTTCGTTAATCATCGGCATTAATATGCGATTAGATATAAAGCCCGGGAAGTCATTGACTTCGACAGGGGTTTTATTCATCCGGACGGCAAGCTTCTTTACTGTGTCCGCCGTTTCTTCCGATGTGGCGAGTCCTCTGATGACTTCGACAAGCTCCATGACAGGAACCGGATTCATAAAATGCATGCCGATTACTTTTTCAGGCCTTTTTGTGGCCGCGGCAAGCTCCGTAATGGGAAGAGAAGACGTATTGCTTGCCAATACGGCATGAGGGGGACAGATTTTATCTAGTGTGTCAAACAATTCCGCTTTTGCTTTTTTGTTTTCGGCAATGGCTTCAATTACAAAATCAGCATCTCCCGCTTCTCTGAGTTCTGCCGGGGAAATACGGCTGAAAACGGCATCTGTCTCCTGCCGTGACTTCCGTCCTTTTGCCTGCTCTTTCTCCAGGTTTGCCTTTATGCGGTGAAGACCTTTTGTTACCGTTTCCGGCTCCCAATCGTATAACTTGACGGCAAACCCGGCTTCTGCAGCCGTCTGAGCGATGCCTGCTCCCATCTGACCGGCACCTGCGACCATGATTGTTTTCATCTTCATCCGGCGCTCCCTCCTTTGATCAGTACACCTCCAGCAGGACGGCATCTCCTTGAGCCGCTCCGCTGCATATAGCCGCTATGCCTAAACCTCCTCCGCGACGCTTTAATTCGTATATTAAACTCATGATGATTCTCGCTCCGCTTGCGCCGATCGGGTGGCCGAACGCAATCGCCCCTCCGTTTACATTCACTTTTTCCCGGCTGAACCCGGCTATTTTTTCACTCACGAGCACGACGGACGCAAATGCTTCATTTACTTCAAACAAATCAATATCGTCAACGGACAGTCCGGTTTTTTTCAAGAGCCGGCTGATGGCCTCTCCCGGCGCGCTTGCCAGCTCGGACGCTTCCAGTCCGACTGACGCAAAGCCAAGTATCGCTGCGAGCGGCCTGACATGCTGCTTTGCGGCTTTTTCCTCTGACATCAGCACAAATGCTCCGGCCCCGTCATTTACACCTGGAGCGTTTCCGGCTGTAACCGTTCCGTCGGCTGTAAAAATTGGCTTGAGCGCTGCGAGCTGCTCAAGGCTTGTATCAGGGCGCAGCCCCTCATCCGCTTCAACAGTATGCTGTTTGCCTTTTTTGCCGGTCCAGGTGACAGGGACAATTTCTTCACGCAATTTGCCCGCCTCTGCCGCCTCAGCCGCGCGTTTCTGGCTCAAAAGAGCGTAATGATCCTGTTCATCCCGGGAAATGCCGTACTTTTTGGCCGCAGTGCTTCCGTGGACAGCCATATGCACCTGGTCGAACGCACAGGTCAGCCCGTCATGAACCATTAAATCCTGAAACACCCCGTCCCCCATCCTCACACCCCAGCGGCCGGCCGGAATGGCGTACGGAATGTTGCTCATGCTTTCCATTCCGCCTGCAATCAGCACGTCCGCATCTTTCGCCCGGATCATTTGATCACAGATGGTAACGGCCCTGAGCCCTGATGCACAGACCTTATTAATGGTTTCAGCCGGAACGGACCATGGAAGCCCGGCATATCTTGCAGCCTGCCGTGCCGGAATCTGCCCGGCACCCGCCTGGACGACCATTCCCATCACCGCTCCTTCCGCTTCGCTTTCACTGATAGCGGCGCGCTTGATTGCTTCTTTTATGGCAATGCCGCCAAGCTCGGCTGCCTTTACCTCTTTTAATGCGCCGCCGAATTTTCCGAACGGCGTTCTTGCCGCACTGACGATAACCGTTTTTCCCACAATTTTGCCTCACTTTCAATAAGATAAAAGATAACGCTTACACAAAACGCCCTGTTACAATATATGAACCGGCTGACCGAGTTATGATCGCACCGCCTTTTTCCTGCCCATAAAAAAAGAAGACTGTCTGAACAGTCTTCTCAGCTGCGGCATTCTTCTTTTATAGAAACAGCCAGCTTTGGATAATCGGTAAAAATTGCGTCTGCTCCCGCTTTCATCAGCTGCTTCATATCCTCAGGACGATTGACGGTGAACGGACGGAGCGCCGCTTGGTGTTTTGCAAGATGTTTGATCACTTCAGCGCTCACCGCCGGCGTACCGAGCTTCGGATGATAACCCGAAGCGGGAATGGCTGCAAGATACCGTTCAGGCCGGTACAGCACATCCATTGTCAGCACCGCCCGTTCAATTTCAGGCGCCAGGGCGTGGCAAACCGCGAGACTCTCATGATTAAATGAAGAAAAAATAACGCGCTTTTCCAGTCCGTAATATCTGACTTTTTTAATCACTTCTTCTTCCATTCCTTCGTAACGGAATACACTGTTTTTCAGCTCAATGTTTATCAGAAAATCAGCACGTTCCGCAAAACGCAGCACATCTGACAAAAGCGGAATTCTGACACCTTTAAAAGCATCTTTCCATTTTCCGGCGGCATCGGCGGTTCTGATTTTGTCATACGCCGTATCTTTCACAAATCCTTTCAAAGACGTCGTGCGGTCGAGGGTTTCATCGTGAATGACCACGATCCGGCCGTCTTTTGTCATCTGTACATCAAGTTCAATTCCGTCAGCCCCGTCCTCAATCGCTTTTTTGAACGCGGGCATCGTATTTTCCGGGCAGTCGCCCGACGCCCCCCGGTGGGCAAAAATATTCGTCATATGTGTCACCTCAGGTGTTTGTCATCGGTTTTCTCTATTATAATCGTTATGCACATAAGGAGGGCGCTATTTACACATATTTTATAATTACCGGCCGCTGTAATAGGTTTCGATTCCGTTTACAACGGCGTCCGCGGCGTGCTCTTGTCCGTTATCGCTTTTTAGCTTGTCCGCATCTTGAGGATTTGTGATAAAACCTAATTCAGCCAGCACACTCGGCATCTTTGAATATGTAATGACATAAAAAGGAGCTTCTTTTACGCCTCTGTCCTTCATCCCTAAAGACGTGACAAGCTGCTGCTGGATGTCGGAAGCAAGCCTTTCGCTGTCTGCGCCTTCATATGTCGAATTAAAATACGTTTCCGTGCCCGATGCCGTTGATACGGCTGAATTCGTATGGAGGCTGACGAATAAATCGGATTGGCTGGCGCTTGCTTTCGCCACCCGCTCGTCCAAACGTAAAAAAGTATCGTCAGTCCTTGAAGCTACAGGTTTTGCGCCTTCTGTCTCCAATTTGGCGATCACCTTGTTTGACACCGCTAAATTGATGTTTTTCTCAAGCAGTCCATTTCCGCCGGCCCCGCTGTCTTCTCCGCCATGTCCGGCATCGATATAAATGGTTTTCCCTTGCAAAGGTTCAGCTGCATAAGCAGACGGCGCAAGCAGAAGCAGAGCGGCACCGAAGGCAGCAGCGCTTTTTGTCAGTAAACCCACGTTTTTTTCCTCCCCGTTTTCACATATCTGTTTCTTTTTTCAGTTCCTCAAGCCGTAATTGTCCGTTGCTCTCTTTTTTATAGGTGATTTGCACCGCCGTATGTTCAGGCAGAGACTGACATTCAAACCGCTTGGCGAAAGGCACCTTCACCTCTTGCCTTTCTCCGTCAATTTCGACCGCGATTGTATCGTTTCCGGCCGCTTTTATAAATGTTCCTTCCTGTGTAAATGACGGCGCCGCATCAGCCTCCGCGGTATACTCGCAGCCTGATAACAGCCATGCGGTGAAGATCAGAAGTATGACAGACTTCACACAGATCACCTCACGTTTTCTCATTCGGCTTTATCTTTGAACAGAATGGCCGATTTGTAAAGGGAGCCTTCATTCCTCCAGCGCTTTTCCATATTTGGAATGAAGGCTATCTGACCTGCTGTTTACCTGAACTTAGAAAGAAAACAAGCTGATCAGTCTATGAAAAAGGTTCTGTCTGAAGGCCGAATATGCAGAATTTAACGGAAACGGACGACTTTCTGTTCATTTTGAAAAAATATCAGATCGGCAAAAAAAAGAGAGCCGCGTCATGCGCTCTCCCGAATAGAAACATTCATATTTATTTTGAGCTTTTCATAAAATGAACGGGACAACTTAAAAGAGCAGCGTATTGGCGGCAATGATGAGAATAATCACTCCGCTCAGCACCGTGCTGAACTGTCCGACGTGAAAAGAACCGATGCGCAATGATGCGGCTTTTTTTCCAAGCGAGCAGCCGACCCATATGGTCAAAAAGCTTCCGACCGCCGCAGTGATGGAAATGGCAGCGGGAGAAAGCCCGATCAACCCCGCGCTTAATCCGTTGGTCAGCGCATTTGCGGATACGGCCACCCCGAGAACCATGGATTCCAATATACCGATTTCTCCCGAACCGTCGGCATCCGCTGCCTCCGGATTTTGCAGCAGACCGGCAAAACGGCCTTTTTTTCCTGACGCGCCAACACGCGCTGTTTTTCTCGGCACAGCCAGCAGAATGATGCGGATACCGATGACAGATAAAATAAACGCCGCCAGCAATACAGGAAGAAAGCCCGGTAAAACGGCTGAAATCCATTTGCCGAAATAAATTCCGAGATAACTGAATACAAAACAGATAAAAGCGATCATCATATTCGACGCATGCGATATTTTGATTTTTCTGATGCCGTATGACATCCCCACTCCTAAATTATCAATGCTCGAGGACACTGCCAAACCTAAAATCAATAACCAAGCCATGTTCGTTTCTCTCCATTCTTTGATTTCTTTTCAACATGTTGTGCCGTTGAATCTACACTATCCTATTCAGCCGCACAGAAAAGGTACCTTTTCTGCAAAAATTATTGATTAATGATCATCATTCCGGCGGAAACGAGGTGACACCCTTGACAGAAAATAAAAATAAGACACTGGGGCCCCTTTTAAAATCACTGCTTGATAAGCACTCGCTCTCCATGAGAAAACTCGGCGCCTTAACAAACATTGATACGGCCACCATCTCCCGGATTATAAACGGCAAGCAGAAGGCCAATTTAAAGCATCTTCAGGAATTTTCAAAACATCTCCGCACCCCGCTGGAGGAATTGCTTGAGGCGTCAGGCATAGACATCGGCCATGAAAAAGAAGCTGCGCCGCAAGACCCGATGCACGCGATTCAGGATATGCTGAATATGGCCGAGATGTTTGATCAGCCTTTTTCTCGGGAGCAAATTGAACGCGAACTGACCAGATATGAACAATATGCCAAAACCCAGCAGGGCCATCGCCTGATTTGCGATGAGTTTCAAAAGAAAATGGACAATGAAGAAAGCGTCGGCCCTTTTATTGATCATTTGAAAAACATGCATCACCAGTATATGGATGAATCAACACCGGCTGAAGACCGCGCGATTCTCGGGAGCGCGCTGCTGTATTATATTTTAGCGACCGACGTCATTCCGGATTACATGTTTCCGATCGGCTACCTGGATGACGCCATCGCTGTTCAAATCGCTTTGAACCGGCTGAAAAAAAAGTAAAGGCGCTTAAAAAAGCGCCCTTTTTGTGTTGAAAAATATGAAACACCGCATTACGGTTTTGTCAAAACAGAGACAGCTGTCATATGATACATCAACCTAACAAAAAGGAGGGTGTCTTCTATGGACAGCAACACAGTTGTGGCAGTGTGCGCTCTGTTAAGTGTTGTGATTCAGATCGGAACGATATTCGCCGCAGGAAAGTGGAAAAAAGAATAAATAAAAACAAATTGACGGTTTTTTCGCACAAGCGTATGCTTATAAATAACCTTGTAAAAGATAAGAAAGAAGATATGCATATGAAAAAAATCATTCTCCTCTTCGCCGCCGCTGTCATATTCAGCTCGATCGGCCATCAAATTTCAGGAGGATATAAAGATCCTGAAAAGGAACGGAGAAAACCGTTTCATTCGTTTAAATGGTTCAGCCGGTCATAACCTCAGGAAGAAGAACAAGCAAAATAATTGCACACAATTAAAACATAAGCTAGAATACGGACGAGTTAAACTCCTAAGGAAGAAGGCGAAATGATGAAGCAAACTTATAAACCGCTGTTTGAACCTTTTACGTTCGAAAGCGGCGTCACCATACCAAACCGTATTTCAGTCGCACCCATGACACACTATTCATCAAATGATGACGGAACGATTTCCGACCGTGAATTAAGCTACATTACTCCCCGTTCAAAAGAAATGGGCATGGTCATTACGGCATGTGCAAACGTAACGCCGGACGGCAAAGCGTTTCCAGGCCAGCCCGGCATCTATGATGATTCTCACATTCCCGGCTTGAAAAAACTCGCTCAGGCGATCCAGTCTCAAGGAGCGAAAGCCGTTGTGCAGATTCACCACGGTGGATTGGAATGCCCTCCTGAACTCGTGCCAAACAACGACGTCGTCAGTCCGAGCGGCTCAGAAGAAGACGGGAGACAAACGTCCCGGGCTCTCACCGAACAAGAAATTGAGCACATCGTGAAAGCATTCGGCGAAGCGACACGCAGAGCGATTGAAGCCGGCTTTGACGGTGTTGAAATTCACGGGGCAAACGGGTACCTGATTCACCAATTTTATTCACCGAAAACCAACCGGCGCACAGACCGCTGGGGCGGAAGCGATGAAAAGCGCCTTGCGTTCCCGCTTGCAGTCGTTGACGCTGTCAAACAGGCAATTGATACACACGCTGAAAATCCATTCGTTCTCGGCTACCGCCTGTCACCGGAAGAGCCGGAAACACCGGGGCTTACAATGAAAGAAACATTCATGCTCGCCGACGCGCTTGCGGAAGAGAACTTGGATTATCTGCATATTTCACTGATGGATGTCAATTCCAAAGCCCGCCGCGGGGCGGATACTTCACGGACCCGGATGGATTTATTAAACGAACGCGTCGGCCATAAAGTGCCGCTGATGGCCGTCGGTTCCATCTATACCGCGGACGAAGCGCTTGCCGTATTAGAAAGCGGAATTCCGCTGGTGGCTCTGGGACGTGTCATTTTGATTAACCCCGAATGGGCGGTGCTGGTCAAAGAAGGCCGCGAACAGGAAATCGAAAAAGCCATTCAAGCATCTGAAATTGAGAAATACCGACTTCCTGAACCGTTATGGGAAATGATTCAGAATACAGGCGGCTGGGTGCCGTTTGAAAAGTAGACTAAAAAAACTGCCGGATGTTCGGCAGTTTTTTTGATTCACAAGTTTTTACCGCTTTGTTTACTCCTATTTCTAACACACAGCGTACATATAGTAAATAGAATAATAGAAAGGAGACCGTATATGATGGCTGGTTTTCCTATTACGATTAACAGTCTTTCCGGAAACGGGGTTGTCAATGTCGGCGGTGCGTTTTCGATAAGTCCTTTAACCGTATCAAAAACCGTCTACGGCTCAGGAGGGGGAAATACAGGGTTGGTCCTGCAAATGAATCAATCCAGTACATCTCAATCTTCAAGCTCTCAATACTCTGATCAAAATGTAACGAAAACACTATGACATCCCCATTTCCCTCCCTTTCCGGCTGGCAGCAGCCGGATTCTTTTTGCCGTTTTGTTTAATCTTCTTCCATATCACAGCGTACATATAGTTAGTAGACTGCGAGAGAAAGGAGAAAAAATAGAATGAGCGGTTGCCCGATTACGATAAACAACGTATCAGGAAACGGAGTTGTCAATGTTGGCGGCGCCATATCCATCAGTCCGCTGACTGCATCAAAAACCGTTTTCGGTGCCGGAGGGGGAAATATCGGCATTGTCATTCAAAACAATGCTGTGAGCCACACCAAAATGTTTGAACATCAATTTTCAGATCAGAATATTGTAAAGTCAATTTAAGGGCTGCCATGCAGCCCTTTCAGCATAAATAAAGCAGGCGCACTGATTTCCTGAAACCTTGATTTTTAAACATCAGCGATCACCTTCCCTTGTTTTGAATGATTTCAGTTCAAGATGAATAGAATGCAGATTGAAAGCATGAGTACTGAAACTCATTAAGGAAAGAAGGAATCGTGATGAAAAAACTTTGCCGGGAAGTTTGGATTGAAGTTGACCTTGATGCGATAAAAAAGAATGTACGGGCGATCCGCCGCCATATTCCGAATACGTCTAAAATTATGGCCGTCGTAAAAGCGAACGCTTATGGCCACGGGTCTGTGGAAGTAGCGCGGCAGGCACTGGAAAGCGGGGCGAGCGAGCTCGCTGTCGCCAGCGTCGAAGAGGGAATTGTGTTACGGAGAGCGGGAATTACGGCACCTATTCTTGTGCTCGGCTTCACAGCTCTCAGCTGTGTGAAAAAATCTGCCGTTTGGAACATAACATTATCAGCGTTTCAGGTCAGCTGGATCAAAAAAGCGAATCGGATATTGGAAAAAGAAGCAGATTCGAAACGGCTGTCCATTCATATCAATGTGGATACCGGAATGGGCCGGCTGGGTGTGCGTACGGAAGAAGAACTTTTAGCAGTGGTGAAAGCGCTCAAGTCGAGTACATACCTATCATGGGATGGCATCTTTACACATTTTTCAACAGCGGATGAACCGGACACTGAGCTGACGATGCTGCAGCACGAAAAGTTTATCAGCTTTCTCAGCTTTTTAAAAAATCAAGACATTACGCTGCCTACCGTGCATATGTGCAATACAGCCGCCGCTATCGCCTTCCCGGAATTCAGCGCCGACATGATCCGTTTAGGCATTGGGTTATATGGTTTATATCCGTCCGCCTCGATAAAGGAACTGAACCTCGTGGATCTCACACCCGCACTAAGTTTAAAGGCGCGTATCGCTTATGTGAAAGCTATGGTGACAGATCCCCGGACCGTCAGTTATGGCGCCACATATATCGCCGAACCGGGTGAAATCATCGCGACGATTCCGATCGGCTATGCTGACGGTTACTCCCGCGCCCTGTCCAACCGCGGGTTTATTCTTCACCGCGGCAGACGAGTGCCGGTGGCGGGGAGAGTGACAATGGATATGATCATGGTCAGTTTAGGTGAGAATGAGGGCAAACAAGGAGAAGAAGTCGTCATCTACGGTAAACAACAAGGAGCCGAGATTTCCGTTGATGAAATTGCCGAAATGCTCGGTACGATCAGCTACGAAGTCTTATCTGTGTTAAGCCGCCGCGTCCCCCGCTTTTATTTCAGAGACGGCAAAATCATTAAAATATCAGCTCCGGTATTATACGTGTAGACGGCATAAACCCCGCATTTATGTATAAAACAAGTACCGGCGTGGGTGATTCCCATTGTTTTCGTCAGCAAAATTTCAAAACGCCTTCTCTTCCGCGTTCATGCACGGAAAAGAAGGCGCGAAAAAGACATTTAGCCAAAAGCTTTGTTACGAAGCTTTATGCTCCAATCTCAGCTTGTCAGCAACCATCGCGATGAATTCTGAATTGGTTGGTTTTGCTTTTGTCATGCTTACCGTATATCCGAACAGTGAAGAAATGGAATCAATATTTCCCCTGCTCCATGCGACTTCAATGGCGTGGCGGATGGCCCGTTCTACACGGCTTGCGGTCGTGTTGAATTTTTTGGCGATGTCGGGATAAAGGACTTTTGTGATGCTGCCGAGGAGTTCAATATCGTTATACACCATGGAAATGGCTTCCCGCAAATAAAGATAGCCTTTGATATGGGCAGGCACACCGATCTCATGGATAATGCTTGTAATGCTGGCATCGAGATTTTTCCGCTTCGGCTCCGGCTGGCTGCGGATAATGCTGCTTTGCGCGGACGGCGCACGGTGTGTGACACTGCTGACATTTCCGCTTACCTGGCGGATATGGCCGACAAGGTTTTCCATATCAAACGGCTTCAGGATGAAATAGGACGCGCCTAAATCGACGGCTTTTTTCGTAACGTCTTCCTGACCGAATGCCGTCAGCATGATGACGTTCGGCTGCTTCTCGAGCTCTGATTCCCGCAGACGCTCCAAAACCGCAAGTCCGTCCAGATGCGGCATGATAATGTCTAAAACGAGCACATCGGGATTCTTATCTTTAAACAAAGAAAGACATTCTTGTCCGTTATAAGCAACGCCGATCACTTCCATATCATCCTGTCCCTCTATATATTCACTCAACAGGCTTACAAGCTCTCGATTATCATCAGCAACACAAACTTTAATTTTCTCCACGTTTCTTCCTCCCCCAATGTATTAACAGGACGCAACCCATTTGACTGCTACATGTTACATTCGACAAAACCACTACTTCCCCTTTTAAAAAATCCATATTTACCAATAATAGTGGTATATCTTTGTTTTTCTAGCATTTTCTAGGTTTTTCGACTAAAAATTAAGTTTGACAAATCAGGAAACGTGAATTTGTCGAAAAATCTTCATGTCTTATTTTACATGAATCCAGGAAAGAAGTGAAGAACGCATCACATAAAAAAACTGCCGGATCATCCGGCAGTCAGCTTGCTTTGTCTTTCCCGTAAACATTAACACCCGCTTCAGACAGCATCCATTCGATATGAACGCCGTAGCCGCTTGTCGGATCATTGACAAATACGTGGGTTACGGCTCCGACGACCTTTCCGTTCTGGATGATCGGGCTTCCGCTCATCCCCTGAACGATTCCGCCGGTTCTTTTCAGCAGTTTCGGATCTGTCACTTTCAACACCATTCCCTTTGTCGCCGGGAATTTTTGCGGCGTGGTGCTGACGATTTCAATATCAAATTTCTCTACTTTATCGTTTTCAATAACCGTCAGCATTTGCGCAGGTCCTTTTTTTACTTCATTTGACAAAGCAATCGGAAGCGCTTTGTCGGAAATGTTGTTTTTAATCGGCTGATGCAATGTCCCGAAAATGCCGAACGGGCTGTTGCGGTTAATATCGCCGATCGTTTTCCGTTCTGACGAAAACCTTGCCAGTTTTTCGCCGGGATTGCCGCCTTTTCCTTTTTCAATCGATGTTACAGTTGAACGGACGATTTCTCCGTCTTCTACAACAATCGGTTTTTTTGTATCCATATCAGAGATGACGTGGCCCAATGCGCCGTATTTTTTTGTTTTCGGTTCAAAAAATGTCATGGTGCCGATGCCGGCTGCCGAATCGCGGATATAAAGGCCGATTCGATATTTCCCCTCGGCTTCGTCCTTTGTCGGAATCAGCTTTGTTTTGATTTTTTGCTTATCGCGTTTCACCAATAAATCCAAAGATTCACCGGTTTTGCCCGCTTTTTGAATAAACGGGGCGATGTCGCTCATTTTTTCAATTTTATGTCCGTTCATTTTAATAATGATGTCGCCAGATTCAATTCCCGCTTGTTCTCCCGGAGACTTTTTCCCATCCTTTGTCATCACCTGGTGAAAACCGACCACCAAAACACCGACTGAATGCAGTTTTACACCGATGGACTGTCCGCCCGGAATGACCTTCAATTCTGGAAGGACACGCACTTTCGTTTTTTTAATGGGAAATCCGGCAAGATCATATACTACTTCTGACCGGCCTTGTGTTTGCCCTGTTATGTTTGCATGGCCGTGCTCTTCTTTCAGCGTAAAGGCTTCTGATAATTCGCCCTTTTCAGCGCTTATTGATGCATTGACCGGAACGGCTTGTGTCTGGTTTTCAAAGACGCTCATTTCTGACGGTATCAGTAAATATTCTTTAAACGGCTTAAAAAAGCCTACACTTAGTAAAGAAACAAGGAGAATTACACCTATTGCTTTCCTCATGTTATCGTGCATTCATTCCTTCACTCTCCTCGCTCCTATCCCACACCACTTTCTTTTTCTGCTACATCTATACTTTTGCCTTCCTGCGCTTGATTTATAACCGGCATACGAAGAAAAACATTGGATACACTGTTAGAGAAATGGAACAAAAAAATAAGCTGCCTGTATCAGCAGCTTATCCTGTCGTTTTTACCTGTCCGGCCTGTTTTAAAAGCTCTTGTGCATGCCGTTTTGTCAGATCGGTCACTTCAACGCCCGCAATCATGCGGCCGATTTCCGCTACCTTGTCCTGTTTGGAAAGCGGCGTGACATGCGTTGTCGTCCGGCCGTCTTTGAATTCTTTTGCGATCAGAAGGTGCGTATCCGCCATGGCGGCAACCTGCGGCAGGTGTGTAATGCAGAGCACCTGTGAACCGGTCGATACTTTATGGATTTTTTCCGCGATGGCTTGGGCAACCCGCCCGCTTACACCGGTGTCCACTTCGTCAAAGATGATGGAGGTGACATCCTGCTGGGAAGAAAAAATACTCTTCATCGCCAGCATCACCCGTGAAAGCTCGCCTCCGGACGCGACCTTTGACAGCGGTTTTAAAGGCTCACCGGTGTTTGTTGAAATTAAAAACTTCACAAGGTCAATCCCCTTTTGGGTAAGCTGCACGGGCTGCCCGTTGACAACCGGTGCTTCACTTGCTGACGGATCGGTTTTCACGAGAAATTCCGTATCAAACGTTGATTTGCCCATATACAGACTTTTTAATTCCTGATGAATCGCTTCCGCCAGTTTCTTAGCCCAAGCTTTTCTGATTTTTGATAAATTGGCGGCTTCTACGGCCACATCTTTGCCGACCGACTCCAGTTCCTTCTTCAGCGCTTCAAGGTGGCTGTCGCGGTTCTCGATTTGATCGATTTCCTCTTCTATTTTGGAGCCGTATTCCAAAATGTCTTCTACCGTCGCTCCGTATTTGCGCTTCAGCTGTTTGATCTCATTTAAACGGGTTTCAATAAAATTCAGCCGTTCCGGGTCATATTCCAGATCATCTAACAGATTGCGCATCTGAAAGGTGGCATCCTCCAGCAGATAATAGGAACTTGACACACTTTCTGACAGCTTTTGCAGCGGTTCATTGATATCCGAAATATCTTCAAGCTGGGCAGAGGCCATTCCGACCCAGTCAAGCCCCCCCTGCTCGCTGCGGAGCGCATTATAGGCGTTTTGCAATGATTCATAAATTTTTTCAAAGTTGGATATCTGCTTCCGCTCTTCCTGAAGAAGCTCGTCTTCATTCAATTCAAGCTTCGCCGACTCGATTTCTTCAAGCTGAAATTGAATCAGGTCTAACCGATGCGCCATTTCCTGCTCGCTTTCTGACAGCTTCTTCACTTTTTTGAGCAGCTTCATATAACGCTCATAGCCTTCATGGTAAGCCTGAAGCGCGGATTCGGCCTCAGCGCCCGCAAACCTGTCCAACAGCTCTAAGTGTTTATCGTCCTCCATTAACAGCTGGTTATCATGCTGTCCGTGAATATCTAATAAAAGTCTGCCGATCTCCCTTAAAGCCGCAATCGTCACTAATTTTCCGTTGACACGGCAGACGCTTTTTCCTCCGGCATTAATGTCCCTTCTCATGACAATCATGTCGTCAGATGCGTCTATTCCCTGCTCACGGCATACTTCAAAAACGGGATGACCGCTGTCCAAAAGAAACAGTCCTTCAAGCTCGGCCTTTGTTTCACCGTAACGGACAAATTCAGACGAGCCGCGGCCGCCGACTAATAGGGAAACGGCGTCTATAATAATTGACTTGCCGGCCCCTGTTTCTCCCGTCAGGACGGTGAGCCCCCGCTCAAACGAAATCGTCAGTTCCTCTATAATGGCAAAGTTTTTTATTGATAGTTCAGCTAACAAACAGCATTCCACCTTTTATCTGATAATTACGCTACAGCAGCTCCAAAAGACGGCTTTGTACGCCTTCCGTATCTTCAGGCGTCCTGCAGATGATTAAAATTGTGTCATCTCCGCAGATCGTGCCCATGATTTCTTCCCATTCGAGATTATCCATCAGAGCGCCGATTGCCTGAGCATTCCCCGGCATCGTTTTTAATACGATCATATGGCTTGCTGAGTCAATTTTTACGAACGCATCCATTAATGAACGCTTCAGTTTTGACAGCGGATTGAACCGCTGATCCGCCGGCAGGCTGTATTTGTAGGAGCCGTTGTTCGTCGGCACCTTTACGAGATGCAGCTCTTTAATGTCTCTGGAAACAGTCGCCTGGGTTACCTTATACCCTTCTTCTCTCAGCATGTCAACTAAGTCATCCTGTGTTTCAATCTCATGGCTTGTAATAAGCTCTCTGATTTTTATATGCCTTTGGCCTTTTGTCATGTAAGCACCTCTGTTTTCAAGCTGTTCTTGTCATTATGTTAACCGCTTCTTGATAAAAAGTACATGATGGCAGAAAAAAGGAATAATAGCCCCCTATTATTCCGGTACATCTGTCTTTTTGGCTTTTAATGTTTCATGTGCTTCGCGGACGGTACGGAGAATGTCTTCTCCCGGCAGTTCAGCGCCGTTTCCGTCTTCTCCGCCCCATTCCAAATGAAGCAAAAACTCAATATTGCCGTCTCCCCCTGTAATCGGTGAGAAGGATAGTCCTTTCACTGTATATCCTTCAGAAGCGGCAAATTGATTCATGCGGCGGAGAACGTCAGTATGAACGCCTGGATCTCTGACAATGCCTTTTTTTCCGACGGATTCCCGTCCGGCTTCAAATTGCGGCTTTACCAGTGCGATACAATCGCTCCCCGGTACAAGCAGCGTTTTTAAAACCGGCAGAATGAGGCGGAGTGAGATGAAAGAAACATCGATTGTCGCAAATTCCGGCAAACCCTCTGTGAAATCGGAAGGCTCGGAATAGCGGAAATTCGTCCGTTCCATGACGACGACCCTCTCGTCCTGTCTGAGCTTCCAAGCAAGCTGATTATAGCCGACATCCACTGCGTAAGACCGCTCGGCTCCGTTTTGAAGGGCGCAATCCGTGAATCCCCCTGTAGACGAGCCGATGTCAATCATCGTTTTGCCTTTTACCGAGACGGGAAACACTTCCAGGGCTTTTTCAAGCTTTAATCCGCCTCTGCTGACGTATTTAAGAGGGTTTCCTTTTACCGTTAACGGAAGATCCCGGGCGATTTTTTCACCCGGTTTGTCCAATCGGTTTTCATTTGAGTATACGATGCCCGCCATAATGGCGCGTTTCGCTTTTTCCCGCGTTTCCGCAAGGCCTTTTTCTACAAGAAGTACATCTAATCGTTCTTTTTTTGCTGTCATGATCCAATTCCTTTATGTGTCTTCGGCGGCATCAGCAGTTTGATCCGGTTCATAACCTCAGCCTTCGTGAGACCGATTTCTTCAAGCAGGGCGGTTACGCTGCCGTGTTCAATAAACCGGTCTGGGATGCCCATTCTGTCAATCGGTGTATGATACATGCCGAGGTCATGAGCGAATTCGAGAATCGTGCTGCCGAATCCGCCTTCAAGCACGGCTTCTTCTATCGTTAAAATCGGCAGACCTTCATTAAGAATGGCCTTCATCATTTGTTTATCAATCGGTTTTATGAACCGCGCATTCACGACACGCACGGACAGGCCTTCTTTTTGCAGTTCTTCAGCCGCTTCCAGCGCCATTTCAATGGTCGTACCGAATGTTAAAATGACCGCGTCTTTTCCGGGACGGAGCACTTCCCATGTTCCGATCGGAATGGTTTTCAGCTCTTTATCCATCTTTACGCCGAGTCCGTTTCCGCGCGGGAAGCGCATCGCGATCGGACCTTCCTCATAATTAAGGGCTGTATTGACCATATGGCGGCCTTCATTTTCATCCTTCGGCATCATTAAAACGAGATTTGGTATATGCCGCAAAAAGGCGATGTCAAAGACGCCTTGATGCGTCTCCCCGTCAGCGCCGACCAAACCGGCGCGGTCAATGCCGATAAATACATTCGCGTTTTGACGGCAGATGTCATGGACGACCTGATCGTACGCCCGCTGCAAAAAGGTCGAATAAATCGCAAGAAACGGCTTCATGCCTTGGAGCGCCATTCCAGCCGCCATCGTCGCCGCATGCTGTTCTGCGATTCCGACATCAAACATGCGTTCAGGGAATTCTTTCGCAAACCCTTCCAGTTTAGAGCCGACCGGCATGGCCGGTGTAATCGCGACAATTCTGTCATCCTCGCGCGCCAGCTCCTGCACGGTGCCGCTGACAAGTCCGCTCCATGAAGGCGCCGCGGCTTTCGGCTTGACGAAATCACCCGTATTGATTTTATACGGACCCGTTCCGTGCCATGTGCCGATTGTGTCGGTCTCAGCCGGTTTATAGCCTTTGCCCTTTTTCGTAATGACATGTAACAGGACAGGGCCTTTCGTTTTTTTGGCGTATTGCAGGTTTTCAAACAGTTCGTGGTAGGAATGACCGTCAACCGGGCCTAAATACGTAAAGCCCAGCTCTTCAAAAAACATGCCTGACACAAGCATATATTTCAAACTGTCTTTTATCCGTTCCGCTGTGGCGGCCAATTTTCCGCCGACGGCCGGGATGCGCTTAAATAAATATTCAAGCTCGTCTTTTACCCATTGATATTTGCCGGCAGTCCGAAGCCGTCCCAGCATAGAATGAATCGCCCCGACATTCGGCGCAATACTCATCTCATTATCATTCAGGATGACGATCATGTCTTTTTTCTCATCACCGATATGGTTCAGCGCTTCAAGCGCCATTCCTCCGGTTAAAGCGCCGTCTCCGATAATCGGGATGATATATTCCTTCGATCCTTTAATATCACGGGCGGCAGCCATTCCCATCGCGCCTGAGAGCGAGGTTGAGCTGTGGCCTGTTTCCCATACGTCATGTTCGCTTTCGCTGCGTTTCGGGAAACCGCAAAGCCCTTTATATTGGCGCAAGGTTTCAAACTCCTTGCCGCGTCCGGTTAACAGTTTATGAACATAGGACTGATGTCCGACATCCCATAAAAATTTATCT
This sequence comes from Bacillus sp. LJBV19, assembly GCF_017797845.1. NCBI lineage: Bacteria > Bacillati > Bacillota > Bacilli > Caryophanales > Bacillaceae > Bacillus > Bacillus sp. LJBV19. The sequence goes on from NZ_CP072563.1 coordinate 2,441,109, forward strand.
TTCGGACTGTCAAATTCTTTGTGAAGCGCAATTGTCAGCTCGACAACCCCGAGGTTCGGCCCGATATGGCCGCCAGAGGCAGACAGCGATGTGATGAGGAAATTGCGGATCTCCTCACTCAGCTCTTCCAGCTCTTCAATTGACATCTTTTTAAGAAATGACGGGTCCTGTATTGATAAAAGATCCAAAGCGGATCAACTCACTTTCAGCATGAATTTCTGCAAATTAAACAGTGTCTTTTTGAAAAAAGAAAAAGACTCCCTTTGTATTTTCATCGAAACTGCTTACATTTTACCATAGGAGCGGCAGCCCCTTCAAATCAGGACCGTTTTTAATGATCTCTCGCCGCGATTAAATCACAGAGGTCATGCAGCAATTCTTTCTGAAGAGAAAGGCCGCTGATAATCTGTTTCGCCTCGCTGATATGATACGCAAGCTTTTCTTTCGCGCCTTCAAGCGTTAAAAGCGACGGATACGTTGATTTTTCGTTCGACGTGTCTGAGCCGACCGGTTTGCCGATCCTCTCCTCATGCCCTTCAATATCAAGGATGTCGTCTCTGATTTGAAATCCGATGCCGATATGGCTGCTGAACAAACGGAGCTTTTCGACTTCATCCTCCGGTGCATCTGCCAAAATGGCGCCCGCCGTCACGGAAAAACCGAGGAGCTTGGCCGTTTTCCGCTCGTGGATGGATTCCAGCTCCTCAAGCGTTATCCGCTTTTGTTCCGCTTCCATGTCGGCAGCCTGCCCGCCGACCATTCCTTCCGTTCCTGCCGCACTAATCAGCTCATCGACGAGACGGAGGCGTTTTTCTGCTGAAACCGCCTCAGACACGTGAGATGTGATCAATTTAAAGCTTTCTGTCAGAAGCCCGTCTCCGGCCAATACGGCCGCCGCTTCTCCGAAGACTTTATGGTTTGTGGGCTTTCCCCGGCGCAGATCATCATCGTCCATGCAAGGAAGATCATCATGGATTAAAGAATACGTATGAATCATTTCGACAGCGCACCCGACCGGAATCCCGTCTTTTTCATCTTTTCCGTAAGCATTCAGAACGGCTAAGACGACGAGGGGGCGCAGCCTCTTTCCGCCCGCTTCCAAAGAATACAGCATAGATTTTTTGAGGGTTTCCGGCATCGCAAGCCGTTCTGTATACAAAGAAAGCTGCTGTTCAATCAGTTGTTTGCGCGATGCTAAAAATGCGTCCAGTTTATTTGTCACCTTCGTCTTCCTCCTGAACGCTGAAAGGTGCAAGTTCGCCGTTATCTTTTAAAATAAAGTCCATTTGCTTTTCGACATGCTGAAGCTTTTCATGGCACATTTTTGAAAGGGCCATCCCTTCCTGAAAATAATTAATCGCCTGCTCCAGCGGCACGTCTCCTTCTTCAAGCTTTGCCACAATGCCTTCAAGGCCTTTCATCGCCTCTTCAAATGTCAGCTCTTCACTTTTTTTGGTTTCTGTCATTATCGTTCGCCTCTCTTTTGCAATACTTCACACGTCAGAACGCCGTCTGTCATCTTTACTTCAAGCGTATCATTTTGTTCCACTTGATCAACGCTTTTGATCAGCTCTTTGTCTTTATAGGCCAGACTGTATCCTCTCTCCATCACCTGAAGGGGACTTAATGCATTCAGTTTACCAAGAACCGTCTGAAACTGCGAATGAAGCTGCTTCAGCTGGACATTCATGCTTCGGGCGAGCTGATTTGAGCGCTCCTCGTACCGTTTTTTCGCCTGTTTCAGCTGGGTTTCAGGGTGGAGCGCCGTTAATCTGTACGTATTCCGTTCCAGCTGCCTTTGTTTCCTGTCCGTAAGCCCTGTGAGCTGTGATTGGAACTGCTGATACAAAAGGTCAAACTGCTGTTCTTTTTGGGTGTACAATCGTTTCGGAAAACGGAACGCGTAGGATGACTGGAGCGATTGAACCCGTTCTTTTTTCTTGCTGATATGCTGCTGCATCGCTCTTGTCAGGCGGACTTCCGCCGTTTTTGTCCGTTCCATTAAGTCCGTCGTGTGGGGAACGGCGATTTCTGCCGCTCCTGTCGGCGTTGCCGCCCGGATATCCGCGACGAAATCACTGATTGTAAAATCGGTTTCATGTCCGACGGCTGATATAATCGGAATGGCGGAAGCAAAAATCGCCCGGGCCACGATTTCTTCGTTAAATGCCCACAATTCTTCGATCGAGCCCCCTCCCCTTCCGACGATCAGGACGTCACACATTTTTTGTGCATTGGCTTCTTCAATGCGCTTCACAATCGATCTGCTGGCATTTTCACCTTGAACGAGCGCGGGAAGCACAATGACTTTCACAAGGGGGTATCTTCTTTTGAGTGTGGTAATGACGTCTCTGACGGCTGCTCCCGTCGGTGACGTGACGACCCCGATCGTAGCCGGAAAAGCGGGGATGGCCTGCTTATGCCGGTCATCAAACAACCCTTCGCCGGCAAGTTTTTTCTTTAATTCTTCATATGCTAAGTAGAGCGCCCCCACACCGTCCGGCTGCATTTCTTTCGCGTACAGCTGATAGCTTCCGCTCGGTTCATAGACGGAGATGCCGCCTCTTACGATGACCTTCATTCCGTCTTCGGGCTTAAACGCAAGCCTCGAACTTTGCCTCTGAAACATGACGGCCTGCATGCGGGCATGCTCATCTTTTAATGTAAAATAAATGTGGCCTCTCGTATGGATTTTAACATTGGAGAGCTCACCCTTAATCCAAATGTCTTCAAGATGAGGGTCCACATCGAATTTTCGTTTAATGTATTTGGTCAGCGCGGAAACCGTGACATATGCCGCTTCACTCACATCCTGCACTCCTTTCATAAAGGCTTTTTGCCCTAAACTAAGAAAACCCGCTCTGGCTGAAAGGAGCCTTAAGAAGCGGGTATCGTGCTCATTGTCACACTTTTTGTGACTGTCTCCGGTTATCTATGATAACGTACGTCTGGCAGATTTAACAGTATTATGCGCAAGCATTGTGATGGTCATCGGACCTACTCCGCCCGGCACCGGCGTAATGAAAGATGCTTTTTCTTTCGCTTCATCAAACTGAACGTCTCCGCAGAGTTTTCCGCTTTCGAGACGGTTGACGCCGACATCAATGACAATGGCGCCCTCTTTGATTTGATCGGCTTTGATGAAGTTCGCTTTACCGACCGCTACCACAAGAATATCTGCTTTTTTCGTATGCTCAGACATATTTTTCGTGCGGGAATGGCAATATGTGACGGTCGCGTTTTCGTTCAGCAGCAGCTGGCCGACCGGTTTACCGACAATATTGCTTCGTCCGACTACAACAACTTCTTTGCCGGAAAGATCTACGTTCGTCTTTTTCAGTAACTCGACAATTCCGTGCGGCGTGCATGGAAGAAATGTATCTTCGCCAAGCAGCATTTTCCCGACGTTGAGAGGGTGGAAACCGTCAACATCCTTATCAGGGGAGATCCGCTCGATTACGGCTTTTTCAGAAATATGATCCGGGAGCGGCAGCTGGACGAGAATGCCGTGGAATTCCGGATTTTGATTATACTGATCAATCACTGTTAAAAGCTCCGCCTCGGTTAAGCTTGAGTCAAAGCGGTCAAGCTTAAATTTCATTCCCATTGTTTCAGCGGCTTTTTTCTTGCCTGTCACATATGAAACAGAAGCGGGATCGTCTCCGATTAAAATGACCGCCAAGCCAGGCACTACGCCTTGTGCTTTCAGCTCTTCTACTTCTTTTGCCAATTGTTCGCGTTTTTCTTTAGCCGTTTCTTTTCCGTCGATGATTGTTGCAGTCATTTTCTTTCCTCCTATGATTCGATATCAGTTTTAATGTTAGAAAGAACCCCGTTTACGAATTTTGCAGCTTTATCGTCGCCGAACCGTTTTGCCAGCTCGATTGCTTCGTTTAATGACACGTTAGCAGGAATGTCGTCAGAATAAACCATTTCATACACCGCCAGACGCAGGATCGCGCGGTCTACGTTTGCAATCCGGTCAAGCTTCCAATTGACGAGATGGCCGGAAATCATTTCATCAAGCTGAACCTGATGTTCGATCACTCCGTACACCAGCTGTTCAAAGAAGGCATCTGTTTTTTCACCATCAAGCGCGTGCTCAATGGCATCGTTCGGTGCAATATCGCTGACATCAATCTGAAAAAGTGCCTGCAAAGCTTTTTCTCTAGCTGTTCTTCTTTTCATTTTCTTTCTCCTTCAGATCCGCTTTATCCGCTTGTCGTTAAGCTTAAAGAGATCATAACATATTTTTTTCTCAATCGCATGTCGAAATTTAGGTTTTTTCACCCTAATGCCGAATATTTTCACAAACCGTATTAATTTCATTCGGATTTCACAGCATGAAGAAACTCGGCTGCCGTTTGTAAGCCGGCTTTCTTCATGCCTGAAATGACGGGAAACGTATAAAAAACCAAAGGGCTGCCCATCCCCTTGGTTTTTATACGCTCATTACATTTCTTCGTCGATTTCGACTTCTTGGGCTTTCGTGTCAAATTGAATGCCGACGATATGAATATTGATTTCATTAATGGTCAGAGACGTCATGTTTAATAAGGTTTGGCGGATATTCTCCTGAACGCTTGCCGCCACTTTCGGGATCGAGATCCCGAATTGAACGACGCAATAGACGTCGATGGTAATCCCGTCATCGGCTAAATCGACCTTTACGCCTTTGCCGTGATTGATTTTGCCGAAGCGTTCTACGACGCCCGTGGCGAAATTGCCGCGCATTTCAGCAACTCCTTCAACTTCGGAAGCGGCGATGCCGGCAATGACTTCAATGACCTCAGGAGCAATTTCAACCTTGCCTAAATGAGCCTCATCATGATCCATTTTAAGCACACTGTTGTCTTCCATTCAATTCACCTCCCGCAAAAATTATGAGCCCATTACATCATATGTTTCTAAAAACTTTGTATTAAACTCTCCGCTGACAAATGTTTCGTGTTCAAGCAGTTTCAAATGGAACGGAATCGTCGTTTCAATACCTTCAATCACGAATTCGCTCAGCGCGCGTTTCATCCGTGCGACTGCCTCATCACGCGTTGTTCCGTATGTGATGACTTTAGCAATCATACTGTCATAGTACGGCGGGATCGAATAGCCGGGATATGCGGCTGAATCCACGCGTACGCCAAGTCCGCCCGGCGGCAGGTACATGTTAATTTTACCGGGTGAAGGCATGAAGTTTTTCGCAGGATTTTCAGCGTTGATGCGGCATTCAATCGCCCAGCCGTTAAATTCAACGTCTTCCTGTCTGAGCGAGAGCTCCTGTCCGGATGCCACTTTGATCTGTTCTTTGATCAGATCCGTTCCCGTCACCATTTCTGTGACAGGGTGCTCTACTTGAATACGCGTGTTCATTTCCATGAAGTAGTAGCGCTGTTCTCTGTAGTCATAGATGAATTCTACTGTGCCGGCTCCCGTGTAACCGACGGCCTTCGCTGCTTTTACCGCTGCTTCGCCCATCTGCTCCCTGATTTCAGAATCAAGCGCAGGTGACGGTGACTCTTCAAGAAGTTTTTGCAGACGTCTTTGGATAGAACAGTCACGCTCTCCGAGATGGATCGTGTTTCCGTAATTATCCGCAAGCACCTGAATTTCAACATGGCGGAAATCTTCGATGTACTTCTCGATGTACACACCCGGATTTCCGAATGCCGTAGCGGCTTCCTGCTGGGTAATCTCAATGCCTTTGATCAGTTCTTCTTCTGTGCGTGCGACCCGGATGCCTTTTCCGCCTCCGCCCGCAGTGGCTTTTATAATGACAGGATACCCAATTTCACCTGCAAGCGAAACCGCTTCTTCCGTATTTTTTATGATTCCTTTTGAACCGGGCACAATCGGCACGCCCGCCAGCTGCATCGTGTCGCGCGCGATATCTTTTGTTCCCATTTTTGAAATGGCGTCAGCCGTAGGGCCGACAAACGTTACGTTTAATTCCTCGCACAGCTCGGCAAAGTCGGCGTTTTCAGCTAAAAACCCGTATCCCGGATGAATCGCATCCGTGCCGGTCAGTTTTGCGACGCTGACGATGTTCGTTACATTTAAATAGCTTTCTTTTGATGTTTTCGGCCCGATACAAAAAGCCTCATCGGCCATTTGGACATGCAGGGCGTCTTTATCTGCCTCAGAATAAACGGCTACAGTTTCAATGCCCAGCTCTTTGCAGGCCCGGATGATTCTGACGGCGATTTCTCCTCGGTTGGCGATCAATAGCTTTTTAATCATAATAGCAGGTCTCCTTACTCAGCTTTTACAAGAAATAGAGGTTGTCCGTATTCGACCAGCTGGCCGTTTTCAACTAACACTTCAACGATTTCTCCTTTTACTTCGGCTTCAATCTCGTTAAAGAGTTTCATTGCTTCTACGATACAAACAACTGTATTTTCGCTCACTTTTGAACCTTGGTTTACGTAAGGGCCGGCTTCCGGCGATGAAGAAGCATAAAACGTTCCGACCATCGGAGACGTAATTTTGTGCAGGTTTTCGTCTTGTTTCGGCGCTTCCTGAGCAGGAGCGGCTTCACGCGCTTCCGGTTTTGCAGCCTGCGGAGCAGGTGCGTAAGCGGCGGGAACGGCTTGGGCTTGTCCCGTTACATTCACTGCCGGCGCTTCATTTTTTTTCAGTTTGAGGCTTACGCCTTCAATTTCGTAAACAAATTCGTCGATGGAAGATTCATCGATTCTTTTTATCAGTTCATGAATTTCGTTGATTTTTAACATCAGTTTCCACTCCTATGTATAAAAAATAGAAATTTATGGGTTGCTACTAAAAGTACATACTATGTTTATCTTACAGGAGCGCTTGTGTAAATTCAACACTGATCTAAAATGACATCAGAAAAGCCCGCAGCGGGTGCGGGCGGTTCAGGTCTCTTACTTTGTCGGTTCAAACGTGACGGCGACGTCTTTCATCGTCTTGATTTCTTTTTCCACCAGGTCAATGATAGCGGAAGCTTTTGCGTTTGAATGTTTGTCAGACATGACGGTAATGTTGATTTTGTCTCCTTCAGCATCCACGAGCGCATCTTTGTAGCCTTGTGTTTTAATCAGCGTTTCCAGCTGTTTTTCCGTCCCTTCAGCATTGCTCAGCGCCGTCATTTTATCGTAGGCTTCGCTTTTTTCCTTTGCGGTCGCATCATCGCTTGAAACAATGCTGTTTAACTGTTCCCTTTCTTTGCTTCTCGCGTCTTCAAGTTCCATACGGTATGCGGTAAATAAGTTTTCATCAGCTGTTTCTGTGGCGACCGATCCGTCTTTGTCCGATGCTTCGGCTGATGTTTCTTTATCCTCTTTTGTGCCTTTAGAATCTTTCGTTCCTTTTGTGCCGTCTTCTTTTTCCGTGCCGCTTCCGCTCTTATCTTTCGTTTCAGGAGCCGGCGTTTTTTCAGTGGCGACTTCTCCGCTGCTTTTTTCGCTTTTCATCTGCACGGCATTTTTGCTTTCCGGCGACATAATATAATAAACACTTAATACCACGACGAGACTGAGCATTGTTAAAAGCCAAACCGTTTGTTTTTTCAGCATGATTTATGAATCCTCCTTGATTTTTTTAGGGGCAACCGCTACACGGTAGCTCGGAACATCAAGCACCCTTGTGACGGCATCAATGATGGTTTTTTTTATTTGAACGTTGTCCACTCCCTGAGCGACAACGAGTACACCGCGGATATCGGGCTTTTTCGTCTGGACGACGACCGGGGTTTCCTGGTCCCCGTTTCGAATCATGACAATTTGTTCTTCAGAGGTTTGATCGGTTACGCTTCTTTTGCCGCCTTCTTTATCAGTTTCTTCAGTGGTGGTGTCTTTTTTCGTTTTATTTTTCTCAAACACTTTCAAAGATGTTGCGTCTACATTTACGACAATTGAGACATCCTCCACGCCGATAATCGTTTCAAGGATTTCTTTCAGCTGGTTTTCATAGTCTCTTTCGTAATCATCGATTGTGGTTTTTGCGCTGCCGTCTTTCGATGCCTTAAAAACGGGTGCGCTTTTTTGCCCGCTTTTGTCTTCCGTTCGGCCGGACATGACGGTCTGCGCCGTTTGGTCCTTCCCGGTTTTCTCCGGTGAAGAGAACAGCTGGCTGACCAGCATAAAAGATACCCCGAGCACAAACACGAACAGAAAGTAATGATATTTTGTCAGTTTTGGTTTTTCTCCGTCTTTCGCCTGTCCGATCATCAGCTGTTTTTTGAGTATGGTCCATAGTCCGTTTTTATTCATGGCCGTTTTTCTCCCCGCCTTCCATATAAACCGTAATTTTCTCACTGCCGATTTCCCATATATCCGCAAGTTTTTCTTTGATGTCTGCAGCCTCTTTTTTGTCGGCTGCGCCTTCCGGTTCGTATTTGCGGTCTGTGCGGATGTCGATCGGTGCGACGGTTTGCACGGTTTTTTCAGAAGATGGGGCCATATACACGCTGATCGTTTTTACATCTTCTTCTGAACGAACCTGTTCTTCCGCTGTAAGGCGGATGTCGTCTATTTTGTATTCGTCATGACTGAACATCTCCTCCGCTTTCTTTTTTAGTTGGACAGCCATTTCTTCTAAAACATATGCGCGGTTTGATGCTTGTATTTCTTTTTTTTCTGATTTGATTTGATTTTTTATATCAGCGGATTGAGATTGCTCTTGTTTTGTCAAATAATCGAAGATGATTTCCGGGTCTGTTTTGAAAAGTTTGAATATCGGGTTGAGCATGACAATGATTAACAGCAGGCTGACAACCATCTTTGCGTATTTTTGCATACTGGAGCTGGGCAGCAGCATGTCGATGACGATGGCGAATAAGATAAATAAAATAATGCTTGTCAGCCATTCTGTTAAAAAGCTCATATCCAATGGGCCTCCTTTATTTCATCATCATGGTGAGGTTGCCTGCTGTAATAATGACTGTGATGCTGAGGAAAAACATGAGAGAGACGATGGCGAGCGCCGCGAAAATATACAGTACGCTTCTGCTGATGACGCCGAGGCACGTAATGACGGGCCCGCCTCCGAGCGGCTGCAGAATAGCGGCCGCGAGCTTATAAATAAAAGCGAGCGAGAGCACTTTGATCGCCGGAAACGCGGAGATGCAGATCAAAATTCCGACTCCGAGGATTCCCACGGTGTTTTTTAATAGGAGCGAGGCGCTGATGACCGTATCCGTCGCATCCGTAAACATCCGGCCGAGTACGGGAATAAAATTGCCTGTTATAAATTTTGCAGTCCTGAGCGTAATCCCGTCCGTCACGGCAGCCGAAGCCCCCTGTACGGAGATGACGCCGAGAAACACGGTGAGGAATACGGCAAGCGCGCCGATCGCGATATTTCTGAGCAGATTGGCAAGCTGCGTGACTTTATATTGATCCGTCATCGTGCTGACGATGCTTAAAATCGCTGACAGGAAGATAAGCGGCATGACGATGTTTTGAATGAGAAGGCCGCTCGTATTCATCAGAAATAAAATAACGGGGTGAAAAAAAGCTGCGGAGACGGCTCCCCCGGAAGACGCCAAAAGCGCGAGTAAAAGCGGGATAAGCGCGAGAATGAAGCTTGTCATCGTCTGGATCGCTTCACTGGCATAATTGACAGCAACATGAAAGCTGTTTAAAGCGAGAATAATCAGCACCATGTAGACGATCGCATAAGCCACTTTGCTGACGGTGCTCTGCTGGAACGCATTTTGCAGGAGCTGCAGAATGACACAAAAAATGGTGAGAAGAATCAAAGTTCCCAGAAGCTTTCCGTTTGCGAGCACTTCATGAAACAAGTATGAAAATAAAGCCTTCAGCCATGCCTCCGGTGAGAACGTTTTTTCTCCGTTAATAAAGTCGATGATGCTTCCCTTTTGGCTTTCAGGCAGAAGACCGCCGTATTCTGTCATGATGTCGTCCCAAAACTTTCCGATGCCTTCTGTTTTCAGCGCTTCGGCCTGCTTTTTCGCCACTTCATCAGCGGATTCTTGGTGAACTGCGGTTTCCTGCGACGCACCGTCTGTTCCGGCAGCTTGTACACATTCAGTCTGAAAAAATAAGAGGATGAACAAAAAAGCTCCCGCCCACCGAAAGCGCTTCATTTTTTGTGCCCCCCTTTCCATTTTATTTATGATCAAGAAGGAATAAGTCCGAGAATCGTTTCAATAATGACGGTGAGTATCGGCACGGCCATTACCAGTATCAAAATTTTTCCGGCCAGCTCTATTTTCGAAGCAATCGCTCCCTGGCCCGCATCCTTTGTAAGCTGCGCTCCGAATTCAGCGATGTAGGCGATGCCGATAATTTTTAAAATGGTTTCCACATAGACCATATTGACATTTGCATTGACGGCTATTTTTTCTATCATTCTGATAATGTCGTAAATCTGGTCGATGAGATAAAGAAAGATCACGCAGCCGCTGAAGACGACAATCATAAACGCGAAAGTCGGTTTCTGTTCTTTTACGATCAGGGAGAGAAATGTGGCGATCAGGCCTAAACCTACAATTTGAACAATCTCAATCTGTAAGCCCCCCTATCCTTGGAATAGAAACACAGCTTTGATCTTTTTGAACAGGTCATCGACAATCGTCGCCACCATAAATAAAATATAGATAAAGCCAAGCAGCGTCACCCACTGGGCGTATTCTTTTTTTCCCATTTGGTCAAGTATGGTGTGCAGAAACGCAACCACGATACCGACTCCGGCGATTTGAAAAATGACATTTACGTCGACTCCCATTTTATGTTTGCTCCCCTCATGTTTACATCAATAGAAGAATGAGTAACAGTCCGGCTAAAAATCCTAAGCTTTTCACCATTTTTTCATTTTTCGCCTGCGCCCGTCCGGCATCCGCTTCCGCCGCTTCCAAATGTGTAAGCGCAAGCTTGATATGTTTCTGCTGAGAAACACGGTCATGGAGCCCGAGCGTCTCTCCGAATTGCTTCAGCACATCATATTCGCTTTTTTTCATCGCCATGGAAGACCAGTTATGTTTCAAGCTCTGTTCCCAAGCCGTTTTGGCGGAATCGCTTCCCTGCTCAAGCCTTCTGCTGAAAGCTTGAAACAATAACGATACAGGTTTGGAAAGCTGTGCGGCAATTTGTCCCGAGGCGGTATGCAGCGGTGTATGCCCGAACATGATTTCCGCTTCTAGCGATTGGAGCGCCGCGCGCAGCTGACGGATCTGCCTCGGCCTTTCAATATACATTTTGGCGATCTCAAATCCGGTCCAAGTCGTCGCTGTCAGAATGAACACGGCACCCAAAAGCTTCAGCATGTCATCACGCTTTCAGCATGCGGAACAGGTTCCCCGTCCTTTCCGTACATCCTGCTGATCGTTCCCGGACCGCGGCGCCTTGACAGTTCAACATACCGGTCAAACACGTTTTCCTCCCAAAGCATTTTCAGCGACGGCCTCTTTACCAAGTCTTTCATGTCCCACCCGTGCGCAGATACGATAACGGATACGCCCGCATGGAGCGCCTCCAGCAGCGCTTGTGAGTCTTCCATTCTCCCGATTTCATCCACAATTATGACATCAGGACTCATAGAGCGGATCATCATCATCAGCCCTTCCGCCTTCGGACAGGCATCAAGGACATCGACTCTGCAGCCGAAACTGTGCTGGGGAATGCCCCGCAGGCAGCCGGCAATTTCCGACCGTTCATCTACGATACCAGTCTTTTTTGCCGGAATGCGTTTTGATCCGGTGCTGGAAAGCCGGGCCAAATCACGAAGCAAGGTCGTTTTCCCCGTTTGCGGGGGACCGATGATCAGCGTGTTCAGCCAGTTTTCTTTCCATAAGAAAGGAATGAGCGGTTCTGCGATCCCAAGCTTCTCCCGGGCGATTCGGATATTAAAAGAAGTAATATCCCGGAGTCCTTTGACGGCTCCGTTTTCGACGATGACTCTTCCGGCCAGTCCCACACGGTGGCCTCCTCTGATTGTGATGTATCCTTTTTTCAGCTCTTCTTCCAGCGTGTACATACTGTAATTGCTGAGCCGGCTGAGGATCAGCTGTGCGTCGCCGGCCGTACAGACATATGACAAATACAAAGGTTGTCCTTTTTGGATCAGTTCAACCGGCCTGTCGACGCGGATTCTGATTTCTTCTGTATCCCGCCTCGCTTCTTCGGGCACGGCGGAGATGGCATCTCTCAATAATTCAGGGAGAACCTCTGTAATCTCATTCAATAGAGTCTCCTCCTTTTTTACCGATTGGCTTCTTTAAAATGTATGATCCGGGACAGACTTTATGACACCCCGGCCCTCTATTTATGCACACCGGCCAAAATCAGCACCACTCCCGCAAAAATCAATATTAACTTTGCATATGAGAGCTGTCCGGCAATCTGATAAATGCCGATCGTCATTGTGATGATAAAGATCAGCGGGCCGACGATTGCCAAAATACTATTCACCACAACCGCTTTTCTGATGTCGTTTGTCAAAAGCATGATAATAGCGGCCGATAATTCAATGAGCGAGGACAAAACTCGTAAACCGGCCATCGTTAAAACAGTAGAATTGATTGAACCAAACAAAAATTTCATTGCAATCCCCCAACTTCAAGCATTTTGTTACACTATATGCTCTAGCTGACGGAAGTAGTCTCACTATTTTGATATAGAAGAAAGATTTGATGCAGAACGCAAAAAAAGCCTGCCCCGTAAAAGGAGCAGACTCCGAATTTCTTTAACTACGCTCTTGACACGTAAGAACCGTCTGATGTATTTACAACAAGCGTATCGCCTTCGTTCACGAAGAACGGTACGTTTACGACAAGACCTGTTTCCGTTTTGGCAGGTTTTGTGCCGCCTGACGCCGTGTCGCCTTTAATTCCCGGCTCTGTTTCAACAACTTTCAGTTCAACTGTGTTCGGCAGTTCAATACCGAGCGTTTCAGACTGATACATCATGATGTGCACAGACATATTTTCCAGAAGGTATTTCAATTCTTCTTCGATTTGGTTTTCGTTCAATTCAAGCTGTTCATATGAGCTTGTATCCATGAACACGTGCTGATCGCCGTTGGCATAAAGATACTGCATCGTTTTTGTTTCGATTTGCGCTTTCGCGACTTTTTCACCTGCACGGAATGTTTTCTCCTGAATAGCGCCCGTGCGCAGGTTACGCAATTTTGAACGGACAAATGCCGCTCCTTTTCCCGGCTTTACGTGCTGGAAGTCAACGACGCGCCAAATGCCGCCGTCTACTTCAATCGTTAGTCCTGTACGAAAATCGTTAACTGAAATCATGTTTGATGTCCTCCTATATTCCGATCACAAAATAATTAATTCTTTAGGGGAATGCGTAATTGTCCGGTTGCCGTCCTCAGTGATGATGATATCATCTTCGATTCTTGCGCCCCCAACATCCGGTATGTATATGCCCGGCTCGACCGTTACCGCCATGCCCGGCTTAAGAACGGCCGATGACCTGAAAGACAGCCCCGGTGATTCATGGACTTCCATTCCGAACCCGTGTCCTGTCGAATGGCCGAAATACTGTCCGTAGCCTTTTGCGGTGATGTGATCCCTCGTCAGGGCGTCCGCTTCTTTTCCCGTCATGCCGGGTTTAATATGCAGAACGCCAAGCGCTTGGGCATCGTATACGACCTGATAAATCTCTTTCAGTTTATCACTTGGCTCTCCGACCGCGACGGTGCGTGTGATATCAGAACAATAGCCTTTATAATAAGCGCCGAAATCGAGCGTGACCAAGTCTCCCTTTTCAATCAATTTGCCGCTTGCCACTCCGTGGGGAAGGCTGGATCTGACTCCCGAGGCGACGATCATATCAAAGGAAGAGCCGTCTGCTCCTTGACGTCTCATATAAAATTCAAGCTCGTTTGCAACTGAAATCTCTGAGATGCCCGGTTTGATAAACGTCAGAATATGTTCAAACGCATCATCCGCAATCTTCGCAGCTTCCTCTAATATCTTAATCTCTTCACTTGACTTAATCAAGCGCAACTTTTCAACGGAATCCGCGACGGGAACCATCTCCGCTTCCTGCAGCACCGCTTGGTAGGATGCATATGTTCCGTACGTCATGCTGTTTTGCTCGAAGCCGAGTTTTTTAATGCCGTACTCAAGAATCGTATCCGCAGCCGTTTGGATTAAGCTTCCGCCGTGCTCGATAATGTCAAAACCCTTCACTTGCGTCTTCGCCTGCTCGGTGTAACGGAAATCCGTGATAAATGCCGCACGTTCTTTCGATATGACCGCAAGGCCTGACGAACCCGTAAATCCCGTCATATACTGCAGATTGGCGGAGCTTGTCACCAACATTCCGTCTATATCCAGCTGACCGAAAAGATTTCGCAATTTCTCAAGTTTCATTCCCTTTCTCCTCCTCGCCGATTCTTGACTGCCGCCTGACAACGCGGGAGCATCCCCGCCCGGTTTTCAGCATAAAAAATGTTCACTTCTCGTGAACATTTTACCATACCGGACAGGGATTATACACTTATTCACTTGTTGCCGAGCGCCCTTGCAAGCTTGTCTGACGTAAGTTCATTGTAGTTGAAGGAAATTGAGTAGCCGACAAACAAACCGTACAGAATGTAAAGGCAAAGCGTCGTCACGATTGTATCTGATTTCAATTCAGTGATGGATTTCACATCTTCGAAAATCGGATTGAATAAGAAAAAAACCGCACACCATAAAATGACGCCGTACACCATTCCCGGCCACATCGTTTTAAAACGCTTCAGGCAGACGAAATAAATAAACGCCCCGGCAATTGAAATGAATCCGATGACAACGATGCTGACCATCGTGCCGAGCCATTGTTTTTTCCATTCTCCGATCATAAACGGCTGAAGAATCATGTTGGGGCTGATCTCTGAAAAATGAAAGACATACCCGAGATAGCCGATCAAACTCCAAAATACACCGCCGGCAAATCCGATACCGCAAATTCTGCCGGTAAATGAAACAGGCTGCTGATCATCATCCCGCTTCTTTTTTTCTTCCTGTTCTGAATGTTTTTCGCTTGTCATCATGGCACCTCCAGTCATAGACTGCCCCAAAATTGAAAAGTCATAAAAAGCTGCGCCATATTTTCATTCAATGAGTAAAATCTAAAGAAACGGGGTATACTGCATGTAGAAAAAGCATTGATTTCCCAACTGTCTAACTAGAGGTTTACCGCGGTTTCCTGTACAATAGAGTGAAAGGAAATGGTTAGTAAATCCTAAGAAAACAGGCAGGTTGATAAACAATGTCCAAACAAAAAATGCCCCCTGCATACGGCGGGCAGGCTGTCGTTGAAGGGGTCATGTTCGGCGGCAGAAAGAATTATGTTACCGCCATCCGCAGGAATGACGGAAGCATTGATTTTTTCAAGCTTCCGAGAGTGCCGAACGCCAAGCTTTCGGCTTTAAAAAAGATTCCTTTTTTGCGGGGAATCGTCGCCATCATTGAGGCGAGCGCCAACGGCACAAAGCATTTAAACTTTTCCAGCGAACGTTACGGGCTTGATCCTCAAGATGACGCCAAGCTGGAGCAGGAAAATAAGAAGGGTTCGGGCTTATCGATGTTTTTCAGCCTGGCGGTGATCGGCGTTCTGTCGTTTTTGTTCAGTAAATTCGTTTTCACGCTCGTCCCGGTCTTCTTAGCGGAGCTTGTAAGGCCCGTATTTTCCTCAGACGCCGCGCAGATCGGAATCGAAAGTCTGTTTAAGCTTATTCTGCTTCTCGGCTACATTTATTTTTTATCAATGACGCCGTTAATTAAAAGAGTGTTTCAATATCATGGAGCCGAACATAAGGTCATAAACTGTTATGAACAGAATTTGCCAATTACAATAGAAAATGTTCAGAAACAGTCACGGCTTCATTACCGTTGCGGTTCAAGCTTTATTTTATTTACGATCATTGTCGGCATGTTCGTCTATTTACTCGTTCCGACAGATCCGCTTTGGGTGCGGATTTTAGACAGGATTGCGCTTATACCGGTCGTTCTCGGCATCTCCTTTGAAGTGCTCCAGCTGACGAACAGAGTGCGGAATATCCCCGTTTTGAAAGTGCTCGGTTATCCCGGCCTGTGGCTGCAGCTTTTAACGACAAAGGAACCGGCGGATGACCAGGTCGAGGTTGCCATAGAAAGCTTTAACGAGCTTCTCAGACTGGAAGACATTTCAGAACAGAGCGAAAAGCCGTCTCACAACGTAATCTGAACCGTTACCGTTATTATTTTGGAGGTGGGCAGTTATGAATCATCGTGTACAACCTTTTTTTGCTGTATTGATAGCGCTTGGCGCATTCGGTTTCATTTATGCGGCGGTAACCAACCCCGGACAGATGATTTCAAGAGCGATCACCGTTATTATCGCAGGCATCATTATTTATTTTATCGTGAGGACGGTCCTGAACCGCCGCACCGGCCGTGACGGAACCGCTTTCAGAAAAGCGGCCAGACAATCGCGGCTCCGAATGAAGGAGCAAAAAGCGAAGCACCGTGCCGGACACAGAGGCCGGGTCAGCCATTTGCGGAGCGTGCCGAGCAGCAGCAGACCGAAGCCGATGATTCTTAAGAAAAAAAGCCAGACTCAGCTTACCGTCATAGAAGGCAAAAAGAATAAAAAGAAAAACAGAGCGCTTTTTTAATAGCTCCATTGCTTCAAAAATTGCTCTGTTCTGCTTTTTCCTAGCTCAATGAGAGCTAGTTTTTTTTGCGGTGTGAGATGAAACTCCGTCGCCATCACATGTTCCACCGGAATAAAAATAATATTCTGTTCGTACTTTGTCGCGATATGCCTGGCATCATGAGCGTCTTTCATCGTTTCAAACAAAGCCCCGAACAGCTCAAAAGCGTTGCGGATTGATTTTTTCGGGCGCTCTTTTTCGTTGGGCGAAAGTGAAATTCCGATGACCGGCCGTTTGCGTTCTTTTGAATACAGCCAAATCGGGAAATTGCTTAACACGCCGCCGTCAACGACCGTCGAGGTGCCTTTTTCGGTCTTCAGTTTTATCGGTTCAAAAAAATAAGGAATGCTGCAGCTCATTCTGACGGCTCTGGCAACCGGGAACATCTCCGGATTTAATCCGTATCGGGGAAGATCGTCAGGAAGCACGATCATCGTTCCGTTCGTCAGATCTGAAGCGATGAGACGGAGCGAGCCTTTTTTCAAATCGCCGAACGCGATGATGCCCTTCGCTTTTAATTTATCCGCAATCCATTTTTCCAGCATATCGCCTCTGTATAGTCCGAGGCGCCAATATATCGACACCCACTGCAGGATTTTCAGCGGGAGGAATGAGTATCTCTGATCAAGCAATTGCCTTCCGTCCACCTCATCTATGATGGAATGAACCTCTCTGCTCGTATAGCCCGCAGCGATAAATGCGGCAATAATTGCGCCGGCGCTTGTTCCGGCGAGCCTTTCAAAGCGAAAGCCCTTTTCTTCCAGCGCTTCATAAGCGCCGGCAAGCGCCACCCCTTTTATCCCCCCGCCCGAAAATACGCCGTCAATCTGCATAGCGCGCCCTCTCCCTTCCATCTCAAGGTGTATTATTATTTTAAGAAACGGCTGGGCGAAATAGACCAAAGAATGAAGACATTAAAAAAAGGGCGCCCCATTTCGGGCTGCCCTTTATTCACCGGGATTTTCGGTTTTTTTCTGTACGGATTTCAATTCTTTTTTCCGGCTTTCGTCATCTTCGAAATACTGAACGAGGTCGCCGATGCGGTCAATGCTGTTCCAGCTCAGATGATGTTCGATTCCTTCAACATCATTGTAAATCTTCTCTTCATCAACACCAATGATTCTTAAAAACTGCTCAAGCAATTCGTGTCTGTATACGAGCCGTTTGCCGATCTTTTTGCCTTTTGACGTCAATACGAGCCCGCGATATTTTTCATAAATCAAATACTCGTCTTTATCTAGTTTTTGAACCATTTTCGTTACAGAGGAGGGGTGGACTGCCAAAGCTTCCGCGATATCAGAAACCCGTGCATATCCTTTTTCTTCTATCAGCATATAAATCTGTTCAATATAATCTTCCATACTTGGTGTTGTCATAAGTAACCCTCCCAAAAAGCACCTTAACTTTATAAACCATTACAAGTTTACACTAACGGTCATGAAAAAACAAGGATGCTTCCGGTCTGTCAAGCCTTATCAGCGCTTATAATTCCATTCATCAGACGCGTATTTCGTCTCAGCCAGCTCATTGACAAATGCAAGCTCTTCAGACGTGAGTGTGTAAGGCTCAAGATGAATGTTCAGCCCTTCCTCAAAACCGGCTTTAAAAGCGATTCTGGCCTCATCCATCGTTACCCGTTTCGGCGCTAAGGCGTTGATGGCTACCGCTTTGTTTTTGAAATTCCGCTGCATGCGCTCACGGACTCTGTCGCTCGGATATAAAAACAGATCAAACAGCTTATCCTCATCAATGTCAAGCAGGATGGAACCGTGCTGAAGAATGACGCCTTTTTGGCGTGTCTGTGCGCTTCCGGCAACTTTCCGTCCTTCGACGACCAGTTCATACCACGAAGGCGCATCAAAGCAGACGGACGAGCGCGGATTTTTCAAGCTTTCTTTTTCTTTCTCCGTTCGCGGAATCGCAAAGCAGGCATCAAGTCCAAGGTTTCTGAATCCCTGCAGAATACCTTCTGAAATCACCCGGTACGCCTCTGTCACCGTGGCCGGCATTTCCGGGTGATCCTCTGAAACGATTACGCTGTATGTCAATTCTTTATCATGCAGAACACCCCGTCCGCCTGTCGGTCTTCTGACAAACCCGAGGCCGTGTTTATGTACTGCGTCAAAGTTAATTTCCTTCTTAATATTTTGAAAATACCCGACAGACAAAGTTGCCGGATTCCAGCCGTAAAAACGGATCACCGGAGGAATTTTTTTTTGGCTGTGCCAATATAAAAGCGCTTCATCCAGCGCCATGTTAAATGCCGGGCTTTCATTCCCTGAGTCAATAAACCGCCATGTTTCTTTTTCCATACACTGAACCCTTCTTTATCGTTTTAATAAAATCAGTTTAACAAACTGCCTTGAAAATGAAAAATATTTCGTTTCATTAAGGATGACAATCGCTTCATGCTTTACTATAATAGTATTTGTCCCAAAACGTCCGGTAAGCCTTGTTTTCAGGAAGCAGGGTTTTATTTTATAAGCTAAAGGAGTAGAATCGCATTGTCTAATATGATTGCTTTAATTATTGTTGCGGCGTTTATCGTTTATATGATCGTGTCGTATTTTTACCAGCAGCGTTTAATGAAAACACTTACGGAAGAGGAATTCCGCGCGGGCTACAGAAAAGCGCAGCTGATTGACGTCCGTGAGCCGAATGAATTTGAAGGCGGCCATATTCTCGGCGCGCGCAACATTCCGCTGTCACAGCTGAAACAGCGCAAAAGTGAAATCCGTCCTGATAAACCCGTTTATCTGTACTGCCAAAACAATGTCCGCAGCGGACGCGCGGCACAGACGCTCCGCAAACACGGCTGTAAAGATATTTACAACCTGAAAGGCGGATTTAAAAAATGGGGCGGAAAAATTAAAGCAAAAAACTAATCATAAAAAAAGAGCTGTCCGTTTTATACGGAAGCTCTTTTTTTACACCGTGTCAGCGGCTGACGTCAGGTGTATGTTCGTACTTTAAAACCGGCTTTCTTGCCGCCTTGGTTTCATCCATTCTTTTGACAACTGTTGTATGCGGCGCCTCCTGAACGATTTCAGGCGATTCCTCCGCTTCCCGCGCAATTTGAATCATGGCATCTATAAACGCATCAAGCGTTTCCTTTGATTCCGTTTCCGTCGGTTCGATCATGATGCTTTCTTCAACATTGAGAGGAAAATACACAGTCGGCGGATGATAGCCGAAATCCAAAAGCCGTTTGGCAATATCAAGCGTTCGTACGCCAAGCTTTTTCTGCCTTCTACCCGATAACACAAATTCATGCTTGCAATGACGGTCATACGGGAGATCATAATAAGGCGCGAGTCTTCTCATCATATAATTTGCATTTAAAACCGCGTTTTCGGTCACAGCTTTTAAGCCGTCAGGCCCCATGGAACGAATATACGTGTAGGCTCTGACATTAATGCCGAAGTTACCGTAATAAGGTTTTACGCGCCCGATCGACTGCGGCCGGTCATAGTCAAAAGTCAAACGCCCCTCTTTTTTCGTGAGAACGGGTTTCGGCAGATACGGAATGAATTCTTTTTTCACGCCGACCGGCCCTGAGCCAGGTCCTCCCCCGCCGTGCGGCCCGGTAAATGTTTTATGCAGATTAAGGTGAACGACGTCAAATCCCATATCTCCCGGTCTTGCTTTACTTAAAACGGCATTTAAATTCGCTCCGTCATAATAAAGCTTTCCGCCGGCCTGATGGACGATTTCAGCCATTTCCGTAATGTTTTCCTCAAATAACCCGAGGGTGTTCGGATTCGTCAGCATCAGCGCCGCTGTTTCTTCATTTACCGCTCTTTTCAAATCTTCAATGTCAACCAGCCCGTGCTCATTTGACTTGACGGTAATCGTTTCAAAACCGGCGACCGTGGCGGATGCCGGATTCGTGCCGTGGGCTGAATCAGGGACAATCACCTTCGTCCGTCCGAAGTCTCCCCGCGCTTCGTGATAGGCGCGGATCATCATCAGACCGGTCCATTCGCCGTGAGCGCCCGCCGCAGGCTGCAGCGTCACCTCGTCCATGCCCGTAATCTCCTCCAAGTGTCCGCTTAAATCGTATAAAAGCTCAAGCGCCCCCTGAACCGTGTCCTCGTCCTGAAGCGGATGAATAGCGGAAAAACCTGCGATCCGGGCAATTTTTTCATTTAATTTCGGATTGTATTTCATCGTACAGGAGCCGAGCGGATAAAAGCCTGAATCAACTCCGTGGTTCCTCTTAGAAAGAGCGGTATAATGCCGCATAATATCGAGCTCTGATACTTCCGGCAGCTTTGCGTCTTCATCGCGGATATAGTCACCGGGAAGAAGACTTTCAAGCTCTGTTTCCGGCACATCAAGCTCCGGAAGGCTGTAACCGATACGCCCTTCGCGGGACATTTCAAAAATAAGCGCCTGATCTTGATTATTCATGTTGATCCCCCAATCCCGCAATAAGCGAATCGATCTCTTCTTTTGTTCTCAGCTCTGTGACGGCAATGAGCATATGCTGATTCAGTTCCGGATACGCAAGGCCTAAGTCATATCCGCCGATTATGCCGTCTTGCAGGAGCCGCCGGTTTGCTTCCTTGACGGGAAGATTCAGCCTGACGGCAAATTCATTAAATATCGGGCCGTCAAATGCTACGTGCAAGCCGGCTTTTTCCGCTTGGCGTCTCGCGTAATCAGCTTTCAATATATTTTGGCGGGCCATGTCTTTGACGCCGTTTTTTCCGAGCGCCGTCATCGCGACTGAAGCCGCTAAAGCATTCAGCGCCTGATTTGAGCAAATGTTAGACGTGGCTTTGTCTCTTCTGATATGCTGCTCGCGCGCCTGAAGAGTGAGAACAAAGCCTCTTCGCCCGTTTTCATCTTCCGTTTGGCCGACAAGCCGGCCCGGCACCTTTCTCATCAGTTTTTTCGTTACTGCAAAATAGCCGCAGTGCGGGCCGCCGAACGCCGCAGGTATGCCGAAAGGCTGCGCGTCCCCGACGACGATATCAGCTCCGTATGCCCCGGGCGGTGTCAAAATACCGAGCGCGAGCGGGTTTGAAGAAACAATCAGCTGGCTGTTTCCTTTATGTGCGAGCGGCTCAATGTCCTTTAACGGCTCGATTTGTCCGAAGAAGTTCGGATACTGGACGATCACGGCGGCCGTTTCATCACAAACGGCATGTTCCAATGCTTCAAGATCTGTGACGCCGTTTTTCGCGGGCATCTCTACAACCTCAATATATTGGCCCTTTGCGTATGTTTTCAAAACATCCCGTGATTCCGGATGAACGGCTGCGGAAATGACGATTTTTTTCTTTTTCGTATGGCCCGACGCAAGCATCGCCGCTTCCGCCAGCGCCGTTCCCCCGTCGTACATAGAGGAGTTTGCTATATCCATTCCCGTTAATTCACAGATCATCGTTTGAAATTCAAAAATCGCCTGCAGCTCTCCTTGTGAGATTTCAGGCTGATAAGGCGTATACGCCGTGTAAAACTCTGATCGGGATATCACATGATCGACGATAACCGGCTGGTAGTGATCGTACACTCCTGCACCCAGAAAAGATGCATATGTAACAGCGTCTTTATTTTTCGCCGCAAGCTTTGTCAGCTCTCTCGTCAGCTCAGTTTCTGACTTTGCTTGTTTAATGCGGTAGTCTTTTTGAAACCGTACATTTTCCGGAATATCGGCAAACAGTTCATCAATTGTTTCTGCGCCGATGGCTTTCAGCATTTCTTTTTTATCCTGTTCTGTCGCGGGCAAATATCGATGCTTCATATGACTCTCCTTTTTCAGCTCTGTTTTGGACGTTTATAAAACGGTGTGCGGACAATCTTCGCTTTTACCGTTTTTTTACGGATTTCCACTTCTACTTCCGTTCCGACTTCACTGAATTCCGTTTTGATTAAGGCAAGGCCGATATTTTTCTTTAAAGTCGGAGATTGCGTGCCTGTCGTGACTTCACCGATCGGAACACCGTCTTTTTTCACGGCGTACCCGTGTCTCGGAATCCCTTTTTCAATCATCTCAAGTCCGACCAGCTTTCGCGGGGCTCCTTTTTCTTTCTGTTCACGCAATACAGACTTCCCGAAAAAATCGGAATCTTTCTTGTGTTTCACGGCAAATCCGATTCCGGCTTCAATCGGTGTAATATCTTTCGTCAATTCCTGACCGTATAAAGCAAGCTTTGCTTCAAATCTCAGCGTATCACGGGCGCCGAGGCCGCACGGAACGAGACCTTCATGCTCTCCCGCTGCAAGTATCTCCTTAAATAGATGAACTGCATCTTCATTGCGGCAATATAACTCAAACCCGTCTTCACCGGTATAGCCTGTTCTTGAAAGCAGGACTTGTCGTCCGGCAACGTCCGCCCCATCAATAAACGTAAACGGCTTTAAGGAGGACAAATCACATTCAGTCAGCTTCGCAAGAACCGACTGAGCATTCGGCCCCTGAACGGCAAGCAGTGAAATCCCGTCAGACTGATTCGTCAGCGTGACATCGCCTTCCGCATGTTCCGTCAGCCAAGCGATGTCTTTTTCAATATTAGACGCGTTAATCACGAGCAGATAGCAGCTCCCGCTTTTCTGATAGATCAGCAAGTCATCCACCGTACCGCCGTCAGGATAACACATGGCAGTATAGAGCGCGTTTCCCGGCTTTAAATCGGCAACGTCATTTGTCATCATTTTTTGCAGAAAAGACAGGGCGTCTTTACCGGATACTTCAACTTCCCCCATATGAGACACATCAAACAGGCCCGCTTTTGTGCGGACGGCTTCATGCTCCTCTTTAATAGAAGAAAATTGAACCGGCAGCTCCCATCCTCCAAAATCAATTGTTTTTCCGCCGTATTCTTTATACACGTCATAAAGCGGTGTTCGTTTCAGCATCATCTTCCCCCTTCAGTCATTGGCGCATTGTAAAAACATATAAAAAAGGACAGAGAAACACCTCATGAAAATGAAGGTTTCTCTGTCCCGGCACCTGAAAGTTTACTTTATGAACATATCATAAAGACGTCCCCTTTGGTGGCCTGCTTCTTCTAAGTGCAGACACTCTCCAGAGTTGCGTCGAGCAAGAGTTCTTTTGCCTGAGAGATTCACTCCGCAGTTTGCTCCTTCGGCGCCCGGACGCCCATCTTTCGTCCGAGTCTCTCCCCTTGCTGTCATTCGCTCATATTTACCAATTTTATGGACATACTAAAGCAATATCTTTTAGTGAAATCATTACTTATATCCTACCACCCTCACTTACGTCCGGCAACAAAAATTATGATAAATCAGTTTTTTAAAAGAAAGGCGGTTTTGTTACATATGACAGCAGAGATCATATTTGATGCAAACTGGCCGGGAGAGTTTTCTGAGCGGCTGAAAACGGACGGTCCCTGGTCAAATTGGGAGATGTACAAACTGTCGGCTGAAGTCCAGCAGACCCTTGCCATTCCTGAATTTGAAGGATTGAGGGCTCCTTTATACCTGCCCGATTTCACTCCGCTTCCCCATCAGCTTGAAGTCGCGCAGAAAGTCGTTGAAAAAATGAACGGCAAGGCGATTTTGGCTGATGAAGTGGGGCTCGGAAAAACGGTGGAAGCGGGCCTGATTTTAAAAGAATACATGATTCGCGGGCTGGCCAAAAAAATCCTGATTCTTGTGCCGGCATCACTCGTTTCCCAGTGGGTGAAAGAGCTTCAGGAGAAGTTTTTGCTACCCGCTGTTGAACAGAAGAAAAGCTATGTGTGGGAACAGTGCGATATCGTCGTTTCTTCTATTGATACGGCCAAACGCTCGCCTCACAAAGACATTGTGCTTTCTATTCCGTATGATCTCGTCATTATTGACGAGGCGCACAAGCTCAAAAACAGCAAAACGAAAAATTATGAATTTGCGAGAAGTCTTGTGAAGAAATACTGCCTGCTTCTGACGGCGACGCCGATTCAAAACCGGATCGAAGAAATCTTCAATTTAGTGTCACTGTTAAAGCCCGGCCATTTAGGAAACGAAAGCGGATTTCAAGAAACCTTCAATCAGAAGGACGGGATTGACGCTCATGAGCATTTGAAAGAGCTCGTCAATAAAGTGATGATCCGCAACACGCGGAGCGACACCGGCCTTACATGGACGAAGCGCCACGTGGAAACAGTGCCGATCACCTTTTCACCGACGGAACAGGCGCTTTACGATGACATTGCCGCACTGAAAAACGGCACAGAAAAGCCCGCCAGCGCATTTTCCATTATGACGCTGCAAAGAGAGTGCTGTTCAAGCAGGGAAGCCGTGTATATGACGCTCAAAAAAATGCTTGACCAAAAAGACAAACATGCGCCCGCATTCGATGATCAGACGATCGCTAATTTAATGGACCGCATCAATCAAGTCACGCAAAACTCAAAAGCAATTCAAGTTGTTGACTTGATCCAAAAGATTAATGATAAAGTCATTATTTTTACTGAATACAGGGCGACACAGATTTACCTGCAATGGTTCCTTCAGCAGAACGGCATAAGCTCCGTTCCGTTCAGAGGCGGATTTAAACGCGGAAAAAAAGACTGGATGAAGGATCTCTTCCGCGGCAAAGTGCAGGTGCTGATCGCTACAGAAGCCGGAGGCGAAGGGATCAACCTGCAATTTTGCAACCATATTATCAATTATGACCTCCCGTGGAACCCGATGCGGCTTGAACAAAGAATCGGAAGGATTCACAGACTCGGTCAGGAAAGAGATGTCCATATCTACAATATGGCGACAAAACATACGGTGGAAGAGCATATCTTAAAACTTCTGTATGACAAAATTCATTTATTTGAAAATGTCGTCGGAGAATTAGATGACATTTTAACAAAAATCAAAGTGAGCAATTTTGAAGACCATTTGCATGATATTTTATGCCATTCGCTGACAGAGGAAGAAATGAGAATCAAAATGGACAATCTCACCTCTTTTCTGTCGTACGGTACGGAAAAGCCCGCCAGAAAAAAAGGATCTTAATCTAAAAGGAGGAAGCGCGACATGAGACAGCAGGAGGTTCACGAATTTTTACTGCGCTTTTTTGAAGCGAACCACTGTCCGATTACAGAACACGGGCCGGGTTTTATGACGGTTCAGTTGACGGTCGAGATGGACAAACAAATTATGAACCGCCCGTTTTATTGGCATTGGCGTGAAAAAACGGGCGGCGAACCGAACCCGATGAAGATTACGTTCATCACTGATAAAGAAACGGCTCCGGAGGATATGGACGGCGAATTTATTTACTTTGGAGCCCCGCGCCTCTTTCAAATCTTTCAAGCAGTTAAACAAAATGGGAGATTTACAAGAATATATGAGAAAATTGTATCAGCCGGAGCCAGAGTGCCGCTTCAGCCCTGGCTGGGATTAAATGTAGTGATTTCATACCAATCCGACATGAAAAAAGACAGACTTTTGTCTTTAGGCCTGCATCTTGTTTCTGGAACAATTATAGAAGGGTTTCAGCAGAAGCTTGCACCGCTTCCGCTGACCTCGCAAATATCAGACTATTGCTTTACCATATCGCCGATGATTAAGCCGGAAAGCGGGATTAAAAGGATGGAGCATTACTTAAAAGACGCTGCCGCCAAAGAGCCGTCAGACTGGGCTGACAGCGCGATCGCCAGATGGAAAAAGGACCTCAGGCTGCTCGATCAGTTTTATGAGCAGACAGAGGAAAAACCTGAGGAATACCATTTGGAAAAACAAGCGCTGAAAGCCTTATATCAGCCGAAAATTCACATTCAGATTGAAAACGGCGGTTTATTTTTCCTGCAAAGTAATTTTTCTGGATAAGCGTTATCCATTCGACACCTTTCCCGTTTTTTCTGGAAATTCTATATTATAATAAAAGTATATAGAAAAAATTTCTGGCGTTTCGCATGCGATGAATCACTTCCAGACATGTAAAGATAAGGTCATGGCCGGATTGGCTGAAATACATAAACAAGTATTTTAGGAGGAGAAAATGCATGAAAAATGCAAAAACAGAATTTTCACAATTAGATAAGGAATGGGTTGAGCTGATATTAGAAGCCCAAAAAGCAAATATCAGCCTAGAAGAAATACGCAAATACCTGCTTTCGAATAAAAAGTCTTCTCAACATATCCAGGCAGCCAGAAGTCATACCGTAAATCCTTTCTGAATGTGCTATAATATCACAAGGAAGGTGATGACATTGATTGGCCAGCGTATTAAACAATACCGAAAAGAAAAAGGCTACTCACTATCAGAACTAGCTGAAAAAGCTGGGGTAGCGAAGTCTTATTTAAGCTCAATAGAACGAAATTTACAGACGAACCCCTCCATTCAATTTCTCGAAAAAGTCTCCGCTGTTCTGGACGTCTCGGTTCATACTTTACTTGATGAAAAAC
Source organism: Bacillus sp. LJBV19 (assembly GCF_017797845.1). Taxonomy (NCBI): domain Bacteria; kingdom Bacillati; phylum Bacillota; class Bacilli; order Caryophanales; family Bacillaceae; genus Bacillus; species Bacillus sp. LJBV19. Next base: position 2,468,085 of record NZ_CP072563.1, read on the forward strand.
ATGAAACCGAATACGATGGTCAATTAGATAGTGAATGGGAGAAATTAGTTCGCGATGCAATGACATCCGGGGTATCAAAAAAACAATTTCGTGAATTTTTAGATTATCAAAAATGGAGAAAAGCGCAAAAAGAGGAGTAGTGCCGCCATATGTGCACAACTCCTCTTTTAACTGTCCGACTTTCGGATTAGTTTTTATCCTCACTGTGAGCCTTTTCATTTTCCTTGACGTAACCGTCTTTATCCGTATGATCTTTCGTAATGGTCAAGCCGTTCCATTGCGTTGCTTCAAAAGAGAATTGAAGAGAAATCGCATTGCCTTGGAACTTGTTTTGCACACTTAATCCGTCCGCAGTTTTTGCGGTGTCATTTTTAAATTGGATTTCCATTCTCACCTGGTCATAATCAGCAGGCGTTTTCGGAACTCCGTCGTACTCAGGAGCTGTTTTGCCGTTAATGGTTGCTACATTGACTTTTCCGCTCTCACTCAGGAATTTCGGATCAATGTGCTTGCTGATCGCTTCGGCAGCTGCTTTATCCTGTTTTGTTGACATTAAGTATAAGTCTTTCAGGCTGGCCGCCTTCAAAATGATATTTTTAGGATAGCCGTTGCCCCCTTCTTTACCGACTGTCAGAACCGTAATTTCAAACTGGCTGAGGAAATCCTCCGCAGATTCATTTCCTTTCTTTGCTCCTTTAAAGTCAGTAAAATTCAAAGCCATCAGCACTTCTTTAATGGCAAGTGAACCGTTGTTTCTGAATTCGAAATCTTTCGTCAATTTATCGCCTGGTTTTAAGTTTGACAAATTGACATTGGCTGATTGTTCTTTAGCCGATAAATCAAGTGTTCCTGACGCAAATGTAGCGTCTGTCGACTTCACATCATTAAATGCGGCCCATGTGCCTCCTCCTACTAATGCTAAACCGAGTGCGGCTGAGGCAACGCCCAAGCTTAATTTCTTTTTCATACCCATGTTTGTACTCTCCCCTTACTTTTTATTTTTTGTTATCAAATCCTGTCGCCAGGTTGCAACCGTATTCATGTGGAGATGGTTCTCTTTTTCGCATGTTCTTCCAGCGCTTTCGTTTTCCGCTCAATATCGCGGAGGGCGCTGACAATGACTGTTATTGAGTAAATCAAAAGCATGACGCCGGGAACGATTAACAGAATCGCCGTTCCGATCGGCTGGCTGGCCAAATGTATGACATATCCGGCATACGGAAGCTGATATCCCGTATACTGGGCCGCCACTTTTTCAGCTTGAACGGGGGCGGCATCCGGGGCGGCATTATGGTCCCCTTTTGTCTCAAACAGCAGGTTCCCGTCCTTTTTTGTGATCCCGATTATTCTGTGTGTGACGGCTGTTCCGTCATCTTGCGTAAAGGTGATCACATCCCCTTTTTTTAAGTCATTCACGTCAGAAATTTTCTTTACCGCTATGAGCGAACCCGTCTTAAATTCCGGGTCCATTGAACCCGACAGCACGGATTTCAGCGTATAGCCGAAAATGGCCGGCTCACCCCCGGAAGCCCGGGTCGAAATCACCGTTAACGTCAGCACAATAATCAAGCTGAAGATGACGGCATACAAAATATTACTGATCAGTTTCAGCGTTTTTTTCATGTTCTTCCCCGCTTTCTTTTACCGGCTCAGTCGGCTCTTTCTCCGTTTTCTTTAGATCGGAAACGGTCGCCTGTTCCCGGCATTTGACGAGTTTCATCGGTTTTGACCACTCAAATTTTTCTTCGTCGGCCGGGTACCCTTCAGGCTTGTAAACCTTGAATGCGTATATGCCCGGCTGCAAAGACCGTTTTGACTCAATTTTATAAATCGTTTTGCTTTTTTTATCAGTAATAAGCCCTTTATCCACAACATTGCCGTTTCGTAAAGGCTGCTGCTGAGAAGTGATTTTATGGAGCTCCCATTTCCAGTCAGAAACAGTCCGCTCTTTTCCCTTATTCTCCAGCTCGGCATAGAGCTGAAGCGGCGCACACACGGTGCCTGACGTATCAGTTTGATTTGTTATATGTAAATCACTTTGATCCCAGCGTTCGTCATAACGGCAATCGTCATCCGTATATTGAAAATCTCCGCACGTTTGAACCGGGAGACTGAAGCTTTTCACATCATTGAAGGAGGAACTTGTATCACCTGTGAACTGAGCACATATCATCACGGACAGGCAAAAAATGAACGAAAGCCGTAAAAATAGCATCATCCGCCATCTCACCTTGCCCTTTTTTTCCATTCGCAACAATCGGAACATGCCTTACCCCCTGTAAAACTGTTAATAAATATGACAACCGTTCTCTTTAAAGAACTGTATGAACAAAGTATAATCAAGGATTATCGTCTTGAAAAATGTCAAATTCGGTCAAATTGTTCGTTTTTAAGAATGGTATCTTTCAAAAACATCGTTTTGCTTCAAATTACACACCTTTTTGGAATTTTTTCTAATAAAACGTGAGAAAATAACGAGGTGCCTAGCACAAAATGGAAAGTATATACAGCGAAAGGACGAAGAATGATGATCAAACAAAGTCTGATTTGCCTTTCTCTTCTTGTTTTCGGGGTTTCAGGAACAGCTCAGGCGGAAACGGTGCCTTATTATGCTGTTCACCATAAATCAAAATGGGAAAAGTTAGCAGAAAAAGAAGCTAAAAAAAGATATCCGCTCGCCCAAACGTTATTTATTCAAAAGGTGTGGGATCGGAAAAGAACGGACGAAGCAGTCAAGCAATACCACTTGACATTAAGGGATGGCGCAAAAGAATTTGGTGTGTTTGTTACGATTTCTTTTAATCCCTACAGCCAAAAAGTAAATAAAATTGCCGTCATTGAGGAATACCAATAAGGCCCTCCTGTATCAGGAGGACCTTTCGTATGATTCAACTTTATTTTTTCCGCTGCATCCACAGCTTAAAACTGTACGGCAATATTCCGAACCAGTGCTGAGAAGCCGGCACTTTCTTTTCTTTCCGCACTTCTTTTCGCTCTCTCCGTTCCTGTTTCGGCGTATCGAAATATTTAACGAATTGCTCAGTCATATATTTTACATAATCATTTGTTTTCACGGCTCTCACCTCATAGTGCTGTCTTTATTATGAAGTGTTGTCCCGCCGCCTCTTTTTTATACTTCCGTCCATTGAATCAGCTGTTTCTTCTTCTGATCGAACAAAAGGGTAGCCTCCCGTCTCGTGCCTGTCATGGTTTCCGCCTGAATTGTAACCTGAACCGTTTCCCTTCGATCACTCCCGGTGATGTGAAAAGAAACGGTGCCGTACGGAAAACGCTGTGTACCAGTTTGGCCCTTTTGTCCCTGTGTCATATGGCGGCTTGACAGCAGCGCGCCGTTTTGGAGCAGGTTCTCTCCGATCCAGTACTCCCCGGCCTCTTTTGCAAATGTTTTTCGGGTGATGAAATCAGATGAAGTATAGCTGATGACAAGTAAAACTGCGGCAGAAACAAACAGAACCGCGGGATATATAAAACCGTCAGATTTGTACATTTAATCACCTTTAAAAGAGCTGTAAACCGGAATGACCGCCTGATACTTTTTACCTGTAACGCTTGAGATCTCTAATAAGAGCAGGCCGTTTTTCACATCAGCCGTTAATGATGCCGCGTTTTGCAGGATCGGCACGTGGCCTTTTCCGTTTACTCTTTTCCTTATCATCTTATGATAAATTTCAAAACGCACTTCTTCGCCTCCTGTTTTCCGGCATGCTAACGCCCGTCCGCCGTCCGCCGGCTTCACAGTCTCAGCCTGTTTACATTCGTTCATGATCTGCTGAACGGCAATTTGATGCTCCCGGCTGTCTAATCCGCCGTTATCGGTCCGGTTTGATAAGAACAGATGTAAAATCGGGCCCAGGGTGCCTGATAGGAAAAGACAGACTGCCAAGGAGAACAAAACATTAAGAAGCGTAAAGCCAGTCTGTTTTGAGAATGCTGAGGCACATTTCTTTTTCGCCGGGGTCAGCCGCACACACTTTGTAATACTCACCATCCTCCTTCCACTTCACACCGGGAGACGGCGGCTTTTTTCCGGTCATCATATAAGTGCTGATATGTTTCTGAAGAAGCTGGTACGCTTCCTGGCGATCTTCTATTTTCAGGCCATCTGTCAGCATGCCCGTCCAGACCGGAATGATAGACGTCATAAGGAACAGCCAAATGGCCATTGCTGATAGCGTTTCAATAGTAGAGAACCCCTTATTTCCGTTTAGCATGGACATTTCCGCTCCCTAAGTAAACTGTGATCTCATAGGTGAACCCGGCGCTCTTCAATTGAATCTTTCCTCCCGAATTCGGATGGCCTTTTTCGTTAAATTCAAGGCTCTCCGGTAAAGTCACAAGCGTAATGTGAAGCGAATCAAAAGAACGCTCGACAATCCTTCCGCCTGACTGCAGTTTGTATTTATCCTCTTTTGGAAGAAAAGTGATTTTTGTTCTTTTATGTTCTGCGATAGCCGTTTCCTGAGCAAGCTGAATATCTTTTTGGAGCTGTTCTGTTTTTTGCCGCACGGCAAGGTGGGTGCAGACCGGCGGAACCGTCGTGAACAAAACCGTCAGCAGGACGGACGCCAGGCTTAACACAATCAGGCTTTCAAGTAGGGTAAACCCATTTTCTGTCCGCCTGTTATTGTTCAACTGTAACTTCTCCGCCACTAATTAAGATCTGTTTACCATTCGGGCAGGCTGTATTCTTTTTGATATACCCCTCTGATTGTAAATCGTTCATATCCGGCATTTTACCTTCATGGTCGATTTCGTACGCCGTCACTTGGGCTTTCACCATATTCTGCAGTCCTTCACAGCCTTTACGCTGAATGCTTTGATTATGTTTTGTAACGTTAGGAATGGTGATTAAAAGCAGAATGGAAACGATAAATAAAACAATAAGCATTTCAATTAAAGTAAATCCATCTTGATTTTTCAGACGAAGCACTCCCTTACATTTGGTTCATCATCTGGTACATCGGCATCAGCATTGACATGTAGACAATTAAAATCATACCGGCCACAACACCGTAAATGACAGGCTGGAGAATGCCGGTATACTTCGCCGCGTTTTGTTCAAGACGCTCCATCATAAACTGGCTGTACGTATAAAGTTCGCGGTGAAGCCGGCCGTTTGCCTGTCCGTGGCTGACTGCAGCCGCAAGGTCTTTTTCATAGCACGGATGCCCGGAAAGAGCGGATTCTATGGTTTCTCCGGCTTTCAGACGTGTAATGAGCATCTCTGCTTCTTCACGATAAAAAGGCAGAAAAGATTGTTCTTTAAAAGCTGTTAAGCTGTCATAGATAGAAAGGCCGGATTTCAGAAGACTGCTGAGCTGTAAAGAGAAAAAGTAGCTGTTAAAAAGAACGGCCGCTTTTCCTAATAGGGGGATTTTCACAACAATCAGCATTTTATCTTGCGGGGATTTTTTCTTACATAAGAACCAAACGTACAAAAACAAGCAGAAAGCGGCGGACAGCGCCAGTGCGCAGGCTTCATGAAAATGCCGAAAAAATGCAAAGATGAAAGCAGTCGCACCGGATGTATTCATATTCATTGATTGATAAATCCCAGAAAACTGCGGAATGATTAAACTTTGCAGGATATAAAACATGACACAGACGGAAGAAATTAAAAACATCGGATACCGGAGCATTTTTTTGATTTGATTCGTCTGCATGAGCTTTCTCTGTAATAATTCGCCGCTTTGTTTCATCGCCCCCGGCAATTCCCCGTGTTTCTCCGCGAAATAGCAGATAGAGACGGCTTCTTTGTGAAAAGACAGTGCCTCAAGCACTTGGTAAAACGCATCACCTTCCCTCAGCCGTCGGATTCCGTCCGTCAGCTCTGCAAGCTGACGTTTATGCAGCTGGAGTTTCAGCAGTCTGAGCCCTTCAATCAGACTGTATCCTTTTTCCGTCATTTCACCGAGCCTTTTCAAAAAAGCCGCTTGATCCTTCAACGGCCAGGTTCGTTTAATCCGCTTCATGATACACCCACCGATCGTAATTGTCGGTCGTGACATAGCCGAGCGCGATTCCTTTTCTGATCAGCCTGCGGAGCGTCTGATATTGAAAATTGGCGTGCTCTCCCTTTGCTTCCTGAAAGCATTGGGTGAGGTTTTTCCCGTAGAGCAGTTCATAAATGCCCGCACGGCGTGTCTGCCTGTACATCTGGCAGTACACGGAACAGTTTTCCTCTTTGCAGAACGGACATGTTAAATCAACCAGACGCTGAGCGGCAATGGCAATGACGGTTTGTTCAATTTCTGTCATGTTCACGCCGAACTCCAGCAGCCTGTATATGGCGCCCTTAGCATCTCTTGTATGCAGGCTTGAAAGAACGAGGTGCCCCGTCATGGCCGCGCGGACTGCGATTTCAGCCGTCTCGGCATCCCTGATTTCCCCTAAGATGATCATATCGGGATCATGTCTTAAAATCGCTTTTAAACCGGCGGAATATGTGACTCCGGCTTTTTCATTCACCTGAACTTGCAGCACATCCTCATCTCTTGTTTCTACGGGGTCTTCAAGCGTGACAATCCGCCGGTTGAAATGCCGTTTTGCATAGTTGACAAGCGAGTAAAGAGTGGTCGTTTTTCCAGATCCGGTCGGGCCGGTAAACAGAAGCAGGCCGTGCGAATGCTTCAGAAAGGACAATAATGCGGCGCCTGCCCCCCGAAATAAGGACAGTTTATCCAGAGGGGGAATCTGCTGCTTAGGCAAAAGCCTGATGACAAGACTTTCATCATTCATTGTCGGCAAGGTTGACATTCTCAAATGAACGGTTTCTGTCGGAAGCGGCAGAGACAATGACCCGTTTTGCGGCTTTCGTCTTTCTCCTATATCCATGGCCGATAAAAACTTGAAATGAGAAATAAGCCTTACACATTCCTCTTTTTTTAAGACTCTTTTTTTCACAAGAGCATGGCCGATGCGAAAATGAATGAAAGCATCCCTTTCTCTCGGCACAATGTGTATATCTGAAGCCCTTGCCGTATAGGCCTCGTTTATGATGTTCCTGCTGTATGTTTCAATATTTTTCACAAGACTTCCCTCCTTCCGCACGTATTGTAAATCAGATACACAAAAGCCGGCAAAAGAGAGATTATGCGTTTTACACTGTGTAAAACGTAAAAAAATAAAAAACAAGTCCCCTGACATTGATTTACCGAATGAAATCCGGAACCATTCGGCCATTTTCAGCCATCAAAAAAAGCAGGCGAATGCCTGCTCTTCTTAGCGTTTCTTTTCTTTCCGCAAATATTTTTTTTGATGCTCCCTCAAAATGTCCCCTGTCCAGCCTTTGTGCCGCAGATAAATATAAATCAGCAGGGTTGATACAATAATGAGCACGATGGAACAGATATACGCATATTTCCAATGAAGCTCCGGCATGTTATCAAAGTTCATCCCCCAGAGAGCTCCAAGCGCCGTCATCGGTGTAAAGAGTGTTGTAAAGATCGTCAAGGCTTTCACAATTTCATTTCCTCTTTGGGAGGTAATGACTTCCTCGGCGTGCAGCAGATTGCTCAATTCCTGATCAAACTCATTGATATATGTAATTCCTCTTTCCATCTTTTGATGAGCTCTGAGGTAATCTTTCTGCCTGTCATTTTTCGGAAGAAAAGCTTCTTTTAAAGCCATTTCTACTTTTTTAGCCCCCAGTGTAAGACCTTTCCAAATGAACAGCTCATGGCGCAGTTTATGCACATTTTCCAAGATTCCTTTGCTGTTGTCATCATGAATCTGCCATTTCAGCGTCCGCTGCTTCACTTCAAATTCATCCAGTCCGATCAGATAGGAATTCATCAGCTCTCCCAGCAGAACAAAAAAGCCTTCAATCGGATTTTCACAGGTTTGAATCTGCTGTGTGGCATGCTTTTCTTTTACACCGCGCAGCAGCGAAAAATCAAAATTAATTGTAAAAAAGAAGTCTCTCGTAATATAAAAGTGAAATACGGTATGGTTTTTTTCATCATCTAATCCTTGATGATAGATTAAAGAACCGAAAACCGCTTCATTATTCTGATCATTTGTATCTGAGCGCAGAAAGTTTATATGATTTTCATGTTCAAACCACTTTTCGCATTGCGGCCAGTGATTGTGATGGATCATTTTTTTCGCTTCCGTTTTTTCATGCGGACCGAGCTGGTACCACAGCCAGTCCGCACCCGAATGTACCTTCATCTCTTGTCATCCTCCAGTATCGCTTTCTTGTTTTATTACCGTAAATGAAGCAGGCTAAACCAGGTTCGATGTTTGAGCAGCCTTCTACAGTGGTATTATTCCGAAAAAAGGGAGGTGCAAGCCTTCCTTCGCGGAAGGCGTTACATTGTATATCATCAAACTATCTGCCATCGTACTATTTATTTTATTAACGGCGTGTTTTGTCGCCATAGAGTTTTCAATCGTTAAAGCAAGGCGCTCCCGCATTAATCAGCTCATTGAGGAAAATGTAAAAGGAGCAAAAGCAGCCAAGCATGTCATTACACACCTTGATGAATATTTATCGGCGTGCCAATTGGGTATCACCGTCACCGCTTTGGGAATCGGCTGGCTGGGTGAACCGACAGTCAAAGCAATGCTTCAGCCGTTATTTTTAAAAACCGGAGTTCACGAAGCGGTTGCCCAAGTCCTGTCATTGATCATCGCCTTTCTGCTGGTTACATATGTGAATGTCGTCATCGGCGAACTCGCCCCGAAAAGTTTTGCTATCCAAAAAGCCGAGCGGATTACACTTTTGTCTGCCAGACCGATGATTTTGTTTTATAAGTTAATGTTTCCGTTCATCTGGCTGCTCAATCATTCCGCCCGCCTGATTACAGCCATGTTCGGCTTGAAGCCTGCTTCCGAACATGAAATGGCTTATACGGAAGAGGAATTGCGGGTGCTCCTTGCCGAAAGCTATCGAAGCGGCATGATCAAAAAAAGCGAGCTGCATTACGTAAATAACATTTTTACATTTGATAAGCGCACTGCCAAAGAAATTATGGTGCCCCGGAATGAAATGGTGAGCCTGCCGTTAGACAGCGGATCGGGACATATGCTCCGGGACATTATCAAAACAAATAAATATACCCGGTATCCCGTAGTAAAAGGAGATAAAGATCATGTAGTCGGCATCATCAATATAAAAGAAGTTTTATTCAGATTCCTGTCAGAAGGAGCGGCGTTTACAAAACACGAACTCAGCCCTTACATCCAGCCGGCGATCCACGTGATTGAGACGATTCCGATTTATCAATTATTCGTTAAAATGCAGCGGGAACACGCCCATATGGCCATTCTCATTGATGAGTACGGCGGAACTGCGGGATTAGTAACGGCGGAAGATATCATTGAAGAGATCGTCGGCGAAATCCGCGACGAATTTGATACGGACGAAACACCTTCCGTTCAAAAGCTTGGGAAGAACCGCTATCTCCTGAACGCCAAATTGCTGATCAGTGACGTCAATGATGTACTCGGAACAGAGATTACGGCTGATCAAGTCGATACACTCGGGGGCTGGTTTCTTACTCAGCATATTGACGCGAAGCCCGGGAGCACCATAGATTTTGAAAGCTACACATTTACGGTAAAAGAAATCGACAGCCATCATATCATTACGATTGAAGCTGACAAAGCTGAATAGCTGAGGGAGAAATCCCTCCCGGCCATTCAGCTTTTTATCATCTTAATGATTCTTTTACGATAAATCCGTTTTTTGCCAGCGCTTTCGCCAGACTCTGCTCCGTTTTCACCTGAGAAAAATCAATGCCGAGCTTCACGACGGTCTGCGCGATTTCCGGCCTGATGCCTGAGATTGTCGTTTCTATGCCAAGAAGTTTTGTGCTGTCAATCACTTTAAAAATCTGATAAGCGACCATCGTATCCACAATCGGCACACCTGATATATCTAAAAATAAATAAGAAAGCCGGAGCGAGGAACATTGATCAAGCACCGATTCCAAAATCATTTTTGCCCGGTAGGTGTCAATTTCGCCGACGAGCGGCAAAATTCCAATACCGTCGGCAATCGGCATAATCGGCGCGCTTAGTTCGTTAATCATTTCTTTTTGGGCGTTTAATTGTGTAACCGTCACTTTATAATATTCCTCTGTAAATACTTCAATCATATGGTCAATTGCTTTGTTCAGCTTCTCTCCCCAATGGAATACCGCATTCGCCCCAGGCTTCTCAGACATTGTTTCACAGCATGTCTGTATGCGGCTCCAGACCAATCTCCGGAATTCTTTAAAGCTCGTGACGCTTTCATAGACCGGTACTTCATGGACGGCCCGGTCCCTTGCGAACTGAAGCGCCCATTTTGTCAGCTCCTCTTCCCCGCCGTCTTTTTCCGATAAAATGCCGGCAACGATTTCAATTAACAGACGGTGCTGCATTTCCGCTTTCTGATCATCTGAAGGCCGCCCCGATTTTGGTATGAGCAGCCACTGGCGTGTGATTTCACCTGATTCTTCAATTAAGGTTCGAGATAATGTTTCATTCAAATGTTTCACGGGTCTCCTCCATTCAAATTCCTTTGTATGTATAAATCGGCGCCGGACGCACATACTGTAATTACATCCGATGGGCTATAGCCAAGCGGTAAGGCAATGGACTTTGACTCCGTGATCGTTGGTTCGAATCCAGCTAGCCCAGTCCCGCAACCGCAAAAAACGAAGATTAGCTGATAAATTTTGATCAGCGGATCTTCGTTTTTCTCTTATGATACAGATTGATGTACCGTTTTTTTCTTCGTCAGCTTCATCAGTTCTCCCGGATTGTATCCGATAACAAGCTTATTGCGATCGATCAGAATCGGACGCCGCAGCAGTTTCGGCTTCTCAGTCAAAAGCTTCAGCACTTCATTTACAGTCATTTCTTCAATGTTCAGGTTGAGGTTTTTAAATGTTTGGCTTCTCGTCGCCAATATTTCATCAATTCCTTCGGTCGTTAATGATAAGATCTGCTTCAATTCATCAATTGTTGGTGTCTCCCTGAATAGATGGCGCTCTTGAAAGTCAACATTGTGGGCTTTTAACCAATGTTTCGTTTTTCGGCATGATGTGCAGCTCGGGTATGAATAAAAAATAAGTTCTTTCATTTTTAAAAATTCCTCCCTCGGATAATCCGTCTCTTTGTTAACATAAGTACCCTGAACTTTTTTTCATTAAACATATTTCAAAAAAATTTTCGGATCTTTTTCAGAGAGCGGCATAAGATATAAAACACAGGGAAAGACATAAATTCCACAATAAATATAATCATGAAAATGTTTACATTTCGAGTGCCGATCTATTATAATAAACTTCAGATAGACTCTCGGGAGGGGATAAGGAATGAATCGCATGTTCCGGGTGTTAGGATTTTGGACGGGGATATTTGCAGTCATGTTTTTTTTAGGGGGCATGAAAGACGCTTCTCTTTTGTTTTTTGGACAGACGATCTTTTTCGTATTTCTTTCTTATTTGAATCTGACTGAGCGGATGTATATTTATATTTTCGGAGCTTACTTAACCGTATTTTTCGCCGGATTTACATATTACTCAATTTTTATTATGACACCGGGCGGCGGAACCCACTGACAGAAAAAGACAGACCGATTAGGTCTGTCTTTTTTCATTTACAGTGAAAAACCATTAATAAACGGGTTTCGCTCCTGCTCTGTCTGGATATCCGTTTCCGGCCCGTGTCCGCTTAATACAAGTGTATGTCCGGGAAGCGTGAGCAGTTTTTGATGAATGGAATCAAGCAATACGTTCTGACTTCCGCCGTGTAAATCAGTGCGGCCGATGCCTCCCTGAAAGAGCACATCACCTGAAATCACCAGATCCGCGTCCTTCACATAATAAGAAACGCTTCCCGGTGAATGTCCCGGCGTAAACAATGTCTCCAAATGGAAAGGCCCGATGTCCAAAATGCCGTCGCCTTCGATCAGCCGTTCGGCGGGCCGTGCCGTTACGGCGATGCCCCGCAATATGCCTGATCCGTTTAAGGAAGAGTCCTCCAGCCACTTTTCTTCATTTTTGTGAAGATATACGGGAACGTCCCATCTGTCTCTTACTTCGTCAAGCGCGCCGATATGGTCAAAATGAGCGTGCGTCAGTAAGATGGCCAGCGGCTTCAGATTGTTTTCTTTTATGTAATTGTTGATTTTGTCCGCTTCCCCGCCCGGATCAAAAATAAGACAGGACTGATCCTCACTGACGAGAAAATACGCGTTTGCCTGAATCGGACCGGCCGGCATTCGTCTCCATTTCACTTTCATCACCTCTTTATGTATATGCCCTTATTATGAAGGTTTTCTGCGGAAGATTCAATGAATGCGGCCGGGAAAACGCTATCGACAAACAAAATGAAAACGGTTAAAATAAAATGGAAAGATTTTCAGGTTCCAATGACAAAGGAGGAGCATCATGTTACTTGTTGTAATCTTCGGCCTTGTCGCATTATTAGCTGTATTAGGAGTCCTGCGGGCTGTCAGACAGAGAAATATCCTGGGATTTTTGTTAGCCGCCGCCACGCTGGGCGTGTTTGGCTGGTTTACCGTTATGACCGTTGTAACCAGCGGCTATCCGACTGCACATTAAAAGCCTGTATCCAATGGATACAGGCTTATTTTTTATTGCTGCAAATGTTTGCTGACACTTTTGATTTTGCTCTCCAGCGTCGTTTCTTTATCACGTCTGTCATCAATGCGGATATTTGTCGCCACTCTGTGCAGCCCTTTTTGAAACGGGGCTTCGTGAATGTCCTGAATGACTGCGAATAAGTCGCTCAGCTCACCTTCAATCAACGTGTTCATCGGCGTGAGCTGAAATTTGATTTTGCCGGCAGCTTTGTAACCCTCCAAAATGTTTTGCACATCCGCTACATACTCACTGACGCTCGGTGTTTTTGTTCCGATCGGAATGATTGTCACATCTGCAATTGCCATTTGGTTCAAACTCCTTTTTCATTTGTTATGATTGGTTCTGTCATGCCTGTTTTCAGTGAAATCAGACGGTCATACGTAAAGCCGTATAAAGCGTATTCCCCGTTCGGAGAGATCTGAATCGGCTCCATTTCCGTGTTTTTGAGCACCGTCCGCTCCCGTTCGTCTCCTAAGTCAAAGCTGATCAGATTGTAAGAGCGGCCTTCAGGCTTAAATATGTAAAACCGCTTGTGTGTCTGATCGTAATCATATTCCATTGGCGCAAAGCTCTTATACTTTTCTTGGAGAGGAAATCGGTGTGTCACGGATGCCGGCTTTTGGAAAAGGAACTCGCCGTCTCCGTCCGATTGATCCGTTTGTCTGACGGCAATCGTCATGCCCGGGCGGGAATCGGCCCAGATGACGTGATGAAGCACTCTTTTTTCTTTTTTTGTCTGCAAGTCATAAGAATATAAAGGACCCTCTTCCTCCGTTTTTCCTTGCTTAATATATTGGAATTCATCAGTGGAGGTCCAATGGACAAAAGGGGCCTGAACGGGACTCTTTTTTAAAATGCCGTTTTTCATATCGGCCGTATAGGATGTGAAGTCCCATGTTTCAGTAAAAACGGTAATCATCATTTGATACGGGTCATACGGATTCCAAGCCGTCTCCAGCTCATAAGAGTTAAAGGCTTTGTGATAAAGTCTTTTCCCCTGCTTGTTCATAAGCACAAGCTCAGTCTGACCGCTGCTTGTCAGCTGTACGAGAATCAGCTGTTTTTTCCGGCTGATCTTTACATTGACAATATGGCCCTTTGTTTCATAGAGCCGTTCGGATTTTCCGCTGAAAAGATCATATTTCATCAGCTGATGATGTGCTGTATACAGAATCGTTCTGTTATCCAGCCATCCTTCCGTTTTCTCCGCTTCCTTTTTACTGAGCGGAACGATTTTCTGTTCTGCCGATTTTGCCGAAACGCCTGTGTCTTGCTGCTGATGAGATGGTTCACAGGCCGCTAAACACAGAACGAATGCGGACAGCAGAACACAAACCAAGTATCTCACCAGCCTTCCCTCCATTCTTTTCTATTGTCCCATATTTGTTTATGTAAACAAATGAGAAATTTCACAGATGTCTCAAAAAACAAGCGACCTCCACAAAATACCTTCCGTCGCTTGATAAATATCAGCAAACTGATGAAAAGGCAAAGGGTTTTTTCCCTTCCCGAGCTCAATGGTATAGCCCTCTTTTCCATACTGCTGTATAAACCAATCCCTAAAACCGGCATGGCTGTCAATGGTTTTAACGCCTTGATAGCGGTTTCCGCTTATCGCTTCAAACTCCCGAATCATCCGGGATGATTGCTCCGGTTCACATCCTTCGTATCCCCAATAAATCTCTTCTCCCTGCGTATGAAGCGCGATCAGCCTGTCAGGCGGCTGCTCCGTTATCAGCCGGTGCATCGCCTGCGCCTCCGGTTCAGTGAGCGGCGCCGTCCCCGGAAAATCACGGTATGAAGGGGCTTTCGGTTTGCGGCTCTGTTCAATATCCCAATTGGATGGGAAATGTTTATTTAAATCCACACCGTTTATATTCGCCTTCCATTCGCGGAAATCCGGGCGGTGCTCATTTAATTGATGAAGAAATTCATTTTTTTCTGATAAATCTTCACATCCGTAAAGTACGAGATCAACACCGTCGGGGTTTACGAGCGGAACGAATGACAATGATGTCAGGCTGAATATATCAAGCGCAGAGTGCCCGAAAACGGTTTTATTTTCGCATAATGCCGCGCAATATTCTTTACACCATTTAAGCGCGACCGAGGTGGTGATCCATTCATTGGCATGAAATGAGGCGTTTACATGGACTTTTCTTTCAGCCGTATCCGCACCTATTTTCAGCTCATATAGCGGCTTTCCCAATACGGAACTGCCGATTTTACGGCACGTGACAAACGGAAAGACATCCGTTATTTTCTCAATTTCTTCATAAACCGATTGGGAGCCGTACACCTTTTCTTCCTTCACCCATTGATCATCGGAAAGAATCCTTTCACAGTGCCGGATGTATCGCGAAAGCCCGCTCAGCGTCTCAAGCGGCGGACTCTCTGACTGCCCGCACACGGCAAAGCCGGGACAAAATAATTCATCGCTTTCCGCCGTTTTATCAGCGGCTTTCAACAGTTTTTCATCAATTGAAAGCACCTTTGCGATATCTTTCATATGCTGTTTCAATTCAGGTTTGACACGAATTCCCGCCATGTTCATCCCCCTTTTTTAAAAACTATATGACAGGGGAGATAAAAAAAGAAAGCCGCCCGCGATATGGGCAGGCAGACTTTCTTCAGCAGTTTTGATGTTTGAGCCATTCATTTTTGGCAATCCACGCCCCGCCGATGACTCCGGCGTCATTTCCAAGTGCCGCGATCGAAATATCGGCCGCTTCCGCAGAACGCGGGAACGCGGTGATTTTGAAGGTCTCTTCCACTTTTGACCGCAGGATTTCACCCGCTTTAGAGACCCCTCCGCCGAGCACGATTTTCGTCGGGTTCATGGCGCTTGCCAGATTTCCGAGCACGAGGCCTAAATGTTTTGCGACATAATCGACGACTTCAAGCGCTGTCTTATCCTGCTGTTTAGCCGCTTCGAACACGTCACGTGCCGTCAGATCATCCACTTGTAAGAGCGAAGAGTCGGAAACCGCCGCAAGCTTTTCTTTCGCGATGCGGACGATGCCTGTTGCGGACGCAATCGTTTCGATGCAGCCGGATTTTCCGCAGTTGCACGGAGCTCCTCCTTCCGGAATACTGCAAATATGACCGATTTCTCCGCCGGCCCCGTTTTTACCGTGAACGATTTCTCCGTTGACGATGATGCCTCCGCCGACTCCGGTTCCGAGCGTCACTAAAATGACATCTTTGGCCCCGTCACCTGCACCCTTCCACATTTCTCCGAGCGCCGCGATATTGGCATCGTTTTCAATGACGGCCGGAATACCCGTTTCCGCCTCGAGATGGTCTTTCAGCGGATAGTTTTTCCACCCCATATTTGTCGTCTCATAGACCATTCCCGTCGCCATTTCCACGGGTCCGGGCGCTCCCATTCCGATCCATTTTACGATCCGTTTCGGCTTGTTCAGTTCTTCCAGCTTCTGGTCAAGCGCTTTGGCGATCGTGACCGTAATTGTGTTTCCTGATTTATCGGTCGGAACTTCCCATTTATGCTGAATTTCACCGTACATGTTGATAAAGGCCAGCTTGATGGTTGTTCCGCCAAGATCAATCCCCGCAAACCATGTATCTTCCATAATAATCTCCTTTTCTTATTAAAATCCTGCTTTGTTATCTGCCTTTGATCCGCTCCGATTCTCTCTGAAGAACTCCGGCGGCTTTTTGCCATAATTCTCTTTCAATCACGTTTGACAAGTACATTTCCTTTAATTCATCTTTCATAAAGTCAATTTCGGCTTGTCTGTCACCGAAATAAACGATATGTCCGAATGACTTAAACAGCTGCTGCACGTCATAAAATGAATTCATCTTCTTCACCATTTCTATTCTTCTTAGTATAAGCGTATTTCATCACTGATCCGGGCGTCAAGCAAAAAACGATTGGAGAAAATATCCATGTATTATTTTCATAAATTGTATATTCAAAATTGTAAAAAAACACTCATTTATGCGTTTTTCTGTTACAATACTTTCGTGCCCAAAAGCACAAAAGGATTAAAGTTTGATGGGGTGTTGTTTTGAAACAAGAAAAAAGGCTGACGTTCATCTCAGCCATCAGTTTATTTGTCTTGATGTTAGCAGTCATTATTTCCTGCCTGTTTTTCTTTCATACAGAGCCGCATATGCCGCTGTTCTTTTGCGTCATTATTCTGTCTCTGGCAGGTTTGTGGCTCGGTTTCTCGTGGGACAGTCTTGAAAAAGGAATTGTCAGCGGATTGAAAAACGGTGTGCAGCCGATTATCGTGCTGGCTTTGATCGGTGTGCTGATCGGCGCCTGGATGTACAGCGGCGCCATTCCCACCGTCACCGTTTACGCTTTGTCAATTATACAGCCGAGTCAGCTGCTTTTGACCGCATTATTTTCCTGCATGATTATCAGCACGCTTGTCGGCTCAAGTCTGACAACTGTCAGTACAATCGGCGTCGCGCTGTTAGGGGTAGCAAGCGCGGCGGGAGTTCCGCTCGAATGGACGGCGGGAGCAGTCATTTGCGGGGCTTGTTTCGGTGATAAAATGTCACCGATGTCCGACACGACGAATTTTGCCGCCGGAATCGGCGAAATTCCGATTTTTAAGCATATTCGCCATATGATGGGCACTACCGTTCCGGCACTGCTGATCACGATTGTTCTTTTTTATATTCTCGGTTCATCGGTTTCAATAAATGCCGCTTCAACGCAAAATATTGAGGCGGTCATTTCCGGAATGAAAGAGGCCGTGCACGTTACGCCTTGGTCGCTTCTTTCACCTCTGTTGGTGATCATTTTAGCTGTGAGACGGGTTTCCGTGATTCCGGTGCTTACCGCCGGTATTATTTCCGCAGGGCTTCTGACTGCTGTTTTTATTCCTGACAGCAGCATTCAAGGATTTATATCCGCCCTGCAAAGCGGGACGGCGTTTAAAACCGGCGACCAGGCTGTGGCCAGCATTATCAACAGGGGCGGGCTCCAATCGATGATGGGATCAGTCTCTCTGATCATGATCGCCTTTGCGCTCGGCGGCCTGATGGAAAAAACGGGCCTGATCGCGGCGCTGCTTCAAGGATTGATAAAAGGCGTGCATACGAAAGGACGTCTTGTCATGGCGACCGTCTTCTCAAGTATAGGCGTAAACCTTGCGACAGGTGAGCAGTATTTGTCGATCTTAATTCCGGGTCAATCTTATAAACCTTTATATGACAAGCTCAGAATTAAGCGGATTCACCTTGCGCGGTCGCTTGAGGACGGCGGAACATTGATCAACCCGCTGATTCCCTGGGGAGTAAGCGGCGCTTTTATGGCAAGCGCATTAGGGGTTTCCGTCATCGACTACCTGCCGTTTACCTTTTTCCTGTACATTTCTCCTATGATCTCAATTCTGCTCGGTTTCCTGAAAAAAAGCTGACAATACGAGAAAACCTGCCGTTTTTTACCGGCAGGTTTTCTTATGCAAAAAATCCCGCTGAAAAACGGGATTTGTTTAAAATGCCTGCTGAATGAATTTGTTTCTGATAAACGGTATTTTTAAAAAGAAATGAATGAATGACCGTCTGATCCCCGGCTGGCTGAGCACGCTGTTCATCAGACGGTAGCGGTTTTGGTAAACGGCTAAAACAGATACGGCGCATAATGAGTAGATCAACAATTTTTTCATCTTATCCCTCCTGCCCCTATCGTTTGTCAAACAGCGAGAATTATTCCGGTGCAAGAAGTTTTTTATGCGATTAAGCGATGGTTTCAGATTCAGTCACGATCATATCGACCGGAATATCGTGGGGCATGCGGGGAATGCGGTCTGTCAGCTGGCAGTCAAAGAGAAGCGACACGGTACGGCCTTTATAACCGGAGAGGTACCGATCATAATATCCTCCGCCGTATCCGATTCTGAAGCCTTCCCGGTCAAAAGCCACGCCGGGCACAATCACAAGGTCAATGTCTTTTTGGGCGGCTTTTTCCGTCAGGCTCTCGATCGGTTCACTGAGGCCCGCATATACGGTTTCCAGCTGATCATACGCAGAAAATGTACGGAACTCCATCGCTCCCGTCTGCGGAAAGCATTTTGGGATACAGACTTGTTTTTTCTCTTTCCAGGCCTGTTCAATAATCGGCCGTGTCGGAATTTCCAGGCGTGTCGAGATGGTAACGGCGATCACGCGGGCCTGTTTCCATTCTTTTAAAGAAAACAGCGTTTCACGCATGCTGCGGCATTTTTTCTCCCATTCACTTTCTGTCATGTCAGAAAGCTTTGCTTTTATATCGGTTCTGATTTGTGCTTTCACGTTTGTCAAACCTCCCTGAAAGACAAAAAAGCCAGAACTTTATTGAAAGCTCCAGCTTTTTCCGCTGTTTTAAACAGCTTATTTTGTTTCACGGTGTAACGTAGATTTTTTATCACGTGGGCAATATTTTTTAAATTCAACGCGGTCCGGATTGTTGCGTTTGTTCTTTTTAGAAATATAGTTACGCTCACCACATTCAGTGCAAGCCAAAGTAATATTAACGCGCATTATTTTCCCTCCAAACTAAATATCATTTACTTATTCAGACTTATATATAATACCACTATAATGGACGGAATGCTAGAGTGATTTACATAAATGTTGTTTAAGTGCAGAAAACATCAGTTTACGCTTCTGATCCTCTGAATGAGCCTGCGTCAGATGAAGGGAAAATATGACGAAACAGGACAAAAAAGGACTTTCTGATACGAAATCTATAGAGAAATAACCGTTTGCTCCCCGAATAAAAAAGATTTCCCGACAAAATTCCGTTTTTTTCTCTATTTCCTTTAGAATGGCGGCGTTTTATGGTATAAAAAAGAAGGGCAAATTAATAATAGAAGGTGATGAAACGTGGAAATTGCTATTATTGCGTTGTTTATCGTCAGTATAGCGCTTATTGCATTCTCATATTCTCAAAGAGATCCGATGAAAGACGTGGAACAGGAGCTTGAAACGCTTCAGCTTTCCGCCATGCAGGAAATTTACAAGTTGAAAAAGAAAATGACGGTGCTTGAAGAAGAATTGCTGGAAACCAACCTCGTGATCCGCAAAGCCAAAAGCAGCGGCATTAACCAAAAAATCGCCAAACAAATCATTTCAAAATATAACAACGGAATGTCTGCGGAAGCCATCGCAAAAGCGGAGCACGTGTCTGTCGAGGACGTCAATACCATTATTAAAGATAATGAGAAGGTGCTCGTATGACAAAACGGGGCATTCAGGCTTTTGCAGCAGGCATGATTTTAGCGACGGCCGTTCTCGCCGCTGTCTTCTATTTGACTGACCATGACCAGGCAGCCGCCGTTAAAACCGAAAAAACAGCATTGACAGAAAAAGAAGTAAACAGCTACCTCGACGATCAGCAAAAAGTCTCCGTCAACCGGGATGACTATCAAAAACTTCTTGATTCTAAAGAAAAATCGTTAAACAACGACCAAAACACAGACGACAAAAAGAAAAAAGTAACATACAAACTGACGATTAAAAACGGAATGAGCACTGCTGATGTGTCATCCATTCTTGAAAAAGAAGGGATTATTCCTTCAGCGAAGGACTTTAATGATTACGTCATTGACGCAGGCTACCATAAAGAAATCCGCGCCGGCCATTTCAAAGTCGACTCAGATATGAGCTTTAAAAAAATCGTCAAAACATTAACCCGCTAAAAAAGCTTGCAGGCATCGTCCATTCAGATGGATACGGCCGGCAGGCTTTTTTAATAAGCAATATAAAACGGACCCGGTCAATGGCCGGGCCCGTTTTTTTCATCCGAATTTTCCGGTGATATAATCATGTGTTTTTTGATGATCCGGCTGAGAAAATATTTTGTCCGTATCCCCCCACTCTACCAGTTCGCCCATATAGAAAAACGCGGTTTGATCAGAGACCCTCGCAGCCTGCTGCATGTTGTGCGTCACAATGACGATTGTATACTTTTCTTTCAATGTCAAAATCAGCTCTTCTATTTTCCGTGTGGATACGGGGTCGAGAGCGGACGTCGGTTCATCCATCAGAAGGACGTCCGGTTTGGTGGCGAGCGCCCTTGCGATGCACAGCCGCTGCTGCTGACCGCCTGACAGTGAAAGCGCCTGGTGGTGAAGGCGATCTTTCACTTCATCCCAGAGCGCAGCTGCCTTTAAAGATTCCTCGGCGATTTCAAGCAGTTTCTTTTTATTTTTTTCGCCGTGAATTCTCGGACCGTACACGACATTCTCAAATATTGACTGCGGAAACGGATTTCCTTTTTGAAACACCATACCGATTTGTTTTCTTAATTCTGCCGCATCCGTCTTTTCTTTCAGCAGATTGCGCCCGTTATAGATCATGTCACCTGTCACTTTGACATTCGGAGCCATTTGCAGCATTAAGTTTAATGTTTTAATAAAAGTGGATTTCCCGCAGCCGGACGGACCGATGATCGCAGTTACCTTCCGCTCCTCAAAACCGATCGTAATGTCTTTTAAAGCCTGATGGGCTCCGTACCATACGTTCATGCCGTAAATATCAAATAAATTCTGTGTGTGCACCGCTTCCTTCACAAGGCTCACAGTCCTTCCCCCTATCCGAACTTTCCGTTAATGTAGTCATCTGTCTTTTGCGCTTTAGGACTCGTAAAAATTTGTTCTGTCTGCCCGTATTCCACCACTTCCCCGTTTAAAAAGAAAGCCGTTCGGTCAGACACCCTCAGCGCCTGCTGCATGTTATGCGTAACGATAATAATCGAATAATCTTTTTTCAGTTCTGTCAAAAGCGTCTCGATTCTGGCGTTTGAAATAGGGTCCAGAGCTGAAGCCGGTTCATCTAAAAGAAGCACGGCAGGTTTCATCGCAAGCGTACGGGCGATGCAAAGGCGCTGCTGCTGGCCGCCTGATAACGAAAGAGCCGATGAATGAAGCCGGTCTTTGACTTCATCCCAAAGCGCAGCCTTCGTTAAGCTTTCCTCGACCGCATCATCCAAAACGGCTTTCCTGCGTTCCCCCGCATACTTCAGCGCATGTGTGATGTTATTGTAAATGGATTTCGGGAACGGATTCGGTTTTTGAAACACCATACCGATCTCCCGTCTGAGAGACACGACATTAATCGCTTCTCCCAAAATATTCAGCCCTTCATAAAGGATCTCTCCCTCGCTTCTTGCCGAAGGAATGGCATCGTTCATTCTGTTAATCTGTCTCAAAAATGTTGATTTCCCGCAGCCGGACGGACCGATCAGAGCCGTCACCGCATGTTTTTCAATATCCATGTTTACATCTTTAACCGCTTGTTTGTCACCGTAATAAATTGATAAATGCTTCACTTCCAAAATTGAAGACTCCGGCGAACACTTTGTCTGTTCCGCATGTTCCCTGATGATGTGATCAATCATGTTTTCGCCTCTTTCCGATTAATTTGCCGTAAGCTTTTTATAAATGACAGATCCGAGCCATCTTGCACAAAGGTTAAACAAGAGCACCGAAATCACCAGCACCGCCGAGCCGCCGTTTGCAATCGCTTCGGCGTCAGAGATGATTCCCTGCGTATTGACACTCCATATATGAACCGCCAGCGTCTCAGCCGGCCTGAAAATGTTGAAAGGAGATGATTCAGAAAACGGGTTCAAATCCGTAAAGTTCAGCCGCGGCGTTGTCAGTCCCGCTGTAAATAACAATGCGGCCGCTTCTCCGAATACTCTTCCTGATGCGAGAATGGCTCCGGTTAAAATCGAAGGAATCGCACTCGGAATCAGCACCGTTTTGACGGTATGCCATCTCGATACGCCTAAAGCGAGAGAAGCTTCTTTCAGCTCCTTAGGAACTGCAGTGAGCGCGCCTTCTGTCACCCGGACCATAACGGGAAGGTTAAAGACGGTTAATGCGAGCGCGCCTCCGATAATCGTGTAGCCCCATCCGGTCAGGTTGACAAACATCAGCATGCCGAACATCCCGATGACAATGGACGGAAGCGAAGACAGCACCTCAATACACGTTCTGATAAAATCAGTGATTTTATTTTGGGGCGCATATTCTGCCATAAAGACGCCGCCCCCCACACCAAGCGGTATCGTGATCAGCATGGTGATAAACAGAATGTAAAAGGAGTTAAAAAGCTGATCCCGTATTCCGCCGCCTGACGCAATGGCGCTCGATTTTGACGTAAGAAAATGCAAGGAGATTTCAGAGACGCCGTGAATAAGAATGTACAAAAACAATCCTGCCAAAATCGCCGCGATTACAGCGGCGCATAACCCGAATACACCGGTGGCCAATTTATCCGTTATTTTCCGGTTCATTACACTTTCCTCCTAGATGACAAGTAGCGTATGAGCAATATAAACAGAAACGACATGATGAGAAGAACAAGCCCCATAGACCATAACGTATTATTTTCAATACTGCCGTATGTGGTATGGCCCATGTTTAACGTAATAATCGTCGTTAATGTTCCCGCCGTATCAAGCAGGCTTTCCGGCAGAAGCTTTGTATTTCCGATAACCATCTGTACGGCGAGTGCTTCTCCGAACGCTCTTGCCATCCCGAGCACGACAGCGGTCAGCAATGTCGGAAACGCCGCCGGGATAAGCACCTTTCTGATTGTCTGCCACCTCGTCGCACCAAGCGCATATGAACCGTCGCGAAGGTGTTTCGGAAGTGACGCAAGCGCATCAGCGGAAATCGATGTAACAGTCGGCAGAATCATTACCGAGAGTACGATCGTCCCCGCCAGAAGGCTGTGACCCGTTCCGCTTGATTTAAAAGAGCCGATAAACGGAACCAATACTGTAAGACCTATGAATCCATAAACGACGGACGGAATGCCGACAAGCAGCTCAATTACCGGCTGCAGCACCTTTTTTCCCCAAGTCGGCGCAATTTCCGTCATAAACACGGCACCCGCAATACCGAGGGGCGCTGCGATCAGAGCGGACAGAACGGTGACCGCAAATGATCCGAAAATAAAAGGCAGCGCGCCGAACTCAGGTTTTGCCTGGGTTGGATTCCAATTCAGACTTGTTAAGAACTCAATCGGGCTTACACCATTTACAAAAAAAGATTGCAGCCCCTTTATGCCGAGAAAAATTGTGATCGCCGCTGATGCCGTAATGATAATCGCGGCACACACAGACACAATCACCCTTCCGCGGACTTCATCCAATTGCCTGTTTTGTTTTGAGCTTATTAAGCGTTCGCTTACAGACTCTTTTTCTCTGTGATTTATCATTTGTTTACACTCCTATAAAGAAGAAGAGGCGGGGAGCCCGCCCTCCCCTCAGCTTTGCTTGCCGTTTGCGTCACGTGTGACTTTCATATCAGAGATCGGAATGTAGCCTTGATCTTTTACGATACTTTTCTGTACTTCATCGCTGTTCATATAGTCAAGAAACGTTTTTGTAAGGCCTGACGCTTCTCCTTTCGTATAAGAGTGCTCGTAAGCCCAAATCGGATACTCGCCTGTGACGACGTTTTTCTCTTCCGGTTTGATGCCTCCGATCGATAAAGGCGTTACTTTGTCATCGTTTATATAAGAGAATGCCAGATAACCGATTGCTCCCGGCGTTTCAGCAATGATTTTTTTAACTGTATTGGAGGAATCCTCTGTAATGCCCTCAGCAGGATCTGCTCCGTCAAGCGCGTATTTGACGAACGTAGCGCGTGTTCCTGATGAATCAGGACGGTTCACGAGTGTAATTTTTTGATCTTTACCGCCAAGCTCTTTCCAGTTTTTAATTTTTCCTGTAAAGACGTCTGTCAGCTGTTTTTTGGTTATATCCTTTACGCCCGCACCGGGGTTGACCGCAGCCGCCATCGCCACTACCGCTACTCGGTGGTCTTTTAGGGCTTTCGCATCAATGCCTTCTTTTTCTTCAGCAAAGACATCTGAGTTGCCGATTTGCACTGCCCCTTCAGACACTTGCGAAAGACCTGTTCCTGAACCCCCCGCTTGCACCTGCACATCAGCATCCGGATGTTTTTCCATAAACTTTTCCGCCGCTGCCAGTACTAACGGCTGCATGGCTGATGAACCAGAAATGGTTAAAGAACCTGATGCTTTTTTATCCTCACTTGCAGATTGACTGTCTGTCTTGCCGCTTTCCTTTGCATTTCCGCATGCTGCAGCAACAATCATAACAGCAGCCATCAGAAGCATAAGCATCCATTTGTTTTTTTTCATTTCCTGAATTCCCCCTGCATTTAATGTGTAATTTGTCCTACACGTATAGAGTAAAGGGTTCTTGTAAAATGCGTATAAATCAAGTGTTAAGGTTTTGTAAATCCGGATGTTTTTTTGTATAAAAAAAACGCTCACAAGTTGTGAGCGTTTTTCTGTTAGTTGTTTGTATTGCCGTTTTCAGCGTCTTCCTGAATTTTATCTTCGTTTTTCTGCTTCGTATTATTATCTTCTTGTTTCTTTTTCAGCTCAAAGTATTTGTCCAGAGCTGCTCTTCCTATATCATCCGTAATCGAATATCGATCGCTGTAATTAATATAGGCCCAAGGAACGACTACAGAAATAGCCACTTCCGGATTATCAGCAGGTGCATACGCGACAAGAGTCGTGTTATATGTTGCTTCACCCGTCTCTGATTTGTCAGGACCGTCATAGAAAGATTGCGCGGTACCCGTTTTACCGGCAGGACTGTATGTCGCAGTCGCAAAATCAGTTGCGGCTGTCCCTTTTGTCATGACGCGTCTGAAACCTGCCTGCACTTCTTTAATGTCTGCATTATTCATATCAATCTTGTTCAGTACTTGGGGCTGAACAGACTCTACAACGGCTCCGATTCCTTTTTTCGAATCAGGCTGCCTGACCTCTTTTACAAGCTGAGGTTTCAAACGATAGCCTCCATTGGCGATTGTAGATACATACTGCGCCATTTGCAGCGGTGTAAACGTATCATACTGTCCGATGGCAAAGTCTAACAGAAGACCGGAAATTCGCTGTGACCCTTGGTACCCGGTCGCTTCATTCGGAAGATCAATCCCCGTCTTAACTCCGAGTCCGAACTGATTGAAGTAGTATCTGAAAGTATCGAATGCCTTCATATCAAGCGGCAGGGACTGGCCTTTTTTGTACTCCCCTTTACCGACGGCAATCGCCGTTTTGAACATGAACACGTTTGATGATTCCTGAAGCGCTTTTTGGATATCTACGGGACCTAAATTCGTCCATGATTTTTTCGGGTTTTTACTTCCCTTGAAATACATAGGTTCATCCTGAAAAACGGTGTTCAAATTAATCGCGCCCGTCTGCAGTCCGGTCAACACCGTCGCTCCTTTGACCGCCGATCCCATTGCGTAGGAGGAAGTCATTGCGCCGAGGGCATAATCATTAATTTTGTACTTTCCATGATCATTCGTAATCTGTTTGCCGGCCATCGTCAGCACTTCTCCGTTTTTCGGGTTCATCATGACGACGAAGGCCCGATCAAGAAGCTTCGTGCTCGGTCTCGCTTTTGCCGATCTTAAATTTTTCTCAATGATTTTTTCAACGGATTTCTGCAGGTCCATATCAATGGATAAAACAAGGTCTTTGCCGGCCTGTCCTTTTGAAATCACTTTGCTGCCCGTGACATTTCCGGATGAGTCGGTTAAGTTCTGCACTTTCTCTTTTTGACCCTGCAGCAGGCTTTCATATTGATATTCTAAATAGCTTTTTCCGACCCTGTCATTCCGGCTGTAGCCGAGTGACAGATAGTGATCCAGCAGGTTGGACGGAAGACCTTCGTTCGAACTGGATACACTGCCGAGCAATGTCCGGATCAGGCTTTTATAAGGATAAGACCGTTCCCAGTCAGACGTCACGTCAACCCCCGGCAGTTCATCTAAATGTTCGCTGACGACGGCCATTTCTTTTGCCGACACGCCTTCATTTTTGATGTATTGAGGCGTCAGGGAGTATCCTGAATCCATCTGTCTTTTGATCGCAAGGATCTGCATGTCTTTTGAAGTGAGCTCATTCAGCTGTTTGTCTGTGATGCGTTTCAGCTGAAGCTGATATAAATCATCGTCAGACAGTTTTTTGTCTTCAGCTTTTTGGTTTTCTTCAGCCGTAATCAGTTTTTTCGCTTCATCAGGCCTCGTTAACATCCAATAGTCTTTTTTATCCCGCTCAGTCACCTTTTTGGTGCTTACCTTAATCATACCCGCCAGTTTTTTTGCGATTTTTAAACGCTGCGCCTGGGTGGTTGAGGCTGAACGTGTATATGTAATCGCATTTAATGCTTTATTCGTTACGATGGGATTTAGGTTCCGGTCGTATATTTTCCCTCTCGGAACCGCCGTGCTGACATCAGACTCCTCTTGCTTATTAGCGGCGTTTTTATAATCATCACCCTGAACGATCTGCTTGATGCCAAGCTCGACGATAATCCAAGTGAAAATAAGAAACGCAACCAAAAACAAAAAATTAAGCCGGATCGGCAGTGATTTTTTCTTTTCTTTGTTTACAGCTATTTTCTTTTTATTTCTCCTCATGACATCACCTTTTCTTATTTACAGAAAGAAATGACACCTTCTGTTCAGGTGCCATTTTTCATTCTAAAGGTTTTTTCGATATTTTTCTACAGATAACCCTTTTATCTTTCTCCTTTTATAAAATTCGGTTCCGCCGCCTGTTTTTGTCGGTCTTCTTCTACTGTTTCATCAGAAGTTTCCGTATCCAGTTTGATGTCTTTTATAAAGTAATAAATCAGCGGATGCCCGGCTCCGAGCAGCACGAGCGCCGCCGGTATCCCCACTTTTTCCTTGAATAATGTAACGATTACAAGGAAACAAAGGATGGAAACGATCCGGCCCGCATTTAAAAATAACTCCCTGAGCACAATGTATTCAATTCTGGCTTTTCTGGCAAGCCGCGCCCGGCCTATCACATCATATGTAAGCGAGACATACGGCACGAGCAGAACTGGATAGCCGATCGCAATAAACACTCCGTACAAAAGGAGCGTCGTGAAGCTCATTTTAAAAATAATGAGAAACAGAGCGCCGTACAAGATCAATCCGCCGATAAGAATCGCCTTTTTCCGCGCTCTTTTTTTGATGAGCCTTGATGCAAAATAATAGGCAAAAAAAGAAACCGCGGAATTGACGAGGCCGAATGTTCCGAGCGCCAGCTCACTGTTTGTCGCAATGAATACAAATACGCTGATTAAAAAAACAAAAATCCCTTCTCTCAAGCCTTGAAAAAAGTGCGCGTTGGTAATCCGGCGCCAATTCAGATTCGTGTGGCGCTCATCAAAAACTTTTTTCAGCATAAACCGGCCTTTCGACTCCCTCCGCTTCAGAAAAAAGCTCATGACCACGGCAAGGGCAAATAAACCGAGCGACAGGCTGAAAATGATTGTATAACCCGTATTGTTTTCAAGTCTTGAAATGACATATCCGGCCACAATCGGACCGATCATGCCCGCCGATGAAGACAAAATGCCTAAAAACCCGTTAAAAAAATCTCTCGTTTCCGGTTCCGTGATTTCGAAAGTCAGCACATTAAAAGCCAGCCAGTAAAAGCCGTATCCAACTCCGAGCACGGCCCCTATCAAAACGAGACGGGAAGCCGCAGTTTCTCCGGCAAGCAGCACACTTAAATAAAAAGCGGCCAAAAAGATAACGCCGAACCTTAGAATAAACACTCTGTCAATTTTTTTAGCCAGCCGGCCCGCCAGCAGAAAGGTAACCGGCTGCATCGTCACGACCGACAAATTGTATATGGCCAAATCAATAAATTTTCCCGACTGCTTCCACAAATACACGTTGACAAATGTATTTGACAGCGCGATGCCCAATGAGTAAAGGCCGCCAATCGTCAATAACAGCAGCAGCCCTTTATTTATTTCGATGTCGCCGATAATTTTTTTTATTTTGCTCATCATTGACTCCCCTTTACTACACATTAGTTTGTCTCACTCAAACTGAGATATGTAAAAGGAATCAAAGTCAATAAAAAAACAAGGTCTCCCGCGGGAGACCTTGTTTGATCGAACTATTTATTTTGCTTCGCTGTAAAGACGGGCAACTTCATCCCAGTTCACAACATTCCAGAAAGCTGAAATGTAATCAGGACGGCGGTTTTGGTAGTTCAGGTAGTACGCGTGCTCCCAAACATCAAGACCGAGAACAGGTGTTTTACCCTCTGAAAGCGGTGAATCTTGGTTTGGCGTGCTTGTAATTTCAAGTTTGCCGTTGTTTACAACGAGCCAAGCCCAGCCTGAACCGAAACGGCCTGCAGCTGCTGCGGCGAATTTTTCTTTAAATTGATCGAAGCTTCCGAACGTGCTTTTGATCTCTTCAGCAAGCTCACCAGTCGGTTCGCCTCCGCCGTTCGGAGATAAAAGAGTCCAGAATAAAGAGTGGTTTGCATGTCCGCCGCCATTGTTGCGGACTGCCGTGCGGATGTCCTCCGGCACTGCGTTCAAATCAGCAACAAGCTCATCTACAGATTTCTCTGCAAGCGCTGATCCTTCGATCGCTTTGTTGAGGTTTGTCACGTATGTGTTATGGTGCTTCGTATGGTGAATCGTCATCGTTTCCTTATCGATATGAGGTTCTAAAGCATCATAAGCGTAAGGCAATTCTGGAAGTTTGTAAGCCATAATTTTTTCCTCCTTTAAATATATGTACTGAAATGCCGCTTAACGCGAACTTTTCTAATCTCAATGTAACAAAAGAAAGCGTGGTAATCAATGAAAAAGCTCACAATCCGGCGATTCCAGCAGACATATTACACTTTATCCGTTCACGGCCGAAATTAAACCTTTCTAAAGCACCGTCCATAAGAAATACCCGATCATAAAGAGCTGAATGACGCCTTTTGCCGCCACGCTTGTTAAAAAGCCGATTAACGAGCCGAGCCCCACTTTTGCCGCGGACTTGATATCCTTTTGATGAACAAACACCTCAGCGCAGACAGCACCGATAAATGGGCCTAATATAATGCCTGCCACGGGAATAACGAAGGGCCCGATCAATAATCCGATCGTGCTTCCCCAGATTGCCGCCCTGCTTCCTCCGTACCTTTTAACGCCAAGTAAATTTGACACATAATCAGCTGCGAATAAAACGGCCGCAAATACCGCCTCAATGAGCCAAAACAGGTAAGAATAAGGACTGAAGGAAAACAAAAATCCGTAGAGAAGAAAACCGGCCACAATAAAAATAACGCTTGGAATCACCGGATATACAAGCCCGATAAAAGCAATGACGAAGACCGCAATGATCATCAGCCAATACAAAACACTCATGACAAAAACACCCTCCTTTGTTTTGCGGGCGATCACCGCTTCCCGCTTTATCTTATTATGTATGATTCCTTATCACCGCTTTAAATACTCTCACTTGTGTTCATCCCCTGTGAACGATACAATAAGCAACATATACCAGTTTAGGCTAGGAAGTGAAGATGTTGAACATATTTACGGCTTTATTGAAAAGTACATACTCTCCGGCAGATATTGCAAAAACACGGTTTCAGGGGATAGGAAAAGCGATCCTTTATGTATTTTTGCTGTCTGTCCTTTTTACGCTGCCAAGTGCTTATTACCTTTGCTCCGGCACTGTAAACTCAATGAACGGTTTCAAAACCGTGTTAAAGAAAGATTTCCCTGATTTCAGCATTTCAAACGGAGAATTGCAGACGAAAGCGTCCGCCTCTAAGGAAACGGAAGCGAACGGGTTCGTCATCGTGTTTGATCCGACGGATGCTTACGGCGCTAAACAAATAGCGGCGAAACAAAACGCGATCGGCATTTTGAAAAATAAAATGGTGCTTGCTGTAGACGGACAGGCGACAGAAATGAATTATTCGCTGATGCCTGCTGATATCACAAAAAAAGAAATCATATCAGCATTAAACCAAAATAAAACGATGATCGTCACCGTCCTGTCCGTTCTCCTGTTCATCATGACAGCGGCCGGAAAATTCATTGAAGTATCATTTCTCGCCGTCATCGGCCTGATATTGAAAAATGCGCAAAGAAAGACATTGAATTACCAGCAGCTCTGGAAGCTTTCGGCTTATTCCATTACACTTTCGACCATATTCTTTACGATCATGCGCGCGCTTGTTATTACGGTGCCGAGTGAATTTTTAGTGAATTGGTTTGTAAACTTTATCATCCTTTTCCTCGTCTTAAAAGAGATACCGCCAAGAAAAACAGCTGTGTAACAAAGACTGCCCCCGGCGGTCTTCTTTTTTGTCATGAACAAAATGGGACAAGCATACAATGAAGTAAAAATGTATGCGGGAGGCGGTTGGAATGAAGCGGCTTACTTTTGTATTCGGCAGTTTATTTGTGATATTCATTATCTTTTACGATCTTAAAATCGGCACGATCCCTTCTCAAGACCTTCCAGCATACGCAGCGGCGGCACAGCCAGCCCAACAGGAAGCTTCATACAGAACGGTTACGGTCAAAAAAGGCGATACGGTGATGTCGATAGTCGGCGCACATAAAGCGCCAGATGATATTGCACAAGATTTTGAAGCGCTGAATCCGAATGTAAAAGCAAACGCCATTCAGGCAGGCACCGCTTATAAATTCCCCGTCTACCGCAATTAAACGTTAATTTCTTGTCAGTTCGGCAAATACACTGTTACAATATAACATGTAAATAGAAGTTGCCTGACATGTAAAAGGCTCAGCCTGCAAAAGCGGTAACTACAATTAAGGAGCGATTGACAAGTGAGTGAAATCACACATCGTACAAAAACGCGTCCCGTCAAAGTGGGACCTTTAACAATAGGCGGAAATAACGAAGTCGTCATTCAGAGTATGACGACGACCAAAACACACGACGTAGAAGCAACAGTTGCGGAAATCAACCGTTTAGCCGAAGCCGGCTGCCAAATTGTCCGGGTGGCATGTCCGGACGAACGCGCCGCTAACGCGATTGCCGACATCAAAAAACAAATTTCCATCCCTCTCGTTGTCGATATTCATTTTGACTACAAGCTTGCATTAAAAGCAATTGAGGGCGGCGCCGACAAAATCAGAATCAATCCGGGTAACATCGGCCGGCGCGAAAAAGTGGAAGCCGTCGTAAAAGCGGCGAAAGAAAAAGGAATTCCGATCCGGATCGGCGTAAACGCGGGATCTTTGGAAAAACGCATTTTAGAAAAATACGGCTATCCGACTGCTGACGGAATGGTTGAGAGTGCGCTTCATCATATCAAAATCCTGGAAGACCTTGACTTTCATGACATCATCGTCAGCATGAAAGCGTCTGACGTCAATCTAGCCATAGAAGCATACGAAAAAGCGTCAAAAGCATTTGATTATCCGCTCCACCTCGGAATTACAGAATCGGGCACGCTGTTTGCCGGAACGGTAAAAAGCGCGGCCGGACTCGGAGCGATTTTAAGCAAAGGAATCGGAAACACGCTCCGGATCTCTCTGAGCGCCGACCCGGTTGAAGAAGTAAAAGTAGCCAGAGAACTGCTGAAATCATTCGGTCTTGCTTCAAACGCGGCTACGCTTATTTCATGCCCGACATGCGGACGGATCGAAATTGATCTTATCAGCATCGCCAATGAAGTGGAAGAATATATTTCTAAAGTCAAAGCGCCGATTAAAGTAGCCGTTCTCGGATGCGCCGTTAACGGACCGGGTGAAGCAAGAGAAGCCGATATCGGGATTGCCGGTGCGCGCGGCGAAGGACTTCTTTTCCGCAAAGGCCAAATCGTCCGCAAAGTCCCTGAAGAAACCATGGTCGATGAGCTGAAAAAAGAAATCGACAAGCTGGCAGAAGAACACTACGCAAAGCTTGAAGCGGAAAAAGCAAAAGCAGAACAAGAAACACAAAAAGCTTGACGGATATTCCGCCAAGCTTTTTTTTTGCGTTGTGTTAAAAAAACGGTGTAATGAAGATGCCAAGCACAAGGGAAACAATACCGATTCCCATCGCCCATCCGCCTAAAGCGCCTGCTCCTCTTCTTCTGGCGATATAGCCGACGATAATGCCGCATGCCCCTAATAAAACAGGGAGCACAAACAGGGAAATGATAGAAATAGCCAATGCTGCATACCCTATCCCCCGGCCTTCACTTACTCCGTCCCGGTTATCATCACGGTCTGCTGCCCGGTCAGAAGCACGATATGGCTCTGAAATTTCAGCCGCTGTTTCTTCTGAATAAACATCACGTGTGATATCGGTTCCTTCCGATCCATGATCCACATAGTAGTCGTTGCCTTTTCGATTTTCGTAATCGTATGCCACCTTCAATTCCCCCTTTTTCTTTTATGAAAGGAGCTTTTTTAGTTTCCGCGTTTTTTACGGATTCATGTTTGCTAAACTTTTCTGGTATTGTTAATTGTTTATGTTACACTTGAAGGGATGAATTTATAGGAGTGTGGACATGTTACGGTTAGGTATAGATATTGACGGCACAGTTACGGCACAGGATACATTTGTCCCTTATTTAAACCGCTCATTTCATCTTTCCATTACCTTGGATGATATGACTGATTATGATCTGACGAAGCTTTTGAACATTACAGACGAGGAATTTTGGGAATGGATGAACGTTCATGAAGCAGCCATATATAAAGAAGCGAAGCTCGCGGAATTTGCCAAGCAGGCACTGGACGGACTGAAAGAAGAGCACCGTCTGATCTACATTACGGCAAGACGCGGCCACTTAGAAGATGTTACGCTGGACTGGTTTGCAAACCGGGACATTCATTACGATCACATTGAGCTTGTCGGAGGCCATCACAAAGTGGAAGCCGTCAAAAAACACGGCATTGATTTATTTTTCGAAGATCACCACGGCAATGCGACAATGATCGCAAAAGAAGCAGGCATTCCGGTTATCCTTTTTAACTCCCCATATAATCAGCTCCCCATCGATTCCAATATTATCAGGGTGCAGAATTGGCTTGAAGCCGTCGCCTGGATTAATAAAAACAAACATAGCTTTCAGCATGTGAAAAGCTGAAAAAACCTCCTGTATAAGCAGGAGGTTTTTTATCGGCACGCCGGACAGGTGCCGTAAATTTCAAACTTATGGCCGCTGATTTCATACCCTTCCAAATCATCGTGCAGCTTATCCATCGGACAGGACTCAATTTCCTTCGTTTTCCCGCAGGTTAAACAGATAAAATGGTGATGATGATGGGTATAAGAGCATGTAAAACGGAACAGTTTTTCTCCGGAAAGCTCCGTCGTTTCCAAAATGCCGAGTTCTTCATATAACGAAAGATTTCTGTATATGGTATCAAAGCTCAGACCCGGATAGTCGTCATTTAATGCGGCAAGCACGTTTTTGGCGGTCAGATATTTATCAGAATCAGCAAAAAGCTGCAGCATGTCTTCTCGCTTACTCGTATATTTATACCCTTTTTCTTTCAGCAGGTTCAACGCTTCTTGTACGTTCATGAGGACCTCCCCTTTACAACACGGTATCGCTCCAAAAAGAAAATGGCAGCTGTCTGAACAGCAGGCCATTTTCTTATGATGTATCAAATTATACCTATAAAATGATGAAAAGTAAATGAAAGCCTAGTGAATCGCGGTTTTGAACTTACCGCCCCTCGTTTCATGGGTATTCATGATCGTAATAAAGGCGTTTTTATCAATTTCAAACACAATGGATTTCAATTTAGTCACTTCAAGCCTTGTCACGACCGCGTAAATGACTTCTTTGGTTTCATCCGTATATCCGCCTTTTCCCTGAAGCTTGGTGGTTCCCCGTCCAAGCCGGTGCAATATAGCATCTGAGATCTCAGCATATTGCTCTGCAACAATAATGACCGCTTTTGTTTCATCAAGCCCCTGGATGACGGCGTCAATCGTTTTCATGGCAATATAATAGGTCATGAAAGAATACATTGCCTGCTCCGGACCGAACACAAAACCGGCCCAAATGAAAATAAACACATTGATGAGCATAACGAATTCCCCGACTGAAAAGGGCAGCTTTTTCGTGAGAAGGATACCGAGGATTTCAGTACCGTCCATCGAGCCTCCGTTTCGGATGACAAGGCCTACCCCGAAACCGAGCAAAAGCCCCCCGAATACCGTCGCCAAAATAGGCTGGGTCGTAATGGCCTCCACATGGTGCAATGAGGATTCAATCAGCGCTAAACCGACGATTCCGATAACAGTAGAGATGAGAAATGTTTTTCCGATATATTTATATCCGAAAATCATAAATGGAATGTTGAGTAACACAACGAATAAGGCAAAATTGAGGAGGGGATTGGACATAAAGAGGTGGTCTAAAATTAATGAAACACCGATAATGCCTCCGTCGATAAAATTATTAGGGACCAGAAACAATTCAATACTTACGGCGGCTGAACCCGCCCCGATCAGAATCATAATGACCCTGAAGATAAAGTGTAAAAATGATTCTCTTTTATGCTGTTTATTTGGGGTCATAAAATCTCCTTTCCTATAATAACTATTTTAAACAGTAAGCAACTTTATTTTACCATTAAAAGCTGTAACATTTTAATGATCTGCTCAATACATTATGTCTAAAGAGGTGAAAGTATCGATGATTTTAATACAAAGAATTATTTTGCAGCGGCTCAATCAAGTCACTGCGGACGATCTGCTGAAGTATTCCAAGCAATACGGAATCAGCATTACGAGGAGTCAAGCGGCTGAGGTAGCGGCTCTGATGCACGGAAAAAACATCAATATTTTTGATGATCAGGAGCGGCTGCGCCTGCTGAAAAAAGTGGAAACGATAACCTCAAAAGAAACGGCGCGGAAAGTTGACGAACTTTTCAATCAATTCTCAGGGTAAGAAAGGAGGGACACCCGCCCCTCCTTTCTTTCTTATTGAGCTGATATTTTTTCAAGAAGCTCCTTATCAAACTGCTTTTCTTTCAGCATTTCGATTTCAAAACGGTACGGCGGCTTCTTATTTTTCTTGTCTTCGCCTACATACGGTGTTTCGAGGATTTTCGGAATATCGGCAAGCTGCTCGTGATGAACGATGTACTGCAGAGCGTCAAAACCGATCTCTCCGAACCCGATATTTTCATGGCGGTCTTTCCGGGCGCCTTTGATATTTTTACTGTCGTTAACATGAAGGACTTTTATCCGATCGATGCCGACGATTTTATCAAACTCGTTAAGAACACCGTCAAAATCATTAGCGACATCATACCCGGCGTCATGGGTGTGGCAAGTGTCAAAGCAGACGGATAGATGTTCATTATGCGTGACTCCCGCAATGATCTCGGCCAGCTCTTCAAAGCTTCTCCCGCATTCTGATCCTTTGCCCGCCATTGTTTCCAGCGCAATCTGCACGTTTTGACCGGGAACAATCACTTCGTTTAAACCTTCAATGATTTTTTTGATGCCCGTCTCAGCCCCGGCTCCGACATGCGCTCCTGGATGAAGCACGATCTGTTTCGCGCCGATCGCTGCCGTTCTTTCAATTTCAGAACGCAGAAAATCAACGCCCAGCTCAAACGTTGCCGGATTTGTCGTATTTCCGATGTTAATGATGTACGGCGCATGCACGACAATCTCGTCGATGCCGTTTTCCTTCATATGGGCGCGGCCCGCTTCGATATTCAAGTCTTCAATTTTTTTGCGGCGCGTGTTTTGGGGAGCGCCCGTATAGATCATAAATGTATTCGCCCCGTACGAAACAGCTTCCTTGCTTGCGGCAAGGAGCATATGTTTTCCGCTCATTGAGACGTGTGAACCTATTTTCAGCAACCCGATTCCCCTACTTTCCTTTGTTAGATTTGTTTCTTCTCTGCTTTCTTTTTATCTTTTCCATTTCGTAGCCCATTTTCTTTTTATAGCCCGGCTTCACTTTTTTCGGTTTTTTCACGAGGCGCTTCGCCATTTGGTCGGCCTCATTCTCCGATTTTTTGCGTTTTTTGCGGCGGTGGCGGTCATCGCCTTTCTTCCATTCGCCGTTTACAAGCTCCGCATAGTCAAACACAATACCCATCTTTTCGAGTCTTACGAGCGCATCTTCGTCAGAAAGTTCATAAATGGTCAGTGCTTGGCCTGATGAACCGGCGCGTGCAGTTCTACCGACGCGGTGAACATAAAAATCCAGATCGTCCGGAAGCTCATAGTTAATGACGTGGCTTACGCCTTTAATGTCAATTCCTCTTGCCGCAAGGTCTGTCGCAATGACATAAGTGAATTCCAGATCATTAATCTGCTTCATTACCTTCTTACGCTCACGCGGCGTTAATCCCCCGTGCAGAAGACCGATCCTCATACCCTTTTCAGTCAGGTATTTCGCAATATGGTCAGCCGTGTTTTTCGTATTTGCAAACACAATGCCCAGATAAGGGTTCAGATGAGACATCATATCAAAAAGCAGTTTGTCTTTATCACGCTGTTTAGAAGGAACCAAAACATGTTCAATCTTTTCGGCTGTGATTCTTTTCGGCTCAACATGCGCGTACTTCGGATTTTCCATATACTTTTTCAAAAACGGCTTCAGCTTTTCCGGAATCGTAGCTGAGAACACTAGCATCTGAAGTTCTTCCGGCATACGCGATCCGATGTAATCAACGTCTTCTAAAAAGCCCATGTCAAGCATCAGATCAGCTTCGTCAATGACGAGAGACTGCGCTTTATAGACGTTCAATGCCTGCGCCTTAATCAGATCCGCGATCCGGCCCGGCGTTCCGACGACGAGATGAGGCTGTGTTTTCAGCTTATCAATTGATTTTTGCTTGTCCGTCCCGCCGATGAAGCATTTTGTCCGGATCGGCTCATCTTCCGCACCCTGTGTGATTTTGAGCGCTTCCTGATGAATCTGATTGGCAAGCTCTCTCGTCGGCGCCGTGATAACAGCCTGTACCGTATCAGAACCCGGATCAATCCGATTCAAAATTGGCAATAAATAGGCGTGGGTTTTCCCCGTCCCCGTCTGGGACTGCCCGATCACGCTTTCGTTTTTCAGTACGGCAGGTATCAGACGCTTTTGAATATCTGTCGGTTCATAAAAACCAAGGCGGTGAACTGCATCTATAATAAACGGTTTTAAGTTGTATCCATCAAATTTAGTTTCTTTCATTTTTCCCAGCTCCTTAAAGCGGCACATTCTGTGTCCATCATCACATTATAACCGATTTTACTTAAAAACACCATGTCTTGGGGGAATCCTGTTTTCGAGACAGAAAAGCAAATGCCCCCTCCGATGCATATTGTAATAGCAGAGAGACAGAAAGGAGGTACAAGTATGTTTCCACAGCAGCCGATGAGAAATATGGCGCAGCAGGGCCGGCCGTTTATGAATCCGCGTATGATGATGGGAGGAAGACCGTCATTGCCGGGCCGGCAGCTGATGCAGCAGGGCCGGCAGCTTTTCCCTCAGCAGCAGATTGCCGGAGCGGGCCTGAGAAACGCAGGCACGGGCGGCGGAGGGGGCTTAAAAGGGATGCTTTCCCGTTTTTTACCCGGTTCAGGAGGAGGAAGCGCTGCCGCGTCGGCACCGGCGGCGGCCAGCGGAGGAGCAGGTGCAGGACTGCAGGGAATACAGAACCTGGCAAGTCCGGCATCCCTGTCGAGCATGCTCGGCAACGTTCAGAAGGTGCTCGGCGTGGCGCAGCAGGTTACGCCGATGATCCAGCAGTACGGTCCTTTAGTACGGAGTCTGCCCGCCATGATGAAGCTTTACAGCCAATTAAGCAGCAGTGATGACGAGAATGAATCTGACGAGACGAAAGAAACAGACGAACAGGACAAAAAGGATGAAACTGAAAAAACAGATGAAACAGAAGATGAAAACAAATCAGACGCCTCATCCAAAACATCAAAGAAGACGTCTGAAAAAGCATCCGCTTCAAAAGAAAAAGACGCCGCACAGGCAGACTCAGCGGAACAGCCGCGTCCAAAAAGAACATCGGGCAGATCAAAGCCGAAATTATATATTTAACATTCTTTGATATCTCACGAAAGATTAGCTATAATGAGATCAGAAGAATGCAAGATTTGAGCCGTTTAACTACGGCTTTTTATATTGCCTCTACACTCACTTTTGATAGGAGGACATCTACATTGAACGTTATCAAAATATCGCCGCGCGGCTACTGTTACGGCGTTGTTGATGCCATGGTCATAGCTAAAAACGCGTCACTCGATAAAACACTGCCAAGACCTATATATATACTCGGAATGATTGTTCATAATAAGCATGTCACAGATGCGTTTGAGGAAGACGGCATTTACACGCTTGACGGCACAAACCGTCTGGAGATTTTAAAGCAGGTGGAAAAAGGAACCGTTATTTTCACGGCTCACGGGGTATCTCCGGAAGTAAGAAAAGTCGCTGAGGAAAAAGGGCTCGTTAC
The DNA here is from genome assembly GCF_017797845.1 of Bacillus sp. LJBV19. Classification (NCBI taxonomy): domain Bacteria; kingdom Bacillati; phylum Bacillota; class Bacilli; order Caryophanales; family Bacillaceae; genus Bacillus; species Bacillus sp. LJBV19. The sequence goes on from NZ_CP072563.1 coordinate 2,506,959, forward strand.
GATTGACGCCACATGCCCGGACGTCACGAAAACACATGACTTAATCCGGAAAGTAAAAGCTGAAGGCTATCACGTCATATACATCGGCAAAAAAGGCCACCCCGAGCCTGAAGGAGCCGTCGGCGTCGCTCCTGAAATCGTTCATCTCGTTGAAACAGAGGAAGACGTGAGAAATCTCGATATTCAGGCTGAGAAATTAATCGTTACAAACCAAACAACAATGTCCCAGTGGGACGTCCACGATATTATGGAATCAGTCAAAGAAAAGTACCCGTACGTGGAATACCATCAGGAAATCTGCCTGGCCACACAGGTTCGTCAAGAAGCTGTATCAGAGCAGGCAAAAAAAGCGGACTTAACCATTGTTGTCGGCGATCCGAAAAGCAATAACTCCAACAGACTGGCGCAAGTGTCAGAAGAAATCGCCGGGACAAAAGCCTACCGAATCGGAGACATCAGTGAACTGAAGCTCGAATGGCTGAAAGACGTCAATACTGTCGCCATTACCGCAGGCGCATCAACACCGACACCGATTACAAAAGAAGTCATCCGCTTTTTAGAGCAGTTTGACCACAACGATGAATCGACATGGCAGCTTGAACACAGTGTGCCGCTTAAAAAAATCCTTCCGAAAGTAAAAATAAAAAACTGAGGCCCGGGGCCTCAGTTTTTTTATAAGAAGGTAAATGGGTTTGTATCTGTTTCGGAAGCGAAAATGCGCACGTCATAGTTTTTCTCTCCGGCCATTGCCGTAAGCTTCTCAGCCGTGCCTTTTCTCATGATCTTTTCAGCATAATGCCCCGGGTCCACGACGTTTAATCCCATCATCATCGCATCATGCGCTACATGGAAATAAAGATCGCCCGTCACGTAAACATCTGCACCTTTCCGCTTTGCCTGATAAATATATTTATTTCCGTCACCGCCAAGAACCGCGACTTTTTTCACCTTGCTGTTTCGCTCTCCCACCATCCGTACTCCGTTAACGTCAAACTTTTCTTTCACAAACAGAGCAAACTCTTCAAGCGTCATGTCTTGCTGAAGTTTTCCGATGCGGCCGAGCCCTTTTTCAAGCGGAGACTGCTCCACCGGATAAATATCATATGCCACTTCTTCATACGGATGGCTTTTTTTCAGCGCTTTTACGACGGTTTTCTCCATACTTGCCGGAAAAACGGTCTCAAGTCTCACTTCATGGACGAGCTCCAGTTCTCCCGTCTGTCCGATAAACGGTTCTGCCCCGTCCAACGGCTTAAAGCTGCCGATTCCCTCAGAGGAGAACGCGCAATGGCTGTAATTGCCGATATGTCCCGCTCCGGCGTTGCCGAGTGCGGTTCTTACAGCTTCTTCATAGTCTTTCGGAACATATACGGCAAGCTTTTTCAGCGGGTCCGAATATGTCGGGACGAGCACCTCTGTGTCTGTCAGGCCGAGAGCTTCGGCAAGCAGATCGTTCACACCGCCCTCCGCCACATCAAGATTCGTATGAGCCGCATATACGGCAATATCATGCTTTATACATTTCTCAATCAGTCTTCCGCCAGGCTGATCAGTGGTGATCTGTTTAAGCGGCCGAAAAATCGGCGGGTGGTGGGCGATAATTAAGTCAACTTTTTTCTCAATGGCTTCATCTACCGTTTGTTCCAGAACATCCAGTGTCACCATGACATTTTTCACCGGCTTATTCAATGTACCGATCTGCAGACCGATTTTATCTCCTTCCACCGCAAAAGTCTTCGGTGAAAATTGTTCAAACAGCTGGATGATTTCCTGTCCGTTCACATGTTTAGGCATGTCCGATTACCTCCTTCAGCAGAGAAATCCGCTCTTTCAATTCAGCTAATTTTTCATGATTTTCATGCTTTGCGCTGCGGCTGATCTGTTCATAAATTTGTTCAGTATGCTTAAGTTCCTGGCTCCATTTCCGAAGAAACACTTCATTTCTCTCTTTTAATAAAAACGGACCCGCAAGCATTCCGGCAGCCATCGGCACGTCCCGATACGGCGCATCACGGTCGCCAGTTTCCGCAACGAGGATTTCATAACACTTTCCGTCTTCTTCGAGAATCACTTCATCAAGCAGTTCATAGCCTTCCTGATACAGCCACTCTCTTATATGAACGGCATGAATATTCGGCTGCAGAATCAGCCGTTCACGCCCCGTCAATTTCGTTTTCCCCGATTCCAAAATATGAGCGATCAGCGCTCCGCCCATGCCAGCGATTGTAATGGCGCCGGCTTCTCCTTTTTCAAGGACGCTCAGCCCGTCACCTTTCCTTACGGAGATAAGAGTGCTTAAGTCCAGTTTTTCCACCTGCTGTTTGGCGGATAGAAACGGCCCGTCTGTAATTTCACCGGCGATTGCCCGGCTTGCCAAATGATTCAAAACGGCATAGCAAGGAAGATACGCGTGGTCCGACCCGATATCAGCAACCAGGGCACCCGGAGGGATATATTCCGCCACAGACTGCAATCTTTTAGATAACTTCATTTCATTCACAATATCACAACTTTTCTCAGGTTCTTTTTCCTTTACTATCATATAAAAAAACCGCCCGGAATCCAAGCGGCGGATAGAGTTTTTCATATGTCTTTTATATAGGGACCGGTAAAGCTTTATTTAATGTCAGAAACCCATTTTGCCATGTCATCCAGCTTTTCGGCCGGCACAAGGCCCGCGGGCATCCCGTTGCCGCCTTTTTCAATTTTTGTTTTAATCTCAGCGACATCTTTTCTTTTGCCGACGCCTTTTAAGTTCGGCCCTGACACACCTTCATAGTTTTCCCCGTGACAGGTGATGCAGTTCGCTTTATAAATCTCTTCAGGTGAAGCGTTTGCAGTTTCCTTCTCGGCATTTTTGCTTTCACCGCCGCTTGCGATCTGATGCGCATCTCCGTTGCCTTTTACAGCTAAAAAGAAAGTCAGCCCTATTCCCAGCACTGCAATGAGCAAAAAAGGAATCAGCGGATTCCACTTCATATCTCCATCCCCCTTTTTCATTCTCCCCCTATGTAAACACTTCTAATTCTAACTTATTTTTACAAAAAGTAAATGGTCTTGCTCAGCAATTTCATTGATTTCACAATTTATACAAAAAGCAAAAATAACTGTTTTGTTTATCACAAAATTATCTTTATTCTATTGTATAATGAATTGTATACGCTTACAATAAAGAATATAAATAAACTTATCTCATTTTCCCCCTTTCAGGACATGCCGCATTTTTTCCGAACTCATTTGCAAAACATATGCTTATCCAGTAAAATAAAGGTATATTATCCATATATCTTATACATAAAAAAGAACGGATCAAAAAGACCCGTTCCATTCTATTCGAGAAAATCCTTCAGACGTTTGCTTCTGCTCGGATGTCTCAATTTGCGAAGCGCTTTTGCTTCAATTTGGCGAATACGCTCTCTCGTTACTCCAAACACTTTGCCGACTTCTTCCAAAGTTCTTGTGCGTCCGTCATCCAGACCGAAACGGAGACGCAGCACGTTTTCTTCACGATCTGTCAACGTATCCAGCACATCTTCCAGCTGTTCTTTTAAAAGCTCATATGCCGCATGATCCGACGGAGATGTCGCTTCCTGGTCTTCGATGAAGTCACCGAGATGTGAGTCGTCTTCTTCACCGATCGGCGTTTCTAAAGAAACAGGCTCTTGAGCAATTTTTAATATTTCACGGACTTTTTCAGGCGTAAGATCCATGTCTTCAGCAATCTCTTCTGGTGTCGGCTCTCTGCCAAGATCCTGAAGAAGCTGACGCTGCACCCGGATTAATTTGTTGATGGTTTCCACCATGTGAACCGGGATACGGATTGTTCTCGCCTGGTCAGCGATGGCGCGTGTAATCGCCTGTCTGATCCACCAAGTCGCATACGTACTGAATTTATATCCTTTACGGTAGTCAAACTTCTCGACGGCTTTCATGAGACCCATGTTTCCTTCTTGGATCAAGTCTAAGAAAAGCATGCCGCGGCCGACATACCGTTTAGCAATGCTGACAACTAAACGAAGGTTTGCTTCAGCCAGTCTGCGTTTAGATTCCTCGTCACCCTCTTCAATTTTTTGAGCGTAGGTGATTTCTTCTTTAGCAGAAAGAAGATTTACCCGTCCGATTTCCTTAAGGTACATGCGGACTGGATCATTGATCTTTACGCCAGGCGGTACGCTGAGGTCATTAAGGTCAAATTCTTCTTCGGCTTTGGCAAGCTGTTGAATATTAGGATCTTCCGTTTCTTCATTTTCACTAATTAATTCAACACCTTGTTCTCCTAAAAATTCATAATACTCATCCATTTGGTCTGATTCAATTTCAAAGCTGGACATGCGTTCAGCAATTTCTTCATATGTTAAAACGCCACGTTTTTTTCCAGTTTCAGTAAGCTGTTCTTTTACCTGGTCTAATGTAAGTTCTGTTTCTGTTTCGTGGGTTTGTTTATCAGCCATTATGGATCCCTCCTTCCAAAGCTTGCAACGAATTCTAAAAGCGGTATGTTTCTTATCCGACCCGGAAGCCTTCTCTCTTTTTCAGCATGCAGGGCTGCGGATAATAAATGACAATTCATGATGAGGTTAAGCGATCTATTTGCTCCTCCGCAAGGAATCATTGCCAATCAGAACGCAAGCCTCTTTTTGGTGTTACTTTAATGATCGGTTCAATGCAACAATTTCTTGAGCCAGAGACGCAGCTTTCACGAAGTCTTTCTGCCTCTCCGCATCCGCTCTTTCTGCTTCTTTTTCCTTTATCATTGACCATTTTCGGTGATCCAACACTTTTTTTACGTAATCGGATAACTCGGCCTCTGAGAGCTCCTCGTTTACTTGGAGCATCCCTATATCTGAAAGCAGCTGGCTGATTTCCTCATCCTGCATTCTCGCCATAAGATGCTGCGGCGTCATGTCAGCACCCTCTTCATAAACAGCGTACAGGTATGCTGCCAGCGCACGATGTCCGTCAATGTTAAATTCAAAGCCGACACGCTCAATCACTTTCTTTATGACGTTTCGGTCTCTCAGCATATGAGCGAGCAGAAGTCTTTCCGCGTTCTCATAGGCGGGACGGAGACGGCGCCGTTTCGCTTTTGTCGTCACCCGGGCCCGTCTTGTCTGCGGTTCAGCGTTTTTGTCGCCGGGGGCGTTTTGTCTGGCGTAGATGGAAAGCTGTTCCGTCAAAGATTCTACCGAAAGAGAAAATTCCGAGGCGAGCTGCTTCACATACATTTCCTGCTCAAGCGACCCGGAAAGAGCGCTGATTTCTTTCAGCACTTCTTTCATGTAAGCGAGCCGGTCTCCTTCGTCAGATAAGTTTTTCCCTTTGCGGAAATATTGCATTTTAAAAGCCATGACCGTAACGCTTGCATCAATGATATCGGTCCGGAATTTTTCTCCGCCCCGGGTTCTGATATAATCATCAGGATCAAGCCCGTCAGGCAGCATGCTTACTCTTACCTTACAATCGGCTTTCTGGAGCAGGCCGGCCGCTTTCAGCGTAGCTTCGTACCCGGCTTTATCCGAATCGTAGCAGAGAATGACCTCCTGAACATTTCTCCTGAGGATTTTCACATGTTCTTCGGTGAGCGACGTCCCCATTGTGGCGATACTTTCTTTTACGCCTGAGCTGACGGCGGATATGACGTCAGCGAAGCCTTCAAACAGAACGGCTCTCTCCTCTTTCCTGATCGGCAGGCGCGCCTTATGAAAGTTATACAGCAGCTTAGATTTATGAAACAGCGGCGTTTCCGGGCTGTTCATATATTTCGGCTGCTGGCTTCCGAGCGCCCTTCCTGAAAAAGCCGCCACGGCTCCGTGGTGATCATGAATGGGAAACATAATTCTGTTTCTGAAACGGTCAAAATACCCGCTGCCGTCTTCCCTTCTGATCAGCAGACCCGCTTTTTCCATCAGTTCTTCCTCAAAACCGCGCTTTTTCAAGAATTTCGTCATGAAATCCCAGGAATCCAGCGCGTAGCCGATTTCAAACTCATCTATGAGCTCTTTCGTAAAACCCCTTGATAAAAGGTAATCTAACGCTTCCTGGCCTTCCTTTGTATTTATTAGCAAATGATGGTAAAATTTCTTCAGAAGCTCGTGGGCTTCCGCCATCTTCTGCTCTCCGGAAGATTCCGGCCTGGATGCAGAGTGAATCGTTATATCATCAGGGAAATCAATCTGATATTTATCCGCAAGGTGAGAAACAGCTTCCGTAAATGAATAGCCTTCCATCTGCCGTAAGAAAGAGAAAACGTTCCCGCCCGCACCGCATCCGAAGCAATGAAAGATCTGCTTATCGCTGGAGACGGAAAACGAGGGCGTGTTTTCCCCGTGAAACGGACAGAGCCCAAAGTAGTTGCGGCCTTGCTTTTTCAATTGGACATAATCACCTATGACTTCAACAATGTCTGCTGACTGCTGCACCTGATTAACTACTTCATCTGGTATGCGGTTTCCCATCTTATAACACTCCGTCGTACATTATTCGATGTTTTGATTTGAAATCCCTTCATCATTCGACAGGATTTTTTTAAGCAGGGTAACAAATCGATTCCGATCTTCTTTATTTAATTTTTTAGGTCCTTTGGAATGAATGCCGCTTCTTCTCATTTTGCCTGACATATGACGGCTCATCAGAGCGAAGTCAATCGTGTCTTCAGTATAAGAACGGCCCCTTTCCGATAAGACGGCAATATTTCTGTTCAGCAAAAGAGAGGCTAAACCGATATCCTGCGTGACTACGACGTCTCCCGATCTCACATGGTTTGCGATATATAAATCCGCCGCTTCTTTATGAGGATCAACGTATACCCAGTTCTCGTCTTTGCTTCTGGAAAGCTGGTAGTGTTCAAATGATGCGACGAAAATAACCCGAACGCTGAATTGCGATGCAATGAGCATTATTTCCTCTTTTACGGGGCATGCGTCTGCATCGACAAAAATCGTCTTTTCTTTTTCATTTAGAAGACTAATTCTCCATCCCTCCATCAATCTCCTGCATAAAAACAAGCGAAATCGCATATGCTCCATGACTGCGGATCTATTTTGAGCTTTGTCGAAAAATTTCCGGGAGTTATTCTTGACATCTTACCCATAATAGTTTATTCGTATCACACGAAGCTTAAACCTAAAAATAAACATTTTATCACAATTTTTTATTATAATACAAACTTCGCGAAGATGCCATCCTTTTTGTTTATTCCCTATTTGCATACCCAAAAACCCAGGATAAAGCGTCCTGAGTTATCGGCCCTTTGTTTTGAGATGATGAATGATGTTCGCTGTTTCCTCGACCGCTTTATTCGAAACATCAACGACTTGGCAGCCGATCCGGTCCACGATTTTCTCAAAATACTCCAGCTCTTCTTTAATTCTGTTGATATTGGCATAAATGGCTTTGTCATTTAAGCCGAGAGATTTTAACCGTTCTTTTCGTATATGGTTCAGTTTATCAGGGCTGATTTTTAAGCCGATGCATTTTTTCGGATCAACGCTGAACAGTTCTTCCGGCGGATCGACCTCAGGAACGATCGGCACATTGGCCACTTTCAGACGCTTATGGGCAAGATATTGTGATAATGGGGTTTTAGACGTTCTGGATACTCCGAGCAGGATGATATCGGCTTTTAAAATGCCTCTTGGATCTCTGCCATCGTCATATTTGACGGCAAACTCGATCGCCTCGACCTTTTTGAAATAATCTTCATCAAGCTGGCGGACGCGGCCCGGTTCATATTTGGCGGTCAGACCGTAAGCCGATTCCATTTTATCGATGAGCGGACCGATAATATCGTAATACAGCACATTCGCTTTTTCCGCTTGTTCAACCAGGTATTTGCGTATTTCAGGAACAACGAGCGTAAAACAAATAATGCCGCCGTCCGCTTTGGCGAGAGACACGACTTCATTAATGGTGCCGATATCTTCCACATAAGGTATTCTTCTGATATGCGTATCATCGGCTGAGCCGTTAAACTGGCTGAGCGAGGCTTTTACAACGAGTTCGGCGGTTTCTCCGACTGAGTCTGATACTACATAAATGATGCGATTGTCCATGTTATCCCCCCGTTAGTTTTCAAGCTTATATGATTTCATTTTCTGATAAACTGACAAGTATCTTAGTCATATTCGTTTTGGTAAACCGGCCGATGACCTCAAAGCCTTTATCCGTATCTTTAATAACGGGCAGGGCATCGATCTGTTTTTCAATTAAATACTTGGCGATGTCCATCACATAATCGTCACGCCGGCAGACGGCGATATTCGGCATTCTTGTCATGATAATATGAACCGGTATTGAGGCAAGTTCCTGCTGGCCGATGCTCGCCCGCAGCAAATCTTTGCGTGACAGCACACCGACTAAGACAGCATCACGATCTACGACAAATAACGTGCCGACATCTTCTAAAAACATGGTGCAGATGGCATCGTATACCGAGACATTTTCATTGATGACAACAGGAATCGATTGAAAATCTTTCACTTGCAGCTTTTTCAGTTTATCCGCAAGCAGCTGATTTCCCGTTTTCCCCGTATAAAAATAACCGACCCGCGGACGGGCCTCTAAGAAGCCTGACATGGTGAGTATTGCCAAGTCCGGCCGCAGCGTGGCCCTCGTTAAATTGAGCTGTTCTGCGATATGCTCGCCGGTAATCGGGCCGTTTTCCTTTACAATCTGTAAAATTTGTTCTTGCCGTTTATTTAATTCGATCGTACTCACCACCTTTATGGAAGGGTTTCTTTATCTATGTTTTCATTCTGTGATGTTTATGTAAAAGGGGAAAAGACGATTGCCGATCACACAGCAACCGTCTTTTTCTTTATTTTACAATAAGATGATTCATATTAGCAAAAGACTTGATCACTTCTGCAAGAGCGGTCATTTGCGCTAAACGGTTGGTTTTTAATGCTTCATCGTCCGCATTTACCATCGTGTGATTAAAGTAGTCTTCAATCGGCTCCTTTAATCCGCTGAGCACATCAAGCGCCTGTTCATAGTTTTTGGAGGCAAAGCTTTCCGCGACACTGTCTTTTGTTTTTTGATAAGCGTCAAACAGCTTTTTCTCCTGTTCATTTTCAAACAGATCCGGCTTGATATCCCGGCTCTCGCCTTTTTTGCTGATAGAGATAACCCGGCCGAGTGATTCAGCCGTTTCTTTAAAGCCGGGTGTGCCGAGGTGCTTCTCAAGCACTCTTGCCTTATGAACGGCTGCATACGGCTCAAGCTCTGTGCTGTCCAGAACGGCTTCAATAACGTCATGACGGATGTCTTCAGCGTTTAAGACGTATTTCAGACGCTGTGTAAAGAAATCGAGGAGCTCATTTTCTTTTTCCGTTTCTGTCAATGACAGCAGCTCTTTAAACGAAATGCCCCAATTGCGGCCGATCAGAATGGAAACGATGCCGCTTGCCTGACGGCGCAATCCGTACGGATCCTGAGAACCTGTCGGAATTACGTCAATGCTGAAGAAGGAAGCAATCGTGTCCAGTTTATCAGCTAACGCCACGACCGCGCCGGTAAAGGTTGAAGGCACTTCTCCCCCGGCCGCTCTCGGCATATAGTGCTCATTGACAGCGGCAGCGACGGCATCATCTTCACCGAGCATGCGCGCATATTTTTCTCCCATTACGCCTTGAAGCTCAGGGAACTCATAGATCATATGTGTAACCAGGTCAAATTTAGAAATCTCTGCGGCGCGCTTCACAAGTTTTTGCGTCTGTTCATCCGCTTTCAGGCGGACGGCAAGTTTGCCCGCAATGGCGGCCACTCTTCTTACTTTATCTCCAAGGGAGCCGAGCTCTTCATGGAAAACGATATTTTCCAGTTTCTTCACGTTTTCATCAATGTTCAGCTTTTGGTCTTCTTTGTAGAAGAACGCAGCATCTGAAAGCCTTGCTCTCAGCACTTTCTCGTTTCCGCGGGCAACATTTTCAATTGCATGGCTGTTCCCGTTTCTTACCGTAATAAAATGAGGCAGCAGATTCCCGTTTTCATCTTTTACCGGGAAGTAGCGCTGATGCTCTTTCATTGTTGTCACAAGCACTTCTTCAGGGATAGAAAGAAACTCGGATTCAAAAGATCCGTAAAGCGCCGTCGGGTATTCCACCAGATGGTTGACTTCGTTCAGCAGGTCCTCATCGATCGGAATGTTCCATTTCTTCTCAGCCGCAAGCGCATCCAGCTGGCTTTGGATCATTTGTTTGCGTTCTTTCGGGTCAGCAATGACGCTTTGTTCTTTCAGCAGCTTTTCGTATGATGACGGCGCATCAACAGATACTTCTTGGCCGAGAAAGCGGTGTCCCTGCGTGTTCCGGCCCGTCTCGACATTTGTGATTTCAAACGGAATGACGTCTTTTCCAAAGAGGGCGGCAATCCATTTGATCGGACGGATATAGCGCAGATCCTGCGTGCCCCAGCGCATGTTTTTCGGAAAATGCATTCCGGCAATCAAATTTTCCAGCTGCGGTAAAAGTGTCTTCGTCTCTTGTCCCGCCTGGAATTTTTGAACGAAGACATATTCCGTGCCGTTTACATCTTTTATATACAGGTCATCCACTCCGGCGCCTTGGCCTTTTGAAAATCCGATAGCGGCTTTTGTCCAGTTTCCGTCAGCATCCTGAGCGATTTTTTTCGCCGGGCCTTTTGCTTCTTCCTGAATATCAGCCTGTTTTTCTGCTACGTCTTTTATATATACTGCCAGACGTCTCGGCGTATTAAAAAGTTTCACTTCGCCATGGGCGATATTTTTTTCAGCCAGCCAGCCGGTCAGCTTTTCACCGAGCTGCACCATGCTGTCATGTAAAAACCGCGCCGGCATTTCCTCGAGTCCGATCTCTAAAAGCAAGTCTTGTTTACTCATGGGAAGAGCCCTCCTCTTTAAGCATTGGGAACCCTAATTTTTCCCGTTCTTCATAATACGTTTTTGCCACTTTTCTCGCTAAGTTGCGGACACGGCCGATATAACCCGTCCGCTCCGTCACCGAGATCGCGCCTTTTGCATCGAGCAGATTAAATGTGTGAGAGCATTTCAGCACATAATCATAGGCCGGATGCACGAGCCCGTTATCCATTTGTCTGATCGCTTCTTTTTCATAGGTGCTGAACAAATGGAAAAGCATATCCACGTCAGATGTTTCAAAAGTATAAACGGAATGCTCATATTCAGCCATCATAAATAAATCTTTCACAGTAAATCCTGACGTCCATTCAAGATCAAAGACGTTTTCTTTATCCTGAATATATGACGCGAGACGTTCAATACCATATGTGATCTCAACGGATACCGGTTTACATTCAATTCCGCCCACCTGCTGGAAGTATGTAAACTGAGTAATTTCCATCCCGTCAAGCCATACTTCCCAGCCGAGACCTGCACAGCCTAAAGACGGGTTTTCCCAGTTGTCTTCTACGAAACGGATATCATGTTCAAGCGGGTCAATGCCGAGCGCACGCAATGAATCAAGGTAAAGCTCTTGAATGTTATCAGGCGACGGCTTGATAATGACTTGGAATTGGTGATGCTGATAGAGCCTGTTCGGGTTTTCACCGTACCGTCCGTCCGCAGGCCGTCTGGACGGCTCAACGTAAGCCACTCTCCACGGTTCCGGCCCGATGCTTCGTAAAAATGTATACGGGCTCATTGTGCCTGCGCCTTTCTCCACATCATACGACTGCATGAGCACACAGCCTTCATTCGACCAGTGCTTCTGCAAGGTTAAAATCATATCTTGAATGTTCATTTCAAGCACCTCCACTTTCTCCATTCTTTTACAAGTGCGGCGGCAACCAAAAAACTCCCGTCTCTATGCTTGCCGGCCGCAAACATAGGGACGAGAGTTCTCCCGCGGTTCCACCCTAGTTGCTGAGGATGTGAATCACTCAGCCTCTTTTTAAAGGGTTGCTCGAGAATGCCTTTCGTTGCGCGCTCATCCTTAGCTTACACTGCCCTAAGGTCGCTTGTATGAGTTGGACGCAAGTACTTCTTTCTGTCACTGCAACATATTTTATAATAAATGATCATATAAAAAGATGGGCAGAATGTCAACTTTTGTTTTCATCCAAAAGGTTCTTCATGCTTTCCATCTGATCTAAAAACCGTTTTGACTTTAAATAAAGTCCTGAATATTCCTCGTAATACAGATCAATGACCCGTTTAATTTCGTTTTTGGTTTCCTGTTTTAACGAGACGCTGCCGAGCCTTCCGATATCAAAGTAATAAAAAAGCCTTAGCAGCCTTGCCGTTTGCGGCGAAATCGGAACTCTGTACGGATCCTTTTCAAAGCAGCGGTGGCAGATAAACCCGTTATCTCTTATCGAAAAATGAAACGTCCCTTCCCCGCTTTTGCAGTGGACACAATGATTCAGCTCCGGATACAGCCCCATGACGCCGAGCATTTTCATCTGCACGATGAAGGTGATCACGTCCGGGTCAGTCCCGTCATTCAGCCTCTTAAAGGATTCGAGAATCAATTCGAATAAATAGGGATTCGGTTTCTTCTCTTCCGTTCCTTTGTCAGTGAGTTCAGCGATAAAAGCGGCATACGCCGTCAAAAATAAATCTTCTCTGATCGTTCTCATGCTGAGAATCATTTCACCCTGCTGGAGCGTGCCGAGTCCGGATGTTCTTTGCATTAAAAATGACCCGTACAAAAACGGCTGGCTGACTGCTGACAGCCGGCTGGCTGACTTCCTGGCGCCCCTTGCCATGACGCCGATTTTGCCGTGTTCCCTCGTCAGCAATGTCACGATTTTATTCGTCTCCCCGTAGTCATTCGTACGGAGCACGATTCCTTCACATTTAGTCAGCATTTCCGCACCTTCCAACAACGGGAGGGGCCAAGAGGTTTACAAAATTGGAAAATCAATTCGGGCTAGCTCATCTTCCGGTTCTTCGGGTCTTTCCAGGTTCTCTTTTTCCAGTTCTTTAAAAAGAAGGTACGTATCAACACTTCCTGTTTGAGAAAATACGTTCCAGGTAAAATTCAACACAAAAAACCCACCTTTCATCATTAAACTAGCTTTGCAATCCAAATTCTTACCCTTATCTTGACCTGATGTCCTCCTTTTCATGTTAAACAAATTTTGCTAACGAATCCCTGCTTCTGTGAGGTAATCTCACACCTCAGGCATGCGCCTTAGATGAATTAATATTCATCCTCTTTGAAGCCGAAATCACGCAGCTGAGACATTTTATTCCGCCAGTCCTTCTGCACTTTCACCCATAACTCCAGGTAAACGCGCGAACCCAAAAGAGCTTCAATATCAGCCCGCGCTCTTTTGCCGACTTCTTTCAGAAGCGCTCCTTTTTTGCCGATGACGATGCCTTTTTGAGAATCCCGCTCGACCACAATCGTGGCGGCGACATGGACGGAGCCGTTTTCCTGCCCTTTAATGGACTCGATAGCGACAGCGATGCTGTGCGGCACTTCTTCCCTTGTCAGATGGAGCACCTTTTCCCTGATCAGTTCAGAAATAATGAACCGCTCGGGATGGTCAGTCACCTGATCGCTCGGATAGAACTGAGGCCCTTCCGGTAAATACGCTTCAATCTGCGCGAGAAGGGTTTCGACGTTGTTCCCTTCCAAAGCTGAGATCGGCACGATTTCCTTAAACGGATAGCGCGTACGGTACTCATCAATTAAAAGAAGCAGCTGGTCGGGGTGGATCTTATCAATTTTGTTTACGATCAGAAAGACCGGCGTGGACGTCTGTCCGAGCTTTTCAATGATAAACTCGTCGCCCTTTCCGTACCCTTCTTCGGCGTTAATCATAAATAACACCAAGTCAACTTCTTTCAGCGTATTCTGCGCCACTTTCATCATAAAGTCGCCAAGCTTGTGCTTTGGTTTGTGAATGCCCGGTGTATCAATAAAAATAGTCTGCGACGTGCCGGTTGTCAGCACCCCTTGGACTTTATTTCTTGTCGTCTGGGGTTTGTCGCTCATGATGGCGATCTTTTGACCGATGACCCTGTTTAAAAAGGTAGACTTTCCTACATTCGGCCTTCCGATGATAGATACAAATCCTGATTTAAAGCTTTCGTTCGTCATGTAAATCCTCCGATGAAAATGCGCCCGGCAATAATTCTTCCGCAGTCATTTCTTTTATTTGTCCTTGTAAGTTGGTCAGAATAACAAGCATATCCTTTGAGCACAGCTCGGAAATTACTTGTCTGCAGGCTCCGCACGGCGAAACCGGTCCCGGAGTATCCGCAGCCACGGCGAGCATCGTAAATTCCGTATCCCCCTCGGAAACAGCTTTGAATATCGCCGTGCGTTCAGCACAGTTGCACATGCTGTATGCCGCATTTTCAATGTTGCAGCCTCTGTACACTTTTCCGTCTTTGGTAAGAAGAGCGGCTCCCACTCTGAAATTTGAATACGGCACATACGCTGTGTCCCGCGCTTTTAATGCTTCTGCAATCAATTCTTGTCTGTTCATGTGTACTTAATTCCTCTCTTACCTTTATCCTGTATGATACCGCTGTCACTTTTATTTTACATAATTATGATTGGTTTTTCACGCCCATTTTTGGCAATGTAAAATAATTGTAAGAATCTTCTGCTAACATATCTTCGGCAAGAAGATGAGTAAACCAATGATACACGATATCACGGCAAAGACGCAAACGGCTCCGGCGGCCGCGTCCTTTGCCGCTTTTGCGAGCGGGTGATACTGATCGGTAACTAAATCCACAACATGCTCTATCGCCGTATTTAAAAGCTCCAAAGAAAGCATCCCTCCGATCAGCACCAAAACAACGGCCCATTCGGCTGTGCTCAGCCCGGTGAGAAAACCGCAAACGATAACGGCGCAGGCCGCGGTAATATGAAATTGAAAATTCCGCTCTGACCGCGCCGTTTTCCAGATTCCCCTCCATGCATGGACAAAGCTCTTCAGGAACCTGCTCCACTCGTTTTTATGATCTCGTGAGTCCATACTCATCCAGCAAATCCTTTTGCTTTGAAAACATTTCTTCCTCTTCTTCTTTTGTCATGTGATCATAGCCAAGCAAATGCAAAAAGCCGTGCACGGCCAGAAAACCGAGCTCTCTCATAAACGAATGGCCGTACTCTTCCGCCTGCTCTTTCGTTCTGTCTGCGCTGATGATAATATCTCCTAAAACAGGCGGCATGTCGGCGCCTACGATTTCAACCTCGTCCTCGCCTTCTTCTTCAAGCGCAAACGAAATGACGTCAGTCGGAGTGTCTTTTCCCCGGTAGTCTCTGTTGATTTCTCTGATTTCTTCATTTGTCACAATCGTGACCGATACCTCAGCCTGATCCTGAACGCCTTCTTTTTCCGCCGCGAATTGGAGCAGCTTCTCCACTTCTTGGAGCGCATCAGCTGAGACGCTGTCCGTTTCATCAACAATATCTATGAGTAAACCCATTTATTTCACCTTCTTCGTAGCCTCCGGATATTCAATCCGGGAGTGGAAAATTCCTTTTAAAGTCGCACATAGTGTTTTTGCGATCGTATCCAGTTCTCGGAACGTGAGATCACATTCTGAGAATTGTCCGTCCTGAAGCTTATCGGATATAATTCCCCGCACCAGTTTTTCGATCCGCTCGGGATTGGGATTATGCATGGAACGGACGGCGGCTTCAACGCTGTCGGCCACTGAGATAATAGCCGCTTCTTTCGATTGCGGCTTCGGCCCCGGGTAGCGGAACTCTTTCTCAGTAATCTGGTCGCCCTTTTCTTTCGCTTTATAATAAAAGAATTTCAAAAGGGACGTTCCGTGATGCTGCTCCGCGATATCCACAAGCTCTTTCGGAAACTTATAGCTTCTGAGCATATTCGCACCGTCTGTCGTATGTGCGATAATGATATTTTTGCTGAGCTGCGGAGACAGCTTGTCATGCGGATTATCCATATTCATCTGATTTTCAATAAAATATTGCGGACGTTTCGTTTTGCCGAGATCATGATAATACGCTCCGACCCGTGCTAAAAGACCGTTTGCCCCTACGGCTTCACAAGCCGCTTCCGACAGATTTGCCACCATGACGCTGTGATGATATGTACCGGGTGTTTCCGTTAAAATCTTTCGAAGCAGGGGATGATTCGGATTAGACAGTTCAATCAGTCTCATCGTTGAAAGAATGCCGAATCCCGTCTCAAAAAACGGCATCAGACCGATAATCAGAACGGATGAAGCAAGTCCCGAGACGGCCCCCATCAGCATCAGCGTTCCGATTTCAACCGGTGACAGCGCCGTATTTTGTATTAATAAAAGCGACAGCACGATAATCATATTAATAAATGAGACGAACAGTCCCGCCTGCAATATTTTTGATCTCGCATTATGTTTTCCCAAAAACAGAATGCCTGAAATGCTGCTGATTAAATAGTAAATGCCGATGACGTAATTAAATGTTCCCGTCACACCCTGATTAAACATCATACTGCCGCAGATCGCCAGAATGATGCTTCCTAAAATGGCGAGCCTTTCATTGAGCAGCAGCCTGATTAAAATCGCGCCGGCGGCGATCGGCACAAGATAGCCGATATTGGTGTATTCAATCTTCTGAAAGAGACTGACGACTTCCATAATGACGAGAATAAGCGTTGTAATGATAGAAAACAGCAAAAGAGATTTATTTTTCAGCTTAAGCTCCTGCTGCTGTTTCTCAAAATAGTAGACAAGCGTGGCAATAAACAGCCCGATCATCAGAAGGAGACCGCTGATCGGTTTTAACAGGTTGGAATTATTCAAAAGCCCCGTCAGTTCGAGCTTCCTGTATACTTCCCGGTCGATCAGATCATTCTCTTCCACGAGAACCTGTCCTTGTTTGATCTGTACCGGCTGGACGCTGTCTGACGCTTCCTGGCGTTTTTCATCCGTCGCTTTCGGATCAAACACGTAATTCGGGATGACCGCGTATTTTCCGATTTCAGTCGCAGCCGCTAAATATTTTGACGGCACAGAAGCGCTTTTCAGCTCTTTTGCGACCTTATCCTTCGCTTCGGCAAGCTTTTCAGAAGGAATTTCACTGCTCATCACCGTATTCACCGCGGTAATGACGGAATCCCTCACAAATGAGAAATCTTCATTGTTTGCATGGAGAAGCGATTTAATGGCATCTTCCGAGACGGATTCATTGACATCCTGTGTCAGCTTGTTTTTCACCGATTTTACCAGTGATTTTTCCGAAGGTGACTTTTTGTCTTTTTCCGCATCTTTTTTCACTTCGCCGATGCTGTCAAAAATGGAAGTGATCAGGTCAAGCCGGTTGTCGGTATAGCCTTTTTTCAGAGTGTATTGATCTTCCACCGCATCTTCGGCCGCCTGTTTTTTCGATTCCGTCGCCTGCTGATCTTCCACTGTGGCGGGCGCGTAAATCGTCTTATCACTGACTGCAAACAAATCCAAATTAAGTGATTCAGGTTTTACATGAATAAAGAGCAAACCAAACATGATCGCTGAAAGCAGCAGGTACAGCAGCACATGGGCTGAGCGGGCATGTCTGAAACTGCGGAACCGTTCCCGGGCGCTTTTGCCCTTTCCCTTCTTTTTCAAAACAAGAACCTCCTCCCTGAAACATCAGGAACACATCATATAAAAATGACCCGATAACGGGAGATCGGGTCATTTTTGCATTACTTTTGCTTATCATAAGCTTCAATAATTTTTGCAACAAGCGGATGCCTGACCACATCTGTCTGGTCAAGTTCAATCACGGAGATGCCGTTTACGTCCTTCAGCATGTCCTTCGCTACTGCAAGTCCCGATGTGACGCCTTTCGGCAGGTCAATTTGGCTTACGTCGCCCGTAATGATCATTTTAGAGCCAAAACCCAATCTCGTCAAAAACATTTTCATTTGAGCGGGAGTGGTATTCTGGGCTTCATCAAGAATCACATACGCGTCGTCAAGCGTCCGCCCTCTCATATAGGCAAGCGGGGCGATTTCGATAACCCCTCTTTCCATAAGACGCTCCGTATGGTCGCTTCCGAGCACATCATGGAGCGCGTCATACAGCGGGCGCAGATAAGGATCTACTTTTTCCTTTAAATCTCCGGGCAGAAAGCCGAGGCTCTCGCCGGCTTCCACAGCGGGTCTTGTTAAAATGATTTTTTTAATGTGGCCGTTTTTTAAAGCATGCACCGCTTTTACGACCGCCAAATAAGTTTTGCCGGTTCCCGCCGGCCCGATGCCGAACACCATGTCGTTTTTCTTCATCGCCGCCACATATTCTCTTTGGCCGATGGTTTTGACACGGATCGGTTTGCCTTTTGCCGTTTTCGTTATTTCCTCTTCATACATGCTTTCAAAATAGTCCAGTTCATCTTTTTTTGCCATTTTCACGGCATACAGCACATCACGTTCCGAAATCTCGATCCCCTTGCGAATTAAAGTAAGGAGCGAGCCCAATAATCTGTCAGCGATCTCAAATGTTTCATCATTCCCGGAAACGTAAATGGTTTCACCGCGTGTGATGAGGCTAATGCCCAGATCCTTCTCCATTAAATGTAAAAAAGCATCTTGGCTGCCGAACAAAGAAAGTGCTTCGTCCGGGCTTTTCAGTTTGTGATTAATCGCAAGTAAATGTTCTGCCATTCTTTAGTCTCCCTGAACAATAGGTGTGGTTTGAACGATATCTTCTATAACTTGGTAGAGAATAATCAACTTTACTTTACCATTCTCAACGGATTGGTGCAAAACTTTTTCACTTTCCACCTCTCCGCTGCCGTTTAATCGCTTTTCTACATCTTGTCTTCCCATTTTGATACCGGCCTGAACCGCTTCGCCTTTCGTATAAGTCCGCACGGATGTTTCACTTTCTCTTGTCTGTTCTTGAACGTAAGAAACCGGAAGCTTCATCCCCAGAAATTGAAACGGATGCTTTTCTTCCTCTGTTTTCGGATGTTTCAGCGGCTTCTCATTAAATTCAAAGCCCCAAAAAGGCACGCCCCATGATCCGAAAGACAGCTTGTGCTTCGTCCTTACTTTACCCGTATATAGCGTAAATGATGTTTCAAGAGGCACGGTTACTTCTGACTTGTACCATGTTTCTCCGTAAATTTCCGCTTTTGAGGCGACTTTCCGGTCTTCATTTCCGATCAGTCCTGAGACGAGGAGCTGTCCTTTGTCAACATGATCGTTCACAAAAGCCATCGGCTGCCCCTTTTGCACGAACATCCTTTTGATGACCGCCTTCTTTTTGGCAACGATATGGCGGGGGCTCACGTACTTTTCTTTTGTCGGTTCGTTTTTTTCGACCACTTTCATATGAAGGGCTGTCCCGTTCAATTCCACACCGACCCACGTAATATTATCGATACCGTTTGTTAATGATTTTTGAATTTTCTCCGGCGTCATCATTAAAAATTGCAAACGGCCTTTTTTCACACCGATTTCTTCAAGGTGCTTTACCATCTGATGCTCGGTTTCGGGCTTGGCCCCTTTAATATCAATTTCCCAAATCATGTTGGACAAAAGAAACAATATAACAAAAAATATCACAAATCCCGCAGTGAAGCCCAGGTTTAATTTTGATTTGAGAAGCAGAAAGGGAAGACCCTTTCTTTTTGTAAAGCTTGCTTTGCATTCATGTTTTCTGATGACTCTTCTGAAAGCATGTACATCCTGAAGCTGAATCATCAGCAGGACACAGTCTTGCTTTTTTTTCACCGCAAAGATGGCGATTCCGTTTCTCGTGCATTCATTCAGCAGCCGTTCAATCCCTTTTCCTTTGACTTCTACTTGGACTTTACCCGAAAAAAATGACAGCCATTTGTTTTTCACATTATTTCCCCCCGGCTTTATGAATCGACATATCGTACGTGATCTATCGTGCCTTCCAAAAGAATTTCCTCAGGAAGGATTGCCTTAATGACCAAGTTTTTTCCTGATATGATACATTGCCCCTGCTTGAGCATCAGCCTGACTTCTTCTTCGCTGAACAGCAGGAGGCCTCTGTGATTCTCTATGTAGATATGAAGTCTGCCGACCATCGTAATACGAGGCAGATCCATCATAACGTCCGGGGGAATTTCCAATGCTCTTGTCAGCCATGCCTTTACACGATTCTTTCTTTGCCCCATAAAAAAAGAACCCCCTTTCATCTCATATGTATGATTTGAAAAGGGGTTCTAACACTTTATTTTTTACCGATGTTCCGCATGGTCCGGTGCGGTTTTTTTGCACGGGGCGGACCCAAAACCTCACTGAATATAATGCCTTGGACCGCAGTTTCTTTATTTATTTTGAGGGCTGATTTCTTCAGAGACGCGTTTCGTGCGCGTGCGGATGTCAGCTTATGTTCAAGCCCGTTAAACATCTGCTCCGTCTCCGCTAGGCGCTTTTCAGCTTCCCTTCTTTTTTGCTCAAAAGGGTTCTCTTTTGAAACGGCAGGCAATTCTTCCGCTTCCGGCTTATGCTCTTTCTGCGGCTGTTTTTGATCCTGCTTTTTTGCCTGATTTCCGGGACGTGTACCCGGCGGACGTTTTTCATCTTTGTTTTTCTTGCCGAATATTGCCGATATAATGCCGATGACGGCGGCAATGACGAGCGGATTTGTCAGAATCTCGTGCATATAGCGGCTCCCTCCTTAATAGAGAGGTTATTGTTGGTCTTCATCTTGCTGGTCATTCGTCAGCTTGCCGATAGAATCCCTCATGTCCGTATCCGCGTCGATATTTTTTATGTTCATATAGTCCATGACGCCGATGTTTCCTTCACGCAACGCTTCTGCCATCGCAAGCGGCACTTCGGCTTCTGCTTCCACGACTTTTGCACGCATTTCTTCTACGCGAGCGCGCATTTCCTGCTCTTGGGCGACCGCCATGGCGCGGCGCTCTTCGGCTTTGGCCTGCGCAATGTTTTTGTCTGCTTCTGCCTGATCCGTCTGAAGAATCGCTCCGATGTTTTTGCCGATATCAACGTCGGCGATGTCAATCGAAAGAATTTCAAACGCGGTGCCTGAATCCAGCCCTTTGCCAAGTACGGTCTGCGAAATCATATCAGGATTTTCAAGCACTTTTTTATGATTGTGTGAAGAACCGATTGTCGAGACAATCCCTTCTCCGACACGGGCGACAACCGTCTCTTCTCCCGCTCCTCCGACAAGGCGCTCAATATTGGCTCTTACCGTGATTCTGGCTTTTGCTTTTACTTCAATTCCGTCCATGGCGACACCCGCGATAAACGGTGTTTCAATGACCTTCGGATTGACGCTCATCTGTACGGCTTCCAATACGTCACGCCCGGCCAGGTCAATGGCTGCGCAGCGTTCAAATGTCAGTTCAATATTGGCGCGCTGTGCCGCAATCAGGGCATTGACCACCCTGTCGACATTACCTCCGGCCAGATAATGGCTTTCGAGCTGATTTGTTGTTGCGGATAGGCCGGCTTTGTGCGCTTTAATTAACGGATTGACAACGCGGCTTGGTATGACGCGCCGCAGCCTCATCCCGACCAAAGTGAAAATGCTGATTCTGACTCCTGCCGCAAGCGCCGAAATCCATAGCATCACCGGTACAAAGGTGAAGAATATGGCTAACACAATAATGGCAGCAGCAACTAATGCTAAAATCGCCAAACTTGACAGTTCCATCTAATTCCTCCTCAAGGTTATCATCTATATTTCTCTCACGACAATGCGTGAGCCTTCCGCTTTCACTACTTTCACCTGTCTGTCTTTTTCAGTGAATGATCCTTCCGAGACGACATCCAGACGTTCATCATCAATAATGACGGTGCCTGACGGTCTGAGGGCTGTAGCGGTAACGCCGACTTTTCCCAACAGCTCCGTCCGGTTCTGATTTGAAACATAACCGCTCTCCGTGCTTGTTGAATCAGTTAATATTAATTTTTTAAAGAATTTCATTCGTTTCCCCAACACCCTTGTTAATATGATAAAGGCTGTAATAGATACAGCAAAGGCGATCAAGAGAGAAACCGCCATTACAGTAAAGCTGCCCGCAGCGAGAAAGAGGCTCGCGATGACGCCTGCAATACCGATAAGACCGATTATGCCTCCGGGCAGAAATATCTCTAAAAGGATAAAAACCAAGCCCGCGCAAAATAAGAATACGCTGTCATAGCCGGCAAATCCGGCAGCGATATGCCCGGTAAAAAACAGCAGCATGGCCGTCAGTCCGACAGCACCCGGTATCCCGAGGCCCGGCGAGAACAATTCAATGGTCAAACCAAGCAAAGCAAGCGTTAATAAGACGGGGACAACAAACGGATTTGTCAGCCATCTGCCCAGTTTGCCGACGAAACCTTCTTTTGCATGGTGAACATCCGCTTTGTCAAAACCGAGCTTTGTATATAAAGCATCAAGGTCTGAAACCGTGCCCTCCGAATATCCGACTTCCTTGGCTTTTTCAGCTGTCAGTGTCAGCAGTTTTCCCTTTGGGGCGCCCGCTTCCTTTGCGTTGATGGCGGGATCTGCCATGGCCAGCGCATATTTCGGATTTCGGTTGTTTTTAACCGCTGCGTCCTCCATTTCTGCATGCCACAGTGATTGAGCCTTTTTGTCTGCCGCGTTTCCTTTTCCGTCGATGATGGCTGCGGCACCCATTTTTCCGCCCGGAGCCATATAGATTTCATCTGCCTGAAGCGCTATATACGCTCCGGCAGAAAGCGCCCGTTTATTAACGTAAGCGGTAACAGGCACATCCGCGCGGCCGATGATATCCGCAATATCCAAGGCTGATTGAACGGCGCCTCCCGGTGTATTGATGTCAAGAATAATGTGTGACGCGCCGGACTCCTTCGCTTCTTTGAAAGAACGCGATAAAAACGAGGCGAGCCCCTGTTCGACATTTTTCTCAACTGGGATGACATAAACCGATGGGTGATCAGCTTTCGCGTTCAATTGAACCCCTAATAAAGATAATACAAATAAGCCCAATAGAGCAACAGCAATTCCGGTTTTTTTTCGGAACAAGGCAAATATACCCTCCTTCCCGTTTCGTTCTTCTTTATATACGTAACAAATGTACTTTAGTTTCATTTTTTTATGTATAAAAAAAGACATCTCTCTAGGAAAGATGTCTTTTTTCTTGTCAATTAAGATAATTGACTGCTGACAAGTCTGTTAATTACGCTGCCGTCAGCTTTACCTTTTACTTTAGGCATAATAGCACTCATCACTTTGCCCATGTCCGCTTTGGAGCTCGCACCGACTTCAGCGATGGTTTCATTTACGATTGTCTGCAGCTCTTCTTCAGAAAGCTGCTTCGGTAAATAAACTTCTAAAATGTCCAGCTCTTTTTGAACTTTATCTACTAAATCTAAACGATTAGCGTTTGAAAATTCATGGAGGGAGTCTTTACGTTGCTTAAGTTCACGAGATAGGACAGTAAGTTCCTCATCCTCGGTCAAACTGTCTTTCTTAAGCTTAATTGCTTCGTTTTGAAGTGAAGCTTTCACCATTCGAACGACAGTCAGTTTGTCTTTCTCACGGTTTTTCATATACAGCTTCATATCTTGGTTAAGTCGCTCAAGAAGACTCATAAATCCACCCTCTTTTAGAATTTGCGTTTTCTAGCAGCTTCTGACTTTTTCTTGCGCTTTACGCTAGGTTTTTCATAAAATTCGCGCTTTCTTGCTTCTTGCAAAGTACCTGTCTTTGATACACTGCGTTTGAAGCGACGAAGAGCATCTTCAAGCGATTCGTTTTTTCTAACGACCGTTTTTGACATTCTCTTTCCCTCCCTCCGAATACACCAATCGACTACCTTTAAAAAGATACATATATAAACATGTACTTTGACATTATAATATAAGCCATCAGTCAGGTCAACTAAGCGAGCTCACTTTTCCGTCATGAATAAGGCTGCTTGTCTATATAATGATGGAAAGGGGTGTTTCATTTGATGATACTGATTCTCTTTACCGCACTTATCCTGATTTTTTTACTCGGAATGAGCCTGCTCAGGCAGGGGCTGATCGCATTAACGTATTCAAAAATTGAGAAGAGCCTGCTCTTATTTACCGACCACCCTTTGAAAGCTTTTCTCATAAGTATCGTATTCACTGGTTTTCTTCAGAGCAGCTCAGCCTTCATGGTCATTGTCATCGGCTTTGTCAGCGCAGGCGCTTTATCTTTTAAACGGACCATTCCGATGATTCTCGGCACGAATGTCGGCTCCACGTTTACGACGGAGTTTTTAGCCATAAAGATGGATGTGCTCATTTGGGTGCTTTTTATCGGAGGCCTTCTGTTTATCCTCATCCGGAAATATCCGTTCAGGCAGATCGGAATAAGCTTCCTCGGTCTCGGCATCATCTTTTTTTGCATCACATGCTTCAGCCGGCTCGCCGTTCCGCTGACAGAAATGAAGGCGGGGGCGGAGGTTTTGCGACATGTGAATGATTCGAGCTGGTCCGCTCTTTTTATCGGTATGATATTGACGGCAATCATTCATTCAAGCTCCGTCTGCATCGGCATTTTGATGAGTTTTATGAACGAAGGGGTGATCGGCATTGAACAAGCGGTCAGCGTCGTTCTGGGATCTAATATCGGGACATGCGTCACGGCCGTCATGGCTGCTGTTTCAGGCGGTTATGCCGCCAGACAGACCGCCGGTGCTCACGTTGTGTTTAATATTCTCGGCGTGCTGCTCGTATTTCCCTTCCTGTCCGCATCAGCAGGTTTTACGGAGCGCCTGTCTGACGATCCCGCGCAGATGATTGCGCATTTCAGCCTGTTATTTAACGTAGTCACCGCCTTATTGTTTCTGCCGTTCACACATTTGTTTTACCGGCTGATTGACAGGCTGATTCCTCCGAAACCGTAAAAAAACCGATGCGGGAAGGCACCGGTTTTTTTATCTGTTATGAAGACATGCGCATGTTCCGGGTCATTTCATCCTCAACGACGCGGACGAATTGTCCTTCGTTATACGGATAGCCCGCTTTTTGAATTTTGACTTTGACAAGTTTGCCGATTACATCTTCCGTGCCTTTGAAGACGACTTTCATGTAATTGTCCGTATAGCCGACGAACATGCCGTCTTCATCAGACTCTTTAAACGCCTCTTCCGGAATGATTTCCAGAACCTCTCCTTCATAATCGGAGGCG
Organism: Bacillus sp. LJBV19; assembly: GCF_017797845.1. Lineage (NCBI taxonomy): Bacteria > Bacillati > Bacillota > Bacilli > Caryophanales > Bacillaceae > Bacillus > Bacillus sp. LJBV19. The sequence goes on from NZ_CP072563.1 coordinate 2,531,998, forward strand.
TATTCTTTTGCAAGCTGGTCAGACAGCGCGATCAGCTTATGCACCCGTTCGTTTTTCACGTTCTCGTCAACCTGGTCTTCCATTCTGGCCGCAGGTGTTCCGGTGCGTTTGCTGTAAGGGAATACGTGAAGCTCTGAAAACTTATGTTCTTTAATGAACCGGTATGTTTCCATAAATTCTTCTTCCGTTTCTCCCGGGAAACCGACGATAACATCAGATGTGACGGCCAGGCCCGGCAGCGCTTCTTTCAGCTTATTTAAACGGTCCGCGAAAAATTCCATCGTATATTTGCGTCTCATCCGTTTCAGAACGGTGTTTGATCCTGACTGAATCGGAATATGAAGGTGGCGGACGATTTTATCAGACGCATCCAGCACTTCAATCACTTCATCAGTGATTTGGCTTGCTTCAATAGATGAAATTCTGATCCGCTTCAGTCCTTCTACACGTGTATCAAGCTCGCGGAGAAGCTTGGCGAAATTATAATCTTTCATATCTTCGCCGTAGCCGCCCGTATGAATCCCCGTCAGGACGATTTCTTTATAGCCGGCATCCACCAGCTGCTGCGCCTGTTTAATGACTTCTTCCGGATCGCGGGAACGAAGCAGGCCGCGCGCCCAAGGGATAATGCAGAACGTACAGAAGTTGTTGCAGCCCTCTTGGATTTTTAACGACGCTCTTGTGCGGTCAGTAAAAGCGGGAACATCCAGCTCTTCAAACACGCGTGCTTTCATAATATTGCCGACGCCGTTGATCGGCTGGCGCTCTTCCCTGTACTGCTCAATGTAACCGAGCATTTTTTCACGATCCTGCGTGCCGACGACGATGTCAACACCCGGGATGGCCATAATTTCTGCCGGAGAGGTTTGCGCATAGCACCCTGTTACGCAGATGACGCCGTCAGGATTTTGGCGGATCGCCCGTCTGATGACTTGACGGCTTTTTTTATCTCCCGTGTTTGTTACCGTACATGTATTAATGACATATACATCTGCTGTCTGTTCGAATTCTTTTCGTTCATAACCCGCATCTTTAAACAGCTGCCAGATTGCTTCTGTTTCATAATGGTTGACCTTGCAGCCAAGGGTATGAAAAGCAACAGTTGCCATTACTGATCACCTCTTAATAACTCTGTATGATAGGAAACTGCGCTTAACGCGTAAAGAGGCGCAGTTTCAGTCCGTAAAATTCTCGGTCCGAGGCCGCATAAGACGGCGCCTTTTTCTGAAAGCTGATGAACTTCAGACTCAGTCAGACCGCCTTCAGGGCCGAATACGATTAAAAGAGACGAACCTCGCGGAAGGCTTTTGAGCTCCGCGGCGAAAGCGCCCGTTTCTCCCTGCTTTGATGACTCCTCGTATGCAACGACACATTTATCGACATTCTCCGCCATTTCAAGCAACTGCCGGAACGTATGAACGGTTTTCACTTCGGGAATTTCATTGCGGTACGATTGCTCCGCCGCTTCCTTCGCGATTTTCGCCCATCTCTCCCGTTTTTTCTTTGCCTTTTTGTCGTCTAGCTTAACAACGGATCTGGCGCCTTGAAAAGGGATGAACATACTTGCCCCCAGCTCGGTCCCTTTTTGGATAATCCATTCAAGCTTATCGCCTTTCGGGAGGCCGCTTGCGATCCTGATCTTCAAAGGCAGTTCACGGTTTTCACCCGTCCACTCAGCAATGCTGCATGATATATGATCTTTAGAAACCTCTTTAAGCAGGCATAACGCTTCATGGCCGTCTTTCGAACAGCAGATAATCCGGTCTCCCGCACTCATTCTCATGACGTTCGCTATATGGTGGACGTCTTCCCCCGTGATTTGAAAATCAGGAGTTTCGTCCATCTCCTGCTTCGTGAGCTCGATAAAATATCGTTGCATACGCTGTGACACCTACTAACTGTTATTTTTTCGCGATGATGCTGACCCAATCTTCCATAGACAGAATTTCTATGATGGTAAAGCCGGCTTTTTCCAACGCTTCTTTTACTTCCTGTTTTTTCTGGCCGATAATGCCTGAAGTAATAAAATGGCCTCCGTCTTTGAGCAGGTCGTACGCCTGTGATGTAAAGCGGAGAATCACTTCAGCCAAAATATTTGCGACAATGACATCATGTTCGCCCGTGATGCCGTCTAACAAATTGTTCTGCTTCACTTCGGCCGTATCGCTCACTTTGTTCAATTTCACATTCAGACGCGCGCTTTCAACAGCGACCGGATCAAGGTCATACGCATGAACCGATTCGGCCTCAAGCATGGCGGCCGCGATGCTTAAAATTCCTGAACCGGTGCCGACATCAATGATACGGTCGCCTTTTTGAACGATACGCTCAAGCGCCTGAATGCATAAAACCGTTGTCGGATGCGTTCCCGTACCGAATGCCATACCCGGGTCCATTTCGATAATCAGTTCATCTGTATGAACAGGTGTATACGTTTCCCATGTGGGAACGATCGTGAACTTTTCAGAAATTTTCACAGGATGATAATACTTTTTCCAAGCTGTCGCCCATTCTTCTTCATTAACTTCAGAAATGGTGATTTTGTTTCTGCCCAAATCAATGTCGTACAAAAGCAGATTGTTAATCGTCTCTTTAATGCCGTCCACCGTTTCGCCGAGGAAACTGTTGATCGGCAGATACGCTTTGACAATGACACCCTCATCGGGGTAATCATTGGGGTCGAGCTGGTAGATTTCCCCGTAAACATTCTCACGCTCTTTCATTAAATCAAGCGGATCTTCGATGACAACCCCGCTCGCACCAGCTTCATGCAAAATATTTGAGATGGGTTCGACCGCTTCATGTGTTGTGTGAATGCTGATTTCGGACCATTTCAAAACTACCAACTCCTATCCAATCATTACTCGCCTTTAAATGCGCGTTTTACTTTGTCAAAGAAACTCATTTCTTGTTCATCCGGCAGGTTTCCGCTGACTTCAGCGAACTCGCGGATGATGTCTTTTTGTTTATCTGTCAGATTCGTCGGTGTGACGACGCGGACGACAATGTGCTGGTCGCCTTGTCCGTAGCCCCGGACGTTCTGAACGCCTTTGCCTCTTAATCTGAATTTCGTGCCGGTTTGTGTGCCGGCAGGTATTTTCAATTTCACTTTTCCGTGAAGCGTCGGCACTTCCACTTCGTCTCCGAGTGCCGCTTGGGCAAACGTTAACGGCATTTCGCAATAAATATCGTCTCCGTCGCGCTCAAAGAACTCGTGGGCGCGCACATGGAATACGACAAACAGATCTCCCGCAGGCCCTCCGTTTACGCCAGGTTCACCTTGGCCCGGAACGCGCAGCTGCTGTCCGTCATCCACACCGGCAGGAATCGTGACATTGATTTTTTTCCGTTTTTTCACTTTGCCCGTGCCGCCGCAGTCAGAACACTTGTTTTTGATGATTTTTCCTGTTCCTTCACAGTGGTGGCAGACTCTTCGGTTAACCACTTTGCCAAACGGCGTGTTCTGTTCGACGTTCAGCTGGCCTGAACCTCCGCAGTGCGAGCACGTATCCGGCTTTGTTCCCGGCTTCGCGCCAGACCCTTTACATGTTTCGCAATTCTCTTCGCGCGGAATTTCAATGATCGTTTCTTTTCCGAAAGCCGCGTCTTCAAATGACAGGGTCATTGTATACTGCAGATCCGCGCCTTGCCGCGGCGCATTCGGGTCACGGCGTCTCGTGCCGCCTCCGAAGATGCTTGAGAAGATGTCATCGAAACCGAAGCCGCCGAAGTCTCCGCCGCCTCCGAAACCGCCGCCGAATCCCTGGTTAGGGTCTGTATGGCCGAATTGGTCATATTGAGCGCGTTTTTGGTCGTCTGAGAGCGCTTCGTACGCTTCTTTTACCTCTTTGAATTTTTCATCTGCTCCGGATTCTTTATTGATATCAGGATGATATTTTTTTGAAAGCTTCCGATAGGCTTTTTTGATTTCATCCTTTGAAGCGCTCTTACTTACCCCAAGCACTTCATAGTAATCACGCTTACTCATCTCGCTTCACTCTCCCGAATTTCTCACATAAATTAGATTGTATCATTTTGAATTATGTTTTTTCAATTCCTTTTATCCCGGGCAAGAAAAAAAGTCAAAGCCAAGAGATGCCTGACTTTGACTTTCTGTCTGTTGAATCAGAATATGCTGTGTGTTCTTCCGCCTATAGCCATGCGGGAAAGAACTTATTTTTTCGTTTCGTCGTCTTTTACTTCTTCGTATTCCGCATCGACAACGTTGTCGTCCGCTTTTTTGCCTTCAGCGTTTGCTCCGCCTTCAGCCTGCTGCGCTTTTGCAGCTTCTTCATAAAGCTTCATAGAAAGCTCTTGAACGATTGTTTGAAGCTCATCTTTTTTCGCTTTGATGTCTTCAATTTCGTTTTTCTCGATAGCGGCTTTCAGCGCGTCTTTCGCGTCGTTTGCTTTTTTCACTTGCTCTTCGTCCACTTTGCCTTCCAGATCTTTTAATGTTTTTTCCGTTTGGAACACAAGCTGGTCAGCTTCGTTGCGGACTTCGATTTCTTCTTTTCTCTTCGCATCAGCGTCAGCGTTTTCTTCCGCTTCTTTTACCATGCGTTCGATCTCATCATCAGAAAGACCTGAAGAAGATTTGATAGTAATGTTTTGTTCTTTACCTGTGCCTAAGTCTTTCGCTCTTACGTTTACGATACCGTTTTTGTCAATATCGAAAGAAACTTCGATTTGCGGTACGCCGCGCGGTGCCGGCGGGATATCAGTAAGCTGGAAGCGGCCGAGCGTTTTGTTGTCGGCAGACATCGGGCGCTCACCTTGAAGCACGTGAATGTCAACAGCCGTTTGGTTGTCAGCAGCGGTTGAGAATACTTGAGACTTGCTCGTCGGAATTGTCGTGTTGCGGTCGATCAGTTTCGTGAACACGCCGCCCATTGTTTCAATACCGAGAGAAAGCGGTGTAACGTCAAGAAGAACAACGTCTTTTACGTCTCCCGTGATGACGCCGCCTTGAATCGCTGCACCCAGCGCTACAACTTCATCAGGGTTTACGCCTTTATGCGCTTCTTTACCCGTTTCTTTTTTGATTGCTTCCTGTACGGCAGGAATACGTGTTGATCCGCCGACAAGGATAACTTTGTCGATTTCGCTTGCAGAAAGATCCGCATCTTGAAGAGCCTGACGGACAGGAGCCATTGTGCGCTCAACAAGGTGAGCGGAAAGCTCTTCGAATTTAGCGCGGGTCAGTGTCAGCTCAAGGTGAAGCGGACCTGCTTCTCCCGCCGTGATAAATGGTAAAGAAATTTGTGTAGATGATACGCCGGAAAGATCTTTTTTCGCTTTCTCAGCCGCATCTTTCAAACGCTGAAGCGCCATTTTGTCTTTTGAAAGATCAATGCCGTTTTCTTTTTTGAATTCTGCTACGAGATGATCGATGATGACTTGGTCAAAGTCGTCCCCGCCAAGACGGTTGTCACCGGCAGTTGAACGGACTTCAAACACGCCGTCGCCAAGTTCAAGAACAGATACGTCAAACGTACCGCCGCCAAGGTCGTAAACAAGAATTGTTTGGTCTTCGTCCGTTTTATCAAGTCCGTATGCAAGCGCTGCTGCAGTCGGCTCGTTGATAATACGCTCTACTTCAAGACCGGCGATTTTACCGGCATCTTTTGTCGCTTGGCGCTCCGCATCGTTGAAGTATGCAGGAACCGTGATAACGGCTTTTGAAACTGTTTCGCCGAGGTAGCTTTCAGCATATGCTTTCAGATGCTGAAGGATAATAGCTGACACTTCTTGAGGCGTGTAGTCTTTTCCTTCGATTTCCACTTTATAGTCAGTACCCATATGGCGTTTAACAGACATGATTGTGTTAGGGTTTGTGATAGATTGGCGTTTTGCCACTTCCCCTACTTGGCGCTCGCCGTTTTTAAATGCAACGACTGACGGAGTCGTACGGTTTCCTTCAGCGTTGGCGATAACTGTAGGCTCTCCGCCTTCAAGCACTGCCACACATGAGTTTGTCGTACCCAAGTCAATTCCGATTACTTTACTCACTTTGAATTACCTCCTGCTATGTAGTTATTGATTCACTTTTACCATTGAAGGACGGATGACGCGATCCTTCAGTTTGTAGCCTTTTTGCAGTTCTTCGATAACAATATTGCTGCCGAAGTTTTCATCTTCCACCTGCATGACGGCTTGGTGAAGGTTCGGATCAAATTCCTGACCGACAGCTTCGATGGCTTCAACGCCTTCTTTTTCAAGTGCGTCCATCAGCTGGCGGCGGACCATTTCCATACCTTGCAGCAAGCTTTTTGTCTGCTCGCTTTCAGCTTCTACCTGTAGCGCCCGTTCAAAGTTATCGAGAGCCGGAAGGATTTCCGTTACGACGTTTTGAGAACGGTATTTCTGAGCAGCTTCCATTTCAAGGCGGCTGCGTCGTTTATAGTTTTCAAAGTCTGCTTGAACACGCAAAAGTTTGTTTTCTTTTTCATCAAGCAAACCCTGCAATTCATCAATTTGGTGCTGAAGGGCTTCTTCCTGACCTGCCGTTTCTTCATGCTGCTCTTGTGAAGCGGCTTGTTCTGCCTGTTCTGTCACTTCTTCTTGTTCTGCTGCTTCAACCTGTTCTGCGGTTTGTTTTTCTTCTGACATTGTGTTCACCTCCCTCAAATGCTGTAAAAAGATGACTGAAAATGATTGCCAAAATTCCCTTATTCATCATACAAACTTGTGAATGCTTTTGACAAGTCCGAAGTCACGTGCTGCAGCAGGCTGACGACTCTTGAATAATTCATGCGCGTCGGCCCGATAATCGCGATTGATCCGATCTGCTTCGTATCAACTGTATAGGTGGCCGTGATTAAGCTGCAGTTTTCCATTTCTTCGTAGTCGTTTTCTTTCCCGATTTTGATTGAAATCCCGGCTTTTGATGACTGAAACAGCTTCAGAACATCCTGCTCTTTTTCAATTAAAGATAAGAGCGAGCGGACCCTTTCAATATCATGGAACTCCGGCTGATTCAGCATGTTGATCTTTCCGCCGAAAAATAATTTCTCAACGTGGGCCGCCGGATGGAATGTGGAGCGGAGCGATTCAAGTATGCTGTCATAGTTGGCGATATGCTGCCTTAAATATGTGACAACCTCTTTGAAAATGCGCTCATTCAGTTCGTCCATCGGCACGCCCGCTAATCGATCGTTTAGTATATTGACCAGTTTTTCAATATCGGCCAAATCCACTTTAGCCGGGAAATTGATGGTGCGGTTTTCGACATGCCCCGTGTTCGTGACGAGGATGGCGACCGCCTTATCCGGCTGGATCGGAACGATTTGAATCTGTTTAAGATAGTTCTCGCTCAGCGTCGGCCCGAGGACAATCGATGTGTAGTTTGTCAGGTCGGACAGGATTTGCGCTGATTTTTGGACTGTTTTTTCCAGCTCGAAGATTTTTTCTTTAAATATCGAGTGAATTAAATCCAGATCGGTTTTTGTCAGCTTGACAGGTGACAGCAAATGATCGACATAATACCTGTACCCTTTTTCCGACGGAATCCGTCCTGAGGATGAATGGGTTTTTTCAATAAAGCCCAATTCCTCCAAGTCAGCCATCTCGTTTCTGATCGTTGCAGAGCTGAATGTAATCTCGTCTTTTTTTGAAAGAGTTCTTGATCCTACAGGCTGCGCTGATTGTATAAAATCATTAATAATCACTTGCAGGATCAACAGCTGACGATTTGTTAACATCATCATCACCCCTGTTAGCACTCAAGGTCAGCGAGTGCTAATTCTATATCAAAAGTAACAAACCAAAAGAAAAATGTCAATTATAACTCACCCAAAAAAGCGCCAAAAACCTCATTTCCTAATAATTTGCCTTCATGCGTTAATGCAACCGATTCTTCCGTGTCACAGATCAGGCCTTTTTCGGTTAAATCTTTGAGAACCTCGGGAAACAGTTCGTCGACCGAGCGTCCGAATTTATCGAGAAAAGCTTGCTTTTGTACGCCGGACATTTTTCTGAGACCGAGGAACATTTCTTCTTCAATCTGCTCCTCCCGTGTTACCTCGTGCGTGTCACGGTAAGGCAGCCCCTTTTCTTCGATGAGCTGCATGTAATGTTTCACAGGCCCGGCGTTGACGGTGCGCGTGCCGCTGATATATCCGTGAGCGCCAGCGCCAAAACCGAAATACTCTTCATTGCTCCAATACGTCAGATTATGCTGCGACTCGTATCCAGGCTTTGCAAAGTTACTGATCTCGTATTGACGGATGCCCGCTTCCCTCATCTGCCTCATGACCGTTTCATACATCTCGGCCTCTTGTTCTTGCGCCGGGAGATGCAGGCGGCCTTTTTGCATTAAATTATAAAACACCGTTTTCGGCTCTACGATCAGCGAGTAAACGGAATAGTGCTCCGCATCAAGAGACAAAGCCGTTTTGACGGAATTGTCAAGATCGGCCAGCGTCTGACCCGGCAGGCCGAACATCAAATCGAGACTGATGTTGTCGAAGCCGAGAGCCCTCGCACGTTCAAAGGAAGTGAATACGTCCTTTTGTTTATGCACTCTGCCGATTTTTTGTAAAAGCTCATCTTCAAAGGTTTGAACACCGAAGCTCAGCCGGTTGACACCGGCATTTTTCATGATTTTTAATTTTTCCGGGGACAAATCATCCGGATTCGCTTCCGCGGCAAATTCTATGAGTCCGTCAGAAGGCTTCAGCACGCGGTGAATGGAATCCATCAATTTTTCCAGCTGGACGGGTGAGAGCGATGTCGGCGTGCCTCCCCCGATAAAAATCGTACGGAGATCAGGGCGTCCCGTCCGTTCTATTGTATTTATCATTTCCTTTTCGAGTGAGTTTAAGTACTCATCGACAGGCTGGCTCTGAATAAAATATTTATTGAAATCGCAATAGTGGCAGATATGCTCACAAAACGGGATATGAATATAAGCTGATTTCATTTTGAAACACCTTCTTCTTTACAGAAAGAAGCCGCAGTGCGGGACTGCGGCGGCTTCCGTTATTTTTTCGGGCTGTCATCCATTTTAAGAACGGCCATAAACGCTTCCTGCGGCACTTCTACTGAGCCGACCTGCTTCATCCGGCGTTTTCCTTCTTTTTGTTTTTCAAGAAGCTTCCGTTTCCGCGAGATGTCTCCTCCGTAACATTTTGCAAGGACGTTTTTCCGCATGGCCTTAATGGTCGAGCGGGCCACGATTTTCTGTCCGATCGCTGCTTGAATCGGTACTTCAAAGTGCTGGCGCGGAATAAGCTCTTTCAGTTTTTCCACAATTACTTTTCCGCGTTCGTACGCGTAATCGCGATGCACGATAAATGAAAGGGCGTCGATTTTTTCTCCGTTCAGCATAATGTCCATCTTGACAAGTTTAGACGGTTTGTAGCCGATCAGTTCGTAATCAAAGGACGCGTAGCCTTTTGTGCTTGATTTCAGCTGATCAAAAAACTCATAGACGATTTCCGCTAATGGCATGTCATAGACAATGCTGACACGATTTGCGTCTAAATATTGCATGTCGATAAAATTGCCGCGTTTTCCTTGGCAAAGCTCCATCACCGCACCGACATAATCGTTCGGCACCATCATTGTCGCTTTTACATACGGCTCCTCGATTCTTTCGATCTTTTGCGGGTCAGGCATGTTGGACGGGTTGTCGACAACAACCTTTTCGCCGTCTGTCATATACACATCATAGATAACACTCGGTGCCGTTGTGATCAGGTCGATTTTAAACTCACGCTCAATCCGCTCCTGAATGATTTCCATGTGAAGCATACCTAAAAATCCGCAGCGGAAACCGAATCCGAGCGCTTGGGATGTCTCTGCTTCATATTGAAGCGATGAGTCATTCAGTTCAAGCTTCTCAAGAGCTTCCCTTAAATCGTTGTATTTGGCCGTATCGATCGGATACAAACCGCAATACACCATCGGGTTCAGCTTGCGATATCCAGGCAATGCTTCGGCAGCCTGATTGGCCGCGCTTGTTATCGTGTCACCGACGCGTGTGTCACCGACATTTTTGATCGCAGCAGTTAAAAAGCCGACATCGCCGACGGTCAGTTCATCTGTCGGAGTTGCTTTCGGCGTGAACACACCGACTTCTGTCACTTCAAACTCTTTTCCGGTTGCCATCATTTTAATTTTCTGGCCCGGTTTGACCGTTCCTTCTACGACTCTGATATACGCGACGACTCCTCGGTACGCGTCATAAAGCGAGTCAAAGATGAGCGCTTTCAGCGGAGCTTCCGGATCTCCCGCAGGAGCCGGCACTTTTTCTACGATCTGCTCTAAAATGTCTTCGATGCCGATGCCCGCTTTCGCTGAAGCGAGGACAGCGTCTGAAGCGTCAAGGCCGATAACGTCCTCAACCTCTTGACGCACACGTTCTGGCTCTGCGCTCGGAAGATCGATTTTATTAATGACAGGAAGAATCTCAAGATCATTATCAAGCGCCAGATAGACGTTCGCCAATGTCTGCGCTTCTATTCCCTGAGCCGCATCAACAACGAGAATCGCGCCTTCGCAGGCAGCCAGGCTTCGCGATACTTCATATGTAAAGTCGACGTGTCCGGGCGTGTCGATGAGATGGAATATATATTCTTCTCCGTCTTTTGCTTTGTATTTCAGCTGAACGGAATTTAATTTGATGGTAATTCCCCGTTCGCGTTCAAGGTCCATTGAATCAAGCAATTGTTCTTTCATTTCCCGCTGGGTGATCGCCGATGTTTTTTCTAAAATCCGATCCGCCAAGGTCGATTTGCCGTGGTCTATGTGGGCGATGATGGAGAAATTCCGGATTCTTGACTGCCTCTCTAAACGCTTTTCTTTATCTGTCACAATCTATCACTCCTACTATTAAACGCAAAATACACTAGCTTAGATTATATCAATAGGATTGTAAACATTCAATTAAAACAAGAAAGAGAAAAGCTTCCTTTAAGGAATCATCCGCTTTTCTCTTCATCAATGCTAACGGTTCAGTTTCGAAACCCACTCATACATCGCCTGCGCCGAGTCCGTCACGGTATTTGAAAGGGTTTCTCCGGCTTTTGAAAACAGGTTGAAGGTTTCCGCCTGTTCCAGCTGTTTTTGTTTTTCTTCCAGATCTTTCGCCGTAACGGTTTGTCCCAAAATGGAAGCTTCTTTTTCCTGTCCTTCTCCGCCGCCGAGCGTGAATGCTCCTTTTAAGGAGGGATCTTTGTATCCTTTCATATCAAGCATTCCGCTGTTTGCCTGCTGCATACCGAACAAAACGCCGAAAAACATGACAATGGCGATCAGCAGGCATTTGCCGGTAAAACGGATCATTTGAATCACCTGATTTCTATTGTTTTTTCTTCTCTCCTGATTGCGAGCTGACCTTTTCTGCATCCCAGTACAGTTCGCTGAACACATCGGCCACGGCATCTGATGCGCGCCTCAGTTCTTCAAGATTGTTATCCACGCCCCCGAATTCCAGCAGAAGCGACCGGTCGTTTAAATCTTGGTTGTATACTCCATTATCTCCCGGAGAGCCTTTTGATAAAACACCGACGCTTAAGCCGGGGTATTTTTTCTCCATCAGCTTATGAAGTTCACTTGCGAGTTTATAGTTTTCTTCAAAATTAGCGCTTTTTTTGCCGACGACGATGGCGACTCTGGCATAGCTTTTTCCTTTAATATCGGCTGTCGTATTTTTCTTGCGGCGGGAATCCCGGTGAATGTCTATGGTATATTGCAGGTTTTTATTTTTGGCGAGCGCGCTTTTTACGACCGGCCTTGATTCGTCGTAGCTTCGCGCATAATTTAAGCCGTCTTTGTTCAGGCGGGCCTGAATGTCGGTTTTATCTACGGTCGCTCCTACACCTTGCGCTTCAAGCGCTTTTCCGAACATATCTCCGACAAGCGTGACATTGGCCTTCGAATGGCGGGCGTTATCCGGATTTGTTTCCCCCTTTAACAGAGGAAGATAGGATTCGGTATTATGAGTGTGGTAAATAAAGACGACTTTTTTGCTGCCTGTTGAATGTTTCGGCGGCGCCGTTTCCTCTTTTTTCGTTTTGTTTTCGATTTCTGCCAGATTCACTTCTTTTTCTTTTTCCATCACCTTTGACGGCGGCGGAGATTCAGCCGGCATATTCGTATAATCCGTCCCCTGCCCCGCCAGAAGGATCTCCGTATCGTATTGGGCAAATCCCGGCAGCTCACGTCCCAAGAAACTCCGCGGGTCTTCCATATTAATGCTTGTCGCCAGTTTTAAGGAAAGCCGGGACAGCTGAAAAGAGTCTTTTTCAGGAAGCTCTGAGGCGAAATAATGATTTTCCATGCCGAGGAGGTGTGCAAACGCGTCACCCGGAAGTTCTCCGGCAATTCCGTGAAGAGAATCCGAAGAAAGCCTCAGTTCAGGGCGAAGCGATGTGAGCACACCCGATAATACGAAAATAACGATAAGGCTTGTCATAAACAAAAACATGCCCTTGAGCGCATTTCCACCGTTTACTGCAACGACAATTTGACGGTTTCTGCGTTTTTTTCTCATGATTTGAATCCCTCCAGCGCTTGTCTAGTAATTACTCTATGAACAAGCTAGAGGAGGTAGAACCATTTTAATGATTATAAGAACCTTTGTTATCTTGTGACACTTTTTCATGAAGGGCGGTGTTTAACCCGTTTGCAAGCACATTCGCCATATCATCAATAAAGGTGTCAATCTCCTTCGGCGTGACCATCAGATTATGGCCGAGCGGAGAAAGCACTTCGTGAATCAGCTGGCGTTTTTCGTTTTCGTCCAGCGTGCCGACAATACCGAGAAAGGATTGGCGTTCTTTTTCTCCGGGAAGGTCTTCGTCTGTCAGCACCTTCTTTTTGCCGAAGTTCATTCCGGCGGGCACCAGAGATCTTGACGGGCTGTCATCTTTCATCTCTCTGCCGAAATGTTTTAAAATATAATCCACCGTATCGCTTGCGATCGTAACCGCATCAACGACAGTCGGTACCCCGATTGCGATGACGGGGATGCCGAGCGTCTCCTTGCTTAATTCTTTTCTCTTATTGCCGACGCCTGATCCCGGGTGAATGCCCGTATCAGAAAATTGGATGGTCGTGTTCACCCTTTCAACGGCTCTTGCCGCAAGAGCGTCTACCGCGATCACAAAATCCGGCTTTGATTCTTTGATCACACCTTGAATAATATCGCTCGTTTCAATTCCCGTTAATCCCATCACACCGGGAGCAAGCGCGCTGACCGGCCTGTACCCTTCCTGCACATTTTCCGGCTGAAGCCTGAACAAATGCCTTGTCACGAGAAGGTTTTCGGTCACGAGAGGGCCGAGCGCATCCGGCGTCACATTCCAGTTGCCCAGACCGACGATCAAACAGCTTGCATCCTTTGGAATCTTTAATGCCGACAGATAGGCGGAAAATTCCTCGGCAAACACTTCCGTTACTTTTTCCTGCATCTCAGAGTCGTGTTCCCGAACCCCTTGAGCCTCAATTGTGACATAGCGTCCCTGCTTTTTCCCCGATAGCTCGGCGCCTTCTTTGGTAATATCGACGGTTCTGACTTTAATGCCGCCCTTGTCGCGTTCTTTTTCAATAAACCCGTTTATTTCTTTTTTCTGACCGGCTTGTCCGTCTTTTACCGCCTGTTTCGTTTCTATCGCTAAATCCGTCCGTATCAGAAATTGATTGACATCCAGTTCGTTGTTTTTCACAGGGAAGACCTCCTTCAATCATCGTGGTACATAGTGTGGCCATTTACAAAACGAATCATGCGAATTTACCCATCAACGAAAAATACTTTACATTTATATTGCAATCTAAAGTTCTGTTTGATAGAATACAATTTGTTCTATTGTGAAGAAGATTTAACCTTAAGACACTGTGCTACAGGTTGTATCTTAGGAGGTGAAACACATGCCAAACATTAAATCAGCGATTAAACGTACAAAAACAAACAACGAACGCCGCGCTCATAACGCGACAATCAAATCTGCTATGCGTACTGCAATCAAACAAGTTGAAGCTTCTGTTGCTAACAACGAAGCGGATAAAGCGAAAACTGCTCTTTCTGAAGCAGCGAAACGCATTGATAAAGCAGTGAAAACAGGTCTTGTACACAAAAATGCCGCAGCTCGATACAAATCTAGACTTGCGAAACAAGTGAACGGACTTTCTGCATAATACAAAAACGATCCCTTTAACGGGGATCGTTTTTTTCATTCAGTCCGGAGAAGCTCAAGGAGAAAGAGCTCCAGCAAGAGCTGCTTGTCCTTTTTCCCCGTTTTCATTTCATAATCCATCACTGCGAGTCTTTCTATAATACGCCGCAGCTCTTCTTCAGAAAAAAGCCTCGCCTGATCCATCGCCAGCTTTACCCGGAAGGGGTGCACCTTTAAGTTGGAAGCGATTTGCTTTTGGCCGTATCCTTGTCCTGCAAAATACTTCGTCTGCATAATCAGACGGAATTGGTTGGCGATCAGCGCCATAATTTTGATCGGTTCTTCGTTTTGTTTTAAAAGATCATAAAATATTTGAAGACTTTCCGTCCGTTTTCGGTTCACGATTTTGTTGATCAGCTCAAAAATATTCTGCTCCAAACTTCTTGCGACGAGCTCCCGGACATCTTCAAGTGTGATCTCATGTCTGTCACCGGTGTAGGCGGAGAGTTTTTGTATTTCCTGATATATGGAAGACAGATGGCCGTTTGCAAGCAGAACCAAATGCTCGGCAGCTTCTGTATCGATCATTTTATTTTCGGATTTCGCCAGATTAATCGTAAAATCAGTCGTCTCCTTTGCATTCAGCTCCTTAGCTTCAATCATAAGGGCTTTTTGCTTCAGCGCTTTCGTCAGCTTTTTCCGTTCGTCCAGTTTCTCATACGGAGCCACAATCACAAAGACCGTGTAAGGCGCAGGCTCCTTCAGATAAGTCTCCAGAGCGGCTGTATTATGCTCTATTTTTTCTTTCTTTTTTTCCCCTGTTAAAAAAGACGGATTTTTTACGATGACCAGCCGCTTCTCTCCCATAAACGGAAACGTTTCCGCATCGGTTACGGCCTGGTCAAGCGGATCTTCTTCAAGATCAAAAACAGACAGGTTAAAATCTTTTGTCTCCTCATCAACGACAGCTTGTCTGATCCGGCTGACAGTTTCTTGGAGCAGATACGTTTCTTTTCCGTATAAACAATAAACGGAGCGGACATCCCCTTTTTTCAGGGCTTTCCAAACATCAAATACCATGATCGTATGACTTCCTCTCTTTCTTGATCCCCTTCTATCCTAAATTGAGTTCGGCAAATAGTAAAGAGGAAGCTTTAAGGACAGCTTCCTCATTTATAATAAACGCCTGATTCACAAGCTCCCGGGTCTGCTTGTAAAAAGGCGATAATCACAAGAACAGAAAACGTTACCATCACTTCTAGATTTTTCAAAACAATTCCAGTATACTTAGGGAAGTCAGGAGGGATGAAATTGAATGATTTTGAAAAAAACGTTCAAAGCAAACGAAATGATGCTGTTGACTCAGCTGTCGGTTTTGTCGTGTCCTTCGGATTTTTCGCCTTTTTGTTCGTGATGGCAACAGCCATCCATCTTATCGGCTCTTAGCCGCATTCCGGGCTGCTGTCAATCGGCAGTCTTTTTTACTTCTTGCGCCCTGGTTTCTTCTATATCATATGGAGGGAAGACGGAAAACGTTCCGGCGCCTTTTTTAAATCTGTATTGAATCGTTCCGCTGATATCGGTGCGAAGCACATTGACAGAGTACGCCTTCAAACGATCCAGCACTTCTTCATGCGGATGATGGTATCGATTCTCTTTTCCTGCTGAAATCAGCGCCGCTTCCGGCTGAAGCTGTTTCAAAAAGGCTTCACTCGTTGAGCTTTTGCTGCCGTGATGACCCGCCTTCAATATATCAGCCTTCAGATTCGGATACGTTTTCAGCACTTCCGTTTCGCCGTCCGATTCTAAATCTCCCGTCAAAAGCCAGCTCACTCCGCTTAAAACCGTCCAAAGCACCAGTGACGAATCATTTTTACTCCTTCCGTCAGACGACTCCGGAGACAGCACCTGAAACTGAAGATCACCGGCTGTAATGGTGTCGCCCCGCTTTGCTTCGGCAACGGGAATGTTGTTTTCTTTCGCCATATTTAATATGTTCTGATCTTTCGGTTCTTTTACGAATCCCACGGGGACAATTAACCGTTTGACTCTATGATTTTTGATTAACACTCCGGCTTCTCCGATGTGATCTTGATCCGCATGGGTTAAAATCAGCGCATCCAGCTTTTTCACCCCTTTTCCGTTTAAAAACGGAATCAAAACCTTCTCACCGATAGAATACGGGTGGCGTTTTTCTTTCCATGATTCTCCGGGATAAGCAATCACTCCCCCTGTATCAACCATTACGGTCCCTTTGCGGTGCGGCGCGCTTATAAACAGTGAGTCTCCCTGCCCGATATCAAGCATATCCGCTTCTCCCCATGGACTGAAATACGGACGGCATATTAAATAAGCCAAAACCGCGCAGAAAAAAAGAACCGATTTCCTGAGTTTTAAAAAACCTCCCTTTTCCAAAGCCGCAAAAAGAGTAAAAACGGAAACCGCAAGCAGAAGAAGGGAAAGAAAGTCAGGCTTTGACACAATCATAGTAAATAAATCAACGGATGCCGCATATGTAATGAAATCATGTACAGGCTTCATCACAAGGTCGAACATATCAAACAAACATTCTCCCATCTGCCCTGAAAGTAAAAGAAGAAGGAAACCGATGACAGAAACCGGAATGACAAATAACGTATAAAATGGCACCATCACCATATTCATCGGAAAACTGACAAGTGAAATCTGCTGAAAATGATAGAGAAGAAACGGAAGTGAGCTGAGCTCCGCAATGAATGAAGCCATCGCAAGCCCGGCAAGTCTGCTTTTCCCTGCTTTCTTTAAAATGGGGGATGACAGAATTAAAGAGGCGCTTACCGCAAAGGAAAGCTGGAAGCCCGCCTGCCAAAGGAAGTAAGGATTAAACAGCAGGAGCAGCAGATAAGACAGGGACAATGCAGCGGAGGAATGAATGCCGCGTTTAACAAGAGTTCCGGCGATATAAAATCCCAGCATGAGGGATGCGCGCAATACGGATGGGGCGGCACCGCTCAGCAGCGTATACACCGGCAAAAACAACAGCAGCAAAATTCCCGCTTTTTCTCTTGTCAGCCCGATTCTGATCAGAGCATAAAATAATCCCGCCGTAATAAGACCGACATGCATTCCGGAAATCGCCATTAAATGAACGACTCCCAAATTTTGATATACACTCAGTATATCGTCCTCTATAGAAAATCTTTCACCTAAGGTCAGCGCTTCAACAATTCCGGCGGAAGATTCAGGCACGTGATTCCGAATGATCGAAATCAAATTTTTTCTGATGTTCAGCAGTTTAAACAGCGGCTGTTTGGATTTTTCACACTGCTGAATGGAAGTCACGGAAAATAACCAGTGAATCTGCTGAGAGTAAAGATATTCCTTATAATCAAAACCCCCGGGAACCGTCGCATGTGCAGGCTGCTCCAGAGAGCCTGTAAACGTGCAGCGCATCCCCGGTTCAAGCTGTTCAATGAGTCTCTTTTCCTCAAGAGACCGGATTTTGTACGAAGCCGCCCATTTTTCCTTGTCATGTGTACGGATAACGGCTGACATTTTCGCTCCGTCAACCTTCGGAATATTAGTGATGACGGCCTGTTCAGTATAACTGCCGGCCTGATACCGCGTTACATTCGCAGCGTCACAAACCGTATAAAGAAAGAAATAAAGACAAAAAGAAACGAGGCAGACGATAACCGGAGCATGGTGCTTTGTTTTTACAATAATAAAGAGAAGATACAGAAGAAAAAGGAGCAGAACCCAGAAGACATGAGCGGCGGCAATTCCCGCAGTTGCAGAAACCGCCGCCAGAGGCAGAAGAAGGTATTTATATTTCATTTATACGTAACTGGTAAACAGCTCATTGGCCTGTTCATGAATTTTTTTCAGTTCATCTGCCTTAACCCCCGCATCAGATAATTGCTGAATCAGACCTGCTACAAAAGACAATTTTTCGCGGTTTTTCAGATCGATGATCATCTCATCAAGTTCAACCTGCTCCACCTTGACTCCGGCTTGGCTGAACAGCTCTTTTGCATAAGGCTGTGTTTTGTAATCTTCGGCATAATAAACCGTTTTGATGCCTGCCTGGATAATTGATTTACAGCATTGAATACAAGGATAATGCGTCACATAAATTTCGGCGCCCTCCGTCGGAACACCGAACTTAGAACATTGCAGAATCGCATTCATCTCTGCATGTATGGTCCGCTGGCAATGATTATCTATTAAAAGGCATCCTTCATCAGCGCAATGGACGCCTCCGGCAATTGAGCCGTTGTATCCGCCGGCGATCATCCGCTTGTCTCTGACTACGGTTGCCCCGACTGACAGTCTCGGACATGTGCTTCTCAGCGCCAGCAAATGGCTTTGCGCCATAAAATATTGATTCCATGAGATTCGTTCCACAAGTGTTCCCTCCAAAAAGTCTTGTTGCTTTTCTAAGTTTACATAGATTTAAGCAAAACCGTCAATTCACTTTACCGTAATGGAAGTTTTTATCCGCTCAAATGACTTTTCTCCAAAGCCTGATACATTCATCAAATCTTCAGCAGTCTGAAACCGTCCGTTTTCTTCTCGGTAGGCGATAATGGCTTCCGCTTTTTTCTGCCCCACCCCGGAAACCGCCTGAAGTTCGTCCAGAGATGCCGTATTGATATTGACAGCTGCATTCTCCTTTTCACCCGCTGTTGTTTTCGGGCGATTCTCCTCTTCGCCTTCACTCGGAATATAAACAATCGTTCCGTCCTGCAGCTGCTCTGCTAAATTAACATTCAATTCATCCGCCTTTTTCTTCAGGCCGCCGGCTTTTTCAATGGCTTGAGTCACTCTGTCTCCCGCTTTCATTTCATACACGCCGGGATTTCGGACCGCGCCTTTCACATCAATCATAATCTTATCGTCTGCGGTGTCTTTTTTGTCCGCGACGGATGCTGAGGCTGTTTGGCCGAGCACGGACTGCTGTTTGACCGGCTCTTCCTTTTCAGAACGAAACAGCCAAATACAGATAAAAACCGCTCCTGCAGCAAGACAAGCGCCCAGAATTTTCAGGTTCCGCCGCAGCGGCTCCGTCATCATCGCTTTCGTCATATTGCATTGCCTCCCCGCATAAGGTTTAGAGGATTAAGGGAAAAAGGAGGGGAATTCATTGAAAATAGGCTTTATCGGCACCGGAAACATGGGAACGATCCTGATTGAATCGTTTATCGAATCAAACGCTGCCGATCCCTCACATATCACCATCACAAACAGAACAATCGAAAAAGCATTAAAACTAAAAGAACGTTTCAGCGGCATCCATGTCACCGAGGATCAGGAAAAGCTCGTACAGGAAAATGAAATAATATTCATTTGTGTAAAACCGCTGGATATATATCCTTTGCTGAAGAAACTCACACCGCATTTACGGAAAGATCACATTTTAATCTCCATTACCAGTCCCGTTCAGACGGATCAGATTGAACATACGGTTCCGTGTCAGACGGCCCGCGTCATTCCGAGCATTACGAACCGCGCCTTGGCCGGCGTCTCGCTTGTTACGTTCGGCAAAAGCTGCAGCGAGTCTGCAAAAGCGGATATTCAAACGCTGTTCACTCATATCTCAAAACCTGTAGAAATCAGCAGCGGCATTACAAGAGCGGCGTCAGACATTGTCAGCTGCGGGCCCGCTTTTATGAGTTATCTCGTTCAGCGCTTTATTGACGCGGCAGTGGAAGAAACGGACATCACCAAAGAAGAAGCAGTAATTATGTCGACGGAAATGCTTGTCGGTCTCGGAAAGCTTCTGGAAACAGGGCATTACACACTTCCCGCCTTGCAGGAAAAAGTATGCGTAAAAGGCGGCGTCACCGGAGAAGGACTGAAGGCTCTCGAAAGCGGTGTTCAGGATATGTTCAACCGTGTCTTTCAGCGTACACATGACAAATACGATGAAGATATATCGTTAGTGAAGAAGCAATTTCACGTGTAACTGAGTATGCCATAAAGTGCTTTAGCGCGCCAATCGCAAAAAATGCATTTTAAAAACCATCGTTCCGTTTAAACGATGGTTTTTGGTTTGCCTGCCGTAAAGAAAAGACGTTCAGACTCTGTTGAAGGAGGCCGGTCTGTAAAATCAGCCGTCACCTTCTTCAGTTCAAATCCGGTCTCTGCAAGCATTTGTTCATATTCTTCAATGTAAAATGTTTTTTGCTCATGCGTCTCGTCATAGCGGTCATAAGATTGTCCGTTCCATACGAAAAAGGACATATCATGGATGACAGAAAGCTCTTCATCGCCGGCAAAGCTTTGCCAGATATAGCTGATCTGCTCATCCTGATCCGCATGGGTGCTGTCCGGAAAAAGCTCCGTCATTTTAAATGGGGAATGGACGTCAAACAGAAGCAGGCCGCCCTCCTTCAAAACTTGAAAAACACTTTTGAAGGTGCTTAAGACATCATTTTTCGTTT
This sequence comes from Bacillus sp. LJBV19, assembly GCF_017797845.1. Classification (NCBI taxonomy): domain Bacteria; kingdom Bacillati; phylum Bacillota; class Bacilli; order Caryophanales; family Bacillaceae; genus Bacillus; species Bacillus sp. LJBV19. The sequence goes on from NZ_CP072563.1 coordinate 2,552,543, forward strand.
TTAAGTAATTTAGGGAATCACAGCAGATGACTACAGCATCAAACTGTTCTTCAAAACCGGAAAGCTCTCTCATATCCTGCTGGAGAAAAAGAATCGGCTTTCCCGTTTTTTTCTGCTGGGCACAGCTCAGCATATCTTCACTCAAATCAATCCCCGTGACTTCGCAGCCTTTTTCAGCAAGCCTGATGGATATTTCTCCGGTTCCGCAGGCAAGATCAAGCACCCTTCCCTTTTCCGGAAGAGACGCTTCGATCCAGCCCGCCCATTCATCATACGGCGCATGTGACATTAACTCGTCATATACGCCGGCGAAGCCTTGGTAAATCATGAGTTCAAGCCGAGCTCAAGCTCTGCGAGCGGCGCGTCGCCCCATAGCTTTTCAAGATTGTAGTAGCTTCTTTCATCTTTATGGAAAACGTGGACAATGACGTCGCCGAGATCAACTAAAATCCAGCGGGCCTCATCAAACCCTTCCATCTTTTTGACATCAATGCCGTTTTCTTCTGCCTGATCTTTAATTTCACGCGCAATTGCCTGAACCTGCTTATCAGAATTCCCGTGGCAGATTAAAAAGTAATCCGCTATAAGTGAGATTCCTTCCATGTCCAGCGCTAAAATATCTTCTGCACGTTTATCGTCGCATGCTTTTGCCGCGATTTTTAATACGGAAGCTTGATTCATTCTTCAAATTCCTCCTGTCAATTTTGAGACACCAGCCAGTTATAGGTTGCAAACGTCTCCGGAAAGACCGGCTGGTTTTTTTTCATCAGAAATATCATTGTATTTTTCATTGCTTGTATGAGCGCTTCGTTCAGATCCGTTTCCGCCAGACGGCGCACCTCTTCCACTCCGGGAAAATGGCGGCCGGGTTCAATGTAATCCGCAACGTAAATGACTTTGTCTAAAAGGGTCATTCCGGGACGCCCTGACGTGTGATAGCGGATTGCATCCAAGATCTCAGGATCAGTGATCCCCGCTTCTTTCTCAGCCAGATACGCTCCCACAGGGGCATGCCACAGCTCGGCATTGTAATCCAAGAGCTCAGCCGGCATTTTTTCCCGCACGATGATCTGCTTCATTTCTTCTTTCGGCCGGAATTTCGCATAATCATGAAAAATAGCCGCCATTTCCGCTTTTTTCGGGTCTGCTCCGAACCGTCCTGCGAGAATAACCGCCGTATCTGTCACGCCGATTGTGTGGATGTAGCGATGCTCGGTCAGCTGCTCTTTGACGCAGGCAAGTGCTTCCTCACGATTCATATAAATCATTCTCCTCTATATACTGCCTCACTTTATCCGGCATTAAGTATTGCGTCGGCTTTTTTGCTTTGAGACGTTCTCTCAGCATCGTTGACGAAACGTCAAATTCCGGAACGTCGGCAAAAAGCAGCGGGTACGGGGTCTCAATATGATACCCCGGGCGCCGCACTCCGATAAATTGAATGAGCGTGAGCAGTTCGTCCAGTTTGTACCATTTCGGCAGATATTCAATCATATCCGCCCCGATAATAAAGAAAAGCTTGTCGTTCGGGTGCCGCTCCTTCAGCAAACGGACGGTATCATAGGTATAAGAAGGGCCTTTCCGGTCCATTTCCGCAAGCTCAAGCTTAAAGCCGGAATTGGAGCTGATGGCAAGCTTCAGCATCTCCACCCGGTGCCGGCTGTCTGTAAAGTCTTCATTCTGCTTATGCGGAGGGATTTTATTTGGCATAAACCAAATCTCATCGAGCTCCGCCTGATGAAGGACTTCATTAGCCATCAGAAGATGTCCGTTGTGCGGAGGGTCAAATGTGCCCCCGAATATTCCGATTTTCTTCATGTTAACCACCTTACGGAAGCTCGATTTGTTTATTTTCCTTTGATTCCTTATACAATACGATCGTATTTCCGATCATCTGCACCAATTGTGAGCGGCTGCCTTTCACAAGGGCTTCTGCGACATCATTTTTATCGTCTTCGCAGTTTTGAAGCACGCTGACTTTAATCAGCTCTCTTGCTTCTAAAGCCTCGGCAATCTGTTTCACCATGTTTTCGTTGACTCCGCCTTTTCCCACTTGAAAAATAGGCGTTAAGTGATGCGCTTTTGAACGCAAAAACCGTTTTTGTTTTCCTGTTAACATTGTGTTCCTCCTAGTTTTCCTTCAACAATCGCTCTCATTAAGCCGCTGTCAGGCTCTTGTTCCGTCCACAGCTTGAAAGACAGTGCGGCCTGTTCCACAAACATGCCGACACCGTCAAGGGTTGTTAAACCTCTTTTTTCAGCTTCTTTTAAGAACGCCGTTTGAATCGGGTTGTATACGATATCACAAACGATGGCGCCCGTTTTGGCCCGTTCCAATGAGAGCGGCACGGCATCCGTTTTCGGATACATGCCGACAGATGTTGTATGAATAATGACGTCATATTGTTCAAGCTGATTTTCAGCTTCTTTTAAAGTAAGGGCGCGTTTCTGCTGAAAAGAGGGAGCAGCCGCAATCAGACTTTCTGCTTTTTCCGGCGTGCGGTTGCAAACGTCAAATTGTTTCGGCTCTCTGCGGACGATCGTTGTAAAAATCGCTCTTGCCGCTCCTCCCGCCCCAATCATGAGGATGGAGAGCTCTGATATCGGTTTGTCCAATACTTTGACTAAGGATTTATAAAACCCATCTCCGTCAGTATTATACCCGATGAGCCTGTCTCCCTCTCTTTTGACGGTATTTACGGCCCCAAGTACTTTCGCGCTTTCATGTATTTCATCCAGATGCTCCATGATCGCGACTTTATGCGGGACTGTGACGTTCACTCCGCAGATGCCAAGCGCCTTGATTCCGTTAACGGCGTCCTTGAGATGATGAGGTTCCACCTGAAACGCAAAATACTGCCCGTTGATGTTCTTATCTTGCAAAGCCGCGTTATGAATATCGGGTGACATTGAATGCCCGATCGGATTTCCGATTACTCCGTACAATTGTTTCATGCTCCCTCTCCCCTTCTCTCTATATTAATGAACGGCGGACAAATACGTGTACGCCTTTCGGAGCGTATGCCGTTATTTTTTTATCTGCTTGCTGCACCGTGACCCAGCCGAGACCGGAAAAAACGATATCCGTCTTTCCTTCTTTAATCGTAAACGTGTGGGGCGTAAGCTCCGGAAATTCATCCAAATGATCTTTTCCGGGCGGGGTAAGCAGTTCTCCCGCATGCTTTTCGTATAAGGCATCAGCATTTTCAAGCTTTGTTCTGTGAATCATCAATTCATTCGGCATATAGCAGACAAACGCCGTTTTATCGCCTGATACATAGTCAAACCGGGCAAGCCCGCCGAAATAAAGCGTTTGTTTTTCATTCAGCTGAAAAGTGCGCGGCTTCAGTTCTTTTTTCGGTGTCAGCACCTTTAAGTCACGCTTGTCCACGTAATGCGCCATCTGGTGATGGTTAATGATTCCCGGCGTATCATAAAGCGCAGATCCGTCATCAAGCGGGATTTCAATCGCATCAAGCGTCGTGCCCGGAAATTGAGAGGTGGTAATAATATTCTCTTCCCCTGAGACCTCTTTAATAATCCGGTTGATAAATGTGGATTTGCCGACATTGGTACAGCCCACCACATACACATCGCGGCCTTCGCGATAATGTTCAATGGCGTCAATGACTTCCTTCATCCCTTGTCCGCGGGAAGCGCTGATTAAAAAGACATCAAGGGGTTTTAAGCCGTATTCTTTCGCTTCGCGTTTCATCCATTGAACGAGGCGTTCCCGTTTTACGGATTTCGGCAGGATATCGGCCTTATTACCGACAAGAATAATCGGATTACCGCCGACAAAGCGGTTCAGCCCGTTTATCCAGCTTCCGTTAAAATCAAAAATATCAACGACTTTGACAATAAGAGAGTCAGTATCGCCGATTGTGTGCAAGATATTTAAAAAGTCATCATCCGTTAATGAAACATCTTGAATTTCATTGTAATTTTTCAGTCTGAAACAGCGCTGGCAGATGACATTCTCTTTCGTGAGCGATGCCTTTGGCGCGTATCCGAGACCTTGTTTATCCTCGGTCTGGATCGCTACTCCGCAGCCGATGCAAACAACCTTTTCCATTTCTAATCCTCCCACTGAATATGGCCTTTACGTTTCAAAGAACTCAATATTCTCCGTTCAATCCGGCGGTTAAAGCGCGTCATGACTCCGTCAGAGGAAGCGACAGGCACGACGAGGATCGTATGATACCCGTTTCTGTTTCCGCCGAGAACATCAGTAAGCAGCTGATCGCCGATGACCACACAGTCTTCTTTTTTCAGATCCATGCTGCTGACGGCTCTTTTAAAGGCGCGCCCCATCGGTTTTCTTGCCTTATAAATAAACGGTATGCCAAGCGGCTCCGAGAATAATTTCACTCTTCGTTCATTATTATTGGAGACGATCGTGACTTTAATGCCGTGCTCCTTCATTTCTTCAAACCACTCGATTAATCGAGGTGTCGCACTCGGTCTGTCCCACTCCACAAGCGTGTTGTCAAGGTCTGTAATAATCCCTTTCACATTGCGTTCTTTGAGCTTTTCCGGTGTGATATGAAATATATTTTTCACAAATTCGTCAGGTAAAAAAAACTTTTTTAACAAAACCCGCACCCTTCCTTTTCTTTCTATCATCTATATGTCGAAACCTGTCAGATTTAAAAACAAAGTCGGACTCAGTAAAAAAATTTCGACAAAAATTGGGTTTCTTCACCAGTTGTGGATAAAATTACACACATTATCCACTCTTATTACATCCGGATTTATCCAGATTATAAACAAGATACTAACAAGTTATCCACTTACGAGTGTGGATAACAGAACGATTGTTCTTATTTGTATTTAATGGTAGATTAAAGATAACCTCACCATGATTGAAACGCAACCTTCCATCATATGCTTGCGTCTGATGATTGATTACAATTGTAAGGAGGTGCCACTCCCATTAATTGGGTCCCCGGCATGAGAAAGCTTTCTGATGAATTACTAATAGAATCTTATTTCAAAGCCACTGAAATGAATTTGAGCCGTGAATTTATCGAGTTAATTGAAAACGAAATCAAAAGAAGATCGCTCGGACACATTATTTCCGTTTCCTCTTAAACAAAAAAAAATTTCCGGGCGAATTTCCTTTTTTTACTCAGATGACTGATATTATATCACTTCGGTTATGCGCATTACTACCACTTTCAACAAAAAACACCCCTAAAATAGAGGTGTTTAAGAGGACGGCTGCTATATATTGAACCAATACAGACCGCCCAGGACGAGAATGACGACGAGCAGCACAACAAAAAATGCGTACCAGTACCCCGCATTCACCCGAGGAGGCGGGCATACAGGATATTGCGGAGGGAAACCGCGGTTCATAGCAATCGCCTCCAAAAAGATGTTTTTTCTACAGCCTATGAAGCAGAAGCAAAACGGTTTAGGCAGCTGACGGCGTCAGCGTTCCAAAACCCGCCCATTTTTTATGCCTTCAATTAAGATTCTGGCGCCTTTTGGCGTCATATGATTTCCGGAGGGATCTATCAGTCCGGATTGGATCAGCGCCCGGTCTGTATCTTTGCCGCCGTCCGCGCGTATAAAGTGTTTCCAGTTATCCACCAGCGGCACTTTCAACTCAGCTGCAACCTGCCTCGTAACGCCGTTATAGGAATTATGCCATTTTCTCGCGCCGCCTTTTTCTTTAAAGGCTGAGGCTTTATATCTCGAATAGTAATAGAGATGATGCGTTCCGTTTCCTTCTATAACCGGGATGCACGTCATTAAAATCGGCTTTATGCCGTGATTTCTGCTTTCGTTTATGAAATAAGTCAGGTTTTCTTTAAACCGTTTCTTTGATACCCGCGGCTGATCGCCCGTCAAAATGCCCGCATCATTTGTTCCGAACATGATAAATAAATATTGGGGCTTACGGTTCAGCACGTCGCTTTGAAAGCGCAGGCGCGCATCCTCAGTCGTCTGGCCGCCTATTCCCGCATTTATAACCGTAAGACGGCCGCGTTCCGCTGTTTTTAACATGTTTACCCACTGCTGCGCCTTCGGATAATCACGATAATCCCAGTTGGAACCGCGCGTATTGCTGTCGCCGAACGTGACAACACTTTTCTCTTTGCCCGCGGCGCACCCTGATAACAGACAGATTATCGTAATAAAAAGAACAGCAAACTTCATTTTCTCTCCCCCCAAACCTTACCTCCTATGGTACACATCTCTTTGGCGGCTTTCAACGCGGCGCTCTCTTTACTGGATATGAAAAGGGCCCGAATCCTGTCCGATCAAATCCGAAACCTTAACAAACGTGTAGCCCTGCTTTTTCAGCTTGGGAATGATTTCTTTCAAAGCCTCAACCGTCTGGCGCCGGTTTCCTCCGCCGTCATGCAGAAGAACGATATCTCCATCTCTGGCATGTGAAACAACGTGCCTGACGATTTTTCCTTTCCCGGGCCTTTTCCAGTCCCTCGGATCTTGGTTCCATGACCACATGATGATATGATAGCCCTCTTTTAAGATGCTTTTGAAAGCCGTATGATTCAGCGACCCTCCCGGCGGGCGGAATAACTTGTCCCCTTCCGGCTGCAGCGATGTGATATGATGCGCTGAGCTGTGAAGCTCTTGTAAAATGTCTTTGCGTTTCAGACGGTGAAAATAAACATGGTTCATCGTATGGTTGCCGATTTCATGCCCTTCTTCAACGATGCGTTTTGCCGTTATGGGGTATTTGTCTATACGGCTCCCGACACAAAAAAAGGTTGCTTTCACATTGTGCTGTTTCAGCACGTCTAACACAGCTTCCGTATAGACAGGATGGGGGCCGTCATCGAAGGTTAAAGATAGTTTCTTTTTTTCAGACCTTATATCCCAGTACACGTTTCCCGTCTTCTCCATGTCACTTCTTTTTAAAGATTTCGCATCGGCGGACACGGCAGTGAGACTCGTGAGGACGCATATCATGATGATCAGATGAAAGCATCTCAACGTTTACACCTCCAGTAAACACTACTGTTAACGTGTCCCCTTTTATAAAAAATCATTCTCTGCATCAAATGATGCACATCACCCGCTTCCCGCTTGTTTTTGTCCAAATCCGAGTGCAGCCGTTTCTCATCAAACGGCAAATGCTGATAAACAAATATGCTTATCGGACAGCTTATTTTAATAGAAGGAGATAGATTTGTGCTGTATACTAATTGAAAAGAGGTGAACGTGCAGATGATAAAAAAGGGATTCAGTCTTGCCGTCATCATTGCTGTCGTAATGATCGGCTTTATGCAAAAAGACGTCTGGCTCAGCATGATTCGCGCGGGGGGCATGTACGCCGTGCTTATGAGTATCCTGCTGGTCGCAGCTGACGTATTTTTTCCGATTGTTCCATTCGCCATTATCGCGGCCTTAAACGGAGCGGTTTTCGGGATTGTAAACGGGGTGTGGATTACATTGTCAGGCGCGATGCTCGGAACAATGGCATTGTTTTTTCTCGTCCGGTACGGATTCAGAGACTGGGCCAGAAAAAAGCTGCTGGCTTACCCGGCCGCGGCCCAATATGAAGATTCATTTCATCAGCACGCGTTTACGGCGGTGCTTTTCGGACGGCTGATTCCGATTATACCGTCGCTTGCCATGAATACCGTCTGCGGGCTGAGTAATATCCGATGGCCGATCTTTTTTTCGGCGTCGGTGCTCGGCAAAATTCCGAACATTTTGATCGTGACGGTCGCAGGCGCTTCATTTACAAGCAACAAACTGCTGTCTTTCGGGATTTACGGAATGTATATGCTCGTCTTAATGGCGGTCATTTATAAGAAGTTTCCCGGCCTTTTAAAAACAACGAAAAAATGAAGCGCGTACCGCCCCCTACTCCGGCGGTACGGCTCCTCTCATTCTGAGAACTTTTCCGTTACATTCTGAACCGATCACTTCCATGTTTTTCTTTCTGTAAAATGACAGAGCCGCTTCATTGCCCCCGAAACTCTCAGGTGATATTCCGAAACACCCTTCGCTCTGAAAAGCTGACGAAAAACGAATCCTCACGAAATGAAACGGCCGTCTCTTTATGTTTGTTTACATTGATCCGCTTGAAATACATCAGGAGTCCTCCTTTTTGCGGACGCAAATAAGAACGAGCATAAAACGGCTGCCAACGCCAGCATAACAGCAGCGCCTGCGATGACGATGCCGCGGACGGACGAACTGACAGAAGCCGCTCCGAAAACCGCCGTTACTACTATAATGAAGACAGCTTCGACTAATGAATAAAAGCTCCCCACTCTCCCCATGATGTCCACCGGAACATTCTTTTGATAAAACGTCAGAAAGCCTGTATTGGCAAACGCCAGAAAAAAAGCGAGAAGGAAAAATCCGAAAGCAGCCGTCCAAAAAACGTCAGAAAAAGCATAAATCATATATCCGGCCGCTGTGAATAAAGAGCCCATTCCCATCAATAAAGAAGCCGGCATTTTTTTATTAAAGAACACATTGACAAGCGCCCCCGCAATAATGCCTGCCCCTGAGACACTGACGAGAAAACCGTAATCGGCATCAGTCAGCTGAAGAACCTCTTTTGCAAAAGCGGCTTCAAGCGAATCAAGCGCGGATAGCATAACGTTCATGACCAGACTGAATAAAAAATAAATGATCATGACGTTTCGCGCCGTTCGGCTGAAGCGATAGACGAGCTTCCAATCTTCTTTGTACACTGCCAAAGAAAGCTTCTGTGCGGGAGAATGTACGTGAGGCTCGTTTTCAAGGTTCGGCAGCATCATCGTGATGAACCCGGACAGCACTAAAGCCGCCGCATTCACCCAAATCGCAAAAATCGGCGTGCCGGCGATAAAAAGCAGCCCGGCCGCAGCCGGCCCGAGGAGAAAAGCCCCTGATTCCGACAAAGCCCTTAGTGAATTGAATCGTTTTCTCCTTTCAGCCGGGATAAGCATCGTCACATACGCCATGGAACACGGACGAAACATCGCATTGGCCATTTGAATCAAAAATACAATACAATAAACGGAAAATAAAGACCGTGCAGTAAACATCAGCGGCAGAACGGCAATAAATGCAGCCCGGATGAAATCAAGCGACATCATCATATTCCGTTTGTTGCACCGGTCGATGATGCTGCCCGCCCACCCATTTGTCATCAAAACAGCCGCAGGCCTGATTAAATAAAGGATGGAAACCGCAAAAGCAGACCCCGTTTCTTTTAAGACAATAAGATTAAGAGACAAAAAATAGATCCATTCACCAATATTTGCTATCCCGATTCCGGTTAACAGAAGCATCGGGTACCGCCAAGACTTCAGGTTTTTCATCTTATCCCTCCCTTAGAAATAAAAAACGCCCTCAAGACAATAAAGTCTTGAGGACGGGAAACAGCCCGCTATGCCACCTCAATTCGGTTTGGTGCCGGCCATGCCGGGTACAAAGCTTACTCGGTAACAGGAGTATCCGCCGCATCATCCTCGTGTTGCATGATTCCGATGCGAAGCTAAGAGGTTTGTTTCAACACATCCATTCATACTCCTTCACAGCTCCCGGAGCTCTCTGTCATGAATGATATCTGTCTACTCGTCTCTTCAGCGCTTTTCAGTTATGTTCTTTTTGCCCTTACTTTTTTTAACAATATACAGGTTCAATCAGCAAAAATCAAGAGGCTGTAAGAAATAAAACCCGATTTTGATTAATTTCCCTGTACAGACACAAACAGCCCTACCGACACATACAGTTACATATAGGCGATTGCCTACATAACTTTGTGGAGGTGAGGACGGTGACAGGTGTTTTTGCAGCGCTCGGGTTTATTGTGAAAGAACTTGTGTTTTTAGTATCATACGTGAAAAATAATGCCTTTCCACAACCGCTCTCAAATAATGAGGAGAAAAAATACTTAGACCTTATGGCTGAAGGAGATGAACACGCCCGCAACATGCTGATCGAACATAATCTCCGTTTAGTCGCCCATATTGTGAAAAAATTCGAAAACACGGGAGAGGACGCAGAAGATCTGATCTCCATCGGTACAATCGGGCTGATCAAAGGAATTGAAAGCTATTCAGCCGGAAAAGGCACGAAGCTTGCCACATATGCCGCACGATGTATTGAAAATGAGATTTTAATGCACCTGCGCGCATTGAAAAAAACGAAAAAAGACGTCTCCCTTCATGATCCGATCGGCCAGGATAAAGAAGGGAATGAAATAAGCCTGATCGATGTCCTCAAGTCGGAAAGCGAAGATGTGATCGACACTATTCAGCTCAACATGGAACTTGAAAAGGTCAAAAAATATATCGACATTTTAGACGACCGCGAAAAAGAAGTCATCGTCGGCCGCTTCGGGCTTGATCTAAAAAAAGAAAAAACGCAGCGCGAGATCGCAAAGGAGCTCGGCATTTCAAGGAGTTATGTGTCGCGGATTGAAAAACGCGCATTGATGAAAATGTTCCATGAGTTTTACCGGGCGGAGAAGGAGAAGCGGAAGAAGTCGAAGGGGAAATGAGCGAAAAGCCGGATCTGACATCCCGGCTTTTTCTTATTTTCTTTTTCAATAGAGGAAGAATATTTGAAAAAGAGATGTGACAGTTATGAAAATCATTTTTCTAACTCGTTACCGCATTTCAGTCGATGACGCCACATATATTCCCAATTCAAGGGGTTATGATTAAAAAGTAAACAAGTAAAAAAGCTAATCAAACTAAAACGATTTTACGGGTACACATATTTCGCAATAAGGGTTGCTAATCATATCACCAATGTACTTTTCCATAATAGGTTTGTTATCCATTTCATACCCATTGATTCGTAGGTATGGAAAAATATCAGAATATGCTTTTTGAATATCCTCTACTGTATGTTTAACTTCGTAAATAATGTACTTTCCACCAGGTAGTTCACCTTCGAAAACTGAATCATCCACTTGATAATCATTTGGAATAACAATACAAGCATCAAATCTACAGTTATTAGGGGGTGTAGTTTCTGGATTATCTTGTGGAATTGCAAATAGGATTGCAGATTCAAGAAATTTCTTCTCCTTAGCCCATTTTTTTAATTTCTCCATTATTTCAATATTGGCAGGACCATATTGACCAACTCGTCGCATATAAGCAATACGATAGTTTGGAAGTGATTCGACTCTAAATTTCATTTTGTTCTTCGTCCTTTCATAATTAGTATTGTTTGCTACATTTCGAATGTAACATGCTTTAAAAATATACACAGTTAAATTTTTAAAATTTTTCGATAAATTTTAAAGTAATAATTTTGCATAGATAATCAACAAACCTTAATAAATGTATGAATGCTTAGAAATGACTTCGTGTATATTTGCCTTTTTACCTTAAAGATATATAACCATCTGCATTCTCCTCATACCCCCTCACAAGTACTAAATATAATCTGTTCATAAACCTTCCTTTTTCCTTAGTGAAGTCAATTTTATTTTGATGCATTTTCTGTTGCGTAATATTAATCTTTCGTACATACAACATATGCAATTGAAAATGCAGCTTGGTTATTTAAGGTATCCCCTTCATTCGCTAAGAAACGTTTAAGCATTTATTACAGAAAAATTGACTCAACATTTATTTAATCAAACAGTTAAGGGAAATCCTATGCATCTGCGCGCATTGAAAAAAACGAAAAAAGACGTCTCCCTTCATGATCCGATCGGCCAGGATAAAGAAGGGAATGAAATAAGCCTGATCGATGTCCTCAAGTCGGAAAGCGAAGATGTGATCGACACTATTCAGCTCAACATGGAACTTGAAAAGGTCAAAAAATATATCGACATTTTAGACGACCGCGAAAAAGAAGTCATCGTCGGCCGCTTCGGGCTTGATTTAAAAAAAGAAAAAACGCAGCGCGAGATCGCAAAGGAGCTCGGCATTTCAAGGAGTTATGTGTCGCGGATTGAAAAACGCGCATTGATGAAAATGTTTCATGAGTTTTACCGGGCGGAGAAGGAGAAGCGGAAGAAGTCGAAGGGAAAGTGAGCGAAAAGCCGGATCTGACATCCCGGCTTTTTCTGCATTTTAGGACATTGCTCTTCAAGTATAACTTCAGGATTTAAAAATAAAACATAACAAATGAATCGAATTGGTACAATCGTTAACCTTTTTAATAATTTTTTATTGATATTTAACCCCTTCAACACAGCCCTCCCTTTTTAACAATCCATTTCATTTGGGCTACACCCCCATCATTGAATGTATTTCCTATGAAAAATGATTTTGAACCTCGTAGGAATCCTTACATAACAGGGTTTTTGTTGTTTTTTCATTGTTTATCAAGACCTAAAGCAAAAGAACTTGCTATTTCTCAAATACATCCACCAAATGTTCAATGTTAGTTTGTTCTTCATACATACTAATAATAAAAATAAAACCTAGTTGAAACTTTACAAGACAACCTGAATTAACTATAGTCTAATTAGACTAAAATATTGATGTAAAGAAGTGAAAAATTAGATGATAAAGTCTTTTTTAATGTTGGGGCAGTCGAATATGGCGGGCCGAGGATTTTTGAATGAAGTAGACCCTATCTATAATGAAAAAATAAAAATGCTGCGCAATGGACAGTGGCAGATGATGACAGAGCCGATTAATTACGACCGTCCGGTTTCCGGCGTTGGCCTGGCGGCATCTTTTGCAGATGCATGGTCGAAAGCTCATCCCGATGAAGAAATTGGCTTGATCCCCTGTGCGGAAGGCGGCAGTTCATTGAATGACTGGCATCCGGAAGGCATCCTTTTTCAGCATGCTTTGTCCGAAGCCCGCTTCGCCCTCCAGTCCAGTCAAATTTGTGGAATCCTTTGGCACCAAGGTGAGAGTGACAGTTATCGTTCGCTGCATGAAACTTATTACGAGAAATTAACTCTTATCATCGAGACGCTAAGAAACGAGTTGAAACTTGATGAGGTACCGTTGATTATTGGAGGGCTTGGTGACTTTCTTGGGAAGACCGGTTTTGGACAGCACGCGACTGAATTTCGACAGGTTAATGAACAATTGCTGTGTTTTGCTAATGAACAACAGAATTGTTATTTTGTTACTGCGGCAGGTTTGACTGCGAATCCTGATGGCATTCATTTAGACGCAGCTTCACAACGCAAATTCGGTTACCGCTATTTCGAGGCTTTTTCGAAAAAGCACCATATCCTTAAACCCATTTCGGGAGAGGAGCAATCACTGAAAGTGAATGGTGACTATTCTAAAACAGAACAGATTTACCTTCATAGTATGGATTTGGCTTCGGGTAAAATCACGTACGCGGAATTTGAGGCGCGGATGGCGAAGGTGATGAAACCATGATTCCCTTACTTATCCTTGGCTTGCTCATCCAAAACCCCGGAGCTCACGGCTATGAACTTCTGGCCTTAATGGAAAAACGTCATTACAAATACATTGTTAACTTCACGAAAGGTTCATTTTATTACAATCTGCAGCAACTTGAAGAAAAGTGTTTGATTGAACAGATTCAGCAGAAACCCTCAACCAGCGGGCGTGAAATCCGTAACTTTAAAGTCACAGATTCGGGAAGGGCAGAATTCGAAAAATTAATGATCAAATACGGCACCAAATCGGAATATGTGAACCTGCCATTTTATGGGGCGTTACTCTTTGCCGATGAATTCGACAAAAATAAATTACTGGATCTGATCCAATCACAAATCGATCAGACTAAAACTCGAATCGAGCTCCTTGATGAATACCTGTCCATCACTCAAGAAATTCCCGGCACAATCAATTACTTTCGCCGTATGAATGAAAATTCCCGTTCACATCACTTGGTTAATTTAGAGTGGTTCGAAAAATTGAAAGCAGAAATAGAGTGAACTATTGCATAATAAAAAAATGCAATGTTACATATATCAGAATATTAGTTACCTACATATAAAACCTGTGTCACGGATATCTAGTAACACCATTGATACAGGTTTTATACTCCTTCTTTAATTAAACCAGTATAGGGTTGTCAACACTTGCCCCCAACAAGAGCAAGTGAATCTGCTGCGTGTTCTTCTTTTTCAATCCGTATGAATAACCGCTTTTTTACACCTATTTAGTATTCAAGTAAGGCAACTGATTTTTCTCCTTCGTCCGCTAAACTGCCGCTTTCTTCGAATAAGTAAAAGTGATCTCCCTTAAGGAAGAATCACTTCCTCTAATTGAACAAGCAGTGGAGGTGAACATTGTTCTCGACATAACTAAAATTTTTTAACCTCTGCGTAAGTAACTTTCAATTGATTGATATTAAACCCCTCCAACAATAAAACTCCGTCTTTTTCTATTTTCTTTTCAATATAAAACAATGATAACTTCTTTCATCTTATGCAACCCAAGCAGTTATTAGGTGTTTTCTTTATCTGTACAAATACAGGTGAATCACTTAATTTATTACATATAAGTTATCCTGCAAAACTGTGCACGAAATGTCGGGTAGATACATTTCGCTCCTGTTATTCTTTTGTTAAAGGAGGTCAAATAAATGGATTCGCTTAAAAGGATGAACAGCGCATTAACGTATATCGAAGAAAACCTCACGAACGATATTGATTTCAAAGAAGCAGCAAGGCTTGCTTTCTGCTCTGAATATCATTTTAAAAGGATGTTTTCCTTCCTTACAGGTATTTCATTATCGGAATATATTCGTCGACGACGTCTTACTCTTGCAGCTTTTGAACTTAAAGACAGCAGCGTAAAGGTGATTGATCTTGCGATAAAATACGGTTATCACTCACCAGATTCTTTCGCACGAGCATTTCAAAATCTGCATGGCATAAGACCATCAGAAGCTAAACATAATGGCCATTCACTTAAAGCTTATCCGCGAATGACCTTCCAGTTATCAATCAAAGGAGGAAATGAAATGAACTATCGCATTGAAGAAAAAGAGGCATTTCGCATCGTCGGCATTAAAAAAAGAGTCCCTATTTTGTTCAAAGGCGTGAATCCTGACATTGCATCGATGTGGGAAAGTTTAGATGAAGCAGCAATCAATCAACTAAAAGAGCTTTCTAATGTAGCGCCTGTAGGACTCATTAGTGCATCCACGAACTTTTCTGAAGGCCGGACAGAGGAAAACGGAGAGCTTGATCACTATATTGGCGCAGCCACAACGAAACATTGCCCAAATCACCTATCACAGCTTGAAGTCCCTGCCTCAACGTGGGCTGTATTCGAAGCAGCCGGATCATTTCCGGATGCACTGCAGGAAGTATGGGGGCGGATTTATTCCGAATGGTTTCCATCGTCACATTATGAACAAATTGAAGGCCCAGAAATCCTGTGGAACGAGCATAAAGATGTAACATCGCCATCTTTTAAAAGTGAAATTTGGATCCCCATTTCAAAAAAGTAATATATCTTATAATGAAATTAGAGGAATTGAAGGTTTTAAGGGAGGGGTCTCATTCCCTCCTCTTTTTGCACCGACTCGAAAACTTTAATGAGCATCGACTATAAAGTCTGAGTTCTTTTCCATAATTCCGCATGTTTTTTTACGATATTTATAAATTCAGCCATCGCTAAGGAATGCCATCTTTTTTTATGATAAGCCATCTGCGTTAAAATACGTGTTTCATTCAAAATCAATCCACTTAATTTGTTTTCTTTCAACTCTTTTTGTACAGTGATCAACGGTAATAACGAAATTCCTAATCCGCACATCACACACTGCTTAATTGCCTCAACACTCCAGAATTCAAAGGTATTCTCCGAAACCGGTCCTTGGTGTTTCATATACTCTTCAAAGTAAGTACGGTAGCTGCACCCATGTTCTGTATATAAAATCACTTCATCAGGTGAAAAATAAAATTCATCAAATGGAATATTTTTCAATTGATGATGTTCAGGGAATATCAATATCATTGGTTCAGTTATCAATTTTTCTATATATAAATCAGTTTCCTCTTGTTCGTGCTCCAAAAGAAACGCTAAATCCACCTTCCCATTTCGGAGATCATTTTTTAATTCCCAGCATGTCGATGATCTTAATATTATTTTCACTTTAGGAAAGAGCTTTTTGAATTCGTGAATAATTGGAGGTAAACGGTAAACCGTTAAAGATTCCGGAGCACCAATAACGAGAGTCCCCATCGGTTCATCGTTTGATTGTATTTGTTTTACTTTTTCAGATATCCTGATCATTTCGTTTGCATAAGGAAACAAAAGTTCCCCCGCTTCAGTTAACAGCATTTTCTTCCCAAAACGATTAAATAACGGTTTTCCTATTTCTTGCTCAATATCTTTAATATGTGAAGTTATAGTCGATTGGGCATAACCCAAATATTCAGCTGCCTTTGTAAATCCTCCCTTTTCCACAATTGTTATAAATGTTTTTAAGTGCCGTATTTCCATCATGTCTCCCCCCTTTGAACATCACTAATTCCGATGGAACAGTTCATATATATCTATTTTACCGATGAAAGGAAACAAATTACAATTAGAATATGATCATAAAACACGTTTAGGAAAGGATGGAATGGAATGGAATGGAAAGTGAGAGAAAGAAAACTCGGCCCCGTACTTTTAAGCGGATTAATTGTTGGTCCTATTTTAGGATCGGGAATTATATTGCTTCCACCAATCATTTATGGTAAGACTGGAGATTATGCCATACTAGCATGGTTTATAATGATGATCATTAGTTTTCTATTTGCTTCATTGTTTGGAAAATTGAGTGTTTTATTTCCGAATGAATCTGGTGTTGCGCATACAGTCGAACTTGCATTTGGACAACATATAAAACAATTAACTTCTGTATTTTTTATTATTGCGGGCAGTGTGGGGCCAGTTGCCGTTCTCATGACAGCCAGTCAATACCTAAAGGCTTTGTTCAAAAGTAATGGTTGGCCGCTAGAGACATATGGAATCATTCTGATGATGATTTGTTTATTCGTTCTATTATTGAATATCTCTTCTGTAGGAAAAGTGTCATTTATGTTCTCCACAGTTGCCACAGCAATATTGTTAAGTGGCGGAATTAGTTCAATTCCCTTTATGAGGGATAAAGCTTTTATTAAAACACCATTTCATCTTGATGATTTTGGTTATAGTATTCTATTACTTTTTTGGGCTCTAGTAGGTTGGGAAATTATAGGGAATTATAGTTTGGATGTCAAAAACAGAAAAAGAACGATTCCCCAAGCAATAGTAATAAGCTCAGTGGTCATCACAACGGTTTGTATCGTTGTAGCTGCTTCTTATCAATGGATTGATTTACATCACACACACACATTAACGATTATTTTAACTCCATTGCTTGGAACATTTGCTTCACCGACAATGGCTTTCATCACAACAATATTATGTATGAGCACATATTTATTGGTTACCGGCGGAGTATCACGTCTAATAGCCTCAGAGAATAAAAAAACAACCTTGATTTCTTTCCGCTCCAAAACAAACATACCAATTGGAGCCATAGGCTTATTAACATTAATTCATACAATCGTTTTTATTCTTTTATTTATAAACTTCATTAATGTTGAACAAATTGTCGGCATAGCAAATGCTTTCTTTATTAGTAATGCGATTTGCGGTATTTTGTCTGCATATAAACTGCTACCTGGTAAGTTTTCAAAGAGTTTATCATTAATGCTTATTATCAGCTTTTTGATTATCCTTTCTTTCTCATCAATATGGATTTTATTAATGATTGCCCTTATAACTGCTTTTTATTTGATCCGACACTTTATTTGGATGCGTCAATTAAAGAAATCCGCTACTAATTCTCAAGACAAATTGCGGTTTTAAGAAGTCATGAAATTTCTCACCCATACTTGGATATATAAACAAGAACGGGAGATTTACAGTTCGTATAGGACATAGTTATTTCTTTTACAATGATTACTTACGGACACCTTCCGCTCTTTTACACATTTTAAAGCCGGTCTGAAATTCCGGCTTCTTTTCATTCCGCTAATCCCTTAATAATCGGTGCAGGCAATGTCCGCCGGCGCCATATCCATCAGAGTCACCAAAGCTTCATCCTTTAATGACTCCATATTATTTATTAACAATCTAATCCTTCATCATGGTCATTTTCAAACAGAATGATTAACTTTCTCTCCGGCCTATTTTAATATCCTCATACACTTTCTCAAAAGTCTCGATTGGCAGTGAAAACTTGGTTGTTTTCTCGTTACGATAATTGATCATAATCTCAATTTGATTATTTTTTTGTTCAAACTCAATAAGTGTATTCTCCCATTTATCTCTGATTGAAATGATACAATTTCCATTTTTCTTTTCCTTTTTCTTATAAATGTAATTCACTTTAACTCCCCTTTCATTGATCGACAAAAGGTTTTGGAATAAGGAAGCTCCTCAAAAAAAGGATCAAAACTTTTATCAAGTTTGATCCTTTTCCCTTTTTAGTCATTTCTTTGCGAACGTTTATAGACATTCATGGTTACCAGCCAGCTCATAACAACGATTCCTGCAAAAAGAATGAGCATATTACTGTACAAATAAGCGGAATGATCAGCGTTAACAGGCAGCAGCCTTTGATCCAGCAAGCGGACCGATAATAAACCGCCTGCAATCGAAATACCCGTTCCCTCTGATAAAAAGCTCGTAAAATTAAGCAGACTCATTCCGGCGCCGGCTTCCTTTTGTTTCAAACTGCCAGACACCATTGTAGATATAACCGTTTTTGTGAAGGAGAGCCCCCCAAAAACAAAAACGATTATAACGGTCATGAGCCATGGTGTCGCATCTATAAAAAAGGCAGCGATTAAAAAGCTGGAAGACATCAATGCAATCCCAATGGTCAGCACATATAAAGAACCTTTCCGATCAACAAGCCATCCTCCAATGTAACCGAAGATGATGACGCTCATCGTCCCGGGGAACATAACCCCGCTTCCAATTGCCGCAGTACTTAAATGGTGAACATCTTTCATCATATAAGGAACCATAGACACAAATCCTGCCGCAGTGCCGAATATCAGGCCTCCGCAAAGGGCGCCCATCATAAACAAGACATTTTTCCCCAGTGCAGGGTCAACAAAAGGTTCTTGAGTTTTCCTAATATGTTTCACAAATATCAGGAAAGCCAGAATACTGATGATCAGAAAAGATAGTCTATATGACGTTGTAAACAGCAGAAAAAATACGATGCCTGCAGACATTAATATAATCCCCGCCATATCAAAGCGCCCGCTGATTCTTTCTTCCTTTTCCAGCAGTTTCATCAGGAATGGAACGGTGATAACTGTTGCTGTTGGAATAAGCAGCAAATATGACCAGTGAATATAATGAGCGATTATTCCGCCAATAGCTGGTCCGGCACCTTCCCCCATTGCCACCAGCGACCCGATCAGACCAAATGCTTTACCCCTGTTTTCTTTCGGCATATAGCGTACTACTGCAACCATCACAAGAGCCGGGAATGCGGCTGCACCAGCCCCTTGAATAAATCGGGCCAGAATGAGTACAGGAAAGAAAGAGTGTCCGACAAATCCAATGATCGATCCGAAGCCATTTACCATAATTCCAAATAGAAGCAGCTTTTTGATGCCCAGCTGATCTGATAACTTCCCATACAGAGCAGTTCCGATGGAAAAGGTTAACATAAAGGCCGTGTTCACCCAGTTTGCACTCGCCGGCAGTTTATGAAAATCGTTGGCGATATCAGGTAATGAGACGTTCAAAACCATTTCATTTAATACGCTGAAAAATGACAAAACACAAAGCCAAATGAACACTTGATTGTGCCGTAAAGCTGACTGTGAATAAGGCGTATTCACAAATTTCCCTCCATTAATGAGGGCAGACGCAGTTTATAGGGCCATTGATACGCTTCCCTCTTTTAATTGTACCCTGTTCATTTTTTTGCACTTCATACATAACTCCCCCTGCATTGATTGATATACCTTATTATAAATCTTCAAGCCGATGTTTTGAATACTTTGCGACCACACCCGCTAAATGACGAAACATCAAATACTGTTATATTTAAAATTTACAGTACCAAAAAACCGCAATTTCATTTGCTGTTGAAAAATTGGAATAAAGCATTGTATCGACCGCCCCGATGACAAAGTTATTTTTGGCATAAAAATGACAAGCTGAAACATTAATATCTTGTGTTTCAAGCATAAGACCGCATAAATGATTCTCCTTTGTCCACTCAACCGCTTTATGTAATAAAGCCGTCCCGACACCATTTTTTCTATAATCTTTTGCAACGGCAATGTCTTCAATCAGTGCGTATCCATTCCAATTAGAACGAAGCTTACTCCGGCCGACACAGTCGTTCTCTGCGTAATAAAAAAAGACAGCTTTATCCTCTGCTTCAATATAACTGACATCAATGTCTTCATCGTCATATTTTTTGACATAAGGTTCAGCAAATTTCTCCTCTGTATATGTCCAAACATTGTCCTCAAATGAAGGGATGATTCTCCCTGAAACAACGAAAGGTTCGTTTGGTTTATTGAAGTCTTTCATATTGAATCGCGTCATTTTCGTTATCATCATAATCACCTTTCTGCATTTATTGACCTTACTTTATGTCTTTTGAACTGTTGATTCGTCTGCATGTCAAGGATACCGGTTCAATAACTCTAAGACTAAAACAAAAAAGATACCAACATCGATTGGTATCATCTATTCATTCGAGCCCTTAACAATATCCTATTTCGGAGCCTCCAAACCGAATGTTGTCCATTCCTCTTTTGCCGGTCCGTAAATACCCGGAACAGGTAAACCTGCTTGTCTCATAAGGACAGTCATTTGTCCTCGATGATGGTTTTGATGTTGAATTAAAAACATCAAAAGTGAACCATTTGGCAATTGCTGACCAATAAAGTTGACACATTCTTGAAGTGTATCGTCAGTCCATTGCGTTTTTAACGCCTGTACAAATGCATTACTGGCTTGATGGTAACTCTCAGCAATAAACCGCGCCGATGCAGGAACAGGATAATCTTCAGCCGGAGCGTGAAACGTTAAATCTGTGTTTGAGGTAATGATGTGAATGGCAGCGACAGTATGCCATGCAATACGGCCTAAAGTCCAATGTTGTGAAGTGATTTCTTGTTTAAGTGATTCATCAGTCAGATGATTCAGCAGTTTTTGTGTCGCATCGGCTTCGAATTCCCAAGATTTCAAAAAATGGTCTAAGGTTTGAAACATAAAAATCCTCCTTATCCTTTTTTGTTTTTCTATGTATCTACAGTTCAATTATAGTGCTCCGCTTAGTTAAAAAAGAACAAAACGATAGACAGACATTTTTAACAGAAAGCCCGATCTGACAACAACAGACAAAATATAAGAACATAACGGATAACTCTATACTTCTTTTTCTTCAATCGACAAAAAAAAGGATAGCTGTTCAAACAGGATTCTTCTGTCTAATATTTTCGCTTTGCGAAAGTCCATATCGTCTTAGTGATTGAACCGGAGACAAAACAGCTCCTCGTCATCATAGCCACCCAAATGAAAAATGTCGGTTCGGCACCTATTACAATAAACATGAATATCAAGGACAAAATGAAGACAATAACAACCATCATCCATACTTTTTTAAAGATGAAATATCCTAAAATCCCTAACAGAAAAGAAGCTGCCGGAAGAAAAATGAGAATGATATACGCGGGACTCAACAGCGGGCAAATACAAACACCTCCCAATTTCAAAACGAGGCAGTTCCTGCTTTTTGTCTGATATGAAGTGATTTTTTTCATCTTGATATTACACCGTTTTATTCACTTTTAACATATTTCGGGGAAATCAGGAGTGAATTAAAGTCTGAGGATAGCCCGCTTTTTCTTTCCCTAGTAAGTCCTGCCGCATTGGCTTTAGCCCATCTGCTTTCTCATTGTTTTTGCAGCGCTAATATTCTCATAATCGTGTGCATGACGCTGCTTTCCTCATTTGATTTGATGACAAAGTGCGCCGCATCTTTTATTTCGTCAATGGCATTCTTAACCGCAAAGCTGTAGGATGCCGCTTCCATCAATTCTTTGTCATTGCGGCCGTCTCCGAACGCCATTGTTTCATCAGCCGAAACCCCTAATAATCGCTGCAGTTCTTGTACTGTTGTTCCTTTATGTATTCCGATATTTGATATGTCCATCCAGGTATCCTCTGATGCTACGATATATAATTGGTGAAAAAATTCATGCAGCTTTTCTCTCGTTTCCGGACAGTTGGCGTCGGGATCATGAACCGTAATCTTGATAAAATCGTCCTTTATCTCAGTAAAATCAGTTATTTTCGTTACATGTGCATAAGAGGCATTTACATATTTCATCTCACTTTCAGACAGATTTTCTTTTACGATCGCGCCATTTTTTGTGCATGCGATAATGCTATGCCCGCAGCTGATTTTTTCTAAAGCGCCTATAATTGACAGTCCCGCTTCATTGCTGATCAAAGATTCATATACGAATGTGCCGTTCTTTTTTATACGTGTGGCACTGTCTCCTAAAATCCAAAAATCTTTCGCATCTTCTCCGAATAAGGCTTCCACCCTTTCACACTGCTTCCCGGTGCAGAGGGCGAAAGCGACATGCTGTTCCTCCATTACTCGTTTTGTCTTTTCAAATAACGTTCTGTCAAAATCGCCTTGATTATTTAAAAATGTGCCGTCTAAATCCGTAATCACTAATTTAATCATCGTTCAGCACCTCCGCAGTTAAAACGTCTTTTTCAGACAAAGGGTTTTTCACATTTGAGGATGGAATCAATCGCATTTAAGACCCCTTCTTCATTGTTTGATTGCGTGATATGCGCGGCAGCCTGTTTAATGCTTTCCTGCGCATTATCCATGGCGATCCCGTATTTCACGGCGGACACCATCTCCAGATCATTGCCGCTGTCTCCGAAGGCCGCACACTCTTCATCACCCATCCCCCATTGTTTCTGGAGAAGCTTCATCCCGCTTGCTTTATGAAGCCCCGGTATGATCAGATCTATGTCACCGTGCCCGCTTGATACAGGCGTGACGAAAGACCCGATGGCGTTTTTCAAATGGCTCAGAAGTGCGGAACAATGTTCGGCGGGAAAGCTGATGGAAAATTTCAAAATGCGGCACCCTTTTTAACACATAATAATACTTACTGGCATGCAGATATTCATCTTCACTGGCATTTTCATGAATATACGCGCTTTTTTTTCCGCAGACAATGACGTTTTTCACCTCATACTGCTCTAAAGCACGGATCACTGCTTTTACAGTGTCTTCAGACATGTTACCCGCGAATAATTCTTCTCCGGCATTCACGACGAAAGCGCCATTCTCGGCAACGAAAGCGATTTCACTTTTGATTTCCGGAAAGAAGGATGTAAGCTGCGCATATTGGTTTCCGCTTGCTGCGGCAAATTTAATTCCCCGCGCTTTTAATTCACGATACTGATTCATAAAACGCTCTTTGTTATATGCCATTTCATCATTCAAAAACGTTCCGTCCATATCAACCGCTATCAGTTTGATACTCATATTGTCCTCCTTTTTTCGGCCGCTTTTGTCAGAGACCCTTGAAGAGATCATGCATAAAGCGTATGAACGAATTATATCCGCAGGTGTTCCGTGCCGTAAATCATTGGATGACGTCTTGTTTTGAATGACACAAAAAGTGATTTGTCACATCAATATAACACTATGTTTCTTTTAAAAATGATATGTTACGATTAGATGTACATTCACCATTCTCATAAAAAGGAGAATCCCCCTGCATGTTCACACACGAAATGATTGCTTCATTTAACGAGCTTGAAACTTCTTTATACAACTACATCTCCCAAAACAGCGAGAAAGTCGTCTATATGCGAATCCGTGAATTGGCAAATGAAACCCATGTATCGACGGCTTCTATTTTACGTTTCTGCAAAAAAATAAACTGTGAAGGGTTTTCGGAGTTTAAGGTGAAGCTGAAAATGTATACGGAGGCAAATAAAAAAACGATTTTAAAGAGTCCCCATCATTCCGTTGCCGAATTTTTTGAAAGAACAGTAAGCGGAGGCATGGAAGAAAAGCTGAAGGAAGCAGCAGCGCTTGCGGCCGATGCAGAAAGCGTTATTTTTATCGGAGTGGGAAGTTCGGGAATTCTCGCCGAATACGGAGCCAGATATTTTTCGTGCTTAGGGAAACTTTCAATGTATATTAAAGATCCTTACTTTCCGGCCCATTCCCATTTCCGCCATAACAGCATCACAATCGCATTATCGGTTTCAGGTGAAGGAGATTCTACGGTGACTCATCTGAATCAGCTGAAACAAGAAGGCAGCCGGGTCATCAGTATTACAAATCATAAACATTCAACCATTGCCAAAATGTCCGATGTGAATATTTCATATTACGTGACGGAAGAATGGGTTGAAAATGCGAATGTCACCACCCAAATCCCCGCTATGTACATACTTGAATCAATGGCTCGGGAGATATACAAATTGAGAGAATAAATTCAGGAACGAACCACTGATACGCTGGAAATTTCGGTATTTTTGCAAAAGTGATGAGAAACCCTTCTCTGATGCTAGAGAAGGGTTTTGAGGATCACAGATGAGACACAATACAATTTGCATGGCCGGCCAGTTTATATTCTCCCAAACCGGAAGGCAGGAGAATATGATCTCCTTTTCTAAAGGGATATTCATGCCCGCCTGCAATCATTATTCCGTCTCCTTCGATCACGCTGACAAGAAGGAAGGGCTGATGCTGGAATAGATTTGCTTCACCTTTTACAACCCACTTTTCGACTGAAAAATAGGGACATTCTATTAAAACAGCTGCCAGCAGATCATCTGTTTGTTTAAAGTGAACGGTCGGCCGTTCACGGACAGATGGAACGTCTATCACTTCTATACTTTTTTCCAAATGGAGCTCGCGCATCCTGCCGTCCGCATCTTTTCTTCCGTAATCATACAATCTGTAAGTCGTATCTGAATTTTGCTGCGTCTCTAAAATTAGTGTGCTCTTTCCAATCGCGTGAACAGTGCCGCTTGGAACAAAGAAGAAATCTCCCGGCTTTACCTTAACTCTGTTCAGGAGCCCGTCCCATTCTCCGCGCTCAATCATGGATATCAGTTCTTCTTTTGTAGTTGCGTTGTGGCCGAAAATGATCTCCGCATCTTTTGCACAATCAATGATATACCAGCATTCGGTTTTTCCAAGTTCCCCGTTTTCATGCATTTTGGCAAAGTCATCATTCGGATGCACCTGAACGGACAGGTCTTGGTCCGCATCCAAAATTTTTGTAAGAAGAGGAAAACGGTCTCCTTCAAGGTTTCCGAATAAATCTCTGTGATGCTCCCACAATTCACCGAGCGTACATCCTTTATACATGCCGTTTCGAACTGTGCTCTGTCCATTTTGATGAGCGGCGAAGGCCCAGCACTCCCCTGTCCGCTCGGACGGAATATTATAGTGAAAATTACGCAGGGCGGCGCCTCCCCAAATTCTTTCTTTGAAAACCGGATTGAAAAATATCGGTTCAGTAGACATGATCATCCCCCGCTTTATTCGATTTCTTCCAGAAGCTCATACGCCTCTTCTTTTGTCTGAACGGAGAGCAGCCTTTCCCGATAGCTGTCATCCATCAGTTTTCGGGATAACATCTGCAATATTTTCAGATGCTGATTTCCGCCGCTTTCCTTCGGTACGGCAATCATAAAAATCAGTTTTGCATCAGAACCATCAAGGCTGTTCCAGTCAACACCCGAACGTCTTATTCCGAATGCGACACCCGGCGTTTTGACGGCTTCAGACTTTCCGTGCGGAATGGCGATATTCATACCTATCGCCGTGGTTCCCTGCTGTTCCCGGCTCAAAAGGGCCTGCTTAAAACCGCTGTCAGACAGCAGCATACCTTGACGGGACATTTTCTCGATCATTTCATCGATAATGTCATCCCTCGTTTCGCCGGATAAATGCGGTTCAATCAAGTCCGTACTGATAATGTCAGTCAGTTTTTTGATTTCGGTCATCCCGGCTTTTCGGCTGTCAGCCTGAGATGGTTCCTTTGTTTCTTTTGCCGCTGCAGCTTCATTTGGTGCGGCAGACGGCAGCACCTCGCCGGACGCGGGGGATTTCGCCATATCTTTCTTCAGTACATTAACCAACAGAGCGGTGACAAGAGAGCCTGCTGTTACAGCGATAAAAAACATCAATACATGATCTACTGCTCCAAGTACAGCAACGATGGGGCCGCCGTGTGCCACTCTGTCCCCCACATGGCCGATCATCGCTATCACCGAGCCGGTCATAGAACCCGCCATAATACTCGGGATCACACGAAGGGGGTCTTGGGCCGCAAATGGAATGGCTCCTTCCGTGATACCGAAAAGGCCCATCGTAAATGATGCTTTTCCCATTTCTCTTTCTGCGGCGGCGAATTTTCTTTTTCCTAAAAACGTCGCAATCCCAAGCCCTATCGGCGGTATACAAATGGAAACGGCAATCGGGCCCATAATTTCATAATTTCCCTCTCCGATCATTGCCGATCCGAAAAGAAAGGCCACCTTGTTTACGGGTCCTCCCATATCAAAGGAAATCATCGCTCCTAAAATCAATGCCAGAAGAATTGAGCTCGAACCTTTCATTCCCGCAAGCCAAACCGTTAATGATGCGAAAATATGAGCGACGGGGGCGCCGATCAGAAATACAAACGCCAAACCGACGATCAGTGAGGCAAACACCGGAATAATAATGATCGGCATAATCGGCTGTATTGCTTTAGGAACTTTACATTTTTTGATTGCAAGCGCCGCATATCCCGCCAAAAATCCCGCAATGATTCCTCCAAGAAATCCTGCGCCGCTTGCACTGTCGTAAAAGCTGCCGGATGCCGCAATATATCCGCCGATCATTCCGGGGACAAGACCCGGCTTATCAGCGATGCTGAACGCGATGTACCCGGCTAAAATCGGGATCATGAATGAAAAAGAAGCACTGCCGATCTGTTCAATCGTTTTCCAAAAAGACTCGTCCGGAATGACTAAGCCCTTTGGTGTTTTTTCTCCTCCAAGCGTCAATGCAACCGCTATCAATAATCCGCCGACGACAATGAAAGGAACCATAAAAGAAACGCCGTTCATTAAATGACGGTAAATCGGGTTTTGTTTTTTGCCCTGCTGACTTGCGGATTCAGCTTTTGAAGCAGATTGATAGACCGGCACTTCACCGCTAAGCGCTTTTTGAATTAATTCTTCCGGTTTGCGGATGCCTTCCTGAACCCCGACGGCCAGCAGCTTTTTTCCCGCGAATCGGTCTTTGTTCACCGAACGGTCCGCCGCGATAATGATTGCGTCCGCTTCCCGGATTTCCTCTTCGGTCAGCCTATTTTCCACCCCGATTCCGCCCTGGGTTTCCACTTTGATCTCAACGCCTAATCTGCCGGCTGCTTTTTGTAAATTTTCAGCAGCCATATACGTATGGGCAATGCCGTTCGGACATGATGTAATCGCTAACAGTTTCATATAAATCCTCCTTTGCAGTCTGAATTTCAAGATCTTGTCTCAACTTTATACTGAAATCAGCCTGTGATAAGCGCGTTTTTTTACCATAAGTTCCGGAAATAACGGCATTTTTCCCTATAAACAGAAAAAAAGCAGGGAGCCATTCCCTGCTTTTAATAGTTTAAATACGATAAAAACGTCATCACATTTTTTTCTTCCGTCAGTTTTTGAATAAATGCCGGCTGCTCGCTAAGATAGGAAAGCTCACTGAATAATTGCTTTACCTTGTTTTGATCTTTGTGTTTGACGGCAAGCATAAAAACGAGCGACACCTTTTCCGTCCCCCACTCAATCGGCTCTTTTAAGGTGGCGATTGCAATGGCTGATTGTTTGATATATTTAGAGTTCGCGTGAGGGATAGCAATACCCGCCCCGATATTTGTCGCCGACATTTTTTCTCTCATTACTGCATGAATGCCATACTCTTTTTCTACATAGCCTTTTTCATACAAAGCCTGCGCCAGCTTTTCAATGACCTGATAACGGTGCTCTGTCTCTTGCTGTAAAAAAACGAGAAACGGAGTCGTATCGTTCAGCATTTTAAACGTTTTTTGCTCCCGGCGGTGCGATGTATCAAGCTGTTGCATAAATGCGCTGAGCTTCTTTTCATCAGCAGGCTCCAAAAGCGGTGATACGACAATATGAGGGATCGTTACATTTCCAAGACCTATCGTAGAAATGACGAAATCTATATCTTTATTCTTTTTGATATACTCTGTCAGCTCCGCTTTTGCGATACAGTCTTTTACCGTAATGTGATGAAATTTGCGTTCAATTTTAGTCCGCAGCAATTGCGACATGCCAATGCCCATATGGCAGACGATGATCGTCCTTTTAGGGTTATGACTGCTTCGGCGCAGCCGTTCGATCGCTGCCTGAAAATGCAGCGTCAAATAGGCCGCCTCTTCTTCAGGAATACAGAGATCAAATGTTTGATTGATGTCTTCTAAAACGTCAATGATAAGATGAAACAAATAAGGGTACATTTTTTTGATGTCGCGAAGCATGGGGTTTGAAACAGAGAGATCATAGCTCAGCCGCTTCAACACCGGATCGAGATGAATGTTCAATCCGTTGATCAGTTCCTGGTCTTTATGAAAATCCAGCATTTGCAGTTCTGAAACACGATTGATCAAATGCCTGACGACTTTGGAAAGCTCAGAATCTTCAAGATCAAGCTTCTTTTCTTGCTGCGATGGATAGCGGACTTTCCCGCCTATTATATGTAAAGTTAAATAGACGGCTTCTTCCTCAGGAAACCGGATGGCAAATACCGGCTCAAGCCGTTTTAAACAAGCCAGTGTCCATTCATATTCTTTCTTCTTTTTTACTGCTTCCAGCTGTCTTGCAGAAATGGCGACCGGCTGTTTCATTTTGATACGGCGGATCGTCAGCAATGTATGCAGCAGCAAACTTTCAAATGTTTCATCCGTAAAATAGATAGAATGGTTTTTTTGTAATAACTTGATTTCTTTTCTCACAAAGTCCGCTTCATGACTTAAAAACTTACTTTTTATAAATTGGCTTGTAAATTCCGCATTATCAATCAAATCTGAAATTCGCGCCAATGCTTTTCTTTTGTTTTTTTCGTCCCCTTCAATCTTTAAACCGAGCCGCTGTTTAGATACCAGCGTGAGATCAAATCGCTTCAGCCACTCTTCAACCGCACTTACATCCTTTTTAATGGAAGCTCTGTTTACAAAATGCTGTGCGGCAATTTCTTTTGCGGAAACGGGCTTTGAATTCATTAATAAATCATAAGCGATGTGAAGTATTCTTTCTTCATCGGTCTTGTGCCTGCACGTAAAGTGCTCATTATAAATTTGCCGGCTTAACCGTGACCTTTCCTGTTCAGATATATGTAAATAGACGCCTAATCCCGGTTTGCGGATCAGCTGCGCTTGAGCATGTTCATTCAGGAAATCTTCAATCGTTTTCAAATCATTCCTGATCGTTTTTTCAGAACAGCGGACCCTGTCTGCGAAATCTTGCACAACTAAGTAGTCATCAGGTTCAGATAACAACAGATACAAAATCTTTTTCTGCCTTGAATTCATGTATTTCATCTGTTTTTCTATCCTTCCTGTCCATTTCTGCTGAAGCAATTGTGATAGGTTAAATATACTGCACACACGAAACCGTTTTCATTTTATAGTGAAACAAAAGAGTAAAAAGTTTTGTTTTTTACCGCAGGTTCCGGAAAAATCATGTTTTATACAGAGCTATTCACATGACAATAAAACACCAACCGTTTTTAAACGATTGGTGTCGGCAGCGAAAACCTGCTGTTACAGCCAAAATGTTTCGCCAAGCGCTAATGCTTTCAGGTTTTCAGGAGGTAATGCAAGCCGGTTCCACTCGCCGTGCAGTCTGCTTAATGCTTCCGGGCCTGTATCATCAGCAAGCCGGAATGCCCCGTAATGCATGGGAATGAAGCTGTCAGCCTTCAGCTCCAAGAACGCTTTCACGGCGTCTTCCGGATTGATATGTGACACTTGCATAAACCATTCCGGTTCGTATGCTCCGATCGGCATCAGAGCCGCCTTAATACGAAACCTCTCTCCGATTTCTTTAAAGCCTTCAAAATAGCCTGTATCTCCTGCAAAATAGATGGACTCGCCGTTTTCGCTTTCTATGACCCAGCCTCCCCAATGAGAGGTATCGGTATCCCAAAGCGTTCTCCGTGTCCAGTGCTGGGCCGGAACAAATGATATATTCACCCCCCGCAACTCAAAACGATCCCACCAATTCATTTCATGGACCTTTTTGCGGCCTTTTTTGTTGAACAGCTTTTTCAGTCCCGCAGGCACGTAAAAATCCGGGTTTCCTCTCAGTTTTTTTATACTCGGAAAATCAAGATGGTCATAATGCCCGTGTGAAATGAGCACGGCATCAATGTCAGGCAGTTCGCTCAATTCATATCCCGGCTCTGTCAGCCGTTTTTGAAAACCCATCCGCCGCGCCCATACAGGGTCGGTCATTATGTTAAGCCCCTGTATTTGGATCAGAAATGAAGAATGGCCGATCCATGTTATGGCGGTTTCCGTCCGATTGACGGCAACATCACGGACATCCCTAGTGACCGCTTTCGGAATGTTCTCGCTTAAGTCTTTACTTTTCTCTCTTCGTTCTTTCATCCATTTCAACATGTCCCTGAATCCATGTTCATTCTTCACGCCATTCAAGTTTCTATATCTTTTTTTCATTATCATTCTCCCTTGACACGTGTATTCCATTAGATTCATCGGACATTTATACAATGTCTGTAAATACCGCCCCGCTTGCTTCGGCTAAATCTTGAGGCGTTGCTTTCAGCTGCATTCCGATTTTCCCCGCACTGACAATCATAAACTCCAGTGTTTCAGCGGATCTATCAATAAAAGTCGGAAACCTTTTTTTCATGCCGATCGGAGAGCAGCCGCCGCGCATATAGCCGGTTACTCCCAAAAGGTCCTACATGGCAATCATTTCTATTTTCTTCTCACCTGCCGCCTTCGCAGCCTTTTTCAGATTCAGTTCTTTTGCAACGGGAATGACAAAGACGTAATAACGATCTGTTCCTGCAGATGCTACTAAGGTTTTATAAACATATTCGGCAGCGTATCCTATTTTTTGTGAAACGGAAAGACCGTCTGCGGGCTGTCCCCCTTCTGTTTTGTAACCTAATAGCTCATAGGGAATGTTTTGCTGCTCAATGATACGGACAGCATTTGTTTTCACTGTTTTTTTCGCCATGGTTTTCCTCCGTTTTCTGTATTTCTGTCTGCTTTATTTTCAACTTCGATTTTAATAAAATGACCGCTCAGTTGCGTGCTTTGTAATACTCAAGTGCAAACTGTTTAAAACGCTCAGCAGCGGGAGAGAGAGCATGGTTTTTCAGCTGGGCTAACGCTATGGTGCGTTCGCATTGGTAATCTGCAACCGGAAGAAAAACGACCGGAAAGTATGAATGCTCCGCGGTTTTCGGCAGCACCGCAGCCCCCAGACCCGCGGCGGTCAGCCCTAATATGGTTGACACTTCCTCTCCTTCAAATGCGAGATGCGGGTGTATATTCAAATCCCGGCACATCAGATCAAACATATACCTCAGTCCGTATCCCGGTTTAAAACCCACAAAATCCTCGTCCTGCATCTCTTTCATTTGAATGCTTTTATTTCCTGCAAGCGGGTGGTTCTCAGGAAGCACCGCATAAAGAGGCTCTTTCTCCAGCACTGTCCATTGTAAAAGCTCGCTGGGAAGCGGCGGGGAGCTGAGACAGATATCCGCATCTCCCGTTTCCACCATTTTGCGAAGCGTTTCATTTGCGCCTTGATAAAGCCGGAAGGTCACGTTTGGGTATAGCTTTTTAAATTCGGCAATCAGCTGAGGCATTAAACGCAGCCCGAGTGTATGAAGAAAAGATACAGATATTTCGCCGTGTTCCAGGCTCATATTCTTTTTCACTTGTTCAACGCCTTCATTTAAAGCTCGTCTCGCTTGTTTTGCTTTTATTAAGAACTGCTCTCCGTGCCTTGTCAGCCGGACGGCTTTTGTCTCTCTGTAAAATAACGGCGCGCCTAATTCTTCTTCGAGCCTGATAATCGATCGGCTTAATGCAGGCTGAGAAATCATTCTTTCTTTTGCCGCATTTGTGAAATGCTGATGAGTTGCCGCCGCAATGAAGTTGTCAATTTGATGAAGCTCCATTTTCTCCTTCTCCCCTTTCTTCATAACCTACACGCATTAATTCTATAGTTATTATAAATTAGACACATTGAAATGAAAAGCGTACGATACATATATAACCAACAGTGAGAAAAGAGGGACATTCATGACGTTTATTCAGCCTCATACAAAGGCTTACAGAAAGGCCAGCTTGGCTCTGTTTATCAGCGGCTTTGTGACCTTCGCCACGCTTTACACAACACAGCCGCTTATGCCTTTGTTTTCGGAAGAGTTTCATATTTCCGCTGCGGCTGCCAGCTTAACTTTATCCATCTCAACAGCCGTTTTGGCATTTTCATTATTGGCTGCCGCTTCGTTGTCTGACGGATTCGGCAGAAAAAAATTAATGGTGCTGTCGTTAACAGCTACATCTGTTTTAGGTCTATTAACAGCGTTCAGTCCGGCTTTTCCGGCGCTTTTGGCGATGAGGGCGCTGCTCGGTATTTTCCTGGCAGGCGTTCCGGCTGTCGCTATGACATATGTAGGCGAGGAGTTTGATCCGAAGGGCCTCGGGAAAATGATGGGCTTGTATATCAGCGGCACAAGCATCGGGGGAATGAGCGGCAGGCTGTTAACGGGGCTTCTGACCGATGTATTCGGCTGGCGGCCGGCGCTTGCCATCATCGGCATTCTTTCTATTGTATTAAGCTATTTGTTTTGGCGTTTTCTTCCGGCTCCGCGCCATTCATCTCAGCGGCATGCGGGCGTAAAAGCGGCATGTAAGGAATACGGAGCGGTCCTGCACCGCAAACGGCTGCTTTTGTTAATATCTCTGGGATTTATATTAATGGGGAGTTTTGTGACATTATATAATTATATCGGCTTTCATTTAATGGCGGCTCCTTATCATTTGTCGCAGACTGTGATCGGTTTTATTTTTATTGTCTATCTCGCGGGAACGTTCAGCTCTGTCTATATGGGGAAAAAAGCAGATCTTTTCGGAAGCGCAAAAATGATTAAGATTGCGATTTTTGTTATGCTTGCCGGCGCAGCGGTGACACTTTTGCCCCAGCTTGCGCTTAAAATCGCGGGGATTGCCGTCTTTACCTTCGGCTTTTTCGGCGCGCATTCGATCGCAAGCGCCTGGGTCGGCCGCGCAGCCGGTGATCAGCGCGCGCAAGCCTCTTCATTATATCTGCTTGCATACTATATCGGTTCAAGCGTGGCAGGGTCTTGCGGCGGTTTCTTTTGGACGCATTTTCATTGGATCGGTATCATTTCATTTATTTCGGTTTTGCTATTAGTGTCTTATCCGGTTTTATTTCTGGCGGAATTCAGAAAAAAGGGACATAGCCGCCTGCATGTAAATCAATAAAAACATTAAAGATTTGTGTCTTTTGTCCGATACTAAAGTTAAGGCCGGCACGATACTCCCTATAACTATTCCTTTTGATTCAGTAGATTTCAAATATCGTGCCGGCTTTCTTCAATTAAAAAACATTCTTCAGTTGTCTCACTCTTCTGTTACATACCTGCCCAAACATCTTTCGCATATCTTCCTTCCGCCTGCAGCTGTTCAAGCCAATTCAAGGAAACTTTTGAATCAGTGTTATGCACCTTTTCATACGCCTGAAGCAGTACATTTTCTACGACCGGAGCCATTTTGCTTCCGTCGCCGCATATATAGAGATGGCCGCCTTGGTCAAGGAGAGCAATAATTTGTTCAGCCTCGCGAAGCAGGACATCCTGTACGTAAACTTTACAGTCCTGATCTAATCTGGAATACGCCCGATGCACGGTGACAAGGCCGTTTTTCTCCGCATGGTCGAATTCATCTTTGTACAGATCGTCTTCTTCAGGATGCCGGCAGCCGAAGTATAAATGAGCCTCGCCCAGGCTGTTACCGGACATTTTTTCGGCAGCCCGCGCCTGGATAAATCCCCTGAACGGCGCAATTCCTGTGCCTGCTCCGACCATAATGAGAGGCGTTTTCGGATTTTCAGGCAATGCGAAACCCGACTGCGGCGAGCGGATGAAACAGACGGCAGGATCGCCATTCTGTAATCCGGCTAAATAGTTCGAAGCCACGCCCCGGTATTCCCCACGGCCGCTCCATGCCGGAGCCGTCACAACGCCGACCGTGATACTGAGCTCCCCGCTGGCTGCCTTCGGTGAGCTTGAGATTGAATAATAGCGCGCCTTTAAGGACGGCAGAAGTTCTAAAAAGCGCTCAAATGGCAGTTCACATGCAGGATAATCTTCCAGCAGATCCAGCATGGTCATTCGTTTTTTCAGCACGTTTTCTTTATATGCCTCATCATCAGAATAAAGATGCTCCAATTCTTTTTGGTGCGGCGGGCACACGGTATGTGCGGCAAGTTCGCGAAGCTGGGCTCTCGTTGCCGGCTCCTGCAGCTCTACATAGGACGCCAAAAGCTCCGGCGCATTAACCGGCCGGTCCATCGGCAGATGAGGCAGCTGCCGGCCCTTGATCTTAAAGTGCTGGTTCGGATCAAGACCGAATCGGCGAATGACACGGCTGATCAGTTCCCCGCTGTTTTGCGGAAGCACCCCGAGATGATCTCCTTCCTGATACGTTTCTGTTTCGGGGAGACGCAGCTCAATATGCCGGACTGAGCGCTTGCTGCTTTCGGTATGAAGCTCTTTGTTCGTGATGACCTCCGCCTCAAATGCTTTGTACGTTTTGGCAATCGGCGTCTCGGCTGCTTCACTCACGTATTCGATTGATAACTGTGATTTGTTTGTCTGTTTTGGAGCGGCCTCTATATGAAAAGCCTTCATGATGTCCTTCCAGAATGAGTCTTCCCAGGCTTCCTGACTGTACTCAAAATCATCGGCATTGTCGCCCTCCCCGATAGAGGTCAGCCGTTTTGCCCCTTTTTCTTCAAGCACTTTGTCTATCAGGCGGGGGATCCTCTGGTAAGTGGCGGCCCAGTTGCGGTCTCCGCAGCCGAAGACGGCGTAAGAAACACCCTTTAATTCCTGATCTTCAAGGGTTTCCATCCATTTCACAAAACCCGCCGCATTATCAGGCGGCGCCCCGTTATAAGAAGCCGTAACAATAACGACCGCGCCTTTTACAGGCAGTTTCCCGGCATAATCATCGAGCGGTCCGGTTTCAGTTGAAAATCCTTTGCTTCTTCCGATATCAGCCAGCTCTTCCGCGATTCCTTCCGCAGTTCCTAAATTTGATCCGTAAAGAATGAGAAGCGGTGTTCCGTGGGACGGGATTTCTTTCGTTTCTTCTTTGTGACCGCTTCCTTCAGCTTTATGGTTTTGTACGGGCTGATGATTGGACACGTCCTTGTTTTTCACACGGATTTTAAAATCACCGGGTTTAATGGTTAGAGCTTCTTTAATCGTAAGCTCATAATCAGTATGATCAATCAGTTCAAAGTGTTTCAGGACAAGGCCGAGCACCATTGTCGCTTCCTGCAGGGCAAACTGCATCCCGATGCATGCGCGCTGTCCGTTTCCGAACGGCTTATACGCATCAGCCGGAATGGCCGCGGGATCACTGAACCTTTCCGGACGGAATGACTCGGCATCTTCTCCCCACGCGCTTTTATCCCGGTGCAGCTGCGGAGTCAGAATCGTCACCGGCTGTCCCTTCGCAATCGGATATTTCCCGCCGAGAACCGTATCTTCCTTCGCGTACAGAGAAAATGCCGGGGCAGTCGGATACAGCCGCAAAGTCTCGTTTAGCACCATGCGGATATATGTCAGCTGCTGAATCTGCTTATATTCAGGTGTCTCTCCCGTCAGCACCCGCTCGGCTTCCTGAACGGCTTTTTTCAATTTATCTTTATTTTTCAGCAGGCAGTATATCGCAAAAGAAAGCAGCCCGCTTGTGGTTTCATGCCCAGCGATCAAAAAGGTAATGATTTGATAACGGATATTTTCATCATCCAGCCTTTCCCCCGTTACAGGGTCTTTCGCTTCAAGCATCAATGCTAAAAGGTCAGACAGATTCTCATCCGGATTTTCCCTCCGCTCAGCGATGATCCGGTCTACAAGCGAATTCATCTCTTCAATATCCTGCTGGAACTGATGTCTCGTTTTGATCATCAGCTTGTCCTGCAGGCTGTGTCTCTGCGATTGGCGCATTGCCTCCTGCAGCGCACGAAGCATACTTGTGATAAAAGGATGCTGTGTGTCGCGGTAAAAGCTGTTAAAGCGGTAATGAAATCCGCACAGGCCGATTGTATCCAGCGTCAGGCGCGTCATATCTTCGGCAACGTCAATTTCTTCATTCGGATTTAATCTGCTCCACTTCTGCACGAGCTGCATGGCAATATCCAGCATCATTGAATGATAGCCTTTCATCGCCTTCTGGCTGAAGCTCGGCAATAAAATCCGATGCGCTTTCTGCCAGTTCTTTTCGTGAGTCCAGCTCGTAAATAGTCCGTCACCGCCAAACTCACGGACTTTCAGCAGGGCTTTGCTGAGATTTTTGTCAAATCGCTTTTCATCACAGACTTCTGCCGCGAGCTCGCGGCCTGATACGAAGACCCCGACAGAGCTCGGAAATTCAAAACGAAAGATCGGGCCGTATTCTTCGGCAATTTTCCAAAGAGATTGTGACAGTTTTTCTTTTTCCAAGTGAGGGAGATTTTTCAGAGGCCCGTATGTTTTCGGCTGCGGTATAGCGCTTAGCTGTTTCATATCGATCTTCCTTCCTTCGGCGAATAATTAATGAGTTCTGATGGCATCCCAAGAACATTGTTCCAATTCTTTCAGAAACGGTTTTGTTATTTCGACGCTTCCCGTCCGGACAAGCTGATAGAGTTTGAGATATGCCCCGAGCAGCAGCGCCATCAGCACATTGGACGGCAGATTGCGGAGCACGCCTTCAGACTTGCCGCGCTGAAAAAAGACGTCAAGCATCTGTGTTATTTCATCAAGAAGCTTACGGCTCGTTTCATTCAGAAAGTAGGCGTCCTTATTCGTTTCAAGAAAAAACAATGCATACTCACTTTCCTTCGTAAAATCAATCAGACAATAAAACAGGTGATGAAACCCTTCTCTTACAGATATCTCCTGAAAGTCCGTTTTGACTTTTTTCATAAAACGCTGCGCACTTTCCTGATACAGTACGTTCACAAGTGTCTCTTTACTGTCAAAGTAACGGTAAATTGTGCCGGTTCCGACATCGGCCTGAGCAGCAATCATCGGAATCGTCGTGGCGTCAAATCCTCTATCTGTAAACAAAGTAAGCGACGCTTTCATAATGAGTTCAACTTTGTTTGAAGCTGTCATTTCATCCTCCTTTCTAAGTGCGGAATGAATATTCATTCCGTTTGTTCAAAATATTTAAAATGTACGGTCATCTGATTACCATTGTATAAGAAAAAAACTTTTTTTAATATAAAATATATGTGAAATAACCAAAAATAAGGAAATATGCCCAATTTCACAAAAAGAGCTGCAGTGACTTAAGCAGCTCTTTTTATTTCCCAAGAAATATTCTATTTAATGGCAGTAATAAAATGGAATGAATCTCTGCTGACAACTGAAATGTCTCTGAAATGCTGATCATAGAGCACCTCAATCACATCCTTTTCACTCATCCGCGAAGGTTTCAAAACCATATAAAAACACCCGTCAATTTGAAGAACGCGGTACACTTCTTTACATGCTGTCCGGTAATCGCTGACTGTTTCAGCAGTATGTAACGAGAAGACTTTATGAAAACTGCGGTCGCGGAACGGTATGCTTTCCGGCCTCCCCTGCTGAATGTTTCCGAGCCCGGCTTTTATAACCGAACGGTTTGCGCGCTGTGTTTTCCGTATTTTACGTTTCGATGTTTCTATGCTTTTAAGACTGCCCTTTTCAAGCTGTCCGATGATTTGTTTAAACATTGAGCCGTTTCCGGTCCCGATTTCCAAAATGCGGTCGTATTCCTGTATGTCCATCAAAATTTGCTGAATGACTGACTCTGCCGGTTCTGATGCAGCAAAGTATTTCGCGCGCATTCGTTTTAATGCTGAAGATGTATGTTGCAACATTGTATAACACCCGCTTTTCCATTCCTGTGATTTATTATTCAGAAATAATATTACCTCGTATTAGTATGAGGTACTAACTAGACGCACTTCTCTTCATGAACGTTTCGATTTATTTGAAATTTATATTTGTTTTCATAAAAAAAAGACGGAAAACGTAGGTTTTCCGCCTGCTCTAGTACCAATAATACGGTGCTATATATCTTGTCTGCCGGGAAAGCGCCGCCATTCTCTGCCGGCGGTACGGGTTGCCGTAGCCGTGTTTAAATGAATGGGGCATCGACGCATACCCGTGCCCGATGGATGGAATTCTGTTCTGACCGCCTTGCATGCTATCACCCGCTTACCAATTTTTCTTTCTTTACCATGGTATGCAGGCCGTCTGCGACGTGACAGCAGCATCCTCGCTAAACCTGGTCCTTCTCCATTGTGTAATGATTCAGCAGTTCAATTCTGAACATGATGATCTCCTCCTTCTCCTCCGTTTTGGCCCTTCGTGTCCGTTAGTTCATATAAAAATGTTTCAGCTGGCGTTCTTTCGCTTCATTATAAAACTCTTCGACCTGCTGTTCTCGTTCATACTCTTCCGCACTTTTAAAACGCTTTGAAATGGTCAGTGTTAAAAAGAAAAGATTAATGGTCATTATCGCTCACCCCCTTTCAATATCCGCACAAGCGAAAATAACCCGCAGCAAAGTTCATATGCGCTGCGGGCAGACTGAATCCGCAGACAAAAGAAGACGGTGCTTCTTTCCCTGCGGGGAGCTGCGAATGTCCTGATACTCCGAAATTAACGTGCTTGACGGGCAGAGGTTAAGGAAGGACACGAACTCTTCCACAGGCTGAATCGGTTCAATTGTAGATTTTGATTGCCGTTTAACGTCGTCATGTGATTCAACCTCCCTTTGCTTTTTTCTTACTTTGTAAGTATATCCATCAACTTCCATTTTGTAAACATTTTTTTCAAGATTTGGACGGAAAATGTGCTGGCATTCCGCTTCAATTGTCCGTGTTTTCCGGCATCTTTCTTACCTCAGGAAACTCTTTTCATCCCTTGCTTTTTCTGATCTTTTTTTGAATATGCAATAAAATAAATAAGGCCGACAAACACTGCCCCGCCGATGACATTCCCGATAAAGGCCGGAATGAGATTGCCAATCAGATCACCCCACGAAAAAGAACCTGCAAAAATCGCAGCCGGGATGATAAACATATTGGCTACAACGTGCTGAAAACCAATTGCGACAAACGCCATAATCGGAAACCATATACCCGCGATTTTTCCGGCTCCGTCTTCTGCGCCGAAAGAAAGCCAGACGGCCAAACAGACAAGCCAGTTACAGCCGATCGCCGAAACAATGACTTTTCCAAACGGCATATCCAATTTGCCTTGCGCGACCGCAATCGTTTTTTCCAAGTAAGGTCCTGTTTCGGTTAATCCGACAACATGTCCGAAAAAGTAAGCGACAAACAGTGCGCCGACAAGATTCATCAACGTCACGATCACCCAATTTTTCACTAATGCACCGGCGGATATTCTTCTGGAAAACAGCGCCATGGATACCGACATCATATTTCCCGTAATCAGCTCCGCGCCGGCAAGAACGACGAGCACCAATCCGATGGGAAACACGGACGCCCCGATTAAACTCGACAGGCTTCCCCATTCTTTCGGAAGGTCGCCGATGACACGGATATCAAGCAAATAACCGAGTGCGATAAACGCTCCTCCCAAAAATCCTAATACAATCAGTGCTGAAAGCGGTGAATGCACCTTTTTTACCCCTGATTCGACCGCAAGCTCCGCTATTTCGTCCGGTTTACGAAAAGCCATAATAACCCCTCCATTTAACAATTCAGCCCGCAGTTTCCAAAGACGCCTAACAAAAAAGGCAGCATTCAACTAACCCGTCTGAAAAAACGAGGGTTTGAATGCTGCCTAACTTGTATGCATACCCATACAACAATATCAAGCAGAATGAAAATATGCGGTATAGAATATGTACAGATCATGCACACATTCCATAAAAAATCGTCCTTAGGCCACTGCCGGCAGTTCATATCATATCAAATGTGACAATTTCGTGTCAATTGAATATTGTCAGCTTTTGATTTCTTCTTTATGCTCTTCAATTGAGCGGTCAAAGACAAACACCGATACAGCAATATTTTCCTCTATTTTTATATCTGAAAACAGATGCACCAGCTTTGCTCCGATGAGCTCTTCCATTCCGTCAGGCGTTTGTTTTGAATACAGTTCCTGAATTAAGCTGGTTCGCGCCGCATGAACCATTTCTCTTCCTTCAGGCGTGCGTGCGATAAACTGCTCACTTGCGCTTAGATTGCCGTAAAGTGTAGATACCGCCATGTTATCCACAAAAACGGTGTGAATTCGTTCAGGCCCCTTTCCAAATAATTCTTTGCGCAATTTCCGGATAATATCGTTAAATTCATGAATTTTTTTAGACATATTGTCCCCTCCGATTTTAGCCTATGAAAGACATTCCCGGTTCCCCTTTGTGACATTTCACCTGGTTAAAGTTTTCCTTTCGTATTGTATTATAATAAATATCACCTTATAATAAAAGCAGTGAAGATGGATTTGTAATAGGAAACGTGTTACGAGTCTATCGTTTTATACAAATAGGATTGGTCTGTTAGTAAGACTTGCTAGTGAACTATTCCGCCATGCGTATTTATACCGTTCTCCGGACAGGAGGCCGGTATCTATGTGCATGGCTTTTTTTCGAGTTTAAAAGATGGAGGGGAATTGGAAGTGACAGACGTTCAGTCTATCCGTGTCAAAATTGACGGCACGGAGTATGAAGCACCAGAGGGGTCTAAGATTTTAGATATTTTAAACCAAAACGGAATTGAGATTCCGCAAATATGCCATGTACCGGAAGTGGATCCGATTCAAACATGTGACACCTGTATTGTTGAAGTAAACGGGAAATTGCAGCGCTCTTGTTCCACGGCTGCAGAAAACGGGATGTCCATCTCGCTTACGTCGGGAAGGGTAAAAGAGGCTCAGACAGAGGCCATGGACCGCCTGCTCGAGAATCACCTGCTTTACTGTACGGTATGCGATAACAACAACGGCAACTGCACACTGCATAATACAGCGGAAATGATGGGAATTGAGCATCAGAAATATCCATATACGCCGAAAGATGATTCAAAGTGCGCGGTTGATATGTCTCACCCGTTTTACCGCTATGATCCGAACCAATGCATCGCCTGCGGCCAATGTGTGGAAGTGTGTCAAAACCTTCAGGTGAATGAGACTCTTTCAATTGATTGGGAGCGCGACCGCCCGCGGGTCATTTGGGATGAAGGCGTCGCCATTAATGAATCTTCCTGCGTCAGCTGCGGCCAGTGTGTCACTGTCTGTCCTTGTAACGCACTGATGGAAAAATCAATGCTCGGCCAAGCCGGATTTATGACAGGTATAAAAGAAGATGTTATGGAACCGATGATTGATTTAGTAAAAAATGTTGAACCCGACTATACAAGCATCTTCTCCGTGTCTGAAGTGGAAGCGGCTATGCGCGATAAACGGACGAAAAAAACAAAAACAGTCTGCACGTTCTGCGGCGTCGGATGCTCTTTTGAAGTATGGACAAAAGGCCGTGACATCCTTAAAATTCAGCCTGTTTCCGATGCTCCGGTTAACGCGATTTCCACTTGTGTGAAAGGGAAATTCGGCTGGGACTTCGTGAATTCGGAAGAACGGATTACAAAACCGCTCATCCGGAAAAACGGCGCATTTGTTGAATCGTCATGGGAAGAAGCTCTTGATCTTGTCGCTTCAAGACTCGGTTCGATCAAGGCCGAACACGGAAATGGTTCTGTCGGTTTTATTTCTTCTTCTAAAATTACGAATGAAGACAACTACGTCATTCAAAAATTGGCACGCCAAGTATTTGAAACCAACAACGTGGATAACTGCTCACGCTACTGCCAGTCACCGGCAACGGACGGCTTATTCCGCACCGTCGGTATGGGCGGAGACGCCGGCACAATTAAAGATATCGCAAAAGCGGGCCTCGTGCTCATCGTCGGCGCCAATCCGGCGGAAGGACATCCGGTTCTGGCCACTCGCGTGAAACGCGCCCATAAGCTGCACGGCCAAAAACTGATTGTTGCCGATCTGCGCAGAAATGAAATGGCTGAACGGTCCGACCTCTTTATCAGCCCGAAACAAGGGACTGACCAGGTCTGGCTCATGGCAGTAACGAAATATATGATTGACCAAGGCTGGCACGATCAAGCGTTTATTGATGAAAATGTCAACTACTTTGATGATTATAAAGAAACGCTGGAAAAATACACATTGGAATATGCGGAGCGCATCACCGGACTTTCTCAGGATACGATCATCCGCATTGCCGAAATGATTCGTGATGCAGACGGCACTTGTGTTCTTTGGGGCATGGGCGTAACCCAGAATACAGGCGGCTCTGATACATCAGCGGCGATTTCCAACCTGCTGCTTGCCACAGGAAACTACCGCCGTCCGGGTGCCGGAGCCTATCCGCTGCGGGGACATAACAACGTTCAAGGCGCTTGCGATATGGGAACTCTTCCAGGCTGGCTTCCGGGATATCAGCATATTACAGATGATGCGGCACGCGCTAAATTCGAAAAAGCTTACGGTGTTGAAATTGACGGCAAGCCGGGTCTTGATAATATCGAAATGCTCCATGCGATTGAAGAAGGAAACATGAAAGCCATGTATCTCGTCGGTGAAGATATGGCGCTCGTCGATTCAAACGCCAACCATGTTCATGACATTTTATCCAGCCTTGATTTCTTTGTTGTACAGGATATTTTCCTTTCAAGAACGGCGCAATACGCGGATGTCATCCTGCCTGCGGTTCCATCTCTTGAAAAAGACGGAACATTTACAAACACAGAGCGTCGTGTGCAAAGATTGTATCAGGCGCTTCCGACACTCGGCGATGCAAAACCCGACTGGTGGATTATTCAGGAAGTCGCCAATCGTTTAGGCGCTGATTGGAATTACACGCATCCTAGCGACATTTTCTCAGAAATGGCGAGCCTTTCTCCGCTGTTCGGAAAAGCAAGCTACGACGTTCTTAGCGGCTGGAACAG
The DNA here is from genome assembly GCF_017797845.1 of Bacillus sp. LJBV19. NCBI lineage: Bacteria > Bacillati > Bacillota > Bacilli > Caryophanales > Bacillaceae > Bacillus > Bacillus sp. LJBV19. The sequence continues at coordinate 2,595,787 of NZ_CP072563.1, forward strand.
CTTCCTGTGGGGAAGCTTTACGGGAGAAAGCACTCCGCTTCTTTATGAAGACGGCTTTAACTTCCCGGACAAAAAAGCCCGCTTTGCGCTGAGCGATTGGGTGGAGCCTGCTGTATTCCCTGAAGAATATGACCTGCATATTAACAACGGACGGATGCTTGAACATTTCCACGAAGGAAACATGACAAACAAGTCAAAAGGCATTCAGTCTAAAGTTCCGGATGTATTTGTTGAAGTATCGCCGGAGCTCGCGGCTGAACGCGGAATTTGCGACGGAACAATGATCCGGCTCGTCTCTCCTTTTGGGGCGGTTAAATTGAACGCGCTTGTGACAGACCGCGTCCGCGCAAATGAGCTTTATCTGCCGATGAACTCTACAGATAAAGATTCTGCGATTAATTTCCTGACCGGGCCTGCGTATGATTCACGGACACATACACCTGCCTATAAGCAGACAAAAGTCCGCATGGAAGTGCTCGGTTCCTGTGATACTCCGCCGCTTCCGAAAACGAATCCGCGGAACAAAAAACGTCATCCGCAAAACGGTGTGGAAGCTCAGCGAAAATGGAACCGTCCGGGCTATGTGCACTTAACTGATTAAGGAAAGGAGGAAACATTATGGCAAGCCCAATTACTGAAATTCAAAAAGAAACGAAAACAGAGGAACAGCTGAAAGCTGAAAAACTGGAAGAGCTGAAGACGCTTCTCGCAGAAAATGAAGAAGCCGTCGCGAAAACGATGTCCATCATGGCAGAGCTGAATAGCTTGGGCATTTTTGATGCCGCCGGCTATATGCTCCAGGCAAAAGAGGAGATTGCCAAAATCGCACTCGGACAGATTTCCCGGGAACCTGTCACCAATCTCCTGAATACGATGATGGCCGCGGGAGGCGCGCTGTCAAAAGCTGATCCCGAATTTATGGGCAGACTTTTAGAAAGCGCCATGGCCGGTACGGATCAGGCGCAAAGATTTTTAAAAGAGGACAGGAAAGTCAGTATGTTTGAACTGATGAAAGCCGTCGGTGATCCTGATATTAACCGCGCGCTCGGCTTCGGGCTGCAGTTTTTAAAAGGAATGGGAAAAGAATTACGCGAAACTCCGTCTGAATAAGAAACGAAAAAGCCATTGTCAATAGACAATGGCTTTTTTTTATTCATCGGCCTCTTCCAGCCTCTTTTTATAAATAAGTGAACGGTCAACGCAGAAATAAGCGCCCGCTAAAAATACACAATCCGTTACAAACATCAGCATTTTCTGGCCCGCAGTCAGCCCTTGTCCGGGAAGAACCGCGCCGATATAAATGAAGGTGCTGACTGCAAGCAGAATAAATGCGTAATGCTTAAAATCTTCTATTAATGATTTCAGTCTTTTCTTCTCCATATAAGGTCACCTGCCAGTTTTATAGTCTACCAACATTATAATACAAGCTGACAGCCGACAGAGAATGTAAATCTATCCATTCTTTATAAAAGTGAATCAAGCGCCTGTTTCACATCCGCCGTTAAATCCTCAGTATCCTCAATACCGACTGAGATCCGCACGAGCCCGTCGGTAATGCCAAGCGCAAGCCGGCGGTCGCGCGGGATCGAAGCGTGCGTCATTCTGGACGGCACGGAAATTAAGCTTTCAACCGCTCCTAAACTTTCCGCGATCGTAAACAGGTTCAATTTTTCTAAAAACGCGTCGACGCGTTCGCTGCTGCCGACATCAAAGGAAATCATTCCGCCGAAACCGGAGCTTTGCGCTTTTGTCAGCTCATGGCCCGGATGTTTCGCTGATCCCGGATAGTAGAGCGTTTGAACGGCATCATGCGCTTCAAGCAGCCCGGCGATTTTTCCGGCGCTGTGATTGATGGCATCCATTCTGAGTCCCAGCGTTTTAATCCCTCTCATCAAAAGCCATGAATCCTGCGGTCCTAAAACGCCGCCTGTTGAGTTTTGCACGTAATGAAGCTTTTCGCCCAGTTCTTTATCAGCCGTGACGACTAAGCCGCCGACGACATCACTGTGGCCGCCGAGATATTTTGTCGCGCTGTGCAGCACGAGGTCCGCGCCGAAGCTGAGCGGCTGCTGGAAATACGGCGTGTAAAACGTATTATCGACGATAAGCAATACGCCCGCTTCTTTTGCGATGTCAGACATCAGTTTGAGGTCAGTCACTTTCAATAGCGGATTTGTCGGTGTTTCGATATAAATGGCTTTCGTATTCGGGCGAATGGCCTTTTTGACTTTTTCTTCATTGCTCGTATCAACAAAGTCCGCTTCAATGCCGAAGCGGTTCAGCACACCTGTCATCACCCGGTAAGTGCCGCCGTATACATCATCCGTCAAAATAACATGATCGCCGCTGTCAAACAGCATCATGACGGCAGTAATCGCAGCCATGCCTGAGCCGAACGCATATCCCGCCGCGCCGCCTTCAAGCTCCGCAATTAAGCTTTCAAGCGCCGTCCGCGTCGGATTGGCCGTTCTTGAATATTCATAACCCGTGTGCTCGCCCGCTTTCGGCTGCCGGTACGTGCTTACTTGATAAATCGGTACGGAAACCGCTCCTGTTTTTTCATCTCCCGTAATTCCTCCGTGCACCATCAGCGTTTTTTTCTTCATCTTACTGACCTCCTTGAAAAATGTTTTTGCTTATATATCGATCGCTGCCATCAGGGAAAATAGTGACGATATTTGATCCGGCGGGCGCTTTTTTCGCTTCTTCAAGCGCTGCATAAAGAGCCGCCCCTGAAGAGCTTCCGATTAAGAGGCCTTCTTTCTCGGCCGCTTCTCTGACAAGCGAAAACGCCGTATCGTCCTCCACCGTGTAAATGGCGTCAAAATGGTTCTCGTCCATATAATCCGGGATAAACTCCATGCCGATGCCTTCCGTTTTATGGGCATGCGGCTCTCCTCCGTTCAGGATCGAGCCTTCCGGTTCAACGATCACCGTTTTGACGGCAGGATTTTTCTCCTTTAAATAAGCTGCCGTACCGGCAAAGGTGCCGCCGGAACCCGCTCCTGCGACAAAAGCGTGGATATCCCCGCCGAGCGCGTTCCATATTTCGGGCCCGATCGTTTTATAGTAAGTCAATGGATTTACTCGGTTTTTAAATTGCAGAACGGCATAAGAATTATTAATCTCTCTCTCCAGTTCAACCGCTTTTCGAATGGCTCCCTGCATGCCTTCTTCTCTCGGCGTATGCACGATGTCCGCTCCGAGAGCTTTCATAATTTGCTGCTTTTCTCTGCTGAAATGCTCCGGGACGCAAAAAACGGCGCGAAGCTGATGCTTTCTGGCGCACAGAGCGAGTCCGATCCCGGTGTTTCCGGCAGTCGCCTCAATGATAACGCCGCCCGGTTTCACCTTTCCAGTGCGAAGCGCATCTTCAATGAGCATCCCGCCCAGCCTGTCTTTAATGCTTCCGCCCGGATTCATCATCTCAAGCTTAGCATAAACCGCTGTTCCCTCCGGTATATCAAAATGCTTGAGACGGAGCAGCGGTGTATTTCCGATCAGTTCTGTAATATCTGTTATCACGTTCAATATATGTCCTCCTCCTGGAAAAGCGGAGGAGAACGAGAATCCCCCGCTTAGTGAATTCGTTTGATGACATTCAGGACAAGCTCAGTTGAATGAACGGCAGCCTGTTCTAAAAATTTATCAAATGAAACGTCAGATTCTTTTCCGGCAATATCAGATAAAGCTCTGATGACAACAAAAGGCGTTTTGAACTGGTGGCACACCTGTGCGACAGCCGCAGCTTCCATCTCAACCGCGTACAAATCCGCAAATTTGGCGCGTACGTCTTCAACCCGCTTCGGATCATTCATAAAAGAATCTCCCGTAGCGATTGTGCCTTTGGCGACTTGAATGCCGTTCAGTTCAGAAACCGCTTCCTCAGTAATACTGATCAGCTTTTCATCAGCTTTGTATGCTGCCGGAAGACCCGGCACCTGTCCGTATTCATAGTCAAACGCCGTCACATCCACGTCATGATGGCGGACATCTGTTGAGATGACGACGTCGCCTACATTCAATGTATGATGAAAACCGCCCGCTGAGCCTGTGTTAATCACATAATCAGGTTTGAAACGGTCAAGCAGAAGCGTCGTGCTGATCGCGGCGTTGACTTTCCCGATACCCGATTTCAGCAAGATGACTTCGACGCCTTCATAGCTGCCAGTTGTAAACTCACAGTGAGCGATCATCTCTTGTTTTGCGTCTTTCAGTTTGCTTCTTAAAATCGTAACTTCCTCTTCCATTGCTCCGATGACTGCCAGTTTCATTTATACACAATCCCTTCGATTTACCGTTTAATCGCCTCCATTATCCAGACAAAGTCATTTTGCTGCGTAAACCGCGCGGCAAATCCCTCTTCTGAAAAGATGTTTTTCATTGTCGCGAGTGTCGGATAATGTTCCGTCTTTAAATCGTCCGCTAATTGATGATAGCCGTTTCGGCTTGCTTTTTGAATGGCTTCATCATAAGCTTCATGATCTTTAAAGACAGTATCGGCAAACACTATTTTATCATGCTTCTGAAGGATTGCGCCATACTGCTTTACAGCCGTTCGCTTTTCTTCATCGGTTAAATGATGAAAGGCGTACGAGCTGACGATGGTATCTATTTGAAAAGGCGGAGCGGGAAACTCCAGAAAATCTCCGTCACTGAACACGGCTTTGTCAGAAAGCTTGTCAGCCGCCAGTTTTCTCATTGACGGAGACGGTTCTACACCAAACACCTTTTTGTTCGCGGCGGCTAATTTCGCCGTTAAATTCCCCGTTCCCGGTCCGAACTCTAAAACGTTTGAACCTGAAAGTGCGACGATGCTGTCAAGAATGTTGTCATATCCTTTAAAAACAGCAGCATATTGTTTGTCAGCCCCGTGCACTGTGGCGTCATAAGTCGCTGCCCAATCTTCAAATAAAGGAATAAATTCACGGCCCATATTTTTCACTCTCCATAATTTATAATTCCTATGAGTATAGTATGGATTAATCATGGAACAGTTCCTATCCTACCACAAAAAAGAATGGAAGGGTACTAAAATACTTTGGGATTATTGCGCAATTACGGCAGAAAGGCTTATACTTTCATTGACTCAGAAGAAAAATCAGGAGGATCTGTACTGATGAATTTTCAATTGGATTTAATCAAAGATAAAGTAGAATTTTTCGAAGCGGCATCTTTGCAGGAGCTTGAAAAGAAAATAAACGTTCAGATTGAAAACAACCAGGCGATTATGCTTCGCGTCCGTTCCGTATCCCATCAGGTGACGGCCGTTGACGGCAGAATCCTTTACAGTGCGTCGGTGCATTTTTCAGCTGACGTATGACAGAAAAAAGCAGCTGATTACTCAGCTGCTTTTTTGCGGTTATTTTAAGGTTTCTACTTTTGTCGGCTTCCAGCCTTTTTTGTCTTTCCAAGTGATGGTGACCTGATACTTTTTGCCGTTCGTTTTGTCTAAAACTTTACCCTTCGCATCTTGCGGGCTTCCATTGTTTCCGAGCCACAGCACTGTCATGTGATCTTTTGACACGCCGGTTGCGTAAGAGATGGCGTCAAGCATTTCGGACCAGTCTTCAGAGCTTGAGTCATACGTCGCCGCATGTTCTCCCGTCTGCTTTGTGCCGACCGCTTTCCATTTTGGGTTAACAATTGTTTTCTCGACATCGCTTGATGAGCCGCCCTCTGTTATTTTTGCGCCTTTAAAAGGATCGCTTGAATCAGAGTCTTTTTTGCTGCTGTCATCACTTTTCGATGAATCATCGTCTTTTTTGCTGTCAGAGTCTGAAGATGAATCAGATGTGTCCTTATCCTGTTTATCTTTTTTGTCATCGTCTGATGCCGTATCTTTTTTGCTGTCTTTTATGTCTTCATCCGATGTCTGCTTCGTCTTGCCTGATGCAGGTGTTTCCTGCTTCTGGCTCGTGTCCGCTTTTTCGCTCACGTCGCCCGACGGACTGTTGATGAAGAGGCTGACGGCAACGACAACAATAAGAATAGATACGATAGCAATTAAAATGTTAAGCACCATATTTGCTTTTCTGCGCTTATCACGGTTTTCAAAACGAGATTGTTTATTGCTCAATCATTCTGCACTCCTTTATCCCTCTTGCTCAGCATATATTTTAACATGGGCTGAGCGGTTGTTCTATGTCTGATTTATTTCATTTTCATGTACCTTTTTAACAATATCATAAAACACTGTATTTGTCAGAGCCTTATCCCCCGGCGTGTCCATGTGCAGCACCACGAGAGCGTATTTCGGCTTGTCCGCGGGAAAGTATCCCGCAAACCATTTGTGGTAAAGCGTCTGTTTTTCTTTTGTGAACATTCCCGTCTGGGCCGTTCCCGATTTGCCTGCTATCTCATACGGCAGATCCTGAAACCTTCGGCCGGTTCCTTTCGGTGAGGCGACGACTTCTCTGAGAATTTTTTGAAGCTGCTGCGCCGTATATTTGTCGATGTTTTCCCCTTTTAACTGCTGATCTTTGAATGACGCCATCGTCGTTTTGTTTTTGTATTCAATTTTGTCCGCGATTTTGACTTGTTTTTTTTCACCGCCGCGCGCGATCGCCGCCATCATATTGGCGACTTCAAGAGGCGTGACTTTCACGTTTTTTTGCCCGATCGCTGTCTGTGCGACGGCTTTTTTTACGGTTTTGTCTTTGTCATCTCCCCAAATGACCCCGCTTTTTTCATTATACAGCTGCCTGAATCCGTCTTCCCGGTACAGCTTGCCTTCCCAGCCCGCCCGCTGGGTGAGACCGAGTTTTTCCGCCATGTTTTCAATAACGGAATCATCTTTTTTGATCAATTTTTCCGCAAGGCTTGTAAACGTATAATTGCAGCTTTGGGCAAAGCTTTCTCCAAAACTGAGCGTGCCTTTGTCATCCCCCGGCTCTCCGTACAGGTTGAGATTGCAGTTAAAGGATGTGCCCGGCTTCACTTCGTTTTGTTCTATTGCGGCTGCGGCGATCACCGTTTTAAATACTGATCCCGGATAAATCGGCGTCAGCATGTAATTTTGCAGTGTCTGCTGCTTTGACATGTCGGCGTCAGGCTTTGATACCATTCCGAGCACACTGCTTTTTTCAATGTCTAAAAGGACGGCTCCCCCCTTTTTTAACCCGCGGTCTTTCAATACATCTTCCATTGCTTTTTGAATATTGCGGTCGATGGAGGTTTTGACTTGCAGCGGATAAAACGCGTTTGCTTCAGCCGTATATTTGACGTCCATTCCGAATAAAGGGTTTCCCCTTCCGTCGACATGATATAAAAGTTTTGTGTCCTGATCCGCCAGTAAAAACTCATCAAACGTCCGCTCCATCCCGCTTGTCCCGATTTTTGCCGTGATCGGCAGTTCCTTCCTGCCGGGGTATTTCTTTTTCAAAAGCTCAGGGTCCTGGTTTGTCGCGCCCAACAGATGAGCGGCTATGTTTGTTTCTTTGCTGTCTTTCATATATACGCCGTAAATGCCGGGATATTTCAAAGAATTGATATTTGACACGGATTGTTTCGTCAAATGTTTTATTTTTCTGCTGTTCAGGATCACCGGTTTTTTTGCTTCCGTGAGCAGCTGCCTGAGCTCCCCCTGTTTCATTCCGAGAATGTCTGATACCCGGTCAACCGGCCAATCCTGCGTCACGAGAAAAGGAAACAGTATGACGGCAGGCTGCTTTTTTCCGGTCAGTTCTTTGCCGTTCCGATCAAGAAAAGAGCCGCGTCCGTCTGAAATAAGGACTTCTTCCGTCCGCTGCTTGACGCTTTCCTGAATCAGATTAATATTGGATTTTGAAAAAGATTCTGTAAAAAACAGCTGAATTTCAGCCAGCCTGGCAAGGAGAAAGAAAAACACGAGCAGAAAACAAATCACGGCCGTTTTCAGCCTTTTTGATACGATCATAAAAAACACCTCATCCACATTTTGGACGAGGTGTTTCATTGTTAAACGGATCTTATGAAATTTTCACAATTTTCACGAGCATTTCTCCGCCCGGCGTCTGAACTGTCACTTCTTCGTCCACTTTTCTGCCGAGCAGGCTTTTGGCGATTGGCGAGTCGTTTGAAATTTTCCCTTCAAACGGGTCAGCTTCAGCGCTTCCGACAATCGTGTAAGATTCTTCTTCACCGTCCGGCAATTCGATGAATGATACGGTTTTTCCCAAACCGACTACATTTGAACCGCCGTCGTCCTCGATGATTTTCGCATTGCGGATCATGTTTTCAAGCGTCGTGATGCGCCCTTCCACAAATGCCTGTTCTTCTTTTGCAGAATCATACTCAGAGTTCTCTGACAGATCTCCGAAGCTTCTTGCGATTTTAATGCGTTCTACTACTTCTTTACGTTTAACCGTTTTCAATTGCTCTAATTCTTGTTCAAGTTTTTGTTTTCCTTCGTGAGTCATCGGAAAAACTTTTTCTTGTGCCATGTTCCTTCACTCCTTGGTGGTTGTCCCTCAACAATAACGTGTGATTATGTATGAGAGCATAAACGAAAAAATCAAGAATGAGAACACAGGGCAGTCCTCGTTCTTCTCTCCCATATAGGTACTGTTTATCTTAAACTGAATGTGTGTTTTCTGCAAATGTTTCGGTTTATAAACAGGGAAAGAAGGGAACTGTCTCATTCCCTTCCAGCCTATACATAATATGGTCTGAGTTATTTATGTCTATGCTATGGTATTACAAAATTGCATTTTGTTCAAGGATCGTTTGAATCTTCGTGACCATCAGATCAATCGCGACGTGGTTTTGCCCGCCTTCCGGAATAATGATGTCCGCGTAGCGTTTCGTCGGTTCAACAAACTGATTGTGCATCGGTCTGACGACGGACACATACTGCTCAATGACAGAATCGATTGAACGGCCTCTTTCGTTAATATCTCTCATAATCCGTCTGATGATACGGAGATCCGCGTCCGTGTCGACATAAAGTTTCATATCCATGAGGTCGCGAAGTCTTTTATCTTCGAGAACAAGAATGCCTTCCAGAATAATGACATCCTTCGGCTCAACCGGAATGGTTTCCTCAGAACGCGTATGCAGTTTATAATCATAAATCGGCTTTTCTATCGGCCGGTAATTCAAAAGCTCTTGAATATGCTCGATTAAATAGTCATTATCAAATGCGAGCGGGTGGTCATAGTTTGTGTTCAGCCTTTCTTCAAACGGAAGATGGCTTTGGTCTTTATAATAAAGGTCTTGCTGGATCATTAAAATCGAGTGTCCTTTAAACTGTTCATAGATGGAACGGGTGACGCTTGTTTTTCCTGATCCGGAACCTCCTGCGATGCCTATAACTACAGGACTCTTACCCATTGGTGATTACTTCCCCTTTCTCATCATGTTGCTCGGATAAATCTTTTTGTCTACTTTAAATGTAACGATTTGCAGGGGATGGCGGGCAGCATCAAGCTCGTTTCCGTCTTCGTCCCAAATAGTGCCGATTGTGAATGTGAAATTGTCGATTTCAGGACCGAAAAATTCCACTTCGTCACCTTGTTTAAAGAAATTGCGCTGCTGGAGCGTCACCATTTGAGTGTCCTCGTTATACGCGAGCACGAGACCGGCAAAATCAAATGTTGTTTTCTTTCCGTGTTCACCGAACATCTGCTCTTCATACCCGGGCGTGCCTTCAAAGAAAGCAGGCGCGGTATCCCGGTTTGCACATTTGTCCAGCTCATCCAGCCATTCTTTTTGAATGACAAAGTTTTCAGGATCAGCGCAGTATGCGTCGATGACTTTGCGATACACGCTGACAACCGTCGCAACGTAATGAATTGATTTCATCCGGCCTTCAATTTTCAGGCTGTCGATGCCCATCTCGATCATTTGCGGAATGGATTCAATCAATTTTAAATCTTTCGGGCTCATCGCAAACGGAGCGTCTTCTTCATCATAGAGCGCGACCGCGTTTGCACCGTCTGTCTGATACAGGTCATAATCCCAGCGGCAGGACTGACAGCAGCCGCCGCGGTTGGAATCCCGGGCCGTCATGTGATTGCTCAGCACGCATCGGCCTGAATAAGCGATACACATGGCGCCGTGGATAAAGGTTTCAATTTCAATATCCACCTTTTCCTTCATTTCTTTAATTTCCAGTCCGCTCGTTTCACGGGCAAGCACCACGCGGTCAAGCCCTTCTTCTTTCCAGAACTGCACCGCTTTCCAGTTGGAAAGGGACTGCTGTGTGCTGAGGTGAATTTCTACGTCCGGGGCCACTCTCCGGCATGTTTCAATAATCAGCGGATCAGCGACGATAATTCCGGCAACTTTTGCGTCTCCCAACGCTTTTAAGTATTCTTCCAGACCGTCCATATTTTCATTATGGGCGAAAATGTTTGTTGTCACATATATTTTTGCCCCGTATTTTTTGGCAAATTCTACGCCCTCTGCGATTTCTTCTATTGAGAAGTTATCCGCATTTGAGCGGAGTCCGTATTCCTGTCCTCCGATAAAAACCGCGTCCGCTCCGTAATGAACGGCAATTTTTAATTTTTCAAGGTTTCCTGCCGGAGCAAGGAGTTCAGGTTTTTTCGTAATGACGCGTTTTCCGTTTACGACTTTGGAAATGGTTTGATTTACGGCTGTCATCCGTTGCACCCTCCTTTTTAATAGACCGTTTCTTTAAAGAAGAATCCTGTGTCGATGCTTCTGTTCACAGGCTGAATGCTTTCAATCCGCTCTATCCAGCTCTCTTTTTTCTCTTCGTATGTCTCTCGGCTTTCGAAGCACAAATCGATTGCTTCTCTGTACATGCGGGTCACTTCAGTTAAGTATTCAGGAGACTTCAAAACTCCGTCGATTTTGAAAGAATCGATGCCGGCGTCCATCAGGTCCTCTAATTCATCAATCATGCACACATCGTTCGGGCTCATGATGTGCGTGCCGTTTTCATCTTCAAAAATCGGGTATTTATTGCCCCGTTCCTTGTCATGCAGAAACATCCCCGCTTCTTTTTTCTTCTGTTCGATGTCCATGACTTTTCCCTGGTATTCGAAGTAATGGCCCACTAAAGAACGCTTCGATTGGAACATGCACGTCATTCCGTGGATTTGAATTTCAATTTCGACTTCGGCGTTTTCTTTTATGTCAATGATGCTGTCCATATTTAATTCCTTAGCCAGCACTGCCCGCCGTGCGCCTTTGCGTCCCCAGTAATTGCAGGAATAGTAGTTGGTTCCCGTTGTTTCCGTGCTCCAGTGCAGTTTAAGCTCGGGAGCCGCTTCACGCGCCGCCATTAAAACGGCCGGATCACCGAAAACAGCCGCATCAACGCCGGCCTCCTGCAAAAAGGCAAGATAGCCGTTCAGCTCGTCCACTTTTTCGTTGTGAAAAATAGCATTCACGGCGGCGTACACTTTCGCGCCTTCCTGATGAGCTGTCTTTACGGCTTCTTTTATATCTTCTCTTGAAAATTCACCGGCCAGTCTCAGGCCGTATCTCTGTTCTCCGACTAACAGGGCCGTTGCGCCCGCTTGAATGAGCGGAAGAATATCCTGTACAGAAGTCGGAGTCACCAAAAGTTCAGGTTTTTTCATGATCCTTCACCTCTTCTTTTTACTGATGGCGATGCCGTCTCCGACCGGCAGTATGACCGTTTGATAGTCAGGCCGGTTCATCAGCCATTGGTTATATTGATCAATTTTTTCAACAAGCTTCCGTCTTCTTTTCGGCTCAATGTCCGAGTGATTTTGCGCCACCAGTCCTTTAAACAGAACATTGTCCGTAAAAATGACTCCATCCGGCGCAAGCATCGGTTCATAGAGCTCAAAAAAGTTCGTGTACTGGCCTTTGGCCGCGTCGATAAAAATGGCATCATAAGGAGCCGTGACACGGACAGACTCAGAAAGTTCCAGCGCATCCCCGTGCATTACGTGAATCCGATTTTCCATTTCAAAGTCTTTTATATTGTTCACAGCTTCTTCATAGCGTTTGTCGTCCCGTTCAATCGTGTAAATATTCGCATCCGGAAGCTCAAGCGCCATCCGTATGGCGGAATATCCGATTGCCGCGCCGATTTCCAAAATGTTTTTCGCCTGTTGAATCGACAGCATTTGAAGCAGCACTTCAATGCCCGCTTCTTCCATAATCGGAACATGGTGCTCTTTTGCATAGGCTTCAAGCTTTTTCACTTTATCAGGCCGAGGCTTCAGCATCGCGTTTATATACTCGTTTATTTGTTCATACCGATCATTCACGGCAAACAGCCTCCGTTCTAAAAAGGAGTGCCCCTGACGAATCCGCGGGGACACTCTCTTAAGACACTTCTTTATCCATAAGTAAACAACCCGATATATTTTATCATAAAACCTTTCAGAATGGAATAAAAGGAGAGCTTTTGCCCTCCTTTTATTCGCTGTCTTTTTTGGAAATATACTTTTCCTTCGCTTTATTATGGTCTTTTAATGTTTTGGTGAAAACAACCTCGCCGTTTGATTTTGCAAGGAAATAGAGATAATCCGTTTTGTCAGGGCGGAGAGCCGCTTCCCATGATGAATCGCCGGCATTTGCAATCGGTCCCGGCGGCAGCCCCTTATGTTTATACGTATTAAACGGAGAATCAATTTTCAGGTCTTTGTAGTAGACCCGGCTTTTATGCTTACCGGCCGCATATAATACCGTCGGGTCAGTCTGCAGCGGCATTTTTTCTTCGAGCCTGTTGTAAAAAACACTGGCGATTTTGTGACGGTCGGCTTTGGCGGTGGCTTCTTCTTCAATAAGCGATGCCATTGTCAGCGCGTTATGGACGGAAAGTTTCTTTTTTTTCAGTTCAGATTTATACGTTTCGATACGGGTGTTTGTTTCCTGAACCATTGCCGTCAAAATCGTGTCAAGCGATGCATCCGGATCATTAAACGGATATGTGGCCGGATACAGATAGCCTTCGAGCGGATGCTTGAGCTTCTTGTTTGAAAGCGCGTCCGTTATCGTATCAGGAAACTGTTTTTTCAGTTTGCCGATGAATGTTTTGTCATCCAGTTTCGCTATGATCTCTTCTTTTGAATATGATGTTTCTTTTGCGATCGCATCCGCAATCTGCGTAAGCTGTTTTCCTTCAGGAACGGAGATCTGAAAGGCATATCCCGTTGATCCCGCGGTCAGTTTTTTGATAATCGCATCCGCATCCATTCCTTTATTCAGGTGGTAAAATCCCGCCTGAAACCCGGAAGCACCTTTATACTTCACATACAGCTGAAATGCTTTTTTGCTTTTGATGACATGCTGATCCTCAAGAATTTCAGCGATTGCCGAAACGGAAGAACCGCTCGGAATATTAATATTGACTGCCGTTTTGCTGCCTTTGTCAACCGGGGACAGCAGAGATTTTCCATAGAAAAAAGCACCGCCAATGATGATAAGCAGAGCGATCACGGAGGACAGTATTATCGTCGTTTTTTTGTTTTTACGCGGAAATGAATTTTTAGTCTGATTGATATTCATACAAGTATTTTCCTCCCAACAGCTCTTATACTACATGATTCATGTGCATTCGGCAATTTATTACAAAAAAAAGCCGAAGCGCATATGCGCTCCGGCTTTTTCCGTTCATTTTATTCTTCGTCTTCTTCCGCTAAAAACGTGTTCAGCGTTTCTTCGATCATTTCCCACTCTTCATCGGTTTCAATCGGCATCAGTTCGCCGTCTTCACCGTTTTCGTTCGGTTCGAAGCTTGAAGCGTGAATTTCGATTTCATCATCGTCTTGAGCATCAATCGGATAATAAAGTACGTAAGATTTGTTGAATGTGTCGTTTTCAAATGTGAACAGCACTTCGCAAAGCTGTTCGTTTCCTTGATCATCGACAATTGTAATGTGTTTTTCGCCGTGTTCCATTTCTTTCACCTCTTAGTTTAAACTGTCCAGATATCCTTGAAGGATCATGACAGCCGCCATTTTATCAATGACTTTTTTTCGTTTTTGCCTGCTGACGTCAGCCGCGATCAGCATTTTTTCAGCCGCCATCGTCGTCAGACGCTCGTCCCACAGCACAACAGGGACATTGTACGCTGTTTCAAGCAGTTTCGCAAATGTTTGGCTGGCTTCGCCTCTCGGACCGATTGTCCCGTTCATGTTTTTCGGAAAACCGAGCACGATCTTCTCTACATTATAGTCTTTCATCAGCTCGGATAAACGGTCCAGACCGTAATCTCCTTCAGCCTCGTTTATTTTTATCGTCTCAATGCCCTGAGCGGTCCAGCCCATTTCATCGCTTAAAGCTACGCCGAGTGTTTTCGTTCCAAGATCAAGTCCCAATATTCTCATGAATGTATTTACGCCTCTTTATGCTGTTCTAGATAGGATTTTACCAATTCCTCAATTAATTCGTCACGTTCCAGTTTGCGAATTAAGTTCCGGGCGTCGCGATGCCTAGGAATGTATGCAGGATCTCCAGACAGCAAGTATCCGACAATCTGGTTGATAGGATTGTACCCCTTTTCCTGAAGCGCATCATATACCGTATTCAGCACTTCTTCGACGTTTGTTTCAGCAGAATCATCGGAGAAATTAAATTTCATCGTTTTATCAAACGAGCTCACCGTTTTGCACCTCTTTCCCAAATTCGCAGGCAAAGTTCAGCCTGAGGTCCTCATCTTATCATCATTCTACACTAGTTGAAAGGATTATAAAACGGATTTTATCCAATCTTCCGCAGATGCGAGCGCCTCTTCCAATTTTTCAGGCTGCTTTCCGCCGGCCTGCGCCATGTCCGGACGGCCTCCGCCTCCGCCTCCGCAGACTTCAGCCGCTTGTTTGACCATTTTGCCGGCGTGAAGGCCTTTTTCGATCAGGTCTTTCGTCACGCCTGCTGAAAGGTTGACTTTCTCGTTTTGCACGGCGCCGAGAATGATGACCGCAGAACCGAGCTTCGCTTTCAGATCATCCACCATAGTGCGAAGGTGGTTCATGTCTTTCGCATTTACTTTTTCAGCCAGCACTTTTACGCCGCCGATGTCTTTTACTTTAGACAGAATGGCTCCGGCTTCCACATTGCCGAGTTTGCTGAGCAATGATTCATTTTCTCTTTGCGCTTCCTTCAGCTCCGCTTGAAGAGACTGAATTCGCTTCGGTACGTCTCTTACGTTTGATTTCAGCTCGTCCGCAGCGTGCTGCAGAAGGCTGAGCTGGCTGTTCATTTCCTGATAAGCGCCTTTTCCTGTTACGGCTTCAATTCTTCGCGTCCCTGCGCCGATCCCTGATTCGGATACGATTTTAAACAGGCCGATTTCTGCCGTATTCGTGACATGGCATCCGCCGCAAAGCTCAAGGCTGTAATCTCCGACTTGTACGACGCGGACGATATCGCCGTATTTCTCGCCGAACAGGGCCATCGCGCCCATTTCTTTTGCTTCATTGATCGGTTTCAAATCAATCGCTACCGGAATGCTCTCCCAGATTTTTCCGTTGACGATTTCTTCAATGCGTTCAAGTTCTTCTTTCGTCACTTGACCGAAATGAGAGAAGTCAAAACGCAGGCGATTTTCGGTAACGAGTGAACCCGCTTGGTTGACATGTGTGCCGAGAACGTCTTTCAGCGCCTGGTGCAGAAGGTGGGTAGCCGTATGGTTTTTCACCACGCCGCTTCTCATTTGATCTTCCACTTCAGCCGTCACGCTTGCGCCTTTTTGAATCGTGCCGCTATCCACCGTGCCTTCGTGTACATGCTGACCGTTCGGAGCTTTTTTCACGTCTTTAATGGTTACGACAGCCTGCTCGCTTCTCAGCACTCCTCTGTCACCGATCTGTCCGCCGCTTTCAGCATAGAAAGGCGTTTTGTCAAGTAGGATTTGAACGGTATCCCCTTCATGCGCCTCGCTGATTAATTGCCCGTCATGAAGAAGCTCGATCACCTTCGCTTCAGCTTTTACGGCACTGTAGCCGACAAATGTGCTTTCTGCGGTAATGTCGCGCAATGCGCCGCCCTGCACCTGCATGCTTCCTACATCTTGGCGCGCATTTCTCGCCCGTTCACGCTGTTTTTCCATTTCGGCTTCAAAGCCTTTATGGTCAACCGTCATTTGCTCATCTTCCGCGTATTCCTCCGTTAATTCAACCGGGAATCCGTACGTATCGTACAGTTTGAATACGTCTTTTCCGGAGATGATGCCGCTGCCTTTTTCCTTCTCTTTCTTTATCACGTCGGATAAAATGGCCAGGCCTTCGTTTAATGTTTCGTGAAAGCGCTCTTCCTCCGTTTTGATGACTTTGGCGATAAACTCTTGCTTTTCTTTCACCTCCGGATAGAAAGCGTCCATAATTCCTGCAACAGTCGGTACCAGCTCATACATAAACGGACGGCTGATACCGATGGTTTTCGCGTATCGCACTGCCCGGCGCAAGAGGCGTCTCAGTACATACCCGCGCCCTTCATTTGAGGGCAGAGCTCCGTCGCTTACCGCAAATGCGACCGTTCTGATATGATCGGCAATCACTTTAAAAGCCGTATCCTTCGCTGCGTCCTTTCCGTAAACATCTCCGGAAATGCGCTCTGTCGCTTCAATAATCGGCATAAACAAATCAGTGTCAAAGTTTGTCGGGACGTCCTGAATCACGGAGACCATCCGTTCAAGCCCCATGCCCGTATCAATGTTTTTCTTCGGAAGCGGTGTGTACGTGCCGTCCGGGTTGTGGTTGAACTCTGAGAATACCAGGTTCCACACTTCAAGATAGCGGTCATTTTCGCCCCCCGGATACAATTCAGAATCTGACGGGTCATTGCCGTATTTCTCGCCGCGGTCATAGAAAATTTCCGTATTCGGTCCGCTCGGGCCTTCGCCGATATCCCAGAAGTTCCCTTCCAGACGAATGATTCTTTCTTCCGGAACGCCGATTTTTTCCGCCCATAGCGTATAAGCTTCTTCATCCTCAGGGTGAACCGTTACAGACAGCAGCTCCGGATCAAAGCCGATCCACTTTTCGCTCGTTAAAAACTCCCATGCCCACGTGATGGCTTCTTCTTTAAAATAATCACCGATGGAAAAGTTTCCGAGCATCTCAAAGAACGTGTGGTGGCGCGCCGTTTTCCCCACATTTTCAATATCATTTGTGCGGATTGATTTTTGCGCGTTTACAATTCTCGGATTCTCCGGCACAACGCGGCCGTCAAAGTATTTTTTCAGCGTCGCAACGCCGCTGTTGATCCATAATAAAGACGGATCTTCATGCGGAACCAATGAGGCGCTCGGTTCAACGGCATGGCCTTTTTCTTTAAAGAAATCTAAAAACATTTGACGCACTTCAGCAGAAGTTAAGTGTTTCATCTATATTCCTCCTTATCACTACCCGAAATTCTCTTTTGCGACAGCAAAAAAGCTCTCTCCCTATGCAAACCATGCGTTCACACAGGGACGAGAGCTGTCTCGCGGTACCACCCTGATTACAGGCCGAAAAAGGCCTGTCACCTTTCATCCCGTAACGCAGGACTGCGGCAGCCTTTAACTGCACTCAGGATTAGCTTCGGCCGATCTTCTGCTGAAGCTCCTTTCAGCGTATCGGAGCTTCTCTCTTAAACAGGGCTTCGGCGTACTCATATCCGTCACTCGAGATTCGTATGTATTCTACTCGAAATTATAGACAAGCAGAACCCGAATGTCAATGTTCCGTCCTGATCCGCAAAAAGTGAATGGCCGTCACTTTTAAAACGGCTGCCGCCGGAACAGCGAGAATCATGCCGGGGATGCCCGCGAGCTCTCCTCCGGCAAGGAGCGCCAGCATGATCACGACGGGGTGCATTCTGAGACTGCGCCCGACAATAAGCGGGCTCAAAATGTTTCCTTCTATAAATTGCAGAATAAAAATCGTGACGATTACGATGATCACAGCTTTAGCAGAAATCGCCAGCGAAAGGAGCAGCGCCGGTACAGCGCCGATAAACGGACCGAAATACGGGATGACATTCGTAATCCCGATGGCAAGGCCCAAAATCAGCGGGTAAGGAAGCCCGAACAGCCAAAATGAAACGCCGGCTATTAATCCGAGCAAAAAACAAACGAGAAGCTGACCGCGGATGTAATCACCGAGAGAGTCGTCCACATCCCGCAGAAATTCACTCCCCCTTTTTCTCCAGGACTTCGGCGTCAAATACCAGACTGTCTTTTTCATGACGTCTATATCCTTCACCATATAGAACACGAGAAAAGGAATCGTCGCCGCGATCAGGATATAATCAAGCACGAAACGGATGCTTCTGATCGTGCTTTCAATCGTGCCGGCAAGAAACGTTTCTGTCTGCTGAATCATTTTGTCCATCCGATGGTGCATGCCGTCAGGCCAATGATCCGTGTGATTATGCAGATGCGTCAGCATGCTGTTGTAGTTTTTGGCAAGACCGGGAATGCTCTCAGACAGATCCTGCAGCTGTTCAATTAAAACAGGAACCCCTTTATAAACCCCCCAGCCGATTCCGCCGAAAAACAGGCAATAAATCAGAAGCAGGCTTAAAGTTCTAGGCATCCCTTTTCTATGAAGCCATTCAGTAATCGGAAGTAAAAGATAAGCAATAAATACTGCGATGAATATAGGAATAAAGAGAGATTTTATAACAAGCCAAATGGGAGACCATAACATATCGAGCATGCAAAAGACATACACTGTTAACAAAACGAGCAGACATACAGCCGTCCACATTAAGAGCTGCAGCGGTTTTTGAAGCATGACGTTTCACCTCTTGCTTTATCTTTTGACAGAAAGCCGGAATTATTCCCGTTTCATAAACTCCGCCTTATGACGCAGACCTCTTGACGGAAATAATTATCAGAAATTACGAAATAATCTAAATAATATTCATAAAAATCTGTATAACCATCGTAATGTGTTAAAGGATTTCAAAAACTGTCCAGTCAATATGACTCTTGTTTTTTTAAGGAGGATGGCCATGATTTCATTTCAGGATGTAAATAAGCACTACGGACATTTCCACGTGCTGAAAAACATTAATCTGCACATTAAAAAAGGGGAAGTCGTCGTTATCATCGGACCTTCAGGATCGGGAAAAAGCACGCTTCTCCGCTGCATTAATCAGCTGGAAACAGTTGATGGAGGCGCCTTAACGGTAAACGGCGTCTCCATCCATGACAAGAAAACGGATATAAATAAGGTCCGCCGCAATATCGGCATGGTGTTTCAGCATTTTCATCTGTACCCGCACAAAACCGTTCTGCAAAACATTATGCTCGCACCGATCAAAGTGCTTAAGCAATCAAAAGAAGAAGCAAAAGAAACGGCCTTATACTATTTGAAAAAAGTCGGTATACCGGAAAAAGCGGACGCTTATCCTTCACAGCTTTCCGGCGGCCAGCAGCAGCGTGTCGCCATCGCCAGGGGGCTTGCGATGAAGCCCGAAATTATGCTGTTTGATGAACCCACATCCGCGCTTGATCCGGAAATGATCGGGGAAGTGCTGGATGTCATGAAAACACTCGCAAAGGAAGGCATGACCATGGCAGTCGTCACACATGAAATGGGATTCGCAAAAGAAGTGGCGGACCGCATCGTGTTTATCGACGGCGGAGCCATCTTAGAAGAAGCTGCACCGGCTGAATTTTACGAAAGCCCCCGTGAAGAGAGGGCGCGTTTATTCTTAAGCCGTATTTTAAATCACTGAAAAGAAACGGAGGAGCGCTTATGTCACGCGTAACAAAATGGTTGTCATTCGGATTGATATCACTGCTGGCCGTCTTTATGCTGGCAGCCTGCGGAGGGAAAGAAACGTCCGGGGATTCAAAGGGAACGGGAAAAGACACGTTAGCCTCTATTAAAGACAGAGACAAAATCATCTTCGGCGTCAAAACCGACACGAGGTTATTCGGGCTGAAAAACCCAAGCTCCGGTGATATTGAAGGCTTCGATATTGATATCTCAAAACAGCTCGCAAAAGATATTCTGGGGGATGAGAAGAAAGCGGAATTTAAAGAAGTAACGTCAAAAACGAGAATTCCGATGCTGCAAAACGGCGATATCGACGCCATCACCGCCACGATGACGATAACGGATGAGCGAAAAAAAGAAGTTGATTTCTCAGATGTTTATTTTGAAGCCGGGCAATCCCTGCTCGTCAAAAAAGGAAGCAGCATCAAAAGCACCGAAGACCTGGGAAAAGGCTCAAAAGTATTGGCGGTAAAAGGCTCTACTTCCTCACAAAACATCAGAGAAAAAGCGCCTGACGCCTCAGTGCTGGAATTTGAAAATTACGCCGAAGCGTTCACTGCGCTTAAAGCGGGACAGGGAGATGCGCTCACAACCGATAATGCGATTTTATACGGCATGGCGGATGAAAATAAACAATATCAGCTGACAGGCGAAACCTTCACCGATGAACCTTACGGAATCGCCGTCAAAAAAGGCCAGTCCGGACTCATTAAGGAAATCAACGCCTCTTTGAAAAAAATGAAAGCCGACGGCAGGTACGAAAAAATCTATAAAAAATGGATTAAAGAAGAACCGGCAAAATAGAAAGGACCGCGGGATGAGCAACCATGCTCATCCCCGTTTTATAAGGAGTGACATAGATGAACTTTTCAATTTTAACGGAAAACTTCGATATGTATATGGACGGTTTCCTGCACACATTGCTTGCGAGCTTCGTCGCGCTGGCAGGCAGTTTTGCGCTGGGCGTTCTGATCGCAGTCATGAGAATCACGGCTTTCAAACCCCTTCAATGGATCGGCACTGCGTATGTGGAATTTATCCGGAACATCCCGCTTCTCCTCATCACATTCGTTTTTTATTTCGGACTTCCGAACGCCGGGCTGAGACTGGACGGCTTTCAGGCGGGAACGATTGCGCTTACGATTTACACGTCGGCCTTTATCGCAGAAGCCATCAGAGCCGGAATTCAGACTGTCTCCAAAGGGCAGATGGAAGCGGCCAGATCGTCAGGCTTCACCTACAGTCAGGCGATGAGATACGTCATTCTTCCTCAGGCCGTAAAAATCGTGATTCCCCCGCTCGGAAACCAATTTCTCAACCTTGTCAAAAACTCATCAATACTCGGAGTGGTGGCGGGACTCGATTTGATGTATCAGGCGGATCTCGTTTCCTCAAGCACTCTTGTCGTGTTTGATGTCTATATTTTCGTCGCGCTTTTTTATTTGATAGTAACGATCCCGCTCAGCATCGGGGTTCACTATTTGGAAAGACGTCTCGGAAAGAGTTATTAGAGAAGGAGAGTGAAAAACATGGATTTTAGCGGCGCCTATACACCTGACCATCTGCTGTTTTTATGGGACGGCTTTTTGGTCACACTTTATGTTGCGCTGATCTCCATTGTCCTGAGTTTTATTTTCGGGCTTGCCGCCGGCACTTTGCGCTATGCGAAAATTCCTATCGTCTCGGGCATTATAGCGGCCATTGTGGAAACCATCCGCAACCTGCCGCTGTTATTAATCATTTTCTTTACGTTTTTTGCCCTTCCGGAAATCGGGATCAAACTGGAAATTACCGCGGCCGCCATCACGGCGCTGACGATTTTTGAATCGGCCATGCTGTCAGAAATCATCAGAAGCGGTTTGCAATCCGTTGACAAAGGACAGATTGAAGCGGCGCGTTCTTCAGGACTGACGTACACGCAGACTCTTTTTCTCGTCGTCATGCCGCAGGCGCTCAGGCGTATGGTTCCTCCGATTGTGAGCCAGTTTATTTCTTTATTAAAGGATACGTCACTTGCGGTCGTCATCGCTCTGCCCGAACTGATTCATAACGCGCAGATTTTAAACGGACAAAGCGCTGACGGAGGGTATTTTTTCCCGATCTTTCTGCTGGCGGCCCTGATGTATTTCGCGGTCAATTACAGCCTGTCTCTCGCAGCCAGACGGCTGGAAGCGAGACAAACGTAAAAAGGATACTTCCGGAGAAGTATCCTTTTTTCTGCTTAAAACATTTTCATGACTCGTCTTCTCATCCGTTTCATACCTTTTTTATTCAGCATATCGGACTGAGAAGCCATACGATACATAACGGCTCCAGCTCCTAAAGCCAACAGAGAGGTCATTGTTCTGCCCATCGCGCGTATCTCCTTTCAACTTTAAAAATTGATACTGCGTTCGTCTTCAGAAAACAAATCATCAAGACTGCTTAACGTGCCGTCTTCCTCTACTTGATGTGTCGCAATTTTGCCTTTGGCCACTGTCAGCTCAATGAAGCAGCCCCAGCAATAGTATTGGTTTACGCCGATTTTGCCGATATCTTTACTTTTGCAGTTCGGACATACAAGCACAGACTACACCTCTTATCCGTTCAGGACGATGCCTTCTTTCCCCGCTTCAATAAGCGTATCGGCGGCGCGGCGCACTTGGCGTCTGCCAGCCAGATCTGAAAAGAAGCCGTCCGAGAGTTCATATGCTACGATTATGCCCCTGTCCAAACAAAAGTATACATCTTCCAGCAAACCGAACATTTCACCATCGGGCGATTTCACCGGCTGCATTTTAATCTGTTCAAAGGTGAAACAGCTCTTCGGCAAAGGCTGCAAATGAGCATGACCGGCAGCTACGGCTTCTTGTTCCATCTCTTTTATATCACTTGCCTCTAAAAAAAGATGGCGGTTGTGAAACAGGCGTTTCTGCTCCAGCACGAAACCGAGAAACCGGCCGTCCAGAGAGAAACATACATCCGATATCATCCCGAGACTGCGCCCGGTGTTTTCGTCATATACTGTTCGTCCTTCAACTGCATGGCATGTTCTCAAAGTGTGATCAACCACCTTTTGTTGAACACGTATAGGTTTTGCCAAGAAGCCGGGCAGCATACTTTGAAATGACTTCCACAGGCGAAAACCCGGCGCATAAACATGTGCCGGGTTTTATTTACGCTTTTTCTTCCATAAAGTCAAACGGCGTGATGCCTTCCATTCCGATGTTCGCATCATATACACTGAACGGCAGCTCTTTTTGCAGGGCGGCCAGTTCTGCATCCATCTCTTCAGTCTGCTCTGTGAGCCTGTTTTTAAGCGACGTCTGTCTGACGGTGGCATCATTGTTTTTGACGCCCCATTCAAGCGCTTCTTCTTCTCCGCAAAGAATCAGAAATTTTTTCGCTCTTGTTATGGCGGTATAAAGCAGATTTCTCCTGAGCATTCGATAGTAGCCTTTGACGACAGGCAGGACGACAATCGGGAATTCGCTTCCCTGCGACTTATGAATGGAACAGCAGTAAGCGTGGGTAAACTGGCTGAAATCCTTTTTCGTAAAGGTGATTTCGTTGCCGTCAAACGAGACGACGACCATGTCTTCTTTTTCCGTATTTTCTTTGGCATAAAAAATGGACACGATTTCGCCGATATCGCCGTTAAACACATTGTTTTCCGGCTGGTTGACAAGCTGTAATATTTTATCGCCCGTCCTGTAGACGACATCACCGAATTTCAGCTCCCGCCTTTTTTCTTTCGGCGGATTCATGATGTCTTGAAGAAGCATATTCAGCTCGTTAATTCCCGCTTTTCCCCTGTACATCGGGGCGAGCACTTGAATATCCCTGGAGGTATACCCCTTTTTTAACGCGTTCGAGACGACCTGATCCACGACTTCTTTAATCTGTGAAGAATTACAGCGGATAAATGAGCGGTCCTTTGTCGGCGCGGTCAGCCCTTTTGGAAGCAGTCCTTTTTTCATATCATGCGCAAGTTCCACAATGGATGATCCTTCAGCCTGACGGTAAATATCTGTCAGACGCACGGTCGGCAGCACCTCAGAAGCCAAAAGGTCTCTGAGCACCTGCCCCGGTCCTACTGAAGGAAGCTGGTCTTCATCACCGACGACAATGAGCTGAATGTGCTTAGGAAGCGCCTTAAACAAATGGCTGGCGAGCCAGATATCGAGCATGCTCGCTTCGTCTATAATGATCAGTTTCCCTTCAATCGGCTGATCTTCATTGTAGGTAAAGCCTTCAGCGCCATTCCAGCCGAGCAGCCTGTGAATCGTAACAGCCGGCAGCCCCGTAGATTCGCTCATCCGTTTTGCGGCTCTTCCCGTCGGCGCGGCAAGCAGCACCGGGAACGTCTCGTCTTTTTTATAATCACCGGGGTCAAGCGATACTCCGTGCAGTTCACTGTATAATTCCACGATTCCTTTAATAACGGTCGTTTTCCCCGTCCCGGGTCCTCCGGTCAATAAAAGCATCGGTGAAGACAGCGCTTTTTGAATGGCATCCTTTTGGCTTGGTGCGTATTGAACATTCATCCGTTCTTCCAGTTCACCGAGTGCAAGCAGAAATTCCGATTCAGGAAATTGATCGGCATACTCCGTCTGAGCCGCAATGTCGAGCACGCGTTTTGCGACATTTTGTTCGGCGTAAAACAAGGACGGAAAATAGCAGCGCTCTCCTTCTATGACGATATCCTTACTCTCCCCGAGGGCGATGATGCCGTCAGCCGCATCCATCTCCGTGACGCGGCCGCCTTCAGCTGACTGATTCAGGAGCGTTTGCGTATTGATAATCAGCTGCTTTGTCTCTATGTACGTATGGCCTTCTGAAAGACAGGTCGATTCAATCGTATATAAGATTGCCGCTTTGATCCGCTCCGGGTGGTTTCCTGACAGACCCATTTTTCCGCCCAACTCGTCAGCTTTCACAAAGCCGATGCCTTCAACGTCTTTTACAAGCTGATAAGGATTTTCCTGAATTTTCTCCAGGGTTTCCGTTTCGTAGGCCTGATATATTTTCATTGATAGCTGGGGCCCGAAACCGTATTGGTTCAGAGAGATCATAATCTGCTCAAGCCCCTGATGCCGCTGCAGCTCTCCGGCAAGCTTATCCGCTTTCTTTTTCGACATTTTCGGCACATCGTAAAGCACCGACGCATCCGTCAGAATTTTATTGAGCGCGCCGTCACCGAGCTTTTTGACGATTTCTTCCGCCGTTTTTTTTCCGATTCCTTCAAACAGATCACTTGATAAATAGTGAATGATCCCTTCTTTTGTGGTCGGAATTTCTTTTTTAAAGTGTTCAGCCTGAAATTGCAGGCCGAACTTAGGATGCGTGGCGGTTTTTCCGTAAAATGTGTAGGTCTCATCTTCTTGCAGCAGAGGGAAGTAGCCCGTTACGGATACGACCTTGTCTTCGATCGCCTCAGACGTTTCTGCAACCTTGACTTTCAGCACTGTATACAGGTTGGTGTCATTGTGATAAATGACCGTATGAATGACGCCTTTTACATACGGCTGTTCTTCGATGTTCAGCTGATCCACGAGCCTTCCCTCCTTTTGTTATGACTGGGTGATAAGCTGTTTCGCATGAAGCGCAAGCATATGATCAGGCTGTATGCCGATTGCGCCTTCCAGCATCTCAAGCGCCTTTTCACGATTTTCTTTGTACGCGTAAGCGACCCCGGCATTATAAAATGCGTCCGCGTGGCTTGGGTCTTGCTCGATCACCGTCTCAAACTGCGCCAGAGCTTCATCCAGCATTTCTTCATTTGCGAGACACATTCCGAACTGGAAGCGTGCTTCCGTATCATTTTCGTTTAATTCAACGGCACGCTGCAAATATGGCAGCGCAAGCTTCGGCCGCTCTAATTTAACGAGAACGGTCCCCAGCATATAAAACAAATCTCCGTTTTCCATTCCGGAGCGAAGCGCTTTTTCAAACATATCCTTCGCTTCGGAAAACGATTCTTTCATCACATATACGTTTCCCGCACCGTAATAAGCGGCTGCCGCCGAATTGTCCAATTCAAGCGCTCTGTTATAGAATGCAAGCGCCCGTTCGAGTTCGTTCACAGAAGAAAGCAGATTTGCGAAGTTGATATACGGCACCGGATCTTGGCCGTTTTCCTCAATCGCTTTCGTAAAAGCCTCTGCCGCTTTTTCAAAATCGCCCTCCTGCATGGCGTCAATCCCGATTTTATTATAATCCATTTTTAACTTCCTTTCGCTAAAAAACCCCAACATGCGAGTTGAGGTTTTTTACATGTGTTATACGTACCACAGTTTTGTTCCGTCTTTATAAACGTCATCTATCGTTCCGCCGCCGAGGCACTCTTCTCCGTCATAAAAAACGACGGCTTGTCCCGGTGTGACGGCGCGTACCTGCCCGTCAAAAATGACTTCCGCTTCATCATCACCCGTCATTTTCACCGTTACTTTGTGATCTTCCTGACGGTAGCGGAATTTCGCCGTGCATGTCATTTCGCCGCCGTCCATCAGACCGGGACGCGTCCAGCTGACATTTGTCGCCGTGATCTTATCGGAATACAGAAGCGGATTATGGAATCCTTGATCAACATACAGAATGTTTTTTTCAAGATCTTTACCGACGGCGAACCACGGCTCGCCGCTTCCGCCGATTCCAAGACCGTGGCGCTGTCCGATTGTATAATACATCAGACCGTCATGACGCCCTTTTACTTCTCCGTCCATTGTCATCATATCGCCCGGCTGAGCGGGGAGATATTGGCTGAGAAACGTTTTGAAGTTGCGTTCGCCGATAAAGCAGATTCCCGTGCTGTCTTTTTTCGCAGCTGTCGCAAGTTCCGCTTCTTTGGCGATTTCCCGCACGCGGCTTTTTTGCAGATCACCGATCGGGAACATGACTTTGCTGAGCTGTTCCTGATTGAGCTGATTCAGAAAATAAGTCTGGTCCTTGTTTTCATCCAGACCGCGGAGCATGCGCACTGTACCTGCGCTTCTGTCTACACGGGCGTAATGGCCCGTCGCAAGATAATCCGCGCCGAGTGACAGAGCATGATCCAAGAAAGCCTTAAACTTAATTTCTTTATTGCACATGACATCCGGATTGGGGGTTCTTCCGGCTTTATATTCATCAAGGAAATATTGAAATACCTTTTCCCAATATTGCTTCTCAAAATTGACGGCATAATACGGAATTCCGATCTGGTTGCAGACCCGGATGACGTCTTCATAATCTTCCGTCGCCGTGCAAAAACCGTTTTCGTCCGTATCATCCCAGTTTTTCATAAAGATTCCGATTACATCGTAGCCCTGCTCCTTCAGCAGAAGGGCCGCCACGGAAGAGTCCACGCCGCCGGACATGCCGACTACGACTCTTGTATCCTCCGGCCGTTTTTCCATTTGCATTCACTCCATTAAAAACGTAAGTCCGCCGTTTTAAGCAAGCCGTTTAACGACGGCGGCAAGCTTTTCGGCGGCTGTTTCGATTTGTTCCGCCGTATTGCCGAGGCCGAAGCTGAGGCGGATTGACGAAGTCAGCCTGCCGCTCTCATTTCCGAACATGGCCGTAAGCACATGGGACGGAAGAACGGATCCCGCCGTACAAGCAGATCCGCTGGAGACGGCAATGCCTTCCATGTCAAGATTGACCAGCAGCGCTTCCACCGGCACACCGGGAAAGTAAAGGTTTAAAATATGAGGCAGGCATTTCTCGGCATCTCCGTTCACCTCCGCTGTAACGCCGGATTTTTCCAGCGTGCTCATGATAATGTTCTTAAACTCCTTATACTTCGCTGTTTTCTCTTCCCTCTCACGGTTTGAAAGGACGACCGCTTCTTTTAAGCCGGCGATGCCCGGTACATTTTCCGTCCCCGCGCGGCGCTTTCGTTCCTGCTCTCCCCCGAGAAGAATCGGTGACAGCTTCACCTCTTGATTTACATATAAAAAGCCTGTCCCTTTAGGCCCGTTAAGCTTGTGGCCGGAAACAGACAGCATGTCAATTCTGCTTTTTTTCACGTCAATCGGCATATAACCGAATGCCTGGACGGCATCTGTGTGAAAATAGGCCTGATGCCCGCTTAACAGCTCTCCGATTTCGTCAATCGGCTGAATGGTTCCGACTTCGTTATTGCCATACATGACGGTAACAAGGATTGTATCATCACGGAGCGCTTCTTTCACCTGATTTGCACTGATCCGTCCTGAAGGGCCGGGGATGAGGTATGTCACCTCAAAGCCGTCTTCTTCCAGCTTTTCGCAGGCGTGCAATACAGCATGATGCTCAACAGCGGTCGTAATGATATGCTTTCCTTCATTCTTCCGGGCGGCAGCCGTTCCGAAAATCGCTAAATTATCAGCCTCCGTGCCGCCGCTTGTGAAAATAATTTCCTGTTCTTTCGCACTGATTTCGCGCGCGATGTCCGCTCTCGCTTCATCGACCCATTTCCGGGATTCTCTCCCGAATGAATGAATGCTTGACGGGTTGCCGAAACTGCCGAAGAAATGGGGCTTCATTTCTTCGAGCACACGCTCATCCATCGGGGAAGTCGCGGCATGATCTAAATAAATCCGTTCCATTGTCTGTACACCTCTGGTTTAAATATAGAACATATAAGCTTCCTGCTCGCCGTCCGTGTAGCTCGCAAGGTCTTCTAACGTCGTGCTGTCCAGCACGTCTTTTACAGCGTCGCGGATGCGGATCCATAACTCCCGCTTGGCAGGCTCTTCATCCTCAAGCACTTCTACCGGGCTGATCGGCCCTTCCAGCACTCTGATAATGTCTCCGGCCGTTATCTCTTCAGGCTGGCCCCCGAGCACGTAACCCCCGTAAGCGCCTCTGATGCTTTTTACGAGTCCCGCGTTTCTGAGCGGTGATACAAGCTGTTCCAAGTAATGCTCAGAAAGGCTGTTTGTTTGGGCGATGCTTTTGAGCGACGTCGGACCGTCTCCGTGCTTTTTCGCCAATTCAATCATAATGGTGAGCCCGTATCTTCCCTTTGTCGATATTTTCAATATGAACACCCCAGTCAATTCTAATTGTTAATTTATACAAGTAAATGGATATGAATAATCTGTTTAGTATCTTATAGACCAACTGTTATTATAACATAACTTATCCTAATTTTCATTGAAACACAGGGCCCGCCGCAATTCGCTTTTCTAATCGTCCGTTTTCCGTTACCCTGTATATGTAAGGAGAGATGTTCATGAAACCATTGGCGTATCGGATGCGGCCTGCCAATATCGAAGACATTATCGGCCAGGAACATTTGGTCAAAGAAGATAAAATCATCGGCAGAATGGTGCGTGCAAAGCACTTATCATCCATGATCCTGTACGGACCGCCGGGCATCGGAAAAACATCCATCGCCACAGCGATCGCAGGATCGACAAGCATCGCATTCAGGAAATTGAATGCCGTCATTCATAATAAAAAAGACATGGAGATTGTCGTACAGGAAGCGAAAATGTCAGGCCAGGTCATTTTAATCCTTGACGAAGTGCACAGGCTTGATAAGGGAAAGCAGGATTTTCTGCTGCCCTATTTAGAAAACGGCATGATTATTTTAATCGGCGCGACGACCGCCAACCCTTATCATGCCATTAACCCGGCCATCAGAAGCCGGACCCAGATATTTGAGCTCGAACCGTTAACACCCGATCTGATCAAGCAGGCATTGAAAAGAGCGCTCATAGATGAACACCGTGGACTCGGTTCCTACAGCGTTTCGGTGGACGACGACGCGATGGATCATTTCGCACAAGGGTGCGGAGGAGACGTCCGCTCCGCTTTGAACGCACTGGAGCTTGCCGTGCTCTCCACAAGGGAATCAAGCGACGGCACGATCCGGATTACACGGGAAACGGCGGAAGAATGTCTGCAGAAAAAAAGCTATACTCATGATAAAAACGGCGATGCGCATTATGACGTCTTATCCGCCTTCCAAAAATCGATCCGAGGCTCGGACGCAAACGCCGCCCTTCATTATCTGGCCCGTCTGATCGAAGCCGGAGACCTTGAAAGCATATCAAGAAGGCTTCTCGTGATCGCCTATGAAGATATCGGCCTCGCAAGCCCGCAGGCAGGCCCCCGGGTGCTGAGCGCGATTCAGACCGCAGAACGGATCGGCTTTCCGGAAGCGAGAATTCCGCTGGCCAATGCGGTAATCGAATTATGCCTCTCGCCAAAATCAAACTCCGCCATCTCAGCCGTTGATGAGGCGCTCAAAGACATCAGGACGGGTAAAATCGGCGATGTGCCGAAACATTTAAAAGACGCCCACTATAAAGGGGCCCAAGAGCTCGGACGCGGGATCGGCTATCAATATCCTCACGATTTCGAGAACGGATGGGTCGAACAGCAATATTTGCCTGATCCGTTAAAAAACAAGCAATACTATAAACCGAAACAAACGGGGAAATTTGAAGCCGCCATAAAGCAAGTGTATGAAAAACTGATGAAGCAGAAAAAATAACCGGACAAGGACACCTATGTGTTCTTGTCTTTTTTGATACCGGCCAAAATCTTTCGTGTAAACGGCGGATTCAAATAAAAAACAGCCTTTCCTGAAGAAGGCTGTTTTTCTTTTTATTTATCTTTAACCCGTTTAATGTCGATGTCCTTTAAGAGCTCCATGACAACATGTCCGCCCATAATCAGACCGGCCACTGACGGAACCCAGGCGTTGGAAGACGGCGGCATTTGCGCTTTGCGGATTTTCGCTTCATCATTCCCGACTTCTTTTCTGACGTCTTCACGGATGACGATCGGGCTTTCATCAGAAAAAATGACCTGTACGCCTTTTTTAATGCCCTCTTTGCGAAGCCTTGTGCGGACGACTTTGGCAATCGGATCGGTATGGGTTTTTGAAATATCAGCAATCTGAAAGCGTGTCGGGTCTGTTTTATTCGCTGCTCCCATGCTTGAAATCAGCGGAACATTCCGTTTCAGACATTCTTTCATCAGATGAATTTTATAATGAATCGTATCCGACGCGTCAATGACGTAATCAAGCGGATACTCAAAGAACTGCTCATATGTCTCTTCTGTATAAAACATTTTTAAGGCGACGACGTCACAATCCGGATTAATATCCGCGATCCGCTCTTTCATCAAGTCTGTTTTCGGCTGTCCCACCGTCGACAAGAGCGCATGCAGCTGGCGGTTTACGTTTGTAATGTCAACATCATCTTTATCGACGAGAACGATCCGCCCCACTCCGGACCTCGCCAATGCTTCGGCTGCGAATGAACCGACTCCGCCGACGCCGAGAACGGCCACCGTGCTGTTTTTTAACGTGTCCAGCCCTTCTTTTCCAATCGCTAGCTCATTTCTGGAAAACTGATGTAACAAGAACCTCACTCCACATTCTGGTTTTATAAACTCGGCTTGTCAAAAAGCCGCTGGTTTTAGCGCACAAAAAATAAAGTCCCAATTGTGCCGTTGCAGCTTTCCTTCGTTTTGAACCCGCTCTCAGCAGGTGGGTGCCCTTTTTTAAATCTTGTAAGTCCTCTTAACGAATGAAAAGAGGCATGTACGCCATTTAAAAATGCGGGCTCCCAAATCAAAAAAATGTTCGGTCAAAACTAGGTGTACAACTAACACATCAGGACTTTATTTAACTTGTCAAAATCATATCACAGCAGATTTTGATTTTCAAGAAACAAACTGCTGATCTTTACTGTTTCACTTTTCTTTTGACAGAAAGGTGAAGTTCTTCAAGCTGGGCGTCGCTCACTTCGCCGGGCGCTTCCGTAAGAAGGCAGCTTGCGCTTGCCGTTTTCGGGAAAGCGATCGTATCTCTTAAGTTTGTGCGGCCTGCAAGAAGCATAACCAACCGGTCTAAGCCGAGCGCGATTCCGCCGTGCGGAGGGGCGCCGTATTCAAAGGCTTCAAGCAGGTATCCGAACTCCTCCTCCGCTTCTTCTTTTGTAAAGCCGAGAAGCCCGAACATTTTTTCCTGAACGTCTTTTTCAAAAATACGGATTGAGCCTCCGCCGAGTTCATAGCCGTTTAAGACAAGGTCGTAAGCCTGCGCTTTCATATCTTCAGGCGCCGTTTCAATCAGGTCAAGATCTTCACGGACAGGCATTGTAAACGGGTGGTGAGCCGCATAGAAACGGCCTTCTTCCTCGTCATGCTCCAGTAACGGCCAGTCCACAACCCACAGGAAGTTGAAGAGGCTTTCGTCAATCAGGCCGCGTTCTTTGCCGAGCTTTAAGCGAAGCGCGCCGAGGGATTGAGCCACAACCTCAAACTTATCAGCGCCGAACAGGAGCAGATCGCCTTCAGAAGCATCAAGCGCTTCAGCCAGTTTTGCCTGCTTCTCTTCATCAAAGAATTTCGCAATCGGGCCTTTTACGCCGTCAGCTTCAACTTTCACCCAAGCGAGACCTTTCGCGCCGTAATTTCCGGCAAATACGCCGAGCGCATCGATATCTTTTCTGGAATAGTCGCCGGCAGCGCCTTTGACATTGATCGCTTTTACAACACCGCCGTTTGCCACGGCTGATGAGAACACCTTAAATTCAGTATCTTTCACTATGTCTGACACGTCCGTCAGCAGCATGCCGAAGCGGGTGTCGGGCTTGTCAGAACCGTAGCTGTTCATCGCTTCTTCATATGTCATTCTCGGAAGCGGAAGCGGTACTTCAACACCTTTTGTTTCGAGCATGACTTTCGCCATCATCTCTTCCGCCAGAGCCATGATGTCCTCTTGACTCATAAAGGACATTTCGATATCAATCTGCGTAAATTCCGGCTGGCGGTCGGCACGCAAGTCTTCATCGCGGAAGCAGCGGGCCACTTGATAATACCGTTCAAAGCCCGACACCATCAGAAGCTGTTTAAAAATCTGCGGCGATTGCGGAAGGGCGTAAAATTCTCCTTCATGCACCCGGCTCGGCACTAAGTAATCACGGGCGCCTTCGGGAGAGCTTTTTGTTAAAATCGGTGTTTCAATATCAAGAAATCCGTTTTCATCCAAGAAATGGCGGATGGATTTTGTGACTTGATGGCGCATTTGCAATGTTTGAAACATCGCCGGGCGGCGCAAATCCAAATAACGGTGTTTTAACCGGACGTCTTCAGAAACGTCAGCCGCCTGGTCACTGATCGGAAACGGAGGCGTTTTCGCCGTGCTGAGCACCGTCACCGCTTCAGCTTTGATTTCAATTTTACCGGTTTTCAGGTTGGGATTCACCGTGCCTTCTTCACGGGCAGAAACCGTGCCTTCGATATCAAGCACATATTCGTTTCTGATTGCTTCCGCTGCGGCAAGGGCTTCCTTCGATACGTCAGGGTTGAACACGACTTGCACAATACCCGAGCGGTCACGCAAATCAATGAAAATCAAGCCGCCGAGATCGCGCCGCTTCTGCACCCACCCTTTCAGTTTGACGGTTTCGCCAATCGCTTTTTCAGTTATCTCGCCACAATAATATGTTCTTCCAAACATAGCGTTCCTCTCCTTCACTGCTTTTGATCTGCCTTTAACACTTGTATCAGCTCGTCTAACACCACTTCACGCTGCTCTCCTGTTTCCGCATCTTTTACATTGATTTTATTCTGGGCAAGCTCATCTTCCCCTAAAATCGCAATAAAACGTGCGCCGAGACGGTCAGCCGTTTTGAATTGGCCCTTCATCTTTTTATTTTCATAATCGATTTCACTTGAGATGCCCGCTTCTCTCAGTTTGTACACGAGGGAAACGGAATAATCCTTCGCTTTTTCTCCGAGCGTCACGATGTAGCAGTCAATCCCCTGATTGACGGGAAGCTCTGTTTTCTCAGCGTCAATGGCTGCCAGCAGACGTTCGATGCTCATCGCAAATCCGATACCCGGCGCTTCAGGTCCGCCGATCTGTTCAACAAGCCCGTCATAGCGGCCCCCGCCGGCAAGGGTTGTAATCGCTCCGAATCCTTCGGCATTGCTCATAATTTCAAAAGCGGTATGGTTATAATAATCAAGCCCTCTGACAAGGTTCGGATCTATTTCGAACGGGATGCCGAGATCGTTTAAGTATTGTTTTACTTTCTCAAAATAAGCGGCTGATTCTTCATTTAAGTAATCAAGAATGGACGGAGCCGTTTTCATCAGGTCATGCTCTCTGTCTTTCTTGCAGTCAAGAATTCTGAGCGGGTTTGTGTGCAGACGCGACTGGCAGTCTGAGCAAAATTCTCCGATGCGCGGTTCAAAATGTTTGACGAGCGCTTCCCGGTAGGATTTGCGGCTCTCCTGGTCACCAAGGCTGTTCAGCACAAGCTTGACATGTTTCAAACCGGCTTTACGGTAAATACTCATCGCAAGTGCAATGACTTCTGCATCCACGGCCGGATCTTTGGAGCCGATCGCTTCAATTCCGAATTG
Source organism: Bacillus sp. LJBV19 (assembly GCF_017797845.1). Classification (NCBI taxonomy): domain Bacteria; kingdom Bacillati; phylum Bacillota; class Bacilli; order Caryophanales; family Bacillaceae; genus Bacillus; species Bacillus sp. LJBV19. Next base: position 2,629,770 of record NZ_CP072563.1, read on the forward strand.
ATAGAATTGGCGGAAACGCCCCGTCTGCGGACGTTCGTAACGGAACATCGGTCCGACATAATAAAGCTTCGTCGGCTGCACCGGGTTCGCAAATAATTTATTTTCATTGAACGCGCGGACTGCGGCGGCTGTTCCTTCCGGCCGAAGCGTCAGGCTTCTCCCTTTACGGTCTTCAAACGTGTACATTTCTTTCTGCACGATATCTGTAGACTCACCGACGCCTCTTGCGAACAGTTCCGTATGCTCGAAAATCGGCGTGCGGATTTCTTTATATTGATAAGTGCGGCACGTCTCCCTCATAATTTGTTCGACGAACTGCCATCTGTCTGATTCACCCGGCAGTATGTCCTGTGTGCCTCTTGGAATGTGATATGCCATGTTACAGGCCTCCTTAATGTCTTTCTTCAAATAAAAAAACTCCCGCTCCTACTATACATGTATAGTAGGGACGAGAGTTATACCCGTGGTGCCACCCTAGTTGGAATGCCGAAGCATCCCCGCTCTGACCTTTAACGCAGGTTCACGTCCGCTGCCTAATGACTTGAAAAAGCGTTCAGCAGGGAACCTCCGGAGTGTTGTTTCGAGAAAGATGCAGTGCGGATCCGCTTTCAGCCCGGGACGGTTCCTCTCTTCTCCATGCATTCTGACCTACTCTTCTCCATTATCGGTTCAAAATCGTTATCATGACTTATGTACATCAATTTCTATTATAATAATGGGATTGCACTCCCCTGTCAAGTTTTATTCCGTCTGTTTTTCCTTGCGACCGCTTCTTTCGATAAGAGACCGAACTCCGTCGCCGTCTCTTCAAGAAAACCCGCCTTTTCTCTATCGCTCTGATCACTGAAGTGCAGATTTCCTTCCGCATCGTGCAGCGCGCGTCCCATTTTTGGTTGATATTTCATGATTTGCACACCTTTTCGCTGTATTTATGACTAGTATAAACAAACCATTTTATTTTTATTTAACATTCAGCAAGGAAAATACGATATTATACAAGAATGTATTTTAGTTAGTTCAGAAAGGAGGACAGCCATGAAGAAGAGAACTCTTGCTCTTATTTTATGCGGCGTCATCATCACAGCGCTTCTTCCGTCATTCCACACCGCAATCGCCGCAGAGGGAGAAGCGGTCATCGCGACAGACAAGATCAATGTCAGAGGCGGTCCCGGCCTGAGCTATGGAATTAAGGCTGAAGTAAAAAAAGGGGAAAGATACCCGATCGCTAAAGAAGAGGGAGACTGGGTGCAGCTTCAGCTGAGCCCCGGTAAAACCGGATGGGTCGTTTCCTGGCTGATATCAAAAACAGCCGGGGGAGCAGACAATTCATCCGCAACAAGCGGAACGGTCACTTCCACCGATCCTGACCTCCGCATCAGAAAAGGCCCGGGGACATCATATGAAGTCATCGGCAAACTTCCGCAAGACGCACATGCATCCGTGCTGGACAAGAACAGCGGATGGGTGAACATTTCTTATCAAGGCACAACCGGATGGGTTTCTTCCGAATACGTCACCGCGGACAGCGGCGAATCGGATACGAAAGCAACTTCCGCCCGAAGCGGGTCAAAAAACGGAACGGTCGGCGTTTCTTCATTGAATGTCAGAAGTGCAGCATCACATGATTCAGCGATTATGACTAAATTATCACGCGGAACAAAGGTTTCCATCTTAAGTGAAGACCACGGCTGGCTGAAAATTGAAGCAAACGGGCAAAAAGGCTGGGCAGCAAGCCACTACATCATAAAGGATTCTGACTCATCGGACAGCGCATCCGGCTCGGGAGACGGTTCTGCGGGCTCAGGCTCCTCGAAAAAAGCGTATATTGTTTACGGCGGCACCAACTTAAGGAGCTCGGCCTCGACTTCCGCTTCTATCGTAAAAAGAGCAGATAAAGGCGCAGCCTACCCGATTGTCGGCTCAAGCGGCAAATGGTATGAAGTCCGGCTTGAAAACGGACAAACCGCATATGTGGCAAACTGGGTCGTACAAACGTCAAAAAGCGGTGAGGAAACAGGCGAAGCACCTTCTCCCGACACGTCAGGCGGCAGCGGCTCACTTAAAAACAAAACGATCGTCGTTGATCCCGGACACGGAGGAAAAGACAGCGGAACGATCGGCTACTCCGGAAAGTTTGAAAAAAACGTAACGATTAAAACCGCTAAGCTGCTGGCCCAAAAATTGCGGGCATCCGGTGCAAACGTGTATATCACCAGACAGGATGATACTTTTATCAGCCTGCAGGCCAGGGTTTCAACCTCTCATTACCGGAATGCGGATGCCTTTATCAGCATTCACTATGACAGCTATGCCGATACGTCAACACGGGGAAGCACGGCTTATTATTACAGTCCGTCTAAGGATCGCCAGCTTGCCTCAGACGTCCATTCTGAAGTAGTGAAGCGTTCCCCTATCCCGGATCGCGGCGTTCTGTTTGGCGATTATTACGTCCTGAGGGAAAATAAACGGCCTGCCATGCTGTATGAGCTCGGCTATCTCAGTCAACCGCAAGAAGAAACAATCATACATAGCGGCTCTTATCAGGAAAAAGTGACAGACGGAATTGAAAGCGGATTGGAACATTATTTTCAATCATAAAAAAAGCTGCCGAACGGCAGCTTTTTTTTATTGTTTAGAATCCATAATCAATGTAATCGGCCCGGAATTCGTCAGCTGAACATCCATCATGGCTCCGAATATTCCGGTTTCCACTTTGACTCCTTTTTCCCGAAGGAGTTCGTTCCACTTTTCATAAAGGAGCACAGCCTGATCCGGTTTAGCCGCATTCATAAAATTCGGGCGTCTCCCTTTCTTCGTTTCGCCGTAAAGCGTAAACTGGGAAACGGATAAAATCTCCCCGCCCGTATCCAAAAGCGATAAATTCATCTTGCCGCTTTCATCATCAAAAATCCGAAGATTCACGATTTTATCCGCCAAGTAAGCGGCATCTTCTTCTGTATCTTCATGAGTGATGCCGACAAGCGCCATAATGCCGGGTCCGATCCGGCCGGCGACAGCGCCGTCAACCGTCACACTTGCTTCTGTTACACGCTGAACAACTAATTTCATAGCAAGCTCCTTTTAGTTCATTACCCGCCGGACTGAATAGATGTCTCTGATCTGCTTAATCCGCTCGACCACTTTGTGCAGATGATTGATGTTTTGGATAAAAATCGCCATATGAATCGTAGCGACTTTATTGCGGTCGGATTTGCCGGAGACAGAGGAGATGTTGGTTTTCGTCTCATTTACGGCTTGGAGCACCTCATTTAAAAGCCCGAGACGGTCATACCCCAAAATCTCAATCTCAACGTTATATTCTTTGCGTCTTTGAACCTGTGATTCATGCTCCCATTCAACGGGGATCAGACGTTCCTGCGCTTCATTCGTTTTGACGTTCGGACAGTCATCCCGGTGAACGGATACACCGCGCCCTTTTGTAATAAAACCGACGATATGGTCGCCCGGCACCGGGTTGCAGCATTTCGACAAGCGGACGAGAAGGTTGTCAATGCCTTTTACGCGCACACCCGCTTCCCGTTTTCTCCCTTGCGGATAATGTTTCGGCTCGGAAGTGACTTCCTGAACGATTTTTTCCTGCTCTTCCTGGTCACGCAGCTTCCGTTCTTTTTCGGTGAGCCTGTTGGCCACCTGAAGAGCGGTAATGCCGTTATACCCGACCGCCGCGTACATATCCTCTTCATTTGAGAAATTGAACTTGTCGGCAACTTTTTGAAGATTTTCGAGTGTTAAAACATCTTTCACTTCAAAATCAAGATTTTTAATTTCTTTCTCGACAAGCTCACGGCCTTTTTCGACGTTTTCTTCACGGCGCTGTTTCTTAAAGAATTGGCGGATTTTGTGTTTCGCCTGGGACGTCTGCGCCAGTTTTACCCAGTCTTGGCTCGGGCCGTATGAATGCTTGGACGTCAGAATCTCGACGATGTCGCCCGTCCGGAGCTTATGGTCAAGCGTCACCATTTTTCCGTTCACTTTCGCCCCGATTGTTTTGTTGCCGATCTCCGAGTGTATCCTGTAGGAAAAATCAATCGGCACAGAGCCTGACGGCAGTTCAATGACATCGCCTTTTGGCGTAAATACGTATACCATGTCAGAAAACAGATCGATTTTCAGCGATTCCATAAATTCTTCCGCATCGGTAGACTCGTTTTGAAATTCCAGAATTTCACGGAACCAGGACAGTTTTTTCTCAAATGTCGCTTCTTCGTTTGCAGCCTTGCCTTCTTTATATGCCCAGTGTGCGGCCACCCCGTATTCAGCGATCTCATGCATCTCAAACGTTCTGATCTGCACTTCCAGCGGATCGCCTTTAGGCCCGATTACGGTCGTATGCAGCGACTGATACATATTCGGCTTAGGCATCGCAATATAATCTTTGAATCTGCCCGGCATCGGCTTCCAGCACGTATGAATAATGCCGAGTACGGCGTAGCAGTCTTTAATGCTTCCGACAAGAATACGGACGGCGAGCAGATCATATATTTCATTGAACTGTTTATTTTGCAGCGCCATCTTGCGGTAAATGCTGTAGATGTGCTTCGGGCGTCCTGAAAAGTCCGCTTTGATATTTACTTCTTCGACCCGTTTTTTCACTTCATTGACAACCTCTTCGACATAAAGTTCGCGTTCCGCGCGCTTTTTCTTCATGAGGTTGACGATTCTGTAATATTGCTGAGGATTCAAATAACGGAGAGCGGTGTCTTCAAGCTCCCATTTGATTTTAGAAATCCCGAGCCGATGGGCCAGCGGAGCGAAAATTTCCAGCGTCTCATTTGAAATTCTCCGCTGCTTTTCCTGCGGAAGATGCTTTAACGTCCGCATATTGTGAAGGCGATCCGCCAGCTTGATCAATATGACTCTGATATCCTGAGCCATAGCGACAAACATTTTTCGATGGTTTTCCGCCTGCTGCTCCTCTTGAGATTTATACTTAATTTTACCGAGCTTCGTCACGCCGTCGACAAGCATCGCCACTTCTTCAGAAAATGCTTCCTTCAGGTCGTCGAGGGTGACATCCGTGTCCTCTACCACGTCATGCAGAAATCCGCCCGCAATTGTGGAAGGGTCCATTTCCAAATCGACGAGAATCCCCGCCACCTGAATCGGATGAATGATGTACGGCTCACCTGATTTGCGGTACTGTTCGCGATGCGCGTTTTGCGCATACAGGTAAGCTTTCTCAACAAACGCAATCTGCTCCTCCGGCAGATAAGTGCGCGCTTTATCTATTACTTGCTCGGCAGTCAATACTTGTTCGTTCGCCATGGAATCACCTTTTTTAAATGTAAACTGTATTAGTTTATTATCAAGAAAAAAACGAGAGATGTAAAGGGCAGAAGTTCAAAACACCTAAAGAATCTGTCATGATGATGAAATAATAGGAAAAAAGCACCCTGACACGAGTGCTTTTTTCCATATGCGGTTAATATTTCATTAATGTTAAAATATCGTAATCGTCAAGCTTGTCTCTGCCGTCAAGGTAAGAAAGCTCGATTAAGAACGCAATACCGGCTACGACGCCGCCCAGTTCTTCGACTAGCTTAATCGTTGCTTCGATCGTGCCGCCTGTTGCAAGCAAGTCATCAGTAATCAGCACGCGCTGTCCCGGCAGAATCGCATCTTTATGAATCGTCAGTACGTCTTTTCCGTACTCCAAACCGTAATCGACTTTAATGACCTCACGCGGAAGTTTTCCTTCTTTCCGAACCGGCGCAAAGCCGACTCCGAGAGCGTATGCAACCGGACAGCCGATAATAAAGCCGCGCGCTTCAGGCCCGACAACTAAATCAATTTCTTTTTCTTTTGCATATTCAACAATTTGGTCAGTAGCGTAACGGTATACGTCGCCTTTGTCCATCAATGTCGTAATATCTTTAAATTGTACGCCTTCTTTCGGGTAATCGGGCACAATTGTTACGTATTTTTTAAGATCCATCTGTTCTATGTCCTCCTCGTACTTTCATAAGCTTCTGAACCTTGGTTCATCAGCTTATTCAGCCATTCCTTCAGCTCATGGGCTGCGGAATAATTGAGCTTCTGGTCTAATTCCATCAGCTGCTGTTTTACCTGATAGGTTTGCGAATCTGCCAGGTCGCGTTTTTTCGCGCCGCTCACGACAGACAGCACACCATCTTCTATTTTAACAAAACCTAGATCAAAAAACACCTTTGTCATGAAATTGATTGTGTCAATTGACCATCCTCTGTGTCTCGCAAGCTCTGAACCATGCTTGCCGAAGTCAAAAGCGCCCCTTTTCAAGAGAAATGCGTAAAACCACTTGAAATCATTCCGCGATGGAAATGAGGACAGGAAATGTTCTTCATGATTGATAAAAACAAAATAAATCCGTTCCGGCTTCTTTCCGTCAAGCAAATGCTGCAGGCGATCCGCTGACGGCGGCACATCCAGAAAAACGGCATATTTTCCGTCAAGCTGGAGAGCTTCCGCCTCGGATTCCGAAGTGATCCCGGCCAGCTCGCCCGACAGCTCTTTTTCACGAAGCTTCTGAGCGGTTTTTTCGTTAAAGCTGATGAGCACCCGTTTTTCCTTCGGCAGCGCGGTGACCGTGTCTTCCCACGTCCGCTTGCCCCTGATATCAAAAAGCTGCCATTCCGGCACCGCAGCATCTTTAATCATCAGCTGGGGTTTCTTTCTGTTGTTCCATTCATTAATGGACATCTCGCCGACAATGGAAATCGTTGATCCGGGGACAACTCCGGCTTCAAGCTCCCCTTTGTTAAAGCCGACGCAGTCAAGGACGGCGGAATCACTTTTCACCGTCATTTTCACGTGATTTTTATTCGCTCCGATCAGGCGCACATCATCAAGCACGGCATTTTTCACCATCACATGCGGTTTAGGGTTAAGCATGCCGAACGGCGACAGCATATTCAATTCTGTAATGCTTTCAACGGTTATGTCTTCAACGCCGCAGACAAGATCAACCTCCTGAACGGGAATAAAATCCTCTTCCGTAAGGGTTTCTTCAGCCATTTGATTCAGCCTGTCCCTTAATTCCGCCACATCTTCAGCCTTCAACGTCATTCCTGCTGCCATCGGATGCCCGCCGAAATGAGGAAGAATGTCTCTGCACTGTGAAAGGCTCGTAAAAAGGTTGAAGCCTCTGATGCTTCGCGCCGACCCTTTAGCGATGCCCTGCTCCTCATCTATCCCAAGCACAACAGCGGGCCGGTAAAAACGTTCAGCCAGCTTCGATGCGACAATACCGACGACTCCCGGATTCCAGCCGGCTTTTGCCACTACAATGGCAGACGGGTTTCCGCCTTGCTGCTGAACCATTTCAACAGCCTCTTCGGTCATGGTTTTCACCATTTTCTGCCGCTCTTTATTCAGCCGGTCAATATCCGAAGCCAGTTCCTCCGCTTCAAACTGATCTTCGGTCATCAGCAGATGCACGGCGGGATCGGCCTGTTCTATTCTTCCGACGGCATTGAGCCTCGGCGCGACCTGAAATCCGATCGTTTCCTCATCAGCTTGTCCGATATCTCCGCCGGAAAGCTTAATCAGAGCTTTGAGGCCCGGCCGATTTGTCGTCCGAAGCCTTTCGATCCCGAGTGACGCAATTAATCTGTTTTCATCATGAAGAGGCACCAGATCTGCAACCGTACCGATTGCCGCCAAGTCCAGCATAGCTTCCGGCAAAGAACCCGTAAGCGCGTGGGCAAGCTTAAACGCCACACCGACGCCGGCCAATTCTTTAAACGGATAGCCGCATCCCGGCTGCTTCGGATGGATGATCGCAAATACGTCAGGAAGCTCGGGTCCCGGCTCATGGTGGTCGGTAATAATGACGTCTAAGCCCAGCTCTTTTGCGACTTCAGCTTCATGGACGGCGGCGATTCCCGTATCCACTGTGATGATAAGCGAAAATCCCCGCTCTTTTATGGAACGGAAAGCTTGTTCATTCGGGCCGTAGCCTTCTGTGAAACGGTCGGGAATATAAAAGTCAACGTCCGCCGACAGCTGTCTGAGTGCCGTCAGCATCACTGACGTGCTTGTAACGCCGTCTGCATCGTAATCTCCGTAAATCATAATCGGTTCCCCTTGAGAAACCGCCAGTTTTATCCGATCAACTGCTTCCCGCATTCCCTTTAATTCATACGGGTCATAAAAGTCTGCATCCTTTGTATGTAAAAACAGCCTTGCGCTTTCGGCAGTATCAAAACCTCTTTTTACAAGCAGTGATGCCACAAGAGGTGTTATGTCCAATTGTTCTGTGAGTGATTTGACTTTTTCCTGATCCGGCTGCTGGATTTCCCAGCGCATTTTTGACGCTAACATAAATTCACCCCTCAACCACCCTATTATACTAGAGCGGACTGAGGGGTTTCAAATGTTATTCTGATCCTTTTTTCTCTTCAAGCATTTCTTCCGGCGGCGCGGCTGTTTTTTGGCCGTCCGAATCAGCCGTCAATTCACCTGCGGATCTGTTTTCTTTCCGCAGCATTTTAATTTCGCGCTTCAGCTTCATCACTTGAAATATGCCGGCCGAAAACACGATCAGCGCTCCCATTAACACAGAACCTAAAATGACTAAAATCAGCGGCCATTCAGCGGTTCCGAACAGATAATCAACCTCAACCGCCCGCACGTTAATGACAGCAAAAATGGCGACAATCAGAGTAAATAGTAATGCGAATATAATAGTCCATTGTTTATTCATGCGTCTGCCCCCAATCGTTCACTCTTATCTTTTCCCCCATTTTCCCGGGAGTAAACCCCGGTCTCAGGAAATCCGGGCCGTTAACTGCTCGCGGACCAGCTTTTTCAGTCCGCTTCTTTCTCCCGATATGACGAGGGTGTCCCCTTCTTCAATTACGGTATCAATGCCGGGGCTCAGCTGTTTTTGCCGATTTTTCTTTACGATCGCAATAATCTGGACGTTGTAATGTTTCTTGATATCCAAATCTCCGATTGTACGGCTGACAGCCGGTGCATGAGATTCGGCTTTAAACCACTCAATGACGAGGCCATCAAGCGCGACTTCCACAGATTCCAGCGCTTTCGGCTTATACGTCATCCCGCCTAAAATAGCGGAAATCTGCCTCGCCTCTTCGTCGTTAAATTCAACGGATGCCAAGCATTCGTCATGATCATTCTCATCGAAGTAATAGAGCTCTTTTCTGCCGTCATCATGAAGAATAATACTGATTTTATCGTGATTTTTCGTAATGACTTCTACTTTCTGGCCGATGCCCGGAAGCTCCGACTCACGAACGTTCATAAGAACCCTCCTACATGTTTTTACAATGATGATTGATTATGTAAGCGTATGTCATTATAGCAAATGCAGGTTTTAAGTTCAATGCGGCCTGAAAAAACAGGCTGCCTTCTGCAAGACAGCCTGTTCCCATTTTACTCTTCGATTGATTTTTTCCCTTTAAATTCTTTTCCTTTCCATACAAGCCACAGCTGCGCGGCGATGTAAAGAGAGGAATAAACGCCCGTCAATAAACCGACTAATAAAGCGACGGAGAAGTTTGTAATTGACGATGAGCCCAAAATGAGCAGCACGATGACAACAATCACAACGGTCAAGACCGTATTGATCGAACGTGTAAAGGTTTGCTGCAAGCTCAGATTCACGATATGTTCCAGATCGGCAAATGACTTCGGCTTACGTTTTTTCATCTGCTCACGTATCCGGTCAAATGTAACGATCGTATCATTTATCGAGTAACCGATTATGGTGAGTACAGCGGCGATAAAGGTGACATCGACCTCCAGCCTGGTAATGCTGAAAAACGCGACGATAAAGAAAGCGTCATACAGCAGGGATACAATTGCGGCGATTGCCATTCTGTACTCGAAACGGATTGACACGTAAATAATGATGCCGATTGATGCAATGGCGACAGCATATAAAGCATTACGGGCCAGTTCTTTTCCGACTGTCGGCGATACCGTGCTGACGTTCGGTTCAGATCCGTATTTGTCCTTAAAGTACGTTTTGATTTCAGCGATTTTTTCTTTAGACGGCTCTCCGACAAACCGGGCCGCGGCAACATGGTTCTCTTTACCAGAAAGCACGATGTTTTCCGGCTCCATGCCGAGAGAATCAAAATCTTTTTCAACCTGCTGCGCCGTCAAAGAATGATTGCTCTGCACGTCAATCCGTGCGCCGCTTGCAAAATCAATTCCCAGGTTGAGTTTAAAGACCAGTAAGATGATAATTCCCGCAATGGTTACAGCGCTTGAGAAAATAAAGAAATATTTTCGCTTGCTCGTGAAATCCCATTTTTGGAATGCCGTATGCGGTTCAGTATTTTCATCCGTTTTTTGAATGTCCATAATATGTTTTTTCTTGACGCCGAACCAGCCTTTTTTCCGGTCAAGCCATCTGCTTTCCACGAGAAGAGAGAGCAGGAATCTTGAAAGGAAGACAGCTGTAATAAAGCTTGTCAGAATTGACAGAATCAGCATCGTCGCAAACCCTTTTACAGAGCTTGTCCCGAAAATAAAGAGCACGACCGCTGCGATGATCGTTGTGATGTTCGCATCGAAAATCGTCGCGAATGACCGTCTGTTCCCTGAACGGAAAGCTGAGCGGACGGATTTGCCGAGTTTCAGTTCTTCTTTTATCCGTTCATAGGTGATGATGTTGGCGTCAACCGCCATCCCGACACCCAAAATGAGCGCCGCAATACCCGGAAGCGTCAGCACCGCCTGCATCCAGTCAAACACTTGAAGCGTAATATACACGTATACAGAAAGCGTAATTACCGCTATGAGTCCAGGCAGTCTGTAATAAAGCAGCATAAATAAGAAAACAATTGCAATACCGATGATGCCGGCCTCTACCGTATCATGCAAAGCCTGCTGTCCAAATTGCGCCCCTACGGAAGTAGAGTATTTTTCGGTCAGTTTCACAGGCAGCGCGCCCGCGTTTAAAATATTGGCCAAGTCCTTCGCTTTTTGAACGGTGAACTGGCCTTCAATCGTGACATCCTTTGTATTTAGTTCCTGGCTCACATTCGGAGCGGATACATATTTCGGATGTTTTTTGCCGACTTCTTTTTTAAATGAATCGCCTTTTTGGTAATCAAGCCAGATCACAAGCTGATTATTAGGCGCCATTTTCTTGACTTTTTTCGTCACTTCTCCGAACTTATCCGCATCCTTCAGCTTAACGCTGACAATCGGTTCGTTCGTCGTCGGATCAAAGGTTTGCTTCGCGCCGTTTTCCACGAGATCAGAGCCGTTTAACAGCTCTTTATCATTCGTATCCCTGAACGAGAGCTGCGCTTCCGTTGACAGAATTTCGCGCGCCCTGTTCTGATTCGTGACGCCCGCCAGCTGAACGCGGATGCGGTTATTTCCTTCAATCTGAATGTTCGGCTCGCTTACGCCGAGAACGTTAGCCCGGCGGTTCAGCGCCTGCACCGTGCTGACGAGCACGTCTTTTGTGATTTTATCGCCTTTTTTGACGGGCTGCACATCGTACAGAACTTCAAACCCGCCGCGTAAATCCAATCCTAACGTAATATTATTGGCAGCCGGTTTTGTAAAATACCCCAGCCCTGTGCCGATCAATAATACGATCAGGAAAAACGCAATCAAGCGTCCTTTTTTCATTATGTATTTCCTCCTTAAACCTATGCCGTCAAATCATTATCTCAGCAGTTCATCTAAAGCTTCCTGACCCTCATCGCTTTCCAGCCAATTAGACGACTTAAAAGCTTCAACGGTTGCATAGTTCATAAAATCGCCAATTTTAACTGATAAAATATGACCGGCCAATTCATGCAGCGGCAGTTCCTTTTTCTGTTTCCACTTTTTATGTATTAAGTATGACCATAAACTCTCGTGCTCAACATCATCGTATCCGAGGATTTTGAACTCTTCAAGTTTACTGTACAAAAAAGGCCGCAAATGATCTTTGTATATTTCGGCGGGATGTTTCTCCACTGGGCGCTCGCTCCTTTTTCCATTTTTCTCGAAGACTTGTCATGCTCGGACGACATCGGCGCATATCTTTATTGTATATGATTCCAGGTAGTTTGAGAAGGCAGGGGTTTATAAAATGGCAAAACAGACTTTTTTAAGAGGCACTCTTATTCTCATCGCAGCCGGGATGATTACGAGAATGCTCGGCTTTGTCAACCGGGTGGTTATCGCCCGGTTTATCGGTGAAGAAGGGGTCGGTTTATACATGATGGCTGCCCCGACATTTTTTTTGGCCACCACTTTGACTCAATTCGGCCTCCCCGTTGCCATCAGCAAACTTGTCGCTGAAGCAAGCGCGCGGGGGGACCGGCAGAAAATGAAACACATTTTAGTGATGTCGCTTACCGTCACCGGGATATTAAGTCTCATCTTCACGCCGCTGTTTTTATGCTTTGCGCCGATTATGTCCGAAACGATGCTGACGGATCAGCGCACGGTTTACCCGCTTCTGGCGATTACGCCCGTCGTGCCGATTATCGCGATCTCCAGCGTGCTGCGCGGTTACTTTCAGGGCAGGCAGAATATGAACCCGCTGGCGTTTTCCCAAGTGCTTGAGCAGATCGTGCGGATTTCACTTGTCGCAGTCTGCACGACGGTGTTTCTGCCGTATGGGATTGAATATGCCGCAGCCGGAGCTATGATTTCGTCTGTCATCGGGGAGCTTGCCTCTCTTATTTATTTATTCATTTGTTTTAAAGCAAATAAAACAATCAGAATCAGAAAACAATTTTTCAAGTCGATTGCAAATGGAAAAGAAACCTTCCGCCAGCTGATGAGCGTGTCGCTCCCGACAACCGGAAGCCGCTTCATCGGAAATTTATCTTGGTTTTTTGAACCTATTGTCGTCGCGCAAAGCCTTGCGATTGCAGGAGTGGCCACCGCTGCCGCCACCAGCCAGTACGGGGAGCTGACCGGATTTGCCATGACGGTTTTGACGCTGCCCAGCTTTATAACCTATTCTCTGTCAACGGCGCTTGTTCCTGCGATCAGTGAAGGAATGGAGCAAAAAAAGCTGCAAGTTGTCGAATACCGTCTGGAACAGGCGATGAGGCTGTGTCTTTTAAGCGGAGGCATTTCGGTGGTTATTTTATTCTCTTTCGCTGATGAACTGATGTCCGTCATGTACGGATCAACTAATGCAGCGGTATTTGTTAAAGTGATGGCGCCGTTTTTTCTGCTTTACTATTTTCAGGGGCCCCTTCAGGCGGTGCTGCAGGCTCTCAATTTAGCCGGGGCCGCCATGATGAACAGTTTTATCGGCGCCGCTGTCAAAACCGGCCTGATTTTTGTTTTGGCGACCAGGCCTTCATTGGGCATCATGGGCGCCGCACTTGCGATTGTAACGGGGATGGTCCTTGTCACCCTGCTGCATGCGGCCACCGTAAGCAAGGTGCTTCCGATCAGCATTAAAATAAAAGAATACGCGCTCTGTTTTGCCGTTATATTCATTTGCGGTTATGTCAGCCGCATCATCAAGCACGCCGTTCATTTTTCAGGGTCAGAGGCTGTTAATCTCACAGGCTGGATTGCAATGACCGCGATTTTGTACATTGCGCTTCTTCTGTTATTCAGGCTGATTAAAAGGGAAGAGCTGATCCGGATTCCGGTCATCGGCAAGTTCGTGACGCGGTAAAACCGATTTATGGCTCCCCTTTTTCATCTTTAAGATCAATAAAAAAAGCGCCGTCCGTAAACGTGCAGAATGATATAACCGAAAGATCGCGATATCCTCTTTTTGCTAAACTTTTTTCGAGCCAGTGTTTATCTTTCCCGATTCTGTCCAGATGCTCGTTCTGAATGACCCCGTCAACGATAAGCGATGTTTCCATCTGCTTATCCTTATTAGTTTTCTTTTTGACGATCGACAGTTTGCCCGAAGACTCCAAAATGGCGTATGACACGTCAGAGATTCTATCGATGTTATTCTCCCTCAGCTGCATAAGAAGATCGTCAAAATTGTAGCGCTGCGATCTCATCGCCCGTTCATCAATTTTTCCCTGTTTTATAATAATGGTGGGTTTTCCGTCAAGCAGCTGCCGTATTTTTTGGCTTTTGAGCGAAATAAAAGCAAGGCTTACTTGAATAATCATTAAAACGACAATCGGCACAATTGTATGCAAAAGCTTATCTTTTACATTTTCAATTGCCAATACGGCAATCTCGGCAATCATAATGGAGACGACAAGGTCTAAAATGCTCAGTTCTCCGATTTCCCGTTTTCCCATCAGTCTGAAAATCACAAGAATGATAAAATAAAGCACAATCGTACGAAACGTAATAATGATAATATCTTCCATATCGCACCTCCAACGGTCATAGCATTTGCCATCGGCTCTGAATTATGTAAGAAACGGGCTGAACATCATGCATTTACGTCTAATTCGAACATTCAGAGAATACATTTAGAAAAAGACGGGCTCCGGCTTGTCATATATCAGGCCGCAGGGGCGGAGAGGAGATAAAAATGGAAGAAACGAAACAAGTGGGAAGAGGCGTCTTGTATGGCTTAGTGGCTATCTTTGCGGTGATGCTTCTTACGAGTTTGGCGATTTCGCTTTTACTGACGGTTACCTCAATGGAAGAATCATCTTTCAGCTGGCTGATCACCGCGCTTTCCTTTCTTTCTTTATTTGCGGGCGGTTTTATATCGGGCGGCAAAGCGAAGGAAAAAGGCTGGATGATCGGGGCTTTAACCGCCGTCTGTTTTTCATTAATCATCTTGCTGTTTCAATATTTAGGGTTCGGAAAAACGTTTACATCCGGTCAGCTTTTGTTTCATCTCGGCTTTTTGGGAGTCAGCATGCTGGGCGGCATTTTCGGAGTGAATTTGAAAGGAAGCAGATCAGCGTAATAAAAAAAGAGCGGATTCTCCGCTCTTTTTTTTGTATGTATGAGCTTCGCTGTTATTCAGCGGAAGCTTCTCTGATTGCACGGCGGTCAAATGTTAAACGGGTGTTATCACCTGTTTTAATGACGACCTTGCTTTCATCAATTGAATCAACAGTGCCGTGCAATCCTCCGATTGTCACCACTGTATCCCCTTTTTTCAGCTCTTCCTGCATCTGGCGTACGGCCTTCTGCTGCTTTTGCTGCGGACGGATGAGCAGGAAATAAAGCACTGCAAACATTAAAATAATAGGAACGATTGTGCCTAAAGTACCCATCTGTTTCCCTCCTTTCAAGAATGGTTTTATTTAGAAGCTTTTCGCATTTGGCTTATTATAGCCGTAACGCTCAAAGAACTCTTCTCGGAAATCACCAAGACGATCCTCCCGGATGGCTTGTCTGACCTGCTCCATTAAGTGTAACAGAAAATGAAGGTTATGGTAAGTTGTTAATCGAATTCCAAACGTTTCATTACAGCGGATCAAATGTCTGATGTAAGCGCGGGAGTAATTTTGGCATGTATGGCAGCTGCACTCTTCGTCAATCGGACGGAAATCACGCTCATATTTGGCGTTTTTCATGTTCAGACGCCCTTCATTCGTAAACACCGTGCCGTTTCGGGCAATCCGGGTCGGCAGTACGCAGTCAAACATATCCACGCCGCGGATGGCGCCGTCAATTAAGGCATCCGGTGAACCCACACCCATTAAATATCTCGGCTTGTCCTTCGGTAAAAGCGGAGTTGTAAACTCAAGCACTCGGTTCATGACGTGCTTCGGCTCGCCGACAGATAATCCGCCTATGGCATAACCCGGAAAATCAAGCGAAACCAAGTCTTTTGCACTTTGTGTCCGCAGATCTTCGTATTCTCCGCCCTGTACGATTCCGAACAGCCCCTGCTCATCTGAGCGCCCGTGCGCCTCCAGGCAGCGTTCCGCCCAGCGGCTGGTGCGTTCCACAGAGCGTTTCATGTAATCATACTCTGCCGGATACGGCGGACACTCATCAAACGCCATCATGATATCAGAGCCGAGGGCGTTTTGAATTTCCATCGCTTTTTCCGGAGATAAAAACAGTTTGTCTCCGTTTAAGTGATTGCGGAAATGAACGCCTTCTTCTTCTATATTACGAAACTTGCTCAATGAAAAGACCTGAAAACCGCCGGAATCCGTTAAAATCGCGCGGTCCCAGTTCATAAACTTATGAAGCCCGCCCGCTTCTTTTACAATGTCGTGTCCCGGACGGAGCCATAAATGGTACGTATTGCTTAAAATAATGCCCGCATCCATAGATTTCAGCTCGTCCGGAGACATCGTCTTTACCGTAGCAAGCGTGCCGACCGGCATAAATACAGGCGTCTCAAAGGAGCCGTGGGGCGTATGGACTCTGCCCAGGCGCGCTCCCGTTTGTTTGCATTCCTTTATAAATTCATAACGTATCGGTTGTTCAGCCACTTTGTATGAGGCCTCCTGTCATTCAAATTAGATAATCAGCATGGCGTCGCCAAAGCTGAAGAAACGATATTCCTCTTCTACCGCATGACGGTAGGCGGAAAGAACATGCTCTCTGCCGGCAAGCGCAGAAACGAGCATGATAAGGGAAGATTTCGGCAGATGAAAATTGGTGATCATGCCGTCAATCGCTTTAAATTCATATCCCGGATAAATGAAGATGGACGTCCAGCCGCTTGAAGCTGTAAATACGCCGTCATGCTCGCCGGCAATGGTTTCCAGGGTGCGCGTTGATGTCGTCCCGACCGACACGATGCGCCCTCCCGCCTTTCTGACCTCGTTTAAAGAGGCGGCGGTTTCTTCCGTCATTTCATAAAATTCCGCGTGCATGTTATGCTCTTCCACATCATCCGCACTGACCGGGCGGAATGTGCCGAGTCCCACATGAAGTGTGATAAATTCAATCCGCACACCCTTTTGCTTCAGCTCGTCCAGAATCTCTTCCGTAAAATGAAGTCCGGCCGTCGGAGCTGCGGCAGATCCGATTTCTTTTGAAAAGACGGTCTGATACCGTTCTTTATCATCAAGCTGCTCTTTAATATAAGGAGGCAGCGGCATTTCACCGAGTGATTCAAGCACTTCGTAAAAAATCCCGTCATACCGGAATTCTATTTTTCTGCCTCCGTGATCAAGCTCCTCCGTGCAGACCGCTGTCAGCCGGCCGTCGCCGAATGTCAGGACCGTTCCTTTTTTTACGCGTTTCGCCGGCTTTACGAGCGTTTCCCATGTATCATTTTCTTCCTGTTTTAATAACAGAAGCTCCACTTTCGCCCCCGTATCTTCTTTTGTGCCGAATAATCTTGCAGGCAGCACACGGGTATTGTTCAAGACGAGGCAATCCCCTTCATTAAAAAAGCTTACAATCTCTTTAAATGAACTGTCCGTCAGCCCGCCCGTCTGTTTGTCGAGCACCATCAGCCGCGATGCGTCACGCTCTTTCAGCGGCACTTGGGCAATGAGGCGTTCAGGCAGTTCAAAATCAAATAAATCGACTTTCATCATTTCACCTTTATTCTGTCTATTGTTATTTCATTCTGCCGAAAAAATTAAGCAGAATGGATAGTATCACACTGATCACAATACAAGTGGCAACGGGAAAGAAAAATGTAACATTTCCCTTCTTAACGAAAATATCTCCGGGCAGCCTTCCGACAAAGTGCCAGACTGCGCCGGCAATAAGCAAAACGGCACCGAGAACCATGAGAACCTTCGGAAAGTCAGTCACGGGCGGGCGCCTCCAATCGAAAATGTTCATACACAGCCGGAGTCACGACCCGTCCCCTCGGCGTCCTCTGGAGAAATCCGATCTGCAGCAGATACGGTTCGTACACATCCTCTATTGTATGCGGTTCTTCGCCGATTGTCGCGGAAATCGTATCAAGGCCGACGGGACCGCCGCTGAATTTTTCGATCATGCCCATCAGCAGCTTATGGTCGATATGGTCAAGGCCGAGCGCATCGACTTGAAGACGTTCGAGCGCGTCGTGAGCGATTTCTTCCGTGATGCGGCTGTCGCCGAGCACCTGGGCAAAATCCCTCACCCTTCTGAGAAGCCGGTTTGCAACCCGCGGCGTTCCCCTTGACCGTCTGGCGATTTCCAGAGCCGGGGCTTCTTCGATATCCACTTCAAAAACGTCAGCCGTTCTTGACACGATATCTGTCAGCTCTTCCTGCGTATAGTATTCAAGGCGCGACAGCACCCCGAACCGGTCTCTGAGCGGTGCGGTCAATAATCCGACCCTTGTCGTCGCTCCTACAAGCGTAAAAGGGGGAAGGTCGAGACGGACGGAGCGGGCGGACGGGCCTTTTCCGATGACGATATCAAGGCAGAAATCCTCCATCGCCGGGTACAGCACTTCCTCAATTGAGCGGTTCAGCCTGTGAATTTCGTCAATAAACAGCACATCCCCTGGTTCGAGCGCCGTCAAAATGGCTGCCAAATCTCCCGGTCTTTCGATGGCGGGGCCTGACGTCGTCCGCATCTCCACACCCATCTCATTGGCCACGATAGACGCAAGCGTTGTTTTCCCGAGACCCGGAGGCCCGTATAAAAGAACGTGGTCCAGCGTTTCCTGCCTCATTTTCGCCGCATCGATAAACACGCGCAGATTTTCTTTCACCTTCTTTTGGCCGATATACTGGGCGAGATTCTGCGGCCTGAGGCTTTGCTCGATTATTGATTCATGGCTGTCTGCTTCACTTGAAACGAGCCGTTCATCCATGAACATCACCTTACTTTAATAATTTTTGCAATGCTTTTTTCACATATTGATCTGTTGAAAGCGCCGTTTCCTCTTTTAAGTGAGGAAGCACTTTTTTAATTTCTTTTTCGGCGTAGCCGAGAACCCGGAGCGCTTCAAGCGCCTCGTCAAGCGCCGTTTCAGCCTCTTGTTTTTCAATGCGCGCTTCATGATTGAACAGGTTGTCAATCATTTCAGGAACGACGTCGGCCAGTTTGCCTTTCAAATCAAGAATAATCTGCCGCGCCGTTTTTTTGCCCACACCCGGAAATTTCACCAAAAAGGCTTCGTCTTCCTGTTCGATCGCTTCGATGACGGCTCCGGGATCACCGGAACCGAGGATGGCGAGCGCCCCTTTAGGCCCGATGCCGGTGACGTTCAGCAGCTTTGTGAAAAGCGCTTTTTCTTCCCGGGTTGAAAAACCGTACAAAGAAAAGGCGTCTTCTTTTATATGATGATACGTAAAAATGGTCTCTTGATTGCTTACCTTATAAATAAACGGATTCGGAGTGAAGACCTGATAGCCGATTCCGCCGTTTTCAATCACGATGTATTGGGGAGATACGTAATCAATCGTCCCCTTCAAGAATTCAATCACACCTATTCACCTCTTTGACTGCTTATCATTGTAACACAAAAACAGCCAAAGTCTTATAGAAAAGTTAACGTATGTTCGCTTTGACACCTTCCATTCAGAAAAAAAAGACATGTGTCACATGTCTTGCGTCAAAGTCAGCCGCTGTAAGTCTTAATATGATCGATCACGCTCTCAAACTCCGCTTTTGTTCTGTACGGTATGCCGTGTTCCAAGTGCTTTTGCAATCGGCTTTCCAGCCTTTCTATATCAATCTGGAAGAAAGACTGAATCGGCTCGGCCAGCGATCCGGGACGGCCGTGAAAAGTGGAGATGACGCCTCCGTCCGTGACGCCGATATAACCGTTAACCTTACTGAGCGGAGAAATATCATCAACATGCTTACGGAAAAGGACGAAGCCTTTTTTCTGCTCAACGAGCGTCCAGCCGGCATATGCGGCCCAAAAATCCTCCATCGCTAAAACGGTTTCATCCGTATGTTCAATGCCGACATCACCGTCAAGATAGACCTTTTCCAGCTGGACATGCACCCGAAGCGGCCCGTAATGCTCGACCTCCGCCCCGTATGCGCCTTTTCCTCCGCAAATCAGGACTGCAGCTGATAAGATAAGCATAAACAATAGACGAGCACCGCAAATTCGTTTCACCAATAACACCTCTTTATTCAATCAAACTCTTGATGCTAGTTTGACCAAAGATGCCGGTGCTTAATCGTTTTCTTTCATTTGTCTGTTTCAGCCGAAAAAAAGCAGCTCTCTAAATGAGGGCTGCCCCGATGATTATGCCCGGCCGGCTGAAATCAGTTTCATTTGTCCGGGCGTCAGTTTGAGCCGGTATCCCCTTACGGTCAGATACACAGTTTTTGTTCCGCGGCTTTTGTCATGCTCCGTTTTTTTCATCCCGGCCCCTCCGTTACGTTTTATTACTTTTATGTTAACACCGCAATATAAAGAGCGTTTTAAGAATATGTAAAGAAATGATGAAGCTTTATCCATAAAAATACTGCCGGATGAAATCATCCGGCAGTCCGTTTAACGGCTGTTTCTGTTCATGTCTTGCAGCTTTGTAAAAGTAGCGTTGTCGGTAAACACTTGAATTGTACGGCCGTCCGCGAATTTTTTGGCCGCATGTTTGACATGTTTATCATCATTTTTCGTAAAAGGATGATTTGTTCTGACGGCAATGACGACTCTCGTGTCAGTCACGATGACCTGACTATCCTGTACGCCTTTTACTTTTTTCACGCGGTTTGCAACTTTTGCCGCCAACCTGATGTTTTCGGCGTTGTCATACCCATTATAAGACATTGCTGCCGGCGGCGTATTGACATTTCGGCCGTTATATGTGCCGTCCGTCGTTAACGGAACCCCGTCATTAGGGGCGTACTGGTCGGACACATTTGTCGTATTATGACGGCCGTTTCGGTTTTCCATCATTTCAGAAACTGGTCCTTGATGGTCCATTCCGTACTGGCCTCTGCCATTACCATTATCATTCGAATAATATCCGACCGGACGTGTTGACTGATTGTAGCGTCCGTCATTCATGGCATTATTTGCTCCGCATGCCGTTAAGCTTGCCGTCACGGCTAAAACGCCCGCGATCGTCATCAGTTTTTTACCCAATGGAAAAACCCCCCGTGGATTCATCGCTGTTTGAGCGTTTTCCGCTCATGTTTAGGATGTGCGGCGGGCGGCGGGTTTAAGCTTGTCAGTTATGTCCATTCCTCAGTTGGACATAAAAAAAGGAACGACATACATCGTCCCGAAACATTAATCTTCTTCTTCCTCCGGCCGTCCGAATACTTGATTTGGACTCGGCTGATTCGGCGCGACATTGGGATTTGCTCCGCCGTAAGGCATAAAATGTCCTGCGTTTGCACCCATATTCGGATATGGCTGCACAGGCATATTTGCGTGATGGTGATGTGAACCATGATGATGTGAACCGTGGTGATGATGGTGGTGGTGATGTGAATCATGGCAGCCGCAATCATCATCCTTATATTTTCCATCATGATGAGGGGCGTGTGCGTAATGTGACGAATATCCGCCGTAATACGGCATTTGACCGTAAGGAGCACCGCCGAAACCAGATGCAGAACCATCATAATGCTCTGCATTTTCATGGGCCTGATTTTCATATTCACCGTAACCCGCATGCGGCCCAAATCCCGGATGATGGAATCCGTACGGTAACGGCATCGGCATGACCGGAAAGCCTCCAAAACCTCCTCCAAAACCGCCGAAACCTCCGCCTACCGGGAAGCAAGGGTGGCATAGTCCCGAACCCGGCAGCATCGGTGTCACCGGAACCGGACAAGGACAAGGCATGCACGGCATCGGGTAATGCATAAAAGGCGGTTCAACGGCCGGCATATTCGGAAACGGGACATTCGGAATGTTTGGCATGTTCGGCAGATGATAAGCGGCGTTTTCTTCTTCCATCTTTCCGGCTTCAGGCGCCTTTGGCATATTCGGGTAATTCGCGTTTTCCATGTTGATCATTTCCTCCTGTTGTGGAATGTTATTGTCATGCTCTTTTTCTTTCGGCTCGACAAAATGTGTCACCGGTTCCTCCGGCTTAGGAGGCGACCACGGCTGAAACAGCTGATTGGACGGGTAATATTGGTTCATATCAGCTTCCGGCAGCACATTTTCATGCTTTTCAGGGATTGGCGGCACATACGGAATCGACGGCTTTGGTTCTTCCGATATGGTGTCTTCAATGTCCACAACTGATTTCGGTTTTTCTTTGGCATATGGATGCTCATGCTTATGCGCAGACGTTCCGAAGCCGGCCTTAGGTTCTTTTCTGACCGGAACGGCTTCTGAAGGCACCTTTATCTTCATTCCAGGCATAATTAAGTCTGGATTGCTAAGCTGATGATTCAGTTTTTTTAACTCTTCAAGATCAACTCCGTATTTTTCAGCTATTTTCCAGAGCGAATCGCCTTTTTGAACGATATGAATTTTCAACGTTTTCCCCTCCTATGCACAAAACGTGAACGGTACATTTGTCATTACAATACGTTTCTTCACACTATATGCCGATGGACTGGGCATGATGATAAAAAATTTGGGAAGGAGGGGAAATTTTTATAATTACGTATGACTCAGCATTCTGTTCAAAGCACGAAGCGCTTCTGTCCGAACCGCTTCCGGAACTTTAATGACACCCTTCAGCTCGCCTTTTTCAAGCTGCTCAAGCGACCACAATAAATGCGGCAGATCGATTCTGTTCATTGTCAGACACGGACACATATCGGGATTCAATGATTCAATCTGTTTATCCGGATGCGATTGAATGAGGCGCTGAACAAGATTCATTTCCGTTCCGATCGCCCATTTGCTTCCCGGTTCAGCCTGTTCGATCGTATCAATAATGTATTTGGTAGACCCGCTGTCGTCACTGAGCGAGACCACTTCCCGCGAACATTCCGGATGAACAATAATGCGGATGCCGGAATCCCGCTGCCGCAGCTGAGAAATATTTTCCGCTGTAAACTTTTCGTGTACGGAGCAATGCCCTTTCCAAAGGATAACCTTAATGTTTTCCGGATGGTCAGTAAGCAATCGGTTCTGCACCGGGTCCCATACAGCCATTTCTGTCAGCGGAATGCCGAGGTCATAGGCCGTATTTCTGCCTAAATGCTGATCCGGCAAAAATAAAATTCTCTCTTTTTGTTTAAAAGCCCATTTCAGCACACTCCGGGCATTCGAAGAGGTGACGGTCGCTCCCCCGTGCCGTCCGACGAATGCTTTAATTTCCGCCGTCGAGTTAACATATGTTAACGGAATGATGGTGTTACCGTACAGTTCTTGAAGCTCTTGCCATGCTTTGTCCGTCTGCTGAATATCTGCCATATCAGCCATCGAGCATCCGGCGCGCATGTCGGGCAAAATGACGGTTTGGTTATCATCAGTCAGCATATCAGCGGTTTCCGCCATAAAATGCACGCCGCAAAACACAATATATTCCGCCTCTTTATTTTTTTCTGCCACTTGAGCAAGCTGCAGGGAGTCACCTGCCGTATCGGCGAATTGTATCACTTCGTCTTTTTGATAGTGATGGCCCGGAATGAACAGGCGCTTTCCGAAATCCCGTTTAATGGCGGCGACCCGCTTCTCCATTTCTCCGGTGCTCATGTCTTTATAATAGCTCGGCATCATTTCGGCTGATGCAGTTAACACGTCAAAAATAGACATCTTAAAAATCCCCCTGTTCCGCAGCCTCAACATCCATACTGATGTCGGCGCTTTTTACTGAATGAGTCAGAAATCCGAGTGAAATATATTGGACGCCCGTTCCTTTATAAGCGGGCAATGTGTCGAGCGTTATGCCTCCGGATGCTTCCGTTTTGATATGGCCCGGTGTCATGCCTGCAAAACGCCGGACGGACTCAGGCGGACAGTTGTCAAACATAATAACATCTGCGCCCGCTTCTATTGCCTCGAGCAGCTGCTGTTCCGATTCGATTTCGACTTCCACCGCAAGCATCTGTCCCGCCGTTTTTCTTGCGCGCTCCACGGCCGCTTTTATCGATCCGCAGGCGGCAATATGATTATCTTTTATCATGATGCCGTCATATAAGCCGAAGCGATGATTAAAGCCGCCTCCGACCCGAACGGCGTATTTTTCCAGCATTCTGAGCCCGGGTGTCGTTTTTCTCGTATCACAAATCTTAATGGACGGATCATCAAGACGCCTTTTGGCCTCATCCGTCATTGTCGCAATGCCTGACATTCTTTGTAAGAGATTCAGAATGACCCGCTCCCCCGTAAGAAGAGCCGCCGCCTGGCCTTCCATTTCAGCGAGCACGTCTCCTTTTTTCATCCGTTCTCCGTCTTTTTTCAGGGAGCGGATGCGGATATCATCGTGTAAAAGCTTCCATCCTTCACGGATAACGGCTTCTCCGGCAAACACGCCATCTGTTTTTGCGATGATTCGCGCTTTACATTGCTGATCAGAAAAAATCGCTTGTGACGTCGCATCACCCGTTCCGATATCTTCCTGAAAAAAATGAGTCAGCATTTGTTTCAGCTGCAGAATGTCCATAGTTCCCCAATCCTTTCGTTTTTTCTGATAACTGTTCCAGATGTTGAATGAATGATTTGTTTTCCGTGCCACCCTTTCTCCGTCCCGGGAAAATCAGCGCGAAAATGAGCTCCCCTGCTTTCTTCCCGAATAAGGGCGGAGGTCACAACAAGTTGCGCAGTCTTCCATAGGCAGGATAGCTCGGCTTGTTCTATTGTGATTTCCTTCACATTTATATGACGCACAGATACGTTGTTAAGCCAGGATGCCAGCGCCTGCATGTTTTCTTTTTCCCTGACGATGCCCGCTCCGGTTGTCATTTTGGCTTGGAGCACATGAAGCGTTGTGTCCGGCACTTCTAAGATGACGTCAAATTTCTTCGGGGTTTTTTTATATCTTCCGTTTAACGGTGTTTGAATGATATGTTTAGCACATCGTTGCCCGCTTGCCAGCGCTTCCAGCAGTGAGTTGCTCGCAAGGCGGTTCGCCCCGTGCAAGCCTGTGCAGGCGGTCTCGCCTATAGCGTACAAATCAGGCACGGACGTTTTCCCCCATGTATCGGCTTTTACTCCGCCCATTAAAAAATGCATTCCGGGTGCTACGGGAATTCCGCTTTCAAGATCAACACCGGCTGTTTGACAAATTTCTGTTATGGTCGGAAAACGTTTCTTAAAATCGGCTATTCGGCTGCAATTTATAAAAACAGGATTTTCTTTCATCACTTCTTCATAAATCGCCCGTGAAACCACATCCCGGGGCGCCAAATCTTCTAGCGCGTGTCTGCCAGCCATGATCCTGCGCCCGAAGCGATCCGCTAAATATCCGCCTTCTCCTCTCACTGCTTCAGAAATCAGACCGTAAACAGTCCCGTTTTTCACAAGGAGGGTCGGGTGGAACTGGGTGAACTCCATATCCGTGATCTCAGCTCCAGCGCGGAAGGCAAGAGCGATGCCGTCTCCCGTTATGGCGGAATCATTTGTGTGATATTGGTACAGACTGCCGCAGCCGCCTGATGCAAGCACTACACAATCCGCTCTTCTGTAAGAAACGGCGCCTGAAGCATCCTTTACGGCAACGCCTGCGCATCGCCCGTGTTCAATCAGCAGATCAACAACCGTCTCGTGTTCAATGATCCGAATGCCGTCCCTCAGCTGCTGAACCAGAAACTCAACCAACATCCGTCCGGTCGCATCTCCCCCGGCGTGCAGAATCCTCCTTTTGGAATGAGCGCCTTCCCTGCCGAGACAAAACGTTCCGTCCGACTTCGTATCAAAAGGGAAATGGCCTTCTATCAGCCTGTTTATCATGCTCTGTCCGCTTTTCAGCAAATGCCGCACGGCTGTCACGTCATTGTGTCCGCATCCCGCATACAGTGTATCGTTTACATGGGATTCTATCGAGTCATCTTTTGCGTATGAAACAGCAATCCCGCCTTGAGCATAATGCGAATTGCTGTTCGTTACGTTTCTCTTTGTGATGACGGTCACTTGGTATGACGGAGGAAATGAGGAAGCACAGGCAAGGGCCGCCGTCCCCGAACCAATGACGATAATTGTTTTTTCAGACATACATCACCCTCCTGTTATATTTACACCTGTCTTGACACCTATATTTACACAGCGATAAAATAAACTCAAGCTTTTTTTAACATAAACGGATAGGAGCGGGCTGTATGATTTATCTTGATTACGCGGCGGGAGCGCCTTTAAGCAAAGAAGCCGCGAAAGTCTTTCAGCATCTCAGCACAGAGGTATACGGCAATGCAAGCAGCCTTCATGACGCCGGAGGAAGAGCGGCGGACATGCTGGAATATTGCAGACATTCTGCAGGAAAATTGATCGGCGGAGCGGCAGACGGCATTTACTTTACAAGCGGCGGAACGGAAGCGAACATCCTGGCCGTCCAATCATTGCTGCACGGTCTGCCCGATCACAAAAAACATTTTATTACGACCGCAATGGAACACCATTCGATCCATAATGCTGCGGCGTTTTTAGCTGATCGGGGAATTGATGTCACCATCATATATCCCGACGAGAACGGACTTATAACCGAGGACATACTGGCGGCTCATATCCGTCCTGACACGGGGCTCGTTTCCATACAGCACGCCAATTCAGAAACCGGCCTCATCCAGCCTGTGAATCGTCTGGCCGCTTTTCTTCACCAGAGAAACATTTTGCTGCATTGCGATTGTGTTCAAAGTTTCGGCAAACTGCCGATTGATGCGGATCAGGCGGGAATCGACGCCCTTTCCGTCTCCGGTCATAAAGTATACGGCCCGAAAGGCACCGGGGCTGTTTACATTCGGCCCGGTGTCAGCTGGAACCCGGTTTATCCGCATACCGTGCATGAAAACGGGTTCAGGCCCGGTACGGTGAATGTGCCGGCCATCGGCGCTTTTACCGCTGCTGCGGAGTATGCAGTGAAACATATGGAGGAACACCGTGAGCATGCTGACAGGCTGAGGAATTATTTGTATGACCAAATTCGGCGTCAAGGCCTCCCCATTTCATTTTCAGAGGAAGAAACCGGCGGTGAATGCCTGCCCCACATTGTCGGGTGTTTTTTTCACTCCTTTGAAGGACAATATATTATGTTAGAATGTAATCGTAACGATATTTGCATCTCAACCGGGAGCGCATGTTCCGCCGGCAGCCACGGCCCTTCTTCAGCTATGAAGGCGCTGAAAAAAACCGAACGGGAAGCGCGGCAGTTTTTCCGAATCTCATTCGGAAACGAAACAACATGTGAACAGCTCGATATGCTGATACATACATTTACGGCGCTGTGGGAGCAAAAGAAAGGAGAATCAGCAATTTGACAGAAGGAACGAAGCTTACTGGGGAGAAAAGACGCGACATGCTGCTTCATTGGCTGAAAGAAGCCGGCTCGCCATTAACAGGAGGCGAATTGGCCAAAAAAGCAAATGTCTCAAGACAGGTGATCGTGCAGGACATATCACTCTTGAAAGCAAAAAACGAGCCGATCATCGCGACGAGCCAAGGCTACTTATACATCAGCATGAATGCCGGCGGCGAAAAAAACGCCGAACGGATTGTCGCCTGTCTGCACGGCCCGGAGCGGACGGAAGAAGAGCTTGAACTCATTGTCGATGAAGGCGTCACCATAAAGGACGTCATTATTGAACACCCCGTATACGGCGATTTAACCGCCGCCATAAGAGTCAGCACACGGAAAGAAGTCAAACAATTCATGGATCACATTAACTCGACAAATGCCGCTTACCTTTCACAGCTGACCGGAGGCGTGCACCTCCATACGTTAAGCGCCCCGACAAAAGAGCGGATTGACCAAGCCTGCCAAGCGCTGGACGACGCGGGTATTTTAATAAAAGATTAAAAAAAAGCCCCCTGAAGGGCTTTTTTTATATCGAATAGGATTGATATGTTCCCAGAAGCTTGACCCGGCAGCCGAGGGCTTCCATCTCTTGAACGGCACCGGGAATGAGAACCTGATCCATCGCCTGTTCAATATCAATAATAAAGAAATAGTTGCCGAGACCCGTTTTTGTCGGGCGCGATTCGATCTTTGATAAATTCAGGTTTCTCCATGAAAAAGCGGACAGCACCCTGTGCAGCGCACCTGATTGGTCATCTTGGGGAAGCGTTACCATCATCGTCGTTTTCGGCCGTGAAGACAGTTTCGCATTCACTTCGAATGAGACGTCTTTTTCAGGCGAAAGAATGACAAATCTCGTGTGGTTGTCCTGATAATCCTGAATATCCCGCTTCACGATGCTCAATCCGTATGTAGCGGCGGCCATTTCATTTGCAATCACGCCGATCGGAAGGTCCGAATGCTCACTGACATACTTGGCAGCCGCACCTGTTGACTTCGCATACTCATAAGGAACGGACGAAAAATGCCGGTGAAGAAATTTGTGGCATTGCGCAATCGCATGGGAATGAGAATAAATTTTCTCAAGCTTTTTCCACTCATTTTCTCTCGAAGGGTGAACGAGCAGATGCTGGTGAATCGGCAGCGTCATTTCCCCCACGATCGCAAGAGGCTGCTCATGAATCAAGTAGTCAATCGTTAAGTTAACCGAGCCCTCCAGCGCGTTTTCCAAAGGAACAAATGCAAGATCAACTTCTCCCGCAACCGCCGCATCCATGCATGCCGGTATTGTTTGATAAGGTGCTTGTGTCACGCTGTTTTGAAAGCAGGAACTGACTGCTAGATGTGTAAATGTGGCTTCTGGCCCTAAATAACCGACTTTCATGTCTCTTCTCTCCTTACGCGCCTGACCCTAAGATCTCAACTTTTTCTATAAAATCAAATTTTCTCAGTTTATTCATTAACGTATGAATGTTTTCTTCCATTGCGGACGTACTGATTGAGAGCGTGACATTCGCCCTGCCCTGAAGCGGAATCGTCTGGTGAATGGAAAGCACGTTGCTTCCTGAGTCAGCCACCGCCTGCAAAAGCTGGGATAACGCGCCTGACCGATCCTCCAAATGAAAGAAAAGTGTGATTATTTGTTCTTTAACCATCGTGTAAAAAGGGAAAACCGCATCTCGGTATTTGTAAAAAGCGCTTCTGCTTAAATCAACTTTCTGCACGGCATCTGCAACCGATTCAGCCTTTTTTCTGTCGAGCAGCTTTTTGACTTCAAGGGTTTTCCGCATCGCATCAGGCAGAACGTCTTCACGCACTAAATAAAATGTCTCTTCTTTCACCTGCACCCCTCCCTTTTACATCAGAGAGCCTGCATTGCAAGCTCTCCGTTTTTTTAATCAATAAATTCAAATTCAAATTCCAGAAGCCGGATGATATCGCCGTCTTTAGCACCGCGTTCTCTGAGCGCTTCATCAACGCCCATACCGCGCATCTGTCTTGCAAAACGCTTGACGGATTCGTCACGGGAGAAGTCAGTCATTTTAAAGAGGCGTTCCAGGCTGTCACCTGAAAGCACAAACGCACCGTCCGGATCACGGGTAATGTTAAATGGAATTTCTTCATCTTCCATCGTGTACATTACGCGGTTTTCCGCCAGTTCTTCTTCATCATACAGCGGGAATTCAGGCGTTGTTTCCAGCTGGTTGGCGACTTCAAACAGAAGATCGCGGAGCCCTTCTCTCGTCACCGCGCTGATCGGGAAGACAGGGTGATCATCCTGAAGCTTTTCTTTAAACGCTTTAAGATTTTCAGCCGCTTCGGGCATGTCCATTTTATTCGCAACGATAATTTGCGGACGCTCCGTCAGCCGCAGATTATATTCACTGAGCTCCTGATTAATGGTCACATAATCCTCATACGGATCACGGCCTTCCATCGCTGACATGTCAATGACGTGAACGATGACGCGCGTCCGTTCGATATGGCGGAGAAATTGGTGGCCTAAGCCGACTCCTTCGTGCGCTCCTTCAATCAAACCGGGCAGATCCGCCATGACGAAGCTTCTTCCGTCATCCGTTTCCACCATGCCCAGATTCGGAACAAGCGTTGTAAAATGATAATCGGCAATTTTCGGCTTTGCCGATGAAACGACAGACAGAAGCGTAGATTTTCCGACGCTCGGGAAGCCGACGAGACCTACGTCTGCAAGCACTTTCAGTTCAAGCACGATATAGCGCTCTTTTCCGGGCTCTCCGTGCTCTGACAGCTGCGGTGCCGGGTTGGCCGGTGTCGCAAAGCGGGTATTTCCGCGTCCGCCGCGTCCGCCTTTTGCGATGACGGCGCGCTGCCCGTGCTCAGTCAGATCGGCAATGACCTGTTTTGTATCGTCATCCGTTACGACTGTGCCGGGCGGAACTTTAACAACCATATCGTCCGCATTTCTGCCGTGCTGGTTTTTAGACATGCCGTGCTCGCCGCGTATCGCTTTGAAATGCCGCTGGTACCGGAAGTCCATGAGCGTGCGCAGTCCTTCATCAACCTCAAAAACGACGTCGCCTCCATTACCTCCGTCACCGCCGGCAGGCCCGCCTTTCGGCACATATTTTTCACGGCGGAACGCAACCATTCCGTTACCGCCGTCGCCGCCTTTTACATATACTTTCACCTGATCTACAAACATAATATCCTCCGTTCTAAACCGTAAAAAACCGCTAGTTCATTCCAATTTCGGCCACACATTCATGGCCGGTCAGCTCAAATTGCATGACATCAAAGTCCTCATACCGGGATTTGCGAAATTCATCAAACACATCTGCATTTGCAATCGTTCCATGAAAATCGAGATATACAATAAGCTGTCTGTCAGGGTGATCCGTCTGCAGCGATACGGTCAGATGATTTTCACTTTCATTGTTTACCGCCAGACCGAACAGATGAAACAGTTTTCTCATCAGGTTCGACAGCTTTTGATCATATGCCGATAAATCTTTAATTTCTCCGAGCACTTCGTATTCGAGCCTCATATAACGGGACTTCCAATTAAATGTAAGAAAGTCAAACGCCAAGTGCGGGGTTTTCAGGTTTGAGAGCTTTGATTCGTGCTTTGCATCTATGACCATTTCGTCAATAATTTCAACGACCCTGTCATACTTCTGCAAACTTAAGTTTCCTTTTATCAGCTGCAGCTTATTCATCCAATCATGACGGAAATGGCCCATTAATTGGATCAGCTCATTGATCAGAGCTGCATCGCTTACAGGTTCTTCTTGTTTCTTCGATACATCCTTCATTTTCGCACTCCCAATCGTTTAATTTCTTTTTAGGAGTCTTGATAAGTGTGTACTATGAATTATAACAGAGAAGGCTTTGTTAAAAAAACACTTGTTTTTCCTGGTTCATCATGTTCCTTTTTCGGATCGCATACAATGCGGATGCCAGGCAGAAACATTTTTGGTATCACTGCTTGGGGAACATATCCAGTGGGTATGGGAAGCTGATGTCCTCATTCAAGGCGGGGTTCACTCACGCATCCTCTGCTTTTCATTCTTGATGTTACTCCGCTTACTGCAAAAAAAACTCCAGTCAACGACCGGAGTTTTTTGTGTCATTATTGAGCTACAGGATATACGCTCACTTTTTTGCGGTCACGGCCGAAACGTTCGAATTTAACAGTTCCGTCGATTTTAGCAAAAAGAGTGTCATCTCCTCCGCGGCCCACGTTTTCACCTGGGTAGATTTTCGTTCCGCGTTGACGGTAAAGGATAGATCCGCCTGTTACGAATTGACCGTCTGCACGTTTAGCGCCTAAACGTTTAGATTCAGAGTCACGTCCGTTCTTTGTAGAACCTACACCTTTTTTAGAAGCGAAAAACTGAAGATCTAATCTAAGCATGTAACTCACCTCCTATATTTGGTTTGCAGTCAACCGTAAGTGTTCACTGTAATCCCGCTCGATCGTTTCAAGAGAAACAATCATGCCTTCAATCAGCAGCTGCGCTTTTTGCAAAGCTTCCTGATCAGCGGCTTCAGGGAATTCAAAGTAGAAATAACCCCCGTCCTCGCCTATATCAAGAATCGGTTCGAGAGGAGCCAGCGCGATAACCGCATTGACCGCTCCGAAAACGACAGCCGTGACCCCGGCGCATACGAGATCTCGTCCATGTTCAGCAAAATCGGCATGTCCCGTCATTTCAAAGGACAAAATGCCCCCGTCATTCCGGGATCTTCGAATTGTTGCCTCAATCATGCTTACGCGTTGATTTTTTCGATTGTCAATTTAGTATAAGGCTGACGATGACCTTGTTTTTTATGAACATTTTTCTTTGGCTTGTAACGGAAAACAGTGATTTTTTTCGCACGGCCTTGTTTTTCAACTTTAGCTGTAACTGTCGCGCCTGCAACTGTTGGGTTGCCGACTTTCACGCTGTCTCCGCCAACAAACAATACGTCTTCAAACGTCACTGTTTCACCTGCTTCAGCAGCAAGTTTTTCGATGTAAACAGTTTGACCTTCTTCAACTTTGATTTGTTTTCCGCCTGTTTTAATGATTGCGTACATTCTCTGCACCTCCTATTAGACTAAGACTCGCCAGCAACAGGGGGCTTTAAAGCTCTTATCACCTGTCCCGAGCGGTTGTAGCATTGGTGCTACATCCATAACATTAAAAAATATATCAGAACCAAAAGGATATGTCAATCTATTTCTAGTAAGGCAGCAGCAGGTCTTCCATAGAGGAATCTGTCCGTTTATCGGCAAAATACGCATGAAGGACTTCATTTTCATCGAGCTGGCTGAGCTTTTCGCCGGCTTTTTCAATGATAATGGGGTGCTTGCATCCCCGTTTGAATTCGGCCATGACATGCTTTACTTTGGCATCGGCCGCGACCGTCAAAGGATGCAGCATGGCAACATCGCGGTTTTTGCCGTAGTATCTCTCCAAAAGAAACCTCAGCTGAATATAGTGCCGCTTCCGGTATTCATCCCATAAAGAAGCGGCGAGAAAGACGAACAGCACCCATGCGCTGACCTGAAGGGGAACGGCCAGCACAATCCAGCAGCAGAGCAAAAGCGCGGAAACGGCCGATGTCTGCAGGCTGAGGAGATGCGCTTTTTGAAAAGCCATTTGTTTGGAGAAGTATAAAAACACAAACTTTCCGCCGTCAAGCGGCCAGATCGGCAAAAGATTGATGAAAAGAATGGAGAGATTATAAAAGGTAAACATCTCAAATGTCTGCTCACTTGCAAAACCTGACATGAAAAAGAGCCAGGCTGCCGCCTGAAGCCACACATGCTGAAGCGGGCCCGCCAGGATGACCGCGAATTCCTCTTTAAGCGGCCGGTTTCCGTGCTCCTCCACCTCAACCGTCCCGCCGAAAGGGAGCAGAAAGATTCGTTTTATGCGCCACGAAAAAAACACAGCCAGAGCAGCATGCCCCAGCTCATGAACGGATAC
The DNA here is from genome assembly GCF_017797845.1 of Bacillus sp. LJBV19. Lineage (NCBI taxonomy): Bacteria > Bacillati > Bacillota > Bacilli > Caryophanales > Bacillaceae > Bacillus > Bacillus sp. LJBV19. The sequence goes on from NZ_CP072563.1 coordinate 2,662,842, forward strand.
GACCAGCAAAAGACACAGCAGCGCTTTGATGTGCCCCGTCATAAGACCAAGCCCCATGATAATCCAAAGAAAAGGATGGACATGAACTTTGAAAAGGAGGCTGAGCCATTTATTCATCAAAAGTGATCACCTGGATCGGATCTATGAATTTATCGCCATCCTGGATCGCGAAATAGTACTGGCCTTTACTTTTATCGTTAAGCTTGATCGAACCGATCTTTTTCCCTTTATCGACAAAGTCGTACAATGAAACGTTAACATCTTTTAGCCGGCCGTAAATGCTGCTGGTATTGTCGGCATGCTGCACCTTCACCGTCAGTCCTGTTTTTTTATCTTTGCTCACTTCCATAATGTAGCCTTCTTTTACGCTGTCAATGGCTTCGCTGGCGGTTTCGACGACGACGCCCTCTCCGTTATTTTGAAAGTCTTGCTGGATTTTCCCCGCGGCAGGAACGACCATATCCTGACTGACCGCCACCTGACCGTCCTTCTTTTTCGTTCCCGGCGTAAGAAAAGCGAGCGGGTTTCCGAAGGAAGATACGAACCAATTGCTTACGGCAGCAAACTGAAATTCTTTTTGAAAGGTTTGTGCGATCGCCGGTTTGATCTGACTCAGCGGCTGTTTGTCAGTTTTATAGGCAATAGCGGAGATCAGTACGAGACAGGCGGCCAGCAGGCATTTTAAAATAATAGAATGAGCGCTGATCAATGGATGCCGTCCGTTAAATTCGGGCGGGTGTTCCGTTTGATATTCGTAGTCCGGAAGAAACTTGTGCTTTTCCTGCTCCTTGACCGTCTGCCACGCGGGAAAATCCTGAGTTCGGGCGTTTTGAACGAAAGTCCGTTTTGATTCAGGCCGCTGTTTTCTTCTTTTGGCCAGTCTTTTTCTAATTTCATCAGCTCTGTGACTCATCGCCATCATCCTTTGCAATCGTTGGGTTTGTACATCCTATGTCTTGTCCATTGCAAATATGCGCTCTAGAAAAACAAAAAAAGACCTGATAAGCTGGGCTTCATCAGATCTTTGTATTCTGGTATATATTATGAACGCACGCCGAAAAATGACTTGATTTTCGCCATCATCCCTTTTTGCTGCTCTTCAAGCACCTGCAAAGGAACGGATTCTCCTAAAATGCGCCGGGCGATATTGCGGTACGCAATGCTGGCGCGGTTTTTGGAATTCATGGCAATCGGTTCGCCGATATTTGAAGCCCTGATCACTTCATCATCGTCAGCAACGATTCCGAGGAGATCAATAGACAGATGATGAACAACTTCATCCACATCCATCGTGTCACCGTTTTTCACCAGGTGATTTCTGATGCGGTTCACGATAAGGCGCGGCGGTTCAATATCTTCCTGCTCCAAAAGTCCGATAATGCGGTCAGCGTCCCGCACCGCTGATATTTCCGGCGTCGTCACAACAATCGCCTTATCAGCTCCGGAGACGGCATTTTTATAGCCTTGTTCAATTCCGGCCGGACAATCAATAATGACATAATCAAATTCCTGCTTAAGCTCCTGCACAAGCGATTTGATCTGCTCAGGGACAACAGCCGTCTTGTCGCTTGTCTGGGCAGCCGGCATTAAATGAAGCAGATCATCAAAACGTTTGTCTTTGACAAGCGCTTGATGCGTCTTGCATCTGCCTTCAATTACATCTACTAAGTCGTAAATAATTCTGTTTTCAAGACCCATTACGACATCAAGGTTGCGCAGTCCGATATCTGTGTCTACCAAACAGACGCGCTTCCCTAAAATGGCTAAGGCGGTACCGAGGTTTGCAGATGTTGTTGTTTTACCTACTCCGCCTTTTCCCGAAGTTATTACGATAGCCTCACCCAATTTCACATTCCTCCCTCAAGCCTTGTTAGATCAGGTCTTAAATGAGCCAATTGCTGAAGGCGTTCAATGACCATATTTCCGTCAGTATCTAAATAAGCACATTCCATGTCGTTCCCTTTTTGAATGTGGTCTGGGGAGCGATTTAACACGTGATTGATCCTCAATTGTGTCGGCATCATTTCGGATGCGGCGATCACAGCCCGGTTATTTCCGTTATAACCCGCGTGGGCAATCCCTTTTAATGAACCGAGAACAAATATATTTCCTCCGGCTCTGATCGTACCGCCGGGATTCACATCTCCGATTAAAAGCAAATCTCCCGTCACGTGAAGCACCTGGCCCGAACGGACGATTTTGGAAACAGAAACAATTTCCTGCTCCTCTTTCATCCGCTGCGCTTCTTCTTTGGCGATGACTTCACTGTCAATTGAATGCACGACTAAATCTTTCTTTGACGCGATCAGATCAGTCAGCTGCTCTGCCTGTTCCTGATACAGATACCGATGCCCGAGTTTAATATGAACACTGATTTTTTGGCCTTTGCCATCAGTATATTGTTCAATCGACAGCATGTTTTGAAGACCATCGAGAAGCTCATCAAAAGAACACGCATCATCCAGATGCAATGTTAAGCCGTTTTTTGTTCCTTTTATTGTTACATATTGCTGCTTTTTGGTCTTCATCAATGTTCACCTCAACAACATACTCTTTTCGTCAAAAAAAGATAAAATCCTTTTTACTCATCTCTTAATTCTTTCTTCAGACTTATATAAAACAGCCTGAAGGGCAGGACTAATATAACGGCCCCCGCAATATTCAGCAAAGCAGTCGGCAAGAACCGCTGAATGACAAAATCGTTAAACGTCATTGTGCCGCTGCGGATTAACGTCTGAATGCCGTAGACGTAAAATTCAAGCACACATACGCTCAGCACCGCGACCAGAATGACCATCAGGGCGTTTGTCTGCAGCACTTTAAACGCTTTGGCCGCCAGATAGCATAAACCGGCAAAACCAAACATATAAACGCCTAAAACACCCGTATAATTGATGTCATAAAGAAATCCGAAAATGAAACCGTAGATCACCGCATGCTTTTGGTTGATATAAGCGGACATAAAAATCAGCGCAAGCAAAAGAAAATGCGGAACGACCTGCTGCTCGACGGAAACGAAAGGAAAACGCACCAGATCGGTATAGATGCTTTCCGCACAAAAGACCAAAATCATAATCAAAGGGAGAAGGAAACGTTTCACGATCCTTCCTCCCCTGTTGCTACGCTTCGGTTCACGACGATGACATGGTCAAGATCGTACAAGTCGGCAGCCGGTTTCACGTAAGCGATTTTCGTCAGGCCGTAAGCATCTGATTCTACATCGGTCACTTCCCCGACCGTCAGCCCTTGAGGAAATACGCCGCCCGTTCCGGATGTCTCCACGAGGTCGCCTTTTTTCACTTCACGTTTTTCATCCGGCTCAAGGATAGTCATTTTCAGAGTCTGTTTCTTTTTATCATACCCTTCAATTAAACCGTAGCCTTTGCTTCCCTTTTTGCCGGAGATTTTGGTGGCCACTCTGTTATTGCGGTCAACATCGCTCAGCAGCTGAACGGCGGATGTGAAACTGTTGAGTCCGCTGCTTTTGATCTTCCCGACCAGCGCACCCTTTTCGTTCGTGACAGCCATGTCTTTGGCCACTTTCTGCTTCGTTCCCTTATTGATCATGATCTGCTTGTACCATTGATCAGGGTTTCTGGCGATAACGGTCGCTAAAATCGGATCATAGTCGGAAATTGATTTGACATGCCCGAGTTCATCACGCAGCTTCTTGTTTTCATCTTTGAGTTCTTGGAGCTTCGCTTCATATTGTGTCTGTCCGTCCAGCTTTTGTCTTAAGCGTTCGTTTTCCTTGTACGTGTTTTTCAGGTCTTTTATGTCCCCGAAGAACCCTGCAAAATATTCGGCAGGCGTGTGAAAAATGTTTTGAAATACTCCCGTCGTATCACCGATCAGCTTTTCAGGCCAGGTGGTATTACGGCCGTTCTTCAGCGAGAATCCAATCATAGCCACCAATATGATAATACACAGAAGTAATAGCATTAACCGTTTGTTCGGCATCGTGATACACCTCTTCTATTTAACTCCTGATTATCTTGTTTTTCCTTTGAAAAGATGGATATGCTCCAGTGCTTTTCCAGTGCCGATCGCAACACAATCCAGCGGATCTTCAGCGATAAGAACAGGCATTTTCGTTTCGTCGCTGATGACTTTGTCGAGATTGCGGAGCAGGGCGCCTCCCCCTGTTAATACAATACCTCTGTCCATAATGTCAGCGGCCAGCTCAGGCGGTGTTTTTTCAAGCGTGCTCTTCACCGCGTCAACGATTGAGAGAACTGTATCACGCAGTGCATTTGCAATTTCCGTTCCCGTGATTTCGATCGTTTTCGGCAGACCTGTCAGAAGATCGCGGCCGCGGATTTCCATTGACGCATTTTCTTCACCGGTTTCTGCTGAACCGATTTCCATTTTAATAGCTTCCGCCGTACGGTCACCGATCATCAGATTATATGTTTTTCTGATATAGCTGATGATTGAGTCATCCATTTCGTCACCGGCTACGCGGATTGACTGAGACGTGACAATGCCGCCTAAAGAAATGATCGCCACTTCAGTTGTTCCGCCGCCGATATCAACGACCATGCTGCCCGTCGGCTCCCATACCGGAAGATTCGCGCCGATTGCTGCCGCAAACGGTTCTTCAATCGGATAAGCGTCACGTGCGCCCGCTTGTCTTGTCGCGTCGATGACCGCCCGTTCTTCAACGGCCGTAATACCTGACGGCACACATACCATAACGTAAGGCTTTCTCGCAAACAATCCTTTATTTTTCACAGCCTGATTAATGTAGTATTTCATCATTGTCGCAGTTGTTTCATAGTCAGCGATAACGCCGTCTTTCATCGGACGGAGCGCAACCACGTTGCCCGGAGTTCTTCCGATCATGTTTTTCGCATCGTTACCGACCGCAACGATGGACTTCGTATCCGTTTGCAGAGCAACGACAGACGGCTCTCTCACTACGATTCCTTTACCTTTAACAAACACAAGCGTATTCGCGGTTCCCAAATCTATACCAAGGTCTCTTGTACCAATTCCGAACATATGTATGTATCTTCCTTTCTTAAAGCAAAAATACCCTAAAGGGAAAAACTCATAAAATCTATTATATCTTAAATCAACGAAAAAAAAAGTGTTACAAATATCCTTTTTCCTTTAAACTCACAAATTTTTTGTCACCAATGACCAAATGATCCAGCAGCTCGATGCCGATTAAATTTCCGCACTCAAAAAGCCGCCTGGTTACCTCTATATCTTCCCTGCTCGGTGTAGGATCTCCTGAAGGATGATTGTGAACGCAAATGAAGGACGCGGCGGATCGTTTGAAAGCTTCTTTAAACACCTCCCGCGGGTGGACAATAGATGAATTCAGACTTCCGATAAAAACGGTGCGTTTATGAATGACTTGATTTTTGGTATTTAAATATAAACAGACAAAATGCTCCTGGGATAAAAAGCGCATATCCTCCATCACATACTTCGCCCCGTCTTCCGGAGAGCGGATGACGCAATGCTCCCCGGCGGATGTCTTATGAATGCGGCTCCCCAGCTCAATTGCGGCAAGAATCTGAACGGCTTTCACCGTGCCGATTCCCGGAATGCTGGAAAGCTCCTGGGCAGAGGCGCCTTTTAACAGTCGCAGCCCGTCAAACGTCCGCAGCAGCCGGTGAGCGAGGTTCATGACGGACTCATGTTTCGTTCCCGTCCGCAGCAGGATGGCGAGCAATTCATTGTTAGAGAGATGTTCGGCTCCGAAGTGCAGAAGCCGCTCTCTCGGTTTTTCTTTTTCGGGGAAATCTCTTAATTTTAACGGCAGATCACGGATGATCAACCCCTCCTTGTTCCCCTTCCCGGTTTGAACATCAAGCTTTTATATTAAATTCTTTCAAGGCTCTCATTGTTTTAGCGACAGGAAGCCCGACGACAGAATAAAAATCACCGTCTATTTTTTTCACTAAAAGCGCGCCTTTTCCTTGGATGCCGTATGCACCTGCTTTATCCATCGGTTCTTTTGTTTCAATGTAGAGCTGTATGTCGTCTTCACTGAGCGGCCAAAACGTCACTTCCGTCGTGTCACAGAACGTTTCTTTCCGGTCATGCGTCTGAATGCTGACCGCCGTAATGACTTGATGGCTTCGGCCGGAAAGCCTCCGCAGCATGTGTGCCGCTTCTTCTCTGTCATGCGGTTTGCCGAGGCATTCGCCGTCTATGCACACCATCGTGTCAGCCCCGATAACGACTGCATCGGGATTTTCGGCCAATACAGCACCGGCTTTTTGCTCGGCCAAACATTGGACGTTTTCTTCCGGCGAAAGGTTTCGATTTAATTTTTCTTCTGTGCGGCTTGCAATAATGCTGTAAGGAATCTGAAGAAGATTAAGGAGTTCTTTTCTTCGCGGAGATTGTGATGCGAGTATTAAGCGTTTTGTCATGATTGTCATCCTTTCAGGGTTTGCTTAAGAAAAAAAGATACTTGTCTATCCTACCAAATCAAACGGGCAACCACAATTTCAGAAAAATAACTTTTTGATGACAAAATAAAAAATCCCGCCGGATGACGGGAAATGAGATACTATTTTACAACACTTAAAAGCTCTTTTTGGGCTTTCCAGCCGGATTCCGAACCCGACGTTTCCAGTTCTTTCAGCGCTTGAAGCACGGCCTCTTTCTGCTTTTTGTCAGCGGCGTCTGCGCTGGATGCCGCTTTTGCCGCTTCAGCCACTTCCGTTTTTGAAAGATCTTTGCCGGTAATCGCTTTGGCGGAGAGCTCAGATGCCTGTTTAAAAGAGTCTTCCAGCCCTGAATCGACCGCAAAGCTGAGCTCTTTTCCGCCCCAAGCCTCAAAATCATGGTCTATCAGTGTCTGACCCAATTGCTGTGATAAGCTTTTTTCCGCTGCAAGCCCGGCGATCACGTATGTGTATCCGTCTTCTTTAGCCAGAGAGACGGCCGAGTATCCTTTTTCAGTCAGCTGGTCAACAAGCGTTTGCGCTCCTTTTTCTGATGAAAATTTTCCGGCCTGCACCGCATATGTTTTATAGTTTCCCTCTGAAGTTTCCGCATCTCCTGTGCCGGCTGTTTCAGAATTGTCTTTAGAAACATCTCCCGCTTTCGCCGTCTGCCCTTGTGAACCTTTGTCAGCTGATGCAGGAGCGGAGGCTTCTTTACTTCCCGACATATTTAAGGCGACAAGGCCGAGCCCGGTGCCTAAAACAGCCGCAACGGCAATTGTCGTGACCGCTTTTTTAACTGGAGAAGACGGCTGCTTTTTTTTCGGAAAATGAGGGCCTGTTTTTTTCTTCTGGTATGGCGGAACGACTTTCGGGTCATCTTCAAATACCTCAGAATTCTTCTCATGATCCCAATTGAAATCTTCTTCTTTCGGATCTTCATGGGATGCGGCGGTCTCCTGCTCCGCCTTTTTTGTTTCCTCCCAATTTGAAAATGTGACGGTTTTCTCCCCGCCTTCTTTCACATCTTCTTCTCCATACATCGTTTCTTCTTGTCCGTTAATGGTTACTTTAAGGGCATTGTTTTTAGCTTTGCTGTGCTTTTTGCTCTTCCTTTTTTTCAACGTCTCTTCCCCCTTGCATTCGTCTTGGCCGTACCTTGAACTGATCATGGTTCACACTTTAGCATAGGCGTAAAAAAAAAGAACAAGACTTTTGTCGTCTTGTCCAAAAAACGTTCGCCAAATTTTTCAAGCCCCGCCTGAAGCGAGCTTGATGTAAAACGAAAACAGCTCTTCACCGTATAAATAACTCAAAGCGCTCCCGGCTGAGATGGCCGGCGCAAACGGAAATGGCTGCTTTTTACCAAGCCTGCCCCGGGCTGCGGCGCACATACCGTATACGGTTCCGATCATAACGGAAAGAAAGAATGCAATGAGCACGAGCTTCACGCCGAGCGTCAGGCCGATCACCCCAAACAGTTTCACATCACCTGCGCCGATGCCTCCTTTACTGACAAACATGATAAAAACAAGCAGAAAAAATCCGCAAACGGCTCCGGCAAACCCTGCATACCATGAATCCAGCGGAGAAAACATACGGCCGGCAATGAAAAGCGGAAGAAAAAACAGCAGAACCTTGTCAGGAATCAGCATATATTGCAGATCCGTCACGGTAACAATCATGAGCAGAGACAGAAATAACAGCGCGACTAACAGTTCTTTCGAGAAACCGAAATGAATGCCTGCTGCCGTGAATAAACACGCCGTCCAGCATTCCGCCGCCGGATACATAACCGACAGCTTCGCACGGCAGTTTCTGCATCTGCCTCTTTGCAGAATATAGGAAACGACGGGCACAAGTTCCCCCCAGGAGAGCGGCAAGCGGCAAAACGAACAGGCTGAACGCGGCGAAATAACCGAGATTCGAAGCGGGATACGGCACGCTGCTGTATAAAAAAAAGAACCGAAAATCAAGCCGAGAAAAAACAGAAACAAAAGCACTCAGACCACACCTTTACTATCAATCTGGCTCAGATTATAGCAAAGAAAAACACCATGACTGAAATGGCTGAAAATATATTTTCAGCATAAAAACACCCGGCAAAACCGGAAAAGGGTCTGCCGGGCATCCGAGGGGCTGTCAGATAAGCCGCTTTCTCATTTCTGAAATAAAATATAAGGAGCCGGTAATGATGATGACATCATCCGCCCCGTCTTTTTGTTCTATCCATTCTTTCACACTGTCCGGGTTCTCATCGAAGCTCTTAGCCGCAAGACTGCTTGCATTGTAAAGGGCTTCGGCGCTTGAAGCACGCGGAAAGTCAAATGATACAAAGTGAATAGAGTCCGCTTCGGTTTCAAGCTTTTTAATCATTTCCTGATACGGTTTGTCTTTTAATGCGCTGAATACGACATGAACGTTTTTATCGGAAAAGCGCTGCCTGATCGTTTCTGTCAGCGTTTCAACGCCCTCTTCGTTATGCGCGCCGTCCGCAAACACTAAAGGGCGGCTTTGAAGACGTTCAAACCGGCCCGGCCATGAAGCTTTTTCCAGACCGTTTCGCATTGCTTCTTCAGAAATGACTGCGGCTCCCAGACGATTCATCCATTCAGCGGCCAATATCGCCAATGCCGCATTCTGCCTTTGGTGAATGCCGATCAGCGACGTTTGAATGTTTTCATAGCATTTCGTTTCCGTTTCCAGCGAAAAGCTTTCACCGGACGGAAGCGCCGCTTCATTAAACAGTCTGCACGTTTTATATAGTGACTGATACGGAGCCTGCTTTTTTTCGGCTTCCGCTTCAATAACGCCGAGTGCTTCCGGCTGATTGACGCCCGTAATGACCGGAATGGAATTTTTAATGATACCGGCTTTCTGCCCGGCGATCTCCTCGATGGTATTGCCTAAAATGGCCATATGGTCATGTCCGATACTTGTAATGACCGACAGGAGCGGTTTCACAATATTGGTTGAATCAAATGTGCCGCCGAGCCCCGCTTCAAAAATGACAAAATCGATATCAGCCCGCTTCGCAAAATATAAAAATGCACATGCTGTAATGATTTCAAATTCTGTCACCGTTCCGGCATCGGTCTTATCAAGCTCATCGACTATCGGTTTTATGTCATTAACGAGCGTTCTCCATTCCTCATCAGAAATCGGCGTGCCGTTGACGCTGATACGCTCATTAAACGTAATAATGTAAGGCGATGTGAACGTGCCGACCGTATAACCGGCTTCTTGAAGCACGGAACGGATAAAAGCGACGGTCGATCCTTTGCCGTTTGTGCCCGCCACATGAATGGCGCGAATGTTCTTTTCCGGGTGTTCCAGTTTTTCCATCAGCTTTTCCATACGGAGAAGGCCCGGCTTAACGCCGAACTTGAGTCTGCCGTGAATCCAGCTGATCGCTTCTTTGTACGTATTAAACAATGAAATCCCCTCTTTTATACGACAAGGCGGTTTCTTAGGAAACCGCCCCGCTGTTTTATCAGCCTTTCAGCTCTGCAATCCGCTGCCGGACAGCTTCGCGTTTTGCCGTGTAGTCTTTCTCTTTTCCGCGTTCTTCTTCAATGACATGTTCAGGAGCTTTTTTAATGAATCCTTCGTTGCCGAGTTTTTTCTGAACGCGTTCGACTTCTTTTGTCAGCTTGTCGAATTCTTTTTGCAGACGGGCGATCTCCTCATCAATGTTAATCAGCCCTTCAAGCGGCAGAATGACTTCCGCTCCGGTGACGACCGCTGTCATCGCTTTGTCTGCCGCAGTGATATCCGTCCCGATTTTCAGCGTGCTCGGATTCGTAAAGCGTTCAACGTAAGAACGGTTCTTCTCAAGGCGGCCGGCAATGTCTTCGGTAGATGTTTTAATGTAAAGCTCAACCTGCTTGCTCATCGGCGTGTTGACTTCGCTCCGGATATTGCGGACAGAACGGATTAATTCGACGAGCAGTTTCATATCCGCCGCTGCCTCTTTATCCGTATGTTCCGGCACCGGAACCGGCCAAGAGCTGATCGTGATTGACTCGCCTTCATGAGGAAGGTGCTGCCAGATTTCTTCCGTTAAGAATGGCATAAACGGGTGAAGAAGACGCATCGTCTGGTCAAGCACGTATGCCAGAACAGAACGGGTTGTTTTCTTCGCCGCTTCATCTTCCCCGTACAGCGGAAGCTTCGCCATTTCGATATACCAGTCGCACACATCGTCCCAGATAAAGTTGTACAGGTGGCGTCCGACTTCACCGAATTCATAACGATCCGCAAGCTGTGTTACGTCTTCTATCGTTTCATTCAGTCTTGTGAGGATCCACTTATCAGCAACTGATTTTTCACCGGACAGATCAAGCTCGTCATACGTCATGCCGTCCATGTTCATTAATGCAAAACGGGAGGCGTTCCAAATTTTATTTGCGAAATTCCATGTGGATTCCACTTTTTCATAGCTGAAACGGAGATCCTGTCCCGGTGAACTTCCGGTTGCCAGGAAATAGCGCAGGGAATCCGCTCCGTACTTGTCGATGACATCCATCGGGTCCACGCCGTTCCCAAGGGATTTACTCATTTTTCTGCCCTGCTCGTCACGGATTAAGCCGTGAATCAGCACGTCTTTGAACGGACGCTCGCCGGTAAACTCAAGACCTTGGAAAATCATCCGGGATACCCAGAAGAAAATGATGTCATATCCCGTTACAAGAACATCGGTTGAGTAATACCGCTTAAAGTCTTCAGCGTTTTCATCAGGCCAGCCCATTGTAGAAAACGGCCAAAGCGCGGAGCTGAACCATGTATCAAGCACGTCTGAATCCTGTTCCCAATTTTCACTGTCCTCAGGCGCCTCAAGGCCGACGTACACTTCTTTTGTTTCTTTATGATACCAAGCCGGGATGCGGTGGCCCCACCATAGCTGACGGGAAATACACCAATCACGGATATTTTCCATCCAGTGCAGGTACGTTTTCTCGAACCGGTCAGGAACGAAGTGAACTTTCTCTTCTTTTGACTGAAGGTCAACCGCAGCATCGGCCAGCGGCTGCATTTTGACAAACCATTGTGTGGACAGGTACGGCTCAACAACGGCGCCGCTTCTTTCACTGTGGCCGACGGAATGCATATGGTCTTCGATTTTAAAGAGAACGCCGGATTCCTGAAGATCTTTGACGAGTTTTTTACGGCATTCAAACCGGTCCATACCGTTATATTGCAGCGCTTTTTCATTCATTGTTCCGTCTTCATTCATGACGAGAATCCGCTCTAAATTGTGGCGGTTTCCGAGTTCAAAGTCATTCGGGTCATGGGCAGGCGTGATTTTAACAGCGCCTGATCCGAATTCCATATCAACATAATCATCGCCGACGATCGGAATTTCGCGGTTTGTAATCGGCAGAATCACCGTTTTGCCGATTAAGTGCTTGTAGCGCTCATCTTCAGGATGAACCGCGACAGCCGTGTCGCCAAGCATCGTTTCCGGACGGGTGGTCGCGATTTCAATTGAGCCTGAACCGTCTGCTAACGGGTAGCGCAAATGATAAAACGCGCCCTGTACGTCTTTGTAAATCACTTCAATATCGGATAAAGCCGTTTTTGTGGCAGGGTCCCAGTTGATGATATATTCGCCTCTGTAAATCAAGCCTTTCTCGTACAACTTGACGAATACTTCCCGCACGGCTTTGTTCAGCCCTTCATCAAGAGTGAAACGTTCGCGTGAATAATCGAGTCCGAGTCCCATCTTGGCCCATTGGCTGCGGATGAAATCAGCATACTCTTCTTTCCACTTCCACGTTTCTTCTAAAAACTTTTCACGGCCGAGGTCATAACGGCTTGTGCCCTGTTCGCGGAGTTTCGCTTCGACTTTTGCCTGAGTGGCGATGCCGGCGTGATCCATGCCCGGAAGCCAGAGCACGTCATAGCCCTGCATGCGTTTCATACGCGTAACGATATCTTGCAGCGTCGTATCCCACGCATGTCCGAGGTGCAGCCTGCCCGTCACGTTCGGCGGCGGAATGACGACAGAATACGGCTGTTTCGTTTGATCGCCGCCCGCTTCAAAATATTTTCCTTTCAGCCAAAAATCATAGCGGCCTTTTTCAATCGCAGACGGATCATATTTTGTCGGCATTGTTTGTTCGTTTGTATCCATGATAACCCTCCAGCATGTTTAGAAATGGCTGAGCAACTAAAAAAGAGCCTTCATCCTGATAAAGGACGAAAAGCTCTTTCGCGGTACCACCTTTTTTCATGAACAGATTTGTTCATGCACTTAAACGGATAACGGGTGCGGCCCGAATTTCTCTACTGTATGTTCAAGAAATTATGCTCCCGGGCGACCTTCCAATGAGACGGCATAAGAAGCCTTTCAGCACAGTAGCTTCTCTCTCTTCATGCGTCTTTCTTGTACTCTTCCCGTTCAAAGCAGGTGTATTTATATCAGCTCATGATCTTATTTATTATGTTCTTTATTATAGTAAAAGTGTTTTTGATTCGTCAATCATCTTTTCCAAAAACCGCTGCCGTCATACATAAATGGGCATGCACCCCGCCCTTTCCCTTACATACGATACATAGAAAGGCGAATGTGAGGAGGAATTGCCCGTGAGAAAAAAATTCAATTCTTATTCGCTCCCCCAGTGGGCCAGACAGGTCCGCCTTGTATCCGTGCAAGTCATTATCCCGATTACGATCTTTCAGGGGATCAGGACGATTTTCTTTCCGACGACTTTTGATGTCCTGCTGCTTGCCATCCTGCTGTTTTTAGCGTGCGCCCTGCATTTGGAATGGATATAAAAAAACGAGTCCCGTTATGAAGAGGACTCGTTTTCCGCTTTTATTTTTTTCTCCCGCTCAATCTGATGAACCTTCATGAGAAAAGGCTCAACATTTTTCATCTGCCAAAACGCTCTTAATAATTGCGTGCACTCTTCTTTTTCAGAGCCCCTTTGGCCGGTCTGATACCGTTTCAGCACTTTGTACATGGCGGACGGATAAGCCATATAGCTGAGAAACAGGCTGATTTCCGCTTCACGGAGCGGGAATGATTTGTGATACGTATAAAACCAGTCCAGACACTCCGGGCATGCTTTCGGATAGCTTCTGAACATTCTGGAGTAAAAGCCGAGCAGGTCGTTTTGCGGAGGGCCCAGCGCAGCTTTCTCGAAATTCGTGAAAAAGCCCGATCCCGCATCATTATACAGAAAGTGGCGGCTCGATAAGCTGCCGTGGTTGATCACCGCTCTCGTCTTGTCATGGTCCTTTGCCGCCTCAAACCATTCTTCCAGACGTTCCAGAGCAAAATTGACGGCGGACACCGTTTCTGTAAGATACGTAACAGCCTGCAGTTCAAAAGGTGAAAGGTACCACTCTTTTTCCGCCCGGTCGGCGAATTGTTCATAGACAAGCTTATCATTTTCCCAATCTCTTTTCGTTGCTTCATAAAAGCCGCTGATATCTTCAGTCCGGATTTGGATGTCCCGCACAGTCGCAGAATGGAGCTTCGCGACCTCTTTAAAAAGGTAAACATGTTTTTGATCCCGTTCCTCTTCCTGATCGTACTGAAGCCAAGGCATTAAATAATAAGAATTCTCCGTCTGTCTTCCGGCAAAAAAATCGCCGGCATACGTGCGGCAGATCGGCACAAATGATCGGTAGCCCTTCTCCTCAATCTCAATCATAAGATCCGTAAATTCACTGCTGCGGGCCGGCTTGAGCTGTTTCAAAGCAAAAATGCCGTAGTTTGAGTAGACCTTCCAAACATGCGGGCTGACAGGCTCAATATACTCTGCCGCCAGCCCGTATTCCTGAAGCACTGATTGGACTGCTTCCATTCCATTCACCACATTTTTACGGCCTCTTTGTGCTTACGCATGGCTGTTATTATATTCAGGTATATACAGAAGCTGACCTTCTTCAAGCTCGTCATCAAACGATAAAGCATTCGTTCTGATGAGCTGCTGGGATGTTATGTCATATCGTTCACACACCCGGTCGATAGTATCTTGCTGCTGTACGATACAAATTTTCATTCTTGAAAACTTTTCTTCTTCCCTTGTAAATAATTTTGTCAAGTAATGAGAGTTGTCATTTTCCTTCTGCTCGGTTCCCGGTGCCGCTTCTTCATTCTTTCTTTCAGACTTAAGCGGCTCAGGCTGTTCAGCTTGCGCCGGCTCCTCAGGCGGCAGTTTGGAAAACTGAAAAGACAAATCGAGAGGCTTCCCGGTTTCCTCCTCCGGCTGCGCCATCTTCCTTACCTCAATTTCAAACCCTTCTTCATCATGAGCCTCTTCTTCAAGCAGCTTAGGAGCGCTGTAAAACTCCTCTTCCTGCCGTTCCGGAACGAACTCGCGATAAACGGGCGCCTGCTCTTCTTGAAAAACCGCAGGCTCATCATCGTCTTCTGCCGCCTCATGATCACTCTGACGGAGAAGCGGCTCGGCCTCTGGCTGTTCTTCTTTTTGAAGGAAGGTCTGTTCCGCAATTTTTGGTTTTTCCGCATGCGGAGTCAGAGTGAACGCAGGGAAAACCGGCTCGTTATCATCTTTTGACTCTTCCTGCACTTCTGCTGAATCATCCTCAAATACAGGTTCATTCCTCACAGCCGACATGATTGCAGGCTCCTCAGCTTCTTCCGGCTCTTCTTCGTGTTGGAAGGAAACGGGAGGAGGAGGCTCAATAAAGGAAGCAGGTTTCGGCACCTCTTCCTGCTCCCTCAGAATCGGGGCAGTCTCCTGCTCTTCTTCTTCCCGCTCCCTCAGAATCGGGGCAGCTGCTTCCTGCTCTTCTTCCCGCTCCCTCAGAATCGGGGCTGCTTCCTGCTCTTCTTCTTCCCGCTCCCTCAGAATCGGGGCTGCTTCCTGCTCTTCTTCTTCTTGCTCCCTCAAAATCGGGGCTGCTTCCTGCTCTTCTTCTTCTTGCTCCCTCAAAATCGGGGCTGCTTCCTGCTCTTCTTCTTCCCGCTCCCTCAGAATCGGGGCAGTCTCCTGTTCTTCTTCTTCCCGCTCCCTCAAAATCGGGGCAGTCTCCGGCTCTTCTTCTTCTTGCTCCCTCAAAATCGGGGCTGCTTCCTGCTCTTCTTCTTCCCGCTCCCTCAGAATCGGGGCAGTCTCCGGCTCTTCTTCCTCCTGCCTGAGTAAAGGCGGAGTTTCTTCCTCGTTCTTCTCGGTTTCTTGTGCTGCTTCTTCTGATACAGTCAAAGGTATTTCAGGCTCATGGCGTATCATTAATTCTGGTTCGTTTTCGTCCTCAGAATAATGTCCGGCAAGATTGATCATTTCTTCTCTGGCAAATTCAGGCGCCACGTACAAAGGGATCTCCGGCTCTTTTGGCTCGGATTCCTCAAGCAGCCCTTCAATTGCCAAATCAGCTTGAATGGTTAAGATCCTTGAATCCGTCAGCTGATAATCAAAGGCATCAATAAATACGAAAACATCATTGAGGTGGCTCACTTTATTTTTCGGAATCGTGATGTCCACCGGGAAACAATGAATGAGCTCGGCCGTGCCATCCTCCCTCGCCCTCACTTCCTCTACATGCCTCAGCTCCCTATCAAGCTCTTCAAAATGACTGCTGTGATCTATGTTGTACTCGCCAGTAAGTTCTAATGATCCTTTAATTGAGACATAATCATTTACTTCCTGCACCCTGATGTCAGGGTCTAATGAAATCGAAAGTAATTCAGAAACTTCCTGTCCTTTTTGGAAACAGATTGATTCTTCAACAGAAAATTGCAATCGGTGATTATGCGGCAAGTTCATATCCTCCTTTCATCTAATCCATACAATTAGATGTCACTAAAGGTGTATGCCGCAATCCGGGAAAATATGATAATGGAGGCATTGAAAAAAGCCGATACAAGTCTTGCTTGCATCGGCTTTTCTGTATCAGCGGCTGATCGCCTGGAACACTTTCTCAGCGGCTTGAATGGTTTTTTCAATATCCTCCATTGTATGCGCAGTGGAGAGAAACAATCCTTCAAATTGAGACGGCGGCAGAAATACGCCTGCGTCGGCCATCCCTTTATAATATTTGGCGAACAGCTTTAAATCAGAAGATTTGGCTGCTTCATAGTTAATGACAGGCTCATTTGTGAAAAAGAAGCCGATCATGGAACCCGCCCGGTTAAACGTGTGCGGAATGCCATGTGCTGCAGCTGCTTTTGAAATGCCTTCTTCAAGCATATCGCCTTTTTTCACAAATTCTTGGTAAGATTCAGGTGTGAGCTGCTGTAACGTCTCAAGTCCCGCTGTCATGGCAAGCGGATTTCCTGACAATGTTCCCGCCTGGTAGATCGGACCGCTCGGCGCGATTCGTTCCATAATGTCAGCTTTTCCGCCATACGCACCGACAGGAAGACCGCCGCCGATGACTTTGCCGAGACACGTTAAGTCAGGCGTCACGCCGAAATACCCTTGCGCACAGTTATAATCCACGCGAAAACCGGTCATGACCTCATCAAAAATGAGCAGCGCGCCATACTGTTCCGTAATGTCGCGAAGTCCTTGTAAAAAGCCTTCCTGCGGCGGAACAACGCCCATATTGCCTGCTACCGGTTCAACAATGACCCCGGCAATATCTTCACCGTACTCCCGGAATGCGAGTGCAACGCTTTCCAAGTCGTTGTATGGAACGGTAATCGTATTCATTGCTATTCCTTCCGGCACGCCCGGGCTGTCCGGAAGGCCGAGTGTCGCCACTCCGGATCCCGCTTTGATCAGCAGCGAATCGCCATGGCCGTGGTAACAGCCTTCGAATTTCAAAATTTTGTTGCGGCCGGTATATCCTCTTGCCAGACGCAGGGCGCTCATTGTCGCCTCTGTGCCGGAGCTGACCATCCGCACGATTTCAACAGACGGCACACGGTCAATGACCAATTTGGCCAGTTCGTTTTCCACCTCAGTAGATGCCCCGAAACTTGTCCCGTTCTCGGCTACTTTTTTCAGGCTTTCAACAACCCGGTCATTTGTGTGGCCCAAAATGAGCGGCCCCCAGCTCAGGACGTAGTCGATATATTCATTGCCGTCAATATCAAAAATTTTCGATCCTTTTCCGCGCTGCATAAAGATCGGGTCCATATCAACTGATTTAAACGCGCGCACCGGGCTGTTCACTCCGCCCGGCATCAGTTTCTGCGCTTCTTTAAAAGCGGCTTTTGATTTTTCATAGCTTCTCATCTGCCTCAGCTCCCGTCAAATGAAATCGTTACTCAGCAAGCCATTTTGCTGCGTCTTTTGCATGATACGTCATAATCAGATCGGCTCCTGCACGTTTCATGCTCGTTAAAATTTCCAGCACCATTTCTTTTTCTTTAATCCAGCCGTTTTGGGCTGCCGCTTTCACCATGGAATACTCCCCGCTCACATTATATGCGACCAGCGGCAGGTGATGGCGGTTTTTCACATCACGCATAATATCTAAGTATGACATAGACGGTTTGACGATTAAAAAGTCAGCGCCTTCTGCCGCGTCTGATTCAGCCTCACGGAGCGCTTCCAAGCGGTTGGCCGGATCCATCTGATATGTTTTTCGGTCTCCGAACTGCGGCGTGCTGTCAGCCGCGTCGCGGAACGGACCGTAAAATTCACTTGAATATTTCACGGCATAAGACATGATCGGAATATTCGTGAATCCTTCTTTGTCGAGCGCTTCTCTGATCACTGTGACAAAACCGTCCATCATATTTGAAGGAGCGATGATGTCAGCGCCTGCTTTGGCCTGGCTGACGGCTGTCTGCGCCAGCAGTTCAAGCGACTCGTCATTGAGGATTTCTCCGTCTTTCACGACGCCGCAATGGCCGTGATCCGTGTATTCACAGAGACACGTATCAGCGATTACGATCATTTCAGGATAATGCTTTTTAATTTCAGCAATCCCTTTCTGCACAATGCCGTGATCATGAAAAGCCTGGGTTCCGCAGGCGTCTTTTTCTTCCGGCACGCCGAAAACGATGACCGACTTAATGCCGAGCGATATCAGCTCAGCCATTTCATCCTTTAACAAATCGAGTGATACATGATAAACCCCCGGCATGGAAGGAACTTCTTTTTTTCCTTCGAGCCCTTCAACGACAAATAACGGGTAAATAAAATCTGAGGGGTGAAGACGTGTTTCTTTTACTAAATCTCTCATCGCAGCGTTCGCGCGCAAACGGCGGTGTCTGTTAAATGTTTGATTCATCATTATCAATCCTTTCCCGACATGCTGCACATGACGTCCAGCATGCCTTCAATCGTATAAATGTCAGGCACATGGGACGAGATCCCGTATTCCAAGAGCGCTTTCTCTGTCAAAGGGCCGATGCTGATATAGCTCGCACCGCTGTTTTCCCACGCTTTTTCTCCGTCTCCGACCGCGTGCATAAACGTATGCACCGCCGATGAGCTGGTAAACGTAATAAAATCAAAATGAGAGCGGGATGCAGCCCGTCTCAGCTCGTCCATGCCTTTTTCATCCTGAATGGTATTGTATAACACCCATTCCCTTATTTGATAGCCAAGCGGCTCAAGCTCCGCTTTTATGACATCGCGTGATAAATTGCCCTTTATCACTGAAATGGGTTCGGCAGCTGATGCGTGCCGTTTTAAAGTATCAGCCAGACATTCCGCCACATACTCGTCAGGCATCGCATCCGTCCGGGCTCCCCGCTCTTTCAGGGCGCGCGCAGTCTTTTCACCGACGGCTGCGATTTTTTTCCGTCCCGAAAGCGCAAGACCGTGCCGATCAAGATAGGAAAAAAAGAACCGGACACCGTTTACGCTTGTAAACACAAGCCATCCCGGCTCAGAAAGGTCTTCCCGGAGACTGTCCGCACATTCATCCGGGAGCGCTTCCTGAAAAGCGATCAGCGAAGCCGAAACAGCCGTTCCGCCGAGCGCCTCCACTTTTTTTCGGAACGGTGCGGCCTGTCTTTTGTTCCGGGTGACGAGCACGGTCTTTCCTTGTAAAGGAAGGTCATTTGCCATCCTGATCTAGCTCCTGTTTCACGCTGTCGATTAGTGCTTTGGCTCCTTTTTCAGACATCATCGCCGCACAGCGTTTCCCGATTTCTTCCGGATCATGTCCTGCCGCTGTTTCTTTATAAATCGTCTTTCCGTCCGGAGACGCGACAAGACCGACCAATTCAACCTCATCCCGGTCATTGACGGACGCATACCCGGCTATCGGCACTTGGCAGCCGCCTTCCATCGCGTGTAAGAAAGCCCGTTCGGCTGCCACCGTGCGCTGCGTATACTCATCGGTAAATTGCGCAAACAGCTTCAAGAGCTCCTCATCCGACTCTCTGCATTCAATGGCAAGAGCGCCTTGGCCGACCGCAGGCAGACAGCGGTCCGGTTCGAGAAATTCAGATACGACATCATCTTTCCAGCCCATTCTCGAAAGTCCCGCAGCCGCTAAAATAATAGCATCGTAATCTTCCGTTTCAAGCTTTTGAAGTCTCGTATCGATATTGCCTCTGATCCACTTAATTGTAAGATCAGGGCGTTCAGCAAGAATCTGGGCGCTTCTTCTTAAACTGCTTGTGCCGATGATGCCCCCTTCTTTTATGCCGTCCAGCTTTTGATGCCCTTTTGAAATCAGCGCATCACGCGGGTCCTCACGTTTCGGTATGCAGCCTATGACAAGACCCTCAGGCAAAACGGCGGGCATGTCTTTCATGCTGTGAACCGCCATATCAATCTCCTGATGCAGCAGCGCCTGTTCAATCTCTTTGACAAACAAACCTTTGCCGCCCACTTTTGACAGTGTAACATCAAGGATGCGGTCGCCTTTTGTGACAATCTCCCGGATTTCAAAGTTATAGGAAGGGTTCAATTCCTTCAGTTTGTTAATCACCCATTTTGTCTGGGTCATAGCCAGTTTGCTCCGTCTGGAACCTACCTTAATCGTTCTCATTTTCTTTCCTCCCGAATCTGTTTGGGCGCGTGCGTTAACTGAACCAATGGAATTGCGACAGGCTTCCGAGCAGGAAGTAATTAATCATCAGCACGAGAAAACATGCTGAATTCCATAACGCCGCCACTTTTCCCTGCAGTTCCTTAATCATTCTGATATATAAATAGTAGCTGTATAAAAGCAGCACAATAAACGAACCGAGCACTTTTGAATCAAACCAGTACAGCGTTTCCAGCGACACATACGCCCAGATCACGCCTAATATCAGGCTCAACAGCAGCATCGGAACCCCGATGACATTTAAAACGTAAGCCATATAATCAAGTTTTGACAAATCTTCAATTCTCAACAGCCATTTTCCCCACTTTTTCTTCTTTAATAAAGAATATTGAAACTGATAAAGAAGCGAAAAGACAAAAGAAAGGGAAAAAGCGCCGTAAGACAGAATCGCCATTGTAATATGAATGACCAAAAGCTCTGAGACCAGCTGGCCGGAAAAAGCGGCCGAATGCTGATCCGTCGGTGAAAACGTATGGATCGCAATCATCGAGAAACCGATGACATTCGTGAAAAACACGATAAAATCAACGCGCAGAATCTGCGTGACCACAAGTGAGAGCGTGACAAGCACCCACGCATAAAAGTAAAGGGCCTCTGTAATATTCAAGACCGGAAATCTGCCCGTCTGCCACATGAAATAAGAAAGATAGACGGTTTGCAGAGTCCAGACAATAGAAAGCAACCAGAAGGCCATTTTCCCAGCCTTCCGGTTGTGTTGAAGAAAATCTATAAAGTAAAAAAGGACGCTTACTGCATAAATAACAATTGTCGCTTCATTAAGTCTTGCCATTGCTGTATCAATCATACAGCCCTCACTCACTTACAAGCGGACGTAAGCCCGTTTTTGCTTCTGCCTTTTGAAACGAATGAACCGTCTGGCGGTTATCCAGGCTTTTGTCCAGCTGGCGGCCGGCCTCTTCCTCAATATCGAATATCTGCATAAACAGCTTCAGCTTTTCATCTGAATCCGCTTCAGCCGCAAGCTCTTTCGCTTTCAGAATCGGGTCGCGCAGCATTTGGTTAATGATGCTTTTCGTATGTTTGCTGAGAAGTTTTTTCTCTCTTACCGTCAGATGAGGCAGCTTGCGCTCAATGCTCTGCATCGTATCGGACTGGATGGACAGCGCCTTTTCACGCAGCGCCGAAATGATCGGCACGACGCCGAGCGTATTAAGCCACTGCTTAAACTCAACAATTGCCGCTTCAATAAACAGCTCGACTTTTTCAGCGGTTTCACGGCGTTCTTGTAAGTTAGCTTCAACGATTCCTTCAAGGTCATCAATATCGTACAGAAAAACACCTTCAAGATCGTTAAGCGCCGGATCGAGGTCTCGCGGCACAGCGATATCCACCATAAATAACGGACGGCCTTTCCGCTGTCTGCCCGCTCTCTCCATCATTTCTTTGGACACGACGAAATCACTTGCGCCTGTCGAACTGATTAAAATATCAGCTTCAGCAAGTGCATGTTCAAGCTGGTTTAAGCTGCGCGCTTCTCCGGAGAAACGGTCAGCAAGCGCTTTTGCCTTCAAAAACGTTCTGTTGATGACCGTTACTTTGCCGATGCCGTGACCGTGCAGGTTTTCTGCGGCGAGCTCGCCCATTTTTCCCGCACCGAGAATCAAAATGTGCTTATTTGACAATGAGCCGAAGATTTTTTTCGCGAGTTCAACGGCGGCGTAACTGACGGAAACGGCATTGGCGCCGATATCGGTTTCGGCATGCGTGCGTTTGCCGACGGTCACCGCCTGTTTAAACAGCTCATTGAAAATGGTGCCGATCGTCTTTTCTGCCTGCGCCGTTTTAAAGCTCGAGCGGACCTGGCCGAGTATTTGCGTTTCTCCGATGACCATGGAATCCAAGCCGCACGCCACACGGAATAAATGCTCGATCGCCGCGTCGCTCTCATAAAATTTCAGAAACGGAGACAGCTCTTCTTTCGGCAGCGAGAACCATTCGGATAAAAATGTCTTTATATAATAACGGCCGGTATGAAGCTGGTCGACCACCGCATATATTTCGGTGCGGTTGCAGGTTGACACGATAATGTTTTCAAGAACACTTTTTTCTTCTTTTAAACGGAGCATCGCTTCTGCAAGCTCATCCGGCTGAAAACTTATTTTTTCGCGTATTTCAATAGGGGCGGATTTATAATCTACTCCCACAACAAGAATATGCATCGCTTTCATGCACCCCCGTACATCGCAATTTATTTATAATCATTCTAACATAGAATTTATTATTTATAATAATTATAACATAGTTTCTTCGGGAAAATGTGAACAGATTTCAAAAATGTTATGCTATAGTATAAAAAGCTCGTTTCCACTTAATCATCATACTAAAAATCCTTTACTGCGGGTAGGTGACAGGATGAAAAAAACATCAATTTTATTACCGGGACTTCTGCTTGCCGCTTCATTATTCGCATGGCTTCAGAGCGGACAGGTTCACCTGTTTGCGAATCAGGGGGAATGGCCGGTGCTCCTTATGCTCTTGGGCGCCGTGCTCTTGTATCAGGGCAAAAAGGAAGCGGCCGGGCCTCACGTCCTGATCGGCATGCTTCTTTTCGGCATAGGTTTACACTTTTTCGCCAAACCTGAGCTCTCATGGTGGCCGGGAGATTTTGAAATGATTCTCTTCGTCTTCGGATTCTCCTTATTTGCGGCAGCCAGAAAAGAATATGTATACGAAGCGGTTGCCATGATTGGTTTTTCCCTCTTTTTATACTTCTTTAAACAAATTACGGCGTGGCTGGAGTCCGTCCATATTCCGACGGAACACTTCAAAACATACTGGCCGTATGTTTTCATCGGAATCAGCCTTTTATTATTGTTTATCAAGCGGAACAAAACTATACGATAAAACCCAAAACGCACTGCGTTTTGGGTTTTTCATTACCGGCTGATCATTTTTTTAATGGCTCCCCATGCTTCATCTTTGCCTTTTTTCGTTTCAGAGGAAAATAAAATCAGCTCATCTTCAGGATCCATATCAAGCGTCTGTTTGACAACCTTTAAGTGCTTGTCCCATTTTCCTTTTGGAATTTTATCCGCTTTTGTCGCGATAACGATTACGGGAATGCCGTAATACTTCAGGAATTCATACATGTTCACGTCTTCAGCAGACGGCGCGTGCCTGAGGTCGACAATCTGCACGCAGGCTTTCAGCTCTTCGCGGGTCGTCATATAGGTTTCAATCATTCTCCCCCATGCTTCCCGCTCGCTTTTGGAAACTTTCGCAAATCCGTACCCGGGAACGTCCACAAAATGCAATTCATCATTGATGATGTAAAAGTTTAGGGTCTGTGTTTTCCCCGGTTTTGATGACGTTCTGGCCAAGTTTTTCCGATTGATTAATGAATTGATAAAAGATGACTTTCCTACATTTGATCTTCCCGCCAGCGCGATTTCCGGAAGCCCCCCATCAGGGTACTGTTCGGGTTTGACCGCGCTGATCACGATTTCTGACTTTGTGACTTTCATTTCTTCTCTCCTACTAAGGCATGTTCCAAAACGTCATCCAGGTGAGAAACGAATATAAACTTCAATCCTTCTCTGACGCTTTCTGGAATATCCTCTATATCTTTTTCGTTATCTTTAGGCGCAATAATAGTAGTCAGGCCCGCTCTGTGCGCGCCGAGCGCCTTTTCTTTCAGTCCGCCGATCGGAAGCACGCGGCCCCGCAGCGTGATTTCTCCCGTCATACCGACTTCGCGTTTTACCGCACGGTCCGTTAATGCTGAAACGAGCGCCGTGGCCATCGTAATTCCGGCAGAAGGGCCGTCTTTCGGCACCGCTCCTTCAGGGACATGGATATGAATGTCATACTTCTCATGGAATTTCGGGTCGATTCCGAACTGTTCCGCTTTCGAGCGGACATAACTGAAAGCGGCCTGCGCTGATTCCCGCATGACATCTCCAAGCTTCCCGGTCAGAATCAGCTTTCCTTTTCCCGGTGACAATGACACTTCGATTGACAGCGTATCTCCGCCGACCGTCGTATACGCGAGCCCCGTGACAACCCCGATTTGATCTTCGGTTTCCGCCTGTCCGTATCTGAATATCCGTTTTCCGAGATAGTCGGCCAGATTTTTCTCTGTAACGGTAATGCGTTTTCTCTCCTCAGACACAATGGCTTTCGCAGCCTTTCGGCAAATGGCGGCAATCTGGCGTTCAAGCGTTCTCACGCCGGCTTCCCTCGTGTAGTAGCGGATGATGTCCGTAATCGCCTGATCCCGAATCTGCAGGTTGCTCTTTGTGAGCCCGTGCTCTTTGATTTGTTTCGGAAGCAGATGGTCTTTCACGATCTCCAGCTTTTCGTTTTCAGTGTAGCCAGACAGGCTGATAATCTCCATTCTGTCTCTGAGAGGGCCCGGTATGGAAGCAAGGTTATTCGCAGTCGCGATAAACAGCACTTTCGATAAATCGAACGTCTCTTCAATATAGTGGTCGCTGAATGTGCTGTTTTGTTCCGGATCCAGCACCTCAAGCATCGCCGAAGACGGATCGCCTCTGAAATCAGACGACATTTTGTCGATCTCATCCAGGAGAAAGACGGGATTTTGTTTACCGGCTTTTTTCATCCCCTGTATAATACGGCCCGGCATCGCTCCGACGTATGTACGCCGGTGCCCGCGGATTTCAGACTCATCGCGCACTCCGCCCAGTGAAATTCTCACAAAACGGCGCCCCATGCTCGTACTGATTGATTTTGCAAGAGATGTTTTACCGACTCCCGGAGGTCCGGCCAGACAAAGAATCGGCCCTTTCAGCGTTTTCGTCAGCTGTTTCACGGCCAAATACTCCAAAATCCGCTCTTTCACTTTCTCTAAGCCGTGGTGCTCTTTATCTAAGATTTCCCCGGCTTTTTTAATGTCAAGTTTATCTTCTGTTTCATCCGACCACGGAAGGGCGATGAGCCAGTCAATATAGTTGCGGATAACAGAGCTTTCCGCTGAGCTTGACGGCACTTTTTCGTAACGGCTTAATTCCTTAAGCGCCGTTTCTTTGACACGCTCAGGCATGCCTGCTTCTTCTATCTTTTCCGTGAGCGACTGAACTTCGCCGGTTTTTCCTTCTTTGTCGCCAAGCTCCTTCTGAATGGCTTTCATCTGTTCACGCAAGTAGTATTCCTTTTGAGTGCGTTCCATCGAACGTTTGACGCGCTGACCGATTTTTTTCTCAATCTCCAGCACTTCTTTTTCATTATGAATGGAACGGATGACCTTATTCAGACGTTCTTTAATATCCGCCGTTTCTAAAATGTCCTGCTTGTCCTTTAATTTCAGCGGGAGATGAGAAGCGACGATATCCGCCATTCTGCCGGGCTCTTCAATATCAGTCACAGCCGCATACGTTTCTGCGGAGATTTTTTTAGAAATTTTTATGTACTGGTCAAAATGGTCCAGCAGCGTCCGCATAAGCGCTTCGTCTTCCACGTCTTTTGAATCATCCTCATGCATCAGCTGTATATCGACCGAAGTATAATCTTCGAGCTCGGTGTATTCAAGGATCTGCGCCCGCTGAATTCCTTCTACAAGCACTCTGATCGTACCGTTGGGCAGCTTCAGCATCTGTTTAATTTTTGTATAAGTGCCGACGGCGAAAATATCCTCTTCACCCGGTTCGTCTATCGAAATATCCTGCTGAGTGGCTAAAAAAATCATATGATCATGCATCATTGCCTGTTCAAGAGCCTGAACCGACTTGTCACGGCCTACATCTAAATGTAAAACCATTGTCGGGTATACCAATAAGCCTCTTAAAGGGAGGAGCGGGATGCTGCGTTTTGTATCTTCTGCCATGTGACTGACACCTCCGTGACTTTAGTATGAACCATTATAATACAACTTTTTCATCGTTGTACAATTCCGGGATCGGGCAAAATCGGCTTATCCGCCTGCCCTGTATATAAAACAGTCTCTTCGTAGTATACCCTTTCTTTCTGTTCTGAAAAAGGAAAAGATGTCCTCCATAAAAAAACCCCATTATAAAAATGGGGTTTATACGGATTCTTTATTCATTTGGATATCAAACGGTTTTTGTTCTGAAGGAGGGTCAACCAATATGACGTCCAGCACTTCCTGGAACGTTTTTACCGCTTTAATGGTGATTCCGTCTATTCGTTTCAGAATGGACTGCTGATTTTCATATGGGATAATGACCGTTTTTGCTCCGGCCTGTTTTGCGGCTTTAATTTTCGGAATGACGCCGCCGATCGGTTTGACAAGCCCCGTCAGGCTGATTTCTCCCGTCATCGCCACCGTATGGTCGATCGGGATGCGGTGAATCGCGGAAAAAATCCCCGCGGCCATCGCGATACCTGCTGAAGGTCCGTCAATCGGGCCTCCGCCCGGAAAATTGACGTGAATGTCATAGTCTGAAGGTTTGATGCCCATTGTGCGCAGAACCGTCAGAACATTTTCCACAGATCCCTTCGCCATGCTTTTGCGGCGGATCGACTTCGATTGGCTGCCGATGCTTTCTTCCTCTGCAATTCCCGTGATATTCAGGCTTCCTTTGTCCTGCGCAGGTGTGACATTCACTTCGATTTCCAGCAATGCGCCGCTGTTCGGCCCGTAGACGGCAAGTCCGTTCACGATGCCGACTTGCGGTTCATCGGCGATTTTCTGCTCATTTTTAGGTGTAAGCTGACTGGAATGAACAACCCATTCTATATCTTCTGTCGTAATTTCTTGTCTGTCCTCAGTCACCGCCATGCCGGCGGCGATCTGGATCATATTGACGGCTTCACGTCCGTTTCTCGTATATGCGGTCAGCACACTGAGAGCTTCGTCAGAAATCTCTTTCTGAATTTTGTCGGCTGCTTTTTTCGCAACGATTTTAAGTTCATCCTTTTCCAGCTCGCGGAAAAATACTTCAAGACAGCGCGAACGGATGGCCGGCGGAATTTCATTCGGCATTCTCGTTGTCGCTCCGATCAAACGGAAATCTGCCGGAAGCCCATTTTGAAAAATATCATGAATGTGATTCGGTATTTGCGTATTTTCTTCACTGTAATACGCACTGTCTAAAAATACTTTTCGATCTTCAAGCACCTTCAGCATTTTATTCATCTGAATCGGATGAAGCTCGCCGATTTCATCAATAAACAATACCCCGCCGTGAGCATGGGTCACAGCCCCCTGTTTCGGCTGCGGAATGCCTGCTTGGCCCATCGCTCCCGCTCCCTGATAAATCGGATCATGCACTGAACCGATAAGCGGATCGGCAATCCCCCGTTCATCAAAC
The DNA here is from genome assembly GCF_017797845.1 of Bacillus sp. LJBV19. Lineage (NCBI taxonomy): Bacteria > Bacillati > Bacillota > Bacilli > Caryophanales > Bacillaceae > Bacillus > Bacillus sp. LJBV19. The sequence goes on from NZ_CP072563.1 coordinate 2,690,443, forward strand.
CGCGCGGTCGTCGCATCAAGTTCAACAAATACAGCCTGCTTTTGAAACGGTGACTGTTTATGTTTTTTCGCTTCTTCCAATACCAGCCGCGCCGCAGCCGTTTTACCGACTCCCGGAGGACCGTAAATAATGACATGCTGCGGGTTCGGTCCGCAAAGCGCTGCTTTTAACGCTTTAATTCCGTCTTCCTGGCCGACAATGTCCTGAAAGCTTTTCGGCCGCACCTTTTCTGATAAAGGTTCTGATAAACTGATGGCGCGCATTTTGCGCAGCTGTTCCATTTCTTTTTTTGATTCTTTATCTATCGTCACTTTTTGTGTACGCTGGTTTTTGAGCAGATTCCAAAAATATAATCCGATGACTATCCCGAAAAACAGCTGTACAAATAATGCGATCCCTGTCCAACTCATGCTGGTCCCTCCTGAAAAAACGATTTATGTATCCAATTCATTCCTCTGTCCGCTAGTATCTCCCAGCAAAGCCCGGAATAAACATTTTCAGAAGGGTCAGGACAAGAAAAAAAACCTCCTGATCAATTCGGGTCAGGAGGTTTTGTCATGTTATGCTGATGTTTTATCTTGGCCGACAACTGTGCCGTCTTTTAATACAAGACGCGGTGCTTCACCGTCTGCGACTGTCGCTCCGGTAATGACACATTTTTCAATATCATCGCGGGACGGCAGATCAAACATAACGTCAAGCATGATGCCTTCAATGATAGAACGCAGGCCGCGTGCGCCTGTTTTACGCTCGATCGCTTTTTTCGCAATTTCAGATAATGCCTCGTCTTCAAATTCAAGCTCGACATCATCAAGTTCTAACATTTTCTTGTATTGTTTGACGAGTGCGTTTTTCGGTTTAGTCAGAATTTCAACCAGTGCCGTTTCGTCAAGCTGCTCAAGGCTTGCAATGACAGGAAGACGGCCGATGAATTCAGGAATCAGCCCGAAACGGAGCAAGTCTTCCGGAAGAACTTTAGAAAGCAGTTCTTCTTTTTCCAGGTCTGCCGCTTTATTATCTGAGCCGAAACCGATGACTTTTTGTCCGAGACGGCGTTTGATGATTTGTTCGATGCCGTCAAATGCACCGCCGCAAATGAACAGAATGTTCGTCGTATCGATCTGGATGAATTCCTGATGAGGATGTTTGCGTCCTCCTTGAGGCGGCACGCTTGCAACCGTTCCTTCAAGAATTTTCAGCAGCGCCTGCTGAACACCTTCGCCTGATACGTCGCGTGTAATGGACGGATTTTCAGATTTTCGCGCTACTTTATCAATTTCATCGATATAAATAATGCCTTTTTCTGCTTTTTCCACATCATAGTCTGCTGCCTGAATCAGCTTGAGGAGGATGTTTTCTACGTCCTCACCGACATATCCGGCTTCAGTCAGAGATGTAGCGTCCGCGATCGCAAACGGCACGTTCAGAATACGCGCAAGCGTCTGGGCAAGAAGTGTTTTCCCGCTTCCAGTCGGCCCGATTAAAGAAATATTACTTTTAGAAAGCTCGACATCATCCACTTTACTGTTGGAATTGATGCGTTTGTAATGGTTGTATACCGCAACCGCAAGTGATTTCTTCGCCTGATCCTGTCCGATGACATATTCATTCAGAATCTCACGGATTTCCTGCGGCTTCGGAACGTCTTTAAATTCGACTTCTTCTTCTGTACCAAGCTCTTCCTCTACGATTTCTGTACAGAGCTCGATACATTCGTCGCATATATATACACCCGGTCCTGCAACCAGCTTACGAACCTGATCTTGCGTTTTTCCGCAGAACGAGCATTTCAATTGTCCTTTTTCCTCGTTGAATTTAAACATTCTTTCACCCCTTAATCTTGTCTCACTTTTTCTTTTACCTGAAGGGCAAAAGAAAACGGTTCTTGCTACGATCGAGTATGTATTGCATTTTACCATACTTTCCAGTAAGACGGTAACAATGTGTTTCGCACTTGCACATTCTATATGTATGACGAAAAACAGCCCGGCAATGACTATCTTGCCCCAAGAAAAAGAGTTATATCATAATTGTACAAAACAAGGCACGAATTAATCGCGCCCTGTTTTATTATGTCTATTATTATGAACCATATTAACGGTTTTCTACAAGAAAATCAATTGCTTTTCGAACTTTTAAATCTTCTTTCATCGCGTCAGTTGAACCGATTGCCTGCTTGATGTTTTCAACCGGCATGTTGTAAGCTTCAGCCATTTTAGTCAGCTCAGCTTCAACTTCTTCGTCCGTTACTTCAAGGTTTTCTGCTTGAGCGATCGCTTCAAGAGTCAGGTTTGATTTTACGCGTTTTGCGGCATCTTCTTTCATTTGCTCTTTTAACGCGTTTTCGTCTTGGCCTGAGAATTGAGTGTAAAGCTCAAGGTTCATGCCTTGCATTTGCAGACGCTGTTCGAATTCTTTCAGCATGCGGTCAAGCTCAGTGTCGATCATCGCTTGAGGAACATCAGCTTCAGCGTTTTCAGATGCTTTCAGAACAAGCTCTTCACGCAATTTAGCGTCAGCTTCGTTTTCTTTTGCTTCTTCAAGGCGTTTTTTTGTTTTCTCAGTTAATTCAGCAAGCGTTTCAACTTCTTCGTCAATGTCTTTTGCGAATTCGTCGTTAAGCTCAGGAAGCTCTTTCGCTTTGATTTCATGAATTTTCACTTTGAAAACAGCTGGTTTTCCGGCAAGCTCTTCAGCGTGGTACTCTTCAGGGAATGTTACTTCAACATCCTTTTCAGCGCCTGCTTCAAGGCCTGTTAACTGCTCTTCGAAGCCCGGGATGAATGAACCTGATCCTACTTCAAGTGAGTAGTTCTCAGCTTTTCCGCCTTCAAACGCTTCGCCGTCAACGAAACCTTCGAAGTCAAGAACGACTGTATCGCCGTTTTCAACAGCGCCTTCTTCTTTCACGACAAGCTCAGCCTGACGCTCTTGAAGCGCTTTAAGTTCGTTTTGTACATCTTCGTCAGTAACGGCAGTGTCATCTTTTTCGATTCCTAAGCCTTTGTAGTCGCCAAGTTTCACTTCCGGTTTTACAGTCACTTTTGCAGTGAAAATCAAGCTTTCGCCTTTTTCGATTTTTTCAACATCGATTTCAGGGCGGTCTACAGGCTCAATGCCGGCTTCTTCAACCGCTTTAGGGTATTCTACAGGAAGTAAAATATCTAAAGCATCCTGGTAAAGAGCTTCAACGCCGAAACGCTGTTCGAATAAACCGCGGGGAACTTTCCCTTTGCGGAATCCAGGAATAGAAACCTGTTTTACTACTTTTTTAAATGCATCATCAAGAGCTGTTTTGAACGTATCCGCATCAACTTCAACCGTTAATACGCCTTCGTTGCCTTCTTGTTTTTCCCATTTTACAGACATGTGTTTCCCTCCAAAAATCTATTCAGGTTGTGTCGGTCTTCCATTCTAAAGCAATCCGCGGCTTTGTCAAAGAAAAAACCGCTTTGAATCAGAATCATTATGTAATGAACTGGCAGCCTGTCCAACCGTAATTCTCATTTCAGTTAAACCGCTATACATAAATACAACCACTATATTATAACATAACGCCTACCGCTTTCAACTATATGGCGTGATTTACAAATAAGAAATTTCTTCAATATCCTTAATCATCGTGCAGGCTTCTTCGAGTTCGAGGCTGTCAAACTCGTACATCATATGAAGTTCCTCCGGCTCAATGTCAATGCCGTGCATCTCGTAACCGACCTTATGAAGCGCCGCCGCCCATAAATCTGCGTTCAAAAACTTCGGCATAAAAGGGTGCAGGACGTACAGATGCCTTCTCCACAGCTCCTCGACGGCAGCGTATAATGTAGGGTTTTCATTGCCGAGCGTTTCATCAAGCACCCGGAGAACGCGATGCAAAATCGGAGCCGCATCAGGCTGAACCGTTTCACTCGGAACCGCGGTCATTGAATCGCCGAATTTTGTAATATGGACCGGCTTGCTGTAGTCATGCTCCGCCATCAGCGTCAAAATCATCGTCTTGATAAGCGGATGCGCGGCCGGATCTTGAAGAATCGTTTTTAAGAGACCCGTGTATTTTGCAATATTGCGGTCTTTAAGAGAATGAATCAGATTCATTTGTTCAGCGGGGCTGTTCAGCACTTTTTCCGCATCAAGAATGTCCTCGTATTCCTCCTCCCACGCTTCATCCTGCTGGTCGGGATCGGTCATTTTGCGGCTGAATTCGAGCAGCCGGTAGAATTGCTCCGCACTTTCTGCGGGCAGCTGATTTTCTTCCAGCACAGCTTCAATTGTGCTTTTGACTTCTTCATATTGTTTCAGCTGAATTAAAATGGTCATGTACACCTGCAGTACGGTAAAATAATGGCCGTATCCTTCATTCAGCATTTTCTCGCAAACTTGTTTTGCTTCTTCCAATTCCCCGAGTTCCAGAAAACAAATCGCCATGCCTAAATGTACGTCGGACTCGGTATCACCGTGGCTTACCGCCTCTGAGAACAGTTCGAGAGCCTCCTGATACTGTTTATCCTTCATGGCGGCCATCCCTTTATCAACCAAGCGTTCTTTCAGACGGGGGAAAGGAATGATATCAGCTTTTTTCTTGTCATGCGTCATACTTTATTTCCTTTCAGGCGCTATTTTGTTCAAGTGTATCAACATGCGTCATGAAACACAAGAAAGGATGGTGCGCACGGTAAAAAAAGCCGCCGGACAGATGCCGGGCGGCTTTTTTCAGGCTTGAAGCCATGAACTTCTTTTCGATTCAAACTGCTGAATGTCGTCCTCCAGCAGAAGCGTTAATGAAATTTCATCATAACCGTTTATCAGCATTTCCTTCCAGTGCGGATCGACTTCAAATGAAATCTCTTTTCCTTCACTGTCGTGAATGAGCTGGTTTTCCAAATCAACCGTCATGTTAAGAGACTGATTTTCATATTGACCGGCGAGTTTTTTCCACTGATCATACGGCATACGGATGGGAAGCATACCGTTTTTAAAACAGTTTTGATGAAAAATATCGGCAAATGACGGAGCAATGATGATTTTGAAGCCGTAATCATCCAGCGCCCAAGGAGCGTGCTCACGGGATGATCCGCAGCCGAAATTCTCTCCGGCAATTAATATGGACGCGCCTTCATAGACTTTGCGGTTTAATTCAAATTCAGGATCAGGCTCACCGTTCTCAAGGTATCTCCAATCAAAAAACGCGAATCTGCCGTATCCGGTTCTTTCAATTCTTTTCAAAAACTGTTTCGGAATAATCTGGTCCGTATCGACGTTGATCCGGTTTAAGACGGCCGCTTTTCCCGTATGCGTTTTTAAAGGTTCCATCTTTTCGCGCACTCCTTACACAACTGTTTTTTCTTGATAAAACTTTCTTACATCGACGAAATGCCCGTGAATGGCTGCCATTGCCGCCATCGCCGGACTGACAAGGTGTGTTCTCGCGCCTTTTCCCTGTCTGCCTTCGAAGTTGCGGTTGGAGGTGGAAGCGCATCGTTCCCCTTCAGGCACGACATCATTGTTCATACTGAGGCACATGCTGCAGCCTGATTCTCTCCATTCAAATCCGGCCTCGAGAAACACGCGGTGCAGCCCTTCTTCCTCGGCCTGCTGTTTCACGCTTTGAGAACCCGGCACCACAATGGCCCTGACGCTGTCAGCGACTTTTCGGCCTTTGATCATATCCGCAGCCTGGCGAAGATCGGTCATCCGCGAATTTGTACAGGAGCCGATAAACACATGCTCGACTTTAATATCTTCAATTTTTTGATTCGGTGCGATTCCCATGTATTCGTACGCGCGGATGGCTTCTTTTTTACCGTCTTCAGAATCAATGGTTTCCGGCGCCGGTATTTGGGCATCGACCGGAAGAACCATGCCGGGATTGACGCCCCATGTTACCATTGGAGAAATCTCGCTGCCGTCTAACACGATGGAATGATCGTATACGGCGCCCGGATCGGTTTTTAACGCTTTCCATTCTGCGGCGGCTTTTTCAAATTCCTCGCCTTTTGGCGCGTATTTACGGTTTTTACAATATTCAATCGTCGTGTCATCTGGAGCGATCAGTCCCGCCCGTGCTCCCGCTTCTATTGACATATTGCAGACCGTCATGCGTTCGTCCATAGACATGTTTCTGAATACTTCCCCGGTGTATTCAATGACATATCCGGTACCGAATTTCACCCCGTATTTTCCGATGACCGACAAGATGACATCCTTCGCGGTCACTCCTTTTTGGAGCGTTCCGTCAACGCGGATTTCAAGCGTTTTCGGCCGCTGCTGCCATAATGTCTGTGTGGAAAGAACATGTTCCACCTCACTTGTGCCGATACCGAAGGCAAGCGCTCCGAACGCGCCGTGAGTCGATGTATGGCTGTCTCCGCAAACGATCGTTTTTCCCGGAAGTGTCAGACCAAGCTCAGGCCCGACCACGTGAACGATTCCCTGGTCTGCGCTGTGAAGATCCGCAAGACGGACGCCGAACTCCTCGCAATTCCGTTCAAGCGCGGTTACTTGGCGCTTTGCGACTTCATCTTTAATGTCAAAACGGTTGACGGTCGGAATATTGTGGTCCATCGTCGCGAATGTATTCTGCGGCCGTCTGACCTTTCTCCCCTTCTGCCTTAACCCTTCAAACGCCTGAGGAGACGTCACCTCATGAATTAAGTGCAGATCAATATAGAGAAGGTCGGGTTTTCCTTCACCGCTTTTTACAACATGCCGATCCCAAATCTTTTCGATGATTGTTCGAGGCATCATCTTTGTTTCCTCCCTCTACCTATGAACTAAGACCGCTTTCTTTAAAGCGTCACACTATAGATTTTGTATTCGAGCCAGCTAATGCGGCTTTTACTTTTTCAGTAATGTCATGCGTTCCGGCATATTGGCCGTCCCGGGCGATATCACGTGTACGGCTGCCGTCTGCAAGCACCTTTGCGACCGCCTTTTCCACCGCCTGAGCTTCGTTTTCAAGTCCGAAAGATGTTCTCAAAAGCATCGCCGCTGATAAAATCGCCGCAAACGGATTGGCCATCCCTTTACCGGCGATGTCAGGCGCAGATCCATGCACGGGTTCAAACAAGTGAAGACCTGAACTTGATAAACTGGCTGACGGCAGCATGCCGAGCGAGCCTGTCAGCATGGAGGCTTCATCGCTTAAAATATCGCCGAACATATTCTCAGTTACGATGACGTCAAACTGGCTCGGAGCGTAGATGAGCTGCATCGCGGCATTATCGACAAGCATATGTTCAAGCGTCACATCAGGAAATTCTTTTGCGATTTCATCCGCTGTTTCACGCCACAGCCTGCTTGAAGAAAGCACATTCGCCTTATCAACGGACGTCACTTTTCCTTTTCTGCCGGCAGCCATCTTAAAGGCTTCTCTGACAACGCGTTCGATTTCTTCTTTCTTATAAAAAAGGGTATCGACCGCTTCCTTTTCTCCCGCTTCATTGACATACTGTCTGCTCGGTTCTCCGAAGTAGAGGCCGCCCGTCAGTTCCCTGACGATTACAAAGTCGACGCCGCTGATATATTCTTTTTTCAGCGGAGAAGCCTCAGACAGGCTTTCAAATACGGTCACGGGACGCAGATTGGCAAACAGGCCGAGTTTTTTTCTGATGCCGAGCAGGCCTTTTTCCGGTCTGAGCTCTGGAGGATTTTGGTCCCATTTCGGCCCGCCGACTGCCCCGAGCAGGATGCCGTCGGATCTTTCACAAAGAGCCACCGTCTCCTCAGGAAGGGGGTTTTGATGGGCGTCAATAGCTGCTCCCCCGATCAGCCCGTTTTCAAATTCAAATTCATGTCCGAATTGTTCGGCAACGCTTTTCAATACATCTGCCGCTGATTCCGCCACTTCCGGTCCGATTCCGTCACCGGGCAGCAAAGCAATGCGTTTTTTCAAATCAAACGTTCTCCTTTCTATTACGAGCCGACCGCAGTCTGTCTCTTTAATCCGTCTAAATTGCAATCCAGCACCAACTGCCGGTTCACGGCGTTCAGATAAGCTTTAGCAGAAGCTTCCAGAACATCCTGCGCGATTCCCCGCCCTGATGTTTCTTTTCCGTTCACGGTCACTCTGACAAAAACTTGAGCCAGCGCGTCTTCGCCTTTCCGGTTGGATTGGATGCGGTAGTCTGTCAGTTCAATATTTTTATCGATGCAGCGCCCGAGCGTATTATAAACGGCTTCTACGCTGCCCGCCCCCGTTGCCGCCTCTTGAATCAGCTGTTCGTTTTCCTGATTTTTCAAAGAGACTGTTGCAGTCGGCACCTGAGACGTCCCGTAATGCACTTGCAGAGACAAAAATTCATAGCCGATTTTTTTGTCCGTCACTTTTTCTTCTAAAATAAGAGAAATCAAGTCATCATCGGTGATTTCTTTTTTCTTTTCGGTCAGTTCTTTAAACATCGTAAAAAATTTATTGATTTCCTCACTATCAAACTGGAATCCAAGCGCATTCAGGCGGTCTTTGAACGCATGGCGTCCGGAATGCTTTCCGAGTACGAGCGCATCAGCAGTCACGCCGACAAGTTCCGGTGAAATGATTTCATATGTTGATTTTTCTTTCAGGAAACCGTCTTGGTGAATGCCGGACTCATGTGCGAAAGCGTTATCTCCGACGATTGCTTTATTGCGGGGAACGGCCATGCCCGTCAGTTTGCTGACAAGATCACTCGTCCGCTTCAATTCATGAAGATTGAGGGATGAATCGGCTTGATGCGCGTCATTTCTGACATGAAGCGCAACGGCGATTTCCTCTAGCGCGGCGTTCCCGGCTCTTTCTCCTATGCCGTTAATGGCGCATTCAATTTGATCAGCGCCGTTCTCAATTGCCGAAAGTGAGTTGGCAACCGCCATTCCGAGATCATCGTGGCAATGGGCTGAAAGCTTTACCCGGCCGATATTCGGAACGTGTTCCTTCATATATTTAAAGATGTTTCCGTATTCAGCCGGCGTCAGGTAACCTACAGTGTCCGGCAGGTTGATGACGCTCGCGCCGGCATCAATCACTTTTTCTACGATTTCAGCCAGAAACGGAAGTTCGGTGCGGCATGCGTCTTCTGCTGACCATTGAACGATCGGAAAGCGTTCTTTTGCATACTTCACCATTTCAACCGCTTTTTCCTTAACCTCTTCCCGCGTCATTTTCAGCTTATGCTTCAGATGAATGTCAGAGGTGGCGATAAAGATGTGAATCCGCGGGCTGGCCCCGTCTTTCAGCGCTTCCCAGGCTGCGTCGATGTCACCTTTGACAGATCGGGCAAGCCCTGTTACCGAACAATTTTTAATCGTTCTTGCGATTTCCTGCACGGCTAAAAAATCACCTCGGGATGAAGCGGGAAATCCCGCTTCAATAATGTCCACCCCGAGTCTTTCAAGCTGCTTGGCTATCGCCAGTTTCTCCCGGGAATTGAGGTTGACCCCGGGGGATTGTTCACCGTCACGAAGGGTCGTGTCGAAAACATTAATTTTGCGCAACGGAGACCACCGCTTCCTTCTTTTTGCCTTGTTTGACAAACGGCATCATTTCACGAAGCTGTCTGCCGACCTTTTCAATCTGATGCTCGTTTTCACTTGCATTGATCGCATTGAAACGAGGACGGTTCACTTGGTTTTCCACGATCCATTCTTTTGCGAATGTACCGTTTTGAATATCCGTTAATACTTGTTTCATAGATTCTTTTACCTTCGCATCGACTACGCGCGGTCCTGATACAAAGTCTCCCCATTGAGCCGTATCGGAGATAGAGTATCTCATGCCCGCCAATCCTTCTTCATACATCAAGTCTACGATCAACTTCAGTTCGTGCAGACACTCGAAGTATGCGAGTTCAGGCTGGTAGCCGGCTTCTGTCAGCGTTTCAAAACCCGCTTTGACAAGCGCCGTTAAACCTCCGCACAGAACAGCCTGCTCACCGAACAAATCCGTTTCCGTTTCTTCCTTAAATGTTGTTTCAAGAACGCCCGCACGCGCTCCGCCGATTCCTTTTGCATAAGCAAGAGCCGTATCTTTCGCTTCGCCTGATACATCCTGGTAGATGGCAAACAATGCCGGTACGCCCGCGCCTTGTTCATATGTTCTTCTGACAAGGTGTCCAGGTCCTTTAGGGGCGACAAGGAATACATCCACATCAGCAGGAGGCACGATCTGATGGAAATGGACGTTAAATCCGTGTGCGAAAACCAATGACTTGCCCGCCGTCAATTCATCTTTGATTTCAGCTTCATATACTTTTTGCTGCTGTTCATCCGGAAGAAGAACCATAATGATATCAGCCTGGGCAGCCGCTTCTCTTACCGAAAAGACTTTATGACCGTCTTCTTGGGCCTGTGTAAATGATTTGCCTTGTCTGACGCCGACAATGACATCAATTCCGCTTTCTTTTAAGTTCAGCGCGTGTGCATGACCTTGTGAACCGTAACCGATAATCGCTACTTTTTTACCCGCCAATACGTTCTCTTTGATATCACCGTTATAATATACTTTTACCATTTTAATCTCTCCCTTTTTTGTGTTATACAATTGAAATTGTTTTATTGGATGACGCCTTCTGCTGGGTTCCCCTCGCAAAAGCCGTTGTGCCTGTTCTCGCGATTTCTTTAATTCCGTAAGGTTTCAGAAGCTCTATGAGCGCTTCGATTTTATTAGATTCGCCGGTAACCTGAACGACGATGCTGTCTCTTGAGACATCAACGACGGAAGCTCTGAACGGCTCAATGATTCCATTGATTTCCGTTCTGGCCGACGGTGCGGAAACAACTTTGATTAATGCCAGCTCACGCTGTACAATTGATTGGTTTGTAATATCCGTCACTTTCAGGACGTCAATTTGTTTGTTAAGCTGCTTTGTCAGCTGCTCTACGTCATTTTCGCCTTCCACATGGACGACAAATGTAATCCTTGAAACACCGCTTGTTTCCGTGTGGCCTACAGTGATGCTTTCGATATTATAGTGTCTTTTTGTAAACAGGCCGGTGATCCGGTTTAATACTCCCGAGCGGTTGACCACCGTTAATGTGATAATGCGTTTCAAGGTTTCACCCCCACCATTTCATGAAGTCCTTTACCCGGCGCAATCATCGGGAATACTTTCTCGCTTTTGGCGACCCGGACGTCAATAACGGCCGGTTCTTTTGATGAAAGCGCCTTTTTAAGCTCTTCTTCCGCCTCTTCTTCCGATGAAATCCGGACGCCTTTAATGCCGTAGGCTTCTGACAATTTGACAAAGTCAGGCTGCGCCGAGAATTTGGATTCAGAATAGCGTTCTTCATAGAAGATTTCCTGCCACTGTCTGACCATGCCCAGACATTCGTTGTTCAAGATAACCACTTTGACAGGAAGATTCAGCTGCCGGATGACATCTAATTCCTGAAGGGTCATCTGAAAACCGCCGTCTCCGAGGATGGCAACGACCGTGGCGTTACGATCGGCCAGCTGCGCTCCGATAGCCGCCGGAAGGCCGAAGCCCATTGTGCCGAGCCCCCCCGAGGTCACCCACTTATCAGCCTTTCGGAAAGGATAAAACTGAGCCGCCCACATCTGGTGCTGGCCGACATCCGTCGCCACAATCGCCTCACCGTTTGTGAATCGGTGAATATACTCAATCAGCTTTTGGGGTTTCAAGCCCTCTTCTCTGTTGTCTGTATACCAAAGCGGATATTCTTCTTTCCATTCTGAAAGCTGCTGTTTCCATTCCTCTGTTTGTCCCTGTTTTCCGTTTTGCTTCAATAATTCCTGAAGGACGATTTTACTGTCGCCGACCACCGGAATCTGCGTTTCGATAATTTTTCCGATTTCAGCAGGATCAATATCGATATGCGCTACTTTGGCCGATTTTGCAAAATGCTTCAGATTTCCGGTCACGCGATCATCGAACCGCGCTCCGATGCTGATCAACAAGTCACAGTGGTAAAGCGCCATATTCGCTGTGTATGTGCCGTGCATCCCCGCCATTCCCAGAAAAAGAGGATGGTCTGCCGGGAAACCGCCCAGACCGAGAAGCGTGTGGGCTACCGGTATTTGCTGCTGTTCGGCATAATTTTTTAAATCTTCTGAAGCTTTTCCGTGCAAAACACCCGCTCCGGCTAAAATAACCGGCTTTTTCGCACTGCTGACAGCTTCCACGAGCTTTCGGATCTGCAGATAGTTAGGCTCTTTTACCGGCTGATAACCCGGAAGGCTGATCTCGTGATCATATCTGAACTCTCCTTCAAATGCTGCGACATCCTTCGGTATATCAATTAATACCGGGCCCGGTCTTCCCGTCGTGGCAATATGGAAAGCCTCTTTAATCACACGGGGGAGATCTTCCGGACGGCGGACTTGGTAGCTGTGTTTCGTAATCGGCATCGTAATTCCTAAAATGTCGGCTTCCTGGAAAGCGTCGCTGCCGATGACCGAAGTGGCCACCTGACCGGTAAACACTACGAGCGGCAATGAATCAATCATCGCATCTGCAAGACCGGTAACTAAATTTGTCGCTCCGGGTCCGGAGGTAGCAATCACAACCCCCGGCTTTCCGGAGACTCTCGCATACCCTTCTGCCGCATGAATCGCGCCTTGCTCGTGGCGGGGCAGGATGTGAACCAGCCCTGATTGATACAGTTTATCGTAAATCGGAAGGACGGCTCCCCCCGGATAGCCGAAGATCATCTCGACATTTTCTTTCTTTAATGATTCAATCAGCATCAGAGCCCCGTTCATTGTTTTTGTACATTCAGCAGACAAAGAATCCGCCTGTACATTTGTGCCCATTTTCAGTTCCTCCTTTTCAATGTTCCCTTCTAAAATCCAATTCATAAAACGCAGCGCCGGCTGACGCAAATAAAAAAGCCTTCCCACCCACATTCAGCCAAGCATTTCATGCGATAGCCAAAAGGGGCGAAAAGGCTTTGCTCTCCGCGGTACCACCCTTGTTTACGGTCATATGCAGACCGTCTCATGGATAATGATTATCCGTTTTGATAACGAGTAAACATTGTGTTCACTCGGCCGAGTCCTACTCTTTACATTTCAGACCGGCACTCTGAGGGGAGTTCACTTTGATTTGTTTTACCGGCTCTCAGCGTTACCGGCTCTCTGTGAAAAACTTCAGCAAAGCTACTTATCCTCTTCTGCGCTTTTTATTATGGCAGCTCTTTTATTAAAAAAGAACCTTCATTTGTTTGTTTTTTTAGTGTTTTATGATTTTTCTTTTTAGCGTGAATCATTTATTTATTTTTGTTTGAACTCATATTACGCCCGTTTGCAGACAGTGTCAACAGCATTTTTATAATTATTAGACAATTTAGATTAATCAATCTATTTTGTATACGCTTTCATTACTGGTACAAAGGGATCTGTAAATATTAAAAGTTTTTATCATTTTTTTATTAATCTCTCAAGATTACATGAAATTTTTCCGTTCATATACGAATATGTCACATTTTATTACACAATTTTTCTCTGTCCTTCTGGCATGCTTGTCAGATATTCCGTTCGATTGAACAGGCTCTTTATACAGACATACGCATACACTGTTCTTATCTCGTAAGAAATGAGTGATGTCATGAATAAGATGTTATCAGGCATGCAGGGCCTGCCTCCTGGATTTCCGCCTTTACCGGTCTTACCGCCGCAGTCTTATTATCCTCCGGCCCCGATGCATACAGCACCATATCAAGGCGGCCCTTCTTTTCAGCAGGGATTCCCGTCATCCGGATACGGACAGCAGACCCCGCAAAGCACGCTGTCATTCGCCGGGCAGCAATTCGTTCCGTACCCTTATACATCCGGGTACTACGGCCAATCCTTCAGTGACGTCGGCGGAAGTCTCGGCGCCGGGTCTCATCCCGGCGCGCTCGGGGGCGGTTTCAGCGGCCATGCCGGGGGCTTCAGCGCTCCGAGCGGATTCAGATGATACAAAAACCGGTCTCACACGGCCGGTTTCTTTTCTTATTCACAGAGTATAACGGTCATTCCATTGATTCATTTCCTGCTCCGTATAGTAATCAGCCCTTGAAACCTCAACAATGATTAAACCGCATTGAGTGATTAAAAATTGCTTCAGTTCCTCAAACAGCTCGTCTTTTCCGCAAAAGATCGTTTCTATATTGTGATTTTTATATGCAAATGCGTACTTCAAAAGCTAATTCCTCCTGCTGTCTTTCTATCAATTATTGACAAAACGCATGATAGAAATTAGATAATTTATCACTCAAGGGCGCCTTAAGTATCTTTATACATATATTTATTACGGTAAATATTACATTAAGTTTCATTTATATTAAAATTACTTTACAATTCTCATCAAATACGGAACTTTTGTTTCGTAAAATTAAAAATAAAATACAAAAAAACCTCAAACCCATTGTCAGGGCTTGAGGTTTTTTATACGTCCCAGGAGAGATTCGAACTCCCGACCGACGGCTTAGAAGGCCGTTGCTCTATCCGGCTGAGCTACTGGGACATGAAAATCAAATTGTTCTGCTGATCATTTTACCATGATATCAGCGAATTGACAATATAGTCATCCGATAAAAAAGGCCAGCGGCATCAGTTTTCACTCTGATGTCACCAGCTCTTTTTTTGTACGTCCCAGGAGAGATTCGAACTCCCGACCGACGGCTTAGAAGGCCGTTGCTCTATCCAGCTGAGCTACTGGGACAGCTTTTGCTTTATGTATCAGCGACAAGATTTATTATATACAGGTTCAAATCATAAGTCAATATTTTTTTAAAAACTTTTGATGGGGAAGAATGAAATCTCCCCCATCACTTGTTAAAAACTGATTGTAGTCCCCAAGTCCTTCAATTCCCGACCCGTTTCGTCGTAAAATGTCACGGCGCCTTCTCTTTCTGTAAGAGTAAGAATGGCATAGCTTTTCACATTGCGGACTCTCGGAAGACGGATGCTGCCCGGATTAATCAAAAGCTTGCCCCGAAGCTCTTCACTCCCGGCAATATGTGAATGGCCGAAGCAGACGATATCCGCCCCAAGCTCTTCCGCCCGGTAAAAAACAGTTAAAAGTGACTGTTTAATGCCGTGAAGATGCCCGTGAACGGCCAGAATTTTCTTTGAACCGGCGTCCAGAAGGAGTTCATCCTGAAACCCGCCGCCAAAGTCGCAATTGCCTTTTACCGTGTGATACGGCGTGAGCGCCGGATGTGCGGCGTCAAGCTCTGAATCACCGCAATGAATCATCAGATCCGCTTCGTCTTCGTGCCGCTTTGCAATCGTCTCCAGCTCGTCTTCAAGGCCGTGACTGTCACTTATTATCAGCACTTTCATTGCATACGCTCCCCCTTATGAATCAAGCAGCTTTGACAGTTTCTTGAGCGCCTCAGCCCTGTGGCTGATTTTGTTTTTCTCAGCGCTTGTCAGCTGGGCCATGGTTTTATCTTTGTCTTTTACAATAAAAATGGGATCATAGCCGAACCCGTTATCCCCCTCGGGTCCTTCCGCAATATACCCTTCAACATGACCTTCGACCGTTTTTGTTTCCTGCCCCGGCATGCTGACGGCAAGGGCGCAGCGGAAACGGGCCGTGCGCTGCTCTTTTTCGATGCCTTTTAATTCTGACAGCACCTTGTCCATATTCGCCTTATCATCTTTTGCTTCTCCGGCATAACGGGCTGAATAAACGCCCGGTCTGCCTCCAAGGTTGTCCACCGATAAACCGGAGTCGTCTGCAATGACCATTTTGTTTACGGCTTTTGCCACGGCTTCCGCTTTTAAGATGGCGTTTTCTTCAAAGGTATGTCCGGTTTCCTCAATTTCTTCCGTAAATCCGATTTCCGCCAAAGAAGAGACGCTGTAGCCTTTCGGTTCGAGTATTTCCTTGAATTCTTTCACTTTTCCCTGATTGTGTGTCGCAATAATGGCTTCTTTCACGGTGATCAGGCCTCTCTTTCTTATTTCAGTTCAGGCAATGTTTCTCCCAGCACTTCTTTTTGCTTTTGAATAAGCGTCTGGATTCCTTTTTCGGCAAGGCTTAACAGTCCGTTTAAATCTTCGCGGGAGAATGTGGCTTCTTCGCCCGTCCCTTGAAGCTCTACAAAACGTCCGCTTCCCGTCATGATAATATTCATGTCGACTTCAGCCGCCGAATCCTCTTCATAATTCAGATCCAAAAGAAGGCCTTCTTCTTTATCCATCCCGACAGAAATGGCCGCGAGATAATCTGTCACAGGAGAGGTTTTGATAACGCCGCTTTTTACGAGTTTGCCGATCGCAATGGCCATTGCCAAGAAGGCGCCCGTAATGGAAGCCGTTCTTGTTCCGCCGTCAGCTTGAATGACGTCACAGTCGATCCAAATCGTGCGTTCGCCGAGCTTCTCCAAATCAACGACGGCCCGGAGCGCGCGCCCGATCAGCCGCTGAATTTCCATCGTTCTGCCGGAGACCTTTCCTTTTGAAGATTCTCTTATCGTTCTTTGATTCGTCGCGCGGGGAAGCATGCTGTATTCCGCTGTGATCCAGCCTTTTCCTCCGCCGCGTAAAAATGGCGGCACCCGGTCTTCCACAGATGCATTACAGATGACCTTCGTATTTCCCGCTGTAATTAAAACAGAGCCTTCCGGGTGAGTGATAAAATCCAAATCAAATGTGATAGGGCGCAGCTCATCGTGCTGTCTTCCGTCGTGTCTCATATTTTACCTCCGATTATATGTACATAAACCTTTTGTTCCGGATTGTGAATAAAGAAAGAGGCAGCCGGAACGCTAACCTCTTTTTTACTAGTATATCAAAAATCGCAAATTAAAAACTACCCGTATTCACTTGTGACGGCCTCGAAACAGGTTTTGAAAGGGATTCTCCTTTTTCATTCACCAGTTCTGATTTTCCATTTACTTTTATAGAAACACTTTTGATCGACGGCTGTTCGGTTAACGTGAGAACGATGCTGTCCAGTACGCCCGATGATACCATTTTTGTTTTTTCGTCGGCGCTTCCGTAAATAGAGCTGTTAAAGTCCAGTGTAACCTGGCCGTCTTTCACTTTCGGCTTGCTGAGAAGCTTAACATCGTTATTAAAGTCCGTCAAAAGCCCGCTTGCTTTGCCCGGTCCGTCGGCGAGCTGTTCAACGGCAGCGGTGATGTCATTTGTTTCCGAATTGTCAATCCGCTTTGTGACAGGTACGTAGTATTCGCTTGTCTCTGTTTCCGCCAGATAATATACAGTCAGCGGATGGGTGTCTGTCAGATCATTCACTCCGGCCGTTTCAATATTAATCCCGTCTTTTCTGCTTAAGTCGCCCGTAATCGGCGTGCCGCCCACAGGCATTTCTTTCAGCTCGTGCCCGTTGATTCTGATTTTGACTTTATCTATTGAGCTGAATTGGGTAAGCGTCCATGTAATCGATTGCAGGATTTTTTGTTCGTCTTCTTTTTTATAGTTTTTAAATTCCTTCGAAAAATCAGCGACGGCAGTGCCGTCTTTTTTAATATCGACATTTACCGTCGTATCCGCAGGGAGCACCGCTCTGAAGCCGTTCGGCAGGATTTCTGACACAGGCCCTCCCTGAACCAAATACTCAAGGGCCTGCTTTGCGGTTCCCTCACTGTTCGGAAGAGGCAGTGTCTGTGCTGCGACATAGCCGTTTTTATCAATCAGATACAGCTCTCGCATGACTGTATTGGCCGGCTGGTCGGCTTTAGAAGTGCCGTTTTTCTCTGACTGCTTTGGTTTTGCCTGAATTCCCGCTTCATCCTTTACATATGAAATGTCTTGAGGCGGGTCAATTTCCCCGGCTGTTTTATCGGATTGAAACAAACCGCATCCAGATAACACAAAAGCCGAAGTAAGACATGTTGCAGCAATGACTGCAGGTCCTTTTTTCAGCATACTTTTCCCTCCTAAGGCTGTTTGTACTATGATGTATACGAGCCCTGTCCGGGAAATAGACCGCGAAGCGCAAAAAAACCCGCCGTAAACAGCGGGTTTTTTGATTTATTTTCTGACCGGCTCTTGAAGGGAGATGCACTCGACATGGCCGATTTCGTGGCCGAACCAGTCTTCGGCAATTTTTGCGAAGCCGTTCCGCTCTCCCGTTGTAAGAAATTGATGCTCCGGTGCATGTTTCGATTGGTTTAACAAACCTTTATAAGACAAGATGGTGCTCACTTCTCTCGCCGTCTCGTCTCCGGAGGAAATGATTTTCACATGCTCCCCCATATAGTTCTGAATCGGATCTTTTAAAATCGGATAATGCGTACATCCTAAAATCAAGGTGTCAATTGATGTACCTTTTAAAGGCTCAAGCGATGCTTCAACCGCTTCCTCCGCTGATTCCTGAAGAAACCGTCCGCTTTCCACAAACGGCACGAGCAGCGGACAAGCCGTGTTCTCAACTTGAAGTTCTGCGTTTAATCCGAGCAGCGCCTGCTCATATGCTCTGCTTTTAATGGTATTGACCGTGCCGATGACGCCGATATGCTGGTTTTTCGTGACCTTTATCGCCGTTCTCGCACCCGGCTGAATGACTCCGACAACCGGAATATCCGTTTTGCGCTGAATATCCTCCAAGGCAATGGCCGTGGCCGTATTACAGGCGATCACGAGCATTTTGATATGGTGGTTTTCCAGCAGGTAATCGGTCATTTCCCACGTGTATTGAAGAACTTCTTCTTCAGGACGCGGGCCGTACGGGCAGCGTTTTGTATCTCCCACATAGATGATATTTTCCTTCGGTAGCTGTCTCATGATTTCCTTAGCAACGGTTAACCCGCCAACCCCGGAATCAATGACTCCTATCGGCTGTTCCAACAAAATCGCCTCATTTTCTTTTCATTTCATGCTGCAGTTTCAATAATGATTTTTCGAAAGCGGCTGTTTCTTCTTCGGAAAATGTCGCAAACATATCCCGCAAATAAGCCTGTCTTTTCAAAATCACTTCTTGGATAATGCGCTCTCCTTCAGCGAGAAGATGAATTCTGACGACCCGTCTGTCAGCCGGGTCTTTGACCCGCTCGACAAGCTTATTTTTTTCCATGCGGTCTATCAGATCCGTCGTCGTGCTGCAAGCCAAATACATTTTGGCTGATAATTCGCCTATTGTCATATCCCCCAATTCATAAAGCCATTGAAGCCCCACGAATTGCGGCGGTGTAATTGCATATTGGTTAAGGATTTCTCTTCCTTTTTGTTTAATGATCGCAGCGATATGGCGGAGTGATTTTTCGATATCCGCAACATGCTCTACAGATTTTGATGTCATTTGTCCATCCCTCACTCAAGGATCTTTCTGGGCTATGCGCTCCGTGTCTATTTTCCTTCTTTTTTTAAGAAAATGCAAGACTGACGGAGAAAAAGGAAAAACCGGGATTTTCACCGCATGCCCATCAGCCCGGGCGCCAACGCAAATAACCGGCTCCTTCTCGAAAAGAAGGAAAACCGGCAAGAATCAGAGCTCTAGCTCACCCATTCTAAGAAGCTCGACAACAGCTTGCGAACGCCCTTTCACACCTAACTTCTGCATGGCATTTGAAATGTGATTCCGTACAGTTTTTTCACTGATAAATAGCTCGCTTGCAATTTCCTTTGTTGTCTTGTCTTGAACGAGCAATTCGAATACTTCTCTTTCTCTTTTGGTCAGCAGCGGCTTTGATTGAAAATCTTTCTCCTTCAAGTATTGTAACCCTCCTTGCTAAGGTGAGAGCGAATCTGAAACGAATGGGTTTATATAGTCAAGATATCATATGTAAAGGGCGCTTCGGAGGTGACGTCTCTTAGAGAAATAGTTATCCGTTCAGGCGAGCAGAATGCCTTTCTCCCGCTCCGTCCAGCTGACCGCTTTGCCGCTTTTCTTCGACACTTGAACCATAACGACGGAACCTGTAAAGCACGGCAGGCCCGACTCATTTTCTCCAAGGTAATGAAGGGTGACGGACGCATTTCCGGCAGCGCTTGCTTTCACATAAATCCGCAGATTTTCATACGGCATCACCTGACGCATATAGTCGCACTGCTGGCTTGCGACGACCGTCATCGTTTCCGAGTTTTGCGCCGTTATGCCTCGCTGTTTAAAATAAGCGATCCGTGCTTCTTCAAAATAAATGAAAGGGGTTACATTATTCATATGGCCGAACATATCCGTTTCTGAAAAACGAACCGATACTTCAGTAAAGAAAGAAAACGACTGTCTCCATTCTTCAAACGGGATATCAATATATTGCGGTTGTTTCATCATCTTCAGCTCCTTATAAAAAACCTCTCCCGTGCGGAAGAGGCTCTTTTTCTCTTTCTTATACTCTGTCGCTTCCGAAGAAATTACGGAATGCTTGTAAATTGGTATCTCTGTTCAAAGCGGCGATTGAAGTCGTAAGCGGAATGCCTTTCGGGCAGGATTGCACACAGTTTTGTGAATTCCCGCAATCTCCAAGGCCGCCGTCTGTCATTAACGCTTCTAAACGTTCTGCTTTGTTCATCGCGCCCGTCGGATGGGCGTTAAACAGACGCACTTGCGACATCGGGGCAGGCCCCATGAATTTCGACTTGCTGTTGACGTTCGGGCAGGCTTCGAGGCAGACGCCGCATGTCATGCATTTAGACAATTCATATGCCCACTGGCGGCGTTTTTCCGGCATTCTCGGCCCCGGCCCCAAATCATAAGTCCCGTCAATCGGCACCCATGCTTTCACTTTTTTCAGTGAATCAAACATTCTGCTGCGGTCAACCTGAAGGTCACGGACAACCGGGAATGTTTTCATCGGCTTCAGACGGATCGGCTGTTCCAGCTTATCAATCAGCGCCGTACATGACTGGCGCGGTCTCCCGTTGATGACCATGGAGCAGGCGCCGCATACTTCTTCAAGACAGTTCATGTCCCATGCGACCGGAGTGGTTTTCTCTCCTTTTGCATTCACGGGATTTCTGCGGATTTCCATCAGGGCGGAAATCACGTTCAGATTCGGGCGGTAATTGATTTCGAATTCTTCATCGTATGGCGCGCTTTCGGGCGTATCCTGACGTGTAATGATAAACCGTATCTTTTTCTCACTCATGATTATTTCGCCACCTTCTTCTTCGAGTAGTCGCGTTTACGGGGCGCAATCAGTGATACATCGACATCCTGATATTCAAATTCCGGAGCTTCAAACGGACCGGCATGTTTAGCCATCGTCGTTTTGAGCCACTCATCGTCATTTCTTTCAGGGAAATCCGGTTTATAGTGCGCTCCCCGGCTTTCATTTCGGTTATATGCGCCGAGCGTGATGACTCTGGCAAGCTGAAGCATATTGGAGAACTGGCGGGTGAACATCGCGCCTTGGTTGCTCCATTTTGTCGTATCGTTGATATTGATTTTCTTAAAGCGTTCCATCAGCTCTTGGATTTTGTCATCCGTTTTCAAAAGCTTGTCGTTGTGGCGGACCACCGTGACGTTGGCCGTCATCCATTCTCCGAGCTCACGGTGAAGCACGTAGGCATTTTCGTCGCCGTCCATCTTCATGATATCGGCCCATTTTTCTTCTTCTTTTTTCACATAGGAATCAAATAATGAAGAAGACAGGTCTTCCGCTGAAGTTTCAAGTCCGGAAACATATTTCACCGCATTCGGTCCGGCCACCATTCCTCCGTAGATGGCGGAAAGCAGAGAGTTCGCCCCTAAACGGTTTCCTCCGTGCATTGAATAATCACATTCACCCGCTGCGAACAGTCCGCGGATGCTTGTCATCTGATCATAATCAACCCACAGTCCGCCCATTGAATAGTGAACGGCAGGGAAAATTTTCATCGGAAGCTTGCGCGGGTCATCGCCCATGAATTTTTCATAGATTTCGATAATGCCGCCAAGCTTAACGTCAAGCTCTTTCGGATCTTTGTGCGACAGATCGAGATACACCATGTTTTCTCCGTTGATGCCGAGTTTCTGATTCACGCACACGTCAAAGATTTCACGTGTCGCAATATCCCGCGGTACGAGGTTTCCGTAAGCCGGATATTTTTCCTCAAGGAAGTACCAAGGTTTTCCGTCTTTGTACGTCCAGACTCTTCCGCCCTCGCCGCGCGCCGATTCACTCATCAGACGCAGTTTATCGTCCCCCGGGATTGCTGTCGGGTGAATTTGGATAAATTCGCCGTTTGCATAATAAGCGCCCTGCTGATAAACGATTGATGCGGCAGATCCCGTGTTGATCATGCTGTTTGTTGATTTTCCGAATACGATTCCGGGTCCTCCCGTCGCCATAATAACGGCGTCAGAACGGAATGACTCGATTTGCATATTGGTCAGATTTTGGGCTACGATACCGCGGCACGTGCGCTCATCGTCAAGAACGGCGCCGAGGAATTCCCAGCCTTCATATTTTGTGACGAGACCCGCCACTTCATATCTGCGCACCTGCTCGTCCAGTGCGTAAAGAAGCTGCTGACCCGTCGTCGCTCCCGCGTATGCGGTTCTGTGATGCTGTGTACCCCCGAAACGGCGGAAGTCCAAAAGCCCTTCCGGCGTTCTGTTAAACATAACCCCCATGCGGTCCAATAAGTGGATAATGGACGGCGCCGCTTCACACATCGCTTTTACAGGAGGCTGGTTTGCCAAAAAGTCGCCTCCGTATACCGTGTCATCAAAATGCTCAAACGGAGAGTCTCCTTCCCCTTTTGTGTTGACAGCTCCGTTTATCCCGCCCTGCGCGCAGACCGAGTGAGAGCGTTTGACCGGAACGATGGAAAACAATTTAACGGCCGTGCCTGATTCCGCTGCTTTAATTGTCGCCATGAGGCCGGCAAGACCCCCGCCGACTACGATAATGCTTGATTGACTCATGATAGCCCCTCTCCCTCTAGTAATCTAGTTCTCTTACACAAACGCAAAAATCGCTTTTAAACCTACATATGAAAGCGCTAAAAATATAATCAGCGTCACGTAAGTCGAAATTCTTTGAGAACGCGGCGTGACCGTGATCCCCCATGTGACCGCAAAAGACCATAAGCCGTTTGAAAAGTGAAAAATGACCGATAAAACGCCTACAATGTAAAAGCCGAGCATAAACGGCGAGCTCAGAATATTCGCCATCATATCGAAGTTGACTTCAGCGCCCATCTGCGCGGCAATCCGCGTCTGCCACACATGCCAGCTGACGAAAATAAGGGTGAGAATACCAGTGACACGCTGAAGCACAAACATCCAGTTTCTGAAATAACTGTAGTGGCCAGCGTTGTTTTTCGCAGTAAATGCTATGTACACACCGTAAACCGCATGATAAATTAAAGGTAAGAAAATAATAAAAATTTCTAACGCATACCTGAACGGCAGACTGTCCATAAAGCCGGCCGCCTTGTTAAACGCATCCGCTCCCCTTGCGGCAAATTGGTTGACGACTAAATGCTGGATCAAAAAGATGCCGACCGGAATAACACCGAGCAAGGAATGCAATCTTCGAAAATAAAACTCTCTGTTCCCAGACATTACTTTACCCCCTGTTTGATTTAAGTGCGAAATGTACTAAAATCTCTGCCCCCACTTCGTTTCAATTGTAAGCACTTTATTAAAATTTATTGACAATTTCATTTTACTCCTCCCTCAAAAGGGCGTCAAGAAAACGTGTACATAAATTATAATTTTCGGAATTGATTATCTGGAGGGAAAATTTTATTTTCCTGCGATATCTTTCTCACATTTTTTCGCTTGTTTTATAGGATCATCCTGTAATCCTCCCCCCTGTTTAAGCTATAATAAACGAAGGAGAGAGGGGAATACATAATATGAAGAATAATTATGAAGCAGCTTTAGAACCTTTAACTGAACTCGACGTCAGCGCATACGGCTACGAATTAATCCGGGAAATCGTGCTTCCGGATATCCTCGGCCCGGAACATTCATCGATGATGTATTGGGCGGGAAAACGCCTCGCCCGCAAATTTCCTCTTCAATCGTGGGAAGAAATCCCCGCCTTTTTTGAAAAAGCCGGCTGGGGAACTTTGACAAACGCAGGATCAAAAAAACAAGAACTGGAATTTGAACTGGAAGGACCGCTCGTATCCAGCAGGCTCAAACATCAGAAAGAGCCTTGTTTTCAGCTTGAAGCCGGTTTTATAGCCGAACAGATTCAATTGATGAACGATCAGATTGCAGAATCTTATGAACAGGTAAAAAAGAGAGCGGATAAAGTCGTCCTGACCGTAAAATGGGATATGAAGGACCCTGTATAATTGAAAAAAGGCGGTGACTCCAAGTCCCGCCTTTTTGCCTGCCCGTTTATACGGCAGACGGCTGTTTAGAAAGCTCAAACGCATCATGAAGCGCTTCGACCGCTTTCACCATATCATTTTCACTAACAACCGCTGATACTTTTATTTCAGATGTGCTCACCATTTTGACTTGTACATTTTTTTCCGCCAGTACGGCAAACATGTCCGCGGCGACGCCGGGATTTGAAACCATGCCCGACCCGACAATAGAGACTTTCGCCAGTTTTCTTTCGGTTTCAATTTTTTCATAGTCAAGCGCGTTTTTATATTCTTCAAGCACGGCGACCGTTTGCGCGGCATCTTCCGTTTTCACTGAGAAAGAAATATCCGCTTCCCCATCGTCCGACTGTGTCTGAATAATAATGTCAACGTTGATGTTTCGTTTTGCCAGCGCGGTGAAGATTGTTGAAAGTGTTGTCAGTCCGCTTGCAAGACCCGTAACGGACACCCTTGTGATCTGGTCTTCAAATGCAATTCCTCTGACGATTAAATTCTGCTCCATTGATGATTCCTCCTCAATTAATGTTCCAGCTTCATGTTCCGTGCTTGACCGCACTTCCAAAGGCACTTGGTAGTTTTTCGCGAACTCAACCGCCCGCGGGTGAAGAACACCCGCTCCTAGATTTGCAAGCTCCAGCATTTCATCATAAGAAATTCCCGCCAGTTTTCTCGCTGACCGGACATACCGCGGATCTGTCGTAAATACGCCCTGAACATCTGTATAAATGTCGCATTTATCCGCTTCCAGCGCTGCGGCAAGAGCGACCGCCGTCGTATCGGAACCGCCGCGTCCGAGCGTCGTGATGCCGCCGTCTTCCGTTACGCCCTGAAAACCGGCAACGACTGTGATTTTGCCTTCTGCAAGCTGTGAACGAATCGCCGTGATATCAATATCCGTAATTCTCGCATTGCCGTGAACGGCTTCCGTGCGGACACCCGCCTGCCAGCCCGTATAAGAGACGGCGTCATATCCTTTTTCCTGAAGCGCCATGGCCAAAAGCGAAATCGTGACCTGCTCTCCCGTAGACAAAAGCATATCCATCTCGCGTCTGCTTGGTTCAGATGTGATTTCAGCCGCGAGGTTAACGAGCGCGTCGGTTGATTTTCCCATTGCCGAAACGACGACTACGACATCATGGCCTTTTTGCTTTTCAGCAATGGCGCGATTTGCAGCATTTTGAATTTTTTCGGCAGAGCCGACGGAAGTGCCTCCGAATTTTTGTACGATAAGACCCATACTAGACCACCCTTTATATTTTGGTTCGTGCGGGTGAGGAGAAAAGAGCGTTTTGTCCACAATAAAAAAAGCAATGAGAGGAATAGCTCTCATTGCTTTTTCATATCATTACGATTGATTATGAACAACGAGATAGCCCTCCAAGAAAATGAATTCTTGACAGCCTTACATTTATTTAATGCAAGGCCAGCAAATCACACCGATGGGATGTGATACACTTCGGCGACGCTCCCCTTTCAGCCTTTTTCGCAGAATCCATCATTCTCCAAAGGCTTACTATTGAAGTTCGCACCTCTATCTTCACCATATAACACGATCTTATGAAATTAGTTCACATTCTAGCAGATTTTTCAGAAAAGCACAATACTATTTTTTTAATTTTTCAAACAGCAGCTGGGCCGCCGCGGCCGGCACACCGGCTTTTTTGATATCGTCAAGGCTTGCTTCCTTCATCTTTTTGACAGATCCGAAATGTTTTAAGAGCATTTTTTTGCGTTTTTCGCCGATTCCGGGGATATCATCCAGAACGGATTGAAAGACGCTTTTTCCCCGGATCTGTCTGTGAAAGCTGATCGCAAAACGGTGAACTTCGTCCTGAATACGCTGAAGCAGGTAAAACTCTTGGCTGTTCCGCTCCAGAAACACCGGTTCAAGCGGGTCGCCGATCAAAAGGTTGGATGTTCGGTGTTTATCATCTTTCGCCAATCCCGCTACCGGGACATCAAGGCCGAGCTCATTCTCGAGCACATCGCGCGCCGCGTTAATCTGCCCTTTTCCGCCGTCAATGATGATTAAATCCGGCAGCGGAAGGTTTTCGCGGAGCACCCTCGTGTATCTTCTTCTGACGACTTCCCTCATTGAGCCGTAATCATCCGGCCCTGTTACGGTTTTAATTTTATATTTGCGGTATTCCTTTTTATTCGGTTTTCCGTCAATAAAGACAATCATGGCCGATACGGGGTTTGTGCCTTGAATATTGGAGTTGTCAAACGCTTCAATCCGATGCGGCGTATAAATATTCAGCGCTTCACCGAGCCGTTCGGCTGCACCGATTGACCGTTCCTCATCCCGCTCGATTAACGAGAATTTTTCCCGCAGAGCAATTTTCGCATTTTTGTGCGCAAGCAAAAGCAGCTCTTTTTTCGGGCCTTTTTTCGGCTGATGCACGGCGGTTTCCAACAGCTCGCTGATCATGTCCCTGTCAACGCTGTCAGGCACCAGAATTTCCTTAGGCAGAAAGTGATTGTTTTTGGAATAGAACTGGCCGATGAAGGTCAGGAATTCTTCATCCGCTTCCTGATACATCGGAAACATGCTGACGTCGCGTTCGATCAGTTTTCCTTGGCGAATGAAAAAGACTTGGACGCACATCCAGCCTTTATCGTAGGCATATGCAAACACATCGCGGTCCAGAAGGTCATTCATGGTCATTTTTTGCTTCTCCATCGTCGATTCGATGTGAACAAGCTGGTCGCGGAATTCTTTAGCCCGTTCAAATTCAAGCTTTTCCGCCGCTTCTGCCATTTTCGCTTCGAGCTCTTTTTTGATTTCGTTATGCCCTCCCTTTAAAAAACGGGTGATGTCTTCAACAATCTCGCGGTTTGTCTCCCCAGATATATCCTTTACACATGGGGCGAGGCATTGTCCGAGATGATAATAAAGACAGACGCGGTCCGGAAGCTTTGAGCATTTCCTGAGCGGGTAAAGGCGGTCCAGCAGTTTTTTCGTTTCCCGCGCCGCCTGCACATTCGGATACGGGCCGAAATAGCGTCCTTTGTCTTTTTTGACATTCCGGGTGACAATCAGCCGCGGATGGCGTTCATGGGTGATTTTAATAAAGGGATAGGTTTTATCATCTTTCAGCATGACATTGTATTTCGGATCGTATTTTTTAATTAGATTCATTTCCAAAATAAGCGCTTCAAGATTGGAGGAAGTCACGATATATTCAAAGTCCTCAATCTCCGTCACAAGCCGTTGGGTTTTTGCGTCGTGAGAACCGGTGAAATAAGACCGCACCCTGTTTTTCAAGACTTTCGCTTTCCCCACGTAGATGACTGTTTTTTGACGGTCTTTCATTAAATAACAGCCCGGCTGATCGGGAAGGAGGGCCAGCTTTTCTTTCAGTTGTTTATTCATACGTTACCCTTCCTTACATTCATTTCTCGTGTCCATTCAGTGTATCACGAACATTTGTTTTTCTCCATTCTCAGCTTTTGGAAGATCAAAAAAGGCGATTCCCTTTCAAAGGAATCGCCCTGCCGTAACGGAAGCTTTCGGCTTACAGATGTTTGTTTACAAGCTCTTCAAGAGCTTCTTTCGGTTTGAAACCGACAGATGTTTCAACGACTTCTCCGTCTTTTAATACGAGAAGTGTCGGGATGCTCATGACGCCGTATTTACCGGCAGTTTCTTGGTTTTCATCCACGTCGATTTTGACGATTTTCAGTTTGTCTCCCATTTCTTGATCGAGCTCTTCAAGAACGGGCGCGATCATTTTACAAGGTCCGCACCAAGGAGCCCAGAAATCAGCCAATACGACACCTTCACTTGTTTCAGCTGAGAACGATTGATCAGTTGCTTTTACGATAGCCATTTGTTATTCCTCCAATTGTCAAATGATGATTTTTAGTATAGCATCTCCCATTCGTTCATGCTAATTTAATGCTTATATTATTTTCTCCCGAACCCGCCGGAAATAATCTTTTTTATACAGTGTATTATAACCGGGCGGCGGGCGTTCAAAACTTAAGATGGGCCCGCAGGCAGCGTGATTAATACAATCGCCATCGGAGGAAGCTCCGCCTCAAGTTTTCCGCTCTTTTGAGCAAACCCGGAAAACGGCTTCGGTTTGACGTTTTCCGGACTGCTGAATGTATTATGGGCATTCATTTTTTCCGCGTGCAGAATCGTTCCCGAAGGCTTCCCTGTCTTTTTCATGCCCCGCAGTTCAATCTTCACATCAGCTTTTTGCAGATGATCGATATTGCAAATGCTGATATGTATGTCTCCGTTTTGCTGTTTGGACGCTGAAATGCTGACTTGCGGGAGCCGGCCGTCATTCCATTCGTACCCGGCTGCTTTTGTTTCTGTCGCCAAAAGAGATGCGTCCTGATGCACCTTAAACATATCAAACACATGATACGTCGGCGTCAACAGCATTTCTTTCCCTTTTGTCAGGATCATTGCCTGAAGCACGTTGACGGTTTGCGCGATATTGGCCATCTGTACGCGGTCTGCGTGCTGATGAAAAATATGAAAATGCGTGGCGGCGACAAGGGCGTCGCGGATCGTATTCTGCTGATACAGAAAGCCCGGATTCGTGCCCGGCTCAGGATCAAGCCACGTGCCCCATTCATCAATGATCAGCCCGACTCTTTTTTCGGGATCGTACTGATCCATGATGGCACTGTGCCTTGTGATCAATTCATCCATATGCGCCGCTTTTTTCATCGTGATGAACCATTCATCTTCCGTAAACTCCGTCGCTGATCCTTTCCCCTTCCAGAAGTCGCCCGGTATTGTGTAATAATGAAGGCTCAGCCCGTCCATGAGATCAGCGGCTTTTTTCATTAAAGTTTCAGTCCAGCGGTAATCGTCGACATTCGCGCCGCCGGCAATTTTATAGATTTCATTGCCGCTGTAATTACGGACATAGGTTTGAAAGTTTCTGTAAAGGTCGGCATAATAGTCAGGATGCATGTTTCCGCCGCAGCCCCAGTTCTCATTTCCTATTCCGAAATATTTCAGCTTCCACGGTTTTTCCCGCCCGTTTTCTTTCCTCCAGTCGGACATCGGCGTGCCCGCTTCAAACGTCATGTATTCAATCCAATCAGCCATTTCTTTAACCGTTCCGCTGCCGACGTTTCCGGCGATGTACGGTTCGCAGCCGAGCAGTTCACAAAGCATCATAAACTCGTGCGTGCCGAATTCATTGGAATCAATCGTCCCGCCCCAATGGGTATTCAGCATGGTTTTGCGTTTCCCTACGCCGTTTGCCCAATGGTATTCATCAGCAAAACAGCCGCCCGGCCATCTGAGGACGGGAATCTGAAGCTGTTTGAGGGCGGCGGCAACATCCGTCCTGACCCCGCCGGTATTCGGAATATCGGAATCTTTTCCGACCCAGATGCCCTCATATATGCCTCTTCCCAGGTGTTCCGCGAAATGTCCGTATATGTTTTTATTAATGGTTCCCCGTGTGATATCGGTTTGAATGACTGCCGTATTGTGAGACAAACTTGATCATTCCTTTCCCTTAATAAGAATGAAAGCACTACAGCCGATCTATGTATCTGGAATGTATGCTGAATGGATAAGTTTGTAAGCGCTTTACAAAAGCTTATTACATTGGTTCGTACATGTCAATCTATTGTTTTATTAATCTATAATTTGTACGAACCAATTAACACAAATCAAAACCCTCTGACAAATTAAGCCAGAGGGTTTTGATTATGAATGAATATTGGCATTTTTAAATTCCTGGGTCAGAAGCGGAACCACTTCGAACAAATCGCCGACAATTCCGTAGTCCGCTATTTTAAATATTTCCGCTTCCGGGTCTTTGTTAATGGCAACAATGACCTTACTGTTTGACATGCCCGCCAAGTGCTGAATCGCTCCGGAAATGCCGCAGGCGATATACAAATCCGGCGTGACGACTTTTCCCGTCTGGCCGATTTGAAGAGAATAATCGCAATAGTCCGCGTCACACGCGCCGCGTGAAGCGCCCACCGCTGCTCCGAGCACCTCGGCAAGTTCTTTTAACGGTTCAAACCCATCTTTGCTTTTTACACCGCGGCCGCCTGCTACGATAATTTTCGCTTCTGATAAATCCACGCCGTCTGCCGTTTTTTTGACTACTTCTTCAATGACTGTCCGCAAATCTGCCGGAGGCGCCGCAAGCTCTTCAATATCACCCGTCCGGTTCGCGTCTTTTTCTAATGCCTGAATATTATTCGGCCGAATTGTCGCCAAAATGAAAGGATCGGTTGAAATCACCTGTTCAAAGGCTTTGCCGGAATAGATCGGTCTTGTAAAAACGATGTTGTCTCCGGTAACGCTTACATCCGTGCTGTCTGAAATCAGCCCCGTTTCAAACCGGGCCGCAAGCTTAGGTGACAAATCTTTTCCCATAGAAGTGTGGCCGAAAATGACCGCATCAGGCTTTTCATTTTCGATCAAATCCCCGAGAACCGCGGCATATCCGTCCGCCGTATACTGAGAAAGCCCCGGCGCATCGGCCGTAAATACTTTGTCGGCGCCGTACTGAATGAGTTCTGATGCTGCATCAGCCGCGCCTTTTCCCATCAGCACGCCGATGACATCTCCTCCGCCCGAAATGGTTTTGCCTGCGGCTATGGCTTCAAAGGTGACGTTCCGTAAGGCGCCGTCACGAATTTCTCCGAGTACGATCACTTTTTTTCCCATTCTGACATCCCCCAGTTTCTTTAATATCGGTTTATACGACTTTGGCTTCTTTTCTCAGCAGTGACACAAGCTCTTTCGCCTGCTCAGCGGCTTCTCCTTCGATCAGTCTGCCCGCTTCTTTTTGCGGCGGCAGAAAACGTTCGATCGTTTTGAGCTTCGGTGCGGCATCATCTTCATCAATGTCGAGGTCATCGAGCTCAAGTTCTTCCAGCGGTTTTTTCTTCGCCTTCATAATGCCCGGAAGCGACGGATAGCGCGGCTCGTTTAAGCCTTGCTGTGCCGTGATGACTAAAGGAAGTGAGGTTTTAATGATTTCGGTATCCCCTTCGTTGTCTTTCTCTGCCACAGCTTCATCGCCGCTGATTGTCAGTTTTGTAATCGTTGTGACGCAAGGAATGTTCAGCAGTTCGGCAAGCCTTGGAGCCACTTGGCCGGAACCGCCGTCAATCGCGACATTTCCTCCGAGAATCAGATCATATTCGCGATCCTTGAAATAATGATATAAGATAGTTGAAATGGAGTATTGGTCAGGATCGCTCAGATCATCTTCAATATTGATTAACACCGCCTGGTCACAGCCCATCGCAAGGGCGGTTCTCAGTTCTTTCTCCGCATCTTCTCCGCCGACGGTTACAGCGGTAACGGTTCCGCCGTGCTCTTCTTTCAGCTGAATGGCTTCTTCAATGGCGTATTCATCATACGGATTAATGATAAATTCGGCCCCGTCCTCCTGAATCTTTCCTGCTTCAATGACGATTTTCTCTTCTGTGTCAAACGTCCGTTTCATCAGTACAAATAGATTCATAATCTTATCCCCTTTATCTTCGCCCACCGAATTGAGGCTTTCTTTTTTCGAGAAATGCCTGAATGCCTTCTTTTGCGTCATCTGATGCAAATGCTTCCCCAAAGCGCTTTGCTTCAAGCTTTAAGCCGCCGTCATAAGAATAGATCTTGTTTGAATAAAGGAGCTCAAGCAGATAAGCCATTGACTGCGGGCTTTTTTCCGCAAACTTGCCCGCGAGCGTTTTCGCCTTTTTCAGCAGCTCTTCCTCATGTTCGGCGCCTATCGTGACAAGGCCGAGGCTGAGCGCTTCTTCTCCGGTCACAGGTTCTGAAGTGCCGATCATTTCAAGCGCTTTCGCCGTACCGACGTACCGGGGAAGCCGCTGCGTCCCGGCAAAGCCCGGAATAATGCCTAGATTCAGCTCGGGCAGCCCGAGCTTTGCATCCAATGTAGCGATTCTGATATGGCAGGCCATGGCTAGCTCAAGACCGCCTCCGAGCGCAGCGCCGTGAATCGCTGCGATAACGGGCTTCGGAAACCCTTCAATTCTTTCCATCAGCTGCTGGCCTTTATCCGCCATGGCAGAAGATTGCTCAAGATTTTCAAGCGACGTAAATTCCTTTATATCGGCGCCCGCCGAGAAAAATTTTCCCTCACCGCGAATAATGATACTTCTGACGCTGTCATCTGTTTCACACCGGTCGAACAGACCGGACAACTCATCTAAAACCGCACCGGACAGCGCGTTGGCCGGCTGATGATTAATGGTGATCACCGCAACAGATTGTTCTACCGCCATCGAAAGGCTGTTCATCCGTCAACCCCCTTTAGTTTTGATGAATCCCTGACACCAACAGCTCCAATACCTTGTCTGACAAATCCGGAAGATCATATTTCTGATCGTTCATCACCCATGTTGTCACTGTTTCATCTATCGTCCCGAATATCATCTGCCGGGCGAGGCGGACGTCGAGATTGTCTTTCCATTCCCCCGACTTGATTCCTTCGGTCAAAATGGTGTCCAGCATGTTTAAATAACCTTTTAAAATATCATTGATTTTCAGGCGCAACTTGATATTCGACTGTCTGAGCTCAAGCTGGGTCACAATCGCGAGGTGGCGGTCATTGCCGAGCAGTGTGAAATGCTGCTTAATAACGAGGGCGAGTTTTTCTTTTGCCGTCGTTTTTTCTTTCACTTCTTCTTCCATGCGTTCAATGAACTGGCCCATCTTTTCTTTAAAAAGAGAAATGAGTATATCCTCTTTGTTTTTGAAATATAAATAGATGGTGCCGTCCGCAACGCCGGCCTGCTTGGCGATTTTGGACACCTGTGATTGGTGATAGCCGTTTTCCGCTATAACTTCTACTGCTGCATCAATAATCTGCATATACTTTGGCCGTTTTTGGTTCAATGTCATCGTTCCTTCCTTCGATAAATGAATGACTATTCATTCATAACTTCATGATAAAAAGGAATCCGGATTTTGTCAAGTTTTTCTTTTAAGGCACCTTGTTTTCACGGGAAGCATCTTCCTCTTCGACTAAACGCCTTCTTAATATTTTTCCGACGGCCGTTTTCGGAAGCTCTTTTCTGAATTCGTAAAGCTTCGGGACTTTGTACGGCGCAAGCCGCTCTCTTGCAAACGCATCAAGCTCATCGGCATCTGCCTCGGCGCCTTTTTTCAAAACGATAAATGCTTTCACCGTTTCCCCCCTGTAGGAATCAGGAACGCCCGCTACGACGATTTCCTGAACGGCTTCATGCTCATAAAGCGCCTCTTCCACCTCCCGGGGGTAAATGTTGTATCCGCCGGCAATGATGATGTCTTTTTTTCTGTCGGCGATGTAGAAAAATCCTTCCTCATCCATATATCCCATATCTCCGGTAAACAGCCAGCCGTCTCTGATGACACGCGCCGTCTCCTCCTGCTTATTCCAGTATCCTTTCATGACCTGAGGACCTTTTACGATCAGCTCGCCGTGTTCATACGGCCCCGCAAGCCCGCCTTTTTCTTCTGAATAGATTCCGGCGTCGGTATTGGGCCAGGGACAGCCGATGCTGCCTGGTTTATTTTTTCCCCAAATGAAGTTTGAATGGGTAACCGGTGATGCTTCGGATAATCCGTAGCCTTCCACAAGCTTTCCTCCGGTCACTTTTTCAAATTTCTGTTTGACCTCAACCGGAAGCGCCGCTGAACCGCTCGGACAGCTTTCAATGGAGGACAAATCATACTTGTTCAGCTCCGGGTGATGCAACAGCCCGATGTAAATCGTCGGTGCCCCGGGAAAAACCGTCGGCTTCAGCCTGTCGATTGTTTTCAGGGTATCCAAAGGATTGAATTTGGGAAGAAGGATCATTTCACATCCCTGCATAATGGAAAAATTGAGCACGGCGGTCAATCCGTACACATGAAAAAAAGGCACGATGCCGAGCACCTTTTCGGCTCCCTTTTTCATTTTGTACATCCAGGCGGCGCACATTTCTGTATTGGCCTGAATGTTCCGGTGTGTGAGCATGACGCCTTTCGGATAGCCGGTTGTTCCGCCCGTGTATTGAAGCACGGCGATGTCATGCGCAGGGTCAATATCAAATCGCTCCGCTTCCTCCGCTCTTTCGTTTTTTAAAATATCCGCTAATTTGTGAATTTGTTCGCAGCCGTCATAATCAATATGCACCTGTTGTTTTTGTGTGAGCGTATACAGCATATTTTTCGGAAACGGCAAAAAATCCTTCATACTTGTTGTAATAATGCGTTCGACGATTGATAACGTTTTCATTTTCATCACCTTCGGAAACAGCATATCGAGGGTGATGATCACGCGCGGCGCACTGTCTTTCAGCTGATACTCAAGCTCGTGTTCCGTGTAAAGAGGGTTGGTCTGAACGACAATGCCGCCGGCAAACAATACGCCGTAAAAAGCGATGACCGACTGCGGACAATTGGGCAGCATAATGGCGGCTCTGTCACCTTTTTTCAGGCCTGTTTTACGTAAAAAAGCGGCCAGCTTTAACGAATCTGTGAGAACGTCTTGGAATGTGAGTTTTTTTCCGAGAAAATAAATGGCGGTATGGTTCGGGAATTGAGCTGCGGAGTTTGTCAGATTGGATGGCAGGGTTTGATCGGTAAATTCAAGCTCATGCGGAATCTCTTCGGGATATTGAGAAAGCCATGGCTTTTCAGACTGCATAATACCTCTCCCTTCTGTTTTCCTATACGCTATTATTATAGCAGAAGGGTGATTGGAATTGGAAAGCGTTTCATGTGAAATTTCGAGTCTCAGGAGGTGTTGAGTTTGCTGGAAACGCTGCATTTTGAAGAGGGAGTTCCTATCCTGCGCCAGCTGCCGAAGCCGTTTACGTCGGCCGCCTTTTTGCTTCATCCCTTTGTCCGGATGCCGGATGGGTGGGAAGAGCAAAAGCGCAAACGGCCTTATGAACATATGTATCCGAGTGATGAGGAGATCATCGCGATGGGCAGCCCCGTTTCCTGGCAGACCGTCATGACCGTTTGCGGATTGCGCTCTGAAAAAGAGACGGCGCTTGCGCTTATGAGCGCTGTCACGGCACTGCGGGAGGAATATGCACTTCCTGAATCCGCCAGGCTGTTTAATCGGCTTCATCCCGATCTGTACTTGCCGAGCGATGATGTCACTTCACCATTTTTAATTCCGGGACTTTTGGATGTGTTCCGTTCAAAAGGCATAAAGCGCTGCACTTATTATGAGCCGGTCGAAGAGAAAGGCATATTTTCACTCAATCAAACGGCGGCTTCGGATGTATGCGGATTGCTGCGGGCTGACATGATCATTGCCGACGAAAAACGGCGCGCCGCTTTTATGAGCATATATGATTCTTTTACGACACTCTTTCTCATGGAAGATCAAAACATGCCGTCTGTCATCCGCGCCATGAATTGGGAAGCCGTCATTTGCTCTGATACGGCCTGCATAAACTGGTATTCTCAATAAAAAAGGCCGCCGATTCTAGTTCGGCAGCCTTTTTTCAGTATTAAGATGTCATGACCAGATAAATAAGTCCGATGAACAGAAAAATTCCCGCTGCCGACAGCAGCACTTTCGCAAGCTTCTCCATTTTTCCCCGTCCCCTTAAATCCCGGCGGCCACCACAAATGACAGGCCGACTGAGATGACAAATGAAATAAAGCCGACAGCTCTGTTATCTTTTTCAATTTCTTTATCAATTTTAAACCGGGGCGTCAGAAATTCAAAGATAAAATAGCTGATTAAAAGCATAATAAATCCGTATACGCCCCAGCCGATCATTTGCAAAAGCGAATTATGCTGGGCGATGCTGTGCTGAAAGACATTTGCGATACCGAGAATTTTCCCTCCGGTCGCCATTGCCACCGCAAGATTGCCTTTTTGGATTTCCACCCAGTTTTTATAGGATGTCACCAATTCAAACACGGTCAGAAAAATGACGAGACACAAGACGGCTACACTGTAATAAGCCGCGATTTCAACAAGCTCATTTTCCCAAAAAGCATTCATGACGTTTACTCCCTTTTTATTTTAGTTCGACAATCGTTACGCCTGATCCTCCTTCTCCCGCTTCCCCGAACCGCGAGCTTTTCACACTGCGGTGGTTTTTCAGAAGATCCTGCACCCCTTTTCGGAGGGCGCCCGTGCCTTTTCCGTGAATGATGGACACTCTCGGATAGCCGGCAAGCACCGCGTCATCTAAATATTTTTCGACGCGGCTGAGGGCGTTTTCGTAACGCTCTCCCCTGAGGTCAAGTTCAAGCGATACGTGATAATCCTTCCCTTTTACGGCGGTGATTGCTTTTTCTTTTTTCGGTTCAGGAGCCGATTTGAGAAACTCAAGATCTTTTTCCTTCACCTTCATTTTGAGGATGCCGATTTGAACGTTCCATTCTTTCTCGCCGGTTTTTTCAAGCAGCGCCCCTTTTTGTCCGAATGTGAGCACCTTTACTTCGTCGCCCGGCTTCAGCTCGCGTTTTTTCTCTGTTTTTCTTTCCGGCTGCTTTGATTTTTCAAAAGCCGGCATCGCGTCTCCGAGGCGTTTTTTGGCGTCAATCAGCTCGTGTTCCTTAAAGGATCTGTGTTCTTGCTTGATGGACCGGAGTTCGCGGATGATCTGTTCGGCTTCTTTTGCGGCGGCTTCCAGTTTTTCCGCAGCTTTCTGCTCGGCTTCTTCCATCATTTTATCTTTTTGGGCGTTCAGCTCAATGATTTGCTGCTGAAGCTCTTTGTGCAGTTTTTCTGCTTCTTTTCTGATTGATTCGGTTTCAGAAAGCTCTTCATCCGCTCTTTTTTTGCTTTTTTCAAGCGATGCGATCATCAGATCGACTTCGTTATGTTCGGCGGTCATTTCTGACTTCGCCTGGCCGATGATATGCTCCGGAAGCCCAAGGCGTCTTGAGATTTCAAATGCGTTGCTTCGGCCCGGCACTCCGATCAGAAGCTTATAGGTAGGCGAAAGCGTTTCAATGTCAAATTCAACGCTGGCATTCATGACGCCTTGTCTGTTATATCCGTATGCTTTCAGTTCCGGATAATGGGTTGTCGCAAGCACTCTGGCGTTTGTCCGGTGAACTTCGTCAAGGATGCTCATGGCAAGCGCCGCCCCTTCCTGCGGATCTGTTCCGGCACCGAGTTCATCAAACAGCACAAGACTGTTTTCAGACACGTCTTTTAAAATATTGACGATATTGACCATGTGGGATGAGAACGTACTCAGACTTTGTTCGATCGACTGTTCATCGCCGATATCGGCAAACACATTGTCAAATACGGCTGCTTCCGATCCCTCATCAGCCGGTATGTGCAATCCGGCCTGCGCCATTATCGTCAGCAGCCCGAGTGTTTTTAACGTAACGGTTTTACCGCCCGTATTCGGTCCCGTGATAACGATCGTTGAATAATCTCCGCCCAGTTCAATATCGTTGGCCACGACTTGATCTTGGGGCAGCAGCGGATGGCGCGCTTTTTTTAGCCGGATAAAGCCGTCTCCGTTCATGAGTGGTTTTGTCGCCTTCATCGCTTTTGCGTATCTCGCTTTGGCGAAAATGAAATCCAGTGTCTGCAGCACTTCCACATTTTGAGCGATTTCTTGTGTGTGTTCAGCCGTATGCTCCGTCAGCATCCGGAGAATCCGTTCGATTTCCTGTTTTTCTTTTACTTTCGCCTGCTGAAGCGAGTTGTTCATATCTACGATCGCCTGCGGTTCAATAAACAGTGTCGCACCGGATGAAGATGTATCGTGGACAATTCCGCCGTAGCTTGATCTGTATTCCTGTTTGACCGGGATGACAAAGCGGTCATTCCGAATCGTAACGATGGTGTCAGACAGCATTTTAGAAGCGGAAGATGAACGCAGCATCGATTCAAGCCGGTCTCTGACTCTTGATTCAAGCGTCCTGAGCTGCGTGCGGATTCCCCTTAAAGCGGGAGACGCATGATCAAGCACTTCACCATGGTCATCAATGCAGGAATTAATCTCCCTTTCCAAATCGCCTAATGTAATCAGCTCTTCTGCATGGGCCTGTATCAGCGGAATGCCGACGCCGTCTTCTGTCATTTGGCTGATAAAATGCTTCATTTGTTTAACGGCATACAGCAGCCCGGACAATTCGGTGAATTCCGCCGGCGTCAGCACACTGCCGATTTCCGCCCGCCGTAAAGCGGATCTTATGTCGGTCAGGCCGCCGAACGGAGCATGGCCTCTCAAGCGCATGACCGCGGATGCTTCTTCGACTTCATCCAGCTGTTTTTGGATGTCTGAGAGATCCGTCAAAGGTTTCAGCTGCAGAAGCTTCTCCCGGCCGAGCGATGAGGCGGCATGTGCGGTAATCTGTTCTTTTACTTTATGAAATTCAAGTGATGATAACACTTTTTGCTGCACGGTTTTGTGATCCTCCTTACTTAATCATTGCGCGTCAGAAATGCTTTGACCTCGTGTAGCGGCCGGGCGTTTAACACATGTTTTGTCTCCGTCCACCCTTTGCGCGCAGCGGTCACGCCCGTTTTCATATCATCGAGCATCTCGATATTATGGGCATCGGTATTAATGACCAAAGTCACACCTTTTTCATTTGCTTTGATCAGATGCTCAGTCCGTAAATCGAGGCGCGCGGGGTTTGCATTCAGTTCAAGCGCCGTATTTGTTTTGGCGGCGAGTTCAATCAGCATGTCGATGTCGACTTCATAGCCGGCCCGTCTGCCGATCAGGCGGCCCGTCGGGTGGGCGATAATGTCCACGTGCTTATTCGTCAGCGCCTGTTCAAGCCGTTTCATAATGACATGTTCCGGCTGGCTGAAGCTTGAATGAATAGATGCGATGACAAGATCCATTTCAGACAGAACACTGTCATCATAATCAAGCGAACCGTCGGGGAGAATGTCCATTTCTACGCCTTTAAAAATATGAAAATTTTCAAATTCAGCATTTAACGCGTCAATTTCTTCCGCCTGTTTTTTGAGCCGTTCGGCCGTTAACCCGTTGGCTACCTTTAAATATTGGGAATGGTCGGTAATCGCCATGTACTGATAGCCTTTTGCCATACAAGCTTCTGCCATTTCTCTGATGGAAAAAGCGCCGTCACTCCAGGCTGAGTGCATGTGGAGATCGCCTTTTATCGCTTTATGCTCCACAAGGTCCGTTTCTTCCCGGTACGTGTCGACCTCCTGCCCGCTTTCTCTGAGCTCAGGAGGAATAAACGGCAGACCGAAGTGGGCGTAAAACGCTTCTTCGCTCGGGAATGTTTTGACGTCTCCCGTTTCTATAGTTTCTACTCCGTATTCACTGATCCGTTCACCGCGCTCTTTCGCCAGCTGGCGCATTTTAATGTTGTGATCTTTAGAACCGGTAAAATGATGCAGTGTGGTGGCAAACTGTTCCTCTGTCACAAGCCGGAAATCCACACTCGTCTCATATTCAAAGGTCAGGATGACTGATACTTTTGTATCCCCGCTCGCTATCACGTCTTTTACGTTCGGGAGGGAAAGAAGCTGTTCTCTGACAGCCTCCGGATGATCTGTAGCGATAATGTAATCCAGATCTTTTACGGTTTCCCGCGCTCTTCTGAGACTGCCGGCCCGGGAATATTTCTGAATATCCGTCAGCCGGGCCAAATGTTCTTCAATTACTGAAGCAATGCTGAGCGCATAGCCGATCGGAAACCGTTCCGGCTGTTTTCCGGCTTCTCCGAGAGCCTGGAGGATTTTCTCCTCCGTTTTTTTGCCGAAACCGGCGAGCCCCTGTACTTTTTGCTGCTCGCACGCTTCTTTCAGCGATTCCGCGTCATGAACGCCCAGTTCCTGATACAGCTTGGCAATTTTTTTGCCGCCGAGGCCCGGAAGCTTCAAAAGAGGAACCAAGCCTTCCGGAACTTCTTTCTGCAATTGGAGAAGCGTGCCGGACACACCTTCCTGCATATATTCACGAATGACGCCGTAAGTGCCTTTTCCGATGCCGGATATAGACATCATGTCGTCGATTTCCGACAGGCTGCGGTCATCCTGCTCAAGCGCCGCTGCCGCTTTTCGGAAGGCTGATATTTTAAACGGGTTGTCCCCTTTCAGTTCCATATAGACCGCAATCGTTTCAAGCAGCCTGATGATATCTTTTTTATGCATACTGTTAACCCCCAGTCGTTTCCTGCTTTTCATCATACAAATTTTTCTCCTCCGGCACAACTGACGCAGAGCTTGAAAAAAACTTCTCCGGTCAAGAGAAGTTTTTTATGCCCCGTACTGGGCCCACAGTTCTTGCAGGAGCCCTGACAGATACGGCGTATGATGTGTGATGATATTTGCAAGCGTCGATTGTGCGAGCATATCCTGAAGCGCGCTTACCGGCAGTACGGATGCGACGTATAACAGGATAAACGCAAATAAATAGACTTCCAGAAACCCAAGCACCCCGCCCAGCAGTTTGTTGATCTGTTTAATAACCGGAATGCTGGCGATGATATTAAGCGCCGCTCCGATAATCCGGAGCAGAATCTTTGCGATGATAAACAAAATGACAAACGCGATCGCGTTGTAATAAGCCGTCTCTACGTTTCCTTTAATAAAAGACAGAGCCGCCTGCCCGCCGGAAAAATCAGGCGCGGGTATAAAGCTCAGATGCGGGGCCAGGTTTTTGTAAAAAAGCGCCGCAAACGCAATCGAGAGGATGAAACTCGTTAAATATATAAATTGGAGGATAAATCCTCTTTTTAATCCAAGCAATGTGCCCAGTAAGAGCAAAACTAAGATGATGATATCTATCATATGGTGTTCATTCCTTTTCTTTAAGCTGCCGCTCCAGTATTTCATATTTTTCTTGCAGTTTCATATAATCATGCACGACATTGACCGCAGTCAATACAGCGAGCTTATTTATATCAAGATATGGATTTTTCTCGTTGATTTCTCTCATTTTATCATCAACCACTCCGGCCACATGGCGCATGTGCGCTTTGCTTTCTTCCCCGATAATGGTGAAGTGCTGGCCGTAAATGTTTACTGTCGTTTTGGTTTTTTTGCCGTCAGACAACGTTTCTCCTCCATTCCGCGAGAATCCTAGTTCCTATCATACCACGATTATCGTTTGAATGGAAAGACGAGCCTCGGGCTGTTATGATACACTGGTATATACAGTGAAAAGTGCCAAAAAAGGAGATTATATCGTGTCCCATTCTGTTATAAAAGTATCCGCTTCCGCTAT
The DNA here is from genome assembly GCF_017797845.1 of Bacillus sp. LJBV19. NCBI lineage: Bacteria > Bacillati > Bacillota > Bacilli > Caryophanales > Bacillaceae > Bacillus > Bacillus sp. LJBV19. The sequence goes on from NZ_CP072563.1 coordinate 2,731,745, forward strand.
GGAACAAATGAAACAATCCTATGCCGGCTCCCTTACTCCCGCCGTTCCGCAGGGCGCCGTCTTCCAGGCTAAGCCTCCGGGCTGTACCATTACAGCCTACCGCTCGGGCAAGGTTCTCTTTCAAGGAAAAAACGCCGGCACAGAAGCGGCCCGCTGGGGAACGGCTGAGGCGCCGAAAGCAAAGAAAACCGTCAAAAAAGCGGCCGACCCGCTTTACGCTCCCCCGGCGGGCATTGCCTCCATGTCAGTGATCGGCTCTGATGAAGTCGGAACAGGCGATTACTTCGGGCCGATAACAGTTGCCTGCGCCTACGCCGACAAATCAAAGCTCTCTTTAATGAAAGAACTCGGTGTGAAGGATTCGAAGGATTTAAAAGATCCGCAGATTATTGAAATCGCCAAACTGTTAATTAAAACCATTCCTTACAGCCTGCTTGTGTTAAAAAACGAAAAATACAATCAGATGCAGGAAAAAGGCATGAGCCAAGGAAAAATGAAGGCGCTCCTTCATAATCAGGCGATTTCCAATCTGCTGAGAAAAATGAACGGCGTTAAACCGGAAGCGATTCTGATTGACCAATTCGCAGAGCCCGGCATTTATTTTAAGCATCTTTCCGGACGGGATATCGTAAAAGAAAAAACGTTTTTCAGCACGAAAGCGGAAAGCATACACCTTTCCGTCGCCGCAGCCTCTATCATTGCGCGATATTCTTTCTTAATTGAAATGGATAAGCTTTCCCGTGAGGCTGGGATGACGATTCCAAAAGGCGCGGGGCCGCACGTCGATGAAGCTGCCGCCAAGCTGATCATCAATAAGGGAGAAGGTGCGCTCAGAACGTTCACTAAACTTCATTTTGCCAATACGCAAAAAGCGAAACGCCTTGTTGAACGGAAGCGGTCATAGTAAAAAAGCTTGCAGAGTGATCTGCAAGCTTTTTCTTTATCCTCTTAATACGGCCTGATACGTTTCTTCCAGCGCTTTCAGCACGTTTTCATGTACTTTTGTCACTTCTTCTTCTGTCAATGTTTGTTCAGGGTTAACATATTGGAGCGAGAAGGCGACGGATTTTTTGCCCTCTTCCATATGCTCACCTTCGTACACATCAAATACGGTGACTTCTTTCAGCAGCGCGCCGCCGGCTTCTTTGATCACGGCTTCGAGCTGTCCGCTTGTAACGGTTTTATCTGCCACAAGCGCAATGTCGCGCGTGACGGACGGGTACTTCGGAATCGGCGTATACACGACAGGTTCTGTTTCCTCGGTCAGAAGCGCGTGCAGATCAAGCTCGAACACATACGTTTCTTTGATATCCAGCTCTTTTTCCATTGCCGGATGCACCTGGCCGATAAATCCGGCAAGCGAACCGTTCAATAGAATGTTTGCCGTCCGGCCGGGATGCATGTTTTTGCGTTCTGACTGGACAAATTCAACCCGGTCTGACACATTCAATTGATGCAGCAGGCCTTCAACGATTCCTTTGGCGACGAAGAAATCAACCGGCTTTTTCTCACCCTGCCATAAATTTTTGCGCCACAATCCGGTTACAGCTCCGGCAACCCGTTCTTTTTCAACCGGTTTTGTGTTTTCTTCTTTCGTCAGAAATACAGAACCCGTTTCATATAAAGCAACGGAATCAGTCTGTCTGGCCAGATTGTATGAAACGGCTTCAAGAAGATTCGGCACAAGGCTGTGTCTGAGAATGCTCCTTTCTTCGCTCATCGGCAGAGCAAGCATCGTGTTGAATGATTTTTCGATCGCAAAAGCGGCCGCTTTTTTATCATTCGTTAATGAATAAGTGGTCGCTTGTGAAAGACCCGCTCCTTCAAGGAAACGTCTCACTTTCCGGCGTTTTGCCTGATACGGTGTCAAGCCGCCTGTCGTGCCGGCCGTTTCCGGAAGCGTGGACGGAATATTGTCATACCCGTACAATCTCGCCGCTTCTTCAATCAGGTCTTCTTCTATTCTAATATCTCCGCGGCGCGACGGCACCGTTACGACGAGAACGCCTTCAGCTTCACCGACTGCAAACCCGAGGCGCTTGTAAATGCTGATGATTTCTTCTTTAGCGATTGTCATGCCGAGCACGGCGTTCACTTTTTCAACAGACACGTGAATATTGTTTGCTTCGATTGTCAGATGGTTTTCTTCAACCGTGCCTGAGAGCACTTCTCCGCCGGCATATGCCTGAATGAGACTGCAGGCCCGTTCAGCCGCCAGCAGAACGCGTGCCGGATCAATGCCTTTTTCATATCTGGCGCTCGCTTCGCTTCTCAGCCCGAGGTCTCTCGACGCTTTGCGGACGGTCTGTCCGTCGAAATAAGCGGCTTCCAGTAAAATCGCAGTGGTGTCTTCACGGACTTCAGACTCAGCTCCGCCCATGACTCCCGCAACGGCTTGCGCTTTTTTTCCGTTTGTGATGACCAAATGGCTGCTTGACAGCTTGCGCTCTTGTTCATCCAGCGTCACGATGGTTTCATTTTCCGCCGCTTTTCTGACGACGACCTCTTTTGAACCGAACCGGTCGTAATCGAAAGCGTGAAGCGGCTGTCCGTACTCAAGGAGGACGAAGTTTGTAATGTCCACGACGTTATTATGCGGGCGGATGCCTGCATTCATCAGCTTCGTCTGCATCCAAAGCGGTGACGGGCCGATTTTGACGTTTTTAATGATTTTTGCGGCATAATGCGGATTGGCCTGCGTATCTTCAACCTTAACGGAAACAGCATCCGCCGCTTTTTCTGCCGCTTTTTCATATGAAGCCTCCGGAAGTTTTACCTCTGCGCCGAGGATAGCCGCAACTTCATAAGCCACGCCAAGCATGTTCATCGCGTCGGCGCGGTTCGGCGTTAAGCCCAATTCTAAAATCGCATCATCAAGCTGAAGGGCCGCCATTGCGTCAGCTCCCGTTTCAGCATCATTCGGAAAAACGAAAATGCCTTCCGCATATTCTTTCGCCACGAGCTTGCTTTCAATGCCGAGCTCCTGAAGGGAACAGATCATGCCGTGAGACGCTTCGCCGCGCAGCTTGGCTTTTTTAATTTTGAAATTGCCGGGAAGTACGGCTCCGACCGTTGCAACGGCAACCTTCTGTCCTTTATCAACATTCGGGGCGCCGCAGATAATCTGCACGGGTTCCTCCGCACCGATATCAACAAGGCATTTGTTGAGTTTGTCGGCATTCGGGTGCTGTTCGCGCTCAAGCACGTGTCCGATGACAACGCCTTTTACGCCCTCCCCTTTATACTCGATACCCTCAACTTCAATACCGGCTCTCGTAATTTTTTCTGCAAGCACGGCCGGGTCGATTCCCTGCAAGTCAACGTAATCTTCTAACCATTTATAAGAAACAAACATGTGTATCCTCCTCTTACGCCTGTTTAAACTGCGAAATGAATCTGACATCATTGGTATAGAAATGGCGGATATCTTCAATGCCGTATTTCAGCATCGCGATACGTTCCACACCCATTCCGAAAGCAAAACCCTGGTATTCCTCAGGATTGAATCCGGCCATCTTCAGCACGTTCGGGTGAACCATGCCGGCGCCGAGAATTTCAATCCAGCCTGTTTTTTTGCAGACGGAGCAGCCTTGTCCGCCGCACTTAAAGCAGGTCACATCCACCTCGACAGAAGGCTCTGTGAATGGGAAAAAGCTCGGACGGAGCCTGATTTCACGGTCTTGGCCGAACATTTTTTTGGCGACCAATTCAAGCGTGCCTTTCAGGTCGCTCATGCTGATTTTGCGGTCGACGACGAGACCCTCAATCTGCATGAACTGATGGGAATGTGTCGCGTCATCGTTGTCGCGGCGATACACTTTACCGGGACAAATGATTTTGACGGGGCCTTTTCCTTTATGCTTTTCCATCGTGCGCGTCTGCACCGGTGACGTCTGCGTTCTCATCAGCATTTCTTCTGTAATGTAAAAGCTGTCCTGCATGTCGCGGGCCGGATGTTCCTTCGGCAGGTTCAGCGCCTCAAAGTTGTAATAATCCGTTTCCACTTCAGGGCCTTCTTCGACGGTATATCCCATGCCGATAAATAAATCTTCAATTTCTTCAATAACGACCGTCAGCGGATGGCGTCCGCCGATGTTTACCTGACTGCCCGGCAATGTGACGTCAATCGTCTGGCTGCTGAGTTTTTTATTCATCTCTTCTTGTTCAAGCTGTTCATTTTTCGCCGTAATGGCTGCTGCAATGCGCTCTCTCACTTCATTGGCGAGCGCTCCCATTTTCGGGCGCTCTTCGGCGGACAGTTTGCCCATGCCGCGGAGAACTTCTGTAATCGGCCCTTTTTTTCCGAGATATTGCACCCGAATGTCGTTAACTTCTTTTAATGAACCCGCCGCTTCTACTTTTTCTGCAGCTTCCAGTTCGAGCTGTTTAAGCTTCTCTTCCATCATGCATCCTCCTTTTATGTAAACCAAACCGTTCTATGCCTTTTTCAGAAAACAAAAAAACCCGCCCCTTGAGAGAAGGGACGAGTTGTGGCCGCGGTACCACCCTTTTTAAGGCAGACTTCATCTGCCGACAGCTTCATTGACATAACGGAAACGATCGTTCCGGTTCACCTTTACGCGCGTTTGGCGCGGTCCCGGTGACAACTCGAGAGGTGAAAATCAATTTTTGTGCTGCGATAAAAATGCTCTCAGTCAGCGGCATTTTCTCCCTGGAAGGCAGTGTGTGCAAAAATTGACGTCCTCTGTCACGGTTTTTACATTATTGCTATCTATTATAGTGAAATCCAAGGCTTTTCGCAACCTATCCTCTGAGATGATAAACGAGGATGGCGGCCGCTACCGCCACATTCAGCGATTCCGCCTGTCCGTACAGCGGAACGTACAAGTTGAGATCCGTTTTTTGCAGAAGGCCGGCGTCCACTCCCGCCCCCTCGTTCCCGACGATTAACGCGAACGATTCTTCAGGCTTCACGCTTTGATAAGCCGCACCGTTTTCAAGCGCCGTGCCGTAGATCGCGACGCCTTGTGATTTCAGCTCAGCGGTAAACTCATCAAGCGGACGTTTCAAAATGGGAATATGAAAATGAGATCCTTGTGCTGAACGCAGCGTTTTTCCATTGTACGGGTCTGCTGTTCCCTCACCAAGGACAACGGCGTCGATCCCCGCCGCATCTGCCGTTCTGATCATTGTTCCTAAATTCCCCGGGTCCTGCACGGCATCAATCAGAAGCAGCCGTTTCAGCTGATCAGGCTGCTTATCCGGCATATGGCAGACCGCGGCGATCCGCTGCGGCGTTTCTGTTTCCGTCACGGCTGAAAACGCGTCTTCGCTCAGCACGTAGCACGGGATGCTCATGTCCAGATCGGCCGGGATGGCGCTCTCATCGTTTACGAGAATTTCTTTTACCGTTCCCTTTGATTTGAGCGCTTCTTCTGCCAGATGCTCTCCTTCTATCAGAAATGTATTCGTTTTAAGTCTCTCTTTTTTTGTGTGAAGTTTTTTCCAGTCCTTCACTTTTTGGTTTTTTGCAGAGTCGATTCGTTTCACTTTATGTCTGTGCTCTCCTTTTTTCATGCATGTTGTTATTATATCTTAAGAACAGCACATAATAAACCGCGTGCGCGGTAAGAATATGCGTATCACATTCAGAAAAAGGAGCGGTTGTAATGGATCTTAATTTACGCAACGCCGTTATTGCCAATGTAACCGGCAATAACCAAGATCAGCTGGAGCATACTATCGTTGACGCCATCCAAAGCGGTGAAGAAAAAATGCTTCCGGGCCTCGGCGTCTTATTCGAAGTTCTTTGGCAGCATGCGTCGGACTCAGAAAAAAATGAAATGCTCAAAACACTTGAAGGCGGATTAAAACCTGCGCAATAAGCATGAACCGGGTGATGAGACACCCGGTTTTTTTTGTATAATAATGGCGAGGGGGATCGCCATGCAGTTACAGCCGGAACTGGCAAAGAAATTGATTGCCGAAGTCAAACATATGTACAGCCGCGAAGTGATTATTGCCGATACAAAAGGAATGATCATCGCGGGCACCAACGAGGCGCGCGCCGGATGGTTTCATGAAGGCGCACTGATCTGCGCGCGCGAAAAACGGAATGTCATCATTACGAAAGAAGATGAAAAACGGCTCGAGGGCGTAAAAGCAGGACTGAACCTCCCCGTTTTTTCAGGTCATGAAGTGATCGGAGTATTCGGTCTGACAGGAGACCCTGACGATATCCTTCCTTTCGGAGAATTGCTCAGAAAAATGACGGAGCTGTTTATTAAAGAAACGCGCCATATGGAAGAAGCGCAGTGGCGTGCGAGAATGCTTGAATCCTTTATGGTTGATTGGCTGCAGCTGAAAGAATGGTCTCCGGGCTTTTTAGAAAAAGCAAAGCTCATCGGCGCAGACCTTCACGCATACCGCCGGATCATACTCATTCAAGGCCGTTATGAGCAATATAAAGCGGAGGAGCTCGGGCGGCTCTGGCAGTACGAATGCCCTGAAGACCTGTTTGTCCGCTGGGGAAATGAACGCATTCTCATTAATCATGAAGCAAATTCGGCTTCCAAAACACAGCTCATTAAAAAGATCGGCGCCGTTTTCGGGCAGCCTGTCACCGCCGGCATCGGACGGATCGTTCCGGGAGAGCGCCTCACGGAATCATACGAACAGGCGGATAAAGCACTTTCAGCCGGTATCGGTGACAAGCAGGCCGTCTTTGAAGAAGATTTAAAACTGGATATGTGTCTTGCCGATATCGCACCCGGCACGAGGTCGGAATTTTCACGGCGGGTTTTCGAGCATGTACTGGACCGGGAAGAACTTCTGGATACGCTGCGCGCCTTTTTCGACCGGCAATTATCGTTAAAGCGCACCGCCGACGACATGCATATTCATATCAATACATTGCGCTACCGTCTTTCCAAACTGGAATCACTGACAAATATGAAACTTGACCGCCCCGAAGACATAACGGCTTTTTATTTGGCGCTGCGCTTTTTAGATCAACATACAAAAAGCACGTAATCATATCATCATTTTTCATATGTTTCTCCATAGTGTGCGGAATCGTTTTTCTTTACAATTAAATGAAAACGCTTTTCTTATCAGGGAGGTTGGGAGAACATGATTTCACGAGAGGCAAAAGAAGCGTTCATCCGGACGGTCGGGAAGGAGAATTATGATGATTCGGCGGCGGGCCGTCTTGTGTATTCTTATGATGCGGCTCCTCAGCTGCAAGCCATGCCGGATGCGGTAATCGCCCCCCGCAGCGCGGATGACGTGTCGCGTATACTAACGATTTGCAGCAGGCATGACATTCCGATCGTGCCGAGGGGTTCAGGCACAAACTTATGCGGCGGCACATGTCCGTCTGAAGGCGGGCTTGTGCTTTTATTCAAACATATGAACCGCATTCTAGAAATCGATGAAGAAAATTTGACGGCAACCGTCCAGCCGGGCGTAATCACGCAAGATATGATCCGTGCGGTTGAACAAAAAGGTTTATTTTATCCGCCTGATCCGAGCAGCATGAAAATATCGACAATCGGCGGGAATATTAATGAAAATTCCGGCGGGCTGCGCGGTTTGAAGTACGGCGTCACCCGGGATTATGTCCTCGGCCTTGAAGCCGTCTTGGCTTCAGGCGATATCATCCGCACAGGAGGAAAGCTGACAAAGGATGTCGCCGGTTATGATCTGACCCGGCTTTTCGTCGGATCAGAAGGGACGCTCGGCGTTGTGACGGAAGCGACTTTAAAGCTGGTTCCGAAGCCGGAAACGAAAAAAACGCTGCTTGCACTCTATGAACATATTGAAGCGGCTGCGGAATCGGTTTCTGCCATCATCGCTGAAAAAATCATTCCGGCGACACTCGAATTTCTGGATCAGCCGACACTGCAGGTCATTGAAGATTACGCCAAGATCGGTCTTCCGACCGACGCAAAAGCGGTGCTGCTGATCGAACAGGACGGTGACATCGAAACGGTCAGACGAGATATGGAAAAAATCGAAGCCATCTGTAAAAACGGAGCAGCCGTATCCGTCCAAACGGCTGAAACCGAGGAAGAGGCATTCTCGCTTACAGAGGCCAGAAGGTCGGCATTATCAGCCCTTGCCCGGCTGAAACCGACAACGATTCTGGAAGATGCGACCGTGCCGAGATCACAAATTGCCAGCATGGTCAAAGCCATTAACGAGATTGCAGAAACATACGGCTTGTCCATCTGCACATTCGGTCATGCCGGAGACGGCAACCTCCATCCGACGTGCACCACCGATATCCGAAATACAGAGGAGATGGAACGTGTCGAAAAAGCTTTTGCCGCCATTTTTGAAAAAGCGATTGAACTGGGCGGGACGATAACGGGTGAACACGGGGTCGGCATCGTAAAAGCGCCGTATTTAGAAATGAAGCTGAAAACAGAAGGCATCACCGCCATGAAAGCGATCAAACAAGCGCTTGATCCCCAAAATCTGCTGAATCCGGGAAAAATATTCGCCAATTCATCAAGGAAACGCGTGGTGGTGATGAAATGACCACGGCTAAAGAGCAGCAACAAATTCAAACAGAATTCAAAAACCGCATGGATGAAGGTGAATTGCTGAACTGTATGCGCTGCGGCTTCTGCCTTCCTTCCTGTCCGACCTATATCGAATCAGGATTTCAAGAATCCCATTCGCCGCGCGGCCGGATCGCCCTGATGAAAGCCGTCACTGACGGACTGATCGAGCCGGATGAAGATGTCGAGCGCTCACTTTCGCTGTGTCTCGGGTGCCGGGCATGCGAGCCCGTTTGTCCGGCAGGGGTCAATTACGGACAGCTGCTTGAAGAAGCGAGGGATATCATTCATCAAAATAAAAAACATAAGCCGGGCGTGCGCCTCTTGCGGAAAGCCGCCTTCACCGGGCTTTTCCCTCATCAAAACCGCATGCAGACAGCCGTGAATCTTCTCGGAATATACCAAAGATCGGGACTGCAGACCGCCGTCAGAAAAACCGGTATGCTGCGCGTTTTGCCTGAACATCTGCGCACAATGGAACAAGTGCTCCCGCCCGCCCCGAAACGGAAAGACATGAAGGAAAGGCCGCGTTTTCTTCCTTCCGCGGGTCCCGTCCAAAAACGGGCCGCTTTTTTCTCGGGCTGCTTAATGGATACGATGTTTTTAGCGACAAATCATGCGACAACGGCGCTTTTACAGGCGGCCGGGTGTGAAATCGCGGTTCCGGACGGCCAGGCGTGCTGCGGCGCGCTTCACGGGCACAGCGGAGAAAAAGAGATGGGAAAAGAACTGGCCAAGCGGAATATCGCGGCTTTTGAAGCGCTTGACGCTGATTATATCATTACAAACGCCGGCGGATGCGGCGCCTTTCTTCAGGAATATCCGCATTTACTGAAAGATGAACCTGGATGGGCGGAACGTGCCGAACAATTCGTCCGGAAGCTCAAAGACTTTTCATCCGTACTGGTTGATCTGAAGTTCCATCAAAAAAACCTGCGGGCACAGTCTCCTCATATCGTCACATATCAGGACTCCTGCCATCTCCGCAATGTGATGCATACGTCAGAGGAACCGCGCACGCTTTTGAAAAGCATTAAAGGGGCTGAGTACAGAGAAATGGAAAAGGCCGACAGCTGCTGCGGGTCGGCGGGAATTTATAATATAACAGAGTCAGAGATGTCTATGAAAATATTAGACAGCAAGATGAAAGCCGCCGGAAAAACGGAGGCGGCCGTCATCGTGACAGCCAATCCCGGATGCCTTCTGCAAATGCAGCTCGGCATTTTACGCGAAGGATTAACAGGCCGTGTCCGCGCGGTTCATTTGGCGGATTACCTTTTGGAAGCCGCGGATTTATCCGGGTATTGAAGCTTCCAGTCTGGCACTCGGATCACGCCATACATTTGCCCATTTTTTCACAGCCGCAATGATAATCACAAGCCCGAGAATGAGCATGATAATGGATAAAACGCCATTCAGCACGTTGTATCCCGCCGCTTCGGGGTTCAAATACACATACCGCACCATCCAATAACCCGCATAGTTGACGGTCACGTACAAATAAGCGAGAGGAATCAGGCATGTCAGCATATGGCGCCGCTTATCCGCTATTTTTAATACGACGGTCGCACCGATAATTAAGCCGACAGACGCCATAAGCTGATTGGATACGCCGAACAGCGCCCAAATGGAGCTGATGTCGCCTGAATACAGAAGATAGCCCCACAGCAGGCAGGCGAGCGCGCTTGAGAAAATCGAGCCCGGCAGCCAGTCTGTTTTTTTCAGCGGCTTATAGACCTCTCCGAAAAACTCTTGAATCAAGTACCGGGCGACACGGGTTCCCGCATCAATCGCCGTTAAAATAAACACCGCTTCAAACATAATGACGAATTGAAAAAAGTATGAAGCCAAATGACTGAAAAACGGAATCTCCGTAAAGATATACGTCATTCCGACGGCAAGCGTAACGGCTCCGCCCGTTCTTCCTTCCAGACTGAGCCCGATTTCTTTGCTCAATTCAGGCAGATGGACGACATTCATCCCGAGGGTGCGGAATATTTCAGGCGTGCTGTTAATGGCAAAATAGTCGGCGGGCTCCAGAGCGGCAGCTGCAATGAGCGCCATAATTCCGACGAGACATTCCACAAGCATCGCTCCGAAAGCAACCGGCTTTATATCACTCCATTTATCCAGCATTTTCGGCGTTGTGCCGGAACCGACAAATGCATGAAAGCCTGAAATGGCGCCGCAGGCAATCGTTATTGAAATAAACGGCCAGACAGGACCCGCGATCACCGGCCCTCCGCCGTGAATAAACTCCGTTACGGCCGGAAATTTAATGGCGGGATTGACGAAAAAGACGCCTGCAATCAAAGCGGCAAAAACCCCGATTTTCATAAAACTGCTTAAATAGTCACGCGGAGCCAGTAAAAGCCAAACCGGAAGCGCCGCGGCGAAAAACGCATAGACAGGAAGCGCCACTGCGAGCGTTTTCGCATCCAGTGTCAGCATGTCCCCGAGAGCCGTTGCCTGCAGCCACGGCCCGATGACAACACCGGCCATTAACAAAAGAAACCCGACAGTTGATGCGAGTTTGAGATTGCCTGTTTTTTTATAGTAGAGGCCGACCCCCATCGCGATCGGAATCGTAATCCCCACCGCAAACGTTCCCCACGGGTTTTTCTCAAGCGCGTGCAGCACAACCATGGACAGTCCCGCCATCGTGATCGTAATGATAAACAGCATCGAGAGACCCGTGCAAAAACCCGCCACCGGGCCGAGCTCTTCTTTGGCAACTTCAGAAAGCGTTTTCCCATTTTTCCGCATTGATGCAAACAATACGACAATATCGTGCACGGCTCCTCCGATCACCGCCCCGATTAACAGCCATAACAGCCCGGGCAGATAGCCGAACTGAGCTGCCAGAATCGGTCCGACAAGCGGGCCGGCAGCGGCGATTGCCGCGAAGTGGTGGCCGAATGACACCCACTTATTCGTCGGCACATAATCTTTCCCATCCTCAAGCACATGGGCCGGAGTCGGTGTCTGATCATTGATTTTTAATACTTTGACCATCATAAAGGTACCGTAAAGCCGATAGGCGATCGCCAAAATACATATAGACGCTATGACGATTGTAATCGCATTCATTTAATCCCAGCCCCTTTTCTCTTTTTCTAAATATTATCACAATTATCAGATAACAGGAGATGATTTTTGCGTAAAAAAAAAGCCGGCAGCGCAGCCCGGCTTTTCGGAACATTATTTTCCTGATAAACGGATGACATTCCAGGACAGCGGAGTAAAATGAGCCGTTATCCCTTCAGCATTTGCCGAAGACGTTCCGTTGGAGTGCGGAATGACTTCTTTTCTGTTTTTTTGATTGGTCGCTTTCATATCCTGATGCTCCAGCACGATATGCTCAATGATGCGGTAATCTTCAAACCCCCTCAGCCTTATCTCCGTTTCCATCAGTTCCTTGCTTTTGTTGACGGCAAAAATGGTCAGTGCTTCATCCTCTTCATGGTAAACGGCCGCGGCATCAACATACGGTACATCCGTAAAATCCGCTGAGTCGTATTTCGGGGAGGTGATCAGCAGCTTCATTGAAGTCCCTCTCCCGTAGACAGAGGCGTGCATGTAAGGATAAAAGATCGGCTGTCTCCATGCTTCTCCGCCCTTTTCAGTCATGATAGGCGCAATTACGTTGACAAGCTGGGCGAGACAGGCGATCTTCAGTCTGTCCGCATGCTGCAGCATCGTAATCAGCAGTGAACCGATCAACAGCGCATCTTCAAAATTGTAGATGTCTTCAAGAATCGGCCGGGCCGTAATCCATGGCTCCACTTTTTTATCCGCTTCATTTGAGTGATACCACACATTCCATTCATCTAAAGAAAGGTGAATCGTTTTTTTGCTGCGTTTTTTCGCTTTCATATAATCACATACGGCTGTGACGGATTTAATAAAATGGTCTAAATCCATCGACTTCGCCAAATAGTTCTCAAGATCATTTTCATGGTTGCCGTAATACGTATGCAGTGAGATGTAATCCACATGCTCGTACGTATGCTCAAGCACCTCGGCCTCCCACTCAATGAAGGACGGCATGCCGCTGTTTGAGCTTCCGCAAGCCACCAATTCGATCGTCGGGTCCGTCCATTTCATCACCTTTGCCGTTTCAGCGGCGAGCCGTCCGTATTCATGCGCCGTTTTATGACCGATCTGCCAAGGGCCGTCCATCTCATTTCCTAAGCACCATGTTTTGATGCCGTAAGGTTTTTCATATCCGTGCGATTTTCGTAAGTCGCTCCAGTATGATCCTTCAGGATGGTTGCAGTATTCGACGAGGTTCCGGGCGGCATCGATCCCTCTCGTCCCGAGATTGACCGCCATATTCACTTCGGCGTTCACTTTTTTCGCCCACGTTAAAAATTCATTCGTCCCCACTTCGTTCGTTTCTGTCGTCTGCCATGCCAAATCAAGCCTCCGCGGGCGGTCCTTCACCGGCCCGACGCCGTCTTCCCAATTGTAGCCTGAGAGAAAATTCCCTCCCGGATAGCGGATGAACGGCACTTGCAATTCTTTGATTAACTCCTGCACGTCTGTTCTGAAGCCGTCCTTGTCGGCTTTCGGGTGGCCGGGCTCATAAATGCCTTCATACACCGCCCGGCCCATATGTTCTATAAATGATCCGTACATCCGTTTGTCCACTTCACCAATGATATATTCTTTATCTGCTGTAATCCCCGCTTTTTTCATTATATTTCCTCCCTCTCTCTATCCCTTCACTCCGCCTACTGTGAGGCCGGAAATGAAGTATTTTTGGAAAAACAAGAATATGATGATCACCGGCAGTATCGCAAAAACGGACCCGGAAATCAGCATGTCATAGTTGTTGCCGTACGGACTCAGCAGCCCTGAAAGTCCGATTGGAAGCGTAAACATTTCTTTCGACCGAAGCACGATCAGCGGCCATAAAAAGTTATTCCAGCTGTTTAAAGATTGAAGAATGATCATTGCCCCGAATGCCGGTTTCATGAGGGGTGCCATAATTCTGAAAAAAATGCCGAATTCGGTGCAGCCGTCCATTCTCGCTGAATCAAGCAGATCCTTCGGAAGTCCGAGCGCATATTGCCGGAAAAAGAACACGGCGACAGGCGACACAATAAACGGCAGAATCACTCCCGTATAAGAATCGATCAAATGAAGACCCACCGTCAATTTGAACAACGGAAGCATCATCACTTCAAGAGGCACCATCATAATGATCAGCACAAGAACGAAAATAATATTTCTGCCTTTAAATTCGTAGACACCGAGTCCATAGCCGATCAAAGAGGAAAAAAACAGCGTGAGAACCGTGGTGAGAACGCCGAGCAGCAGGCTGTTAAAAAACCATTTGAAATAAATGCTCCCCCCGTTGAACAAATAGGTGTAGTTATCAAGGCTCATTACATCCGGATCAAGACGCAGATTCAGCCCGATGCGCATCAGCTCAGATGACGGCTTTAAAGAACCGAGCAATAGACAGATCATCGGAAAGATATACAACAGGCTCAGCATGATAAAAAACAAGGTAAACGCGACTCTGTACACGGAAAACATGTAATTGTTACGCAACGCTTATCCCTCCCCTTTAAACGAACCGGAAAGTTTCAGTGAAACAAGGCTGACTAGTAAGATGACAAGCAAAAGGACAATTCCGATTGCGGCCCCGTACCCCATTTCGTTGTATGCAAGCCCCTGCTGATATAAATAACCGACAAGTGTGAGGCCGATATTGCCCGGGGAATTATTCTGCCAAAGCACATAGCTTTCCTCAAACATTCTGAAACCGCCGATAATACTGATCGTTAACACATAAACGGACACCGGCTTTAAAAATGGAAGGGTAATATGCCGGAACTTTTTCCACGTACTCGCCCCGTCAATTTCAGCCGCTTCATACAATTCTTTCGGCACGTTTTGCAATCCCGCCAGAAAGTAAAGAATGTTAATGCCCATCCACCTCCATGACGCAAGCAGCACCATTAAAAACATGCCGGTACCTTTGTTGTTGAGCCAGTTTTGGGGTGATGCGCCAAGCTTCATCATCAGCTCGTTTGCAAGCGACGTATTCATTTCTCCGAACATCAGACGGAAAATAATCCCCGCTACGATCGTCGATGTTAAAGCCGGTACAAACAGAGCCGATTTAAACACATTTCTGAACCTGACGAGCTTCGAATTCAGAATCACCGCCAAAAGAAGCGGCACCGGAATCAGCACGATCAGCGTCCAGAAGGTATATTCCAATGTGTTAAATAATGCCGTATAAAAGGTTGGATTAAGAAGAGCGGTATAATTGGAAAACCCGACAAATGTAATTTCTCCCGGCAGTATCCGCTGAAAGCTCATGATAAACACGCTGATGATCGGATACAAAAAGAAAACGAGAAACGAAATGATAAATGGCGCCGTAAAAAGATAAGGCGCCGCTTTTTTTGAATACAGCACATTGCGCCGGCGCGGCTTCTTCCGGACTGCAGAAACGGTTTGCGCTGTCTCTGTCTTTACAGGTCTCATAAAAGCTCCCCCGCTTTCACTGTTAAATAGGGCGGCTTCTCCTATTTCTCTAATTGCTCTGCCGCCTCGTCCAAGGCTTCCTTAGGTGTTTTTTCCTGCGTCTTCAGCGCATCGAACAGCACCTGTCTGACAACGAGATCAGCCGCTTTAGAGAAGTCTTCATGCAGATAAATCGGATTGATCTCATCTTTTATTTCAAGGAGCGAGGAAAAAATTGACGTACCGTTCCGGAAGAAATCCGTGTACTTGTTTTTCTCCTTCAATTCTTTTGAATCCCACACGTCCCAGCGGAGCGGGTCAAAGCCGAGCACCGTCCAAAGCTTTATGTTCCCTTCCTTTGAACCTTTCGCAAAACCGAGAAATTCTTTCGCGAGCTTCAGATGTTCAGCCTGCTTCGGCACGACGGTGGCTGTTCCGCCTAAACCCGCTGATCTGTCACCACCTTCTTTCCAGGCCGGCATAGGGTAAATCGCCATTTTTCCTTTTAAATCAGGCATATAATCGATAAACCGTCCCATGTACCAAATGGGCATCAGCACTGAGGCTGCCCCGCCCTGATTCATAAAACCGTAGTATTCTTCGCTGTGATGGCCGCCGCCGGGAGCCGGCAGAAGGGTTTTATCATTTACCATGTCCTTTACGTAATTCAGTGTGTCTGTATTCGTCTTGCTGTTCAGAATCAATTTTCCGTTTTTGCTGTAGTAGCCTGACCCTTGCTGCGAAATCATGGATAGGAATGTGGCGGAGTCGTTTGTTTCAACCGTTCCCATCGGTTTCCCAGATGCTTCACGCACTTTTTTCCCTGCCCGCCGATAATCTTCCCATGTCTTAATGGAGGCGGGATCAACGCCCGCTTTTTTCATAATATCCATGTTGTAAAACATGACGGTCGTCCCCACATGTGTATCAAGACCGTACAATTTTCCGTTTTTGCTGTACAATGCCAGACGCGCTTCCACAAACTTATCGCGGTCTTTTTCAATCAGCGGCGTCAGATCGGCAAGCGGGATATCCTTCCCCTTCAGAAAGTTCGAGAACCGGCTTAATTCCACGTCGGCTATATCGGGAAGCCCCTCACCCGCGATCAGCGAAACCGATAAATTATCATGCATTTGTCCATAAGGATAAACAACGGTATTCAGCTTGATTTTGCGCTCCGGAAATTTCTGATTCCATTCTTTGACCATTTCCTGATAAAACTGTTCGTGCAGACCGTTAAACGTCCAAAACGTCAGCTCCGTTTCTCCCGGCCGGCCGGCAGTCCGTTCTTGTGAACAGCCGGCGGTAAACAAGAAGAGCATCATCAGCACCAAACATACAGCGGTCGTTTTTTTCATGTCATTACCCCTTCCACTTTAGGCCGTGCGGCTATTGATGCAAATGATGTGCAAAGAGCGCTGCATTTTCATTTATGATAGTTAAACCGGTATAACGGTCTCTCAGTGTGTGCGCATGCTTAAGCGCATCGCTGACAAGGTCCTGTTTTACACCGATCTCATCGAAACAGGCGGGACCCCCCGCAGATGTGAGCCACCCGGCAATTGTTTTGCCGTCGGGAAGCCCTTCATATGCAGATTGAATCGCCTCGCGAAAGTGCGGCGGCAGTTCGGCAAGCTTTTCGTGACAAGCCAGTTCTTTGTAAACATCACTCAGCACCGCGCACGCACAGCCGACCTTCGCACCGTGGAGAATCGCAGGCTGTTTTGCCTTCAGCATTTCCATCTCAATCCAATGCGAGATGTGATGTTCTCCTCCTGAGGCGGGGCGGGAGTGGTCAAGCGCAAGCATGACAAGACCCGAAACGATCAGCGCTTCCATCAGTATCTGAATGCCGGCCTCCGTTCCCATGGCAATGTCAGCACGGTGATCAATGCACTGCCAAAGCGCGTCTTTCACAAGCTTCGCCCCCGCTTCTGAGTACGGCTCACCCGCTAGCCTGCGGGAAATCTCCCAATCTGCCAGCGATGTTATTTTTCCGAGCATGTCTCCGAAGCCCGCGGCTGTCATTGAACGGGGCGCTTCTTTTAATACATTCGTATCCGCAAATAAGGCGATCGGCGCTTTCGTTTGAATCGTCGTTTTGATTCCGTTTAATATGAGCGGCGCTCCCGCCGATGTAAAACCGTCGACTGACGGAGCGGTGGGGAATGAGATAAACGGCAATCCGCGCTGGCAGGCGGCAAACCGTGTAATGTCGTGAATCGTTCCTGCACCGGCCGCAATGATGACTTCCGTCTCTTCCGCGAGATTGATCAGCGTATAGACCAATGTCCTCTCATCAGCCGCGGCGGTCCCGGCTTCATGCTCCGGAATGATGACTTTTGACGCTTTGATCCCGCCTGCCCTCAATTCTTCCGCAAGCAGACGTCCCGCCGCCTCGTACGTGTTCCGGTCACAGACGATCACCGGATGATTCCAGCATTTTTTTTGCAGAAATCTGAGAAGCTCTTCTTTTGCATTCGACCCGATCACGATATCTTCTATTTGAATCGGTGAGCGGCTGGCCCCTTCCTTGTCAAACTCGGATTGAATGTCCTCAGGAGAACGTTTCATAAAAGGATTCCCTCCTTCGCTAATTCTGTCAGGTCTTTAATAGAATCAAGGACGATGTCAGGTTCATATAGACGGGGCTCCCCAAGTTTGGCCGACCCCGTCAGAACCAATACGCTTTTCATTCCGTACAGTCTGCCCATTGCGATATCAGATTCGAGGCTGTCTCCGATAATGGCGCATTCCTCAGGGGGAAGTCCGAGCGC
Source organism: Bacillus sp. LJBV19 (assembly GCF_017797845.1). Classification (NCBI taxonomy): domain Bacteria; kingdom Bacillati; phylum Bacillota; class Bacilli; order Caryophanales; family Bacillaceae; genus Bacillus; species Bacillus sp. LJBV19. The sequence continues at coordinate 2,749,536 of NZ_CP072563.1, forward strand.
TTCACATGCCGCCTCAGCCATCAGCCAAGACGGTTTGCCGATGACAAGCTCCGTTTTTGCTCCGGCGGATGCTTCAATGGCCCCGATCATTCCCGCGACGTCCATGGCATGGCCGCCTTCATTCGGAAAGGAGCGGTCCCGGTTCGTGGCGATGATGCGCGCGCCGGAGGAAGCCGCCTTAAAAGCGAGATTCAGATCCTCATAGGTGACGGTTTCATGCAGGGAGATGACAAGCCAGTCTGCCGCCTGCGGGTTTTGCGCCATGGCGACACCCGCTAAAGCGAGTTCATCAGTCAGCCCTTTCTCTCCTAACACCCACACCTTTGACAAAGGATAATGCTTCTTTAAAAATGATGCCGTCACACTGGAGGACAGCACGATGCTCCGTTCATCCGTGCGGATACCGGCACCCAGCAGTTTCTTTCGGCACATTGCTCTTGATAGATTGCCGCGGTTGCTTAAAAAGACAACGGCTTTGCCCAGTGACTGAAGGGTATGAACGGCTTCTTTTGCGCCGTCAATCAGCTCCCGCCCCCTGAATACGGTTCCATCTAAATCAATCAGAAACCCGGCTGCGTCAAGTTTGGCCATAATAAGCATTCGCCCCGTGTTTTCTGTAAAAATGCTTATCATGCAGCACTCTGTCGATCGGACTGAGCTGTTTGTTCAGCATAAGCGAATGGTAGGCCATTTCCGCTACCGTTTCGAGCACAACGGCGTTATGCAGGGCATTCAGCGCGTCCGTTCCCCAGCAGAACGGGCCGTGGCTGTGGACGAGGACACCCGGATTTTGTTCATACGGTTCGTTTTGAAAGGTTTCGGCTATGACTTTGCCTGTATGATATTCGTAATCTTTCACAATTTCTTCTTCATACATTTCCCTCGTGCAGGGTATAGCGCTTTCAAAGTAATCCGCGTGAGTCGTTCCGAGAGCGGGTATGTCTCTTCCGGACTGTGCCCAGCTCGTTGCCCAGCGGGAATGAGTATGAACGATTCCGCCGATAGCCGGAAACGCTTTATACAGATAAAGATGGGTCGGCGTGTCAGAAGACGGTTTCAGCGAGCCTTCGAGAATGTCTCCGTCCTCATTCAGGACGACCAGTTTGTCAGCGGTCAGCTCACTGTAATCGACACCGCTCGGTTTAATGACGATTCTCCCGCTCTCTCTGTCAATGCCGCTGACATTCCCCCATGTAAACGTGACAAGGTTATGTTCCTCAAGCTTCAGGTTGGCGGCGAGCACTTCTTCTTTTAACGCTTCAAGCATGGCGGCTCCCTCCTTTCGCAAAATCACGGTTTTTAATGGCTTTCAGGCGTTTCATGACATTGTTTTCTTTGCCGAAGTAGTGTACGAGCTCTTTATATTCCGCATATAAATTGTCATAAATCTCAGCTCTTTCCGGGTTCGGGGCATAAAAGCCGTCTTTTAATTTCCCCATATGCGCGCAAGCTTCAGCAATATTGGAGAATCCCCCGTTTTCCCGTCCCGCGGCGAGCGCTCCGAAAATCGCGGAGCCCAGTGCAGGCGCCTGCGGAGACCCGGATAATTTAATATCCATATTTGTGACGTCTGCATAAATCTGCATGACAAACGGATTTTTTTCGGCGATTCCTCCGGCTGCGTAAAGCTCTTCGACCGGAACGCCGTTTTCCCGGAACGTTTCGATAATCATCCTCGTTCCGAACGCCGTCGCTTCAATCAATGCCCTGTAGATTTCTTCCGGCTTCGTGTGCAGCGTCATGCCAAGCATCATGCCCGTCAAATCGGCGTCCACCAAGGTTGACCGGTTTCCGTTCCACCAGTCAAGCGCGAGAAGGCCGCTTTCCCCCGGAACAAGTTCAGCTGCTTTTTTGCTGAGCAGCTCGTGAATGTCTATGTGTTTATCCTCAGCTTCCTTCTCATAGTCTCTCGGAACACACGTTTTGACGAACCATTCAAAGTGGTCGCCGACACAGGACTGCCCCGCTTCATATCCCGCATATCCGGGCAAGATGCCGTTATTGACGACCCCGCACATACCGGGAACGATATGTTCTTCCTCGCCGAGCAGCACATGGCAGGTAGACGTTCCCATGATCATCAGCATTTTCCCCGGCTCTGTAATACCGACCGCGGGCACTGACACGTGAGCGTCGACATTGGCGACGGCAACGGCCGTCCCCGGCAGAAGCCCGGTCAGCTCCGCCATTTTTTCGGTCAAACCTCCTGCTTTTTCCCCGACTGAATAAATGGTGCCGCTTAATTTATCCTTTGTAATCGTTTTCATTAACGGGTTGAGCTTTTCGAAAAAATGATCCGGCGGATACCCCGTCTCCTCATTCCAGATTGCTTTGTAGCCGGCCGTGCAGTTGCTTCGCTTCAATGAACCGCATAATTGATAGACGATCCAGTCTGCCGCTTCCACAATCCGATCTGCCGCCTCGTATATATGCGGCGCTTCTTCCGCGATTTGCATGATTTTCGGGATCATCCATTCAGAAGAAATTTTACCGCCGTATCTTTTAAGGAATGTTTCTTTTGTGTCTTCGGCAATCGTGTTCAAACGGTCTGCATGTTTTTGAGCCGCATGATGCTTCCACAGCTTCACATAACTGTGGGGCTCCCGTTCAAATTCCGGCAGCATACAAAGCGGCTGCCCCGCGCCGTCTATCGGCAAAATCGTGCAGGCGGTAAAATCAATTCCTATGCCGATCACGTCTTTTGGATCAGCGCCCGCCTGCTCAAGCAGGTTCGGAATCGCCGTTTCCAGAACTTCGATATAATCGGCAGGATGCTGAAGCGCCCAGTCCCGAGGGAGTTTTTCACCCGTCTTCGGCAGCGTGCGGTCGATGACGGCATGAGTGTATTCTTTTACCGCAGACGCGATTTCTTCGCCCGTGCGGACATTGACAAGCACCGCCCGGCCGGACAATGTGCCGAAATCAACACCAATCGTATACGCCATATCAATTCCCTCCCAGCCGGTATAATACGTCATTCCATTTCAGCTCTTTTTTCAGCTCATGTATTTCGGTATTGCGGGAAATAAAGATGCTTTCAATGCCTGCCATCTCAGCCCAGTCAAGCATCTGTTCAGCCGTAAGCCGGAAGGACATACAGGTATGGTGGGCGCCTCCCGCCAAAATCCATGCTTCCGCAGCTGTTTTCAGCGATGGCTCCGGCTTCCACAGCACCCGCGCCACAGGGAGATTCGGCATATCATGATCAATTTCCCTGCCTTCCGCTTCATTCAGAATGAGACGGAATCGCCCGCCGATATCAATGATGCTGGCGATGATGGCTGAACCGCCGATTCCGTTAAAGACCAACCGGGCCGGATCTTCCTTCCCTCCGATTGAGAGAGGGTGAACTTCGATTTTCGGCTGATCAAGGGCGATCGTCGGACATACTTCAAGCATATGTGATCCGAGAATCATCGCACGCCCCGGTTCAAAATGGTACGTATAATCTTCCATGAAGGAGGTTTGTTCTCCGTCCGCCATTATTTTCATCATTCGCACAAGGGCAGCCGTTTTCCAATCGCCTTCGCCGGCAAATCCGTACCCTTTTTCCATGAGACGCTGAACGGCAAGTCCCGGAAGCTGCTTCATTCCGTGCAAAACTTCAAAGGAGGTCGAAAACGCTGTATATCCGCCCCGTTCGAGAAAGGCCGTTAATCCGAGTTCAATTTTCGCCTGTTCTTTAATGGAAGCAACTTTTGCCTCATCCCGTTTTGTTTCGTCGCTGATGACATACAATTTGTCGTATTCCTCATAAAGCGCCTCAATTTCTGCGTCGGTGACGTTGTTCATCACCTCGGTAAGATCGCCGATTCCGTACCCGTCAACCTGCCAGCCGAATTGGATGTGGGCGCCGACTTTGTCTCCGTCAGTAACCGCCACATTCCGCATATTGTCGCCGAACCGGGCTACTTTAATATTCCTGCTTTCATTCCAAGCGGCAGCAGTGTTCATCCATTGCGAAATGTCATGTTTGACTTCCTCATCATCCCAATAGCCTGCGATGACTTTTCTCGTCTGCCCCATTCTTGACTGGATATATCCGTATTCCCGGTCTCCGTGAGCGGATTGGTTGCTGTTCATAAAATCCATATCAATCGTTTCCCACGGGATATCGCGATGATACTGGGTATGCAGATGAAGCATCGGCTTTTGAAATGCGGAAAGACCTTCAATCCACATTTTCGCAGGGGAAAATGTATGCATCCACGTCACGACCCCGGCACAGTTTTCTTGATACTGCGCTTCCCGCAAAACCTCTCTGATCGTTTCAGATGACGTGACAACCGGTTTATGCCTGATCTTGTATCTTGATGACACCCCGCTGAGGCCGTCACATATTCCCTTTGCGTGTTTATCGACAAGCTGCAGCGTTTCCTCTCCGTATAAGTGCTGGCTTCCCGTTACAAACCAAAATTCATATTCTTTGTTCTGAAGCACATTCATTTCCCCTTTCCATCAAAATAAAGCGCTTGCATTTTTAAAAAATATACGTATGAATATAAACTATAAAACTTTTATCCTTTTATTTGTACGAACAACTTTATTATAGTTAAGGAGGAATCAACCTGTCAATCTTTTATTGCAAGTAAAAAAGCCGGACACACATGCCCGGCTGATCAATTAATAGGAAGGCCAGCCTGAACTCCAGTCGATATCATTGATGAGCATCTTCGGAATTCCGCTGTTTTCGGCGTCATACGCATGACGCACTAAAATATTCCCGTTCACAATGTCTTGACCGCCCGGGCCTTTCCAGCGGTCATTGCCGGAGTCAAGAATCGTCCCTCCGCCTTCTGACATGCTTTTCCCGCTTTTATCGAGATATGGGCCGGTGATGCTTTTGGATCTTCCATAAGCGATTTTGTACGTACTATTCACGCCTGAACAGCATTTATCAAACGACACCATTAAGTAATAGTAGCCGTTCTGGTAGGTGATGGCCGGCGCTTCCAAAGCTCCGCCGTTATTCGGTCTGGCAGCGATGGAATAAAGTGATCCCGTCGGTTTCATTGTATTTTTATCAAGCTTTGTCAGCTTAATGCCGCTCCAAAAAGAACCGAAGGCAAGCCAAGGGTTTCCGTCTTTATCAATTGTCAGCTCCGGATCAATTGCATTGTAGTTATTGGCGCTTGTTGAACGGATGACGAGCCCTTCGTCCTTCCAGTTTCCCGAACTGAGGCTTGCAGATGATGCAAGACCGATCGCGGAGGTATTTTTGCCGAATGAAGAAACGGCATAATACAGCCAATACTTTCCGTTATAATATTGAACATCGGGGGCCCATTGATTCAGCCCGTAATTCGGCACATAATTGCCCCACCATGACAGCGGGGAAGTAAAGATTGATTTCTGAACGGTCCATACGCCGCCGCTGCCCGCCTTTAAGACGCGAAGCCCCCTCTCCCCTTCCAAACCGGTTCCGAAAGCGTACCACGTGTTTCCTTCCTTCGCCATTGTCGGATCGTGAAGCAATTCATTTGATGCCCCCCAAAACGCGGCAGATGCCGGAGATGAAGACATCAGCAGCAGCCCGGCTGTAACGGCTGCGCACGAGAAACGGATCATGCGTCTGAATCTGTTTTTCATTTGTAAACCCTCCCCTTTTTTAAAGCGCTTTCAAAAACATGTTGTCAGATTTTTCTATGTCTTCTCTTATTGTAGACGCAGGGCTCATATTTGTACAGACAAAAAAAAGAATCTGCTTAAAAAAGCAGATTCTTCCGTATCTTTATTGGTAAGTAATACGGTCAACTGTTTCCCGGTCTAATTTTTTAATCACTTCTGTAATCAATTTTACCGTATTCTCATAATCATCCCGATGCAAAATAGCGGCATGAGTGTGAATGTAGCGCGTCGCGATCGTAATGGACAGCGCCGGCACTCCGTTTGCGGTTAAATGAATGGAACCTGAATCCGTGCCCCCTCCGGCAATAGAATCGAATTGATACGGAATTCCCGCTTCTTCCGCCGTGTTCACGACAAGGTCGCGCAGCCCTTTGTGAGATACCATTGACGCGTCATACAGAATAATTTGCGGCCCTTCGCCGATTTTGCTTTGCGCCTCTTTTTCAGAAATTCCCGGTGTATCTCCGGCAATTCCGACATCCACACCGAACGCGATATCAGGCTGGATCGTATGTGCCGCTGTTTTCGCCCCGCGCAGCCCGACTTCTTCTTGAACCGTTCCGACCCCGTATACTTCATTGGGGTGATCACTGTTTTTCAGATTTTTTAATACATCGATGGCAATCGCACAGCCGATACGGTTGTCCCATGCTTTCGCCAATAAATGCTTTTCATTGTTCATCACTGTAAATTCAAAATACGGCACAATCTGGTCACCCGGAAGAACGCCCCATTCCATTGCTTCTTCACGGCTGGACGCCCCGATATCGACGAACATCTCTTTAATATCGGCGGCTTTTTTTCTGGCGTCAGGAGGCAGAATGTGAGGCGGTTTCGAACCGATGATCCCCGTGATGTCCCCTTTTTTTGTCACGACGGTGACGCGCTGGGCCAGCATGACCTGAGACCACCAGCCGCCGACGGTTTGAAAGCGGAGAAAGCCTTTATCAGTGATTTGCGTCACCATAAAACCGACTTCGTCTAAATGCCCTGAGATCATGATTTTCGGACCGTTTTCTTTGCCGGTTTTTTTGGCGATTAAGCTTCCCAGCCGGTCTGTTGTGACGTCATCGGCAAATGGTTCTATGTATGATTTCATCACTTGTCTTACTTCTCTCTCATTTCCCGGTATCCCTTTTGCATCCGTTAACGCTTTCAGCATGGTGAGCGTTTCATCTAATTTTGTCATCAATAAACCTCCTTTTTTTCACTACCCTTCTTATTATACAAAACCAATGCTGAAGCATACGATTAATTCGCCTGAAAAACGGGTAAATGTTTTTATCTATTTCTTTTAAAAAAATGAAACCTTTTGTTTTGTTTTTCGTATTACATCAGATCATGACAAAGGTGAGGAGGTGCCTTCACACATATGGCCATTACAGTATTGAGGATTGTCTTGCTTGCACTTCTTATTTATTTTATTTACATGTGCGTCAAATTTTACGCAAACCCGAAAAGAAGGCTCAGACTGGCGCAATCAAAAGAGAATTTTTATTTTATTGACGAACAGAAAAACACGCGAAAAAATCTCCAGCTTACTTATAAAGGAGTGCTCTTTGAAGGAGAAAAGCATATCCCTTCCAAAGATCATCCGCTGTTTATTCATACGATATTTGTATGGACCGAAAATCCGGAAAAGCTGAACCGCTTTTCTGCAGGTGATTTTGAAGAAGTCGAAAAAAAGGTATTGGAGCGGTACCCGAATTGTAAGATTGATTGGGACCAGCCCATCAAAAAAGCGAAAAAAGCAGGCGAGCGATAAGCTCTCCTGCTTTTTATGTTTTATACATCAAATACATCAGCACAAGGGCGGCTTCAGTGAGAAAAAGCAGCGGCACCCCGTATAAAAAGGATTTGTGTTTCGTCTTATGCCTGAAGGTGCGCATGCCGATCCATACGCCGAGTGAGCCGAACATGGCGGCTGTGAGCCATATTCGTTTCTCTGATATTCTCCACCGGTGCGCCTTTGCTCTTCTTTTATCAGCGCCCATGATCCAAAAGCCGTATCCGTTTATCAATACGGCGTAAATGAAGAGAGCCATTGATTGTCACCCTTTACGTAAAAAAACCGCTCCCGGAAAGAGAGCGGCTTTTTCAACTTACTTGTCTAACTGAGCTTTAGCAGCATCAGCAAGCTGATTGAAAGCAGTAAGATCGTTTACAGCAAGATCAGCAAGCATTTTGCGGTTTACTTCGATGCCTGAAAGCTTAAGACCGTGCATTAAACGGCTGTAAGAAAGACCGTTCATACGTGCAGCAGCGTTGATACGAGTGATCCAAAGCTTACGGAAATCACGTTTTTTCTGACGGCGGTCACGGAATGCATAGTTTCCTGATTTCATGACCTGCTGGTTTGCTACTTTGTATAATCTATGTTTTGAACCGAAATAACCTTTTGCTAATTTAAGAACCTTTTTACGACGCTGACGCGACACAGTTCCGCCTTTTACTCTTGGCATTATATTTCCCTCCTAATTGTTCCTTGTCCGATTACTTGATGTTAGCAAGCTGTTGTTTGATGCGTTTGAAGTCTCCTGCACTTACAATAGCACCCTTGCGAAGCTTACGCTTTTGCTTTTGGGATTTGTTGGCGAATAAGTGACTTGTATATGCATGAGAACGTTTTAACTTCCCAGAACCTGTCTTTTTAAAACGTTTAGCAGATCCGCGGTGAGTTTTCATTTTTGGCATGGGATTTCCTCCTTATTGCTTTTCGTTTTTCGGCGCGAGCATTAAGAACATGCTGCGGCCGTCCATTTTTGGTTTTGTTTCGACTGTCGCAACTTCCGCACATGCTTCAGAGAAACGGTCCAATACGCGCTGGCCGATTTCTTTATGAGTGATTGCGCGCCCTTTAAAGCGGATAGAAGCTTTCACTTTATCGCCTTTTTCAAGGAATTTAATCGCATTGCGCAATTTCGTGTTAAAGTCATGCTCATCGATCGTCGGACTTAATCTAACTTCTTTTAAGTTAATGATTTTTTGATTTTTGCGTGCTTCTTTGTCCTTTTTCTGCTGCTCGAATCTGAACTTACCGTAGTCCATGATGCGGCAGACAGGCGGTTTTGCATTTGCTGCAACTAACACAAGGTCAAGATTTGCGCGGCCGGCGATTTCAAGTGCTTCCTGACGGGACTTGATGCCGAGCTGATCGCCATTTTGTCCGATCAGACGAACTTCACGTGCACGGATACCCTCATTAACCAATTGATCTTTGCTAATAATGAGCCACCTCCATAGTTTCTTCGAATTGATTCACAACGCTTTTTGACTGCATTCTGCAGGCAAACAAAAAGTGCGGGCATGACAACACACCCACACTACGAACATCTGCATAAATAAAAATGTACGGTCAACCTGCCAACTACATGAATGTGTCAATCAGGTGAGAAGCGGGTGCCTCTGCTTGTGATTTATATTCAATTCAATAACTATTCTACACAATACCGGATCATTAGTCAAGAATGACTTCTCCGGATCAACTTTTTCATTTTAACACGATGCCGGGGCGAGCGCAAGGAAAAATGTGAAATTTCGTTCTTTGCCGCACGCGGATGCTGCCGGACAATAAAAAACCCGGGTCTATGACCCGGGTTTATCCTCCGATGAGCTGAACGAATACCGGAATGACCAGCACCGTCACCACTCCCACGACGACAACCGCGATACTCGCCATTGCCGCTTCTACTTCCCCCATCTCAATACCGACCGCAACACCGAGTGCGTGTCCTGATGTGCCGAGAGCCAGTCCTTTAGAGATTGGGTGCTTTACTTTAAACAGTTTTAAGAATAGAGCGCCCAGAGCATAGACGATAACGGCGTTGAAAATAACGGCGAAAGCGGTGATATCGGTGATGCCGCCGATTCCTTTTGACAGCGGAAGGGCAATTGCCGTTGTCGCCGCCTGCGGAAGCATGCTTTTCATAACGGCCGCGTCAAGATGAATGCCTTTTGCGATCAAATAGACAATCGTCACTGAGCAGATAGAGCCGACAATGATAGAAGACATGATCTGCCACCAGTATTTTTTCAGTTTGTCACGCTGTTTGTATAAAGGGATGGCAAAAGCGATCGTCGCGGGCTCCAGGAAGAATTTAATAATGTCTCCCCCGCTTTTATAATCTTCATATGAAAAACCGCCGAGCTTCAGAAAAAGGATTCCAAGCACCATCGCGACAAACAGCGGGGTGAAGAGGAAAAAGCCTCTCGTTTTTTTAAATAAATACGTGCCGATGCCAAAGGCCGCAAGTGAAACGACAATACCGAAATATGGACTCATCCGATTTCCCTCCTAATGCTGCACAAGTTCTTTTTCCTGATTGGAACGGCGCACCGTTTGTTTTTCAGGAGCAGTCTTCTGACGTTTTTGGCTGACAGACAAGATCAGCTGAGAAAAAAGGCCCGTGGCCCCTAACAGAATGATGGTGGCGAGTAAGATGACGAGTGCGATCTGCACGCCGTACTGCTGCATGACGCCAAGTGAATTCATCACGGAGATGCCCGACGGGACAAATAAAAATCCGATCAGTGACGTTAATGATGTTCCCAGCGTTTCTACTTGTTCAAGCTTAATCACTTTCAGGCATAAGAGGACAAATAATAACACCAAACCTACTACGGAAGCGGGTATAGGAATGGGGACAATCGCTGCAATCCCATTAGATATGAGCATAATTACGGCAAAAATAAATGCTTGTGTCAGAAATCCGTACACTTTTTTCGCACTCATTTTCTTCACCTCTTTCTCTTTGTTAGGTCCATTATAAAAGAGAAATCGCCTTTTAAAGCGCTTTCATAACAAACGGCTGAATATTCATTCTGAAATGCAAAAAACGGCTGCTGAAATGCAAAAGCCGCCTCATATAATATGAAGCAGCTTTTTTAAGTCCTTGGCGTATGTACGGCTGACGGGAATTTTAGAGCCGTCTTTTAAGATAAGATTGTACGTCGAATTAAACCACGGATGAATTTCCGTAATATGCTCCGTATTCACGATGAACGCACGGTGCACTCTCAAGAAACCCGTATCGGGCAGTTTTTTCTCAATGACCGCCAAAGTTTCATGAACGGAATAAGACGCGGCAAACGTTTTGACAGAAACGTGTCCGTCCTCCATGCCGGCGAAAATAATGTCCTTCGTATCTAAAATGACAATAGATTCACCGGCTGATACAGCCAGTTTATGCGCTCCGGCTGCGGACGGCTGCTCTGAGACGGCTCCTGCCCTGTCCTGCTTCACTCTTTTAAACTTTCTGATCGTCTGGCGCACTCTTTCTTCATCAAAAGGCTTCGTTAAATAATCGAGCGCGTCGACTTCAAAGGCTTTTAAAGCAAATTGGTCATACGCCGTTGCAAAAACGACGGCCGGCGGATTTTTCATGTTTTTCAGCCGTTTGGCAATGTCAAATCCGTTTTCTCCTGACAAATCAACGTCCAAAAACAGCAGATCCGGTTTTTGATCCATCATACTGTCAAAAGCGGATTCAATATTTTCAGCTTCGTTTATGTCACTTACTTCATTCGTCCGTTTCAGCAAATAAGCTAATTCATCTCTTGCCAGCATTTCATCATCAACGATTAACACCTTCAGCATGTTCTTCTCCTTTAGTCATCAGTTTCAAAGGCAGCTCAAATGATACGTCCGTACCTTTGCCGGCCTCACTTTCCAATCGCAGGGCTGCTTTGGGGCCGAACAGCCCGATCAGCCGCTGATTTAAATTGTAAAGCGCGGTTCCCGTCCCTTCTTTAGACGGGAGCGGACGGTTTCCGAGCACGGACAGCAATTCCGGATCAATTCCCCGCCCGTTATCTCCAACCCGCATTAAAACCGACTGACCGGCGGATACCACGCTGACATTGACGGCACAGCTGTCCTGCTTTCTTGAAAATGCATGGCGGAGCGCATTTTCGACGAGGATCTGCAGCACAAAAGGAGGAATTTCGATGTCCTCCAAACCGCGTTCGATCTCAAGGCTGATTTTATATTTCCCGGGAAAACGGGCCTGCTCCAATGATAAATATGCCTGCAGATGGTTCAGTTCTTTAGAAAGCGGGATGAGCAGCTGCCTTGCCCCCTGCAGATTGGAACGGAAATAGACGCTGAGCTGCAGCAGAAGCTTTCGGGTTTTTTCCACATCCGTACGGCAAAGAGCAGAAATCGTATTGATCGCATTAAACAGAAAATGCGGATTGACCTGTGCTTGAAGCGCCTTTATTTCTGCGTCTTTCAGCAATTTGCTCTGCAGTTCCGCCTCGCCGAGTTCAAGCTGGGTGGAAAACAGCATGGCGAGTCCTTCTGCAAGCTCTTCTTCAACCCGGCTTAAACCTGACGGGCTTTTAAAGTACATTTTCAGCGTCCCGATCGTTTTGCCGTTTGACGTCAGCGGCAATACAATCGCCGCATGCAGCGAACAGGGATCGTGCGTGCATTCAATTTCTGCCTTTGATGTCGCTTTCATAATATGACCCGTTTTAATGACGCGTTTTGACAATCCGGTGATCAGGCTTTCAGACGGAATATGATGGTCGGCACCCGCGCCGACGTGCGCCAAAATCTTTTCGTTATCCGTAAGCGATACCGCGTCCGTTCCCGTTTGCCTGTGAATGATGGCGGCGACGCTTTTGCATGAGCTTTCATTCAGCCCCTGGCGGAAAAACGGAAGCGTCTGATCGGCAATCATCAGCACCCTGTGGGTTTCAAGGGCTCTCGCCCGTTCTTCCTTCCGGATAATCGACTGAATGATCGAAAGAAAAATAAAAGTCCCTGACCCGTTTACCAATATCATCGGGATGCCGATGATGCTCACAAGCGTCCAAGCATCAGAAAACGGCTTGGCCATCAAGAGGATGAGCAGCATTTGCAGCGATTCCATCCCGAGTCCGACAAGCGCGGCCACCCGCGGTGTCGGCATCGCATAGCGTTTTCTGAAATACCGTCCGATCCAGCCGGACAAAATGCCCGCTAAAACGGATGAGACGGCACAGCTGACTGCGGTCGCGCCGCCGAGTGATAAACGATGCAGACCGGCCAGTATGCCGACGCCGATTCCCACATACGGGCCGCCTAAGAGTCCGCCGATTTCAACGCCCATAATTCTTGTATTGGCAATTGAACCGGACGGATTAATTTGAAACACCCAGTCATTATTCATGATTGTATTCCGCTGAATTTCTATTCCCGTATAGTTGCTGATGATACTGAACAGCGAGAAAATTGAAATCAGCACCGCTTTGCCTTTATAGCTCTCAGGCTGCTGGAGCGCCTGTCTGAACAATCTGGTATGAGCCAGAACAAATCCCAATATGACGATAATTCCGACTCTTTCCAGCATCATGATGATCAAATGCAGCATACTTTTCACCTGTTCTTTCAAATTTTATTTTATCACGTTTCAGAGCCTGAGACAGAATCTGACACAAACCTGCCTGTTTTTTTCAAATCATCTGAAAACAAATCTTTCACAGTCTATATATCTATTGTAGAATAAACGGGAGCCTTGCGGCAGAGAGTTTCAGAATATAACAAAGAGGAGAAGATCATGAAAGCCGTATTTTTTGATTTGGACGATACACTGTTATGGGATGAAAAAAGCGTCAGAACAACATTCAGGGAAACATGTTTACAAGCGGAAAAAAAATATGGCCTTGACCCGCATACATTTGAAGAGGCGGTTCGGAAAGCGGCACGGGAATTGTATATGTCATACGAAACCTATCCTTATACGGTCATGATCGGCATTAATCCGTTTGAAGGATTGTGGGCGAATTTTTCCGAGCCGGTCAGCGAAGGATTTAAACAGCTGAATCGGATTGCGCCGGAATACAGACGAAACGCCTGGACGAACGGCTTAAAAAGCGTCGGTATAGACGATGCGGCTTACGGCGAATATTTGGCGGAGTTTTTCGCGGCGGAACGCAGACAGCGTCCGTACGTGTATGATGAAACGTTTGCAGTGCTTGATAAGCTGAAAGGTGTTTATGAATTGCTTCTGCTGACAAACGGCGACCCCAGCCTGCAGAAAGAAAAACTCGCCGGCGTTCCTGAGCTCGCGCCTTATTTTAATGAAATCGTCATCTCAGGCGCTTTCGGAAAAGGGAAACCCGACGCCTCCATATTCGAACATTGCCTCGGCCTCCTGAACCTGAAAAAAGAAGACGCCATTATGGTCGGAGATAACCTCAATACTGATATATTGGGAGCGAAACGGGCAGGCATTACGACAGTCTGGGTAAACCGGACGCAAAAGAAAAATGATACGGACATTGCCCCTGATTACGTGATCAGCGATCTTCACGAGCTGTTTGCGATTATAGAGAAACAAAAAGAAAGATAATGTTATACGCAAAAAAACCCCATTCTGAATGAACGGGGTTTTTTGTATTTCCGGTTATTTTTTCGCTTCGGCTACAGCCTTTTTCACAAAATCGTCCAATGAGACGGTTTCTGATTTCTGCTCACCGTATTTCCGGACGTTTACCGCGCCGTTTTCCGCTTCTTGGTCACCGACCACAAGCATGTACGGGATTTTTTGCATTTGCGCTTCACGGATTTTATAGCCGATTTTTTCGTCCCGGCTGTCAAGCTCGACACGCAGACCTTCACGCTGCAGGCGCTCCTGCACTTTTTTCGCATAGTCAAGATGCACGGACGGTGATACAGGAATGACTTGGAATTGCACCGGCGCAAGCCATGTCGGAAGGGCGCCTTTGTGCTCTTCGATTAAGAAAGCAACGAAACGCTCCATCGTTGACACGACGCCGCGGTGAATAACGACAGGACGGTGCTGTTTGCCGTCTTCTCCGACGTAAGTGAGATCAAAGCGTTCCGGAAGAAGGAAGTCAAGCTGTACAGTTGACAATGTCTCTTCTTTGCCGATCGCCGTTTTCACCTGCACGTCAAGCTTAGGGCCGTAAAACGCCGCTTCGCCTTCCGCTTCATAATAGTCATGGCCGATTTCGTCCATTGCCGCCTTCAGCATGGATTGCGCTTTGTTCCACATCTCATCATCATCAAAATATTTTTCCGTGTCTTCAGGATCGCGGTAAGACAGGCGGAATGTGTAATCACTCAGGCCGAAGTCTTCGTATACGTCTTGAATCAAACGGACCGTGCGGATGAATTCTTCTTTAATCTGGTCAGGGCGGACGAAAATGTGCGCGTCATTTAACGTCATGCCGCGTACGCGCTGAAGACCTGAAAGCGCCCCGGACATTTCATATCGATGCATCGTTCCGAGCTCTGCGATGCGGATCGGAAGCTCGCGGTAGCTGTGAATGTCCTGTTTGTAAATCATCATATGGTGAGGACAGTTCATCGGACGGAGCACGAGTGTTTCATTGTCCATTTCCATCGGCGGGAACATGCCCTCCTGATAATGTTCCCAGTGCCCTGATGTTTCGTACAGGTCTTTGCTTCCGAGAACAGGCGTATAGACGTGCTCATAACCGAGGCTCAGCTCTTTATCCACAATGTAGCGCTCGATCACGCGGCGGATGGTTGCGCCTTTCGGCAGCCAGAGCGGCAGGCCTTGTCCGACTTTTTGAGAGTTGGCGAACAATTTTAATTCTTTGCCAAGTTTTCGGTGGTCGCGCTCTTTCGCTTCTTCAAGCATCCGCAAATGCTCTTTCAGGTCATCCTTTTTAAAGAAGGCCGTGCCGTAAATGCGCTGAAGCATTTGGTTTTTGCTGTCGCCGCGCCAGTATGCGCCCGCAAGGCTCAGCAGCTTAAATTCTTTAATTTTGCCTGTAGACGGCACGTGCACGCCGCGGCACAGGTCAAAAAATTCGCCCTGCTCATAAATGGAGACCGTTTCGTCTT
Source organism: Bacillus sp. LJBV19 (assembly GCF_017797845.1). NCBI lineage: Bacteria > Bacillati > Bacillota > Bacilli > Caryophanales > Bacillaceae > Bacillus > Bacillus sp. LJBV19. The sequence goes on from NZ_CP072563.1 coordinate 2,764,984, forward strand.
CCGGGATGGCATCCAGCAGTTCAAGCTTCAGATTATCGCCGATTTCCGCAAACATGGCTTTTGCTTCATCACGGCTCACTTCTTTTCGGATAATCGGCAGATTTTCACCGACGATGCGTTTCATTTCTTTTTCAATCTTCGGAAGGTCATCCGGCGTCAGCGCCTGCTCCATTTCAACGTCATAATAGAACCCGTTTTCAATGACGGGGCCGACACCGAATTTCACATCTTTATAAATGCGTTTAATCGCCTGGGCCAATAAATGCGCCGTGCTGTGCCGCATGATGTTCAAGCCTTCTTCTGTGCCTTCTGTAATGATTTCTACGGCACCATCCTCTTGAATCGGCGTTCTTAAATCAATTTCCTGTCCGTTCAGTTTTCCGGCTAAAGACTTTTTCTTTAATCCCGGACTGATGGATGCCGCGATATCTTCTGTTGTTGTTCCTTTCGGAAATTCCTTTACCGCTCCGTCCGGAAATGTGATGTTGATCATATCTGACATCTTCGTCACTCCTTTTTTTATGCAAATCAAAAACCCCGCCCCCTATGAAAGGGACGAGGTTAAATAAACGGAATCGTGGTTCCACCCTTTTTTCCGCACGGCCGATTGTTTCGGCACCTGCGGCTCTAAACTCTGTAACGGGAGTTCCCGTCAGCTATTACTGGCGCTTCTTCCGGCGTTCACAGCTGAAGTTCAAAGGCGGTAAAGACAATGATCCATAGCTGGAAAGCTTTCAGCCTGGGCTCTCCTCTCTTATAAAGCCGGTATCAATGCTTCATGTCCTTATCAATACGTGTAGCAATCATTAATCTTTTATGTATTATAAAATGTCTGCGAGAAAAATGCAACTCGGTTTTCCGTCTGATTTCGCACAGACAGCCCTGCCGCTTACACAAGGCCGTCCGTGCGGCTATCCTTCCGTCTTCTCGGCTGCAAACGCGCCCAGCGGAAAAAGGCGCACCCTCTCCTGAAACACGTTTTGAATCGTTCTGGACATCATATGCTCCGGTTTGTCCGTATACAGTTCTACCATCTCAGGCGCAATGGAGATCAGCGGCGCAAGGAGATGGGAATCTATATACATCGGGTGCTCCCGCACAAACCGTCTGTCTATGTATTTTTTCTGTTCCCGTTCTGACAAATAGCGCAGCTCCCACAGCGTAAAAGCCCGGTCATGTACGATGCGGACTTTCTTCATCCGCGGCGGATTGGATGTCACATAATCTCTCAGAGACTGGATAAAGTTTTGATATTCCTGTTCCATCCGATATTCATCTATCGCAGCCTCCGCGTATTCTCTGAGCCGCTCATAATACCTGCCGAGCCGGAACGTCTGAAACGAACGCACGGAAAAAACACCCGCATCAAGTGAAATCGTCCGGAGCGCATCTGAAATAAACTGTGTGCGCGGCTCTTTCTTCGGCTCGAACGGATGATCCTCAAGCTCTCCTTCCATAATGCTGTGTGCAAGCTGAAGGATTTGCTGCTGTTCATCCTGATCGGTGAAGCAGTATGCGTCCTCAATAAGCGAAAGCATATGCTCGTCTTCTTTGCATTCCAAAAAAAACCTGACAAGTATCGGCTCAATAAAGCGCTGAACGCAAAAAGCCGTTTCAGACCTTGCGATTCCGACTTTTTTTATGCCTTCACGGACAATAAAATGTCTCCGGTCGTCCGATTGCTGAATGAGATGTAAAAAAGCGGCGGTATCGTGGTCATCTTCAAAGATCACTTCAAGCATATTTGTCCCCCCTTACGGCATCTGTTACAAGTATATGGGGGATGTTTTTAAAATAGACGTAAAGGTTAGCTTTCACCGCCGAACAAATGGCGCACCTTCTTTTTAAATATAACGGGAAGCGATAAAAATACGATGTAAAGACAGATCACGCCGAGTACGGTCAGCACATTGCCGGACATAAAGCTCGCGCCGAGCACATTCAGGACGATCGTCCCCGGAATAATGCCCGCAGCGGTCGCCAAAAAATACGTCATCGGCCTGACTTTCGATAGGCCCGCGGCATAGCTGATCACATCAAAGTTAACAGGCAGAATGCGCAGGATAAAAATATAAAAGAAGCCATTGGTTTTCATCTGCTTTTGAATGGCTTCCATTTTTCCATGACGGCTTTTCTCATTAAAGGCAAACAGCCCCGCCGCAAAAAAAGACGCGGCGGCAGCGCCCATTGAGCCCGCCAGCGTATACACGGTGCCGAAAAACGGGCCGAACGCCAATCCTCCGGCGACGGAAACGATTGATACGGGAAACAGCACAAAAGGCCTGACAATGGAAATTCCGATAAACACAAGCGGCGCAAAAACACCGAACGATAACACCCACAGCCGGATCTCCTTAGGCGACAGATTCAGATATTTGCGGTTTGCCCACAGCAAAAGGCCCGCTCCCGCCGCAGCCGCAGCCCAAGTGACAGCCTTCTTATTCCTCATTCCCTCAAATCCTTCCCATTGGACGCCGGCATCATGAACGGCGGCGGTTTTCCCCGTCAAGACGGACGGGCGAAGCCAAATATAAAATCCGCTCCATCAGTCTTGCCGCTTTTACTTCTTCCTTTTCTCCCCGCTGTGAATACGTAAAATGATGCTTCAGCTCGTCTGGTGAAAAATTAGACGAGAAGAAAGTGGGAAGCTGCTGGCTCATTCTGTGCTGAAGCACGGTGCCGATGACCTCATCCCTGACCCAGCTTGTCATTGACTCCGCTCCGATATCATCAAGCATCAGTACGGGCGTCGTTTTCACCATATTCAGTTTCGCCTCCAACGACTGATCCTGGAGCGAGTTTTTCAGCTCTCTGACAAATTCGGGAACATATACGATCATTGATGAATACTCTTTTTCCGCCAGCTCGTTGGCAATGGCGGCTAAAATAAATGTCTTTCCGATTCCGAATTTTCCGTACAGATACAGCCCTTTGCCTTTTCCCGTTTCATTATAGCTCTTCAGAAAATCCGTCACATGCTGGAAGATGCCGACTCTGCTCGGATCGGTAATGTCGATCTGCTGAAACGTCGCGCCGAGAAGATCCTGCTGGATATACATGCTCTTCATCAGGGACTTTTGCCTTTTCTGGCGGTCGAGCTTTCTCTTTTCCGGACATTCGTAATATTCAATATCAATGGAACGCCCGTTGATCACAAGCTTCGGATGATAGCCTTCAAGCAGGCTGTTCGTCCGGCTGTCTTTCGAGCAGAAGGCGCACTGTTTGCTTTGCTGAACGAATTCGTACAGTTTATTTAACCCTCTGTCAATCATGCTTTGATTGATTACATCTTTCTGTTCCTTCAAAAAAGCCTGGACGTCTTCGTCGGCCATGACTTGCTGCTGCATTCGTTCCAGGCGTTTTTGAAAGTCAGGTCTTTTCGTCACGCCTTCTAAGGATCGGCTGATCGGTTCCATTCAATATCACCCCGCTTCTCTGTCTCAATAGGCAGAGTATTTTTTCAGTTTTTTCATTTCTTCCATCATTTTTTTCTTCTGTTCTTCAAGATCCTGCGCGGAAAGAGCCGGCTGTTCTTGTTTCTTCCCGGTTTCTTCTTCTTTCATCCAATCAGGGCGCTTTTCTTCCCGGACGGTTTTTTTGCCGCGCGCCGCGCCGTTTGTTTTGCCGTCCGCCCAATCAAGGTATTGCCTGTGCTCTTCTATTGCGAGCTTCATTGCTTCCCGTACCGTTTTGACTTTCTTTCTGGCCCAGTGGGCGGCGATTTTTTGGATATAGTTTTTGGACAGCTTCATATCCGTTTTCAGCATGACATAATAAATCAGCACATTGGTGACGCCGGGCTCAAGCTTTTGTTCGAACATAATATCGGCGATAATCTGCAAGTCGGCTTTTGACGGCTCGGTCCCGTCCGCAATGTCCTGAAGAAGCTTTCTCGGTGATATGGTCTCAAGCTGTGCGATGAGTTCGCCGTTCAATGAATCGTCCTTTTCCGTCCGGTTTTCTCTCAAGGTGACAGGCTGTGTTTTATCAATCAGTTCCGGAAGCTTCCCGCTTCTTTCAATTTGGTACCAGTCGCTGGCCGCTTTCCTCAGCGCTTCGGCCGTTATCGTATCCTGTTCATTAATTGCGGTCATGACGACGTGCTGCATGGAGATAGGATCTATTCCGTATAAATATGAAAGCTTTTTAATGCTCTCCCGCACGTCCTGCGTGATTGATTTGCGCGGTATCATCGTTTCTGACAGTCCCGCCATGAAAAGCTCAAAATCAAACACTTCCTCCGTCACCGTATAGGAAGGCGCTTGTCCGACAGACGCCGTCTCATAGTCCTCGGGTAGCTTCATCGCCTCTTCCATATCAGGCGTCATTTTCCATTCACTCGGCTGAAAAGAGGCAAAAGCGTGATTAAACGGACGGGTAATTTCCCTTGCGTCCGCGCCGACGGAAGGATGCGTGTAAAATTGTCTCAGCTGCTGGTATTTCGTTTTACCGACTCTGTTATAAAGAAAGACATTCAGCATGCCGTCTTCAAAAAAATCATTCGGTCTGAGCGGGGGCAGCAGCTCATAAATAAACATCCGCTCTTTTTGCTCGGACTCCCGGATATACACTTTCAGCAGCCCGATTCCTTCAAGCTTTCCCTGTTCATGATGAATCTTTTTTAAATTTGACTGCATCATGCCCATCAGCTGCCTGTGCGTGGATTCCGCTCCCCACAAGCGGTTCTGCTCAAGCTCCCCCCATAAGGTCATATAAAGGGAGAATGCAAAAGAACCGATCAGCGGCTGGTACAGATGTGTCAAAACCTGTCTGTCGACATCCTGAAGAAGCGAACGGCTTTTGACCGTATAAGGATCTACAGGCAATACGTCATTCCAATAGTCAGCCATGATTCTCAAACCTTCCGATATGTTTCTACTCTCATTTTACACCGTTTCTGCGATCTATCAAATGCCAATTTTGCTCATGAGAAAAGAGCCAGACACAATCTCTTAGCTCTCTCAGCGTTCTTTCTTTATTAAATCTTTCAATTCATCGATAAACACGTTTATATCCTTAAACTGCCGGTAGACGGAGGCAAAGCGGACATAAGACACCTCATCGATTTTCGCCAGACGGTCCATTACCATTTCTCCGACAAGTTCGCTTTTGACTTCAGATACACCTTGGTTTCTCAGCTCTTTTTCAATGTCAAAGCACATGTCTTCCAATGTTTTTAAAGGAACGGGCCTTTTTTCACAAGCTTTAATTAACCCGCGCAGCATTTTTTCACGGCTGAATTCTTCCCGGACGCCTTCTTTTTTCACGACGATCAGAGGCATCTCTTCAAACTTCTCAAATGTAGTGAAGCGGTAATGGCAGGCTTCGCATTCCCGCCTTCTGCGGATTGATTTCCCTTCGTCCGCAGGCCGTGAATCAAGTACGCGGGAACCGTTATGCTGGCATGAAGGACATTTCAAATTGGATCAGCTCCCATCTGTTTCGTTGCTGTAATGCGGTTCGCAAGCTTCCGGTAAATGCCCGCCAACGTTTCTAGGATGAGCCTATTTGTTGGGAGAGCCGATAGACCGGCCTTATCTTTTCTATTTTACAAAAAAAATGCTTAAAGAAAAAGCAATGCTGTTTTTTTACATTAGAAAAGGAGCATCAGCTTCAAAGCGCGTAATGGCTTTTTCAGCTTAGCTCCCTTGTGTTTGCGTTTTGAAAATTACAGTACTTTCGCTTGTGCCTGTTTAATCTGTACAGGCCCCATTCCTCTCGGTATTTCAATGTTTTCTCTTGTATCTGCATGTAATGCGTCCGCAATGTAATCCGCAGCCACATTAGGATCCAGGTCTCCACAAGTATAAACATCAATGCTTGCATATCCGTGTTCAGGAAAACTGTGAATCGTTAAATGTGACTCAGAGATAATAACGACTCCGCTTACGCCTTGCGGTGCAAATTTGTGAAATGCGACCTCGCGCACCTCAGCTCCTGATTTCAAAGCAGCATTTACAAACGTTTTTTCAATAAAATCCATGTCATTGAGCTTATCAAAATCGCATCCCCAAAGCTCGGAGATGACGTGACGCCCCATTGTTTCCATAATCATGGACCCCCCTTAACAAGAATTAAAAAAGTGAATTTCCGAGAACTGACCCGGCCATTTACCACGGGGGAAAGTTAGTCCGGAGAGGTCCTAACCCTTTAAGTAATTCCGAAGCAGTCACGAGCAAGAAGTTCACGAAAGATAGTATACTGTGTTTAAGTTTATTTTGCAAGGTGTGTTTTTTGCGAATATGCCGTTAAGGGTTTTTTTCTAACAAATGTCCATGATCTTTAGTCTACACAGCTGACGGGTGTTTCATTCGCGCGGCGACGTGACGGATAAGATCAACGACCCGGCAGGAATATCCCCATTCATTGTCATACCAGGCGAGCACCTTTACTTTTCGGTCTTCCATCACTATCGTTGTCAGTCCGTCGATGATCGCAGAGTGTGAATTCGTATTATAATCCGAAGAAACGAGCGGCTCATCCGAATAATCAAGAATTCCGTACATCGACGTTTTTGCGGCTCTTTGGAAAGCGGCGTTCACTTGCTCGGCCGACACATCTGTTTTCAGATCGCAGACAAGGTCCACTAATGACACATTCGGAACGGGAACACGCAAAGCGAGACCGTGAAGTTTTCCTTTCAAATGAGGCAGCACGAGCGACAGCGCTTTGGCGGCGCCTGTAGAAGTCGGAATGATGGATTCTCCGCACGCTCTCGCCCTCCGCAGATCTTTATGCGGATTGTCGATATTTTTTTGATCATTCGTGTAAGCGTGAACAGTCGTCATCAGGCCGCTTTCAATCCCGAATTCCTGATCAAGCACTTTGACGACCGGCGCAAGACAGTTTGTCGTGCAGGATGCATTTGAAATAATGACATGTTCATCGGGATTGAAATGCTCTTCATTTACTCCCATGACAATGGTAACGTCTTCATTTTTGCCCGGAGCCGTTAAAATAACTTTTTTCGCCCCTGCTTCAATATGGCTCATTGCTTTTTCTTTTGAATTAAATTTCCCCGTTGCCTCTACGACGATGTCTATTCCGCATTCTTTCCACGGAAGCTCTCTCGGGTCCCGGCGATTGAACAGCATAATATGTTTTCCGTTGACGATCAGACTGTCGTCGGAGGTCTCAACTTCTTGATCGTATTTGCCGTGAATTGTGTCATACTTTATCAAATGAGCAAGCGTTTCCGGGGGATAGCTTGCATTAATGGCTGTTATTTGAATTTGATCATCTTCCATTGCTTTTCTGAACACCATTCTTCCGATTCTTCCAAACCCGTTGATTGCTACTTTTACCTTCATGCTCAGGTCACCCCTTTTTAATATGCCACTCTAATTTACCTTTATTTATATATAGTATAACACATTAAAAGAAATCCGCCAGTACAACTTGATAAAAATCCACCCTTATACCGATCAATATGTTGTTCAATCGGTTTTTTTGCATATAAAATGATCTTTCTTCCATAAAAAAAGCAGGATCAGCGTCTCAGGCTGCCTGCTTTTTTCTTATATTTGTCCCGGTTCTTTAAATTTGTCATTTAAAATGCTGTCCTCTAAAACGGAAGACACCTCGCCGTACCGTTTAGCAATATGCATCGCGCCCCAGTCGCACAGCGCGTTTAAAATTCTTTCCAGACTGTGCCCGTATTCACTCAGCTCGTATTCCACTTTCGGCGGCACCTGATTGTACACGATCCGGTTGATGACGCCGTCAGCTTCCAGCTCCCGCAATTGCTGTGTCAGCATCTTCTGGGTGATGTCCGGCATAAGCCGCTTCAATTCGCTTGTCCGTTTTTTCCCGCGCATGAGGTGGCAGAGGATCACACACTTCCATTTTCCGCCGATCACTTCAAGCGCCGCTTCTACGGATATATTGTATTTTTTCTTCAGCAACGGTAATTCCTCCTCATCTATAGGAACTAAAAAGTGCCTATGGCACTTAAAAGTACGTTCTTTTCAATGACACTTCTATCGATCATAATGACACTTGCCGGCTGAAAAGGAATGTACTCTTATACTTATATCGTTTACCCGGCATCATTTCAACCATACATTATCGTTCAAGGAGGAAAACAGATGTCTTCACATCGCCAAAGCTATTTACCAGCGCTGCTGGCATTAGCCGTCAGCGCTTTTGCGATCGGCACAACCGAATTTATCAGCGTCGGGCTGCTGCCGCTTATATCTCAAGATCTGCATATACCTGTCACAACGGCGGGACTTACCGTTTCCATGTATGCTCTGGGCGTGACATTCGGCGCGCCGGTTTTAACGTCTCTCACATCCGGCATGTCGCGGAAAACGCTGCTGCTCTGGGTGATGTTAATTTTCATCGCCGGAAATACGCTCGCAGCGAGTGCTTCCTCAATCGGCGTCTTACTGGCGGCACGGGTCATTTCGGCGTTTTCCCACGGCATTTTCATGTCAATCGGGGCAACAATCGCCGCCAATATCGTGCCGGAGCATAAAAGAGCAAGCGCGATTTCCATTATGTTTACGGGGCTGACGGTGGCTACGGTGACCGGCGTTCCGTTCGGCACCTATCTCGGCCAGCAATTCGGATGGAGAATCGCATTTGCCGTCATTGTGGCGGTAGGAATCATTGCATTCCTCACAAACGCGCTTCTCGTTCCGTCACATTTGCGCAAAGGGACGAAAACCGCATTTTCCGAGCAGGTCAAACTCGTCACAAACGGCCGATTATTGCTTTTATTTATTATTACCGCGTTAGGCTACGGCGGAACGTTTGTCGTGTTTACGTATTTATCTCCGCTTCTTCAGGAGGTAACCGGTTTTCAGAAAGGAACCGTCGCGGCCATCCTGCTCATTTACGGAATTGCGATTGCCATCGGAAACATGATTGGCGGCCGTTTATCAAACCGGAATCCGCTGAAAGCCTTGTTTTATATGTTCATTGTCCAGGCTGCTGTGCTGTTTGTTCTGACTTTTACCGCGCCGTTTAAAACAGCCGGGCTGATCACCATTATTTTCATGGGACTGTTGGCGTTTATGAATGTGCCGGGGCTTCAGGTATATGTCGTGATGCTGAGTGAACGTTTTGCGCCAAGCGCCGTTGATACAGCATCAGCCTTAAATATCGCGGCATTCAATGCCGGAATCGCGATCGGCTCGTTTGCCGGCGGAATCATTACAGACTCAATCGGAATCATTCATACCGCTTGGATCGGGGCGCTGATGGTGCTCAGCGCGGTCGTATTAACCGGATGGAGCAGGAAGCTTGAAAAGCGGGATCGCACTGCCCTTGAAAGGAGGTGAGTTTTTCTTCAGCGCATTTTGATTGTTTCAACAGACAACTAATAGGAGGAATATATATATGACAACACATTTACAAGCAAAAGCAACATTGCATAACGGAGTAGAGATGCCTTGGTTCGGCATCGGAGTTTTCAAAGTAGAGGAAGGCGCGGAACTCGTCAATGCGGTGAAAGCGGCATTGGTGCACGGCTATCGCAGCGTCGATACCGCCGCGATTTACGGAAATGAAGAAGGTGTCGGCGAAGGCATCCGCCAAGGACTGCAAGAAGCGGGATTAAAACGTGAAGACATTTTTGTCACGTCAAAAGTATGGAATGCCGATTTAGGATATGAAGAAACGTTAAAAGCGTTTGACACAAGCTTAGAAAAACTCGGTTTAGATTATTTGGATTTATATTTGATCCATTGGCCTGTCGAGGGAAAGTACATCGATGCATGGCGGGCGCTCGAAACCCTCTACCGAGATGGACGCATTAAGGCGATCGGGGTCAGCAATTTCCAAATTCACCATCTGAAACATCTCATGAAAGAAACGGAAATCAAGCCGATGATCAACCAGGTGGAGTACCATCCGCGTCTGACACAGAAAGAACTGCTTGCTTTCTGCACTGAACAAGGCATTCAGCTTGAAGCGTGGTCGCCATTGATGCAAGGGCAGCTGCTTGATCACCCCGTCTTACAAGAGATCGCTGAGAAGTACGGCAAATCAGCCGCTCAAGTGATTTTGCGCTGGGATTTGCAAAACGGTGTCATCACCATTCCGAAATCAACTAAAAAACACCGTATTGAAGAAAATGCAAATGTCTTTGATTTCGAACTGTCAGCTGACGATATGAAGCGGATTGATGATCTGAACGAAAATCTCCGTGTCGGTCCTGATCCTGACAATTTTGATTTTTAATCAGAAAAACACCGTTCGGCTTTCCGAACGGTGTTTGTTTATGCCCAGCCGCTCAATACTTCCTCAAGCTGGTGCTTTGTATGTTCAAGACTGCCGCTGTTATCAATGACGGCGTCAGCTTTTTTTGTTTTGTCCGCTAAAGGCATTTGCGACGTTATCCGGCTCATCGCTTCTTCTTCTGTAAGGGAATTCCGCTCCATCAGCCGTTTGAGCTGAATGTCTGCCGGTACGGTGACGACGAGCACCTTGCCGACAAGATAATCAAGCCCGCTTTCATACAAAAGCGGTATATCCAAAACGACGAACTGCTCTTTTCGTGCAACGGCTTCATCCCGCTGTTTCAGCATTTCCGCACGCACCGCCGGATGAACGATCTGATTCAGCTTCAGACGCTTCTGTTCGTCAGTAAAAACGATAGAACCGAGTTTTTTTCTGTCAATATCGCCATTTTCCAGCAGGATGTCTTTTCCGAATGCCTCCACAATTTGTCCGTAAGCCGGCATTCCTTTGTCCACCGCCTGTTTTGCGATGACATCCGCATCAATGACTGTTATTTTTTTGTCGATCAGCATACGCGCTACCGTGCTTTTGCCGCTTGCGATGCCTCCCGTTAAACCGATGACCAAGCTCAAAAAGCCCACTCCTTCTTACATTTTCCAAATCCCGATGATAATCAGCAGGACTCCCGGCAAAAATGTCATTTTATCTATCCAATTCCATCTTGAGAGCAAATGCCCCGCGTTTATGCCGAGTGAAACAAACAGCGAGCTCATCAGCCCGACAGTCACGCTCATCATAACCGGAGAAAAGCCGAGAATGGCCGCTCCCAGCCCGGCGCCAAACGCGTCAATGGATAAGGCGATACCGAGCAGAAGCGCCTCGACTCCGTTAATGGTTCCGGATTGATCAATATCGGCGCTCGTCGGTTTTTTTAAAATGTGAATCACGATGCCGAGCGATTTCACTTCAAGATTAAGTAACGTTTTTTCATGCAATAAGTAATCCGGCTCTTTAGCCGGTTTGAAAAATTGCCAGATGACCCATGCCCCGATTCCGATTAAGATCAGCCCGCCCAGTTTTTCCGTGACGGATACGGGAAAAATCTTTGTCAGAAAATGGCCGATCAGCATGGATATAAACATCACAGAGGCTGAACAGCAAGCGATCACGGCAATCGCTTTGAACGGGATTTTCATTTTTCTCAAACCATACGTAAACCCGACTGAAAAACTGTCCAAGCTGACAGCAAAAGCCAAAAGCAGCAAAGAAACAATCTCCATATCCGTTTCTCCCTTTCTCTTGATCGGCAATTGTGACATATGCCTATTGGGTGAATCACAATATATATATGGAGAAAGGTCATCAACTGTGTTAGAAAAAAGTCATTCTGCTGCCGCTTGCTTGAATCGCTTCAGTTTATGATTTTTTTTGGCAGCGGGCGCAAAAATGCGTCCCTCTTCCGCCGACCACGATTTTAGAAATCATCGTGCCGCACGTTTTGCACGGTTCATCCTTTTTGCCGTATACGTAATGTTTGAGCTGAAACATTCCGATCTCCCCTTGAGAATTGATATAAGACCGGACGGTGCTCCCGCCCGCGTCAATCGCTTCCTGAAGGGTGTCTTTAATTTCTGTATGAAGCGTTTTTATCTGCCCGTCTGACAGACTGTTCGCTTTTGTCTCAGGATGAATACGCGCCCGGAATAAAGCTTCATCGACATAAATATTGCCGAGGCCGACGACCGCTTTTTGGTCGAGCAGGGCTGTTTTCACCGCGCGGTTCGTTTTTGCAAGCCGCTCTTTTAAATAAGCAGCGGTAAATGCTTCATCATCGGGTTCGGGCCCGAGCTGTGAAAGCGGTAATGCATTCTGTTCCTCTCCCGGCGCAAACAAATGCATCGTGCCGAATTTCCGGACATCCCGGTAGCGGAGCTGTGTTCCGTCCGTCATGTGAAACACGACGTGCACATGTTTATCGTCAGGCTCATCGGCCTGATGAAGACCGTATTTCCCCTCCATCCGAAGGTGGGACACCATGACATAATGATCCAGATGGAAAAGCAAAAACTTTCCTCTTCTTCCGATGGATCGGATCGTTTCTCCTGCAATCTGCCGCGCGAATTCCTCCGGCTCGGCGGGTTTTTTGATGATATTCGGCCATCTGATATGCGCCGATTCAATCGTTTTCCCCTTCACAAGACCGGTCAGAGTGCGCCGGACCGTTTCAACTTCTGGTAATTCCGGCACAATCATCACTTCCTTTTTCTCTGTTTATTTTGCATCGTACCAAGACGGCCCTGAAGCATAATCCGCCTTCAGAGGCACATCTAATGCCAAAGCATGCTCCATCACTTCAGGAACCAGCTTCTCTAATATTTCAATTTCTTCCTTAGGCGCTTCAAAAATCAATTCATCGTGCACCTGAAGCAGCAATCGCGCCTTCAGGTTTTTTTCTTTCAGCTCAGCTGCCATGTCAATCATGGCTTTTTTAATAATATCGGCGGCGCTTCCCTGAATCGGCGTATTCATGGCCGTCCGTTCCGCAAAGCTCCGCAGGTTGAAGTTGCGGCTGGTCAGCTCAGGAATATAGCGGCGGCGCTGCATAAGTGTCGTGACATATCCTTTTTGCTTCGCTTCCTGCACCGACTCTTCCATATATGCCTTGACGCCCGGGAAGCTCTCCAAATAGCGGTCAATAAAAGCGCCCGCTTCTTTCCGGGTGATGCCGAGGTTTTGTGACAGCCCGTAATCACTGATGCCGTAAACAATGCCGAAATTGACGGCCTTTGCCTGGCGGCGCATCGCTTGTGTCACTTCATCTTCACTGACATGAAACACGTCCATGGCGGTTTTTGTGTGAATGTCCATGTCATTCGTAAACGCTTCGATCAGATTTTCATCTTTTGAAATATGCGCAAGCACCCTTAATTCAATTTGTGAATAATCGGCGGCGAAAATAAGCCAGTCCGGTTCGGACGGTACGAAAGCCTGACGGATTTTCCGCCCTTCCTCCAGCCGGATCGGAATATTTTGCAGGTTCGGATCCGTTGAGCTGAGGCGTCCGGTTTGAGTCAACGCCTGATTGAATCGTGTATGCACCTTATGAGAATCCTTGCGCGTGACCTTCAGCAGCCCTTCTATATAAGTCGATTGGAGTTTGCCGATTTGTCTGTATTGCAGGATATATGCGACGATATCATGTTTGTCTGCGAGCTTCTCAAGCACATCAGCTGAAGTGGAATAGCCTGTTTTTGTTTTCTTTACTGGCGGCAGGCCGAGTTTTTCAAACAGAATGACGCCGAGCTGTTTTGGTGAATTGATGTTAAACGGCTCACCGGCGATGTCATGGATTTTTTCTTCATATTCTTTCAGTTTTGCCTTGAGCTCTTCTCCCATTCGCTTCAGTCTTTCAACATCCACTTTGACGCCCATTGATTCCATTTCTCCGAGAATTAGCGCAAGCGGGAGTTCAAGATCTTGATAAAGCTCAAGCTGATTATTTTCTTCCAAAGCGTCAAGCAGTTTGTCACGGAGGCTGTTAACGGCAGACGCTTTCCGCGCGAGATGATCGGCAAGCTCTTTTTCAGCGGGAACGGCGCGCTTTGCGCCTTTTCCGTATACCGCTTCATCTTTTGAAACGATATTCAGCCCGTATTCTTTCGCTACGCTCGCGACATCGTCGTACGAATTGCCCGGGTTTATAATGTAGGCAGCAAGAAGCGCGTCAAATTCCGTTCCCTTCAGCTCAATTCCCTGCCAGCGCAAAGCGACGACGGAACGTTTGCTGTCGAACACCCACTTTTTCATCGATTCATCTTCAGCCCAAGATTTAAAAGCTTGAGACTGAATGGCGATTTCTTTCGGAATATAATAAAGACCTGTTTCATTCACGATGGAAAAGCCGAGGATCGGTTCTTCGTGATAGTTATCACCGATTTGTTCGACGACCAAAGCGGACGGCGAAACGAGCATATCTTCGGTGATTTCTTCTGCCGTTTCAACATTGATGTCTTCAAAATTTTCTTCCGCCGTTTCGCCGCTTTCTTCACCAAGCCGCTCAAGAAGCGTATTAAAACCGAGGTCTTTAAAAATGGCAACAACTTGTTCACGGTCAAACCCTTGGTAATCTAAATCTTCGGGCTTGACTTCAATCGGCGCATTTGTCATAATCGTCGCCAGCTCTTTGCTCATCAAGGCTTGTTCCTTATATTCTTCAAGCTTTTCTTTTAATTTTTTTCCGCTGACTTCATCAATGGAATCAAGCAGTTTCTCAACCGAATGGAACTGCTTTAAGAGCTTAATCGCGGTTTTTTCTCCGACGCCGGGGACGCCCGGTATATTATCGGATGAATCCCCCATTAATCCCTTCATATCAATGATTTGCAAAGGGGTCAGACCGTACTTTTCTTGCACGTGCTCCGGCGTGTAATCCTCCACGTCGGTAATGCCTTTTCTCGTAATGGCAACGGTCGTTTTCCCGGTTGCAAGCTGGGTTAAGTCCTTGTCCCCCGAAACTACCTTTACTTCGAAGCCGTCTTTTTCAGCAGATACGGCAAGGGTGCCGATAATATCGTCCGCTTCATATTCAGGAAGCTCGTAGCGGCTGATGTTATAGGCATCAAGGAGCTCGCGGATGAACGGCATCTGTTCTGAAAGCTCCGGCGGCGTTTTTTGTCTTCCGCCTTTATATTCTTTAAACGTGCTGTGGCGGAAAGTGGTTTTTCCCGCATCAAAAGCCACCAGCATGTGGGTCGGCTTTTCATCTTCCAGCATCTTCATTAAAATCATCGCAAACCCGTATACGGCATTTGTATGGATGCCTTTTTCATTGCTTAAAAGCGGCAATGCAAAAAACGCCCGGTACGCCAGACTGTTTCCGTCGACAAGCACTAGTTTTTTTCGTTCCGTCATTCAATATCCTCCTAAGAGCAAAAGCTCGTCATTCCTCTATTTTTTAATCTCACAGCTTCTCTTATTTTAACAAAGTTCAATTTGAAAGGAAAATGAGCGAACCCCGTGAAAACGCAAAAAAGGACGGGAACAAGAAAATACGTTCCCGCCGTCAAAATTGGCTCCTTGGATGAAGGGGTTCTGTTACATCCTAACAAGATAGGTTTAACAGGCCATGAAGAAATTGTTAATCCTTTGTAAAGCTGATCACGCTTCCGGCTGCCGCTTCAGCGTCACGGTAAATACAGTCCCCTGTCCCGGCTCGCTTGTGACCTCGATTTTACCTTCATGGGCTTCTATTAAGTGCTTCACGATGGCGAGGCCGAGCCCGGTTCCTCCCGAGTTGCGGCTTCTGTCTTTATCCACGCGGTAGAATCTCTCAAATATCCGCGGGATCTCTTCCTTCTGAATGCCGATTCCCGTATCGGACACTTTGATATCGACAACGGTTTCTTTCACATGTACCGAAATCCCCACCGTCCCTTTTTCAGGCGTGTAGGTCAGGGCATTGTTTGCCAGATTCAAAAATACCTGCTTCAGCCTGTGCGCATCACCCGTCACAAAAATCGGCTCTTCCGGGAGATCGAGCTGAAAGCTGATGCCTTTTTCCGCAGCCTTATGCCGCAAAAGCGCCTCAATTTCATGCAGAATTTTTGCGGCGTCAAAGGACTCTACGCGCATCGTAAAGTTTTGCTGCTCCATCTTGGATAAATCCAGTAAATCCTGCACGAGAGATTGGAGCCGCTCACTTTCTTTCAGAATGATAGACAGAAAGTCTGAAAGCGCCTTTTCGTCTTTCATCGCTCCGTCTAACAGTGTTTCCGTAAATCCTTTAATCGAGGTGATCGGTGTTTTCAGTTCATGGGAGACATTGGCGACGAAGTCCTTTCTCATCTGCTCCAATTTTTTAATTTCCGTCATATCGTGAAAGACGAGGACGATGCCCTTCCATTCATCGTCAGGGCCCATGATCGGAACGCCGTCAACTTCAAAGTAGCGCCGCTCAATATTGATGGGAAGTCTGAGCAGCTGGCATTTTTTCGTCTCCGTCATAAAAATGTCTTCGACAAGCCGAATGATCTCCTCATGTTCAAACGCATCATGGTAAAGGCGCCGAAGCAGACGTTCAGGCTTTGTATGAAACTGCTTCGTGTATGACCGGTTCACGAGATTGATAAAACCTCGCCCGTCTATTAAAATCAAACCGGATCCGATATTTTCAATGACGGTTAACAGACGATCGCGCTGCATATCCTGCGTTCTCGTCATTTCCATTAAATCGACCGCCAGGCTGTTCATCGCACGCCCGAGACGGTCCGACCGCCTTGCGTAACCGCTGTAGGAGCGGGCGTCATAATTCCCTTTGGACAGCTCCGTCGCCACCTTTGTCGCGGCGTCGATGGATTTTTTGTAACGGGACGTCATGTTTGTATAAAAGAAAACGATAATGATAAAAGCGGTACAAAGACTTGCTGCCAGCATGCCCCACATTTCTCCGGTAACGCTTGAACCGCCGTTGATCTCAGAGGAAACAAGTACATACCCCGCAATTTTCCCGGCGTCATTTTTTACGGCAGTGCCGCGGATGACTTTGCTTTTCGACTGTACGGCTTCCTCACTTTTATTGTGAGAAATGAACTCCTTTACGGCTGAATCATCAGCATGACTGCCGGAATGATATACGGCGTCACCCTTCTCGTTGAGCACGGCGACGTTTATACCGAGGGTGCGGCCGGCATCACGGATTACCGTTTCATTGCTTTTATTGCCGATTCGGCCGGTGTCAAGAAGGCCCGCTATGTATACCGATTCCTTTTTCAGCTGATCCGCCGTTCTTTCTTCAGCGGATGAAGAAATAAGCTGCTGTAAAAAAAGGCCGAGAACACTGAAAACCAATATGATACATACAACGAGTAAAGCGAACAGACGCACACGGACTTTATTCATTCATTTTTGGCTCCTCCAGTTTATACCCCAAACCTCTGATTGTTTTAATATAGATGGGTTTTTTGGTATTTGATTCGATTTTGTCGCGCAGATGGCTGATATGAACGTCAACAATCCGGGTATCCCCGGCAAAATCATAGTTCCAGACCGCGCTCAGCAGAAGATCTCTCGTCAGCACTCTTCCCTTATGTTTTCCCAAATACAGAAGCAGTTCAAATTCTTTAGGCGTCAGTTCCAGCTGTTCTGACTTAAAGTACGCTTCGTAATGCTCCGGAAGAATTTTCAGCTCGCCGATGAGGATCTGCCCGTCCTTTTCCTCTTCTCTGCCTTGTGACAGCGAAGAAATGTCAGCCCTTCTTAAAATGGCTTTCACCCGCGCAGTGACTTCCCGCGGACTGAACGGCTTTGTCATGTAATCATCCGCTCCGAGCTCCAGTCCCAGCACTTTATCAAACTCCTCATCTTTTGCTGTCAGCATCAAGATCGGAACCATCATTTTCTGCTGTCTGAGCTGTTTACAGACGTCGATTCCGTCCACTTTCGGCAGCATGACATCCAGTACGATTAAATCCGGATTTTCATTCTCTGCCTGCTCCAGAGCCTCTTCGCCGTCTGATGCGGTAATGACATCATAGCCGGACCGTTCCAGATTATACTGTAAAAGAGTAACGATAGATTGTTCATCATCTACAACTAAAATTTTTTTGTTCATGCTGCGCCCTCCGCTGTCTATTTTCCCCGACATCCAATTTTCTCTATTTTATGTGCTGCTTATCACTTTATGATTTCATTTTATCCAATACTGCCCGTTCAGACAATTCGCCTTTTTGATCATTTTCAGAGAAAGGATCGCTCAGGGAAAAAGAAAACGCTTTCATTAATTGTAAAAAGAGGAAGGCTTCTGATTCGGAAGCCTTCCCTTTTTTCTTATGACAATACTTTCATCACGTTTTTGACAGATTCAACTGATTTACTCAGCTGCGCTTTTTCATAGTCTGTCAGTTCAAGCTCGATGATTTGCTCTAGGCCGTTTCCTCCGATAATCGTCGGTACGCCTAAGTAAATGCCTTCATGACCGTATTCGCCTTCTAAGTAAGCGATAGTCGGAAGCACGCGGCGCTGATCTTTCAAAATGGCTTCTACCATTTCAGTCAGTGATGCAGCAGGCGCGTAGTAGGCGCTTCCGTTGCCGAGAAGGTTGACGATTTCCCCGCCGCCTTTTCTTGTGCGTTCTACAATCGCATCAAGACGGTCTTTCGGGATAAGCGTTTCAAGCGGAATGCCGCCCGCATAGGAATAACGGACGAGAGGAACCATGTCGTCACCGTGTCCGCCAAGAACAAAACCGGTCACATCTTTTACAGACAGGTTTAATTCTTCAGCGACGAATGTTCTGAATCGCGCAGTGTCAAGCACTCCGGATTGTCCGATGACGCGTTCTTTCGGGAAGCCTGATTCTTTGTACACCGCATATGTCATCGCATCAACAGGGTTTGTCAATACAACGATAATGCAGTCAGGAGAATATTTCACGATCTCACGTGTGACGCTTCTCATGATTTTTTCGTTTGTAGATACGAGATCATCACGGCTCATGCCCGGTTTTCTCGCAATTCCGGCTGTGATGACGACGATATCAGAACCGGCTGTGTCCTCGTAGTTGGACGTGCCTGTGATTTTCGCGTCAAATCCTTGAACCGGACTTGCTTCGAGCATGTCTAGCGCTTTTCCTTTTGTCGGGTTTTCTAATTGCGGAATATCAACGAGCACAACGTCTGCAAGCTCTTTTTGAGCTGTAAGAAAGGCTGTTGTCGCTCCCGTAAATCCTGCTCCGATAACAGAAACTTTACTGCGTGTTTTTCCCATGATTCTCTTCTCCTTTTTTGGCTTCATTAGAAGTCTGCTTTAGGTTCAGTCCATGTTTTTGATTAGCTCTTCACCAAACTCTGAACATTTCACTTCAGTTGCACCGTCCATTAATCTAGCAAAATCGTACGTTACTACTTTTGAAGCAATCGTTTTTTCCATAGATTTAATGATCAAGTCAGCAGCCTCATTCCAGTTCAGGTGTTCAAGAAGAAGCACTCCTGAAAGGATGACGGATGACGGGTTGACTTTGTCAAGGCCGGCATATTTAGGAGCCGTTCCGTGAGTCGCTTCGAAAATCGCATGCCCTGTTTCATAGTTGATGTTCGCTCCCGGCGCAATTCCGATTCCGCCTACCTGAGCGGCAAGCGCATCAGAGATATAGTCTCCGTTTAAGTTCATTGTCGCCACGACGTCGAATTCGCTCGGACGGGTTAAGATCTGCTGAAGGAAAATATCAGCGATGCTGTCTTTGACGATGATTTTCCCTGCCGCTTCCGCGTCGCTCTGCGCTTTATCAGCCGCTTCTTTTCCGTCTTTTTCGACAATGCGGTCATATTCAGCCCAAGTGAATACTTTATCTCCGTATTCTCTTTCGGCAAGCTCGTAGCCCCAGTTTTTAAATGCCCCTTCAGTGAACTTCATGATGTTTCCTTTGTGGACAAGCGTGACAGACTTACGGCCGTTTTCGATCGCATACTCAATGGCAGCTCTGACTAAGCGGCTTGTGCCTTCTTCAGAAACAGGTTTGATGCCGATTCCTGACGTTTCAGGGAAACGGATTTTGTTAACGCCCATTTCATTTTGCAGGAAGCTGATCAGCTTTTCAACCTCTTCAGAACCTTTCGCATACTCAATTCCGGCGTAAATATCTTCCGTATTCTCGCGGAAAATGACCATATCCGTATCTTCAGGTCGTTTGACCGGAGAAGGCACTCCCGTGAAATATCTGACAGGGCGCAGGCATGTAAACAAATCAAGCTCCTGTCTCAGCGCCACGTTCAGAGAACGGATACCGCCGCCGACCGGTGTCGTCAGAGGACCTTTGATGGCGATGAAGTACTCTCTGATGTCTTCCAGCGTTTCGGCAGGAAGCCACTCACCTGTTTTATTATAAGCCTTTTCACCGGCATAAACTTCTTTCCACGTGATTTTTTTCTCGCCTTTATATGCTTTTTCAACAGCGGCTTCCAATACTTTAGAAGCGGCGTTCCAAATATCAGGGCCTGTGCCGTCGCCTTCAATAAACGGGATAATCGGATTATTTGGTACGTTTAATACTCCATTAGAGACTGTAATTTTTTCACCTTGTGACACAATATTACCTCCCAGTATGTAATTCATATTTAGAAAACATTTTATTTTTCTTGTATAGAAAATAAAATGACTTTTCTCAAGATTCTATCAAAATTGTAAACCAATCCGGGCTTGATTAACAAGAGGCTAACGACATGAAAATCACCAGCCTCCCGTTTGATCAGGCTCTTTCATCAATCGGAACAAAAGTCTGCTTATCCGGACCCGTGTAATCAGCGCGCGGGCGGATGAGGCGGTTGTTATCGTACTGTTCAAGAATATGGGCGATCCATCCTGACATTCTGCTGACCGCAAAGATCGGCGTGAACAGATCGTGATCAATGCCGAGACTGTGGTATACAGATGCGGAATAGAAATCAACGTTAGGCGGGAGTTTTTTCTCCGACGTTACGATTTCTTCGACACGGATTGACATCTCGTACCATTTGCTTTCACCCGTCAGATTCGTCAGGCGTTTGCTCATTTCTTTTAAGTGTTTGGCGCGCGGGTCTCCATGCTTATACACACGGTGTCCGAAGCCCATTACTTTTTCCTTTTTCTCCATTTTGCTGCGGATATAAGGCTCGGCGTTTTCCACTTCGCCGATTTCTGTCAGCATTTTCATGACGGCTTCATTGGCTCCGCCGTGAAGCGGTCCTTTTAAAGCGCCGATGGCGGCAGTGATGCCTGAGTAAATATCAGATAAGGTGGCGACACATACTCTCGCCGTAAATGTTGATGCATTCAGCTCATGATCCGCATGAAGAATGAGCGCTTTGTTAAACGCTTCCACTTCGATCGGAGAAGGCTCTTCACCGTTTAAGGTGTACAGGAAGTTCTCCGCGATTCCATACTCTTCCTTCGGTTCAACAGGATCAAGTCCTTTGCGGATTCTTGAGAAAGCGGCGACAATGCCCGGCACTTTCGCCTGCAGACGGATGGCTTTTCTGTAGTTCGCTTCCGGATTCATGACATCGGCTTCACTGTCAGTCAGACCGAGTAATGAAATCGCCGTCCGGAGCGCAGCCATTGGATGTACGTTATTGAGGGGATAGGATTTGAAGTGCTCAATGATTTCTTGTGGAACGGCAGCTTCTTTCGCAAGCTGTTTTTTCAGTTCAGCAAGTTCCGTTTTATTCGGCAGGCGCAGATGCCACAGCAAATAAATGATTTCTTCAAAACTTGCA
The DNA here is from genome assembly GCF_017797845.1 of Bacillus sp. LJBV19. Lineage (NCBI taxonomy): Bacteria > Bacillati > Bacillota > Bacilli > Caryophanales > Bacillaceae > Bacillus > Bacillus sp. LJBV19. The sequence continues at coordinate 2,786,418 of NZ_CP072563.1, forward strand.
TTCTCTGTCAAGTCGTCAATATCGTACCCTACATATGTAAGGGTATCGTCGATAATAGAGCTTACAGATGATGTTGTTGCTACAACCCCTTCAAGACCGCGTGTTGCTGTCATATTCAACCTCTCCTTTTCAATCAAAATTCCCCTTTAAAGAGTATATAAAACATACGGCTTACTTAAAATGAGTCATGCAAACAATCCCTTTCCCCTTTAAGAAAATGCTTACATTTCAATGATTGCGATTACATAACCAGTATGCTTATAGAGGAACATAACAAATTCTTATAAGCTTATTTAAGTTTAAGCCTATTCTTATTATAAACAATAATCTGATTAATTTGTAGACTTTTAACTAAAAATGTTTTAAAAGCCTTATATATCAAGGCTTTTCGTTGATAAATTTAATCGTTTGCTTTCAGGCGCTTTGTAAAACCATGTATTCTCATGTTTTCAATTGGGGGAGTTTTGGAGGAGACTTTAAAAGGACAGGCGCGACAACTTCACCGCAAGTTTAACCCCCTTCTTTACCGGAGAAGGGGGTTAATTTGTTTACTCGACTGAATCAATGTTCGGATCAGCTTCAGAAATCCATGTCTTGGTTTTAGTTGGCTCAAATTTTCTTATATATATCTTTGTTGTTACTTCGTATTTCGCTTTTGTGTATATAACGATCCTTTTGTATTTTTATGCGGACTTCAAACGAATATCACCCTTGTAACATAACCTGTTACCATGCTTGTAATGCAGCAGCCGCAGCCCCGCCTAAAAAGAGAAAAATCGAAAATGCATGACAAAAAAAGATGCAGCCCTAAAAAGGCCACATCTTTTAAATCATGTTTGCAGTCGCGCAGCTAGTTGTATTACCTCATTATCAGTTTTAGCTGCATTATGATGAAGATGAGTCGTGTTTCCTACAAAAGCAATTACACCGAACGTAATAGCGAAAGCAGAGACAGAGAAACAAATTGCTTTTTTAATATTCATACAAACAATCCCCCCGCTGTATTTGAAGTTGAGACTCCACCATCTTATCATAAAAAATTGTAGCCATTTCAAAGTCCTTCATTCCTTTGAAAAAGTTTGCTGTTAAAAGTGTCAACTCTTCGACATACGAATACATATGAATATTTTCAAGCTTACTTAAAATTTCTACAAGGCTGTCTTTGTTAATCGGTTCAGCAAATAAAACATATAAAAACTCTGTTAATAAGCAAAACAAATTGTCGTCATATTTTACTGCTGTTTTTAAACCTTCTTTTAAAGCTTGGCCTGCCGCGGCTGTTTTCTTTTGCTTAAATAATACTATGGAAAGTGAATAATATGAATGGGGCAGAGTTCTCAATTTCATTTCTTCACCAATCACAATTGCTTGTCTCAAATACGCTTCGGCCTTTTCTTCTTGTCCCATGTAGTGATAACTTTCACCCAAATTATAAAGAGCAGAGGAAATCAACCTTTTATGACCAAATTCTTGCGAAAGCTTCAAGGCTTCCTCAAGATGCTGTAATCCTTTTTCGTAATGTTTAAAATCAAGATAATTACCCACAATTACAAATAAACTTTGAATTTTTCGGACGGTATAAAGCGGGTTTCGATCATAAATTTCTAACGCTTTTAGAATATGATGCATGGATACGTGCGTTTGTTTCATATTATAATAAGCCTCTGCCAACTTAAAATGAAACTCAGCTTGTTCTATTTCATCAGAGACATGATGAATTTCCATCTCTGCTTTACGATAAAAATTAATTGCTTCTACATACTGCTTCTGATCAAATTCGTACATTCCGCGAAAAAAATGTGAGTAATATTTTAAGAGGCCGGTAAGTGTTTTTTGTGGTTTCTCAATCTTCTCAAGTAGTTCTGTGGTGGTTGGCCTATCAGTCCTATACTTTATTTCTGGGTTTAAATAATCTAGCATAAGTTGATGACGAAAAGTCATGAGAGAGTAATAAATAAGTAAATATTCGTCTTCTTCCATTTCTTTTATTTCGTGTTCCACTTCGGCTTTTAAAATTTCCGCGTCTGGCACACTAAATTGACGAATCATCTTGTACCACTCGTTAATTTTAACGCCTACATGTGAAGACGGTAATACCTGGTCCATGCATTCATTCCCCTCCTCCTCTTTTGATTTATTTTCCACTAATTTCTTATTTTCTGTAAACGAAAAAATACCGCAATTTTCCTAATTAACCGAAAATAACAAAAAATGATAGCGATTTTGGAAATAGAACATCCATGATAATAAAGCACTTGTATACACCCCTTGCGGGTGCTGAACTTACGATTTTCGTCAATTGTATTTATGCTATAAAGAGAAACTAGAAGTCTATTTTTTGCCTTAAAAAGGAGTACAGAAATTATCTTCTGTACTCCTTTAAAATCTAAATAAGAAATCAATCTTGAGATAAATAAATCCAATTTATATCGTCAAATTCTTTGATAACATAATCTGATCCTATACTACGTAAAATTCTATTAAAGAAAATGATGTCATCTTCATCATCGTAATTATATAAATCCTTTTGAACATATTCTTTAATAATAAAATTCGTTAAATTTGTATGATTAACAAATTCAGAAAAGTAAGATCTTATAAAAATTGAATTATCTTCATTTAATTTTTCATCATTAACAATTGAAATCTTAAAAACATTTAAAATCGCATTAATATCTTCTTCGTCCATATAACATAATGGTTCTAATTTTTTGTCTTCTTCTGTAAATGGCTTTCGAGTATCTTCAATTATTACGTAAGATAAAATGTTACCATCTTTCAGCACACGAAAAACTTCTAAATCACGTAATTTTAAAGCTCTATTAAGTGATAGCATTCTTTCCCCCTAATCAAATATTAAAACCCAAATACTAACCTTAGATTCTTTAGTAATCTACCTCCTGTTACACCTATTTAAAGCTGCTATTGTTATCACATATGCAGGGTTCAATAATATATCAATCCAACTATATTTAGAAATTTTTTTCGTTCTTTATCTAATTTTCCCTATTTCTTTAACGCTGATTTTCATCTTTGTCTTTGGCCCATGAATGCCGTCAGCAGTCACGCCGTACATGGACTGGAATCGTTTGACTGCATTTGCTGATTTCGGGCCGTAAATATCTTCATCAAGCCGTTCATCAATTGAAACTGACTCATTTACTGATGTAAGTGAATTTAAATAAATTGCAGAAAAACCCTCCTCATCTCGAGAAGGGCTCTGACTTATACTTCTTTTTCTCTAAATCAGTCCGAAGAAACTAACTGATGCCGCTCAACTTTTTAATCGGAGGGCTTTATCGGGTTCTCCGACTATTTGCCCCTATGCTTTTCTTTTGCTTTTTGTTTTCTGATTAAATATTTTTGTTCCTTTATTTTTTCTCTTTGTTTTCTATTCAGTTGTTTTTTCTTTTCTTTTCTTGCTTCAAGCTCCTGTTTTATCGCTTTTTGTGCCTTAGTTGATATCCCGATATTTTTCATCTCTTTAGAAGCTTGTCGTTGCAATCTTTTTGGGTTTAATTTCTTAGATTTTGCTTTAACACAAACCCCTTCTTGTTCAGTGTGGGAGAGAGTCGGTAAAAGTTGATTATTAACAAAATGCATTATTTCTGAATCCTTTGGCTCTTGTCCAAACAAATGACGAATTGCTCTTAATTTCCCATCATTCACAACTTCAATGACTCCTACCCAAAACTGACCATCGTAGTAAACCGTTAATTTCATAACGATTCCCTCCTCCTAAATTTACTGAAGAATGATGGACATCCCGAGGAGGGGAAGGTTACTGACATTTTAAATCATGCATCCGGACTACCAACCGAATTGTGTTTTTTCATTCTCATTATAAATTTAACAAACTTTCAAATTGAAGGAAAGGGTCTCCGCTTATTTTGAACAACACTTCAAGCTTTGCTTTGGTATCAGCGCATAAATTCCATCAGCTTTTAATCCATTCATCAATTGGAATTACTGCAATCGCTGTATTCGCTCCATGTGCGCCGTCAATCCCGAAGTTCTTTGTTACATGGTAAGCCACTTCATTCATCGGAATAATGTAAATGGCATTTGTCTGAACTACAAAATGCGCAAGTGCAAACTCTAATTTTCTCCACAAAAAAAAGCAGCTTTACGCCGCTTTTTTACTTTACGAAGTGAATATTTTAACGATTTGCATGGCCAAGTAGGCGATTCCGGCGCCGATTAACGGGCCGACGGCGACGCCTCCGAAAAGCGCGACGGCAAGTATCGTGCCGATGACCAGCGCCGTTGTAATATGAGGGTCGTTTTCCAATAAGGTGAGACCGTTTTTGGCGATTAAGGCAACCGCGATCCCGGCACCGAGAGCGATCCACGCATAATATGATTTCATCGCTTCTGCGAGCTGTTTAAAACCGATATCACCTGTGGCAATCGGCACTAAAACGGCGATTGTAATGACGGTGACCCCCCAGTTGATGCCTTTTGACTGAATAACCGGAAACAGTTTCTGATCAAGACCGACAGCTTTTATCACAATGAGAAAGCCGACGGCAAAAAGCAATGACTGATTTTTGGCTACCAATGCAATGGCCAGCAATAATAGTAAAAATAAATTCGCCTGTGTAAACATCCTGAAAGCACCCTCTTTCATCATATCTATATTCATATCCTTTTTTCTGACGAATAAACTAATGTAATAGGACGTGCCGACCGAGAGGAGGATCGATGTGAATCCGCACTATGCAACTGTTTTTTTCCGCGCGCTGTTTGTACTCGCTGCGGCCGGCGGCGCTTTAGCGGCCGGTTACGCCTCATTTCCGTTAACTTATCCGTTTCTGATCGCCCTTATTCTGTCATCAGCGATCATTCCCGTAGTTGACTGGCTGGACAAACTGACGGGGCTGCCCCGGTCAGTCAATACTGTCATTGTCCTGGTCTTCTTTTTGCTTATTCTTCTTGGCGCGGCGACATTTCTCGTTGCGGAAATCATTTCGGGAACCGCCTATCTGGCCAAAACACTCCCTCCCCATATCAGCGCCTTTATGACGTATTGCGAAGAGCTGTTCACTTCCCGCATTCAGCCATTGTACCACGAGCTGACCGTCTTATTTAACGGACTGGAAACCAATCAGCAGGCATCCATCGTGACGCATATTCAGACCCTCGGTGATACAGCCGCTAAAAATGCGGGGCTGATGCTTTCACATCTTTTGGAGCTGGTGCCGAAATGGATTGCCTTCCTTCCCAATACAGCTGCCGTCTTCATTTTCGCAATGCTGGCGACTTTTTTTATGACAAAGGACTGGCATAAGCTGAAGGCGCTGCTTTATTCTATTCTTCCGGAACGGGTTTCAGCAAACGCCAAGGCCGTATCGGGAGAGCTGAAAAAAGCGATGGCAGGTTTCATTAAGGCGCAGGCCGTGCTCATCCTTTTCACGATGATCATTGTCTTTATCGGACTTTTTCTTTTAGGGATTGAGCATGCGGCAACCATCGCCTTTTTTATCGGCCTGGTTGATCTGCTCCCGTATCTCGGCGCCGGGTCGGTCTTTGTTCCCTGGATTATGTATTTGGCCATTGCCGGTCAGCTTCCTCAAGCGATCGGTCTCGGTATTTTATATATTGTGGTTCTCATTCAGCGCCAGCTGACGGAGCCGAAAATTTTAAGCAGGTCAATCGGACTTGATCCGCTTGCGACCTTAATCGCCCTGTTTGCCGGCTTTAAACTGTTCGGAATTTTAGGACTGGCTGCGGGGCCCGCCCTGCTCGTTTTCATTCAGGCCTTTATCACAACGGGCGCTTTAAAAGAAATATGGGCCTATATTACTGTTCAGTCCAAATAAAAACAGCAGCCCTGTAAGAAGGCTGCCGTTTTTATTTGATAATGATCCGCTTGTTTTTTGACATTCCTCTCAGCCATTTGAACAAAAGCGGCTTCATGCGGTTCCGAGTGAACGGAATCAGAAGACAGGCCCCTGCAATATCGGACAGAAAACCCGGAAGCATCAAAAGCAGGCCTCCGAAAAAGACGCATATTCCGTCAAGAAGCGCTTCCCCCGGCATTTTGCCGTGCTGCAGGTCGCGCATCACCCGATGATACACATCGGTTCCCTGTCTTTTTGCCACCAAGGCGCCTAACACGCCTGTCAAAATGATGAGAAGGAAGGTCGGAAAAATACCGAGCCATTTTCCCGCCAGCAGAAACAAGCCGATTTCAATTGCCGGACACACGATAAACAGTAAGAATAACACTCTCATTTTTCTGCCCTCCCGCCCTTCTAAAAGCGTGTCACCGCCCGCATGGGAATAGGAAAATCAGCCTAAAGACAAAAGAGAAGGGAGAACCCCCCTCTCTTTTTTAAAGCTGTTTAAAGAACGCTTGCGCGGCCTTCATACACAGCGCCGCGGGCAGCGTCAACTGTGATAACCTGTCCTTCTGTTAAAACTGAAGTTGCGTTCTCCAGACCGACGATAACCGGAATGCCCAAGCTTAAACCGACAACAGCTGCATGGCTTGTCAGACCGCCTTCTTCAGTGATGAGCGCTGATGCTTTTTCAAGTGAAGCGATCATGTCGCGGTCAGTGCTTGAAGCAACCAATACTGCGCCGTCTGTCATTTTTTGTTCAGCTTCTTTCGCATTTTTTGCAACAACGACCGGACCGAATGCAGATTTGCGTCCGATGCCTTGCCCTTTCGCGATAACGCTGCCGACAGTGTGGACTTTCATCAGATTCGTCGTGCCTGATTCACCGACAGAACCTGCTGTAATGACAATCAGATCACCGCGTTTCACGATGCCGCTGTCAAGTGATTTTTGAACCGCGTCTTCAAGCATTTCATCGGTTGAATTCGCGTTTTGGCCGCTTGCCGGGAATACACCGAATACAAGGCCGAGTTTGCGTGATACAGACTCATTAACCGTAACGGCTACAATCGGAGCCTGCGGACGGTATTTCGCGATCATACGCGCCGTATGGCCGCTTTCTGTAGGGGTAACGATAGCTGCCGCACTCAGATTGATCGCCGTGTGCGCAACTGATTGGCCGATCGCATCGGTAATCGTCATGCCGACCTGATCTCTGCGTTTAGACAGAATTTCTTTGTAGTTCAGAGATTCTTCCGTGCGTGTGGCGATGTTAAACATTGTTTGAACCGCCTCGACAGGATATTGTCCCGCAGCCGTCTCACCGGAAAGCATGATAGCGTCTGTGCCGTCGAAAATGGCGTTGGCAACGTCACTTGCTTCAGCGCGTGTCGGACGAGGGTTGCGCTGCATGCTGTCAAGCATTTGTGTCGCAGTAATAACCGGTTTGCCGAGCGCGTTGCATTTTTTGATCATTTCTTTTTGCACGAGCGGCACTTCTTCGGCCGGAATCTCTACGCCGAGGTCTCCGCGCGCTACCATTAAGCCGTCAGATACTTCCAGGATCGCATCCAGGTTGTCCACGCCTTCCTGGTTCTCGATCTTAGGAATGATTTGAATGTCAGACGCGTTATGCTCTTCAAGCAGTTCGCGGATTTCCAAGACATCCGTAGAACGGCGTACAAATGACGCAGCGATGAAATCAACGCCTTGCTCGATACCGAATACGATGTCTTTGGCGTCTTTTTCAGTAATTCCGGGAAGGTTGACGCTGACGCCGGGAACGTTTACGCCTTTTTTATTTTTCAGCGTGCCGCTGTTTAAGATTTTTGTTTTGATTTCGTGTTTTTCCGGATTTGATTCTAGCACTTCCAATCCGATTAAACCGTCATCCAACAGGATGATAGACCCTGCTGACACGTCGTCTGCCAGGCCTTCATAAGAAACTGAGAATTTTTCAAGCGTTCCCAGCACCTGTTTCGTAGAAACGATAATTTCATTCCCCGCCTGAAGCTCAAGCGCGCCGTTTTCCATATCGTGCGTGCGGATTTCCGGACCTTTCGTATCGAGGAGAATCCCCACGTTTTTGCCGAGCTTTTTGCTTGCTTCTCTGATGTTTTTGATTCTTGCGCCGTGCTCTTCGAAATCACCGTGTGAAAAATTCAGACGAGCAACGTTCATACCCGCTTCCATCAATTTTGTCAGCATTTCTACACTTTCACTGGCCGGACCGATTGTACAAACGATTTTTGTTTTTTTCAACTCGTTCACTTCCTTCTGAAATCTTCAGCTTCTTCCGCCTTAAATAGACAGTTCTTTTGAAAGCTGATACATGTTTGGTTCAACAGTATGTTTTGATTCTAAAATTTCTATAATATCATGGTCTACAAGCTTGTTGTTTTGTATACCTACGCAGCGTCCGCCTTTTCCTTTAAGCAGAAGCTCAACCGCGTAAGCGCCGAGGCGGCTTGCAAGAACCCGGTCAGAAGCGCTTGGAGATCCGCCGCGCTGGATGTGCCCTAAAACGGATACCCGTGTTTCAAGGTTCGTTTCTTCTTCGATGCGTTTTCCGAATTCAACCCCGCTGCCTACCCCTTCTGCAACGATGATGATACTGTGTTTTTTGCCGCGGTCGTGCCCTCTCTTCAAACGGCCGATAATTTCCTGCATATCGTAGTCCGCTTCAGGAATTAAAATTGATTCCGCTCCGCCTGCAAGACCTGCCCATAAAGCAATATCGCCCGCATGGCGCCCCATCACTTCAATAACGTATGTACGCTCATGAGACGTAGCGGTGTCACGGATTTTATCAATCGCATCAATTACGGTATTTAGCGCCGTATCAAATCCGATCGTAAAATCAGTTCCCGGGATGTCATTATCTATCGTACCCGGTACACCCACACACGGAAACCCGTGTTCCGTTAATTTTTTCGCACCCATGTATGAACCGTCTCCGCCGATGACGACAAGACCTTCAATGCCGAGTTTCTTTAAATTTTCGATTCCTTTTTCACGGCCTTCAACTGTTTTGAATTCAGGACATCTGGCCGTGTACAGCTTTGTTCCGCCGCGGTGGATGATGTCACCGACCGAACCAAGCTCCAGTTTCTCTATTTTTCCGCTGATTAATCCTGAATAACCGTTATAAATTCCGTACACTTCGACGTCGTGGTAGATAGCTTTCCGCACAACCGCGCGCACCGCAGCGTTCATACCCGGGGAATCCCCGCCGCTCGTTAAAACTCCTATACGCTTCATTTCCTATTCACCTCAGCAACATATATATGTTAAACATATCATGATCATTGCCCTAAAACAATGAAAAGGGACGCCTGAGCTCCCATGAAACCTTACCTATTATACAATTAAATAAATTGTTTTTAAATAAAATTTAAGGAATATCACAAAAATCACAAAAAATAAACGTGAGCCATAGGCTTCACGTCTATTCAGTTTACCCCGATATATTGATCTTCAACCGAAACTTTCCCGATTGCTTTATATTTTTCATAGCGCTGTGAGATCAATTCTTCGGCGTTCATTTGAAGAAGAGATTTTAACGTTTCTTTAAGAATACCGTCAATGTAGCCCGCCTGCTGCTTGATATCATGGTGAGCTCCGCCCTTCACTTCTTTAATCATATCATCAATAATTCCTAATTCTAATAAATCGGGCGCAGTAATCTTCATGGTTTCGGCCGCTTTTTTCGCAAGGCTGGAGTCTTTCCACAAAATGGACGCGGCTCCTTCAGGAGAAATAACGGAATACGTCGAGTTCTCAAGCATCAGCATGCGGTTGCCCACACCTAATGCAAGCGCGCCTCCGCTGCCGCCTTCCCCGATGACGATACAAACGACAGGCACTGTCAGGCCGGCCATCTCGAACAGGTTCTTGGCGATGGCTTCACTTTGTCCCCGTTCCTCCGCCGCTTTACCCGGGTACGCTCCCTTCGTGTCGATGAAGCAGATAATCGGGCGGTTGAACTTATCCGCCTGCTTCATGAGACGAAGCGCTTTGCGGTAGCCCTCAGGGTGAGGCATCCCGAAATTGCGGACGAGGTTTTCTTTCGTGTCTTTTCCGCGCTGATGTCCGATGACGGTGACCGGCATGCCGTGATATTTGGCGACTCCGCCGACAATCGCAGCATCATCTCCGTATGTTCTGTCTCCGTGGCACTCAAAAAAGTCGGTAAACAGGTATTGAATGTAATCAAGCGTCGTCGGCCGGTCGGGAAGGCGTGCGATCTGCACTCTGTCCCACGGCTTCAGGTTTTTATAAATCTCATCCTGGAGCTTGCTGAGCCGGTCTTCAAGCCTTGCGATTTCAGCGCTTAAATCCATCTCCGAATCTTGGGTGAATTTTTTCAGTTCGGCGATTTTCGTCTGCAGTTCAATCACTGGTTTTTCAAATTCTAATCTTGCAGCCACTCATGCTCACCTCCTGTTTGGTGCATGTCCAGCAGAAATGCGAGTTTGTCTTTCATGTCGTTTCGGTGAATCACCGCATCAAGCTGGCCGTGCTTTAATAAAAATTCCGCCGTCTGGAAATCTTCCGGCAGTTTTTCCCCGATCGTCTGTTCAATAATACGTCTTCCGGCAAATCCGATCAAGGCGCCCGGTTCAGCGAAATTATAATCACCGAGAGACGCGAAACTGGCCGATACGCCGCCTGTCGTCGGATGGGTCATGACAGAAATAATCAGTCCCTGCTCCTCACTGAACAGTTTTAATGCAGAGCTTGTCTTGGCCATTTGCATAAGGCTTAAGACCCCCTCCTGCATACGTGCGCCGCCGGAAGCGGTAAAGATGATAAACGGGACTTTTTCCTCTTTTGCTTTTTCAATTGCAAGCGTGATTTTTTCGCCGACAACCGAACCCATGCTGCCCATTCGGAATGTTGAATCCATGATCGCGATCACGGCAGGGAATCCGCCGATGGTTCCTTTTCCGGTAACCACCGCTTCATTCAGCGATGTTTTCTCACGGTCTTTTTCGATTTTTTCTAAGTATCCCGGGAAACCGAGCGGGTTTTCAGATATCATTCCCTGGTTGAATTCTTCGAATGAATCTTCATCCAGGAGGCTTTCAATGCGCTGCTTTGCATTCATCGGGAAATGGTGCCCGCAGTTCATGCAGACGCGCAGGTTTTTATCTAACTCTTTTGTGAGCATGATTTTTTTACATTTGGGGCACTTTGTCATAATGCCTTCCGGAACATCATGTTTTGCCTGCTCAGACGGCACGGAAGCATATTTTTTCTTTTTTGTGAATATATCCTTTAACAAATGATTACCTCCCTTTTGTGAAGGGTTCTCTTCACTGCATGTCTTCCGATTAGATAGACTTAATAATAACTTTACCGAAACTATTGTACTTTTTTTGTCAAACGGTGTCATCCTCCATTCGACATTTTTTGCTGCAAAACAGACGGAAACGGACGGATTTCATACCGTAAAAAGCGTTGTTCAGCCTTATCTGTCAGCGTTTTCAAAAGAAATAAGGATTCTGCTGAAATTTTTTTAAGACCTGCCCTTAAAAAAATGCCAGCAGTCCGTATATTGAACAGCAGCGCGTTGTTTTTTTCCAACGCGCTGCCATTTCATTTTTGTGTTATTATTCGCCGATGACTGTGAGCTGTCTTGTTTTTTCAGCCACTTCCTCAGGATCGACCGTAATTCTGGCGACGCCCGTTTCCATCGCTGCTTTCGCAACAGCTTTCGCAACGGCAGGAGCCACACGTTTGTCAAATGGAGCCGGGATGACATAATCAGCGCTTAATTCTTCCTCTGAAACGAGGGAAGCAATCGCTTCAACCGCAGCAATTTTCATTTCTTCGTTGATGTGAGTCGCGCGAACGTCAAGCGCCCCGCGGAAAATTCCAGGGAATGCCAGAACGTTGTTGACCTGGTTCGGGAAATCAGAACGGCCTGTTCCGATTACGCTTGCGCCGGCTGCGCGCGCGTCTTCAGGCATGATTTCCGGATTCGGGTTGGCCATTGCGAAGATAATCGGATCTTTCGCCATGCTTTCCACCATTTCTTTCGTCAGCGCGCCTTCGACTGATACGCCGATAAAGACGTCTGCATCTTTAATGACATCCTGCAGCGAACCGTCGTTGCGGTCTTGGTTTGTAAACTTCGCCACTTCGTTTTTCACTGCGTTCATGCCGGCCGGACGCCCTTCGTAAATCGCCCCTTTAGAGTCGCACATTACGATGTCGCGTACGCCGAAATGGTAAAGAAGCTTGATGATCGCGATGCCTGCCGCTCCCGCTCCGTTTGCCACAACTTTAATGGATGACATGGATTTTCCTGATAATTTCAGCGCGTTTACAAGTCCGGCAACGGTTACGATGGCAGTGCCGTGCTGATCATCGTGGAAAACCGGAATGTTTGTTTCTTTTTTCAGGCGCTCTTCGATAATGAAGCAGTTCGGCGCCGCAATATCTTCAAGGTTGACACCGCCGAATGTCGGTGCAAGCAGCTTCACAGTGTCAATGATTTTGTCCACATCGTTTGTGTCAAGCGCGATCGGGAATGCATCCACGCCCGCGAAACTTTTGAACAGCACCGCTTTCCCTTCCATGACCGGAAGAGAAGCTTCAGGCCCGATATTACCGAGACCGAGAACGGCTGATCCGTCTGTTACGACTGCTACCATGTTCCCCTTCATTGTATAATCATATACTTTATTTTTATCGTCATAAATCTCTTTACAAGGCTCAGCTACTCCGGGAGAGTAGGCAAGGCTTAAGTCGTCCGCGTTTCTGACTTCTACCTTTGCTTTTGATTCCAGCTTTCCTTGATTTACTTTGTGTAAATGTAACGCTTCTTCTCTTAATGACATTCTAAACACTCCTTTTAAGTACTTTGTTACATATTCTGCCGCATAGACTGGTACAATCGCTGGAGGTGAAAAATTTCAGAATCTTTAAATAAGATAGCACAATTGTTTCAATTGTATAACAAAACGATTATTGTTACCACTATTTTAACACGACGTTTTCGCGGCCCAGCAGCTCTTTTAAACGGTATAACGCCTGATGGTCCGCCTGAATATGAAAAGTATGCGGCAGCCTGATCGTCTGCTTGTCTTTTTCATAATAAAGATAAACGCCGGTTTCCCCTTTATGCTCCAGTAAAATACGCTTCATCTTTTCCAAAAACTCCTGATTGTGCCGGCTGCCTTCGATTTTGATGTAAACAGACGGCGCTCTGTCTGCCTCCGTCTGCTCAAGAAGAGAGGCGGATGACATGATGAATTGTGTCTTCTCCTGACGCTCTTCCATTTTTCCGGCGGCGAATAAAAGCGCGCCTTCTTCTAACAGCGGAGACAGCCTTCTATATTGGTCAGGAAACACGACGGCTTCCATTTCTCCCGTTTCATCGCTTAATGTGAGAAACGCCATATGCTGACCTGTCTTTGTCCGAATCGTTTTGATGCCCGCGAGCAAAGCGCCGATTGACAGCTGCCCCTTCGGCATCTGCCGCGCTGCTGTGATCGCTTGCGCCCCCCGTTTTTTCAGGAGATCCCTGAAAGCAGACAAAGGATGGCTTGAGAAATAAACACCGAGAGCTTCTTTTTCGAACCGAAGCTTGTCCACGAGCGGAAATTCCTCAGCCTCTACATATTTTGGCTTAATGGAGAACGATTCTTCCAAAAACAATCCCATTTGGTCATCACCTGCACGAAAAAGTTCAGCGTGCTCTAAAGCCACATCAACGGAGGCCAGCAAGGCTGCGCGATTTTGATTGAATTCGTCCATGGCGCCAGAAAATATAAGGGCTTCGATGGTTTTCCGATTCACGCTTTTTGCAGGTACGCGAAAGCAGAAATCGAAAAGATCCTCGAACGGTTTATGTGTTCTTGCTTTATAAATATCTTTCACTGCCGAGACGCCTACGTTTTTAACGGCCCGCAAACTGTATCTGACGGCTCCGTTTTCCGGCGCAAACGGAAAACCGCTTTTGTTTATTGACGGCGGAAGGACTTGAATCCCGCTCCCCTTCGCTTCATGCAGATATTGCGATATTTTGTCCTCATTGCCGATGACGCTCGTCAACAGCCCGCACATAAAATATAACGGATAATGGGCTTTTAAATAGGCGAGCTGATAGCCGATCATGCTGTATGCGACAGCATGGCTTCTGTTGAATCCGTAGTTAGCGAATTTTACAATCAGATCGTAGACCTCGTTTGCAGTGACTACAGAATACTCCTTTTTTAAGCACCCTTCAACAAAATGGCTTCGCTCTCTGTCCAGAATGTCCTTTTGCTTTTTGCTGACAGCCCGTCTGAGCAGATCCGCTTCACCTAATGAAAACCCTGCCATGCGCGAAGCGATCATCATTATCTGTTCTTGATAGACGATGACGCCGTAAGTGTCACTGAGAATATTTCTTACGTCCTCGTGCGGTACTTCCACACGCGCCCGCCCGTGCTTCCGGTCGATAAATAACGGAATATTTTCCATCGGTCCCGGCCTGTAAAGCGCGTTAACCGCGACAATGTCTTCCAGTCTTGACGGCTTCAGGCGTTTCAGCACGTTTCTCATTCCTGATGATTCCAGCTGGAAAATACCCGTCGTATCACCGTTTGACAATAGCGAGAACGTTTTTTCATCCTGATAAGAAATCTCGGAAAAATCAATTTTCGTATTCGTCTCTTTTTCAATCATCGTTTTAATGGATTCAATAAGCGTCAGGTTGCGCAAACCTAAAAAGTCCATTTTTAAAAGACCGAGATCTTCCAGGTGATCCATCGCATACTGCGTTAAATATACGCCGTCATGCCCTTCTTGAAGAGGGACAACTTCAGAAAGCGGCTCTTTACTGAGAACGACCCCCGCCGCGTGTGTTGACGTGTGTCTCGGAAGACCTTCAATTTTCCTTGCGATCTGAAACACTTTATGAAGAACGGCGGATTCGGACAGCCGCCTGTTCAGCTGAGCGGACTGCCGCCTCGCCTCCTCAAGCGTCATTCCCGGCTTTGACGGAATCAGGCGGGCAAGCTGGTCGGCTTCTTTCGGGCTGATTCCGAACACTCTCCCGGTATCCCTTAACGCCGCCTTTGCGGCCAATGTCCCGAAGGTGATAATCTGGGCGACGTGCATGGCCCCGTACTTATTTTGTACATACTGAATGACCTCATCCCTTCTCGTATCAGGGAAATCGATATCAATATCCGGCATGCTGATCCGCTCGGGATTAAGAAACCTCTCAAACAGCAGAGAATGTTTAAGCGGATCCACGTCGGTAATGAAAAGGGAGTAAGCGACAAGCGAGCCTGCCGCGGACCCTCTTCCCGGACCTGTCACAATGCCCTTTTCATGCGCATACTTCATAAAGTCCCATACGATGAGAAAATAATCACTGAATTTCATGCGCCTGATGACGTCCAGCTCATATTCAAGCCGGCGGGCAGCGCGCTCATCAGGAGTGCCGAAACGGAGGCGCAGCCCCTCATGACAGATCTCCGCCAAATAGTCATCGGCTGATTTGCCGTCCGGCGCCGGAAAAGACGGAAGCTGTGTCTGTCCGAGGCTGACATCGACCCGGCATTGCCGGGCGATACGCGCGGCTGCTTCAATCGCTTCCGGATGCCGCGTGTAAAACTCTGCCATTTCTTCAGGCGTCCTCAAGTATAAGTCCGGCAGATTCCCGCTCTGATCCTCCCATTTCTCTCCGGCTTTAATAGCGCACAGACAGCGGTACGCATCTTGATCTTCTTTCTTGATATAACGGACATCCCCCGCAGCGCAGACAGCGATTTCCGTTTCGGCTGACAGGCGGAGAATCTCTTCTGATAACGTCTCATGTCCTTTAAACGGCTGGTACCCTAAATAAAAACGGCCGTCTCCGAACAGCTCCCGGAATCCTTCGGCAGCCCGGACCGCTTCTTCAAACTTCCCGGCTTGAAGCAGGCTTTCAATGTACCCGTTTTCACCGGGCGTAATGGCGATCAGCCCCTCATGATAGCTCTTCATCCATTTTCGCTTCATGCCGCCCTTTGCCATGGATTGCAGCGCACTTGAGATTTTCACCAGGTTCTGATATCCCGTGTTTGTCTCTGCTAAAAGAATGAGCGGGTGTGCTTCAAGCTCCGTATCGTCCGTGTATATAGAAGCCGTCAGACCGATAATCGGCTTAATTCCGTTTGATTTGCATGCTTTATAAAACTCAATGGCGCCGTACATCACATTTTCGTCCGTCAGCGCCAATGATGAATATCCGAGTTCCTTCGCTTGTGCAACAAGCTCTTTTACAGAAGCGGCGCTGTTTAACAGACTGTAGCCGCTATGTACTTGCAGGTGAACAAAAGACAATGCCGCCACTCCTTTCCCATACGTTCATTTTGCCTTTCTACATTATAAGACGGGTTTTCTTAAGAAACAAATGTTCTTTTTTGACTCATCATCATACTTGTCCGTTTCGCTCAATATGATAGAAAAGTGAGGTGGTGTATATATGGATCAGGAAGCCGGATTTATGGCGAATTTCATCAGCAGTTATTTTATCGCCCTCGGTGTGTTGCTCGGCGGCGCGCTGATCGGCGGCCTCGGAGCTTATTTATCAGGCGAGCCTCCGCTGACGGCGATCACAAAATTGGCGAACAGGCTGAAGATCTGGGCGCTTGTCGCGGCCATCGGGGGAACATTTGACGCGGTATACAGTTTCGAGCGGGGGCTGTTTGAAGGCAACACGCGCGACATCTTCAAACAGCTTCTTTTAATTATTTCAGCAATGGGCGGCGCGCAGACCGGCTGGCTGATTATTTCATGGCTGACCCAGGAGAATATGTCATCATGAGAATTCCCGAGTATTATAAAAAACCGGGATGGCAGCGTTTTTTTGCGGGAATGATGTGCGGAGCCATCGTCAGCTGGCTGTTCTTTCTGTTTACATACGGAACGTTTCAGGAAGAACAGGTGACGTTAATTGAAAAGCAGCGGGAGCACGCGCGGGATTTAAAAAACCAAATCTCCATCTATCAGAAAGATCTTCATAAATTAAATGAGGATAATAAGCAAAGGCTGCTCATCCAAAGTGTTGATGTGAAGCTGATCAATGGGGAAAAATACAGAATCGCCCAGCCTGACAAGATGAAATTTGAGGAACAAGTGAAAGATAATATTTCTGAAGTCATCACAAAGGATATTGAAAGCGTGTATAAAACAAAGGAACTTTTAAAACGGACGATCGAAAACAAAATATACACCATAAATGAGAAGGAATTTAAAGCTGAAGTAAAGGAACTGACGATTTATACGAGATTGTCTGTCGAAATTCATATTTCTTTTGCGACGTAATTATGTCATTTTTAAAAATTTTCCATAGATCTGTCGCTTTTTTCTCCGCTTTTTTATAAACTGTAGATGAGACATTTTCAATGATTCTGAAGGGAGGAAGGGAAAATGGAGGTTTTTAGTGAACGACGCTTGGCAAAAGATCATGCAGCCCGAATCAGACAAGGCTATTCCGCATATGCAGAAACAAACACACTCGCTTCCCTCATAAAAAAAGAACTCCAAATCTGTAATCTCCGCGTCTACGAAGACCTGACTGAATTCGGCTGCTGGTTCATCCCCGTGACAGATGAACACTAAGAAAGAGGGTCTCCCCTCTACTTGTGTTCGTTACATATCTCTTCCAGATCAGCAAGAATCTGATCGGTTTCATCCCAGCTGAAGATGGATGCGCCGGCCGCAAGCGGATGTCCGCCGCCATTGTATTTCCGGGCAATTCCGTTGATGACCGGACCTTTTGAACGGAACCGGACTCTGATTTGATCGTCTTCTTCTACGAAAAACACCCAAGCGCGGATACCCGAAATATTTCCGAGTGTTCCGACAAGCTGCGACGCTTCAGAAGCGGTGGTTCCATATGTCTCCAAAATGTCTTTTTTAATGAAAACGGAAGCGACGCCGTTTTCAGACAGTGACACATTTTGATAAATAAAGCCGTTAAGCTTCACCACATTTAATTTTGTTTCATACAATTGATTGAACAGCTCTGACGATGAAAATGGGAACTCAATGAGCTCTCCCGCGTATTTTAATGTCTTTTTTGTGGTGTTCGGGAATAAGAAGCGCCCCGTATCACCGACGATACCCGCGTAGATCAGCTCAGCTGCTTTCGTATTCAGTTTCCAGCCGTGCTGCTTTCCTTCCAGGTACAGCTCATAGATCATTTCGCTTACGGAGCTTGCATTCGTATCGACCCATAACAGATCGCCATACGGATCTTCATTTGGATGGTGGTCTATTTTCATGAGCTTTGCGCCGGAATGGTAGCGCTGATCGTCGACCCTGCCTTGGTTTGCGGTGTCGCACACGATGACAAGAGCATCTTTATAGGTTTCGTCATCCACCTCATCGAGGGAATATAAAAAAGACAAGGACGGCTCAGGCTGTCCGACAGCAAAAATATTTTTTTCGGGATACGTTTCCCGCAGGATTTCCGTAAGGCCGCACTGTGAACCGTAGGCGTCCGGGTCAGGCCTCACATGTCTATGTAAGATAATGGTGTCATATAATGATATGGTTCTGATCAGTTCGGATTTCATCGTTTTCTCCTTTTCGTTTTTATTCATTTAATCATACTCTTTATCCATGGAAAAGGAAAATCTTTCAGTAACGGTATAAACGGTTTTGCAAACTCATATAATGGAGGATTTCATTTATGCTGGTTTTTGTTTTTCTCATCGGGCTTTCTGCCTGCTTTTACGTGTATTACAAAGTAAAAGGAATCCAGACGAAACGGGCGCTGGAGAAGGAATGTTTTTCGGCTAAATCAAGTATGGCATTAGGGGCGCTGGTGCTTTTGTACGGAGTAAACCAAATGATTCTGTTTCACTCCGTCCTGACCCTGGTCATCGGCGGCGTCTTCATTTTAATCGGAGCAGGCAGCGCATGGGCCGGGTATAGAGCCTATAAGCATTATGAGCCCATCCATGCAAAGGAAGCGGAGAGGGACCACGCATAATGAATGCAAAGGGACCCGGGTGCGTCCCTTAACTTCTCTCCATCAGCTGCACCATGAGCATCGCTTTTGAAACGATGCCGCTTTGGCTTGACACTTCCACTTCCATTTTCCCGAATTTCCGGCCCGCCTCTAAAATGCGCGGTTTCACTTCAATGACCGACTCCATCTGTACGGGCTTCAAGAAGAAAATCGTAATGCTTTCAATGACCAGCTCGCCGCGTTTGCGGGAGCGTAAAAATCGGCTGGCGGCCTGGGTTAAAATCGTCGTAAACACCCCGTAAGAAATCGTGCCGAGCTGATTGGTCATTTGCGGCGTGACTTCATATTGATAAACGGCCGGCGTTTTGTCATCTTCCTCTTCTTTAAATCCCCTTGAAACAATATCATCCAGCTTTTCACCGACCTGAGGCTGCTTTTGAACCATTTGAAGCGCTTTTAAGACATCCTGGCGGCTGATCATTCCGATCAGTTTGTGATGCCCGTCTGTCACCGGAAGCACTTCAATTCCTTCCCAAACCATCATTTGAGCCGCTGAGGCGACAGATGTTTTCCCGATCACCGTGACAGGGTTTTTGGTCATTACTTTTTCAATCGGAACTGACCGGTCATGCCCCGCGATATCTTTCGATGTGAGGATTCCGTGGATTTTCATCTGCTGATCGATAACCGGGAAGCGGCCGTGTCCGGTTTCATAGTTCTTTTCGTACCATTTCTCCAGCTTATCCTTAGGGGACAGCGTCACTGTCCGATCTGCGGGCGTCAAAATGTCTTCCACGAGCACAATCTCTTTTTTTATGAGCTGATCATAGATCGCCCGGTTGATCATCGCGGCTACCGTAAAGGTATCGTAGCTCGTGGAGAGAATCGGAAGCTCAAGCATATCGGCCAGCTCGATAATGCTGTCGTCGGTATTAAACCCTCCCGTTACCAAAACAGCCGCGCCCGCTTCAAGCGCCTGGCGGTGGGCGTTGATTCGGTTCCCGACGATTAACAGGTTCCCCGCCGCTGTGTAACGCATCATCGCGTCAAGCTCCATCGCGCCGATCACAAACTTATTCAACGTTTTATGCAGACCGGCTTTTCCGCCGAGCACCTGGCCGTCTATCACATTGACGACCTCGGCGTATGTCAGCTTTTCAATATTTTCTTTTTTCTTCTGTTCAATCCGGATGGTCCCCACACGTT
The DNA here is from genome assembly GCF_017797845.1 of Bacillus sp. LJBV19. Lineage (NCBI taxonomy): Bacteria > Bacillati > Bacillota > Bacilli > Caryophanales > Bacillaceae > Bacillus > Bacillus sp. LJBV19. The sequence goes on from NZ_CP072563.1 coordinate 2,806,431, forward strand.
CAATAGTGGAAACGAATCCTTTGTTTTCGGCTTCCTTAATGGCTCTGTAAGCCGTTCCTTCACTGACTTTCATTTCTTTCGCAATTCTTCTGACCGAAATTTTTTCACCGACAGGAAGCGAATCTATGTATGATAGGATTTGTTCATGCTTTGTTGCCAAGCGTTTCACCTCTAAGGACAGTCTTCTGCTTTTATTATAAGGGTACGGGGGATTCATTCGCAATGAGACGCCCGAAAAAAGGCGGCATCACAAAAAGACCTTCTGAATGCTTGATTCAGAAGGTCTTTGACACATATGTCAGGCAAGCTCAATGGTCTCGCCGACCGCCATGACTTTGCCGACGCCTCCGGGCAGACTTTCGGCGAAAGCGTCAGGGTCCTGTTCAATGACAGGAAATGTATTGTAATGGACGGGAACGACCTGTTTCGCTCTCAGCCATTCAGCCGCGAGTTTCGCGTCTTCAGGGCCCATGGTGAAGTTATCACCGATCGGCAGAAACGCCAGGTCAATGTGATTCAGTTCCCCGATCAGTTTCATATCTGAGAACAGCGCCGTGTCTCCGGCGTGGAAAATCGTTTTGCCGTCAATCGTCAATAAAATCCCGGCAGGCATCCCCGTGTACGTAATGGTTTTGTTTTCTTCATCAGTGACCGCCGATCCGTGGAATGCCTGTGTCAGTTTCACTTTGCCGAAATCAAATTGGCGCGCCCCGCCGATATGCATCGGGTGGACGTTTAAACCTTTAAAGCCGAGATAAACGGCCAGCTCGTTCGGCGCAATGACGAGCGCATCGTTTTGTTTAGCGATCTGCTCTGTATCTCCGACATGGTCATTGTGTCCGTGAGTAAGCAGGATGACATCCGCTTTCACTTCTTCCGGTTTCAAATTTGTCAGACTGTTTCCGGTCAGAAACGGATCAAAAATAATGTTATGGGTTCTCGTTTCCACTTGAATGACAGAATGTCCGTGATAAGTCACTTTCATCGTTTTCACCTCATAAAAAATTAATATTTATCAAGTTCCCTTTTTGACAAACGAAAAAACTTACAGGGATTGATGCCTGTTAATCACATTCAGCCCGCCTGTTGCTTCAATGACCGTTCCGGTTACAAGATCGGAATCTTCCTCACATAAAAAGGCGATGATTCTCGCAATGTCCTCTCCGGTTCCGGACCTGCCGATCGGCGTCTTTTCTTTGCCGATTTTCCGTCTTGCTTCCTCTATAGACGCTTCTTTCATATCTCCTACAATATCACCCGGGCAGACCATATTGGCCGTAATGCCTGATTCGGCTTCTTCAATCGCAATGGTTTTCGTTAACGAAGCCAATCCGACTTTAGCCGCTCCGAAAGCGGAACGGTGAAGCCAGCCGGGGGCATGGTCCGCTCCTTGAAAACCGTATGTAATAATCCGGCCGAACCGCTGCTGTCTCATGACCGGGATAACCGCTTTAAACAGATGGAAAACGGCGCTTAAATTCCCTTCAAGCATGTCATACCATTCGTCATCGGAGTAATCGGCTAGCTTTTTGCGCTCAAATATGTACGGCCCGGCATTGTTAATCAGTATGTCAATCCTTCCAAACCGCTGAAGGGCTGCATCGGCGATCCGCATGAGATCTTCTTTCCGGGTTACATCGCCCTTAACGAATTGCAATCTGTCATGGCACCCGGGATAATCCGCCTTCAGACAGGCGACCGCTTCTTCGTCTTGTCTGTAATTCACTGTGACAGAAAAGCCTTTTTCCAGAAGCATTTCAGTCACTTTTCGGCCCAATCCCTTTGTACCGGCAGTGATTAGAGCATGTCGCACATTGAATACCCTCCCCAGGCAACGTTGCCGCTTCAATAAAATCAAGACGTTTCTCCCTCTACTTTACTATAAACAAACGGCAATATCACTTTTTTGCACTTCGTCCGCACGAAAAAAAAGCCGTCTTTACAGACAGCTTAATTTTCTGAAGGAGCAGAGGCTTCCTCCATGCCGACATAACCGCTTTCGTATGCCTCTGAGATGAGTCTGGCCGTTTCTTCACTTTCTTTTTCATCATAGATGTAACGGTCTTGTTCTTTGCGCATTCCTTCTACCTCCCATCTTTATAGATGTAGGGTGTCTGATATGACGGGAAAATATGAAGGAAATTTCAGCAAATTAAATGCCGGCGCAGGCTTTTGCTTTTACGAGCGCTTGTTCTACCTGCTGAAAACCCGTTCCGCCGGCGCTCATTCTTTTTTCAACCGCATGATGCGGATCGAGCACGGTATAGATATCTTCTTCAAAGAGACTGCTGGCTTGAAGGAATTCTTCAAATGCCATATCACTTAAATAGATTCCTTTTTCAATGCAGCTGTACACAAGCTTGCCGACCACTTCATGCGCTTCTCTGAACGGCATGCCTTTTTTAGCTAAATAATCGGCAAGTTCCGTCGCGTTTGAAAAATCTTGTTTTGTCGCTTGTTTCATGATGTCTTTGTTTACTTTCATCGTTTCAATCATGCCCGTGAAAATCTGAAGGCTTCCTTCAACGGTTTTCACCGTGTCAAACATGCCTTCTTTATCTTCCTGCAGGTCTTTGTTGTAAGCGAGCGGGAGCCCTTTCATAATCGTGAAAAGCCCCATCATATCACCGTATACGCGTCCGGTTTTACCGCGGATCAGCTCCGCCATGTCGGGGTTTTTCTTCTGCGGCATCATGCTGCTTCCCGTCGCATACGTATCATCCAGTTCAATGAATCTGAATTCCTGCGAGCACCATAGAATGATTTCTTCTGATAAACGTGAAAGGTGCATCATCAGCATGCTGCTGCCGCTTAAAAACTCGAGAATAAAATCTCTGTCACTGACTCCGTCAAGACTGTTCTCATAAATGGAGTCAAAACCGAGCAGCTCCGCCGAATAGTTACGGTCTATCGGAAACGTAGTTCCGGCAAGCGCCCCGCATCCGAGCGGCGATATGTTAATCCGCTTCATAGCATCGCGAAAACGCTCTTTATCCCGTTCAAGCATCCAAAAATAAGCAAGCAGATGGTGGGCGAAAGAAATCGGCTGAGCCCGCTGTAAATGGGTGTACCCCGGCAGAATGGTCTCGACATTGGCCTCCGCTTTTTCGATCAGCGCTTTTTGGAACTGTTCAATCAGTACGATGATATGTGAGACATGATCTTTCAAATACAAATGCATGTCGGTCGCCACCTGGTCATTCCGGCTTCTGCCGGTATGGAGCTTGCCGCCTAGCGGTCCGATTTCTTCGATCAGCATTTTTTCAATATTCAAATGGATATCTTCATAATCAACAGAGAATTCAAGCGTCCCTTCCTCTGCTTTTTGCAGGAGGATCTGCAGCCCCTGTCGGATGGCGCCTTCTTCTTCTTCCGTCAGAATGCCGCATTTTTTCAGCATTGCCGCATGAGCGAGAGACCCTGTAATATCCTCTTTGACTAAGTTTTGGTCGAATGTGATGGATGCGCCGAACTCATCGACCCACTTTTCCGGTGTTTTTTGAAAACGGCCTCCCCAAAGCTTCTTCATGCTTCAATCTGCTCCTTCTTTTTCACAATGCTGTTTACTTTTGTCGGCAGCCCCCAAAGCTCAATGAAACCGATTGCCGCGTGATGGTCAAACGCATCGTCTTTTGTATATGTCGCAAGTTTTTCATCGTAGAGTGAATATTCCGACTTACGTCCTTCTACAATGGCATGGCCTTTAAACAGCTTGACGCGCACGACGCCGGTGACGTGTTTTTGAGTTTCTTTCAAGAATGCAAGCAGCGCGTCTTTTAACGGCGAGAACCATAAACCGTTATAGATGATTTCAGACAGTTTTTGTTCAATTGCCGGTTTGAAATGGGCCACTTCTTTCACTAAAGTCAGATCCTCAAGCTCTTTGTGAGCCGTAATCAAAGTCATGGCGCCCGGGCACTCATAAACTTCACGGGACTTAATGCCGACCAGGCGGTTTTCCACATGGTCAATCCGGCCGATGCCGTGTTTTCCGGCAGTCTCGTTCAGCTTGAGAATTAAATCAGCGAGCGGGTAGGTTACGCCGTCGATTGAAACCGGAACACCGGCTTCAAATGCGATTTCGATGATTTCCGGAACGTCCGGCGTGTTTTCAAGAGATGCTGTCAGGTCATATGCCCCTTCAGGCGGCGCCGCCCACGGGTCTTCTAATATACCGCATTCATTGGCGCGTCCCCATAGGTTCTGATCGATGGAATAAGGGCTGTCAAGATTGATCGGAATCGGAATGCCCCGGCTTGCGGCATATTCAATTTCTTCTTCACGCGACCATTGCCACTCACGGACCGGAGCAATGACCTCCAGATCAGGATTTAATGATTTGATGGATACTTCGAAACGAACCTGATCGTTGCCTTTTCCCGTGCAGCCGTGCGCTACGGCCACCGCGTTTTCCTTTTCCGCGACTTCAACGAGTTTTTTCGCGATTAACGGACGGGATAATGCAGATACGAGCGGATACTTGCCTTCATACATTGTATGGGCCTGCATAGAAATAAGCGCGTACTCCCTGGCGAATTCTTCTTTCGCATCAATCACATAGGAATTTACGGCGCCTACTTCCAGCGCTTTTTGCTGGACGAATGCCAAATCCTTTCCTTCCCCTACATCTAAGCAGCAGGCAACAACATCGTATCCCTGTTCTTGCAGCCATTTTATCGCTACAGAAGTATCAAGACCTCCTGAGTATGCCAATACAACCTTTTTTTGTTCTGCCATGTTAAAAGCTCCCTTTGTATAAAAATTAGTTTTAATTAATAAAAATGCATTTTGTATGTATACACTGTAACAAGTAAATTCTGTTTTTTCAAGCCTTTTATAAAAAAAACCCCACCCAATTTTTTGAGCGGAGCAGAGCCTTTTTATACATTTATAAATCTTTTCGGATTTCCCGGAGCACATGGGGCAGTTCAGGAATAATCAGTTTACTCATCGCAAGCTTTACGGCGCCTGAGGAGCCGGGCGTGCAGAAGACTGCGGTATTTTGGATCACACCCGCTGCCGCTCTGGACAAAATGGCGGCGGAACCGATGTCCTCCGTATAGCTCAGCATGCGGAACAGCTCGCCGAATCCCGGGAGTTCTTTTGAAAACAGCGGCGTGACCGCTTCAATTGTGACATCCCTTTCGGCAATGCCCGTCCCTCCGTTTAACAGCACCGCATCTGTATATTCATCCATACAGCCGGATAAAACGGCTTTCTGCAATTCATCTTTTTCATCTTTAACAATGTCATAAGCGACCGTTTCAAATCCCGCTTCCCTGAGGAAGTCCATCATGACGCGCCCGCTTTTGTCGGTTTCTTTCGTTCTCGTGTCGCTGACTGTAATCACCTTGCAGCGCACGGCTGACGGGGCTTCTTGTTTATGTTCATGCACACTCATTGCTTCACCTCATCGTTTATGTAATAAACATATCGTAACGTTTGATTCTGGGGCATTCAATAAAAAAGCACACCCTAAAGGATGTGCTTTTTTCGATCATTACTGTGCAAGGCGGACAACGTCGCGTGCGATCATGACCTCTTCGTCAGTCGGAATGATCATGACTTTGACAGGAGAGTGAGGGTAGCTGATAAACGCTTCCTCGCCGCGCACGTTGTTCAGCGCAGGATCCCAATATACACCCATGAATTCTAAGCCGCGAAGCACGCGTTCTCTGACTTCAACGCTGTTTTCACCGATACCCGCAGTGAAAATAATCGCGTCAACGCCGCTCATTCTCGCAGCATAAGAACCGATGTATTTATGGATTCTGCTCGCGAACACTTCAAGAGCCGTTTCCGCTCTTTCGTTTCCTTCTTTTGAAGCTTCCACGATATCGCGGAGGTCGCTGGAGAAACCGGATACGCCAAGCAGTCCGCTCTTTTTATTTAACGTATTTAATACTTCATCTGCCGTCTGATCCGTTTTTTCCATAATGTACGGAATCAATGCAGGGTCGATGTTTCCTGAACGTGTTCCCATCGCGACACCCGCAAGCGGTGTGAAGCCCATTGATGTATCAATGGATTTTCCGCCTTCTACGGCCGCGATACTTGCGCCGTTACCGAGGTGGCAGGAAATCAGACGCAAATCTTCAAGCGGGCGGCCGAGAAGCTCAGCTGCGCGCTGTGTCACGTATTTATGAGAAGTGCCGTGGAAACCGTATTTGCGAATGCCGTATTTCTCGTAGTATTCGTACGGTAGGCTATACAGGTAAGATTGTTCAGGCATCGTTTGGTGGAACGCCGTATCAAACACTGCAACCGCAGGCACATTCGGAAGCACTTCTTTAAAGGCTTTAATGCCGACGATGTTAGCCGGGTTGTGAAGCGGCGCAAGTTCTGAAATCTCTTCAATCTCACGGATTGTTTCATCCGTAAGCAAAACAGAATCGCTGAATTTTTCTCCGCCGTGAACCACACGGTGGCCGATTCCGTCAATTTCATTTAAATCCTTTATAATACCGAATTCAGTCAGCTTGTGAAGCAGCATCTTCACCGCAACCGCATGATCCGGAATATCTGTCACTTCTGTATTTTTTTCGCCGTTAACAGAGATTGTGAAAACGCTGTCGGCGATACCGATCCGTTCTACTAAACCTTTTGTTAGCACCTTTTCTGAAGGCATTTCGAATAACTGAAATTTTAAAGATGAGCTTCCTGCGTTAATTGCAATAATTTTAGACATAAATGACGCTCCTATCAAAATTCTTCTTCGTTTGTTCGTTCTTTTTTCCCAGACCATAATTGCAGTCCAAAAAATATCTGACTTTTCCATTTAAACATTGTCAACTCAGCATTTCAAGTCAACATCCACATTGGTACCGCTTACAATACGAAGTCGATATTTTCTGATAAATTTTATTTGTGACAAATGGACGGCACCGCCTTACGGAATGTTATTTTCTTTCCTTAATTTGTGTTATCGTCCTGATTTCCATTCATTTTAAAAAGCAAAAGCAGCGCGGGATTTTGCATCTCGCACTGCTTTTTCGCCATTATTTTTCTTTTTGAATCCATTGATCCAATTTTGCCATCATCTCCCGCATCGCCTGCTGGTTCGCAAAGGAAGGAAGATTCGCCAAAAGCGCTTGTTTCGGCGGCTTTGCGTCTTCGCCTTTTTTCTGCAAGATTAAAATGCTCTTTGCCTGCGCTTCGTCTTTAAACATAGTAGCCGGCAGCTGAAGAAGGGCGTTGATATACACTTTTTCCGCAAAAAACCGCTTCAGTTTATCGCTTTGCGCGCTGTCAAACAGATGGTTCGGAATCATAAAAAATAAGTATCCGCCCGGTTTTGTATGTTTGACGCTCTGCTCAATAAATAAGTGGTGGGCAAATGAGTGGCCTTCATCCGCTTTCAGCTCAAACGCTTCAGCGCCTTCGTCATTCGGATAGTAGCCGACCGGCAAATCGCAGATGACCGCATCGGCCGGTTCGATAAATAACGGCTGAAGACTGTCCTGGCAGAACAGCTCCATTTCTTTTTCCTGCAGATTCGCCTGCGCATATGCGATCTTCAGAAGGACATCGTCGATTTCAATGCCGAAGCTTTTTCCCGCTTTGTCAGAAAGCTGGTTTGCCGCGGTCAGCAGAAGATTTCCGGTGCCGCAGGCGGGGTCCAGCAATGTCAGGCCTTTTCGGCCGCCCGTAAATTTATTCACGAGGTAACTGATGAAAAGGCCGATCGTATCAGGCGTCATCTGTCTGTTCGGATGGGACTTATCTTTGAGCCCTTTTAAAATGGCGAGCTGGAACGCCTTGCGGATCCATTCATGCTCCCATTTTCGGAAGTCTGCTTTCGCGAGCAGGCTGTTAAGCTCGCCGGTTTGCTTTTCCTGAAGCGGAAGCTGGTCGGCCTTTTCAAGAAAATACATTTCTCCCGCTTCCGCAAGCCCCTCAATATAAGAAATCTGAAGGCCTTCTGCTATCACTTGGGCGGCTTCATCTAAAAGTTCATAAATCTGACCGACATGGTCGTGTTGCATGCTGTTTCCTCCTTGCCATGAAAAGAGCTCCGCGGCAGCACCCGGAGCTCTTTTTCTCTCTTTACTTGATTAACGCTTTTGCAGCTTCGATAGGCTTTTCATAATTCGGGTGGTTTGTCGCTTCGCTTACGTATTCCGCGTAAACGACTTTTCCGTCCTGATCAAGGACGAATACGGAACGCGCCAAAAGACGAAGTTCTTTGATGTGAACACCGAATGCTTCACCAAATGACATCTCTTTATGATCCGATAACGTTTCAACTTTATCAATTCCGTTCGCTCCGCACCAGCGCGCTTGTGCAAACGGAAGGTCGGCGCTGATTGTATAAACGTTCACATCACCGAGTTTTGCGGCTTCTTCGTTGAAGCGGCGTGTCTGTGCGTCACATACGCCTGTGTCAATGGAAGGAATAACGGATATGATCGTTACTTTCCCTTTCATATCTGCTAATGTCTTCTCTTCTAATCCGTTTGTCAAAACCGTGAAGTCAGGAGCTTGGTCACCCGGTTTCACTTCTTGTCCGATCAGCGTCACGGCTCCGCCTTTAAATGTAATTTCAGCCATTCTGATTCCTCCCTTTATCTATGTATAGCTCTATCATAGTCGAGTTTTATGCAAACTGCAAAGGTTATGCCGCATCGTAAAAAAAGCTAACTGCGGGCGGCAGTTAACTTTTCTGTTATAAATCGATATCCGTTCTTTTTTGGTTCCGGCCTTTTTCATTCTTTTTAAACATATGCTGGATGCGTTCAATCGTTTGAGGCGCGGAGTCTAACAGTTTATCAATCAGATGGGTGTTTTCGTCCAAATGAAGCATACGCACGCCGTTTGTTCCGACAATCAGAAACGCAATCGGCGTAATGGATACTCCGCCGCCGCTTCCGCCGCCGAACGGGAGCTTCTGCTCTTTTCTTTCATCATCATCGGTTCTTTTTTCAGCCGGCTTTCCTCCAAACTCGCTTCCGCCCGCCGCAAATCCGAATCCGACCTTTGAAACCGTTAAGATTACGCTGCCGTCAGGCGTTTCAACAGGATCGCCGATGATTGTATTCACGTCAATCATTTCTTTTAAATTTTCCATAGCGGTTTTCATTAAACCTTGAATGGGATGGTCTGCCATATGCGCTCCTCCTTAAACTGATGAATCATTCTTTGAAGCAACCGGAACCGGCTGTTTCTTTCGTATGATAGAAAGTCCGTTCCGCCCGTATTTGAGCAATTTGAAAGCTGCACCTATAAGATGTCCAAAACGAAAAAAGAATATACACTGCAAATGCGTCTTGGATGCAGGCACTTGAAAAGACGGAATGACTTCGCACACCGGTTTATGTATGAAACGCAGATGATCATACAGCATCGCCGTAAGGCCTCCCTTTACGGCCCACAATCCGCCGGCGGCGATTCCCGTAACGGCGGCGTCCTTTATTCCGATAACCGTCACCCATTCGAACTTCGTAACACGGACTCCCGCAAGAAATGAGGCGCCGATTTGGCGCATCTGAAAGACTTGGTGCAGAATCATTTCTATTCTGTGAATGCTCTGTTTGACATCTTCATATGTGATTTTTTTCTTCTCTTTTTTCTGACCTTTCATTTCTGATTTCGTGTCCTGTTTGACATCAATTGACGCGTCTTCGCTGTTTACTTTAATGACGGGCAGCGTTTTTTTAATACGGATCAGCCCGTATAAGGCCGAGATTTTAAACGTCAGTTTGTCGTTATCTTTATCGTGAAGATATTCGAAAGTCAGGTGGATTTTCATCCTCATGAGCAGCCAGGCCAAAATGAGAATGAGAATAACAGCTGCTGCGGCATATCCCATAAGCTTCACTTCCTTAGCAGCATTATCGCCAAAACAAAAAAAAATAAACCCGGACGTTTATTCCGGGTTTACTGCTTTTATTTGCGGTACAGCGCTTCGTGAATCACCGTTGTGTCGGCGATCAGATCATGAATGCCCTGCTTTTTGGGCGTAAACGCAATGACGATATAGAGAATCCAGATTTTATCGATATAACGCCCCACCGCTTCTCTGAAAATGACGGTGCTCCAAGTCAGCGGCTTTCCGGGCGTCAAAGAAGTGACCTTTAACCCGAAGACCATCTTGCCGAGTGTCTGATGAAACCATTTCGTCATGAACACAAAATAGGCGAGGTAGACGATCAGGGTTGTGACGGAATAAGCTGAGATTGTAAACATTCCGCTTGTTGCCGGGAGCTTCATCAGCGTGAAAATCGGTGAAACGATGAGATGGTTAAGTCCCCAGACCACCAGCCAATCGAGAAGAAACGCCCAAAACCTGATCCAAAAGCCCGCATATGCATGCTCGGGCGCCCTCTGTTGTTCAGCTTCCTCTTCTTTGCCGCGAAAGCCTTCGTAAGTCGCGTCCATTCTTTCTTCCCCCCTACTTTGCATAGAGATACATCATCCGCGGCGAACCGGATTGCGAAATGAGTTCTTTCATATTCAGAAAATCAATTTCGCTTTTAAACATTTTCGCTGCGCTCATGGAAAAGAGCGAGCCTAATCCGAATCCTTCCTCGTATGTGATGACTGAAGCGTTTTTCATATTTTTATGGTCTTTTTTCATCGCGCTGATCGTGTCATCGTAAAAACCGAGCTCATCAACGAGGCCGATTTTTTTCGCTTGTCTGCCGTCGTAAACACGGCCGTCGGCAATTTTTTTCACATCCGCTTTTGACATGTGCCGGCCTTTTGAAATGACATTGACAAATCCTTCATAAGAATCGTTGACCATTGTCTGCATGATCTTTCTTTCTTCCTTCGTCATGTCGCGGGTCGGGGACATGATGTCTTTATGCGCGCCGCTTTTAATGGTTTCAAACTTGATGCCGAGTTCATCGGCGAGCTTGGAATAATTGACGCTTTCCATGATGACGCCCAGTGAACCCGTGAGCGTTTCCGGTGAAGCATAGATTTTATCGGCGGCCGTTGAAATATAGTAGCCTCCCGATGCCGCCATGGAGCCCATGGATACATAAATCGGTTTCTTCGTTTCTTTCTTTAGTTCTTCCAGTTTTTTATGTATTTCCGCGCTTTCGTACACGCCTCCGCCAGGGGAATTGATTTTCAGCACAATTCCTTTGACGCTTTTGTCTTCTTTCGCACGCTCAACCTGTTTTAAAAATGATCTGTGATCATACCCGCCTGAGCTGAGCAGGCCAGCGGACCCGCCGTTATCCTCAATCGTGCCGTCCACTTCAAGCACGGCGATTTTACTGCCGGGGCTGCCCTTATCCAGCGTCACTTCCTCTGTGTCATCTGTCAGTGATGCAAAGTCAGACCCTGTATCTCCGATATTCTTCAGCACCCCGACGGTCACACTTGCAATGACTGATACGCCGAAAATGCCGAGCGCGATGACGAGCGCAATCCATCTTTTTGCATTCATTTGTTCTCCTCCTTTTCTGTCAATATTCGTACGTTCCCCCGTAAAAAAAGATTCATTTTTTTCATGAAGCGCTTTCCCTTAACGGATAAACAGGAAACATGTTACACTATTGCCACAGGTATTTTAACACAATACCTGCTGGGAGAAAAACGTAAATATGACAGCAAAGGGGAATGGGGATATGACCGATCTTCGCCGCAATGTTTATTTTTTTCACAAACAAAACAACGAAACAAAAGAACAAGTCAGCTCTTTGAAGCAGCTTGCTGAATCGCACGGTTTTACAGTTGCGGCACAACCGGAGGATGCCGGAATTATCGCCAGCATCGGCAGCGACGGCTCATTTCTGCAAGCCGTCAGAAAAACCGGATTCCGTGATGACTGCCTGTATGTCGGCATTGCTAAAAAAGGGAAAGCCCATTTGTACTGTGATTTTCACAGCGATGAGCCTGAAAAAATGGCGGCCAGCATGACCGCGGAACAGCTTGAGGTCAGAAAATACCCGCTCATTCACGTAACGGTGGACGGCAGCAATCATTTTCACTGTTTAAACGAGGTTTCCATCCGTTCAAGCATTATTAAAACGTTTGTGATGGATGTGTTAATTGATGATCTTCATTTTGAGACGTTCAGAGGAGACGGGATGATCATTTCCACCCCGACGGGCAGCACCGCCTACAATAAATCTGTTTCAGGCGCCGTTGTTGATCCTTTGATTTCCTGCATGCAGGTATCCGAACTGGCGTCGTTGAACAACAACACATACCGTACACTCGGATCTCCGTTTATTTTAAGCTCAGACCGGAAGCTGACACTGCAGGTGGTGCAGGACGGCAATGAGCATCCGATTATCGGGCTTGATAATGAAGCGCTCAGCACTCGGAATGTCAAAAAGGTTGAGATTAGACTATCCGATAAAAAAATCAAAACGGTGAAACTGAAAGACAACTCTTTCTGGGAAAAAGTAAAACGATCATTTTTTCATATACGATACGGCCGCCGACGACGGTTTTGACAGCTTCCAATTCATGAAGCTTTTTCGGGTCCGTCATGAACGGATCACCGCTGAGTACGGTAAAGTCGGCATCATAGCCGGGGGCGATCCGTCCGCGGCTATGTTCTTTATGGATGATGGCCGCGCTTCCCTCCGTGTAAAGCTGAATGGCTTCGTACACGGTCAGGCACTCTTTTTCATAATAGGCCGGACCTTCCGGGTGCTGCTTGCTTGTACGGAGCACAGCCGATTGAATGCCCAGAAGCGGATCGGCCGGCTCAATCGGGGCATCTGAACCTCCGGCGCACAGCAGCCCTTTTGACAGCAGTGTTTTCCAGGCGAAAGCCGTTTTCATCCGCTCTTCTCCGAGCCTGTCAATCACCCACGGAAAATCACTGGCCACAAAATGCGGCTGAAGATCAAGTCCGATCGGCAGCCGGGCGGCTCTTTCAATCAATCCGTCATCTAATACTTGCGCATGAATGAGCCTGTCTAGCTGTCCGGGCTTTGCCGGGTATCTTTCGATAACATCCAGCACCTTTTCAAATGCAAGGTCGCCAATCGCGTGCACGGCGATCTCCATCCCTTTCTCTCTCGCTTTATAAACAAGAGCGGCAAGGGTTTCGTCATTATGCACCTGAACGCCGGAAACTGACGGATCATCGTGATAAGGCTTTTTCAATAGAGCGGTTCTGCCTCCGAGCGCGCCGTCAGCAAAAATTTTCATCGCTCCGTATTCCAGATAAGGTCCGGTCGATTTATCCAGAGCGCTCCAGCTGTCGACGGCTTCGTGATGAACGAGCAGATGGGCGCGAAAAGGATAAAGGCCGCTGCCGGTTAATGACTCGTACGCGGCAACGGGAACGGACGCGTCTCCGTAGTATGCCAGATCTTCTGAATGCCCGCCGGTCAGGCCTTTTGACCAGCAGTCCGTAATCGCCGTTTGAAGCGCGCGTTTGACATAGTGAAGTGAGACGGGCGGCAGGGCCTGTGTCACAAGCTCTTGGGCTTTATCAAGCAGGAGGCCTGTCGGACCGGTGCCGTCCCGGACGATAATCCCGCCGTTTGGATCAGGTGTTTCGTTTGTAATTCCCGCCGCGCGCAATGCGGCCGAATTAACCGCCGCGGCGTGCCGGCATACCCGCTTCAGCAGGACGGGGCGGTCGGGAAAGAGCGGGTCAAGGTCATGCTTCGTGACGTAAACCGGCCGTTCAAACAGATTTTCATCCCAGCCTTCGCCGATCAGCCATTCGCCATCTTCCAATTCACGCTCTGCTTCTTTTGCAGCCCGCAGTATCGCTTCTTTTGACGTCAGCTGCGACAAATCGAGGCGAAGCTGTTTTTCCCCGTGTCCGATTAAATGCATATGACTGTCCGTAAAACCCGGGAACATGACAGCCCCATATAAATCGATTTCCTCCGTATCAGGCGAACCGTATGTTCCTTGGAGCTCCCGGAAGCTGCCCGTCTGCCTGACGACACCTTCTTCGGTATAAACAGCTTCAGTGACATGATTCTTGTCCAGCATTGTATAGATGGTGCCGCCGTGCCAAATCGCTTTCATCCCCGCTCACCCTTTATCCTGTATTATGCTTTTTTATCAGCCTTCAGCCGTTCTTCACGCTGTCTCAGCTCCACACGTCTGATTTTTGCGGACGCCGTTTTCGGCAGGCTTTCGACAAACTCAATTTCTCTCGGATATTTGTAAGGCGCCGTAATCGTTTTTACGTGGTTTTGCAGTTCTTTGACAAGTTCGTCACTGCGCTTTTCATCGTCTTGTAAAACGACATAAGCTTTTACGATTGAACCTCTGATTTCATCCGGGCTCGCCACGACGGCACATTCTTTCACTTCCGGATGCTTCACGAGCGCATCCTCTACTTCAAAAGGCCCGATTGTATATCCGGAGCTGACGATGATGTCATCATTGCGGCTTTCAAACCAAAAGTAGCCGTCCTCGTCTTTTTTCGCGCGATCTCCTGTAAGAAAGTAATCTCCGCGAATCTGCTTTTTCGTTCTTTCAGGATCTTTATAATATTCCTTGAATAAGGCCGGTGTGCTCAAATGCACGGCGATATCGCCCGTTTCGCCAGTTTCGCATATTTCGCCTTTATCGTTTATAATCTCCACTTGATTTCCAGGGGTCGGTTTGCCCATGCTTCCCGGCTTAATATCCATATCCTTCAGGACGCCGACTAACAGGGTGCTCTCCGTTTGGCCGTATCCGTCTCTCACTTTAATGCCGAAATGCTTCCGGAATACGTCAATGACTTCCCGGTTTAATGGCTCACCAGCAGAAACTGCGCTGTGAAGGGCAGAAAGATCATATTTGTCCAACTCCTCCACTTTTGCCATCAGGCGGTATTCCGTCGGGGTACAGCAGAAGACATTTACTTGATGGCGCTCCAGCAGCTCTAAATACGTCTTGGCGTTGAATCTGCCGTGATAAATGACTCCTGTCGCGCCGCTTCCCAGAACGGCGAGCAGCGGGCTCCACACCCATTTCTGCCAGCCGGGCGCCGCGGTGGCCCACACTGTATCGTCTTCAGAAATATCCAGCCATGCACCGGCTGATGTTTTTAAATGGGCAAAGGCCCAGCCGTGTGTATGTACAACGCCTTTAGGCTGGCCGGTCGTGCCTGAAGTATAGGACAAAAACGCCATATCTTCTCTTGTTGTATCAGCTGTTTGAAAACTGTCTCCGTCCGCTTCAATCGTTAGGAGGTTTTTCCAGCCGGCATCATTTTCACCGATTGACAATGTCACCAGCTGCCCGGTATTCACCTCGTCAAACGCGTTTATAAATGAAGGATACACGATAGCGCCTTTCACTTCGGCGTGTTTGATCCGATATTCAAGGTCTTTGGCGCGCAGCATTTCCGAGCAAGGAATGACGACCATCCCCGCTTTTAAGATCGCTAAATAAACGGCATACGCTTCAAGCACTCTCGGAACCATGACAATCAGCTTATCGCCTTTTTCAAATCCGAGACCTTTCAGGCGGGCTCCGATTTTATTCGTTTCTTCCATCAATTTTTCATACGTCCAGACTTTCTTGCCGCCTGTTTGATCTTCCCAAATAAGCGCGTTCTTCTCTTTGGAACGGCTGAACTTTTCGATTTCATTTACAAGGTTATAGTTCTTTGGGGCGATTAAATCTTCTCGTTTTAACACGAACAACTCCTCACTTTCTTTCCCCATTATACATAAACATAGGCCATTACAATAAAAATATGCATAAATTGCTTCCCGCCTTCTATCTATACTCATGAAAAAAGAGCGGGGAATTCCCCGCTCTCTTAGCCATTATGTGAAGTTGTGATTAAAACTGCTGCTGGCTGCTTCCGCCCATGCTTTGCTGAGCAAAAGAGACAAGACGTTTTGTGATTTCTCCACCGACAGAACCGTTGGCGCGAGAAGTTGTTTCCGGTCCAAGGTTTACACCGAATTCAGAAGCGATTTCATACTTCATTTGGTCGATAGCTTGAGCAGCGCCTGGCACTAAAAGCTGGTTGCTGTTTCCGCTGTTTGATTGTTGTGACATGTGTATCACCTCCTTGTGAGTATAGAATGTGATAAAACACATGTCTTCATTCAAAAAAACTTTGGTAATTGTATACAGTTTTAAAACAGGCCGGCAAACTTATCGTGAGCTTCCTGCTCTGAGTAAACAGTGATGGTTTCGATGCCGGCAGCGGCCTCTGCAATCAGCGGTTCAAAATCAACGAAGCTTTCGAAGTGCTCGATTTTTTCTTTTTTCGGGCGTGTTTTCGGACTTGGCGGCGTAAAGATGGTGCAGCAGTCCTCAAACGGCTGAATGCTTGTTTCATAAGTGCCGATTTCTTTTGATTTCTCGATGATTTCTGTTTTGTCCATTCCGATTAAAGGGCGTAAAATCGGCGTTGCCGTCACGGCATTGATCGCATACATGCTTTCAAGCGTCTGGCTCGCTACCTGCCCGAGGCTTTCTCCCGTAATGATCGCGAGCGCTTTCCGTTCTTCTCTGATTCTGTCCGCGATTTGCAGCATAAGACGCCGCGTCGCCGTCATCGTATAGTTTTCCGGGATTTGTTTTTGGATGAGTTCCTGCGTCTTTGTAAACGGCACGATATGAAGCGTCATACTGCCGCCGAACTTCGCGAGGCATCCCGCGAGATCCATGACTTTCTGCTTTGCCCGTTCACTCGTATACGGCGGACTGAAGAAATGTACGGCTTCAACTGATAATCCCCGTTTCATCGCGTAAAAACCGGCGACCGGACTGTCAAAGCCGCCGGAAAGCATCAGCATCGCTTTACCCGCGGAACCGACAGGAAGGCCTCCGGCGCCTTTTTCGTTACGAATGGTCAGGAATGTCGCTTCCTCCCTGATTTCAATCCGAAGCGGAATATCGGGATGTTTCACATCGACGGTTAATCCATCCGTGTTTTTCAAAATATGGCCGCCGATTTCAGCGTTCATCGCATTCGTATCTAATTCAAACTGTTTGTAAGCCCGTTTGGTCTCGACCTTAAACGTATTCCCCGGTTTATATTCGCCTTCTATCGCGGCTAAAGCCGTTTTTTTAATGTCTTCCAGCTTGCTTTCGCATTTAATTGCGAGACTAAAGCTTTGAATGCCGAATATATTCTTTAATAAGGAACAAATTTCCTCCGGGTTTTCTCCATTAAGTGTAATTGACATCCGGTCCCGGTTTGAAAAGTATTTTACTTTTTTATAATCCTTTAATACCAGGCGGATATTCTGTTTTAATCTTTCAATAAAACTGCGTCTGTTTTTTCCTTTTGTGGATATTTCACCAAAACGGATTAAAATATGATCGTAATTCATATGCTACCTCATCATTTTTTTTAGTTTTTGAACAGCCGGCACCAGCGCGGCCATAAACGGCTCCGTGATGTCAGCCGTATGGCTGAAGTTCAGGCTGACTCTGATGCTGCTTGATGCAATCTGTTCGCCTTTATTCATTTGCAGAAGAACACGGCTCGGTTTGTGCTCTCTTGCCGAACATGCCGCGGTTGTGGAGACATATATTCCTTTTTCCTCAAGCATGTGCAGCAGCACTTCCGCCTTCACGCCCGGAACGGAAAAATTAATGATATGCGGCGCGCTGTTTTCGGCGGGGGTGTTGATGACGACCCCGTCCGTCCCGCTCAGCCTTTCCATGAGCGCATTCTTGGCAGCCTCCACGGAAGAAAGCCGCTCGTTCATGTCACGCGCGGAAAGATTGATCGCTTTCGCAAGGGAAACGGCGCCTGCCGTGTGTTCTGTTCCGGCGCGGACGCCTTTTTGCTGCGAGCCGCCCGTTATAAGCGGAATGAGCCGCGTTCCTTTTTTGACGATAAGCGCTCCGGTCCCTTTTAAGCCGTGAAACTTATGCCCTGAAACGGTGCAAAGGTCAATGCCCGCTTCTTCTATAGACAGAGGAACTTTATGAATGCCCTGCACATGATCAACATGAAACAGAATATTCCGGTGCTGCTTCAAAAACCCGCCGATTTCCTTTACGGGCTGAATGGAGCCGACTTCGTTATTGACATGCATGACGCTGACGATTATCGTATCCGGCCTGATAGCCGATTTGACGTCTTTCAAAGAAACGAAGCCGTTTTGATCGGCCGGAAGATATGTGACTTCAAAGCCGAACAGCTCTGTCAGCTGATCAAGCGTCTCCGTCACAGAAGGATGCTCAATCGCCGAAGCAATGATATGTCTTCCTTTACTCATGTTTGCCCAGGCTGCTCCCTTTAACGCAGCGTTATTCGCTTCAGTCGCGCCTGATGTAAATACAATATCATAATTTTTTAAACGCAAGGTTTTTTTTATTTGCTGAGCGGCCGCTTCAAGGAGCTGTTCCGTCTCAGTTCCTAACTGGTGCAGAGACGAAGGATTGCCGAAATACCGGCTGCTCGTCTGTTTGTACACATCCAATACCTCTTCATACGGCTCGGTCGTTGAGCTGTTGTCTAAATATATCATTTTTTTTACTCCTTTAATGAAAACGGTACATCGTATGATATTTATGCTACCATAACAAAAGTAAATATAAATTCGCAATAAATCGAGTATTGACTTATCTGTACATTGCCATATAATAAGTAATGTTCGTTTTGTTATATTATCTGACAATTAATTGACAGAATATTTCAACATAGTATTTAGGAGGATTTTTATGAAACACTCACTACCTGTCAAAGATACCGTTATTATCGGTTTCATGCTTTTCGCACTTTTTTTCGGGGCAGGAAATATGATATATCCGCCGGAGCTCGGGCAAGCGGCGGGGCATAATGTCTGGAAAGCGATGGGCGGTTTCTTACTGACCGGCGTAGGTCTGCCGCTTTTGGGTATTATCGCCATCGCATTAACGGGCAAAGACGCGAAAGGGCTTGCCGATAAAGCTCATCCGGTATTCGGGACTATTTTCACCGTTGTTCTTTATTTATCAATCGGGCCGCTTTTCGCGATTCCGAGAACCGGAACCGTTTCATATGAAATCGGTGCAGTTCCGTTTTTAAGCGGCATTCCGGAAAGATTATCTTTATTTGTTTTCACGTTGATCTTTTTTTCTATTACGTATTATTTAGCTCTTAATCCTTCCAAAATCGTTGACAG
Source organism: Bacillus sp. LJBV19 (assembly GCF_017797845.1). NCBI lineage: Bacteria > Bacillati > Bacillota > Bacilli > Caryophanales > Bacillaceae > Bacillus > Bacillus sp. LJBV19. The sequence goes on from NZ_CP072563.1 coordinate 2,825,438, forward strand.
AGTCGGAAAGATTTTGACTCCTATTAAATTCGGTATTATTTTAATCATCGTCGTAAAAGCCATTGTCACTCCGATGGGCGGGCTGGGCGCCGTACATCAGGCATATTCCGGAACGCCGGTGTTCAAAGGATTTTTGGAAGGCTATAAAACAATGGACGCGCTCGCCTCAATCGTCTTCGGCGTCGTTGTCGTCAACGCTGTTAAAAGCAGGGGCGTCACCCAGCGTAAAGCGCTCGCCGCCGCTTGTATTAAAGCGGGTCTGATTGCAGCGGCAGGTTTGACATTCATTTATTTATCTTTGGCCTATTTGGGAGCGACAAGCACGGACGCTGTGGGGCCGCTCGGCGAAGGCGCAAAGATTTTATCAGCTTCATCTGATTACCTGTTCGGTTCACTGGGAAACATCGTTCTCGGCGCCGCCATCACCGTTGCGTGTTTAACGACAAGCATCGGGCTTGTCACATCTTGCGGCGAATATTTTTCAAAATTGATTCCCGCTTTATCATACAAAATGGTGGTTACGATTGTCACGCTGTTCAGTCTGGCGATTTCAAATTTCGGACTTGCTGAAATTATTGCATTTTCAGTTCCTATTTTATCAGCCATTTACCCGCTGGCGATTGTCATTATCGTCCTTTCCTTTATTGATAAAATCTTTAAGGAAAGACGGGAAGTCTATATCGCCTGCCTGATCGGAACGGGGCTGTTCAGTATCCTGGACGGCTTGAAGGCAGCCGGCATTCCGCTCGGATCATTAGATTCATTCTTAAACGCAAATCTTCCGCTTTACAGCATGGGAATCGGCTGGGTGCTTCCGGGCATTGCCGGAGCGATCATCGGCTGCATTATCACGTTTTTTACCAGCCCGCCCATCGAATTAAATAAAGCAAAATCGTAACATTCAGCGCTTGCGGCTTGACGTATATCAGCCGCAGGCGCTTTTTATATTCCGTGAGAAACTAAAAAACTGCACCTCTGATTTCCATCAGGGTGCAGTTTTTGCTTGTGCGTCTATGAAGCAGATTGATCAGCTTTAATTTTTTTCACGGCGCCGGGAGCTGCTTTTTCAACAGCAGCTGCCGCCATCTCATAAGCTTCATTATAGCTGTAAGCGTAAAACAGCCGTTCCGCTTCTTTCAGCTGTTCGGATAAAATATGATTCTGGCTTCGGAAGCGGTTGCCGTACTGGATGATCCGCTCAATCAGCTTCACCTGAATCACAAGATCTTCCGCCTCTTCGCTGACTTCCTCAACCACCTTTTCGGCTTCGGCCAGATGTTTGGCGGCTTCCTCCATGTTCAGCGGCAGCACTTCCAATTGGCTGACGGTTTCTTCTATATGATGATTTGCCGTCTCGAGCTTGTCCTTGACTTGTTCAGGAATTCCCGGCACGTTGCTTTTTTGCAGCATTCGGGCCGTGTCAGAAATGGTTTTCCGAAGATGCATCAGCGTTTCCCGCGCCTGCAGTTCTTCTTTTCTGAGCGCCTGCAGATTTTCACGGTATTCGGCATGTTCTTTCTGAGCCTCTTCCATCTGCTTTTCAATGGCCTCGACTTCTTCAATCAGCAGCGAGTAAGCGACATGCTCACCATCAAGCTTTTCTCTCGCCTGCTCAAGGAGCCGGCCGATCGTTTCCAGCTGTTTTTCGAAGGCATGCTGTCTGCCGATTTCACCCGCCGTCAGCTGATAGCTTTCCTTGACGAGCTCCGTTTCGGTTTTTGTGCGGTCTTTTTCTTCCTCAAGCTTTTCATACGCGATGATCAGCTCAGGCATTTTGCTTAATACGGACTGTCCGGCTTCCACTTCGCCTTCCAGCTGGTCATACATCGATTGAATGGTTTCATCAATCAGCTGAAGAATGGCGGACGCTTCGTCAACATCCAATTCTTCCAAAAGCGCGTTTTCGGCCCGTTTCAATTGATTTGTGAGTGTATCCAGCTCTTTTTCGATTTGAATATGCTCCAATTTGTAGCCTTTTTCCGTCATTTCCCGGTAGCCGTCTTTCAGCTTGGCAATTTGGTTCGGCACGGTCTGTTTACAGTCCGCAAGCAGTTTCGGAACGTCATCTATGTATGTCTGAAGCTGATCCAGTCTGCGGTCCTGTTCAAGCAGCACTTTTCTCGCTTTGATGTAATTGCCGCTTTCCGTCTCTTCTTCGAACTCTTTTATGCCGCTCCAGATTTCGTCGAGATCCGTCTCCAGGCTGTTATAAAGCTCTCCGTAGAGATGGCTGTACGCCAGAAGGTTTTTCCGCGCTTTTGAATACCGCTCACGCACCTGTTCAATCTCTCCGCGGCTTTTTTCCTCGCTCGTCACAAGGTCGCTGATCTCACGCAGTATGCCTTCTATATTTGATTCGGCTGCAGTGAGGAGGTCGTCGATGTAGACAAGCACCTGATTCGCTTTTTTAAAGCGGTATTTGTCGGCGTTCTCTTCGGCATCATAAAGGAGCTCTTCTACTTTCGGCAGATGGGCTGTGACAATTTCATCCCACTCCTCGCGCCATCTTTCAAAGAACTCTTCCGTCTCTCCGGTCATTTTCAGATGTTTGATCTTGGACATTTCTTCCACTATCGAACGGTTTAAAATTTCAATCTTCCATGACTCCAGCCGGTCAATTTCCGTATAAATTTTTTTTCTGAAAAAGTAGCCCGCCGCAAAGAGCGCGAGCAGTATAACCAATAATCCGATGACTAACTCCATAATGAGCCCCCTTGTTGTTCTCTTAATCTGTCAGGGTGTTTTATGTATTCAGAAAGATTTCAATATATGTATTGAGAAAATCTGTCGTTTTCATTGTTATTATGATACCATGTAACCAACATTTTTTGACCAGAAATCAAAAACTTTTTGCATAATTTCGGCAGGATTCTGCAATTTTTTAATGGAGTGACACAAATGGAAAAACGAGACGCTCATATCCACACGCCTTTTTGCCCTCACGGCTCGAAGGATGCGCTGAAACAATATGTCGAAAAGGCCCTGGAAAGAGGTTTTGACTCGATCACATTTACAGAGCACGCCCCCCTTCCTCCGTCATTTCAAGATCCCGTACCGCTTCAGGACAGCGCGATGGATCTCAGACAGATGGAGGTTTATTTGGAGCGGCTGTCACAGCTGAAAAAGGAATACGATGGACAAATCAGCATTCTGACTGGGCTAGAAACCGATTTTATCACAGGGTATGAAGAGGAAACCGCGGCGTTTCTGAACACGTACGGCCCCTCACTGGATGACGGCATTTTATCCGTTCATTTTTTGAAGACCGGTCCGTCTTATATATGCCTGGATTTTGACGAGCACGCCTTTCAGCAGCTTGCCGACCGCTTCGGAAGCGTTGAAGCCGTATATGAACAATACTATGAAACTGTGTATTCTTCCATTGTAACACCGCTCGGCCCCTTTAAGCCAAAACGGGTCGGCCATATCACGCTCGTCAAAAAATTCGCGCGCCTTTTCCCTTACAGCATGTCACCTCAAATAAGAGAGCTTGCGGCCCGCTGTCTTGACGCCGTGAAAGAACACGGAATGGAGCTGGATGTGAATACATCCGGGCTCAGAAAGAAGTTTGCCGGGGAAGTATACATGGAGGATTGGATGGCTGAGACGGCGAAGCAAAAAAAAATCCCGCTCATATTCGGGTCGGACGCCCATCAAGCGGAAGATGTCGGCAGTTCCTATGAAACGTACAAAAGCATCATTACTTCATAAGCGCCGCATCAGGCCGTCGGAACACGCTTTCGATCCAGATCTTCACCTCTTCAAAATACCTTTTATAAAAGTACGGTTCATGAGGCTGCATATAGAGCACCTCCGTAATGTATTGAGGCTGAAGATACGGCATCATCAAGAGGGATTTCAATTGCAGAATAAAATGCGGCACGGGCAGCGTCAGCCGTCTGTGGCGTGACTGCCCTTCTTCAATCACCAGCTGGAAAATATATTTTTCTTTCATTAAGTAAGTAGACATAATTTCCCTGATAAGCACGGAATCAATCGTTACTTCCCGATATACAAACCGCGTTAATTGACGGTTATCGTGCTGATAGGATAAAATATCGAAAATCACCCGCAGGATGCGTTCCTGCGCGTCTTCACCGTTCATACTGACGGCGGCTTTTTCCAGCGCTTCAGTATAGCCTTCGTAAAACTCGGAAACTAAATGTTCCATTAATCCGCCTTTCCCTTTAAAATAGTAGGAGATGTGCGCAACATTTACATCAGCTGACTTTGCGATTTCACGGACGGACGTGCCGGAATAACCTTTTTGGTTAAACAGCTGGACAGCGGCGTTAATAATTTTGTCTTTGGTGCTTACTTTCATACGGCTCACCCCTTTATGTGTAACAATTCAAGCAGAAAGGCGCCGTTCCTGTAAGAACTTCTCGACAAATGCCGGCAGAACGGCCGGAACTTTGTTTGATATTATAGAAAAAGTGAGGGTTTTCCATGTTTCATGTCGAAAAACAATCCGGAGATAAAGAAAAAAGTTATCAGCTTCTGCTTAAACAGCTCGAAGCCATGACAGAAGATGAAACGGATGCGATCGCAAATTACGCGAATGCGTCAGCGCTTTTATACCATTCATTACATGAAGTCAACTGGGCGGGGTTTTACTTCGCTAAAGAGGGCGAGCTCGTGCTCGGACCGTTTCAAGGACTTCCTGCCTGTGTGCGCATTCCGTTCGGCAGAGGCGTATGCGGCACTGCCTACTCTAATGGCGACGTGCAGCGGATTGCCGATGTGAATGCGTTCCCGGGACACATCGCCTGTGACGCGGCTTCCCAGTCAGAAATCGTTCTCCCGATCCGCGTAAACGGTGAAGTGATCGGTGTGCTGGACATTGACAGCCCCGTGAAAAACCGTTTTGATGAAACGGACGAAACCTATTTAGCAAAGTTCGTTGAAACGCTTGAAAAACGATTAGGATAAAAAAAGGAGCCCGGCCGGCAGGCCGGCTCCTTTTTTACGTCGTCGTGCTGTTTTGATGGATGATCAGCCGGTTTTTGCCGTTCCGTTTGGCGATATAAAGCGCCTCATCCGCTTGCTGAACGAGCAATTTCAACGGCATCGGGCCGGACTTTGACCAGCAGGAAACGCCGCAGGAAATCGTCACGCGCGGCTCGGTGTTTTCCCGGATGGCGCGAACCAGCCTTTTAGCGATGCGTTCTCCGGATGACACGTTGATATTCGGCAGATAGACAGCCAGCTCCTCGCCCCCCCACCTCGCAGCGACATCATGCTCACGAATATGGTTCTTCATAACGGAGGCCACCTGAATCAGGATCGAATCTCCCGTTTGATGACCGTATGTATCATTAATATTTTTGAAATTATCGATATCAACGAGGATGAATACACCCCGTTTATGAATTTTCATGCTGTATTGAATTTTCTCATCCAAATAGGTTCTTGAATACAGCTCCGTCAGCTGGTCTGTCTGAACAAGATGCTCAAGCCTGTCGCGCAGCATGGAGTTCGTGACCGCCAATGTCGCATGGTGAATGAGCGCTTGAAAAAGCTTATACATTTCAAACGTAAAAGCATACAAATCCTTTTTCAATAAAATCGCGAACCCGAAGACGGTGTCATTTTCGATCATCGGCACCGCCATCAGCGAGCCGTAGCCGTTTTCGCCGAATACAGTCTTTCCGCTGCCGATAAACACGCCCTTTTCTCCATCGAACAGCTTTTCTTTTACAATGCTGATATAGGGGTTCGCACGTTCTGTCTTAAAAAAAGCGGTATGTCCCGGAAGCAGATTTTGCGTCTCAAAATGATCAATATGAAAAAAAGCCACTTCTTCCGCATGAAACGATTGGGTCATAATGGCAGCGAGCTCCCGCATCGTATCAGTGAGTCTGAGGCGCTGATTCAGCTGGCGCGATGTTTCATTAATGAGCTCCAGATTCGCAATGCTTTTTTTCGATTGCTCATAGAGCTGCGCATTTTCAAATGCTTTTCCCGCTGCGCCCGCAAGCAGCAGCATTTCACTGAGAGTACTGCACGAAAGAACGGCATCCTGCAGCCCCTCCGTCTTCAGAACCCCGTATGTCCCCTGCTGGCCTTTGATCGGCAGATAAGCAGATGACCTGCCTTTTCTGAGCAGTCTCCCCGATAAATAAACCTTCAGGGCAGACGGATCGGCATCTTTTCCGTCCATATGTAATTCTTTTGCGGGAAGCTGTCTGTCCGTATCCTGATCCTGCGTGATAAACAGTGAAAAACGGAAAGACCGGAAAGCCGTACTCAAACTTGCCTGCAGTTTTTCCAAAACCTCATTTTGGTCCAAAAGCGAATGGAACATTTCTGTCATTCTGTGAATTTTCCGCTGATGCTTCGTTTTGTCAAACAGCCCGCTTTGTCTCACAGATTGATTGATAAACTGAGTAACGAGCTCAGGCAATGATTCCGGGATCGGCAGCCCGACTTCCGAGCGCAGATAAAAGGATCTGCCGGACGTCTGATTCCTGATCATAAAACGGCCGTCACTCTCTTTCAGCGGAGCATAATGCGGTTCATCTTCTGTTTTTATGGTGAAACGTGTTGATTCTGCCGGTGAAAGGGTCAATGAAAGAGATGTAAAGCAGGATTCGAGAGCTGAGGCCAGCCATAACAGCGAGTCGGATAATGAGACGGATTCAGATTTCGTTAAGAAAAAAGAAAGCATTTTCTGATGAAAGGCCGTCACTTCATCAATTGTTTGTTTTTTCATTTTTATCACCTAAACATGTACTACTCATTTTTGTACATTATATCATAAACCGGCACTCATCATGGAGAAATGGTTGACGGCGGCGGAGAAAAATCATATAATGTTCTTTGTGTGAAATATTGCAGCCTTTTTGTTCAGCTTCTGTGTTTGCATTTTGTTCCTTAGCTGTAAGGTGTATCGTGTAACTCTCTGCTGCTGGAGCGAGGATACATGAAAACAAAATGTGCACGGTCGGATCGAACAGACGGTTTTTATTTTCCACAAAATAAAACCAAAGGAGGAGTCACATTATGGCTCGCTATACAGGTCCATCTTGGAAACTGTCTCGCCGTTTAGGAATCTCTCTTAGCGGTACAGGTAAAGAATTAGAAAAACGCCCTTACGCACCAGGTCCCCACGGTCCGGGACAGCGTAAAAAACTATCAGAATACGGTTTGCAATTGCAAGAAAAGCAAAAACTTCGTCACATGTACGGTGTAAACGAACGTCAATTCCGCACATTGTTTGACAAAGCTGCAAAAATGACTGGTAAACACGGCGAAAACTTCATGATTCTTTTAGATGCACGTCTTGATAACGTTGTGTACAAGCTCGGTCTTGCACGCACTCGCCGTCAAGCACGCCAATTAGTTAACCACGGTCACATCCTTGTTGACGGAAGCCGCGTTGACATTCCGTCTTACCAAGTAAAACCTGGTCAAACAATCGGTGTTCGCGAAAAATCAAGAAACCTTTCTATCATCAAAGAATCTGTAGAAGTAAACAACTTCGTTCCTGAGTACCTTACTTTCGACGCTGAAAAGCTTGAAGGTACATTCACTCGTCTTCCAGAGCGCTCTGAGCTTGCTCCGGAAATTAACGAAGCGCTTATCGTTGAGTTCTACTCCCGTTAAGTAAAACGCTCTTTAAAGAGCATTGGATTAAACCCCGGACATGTTGTAATGACAATGTTTCCGGGGTTTTTCTTTTGGGCTGTCAGAATAATGGACAGATGCTCCCTCTCTTTATTAAAAAAAGCCCCTGTCCGGGGCTTTTTTTATGTGCCTACTGGCTTTTCAGCTACATGTACATTAGAAACCCCCATTTGACAAGCAGAAGAAATTTTCCACATAATAAATCACCATACCTTACAAAAAAGGAGCGACGGAATGAACAGCATCCCCTCTATCGTCAGCAAACACAAAGCCTATTTTGCGGCGGGGCATACGAGACAGCTAGAATCGAGACTGAACATGCTGCAAAAGCTGAAACAAGCCATCAAAACACAAGAAGCCGATATAACAGCCGCTCTCTATCAGGATCTCCACAAATCCGAACAGGAGTCGTACACGACAGAAATCGGAATTGTACTGGAGGAAATCAGTTTTGTGATGAAGCGGCTTGGGAAATGGATCAAACCGAAACGAGCCAAAACGCCTCTGACTCACCTAGGCTCCAAGAGCATCATCATCCCTGAGCCGTATGGAACCGTTTTGGTGATTGCGCCTTGGAACTATCCCTTGCAGCTGGCGCTTTCACCCTTGATTGGAGCCATTGCGGCCGGAAACACAGTCGTTCTTAAACCGTCAGAATATACGCCGGCGGTTTCCGCTGTTCTTTCCAAACTCATCAGCAGCGTTTTTCCGAGTGACTATGTCGCTATGGCGGAGGGCGGACCCGACGTCAGCACTGTATTATTACAGCAGCCCTTTGACTATATTTTCTTCACAGGAAGCGTTGCCGTGGGAAAAATCGTCATGGAGGCCGCCGCCAAACAATTAATTCCCGTTACCTTGGAGCTCGGCGGCAAAAGTCCCTGCATTGTCCATAAGGATGCTGATATACAGCTTGCCGCCAAACGCCTCGTCTTCGGGAAATTTACAAATGCAGGGCAAACCTGCATCGCACCGGATTATTTATTTGTCCACCAAGATATCAAAACGAAGCTCACAGAAGAAATGAAGCGTGCGATCAGCGAATTTTACGGCCCTCAGCCTGAACAAAATCCGCAGTACGGCAAAATCGTCAGTGAACGCCACTATCAGCGGCTGCTCAGCTTTCTGAATGATGGCATCCCGCTCACAGGCGGACAATCTGATCCCGCTCATCATAAAATTGCGCCGACCATTCTCGAACAAGTGAGGGATGACTCTCCAGTGATGCAGGAGGAGATTTTCGGGCCAATTCTTCCGCTCTTTACATACCGTGATATCGGGGAAGTCATTGAGAAAGTCCAATCGCGCCCAAAGCCGCTCGCCCTGTATCTCTTCACAACAAACAAAGGAATCGAGCGAACTGTTTTAGAGAATCTGTCGTTTGGCGGCGGCTGTGTCAATGATACGTTAATGCATGTTGCGACACCGTATTTGCCATTCGGCGGCGTCGGGGAAAGCGGCATCGGCAGCTATCACGGATTTGACAGCTTTAACACGTTTACGCACAAAAAAAGCGTCGTCAAACAAACGAACCGCTTCGACTTCGCTTTCCGTTATCCTTCTTCCAAAAACGGGCTGCGAATGATTCGGAAAATACTTAAATAAAAAAGCGCAGAGTATCTGCGCTTTTTATAAATCCTCTATACACCAATTAATCGGTTCGTCTCTTAAATTAAACCTATTTTTAAAAGTTCAAATCGAAGTCTAATAGTAAAAATGAACCAACCCAACTGTAGGAAAGGTTAATCCTCATCACCCTGGTGAGTCCTATAATAATTCTCAGCAGTGTAGATATTCCATTCCCAAAAACTTGATCCCTGAGATAAAATATACCTATCTAAAAATATCTCAAAATTAAGTTGCATTGGTTCATACTCGACAAATCCGCGGAACCATAAATAGTTTGGATCTGTGGATATTTTGGTTTTGTCAATTAACAAATAACATCCGTCTAACAGATGTGCGACGGGAATAAACTGAGGCTTTAAAAAACCATTTTGCATATACTTTTCAATCTCTTCTACATTAAGAATATGCAAACCCCCACCTACATTCTCACCGTAAATCAACAAATCAAATATTCTGGCTCCGTTATGCAATTTTAAAAAGGTTTTATAATCTTCAGGAAGTGAGACTTTTATTTTCTTCTCAAAACTCTCAATCTCCAGATCTGTTGCACCTTTAGAGAAAGTACATTCTGTTTCTAAAAGAGTTCCTTCATTCCCTAAAATTTTTAAGCGGCCTTTTTCATCAATTAATTCTTTTAGACCCTGGATCGTTTTTTCAACAAAAACTGCCATTGAGCCACCTCTTACTTATTAATATTTATCCCTCCAAGGATTTAATAGATTTTGGTGCATATCACGAGGGAGAGGATACAAATTATTAAAGTTATTTTTTCCCCCATACTTTAGCGGAAGCACATGGTGAATATCGAATGAACTCCAATTCCACTTCGGATCACCGTATGTGTCGATGTACTTCTTTATATAGTTACCTCGATCCGTTCTGCTATCCCATTTAGCTCTTTTATCGACAGGTACAACCGGGAAATTTGCCGGTAAGGGCATTGTTTTTTTCTGTGAGTATTTATTATCTCTGGATACAGCATTGCTATTTTATTCGCAAGAGCAGGAGCCAATGTTCCAGTTGAAGTATCAGGAAGTGAACCATTCCAGCCGGCTACCGAAGTATGTTGGGACATAAAAAACTTTGTCTTTTTAGGATAATACGACTTTGAATATGATTTACCTACTTTAATAACCTTCCCTAAAAATTCTCTATTATGGAGAAAAATCCTTCCATATTTCCGCTATAAGTGTTACTTACATATAATCGTTTGTTCCTCCTCCCCGCCGCTTCTTTCCGGGTGCCTCCTGTTGTGGCACTTTAAACAGATCGTTTTATGATTATCAAGATTAAATGCCACGCTTGGATCATCTCTTAATGTGTTGGTATTTGCCTCCGTTATTAATCCACGACAACGTCCTCACAACACAAATAGCCGTCCCTTATCAGAACGACTTTCCTTACTCGCTTCCAGCGTGCTGTATTATAGATTTTGTCTAATTCGTCACGTTGCCTTGCCATGCTTATTCCTTTTCTGATTCACCTGAACAGACTACACACGACAAGCAGAAGAACGTGAGCGCAATAAACCATGACGTTTCAAATGGGTGCGCATAAATTGTTTCCATGCTCTATCTCCTTTACTCAACATAATAAAAGCTTCAGTGGAAAGCGGCTTGGGCGTTGGCATCCTTTCAGCCGCACACCTCAGATTCTTTCCTAATTCCTCAAAGGCTTAATTAATTGTTTTCATGTAATCCCTCCAATCATATTCTTTCTAAACTGCCCCCCGTCCTCAGACTGTTAACCGCCAATAGTTTCTCTGAGGTTTACCGGAATCGGTTTACAGAGAATGTAAAAAGCACCCAACAGGATGCTTTTAAAAAATGAGCAAATTGTACTTTTTCACGTGTTTAATTCTGTTTCTTCAAAAGATGAATCATTAACTTCTTCATCAGTTATCTCTGTCATCCTTAAAACACGAATATATTGATTATTTACTAGTTCCTTGAACAAATCTGTACTTATTTTTTCAAAAGAACTTAATTGTATCATATAAGCATTGTAGTTATTATCTTTCAAGTCTTGAATCACCTTAAATGATAAAGGTATAGAGTTATAAAGGTCTGAATGAGCCATTATTATTTTTTTAGTTAGAGTATTTAAATCTTCAGTTTCGCTTGGGGTTACTGTAGCAATAATTTCATAAGTATGTATGAATTTCAACTTAGACTTCCTAGTATCCCTGCGAATTGGAAAGGGCCTTGGCTTGTTATCTTCATATAACCACTTCAACTTTAATTCTTCTTTTTCTCTCTCTAATTGTATTGCTTCTTCATTGGCTATTACACTTTTCTTATATTGATTAATACTCTCTATCGCTGCATCAATTCTTTTAGAATCAATAGGAAAACCTTTAGATTCTTTACAATTCTCCAAGAACTGTTTTGTTTTATATATATATATATTATTCCCGCCAGTCTCTCTCCTGAACTCTTGAATTAGTTCCGGATGTGGTCCCAATGTTTTTCCATGTGAAATTGACCACCAGTCCTCTTTTTTATCATCTGTAACAAAAATAATATCTGTTTTTTTACTCTTTGCAAAATCTATAATTTGCTTCCACAACACTAAATCACCATATTTTTTTGTATAATGCAAACCATCAAAATATCTCTTCGAATCACCTTTATCAATATCCTTAAATCCTGGTGGTACTAAATTCTCAAAACGGATTTCTCCATCTTTGTATATATCATTTAATTGTTCTTGAGAATAAGGTTCACCGATATTTCCTTCAAATATTTGCGCAATTTGCATGCTCAATTTTTCATAATTAGGGTGTTGTTCCTTTTGTGTATTTATTTCTTGTATTAATTCATCTAAGATATCATTAAATTTACCCTGTATCTGGTCATTTAAAATTAAAGTTGAGTGTTTTAATGAAATACGTTTATATACATTTTCAAGGTCTGTTCCTAAATCCCGGATAGAAGATTCGAGTTCTTTATATGCGCTATCCTGTATATAAATTTCCTCATTAATATTATGGTGATACTCTAAACCCACTTGATGAGGAATCCATAGTCGAGAGCGATCGCGCAAAATCGTTAATACCTCTAATATTACTTCTCTTGCAATCGTTTGAAAACGAAAAGGATTAATTAGGGTATTGGTATCAAAAACAAAATAGCCATCAGACCACATCTTTTGAAACTCTCTTTTTGTCGGCCGGTAAAAACCTTTAAAGTAATCTCTCATTGATTCTTCTCCCTTGTTTTTCTTTATTATGACATATCAGTTAGGGAAAAAGAACCATATGCAAATTTTGTCGAACAAAAAAAGCACCCTTATAGGGATGCTTTCCTTCATTTCTTAAATATAAGCCTATAAATCATTGTCTTATTTCTTGTTCCATGCTTAAATTCGGAGCGATCCAAAGAGTAAATATACCACTTATCATGACGGTCAGAACGGCTAACACATTCAGTTTTTACAACGTCAGGATAACTGTATGTATATTCTTCACCACTCTGTGGATTTTCCAAATGAACAAACAGAATAGATCCGGTCTTCGTTTCTATACTACCGTACCCTTTTATTGTATGAATTATCGTTTCATCTAATCCCGAAATATCGGGGTCAGTGCTTAATTCAATTTTTTCATAGCTTTGCAAACAATTGATTAACATAGGATCAATTGTCATTATATTCACATCCAATCTACCTTATTAGTTAATGGAAAATAGCTCTATTAAATTTCCTGCTTGAAGATAAATTTCACATCACCTGATGAAACTGATACATCCCCTTCAGAACCATGACCTTTAACCATAGGTAAAGCAGATACAAGTTCCCATCCTTCCTTACCAAATCTTTCGAGTTTGTTTTCTAAAGAATTATCGTCACTATACATCTGACCAAAATTATAAGTGAAAACTTTATATGAGTATTTTTTCAATTCATTTCACCTCCTGCTGTAAATATCGACAGAAAAGGCTAAAAGGAAATACATTTACGAAATTTGTCGAACGAAAGTTCTTTTCATAAATTAGTCTCAAGTAAGACAAAAAATACTTTTTTTTCAAAAAAAGTATCTACACGTATAAATAATACGTGTTATAATATATGTGAAGAGAGGGAAACATGAAGTCTTCAAGAGATATCATAAAGATACTTACTAAAGATGGGTGGTATTTAAAACGAGTTGTTGGTAGTCATAACCACTTTAAACATCCAACCAAACCGGGCACGGTAACAGTCCCACATCCAAAAAAGACTTCAAACCCAGCACACTAAATTCTATACTTAAACAACCCCCTTGTAAGGAGGTTTTATATATATGACAAAGTATTTATTTCCGGCGATTTTTGATGCAGGAGAAGACGGAAGCGACGGCTACACAATTACCTTTCCCAATTTACCCGGCTGCATTTCAGAAGGCGAGAACGTGGATGATGCTATGAGCATGGCAAAAGATGCGCTCGAAGGCTTTCTATATGGCATGGAAGAAGACGGCGAAGACATCCCTTCCCCCTCCGCTCCAAAATATATCAAAGTGCCGGCAACCGGTTTTGTTGTTATGGTAAGCGCCTGGACAGATATTGTCCGTGATGAAATGGAAAACAAAGCGGTGAAAAAGACACTTACTGTACCTAAATGGCTGGCGGAAGCAGCAGAAAAAGAAGGTGTAAACTTTTCGCAGCTTCTTCAATTTGCATTACGTGAGCGGCTTGGCATTAATAAAAGATCATCATAAAAAAGACAGCCTGTTAAGCTAAACAAAAAGGCTGTCATTTGCTCTATTTTTCATTTTTAAGAGGGATCGTTCAATATTCTTTTGGACGGTTCCTTTTTTTATATTGAGTAAAGCAGCTATTTCTTCATAAACATATTTTGCACAGCGTGCATGATAAAAATATCTTTCTCGGGGTCTGTCAGTACAGATAAAGATCGCTATTCTTTCCCTGTTCCAATCGCTTGCCTCTCCATCAGGGTCCTGAACGATTGCATATTCTTCCGGCAGCGCATCAAACGCGGATCAGAAAGGATCGTTCTTTTATACGCATCCCTGCGATCAGCACCACGGCGGGCGCCGGGTTGTCTTCCGTTCTGCAGCCATTCGATTGTATTCAATGTCGCTTATCATGCCGCCAATAATCTTTTTATCGCTGTTTTGTTCAGCGGTTAAGAGACTGTCAGCAACCGCCCATAACTGCCGGTACATCTTTTTAACATGTTTCAATGCGCTTTTATATTCAATGATTAAATCTTGCATATGTTTCCTTCTGTTATTTCCTCTTAAATATGCCGCTCCTGGCTCGTTTCATCCTTTGCCAATTCCCCGACTCCCCCACTTTTGGGGAAAAGCCCTCAGATTGAACCCTACGCAATATTCAGCACTTCTTTATCGATGCTTCCGAAAAACAAAAAACAGACACCAATCAGAGCACAGTATATCTGTACAATGATCAGTGTCCGCAGGCTTTTCCGTCTTGGACTTATTTAATTAAATCTTCTCCCAGTTCAGATTAGAAACTGGTTAGAATAAACTCAATAAATTTAGAGATTAAATATCGTTTTCTTTGAAAGAACGAACTTTTCCGTACTGAATGATTGGTTATCTTGTTTCCATTTCACTTGAACCGTTATCTTAGATCCTTTTAGATCAGATTCTTCTAAGCGTTCTAAAAATGAAAATGATTTTTCTTTAGCTGATCCATCGCTAAAGGTACCACCTGAATAATCCTTCATAGGGATATCGCTGTTAAAATCTGAAGAATCAAGAAGTGCTTTATTATCTTTCATTATTGTTATGGATTCTATATAAGTTTTATCAGTTTTATCTTTATCGCCAATCCAAAGAATTTCCCCGCTAAACTCTTTTGGAGTATCTTCATTCTTTTTAAAGACTACTTCCCAGTTGTGATCCTTACTTTTACCTTCCCAGTTAGGATATTCGAGATTGTAATAGTTATAGATTTTTAATGAGAAAAACACTAGGAAAATGATCACCAATGCAGAAACTGTAAATAAAACGGGCTTTTTATACTCGTTCGTCATAAACAACCTCCAAAAAATGTATTGACTTGTCCTTTTAAAGTAATTACAGGATAATAGTACCACAAACCCAAAAAAGGAGAAACAAATGAAAAATCGCATTGAGTCTTTTAGTAACATCAGTTTTGAGTTTTACTTTTCTTAATAATGTCTAAGCGGCTGAAGCCACAAATGAGAATTTAACAGTTAAGCAAGGGGAGACTGAAGTACAAAAGTACTTAAAATCATTCTGATCCTAACAAAAATTGAACGAGTTGCTGATGCGTGTCTGGTTCTTTTTTGTCTAAAAAAACAAATTAGAGATGGATTATTGAATACTATCTATTATGATGTAAAAAGAGGAATATTCTGTGTGCAAATATTCTTTTTGGTTCTTTCTGCCAGTCTGTTTGACGAAGATTAACGGATAGCATGCTGCAATCCAATTTAATTATCGTTCCTATTGCTTGCCATTGGCGGGATATTGTTTTTATATTAAGGAATCACAAAGAAATAGGGACTCATCCTGCTTTCCAGAATTGTTTAATTGGATACAAGTCCAAGACGGAAAGCCTGTTGGCGCTGAGGAGGAGATAGCGTGGAAATAGGGAGCGTCTTATTATCAGAAAAAAAGCCATGTGCAGTATGCATAGAAGAAATAGCCTTCGTCCCATTTAACGCGGGTGACCTTGCCATGATTTATAATTATCTTTGTTTCCCCGTATGTGGGGAGCGGAGCCATCCTTGCAGCTCCATTGGATAGAATAACCGCAAAGCATTCGTACTATTTCGTGTCTATGACAAGTTTATCTCTTTATATGATCTAAACTGATTAATCTCATACTGTTTCCTCCTTTAAAGTCGTTGTTTGTATTCAAACAAGTAACCATTCATCCTGTCTTTAAACTTTTTTGCAAGTAAAAATTCAGTGCTGCCTCATACCAATCTCTAATCGTCAAATCGCCGCTCCAGGTTGACAAAAAGCCCGTACTCTTTGATGCGCGGGCCATGTGTCTTTTATTTCATTAATTAAGCAAGCTTAACATAAAATGTTGAGCAGCAACCTTTCCTTGCAAGAGAATAAAAAAGCACCCAATTCGGGTGCTTAAAATCGTCCTTCCTTCTTCCATCACACCATACTCAGCTGGGGTTCAAATAATTCATAGTGAATGGATTCCGGCGGTGTATTGAATTCAGAAATCAGCTTTTTCATTTCTTTAATGAACGACGGTGATCCGCACAGGTAAAAATCAGCATCTTTATCTGTCATCACTTCTTCTAACAGCTGTTTGTCAATCCGGCCTTCCCGAAAACGAATGTTTTCTGAACGGTCTTGTTCGGACGGCTCGCTGTAAATAAAGAGGGTGTCAACGGATGAGTGTTCCGCGGCTTCTTCAGCTTCATGCCGCAACGCATGATACTCTCCGCTCCTTGCCGCATGGATAAAGAGAACGTTTCGCTGCGGCTGGGTTTTGGCAACCGTCTTTAACATGCTGATCATCGGGGTAATTCCGACACCGGCACTGATGAGAACCAGATTGTTTTTGGAATCAGGGTCTAATACGAAATCCCCGGCCGGAGCGCTGATCTCAATTGAATCCTTTTCGTGTAATTGGTCATGCAGATATGAGGAAACAACCCCTTCTTTTTTAACGGAAATCCGGTAATAATCCTTACCGGACACGTCGGATAAGCTGTACTGGCGGATATGCGTATAGCCCGTGTCCGGAATGTATACTTTTACACTGATATACTGCCCCGCTTTGAATTCGGGGAGAACTTGTCCGTCTTCCGGTTTTAAATAAAACGACGTTATCTCCTTGCTTTCTTTTACCTTTTTATCAATTGTAAACGCCTTATAGTCTTTCCAGCCGCCTTTTTGCGTTTCCGCTTGTTCATACATGTCCTTCTCAATTCCGATAAAAGCGTCTGCAATGACGCCGTATGCTTTTTCCCATGCCTGAATGACCTCAGGAGCGGCCCCGTCTTTTAGCACATCCTTTATCGCGATTAACAAGTACTTTCCAACGATTGGGTAATGCTCGGGCTTAACACCGATACTCCGGTGCTTATGGCTGATTTGTTTGACGACGGGGACTATGTTTTCCAGCCGGTCAATATTGGCTGCGGCCGCGATCACAGCATTCGACAAGGCCGTACGCTGTGTTTTTTTCTTTTGATTTGTCTGATTAAAGATATTCAGCAGCTCAGGGTGATGCTGAAACAGCAGGTCATAAAATCGGCCTGTGATTTCTTCACCATGCTCTTCTAAGACCGGCACTGTGCTTTTAATGATTGCAATCGTTTTTTCATCGAGCATTCTGAAATCCCCCTAAAGATGTATGCATCTCGATTGACCTGAGAAAAGAATCGTTTTTGAATTCTTTTTTATAGATTTCCCCGCTCAAAAAGGGTTAACCGTTCCAATTTGAGGCGGATTCAGGAAAAACCAGAAAAACGAAATTGCATATGAAAAATTGTGGACTTGCCACGGTGTACTTGTCCGATGCAAAACCCTCCTTGCCAGCATTTAATAAAATACGGGAGGTGAGATGAATGGGTAAAAAATCGAAAGTGTATTACTGTGACCCTAAGTATATTGTGACTGACAAGTATACTGACAAAGAAGTGGTTTACGTCCATCCCATCAAACACATTAACAGAGAGCATATCCGTTATGTTCCCCGCCACGTTTATAAGGAAGAAACAATTCACGAAGTCATTGATCCGGGAGATCCGGGGAAATGCGGGTGTAAAAAGCATAAAAAAAGACGCAAAAAGTAATTGGTTCGATTTCTTGCCTTATCTCAAGTTAAACACGTAAGTTTCAGCAGACCTCCGTACCTTTTGGCTCCTCTTTTTCAGAGGGGTCTTTTTTCATAAGCAAATACGTTGTGAGGCGGGAATCTGCCTGATATTCTTGTCATATACAAATTCACAGGAGGCATGATGTATGAGCAAAAAAATCGCAGTTCTGATGACAGATCAATTTGAGGATATTGAATATACAAGCCCGGCGGACGCATTTAAAGAAGCGGGCCACAGTGTGGTGACAATAGATTTGGAAGCAGGGAAAGAAGTGACGGGCAAGCACGGTGAGAAAGTAAAGATCGATCAAGCGATCTCAGACGCAGACGCCAAGGAATTCGATGCGTTATTGATTCCCGGAGGCTTTTCACCGGATCTTCTGCGCGGAGATGACCGCCCGGGTGAATTCACTAAAGCATTCGTGGAAGATCAGAAACCTGTTTTCGCAATCTGCCACGGCCCGCAGCTGCTGATTGATACCGACCTTCTTAAAGGAAAAGATATCACGGGATTCCGCAGCATCCGCAAAGACTTAATCAATGCCGGCGCACATTATAAAGATGAAGAAGTCGTCGTGAGCCATAACATCGTAACGAGCAGAACACCTGACGATTTGGAAGCCTTTAATCGTGAATCATTGAACCTGCTGAAATAAGAGAAAAAAGCACAGACCCGTTCAGTCTGTGCTTTTTTTATGGATTTATAAAGAAACACCAATAGTTAGACCTATTCTCTTCCCCATCCATAATAAGTAAAATTAAGAGTGGGTTTTTCGACACTCGACAGGAGGTTCGCTATGTGGATGATCATTTTGCTGCTTATCATTTTAATCGGTTTTACCGGTAATATCGTCTCGCTTTTGAGAGCGCAAAAACACGCATCTCAAAGAATAATTGAGCTTTTAGAAAAGCAAAGCCGAAAATAATCTGTTAGCGCTGTGTTACCCATAATAGTAATAATAATTCCGGCAGATTTCCTGAAATATGATTTGATGCCCTTTCTCGTTCGGATGAAGACCTTCTGACATGCACATGCTGCGGAAAGCGGGATTATACGGGTCGATGAGATCTGTATCAAACAGGTCGGCATACGGTACAGAGAGGAGTGTGCAGGCTTCTTTTTGGGCTTTCACATAGTCAGCCAGCTTCAGGCCCAGTTTATTTTTATCAGTATCACGGCGGACGATTTTTCCTTTTGATATTTTAGCTTGTCTCGTTGGGGTCACCACAATGATGCTCGCGCCTTTATTTCCGCTCCGCAGCTGCTGAATCACTTGGCAGAAGCCTCCGTAAAATGTGGTGATATCCTTTTCATCTGTGCCGATGGGAATGTGGTTGCACCAATCATCATCTGTTCCCTGGACAATGATGACATCATGTCCCTTTGTTTTAAGCGCCTGCTGATAAATGTTATCGCTTCCGTTGTTGCTCATATTAACGCCGCTGACAGACAGATTGGTTATTTCAGCGTTTGTCCGGTCTTTCAGAATGTCACCAAAGCCGTATTCCGCACGCAGCCCCCGGGCGACGCTGTCACCTAAGATCGCGATTTTTGAAGCCTTCCGCAGCCTGCTTATGCTGATGAAGTCAACGCTGATATGCCCGCTGTCCGTGATATGCAAAAGCTTGCTGCTTATGTTTGGCAAAGAGACTGTCTTTCCTTCAGAGTTATAAAAATCCTCATTCAGCTTCATTCGGCGTCATCCCTTCCTTTTTATCCTCCGGCATCTTTTTTGACATAAAAAACGGACACGAACAAACAGCGCCATGTTGTCAGTTCAGTGTCCGCAGATGATGATACCGGATCTTTTATGCAGTTCTCTTGCCATTATAGCAGATCCCCGTTACTTGTAATAGAGTCTGCAGTCAGCATTTAAAACAGCGTTTGCGGGTGCGTTTTTGATGAGACCGTCTGCTGCGGGAACGGTGTGTCCGGCGATGCGTCCGTCTTCTGCTGCGGGAGCGGTGTGTCCGGTGATGCGTCCGTCTTCTGCTGCGGGAGCGGTGTGTCCGGTGATGCGTCCGTCTTCTGCTGCGGGAACGGTGTGTCCGGTGATGCGTCCGTCTTCTGCTGCGGGAACGGTGTGTCCGTTTTCTGCTGCGGGAACGGCGCGAACATTTTTTAGAAACCGGTTCTTGGTATAAATACTCCCCTAAACCTTCTCTTTCCGCAACGGCAACTCCATGTTCAATTTCTTTAACAGAAATAGCGTTCAATTCTGTTCACCTCCCTTTTTCTTTACAACATAACGTATGAAATGAACCCCTCACGTGTATAAGCTTCTCTCTCATATGAGCGAGAAATAGTCATTTATACAACAAAAAGACCCGTGGGAACGGGCCTTTTGCCGGGAACAAACGCAAACATAAGATCGATTTATTTCTTCCTCTCGCTCTCCGGCTCGGGGTGAATCATTACCTGTGCTTGTTTGAATTCATTCGTAATATCTCTTTCAATGCGGTCACACAGGTCGTGCACGTCTTTAATCGTCACGTGAGAGGCTACGACCAGGTGAAAATCAATATACTCCTGCGGGCCGGAGCGTCTTGTACGAAAATCGTGAATTTCAATAAATTCCTGTTGAAATGTTTCAATAATCTTTAAAATTGTTTTTTCTTCCTCTTCCGACAAACGGGTATCAATCAGCGGCGGGAATGCTTCTTTCATTAACTTAAACGCTTCATATATGATATACATCGCCAGCACCATACCTATAATGGGATCAAGTATGTACCACTCCGTTACGGTAACGACCAAAAGGCTTGCCGCTACGCCTAATGATGTGTACACGTCAGTCAGTAAATGCAGGGCATTTGATTTCATTGCCACGGAATTAACCTTTTCGGCTTCTCTTTTTACGAACTTCGAAACGATCAAATTAATGAGAGCCCCCGCAAGCATCACAACAATGCCCAATACGGGCAGATGAACCGGCGCCGGGTTGACCAGTTTTTGAACGCATTCATATATCATCCAAATCCCTGCCGCAAAAATCAGAATCGTCTCGATAGTCCCCGACAGATTCTCGACTTTTCCATGACCGTACGGATGCCCTGTATCAGCCGGTTTTTTTGAAATCCTGACGGAGATAAAGGCAATGAAGGCGGCGATCAAATCTAAAAAAGAATGAATGGCTTCAGAAAGTATCGCGACAGATCCGGTTATTATCCCCACCACTATTTTGAGCATGACGACCAGGGAATTGCTTATAACCGATAAAAAAGCGATTTTAGAGGTGTTTTCCACCGTGATCCTCCTCTTTTTAACTTCTTGAATTTATCGTATCAAACGGCATTCGTGTGGGTCTACGGCAACGTTTTTCACAAAAGCCATACATGTAACTCACCATAAACTAAGTTGGAAAGCGACAAAACAGGCGCACCTTTCTTTCAGCACTCAAGTCCCATTGACAAGATATAATCGCTTACATTATAGTAGTTTCATGAATAACCACTACGGAGGATGTTTATGGAGGATGTTCTGAAAGAATTACAGAAGTTTGGATTTTCTCAATATGAATGTAAAGCATATATCGGCTTGTTGAAACACTCGCCTGTTACCGGATATGAAATCAGCAAAAGGTCAGGCGTCCCCCGCTCAATGATCTATGAAGTATTGGGGAAATTAGTTGATAAAGGCGCTGTCCATATTGTGCCGTCTGATCCGGTTACATATGCCCCGCTGGCCGGAAAGGAATTAATCGACCGGCTCCGGCACGATTTCGAGAGCTCATTCGGCTACCTTGAGGAAAAGTTATTGGCACTGGAAAGCGAGCAGGAGATGAATGTCATCCGCCGCATCAGCACGAATGATCATGTCATCAATGAGATGAAGGATATGATTGAAAAAGCCGAGGAAGAGTTGTGGCTGTCTGTCTGGGAACAGCAGATTCCCTTTATTCAAGAAGCCGCTAACAAACGCGCCGCCGAACAATTGCCCGTCTTTTCGATTGTGTTCGGCCCTCCGGAAGTGAAGCTCGGAAATACGACAAATCATAATATGTCTCCTGAAGTAGCGGAGAAGCGGATGGGCGGAAGATTAACGATAGCTGCCCGCGATAATAAAGAAGTCTTAATCGCCAATTTTTCTCCGCAGACGAATGCCTGGGCCATTAAATCAGAAGATCCCGCTCTCGTTCTCGTGGCCATGGAATATATGAGGCACGATCTGATGTTCGCGGAGCTTGTGAAAGAAGTAGGGGCTGAAAAAGTTGAGGGCCTGATGAAACAAAATCATTCGTTATTTCATGTCGTCACCGGAAATCGGTTCATATAAATGTGAACCGTATTTTCTTTGATTTTTTCATTAGTCGTTATCATTATAATCTCTATGAAAGGAGTATAAAAAATGATTAACACAGAAGTGCAAAAAACCGCCGTTTCCCGGGAAATGAACGATACGTTTTTACAGGGGGTGCGGGATTGTGTGCCTACGCTGCTGGGCTATATGAGCATCGGTTTTGCTTTCGGCATCGTTGGCGTTGCCTCTCATCTAAGCATTCTTGAAATTTGTTTGTTATCTTTGTGTGTCTATGCCGGCGCCGCCCAATTTATTATTTGCTCGCTCCTTGTTTCCGGGAGTCCGATTTCCGCCATTATTTTAACGACGTTTATCGTCAATCTGCGGCACCTTCTGCTGAGCCTGACCATCGCGCCGTATTTCACGAAATACTCTTTGGCGAAAAATATCGGCTTCGGGGCTTTGCTTACTGACGAATCTTTCGGGGTAGCGGTGAACAAAGCGGCTCAGAACGGCAGGTTATACGATAAGTGGATGAACGGTCTCAATATAACCGCTTACATGTGCTGGGTTATTTCCTGCGTGATGGGCGGGCTTCTCGGACAATGGATATCTGATCCTTATGCGCTCGGCCTGGACTTTGCTTTGCCCGCTATGTTTGCGGCGCTGCTTGTGCTGCAATTGCAGTCGTCCGCTTCGGAAAAGCTGAAGCACAGCCTCTCCTTAATTCTCTATATGATCATTTTTATGGTCTTGTTATCGTATTTCGTCCCGTCACACATCGCGGTCATCGCCTCAACCGTGATTGTGGCAACGATCGGGGTGGTGACAGACAAATGAGCATCAGCACACAAATGATCTGGATTATACTCGGCTGCATGATTGTTACACTTGTGCCGCGCATTGTTCCGTTTATATTTGTCCGGAACATTCAGATGCCTGAATTGGCTTTAAAATGGCTCTCCTTTATTCCGCTTTGCATTTTGACGGCTCTGGTAACGGAAAGCATGATTGTGAAAACAAACAGCGCTTTGACCTTTGATTGGAAAGCCATGATCGTTCTCATCCCGACATTGCTTTGCGCAATGCGGACAAAAAGCTTATCCATCACGGTCATCACAGGAGTCGTGCTGATGGCCGCCGTCAGGCTGATATGGTGACAATCAAAAGCCTCCATTCCGCAGAATGGAGGCTTTCCCTTTATGATGTCGGATTTTCTTCTTCCGTCTCTGATTCCTCGGCTTTGGCTTCGGCATTTATGCTTTGCTGCTGTTCCCAATGATCCCGCTGCAATCTTTCTTTTGCGATGGTAAACATGAAATTCACGGCGCAGCACCCCTTCCCTGTTTTGCTTATATTATGTACTGTACTCATTTCCCCGTGCAGTATTCACAAAACATAAAAAAGCAGCCTGCCGCATTGAGCGGCCGGACTGCTTTTTATTTTCAGTACGTGATCAGGAAGTATTTTTTCTTTCCGCGGCGCAGTACGGTAAATTGATCTTCAATGCGGTCTTCCGCAGTCAGAAGATGCCCGATGTCCGTCTGGCGCTCGCCGTTAATGTAAACAGCTCCGTTTTGAATGTCTTCGCGGGCCTGCCGTTTTGAAGGCGACAATTTAGATTCCACAAGCACGTCTACTAAAGACAGTTCTTCAGAGCGGTCTTTTTCAAACGAAGGTACATCTTTAAATCCTACCTTGACGTCTTGAGCGGAAAGCTCTTTAATATTGCCGCTGAACAGCGCCTGGGAGATATGAACGGCCTGCTCAAGCGCTTCGCGGCCGTGTACAAGAACAGTCACCTCTTCAGCGAGACGTTTCTGCGCTTCTCTTTTCTCAGGAGCCGTCTCCGTTTTTTCAGCATAAGCTTCAATTTCCTCTTTTGACAAGAAAGTAAAGTATTTTAAATATTTGACGACGTCGCGGTCATCTGTATTGATCCAGAACTGGTAGAATTCGTACGGCGATGTTTTTTCTTTATCAAGCCAAATGGCGCCGCCTTCCGTTTTGCCGAATTTCGTGCCGTCAGCTTTTGTGACGAGCGGAATGGTAAGACCGAAAGCTTTCGCCCCTTCTTCTTCTGATTTTCTGATCAGTTCAAGACCGGCCGTGATGTTGCCCCACTGGTCACTGCCTCCGATTTGAAGTTTGCAGTTCTTTTCTCTGTACAGATTCAGAAAATCGTAGGATTGCAGGATCATGTAGCTGAATTCCGTGTAAGAAATCCCGGTTTCAATTCTTGAGCTTACGGTATCTTTCGCAAGCATGTAGTTAATTCCGAAGTTCTTTCCGACGTCACGGAGAAATTCAATAATGCTCAGCTTTCCGATCCAATCAAAGTTGTTCGCTATGACAGCGGGGTTTTCTCCGGCCTCGAAATCTAAAAATCGGGAAAGCTGATTTTTAATTTTTTGCGACCATTCGACAACGATATCCTGAGTATTTAACGTACGCTCCGCTTTTTTGCCGCTCGGATCGCCGATCAGTCCCGTCGCGCCGCCTACAAGCGCAATCGGATGGTGGCCTGCAAGCTGGAAACGGCGCAGTGTCAATATCGGCAGAAGGTGTCCGATGTGCAGGCTGTCAGCCGTCGGGTCAAACCCTGAGTATAAACGGATTTTTTCTTCGTTCAGCTGTTTATTCAGTCCTTCTTCATCCGTCATTTGCTGGATTAAGCCGCGGAATGATAAATCCTCTAATAAGTTAGTCATTTTGTCTGCTCCTTTGTTTATGAAAATAAAAAACGCCCCTTCGTTTAAAACGAAGGGACGATATAATCGCGGTACCACCCTACTAATAAAAGCATAAAAAAACTTTTATCACTCTTTTTGATAACGGACCGTGTCCGTTCTTTCACTACTGAAAGCCTTGGAATGGCTTTGTTCGCAAAAGCGGTTCATGAGTGTATTCGGCATATCTTATGTACTGATTTTCACCGGCCATCAGCTCTCTTGAACAATCAGATATCCTACTTGTCTCAATCAAAACCTTTTCGTATGAAGCTTACTCATTTTTAACATAAATAAGATACGATGTCAACGCCGTCTTTAATCTTCCATTGTGGACAGATCTCCTGCCGGCAGGTTCAGCTCCCATGCCTTCAGCACACGTCTCATGATTTTTCCGCTCCGTGTTTTCGGAAGTTTATCTTTGAATTCAATTTCCCGCGGTGCGGCATGCGCGGCAAGCCCCTGTTTTACAAAGAGGCGAATGTCCTCCTTCAGCTGATCGGATGGCTCATGCCCTTCTCTGAGCGCGATAAACGCTTTAATAATTTCTCCCCGGACAGGGTCCGGCTTTCCGATGACGCCGGCTTCGGCAATCGCGGGATGTTCAACAAGTTTGCTTTCGACTTCAAACGGGCCGACGCGCTCGCCGGATGTCATGATGACATCATCGACTCTGCCTTGGAACCAGAAATAACCGTCTTCATCCATATAAGCAGAATCTCCGGAAACATACCAGCCGCCCGGCATGAAATAGGAATCATATTTCTCTTTGTTATTCCAAATGGAATCCATCATCGACGGCCAGCCCTTTTTAATGGCGAGATTTCCCATTCGGTACGGCGGAAGCTCATTTCCCTGATTGTCAACGATCGCCGCTTCCACTCCCGGAATCGGTTTCCCCATTGAACCCGGCTTGATCTCCATGCAAGGATAATTGCAGATGAGCTGACCGCCCGTTTCTGTCATCCACCATGTGTCGTGGATGCGCTTGCCGAATACTTTATGTCCCCACTTGATGACCTCGGGGTTCAAAGGTTCTCCGACACTCAGGACGTGACGAAGTGAAGTAAGGTCAAATTTGGATGCCATTTCATCTCCGGCGCCCATAAGCATTCTGAAAGCCGTCGGAGCGCTGTACCAGACGCTGACACCGAGCTTCTCAATCGTGCCGTACCAGTTTTCCGGACTGAATCTGCCGCCGACGATCACATTCGCCGCTCCGTTCAGCCACGGCGCAAATATCCCGTACACCGTCCCGGTCACCCAGCCCGGGTCCGCAGTGCACCAGTAAATATCGTCTTCTTTAAGATCAAGCACCCACTTGCCGGTCTGGTATTGCTGAATCATGGCTTCATGAACGTGGAGCACACCTTTGGGCGTTCCGGTAGATCCTGATGTGTAGTGAAGCAGGTAGCCGTCTCTTCTGTCCATCCATTCAATATCAAGTCTCGTGCTTTCTCCCTCAGCCGCTTTATCATAATGGATGATTTTATCTCCCGCTTCTTTGCTGCCGCCGACAATGAAAATATGCTCGAGGTCGGGCAGGCTGTCCGCCGGAATCCGTTCGGCCAGTTCAGGTGTCGTCACGACAACCTTTGCCTGGCTGTTCAAGAGGCGGTCTTTGACGGCGCCTTCCATAAACGCTTCAAATAAAGGACCGGCGATCGCACCGATTTTAATTGCGCCGAGCATGATAAAGTAAAGCTCCGGCGAACGCGGCATGAAAATAAAAACGCGGTCCCCTTTTTCCACGTTTCCATACCGTCTCAGTACATTTCCCGCCCGGTTCGATTCCTCCATCATTTCTTTAAATGTGTATTTTTCATCCCGGTTTGCGTCCTTGTAATACAGCGCTACTTTGTTTTTTCGAAATGATTCGGCATGACGGTCAATTGCTTCATACGCCGCATTCAGCTTCCCCGTCTGATGCCAGGAAAACGCCGCTTCGACCTCTTTCCAATCGAAGCTGCGGTACGTTTCCTCATAATTTCGCAGATGATAATTCCCCTTTTCCGCCGGCAACGCTTTCAAATTCATGCAACATCCCCCTTTGCTTATCTATAGACTAATTATAGTAGATGTTCACAGTTTTCTCAATTTTTAAAATATAAATTACAACACTATTGAAAACGCTTTATATTTTGTTATGCTTAAGGGAGATGTGTTTTTATTAAGAACCGACAGGCGGTGAATCAGTGAAACATCATAAAACGTACCATTCTTCATCAATTCAGACAGCAGCCGGCCCTCTTTTAGTAGAAGGGCCCGTTCCTCCAGAGGACCTAGCACAGTATGAGTTTCATGAAGGCCTGACAGCCTTTCGCCTTCCTCATGAACAGCACAAAGCGTTAATCGAGATCGCCGGGCTTCCTGAAGGTCGGATCATTATCGCCAGGGACGGACAGACGATTATCGGCTATGTGACGTATTTATATCCTGATCCGCTTGAACGGTGGTCTGACGGAAATATGGAAGACCTCCTTGAACTCGGGGCGATCGAGGTCGCTCCCGGCTACAGGGGCTGTTCTGTCGGAAAAACGCTGCTGACAGTCAGCATGATGGATGAACAGATGGAACGGTACATCATCATGACGACGGAATATTACTGGCATTGGGATTTAAAAGGAATGAAAAAAGATGTGTGGGAATACAGAAAGATCATGGAAAAGATGATGAATGCCGGGGGTCTTGTCTGGTTCGCAACGGATGAACCGGAAATCAGCTCTCACCCGGCCAATTGTCTGATGGCCCGCATCGGCAGGCACGTCAGTCAGGAGTCAATTGAACAGTTCGACAGGCTTCGTTTTTATCAGCGATTTATGTATTGACTGACATACAAAGGGGATAAAAAGATGATTGCAGAACAAATCATGAAACGGGACGTCATCACCGTCTCAAAACACGACTCCATTGAAACAGCCGTCCGTAAAATGAAGGTATATCATATCCGCCATCTCCCTGTCATCGACGACGAGCTGCACGTCATCGGTATTGTCACAGACAGAGACATTAAACAGGCCGGCCCCGGCAGCTTTGACCAAAAGGAACGCGGCGTGTTTCTGACAAACAAAGTGGAGACCATTATGAAACGGAATGTCATCTGCGCCCATCCGCTTGACTTTGTGGAAGAAATATCCGCTTCCTTTTATGAGCACGGCATCGGCTGTCTGCCGATTACGGTAAACCATAAGCTGATGGGCATTTTAACGAAAACCGACGTGCTCCGGACTTTCGTCAGCCTGACAGGCGCGGCCCAGCCGGGATCACAGGTGGAAATCCTGGTGACGGATATGACAAAAAGCCTTGCTGATCTCAGCTGCATGTGCCGTGATCTTCAGCTGCAAATCCTGAGTGTGCTCGTCTATCCCCATGATTCCGCCGGGTCGAACATTCTCGTCTTCCGAGTGAAGACGATGAATCCGCTCCCTTTTATCCGTGCCGTTCAAGAAGCCGGATACAATGTCTTATGGCCGAAACATTTGAGGGATCAGCCATGAGAGACAGCGTTTTTGTTTACTCGCCTTCTTATCAGACGTATCAATTTCATCAGGATCATCCGTTCAATCAGCGCCGCGTGCTTTTAACATACGATCTGCTTCAGGCGGCGGATGCGTTTGACGAAGGAGATATCGTCACACCGCGCACGGCCGCTAAAGAAGAGCTGGCTCTCGTTCATACGGAGGATTATATACAGGCGGTGGAACTAGCGGGTGCGGGCCGGCTCCCTGCCGCGGAAGGAGAAAGCTACGGTCTCGGAACGGAAGACACCCCCGTTTTTGCCGGCATGCATGAAGCCGCGTCACTTCTGGTGGGCGGCACCTTAACGGCGGCTGATTATGTCATGACGGGACAAGCTAGGCACGCCTGCAATTTAGGAGGCGGCCTTCATCACGGCTTCCGCGGCAGGGCCTCAGGCTTTTGTATCTATAATGACAGCGCCGTGGCTATCCAATACATCCAGAAGAACTACGGGGCAAAAGTGCTATACATTGATACAGACGCTCATCACGGCGACGGCGTTCAATTTACGTTTTACGACAGGTCTGATGTCTGCACTGTATCTTTTCACGAGACTGGGCGTTATTTATTTCCCGGGACGGGACAGGTACTGGAAAAAGGAAGCGGGCAAGGCTACGGCTATTCTTTTAACATTCCGCTGGATGCTTTCACAGAGGACGATTCCTTTCTTCACGCTTACAAAACGGCCGCCTCAGAAATCGCGGCTTTTTTTAAGCCGGATGTGATACTTACCCAAAACGGTGCGGACGCCCATTATTACGACCCGTTGACACACCTGTCCAATACAATTTCCATTTATCAGGAGATCCCGCGGCTCGCTCATTCATTAGCCCATCAATATTGCAGCGGCAGATGGATCGCGGTCGGCGGCGGCGGATACGATATTTGGAGAGTCGTCCCGAGAGCATGGAGCCGCATTTGGCTTGAGATGAAAGGGATTGATCCCGGGGAACGCATACCGCAGAAATGGATTGATAAATGGCAGAAGCACTCCCCCTGCACGTTGCCCGCTTTTTGGAGTGATCCTGAACAATTATATCCGCCGATTCCCCGCAAAGAAGAAATTTCAGAAAAAAATGCCCAAACCGTGGAAAAAACACTTTTTGCCATCCGGTCTGAGCAGCGGTATAAGACAAAATAAAAAACGACCTTATGAGGAGGTCGTTTTTTTGATCACAATTTCTACACGGCGGTTTTCTTTCATATGTCCGGGACTTTTGTTGTCCTTCACAGGTTTCGTATCCGCATACCCGGCAGAGATAAACCGTTTGGCGGAAAAGTCTTCATTCGCGGTAAAATACCGGATCACACTCGCCGCTCTTGCAGACGACAGCTCCCAGTTCGACGGAAATTGATAGGTGGAAATCCGGCGGCTGTCCGTATGGCCTTCTACCTGTATGTCATTCGGAATTGTTTTTAAAAGTACCGCGATCTGATGCAGAACCGGCTCGGCGTTTTTCAGCACATCCGCTTTTCCTGTCTGAAACAGAACGGCCTCCTGCAGCACAAGGACCACTCCGCGCTCATCGCGCTTCGCCGTCAATTTCGAACTCAAATGATGCGCTTTTATGTATGTCTTCACATTTTGTAACAGCAAATCCTGTTCTTTATTTTCGTTTGCTTTGTCTGATGACGCCGGTTCACCCCCGCTGCCGTTTGTATGAATCGATGAAACGGCAGATTGAAATTTTTCCGCGTCTATTTGCGACATCGAAAAAAGCAATATAAAGAACACGAGAATGAGCGTGATCAAGTCAGCGAACGTCACCATCCATCTCGGTGAACCGCCGGAATGTTCCGGTTTGTTTCTTCTTTCAAAACGCTCTTTTCTAAGCTTCATGGACAGCGCCCTTTTTCTTGTTCGCAGGCTGTCCTTTACGCCAGTCTTCTCTTGAGCTGAAGACGACAAGCTGACTTTCGAGGTTGCGGGGATTTTTGCCCGATTGGATGCCGACAACCCCTTCGATCATGACCTGTTTGATGAAAATTTCACTTTCCGTTTTTTCTTCAAGCTTTGCCGCGATTGGGATAAATACCAAGTTGGCAAGCAGCGCTCCGTACAGCGTCGTCAATAGCGCAACGGCCATGTTCGGTCCGAGGGTATGCGGGTCATTTAAGTTTTTAAGCATGAGAACGAGTCCGACGAGCGTCCCGATCATTCCCCAGGCAGGTGCGAAATCACCGGCTTTTTCAAAAACGCGTCTTCCTTTTCTGTGTCTTTCTTCCATCGCGGCGATCTCAGAATCCATCACCAGCCGGATCGTTTCCTCGTCCCAGCCGTCAATCGCAAGCAAAAGCCCTTTTTTTAAAAACGGATCCTTGATCTCACGCGCCTGGTCATCCAGAGACA
Organism: Bacillus sp. LJBV19; assembly: GCF_017797845.1. Classification (NCBI taxonomy): domain Bacteria; kingdom Bacillati; phylum Bacillota; class Bacilli; order Caryophanales; family Bacillaceae; genus Bacillus; species Bacillus sp. LJBV19. Next base: position 2,856,320 of record NZ_CP072563.1, read on the forward strand.
GCAGCCCCTGCCTGCGCGCCTGCTCCGAAAGGCTGACAAATACTCTGACAAGCTCTTTCACATTGTCATCCTGACGGGAGAATACCTGTTTCAGAACAGAAGGGGTTTTCTTTAAATCCCTCGGCGGAAAACTGATAAAGATCGCCGCAGCAAGGCCGCCTGTGACGATTAAAAAAGAAGTCAGATCTAAAAATGAACTGATTCCCGCCAGTCCCGTCCCTGACAGAATACCGATTGCGACAATAATACAGCCTAACATAAAGCCAACGGGCGTCAGATAATCAAAACGTTTCATATCTTCTCCTTACTCAAGTAAAAAAGCAAGATTCCACCCCTCAGAGTGAAGCTTGCTTTTCCGTTTTTTTATGACTTGGTTGATTGTCTTAATTCGATGCGGTGAGGCAATTCGACGATATGCTCTTCAACCGGCTCTTTGTTCATCAGTTTTGTCAAAAGTCTCATCGCCACGGCGCCGATATCGTACGTAGGCTGCACGACTGTTGAAAGCTGAGGGCGGACCATCAGGCTCAATCTCGTATTGTCAAAACCGATAATATCAAGATCATCAGGAATCGAAAGACCTTGATCTTGGGCCGCATGGATAATGCCGAGGGCCATTTCATCCGTCGCAGAAAGAATCGCCGTCGGTTTCCGGTCAAGGCCCATCAAGCTTTGAAGCGCCTCCATACCGGAATCATAGGTGTAATCGCCTTCCGCTACGAATTGCTCGTTAAACGGAATCGCCGCTTCTTCAAGCGCCCGTTTGTACCCTTGCAGTTTTTTCGAACGGTTGATCGGCTCTTGCATCGGTCCGGAGACGAATGCGATATCGCGATGCCCTTTATCAATGAAGAGCTTAACGGCATCATAAATCGCCTGTTCATAATCAATGGCGACAGAAGGCGTCTCGCCCTGTTCTTCCACTGATGCCGCCAAGACGATCGGCACAGGAGAGCGCTTAAATTCTTCGACATGCTCGTCCGTAATGTTGCCGCCCATAAATACGATACCGTCCACTTGTTTGCCGAGCATCGTATTTAACAGATGCAGTTCTTTCTCAAGATTTTGGTCCGAGTTGCTTAAAATAATATTATATTTGTACATCGTCGCGATATCTTCAATTCCACGCGCAAGTTCCGAGTAGAAAATGCTTGAGATATCAGGGATGATGACGCCGACCGTTGTCGTTTTTTTGCTTGCAAGCCCTCTTGCCACCGCGTTCGGGCGGTAGCCGAGCCGGTCAATGGCTTCCAATACTTTTTTTCTGGTCGTCGGTTTTACATTCGGGTTGCCGTTCACGACGCGGGAAACAGTTGCCATACTGACATTTGCTTCTCTGGCCACATCGTATATCGTAATGTTGCTCACTGAAACCACTCCTTTTACTGGATACACTTATCCTTATCTATAGCATAAACACTTTATGTAAAGAAATGTCGTACGATTTCGCATTCTGTCGTTTATGATTGTAAGCGTAAGTCAGTAGTGTACATTATTTTTCATTATTCATCAAATTTAAATATCTCTCATGAAATTATACACGTTTTTCCCAGTGATGAAAACGTTCACTTTCATTTTATAATTAAATAAAATGAAGATACGAAAAAAAAGCCGCGCGAGGCGGCCTTTAAAGAGCGGAACGTTGTATTATGCTTTTACTTTCAGCATTGGCTTTAATTCGTTCAGCCATTTCTCGAATTCAGGTATATCCATCTGCTGCGCAGAGTCTGAAAGGGCAACGGAAGGATCAGGGTGAACTTCGGCCATCACGCCGTCAGCGCCGATCGCAAGCGCCGCTTTTGCTGTCGGAAGCAGGAGATCGCGGCGGCCTGTTGAGTGTGTGACGTCAACAAACACCGGCAAGTGAGTTTCCTGTTTCAAAATCGGCACGGCAGAAATGTCGAGTGTGTTTCTCGTTGCCGTTTCGTACGTTCTGATTCCGCGCTCACAAAGAATGATTTGGTCGTTTCCTTGTGACATGATGTATTCAGCTGCATTGATGAACTCTGAAATTGTTGCGGCAAGACCGCGTTTTAACAATACCGGCTTTTTAACGGAACCGGCCGCTTTCAGCAATTCAAAGTTTTGCATGTTCCGCGCGCCGATCTGAATGACGTCAATGTAATCAATCGCTTGCTCAATGTGGGCGGGCGTTACGATTTCACTGATCACCGCGAGGTCATATTCATCAGCGACGCGTTTAAGAATTTGCAGGCCTTCTACACCGAGACCTTGGAAATCATACGGACTTGTGCGGGGTTTAAACGCGCCCCCGCGCAGGATTTTAATGCCTTGTTTTTTCGCTGCGGCCGCTACTTCGGCAACCTGCTCATAGCTTTCTACGGCACAAGGTCCGACGATGAATCTCTGATCGCCGTCACCGATTTTTTCACCTTTAATATCAACGATCGTATCTTCTGCTTTTTTCTTCCGGGAGACGAGCAACGCTTTGCTGTGATCCTCTTCTTGAAGTTCAAGTCCGGCTTTGAAAATTTCTTTGAAAATATGCTGGATCGTTGAGTTTTCAAATGGGCCGTCATTGCTTTCAATAATGCGGTTAAGCATTGTACGCTCTCTGACAGGGTCAAATCGGTTGACACCCTGTGCTTCCTTTGCTTTACCGATTTCTTTTACAACGGCTCCGCGTTCATTGATTAATTTAAGGATTTCTAAGTTTAGTGCGTCTGCCTGCTGTCTTAGGCTCTCTAATTCCTTGTTGCTCATCTTTTTCATCCCTTCTATGCTATGTTTTATTTTAATGGTTAACATGCATCTTACTACAGTTATGCGAAAATAGGAATATAAAATAATAAATTTTTTCGCATTTTACTTTATCACCAAAACGCTTTTAAGCTTTTATGCGTTGAAGTAACGTATATTGATATCCTACATGATCCGGCTGAAATGATCAATAGTTTTTTTCAAAAAAAAACCGCCGGTATCAACCGGCGGCCAGCAATTATGAAAGGTGCTGCTCTATTGCGTTTTTTGTGATTTGTGAATGAGACGCGTGCCATTTCACTTCGCCGTTTGTAATGACGAATACTTGCGGGCTTTCATGTTTCACGCCGTATGTCTCGGCGATATAGTTTGAAAGCGGCCGGCTGTCCTGCACCTGCAGGTAATAAGAAGGCACTTCCGAATGCTCCGATGCAAAGGCGTCAAACTCCTGAAACGCGGCTTGGCTGATCGGGCAGGTTGTGCTGTGTTTCAAAAACACGAGCGTGTTTTCTTTCTCAGCGGCATTTTTGAACTCTTCTTCAGACGATATCAGCTGTTTTGTCATGTCGGTTATCTCTCCTTATTGAGGATCAGCGATTTGCCTGACCGGCTTTTTCCCCGGCGTCTTCCGCTTCGGCCTTGATGCTTTGGGCCGTGTCCTGCATTTCGCTTCTCGTCTCTTCGGCTTTCTCGGTTAGTGTGCTCTTAGAACAGTCTTTTAAATCCTTCACTTTATTCATAATCTGGCCTGACTGATCAGCTACCAGCTGGGTGATATTAGATGTTTTGTCCTTGGCGATGCTGACATATTGAGAGCCTTTTTCTTTCGCGTCGGCCGTCATTCTGTCCGTCTTATCCTTTAACGCAGAAGCCTGACTGCCGAGATCGTCGCGCAGCTCCTTACCTGATTTAGGCGCCAGAAACAACGCCGTTGTCGCGCCGATAATTCCCCCGATCAGCGTTCCGATTAAAAAATCCTTACTATTGATTCCATCTTTGCTCATTATGATTCCTCCTTAGTGGATTTTTCTTATGATTAAAGCGATGTTTTTTTCTTTTGCTTCCACTTGTCCCATATTTCCATAGCGGCCTGGCTCCAGGTGACAACCTGACTGATCTTATCCTGATTCTCTCTTACAGAGGCCGTAACGGAACCTGCTGCCTGCTTTATGGATGTATTAAACTGCTGGACGGAAGTTCCCACTTCCTGGACAGCATGGACAACCGTATTTAATTTCTCTGATTTTTCCTGAATGTCTTCCGCGAGACGGTTTGTCTTATGTAACAGCTCGGTTGTCTCTGCGGTAATGCCTTTCATCTGCCCTTCAAGGCCGTCTAAAGTCGAGGCAACGTTTGTTAAGGTCATCTGCACGGACTTTAATGTTTTGGACAGATAGATGACGAGGATGAGAAATGCAACGGCAATGAGTGCGACGCTTAAGTAAAGAATGATGATCATCTAATACCTCCTTAATGCAGGATATAGTGGTATATACCCAATTCTTAAAATGATAAACATATATGAAAGATCTGTATGTATACTATTTCTCCGTTTCTCGGTAAATCCCTTTGCAGCACGCACAAAAAAGCAGTGAGAGCCCCACTGCTTTTTCGTTACGCTATGACGTTTTCATAGGCTCTCATATATTTTTGAATGTCTCCGGCGCCCATGAAGATCAGCACTGCGCCTTCATGCGCTTTTAACACGGATGTGTCATTTTCTTCAATGAGTTCTGCGTTATCGATTTTTTCCTGAAGATCCGTGATCGTGAGCTTGCCGACGTTCTCGCGGGCAGAGCCGAAAATGTCACACAAATACACGCGGTCGGCCGCGCTTAAGCTTTCTGCGAATTCATCCAGGAATGATTGCGTCCGTGTAAACGTATGCGGCTGAAATACCGCGATGATTTCACGTTCGGGATATTTTTGGCGCGCCGCCTCAATCGTGACTTTGATTTCAGTCGGATGGTGGGCGTAGTCGTCGATCAGTACCTGGCTGCCGATCACTTTTTCATTGAATCTGCGTTTGACGCCGCCGAATGATTCAAGTCCGAGCTTAATCATGTTCACGTCTATCTCTTCATAGTGGCAAAGCGCAATGACCGCTAAGGAATTGAGGACATTGTGATGGCCGTATGCCGGGATGTAGAACGTATCGTAAAACGTATTGCGGACAAAGACGTCAAATGTCGTGCCTTCCGTATTTTTTACGATGTTTCTCGCTTGAAAATCATTTTCTTCTCCCGTGCCGTAATACACGACAGGCACATTGGCGTGAATTTTCGGCAGGTACTCGTCATCACCGCAGGCAATGATGCCTTTGTTGACTTGAAGCGCCATGTTTTGGAAAGCATCAAACACATCGTCAATGTTGGCGAAATAATCAGGGTGGTCAAAATCAATATTCGTCATAATCGCATAATCAGGCTGATAGCTTAAGAAATGACGGCGGTACTCGCAGGCTTCAAATACAAAGTATTCGCTGCTTTCATTTCCTCTGCCCGTTCCGTCCCCGATAAGAAACGAAGTCGGCTTCGCCTGCTGCATCACGTGTGCCAAGAGGCCCGTTGTGGACGTCTTGCCGTGTGCGCCCGTTACCGCGACACTTGTATATTTTTTCATATATTCAGCTAAAAATTTATGATATCTGATGACAGGAATCCCTTCAGCGAGCGCCTTTGCGATTTCCGGATGAGAATCAGGGAATGCGTTACCGGCGATTACCGTTAAGCCGGGTTTGATGTTATCGGCGCTGAACGGATAGATCGGGATATTTCTTTTTTCAAGGGCAGCCTGAGTGAAAATCTGCTTCTCGATATCCGATCCCTGCACCTGATACCCTGTATCATGCAGGATTTGAGCAAGCGGGCTCATACCTGTCCCTTTTATTCCAACAAAATGATAAACAGTCATAATCGTACCTCCAACAAACGTCTATCTGTTCCCCAGTATATGACGCTCATTTCATTTTGCGACCGCCGCGGGCGAAAAGCCCGCACAGCGGCGCTTCCATTTATTTTTACGTTATCGTCAGTATCTGTAACTTTCTTTTTGATTAAACCTGCCGCATGATATTTCAGCGCGTGACAGTGATGCAGTTTTGATGGTCCATCCACTATCATACCATGTTTGTGAGAAAAATGAACGATATTCTTATTCTTGAGCAATGTCAGCGGCCGTAATCAGCACTTCACGGGGTTTGCTGCCCTTCGCTTCTGAGATCATGCCTTCGGCTTCCATCATGTCAATCAGCCTCGCGGCGCGGTTATAACCGATTCTGAACCTTCTTTGAAGGCTTGAGGTGCTGGCGCTGTTTTGCTCCACGACGAATTGGCACGCCTCAGGAAACAGTTCGTCTTCTTCCTTAAGGGCGGTTCCCTGCCTGATCAGTTCTTCCTGTTCAAACAAATAAGAAGGCGGCAGCTGCTTTCTGACATGAGAGACGACGCGGTCAATTTCTCTGTCGGATACAAAGTTGCCCTGCAGGCGCACCGGTTTTCCGGTACCGTTTTCCCAGTACAGCATGTCGCCTTTTCCGAGCAGCTTTTCCGCTCCCGCCATGTCGATGATCGTTCTGGAATCTACCTGGCTTGAGACGGAGAATGCAATCCTCGTCGGTATGTTTGCCTTGATCATTCCGGTAATGACATCGACAGACGGACGCTGTGTCGCGACAAGCAGATGAATGCCACAGGCTCTCGCTTTCTGCGCGATTCTGGCAATGCTTTCTTCCACATCGTTCGGCGCGACCATCATTAAATCGGCAAGCTCATCAATAACCACTACGAGGTACGGGAGCTTTTCGCCTGTCTTATGATCGGCGGTTAATTCATTAAAGCGGCCGATATCTCTCACACCCGAATGGGCAAACAGTTCATATCGCCGTTCCATCTCTTCCACAACCCATTTTAACGCGGCGGTCGCGGCTTTGGCGTCTGTGATGACGGGGCTGACCAAATGCGGAATTTGGTTATAAGGCGCAAGCTCGACCATTTTCGGATCAATCAGAAGCATTTTGACATCACTCGGATCCGCCTTATAAAGCAGACTGACCAAAATGGTATTGATGCAGACGCTTTTTCCCGATCCTGTCGCACCCGCTATCAACCCGTGCGGCATCTTTTTCAAATCAATGACGACCGGGTTTCCGGAAATATCGACACCGAGCGCGGCTGTAAGCGGAGACGGATTCGTCCTGAAAGCGGCGCTTCTGATCATCTGCCGTAAATCGACGACCTTGCTTACGCGGTTCGGAACTTCAATGCCGATCGTGTTTTTACCGGGGATCGGCGCCTCAATCCGAATATCCTTGGCAGACAGGCTCAGTTTAATATCATCTGCTAAGTTTGTAATTTTGTTTACTTTCACTCCGGGCTCAGGATGCACTTCAAAACGTGTGACGGACGGGCCTTGTGTGACATGAACGACTTGGGCGCGCACATTAAAGTTTTTCAGTGTAACGTTTAAAAGCTCGCGCTGTTCTTCAATCCACGATTGGTCGTCATGTCTTTGCGCCGGCGGTACGTCCAGAAGCGACAGATTCGGAAAGACATAGCTCGCTCCGCCCTCTGGCGTCTTCGTCTGCTTGTGTTTATCGCTTTTAAGCATCATGACGTTAAACGGAACATTGCGCTCTTTCGGCCGCTCCGCTTTTTTCACAGGCTGCGGCTCTCCGCGATGCTCCGTTTTTTCTTCGGCAGGCCGGGACGGGGCATCGGCCGTCTCGATGCTTGCAGGTTCAGGCTCGGGGTCTGAATGCCGCTCGGCTTCATTGTACTCAGGCTGAGCATCTGCTTCCTGTTTCGCGTCGGTTTCACCTGATTCGGGCTTGTCTTCAGACTGCGGCTGAACTTCCTCATCGTATCCGGGTTCTGTGTATGTATACACCGGTTCTTCTGCGGTTTCAAAAGGCGGTGCTTTTTCCGGCTCAGGCTCCTGATATTCCTCCTGCGGCGCCGCTTGTTCCTCTGTGTTTTCAGCCGTTCGGGATGCTTCATACTCAGACTCTATTATAGGCTGCGGGCGGGTTTGTTCATGCTCTTGTTCTTCTGTAAAGCCGGCAGACTCTGCGCTTTCCGTGTGCTCCCGCTCTTCAGTCTGCTGCGGTTCTGCTGCTGCAAACACTTGCTCTTTTGCATTCTCAGCCTCGGTGTGAAGCTCCTCTTTTTTAACGGCCGGGATTTCTTCCGTTTCTTGTTTCGCAAACGGTTCTGGCCGGTCATTCGTCTGTTTTGTTATGCCGGATGTTGTGAAGACGGGCTCTTTTTCCGTTTCCTGACCGGCTTTTGGCGAAACAAATTGCTCCTCTGACAGCAATGTTACGTTCTCTTCACGCCGCTGTTCGGAAATAGGCGCTTTTTTTATGCTGTGCTGAGATTGAAAGCCGTAAACCGGTGAAGGAATCGATGACGGTTTAAAGGGCTTTTTCACCGTATCAGGCTCTTTATGTGTATTCTGTTTCCGCTCGGTTTGCTCCTGCCCAACGGCATAACCCCGGGACGGCTGGCGGCGTTCGTGCCTTTCCCGCTGTCTTTGGTTTTGCTCCGTTCGCTTATAGCCGTCCGGAACGACGGGGAAGCGGAAATTCCCTTTCGGATATTCGTAATATATTTTAGGATCTTCCATGCGCGTTAATTTGCCTTCTGGCTGATCCGGTATCTGCTGTTTCGGGATTTGGGCATGCGTGTTCGGTTCACGTTCATGCTCTTCTTCTTTTTCACCTAAAAATAAGTCAAAAAATTTATTCAGCCAACTCATGTTTAATCACTCTCTAACTCCCTTTTTAGTAGTCTGGGACGATATTTAGTATACCATTGCCGGGCGGCTCAGAAAAGATTAAGCTTCCAACTGAAGAAAGCCGTTAAGCAGGCCTGCTTAACGGCTTTCTCTCACATCATTCGATTCTGTGCGCTTATTTATGGGAGTTAGAATTGAAATGCTTCGCCGGCCTCGCGGCTGTCTTCAAGAACAAGAATCCCTTTTTCCGCCGGCGCATCCGGCAAAGCGAGTTCTTTCGCGGAGCAGATCATGCCACTTGACGGAACGCCTCTTAATTCAGCGTCTTTAATCACAAGTCCGCTCGGCATTACCGCGCCGACTTTAGCGACGACGACTTTTTGTCCTTTGTCCACATTCGGCGCGCCGCAAACGATTTGAAGGGTTTCCTCTCCCACATTCACTTGGCAGATATTCAGTTTATCCGCATTCGGATGTTTTTCTTTCGATTCAACGTGACCGACAACAAATTTCGGAGAAAGGTCAACCGTCAGCGTTTCTGAAACGCCGTTTCTGTTCAGTATTTCATTCACATCCTGAACGAATGTCTCAGACAAAGCGACGGGGCCGTTGTCCTCAATCTGTAAGTAAGAAGACACGTTAAAAATGTTAAAGCCCGTCGTTTCTTTTGTTTCTTTGTTAAAGATTCTGACGACATCGCCTTCTCTTTCATAGCCGATTTCTTCGCGTGCCGCATCTTTAAGAGAGATCAGAAGCGTATCTCCCACACCTTCTTTATTGTAAAAAGCGTTCATAAGAAAAATCCTTTCTAATCCTTTTTCGGCCGGCTTTTCGCCATGATAAACACAGGTTCCAGTCTGCCTTCATTATACAGAAATGAAAGGGCCGTAATCGGCACCGTGCCGCTTGCAAAGAAGCTCATGGACATTTGCCCTAAAATATCATAACCCGATTCATTTCGAATGTCAGCAAGTATTAATACATCTTGATGCGGGACGGAAATCGCCAATTCGCCTTCAGCGGCCTGCTTGTATTCATGAAGAATCGAATCATTGAGAATCCGGCTGGCGTCATAGCCGTCATTCGCCCTGAAAAAATAAAAATAATTGTCCGCAACCGTATCCTGTTTCACAACCGAAGGAAGAGAGCGGAGATTGAATGACGCCGTCTCCCTGATCCGTTCTTTTGTCCAGTTTTCTTTCTCGAGCATACGGCTGTCAATTAAGCGGTACGTCTTACCGAGGTCAAGCGCGTAGTAGATTCTCGTTTCGGCCGTATGGTCATCATACACGAGCGGAATGCCGTCGCTCGTTTGATCGGGAAATGATGTGGAGCGGATGACCGGATAGATTCCGGCTTCCTTTCCGGACATCTCCTGTCCGCTGCCTTCCATCGCCTCCATTGCTTCTGACACATAGTAGACGATTTCGTCGATCGCTTCTTCTTTTTTCGTCTCCCACTTCGCAATGATCGGCGGGAGCTCCAATGTGATGCCTTTTTTGGTCGTTTGATCCTCAACACGGAGGGTGTCTTTTTCTCTGTCAAAAAAGAAGGATCGGTTCTCGTGCTGCAGGCGCTGTTTTAATAAATCCGCCAGCTTCCTTGACGTCATTTTCAAAGCCCGTGGCCTCCTTTATGCTTTAGCAAGGGAATCGGTTAAAAATTGCTCAATTTCTTCTTTTGTTTTACGGTCTTTGCTGACGAAGCGGTTCACTTCTTTTCCTCCGTTAAACACAATAAAGCTCGGAATGCCGTAAATTTCCCATTCCGCGCATGTATCAATAAATTGATCGCGGTCTACGTAGTAATAAGTGAATTCAGGAAAGTCCGCTTCCAGCTCAGGGAGAAACGGCTCCACAAAGCGGCAGTCCGGGCACCAATCCGCTGAAAACATAAATACCGCCCAATCGTCTTGTACCGCTTTTTGCAATTCTTCCGTGCTTTCAATCTTTTTCATTGTTATTCCTCCATCTGGATTATGAGTTTTTAGATGCTGATGTTTGTCCAATTGGATCATACCAGACTGTTTACGGCAAGACCAACTATATGCAATATCATTATCATATTTCATTTGCATTATCAAGCAAGTTTCGTTTACCATTTTGCTTGTAGCCGTACGAAAATCTGAATATGTACATAAGGAGGGGCAAAAGATGCAGTTTGTCGTGTATTTAGCGGGTGAAATCCACAGTGATTGGCGGGATGAGATCAAACAAAAAGCAACGGCGCTGGACCTGCCGATTACGTTTGTCGGCCCGATGGAAAACCATGAACGTTCAGACAATATCGGAGAAGAGATTATGGGCGTGCAGCCCGATTCTGTTTTAAAAGACGCCAGAGCTTCCGATATCAACAATTTCCGTACAGAGGTGCTGATGGAAAAAGCCGATTTTGTGATCGCCCTGTTTGGCGAGAAATATAAACAGTGGAATACCGCGATGGATGCTTCTTATGCCATCGCAAAAGGAAAGCCGCTCATTCTCATCCGTCCGAAAGAACTTCATCATCCGCTGAAAGAGCTTTCCGGAAAAGCCAATATCACGGTCGAAACCGTCAATCAAGCGATGAAAGCACTCTCTTATTTATTTGAAACAGAATAAGCAGGCCGCCTTTATGCGGTCCTGCTTATTTTTTTACACATTTTCTCTAATCGTTTCGACCGTCTGTTTGTCACTCGCCATGACCAGCTTAATGAGCATTTCTTTCGCCGCGGCATAATCATCGACATGGATGATAGCGGCATTTGTATGAATGTATCTTGAACAAACGCCGATGACGGCAGACGGAACCCCGCTGTTTGAGATGTGGACCCGTCCGGCATCCGTTCCCCCGCCTGAAGCGAAATATTGATAAGGGATATTGTGCGTTTCCGCCATATCAAGGACAAACTCTCTCATCCCGCGGTGCATGACCGTCGTTCTGTCAAGAATGCGGAGCAGCACCCCCTCGCCGAGACGGCCGAACAGCTCCTTATCGCCGCTCATATCATTTGCCGGGCTGGCATCAAGCGCGAAGAAGAGATCAGGCTGAATCATGTTGGCCGCTGTCTGCGCCCCTCTCAAGCCGACTTCCTCCTGTACGGTGGCCCCGGCGTACAGATTGTTCGGCAGGTCTTTTCCGTGCAGCTCTTTTAATAATTCAATGCTTAACCCGCAGCCGTAGCGGTTATCCCACGCTTTGGACAATATTTTCTTCTCGTTGGCCATCGGGGTGAACGGGCAGACAGGCACGACCTGCTGTCCCAGTCTGATCCCCATTTTGACCGCGTCCTCTCTGTCATCGGCACCGATATCAATCATCATATTTTTGATCTCCATCGGCTTTGCGCGCTGGGCATCCGTTAAAATGTGGGGCGGGATGCTTGAGATGACGCCGATAATCGGTCCGTTATCCGTCTGCACCTCGACGCGCTGGGCAAGCAGCACCTGACTCCACCAGCCGCCGAGCGTCTGAAATCTCAGCATGCCGTTATCCGTAATCTGCGTTACCATAAACCCGACTTCATCCATATGGCCGGCTACCATAACGGTCGGCGCATCTTCAGCGCCGCGCCTTACTCCGAAAACACTTCCGAGTCTGTCCTGCACGATGTCATCCGCATATTTCGCAAGCTCCCGTTTCATAAAGGAGCGGACCTGATGTTCATTTCCCGGTGCGCCGGGAAGCTGCGTCAGCGTCCGGAAAAGCGTTTTCGTTTCCTCATTCATATTTTCCCCTCATTTCTATGTAATGCTTTTATTTTATTAGAAAAACAACCGTTTTCCAAGCGCTCAGATTGAATGGGCTGTAAAACCGCCGCTTTACTTAACACCGTCTGGCATCTTCTGTATAATAAAAACTACGACATAATTGGAGGTGCTTCATATTGAAATTACGTCATTTTCTCTTAGGTGCAGGAGTCGGATTATGCGCTGCCATCGCAGTGAAAAAGTATGCGATGAAACCTTATATCTCTTCAGAAAAAGCGCTCCGTATCGTGAAAGCGGCTTTTAAACAGCGCGGGCCGATAGACGGATCATGGATTTACACAGAGCCCGAGCCCTACCAGGTAAACGGAGAAACCATCCAGGTATACAAAACCGGCGTGACACGTTCGGCATTCGGCGAACTGGAGCAATATGAAGTTATGGTCAATGCAAAAACAGGCCAGATTGTCGATGTCATTGATTCTGTCGCCTCATAATTCGGACAAGCAAAAAATAAAGCCCAAAACCATCAGCGTTTTGGGCTTTATTCGGTTACATCGGCCGAATTCGTTTATATACGGGGTGCCACATCGCGTCCTGCACCGCTTGGATCAGATCCTCGGGTTCCGTTTCCGCTACACCGTCCTGAATGGCTGCTTTCGCTACGGCTACCGCCACGGTTGCCGATACCGTCCTGAGATCCTCCACTTTCGGAAGCATCGGCGCACCGGGCTTGCCGACGTCCACCATACCGGCGATGGCATTCGCGCAGGCAACGAACATATTGTCCGTAATGAGCCTTGCTTTCGTCACAATCGTGCCGAGTCCGAGTCCCGGGAATACGAGCGCGTTATTCGCCTGTCCGATATGGTAGGTAACGCCGTTATACGCAACAGGCGGGAATGGACTTCCCGTAGTGACAAGCGCGCGGCCTTCCGTCCATTTAATTAAATCTTCAGGTTTTGCTTCTGATAATGTCGTCGGGTTTGACATCGGCAAAATAGCGGGCCGTTTGACATGCGAGGCCATTTCTTTGACGATTTCTTCCGTAAATGCGCCTGATACGGTGGATGTGCCGATCAGAATCGTCGGCTTGGCTTGACGCACCGTCTCCGCCAGATCGATTGATCCGCCTTCACCGCTGCGGCCGTACTCTTTCACTTCATCAGCAGGGCGAGCGTACGGAACCTGAAAATCACGCAAGTCCTTCATATCATCCGTTAACAATCCGTTTCTGTCGATACACCAAAAATGGCTGTAGGATTCTTCTTCGCTTAATCCGTCATGCACCATGGCTTCGCGCAGCTGCTCAGCAATTCCGATCCCGGCCGTTCCCGCGCCGAAGACGACGACTTTATGCTCTTTTAAAGGCACTTTTGATGCTTTCGCACACGCTAAAACAGCTGCAAGCGATACCGCGCCCGTTCCTTGAATGTCATCGTTAAACGTACAGACTTTATCTTTATACCGTTTTAATATGCCGCGGGCGTTAGCCGTACCGAAATCCTCCCAATGAAGCAGCGCATTCGGGAATGTTTCCCGGGCAAGCGAGACATACTCATCAATAAAGCGGTCATATTTCTCGCCGCGTACTCTTGAATGCTGGTTTCCGACGTAAAGCGGGTCATTTAAGAGGCTTTCCTGATTTGTCCCCGCGTCCAATACGACCGCAAGCACTCGTGACGGATCAATTCCGGCCGCCGCCGTATACACCGCGAGTTTTCCGACAGAAATGGCGATGCCGCCGACGCCCCAGTCACCGATTCCCAGAATGCCCTCCGCATCTGTGGCAACGATTAAGTCAATGTTTTCATTTTTTCCGAACTGCTGAAATGCGGTGCGCATTCCCTCAGGATCATCTATTGACAAATACAGACCGCGGGGTTTTCTGTACTCATGGCTGTAACGCTGGATCGCAGTGCCGACGGTCGGCGTATATACGATCGGCAGCATTTCGCCTAAATGATCATTTAACAGCCTGTAAAATAACGTTTCATTCCGGTCATGGAGAGCGGTCAAGTAGACATTTTTGCTCAGCTCATCAGGCTGCGAACTGAATTGTTCGTAGGCCCGCCTCGCCTGCTCTTCGATTGTCAATACTTTCGGCGGCAGAAATCCCTCGAGCCCGAGTTCCTTTCTTTCCTCCTGTGTAAAGGCCACCCCTTTATTTAAAAAAGGCGTAGAAAGCACTTCTAATCCGCGCAGAGTTGTTTTGATTTCTCCATCTTTCGTCACTTGAAATTGATTCACCTGTCTCTTCCTTTCAAAGCAATTTGTCTTAGGTTTGCTTTTATTCCCGAAATTCATACAGGCAAATCATCGATCCGCTTATTTTTTCTCCCGTTTGACAGATGCAGCCACTTCGCCGTCTTCTCCCCATTTTACCGCTCTGTAAATCGCGTCGTGATAGAAAATCAGCCAGGCGTCTTTTTCTGCCGCGAACGTCTGCCATTTCTGCTTTTGCGGAATGGAAGTCATCGGATAATCATCATAGGCCAGCACCCATAACGGATTTTTATGCGCGTTCGTCGGCATCAGGTCGGCAAAATGCACAGCCGTTTCCCCTTCGTCTTCTAAGACGATGACGCTGTGGCCGTCGCTGTGGCCGCCGGTGTGGTGCATCGTAATGCCTTCTGTCAGCTGATACTCGTTCTCAAAGGTTTCGACCTGATCTTGTACCGCCTCCCAATTTTCTCTCCAATATGTATTTTTCGATCTGATATTAGGATTTCTCATTTCGCGCCACTCTGTCGCAGAAGTGATAATGCGGGCATTCGGGAAAACAGAGACAAGCTCCTCTCCGCTGTACTCCGTCAGGCCGCATGCATGGTCAAAATGAAGATGGGTCATCGCGGCAATATGAATGTCCTCACAGGAAAGCCCGAGTTCACGAAGAGATTGTTTCAGATTGGATTCCTGTGTTACGCCGTAATTCCTTTTTTGTTTATCAGAGAATTTCCCTCTGCCGATACCCGCGTCAACCAATATATTCAGGCCGTTTTTTCTGATCAGAATCGGGTCTGTTCTTAATTCAATCTGGTTTTTGTCATTTACGGGGTATTTTCTCGACCATAAAGGCTTCGGGACAACGCCGAACATCGCTCCGCCGTCCATATGCGTTACACCGCCGTCCAGCCATGTTAATGAAATATTCCCAATATTCAATGTCTCCATCTTTATCCCTCCTGATGTAATGGTAGCAAATGGCGGCATAAAAAAACAGACTCCCGCATCAGAGTCTGTCTTTTGTTCTCCATTCTACTTCGGCCCGGTAAATCGGCTGGCCGAGCGCGGAGAATTTTTCTTCGTATTCTGTCATAATATTGCCCTTCGGATCGCTGTTGTGCAGATCAAGGCTGACTTCCGTCAGAAGCAGGCCGTATTCGGAAAAGCTTTTCAGAGAGTATTCGAATAAACCGCGGTTATCGGTTTTAAAATGAATCTCACCTGTTTCGCCCATCACTTCTTCGTATTTTTTCAA
The DNA here is from genome assembly GCF_017797845.1 of Bacillus sp. LJBV19. NCBI lineage: Bacteria > Bacillati > Bacillota > Bacilli > Caryophanales > Bacillaceae > Bacillus > Bacillus sp. LJBV19. The sequence continues at coordinate 2,871,944 of NZ_CP072563.1, forward strand.
GAACGTTTTAAATGTTAAACGGCGCTTTTCGTGGCGGTTTTTCGGCCACGGGTCAGAAAAGTTTAAATATACGCGCTTGATTTCTCCCCGTTCAAATACGTCATTCAGTGTTTCCGCGTCTATATTTAACAAACGGACATTGTGAGCCCCGCTGTCCTTTACTTTTTGGACGGCAGTGACGATGACGCTTTTAAACAGCTCAATCCCGATATAGTTGATATCCGGATTCTGCTTGGCCATTCCTGAAATGAACTGCCCTTTTCCCGTACCGACTTCAATATGGATCGGGTTGTCATTGCCAAAGACCGTGTTCCACCGCCCTTTATACTGGGCCGGGTCACTGATGGCGATGTCAGCGTTTTCTGCCAGAAAATCATTCGCCCAAGGTTTATGGCGCATTCTCATATGATTGACACCTCTATCTATAATTTCGAGTAACAACATACCATGAAACATAAAGAGCCGCAAGCGCCTTTTAAAAGCGCCGGCTGCATAAAAAAAGAGGCTCCCCGGTCCGGAACACTCATGTGATGCATAAAACCGCACCGCTTTGCACAATGTATGACACAGAAAGGATGTGTATATGAATCATGGGCTTAACAAGCGAACATCAGGTCCGGTTATTAAAGGACATACTGGCCGACCATCAATTGGATTGCTGCGGCACGGTTGCCGAGTATGAACAGCTGGAGCGCGTCATCAAATCACTGATGGCCAACACCGGGCTTGATTCAAATATAAAAAACGTGCTCGAGGATGTCTACCGCTACAGCCAGTCCGGCATCACGGCCGATTCCATCGACACGCATATTCAGGAGCACCAAAACCATTTGTCCCAATGGGTGGAGCAGATGGATTCGTACTCCTGACTACTTGACAATCCGCTTCATCAGGGCATGAAGCTCTTCCATGGCATCATGATACGCTTTGTCGTTTCCTTTTGATTTGTGCCAGGCGATGAAGGTGATGGTCTCCGATAACATGTACCACGCCATCCTCAGCCGAAGCCCTTCCGTGAGCTTCATGCCGTACATCCCAAGCCAGCTGTCCCACGCTGGCTCTTCGACGTAATGATACAATAAAGGGCCGAGATCCATGGCCGGATCGGCTATCATGGCGCCGTCCCAATCTATTAAATACAGCTGGTTGTCTTCAGACAGAAGCCAGTTATTATGATTCACATCACAATGGCAAACGACTTTTTCACCGAATTGCACCTGATCCACATGAGCTTCCAAATAAGCAAGGCCTTCCTGAATAAGCGGCGAAAATTGCCGCACGGCAAAGACGGCCTGCTTCAGCTGCGACAAAAGGGCGCCCGGATCAAGCGGTTCTTTTCCCAATCTTTTCAGCATGTCGAGCAAAGCTTTTGATGTGTGGATTTTGCGGAGCAGCTCAGCCACCGGGCGTCCGCTCATATCCTTTGCCTTCAGCTCCCTGCCCGCCATCCAATGCTGAGCCGTAATGACGTCTCCGTTTTCCATCCGTTTCGTCCAAACCAGCTTCGGAACAATGCCTTCGGCGGATAACACGGCTAAAAAGGGCGAGCTATTACGTTTTAAAAAAAGCTGTTGGCCGTTATGTTTCGCATAATATGCATCTCCTGTAGCTCCTCCGGCGGGGAAGATCTCCCAATCGCTACCTAGTAATTGTCCCAACCAGTTCATATCAATGTTCAACCCATCATTTCTTAAAATATTTTAGAATAGGCCTCCAGCCTTTCACTATTGGCGGAGCGGCCTGTCATAAACAATTTCATGAGAATAAAAAAGACAGCTATTGAGAGTCTCATATGCTAATCAATAGCCGTCCTATAAATTTTAGCGCTACAGCACAAACTTCGTCAAGCAAAACTAGCAAGAACACCTGTGAATTCTGAAGATTTATGCCGCGAACCGCTCTTTGCCGTGAAACATGTGACGGGTTTCATTTGTTTATTATGTTTTTATTTTCAGCGGCGTACCGCCCGGCATAAGCCGAAACGGCGTCGTTCCGATCAGCTCGCCGTCAGCGTGAAACGGAATTTTCCCATCTGTTTCAAAAACGAATTCCTTCCCCTTTATCATCGTCACTCCTTCCATTTTGATATGCCGGCCGAAGCTCATCGCCCATAAAAAACGATACAGCGAGAAAAAGGACAGGTTTTCTGCGATGACAATATCAAAATGGTTTTGACGGGGATTTGCTGAAGGCGCCGCTTTCATGCCGCCTCCGTAATAAGGGTGATTAGCCGCAATGACAAACCAGACATTGCGGAATTCATGCCTCTGGCCGTCTGCCTTACAAACAAATCTGAACGGCTGAAACCCCGTGGCCGTATGTAAATGCGCGAGCGGGTAAATCACAAAGCCGAGACGCAAAAACCGAAGAACGCGCGAAAACGGAAAATTCGCGGCTGCCTTCAAAACTGAGGCATCGAAGCCGACAGACAGGTGGTTAATAAAATAAAGTGATTGCGCTTTGTCATGAAAAAAGTTGATGTTTCCCGCAAAAAATTTCCGTGTGAGCGGGCGGTGCAGACTTTTGATTTCTTGGAGGAGCGCCGACTTCTTAATACCGAGCCCTTTCGAAAAGTCATTGTACGAACCGGCAGGCACAAAGGTCAGCTCAATCTGATCCGTTCCTTTCAGTCCGTTAATGACTTCATGCATCGTCCCGTCACCGCCGATGACGAACAGCCGCTTAAGCTTATGATCCTGCATCATTGAAATCTGTCTCGCCAGCACCTCCGCATGTCCGGGATGCCCGGTCAAAAAAGAGCGGTGGCTGACCCCGCGCCTGGTCAGCTCTTTTTGAACTGATTTCCAGACACGCCGGCCCCGCCCGCCTCCTGAGACCGGATTAATAATAAAAAACCATTGACTCATCGTTTGTTTTCACCTGCTTCATAGATGAAGAGACAGCCGGCAAACGTCCGTTTTAATCAAGCCATTCCTGTCTCCGGCTTGAATCGCTCAAGCCGTAAGACAAAAGAGCCTTCGCCGCCTTCAGCTGGTGGTGCTTGATCGGCGCCGTATTTTTCTGCTGCTTTTCCAGCCACTCTGCGGCAGTCCGTTTATCAGCTATTTCCAGCCCGTACGGCGGCTCCGGGTAATCAATATAAGACGTTCTGCTGAGCAAAAGCTTCCGCACGGGAATGTCGGCCTGCTTTTCTTTTACGATTTGCGAAACGACCGAGCCCGTCCGGTGCAGGCTGAGAGACGGATTCAATACTTGGCGCGTGCTGCCGGAGCCTCTTTCTTCCCAAAAACGGTGTTTTGATCCGATATATACGCTGTCCTCTTCCGCTTCCATAAAAGCGGCGCAGAAAATCTCCAGCGGCGAGATGATGATCATGCTCAGTTCGACGGACGCCTGCTGAATTTGCAGAACCGGATGATACATCACAAAATAGGAATCGGGCAGCTTTTGAGCCAGCATTTTTAACATCCTGTCCCTTTTGACCGCCTGCGAAAGCTCAGACTTTTGAGAAAGCGTGGAGCTCGCCCATTTTAATTGAAAGTCATACAGCTGATCTTTGAAAAAAGGCGCGAGCTCAGATTTTTGAGACGGAAGATTCCCGAACAGCGCCTCTTCTCCCTCCGGCTCATCAAACCATTGGTGCCTCTTTTCATTTATATCGGCCGTATTTTCTTCTTTTCTCTTTTTCAAGAAAAATTTTTTCCTGGCCGGCGCTTGATCGGTTTCCCCGCCTGCAGCCGTTTCCGTTTCTTTTTCTTCCGTCATCCGGTCAAACGCTTCAAGAAGCGCCTCCCAGCGTTCTTTCTTCAGCCGGATAAACTGGTTCATATAATGATATGGATCAAGTTCATATCTGGATATGCAGTCGTGAATTTTGATGATCTGTGCCATGTGATTTCTCCACTCCGAATATTTGTTTATGTCAATTGAAACTGTGCGATTTCTTCGTATTTAGGCGACCGGTCAAGATGGGTCTGAAACAGGGAAAACCGGCTGACGGCACTTTGCACCCTGCCGCTTTCAAACGGCACATCGTCAGGAAACGGCCGGTCTCCCGCCCACTTCCGCGCCATCGTCATATGAGGGTGATACGGCCGTTTTTCCACTTGAAAACCGGCTTTCAAAACAGCCTCTTTTGTTTTTTCCCGCAAATCAAAGAGCAGTTCATTCCGTTCGGGCTCAAGGTGAAGCACTCTCGGCTGTCTGCGGTCGCCGAAAGTATCCAGATGCTGAAACTGTACGGTAAACGGCTGCGCTGCCGACGCAGCATCTGCGAGCAGAGACGATAATTTCGCAAGCCGTTCTTCACCCGCGGCTCCGAGAAAAATGAGTGTAATATGATAGTCATGCGGGTGCACCCATTTTTTGAATGACAACGCCGGCTCCTTTTTGGCTGCTTCCCAAATCGGTTCAGCAATGTCAGCCGGAATCGGAATGCCGATAAAATAATGCGGAAATGAAGCTTTCATACGAGGATCTCCCCCTCTTTGGTTATGGTGTTATTATAAAACGGATAAGCGGAGAGGAGAACCCTGTCCGCTCATTATGATAGGATATTATGTACCGAACGTTTTATACAGAAAGGAATGAGCCGGCCTTGAAAATCGTAAACAGCACGGCGGAGCTGATCGGCGGCACACCGATCGTAAAGCTCAATCGCCTTCAGCCAGAACATGCAGCACAGGTCTATTTAAAATTAGAATCGTTTAACCCGAGCGGCAGTGTCAAAGACAGAGCGGCTTACAATATGATCATTGAAGCGGAAAACAGCGGGCATTTAAAACCTGGCTCTGTCATCATCGAACCGACAAGCGGCAACACAGGCATCGGCCTGGCGATGAACGCGGCGGCGCGCGGCTACAAGGCAATCCTCGTCATGCCTGACACGATGACGAAAGAACGCATCAACCTCCTGAAAGCGTACGGCGCGGAGGTTGTGTTAACACCGGGGGCGGAAAGAATGCCCGGCAGCATCAAAAAAGCGAAAGAACTCGCCGAACAGATTCCGGGAAGTTTTATCCCGATGCAATTCGATAACGGCGCAAATCCAGATGCCCACCGAAAAACGACCGCCATTGAAATCTATCAGGCCGTTCAGCAGCTCAACAGACCGCTCGGTGCTTTTGTGGCAACGGCGGGAACGGGCGGAACCATTACCGGAACCGGAGAAACGCTGAAGGAGCTTTTCCCGGATATGATTGTTCATGTCGCCGAGCCGGCGGGTTCCCCCGTCCTGTCTGGCGGAAAACCCGGCGCTCATAAGCTTGTCGGGACAAGCCCCGGATTTATTCCCGGCATACTGAATCAGGACGTTTACGATGAAATCATGAAAATATCTGATGAAGATGCGTATACGACAACACGGCGTCTGGCCCGGGAAGAAGGTATACTCGTCGGCCCGTCTTCAGGCGCCGCCTGCTTCGCCGCCATTGAAACCGCAAAACGCCTCCCTTCCGAACAGATCGTCATCTGTATGACGGCCGATACGGGAGAACGTTATTTATCAACGGATCTATGGTCATTTGAATGATAAAAAGGGATGCCGCTTTCGGCGTCCCTTTTTATTATCACTTGGCAAGCTCATAAATGGCTTCGGCGTATAAAGCGGTTGACCGGAGAAGGTCATCGATTTCAATGTACTCATCCTTTTGATGCGCGCTGTCAGGCCGGCCGGGGAACAGCGGCCCGAACGCGACGCCCGCCGAAAGGGATCTCGCATACGTTCCTCCGCCGATTGAAATCAGATCCGCTTTCTTTCCCGTCTGTCCTTCGTAAACCTTTTGAAGCGTCTTTACGAGCGGATGATCGGCAGAAACGTGGTGCGGTTTGCTGTCTTTAAATTCTTCAAGCCGGAATTCTTCAGCAGACGTAAAAGCATCACGGATGACTTTGCTGTCTGAAGTGACGGGATAACGGATGTTGATGCCGAGTTCTCCTTCCTCACCCTTTCTGTATGTAAAGGTGCCGACATTCAATGTAAGCTCTCCGCTGATGTCATCCCTGCAATCAATTTTCAGCTTTTTGCCTCGTGTATCATTTGAAAAATAGTCACTGACGGTTTTGACAAAGTGCTTTCCGGCTCCATCCAGCTCTGTTCCATTAAGGCATTCAGCAAGCTTTAAGCCGGCATTGACACCATTATCCGGTTCCATCGCATGGCATGATTTTCCGTATACCCGAAGCGTCAGTTTTCCATTTTCCGAAACTGCTTCACCTTGTGTTTTTGACCGCTCAAGCCATTTGCTGAAATATGCGTGCACGGCATCAAGACCGTTCCCTTCAATAACCGCTTCAGCCGCATCCGGCACCATGTTCAAGCGCAGTCCTGAACGGAATGACAGAAGCTCGTTTTTTGCATCTTTGTCAGAAGCGCTTTTTGCAATGCGCAGTGACGCATCTATAATTCCTTTTTCCGCGTTAATGATCGGAAAATCTGCGTCAGGAGCAAAGCCGATGTCAGGCATTTTTTCGTGTTTGAAGTAGTGATCCACGCATCTCCAATCACTTTCTTCATCCGTCCCGATGATGATTCTCACGCGTTTGGATAAAGGAAGCTGCATGTCTTTGACGATTTTCAGCGCATAAAACGCCGCCATTGTCGGCCCTTTATCATCTATGGCGCCTCTGGCATATATCCGGCCGTCCCTGATATCGGCTGAAAACGGATCGCTCGTCCAGCCGTCTCCGGGCGGAACGACATCGACGTGGCACAGAACGCCGACGATTTCGTCACCCGTTCCCCATTCAATATGGCCCGCATAGCCGTCAAGATTCTTTACGGTGAAACCTTCTTTTTCACCGAATTCCAGCAGTGACGTCAGGCTGGCATTGACGCCTTCTCCAAACGGCCGGCCGGGACCGGCTGTTGTTTCGTCCATTACGCTGTTGATCTGCAAAAACTTCTGCGTGTCACGGATCAGATCTTCTTTGTTTCTGATGACTTCAACTTCCCAGTTCATCACAAATCCCCTTTCTTGATAAAGACTTGCAAAATGTCGATAAAACGAATAATATAGATGATGTTTTGAAAAAATGTTCGTCATTGGAGGTACTTATGTTTCATCTCGACAAGCATCAAACGACAATAAAAAGAGAAATTACCGCGGGATTGACCACCTTTTTCACAATGGTGTATATCATTGTCGTCAATCCGGTGATCCTTTCCAATGCGGGAATTCCGTTTGACCAGGTGTTCACCGCGACGATTATCGCTTCCATTGTCGGAACTTTATGGATGGCTCTCGCTGCGAATTTTCCGATCGCCATTGCCCCCGGCATGGGCTTAAACGCGTATCTTGCCTTTCACGTTGTCGGCACAGGCAGCGGCATTACGTATCAGACGGCTTTCAGCGCCGTTTTTATCGCGGGAGTCATCTTTATTATTTTATCGTTAACGCCTTTAAGAAAACAACTTATAGAAGCGATTCCGGACAATTTAAAATACGGAATTACGACCGGCATCGGCTTATTTATTGCTTTTATCGGCTTACGCCAATCCGGAATCATCACGGCTGATAAATCTAATCTGGTCGCACTCGGCGATCTTCATTCGCCCGCCGTCATTTTAACGCTTATCGGACTTATCATCAGTATTGTACTGATGGTGCTGAATGTAAACGGGGCTCTGTTCATCGGAATGGCGCTGACCGCCGTCATTGCCTTTTTGACCGGACAGATTCATTTCGCGAAAGGATTCATGTCCTTCCCGCACCTGCCGGAGGGGCTTTTGATCACAAATCCGTTCGGTGCCCTCGGGGATGTCGTGCATCACGGTCTGTACGCCGTTGTGTTTTCTTTTCTTCTCGTTACGATTTTTGACACGACCGGCACCATGATCGGTGTCGCCGAACAAGCGGGATTGATCAAAAACAATCAGCTGCCGAATGCCAGAAGAGCGCTGTTGGCTGATTCGACCGCTACGACGGTGGGAAGCATCTTCGGCACCAGCCCGACGACCGCGTTCGTTGAATCTTCAGCAGGTGTGGCGGCCGGCGGAAGAACGGGTCTGACGGCGCTGACGATTGCCGTTATGTTTGCCGTTTCCATGTTTTTCAGCCCGCTTGTCAGCGTATTATCGGAAGTGTCCGCGATTACGTCACCGGCTCTGATTATTGTCGGCAGCCTGATGATGGGTGCGGTATCGAATATCCGCTGGAATGAGCTTGATGAAGCGTTCCCGGCCTTTCTCGTCATTTTGGCGATGCCTTTAACGTCCAGTATTTCAACCGGAATCGCACTTGGCTTCATTTCATATCCGCTTGTTAAAGCAGCTAAGAAAAAATGGCGCGAAATCCATCCTCTAGTCATCATCTTCGCCGTACTGTTTTTTATTCAGCTTTTTATTTTGAACGGACATTAAGAAAAATCCCTTTCCTTTTTCGGAAAGGGATTTTCACATATAAAGAACGGAAAGAATCGCGGCAATGAGACACCAGGCGGAACAGATGATTTGAATGACGGTTAATGCGCTGTTTCGCGCCCGGAAATAATCATCACTGTCTCTCTTGATACCGCTTAAAACCGGTTTATCCGTGATCCGGTCAAATAAAAGCGACGCGGCATAGCGGCTGACGATCGCAAATAAAATAAGGACTGCCGGCTTCACTAAGAGCGGAAGAACGAGAATAAGAGCCGTAAAAGCCGCGGTTAAAAGGTAAAGCTGCCGGAGATACCCGCCGTTTCGGATCAGCACTTTAAAGAACAATTCTTTCCACGCCGTATACGCCGACCGTTTTGTAAAGATGTGCTTTGAGCCGGGATATAAAAACGGCTTGCTCCGCCCTTTATTTTTACCATTCGGGAGCTGCACATCATGGCTGAGCATCAAAACAGAGGCCGCGAATGAAAGCTTGCGCCTGTTCTCCTCAAGCACTTCTTCCTCAAAGGCTGATAATGTCTCCGTCCCTTTCCAAGTCAAAAGAGCGGAACAGATGAACAATATACAGCCCGCCGGCCAAAGCCAATACCATTCGGCGGCAAAGACGATCATAAAAAACGCACCCGCCATCAGAACCATCACTTTCAGCCAGCCCGCCGCCTGATTCCCGAATGTCCGCCTGCTGTTTTTTCTGTGCCGGTGCACCGCTAATATTGCAGTATGGAAACCGAACAGACAGCAAAACATACCTGAATATGCCGGTAAGGTACAGTCACCGTATTGGAGCCATAAGGGAAATAACACTACGGCAAGCGCACCCCATTTGATAAGGGAAAGGAACATCGAATACAAAAGCGCGTACCGTTTCAGCTTTTGCATCAGATGTTTTGCATGCACCAAAAATACGTGATCCGCTTCCAGCAAAAAGGTATGAATAAAACCCGTGCACAACAGCAGGGCACTGAATACATACAGCCAGCCCCATCCTAATACTCCTGCCGCTCCATTAAGAAGCCCCCTGCCGTTCAGCCAATCAGCATATTGATAAACGGCAAATGCGGCAGCGGGAAGAACGATATACAGCGCGACCGTCCAATCAATGACCGTCTGGAACACCTTCCATTGATACCGCCAATAATGAAACAGCCTTTGAAAAAACAAAGCCCGCCCGGTCATCGCTGACTGCTCCGAACCGCTGAATAAAAGCAATCCAGCAGTGAACGGCTCCCCGTTTTTTCCTGAAGCTCCTCTAACGTGCCTTGAAGAAGCAGAGCGCCCTGATCCAGCAAATAAAACCGGTCGCAGATTTTTTCCGCCGTATCCAGAACATGAGTGCACATCAAAATCCCCGCGCCCCTTTCTTTCTCAGCAATCAGCATGTCGGTAAACAGCTTCGTTGAGATCGGATCAAGTCCGATAAAAGGCTCATCAATGATGTAAATATCCGGCTTCGCCAAAAATGCCTGTATGAGCATCAATTTTTGCTGCATCCCTTTTGAAAAGCCGGAAGGCAAATCATGTTTTACAGACGTCAGCGAAAACTCTTCAAGCAGCCGCCCTGCCCGCTCACGGCATTCTTCCCCTTCTATACCCCGCAATGACCCGGTCAGCTCGAGGTGCTCCCAAAGCGTCAGTTCATCGTAAAAACTCGGACGCTCCGGTATGTAAGCATAAGAGGAATCATTCCACTCAATATCGCCTTCTATATCCCGGGACAGCCCGAGAACCGCCTTTATCACTGTACTTTTCCCCGCGCCGTTCGCTCCGATTAAACCGGCAATTTCACCAGCGTTGACTGTCAGAGATACATCAGAAATCACCTTCGGCCTGTCAGCATAACCGGCGCAGACAATGTTTGCATTCAATAATTCTCCCAAACTTCTCACTCCCCCGTTTTCATACGGACATGTATAAAAAAAGTTTCAGTTTCCATAATAATAAAAGCGGACCGGACATAGTAATGCACCAAGGCGGCACCCATTTGGAAAAAATTATCTGCGCTTATTCCTAGATTCATGTCGTCCATATCGTGTATAATGGAGGCAGTTAAAAGAGAAAAAACAGAATGTCATCCTTTGTTGCTTATTCGTACGAAGTTTTAGAGTCGAAAGTTGTGGTATATCAAGTCCATCCGATCTTATGATAGGGAGTGGTTTTTTGAAACCTTCAACAAATCGTATGCTGACTCGGATTAAATCAGTTTACATGTTCATCCAGGAAAAAGGCCTTGTGACAACACAGGAACTGGTTGATGAATTCGGCATTACACCTAGAACCATTCAGCGAGACTTAAATGTGTTAGCATACAATGATCTTGTTCATAGTCCTAGCCGAGGCAAGTGGGAGACAACACGAAAAAAAGTGAAAATTACATCTTAAGCGAACAATTACATAAGGCCCTTTTCGGCCTGACATGCTGCAAGGCAAAGCAGCGTCTTTGCCTTGTTTTTTGTTCCTCTATATAAAAAGCCCAAAACAAATCTGTTTTGGGCTTTTCTGATATTGATTACACTTCAGCGCCTCTCAGCGTTTCGAGCTCCTCTTCAGTCAGCTCGCGGAATTCTCCCGGTTTAAGATCCGGGTCAAGAGAAACAGCCCCCATCGAAAGCCGCTTCAAATAAGCCACTTCATTTCCGACAGCCTTTGCCATCAGCTTCACCTGATGATATTTGCCTTCTGTAATGGTCAAGTGAATCACCGTTTCATCCGGACTTTCTGTAATGATTTCAACGGCTGCCGGCTTCGTCTTATAGCCTCCTTCAATGACGACGCCTCTTTCCAGATGAACGATGTCTTCCGGTGACAGAGGTGAAGTTAACCGGACCTCATATGTTTTAGGCACATGCTTTTTCGGAGAAAGCAGGCGATGAGCGAGCTGCCCGTCATTGGTCAGAAGCAAAAAGCCTTCCGTATCCTTATCAAGACGTCCCGCCGGAAACGGTTCAAATCGCTGTTCTTCAGGCGTCAGCAGATCAACCACCGTTTGCTGGCGGCTGTCTTCGGTAGCGGACAGCACTCCTTGCGGCTTATTCATCATGACATAAATAAATTCACGATAATCTGCCGGCTCTCCGTATACCGTGATGTCCTGTTTTTCCGGATCGACATGGGTTTTCACATCTTTCGCCGGCTCCCCGTCAATCATGACAGCCCCAGCCTTGACGATTTTTTTCACATCTTTTCTTGAGCCGAATCCGCTGTTGGCGAGCAGCTTATCAAGTCTCATCCTGATCCTCTCCTTTAAAAAGAAAAGCCCGCGATAAGCGGACTATTCATTATTCTTAATGGGCGGAATGCCTGCCTCTTCTCAAAACGCGGGGCAGACGGTTTCCAAACATTTTCTGTAAAAATCCGATTCGGTACGCGGCAAACATGTACACCGCACCGCCGACAGCGGCGCAGACAAAGACGACAATCGCCGCATGCACCTGGCCGCTTTGGTATGTTACAAAGAAGCTGAGCAGCCATTGAGTCAGCTTGACCGCGACTCCCATCACGACGGACAGGACTGCGATTAAAATGACCCGTTTTATAAGTACCGTATACGAATAGCCCGCATGGCGCTTAATCATGATAAAACCGTACAGAAGAGAAGCGATATAACCGAGCGCCGTTGCCAGGATGGCCCCGTCTCCCTGAAACAGCTTGATCAGCGGCACGTTCAGCACCACTTTTATAATGACGCCGATGAAAAGGCTCACGACAGCAAATTTCTGTTTATTAATCCCTTGCAGGATCGCGGCGTTTACGGTAAACAGAGAAAACAGAATCGCGACAGGCGCGTACCAGAACAATATATCCTGTCCGATATCCGGGCGAAGACTTTCAGAGCCGTAGAAGAACGTATAGGCCGGACCCGATAACACGGACATCCCGACAACGGCGGGAATAACCAAAAACAGAATGATTTGCATCGTCTGGTTAATCTGCTGGTTCAAAAGCTTATAATTCCTGCTCGTAAACGATTCAGTAATCGTCGGAATCAGCGTCAGACCGAAAGCGGTCGCCAGAGAAACCGGGATCATGACAAGCTTCGGCACATAAAGGGTGACAATCGCAAGCATGTCCTGGCTGATATCCTTATGGCCCGCCGCAATCATCGCTTTATTAAACGTATTCGTATCGATATATGAATACAAAGGAATCGCCAGTCCGACAAATACGTAAGGAGCGGCATAACTGAAAAGCTCAATGAACATTTTTTTATAACTTAAGTTCGCAGACGGGACGAGATTCGGCTTCATCGCCAGGAGATCGCCCTTCCGCTTATTCCAGTAAATATAAAGGACGACAAGCCCTCCGAATGATCCGATCAGCGCCGCGAAAGTCGCGTATCCGACTGCGATGACAAGGCCGCCGTTGATCACTCTTAAAATCAAATACGTTGCGCCCAATAAAAAGATGATCCGGGCAAGCTGCTCCACAACCTGTGAAACGGCTGTCGGCCCCATCATCTGGTGACCTTGGAAAAAACCGCGCACAAGACTCATAATCGGCACGACCAAAAGTGCCAGACTGACCATCCGGATGACATAAACGACGTGGTCAATCGTAAGTCCGTTGTTACTCGTGCCGCCGAGAGATGTTTCCGCAAAAAACGGCGCCGAAATATAAAGAATTGAAAAAGCGATCATCCCGGTTACGAGCATAACCGACATTCCCGCTCTCAGCATCCGCCTGCTCGTCTCATAGTCTCCCTTGGAATTATATTTCGAGACAAATTTTGAAACCGCGGCGGGAAATCCCATCGTGGCAATGTTTAAAAACAGTGTATATTGATTATATCCGTATTGAAACAAAGCTCCGCCCGTCGCTCCGACCATCGCTCCGAACGGGATCAGATAAATCATCCCTAAAATCCGCGATATATAGGTGCCGAGCGTCAGCACGAACGTGCCCCTTAACAATTTGCTTGACATGTTTCCTCATCACCATTTTCTACGAAGATTCAACTTTTCTATTTTAACACAACTGGGCAATTAGACGGTAATAATTACAGCGGGAAACTTTTTGGGAAAACCCTTTAAAAAAACAAAATACGTTTAAGGATTCCCTTTCTTTCGCTATAATAGCAGAAAGCGGACATTTCCGCCTATTATACGTGAAAAAGAAAGTTGTTGATGAAATATGAAACATTATGACGTGATTGTGATCGGCGGCGGTCCGTCCGGTTTAATGGCTGCGATTGCCGCAGGCGAAGAAGGGGCGGACGTATTATTAATCGATAAAGGAAACAAGCTGGGACGGAAGCTGGCGATTTCCGGCGGCGGGCGCTGCAACGTGACCAACCGCCTCCCCGTTGAAGAAATCATCAAACACATCCCCGGCAACGGCCGCTTTTTATACAGCGCGTTTTCCGAATTTAATAATGAAGATATCATCGCCTTTTTTGAAAAACTCGGCATTCAGCTGAAAGAAGAAGACCACGGGCGCATGTTCCCGGTGACGGACAAAGCGCAAAGCGTTGTCGATGCGCTTTTGAACCGATTAAAACAACTGAATGTCACCATCCGCACAAATGAAAAAATCAAAGAAGTGCGGTACGAGAACGGCAGGACAGCAGGCATTACGACAAACAATGACGAACACATTAACGCAGACGCCGTCATTATCGCGGTCGGCGGAAAATCAGTCCCGCATACCGGCAGCACCGGAGACGGCTATGCATGGGCGGAAGCGGCTGGTCATACCGTGACCGAACTCTTTCCGACGGAAGTGCCGGTTACGTCGTCAGAACCGTTTATTAAACAAAAAACACTTCAGGGGCTGTCTCTTAGAAACGCGGCCGTCAGCGTCCTGAATAAAAAAGGAAAACCAATCGTCACACACGTGATGGACATGCTGTTTACCCATTTCGGCTTGTCAGGCCCCGCCATTCTCCGCTGCAGCCAGTTTGTCGTCAAAGAACTGAAAAAGCAGCCAGAGGTCAAACTCCGCATCGATCTGTTTCCCGGCATCAACGAGGAAGAGTTATTTCAAAAGATGCACAAGGAACTGAAAGACGCACCGAAAAAAGCGCTCAAAAACGCGCTGAAGCCGTGGATGCAGGAACGGTACCTGCTTTTTCTTCTGGAACGGAACGGTCTTGATCCGCAGACAAGCTTTACGGAACTGCCGAAGGATCAATTCAGGGCTTTTGTCAAAGACTGCAAACAATTTACGGTTGCCGCTGACGGAACGCTTTCTTTGGACAAAGCGTTTGTCACAGGCGGAGGTGTTTCCGTAAAAGAGATTGAGCCGAAACAAATGGCGTCTAAAAAAATGGAAGGCTTATATTTTTGCGGAGAAATACTCGACATTCACGGCTATACCGGGGGCTACAATATCACTTCAGCCTTTGTCACGGGTCGTCTCGCCGGTTTGAATGCAGGACGTTTCTCACGCTCGCTCTAAATGGTTTAAAGCGCATTTACCTGAGCGTCCCCGTTGATAATTGACCAAAAACATGATAGAGTTTTCTGCGTTTTGTTTCACCTGATTGAGGGAATAGGAAGAAAGGAATGATCTGTAATCGTACGACCACACTAAAACAAAATGGCGTATTGAAAAAAATAGTCAGAGGGTGAGAACGTTTGAAGAAGAACATCTCCAGTGTTTTTTGGATTGTGATTGTCATCACAGCAGCTGCGGTTTTATGGGGGGCCATTTCTCCTGACAGCCTGCAGCAAGTCACTGATACGGCACAAAAATTTATTACGGATTCTTTCGGCTGGTATTATCTGCTGGTCGTTTCTATATTTGTCGGTTTCTGTCTCTTTCTCATTGTGAGTCCGATCGGCACAATAAAACTCGGAAAACCCGGGGAAAAACCGGAATTCGGCTTATTATCATGGTTTGCCATGCTTTTCAGCGCAGGCATGGGAATCGGTTTGGTATTTTACGGGGCTGCGGAACCGATCAGCCATTACGCCATCAGCTCTCCCTCAGGTGAAACAGAAACGCCCCAAGCATTTCGTGATGCGCTCCGGTACACATTTTTCCACTGGGGGCTGCACGCTTGGGCCATCTATGCGGTCGTCGCTTTATGTATCGCATATTTTCAATTCAGAAAAGACGCGCCCGGTTTGATCAGCAGCACACTGACACCGCTTTTGGGCGATAAAGTAAACGGGCCGATCGGCAAAGCGATTGACTGTATCGCGGTGTTTGCGACCGTTGTCGGTGTGGCGACAAGCTTAGGGCTCGGAGCGACTCAGATCAACGGCGGTCTGCATTATTTATTCGGCATTCCGAAAACATTTTCCATTCAGCTGATCCTGATCGCTGTCGTGACCGTGTTATTTTTGATTTCTGCGTGGAGCGGAATCGGCAAAGGGATTAAATACTTAAGCAATACCAACATGGCGCTCGCGGGTATTTTAATGATCTTTATGCTCATTGCAGGCCCGACGGTGCTGATTATGAACTCATTTACCGATTCTATCGGCCAATACATCCAAAATATCGTGCAGATGAGCTTTCGCTTGTCTCCGAATGATCCCCAAAAACGCGAATGGATTAACAGCTGGACCATTTTCTATTGGGCCTGGTGGATATCCTGGTCGCCGTTTGTCGGCATTTTTATCGCCCGTGTATCAAGGGGCCGGACGATCCGGGAATTTTTAATCGGGGTGTTGGTGACACCTTGTATATTGGCTTTCTTATGGTTTGCGATCTTCGGTGTATCCGCGATGGATCTTCAGCAGAAAGGCGTATTCAATGTCGCGGGAATGTCAACGGATACGATGCTGTTCGGCGCACTCAGCCACTATCCGCTGACAATGGTGACATCCGTATTAACGCTTGTTCTGATCGCTGTATTCTTTATTACATCAGCGGATTCAGCGACATTTGTGCTTGGAATGCAAACGTCTTACGGCTCATTAGACCCTTCAAACCGGGTGAAAATCATCTGGGGCATCATCCAGTCCGCCGTGGCAGCGGTATTATTATATTCCGGCGGTCTGGCCGCACTGCAAAACACGGCCATTCTCGCCGCGGTTCCGTTTTCAGTCGTGATCCTTCTGATGATCGTGTCTCTGTACAAGTCATTAGCGAGCGAGAGAAAAGGAATCAAACAAGCGGAGAAATACCAAAAACCGAGAAGCCCCCGCGTCAAAAAAGCATAATGCACAAAGAAGCCCGGCATTTCGTCCGGGCTTTTTTATTTTCGGTATAAAATGAGAGCGGAAAAACAATAAAGCTGCTCACCTTCAGGATCACAGGCCGCCGCTACCGTATATTTAATATCAACGAGCTGTTCATCAGAAATCCCCTTTAAAAATGTATTGACTTCAGTCTGCAGATCCTTTTCATGCTCCTCATCAAAAACAGCTATCTTCAGCACATCACCCTCTCCTTTCTCTATCAATTTATTCCGATTCAATTGAAATATGATAGAGAAAAACAGATTTTCTTTTTTACTGTTTTTTTACTAAAAGCAACCAAAAATAGTTGTTGAAAACGCTTACTCACGTATGATAATATCATTTTAACAATAACCAGGTCATTTCTGTTTAGTAAATATTTAGTAAAAAGGAGATGCAAAATGGTCCGTCTCAAAGATATTGCCTTACAGGCATCTGTATCCAGCGCGACAGTATCGAGAATTTTGAATAAGGATGACTCTTTGGCCGTGACTGATGAAACAAGAGAAAAAGTTCTGAGAATCGCTGATGAGCTGGGCTATCAGCCGTCGGCAAAAAAACGGAAGAACCGCAGCCGCAGCGATTCAGCGCCCCTGATCGGCGTTGTCAGCTGTCTGTCACCGGAAGAAGAACGGCAGGATCCTTATTTTTCGGCGATCCGAAAAGGCATTGAGGAAGAATGCTTTCGGCAAAAAGTTTTTATCACATCTTCTATCCATCTCGGTTCTTTTCAAGAGCATATGTTTCACGAACTGGACGGCGTGATCGTCATCGGCAGCCTGCAAGACGAGGCGCTTACGAATATCAGCGCCGCTTTCAGGCACGCGGTATTTGTTAACGGCACACCCGATCCCGCCCGCTACGATTCCGTCAGCGTGGATTTTTATGCCGCAGCGCAGAAAGCGATAGAACATCTTCTGTCGCTCGGTTATCAGCGGCTAGGTTATATCGGCGGCCGGGAGCGGGAGCATACCGTCATAGACGGCGTAAACAGCAATAAAACGATTGAGGATAAGCGTCTGACCGCTTTCTTACAAATGGCCGGCGCCGAGCCGGAGCATGTACTGATCGGCGAATACAGCATGCACGAAGGGTTCCGGCTGATGAATGAAGCCATCAAAGGCGGAAGTCTCCCCGATGCCTTTTTTATCGCAAGTGATTCGATGGCTGTCGGCGCTTTAAAAGCCTTGCAGGAAGCCGGCCTTCAAGTCCCGCGCGATACGGCGGTTGTCAGCTTCAACGGAATTGATGAGGCAGAATACGCCAGCACGCCGTTATCAACGGTAAAAGTATACACGGAAGAGATGGGCCGGACGGGTGTCAAATTGCTTCTCGACCGTTTAAACGGCAGAACCGTCCCGCTGGCCGTGACGCTCCCCACTTCATTGATTGTCAGACAAAGCTGCGGCTCACAAGAAAGGAGGTGACGTGTCCCGCAGCGTTTATATCATATTTAAAGGAGGAAAAGATGAAACGCTTACTGGCTTTGTTTCTTTCTTTTACTTGCATGATACTTCCCGGCTGCTCGGCAGAACAGAGCGGCGCCGGAGAAAAGCAGAAAACATTGACAGTCTATTCCACAATATCCTCAGACAGCGAACGCGCCGTATTCAGAAAGTTGGCTGATTCATTCCAAAAAGAACATCCGGACATTCAAGTAAACGTTCATTTCCCAGGCAATGACTACGAAAATATGATGAGGGTCAGAATGGCGGCCGGTGACATGCCCGATCTTTTCGACACACACGGCTGGGCCAAAATCCGCTACGGAGAATATACCGCCGACCTCAGCGGGATGTCTTGGACGAAGCGGCTCGATCCGAATTTAAACAGCATGCTCAAAGACGCCAAAGGCAGAATATACGCCTTCCCTCTGAATCAGGCAAAGGACGGACTGGCCTACAACCGCACGTTGTTGGAAAAATACGGAATCAAACCGCCGGAAACAATGGATGATTTTATGAAGGCACTGAGACAGATTAAAGAAAAAAGCGGCGGAACAGTCACCCCCTTCTGGTTTGCCGGCTATGAGAAAAGCTCATTTGCCCAATATTACGATCAATTCGCCGCACCGCTTCTCATCACAGATCCCGCACACCGTTACAAAAAACAGCTGTTAAACGGAACCTTCCGCTGGACACACTTCACCTATTTATCTGACAAACTGAAAGAGATGCAAAAGGAAAACCTGCTCAATATAGATGCCGTGACGGCAAAACGATCCCAGCTTATTGAACTGATGGCGCAAAACAAAATCGCCTTTACGCTGCAGGGCGGCACCCTCGGCCAAGACGTCGCTCAAATCAATCCGAAGGTAAAAGTCGGCATCATACCGACCCCGGCCGTCCACAAGGGAGACGCGCCGGTTTGGATCGGAGGCGAACGTTACACGCTGGCGGCATTCAAGGATTCCCCGCGGCTTGAAGAAGCGAAACAGTTTATCGCATTTATGGCCCGACCCGAGCATGCAAAATCAATTGCCGAAGCGACCTCGCTTCCGGCCGGATTAGTGAATGTGCAAACGGACATTTTCTACGCAAATGACTATAAGCGCTATCAGCATATTAAGGTGCAGCCTTATTTTGACCGCCTTTATTTGCCGAACGGAATGTGGGATGTGATGGGAACAGCCGGGCAGGAGCTGATGGCCGATATCTTAACCCCCGCTGAAATTTCAGCGAAACTCGGCAGGGAATATAAGCGGCTCCGGCTTCAATCTGATTCACGGGGAGCTGAAAAAGAATGAGTGATCTTGCAAGAGAAACCCAAGGATTTCAACATCAAAAGCCGGTAAAACCCGCGTCACTGTGGTGGATGTACGTTCCCGCTCTTGCCACGGTTTTTATTTTCATGATTTTTCCGTTTGTCAAAGGCGCTTTTATCACATTTACAAACTGGAACGGCTTCTCACAGACGTATCAATGGGTGGGGGCCACTCAATATAAAAGGCTTTTTACAGATCCGGACACGTGGCTTGTTGTGAAAAACACTTTGCTTTACGGCATCGGAAGCACTTTTTTTCAGAATATGCTCGGACTTTTATATGCGCTGCTTTTGAATCAGAGCTTAAAAATGAAGGCGCTCACAAGAACGATCGTCTACTTGCCCGTCATTATCAGTCCGCTGATTATGGGATATATTTGGTATTTTATTTTCTCATATGACGGGGGTGCGCTGAATGATGTACTTGGCGCACTGGGAATCGGTCCTGTCAACGCCTTGGCAAGCCCTGCGGCAAACCCGTGGATTATCGTCATGATTAACACGTATCAATACGCAGGCATTGCGATGATTGTATATTTGGCGGGGCTGCAAAGCATTCCGAAAGATTATTACGAAGCCGCAAAAATGGATGGCGCGGGAGGTCTTCAGCCGTTTTTCACCATCACCCTGCCTTTATTGATGCCGGCTGTCACCATCAACATGGTCATCAATATCATCGGCGGGCTGAAGCTGTTTGATGTCATTTTCGCGCTGACCGCAGGCGGGCCGGGCAATTCCTCTCAATCGATGTCGACGTTTATGTATGATTTATATTTTAAACGGCAGGATGCGGGATATGCCGCCGCCCAAGGAGTATTTATGTCCGTCATTATTCTTGTCATCAGCTTTTCGGCTCTCGTGTATTTCAAGCGAAAGGAGACGGAAATGTCATGAAAACAGCCCGAATGCGGATTTTTACGCTGTTGGCAGCCGTTATCTCGTGCGTTCATATTGTCCCCTTTTATATTTTGCTGACCACGTCATTAAAAGCAAAAGGAGACTACAGTTCAAAATGGTCGCTGCCATCCGTCTTTTCATTTCAGAATTTTCGTGAAGCATGGGAACGTGCCTCTCTCGGGCAATCCTTTCTGAACACGATCATCATTACAGCCGTTTCCGCCGCTTTGTTAATTTTCATGGGTTCGCTTGCCGCATACCCGCTCGCAAGAAGAAATACAAAGCTGAACAAAATCGTCTTCGGCCTTTTGATTTCAATCATGATCATCCCGCCTTTGACTTCCATGGTTCCTTTATACAAGATGGTCGCTGATGCGGGGCTGATCAATACGCATGCCGCAGCCATTCTCATTAATACGGCTGCATATATGCCGCTGACCGTTTTCTTATATTCAGGGTTTATCCGCTCTTCCATTCCGAAAGAGCTTGAGGAAGCCGCCAGGATGGACGGCGCGGGATTGATCAGGACTTTTTATACAATCGTGTTTCCTTTGTTGAAACCGATTACCGCAACGGTCTGCATTATTTCCTGCGTGTTTATCTGGAACGATTACCAATTTGCGATTTTCTTTTTACAAGATCAACAGGTGCAGACATTGACCGTGGCCATGGCGGGATTCTTCGGCGAAAACGCGAACAATCTTCACTTAGTCGCCGCAGCCGCGATTATGGCGATGCTGCCGATGGTCGTATTGTTTTTGGCGCTTCAAAAATATTTTATCTCAGGGCTGTCCTCCGGGGCGGTCAAAGGCTGAGAAGAAAAGGGAGGAATTTCTGTTGAAGAAAATTACGTTTATCGGAGCGGGAAGCACGATTTTCGCAAAAAATGTACTGGGGGACTGCTTACTGACTGAAGCATTAAACGGGTTTGAATTCGCGCTTTATGATATTGACGCTGTACGGCTGAAAGAATCCCAGCTCATGCTGGAAAACATGAGAGACCGCTACAATACGAGTATATCCATCATCTCCTACGATGACCGAAAACAGGCGCTGAAACACGCCGGCTATGTGATAAACGCCATTCAGGTCGGAGGCTATAAACCCGCGACGGTTATTGACTTTGACATCCCGAAGCGGTACGGTCTCCGCCAGACGATTGCCGATACCGTCGGAATAGGCGGCATTTTCCGTTCCCTTCGCACCATCCCCGTTTTATTTGACATCGCAAAAGACATGGAAGAGGTCTGCCCGGATGCGTGGCTGTTAAACTATACAAATCCGATGGCCTCTCTGACCGGAGCGATGCTCAGACATACAAATGTAAAAACGGTCGGCCTGTGCCACAGCGTCCAGGTATGTACCAAAGATCTGTTTGACTCACTCGGCATGGATCACGAAGGTACGGAAGAACGCATTGCCGGCATCAACCATATGGCTTGGCTTTTGGAGATTAAAAAGGACGGAATTGATTTATATCCGGAAATTAAAAGACGGGCACGCGAAAAACAAAAGACGAAACATAAGGACATGGTGCGGTTTGAGCTGATGGATAAATTCGGCTGCTACGTAACGGAATCATCTGAGCATAATGCCGAATATCACCCGTATTTTATAAAAAGCCGGTATCCGGAGCTGATAGATGAACTCCAAATTCCGCTTGATGAATATCCGAGGAGATGCGCGGAACAAATCAACAATTGGGAAACGATGAGAGACGGCATCATCAACAACCAAAACCTGACGCATGAACGCTCAAAAGAATACGGTTCGAGAATTATAGAAGCGATGGAGACGGGCCGTCCGTTCACATTCGGCGGCAATGTGCTGAATACCGGACTGATACCGAATCTGCCCGCGAAAGCGGTCGTTGAAGTGCCTTGCACAGCCGTCAAAAACCACATTATGCCGTGCTATTCCGGCGAACTTCCGGAGCAGCTCGCGGCGCTCAACAGAACAAACATTAACACACAGCTTTTAACCATCGAAGCGGCCGTTACATTAAAAAAGGAAGCCGTATATCAGGCGGCCATGCTTGACCCGCATACGAGCGCCGAGCTTTCCATGAATGACATCATATCTTTGTGCGATGACTTATTTGAAGCGCACAAAGACCGGCTCCCGGCTTATCACTGATCATTCGCGATCCGGCCCTGGGCGGGCCGGACGCTTTTATATGTTCAGCACCAGTTTGACCGTCTGTAAGGTGTGTCCCCTAAAGTCTTCTTCAAATTCACATACCCATTGAAACCCTTTCGCTTGATAAAAGGACAAGGCGATGCGGTTCTCTTTTTCTGCATGGACATAAAGCTTTTTTACCCCGCCGGACTGCCTGATGCATTCTTTAAGGAGTGCCGTTCCTATCCCGCTTCCCTGGCAATCCGGGTCAATATAGATGGCGGTCAGCTCCGCATTTCCGTCTTTTTGAACCGGAGTGACATTTGCAAAACCGAGCACTCGCCCCTCTTCTTCTGCCACAAAGAACAGAGAATGCAAGAGCCGGCGTTCCATCATCTCATCCTGATAGGCGGATTCGAGAAACTGATCCTGAATGTGTCTGGGAATAATCCCTTCATACGTATGATGCCAGCTGCGTTCTGCGACTTGCCGGACCTGTTTGATATCGTTTGTTTTCATCGCGCGGATCATCGGTTTCACCTGATTCGCCTCCCGTTTTTTATAAAAAAAGAAGAAAAAGACGCACGTCCCTTTTCTTCTTCCACTTCAAAGCGTTATTTCTTCGGCTTTGTTTCGCCTTCCCACTCCAGCATGCCGCCTTCAACATTAACCGTACGGAAGCCCTGCTCATGTAAATACATACAAACGTTCATGCTTCTTTTTCCGGAACGGCAGATAAATACATACTCCTTGTCCTTGTCTAACGCATCCATCTTCTCAGGGATGTCCCCCATGCGGATGTGAACGGCCTGCGGAATCATTCCTTCGGCAACTTCTTCGTCTTCTCTGACATCAATCAGATACAGCTCTTCTCCCGCTTTTAATTTTTCTTCCAGTACGGCTGTGCTGATTTCATTTATTTTCAATGTGTGACACTCCCATTCATCTTTATGGTGTTAAGTATACCAAAGCCCGCGGTGCAATTTCTATGATAGAGGCCTGATAAAAAAGCCCCTCTCTGTAGGAGAGGGGCTTCGCCCGGTCAGTTTGCCACGATATTGACAAGCTTGCCCGGTACGGCAATGATTTTTCGGATCGTTTTTCCTTCAAGCTGCTCTTTTACTTTTTCGTCAGCTTGTGCGAGCTGTTCTAATGCTGCTTTATCAGCATCAGCCGGAACCGTTAATTTCGCTTTTACTTTTCCGTTCAGCTGGACGACGATTTCCACTTCATCATCCACCAGTTTTGATTCGTCATAAGCAGGCCAAGCCTCGTATGCAATCGAACCTTCGTGGCCGAGTTTTTCCCACAGTTCTTCCGCCAAATGCGGCGCAATAGGAGAAAGCAGCTTCACAAAACCTTCGATATATTCTCTCGGCAGTTCATTCGCTTTGTAAGCTTCATTAATGAAGACCATCAGCTGAGAAATGCCCGTGTTAAAACGAAGGGCTTCGAAGTTTTCTGTCACTTTCATGACCGTTTCATGATAGACGCGCTCAAGAGTTTCGCCCGCGCCTTCTGTCACTTTGCCAGTCAGCTCGCCGTTTTCCTCGATAAACAAACGCCATACGCGGTCAAGGAAGCGGCGCGCTCCGTCAAGACCTGATTCAGACCAGGCGATAGATGCGTCAAGCGGCCCCATAAACATTTCGTACAGGCGGAGCGTATCTGCTCCGTGAGACGCCACAATTTCATCCGGATTGACGACGTTTCCGCGGGATTTACTCATTTTTTCATTGTTTTCCCCGAGAATCATTCCTTGGTTATACAGCTTTTGGAACGGTTCTTTCGTCGGCACGACACCGATATCGTAGAGGAATTTATGCCAGAAACGCGCGTACAGAAGGTGAAGCACGGCATGCTCCGCTCCTCCGATGTAAATATCAACGGGCAGCCATTTATCCAGTTTCTCAGGTGAAGCGAGCTGATCCGGATTTTTCGGGTCGATAAAGCGGAGGAAATACCAGCAGCTTCCCGCCCATTGCGGCATCGTGTTCGTTTCTCTTCTGCCTTTTTTGCCCGTTTCAGGATCAGTGACTTCCACCCACTCTTTAATGTTGGCAAGCGGTGATTCACCTGTTCCGCTCGGTTTGATCTCATCGGTTTTCGGCAGAATCAGCGGCAGCTCTTCCGCAGGAACGGCTGTTGACGTGCCGTCTTCCCAATGAATAACCGGAATCGGCTCGCCCCAATAGCGCTGGCGGCTGAACAGCCAATCACGCAGGCGGTATGTCACTTTTTTCTCACCGTTTTTCGTTTCTTCAAGCCAGGCGATCATTTTTTCAATCGCTTCCGCTTTATTCAGTCCGTTCAGAAAGCCGGAATTGACATGCTCTCCGTCTCCCGTGTACGCTTCTTCTTCCGTGTTTCCGCCTTTTACGACTTCTTTGACAGGCAGGCTGAACACTTTGGCGAATTCAAAATCACGTTCATCATGCGCCGGCACGGCCATTACAGCGCCCGTTCCGTAAGAGGCGAGGACATAATCCGCTATCCAGATCGGCAGCTTTTCTCCGTTTGCAGGGTTTACGGCATATGCGCCCGTGAAGACGCCCGTTTTTGTTTTCGCAAGATCCGTCCGTTCCAGGTCACTTTTCGCCTGAACTTCTTTAACATAAGCGTCTACCGCTTCTTTTTGTTCAGGCGTCGTGATGGCCTCCACAAGCTCATGCTCAGGAGCCAGTACGGCATAAGCCGCGCCGAACAGCGTGTCCGGTCTTGTCGTAAACACCGTAAACGTGTCATCAGTGCCGTCGATCGCGAAATGCACGTTTGCGCCTTCTGAGCGTCCGATCCAGTTGCGCTGCATGTCTTTAATGCTTTCCGGCCAGTCAAGTTCTTCTAAATCTTCAAGGAGCCTGTCCGCATAAGCGGTGATTTTCAGCATCCATTGTCTCATCGGGCGGCGTTCAACCGGATGGCCGCCCCGCTCGCTTTTGCCGTCAATGACTTCTTCGTTCGCAAGCACCGTTCCGAGCGCCGGGCACCAGTTGACCGGCACTTCGTCTACGTAAGCGAGCCCTTTTTCGTACAGCTTAGTGAAGATCCATTGCGTCCACTTGTAATAGTCCGGATCAGTCGTATTGATTTCACGATCCCAGTCATAAGAAAATCCGAGCGATTGAATCTGGCGGCGGAAATTATCTATATTTTGTTTTGTGAACTCAGCCGGATCATTCCCCGTGTCAAGCGCGTATTGCTCGGCAGGAAGCCCGAACGCGTCCCATCCCATCGGATGAAGCACATTGTATCCTTGCATGCGTCTCATGCGCGAAAGGATATCGGTTGCCGTATAGCCTTCCGGATGTCCGACATGAAGGCCGGCTCCTGAAGGATACGGGAACATGTCAAGCGCGTAAAACTTCGGCTTGTCATTCTCTTCACTGACGGCGAACGTTTTATGATCCAACCAGTAATTCTGCCATTTCTTTTCTATTTTTTCGTGCTGAAAACTCAACGTAAAAACCTCCTTCTGATTGAATACGGCGTATGTAGTCCAAGTATTGACGGGATGAGGAAGACTATATTCAGATTATTCTAAAACTAAAAAAACTCCCTCATCCCAAAAAGGGACGAGAGATTTTTGTTTCCCGCGGTACCACCCTCGTTAGCGCGCTTTTAAGCCGCACTCACTTGATACTTTTAACGCAGTTATGCGTCAGCGGTTTTGCCGCTGCAACTCTGAGGCGAGTTCGGAAACAGACTTGATTGACTTGCACCGGCCGTCAACTCTCTGATTGCAAAATCTGCTTCTTACTGCTCCTCTTCACTGTTCTTATCGCTACCGTAATCTTACCTGTATTTTATAGAATTCTGTTCATAAGTGCAAGCAGGTTTGTATACAATGGGAATGTACCCGGAACGGGTCGTGAGCGGGGATATTATTTTGATGGAGGATTTTTTTGCTGGTGTGGTTTTGCTTCGGCCGAATCACTGTTTTGTTCTCTGACAAAATCAAAGCTCCTGAGAACAGCTTCTCCGCCGTAGCCTGCGATTATGGATAAGATGACGAGTTGAATTCCTGAATCGGGGTCAGCGGATAAGACAAGTAAGATGGAAGCAGCCATTCCGATAAAACCATCTTCCAAAAAACCGAGATAGATAAACCGCTTTGTCATTCTGGGTTTCTCCAGCCTGCCTCTCTTTTTCACATGACCGAGAACCCCCATGATTCCTCCAATTACACAAGCAATTATTACCTGATGCAGCATCTTCATCACCTTCCTAAAGCCCTTATTTAGTAAAGCGACTTCAGGCCATCCAGCCCCCTTACGAATACGATGATTTTCGATATCTACATACCGGCGATTGAGCAGGAAAGTAAAAAGCTTGTTTCTTCCATTATATGTGAACACATGATCGGTAAGCTTGATGCATTAGATTCATTTTTCACCCAGTGACAATGACCTAGTCACTTACTTAGCGATGATGTGCCTTCCCCTTATATATTCAGTGTATATGAGGACAAGCCCGAATGACAAATTGCAAACTTCGGCTGCTTGAATCAGAACATATGTTATGCTACGGTTACTGTAGATTCATTTAAAAAGGGGAGAAACAATGGCTGAAAAAGCGCGCAGCTTTACGGCCAAAAGGGGGTTTTACATGGCTGACTCAAATGTATTCGGAAAACCGGAGCAGCTGGAGCTTATCAAAAAGGCGCTTGATCACGCACGTATCGGCGTGGTGATTACAGACCCCTCTCTTGAGGACAATCCCATCATATATACAAATCAGGGATTTATGGATATGACAGGCTACTCTTCCGAAGAGATATTAGGTAAGAACTGCAGATTTCTGCAAAGCAAAGAAACCGACCGACAACAAGTCGCGAAAATAAGAAAGAGCTTAAACCAGAAAGAAAAGATCACGGTGCGGCTGAAAAATGTCAAAAAAGACGGCACCCCATTTTGGAATGAACTCAACATTGATCCTCTGTATGTTGAAGACAAGCTCTATTTTGTCGGTTTTCAAAAAGACATCACAGAGCAGAAAGAATACGAAAAGCTCCTTGAGGATTCCCTCGCAGAAATCACGACACTGTCAACGCCGATTGTTCCGATCCGAAACGGCATCTCCGCTTTGCCGTTAGTGGGAAACTTAACGGAAGAACGATTTGATTCAATCGTGACAACTTTGACGGACATATTAACCGCATCTAAAGATGATTACTTAATTATAGACTTATCAGGTCTGGCCGAGGTAAACGAACAGACCGCAGACCGGATTTTCAAATTGCACCACCTGCTTAAATTAATCGGCACGGAATTGATTATCACCGGGATCAAGCCTTCCCTCGCCATGAGAATGAATCAGCTTGATGCCAGCTTTTCTTCATTAAAGACATATTTAAACGTTAAGGACGCGGTCAACGTGCTTCCGGTCGTATAAACAAAAAAATCCCGCCGAAACAGCGGGATTTTTTTATGTCGTCATCGCACTTGGACGTTTTGTTTATTAACGGTTTTCAAGCGTTTGTCGTACAGCACCGTCGCTGCGATGCTGACAACAAGAAGCACCATCAGGATCAACAGCAGCACGCTCATGCCGTACTGATCAACCAGCACGCCGCCAAGAAGCGGCCCGATCATTCTGCCGCCCGTCGCCGCACTGTTGACGAATCCTTGGTAAAACCCTTCTTTCCCCTTAGGCGCAAGCTGATTGGCAATGGTAGGCACGGCAGGCCAGACAAGCATTTCTCCGACGGTTAAAATCACCATTGCGGTGAGGTACATCGGAAATTGCTTGGCGCTGAGAAGCACGCCGAACGAGACGATAAAAATACAAAAGCCGATGACCATCTGCGTTTTTAACGCACCGGACCATTTTTTCAAAACAACTCCTATGAGAGGCTGTCCGGCGACAATTAATATTCCGTTTACGGTCCAGAGCACACTGTATAATGAAAGCGGCATACCGATGCTTTGAGTATGTGACGCAACGGTTGTGGACCACTGAGAATAGGCAATCCACCCGAGAACATACCCGCCGCTCAATATGAGAAGCGCCGTAAATTTCGTTCTGCTGCTGACAGGCTCGTAGTCCAGGACAGAAACCTGGCTCGCATTTCCGGTTTTGATATTTCGAAACCCGAAAAATACGATAAGGAAAAACAGCACATACAGCATAGCATTGGCTAAAAACACGTACGTAAACGAGTACGCCGCAACCATCCCGCCGAGTGCCGAGCCCACGGCGACACCTGCGTTCTGAGCTACATAAATCGCATTAAAAGCTCTCCGCCCGCCTTCTTTCCATACCGCTCCCGCCATGGCGTAACTGGCCGGAAACACGATACCGGAACCGAAGCCGACAATGATGAGCAGCCAAATATAAACGGGCCATTGGTGAAACAGAACGAGTCCGAGAAGACTTGCCAATGTGATCATAATGCCGAGCATAATGGATTTGAATCCGCCGATTTTATCAAACAAAAATCCGCCGCATAAATTCCCCGCCACACTGGCACCGGAATTCAGCATCAGAACAATCCCCGCAACAGTCAGCGATTTCCCTAAATGATTATGAATATAGATCGTATTCAGCGGCCACAAAAAAGATGCGCCCGTCACATTGATAAACATTCCGATGATTAATATCTTCAAAGCGCGCGGCATACCGATCCCCCTCTCTCTATAAAAAACCCCATGAAAAAACGGAAACCGCAAGCCGCGGCTCCGTATCGAACACGTTATCATAGCACATTCATTCTATCGCCGCGGACGTCTTTTTTCAACATCAGAATCTGAAAAAAATAATGCCGGAATGTTGAAAAAATTACAAATGATTGGATTCACAAAAACAGGCCGGCCTTATGCTCTTTTCCTCAGCAGCCAAAACGGAATATACAGAATGAAAAAGCTCAATATCACCGCCGCTTCCATTGATAGAAGATACCACGGCCAAGGTCCGAAAACGTTCAGAAGCGAAGCGGTCTTCGGTTTTTTCATTAAATATAGGTAATTTGCATTCAGCACACGATCAATAAAAAAGACACACGCCCCGTACAGATTTACGATCAGCACCGATACCCACAGCCCGCGCGCCGACGGCCTGTACCTTTCTGAAGCAGCCATGAATAGACAGGTAAGAAAAACACAGCCGTGGGAGACGAAAAACACGATGTACCGAAAATGCGGGAAAGAATACGCCCCTAAATCAGGTGTTGCCATCGCCTGTACGGCGCTGCCCAAACCGGCAAAATAGAGGAAGGCGAACAGTTTTTCGCTTTTTGTCATGACCATCAGCATCGCCAAATAGACGGAAAGGTCGCTCAGCTGCAGCGGCAGAGCTGTTTTCAGCGACCAGGCATGATGACAAAGCAGCCATATATGATAGCTGATCTGCGACACGGCAAGGAGAATGAACAGCACATAGCGGAAAACGCGATTCGGCCGCCTCTGGTTGAGCTTTTTCCGGAATACGATCACGCCCGTCCCCAGCAATCCGATGATCAACAGCGTGAAAATGTGTTCCTTGGAAAAAAGATGAAAGGCTCCTGTTTCAGATTTCAATTGAAAATACTTCTGCATAAGGCTCCCCCGCGCGAGATAATGACGTATGTCTATTCTTTTAAAAATCGCTTTCTTCTATTCATACAAAAAAAGCCTCCGCTTATGCGGAGGCTCCTCAACTTGTTTTACAATGCGGATTGAATAACCTTTTTATAATAAAGCACCGACAGCATGCCGAAGATGGAGTACAGCAGCGTATACAGCGCCATGACGATGATCATCGGCGTCCACACTTCCGTTCCGAATAAAAACCATCCTGACTGAACGGCAAAATAGCTGTGGAACAGCCCGAGAACGAGCGGAATCCCGAAATGATACGCCTGCTTCCGGCGGATGCCTTTCAGCAGATCCCCCGTTGTGAAGCCGAGCTTCCGCAATATCGTGTAATCAGCCTTCTCATCCTCACACTCGCCCATTTGTTTAAAATAAAGGATACAGCCTGAGGTGATCAGAAAGGTTAACCCCAAAAAGCCGACAATAAACATGATCAGCCCCATGTTTTTCTTTTGGGTGTCAGCCGTTTCAAATTGCGAAAGCGCGCCGTCTGAATAGTGCTGCGCCTGAAACAGACCATCAGCTTTTTGGATGTCCTCTTCACGTTTGAGTGTAATGCCGAAAAACCGATTTGATTTTCCCTGGATGGACGGGTCGATATCTTTCTCGATCCGATCAAATACCTGCTGCGTGACGATAACGGTCGGCAGCCCTCCGCTTGTAAATGTATATGACAGGAGGA
The DNA here is from genome assembly GCF_017797845.1 of Bacillus sp. LJBV19. Lineage (NCBI taxonomy): Bacteria > Bacillati > Bacillota > Bacilli > Caryophanales > Bacillaceae > Bacillus > Bacillus sp. LJBV19. Next base: position 2,902,436 of record NZ_CP072563.1, read on the forward strand.
AGTCGTTCTTCAAGCCCTTATACGCCAGCGGTATTTTATCCGTTTTGCCGTTTATATCAATGGAACCTGACGTTTTCAGGTCGAGAAATCTTTTCATCATATCATTATATCCGGTAAACACGGCTTCTCCGTCAGAAAGCTCCGTCCCTTCTGCGTCTTTCTCGCTTATAATCGGCAGCGCCAAGCTGGACGGGTCTTGTTGAAAGCTTTTCATATCGCCGTTTATGATGTTCTTCATATTGACACCGGCTTGAATGGTCTTGATTGTTTTCACTTTGTGTTCAATTCCGTTTTTCTTCAATAAAGCGGTAAATGAGTCAGTCTCCTTTTGGTTATCAAACGCAAAGTCCGCGGCTGTATTTTGCTCAGCCGATTTTTCCGCGGAATAGTACGAGATATAGCTTAAAGACAGCAAACCGATTGCCAGCGCCGAAAGAGTCGTAATAATCGTCAGCAGGACGGCGTTTGACTTCATCCGGAACATGATGGATGACAAAGACAGCACTTCACTGACATTCAGATACCCGCCTTTTGATTTCCGGATGAGATTTGCCAGAAAGCTGACCGAACCTTTATAAAACAGATAGGTTCCGATAATGACCGAGCCGAGAATAAACACCATGGCCGAAAACAGTTCATTCATGCTCGTAAAACTGCCTCCGAATAAATCCGCGGACACGGCATAGCCGGCGATAATGGCCGCAATACCGACAACGCCGATCGCCATCTGCACCCAAGAAAGCCGTCTTATGCCGCTTTCTGACGATGACGCGGTTTTAAATAAAGACAAAATGCTTTGCCGTTTAATAAATAAGTAATTCATCATCATAATCAGCAGGTAAATTGCCCCGAACACAATTAACGTCTGAACGAGCGCCTTGCTTGAAAAAAACAGTGAGACAGAGGCTTTCACACCGACTGTATGAAACAGCATCATCATACATAATTTCGAAAGAGAAAAGCCGGCAAAAATACCGATCCAAATCGATCCGAAATACAAAATGAAATTTTCTGTGCTGAGTATGCGGAAAATGTGCATTTTCGTCATGCCGATTAATCGGAATAAGCCGATTTCCCGGCCGCGCCGTTTAATAAAGATGGTGTTGGCGTATAAAAGAAATACCGACACGATCGCCACAAGCAGTACAGAGGCGGCCCGGATTGCCGCCGCCCCTTTTAAGGAGCTTTTCATTTCATCAAGCGCCGGATCGTATTGCATCGTGACAAACGCGAAATAAAGGGCGGCGCTGAACACCAGCGCAAAAACGTAAAGGTAATAGTTTTTCATATTCTTTTTCAGGTTCTGGAAGATCAAATGATGAATACTCATGCCTGAACCCCGCCCAATACACTTTGCGTTTTCATAATATCCTGAAAAAAGTCCGGTCTGTCCTGACCGCCTTTATTCAGCTGTGTATACACACGGCCGTCTTTAATGAAAACCACACGTCCGGAATAACTGGCGGCAACCGGATCATGCGTCACCATCACAATGGTGGCGCGGCGTTTTTGATTCAGGCGGCTGAGTTTATTCAGTAAATCCATGGCAGCCTTTGAATCGAGCGCTCCGGTCGGCTCATCAGCAAAAATAATGCCCGGTTCGTGAATAACAGCTCTTGCGGCAGACGTCCGCTGTTTTTGCCCGCCGGAAATTTCACTCGGATACTTATGTCGCAAATCATAGATCCCAAGCTCCTCTGCCGTCTCGGCAAATCGCAGGTCTGCCTCTTTCTTAGACATTTTCGTAATGGATAACGGCAGGAGTATGTTTTCTTTCACGGTCAGCGTGTCCAATAAATTATAATCCTGAAAAATAAAGCCGAGATGCCGTTTTCTGAATTCGGCAAGCTGTTTTTCTTTCATGGATGTAATCTCCGTCTCATTCAGTTTAATGGTGCCCGCGCTCACTTTATCAATGGAGGAAAGCACATTCAAAAGGGTCGTTTTCCCTGATCCCGACGGGCCCATAATGCTGACGAATTCCCCTTTGTGAATCTGAAGATCAATTCCTTTCAGCACCTCTTGTTTATTCAGCTTGTTTCCGTAGCTTTTTTGTATATTGCCTGCTTCTAAAATCATCACGTTATGATTCTCCTTTTACATTGGTTATCTTTATTTTAAAAACAGAAACCGTTTTTTTCGTTTGATTAAGCGAACAAAAGAGAAAAGCATGTGACACTTTTGTCACACGCTGAACATGCTGACGGCATCGTTCTGTTTCGGAAACACCAAGGTAAAAACCGTGCCGCTTTCCGGCTCAGAGCGCACGCTGATCCGGATAAGAAGCGGAGCCGCGGCTTTTCGAGCCAAATACAGGCCCATCCCCGTTGACGCGTGATCACGCCTCATTCGCGTCGAGGTAAATCCCTTTTCAAAAATGCGCGGAAGATCTTTGGGCTCGATGCCGATGCCGCGGTCTTCGATATCCACATGCACCCGGCCGTTTTGTTCATAGCTTTTTACGGTAATGTCATCCGCTTCACTGTATTTGACGGCATTGCTTAACAGCTGCCTGATGATGAAGGAAAGCCATTTTCCGTCACTGTGAACGTCTGGTGAATCAAGCTGAATGTCAAACCCGATCCCTTTTTGTATACACCATGATTGCAGATTTTTAATTTCTTTGAAAACGAGCGGTCTGAGCTGAATTCGCTGGAATGATAAATCATTTTCAATAAAGGACAATCGTTTCTGATGAAGCTGCTGGTCCAGGAGATGGTGAATCCGCAGCCATTCATACAGCAAAGGGGCTTTCAGCTGCTGTTCATCAAGGCGCTCGATCATGAGATGCATCGCTGTCAGCGGTGTTTTGACCTCGTGAATCCATGACATCAGATCGTCCTTTTCATGCTCTGACGCCGCCTGAAGATGAAGGGAGCTTTTTCTTAACTGCTCCGTCTGCCCTTCAATGCTTTCTTCAACGATAGACTCAAACGGACTGTCAGGCGCTTTAAGATAAGACATGTCTAAATTGGCGTCCCATTCTCTTAAGCTTTTATAATAGGCGGTCTCTTTACGATAGCGGAACAAGAGAAATACAAGAAACACAAGAAGCGACAGGTAAACGAAATACAGCACCGAAAAAAACGGAATAGACGGATCAATATATGCCGCAAAAAGGAGCACAGCCTGCTGCAAAAGAAACATCGCGATCCAGCTTTTTCTTTCGAGCAGAAATGATTTAATCATAAAGACCGTCTTCTTCCTTTGCGATGTATCCCTGCCCCACCTTGGTTTCAATCATTTTCCCGATGCCTAATTGATCGAGTTTTTTCCGCAGCCGGTTGACATTCACCGTCAGCGTATTATCACTGACGAAACGCTCATCATTCCATAGGCTTCTGATGAGTTCTTCCCGGCTGACGATTTTATTTTTCTGCTCAGCCAGCAGTTTTAAGATCAGCATTTCGTTTTTGGTCAGCTCGACCGAACCGTTTTTACGGCTGACCGTGTTGGTTTCTGTGTCAATGACCGCCCCGCACCATCTTTTCATCAGCGCCGGTTCTGTGCCGTATTGATGCACACGGCGGAACACCGCCTGTATTTTCGCGATTAACACATCAAAGTGAAAAGGCTTCTGAATAAAATCATCTGCCCCGAGCTGCATCGACATGACCATATCCGCGGGATGATCGCGCGAGGACAAAAAGAGAATCGGCACGTTTGATTGGGAGCGTATCATTCTGCACCAATGAAAGCCGTCAAATTTCGGCAGCTGTACATCAATGATCACCAAATCAGGCTTAATTTCGGAAAACTCCCGGATGACACGGCTGAAATCTTTTATTCCGTGCACCGCAAATGACCAGCCCGTTAATCTCTCTTTCATCTCGTGAAACAAAGTGTTATCATCTTCTATTAACAAAATGTGAAACATGGTATCCGCCCTTTTCTGATAGATAGAGGAAAAACCGGCTGATGTTCAGCCGGCTTTTTTCCTTTACAGTTCTCTTCTTAATGCAGTCAGAACATTGGTTTTTGTCGCTTTGCGGGCCGGATTCATACCGGAAATCACCGCGACCCCCGCACAAATGACAACTGCGATCACAACGAGGCTGAGCGGGATATAGGAGAAGGTATAATGAAGATCTTCAGCTCCGGTGTTTCCCCCTACCGCTTTCAAGATAACCGGCACAGCCAGATTGACGGCAAAACTCACTCCGTAAGAAATGATAATCCCGATGACAGAACCTAATATCCCGATATAGGCGCTTTCCATCAGGAACATTCTGCGGATGATGGACGGGCTTGCGCCGATCGCTTTCATAATCCCGATTTCCTGCGTTCGTTCCGTAACCGCCATCGTCATCGTATTGAAAATACCGATGGCAGAAATCACGACGGCGATAAAGCCGACAAAGATCAGGCCGATTTTAAAGACGAGGAAAAAGGTATTGACGCCCTTCAGCTCGGTTGTGACAGATCTGACATAAAAGCCGTCATCCGTGAGGTCATGGGTAAGCTGATCGACATGTTCGAATTTGTCCGCATACACATTGATGTTTTTTTCCACATTTCCATTCTTCAGATCCAAGAATGTTGAGAAGTCCTTCTTGAATTGATCACTCACAAAAATATTTGTATCCTCTATCCAATCTTGGGACGGTTTTTTTGTAATTCCGACTACTTTAAAGTCGTACGTTTTCGTTTTCTCAACGTCTCCGTCTTTGTTTGTTTTGGAGATGCTCAGCTGTATCGTTTTATTAAGCAGGTCTTTCGTATAGCCTTTTGGTTTTTTCACCTCCGACATGTCGCCTTGGTGATCCTTTAACTCTTTGTCGTAAGCGTCAGCCTCTTTTTTCGTCAATAGGTTCTTCGCAAAATCATAGCCGACCACGATTTCATTCTCTGTACGGGCGACCCTTCCCTGATCAAGCTCCATATTGGCTTTGACTTCATCGTTCATGTTTGTCAGCACAATGGCTGAATCTTCATTTGTTCGGTTTCCTAACGACGCTTTATTCGGTTCATACACTTGTGTTCTTTCAACGACAGACTTGACATTTTTATACTTTTCCAAGTCTGATTTCTTCACGGCTTTTCCGTTCTCTTGGCCGAGCACATTGATTTCCGTAACAATCTGCTGGCTCATCGTAATGTCTGTAATCGTTTTTTGGATGCCGAATCCGACGGACGCCAGCACGACCAAAAACGCGCACGCCATTGTCGTTGCCAGCACCGTCATGAAAACACGCAGCCGGTTTTTCTTCATATTTCTTCTGATAAAGTGAATCTGATCCTTAAATCTCAACAGTAACGCCCCCTTTTAATACACCGTCATGCAGCTGGAATTTTGAATGCGCGATTGAAGCGACTTCATCGTCATGCGTAATGATGACAAATGTAATCCCGCGCTCCCGGTTCAGCTGCTGAATTAACGCAAGCACCTCAAGCTCCGTTTCTGAATCGAGGCTTCCCGTCGGCTCATCAGCTAAAATAATCGACGGATTTAAAATCAGGGCTCTTGCGATACTGACACGCTGCTGCTGGCCGCCTGACAGCTCATTCGGATAATGATTCGCATGATTCTCAAGTCCGACCCGTTTCAGCATGTCCGCGACTTTTTGCTTGCGTTCAGACGGTTTGACGCCTTTTAAGGCAAGCGGCATTTCAACATTTTCATAGGTTGTCAGACTCGGAATGAGCTGAAAACTTTGAAAAATAAAACCGAAATGCCCGAGGCGGAACTGCGCCCACTCTTTTTCACTGAAGCCCGTCACATCAGTGCCGTTAATGACGATACGGCCCTTCGTCGGCGCTATGTATCCGGAAATTAAATTCAGAAGCGTTGATTTTCCGGAACCGCTCCGCCCGACGATACAGGCGATTTCCCCTTTTTCAACGGTCAAAGAGACATCCTTCAATACCGGAACCTCACTCTCTCTGCCTTTCCTGCCGATTTTAAATGAATGATCAATATGCTGTACTTCTATCACGTACACCACTCCCCCTTATATCTGTTTCGTTTTTTTATAGATGAAGTAATAACTGATGAAAAACCCGATCACCGCGCCGATAAGCATGCCGAATATGTAACCGGTATACGAACCGTTATAAGCATATCCGCATACCCCCGCACTTCCCAGCATACTGAGCACCATGACGAGCACTTGAATGATGCGTTCAATGTGTTTGCTTAGGATAAAATGTCCGCTTCGTTCACTCGGCATTTTCAGGAAATTCGCATAGCCGAATAGATAGAAACAAAATCCCATTAATGCGGAGATTAACAATGCGTGTTTCATGTAATACATCCATGATGTATGGATGTAAGCGGCAGGCATGAAATAGATCAGAAATCCGCTCCAAGGGAAATCAATATCCGGCACTGCCTGCCTGCCAAAAAGGAACTCAGCGTTTAACAGGTAAATCGTCATAACCACGATCGGAAAGACGGAAACCGTGAACGCCGTGATCAGATGCGCCGCTAAATTGCCCGTTATCGTGCCGGCAGCTGTCACTAATGCATAAATCATCAAGCTGATAACCAGCATCCCTGCGCTGAATGATTGAAAATGATGGACAGCGTCAGGTTTAAGCGCTAGAAACAATATGTCAGATACTCCGTAAGAAACAAACTGCGAGCCGGCTAACACGGCTGCTCCCAAGAAAAACTTCGTATGAAATATCCGGCTTCTCGAATACGGAAGACTCAGTGTAAACATCCTTTCAGCCCGGCCTGCTCTTATCAGAAAAAGCCCTATCATAACCGGAGGAATGAAATGCAGCCCAATCAAATTTTGATTGCTGTAATCAATGCTGAACGTACAAACTGAACCTGAATATTGATGAAGCGCACTTAAACAATCCTTATAGTGAAAATACTCATTTATAATTGCCAAAGGGCCTAAAATAGCTAAGAACCCCGATGTAAGAAGCAGCAGCGTCTGCCGCTGCTTCCATTCTTTATAAAGCAAACCGCTAATCGGCACCTTGCCTTCCTCCAAACTGCTCATTTTCAAACAGATCTACATATGCTTTGACTTCCTGTAAACCGTAAAATAACTGATGAAAAACCCGATAATCGCGCCGAAGATAATGCCGGCTAAATAGCCGAACATCGTGTCTGTGACCCCATATCCGAAAACGCCGAAACCCATAACGGCAAAGGCAATCACCAAGATCTGCACCGGCCGGTCCAATTTTCTCCAAAGAAAGAATCTGCCGTTCCGCTCATTCGGATGTTTCAGAAAGCTGACGTAACCGATCAGATAAAAGACTAGGCTCATCACAATCGGAATGATTAAAACCAAATCTCTTTCTCTGATCCAGTCGTTCAACACATATCCAATAGGGGTTACGAATATAAAAAGACGGGATTCGATATAACTGCTGATAAAAGAAAATTGATCTCCCACACTAAAATCGAAAACAACCTCCAAATTCGCGGCCGGCAGACCGATGAGTAAAAAGGGCAGAACCGTTACGGTAAACGCCGTTAACAACTGGGCGAATATCTGTCCCGTTAATGCGCCGGATGCCATTAACAAGGCGTAAGCCATAAAACTGATGACAATCATTCCGATTGAAAAATGATCAAAATCGTACGTATGGCTCGGTTTCAGTAAAGATATCAGCAATGACGCCGCTCCATAGCCTATCGCCTGAGGAACAACAATGACTGCCCCGCCGAGCCAGAATTTAGTCTGAAAGATTTGGCCTCTGCTGTAAGGCATGCTTAACAAAGCATCCATCGTTCCCTTTGTCCGTTCCAAGCCTAATAAGAAGACGGCAATGATGACACTCACAATCCAGCTGAAGGAAAGAGGCGACCCATTCGTATAATTGACAACGAATTCACAATCTTGAAGAGCTGGGTTATTCAAACATTCTTGATATGTTGAGTAGTTGTTATAAACCATAAAAGGGTTTGCCGCCATTAAAAGAATGCCGCTGCATAAAAACAACCACTGATTTTTCTTCCATTCTGTGTACAACAATCCCCGCGGTATCATTCCGGCCCTCCTTTCTTATACATGCTTCGTTTTTTTAAATATGGCAAAGTAACTGACCAAAAATCCGATCGCTCCTCCGACCAGCATCCCGGCCACATACCCTGTCATCGTATGTCCCGTCGAGTACCCCGCCAGGCCAAAACCGAGAACGGCGATTATGATCACCACAATCTGAATGGGCCGGTCAAGCTGTCTCCAGAGAAAAAAACGGCCGTTCCGTTCCACCGGCTGCCTGACATAGCAAAAGTACCCGATGGCATAAAATACAATGCTCATCACTGCCGGAATGATTAATATATACTTGCTGGCAGATACCCAATCGGTATCACCGTACGTTATTGGATTCAGATATTGAAAAAAATTGTATACTTTGATATAAGCATCGACTGACGGCATCAGCTCATACATGCCGGCTCCGAAGATGACTTCTACATTGGACAATGGCAACGTAATGATCAAGTATGGTGATATCGACACAGTAAACGCCGTTAACAGCTGGGCGAACGTATTGCCCGTTAAGCAGCCTGCGCTCGCAACCAATGTAAAAGCCAAAACACTCACAATAATCTCTCCGACGCTGTAATGGTGAAAGAAATATACGCGCTCAGGCTTTAACAGAAGAATGAGCAGCTCAGCCAGCCCGTAGCCGATCACCTGAGCGCCGGTAATGAGCGCCGCCCCGAGCCAAAATTTAGTGTGAAACACCTGAGCGCGGGAATAAGGCAGACTGAACAGCGCATCAATCGTTCCTTTCGTACGCTCCAGTCCGAATAAGCAAACCGCCAAAATGACAGCGGGCGCCCAGTTCAAGTTCAGCATTCCGCTATCCAAAGAATTCACATAAAACTTACAATATGCTCCGTGGGTATCCAGACAGCCCTGATAGACCAGATAGGTATTTAACACTTCAAATGGATTGACCGCCGCTAAAAAAATGCCGACCATCACAAGAACAGTTCGATTCTGCACCCATTCTCTGTACAGCAATCCCCTGCCTACCATCTCCGGTTCCCTCCAAACTTCGCGATGAAGACTTCTTCTAAGTTCACAGGAAGTTCGTTCCATACTTTCGGCTGCAGCTCTTGCAGAAAGTTCTTTTTCTTTTCATCGTTCTTTTGAATCAGCACCGTATAAAACACACCGGCATGGTCGAGAATCGGTATGTTTTGTTCTCTGATCTTCAAGGCGACGTCCTCTTCAAATGCCATTTGGATTTTCATGTACTCTTCCTTCATATCATCCAAGTCCATCACATTCGTCAGCTGATTTCCTTCCAAAAACCCGATCCGGTTGCACATTCGCTCAATATCTTCTAAACGGTGTGAGGTAATCAGAATGCTCGTTTCCCGTTCAGCCACTTCATCCACCATAAGCTGAAGCACGTCATGACGCGTTACGGCGTCAATTCCGTCCGTCGGTTCATCCAAAAGGATAAGAGCCGGACGTGAAGCAAAGGCAAGGACGAGCGCAAGCTGTTTTTTCAGGCCTGTCGATAATTCACGGTATTTCTTCGTTTCTGGAATGCCGTACCTGTTCATCAGCTCATTGGCGTAAGTCACATCAAAATTCGGATAGATTCTGCTTACAATCGCAACAAGCTGTTTATATGTATACTTGTCATAAAAAGGATTTTCAACAGGCATATAAATGATGTTCTGTTTTACTTTCGGATGCCGCTTTATTTCCACCTGATTAAATAAAACCGTCCCTTGATCCGGCAGCAGAATCTGCTGAATGAGCCGGAGCAGCGTTGTTTTCCCTGATCCGTTTCGCCCGAGCAGCCCGAAAATTTCCCCTTTTCCGATGGTGAGCGAAATATCCTTGAGCACTTCTTTACCGTCTATTGTTTTTGAGAGATTCCGCAATTCAATCATGATCCTTGCCTCCTTTCAGATCAGCGCTGATTTCCTTTATCCATTCCTGCAGCTTCTCCAGCTCAACTCCCGCGTAATGGGCATCGATGATGAGCTGTTTCAATTGCTCTTTTATCATCGTCATCTTCCCTTCAACCAATGTCGTTTTTGCATTCTCCGATATATACGTTCCTCTTCCCCTCAGCGTTTCAATGACACCATCGCGTTCGAGCTCCTTGTACGCTTTGCTGACTGTGTTCGGATTGGCGATAATGATCGTTGCCAATTCCCTGACAGAAGGAAGTTTATCCCCCGGCTTCATGATCCCTTTTAAACAAAGCTCTTTCAGTTGCTGTATGATCTGCTCATAAATCGGAGTTGAGCTTCTCGGATCGATTTGAATCATTTACTTCCCTTCTTTCTTTTACGAGCTGCTCTCTTTCTTTAAATGTTCTGCCATTGAAATCCGATGACGACAAGAACGGCAAACAGACTGCTGGCCAAAACCGAGGCGGCGATAATAAGAGGCACATCTTGTTTTACGGATCTTTTGTTTTTCATGAAAGTTCCCCTTCCCTATGCTTAACATTTATATGTCGATTTCATTTTTTGAGTGTTTTATGTGTATTACATCAAGTAGTACACGTAATACAATAAACACACTCAGGCCTATTGTCAATTCTTTTTTAAAAGAAATACAAAAAAACCCGCCGGGATTCCGGCAGGTTTGCTGAACCATTTGAAACGGCGCGGTCAGTAATCAAAATTACGCTGCAAAATCATATTGTTTTGCAAGGTCTGCAGCTGCAATCTCATTCGGTAAAGCTGCTCTCTTTGCTGATCATTCGCAGATAATGACAGCTTGTTTAATTCATTCACCGCGTTTTCAAGCATCATTTGCGCTTCACTGTACTCATTATCATTATAATGCTCTTGTTTCGAAGCGGTCATAAATTGCTCATTCGCAAATTCATACGCCTGTTCGCTTCTTTGGAGATGTTCATCTACTGATTGTCTTGTTGCCATTAAACAGTCCTCCTATTGATAATGTCATATCAATAGTATTTCTTATTCCAAATAAATTCTCACAAGAAATATCAGGTAATTCATACACAAGACAGAAACGGTATAAAATACGATTAAATGTATAATTTAATCAAGACAGAATGAACTCTTTATAAAAATCCTTCATTTTAGAACGATAACTTAATTCTTCTTTTATTAAAAACATTAAAATTTTTCCACATCACTCACAAGATCTTCGGTACGCTTTAAATTGTTCACCATCAAATTATCTTTTTTGTGTAAAACACCCAGGATTCATCAGATTTTTTTGGGTATCCAATTCATTAGACGTTCTGTTTTTATTAGCTTTAATTATCATCCCGAAACTAACACCAAGGTTATAAAACCACAACCTTTTTTAATCATCCCCATCTAAGCCTGGAACAGCTTTAAATTTTTTCAACAAACCGTTCAAAAGAGAATCGAATTTTGAAGAATTAAGATAATAGTATGTTTTATTTTGATTTCTCGTACTCTCAACTAAACCTTGCAATGTCAAAATTCTCATATGGTGTGAAATCGTTGCGTTGGTTAAATTTAGTTGTTCAGCAATCTCATTAGCATACATTTTTTTATGACTAAGTAAGATTAATATCTTGAACTTACTTTTATCCGATAAAAGCTTCAAAAAATCAATGATGTGATTAATCTCTGCTTTCTCTAATGTATTTTCAAAAATTTTATCAACTTTATAACCCAGTCCAACATAAATGTTATCTTCACTTTTCGTAATAGTTGCAGTGTAAGGTAAAAGTGTTGGATATATATTAATATAATTACAAGATAAGTATTCCTTACCTTTTAACGTACTGATTATCTTTTTTGGAAAATCCATATTTATGTTTTTTAATTGATTCATCCACTCATCTCTAAATTTAATTAAATTATAAATCGCATCGTTAAGATAACCATTCACCAATATTAATTTATTGCAAAATTGATCTACATAAGTTTTAGGAGATTTCATTACCTGAAATATGATCCACTTGAATTCGGGCTTTATATTTAGATTATTAAGCAGCTCAAATAAACTTTCCCTATCATTTAAATACTGTTGGGTAGATGTTTCGGTTTTAAGATCTCCTTGTAAATAAATTAGAGACTCTAAAATATTTTTTCTTATCTCTTCTTCTGTAACTGCAGACAAATAATTAATAATTTCAAAAAAATCTTTCGTATAAATTTGTGGTATTTTAAAAAAGGTTGTGGCTAAACAAAAAATATTTGCATTCCTAACATCTTTGTAGTCGCAAAAGCTGCCAAAATAAAAATGTAAAAACTCACTATCTAACTCTTTTATTCTTTTAAGATCATCTAGTAATACAAAATATTCATTATCTAAATTCAGCCCCAATTTGGTTGTATAATCGTTGAAGAATTCCTCGTGTTTTAAGAATAGAATAGAGGATATCTTGTCAAAGAATTCTGAAACACTGTCATTAATTATTAACCGCACTTTTTCACACCCCATAAAGTCTTTTTCCACAAGGAAAACGTTGTACTATCTTCATGCCAGACATTTTACATTTTTAATATTATCAATCAAAAGGGAACTTTCAAAGAATATTCATTTCTAATTTTAAAGAATTTTCCTTTAAGCACATACCTGACTTAGCATTATCATGAGCAGTCCTAGATTTATTAGACTTGCCTCACCTCATGCTAAGTGTTCTCCTCATGTCACACTCTTCAGAAATCCTTAATTATCTCAGCTAGTTTACAGGTCAATTTTAGCTCTTATTGAGTTATTTCAAGTTACAAAATTGTTGAATTATAAAAATATGATTTCGAGATAAGTGGATGAAAAAAACAATTTATGAATAATATTGACACCTCTTAAGATTACACTTATCATGTTTTTAGATAAATATCGAATTCAAATTTAGATTAATATCTAATGGAGGTTGTAGTTTTGAATTTCAAAAAATTAATTATGTTATCTGCATTATTATTAGGTACATTCATTTCGGTAATGGACACCACTATAGTAAATATTGCCTTACCTAAGATGCTGGATTATTTTTCGAGTAACCTTTCTCAAGTAGCTTGGGTGGCTACAGGTTATACTTTAGCTTTTGCGGTTTTATTAGTAGGTGCATCAAAGCTGGCAGACCATTTTGGAAGAAAAAAAGCTTTTATGTTTGGATTAGCACTTTTTATTTTGACATCAGTTATTGCCTGTTTGAGCACTTCAATTGAAATGCTTGTCACAATTAGAGTGATTCAGGGATTATCTGCTGCTTTCATTGTACCTGTTACAATGCCTATAGCTTTAGCTATCGTACCTCAAAATAAAAAAGGAATGATCATTGGAATCTGGGGTGCTTTCTCAGGATTAGCAGCTACATTAGGACCTGTACTTGGAGGATTATTAACTGAAAATTTTAATTGGCAAGCTATCTTCTTCATAAATATTCCTTTAGGTCTGATTTCTCTGTTTTTAGCAGCATTTTTTATTACTGAGAGTTATGATGAAACAGTGAGCAAAAAAATTGATTACATGGGGATTCTTATTTTATCCGGAGCTCTCTTCTGTTTAACCTTTGGCTTTGCAAAAGTATCTGACTTAGGCTGGTCATCACCAGTAATTATCTCTCTTTTTGTAATCTCTGTATTATTATTCTGTTTGTTTTTCTTTATTGAATCTAAAATTAAAAACCCGATGATTCCCTTATCCATGCTGAAGATACGTACGTTTAGTTTCAGTTCTTTCACCCTCTTTATGCAGGGCCTTGGATTAACAAGCGGTACCCTTATTATTACTTTACTCCTCACGAATTTAATGGGAAAAACTGAATTAGAAGCGGGGTTAATTGTTTCTACATTAGCTCTATCATCTATGTTTACCTCTGTACTTTCTGGAAAGCTATCTGATAAACTCGGGGGCATTTGGCTTTCGGGTCTAGGTATGCTCGGTTTAACAATCACAACATATTTATATGGATACATACGATACGACAGTTCTATAACGTCAGTAACTATTCTGTTATGTTTGACCGGCTTAGCTTTAGGGCTTGTAATAGGACCAGCAATGAGTTCAGGGATACGGCTTATTCCTCCTGAGAAAGTAGGAATTGCCTCAGGTATTCTTAATATGATGCGGACAGTTGGACAAGCGCTAGGCATTGCCATACTTACATCTGTGCTTACAATGAACATAAATGATCACGCAGCTTCTGCAAAAAAAGAAGCCATAAAAATCGTTGAAAACAACCAGGTTTTTGATAAAAATGCAAAGAACGAGATAATAACTCACTTAAAGCATTCAGACAGTAAAGGTTTCGATCGAAGCAAAAGTATTGCTGAATTAAATAAAAAAGAGGAAGAAATTCTCTCTATAACCCCGGATCCGTATAAAGAAAAAGTACAAAAAAGCTTCAATATTCAAAAGAAGGAAGTTATCGCTATCCAGAAAAAAATTTCAAATTTATATAATGAAAAAATAAGTGATAGTTTTAATAATACATTCAAAGTAGGCAGTGTAATTCTTATTTTAGGAATTATTTTTGCATTGTTCAGTGATATTTCTCCAAAACGTTTAAAACAACAACAGAAAAACCAGGTAGATATTACGTCTTGACCGTTCCATAATTGTTTCATTGTTCCGCTCCATCATTCATGCTACAATTTTAGGATGCATCTGATGTGAGGGAGGCTTTTTGAACATTGAACGAGAATAACCCTTTTCCTTATTCAAATACGGAAAAACGGTACCATACATTAAATTATCATCTGCGGGAGCATTTCGGGCATAAAGTGTTTAAAGTCGCGCTTGACGGCGGTTTTGACTGCCCGAATCGGGACGGCACGGTTGCACACGGAGGCTGCACATTCTGCAGCGCGGCGGGCTCCGGCGATTTTGCCGGCAATCGGGCCGATGACTTACTCACGCAATTTCACGATATTAAAAACCGCATGCACGAAAAGTGGAAAGACGGCAAATATATCGCATATTTCCAAGCGTTCACGAATACGCATGCCCCGGTAGAGGAGCTGCGTGAAAAATTCGAATCCGTCCTCAAGCTTGACGGCGTTGTCGGCATGTCGATCGCGACCCGTCCGGACTGCCTGCCGGACGATGTCGTGGAATATTTGGCCGAACTGAATGAGCGGACCTATTTATGGGTTGAACTCGGGTTGCAGACCGTGCATGAGCGGACCGCCCTTCTGATCAACCGCGCCCATGATTTTGACTGCTATGTTGAGGGTGTCAATAAACTGAGGAAACACGGCATCCGCGTTTGTTCCCATATCATTAACGGGCTTCCGCTTGAAAACAGGGACATGATGATGGAGACGGCCAAAGCCGTCGCTGATTTGGATGTGCAAGGCATTAAAATTCACCTGCTTCACTTATTAAAAGGCACACCGATGGTGAAGCAATATGAAAAAGGAAAGCTGGAGTTCCTTTCTCAAGAAGAATATGTAAGTCTTGTATGTGATCAGCTCGAAATCATTCCCCCGGAAATGATTGTTCACCGCATTACGGGAGACGGGCCGATCGAATTAATGGTCGGACCGATGTGGAGCGTCAATAAGTGGGAAGTACTGGGTGCCATTCAAAAAGAGCTGGAAACACGGGGAAGCTATCAAGGAAAGCTCTTCAGAAAGATCGGGGAGGAGACCGCCCTATGACCTTGATGCACATCCTCCCTTTCAGTAAAGAATTGCTGAAGTCCGCCGCACAGGAAGGTGACATCACGGTTGACGCGACGATGGGAAACGGACATGATACATACTTTCTGGCCGGCCTTGTCGGTGAGGCAGGACATGTTCATGCTTTTGATATTCAAGCGGACGCACTCGCTAAAACGAAGGAGCGGCTCGGTGCCGACTTCGGCCCGCGCGTCACGCTTCACCATAAGAGCCATGATCAAATAAAGGCATCGCTGCCTGAAGATGCGCACGGTCGTGTGGCTTGCGCCGTCTTTAATCTCGGCTATCTGCCCGGCGGCGATAAAAGCATTACGACAAACGGTCACTCAACCATTTCCGCGATCGAACAGCTCCTTGAACTGCTGAAGGAGAACGGGCTGATCGTTCTCGTTGTGTACCACGGGCATCCTGAAGGCAAGACGGAAAAAAGTGCATTACTGGAGTACTGCAGCAATCTTGATCAGGAAAAAGCGCGCGTGCTGAGCTACGGCTTTCTCAACCAGCGAAACGACCCGCCGTTTATTATAGCGATTGAAAAGAAATCTGCCGGCAAATAAAGAATCGGCCTGTCATAAGCGGGCCGACTCTTTTTGTGTTTACTTTTCAAGAAAAATCAATTACTATGAAATAATGGAAAAAAAGCAAGTGTAACATCTGGGAGGAGCGGCAGTTTGAATATTCTTCGCATCATATTTTCAAGTGTTCCCTATGTGATGTTCGTCATCATTTTATCAAGACATTTAGGATTTGAGTTCGCGAAAACCTATTACTGGTGGTTTGCTGCATTTTTTGTCATCGGGCTGATCGGCAAATTCGCAATGCACCTTGCGGCAAAAAAGAAACCGTTAAAAAAAGAGACAGCGTAAAATGCGCATGTCTCTTTTTATTTACTGTTTTGCAGCACGCCGCGTGTATAAGCGGGATTGTTTGTAAAGACACCATCTGCTTTTTGTTTCAGCATAATAGGCGTCAGCGTATGCTCGTCTTCCTTATCAAAAAACACGTGCACTTTCATCTTATTGTGATGAATGCGCTTCACGACTGCTTCATTTGCCAATTTGGCGTTGAGCCCGACTGTATCAGCATACGTTCTGATGGTTTGCAGCTGCTTATCATTTATCTCCTCAGCCTCGTTATCTTTTAATAATCGGACAAGAGGAACTTTTTTATTCATAGATCGAACTTTCTTTAAGCTCTTCCCGCTAAAAGACTCAATGACTGCTTTATGGCTGGAAATCAGCTTATGTTTTTGTAATATGTCAATCAGTTTCTTTTCCATCACCAGGCTGCCGTTGCTTTCTCTTGTCTCAATATAGTAATTGGCAGTTTGTCCGAATTTCTGTATGATTTCTTCTAATGTTAAAATCTTTTCTCCTTTTCCCGCATTCAGTTTCTTAATCTGAGCCAAAGACAGATCATCTGTCATCCCTTTACCATCTGTTGTCCGATCTACCGTTTTATCGTGAATTGCAATCAGATGACCATCCTTCGTCTCCCGTAAGTCTATCTCAATATAATCTGCTTTGTCTTTAATCGCACGTGTATAAGACAAAGCTGTATGTTCCGGCTCAATCGCAGAAGAGCCCCTGTGCGCTATCAAGACAGGATGATAGCCGGCGGAAGCATGGATGACGGAGCAGCCTCCGGAAATGGAAAGTAATGCTATAGCCGCTAAATACTTTAATTTTTTCATAAAATTAAAGTATCATATTCTGCAGGCGCAAACAATGTTTCATTTCATACTTCACGTCATAAATAAAAAACTGCGCCGACATGATTTACACGAGAGGCGCAGTTCACCCATTACGAACTTTTCGTCCAAGCCATCTTCTGAAATTTGCGGTAGGCTCTTCCGTTGATATAAAAGAAAAATGACGTTTTTCCGCTTGCCCTGATCAGCTTTCGCGCGAGGCGGCCCATTTCTTTTTGGCCGGCGACTTTGTCATCGGATAAATAGACGCCGAGCAGCCCCCTGTTGATCAGCCGGTGAAAATTTTCATGCGGAATGCCTTTCAAATGTTCATCCGCTTTTTCAATAAAATGCTGCAGTCTCTGCATCATTTCTTCATGAGACTGATAATAGGTACAGAAATTCAGATCGCCTTCAAGCAGATCCTCTTCCTGGTCAATTAAATAATCGAGCAGTATATGCAGCCCTTGTATGTACGGAAAATAACTGCTGCGGATTTTCTCAGCGGTAAGTTCGTTAAAATCAGGCTGGAACGAGTAAGCAACGAGACAGAAAATGCCTAACGTCGATCCGGCGCAGGCCGAGAATTCAAACCACTCCATTTCCGGAAGCTGTGACCGGTACTGCTCAAACCAGCCTTTAAGCCTCGGAACGCGTTCATGCTCAACGACATGCTTATGAACCTGAAGATCGCAATAATAATCACATAGCTCAAGCAAATAAGGTTTAATGATACCGTAATGTTCTATTGACCCGAGCACCCGCTGGCATGTTCTGACCAGCTCATGAAGATAACCGCCGTCATCCCGCTCCTCTCTGTACTGATAGTACGGCCGCACCTCGGCACCGACCGTCAGCGCGTCACGCATGGAGAGATGAAGCATGCGGAAGTCCTCGGGATCAAGCGAGGTGCTGCGGTCGCACAGATTGTCCAGATAATCACTGATTGTCTGATACGCGATGATAAATTGCACGCATTTCTGTTTCTGCTCTCCCGAAAGCAGGGCTAAAATGCCGCCGCCTTCACAATGAAACGATTTATCGCGGATACTTGCGGCCGCCTGCTGCCGCAGCTCGGTATTTTTAATGGAATCTGATTTTTCCCGCCACATGTTCAATTCCTGATGAACGAGCGGAAAAATTTCCCGATACACTTTTGCCATAAGGTTAAAAGGATGTTCCGGTACTGTCAACATATGCACCCCCAGCGAATTCAAATATACTGATCTGTAAAGGCTTTTGCCGCCTTAAACACAGTTTCTCTTTCCGGTTCATTAAAAATTTCATGATAAAGCCCTTCCCATTCCCGGTACGATTTATTATGGGAAGCCACACCGGAAAACCATTTGCGGACCTTCATTTTATCGACGATTTTGTCATCTCCGCCCTGCATAAGCAAAAGCGGCACCTTTAAAAACGCATCAGTCGGCACCATAGCGGCATCAATGGTTTTTAAAAGCTCTCTGTACCATCTTACGGATACCTTCGTGACATATAAAGAATCGTTTTGATCCGCTTCAATCATATCCGCATTCCTCGTTGCCATATCAGGTGATAAGCCGGAATCCACTCTGAGGGATGGAGCGAGGACGTTCAGTCCTTTAGACGCAAAATCAAGGACTTTATTGACTTTTATTTGCAGACCCAGACAAGGTGATGATAAAATGAGTGCCGTAATGCGGGGATTTCTCTGCTGCTTAAACCATTCTATCGCAATCAGTCCGCCCATGCTGTGGCCCAAAAGGAAAACGGGCGCTTCAAGCGTTCTCGCTTTATCAATCCATATATCTACTTCATCAATGTATTCTTGGAAAGAGCGAATATGCCCTCTGGCGCGGGTCGACGTTCCCTGACCGGGCAAATCGCCCATCACCACGTTATATCCGGAAGATCTCCACATTTCAACGAGCCATTTATAACGCCCGTGGTATTCGCTCGCCCCGTGGATAATGACAATGGTACCGACGGGCCTGTCTGCTTTCCAAGTCCACATGCAGTTCACCTCTTACATAAATTTAGAGAAAGAAGGATGAGACATGATAATCTACCCTTATAAACAATTTACGCCGGACATACATCCTGAAGCGTTCATTGCGGATAACGCCGTCATTACGGGCGACGTCGTGATCGGAGAACAATCAAGCATTTGGTTCTCAGCCGTCATCCGGGGGGATGTTGCGCCGACAAGGATCGGAAAAAGGGTCAGCATACAAGACTTGAGCTGTCTGCATCAAAGTCCGGACCGCCCGCTTCTTATTGAAGATGACGTCACGATCGGCCATCAGGTTACACTGCACAGCGCAATCATCAAAAAGAATGCTTTAATCGGTATGGGCTCCGTCATTCTTGACGGGGCGGAAATCGGAGAAGGCGCGTTTATCGGCGCCGGAAGTCTCGTTCCTCCGGGCAAAACCATTCCTCCCGGCTGTCTTGCGTTCGGCCGGCCCGCAAAGGTTATCCGCCGGCTGACAGAAGAAGACATACGGGACATGGAAAGAATCAGAACGGAATATGTTGAAAAAGGCCGATATTATAAAACACTGCAAAAGAAATAAAAATAGATCAGCTTTGTTTTTACTACTGTACCATTTTTCAAAATATTATTTAAGTAAAAACCATTTGCATTCTCCCGATTGTCAGGAAACAGAAGCAAAATGTTCAGGAATTTGTTTTATTCTTCCCCCGCTGGCCCGATCCTATGAAAAAAAGAGCCCATGTCCCGGGCTCTTTTTTTACGTTTTTTCGGCGAATGTCTGTCCGTTTTCCAGACCTATGTCTTTTCTTTTATGGAAACCTTTCCCGTAGTAGGCGGCTAATAATATGCCGAACCAGACAGGACCGATGATGACGGCCACCCTGGTCTCTGCATCAAAAGCCATCAGCACAACGACAAAAGCCAGAAATGCCAGCGAGATATATGAGGAAAAGGGGTATAAAGGCATTTTATATTTCAGTTTTTTCCGTTGTTCCGGCTGTAAGCTTTTACGATATTTCATTTGAGAAAGCAAAATAATCGACCATGTCCAAATCGCCCCGAACGTCGCAATGCTCGTCACCCACGTAAACACTTTCGCCGGCACCACGTAGTTCAGCAAAACGCCGATGCACAACGCGCCCGCTGAAACCAATACCGCTTTTCCCGGCACACCGCCTTTTGTGACCGTACCGTATGCTTTAGGCGCTTCATTTTGTTCCGCCAGATTGAACAGCATGCGCCCCGTGCTGAAGATCCCGCTGTTGCAGGAAGAAAGAGCCGCCGTCAATACGACAAAATTAATGATTCCGGCTGCAGCGGGGATTCCGATTTTTTCAAATGTCAAAACAAACGGGCTTCCGCCTGAACCGATTTCCTGCCACGGATAAATTGACATAATGACAAACAAAGCTCCGACGTAAAAAATGAGAATGCGCCAAAAAACAGTATCTATGGCCCGCGCCAGTGATTTTTCCGGATTTTTGACCTCACCGGCTGTGACACCGATCAGCTCAATCCCGAGATAGGCAAACATGACCATTTGAAGCGACAGCAGTACCCCTTTAATCCCATTCGGGAAAAAGCCGCCGTGGCTCCATAAATTGCTGATTCCGAGCGCAACGCCTCCGTTTCCGAGACCGAATACGATCATCACCAGACCGATCGCGATCATTGACAGAATCGCCAAGACTTTAATGAGCGCAAACCAGAATTCAAGCTCACCGTACGCTTTGACCGCCAGAAAGTTGACAGCCGTCATAATGACGAGTGCACAAAGCGCCCAGATCCATGACGGCACGTCAGGGAACCAGTAGCCCATATAAATGCCGACCGCGGTGATTTCCGCCATGCAGGTAACAACCCATAAAAACCAATAGTTCCAGCCTGTTAAAAATCCGGCAAGCGGACCGAGATAATCTCTGGCATACCGGCTGAATGAGCCGGCTACAGGCTTTTGAATCGCCATTTCCCCTAATGCCCGCATAATAAAAAACATAATCAGTCCGCTGCAGGCGTAAGCGGCTAAAATCCCCGGCCCGGCAAGCTTTATGGCAGAAGCCGACCCGAGAAACAGCCCGACTCCAATCGCGGCGCCCAACGACATAAGCGAGATATGCCGCTCTTCCAAGCCGCGGTGAAGCGTTTTCTCTTTGTTTTGCATAACTCTCCCTCCCCCTGATTTTGACAAAGAAACAACAAACCGAGACGAAATAGCCAGAAAACACTTTCCGGAATCTACCCGATTAGTCCTATTATAACCTTTTTCTGAATATTGCGTAATACTTTGTCGAAAACAGAGCGGAATAGACGGTTTACAAAAAAACAATAGAAAAAAGGCTTTCGATAACATCGAAAGCCTTTTGGATTAAACGAAAATGACTTCTTTCGGCTGATGATTCAACTCTTCCGGCACCAGTCTTTTTTCAACATTGATGCTGTGCCAGATCATGAAGATCAGCACGGTCCAGATTTTGCGGCTGTTGTCCGCTCTGTCGGCACAATGATCTTCCAGAAGCTGAAGGACATAATCCTTTTCAATATAAGCATCTGTTTCACTTTCACGAATGATGTTGCGAACCCATTCGTTCATTTCATTTTTCAGCCAGTGGCGGATCGGCACAGGGAAGCCGAGTTTTTTGCGGTTAAGCACATGATCAGGCACTACTCCTTCAGCAGCTTTGCGCAGAAGGTATTTCGTCGTGCCGTTTTTCGTTTTCAGTTCATCCGGAATTTTAGAAGCCACGTCAAACACGACTTTATCAAGGAACGGCACGCGCAGTTCCAAAGAGTTGGCCATCGTCATTTTGTCAGCCTTTAACAGGATGTCGCCGCGCATCCACGTATGGATGTCAACATACTGCATTTTATTAATGTCGCTGTATGAACGGCTTTCCGTAAAGTACGGCTTCGTGACATCACGGTATGAAAGCTCTGGATTGTAATGTTTGAGCAGCTGTTTTTTCACGGGCTCTTCAAAAATCTTCGCATTACCGATATAACGCTCCTCAAGCGGTGTGCAGCCGCGGACTAAGAGGCTTTTCCCTCTCATTCCTTCAGGCATGACGGACGCCACATGAAGAAGCATTTTTTTCAGACCGGACGGAATGCGTTCAAACGGTTTAAGCGAAAGCGGTTCGCGGTAAATATTGTACCCGCCGAACAGCTCGTCCGCGCCTTCCCCGGATAACGCGACTGTTACATGTTTTTTCGCTTCTTTTGCGACAAAGTACAAAGGAATCGCCGCCGGATCTGCAAGCGGGTCATCAAAGTGCCAGACGATTTTCGGAAGCTCGTTCATATACTCCTCAGGAGAAATGACTTTGCTGATATTTTCAATCCCGAGCGCGGCAGCCGTTTCCTTCGCTACGTCAACCTCACTGAAGCCCTGCTGCTCAAAACCGACGGAAAATGTTTTAAGGCTCGGGTGAAATTCTTTCGCAACTGAGACGATAAAAGAAGAGTCGATACCGCCGGATAGAAACGAACCGACAGGCACGTCACTTCTCATGTGAACTTTGACAGAGTCAAAGATTGCGTCTCTGACTTCTTTCACCAATTTATCTTCATCAGACTGAACAGGCTTAAAGTTCGCTTTGAAATATGTTTTAAACGCGATATCGCCTTCCGGGCGGATCGTAAACTGGCTGCCCGGCTCGACTTTTTTCACTTCAGCGTCAAGCGTGCTCGGTTCAGGAACGAATTGGAAAGACATATATTGCTGTAAAGAAGCTGTATCAAGATCAATGCCGTTTTGAGCGGCCATTAAACTTTTTCTTTCAGATGCAAAATATACTTTGTCCCCGATGGTTGTGTAATACAGCGGTTTAATTCCGAACGGGTCTCTCGCGCCGTACATGACGCGGTCAGCTTTGTTCCAGATTAAAAACGCAAACATTCCGCGAAGCTTTGAAGCGGCTTCTTCTTTATAATGACGGTATGTCGCAAGGAGCACTTCAGTATCGGAATCTGTATTGAAAGTGTAGCCTTTCGCTTCAAGCTCTTCTCTCAATTCAATGTAGTTATAGATTTCGCCGTTAAAAATGATCCAATATTTTTCGTCTTCATATGATAAAGGCTGTCCGCCGTTTTCTACGTCAATAATACTGAGCCGTCTGAAGCCGAATCCGACGTGCTCGTCATGATAATACCCATCGCTGTCAGGACCGCGGTGAACGATCATTTGGTTCATTTGTTTGATTAGCTCTTCTTGATCTGCGGTTTGAGTTAATGGATGCTTATTAAAAACACCGACAAATCCACACATAGTATAGCCTCCATAAGTGTAATTTTCTAATTGGACCCCCTTTTTATAGACGCTGTGTTACGCCATTGGTTTCACGCTATGTAAAAAATAAGCATGGCAGCATCTACAAAAAGGGAAAGCCGCTTAAGTAAGCGGCTATAAAATTATTCTCCTAGTGCTTCTTTGCGAAGCGCATCCGCCTTGTCAGTACGCTCCCAAGGAAGATCCACATCATGACGTCCGAAGTGGCCGTAAGCAGCAGTCTGCTTATAGATCGGGCGGCGCAGATCAAGCATTTTAATAATGCCGGCAGGTCTCAGGTCGAAGTTATTCCGTACGACTTCGATCAGTTTTTCTTCAGAAGCTTTTCCTGTATCAAATGTATTGATGGAAATAGAAACAGGCTGTGCCACGCCGATTGCGTATGCAAGCTGCACTTCACAAGAATCAGCAAGGCCTGCTGCCACGATGTTTTTCGCTACGTATCTCGCAGCGTATGCCGCAGAACGGTCTACCTTCGTCGCATCCTTACCGGAGAATGCGCCGCCGCCGTGGCGTGCATATCCGCCGTATGTGTCAACGATGATTTTACGGCCGGTAAGACCCGCGTCACCTTGAGGTCCGCCGATTACGAAACGTCCCGTAGGGTTGATGAAGTATTTTGTTTCTTCATCGATCAGTTCCTCAGGCACGACAGGATTAATGACATGCTCTTTCAGATTGCGCTGAATCTGCTCAAGCGTAATTTCCGGGTGGTGCTGAGTTGAAATGACGATCGCGTCGATGCGGACCGGCTTGTTGTTTTCATCATATTCAACGGTAACTTGCGTTTTGCCGTCAGGGCGAAGGTACGGAAGAATGTCTTCTTTGCGGACTTCGCTCAAACGGCGGGCTAATTTATGCGCTAAAGAGATCGGAAGCGGCATAAGCTCTTTCGTTTCGTTACACGCATAACCGAACATCAGGCCTTGGTCTCCCGCTCCGATTGCTTCGATTTCAGCATCGCTCATTGTGCCTTCACGCGCTTCAAGAGCCTGATCGACACCCATTGCGATATCCGCAGACTGTTCATCAATTGATGTTAAAACAGCGCAAGTCTCCGCATCAAATCCGTATTTGGCGCGTGTGTAGCCGATTTCTTTAATCGTTTCACGGACTGTTTTCGGAATGTCAACGTATGTTGATGTAGTAATCTCTCCGCTTACCAGCACAAGTCCTGTCGTTACAGATGTTTCGCAGGCCACGCGCGCGTTCGGGTCATTTTTTAAAATCTCATCTAAGATACTGTCAGAAATTTGGTCACAGATTTTGTCCGGATGACCCTCAGTAACAGATTCAGATGTAAATAGTCGACGGTTTTTACTCATTCACTTTTCCTCCTGAAAAAAGATCTTTTGCAAGACCTTCTCATATGATACGGAACTCGCTCCCTCTTAATACAATGTCATACTATATCAGAGAATGTTAATTGGCATATTTTATGAAATAAAAAAACCTTTTCCACTCGAGGAAAGGGTTTGGTCTGTGTGCCTTTCACTCTTATCGCTCAAGGAAAATATTAAACCTTGCATCAGGTTAGCACCTTGGTTTCCCACAGTGTTTTCACCTGCTTTTTTACAGAGAAACCGGTTGCTGGGCTTCATCGGGCCTGTCCCTCCGCCAGCTCGGGATAAGAGTATCCGCTCAATGAAATATCTTATCGTAAAAGGGCGGAAAGTGTCAATATGAATTAAAGCGATTACGCGCCTTTATTTCGGGAAGCAATGGAAAAACACAAACAAAAAACCGCAAATAGTATAGACTATTTTCAGATATATGTTATACTAATTCCACATTCAGCGAAATACAAATAAACCGGCAAAGGAAGGTTTTTATGAAATTAGTTGATTTAACCGCAGATCTTCAAGCATTACTTGCAAGTCCGAATGTACATCATAATTTATCGGCTCCAAAACTTACCGAAAAAGTGATCAGCCGAAATGAAGGAACGCTGACATCAACGGGCGCCGTACGCGCCACCACCGGCGCTTATACAGGCAGGTCACCTAAAGATAAATTTATCGTCCGTGAACAAAGCACAGAAAATCAAATTGATTGGGGCGCGGTGAATCAGCCCATTTCTGAAGAGGCGTTTGAAAAGCTGTACGCCAAAGTCGTCAGCTACTTAAAACAGCGGGATGAACTGTTTGTTTTTGAAGGATTCGCAGGAGCGGATGAAAAATACAGACTCCCGATTACGGTCGTAAATGAATTTGCGTGGCACAATTTATTCGCGCGCCAGCTGTTTATCAGACCGGAGACGGATGAAAGAGATCCGCAAGCGCAGCCTTTCACCATTCTCTCAGCTCCGCATTTTAAAGCAGATCCGGAGACGGACGGCACGCATTCGGAAACATTTATCATTGTCTCTTTCGAAAAGCGCGTCATTTTAATCGGCGGCACCGAATACGCCGGAGAAATGAAAAAATCAATATTCTCCATTATGAACTTCCTGCTTCCGCAGCAGAATATACTGCCGATGCACTGCTCAGCCAATGTCGGTGAAAAAGGCGATGTCGCCCTGTTTTTCGGTCTTTCCGGCACAGGGAAAACGACGCTTTCAGCCGATGCGGACCGCAAACTGATCGGCGATGACGAGCACGGCTGGTCAGATTCCGGCGTTTTCAACATTGAAGGCGGATGTTACGCTAAATGTATCAATCTGAGCGAGGAAAAAGAACCGCAGATTTTTCGTGCGATCCGCTTCGGGTCTGTTCTTGAGAATGTCGTGCTTGATGAAAAAACGGGTGAAGCGGATTACGACAATTCCTTCTACACGGAAAACACAAGAGCCGCATATCCGATTGAGATGATCGGCAATATCGTGCAGCCGAGCATTGCCGGCCATCCGCAGGCGATCGTCTTTTTAACGGCGGACGCATTTGGTGTGCTCCCTCCGATCAGCAAACTGACGAAGGAACAGGCGATGTATCACTTCTTAAGCGGGTACACCAGTAAACTCGCGGGAACCGAGCGCGGCGTGACATCTCCGCAAACGACTTTCTCGACGTGCTTCGGTTCACCGTTCCTTCCGCTTCCGGCGCATGTATATGCCGAAATGCTCGGGCATAAAATCGACGAACACGGCGTTCAAGTCTTCCTGGTCAACACAGGCTGGACCGGCGGAGGGTACGGAGTCGGAGAACGGATGAAACTTTCGTATACAAGAGCGATGGTCAAGGCTGCTATTGAAGGCAGGCTGAACCAGACTGACATGACGGCAGACAGCATTTTCGGCCTGCGCAGTCCCGTTCATGTTCCGGGCGTTCCGGATGAAGTTCTTCAGCCTGAAAACACATGGAGCGATAAACAAGCATACAACGAAAAAGCGCTGTTTTTAGCCAATGAGTTTAAAGAAAACTTTAAAAAGTTTTCCCATGCAGACTCGATTGCCAAAGCCGGCGGACCTCTCGTGTAATCAAAAAAGCCAAGGGCGTTTATGCCCTCGGCTTTTGTTTTTTCAGTTTGTCGAATGAAGCGACGTGAGTCTGTATGTAATGCTTGTCCGGCCGTTCGCCCATTCGAGCTTTTGGACCTCGCCGGTGCCGGATTTCTCGCCGGTTTTCGTTTTGCGCACGTCCATCGGAATATCAAGAGGATAGACGCGGTAGCCCTCTTTCTCCAATAAAAAGATATTTTCCTCTATCCGTTTTTCATTGCCTTTTGTCACAATCATGGTATTAAATTCAACAGGCATTCCCAAAATGAAAATCCCCTTTCATTCTCTTATTCTTTATTATCATATCATAAATCAGGCATCTTACCGTGTCTTCATCCATTCCGCCAGCCGCCGGACAATGCGTCTGTTTTCCTGCGGCGGAAAATAATGCGTAAAACCGCTGTAATACCAGGTTTCCACCGGTTTCCCCTCCTCTTTCAGCTTGTCCTCGATCATCCGGGCGTGTTCGATCGAAACATTCTCATCATTCTCTCCATGGATGAGCAGCACAGGGGCCTGAATGCGGTCTGCTTTTTCAAACGGCGAACGCCATCTGTATTCATCCGGCACCTTTTTCGGCGTGCCGCCGATCACCCGCTTCATCATCCGCCGCATATCCTTCCGCTCTTCATAAGTAAGCACCATATCGCTCACACCGCCCCATGATACGAGCGAAGCCGCTTGATGCCCCATTTCAATCGCGGTCAAAAGCCCCATGATTCCGCCCCGGGAAAAACCGAAAATATGCACCCGCCCTTCCCTGACGTTCGGATGCTCCCGAAGCAGGCGGAAAGCGGAAAACGCGTCCTCTCTGTCCTCTCCCGCAAAATCTTCATTTCCCTCGCCGCCCTGGTTGCCTCTGTAATAAGGCGCAAACACGACAAAGCCTTGGGAAGCGAATTGAACGATTCTTCCGGGGCGTACCATGCCGACATTTTTTATGCCGCCGCGCAAATATAAAAAACCGTCATATGTGCCCGGCGCCGCAGGCTCGGCAAGGAGCCCCTTTACCTTCAGCCCTTCTGACTCATAGCATACCGCAAAGAGGCGGACATGCGGACTCGGAGACGGGAACCTTTTCTTTTCTACCAGCAAAACAATGAGCCTCCTTATATCATCAGTTTTTTTATTCTTTCCCAACGTGAATATGGGCACTCACACATTTTTTATACCCATCATACGATATGTAAAGCAGAAAAGGTTATTTTAACGCTTAAAACAAGGAGGTTACACCGTGAACAAATGGCTCAAAACGGGCTGCGTTTTTGTCATATGCGCCTTTTTCCTGCTCATTCTTCCGGCCTGCAGACAGGAAGAAAGTCTGACGAAGGTAAAGGTGGCAGAAGTTACACACTCCATCTTCTATACGCCTATGTATGTCGCTGAAGCAAAAGGTTTCTTTAAAAAAGAAGGGCTCCAAGTGTCACTTCAAACAACATGGGGCGGAGACAAAACGATGACATCGCTTTTGTCAAACGGGTCTGATATCGCGCTGGTCGGTTCTGAAACATCCATTTACGTGGAGGCGCAGGGAGCAAAAGATCCGGTCATCAACTTCGCGCAGCTGACACAGACGGACGGCACATTTCTCGTGTCGCGGAAGGATGAGAAATCATTCAAATGGAGCGATTTAAAAGGAAAAACATTTCTCGGCCAGCGAAAAGGCGGCATGCCCCAAATGGCCGGTGAGTACGCCCTGAAAAAGAATCACATAGAACCGAAAAAAGACATTAACCTCGTTCAAAACATTGATTTCGCCAATATTTCCAACGCATTCGCATCCGGAACGGGTGATTATGTGCAGCTGTTTGAACCGACGGCATCCCAATTTGAAAAAGAAGGCATCGGCCATATCGTCGCATCCTTCGGAGAAGCTTCCGGCCAAGTGCCATACACAACCTTTATGGCAAAAGAAAGTTATTTGAAAAGCAATGAAAAGACGGCGGAAAAATTCACCCGCGCCATCTATCGCGCCCAGCAATGGGTGGAAAGCCATCCGGCCAAAGACATCGCAAAAACGATTCAGAAGGAATTTGCCGATACAGATCCGGCCATTATCGAAACATCAATAGAGCGCTATAAAAAACAAAAGTCATTCTCTGCAGACCCAGTTCTGCAAAAGGATGAATGGGAACAGCTTCAATCTATTATGGATGAAGCCGGAGAGCTCCCGAAACACATTCCGTACAGCAAACTCGTCAACACAAAAATCGCCAAAAAAGTCACCTCAGAACAATAGGAGGAACATGAATGTCTTTTTTACATGTCGATCATGTAACACATACTTATTTCTCGCTGAAAGAAAAGACAACCGCCGTGAAAGATATACATTTTCAGATTGAAAAAGGGGATTTCATCTCCTTTCTCGGGCCGAGCGGATGCGGAAAAACAACACTCCTGTCCATTCTGGCCGGCCTTATCACCCCTGCGCAAGGCCGGGTGCTGATTGAAGGAAGCGTGCCGAACCATAAAGAACACCAAATCGGTTATATGCTTCAGCAGGATTATTTATTTCCTTGGAAATCAATTGAGGAAAACGTGCTGCTCGGTTTACACATTTCAAAAACATTAACAGAAGAAAAAAGAGCTGAAGTTCTCAGCCTTCTGCCTAAGCTCGGATTAATCGGCGTTGAAAAGAAATACCCGAAAGAGCTGTCAGGCGGGATGCGGCAGCGGGCGGCACTTGCCAGAACTCTTGCGCCGGACCCGGGACTGCTGCTCCTTGATGAACCGTTTTCCGCGCTGGACTTTCAAACGAAGCTTTCTTTAGAAAACCTTGTCTTCAGAACATTAAAGGATTTTCAAAAAACCGCCGTGCTCGTCACCCACGATATCGGTGAAGCCATCGCCATGAGCGATACGATCTATTTATTTTCGAATCAGCCGGGCACCATCCACCAAATATTCACCGTGCCTAAGGGGCTCGCGGCTTTAGATCCGTTTGACGCGCGTCAGGATCCGGCCTTTCAGCCGCTGTTTCAAACCATATGGAAGGAGCTGAATTCCCTTGAAAAACAGCAGCGCCACGATTGAACAGCTTCATCAGCAGTTTAAGAAAAGACATCAAAAAGAAAAGCTCCGGATCCGTGCGTATCAGGCCGCCATTTTCATCGTATTTTTTGCCGGATGGGAAATATCGAGCAGGGCGGGCTGGATCGATCCGTTAATCTTCAGCTCACCCTCCGCTGTTTGCAGGCTTTTAGTTGAAAAGATTGCGGACGGATCCCTTGCGGCGCACATCGGCGTAACCTTAGGAGAAACCGTTCTCGGCTTTTTGCTCGGCACGCTTCTCGGCACATGCCTCGCCGCTCTGTTATGGTGGTCAAACAGGCTCGCCCGGGTTTTAGACCCATACCTCGTCATTTTAAACGCGATGCCGAAGGTCGCACTCGGACCGATTCTCATCGTGGCACTCGGACCGAATTTCACAAGCATTGTCGCCATGGGAGCAGTCATCAGTGTCATTATCACGACAATCGTCGTCTTTACGGCTTTTCAGGAAGTGGATGAAAACTATATTAAGGTCATGAAAACCTTCGGAGCGAAAAGAAGCATCATGTTTAAAGAAGTCATTCTGCCGGCGTGCGCCCCCGCGATTATTTCCGCGCTTAAAGTGAACGTCGGTTTATCCTGGGTCGGTGTCATCGTCGGCGAGTTTCTCGTTTCCGAAAAAGGTCTGGGCTACATGATCATTTACGGATTCCAGGTCTTCAATTTCACTCTTGTGTTCTTAAGCCTTCTGATCATCGCGATTTTTGCGACATTGATGTATCAGGGAGTCGAACTGTTAGAAAGAAAATGGACGAAAGGAAAAATATAAAAAAGACCCGTGCGTAAACGCCGGGTCTTCGTTTTTATGATTGAAATACGCCGTCCTCTTTCAGCTTTTTCAGACTGATCGGAAGCACCGAATCTTTCATAATGAAACTGAATTTTTTATTTCGGGGGAGATTCTCCGGCAGTTCGCTGAACAGCACCGGCCCCTTTGTTTCAAAATAGTCAGCCTGTTGTTCAAGCTTTTCAATATCGGCAAAATAAATATTCTTCACGATTACCTTTTCCCTGCCGAGAACTTTATACTGTCCGACGTACTTCAGATGTCTTACCGCGGCACCGGTTTCTTCTTTCACCTCGCGCAGGGCCGCTTCCTCCGCACGTTCCATCGGCTCCACTTTTCCGCCCGGAAATTCAAACCCCCGGTCTTCATGCTCGGTCAAAAGCCACTTATCTCCATATCGGCATATGACCCATACGTGCTTCGGGCTGTCTGAAAAAGGCTGGTGTTCAAAGGAGAGCTGAACAGTGTTCTGATAATAGTCTTTAAACTCGTACATGTTTATCCCTCTAATCCGTTCCTTCATATCTTCCATACATCATACCACAGTTGCGTTTGTTCGGAAGCCCTTTATCAAAAATTCAGAGGAAAACCATCATACCCGCTAGTATAGCCTCCTTTGAAGCAAATGTTACGGTTTGCGCTTGAATTTATTTTTCAGGGTATCCAATAGGTCGACGAGCACCTGCGGAACCGGTATGCCCAGCGAGCTTGCCGTAATCACGATCTGAACCGATTCGTATAAGATATAAAACATGATAGCCAAATTACGGATGGCGCCTTCGGTATGAAGCAGCTGGTCAAAAAAATGGCAAACTGAGACTAATGCCAGGGTCACGATTTTTTTGACCAGCCGCGCAAAAAGCTTTCTTGCGCTCAGCTGCTGCAAAAGAGATTCTTTTAAGCTTGTACTGATAAACTCAATCGCCATGACCGATAGCAAAATCAGAAACGAATACTGAAAACCTCCGAAGAAAAACCCCGCTGCCGACACGATCACTGCAAAAAACGAAAAGATGCCAAAGTCTTTGCCCACTTGATCCAACATCCTTTCACAGAAACGGCCTTACATTATTCTATGAAAAGTGAATGGAACGGACTGGATTTTTCAGAAAAATGGACAACACCTCTCTTCGGCAGCCAAATAAAAGACCGAGTGCTTTATAGCCCCGGTCTTCCCTTGTTGATTTATCCTAAATACGCTTTCAGCATCCAGTTATGTTTCTCGATATTCTGGTGAATGGCAAGCAGCATATCACCGGTCGTTTCGTCTCCTACCTCATCTGCGAGGTCCATGCCGCTTTTCAGCTCTTCCGCAATGACAGTGAAATCATCATAAATGTTCTGTACCATTTGTTCTGCGCTCTCATTGCCTTCCGCTTCTTTTACAGACGCTGTCTTCAATGATTCCGTCATTGTGCCGATCGGCTTGCCGTTTAATGCCAGCAGACGTTCTGCCAGATCATCAATATATGTAGCCGTTTCGTTATACAGCTCCTCGAACTTTTCATGCAATGTGAAAAAGTCTTTCCCTTTGACGTACCAATGATAGTTATGTAATTTCACATACATGACCGTCCAGTTTGCAACTTGCTTATTGACTGCATCCAATAGTTTTTCTGACATGCCTATCTTCCTCCTTTGGTTTACTATTGATATACCCTATATATCGTGTGTTAAAACATAAATTTTTAGCCCTTGATTTTACGGATGGAAAATATGTTATGATTTGTTAAAAAGGAGGGATTTCATGCTGCTTCTTCTGAGCTTCGGCTTTCTTATCGTCCTCGCCGTGCTGCTTTTATCCATCTGGTCGACTGTAAGAGCTTATAATGTAAAACATACGATTGACCCGCCGGAGGACGCATCAAAAGGCTTGACGGATAAAAAAAATCCTTAATGATGATGCGTCTGTTCCTCATGGCCGGAGGAATCATCGGCAGCTTCAGCATCCCCGACACGCACTTTTACAGTCGGCATATTATGCTGCTGTTTTGCCGTTACGTGGGATTGAACGGTATAGACACCCTCTTCATCAAATTCAGTCCGCAGGTGATACGCCCCTTTTTCCTCCTTGGCCTTGCTTGTTTTGCTGCTGCCTTTTTTTCCTTCTTTCCATACTTCAAACATGACTTCATCCGCATCCGTGACACGCTTGCCGCCGTAAAAAACCTCCGCCTTGTATTCCGCTTTTTCATGCGGCGCTGCCGTTTCCGGTCCTGTAAGCTTGACCTCAAGCGCTTTAGGCTCCTCATCCGCGGAGGTTTTGTCCGAATTGCCCCCGCAGGAAGATAATAGAAATACCATACCGCACATACCTGCCAATACAGCCCGTTTCATCCCATCACTCCTTTATGTTTGCTTCTATTTTAGCAAACGCTTACACACAAGGTGTGACATTTTTTAGAAATATGTAAAAAAGCCTTTTTGCATGTCAGCAAAAAGGCCTGTTTTTTATCCGAACACTTTCAGCAAATCTTCTTTATCCTGTGACAGCCAGAAACGCATCAGACGTTTCGCGCCTTCTAAATCATGAAGTTTCGCCTGGCCGCACTGTTTTTCGTTGGCCGCCGGAATCTCCGTAATATCGATGGCTTCTTTCAGCGTAGCGTCAAGCAGGTCCACAATTTCTTCCGCTGTCGGCTCGCCGCTGACAACAAGATAATAGCCTGTCTGGCAGCCCATCGGTGAGATATCTATGATGTCGAAGTGATCGTATTTCTCAGAATGTGTGCGAATCGTAAACGCAAGCAAGTGCTCAAGCGTATGAATCGTATCCGGCTTCATCGCCTGTTTGTTCGGCTGGCAGAAGCGAATGTCAAACTTATTCACGACGCCGTCTGTTCCGACTTTATGCACTCCGCAATGTCTTACATACGGAGCCACAACCGCATTGTGGTCAAGCTCAAAACTTTCTACTGAAGGCATAATGGCACTCCCTTTTTTTCAGAATATGCATCCATTATAACACAGTTTTCCGATAAGAATTGTGGCGGAAGCTTTTCAATCTGAAATTTTTTTTCTATACTAGCATCAGAAAGGTGGTTTTTTGATGAAAACCATAATGATTGCGTTCATCCGCGGATACCAGAAGTTCATCTCTCCGCTGACGCCGCCGTCATGCCGCTTTTATCCGACGTGTTCGCAGTACGGAATCGAAGCCGTCAAGACTCACGGCGCATTAAAAGGCGGATGGCTGACACTGAAGCGGATTTTAAAGTGCCACCCTTTTCATCCGGGCGGTGTTGATCCCGTACCGGACAAAAAACAAAAACATTAGTCCATATGCTGGTAGCCGTCGATCACCAGATCAAGTTTACCGGTTTCAGGATCAATCACCAGACCGTGCACCGGCACATTGTCAGGGAATAGCGGATGGTGTTTAATGACGTTTACGCTGTCTGTAACACTCGCTTCTACTGAATCAAAGCTTTTCAGCCATTGATCAAGATCAACTCCTGAGTGCTTCAGCATGTCAATCCGCTCTTTCGGAATACCGCGGTCGATAATTTTATCAAGCATATCCTCGCTGTTGATTTTGCTCATGCCGCAATCATGGTGGCCGATAACGCAGACTTCATCGGCGTTTAATTCGTATACGGCCACTAAAAGGCTGCGCATGATACTTCCGAACGGGTGGGCGACAAGCGCGCCGGCACTTTTAATAATTTTCACATCGCCGTTTCGCATGTTCATCGCATGCGGAAGCAATTCTACAAGACGCGTGTCCATACAGGACAAAATCGCCATCTTTTTATCCGGGAATTTAGATGTTTGGTATTTTTCATAATCTTTGTTTTTAGTGAACTGCTCATTAAATTGCATGATATCGTTTAGAAGACTCATCTTGGTGTTTCCTTTCTGCTTTTTATTCACAATATAACATAAGGCGGGGCATTTCGTCACTCCCCGCACGAGATGACAAAGTGCTCAATAAATAAGACAAACCCCATTGGGCTTGTCTTATTTCCCCATATTGTATTTTTTGTTGAACTGTTCGACTCTCCCGCCTTTTTCGTTGAATTTTTGGCGGCCTGTATAAAACGGATGCGTATCTGAGCTGACTTCTACTTTAATCAGCGGGTATGTTTTTCCGTCTTCCCACTCTGCCGTTTCCTCTGACGTTTTCGTAGAATGGCTTAAAAAGCGGTAGCCGCTGTTCACATCTTGAAAAATCACCTGATGGTTATCCGGATGAATATCTTTTTTCATGCTGATCTCCCTTTCTCAAATCGTAATAATTACGTTTTATTTTAAACCTTAAATAACCGCTTGTCAATCATATATGCCCTGATCCCTTGGTTTCTAAACCCTGCACATATATGGAATCAGAAGAATAATCTAATCGCTTCAGCAAATAATATAACCACATTACATAAAACGGTAATTTAGAAAGGCGGTTTATGATCGTGGATGATTTAGTGTTAGCCAGAAGCCTGTTCGGGACAACCATGGGCTTTCATATTATTTTTGCGACGCTTGGTGTCGGCTTGCCTCTGATGATTTTAATGGCTGAATTGATTTATCAGAAAACAAAAGATCCGCATTATGCCATTATGGCGAAAAGGTGGACGAAGGCGCAGGCTGTTCTGCTCGGCGTGGCGATACCGACCGGAACGATCGCGGGTACACAGCTTGCCCTTTTGTGGCCCGGATTCATGGAAGTCATCGGCAGGGTGATGTCACTCCCGTTTCAGATTGAAATTTATGCTTTCTTTATCGAAGCGCTGTTTATGTCCATTTATGTCTACGCCGCTGACCGGCTGACTCCGGCGATGCGCATCATTGCCGTTATTTTCGTTTTGATCGGCGCCGCGGCATCCGCCGTCTTAATCACAAATGTTCACGCATTTGAAGGAACGCCGGCCGGCTTTAAAATTTTAAACGGCAAAATCACTGACGTCGAACCGTGGGCAGCGTTTTTTAATCCAAGCTTTTTCACCACCGCGGGCCATGTCGTACTGACGGCTTTCATGACCGGTGCATTTATCGTTGCGTCAGTTGCGGCTTATAAAATGCTGAGAACGAGAAAACAGGAGCAGGTATACCGCTTTCACCGAAAAGCGCTGCTGCTCGCCTTAACGATCGGCGGAATCTTTTCCATTCTTGCCTCTTTAAACGGTCACGAGTCAGCCCAGCTTCTTTACGAATACCAGCCTGAGAAGCTTGCGGGCGCAGAAGGGCTGTTTGAAACTAGATCACACGCTCCGCTTGCGATCGGGGGTTTTACTGACGCAAAAGAAGAAAAAGTAAAATGGGCGATAGAAGTACCCTGGGCTTTAAGCTTTTTGGCTGCAAACAGCTTTGATACCGTCGTCAAAGGATTGAACGCGTTTCCGAAAGACGAGTGGCCGCCTTTATTCATCCATACACTTTTTAACGGAATGGTCGGCATCGGGATGCTGCTCATTTTGTACTCAATCGTCGGCATCGTCTGGAGAAAAATTTTAAAGAAAGACAGCTTTCCGACTTGGCTTTTGATTTTATTTTTAACCGCAGGACCGCTCAGTCTGATCGGAATTGAATTCGGGTGGATATTCGCTTGTACGGGGCGGCAGCCATGGGTGATTTACCATCTCCTGAAAACATCAGATGTCGTCACGACAACCGGTTCAATCGGTTTGCTGTTCATCCTGTTTACGGTCGTTTACGCCATTTTGGCAGCCGCAGTCATTTATGTGCTGCTTTATTATTTCCGCAAACATCCCGTTGAGGAGGATGTAAAAGCGGCGGAATCCTAACAATAGAAAGGGCTGAATTGAAATGGACATTACCATGGATGCTCTCATTGCGATATCAATCGTATGGGGCTTCGTGTTTATCTACGCGGTCATGGCAACGATGGACTTCGGAGCAGGCTTTTGGTCGATGATTTATTTAAATAGAGAACAAACAAAGGCGACAAACATCGCCAACCGTTATTTGTCCCCGACATGGGAAGTGACCAACGTCTTTATCGTCGCGATCGTTGTCGCCCTATTCAGCTTCTTTCCAGGGGCAACCTTCGTGCTGGGAACCGTTTTATTGATCCCGGGGAGTATTATTTTGCTGCTTTTGGCCATCCGCAGCGGCTTTCTCGTCTTCTCCAATACTGCGAAGGAAAGAAAAATCATGAGATATATCTCCGGAATTTCGGGCTTCATTATTCCCGCTGTGCTGATTTTGGTCCTTCCGGTCACACACGGAGGATTTATTGAGAAGACGACGGGCGGAGTGTATCACCTGAATTTGGCAAATGTCTTTACAAGCCTTAATGCGTATGCGTTTATCGGCTTTGCCATTTTAAGCACTTTATTTTTATCTTCACTGCTTCTGGCCGATTTTTCAAATGTTGCGGAAGAGGAGCATGCGTACCGAATCTACAGACGGAGCTCTTTACTAACAGGGCCGCTGTCGCTTCTGTTTGCCTTCTTCATTATGCTGACATTACGCTCTGAAGCCGGCTGGCTGTATACGGGGATGATGAAAGACAAGACATGGCTCATTCTGTCTGTCATTACATTTATCATTGCCGGCGTGGCTCTGTTTTTGCCGAATAAGCGCTTCGGCCGCAACCTCGGCAAACCGAGAATCGCCATGATCGCCATTGCGCTTCAATACTTTCTGGCAAGCTATGCTTACGGACGGGCGCATCTTCCTTATATGATTTATCCGGATATTACGGTCATGTCAGGATTTACGGAGCCGGCAACCTTCAGGGCGCTGTTTATGACGTATATCGTCGCTTTCATCATTTTGTTTCCCGGGTTTTATTTCTTCTGGAAGCTCTTTATGAAAGACAGACGTTATATCCGCCAGGAGGAATAACAGAAATCAGGGCGGCTCATACTAATGGCGTACCTTTTATCTTGGAGGGGAGCCAGCATGGACCAAAAAATTCTGTGTGAAGTCAATAACTGTTCATATTGGGGCAGAGGAAACAAATGCACGGCCGACGCTATTTATGTGGTCAGCCATACAGGCGAAACCGCTGAAAAAAGTGAAGAAACGGATTGCAAAACCTTTAAACCGCATGATTTATAAAAAAAAAGAGCTGTTTTATACAGCTCTTTTTAATTTCCGCGCCGCAAGCCTTTTTGAAATCAGCCCCTGAGCCGGAGAAAACAGAAAAGCCAGCAGAAAAAACACGCCGGTCATCGCAGCCATCGCACCTGAAATTGACACGTTGAGCCATGTGGCGGCGCCATATCCCAATACGGCTGACAGCCCGCCGATACCCGCGCTGATGAAAAGCATGGAAGAAAGGCGGTTTGTCAGTAAATAGGCGGCTGCAGGCGGTACAATCAGCATCGCAACGACTAAAACCGCTCCCACTGAATCAAAAGAAGCAACCGTCGTAAGCGACAGCATACCCATCTGCACATAATGAATGACCAGGACAGGAATGCCGATGGCTATCGCCATTTCCGGGTCAAAGGC
This sequence comes from Bacillus sp. LJBV19, assembly GCF_017797845.1. NCBI lineage: Bacteria > Bacillati > Bacillota > Bacilli > Caryophanales > Bacillaceae > Bacillus > Bacillus sp. LJBV19. The sequence goes on from NZ_CP072563.1 coordinate 2,940,605, forward strand.
GGCGATTTTAAATTCTTTATAGCAGCAGACAATCAGCAGCACATTGATGATAAGCACAGATAAAATCATCCAAAACGCTTTAGGGCCGATATCGAAGCCGAACAGCTGAGCTGTATTCCACGGAACGAAAGCAATTTCTCCCATAAGCGAATGTTCTATATCAAGATGTACATGCTTGCCGTATACAGACAGCAGAATGACGCCGACCGCAAACAAGGATGTAAAGACGACACCGATAGCCGCGTCAGACTGCACGCCTTTACTGTGCAGAAACTGTACGAAAAAAGCCGTCAGCAGCCCGGATGCCGCAGCTCCGATAAACATTGGAATTCCGTTAAGGGCTCCCGTCACAAGGAAAGCGCCGACAATTCCGAGCAGCACCGTGTGGCTGATCGCGTCAGCAAGCATCGCCATGTTTCTCAGCACAAGAAAAGTGCCGATTAACGCGCAGCTCACGCCGACTAAGATTCCCGTTGCGATAATCCACGCTTCATAACTCATTGTAAGCGCCTCCTTTCTCCTTTTGAAGTGATTCATTCGGCATTCGCCCGTGCAATCGTAAAAGCTGCAAAAGCTTTTCTTTCAGTTCTTTCGGCAGAAGATCCGGATGAAATTCGTCCCTGGCGGCCGTTTCTATACCGGCCAGTTCCGTTTCATGCATGAGGTAAACTTCATACATGCGCTGTGATAAGACAATTTCGTATCCCTTCGTCAGCCCTGCCTCCGTCATCCGCCATTGTTCGGCTCCGCTGCGCTTGAGGTATCCCTTTTTCTCCAGTTTCCTGATAGGGCGCTCCCATTCTTTTTTCAACATCTGCCCGGTGACTGAGGTTTCATTCGTTTGTTCACTCATCTCGTAAATAGCTGAGAGCGTTTGTTCAAAAGCGGTCTTTTTTCTCAGCCGGAAAAGTTTAACCGTCTTTGACACCAGTCCGCGATCCGGAGCGAATAATAGAGAAAACAGAAAAACGGAAGCCGCGCTTAAAATAATTAACGGCCCGGTCGCCATACCGTCCGTCGTCGTACTTAAAAGCGTTCCCGCCACACCGGATAACCCGCCGATTAATCCGGACAGCACGATCATGACCGTTAAACGCTCCGTCCAATACCTTGCGGCGATCGCCGGCGTAATAAGCATGGCCGCCATTAAGATGACACCGACCGTCTGCAGCCCGATCACAACCGCACAAACAATTAAAAAAACCAGCAGTCCGTTCAGAAACCTGACAGGCAGTCCCGCCCCTTTCGCAAATGCCATATCAAATGTGATCAATTTGAATTCCTTAAAAAAGACGGCGCACAATAAAAGCAGAACGGCAGAAATGACTCCGATGATGACAATGTCCTGTTTAACAAGTGACGCCGCCTGACCGAATAAAAAAGAATCAAGCCCGCTCTGGCTTCCGGAACCGAGTCTTTGAATATAGGTCAGAAGAATAATGCCGATCCCGAAAAACACGGACAATACGATGCCGATCGCAGAATCCTCCTTCGTTTTTGAATGCTCCGTGATGTTCTGGATGCACCAAGTTCCAGCAAGCCCCGCGGCAGCCGCTCCGATCAAGAAGAACAGCATCGTCTTTTCTCCGGCAATGAGAAACGCAAGACATACTCCGGGCAAAGCCGAATGAGCCATGGCGTCGCCGATCAGACTCTGCCTCCTGAGAAGCACAAAGCTTCCCAGCACGCCGCTTGCCATGCCGAGAAGCAAAGTTCCCGCCAACACCCATTGGGTATTCGGTTCCTGAAGCTGAAGCCATATATGATGCAGCGCCATCAGCCCGTTCCCCCTTCGGCCAGGAGGTGATCTTTCAAAAATGCAAGCCTTCCTCCGTACGTTTTTTGTAAATTTTCGATTGTAAACACGTGTTCAGTCGGTCCGAAAGCAATCTTTCTCATGTTCAGCAGCAGCATCCAATCGAAATACTCCTTTGCCGTCTGCAGGTCATGATGGACGACGAGCACGGTTTTTCCTTTTTGTTTTAATTCCGTCAACAGCGTGATAATCGCCCGCTCTGTAGCGGCGTCAACTCCCACAAACGGTTCATCCATAAAGTATATATCCGCATCCTGACATAAAGCCCGGGCCAGAAAAACCCGCTGCTGCTGGCCTCCTGAAAGCTGGCTGATCTGCCTTTTGGCATAATCAAGCATACCGACCTTATCCAAACAGGCTTCAGCAAAATCAATATCACGTTTTTTCGGACGCCTGCACCAGCCGATATGCCCATATCTTCCCATTAAAACGACATCCAGAGCGCTTGTCGGAAAATCCCAATCCACAGAACCGCGCTGCGGAACATAGCCGATCCTCTTCCGCTCCTTTTCTGATGATTTCCCATAAATAGAGACCGTTCCGGAGGCGCTTGGCGTTAATCCTAAAACAGCTTTTATCAACGTTGATTTTCCGGCTCCGTTCGGCCCGATAATCCCGATCAGTTTTCCTTCCGGCACCTGCATGGTGACGTTCTGCAGGACCGGTTTTTTGTGATAGGCTACCGTCACATTTTCAATGCTGACAGGATACACGTCATTCTCTCCCTTCCTGTTTATTTTAATGAGCTGACAATCGTATCTATGTTATGGGCGAACATACCGGCGTACGTGCCCTCTTTTGTCCCCTTTTCGCCCATGGCATCTGAATACAGCCAGCCGCCGGCCGAAACATCATGACCTTTTTCTTTGGCGCCCTCAACAACCGCGTTTATTGACTTTTTCGATACGCTGCTTTCCGTAAACACAGCTTTAATTTCCTTATCCGCAAGCAGACTGACAAGCTTTTGAACATCTTTCAGTCCGTAATCAGAGTCCGTGCTCAGCCCTTGAAGTCCTCTGACCTCAAATCCGTATTCCTTGCCAAAATACGCAAAGGCATCATGTGCTGTAACTAGTACACGGCTTTTTTCGGGAATTGTCCCGATCTTTTCTCTCGATTTTTTATCTAAAGATTTCAAATTCTCTTTATACTCTTGGGCGTTTTTTGTAAAGTCGTCTGCATATTCGGGTTTTGCTTTTTTTAATTGCGCTTCGATTTCGTCAACGGCATACAGCCATAACGGAATGCTGAACCATACATGCGGATCATACATATTCTCACCCGCTGGAATCAATTTCTCCTTCGGTATTGATTCAGCCACTGCTGCGGACGGCTTTTGCCTGCTGATTTTCGTTAACATATGCTCCATTTTCCCCTCTAAGTGAAGTCCGCTGTATAAAACAACATCCGCCTCCGTTAATTTTTTCGTATCTCCTTGTGATGCTTTATAAAGATGCGGGTCGACTCCCGGCCCCATCAGTGACGTCACTTCAACATGGTCTCCGCCGATATGTTCAGCGGCGTCAGCCACCTGAGAAGTGGTAGCCGTAATCGTGAGCTTTCCTTTTTGTCCCCCTGAAGATTCAGAGCTGCATGAAGACAATGCAAAACAAACCATCAGCACAGACGCCAATACACTGCTTTTTTTCATATCCGTCCCCTTTCCTTTGTCCCGTTCTCTTTTAAATGTGATGTTGATGTCAGTCTTATGACAATTCTTTATATTTAAGAACAAATGATTGATACAGGACAAAAAGTTTCCTTTGTGCAAAATTATCGCACACACTCACATTTGTCAAGTGTCCGCTCATTAAAAAAACCGGCTGATACAGCCGGTTCAAACGGGGGAAGGGGTGATGATGAACAGTTTCAATATAACAGCAGCTTACAGGCAGCTCAACACGCTGAAATGTCTTTTTATCAGTTGTTTGTCGTAAAAACGTCCATTTGGGTGACGTATTTTCTCATTATTTCCTGATTGACTTCGACACCCAGTCCGGGACCGTCCGGAACAGAGATGAACCCCTCTTCGATACGGATGTCGGGAGTGACAATATCCTCCTCCCAGTATCGGTCTGATGAGGAAATATCACCCGGTATCGTAAATTGCGGCAGCGAAGCAAGCGCGACTGTCTGCGCTCTCGAAATGCCGGTTTCAAACATTCCGCCGCACCAAACCGGCATGTGATGCTCTCTGCATAAGTCATGTATTTTTAAAGCCTCTGTCAGGCCTCCTACACGCGCCGGTTTTATGTTAATGATTTTACAGCTCCCAAGCTCAATCGCCCGCCTTGCGTCATCATATGAGCATATGCTTTCATCAAGGCATACCGCGGTTCTCAAGTGTTTCTGCAGGTGGCGGTGATCGACAATATCATCTGCCTGAAGCGGCTGTTCTATCATCATGAGCTGGAATTCATCCAACTCTTTCAGCCTGCTGATGTCTTTCAGTTCATATGCCGAGTTGGCATCCGCCATCAGCGGTACGTTCGGAAAACGGCTGCGGATGGCTCTGACCAGATCAACGTCATGGCCGGGCTGAATTTTTATTTTTATACGTTGATAACCTTCTTTTACGTATTGCTCAATTTCCCGAAGCATCTCATCAGCCGAAGCCAGACCCACCGCCACGCCGGCGGGCACTTTATCTCTTTTGCCCCCTAAGGCTTCTGCGAGTGATATCCCTTTTTTCTTGGCATATAGATCCCACACGGCTGATTCAAGCCCCGCTTTTGCCATCCGGTTTCCTTTGAAACGCGCGAGACTGTCAGGCACCTCTGACGGATGGAAAAACTCGCGGCCTACGACATTCGGGATGAAAAAATCTCTCAGCATATGCGCGCATGTCTGAATCGTTTCTTCTGTATACCACGGAGAAGAAAACGCCGATACCTCCCCCCAGCCGGTTCTCCCGGTTTCATCGATCGCTTCCACGATCAAAAATTTACGGTCCTGCAGCGTTTCAATACTTGTTTTAAACGGTTTTTTCAGCCTCATACTTACATGATAAAGGGTGATTTTTTCAATCTTAATCATGACAATTCTCCTTTACGAAGCTCATTCAGCCGATGTCTCATCAGTTTATTGGACGCGTTCCGCGGGAGCTCGTCAACCTCGAAAAAAGCAGCCGGTATTTTATATTTTGCAAGCCGCTCACGGCAAAAGACGGTCAGCTCCTCAGAACTGACAGAAGAAGTCAGCACGAGAAAAGCATGCGGCACTTTCCCCCACTTCGGATCTTCGGCTCCGGAAACACCGGCCTCCGCTACAGCCGGATGGGCAAGCAGCGCCGCTTCCACTTCTGCCGGGTAGATGTTCTCTCCGCCTGAAATAATGAGGTCCGACCGCCTGTCCAGCACGTATAAAAACCCTTCATCATCCAAATAGCCAAGATCGCCCGTTTTAAACCATCCATTATGAAAAGCGGCCTGGTTTGCGTCGTCACGATGGTAATACCCTTTCATTACATTCGGGCCTTTCACCGTAATTTCACCGTGTTCAAACGGCGCACAAGGGTTTCCGTCTTTTTCAATTCTAATTTCACATGAAAACAGCGGTTTACCGGCCGAGCCGAGCTTGTCCATGCTGAATTCCGGAGAAAGCGTGACAATCTGCGAGCAGGTTTCAGTCAAGCCGTAAGATTGGAATACCGGAAATTGTTTCCTGCGGCATTCTTCAAGGAGCGGCAGCGGTGCCGGCCCCCCGCCAAGCAGAATGCAGCGCAGTGATTCAGGACATTGTTCAGTTTCCGCAAGCAGGCCCGAAAGCATGGTCTGCACCGCTGAAATGATCGTGACCTGATGGGAGCTGATGCTGTCCAGCACATCAGTGACAGAAAATTTTTGATGAAGCACGACAGGCATGCCGTAAATGACCGACTTAAACAGCGCAGACAGACCGCTGATATGAAACAGCGGCAGCGCAATAAGCCAGCGGTCCCGCTCCGTGACCCCCAGATTCAGCGCAGACGATACAGCGCTGGAATAATGATTACCGAAAGTCTGCTGCACCCCCTTCGGCCTTCCCGTTGTTCCTGACGTATACATAAGAGTCGCCGTATCATCAAGTGTTACATAAGCTTCAGGTTCAATGTCTCCCGCCGCTTTGGCCTGCAGCTCGTCCACATCCGCGGCGGCGACCGCAGATTCATATTCTTCGCGGCAAAAGCCGTCCTCCGTCAATAAAAGCTTTGCCTGTGAATCTTCGAGCTGAAACAACCGTTCCTGTTTTGAGAGCTTCGTATTCAACAGCACAGCTTCCGCCCCTAATAAGAAGCAGGCGTGAACGGCATAAACCATTTCCGGTCTGTTAGAAAGCAAAATCGCGGCACGGTCTCCTTTTTTAAGCGAGCAGTATTTGGACAGCCGCGCGGCCATTTGTTTAGAAGCATGATATAATTCTCTGAATGTCATCTGTTTGTTTTCAAATATGAGAGCGATTCTCTCTGGTGTCAGCTGAGCCCTTTGAATGAGCCAATTCGGCTGTTCTGTCAGCATGTTATCATCTCCGAGGTAAAAGTACTTTTTTTGAAAAGAAAACAGCTTGGACCAGAGCGGCTCAAGCTGTTTCGTAGTGTCATCTGATCACGGAAAACGAGGGAATTGACCGAAATCGGGACTGCGTTTCTCTTTAAAGGAATCGCGGCCTTCTTTCGCTTCGTCAGTCGTGTAATAAAGAAGCGTTGCATCTCCTGCAAATTGCTGAATTCCGGCGAGGCCGTCTGTATCTGCGTTAAATGCCGCTTTAAGGAAACGAAGGGCTGTAGGGCTTTTCTCAAGCATTTCTTCACACCATTTAATTGTTTCCTCTTCAAGTTTCTCTAATGGGACAACCGTATTGACAAGCCCCATGTCGAGCGCTTCCTGCGCGTTGTATTGACGGCACAGGTACCAGATTTCACGGGCTTTCTTATGTCCGACGATACGCGCCAGGTAACCTGAGCCGTAACCGGCATCAAAGCTTCCCACTTTCGGTCCGGTTTGGCCGAAAATCGCGTTATCGGCCGCAATCGTTAAATCACAGACGATATGAAGCACATGGCCTCCGCCGATGGCATAGCCTGATACCATCGCTACGACCGGTTTAGGAATAACACGGATCAAACGCTGAAGATCAAGCACATTCAGACGCGGGATCTGATCGTCTCCGACATATCCGCCGTGACCGCGGACTTTTTGGTCTCCGCCTGAACAGAATGCTTTATCTCCCGCTCCCGCAAGAACGATGACACCAATATTGGAGTCATCACGCGCACAAGCAAACGCGTCAATCATTTCTGATACCGTCTTAGGAGTAAATGCGTTATGTACCTCCGGGCGGTTAATTGTTATTTTTGCAATACCGTTATACGTCTCGTACAGGATTTCATCGTACTGACGTTCACTTTTCCATTCTGCAGCCATTGATATGACCTCCTTCATTTTTGCCTGAGTCCGGCCGAAAAGCTATTTTCTCTATGCTTTACAAGCCGTATAAAAACTCACTTACTATCTTACCAAAAATTCGCGGCTGTTCCACATGTACCGTGTGCCCCGCCTGTTTGACAATCTCTATTTTACTTGATGGGAGCAGGTTATGCACCTTTTGATTAATAGCGCAAAACTTTTCATCCCATTCACCGCATATGAGCAGGACGGGCGCCTTGATGCGGTGTAATGCCTCCCACCAGGAAGGCTGTGAGCCCGTCCCCATTCCGAGCAGGCTTCCTGCAAGTCCGGACGGATTATTTTTCAGCCTGCCGGCACGGATGGACGCCTTTACGCTGTCCGGCAGAGAAAGCTGCGTGGCAAACAACGGAATGCCCTCCCAATAATCGACAAACGATGTTATACCTTCCCGCAATATAAAGTCAGCAAGCTTCCGGTCTGACTGAATCCGCTTTTTACGTTCCTGAAGCGTGCTCAGGCCCGGGGTTGTACTTTCCAAAACAAGCGCTGACACCCGATGCGGAAATGCCTGTGCAAAGGAATACGCAAGTCTCCCCCCCATAGAATAACCAATAAGTTTCACTTTGTGAAGTTTTAATTGATCAAAAACGGCGGCAAGGTCCGCAACCTGCCGGCTCGTACTATACCTTGCCGCTTGCACAGGCGCGTCTGTCTCCCCGTGACCCAGGCAGTCAATCATCACCATTCGTTCGCCGGGAAACATGCCGCGTAAAAACATCCATGATTCTTTGCTGCCCGTAAATCCATGCAGACAAACAATAGCTTCAGACGATTCGTGTCCGCTATCAGCCGCCCGATAGCACACGCCGTCGGCCGTTTTAACAGTTACAGTTTCCATTCTTTTTTCACTTCCCGCACTGCGGCCTGCAGCAGATCGCGATGGAATTGAACTCTTGATGTCCGATCTGTTTTCAGCTCGATTATATGAAGTCCGGGCTTGTCCGCCTGCGGCTGATACGCATCCTTAAATGCTTCCCATGTCTCAGGGCAAGTATACGTCCCGCCGTACAGTGCGGCGGCATGCCGGAAATCAAGACCCGTCGGCGTACCGAACAGTTCTTCAAAATGAGTCTTATCAGATGCCTGCGGCAAAAACGAGAAAATCCCGCCGCCATCATTGTTTATTAAAATAACCGTAAGCGGAATTCCAAGTTTTTTAGCCGCTAACAGCCCGTTTAAATCATGGTAAAACGATAAATCTCCAATTACAAGCGTGACAGGAGCTTTTGTACCCTCACACAGTCCCATAGCCGAGGAGACAACTCCGTCAATGCCGTTAGCGCCGCGGTTGGCATAGACACGGAAGGAGCGATCTTGTTTTTCAAAGAACGTATCCACGTCGCGAATCGGCATGCTGTTGCCGACAAAAATCGAACTGCCTTCAGGGACAAGGTGCTGAAGCTGACGATATACATTTCCTTCAAATGATAAATCATCCATGCTCGCGGCCTGTAAATGACTCCGGAACCGGTCATTGACAAATTGCCATTTCTCAAGCCATCCGGACGGCCGTTTTCCGGTTTCAGCTGAACGGACCGCTTCCAAAAACACAGACGGATGGCAATGAATCATATGCGCGCCGGCCTGGGTGGGATCTCTCCATCCTCCGTCTTCATCGACGATAAACTGCTCAATGGCAGGATCATCTCTGAGCCATAAAAAGAGCGGTTTGGAAACCGGCATCGGACCGAAGCGGATCACAGCGTCAGGGCGCAGCGCCTCTTTTATTTCTTCATCTTTTAAAAACGAGTCATAAGCATCAATAATCAGCGTCTTATCATGCTCCCCGTTTCGGAGGTTTGAAAGCGGATCAGCCAAAATCGGGAACTGAAGCATCTCGGCAAGCGCGATGATTTGCTGCTTTTCTGCTTCACCGTGAATTTCGCCGCAGACGATCATACCTCTTTCGGTCCCCGCAAGACGCTCTGTAATATGATAGAGAGAATCTTGATCAGCTGACTGAATCCCTGTTGTGACTGAGACGTGCCGCCCCTTTCTCATTCTTTCAAAAGGTCCGGCTGATAAATCCGGCATCAAAGGCTCTCTGAGCGGCACATTGATATGGACCGGCCCCATCGGGCGCTTCCCGGCTTCACTTACGGCTCTGCCGGCCAATGTTCTGATATAGCTCAGCATTTGAGGATTTTCTTCAGGCAGAGCCGAGTCTGTGAAAAACTTAACAAAGTTACCGAACAGAAAATGCTGGTTAATCGCCTGAGGCGCCCCCACTTCCCTCAATTCATGAGGCCGGTCAGCAGTCAGGACAATAAGCGGCACTCTTGAATAATGAGCTTCAATCACGGCCGGATAGAAGTTAGCCGCTGCCGTTCCTGACGTACAAATCAGCATGACCGGACGCTGGCGGGCTTTTGCAAGACCGAGTGCGAAAAAACCTGCGGACCGTTCATCAATCTGTATATGGACTTGAATATCCGGGTGGGCCGCCGCCAAAACCGCCAAGGGAGTTGACCTCGATCCCGGGCAAACAACCGCGTCGGTGACACCCGATAGAGCGAATTCATCAATAAAGCTTCCGATATAATGTGTAATCGGGTTTGTCAAAGCCTTTCACCTCCTAAAGCAGAGATCATCGGCTTTAGTTTAATTTGTGTTTCTTCATATTCTGATTGCGGATCTGAATCTTCAACAATACCGCAGCCTGCGAAAAGCCGCGCACTTTTGCCTTCAATCAGTCCTGATCGGATAGCCACGACAAATTCTCCGTTTTCCCCGCCGTCCATCCAGCCGATCGGTGCCGCGTACCATCCGCGTGTCATCGGTTCAATATCAGCGATAACTTCAACAGCTTTCTGCTGGGGAGCTCCGCCCAATGCCGGTGTGGGATGCAGCTTTTCAATTAAATCAAACAGCGAAGCGGACGTTTTAAGATGGCCTGTGATCGGCGTATATAGATGCTGAACACTTTTTGTTTTATATAATTGCGGACCTGCAGGCTTTTTCACATCGCTGCAGCTCGACAAGAAAGAATCGTGTATCATCTGAACCACAAAATCATGTTCCGCGAGATTTTTTTCGTCATGCAGCAATTCCTTGCCGAGACGCTCATCTTCTTGTTGATTTTCTCCGCGCTTAATTGAACCTGCCAGACAGGTGGACATGACGTCTTTGCCGGATTTTTTGATCAGCCGTTCCGGTGAAGCGCCGACAAAGCATTTATCTCCCTGCTCAATCGCAAAAACATAGCTTGTCGTTTGGTCCGTCAAAAGCTTACGGACAACGCTCTCTGCCGGAATAGGCCCATCATATGACAAAACGACTTCCCTTGCCAGCACGACTTTATCATATTGATTTGCTTTCATATCATTTGTTGCTGCTTTAATGGCTTCAAGCCAGTTTTCCACATCAAGTTCTTCCGCTTTTGTTAAAACAGGATATTCTTCATACTCAATTGAAGAAACTGAAAAAGCTTCCGAAAAAGATTTCAGACGTTTCAGCGTATCTTCTGCCTGATTACCGTCTGCCGCCCATTGATTGACGGTTAAATAATCACCATCTGCCGTCTTTGTCAGCATGAGTGAGGGGATAAAGAACAGTCCTTCTTCGAACCCGTTCCATTCGTCTCCTCTCTCTTCAGCGGGATTAAATGAAAAGCCGCCGAATAAAACAGGGCCGACCGCGGTATGCGCCGCCTCTTCTTCTTCATGAATATGAAAAGCCGTCTTTTTAAAGCGCTCCCATTGTTCAAAAACGTCGTGATAACGCTTTCCATTTTTTTCATTCGATTGGAACAGCGCTTCTGTGCCAAGACCGACTATTGTTAATTCACTACCGGGTTCTGACCAAAAAAATCGTTTGCCTTTATATTTTTTTGCTCCGTCTTTGAAAAATGATAGAGGGTCTAAAGACGCAATACGTCTTGAATAGCTCAATAAGACAGCATGGTTGACTTGTTTGGCTTTATGTAATGCATGATCTGCTTCCTCTCGGAACGTATGCTGCACCGTTGTCACCATGAGACATTCCTCCATAATCCGTTAAATGCTTTTAATACAATACACCTGTGATGACTTTGTGTCAAACACACAGATTTGAGCACGACAAAATGCCTGCATTTCTTATTATAAACCTTTTTGTGCAAATGAATAAAGAAACAAACTTGAATTTTCTTTCCCCACTCTCGGCAATCACTGTATCCTTTTACTTCCTCATGGGAAAATGACTATTTTTATCCACCATTTTTCTGCGCAAAAGCGTTCATACTAACAGTAAGCATCACATAGAAACGAGGGATTGATGTGCTTACAAACGAACAGATCACACACTTAAAAAAAGAATTGGAAGAAGCCAGACATGATATTTTAAGCCGCTTTAAAGAAAATGATCAATTTCAGTTAACTGATGAATTCCCGTATCAGTCATCCGGCGAATTGTCTTCCTATGACAATCATCCCGGCGATCAGGCGACCGAATTATACGAGCGGGAAAAAGACCTGGCTCTGCTCGACCATGAACGGGAGCACCTTCGCGACATTGATTACTCTCTGAAACAAATTGAAAACGGCACATACGGCACATGTGAAGTCAGCGGCAAGGACATTCCTTATGACAGACTCGAAGCTCTGCCGACGGCTACGACATTGGCGGAATATTCCTCGCAGGATGCCGTTTCCAAAGACAGGCCGATTGAAGAGGAAACACCGTTCGGACAGTTTGAATTTGATGATGATGAATCAATCCGGGCGGCTTACGATAGTGAAGATGCTTATCAGGATGTTGAGGAATACGGAAACTCAGAAACGCCTCAGGATTTAGAGGATCCGCCGCTCAGCTACGGGGATATGACAATGAACTCAGAAGAAAACATCGGCTATGCTGAGGATTATGAAAACTTTATCGCGACAGATATTACCGGAAAAAACATTTCCGTGTATCCAAGCAAAGCACACGAAAAATATGAACAGGAACTGGACGAAGAAGGAATAATGACGACATTCGGCGATCTTCATGCTGATTAAAACCCCGGCCTGCCGGGGTTTTTGAATACAAATAAATGGTTTGCTGCATTTTCACACTGAAAACCCATACACTTAATGGTGCATGAACCTTTTAAAAGGTTTAATCTTTCCAAAAAAGGGAACTAATGTATTGACATTGAATGGCGGAGGGAACAAATGAAAAAGAAGTATATCGGTGCGATTATTGTATTTATCATTACATATGTCTTGTTTTCTTTAGCGGGGGTTCTCTTTCCCATCGACCGGGAATGGTATGACGCGCTGCAAAAACCTGACTGGACGCCGAGCGGATCAGTGATCGGCATCATATGGGCGGTTTTGTTTGCGCTTATTTCGCTCTCAGCAGCCTTGATATACGCAAAGTTTTCATGTAAAGAATCCAAAGCTTTTTGGGTGATGCTTCTCATCAATTATATCGTGAATCAAGGATTCAGCTATTTTCAATTCACACAGAAAAATTTGCTTGCTGCATCTATCGATTGCCTGCTTGTGGCGGTGACAACACTCATTCTGTTGCTCATTGCCGGTAAATACAGTAAAGCTTCAGCCTGGCTTCTGGTTCCTTATTTATTATGGAGCGCTTTTGCCACATACCTGTCTTTTACCATTTATGCTATGAACGCATAATAAAAAACCTTGCATAGTATGCAAGGTTTTTTTAATGACCCGTACGGGATTCGAACCCGTGTTACCGCCGTGAAAGGGCGGTGTCTTAACCGCTTGACCAACGGGCCTTATGGCGGAGAAGGAGGGATTTGAACCCTCGCGCCGCTTACACGACCTACACCCTTAGCAGGGGCGCCTCTTCAGCCACTTGAGTACTTCTCCGTATGGCTCCACAGGCAGGATTCGAACCTGCGACCGATCGGTTAACAGCCGATAGCTCTACCACTGAGCTACTGTGGAAAAATCATCATGGTGGGCCTGAGTGGACTCGAACCACCGACCTCACGCTTATCAGGCGTGCGCTCTAACCAGCTGAGCTACAGGCCCATGACAATATAAAAATGGAGCGGGTGATGGGAATCGAACCCACGACATCAGCTTGGAAGGCTGAGGTTTTACCACTAAACTACACCCGCATGTTGTTTGGGGCGATTGATGGGAATCGAACCCACGAGTGCCAGAGCCACAATCTGGTGCGTTAACCACTTCGCCACAACCGCCAAAACAATATTAAATTAAATGGTGGCTCGGGACGGAATCGAACCGCCGACACACGGATTTTCAGTCCGTTGCTCTACCAACTGAGCTACCGAGCCTTTTTATAAATGGCGGTCCGGACGGGACTCGAACCCGCGACCTCCTGCGTGACAGGCAGGCATTCTAACCAACTGAACTACCGGACCATTTTTTGGTTGCGGGGGCAGGATTTGAACCTGCGACCTTCGGGTTATGAGCCCGACGAGCTACCGAACTGCTCCACCCCGCGATGATAATTAAATTAGATATGGCGGAGGAAGAGGGATTCGAACCCCCGCGGGCTTTGACACCCCTGTCGGTTTTCAAGACCGATCCCTTCAGCCAGACTTGGGTATTCCTCCGTATAAGTGGTGGACCTTGTAGGACTCGAACCTACGACCGGACGGTTATGAGCCGTCTGCTCTAACCAACTGAGCTAAAGGTCCAATGGTAGCGGCGGAGGGGATCGAACCCCCGACCTCACGGGTATGAACCGTACGCTCTAGCCAGCTGAGCTACACCGCCAAAAAACAATTAAAATCAAGTGGAGCCTAGCGGGATCGAACCGCTGACCTCCTGCGTGCAAAGCAGGCGCTCTCCCAGCTGAGCTAAGGCCCCAAAATGGTCGGGAAGACAGGATTCGAACCTGCGACCCCATGGTCCCAAACCATGTGCTCTACCAAGCTGAGCTACTTCCCGTTTTCAAAAGTATGTATGGCGCGCCCGAGAGGAGTCGAACCCCTAACCTTTTGATCCGTAGTCAAACGCTCTATCCAATTGAGCTACGGGCGCAACAATAAGTGCCGAGGGCCGGACTTGAACCGGCACGGTAGTCACCTACCGCAGGATTTTAAGTCCTGTGTGTCTGCCAATTCCACCACCCCGGCATGGATGGTATAGTATAGTTGGAGCGGAAGACGGGATTCGAACCCGCGACCCCCACCTTGGCAAGGTGATGTTCTACCACTGAACTACTTCCGCGTTTGGCAATGCGGATGAAGGGACTTGAACCCCCACGTCTGTAAAGACACTAGAGCCTGATTCTAGCGCGTCTGCCAATTCCGCCACATCCGCAAGAAAAACATGGTGAGCCATGAAGGACTCGAACCTTCGACCCTCTGATTAAAAGTCAGATGCTCTACCAACTGAGCTAATGGCTCTTATTACAAGAGACTTATATAGTATAACATATAAAGGTGGTGCCGGCAAGAGGACTTGAACCCCCAACCTACTGATTACAAGTCAGTTGCTCTACCAATTGAGCTACACCGGCTTAATACGCCAACTTATGTATGATAGGAATGGTGGAGGATGACGGGCTCGAACCGCCGACCCTCTGCTTGTAAGGCAGATGCTCTCCCAGCTGAGCTAATCCTCCATATATTACACTTACGTGTAATGGCTTGGCGGCGTCCTACTCTCACAGGGGGAAACCCCCGACTACCATCGGCGCTGAAGAGCTTAACTTCCGTGTTCGGCATGGGAACGGGTGTGACCTCTTCGCTATCGCCACCAAACCATTGAGAGTGTTCTCTCAAAACTAGATAACAGTAAGCATACATTCAAATTGGTTAAGTCCTCGATCGATTAGTATCTGTCAGCTCCATGTGTCGCCACACTTCCACCTCAGACCTATCAACCTGATCATCTTTCAGGGATCTTACTTCCTTGCGGAATGGGAAATCTCATCTTGAGGGGGGCTTCATGCTTAGATGCTTTCAGCACTTATCCCGTCCGCACATAGCTACCCAGCGATGCCCTTGGCAGAACAACTGGTACACCAGCGGTGCGTCCATCCCGGTCCTCTCGTACTAAGGACAGCTCCTCTCAAATTTCCTGCGCCCGCGACGGATAGGGACCGAACTGTCTCACGACGTTCTGAACCCAGCTCGCGTACCGCTTTAATGGGCGAACAGCCCAACCCTTGGGACCGACTACAGCCCCAGGATGCGATGAGCCGACATCGAGGTGCCAAACCTCCCCGTCGATGTGGACTCTTGGGGAGATAAGCCTGTTATCCCCGGGGTAGCTTTTATCCGTTGAGCGATGGCCCTTCCATGCGGAACCACCGGATCACTAAGCCCGACTTTCGTCCCTGCTCGACTTGTAGGTCTCGCAGTCAAGCTCCCTTGTGCCTTTACACTCTGCGAATGATTTCCAACCATTCTGAGGGAACCTTTGGGCGCCTCCGTTACCTTTTAGGAGGCGACCGCCCCAGTCAAACTGCCCACCTGACACTGTCTCCCCGCCCGATAAGGGCGGCGGGTTAGAAGGTCAATACAGCCAGGGTAGTATCCCACCGATGCCTCCACCGAAGCTGGCGCTCCGGTTTCCAAGGCTCCTACCTATCCTGTACAAGCTGTACCAACATTCAATATCAGGCTGCAGTAAAGCTCCACGGGGTCTTTCCGTCCTGTCGCGGGTAACCTGCATCTTCACAGGTACTATAATTTCACCGAGTCTCTCGTTGAGACAGTGCCCAGATCGTTGCGCCTTTCGTGCGGGTCGGAACTTACCCGACAAGGAATTTCGCTACCTTAGGACCGTTATAGTTACGGCCGCCGTTTACTGGGGCTTCAATTCGCACCTTCGCTTACGCTAAGCGCTCCTCTTAACCTTCCAGCACCGGGCAGGCGTCAGCCCCTATACTTCGCCTTACGGCTTCGCAGAGACCTGTGTTTTTGCTAAACAGTCGCCTGGGCCTATTCACTGCGGCTCTCTCGGGCTTGCACCCTAACAGAGCACCCCTTCTCCCGAAGTTACGGGGTCATTTTGCCGAGTTCCTTAACGAGAGTTCTCTCGATCACCTTAGGATTCTCTCCTCGCCTACCTGTGTCGGTTTGCGGTACGGGCACCTCTCACCTCGCTAGAGGCTTTTCTTGGCAGTGTGGAATCAGGAACTTCGCTACTATAATTCGCTCGCCATCACAGCTCAGCCTTCACGGGAAACGGATTTGCCTATTTCCCAGCCTAACTGCTTGGACGCGGATATCCAATACCGCGCTTACCCTATCCTCCTGCGTCCCCCCATTGCTCAAATGGTGAGGAGGTGGTACAGGAATATCAACCTGTTATCCATCGCCTACGCCTTTCGGCCTCGGCTTAGGTCCCGACTAACCCTGAGCGGACGAGCCTTCCTCAGGAAACCTTAGGCATTCGGTGGAGGGGATTCTCACCCCTCTTTCGCTACTCATACCGGCATTCTCACTTCTAAGCGCTCCACAAGTCCTTCCGGTCTTGCTTCACAGCCCTTAGAACGCTCTCCTACCACTGTTCGAAGAACAGTCCGCAGCTTCGGTGATACGTTTAGCCCCGGTACATTTTCGGCGCAGAGTCACTCGACCAGTGAGCTATTACGCACTCTTTAAATGGTGGCTGCTTCTAAGCCAACATCCTGGTTGTCTAAGCAACTCCACATCCTTTTCCACTTAACGTATACTTTGGGACCTTAGCTGGCGGTCTGGGCTGTTTCCCTTTCGACTACGGATCTTATCACTCGCAGTCTGACTCCCAAGGATAAGTCATCGGCATTCGGAGTTTGACTGAATTCGGTAACCCGGTAGGGGCCCCTAGTCCAATCAGTGCTCTACCTCCGAGACTCTTACCTTGAGGCTAGCCCTAAAGCTATTTCGGAGAGAACCAGCTATCTCCAGGTTCGATTGGCATTTCACCCCTACCCACACCTCATCCCCGCACTTTTCAACGTGCGTGGGTTCGGGCCTCCATTCAGTGTTACCTGAACTTCACCCTGGACATGGGTAGATCACCTGGTTTCGGGTCTACGACCACGTACTCAATTCGCCCTATTCAGACTCGCTTTCGCGCGGCTCCGCATCTTCTGCTTAACCTTGCACGGGATCGTAACTCGCCGGTTCATTCTACAAAAGGCACGCCATCACCCGTTAACGGGCTCTGACTACTTGTAGGCACACGGTTTCAGGATCTCTTTCACTCCCCTTCCGGGGTGCTTTTCACCTTTCCCTCACGGTACTGGTTCACTATCGGTCACTAGGGAGTATTTAGCCTTGGGAGATGGTCCTCCCGGATTCCGACGGAATTTCACGTGTTCCGCCGTACTCAGGATCCACTCAGGAGAGAACGAAGTTTTGACTACAGGGCTGTTACCTCCTATGGCGGGCCTTTCCAGACCTCTTCATCTACCTCGTTCCTTTGTAACTCCGTACAGAGTGTCCTACAACCCCAAGAGGCAAGCCTCTTGGTTTGGGCTGGTCCCGTTTCGCTCGCCGCTACTCAGGGAATCGCATTTGCTTTCTCTTCCTCCGGGTACTTAGATGTTTCAGTTCCCCGGGTCTGCCTTCTCATATCCTATGTATTCAGATATGGATACCACTCCATTACGAGTGGTGGGTTTCCCCATTCGGAAATCTCCGGATCAAAGCTTGCTTACAGCTCCCCGAAGCATATCGGTGTTCGTCCCGTCCTTCATCGGCTCCTAGTGCCAAGGCATCCACCGTGCGCCCTTTCTAACTTAACCGTTAAAAAGAATCACTACGTGATATCTTGCATTACTAATTGAATGTGAATTACTTCTGTTATCTAGTTTTCAAAGAACAACGCATAGGACATGCTAACACATGCGTTGCCACAGGAAGTGGCGCATTTAGCAGATGTTCCTATGTTTTGAAGGAATGATCCTTCAAAACTAAACAAGACAGGGAACGTTCTGTTTATAAGACCCAAGGTCTTATATTCCGTTAAAATCCTTAGAAAGGAGGTGATCCAGCCGCACCTTCCGATACGGCTACCTTGTTACGACTTCACCCCAATCATCTGTCCCACCTTCGGCGGCTGGCTCCTAAAAGGTTACCTCACCGACTTCGGGTGTTACAAACTCTCGTGGTGTGACGGGCGGTGTGTACAAGGCCCGGGAACGTATTCACCGCGGCATGCTGATCCGCGATTACTAGCGATTCCAGCTTCACGCAGTCGAGTTGCAGACTGCGATCCGAACTGAGAACAGATTTGTGGGATTGGCTTAACCTCGCGGTTTCGCTGCCCTTTGTTCTGTCCATTGTAGCACGTGTGTAGCCCAGGTCATAAGGGGCATGATGATTTGACGTCATCCCCACCTTCCTCCGGTTTGTCACCGGCAGTCACCTTAGAGTGCCCAACTGAATGCTGGCAACTAAGATCAAGGGTTGCGCTCGTTGCGGGACTTAACCCAACATCTCACGACACGAGCTGACGACAACCATGCACCACCTGTCACTCTGCCCCCGAAGGGGACGTCCTATCTCTAGGATTGTCAGAGGATGTCAAGACCTGGTAAGGTTCTTCGCGTTGCTTCGAATTAAACCACATGCTCCACCGCTTGTGCGGGCCCCCGTCAATTCCTTTGAGTTTCAGTCTTGCGACCGTACTCCCCAGGCGGAGTGCTTAATGCGTTAGCTGCAGCACTAAGGGGCGGAAACCCCCTAACACTTAGCACTCATCGTTTACGGCGTGGACTACCAGGGTATCTAATCCTGTTCGCTCCCCACGCTTTCGCTCCTCAGCGTCAGTTACAGACCAGAGAGTCGCCTTCGCCACTGGTGTTCCTCCACATCTCTACGCATTTCACCGCTACACGTGGAATTCCACTCTCCTCTTCTGCACTCAAGTTCCCCAGTTTCCAATGACCCTCCCCGGTTGAGCCGGGGGCTTTCACATCAGACTTAAGAAACCGCCTGCGAGCCCTTTACGCCCAATAATTCCGGACAACGCTTGCCACCTACGTATTACCGCGGCTGCTGGCACGTAGTTAGCCGTGGCTTTCTGGTTAGGTACCGTCAAGGTGCCGCCCTATTTGAACGGCACTTGTTCTTCCCTAACAACAGAGCTTTACGATCCGAAAACCTTCATCACTCACGCGGCGTTGCTCCGTCAGACTTTCGTCCATTGCGGAAGATTCCCTACTGCTGCCTCCCGTAGGAGTCTGGGCCGTGTCTCAGTCCCAGTGTGGCCGATCACCCTCTCAGGTCGGCTACGCATCGTCGCCTTGGTGAGCCGTTACCTCACCAACTAGCTAATGCGCCGCGGGTCCATCTGTAAGTGGTAGCCGAAGCCACCTTTTATGTCTGAACCATGCGGTTCAAACAACCATCCGGTATTAGCCCCGGTTTCCCGGAGTTATCCCAGTCTTACAGGCAGGTTACCCACGTGTTACTCACCCGTCCGCCGCTAACATCAGGGAGCAAGCTCCCATCTGTCCGCTCGACTTGCATGTATTAGGCACGCCGCCAGCGTTCGTCCTGAGCCAGGATCAAACTCTCCGATAAAGTGTTTGACTGACTACGCACATCGCTGTGCGATTTATTTAAAACTTTGAATTAACAGGTACGTTTTGTCTTGTTTAGTTTTCAAAGATCATTACCGCTTGTTGAAGCAGCTTTATTATCTTACCACTCAGCTTCTTTTATGTCAACAACTTTTTTTAAGTTGTTTCCGAAGCTTTTCGTTGTTGTCTGCTGTTCATCAGCGACGTTTAATAATATAACACCCTTTTGAAAATATGACAATAGTTTTTTTAAAAAAATCATTAATTATTTTCTTTCATACTTATTTCAGTTTCTCTTCTATAGAAAGATAAGCTGTCTTGTGGTTTGGCATATTTTCTTGTATAGTAAGATTGAACTAAATACTTGATGACCACAAGGGGAGCATTAAAGCTGAGAGTGAACGTTTTGTTCTGACCCTTTGAACCTGTTAGTTAACGCTGGCGTAGGGATGTGGCAAAGCCAAATGATTTGCAGTTTATGTAAGCAGCGCGCGGACCTTTTCCCATCCTTCCCCGCGCTGCTTTTTTGTTTATCCTTGATACGGTTGTCTGACCAGGGGGAAAACTATGAATCATTCAACACAGCTTGTGCGCTTAATTGAAATAGCGATTATGACCGGGTCGGCTGTCATTCTTGACATTGTCTCAGGTATGTTTCTCCGGATGCCCCAAGGCGGTTCGGTCTCTATTATGATGATTCCGATTTTTTTGATTTCATTCCGCTGGGGAGTGAAGGCCGGGCTTACGACAGGCTTTTTAACAGGGATTGTCCAGATCGCCATCGGCAATTTGTTTTTGCAGCACCCGGTGCAGCTATTTCTTGATTACATCGCGGCATTTGCAGTCCTCGGTTTCAGCGGCTTGTTTGCTTCCGGTGTACGGGAATCGGCATTGAATAAAAAAAGAGGCGCTTTAACGATGTATGTTATAGGCGGTGTTTTCATCGGCAGTGTGCTGCGCTATGCGGCACATGTGGTCTCCGGAGCTGTCTTTTTCGGAAGCTATGCTCCGAAAGGCACGCCGGTATGGATTTATTCGTCCGTCTATAACGCGACTTATATGATTCCTTCTTTTATCCTTTCGGCCATTGTCCTTATCTTATTATTCATGACTGCGCCGCGGCTTCTTGAAGCTAAGCGGACGAACTGAAACAGCAGGCGGTTTACGCCTGCTGTTTTTTTATTCCGGGCTGTGCCGTTCGTTTGAATCACTCAGTTCTTTTGTAAGTTCATTTATACTTTGTTTTATGTTTCCTTTGCCTGAAAAATTCTCAATAAGCTCTTTTACATTGATTCCGGAAGATGCTTTTAAGCTTTCCTGAAGACCGGCCATTAAATTGGTTGCGTAGCCTGTGACTTTATTGGCCCCGCCGTTTTCACCGCTTCCTCCCGTATCAACGACGGTTATTTTATCAATGTTGGAAAGAGGCGCTGAGACTTGCTTCGCATATTCAGGCAGCATTTTCACAATCATATCAAGGATTGCAGCCTGCCCGTATTTTTCGAATGCTTCGGCGATTTTTTCTTTAGCTTCCGCTTCTGCGAGACCTTTCAGGCGGATGACTTCCGCTTCGGTTTCTCCTCTCGCCTTTTCAGCCTCCGCTTTAGCAAGACCGTCAATTCTCACGCGTTCCGCTTCCGCCTTGGCCATCGCTTCGATACTGTACTGCTCGGCATCCGCTTCTGCGAGCTGCTTCGCTTTTGCGGCTTCGGCCGCTTGTTCCACCGAGTAACGGTCAGCATCGGCTTTTTTCTTCACTTCAGAGTCATATTGGCGCTCACGGCGCAGGATTTCTTTTTCTTCCAATTCAATCTGCTTTTGCCGCTCAATAATTTTAATTTGCATTTCCTGCTCTGTCACCTGCTGGCGGGCTTTTGCTGTTTCAAGATCATATGCCTGGTCGGCATTGGCTTTTGCTGTATCCTGCTCTCTTCTGTATTCCGCCATTTTCAGCTGATTGATTTTTTCCGCTTCAGCTATTTCCGTCGCCCGCTCCAGCTCTGATTTTTTTGCGTCTTTATCAGCGGCCGCGCGTTTAATCCTCGTCTCTTTATCCGCTTCTGCCGTGGCAATGTCCGCATCCCGCTTGACTTGGGCGATTCTCGGCTTACCTAATGATTCAAGATAGCCGTTTTTATCGCGGACGTCTTTAATCGTAAAAGAAACGATCATCAGCCCCATTTTAGCAAGATCCTGAGACGCGACCCGCTGGACTTCCTGAGAAAACTTTTCCCTGTTTTTATAAATCTCTTCAACGGTCATGGAGCCGAGGATGGAGCGCAGATGGCCTTCCAGCACCTCCCGTGCCTCCTGCTCACGGTCTTCCTTAGATTTCCCCAAAAATTGTTCAGCTGCTGTTGCGATTTCACCGATGGAGCCTCCGATTTTAATAATGGCGGTTCCGTCGGCCATTACCGGCACGCCTTGTTCTGTATAGACTTCAGGTGTAGAGACATCAAGTTTGCTTGACAGTAAACTGAGAGGTTCTGCCTGCTGGAATACCGGGAGCACAAAAGTTCCCCCGCCCCGGACGATTTTCAGACGATTTCCGCCTTCATCAATGTGGACGTTCTTATTTCCCAAATAACTTCCGGTCACGATAAGGGCTTCGTCCGGCCCCGCCGTCCGGTACTTCGTAATAAATACAGCAATAAGTGCGATGAGTAAAAAGAATACGATTCCGATAACGATGATAATCGGCATAGTCATAACAGTTCCCCCTTAGATATCAGATTGGTTCATGCGGCGTCACAAAAAGCACTCCGTCTTTCACGTCAATCACTAATACGGCCGTTCCGTACTTGATCTGTTCTTGATCAAAGCTGACGGCTGATTTAGAAATGGCGCCCCCTATTCCCTCTATGATCACTTCTCCATAGCCGTCTTTCGGGACGGAAGTAATGACCCTGCCGACTCTGCCCTTTAAATCCGTCTCCCGATAAGCGAGCGATTCTTCCGCTGATGAAAGCGGGACAAGGACGAAGAAGTGAAGCAGGCTGACCAAAAGAACCGAAAGAACAAATGAAAGCAACGCAATGACAGGACTTGATAGCGGAGCGGCGATTTCGCCGATATAACCTGAGGCTGAAAAGATTGTTAAAAAAGACAGAATCAATGCAGGGTTTAAAAATGAAACAGGAATAGCTTCCGAGAGGCCGTGAAACACATCTTGAAAAAACAGAATCAAAAGCGTGAGACTTCCCGAAATAATCAATGTGTAAAGATAGACCGTTTCAAGCGGCAGATAAAATATGTTCATCTTCTATCCTCCTTTCGGCCGAGGTGTCGGAGTGTTACTTTATATACGGATGTAAAGGTAAATGGTTTCAATTTTCTGATAAGGAAGGCTGATTACATGATTATCCAATCCGGATATGATATGTTTACTCTAAAGGAGGAGATAGGATGAGCATTTTTAATGAAGCCAGACAGCAGACCTGGGAAGAACTGAAAGGACTCTCTGATGAGGAATTCAACCGAAAGCCCGCGGCTGATGAGTGGAGCGTGCGGGAAGTCCTTGACCATTTAAAGAAAATTGACGAAACAGCGCAGACCCTTTTATCAAAGCAGGCAAAAGACGCACCGTTTAAAAAAATCGAAGAAAAACCGATGGAGTTTATAGAGGACAGAACAAATAAACGGCCGGCGCCGTCACACCTCGAACCTGAGCAAAACCGAATATCAGTCATTGAAGCAAAACAAGAATTAGATACGGCAAGACAGCAGCTGACCGCAGTTATTTCATCATTAAACGAGGAAGACTTAGAACGTGTGCTTCCCCATCCTGTTTTTCAAGAACTGACGATCCGCCAGTGGATTGATTTTATCGGCCATCATGAAAAGCGTCACATCAATCAAATAGAAGAAATCAAACAAAAAATCGAAAAGGTCTGAGTCAGACCTTTTCGATTTTTTTCTTGGCGCGTTTCGGTTCATAAGAATGGATGGTGACCGCATCGCCCGTGCATATATCACCCGGGCGTTCAACAATACAGACAATTCCTCTTCTGCCCATCGCGTGCCTCACAAACGCCGCGGCGAGTTTTGGCTGATCCGGATAAAAGGATTGAATGACTTCTCCCGGCTGAATGCACGGATCATTTTCTCCCTCGCACAACAGAGACGCACCGCTTGGAAATATTATTCTGCTTCCTTCTTTAAGCGGCGTCAGTGCAGAAAAACCGCTGATTGCGATGTTAGCGCCGAGCCATTCGGGAAAGATATGAGAAATCCCCATCTTCTCCGCAATGTCATCACATTCCTCCATGGACACGATTGAAATTTGTCTCCGGTTAAAAATTTCTGTTCCTCTTTCATACATCGGCTCACGCGCGCCGGCCTTTTTTGTCAGTCCGAAATGCAGGTCACCGGGGAACCCGCCGTATTCCGCACGAAGCTTGTCCATCTTTTTGGTAACAAATTGTTCGGTATCCGCTATATATACGCCTTCCGTCTTTGCTGTTATGCGTTTCCACATCAGCCATCACCGCCTTTTTCTTGACATTATCCTTAAAAAACCCCGCTCTGTAAAGGAGCGGGGTTCATTTATTATACCGTTTTCGGCGTTAAGTCAAAGCAGCGTTTGTAAATCCAGTTGTATGCTTTCTCATTCAAATCTCTTGGATTTCCGAATGTTTGCGGATCTTTCATGGCTTCTTTTGATAAACGTTCAATCATGTCCGGAGACACACCTTGTTCTTCTAAACTCGGCACCTCTAAATCTTTTACAAGATCATACATCCAGTTGACGGACGCTTTTGCCGCTTCATCGGTTGTCATGTTGCTTGTATCGATTCCGAATGCTTTGGCGATGCGGGCGAATTTTTCCGGATAGCCTTTCCAGTTGTATTCCATTACCGGCCCCATCATAGCTGCGACGCATTGTCCGTGAGCGACAGGGATGATGCCGCCGAGCGTCTGGCTCATTGCATGCGCCGCGCCTGCTGATTCACTGCCGTATGAAAGGCCGGCAAGCATCGCCGCCTGCGCCATGCCGTATCTTGCTTCCAAATCCTCTCCGTCCGCAAACGCGCGCTTAATATAATGCGCCGCATATTCAATGGCCATTAAAGCGACGGCATCAGTGATCGGCTGCGCGAATTTCATCGTATAGCACTCGATGGCGTGCGCAAGTGCGTCAATACCTGTCATAGCCGTCACATGCGGAGGCATGGACGTGTGCAGCTTAGGGTCAATGACCGTTAAATGCGCGGCGATAAGCGGTCCGCCCGTATTGAATTTAAATTCTCTTTCTTCATCTGTAATGACCGCCCATTGTGTAACCTCTGAACCTGTTCCCGCAGTCGTCGGGATCGTTGTCAGCGGAGGAATACGGTTTTCCAGCGGCTTTTTGCCTTCCGCGGCTTCATAATCAAGCACGCTTCCTTCGTGTGTCGCTTCTACCCCGATCGCTTTCGCTGTATCCATGGAGCTTCCGCCGCCGACAGCCACAAGGCCGTTGCAGTTTTCTTTTTTATACAGTTCTGATCCTTCGTTTACAAGACGTACAGGCGGGTTCGGCTCCACTTTGTTAAACAGGACGACTTCAATGCCCGCTTCCTGTAAAGATTCAATGACCGGGTTTGCCACTCCCGCGTTATAAATTCCCGGGTCTGTTACGAGCAGCGCTTTTGTGACGCCAAGCGCTCTGACTTCACTTCCCGCGTGCTGAATCGCGCCGATTCCGTGTTTAATGACTGTCGGGATTTCGAATGTATGGAATTTATGCATGCTTTCTACTTTCATATTTAATGTCATATTGTATCTCCTCCTAATTATGCTTGAAACCAGTTCACAGCCGCAGGTTTCGTGTTGCGGTAAATATGTTTGATTTCCGTGTATTCTTCCAGACCGATCTTGCCGAGTTCGCGGCCGAAGCCCGATTGTTTGTACCCGCCCCATGGCGCTTGCGCGAAATACGGGTGGAAATCATTGATCCATACCGTTCCCATCCGCAGTTTGGCGGCTACGCGTTCGCATTTTTCAATATCCTTTGACCATACCGCTCCGGCCAGCCCATAAATGGTATCGTTGGCAAGTCTGATCACTTCTTCTTCAGAAGAAAATGACTCAACTGTTAAAACGGGGCCGAATATCTCCTCTTGGACTATCCGCATATCAGACTTGCAGTTTGAGAAAATAGTAGGTTCATAGAAAAAACCGTTTTGAAGGGCGGGATCATCAGGACGTTTGCCGCCTGTTTCCAGTTTTGCCCCTTCTTCGATGCCGATTTCTACGTATTTTTCGACTTTGGCCCGATGCTCGGCGGAAATCAGCGGACCGCTTTCCGTATCTTCATGAAAACCGTTTCCTAATTTGATGCGTTTCGTGCGCTTGATCAGCTCGGCTAAAAATTCATCATGAATGGCTTCGTCCACCAAAAGACGGGACCCTGCCGAACAAACTTGGCCGGCATGGAAAAACACGGCGTTCAGCGCTTGATCTGCAGCTGTTTCGAGATCTGCATCTCGAAACACGATATTCGGATTTTTGCCGCCAAGCTCCAGGGCAATCTTTTTCACGTTGCCGCTTGCCGCCTGCATGATTTTTTTGCCTGTTTCAATTCCGCCCGTAAAAGAGACCAAATCGACGTCGAGGTTTCTCGCCAGCTCATCGCCGACAGAAGCGCCCGGCCCCAGCACGAGATTGGCGACCCCTTTCGGAATACCGGCTTCTTCTATTAATTGAAAGACTTTAATGGTTGTCAGCGGAGTAATCTCGCTCGGCTTTAAAACGATCGTGTTTCCGGCCGCAAGAGCGGGAGCGATTTTCCAGCTCGCCTGAAGGAGCGGATAGTTCCACGGCGTAATTTGTCCGCATACGCCAATGGGCTCTCTGACGATTTTACTTACGGAATCAGGAATCGGAGATGAAATGACCTCGCCTCCGTCTTTATCCGCCAAACCGGCATAATATTGAAATACATTTGCGATATCATCCATATCGGCTTTACTTTCTTCAATCGTTTTTCCTGTATCGAGCGATTCCAGCTCAGCTAATTCGTTCAGATCGCGTCTGATTAATTCCGCAATTTTCAGAACAAATTGGCCGCGCTCGAGCCCGGAAAGCACCGGCCACTCCCCTTCATCAAATGCTTTTCTGGCTGCGGCGATGGCTTTCACCGCATCGTCCCGGTCTCCTTCGCATACCGTTGCAATTTCTTCTTGATTAAATGGATTAATGATACGGCGGGTCTGTTTTTTTTCTGCACTGACCCATTCGCCGCCGATATAAAGCGTTTTGCTCATAAGAGTCCTCCTTACCGAAAAGTAAGTTTGTTAAATAAAAATTTAATGTTTTTAACAATATTAATTTAACACATGTTTTTTTGCCTGTCAAAACCCGGTCAGTCCGTTTAGATTTTGACATTTTGTCATGATTCGTTAAGATTAAGAACATAAAGAAATGACTTAACAAATTTAAACTTCAAGAGGAAAAGAGGGACAATATGGATGAGAATCCAGAATTCGCAGCTATAGAACAAGCCAGGGATCTTGTCATTGATTCCATTGCAGAGACGATGGATCTTTACGGAATCACACGGAGTGTCGGGATTTTATACGGAACAATGTATATGAGGGATGAAATGACGCTTGACGAAATGCGTGAGGAACTGCAGATGAGCAAACCGAGTATGAGCACAGGCGTCAAAAAGCTGCAGGATTTAAATGTGGTCAAAAAAACCTTTCACCGCGGCACACGGAAGCATACGTTTGTAGCGGAAAAAGATTTCTTTACGTTTTTCACGAATTTCTTCCCGCCGAAATGGGATCGTGAAGTTCAGGTGAATTTGTCCGCCATCGTACAGGCCCAGGCGGATTTGCAGTCCGTTTTGCTGGCCGAGGAAGGCAACGCGGAATTACAGGAAGAAGCGCGGCAGTTATATGATCAGCTTGAAAGTTCGAAAGCTTATTATGATTGGCTGAAGCGGCTCGCCGACTCGGTTCAGAGCGGGGAGATTTTTAAATTTATTCCGATAGAAACGGACGAAAAAAACGCCTGAATCAAAATCAGGCGTTTTTTGTCGTGATTTGATTATTTTTGAGAAAATATAGGAATATAACCCCATTTACTTCCATTAAAATTGATGGTAAATTTTTATAGGTATGGTCGTTCTTTTTTAAGAACAATCAGCAAATTTTTTTTAGGGGGATTTATGAAAATGAAACACAAATTTTTCTCAACTGTCATGGCAAGTTTATTCGGCCTGGTTTTGCTTCTTTCTCTGCCGACAGCGTCATTCGCCGCTGAGTCAGGCTCAACCGTTCACGAGCCGGAAATGTCCACGAAAGCGACTGCTACCTTATTTGCAAAATATACAGGTGCCAGCCAGCAGGAATGGTCATTTTCTGATATCGAATTGACGTACCGTCCGAACACGATCCTGAGCTTAGGCGTTATGGAATTTACCCTTCCTAGCGGATTTGCGGCTACAACAAAAGATACAGTCAACGGACACGCTTTGCGTGAAAGACAAATTCTGAATAACGGCAAAACAGTCAGACTTCCGTTAAACATTGATTTGCTCGGCGCAGCGGAATTTAAGCTTTCTCTTAATAATAAAACATTGCCTGCTGCAGGTACATATAAGTTCCGTGCAGAAAATAAATCATTAAGCATCGGCTCTAAATTCTATGCTGAGGACACAATTGTTGTTCAAAAACGCAGCACACCGCCGACACAGCCTTGCGACTGCTAATAATTGCGAAAAAAGACCGGCACAAGCCCCTCGCTTGTCATCCGGTCTTTTTTTTGTGCTGTTTTCTTTCTTCCGGCCCTCGCATTGACAAACCCTTGAAACAGGAGTACATTCTTGTTTGTTGTATTTGGAGTGACGAAAACAGTTTCTTAAGGAGTTATGAGGATTGGGAAAAATCAAAAATAAACAATTTGCCGTCATCGGACTCGGCCGTTTCGGCGGAAGCATCTGTAAAGAGCTTTTTAAAATGGGGCATGAGGTGCTTGCGGTCGATATCAGCGAAGAGCGGGTCAACGCATACTCCTCTTATGCCACGCATGCTGTGCGGGCAAATTCAACGGAAGAAAGCGAGCTTCAGTCGCTCGGCATCAGAAATTTTGAATATGTCATCGTAGCAATCGGCGCCAACATTCAGGCAAGCACGCTGACGACGCTGTTATTGAAGGAGCTGAACATCCCTAATATTTGGGTGAAAGCGCAAAACTATTATCATCACAAAGTGCTTGAAAAGATCGGTGCTGATCGTATTATCCATCCCGAAAAGGATATGGGCGTGCGGATTGCGCAAAGCCTTTCGGATGAAAACGTCTTAAATTATATTGATTTGTCAGATGAATACAGCATCGTGGAGCTTTCAGCCACGAAAAAGCTGCATTTAAAATCCATTCTTGATCTCGGCGTCCGGGCCAGATTCGGCTGCACCATTCTTGCCGTGAAACATAACGGAGACATTCAGCTGTCCCCTTCTCCGGAGACTGTCATTCATGAATGTGACTGCCTTGTGCTGATGGGGCATAAACGTGATATTAAAAGGTTTGAAACTGAAGGAATGTAAAAAAAGCCGGCGGGCTGCCGGCTTTTTTTGATGCTTATGTTTCTTCACTTAACTGGACGGCGGTTTGGTCAACCCAGCCGATCAGCTCATCTTTCACTTGAATTTGGTACCAGACGGATTCTCCGTTTTGTTTTTCAGATACGACTTTAATATGCTGGCCGGTAAACTTTTGCGCCGATGCCAGTTTTATAGAATGCCGCTCTTTTGACGGCTTCGACCACACGTCTTCAATGGCGTGGTCTTTGATGGCGCCTTTCATATCAACTGCTTTAAGAGAGGCATTGATTTTGTCATATTCATTCAGGTTATAGGTTTCTATGACATCTTTAATTTTTTCAGCATAGCCGGGGTCTGTGGCGTAGCCGGATTTTTGAAGGGCAGCCGCCGCTGTTTTATAATTGTCCGCTTCAATGACGGGCTTGTACTTCTTTTTATTCCAAGACGTTCCGTTGACAAATAATTTTGCATGGTCATCCATTGATTCAAAAAACGTGCTGTATTTACGGAATTTTGCCCGAATCGTTTTTCGTTTTCCTTTTTCAAATTCATCCGTTTTCATCGTGACGTGTTTTCCTTTATAATCACCTTTTACACCGAACAGGTTGCGCGCTTTCCCCGCAAGCTCACTGTTCCCCCAGTCCGATTCGAGAATGGCCTGTGCGAGGGTGATGCTCGGAAGGACATGATATTTCTCATATAAAATTTGAGCATGCCCGGAAAGGCTGTCAATAAAGACCTGCTGCTCGTCCACCTCTTCAGGCGGTTTTTCTTCCGTCACTATGAATTTCGAAAACACCATTGATACCAGAAATAATCCGAATATAAGAGATACAGCAAAAAGGCACCCAAGCACCCTTTTGGTCTTTGCTTTCTTTTTCATATCAACCTTCCTTTAATTCCGGAATCACTAGATTTATAATTTTACTGGTCATTGATGAAAATTTCAATTAAATAGGGAAAAAGACGGAGAAAGAACACATTGTGCAAATAAAAAAGACTCCTCTTTGAGGAGTCTTTTTTGTTATGCCATGCTCAGCTGAGGGCCGAACAATTCATATTGAACGGAATCAGAGTCAAACCCGAGGGCAAGAACCATGTCTTTCATTTGTGTCATAAACTGCGCTGATCCGCACAAGTAAAATTCAGCATCTTGATTCAGATGAAGCTGCTCCAGGAAGGTTTGATCAATCCTGCCGCTGTAAAAAGGCTTGTCTCCTGAGCGGTCTTGTTCTGCCGGTTCACTGTATACATAAATGACGTTAATATTCGGATGATTCTCCGCAGCTTGTTCAGCCTCTTTGCGGAACGCGGCGTACTCTCCGTTTTTCGCGGCATGAATAAAAGTAACGGAACGCTCCGGCTGTTTTTCGGCGGCTGTTTTCAGCATGCTCATCATCGGCGTGATTCCGGAGCCGGCACTGATAAGAACAACCGGTTTTTCGGAAGAAGACAGCTTGAAATCCCCGGCGGGTGCGCTGACTTCAAGTTTATCTCCCTCTTGAACTTCATTGTGGAGATGAGAAGAAACCGCTCCGTCCTTTTTCACAGAAATCCGATATGCCCCTTTTTGAGAAGCATCAGACAGGCTGTACTGGCGAATGTGCGTATAAGGAGAATCCGCAATCCGCACTTTAATGCTGATATATTGTCCCGCTTCAAATCCAGGAAGCGAAGAGCCGTCACTCGGTTTGATATAAAATGA
Organism: Bacillus sp. LJBV19; assembly: GCF_017797845.1. Taxonomy (NCBI): domain Bacteria; kingdom Bacillati; phylum Bacillota; class Bacilli; order Caryophanales; family Bacillaceae; genus Bacillus; species Bacillus sp. LJBV19. Next base: position 2,971,538 of record NZ_CP072563.1, read on the forward strand.
TGTGATATCTTTGCTTTCTTTCGTTTTCTGTATAACCGTAAATTCTTTATACCCCTGCCATCCGGCTTCATTGTACATGTCTTTTTCAATGCCGATGAAAGCCTCCGCAATAACACCGTAAGCTTTTTCCCATGCCTGCATAATCTCAGGAGTTGCGGCATCCTGCAGCACATCCTTAATTGCCAGAAGCAGATACTTTCCGACAATCGGATAATGTTCCGGTTTTACACCGATGCTTGTGTGTTTATGGCCGATCTGTCTGACCGCCGGAATGATTTGTTCTAATTGATCAATATTCGCCGCAGCCGCAATGACTGCATTTGCCAATGCTGCGCGCTGAGTCTGTTTCTTTTGGTTCGTTTGGTTAAACATATTTAACAGTTCGGGATGATCTTGAAACATCAGGTTATAAAAGCGTCCGGTGATGTTTTCTCCATGTGTTTTCAATACGGGTACTGTGCTTTTGATGATGTCTATTGTTCTCTCATCCAGCATGTTAATCCTCAACCCTTCTAAAGATGTATTTTCAATATATCTTTATAGTAAGAGATATTTCGAATAAAAGATATATTGAAAATGAATCTTTAAAAAAGTCGTCACAATATTGTGTTGGATTTGGAATTTATGGATTTCACCTCCTTTTTTTATCACCCGGTGAAACAGGGACACATATATTTGGGAATATACGTTTAAAGATGAAAGCGGGGGAGTGCATGGTTTCCGATATCGATTACACGTCTCCGAATACACAATTCACTTATGATGTGAATGAGAGCCGTTTTTTTACGAAAGATGCTCGGAACTTTATCAATGTATTGGGGATTAAACAGTTAAACACGCTTGAAAATATTTCATTATTAGATATCTTTCTGAGCAAAACAAATGTGATTGAACCGCATACCCATCAAAACGCCGCTGAATTGGTGTACTGTATTTCGGGTTCCGCGGTGGTGTCGATGCTGAATCCGTTCACCCAGAAAATACGGAATTATCCGATCTCTCCAGGACAAGTGGCGAATGTTCCGCAGGGGTGGTGGCATTATGAAGTCGCCACTTCAGACAAAACCCACCTTTTGGCCATATTTGACGCCCCTTCGCCTGAAGTGATATACGGCTCGGATATTCTCCGTCTGACGCCGCCTGAGATCATGGCGCATACGTACTGTCTGAATGAGCATGAGTGGGAAAAAGCCGTTTCACCGATCCGGCAATCAACTGTGATAGGTCCCGATAAATACTGCGGACAGACTGAAAACACGGGTATTCATGATATGAATAAGCCTTATCAGCCAAATACGTATTATCCGAATGATCCGTATCGGCATTATGATACGCCGTTATATTGGGGATATTAAACGGAGAGCCGGAGCGGCATTCAGCTCGACAGAAAGAGCCCCTCATTGGAGAGGGGCTCTTGATCATTACGGTCCGGTTCCGCAGCTTACTTTGTACTCGCCTTCGGACGATTTTTTTGAATAACATACGTGCGGCGTCTGTCCGGTTTCATCTTTCCAATTGAACCAATTTACATAATAAAGGTTCCCGGCCTCTCCGCCGCCTTCTTCTTTTTGAAGAATCGCAAAGTAGCTTTGATACGGATATCCTTTTTTATAAATGTCATGCCTGATGGCTCCTTTTTCTGAAGCAGACGTGAAGATGACAGGAGAAAGAGCCGGAAGCGCTGTCAAAAAAAGCGCCAGTGCCGCTGACAGAGATAATATAAGATAGATTTTCTTTTTCATTTTCTCTCTTTCCTTTATTTTGAGTTGTTAGAAATGAAGCAGAACACAGAGGCTGCCGCAGAAGATGAAAAAACAAAAAAACCCTTATTTATAGAATAAGGGTTTAAAGGTATGGAGCCAAGGGGGCTCGAACCCCTGACCTCTACGCTGCCAGCGTAGCGCTCTCCCAGCTGAGCTATGGCCCCGTGCTGTAACGTCATGTTTTATTATAGACGAGTCTTCTTTGAATTTCAAGCAGAAAATTCAGTTTGCTCATATTTTCCTGAGACGTTTTTCGAACATAAAAAGAAGACCCTCCGGGGGCCTCTACGTTTATCGCACGAGCATGATTAAAATGATGCCGAGGATGACACGGTAAATGGCGAACGGGACAAGCTTAATCCGATTGATGAGCCGAAGAAAAAACTTGACGACTAAGAGGGCGACGACAAAGGCGCAGATAAAGCCGACAAGAAAAAACGGAATCATGTCATAAGAAAGACTGCTCCAGTATTTCACCAGCTTCAGAAGGCTTGCGCCCGCCATAATCGGAATAGCCATAATAAATGTGAAGTCTGCGGCTGCCCGGTGATTCAAGCCGACAATGACACCTCCGGCAATCGTTGAGCCTGAGCGGGAAAATCCGGGCCATAAGGCGAGACACTGGAATAATCCGACACAGAAAGCCTGTTTGTAGGTGATTCTGTCCACCGTATCGATTGTTTCTTTCCTTTTATTGATCCAGTCCGCTATAAGCATAAGCACGGCTCCGGCAATTAATCCGTAAGCGACCGTTCTGACGGAGAATAAATAGCGGTCAATGAAATCCTCAAATAAAAAGCCGAGCACCGCCGCCGGAACAAGACCGACGGCGATTTGCGCGATGGTCAGCCTGTATCCCTTCTGCTGATCGCGCGTGACGTTTTTTTTGAGGCCGAGTAAATGTAATATCCGATCCTTAAACACAATGGCCACCGCCAGAATCGAACCGAGCTGAATCACCACTTTGAAGGAATTGGCGGCTTCCGGATTCATCAGGCTTCCGGATTTCAGCCAGATGTCATCCGCTATGATCATATGTCCCGTGGAAGAAACCGGCGCGTACTCCGTCAGCCCTTCCACGATTCCCAAAACGGCTGCTGTGAACATCTCCCATAGTGTCATCCCATTCTTCCCTTCATTCATCATTTACAAAAGAGAAGCTCTCCTCTGAAGGAAAGCCTGTCTTATAATAAATATCATGTCCGTTCCGATTTTATGACTTCGATACAGCATCATTTTTTTCTTCTTCATATAAATGCGAACGCATTTTGAACCAATCAAACAGATGGGTCGTGACCACTTTGATGACCGCATACCCCGGGATGGCTAAAATAATGCCGACAACCCCGAACAGCTTTCCGGCGGTTAAAAGAACAAAGATGATGGTAATCGGGTGAATGTGAAGATTTTTCCCCATGATCTGCGGCGAAATTAATTTCCCTTCCACGAGCTGGACAACGGTCCATACAATCGCAAGCTTCAGCAGCATAAGGGGCGAAGTGACCAACGCGATAATAATCGCCGGCGTGATGGCAATGGTCGGCCCTAAATACGGAACAACGCTCGTACAAGCGGCAATGACCGCAAGCAGTGAAGCATAATCAAGTCCGATAATCAGATAGCCGATAAATAATAAAAACCCGATGCAGAAGCTGACGATGACCTGTCCTCTGATATAGGAGCTTAATCTGTGGTTCATTTCACTCAGCATCGTATACGTTTGTTCTTTCAGACGGGTGGGCACAAACTTTAAGATATAGATTGGCAGTTTTTTGCCGTCTTTCAGCAAATAGAACAGAATAAACGGCACGGTCACAATTGAAATAATCACTTCCGTCAGCGCGCCGATAAAATTCCCGACTCCGGTAAATGTGCTGTTTGCAATTGTCGCCGCCTGCGCCGATACTTTATTAGCAAGATCGGAAATGTTGATATTCATCGTCTTTTGCGCCTGATTTACAAAATCGCTTCCGATCAGGCTTTTCGTCTGATCTTCAACAATATCCACATATTTCGGCAGGTTGTCGATCAGGCTCATGATCTGTTCCTTTAAAAACGGAATAATTGAAACGACCGTAATCGAAATCAGCCCTATAATAATGAGGTAAAGGAGCAGGATGGAATAGACTCTTTTCACTCTTATTTTTTCCAATATATCTACGATCGGATTAAGCAGATAATAAACAATTCCTGTCAAAATGACGGGGAGCGCAATCGTTTTGAGCAGGACGATAATAGGTGTGAAAATAAATGATGTCTTCATAAAGACAAGGATATTGAGACCGATGAGCAGCAATACAAGCAAAAACAAGACAAATTTATTGTCTAAGAAAAACTGTTTAAATCTGCCGCCCCATGTTTGCAATGTTTCCACTATTGTTCCTCCATCATATGTATTTTACTTAAATTGTACACTATCGTTCCTGTAATGAAAAATAATAACCGGTCTCTATGGGAATTTTTCCTATCCCTTTAGCTGCCAGCCTTTTTTCCATTTATGTTTCTCAGAAAAAAAGCTATAATGTAAGCCAATACATAGAAGGAGCGATAGCAATGATTCGATTTGCAACAGTCGGAACGAATTGGATTACAGAACGATTTCTGGAGGCGGCTTCTGCTATTGATGATTTTCAATTAACGGCGGTTTATTCCAGAACTGAGGAACGCGCGGCGGAATTCGCCGGCAAACACGGCGCTGCTCATTATTTCACCAGCCTGAAAGAAATGGCGGAAAGCAAAGCCTATGACGCGGTGTATCTCGCCAGCCCGAATGCATTTCACAAAGAGCAGGCGGTCCTTTTTATGGAACACGGCAAGCATGTACTGTGCGAAAAACCGTTTGCGTCTAACGCAAGGGAAACGGATGAAATGATTCACGCAGCCAAAACGAACGGCGTTCTCTTGATGGAAGCCATGAAAACAACGTTCCTGCCGAACTTCAGCATGCTTCAAAACCACTTACATAAAATCGGACCCGTCAGGAGATTCACGGCAAGCTACTGCCAATATTCATCACGATATGATGCATATAAAAACGGTACGGTGCTAAACGCGTTTAAGCCTGAATTATCGAACGGTTCGTTAATGGACATCGGCGTGTACTGCATTTATCCGGCCGTCGTCCTGTTCGGCAAACCGAAAAACGTCATTGCGACCGGTCATAAACTCTCATCCGGCGTTGACGGCGAAGGCACGGTGATTCTGTCATACGACGGATTTGAAGCGGTGCTGATGCATTCGAAAATCTCAAATTCGTTTGCCCCGGCGGAAATTCAGGGTGAGGACGGCACGATCGTGCTGGACAGCATTCACGGGCCGGAACGGGCGGAAATCCGCTATCGTGACGGAAGGACGGAAGACATTTCAGTCCCTGATCTGAAACCGTCGATGTACTACGAAACGGCTGAATTCATTTATCTTCTTCGAAACGGACAGCGGGAGTCTTCCGAAAATACATTTGAACGTTCTTTCATTACGGCAAGCATTATGGAAGAAGCGAGAAAACAAATCGGAATTGTCTTTCCCGCCGATCAAAACTAAAAACATCCGCCCGGATTCGGGCGGATGTTTTTTATTTGGACGCTAACAGATCAGCAAACGCTTTTGCATACTGCGGAAGGTCGGGCGGGCGGCGGCTTGATACAATGTGGCCGTCAGTTACGACAGCTTCATCCAGCCACTGTGCCCCTGCATTTGTCATGTCGTCTTTGATGCCGGGCGTGCTCGTTACTTTTTTTCCTGCGAGAATTCCGGCAGATATGAGCACCCAGCCCGCATGGCAGATCTGGCCGATCGGCTTTTTCTGCTCGTTCATCGTACGGATGATCTCCAAAACTTCAGGATATCTTCGCAGTTTGTCAGGAGCCCAGCCGCCAGGCACGAGCACGGCATCATACTCCTGAATAATCAGGCTCTTAAAATCGTAATCCGCCGTCGCGGGCACGCCGTATTTTCCTTTGTATGAACGGCCCGCTTCTTCTCCTATTAAATGAACGATCGCGCCTTCCTCTCTCAGCCGGTAGACGGGATACCAAAGCTCTAGGTCTTCAAAATCGTCACTGACAAGCGCTATGACTTTTTTGCCTTCTAATCTCATCACTGCCACTCCCTTCTTTTATATTAGTGTATCGCTTTTTTCAGATGAGGAAAAGAAACAGCTCGCTACAGCTGTTCTTCGTCTTCAGACTGAATCGTAAATTTCCGTGTGACCTGCTGCAGTTCTTCAGCCATATGCGCAAGCGTTTCGGCGGATGAACTGATTTCTTCCATGGAGGCCAGCTGCTCTTCAGCTGAGGCGGCGATGTCTTGAATGCCGGCGGACCCTTCTTTGGCGACTGAGGTAATGTCCTCCACCGCGTTTGTCACATTTTGCGACCCGGCTGCAAGCTTCTCAAGCGTTCCGTTCATATGCTGCAAGGCGCCTGAAATCTGAGTCGTCATTTCTGAGATTTTTTTGAAGCTTTCGGCCGTTTGATCCGTAATATCGAGGCCTTCCTTCACATCTTGATTCACTGCTTGGAATACGGAAAGCGATGTGGCGATTTCTTTGACGATTTCCTGAATCAGCGTTTCGATTTCCTTCGCGGAGCCGGCTGATTGTACGGCAAGCTTTCTCACTTCTTCCGCAACGACGGAGAAGCCCCGCCCGTATTCGCCTGCTCTGGCGGCTTCAATGGCCGCGTTTAAGGCAAGCAGATTTGTTTGATCGGCAATGCCGTTAATGACGTTCAGAATGCTCTTAATGTCGTGCGACTTCGTTTCCAGCCCTTTTACGACCGCTTCCGCCTGCTGTACGGAACGATCAATTGTTTTCATCTGGCCGACCGTTTTCGCCACTAATTCTTCTCCGCTTCCGGCCGTTTCAGAGGTTTGGATGGCGGATTCAGTGATTTCCGCCGATACATTCGCCGTCTCGGCAATGCCGGCATTCATTTGGGAAAGGTGATCAGCACTCTCTTCCAATTTCTCGCTTTGTGATTCGTTTCCGTTTGAGAATTGTTCAATCGCCAGTGTAATATGCTCTGTCGCCTTGCTTGTCTGTCCGGCGGATGCCGTCAGCTCTTCGGATGAAGAAGCGACATGTTCGACGGATGATTGGATGACGCCGATGACAGACCGGAGTGATGCCGACATCTCATTGAAGCTTTGGCTGAGCTGCCCGAATTCATTTTTTGACTTGATGTCAATGACTTCCGTTAAATCGCCGTCACTGATTTTAGCTGATGTCGAAACAAGTTTTTTGAGCGGTTTTGCAATCGAGCGAATGATAAAAAAGATTAAAATACCGCCGACGATAAGAGAAACCGCCAGGATGATCAGCGCCATTTTCATGACAGGCGAGGCTGCGTCATGGATCTCACTGACAAAAAATGTGCCGGCGATTTTCCAGCCCGTCAGTTTGTTTGTCGTGAAGGCCATTTTCTTCTGCTGTCCTTCAAACATGTATTCAAACGATCCGCTTGATTTGGAAAACACTTCTTTCGTCCACTCTCCGGAGCCTTCCGTTCCCGCTTTTATAGTCGGATGAGCGATGTATTTTTTATCTCCCGTTGTAATGAAGGCAAATCCTTTATGACCGATCTGGACGCGTTCGGAAGCGTTCAGCAGGTCGCCCAGATTAATATCAAGCGCCACAACGCCTGATCCGTCTTTTGTCTGCTGGGCAATCGTAACGACCGTCTGTCCGGTTGCAGCGTCTTTATAAGGCTCGGTAAACACCGGCTGTCCGCTTTTTTCAACCGCTTTTGTATACCACTCGCGCGTGAGCGGATTATAATCGGACGGCATATCAGCGGACGGATATTTCACGAACGCTTTGTCGCGAGACGCGGCGTAAATTGACGCGACATCGTCATTTACGGTGACATACTGCTTCATATTGTCGAGCAGTACCGATTTATTTTTTGTGTTCAGTTTTTCCTTAGTGATTGATTCGCTGTAGTAGTCAATCGCTTTGAGCTTGCCTTCGAGCATGTTTTCCAGCACGCTGTTCAGTTCGCTGACATTTCCCTGGGCGCTGTGGGTCAGTTCGCTTTCTAATGTACTCCCCGCCGTTTGGTAGCTGAAGTAGGCGAGTATGCCGACCGGAAGCACCAATACGGCTAAAAATGCCGCGATCAGCGGTTTGCTGATGGATGGCTGTTTGATCCAATGTATCAGTTGTTTCATTTTTTCAGTCTCCTTCTTTGAAAAGCTAAATCTAATATCGTCAGATAGGACAAAAGATTTATTAAAAAAACTAAAAAAAACACCCAAACAGCACATTTGGGTGTTCTATGACCTATTAATCTATTTTAAATCGTTTCGTCATATCACGTAATTCTTCCGCCATTTGGGATAACGTTTCCGAAGACGAACTGATTTCTTCCATTGAAGCCAGCTGTTCTTCGGCGGAGGCCGCAATATCCTGAATGCTGGCGGAGCTTTCTTTTGCGATGGACGCGATTTGCTCAGAAGCTCCTGAAATCTGCTGAGAACCTGCTGTCAGCTGTTCTACCGTCGCATTCATATTTTGAATTTCTCCGGCGATCTGGTTCGTCATTTCAGAAATCCGTTTGAAGCTCGTTTCGGTCTGATTCGTAATATCCAGTCCGCTCTCCACCTCTTTGTTGACGGATTGGAACATGCCGAGAGATGTATTGATTTCGTTGACGATTTCTATAATTAAGCTTTCGATTTCTTTCGCTGAATCGGCAGACTGGACCGCAAGTTTTCTGACCTCTTCAGCGACGACTGAGAAGCCCCGGCCGTATTCACCCGCACGCGCGGCTTCAATTGCCGCGTTCAGCGCAAGAAGGTTTGTCTGATCAGCGATTCCGTTAATGACACGGAGAATGTTTGTAATGTCTTTTGATTTTGTTTCAAGTCCGCGCACCACTTGTTCAGCTTCTTTCACTGACCGGTCAATGACGTTCATTTGGCCGACCGTCTGGTGAACGAGCTTTCCGCCTGAATTGGCGACTTCCGCTGATGTGGCGGAGGACTCGGTAATGACGGCAGATGCTTTCGCCATATCTTCAAGCCCGCTGTTCATTTGGTAAATATGTTCCGCCGCGCTTTCAATATTTTCACTTTGGCTTTCATTTCCGTTAGAAAATTGTTCGATCGCCAATGTGATATGTTCGGTTGCCTTGCTTGTCTGCTCCGCTGAAGCCGTCAGCTCCTCTGAGGAAGATGCGACGTTATTCACGGAATCCTGGATGGCATGGATGAGAGACCTGAGCGAAGCGGCCATATTGTTAAAGCTTTTGCCAAGCTCGCCTAATTCATCTTTTGACTGGATCTCGATCGTTTCTGTTAAATCGCCTTCACTGATCTGTTTCGATGATGTCACAAGCTGCTTGAGCGGTTTTGTGATTGAACGGATAATCAGCACCATGACGATGGTTCCGATCACAATCGCTAATACGAGAACGAGCAGGGACAGATGAAGAATCGGCAGGGCCGCTTCATGAATTTCGTCCAGATACATCGTTCCGGTAATCTTCCAGCCTGTCAGCCCGTTTGTATCATAAACCATTTTCTTTTCCTGGCCGTCGTATTTGTATTGAAAATCACCTTTTTTGCTGGTGAACAGCCGTTCGGCCCACTCCCCGTTTAATACTGTGCCTGATGTGCGGTTCGGGTGGGCGACCACTTTTTTGTCTTTCGTCAGGATAAAAGCGTAGCCGGATTTTCCGATGTTCACTTTCTTTGTCGTTTTCAGAAGCTCATCAATTTTCATATTGATGGCGACGACTCCTGAGCCGTCTTTCGTCTGCTGAACGACCGTCACGACCATCGTATTGGTGGAAGCCGTGCGGTAAGGATCTGTTACAACAACTTTCCCCTTATTTTCCACGGCCTTTTTATACCAGTCTCTTTCAATCGGATTATATCCTTTAGGCATCTGCAGATCCGGATACCGTGTGAAATGTCCTTCCGTGTCACTCGTAAAAATGGATTCCACGTCTTTATTGATCTTCATGTACTCTGTGAATTTATCGGTAATTTGCGATTGGTTTTTCGGCTTGTACCGATCCTTTGTGAGCCAATCGCTGAAATATGCCGTTCCGTCTTCCTTTTGGCTGATGCTTGTGTTGATCATATCGTTAATCTGCTGCACATTATCTAATGCGCTTTCCATCATCTGCCTGTCAAGCGTACTTACCGCCGATTGATAGGCGATAAAAGCCAGCGTTGAAATAGGAAGAATGAGAATGGCCAAAAAAGAAATGAGCAGTTTTCTTGTAAGCGATCTCTGCTTGATGATTTGCACAATTTTTTTCATCTGCTATAACTCCTCTTGTGTGTTTACCCTTCATATCGGCAATTATAGGTAAATATACACACCCAAAAAGAAGAAATATAACGAAACATACTTTTTACCTATTGTTAATTAGCCTTTTGGACTCAATTAAGAGTTTATCTTAAAACGCTTTGTCAGTTCGCGTAATTCTTCCGCCATTTTTTCCAGCGTGACGGCGGAGGAACTGATTTCCTCCATGGACGCAAGCTGCTCTTCAGCTGAAGCCGCGATGTCCTGAATGCCGGCCGCGCTTTGTCTGGAGACAGCCGCGATATCCTCTGAAGCGTTTGATACTTCCTGAGATCCGGCAGAAAGCTGTTCCACGGTTGCATTCATATTTTGCAGTTCACCGGCAATCTGATTTGTTTTAACGGAAATGTCCCGGAAGCTTTTTTCCGTTTCGTCCGTTAACTGAAGTCCGCTTTTCACCTCGTGATTGACGGATTCCAGCATTCCGAGCGAAGTATGAATTTCTTTGACGATTTCATGAATTAAGGATTCGATTTCTTTCGCTGAATCGGCGGATTGGACGGCAAGCTTTCTCACTTCTTCGGCAACGACTGAAAAACCGCGTCCGTATTCTCCCGCTCTTGCCGCTTCAATGGCTGCATTTAAAGCAAGGAGATTCGTTTGATCGGCAATGCCGTTAATGACGCGCAAAATGCTGTTGATGTCCTGCGATTTGAGTTCAAGCCCTTGTACGACTTGCTCCGCTTTGCTTACGGATTGGTCAATGGCGCCCATCTGGCCGGCTGTTTTCTTGACAAGCCGCTCACCGGCGCCGGATATCTCCGCCGATTCAATTGAAGTTTCCGTCACCACGGCTGCCGCTTCCGCCAGATCGCTGAGCCCGTCTTTCATCTCATTCACTTGGGCTGTCGCTTTATCAATACTCTCACTTTGGTCTTCCGTTCCATTAGAAAACTGTTCAATCGCAAGGGTGATATGTTCCGTTGCTTTGCTCGTCTGCTCAGCCGAAGCCGTCAGCTCCTCTGAGGAAGAAGCGACATGTTCAACAGAGTCCTGAATTCCTTGAATAAGCGAACGGAGTGAATCTGTCATATGATTAAAACTTTTACCGAGCACGCCGAGCTCATCTTGAGAGCTGACATCAATGGTTTCCGTCAGATCTCCGCTGCTGATTTTTTCTGCTGAAGCTACGAGATGTTTTAACGGTTTGGTAATTGAGCGGATGACAAAATAAATGAAAATCATCCCTGCGGCAATGGCTATCGCCAATATGATAACGGCCAGAGTCAGAACCGGTCTTGCCGCATCTTTGATTTCATCCACAGACATGGTTCCGCTGATCTTCCAGCCCGTCGCTTCATTGGTCACGTACGCCATTTTTTTCGCTTTCCCGTTCAGCGTATATTCATAGACGCCTTTTTGCCCGCTGTATAATGTATCAACCCATTTTCCCGATACCGCCGAGCCGGCTTTTTCATCACTGTAGGCAACGGCTTTTTTATTTTTGCTGAGGATAAAGGCGTATCCTTCTTTTCCGATGTTCACTTCTTTTGTCATCGTGATGAGATCGTCGATTTTTATATCAATGGCGACGACGCCTGATCCGTCTTGCGCCGCGCGGGCCATGGTGACGACCATCTTTTTGTTTGAGATGGACTCATAAGGGTCTGTGATGATGGTTTGGCCTTTATTCTCCATGGCTTCCTGATACCAGCTTCTTTCAAGCGGATTGAAATCGGCCGGCATATCGGCATGCGGATAACGGGTAAACGTTCCTTCCTTGCTGCTTGAAAATACGGCGGACGCTTTATCATTACTTTCAATAAACTGCTTGAACCTTTCTTGCATTTCCGTTTGGTTTTTTTCTTTAAATTTAGCGCTTGTCGCCCATTCGCTGAAATATGCTGAGCTTTTTGTAAACATTCCGATCCGGTCATCAATCATATTGTTTAAGATTTGCACATTTCCTTCGGCGCTTTCCATCATTTGCTTTTCAACGGATGAAGCCGCCGAACGGTAGGCGCCGGCAGCCAATACTGCTACCGGAATAATTAAGATCAGTAAAAATGAAATGATAAGTTTTTTGGCTATTGATTTTCTGGCGATTTTTTTTGCTGTTTTTTTCAATTTTGTAAACCTCTTTCAATCATTTACTGTTTATATCGGCCGACTCCCTTTTTATTACATTGAAAATGAAGTCATAAACGAAAAATAGTTCTATGTACTCCCTTTGTATGCAAGACTTTTTATTTAATTATCCGGCTGTCACTATAAAAAAGGACGCCTTCCATCCGGAAAGCGTCCTTTTTTACTAGTTGATTTTAAATTGTTTCGTTAATTCCCGCAGTTCTTCGGCCATTTGCGCCAAAGTATCGGCTGATGTGCTGATTTCTTCCATTGATGCAAGCTGTTCTTCTGCGGATGCGGCAATATCCTGAATGCTTGCTGCGCTTTCCCTAGATACGTCCGCAATATCCGTCACCGCGGCTGAAACGTGCTGGGAGCTGTCCGACAGCTGTTCAACCGTGCCGTTCATCGATTGAAGCTTCTCGGCGATATCGTTTGTCATGCCGAAGATATTCTGGAAGCTTTCTTTCGTACGGTCCGTTACGGCAAGTCCTGATTGAACTTCTTCATTAACCGATGTGAACATGTGAAGCGATGTATTAATCTCAGCCGTGATTTCCTGAATGAGTTTTTCTATCTCTTTGGCAGAACCGGCAGATTGGACGGCAAGCTTGCGCACTTCTTCGGCTACCACTGAGAAGCCCCGCCCGTATTCACCGGCTCTTGCCGCTTCAATGGCTGCATTTAACGCAAGCAGGTTTGTCTGATCGGCAATGCCGTTGATGACTCTTAAAATATGAGTGATGTCTTTTGATTTGGCCTCAAGGCCTTTTACAACCGCTTCCGCCTGCTGGACCGATTGATTGATGAGATTCATCTGCCCGACTGTTTGCTGCACATATTCTTCCCCGGTGCCGGCAGCTTCCTTCGATTGTTTAGATGCTTCCGTAATGGATGATGATGTGCGGGAAACGGCGGCGAGTCCGTCATTAATATGATTCAGCTTGGCTGAGCTTGAATCGACTTTTTCGCTTTGCTCTTCGTTTCCGTTTGAAAACTGCTCAATCGCCATTGTAATATGTTCCGTCGCTTTGCTTGTCTGCGAAGCTGAAGCGGTCAGCTCTTCCGATGACGCGGCCACGTTGTCGACAGAGTTTTGGATCGCGCTGATCAGTCCGCGCAGAGATTCTCCCATTTCATTAAAGCTCGCGCCGAGTTCGCCCAATTCATCTTTCGAGCGGATATCAATGGTTTCGGTCAAGTCTCCGCCGCTGATTTGTTTAGAAGAGCGGACAAGCCGTTTCAGCGGTGACGTAATGGATCTGACAATCAACAGAATTAAAATTCCCCCGATGATAATGGATGCTGCAAGGACGATCATTCCCATCGTCAGCACCGGTTGTGAGGCGTCTTTAATTTCGTTGAGCTCCATGCTCCCCTCTATTTTCCATCCGGTCAGTTTATTTGTCGTAAACGCCATTTTTTTATTTTGATCATCGAGCTTGTATGAAATAATGCCGCTGTCTTTGCTGTATACCTCATTCAGCCACGGGGTTGAAACTTTATCGCCCGGTTTGTGGTCTTTATGCGCGACATAGGTTTTATTTTTGGACGTGATAAACACGAAGCCTTTTTGCCCGATTTTGATTCCCTGCATCTGCTTCAGCAGCTGGTCAATCGTAATATCCATGGCCACTACGCCTGTTCCGTCCTGCATCTGCTTTGCCACGGTGACGACCATCCTGCCGTCGCTTGCCGCAGTGTAAGGGTCGGTGACAACGAGCGTGCCGCCGGCCTTCACAGCGTCTTTATACCAAGTGCGTGTTCTCGGATCGTAATCGGCCGGAGTATTCTCCTTCGGCGCCTGTGCGTAGCTGCCGTCTTCCGTTCCTCCGTAAATACGGGCTACGTCTTTATGAATAGACGTGTATTGCCCGAACTTTTCTTCAAGAGCAGACATGTTTTTCTTTGAGAAGGATGACCCTTTTAACGTTTCACTGAAAAATTCAATCGCCTTTGCTTTTGCGCCGATATCATTTGTAATCGTTGTGTTAAAAGATTCGATGTTATTTTTCGCGTTGCCTGAAATCTGATCATCCAGCGAATTGCTCGCCGTATGGTATGAACTGAATTCTAACACGAGAATCGGTATGATTAAAATCACGATAAATGAAATGATTAATTTACGTGAAATCGATGCCTTTGTGCACCAATTAATGAATTTTTTCATATTAAGCTGCTCCCTCAAGTGTGATACCTTATATATCGGCTCAGTCTTCACATTTTGTTAACATTTCCTCCTTTTTTATGACTTGATTTTCATTGCCCAAGCTTCCTGCATATCTTATAAAAAAAGAGAAGGGGGCGCGCAGATGATTATCATATCCGGCCAAGTGCTTCGGCCTCAGGACATCGCGAACTGGCAGACGGAAGAAAGCCTTGTTCCGTATATAAATGAACTGCTCAATTCTCCCGTACAATTCGATTACGGGTCGATTGCTGAACTGATGTTCGAGGTGCGGCTGCGCCGCCATATTGTGGAAGCCGCAAGAGAACTGCACGGATCAGGTGTGAAATTTGCAACTTTCGCCAAAACATACGGAAATACGGCTTATTGGAGAGTGACGCCGGAAGGAGCCTTGGAGCTGAAGTACAGAATCCCCGCTTCAAAAGCGATTCGGGACATTATTGAAAATGGGGCGTTTTACGCATTTGAATGCGCTACCGCCATTGTTGTGATTTATTATTTGGCCGTCTTAAAGACAATGGGTGAAGAACGGTTTAACCGGCGTTTCCGGGATATCACTTTGTATGACTGGCACTATGAGCATCTGCCGATCTACACGGAAACCGGCAGCCACTTTTTACGGGGAGATTGTTTATATTTTAAAAATCCTGATTTTAATCCTGCAAAGGCTCAGTGGCGGGGAGAGAATGTCATTGTGATGGGGAATGATCAATATTTCGCCCACGGTCTCGGGATTCTGACCGCTGAACAAATCATCCAGAGATTGAATTCTTTAAGAAAAAAAAATGCCGTGCAGCCGGCTTATCTGCTTAACCAGGCAACAAGGCTTGATGCACCCGCGCTTTATCAGATCATGCATTAAAACAATCCCATCGTCTGTCATTTTGACGATGGGATGCGGAATGCTTTTCTTTTCCGGTAAAAAGCCGTCGTGCCGAGCGCTTGGTTTGCAGCCCATTCAAACTTCTCTAAATCATGTCGGGTGACGGCTCTGTCCCGTCGGCTCCATTTAATGGCGCGGACAAAGTAATACCCTTTAATCGGCGCCATGGTGACTTTGGAATGCGGAAAATCTTCAAAGACAAACTCAATAGTCCCTCTTTTTTTGTAGGACATTTGAAGAATCTTCATCATCCATCACCTCACGATTGCTGGATTATGATTCGCACAATCCGTCCAAAACGGTTTTCACGTCTGTCGGCCCTTCAAGTTTCGCGGCGGACTGGCCGGCCCATAAAGACATATACTCCGCGTCTCCTGATTGAGCCGCGTGCCCGCGCATCGGCTTTGTCAGCGTATTATGCAGCGGATAAGGCAGCGTATTTCCCTCGTCAGCCTCATATGTTTTCATGAACTGATTCACGATTCCCCGCGCCTGTTTTCCCGAAAACAGGGTGGTCAGCCGCGTGTCGGCTCCTTTTGATTCGGCAATGGCTTTTTGATATGCCGGTGAGGCGCTGCTTTCTTCACAAAGGAGAAACGGTGTTCCTACTTGAACGCCGTCTGCACCCAAACATCGGGCCGCCTGCACGCCGCGGCGGTCAAAAATGCCGCCTGCCGCAATCACCGGGATATTCAGCGCGTCTTTAGCCTGCGGAATCAGCGCCATAAGGCCGAGAGCCGGTTCTCCTTTAACCGGCAGAAACGACCCGCGATGTCCGCCGGCTTCTATTCCCTGAAGGATAACGGCGTCCATCCCCCGTTCTTCAAAGGCCTTCGCTTCCTCCGGCGTTGTCGCCGTGCCGAAAAGGAAACATCCGCTTTTCTTCAGCTTTTCCGCCGTTTCTTCCGGCGGCAGGCCGAAGGTGAATGAACACGCTTTGACTCCGTAACGGATCAGAAGCTCCGCTTTTTCCTCGAAATCATTCCATTCTTCTTTCAGATCAGAGAACGGCTTGGCGTCTTTTGCCCTCGGGATGCGGGCTTTCCATTTTTCAACCAGTTCCGCCTCAGGCATCTGCCTTTCTTCCGGGACGAAAAGATTTACTTGAAAGGAGCGGTCCGTCAGGTCTTTCATCTCGATAAGCTGTTTTTCAAGCGCTTGCGGGCTGACGTATCCTGAAGCGAGGCTTCCGAGCGCCCCTTCATTTGATACCGCCGAAGCCAGACGCGGCGTGACCAGCCCGCCGGCCATCGGCGCCTGAATGACGGGCTTTGTTAATGATAATGCACTCATCCACTCACTCATTTGTGTTTTCCTCCGTTTCAGCCTGTATTTTGATATAACAGGTTCTGTTTCGCGGACCGTCAAATTCGCAAAAATAAACGCCCTGCCATGTTCCGAGTATCAGGCGCCCGTCTTCTATGATGACATGCTGGGAGGCGCCGGTTGTACTCGCTTTCATATGTGCCGCCGTATTTCCCTCCATATGCCGGTCCAGTTCGTGCTCCCACGGATACATTTCATCAAACCTTCTGAGCATATCCCTCTTCACATCCGGATCGGCATTTTCATTTATGGTAATGCCGGCGGTTGTATGGGGACAGTATATGAGCGCCAAACCGCTTTTTACGCCTGTTTTGCGGAGAAACGCTTCAGCTTCATGTGTGATGTCGATCATTTCATCCCGTCTGTTTGTTTGAATCTGCAATTTTTTCAGCATATAAATGCCTCCTTTCTTTTTCTCTTCCTTTCCCATATTCGTTTCTGTATTTGTCTTTTCCTGTCGGATCGTGATGATAAACGCAGATCACAAAAAACTTCAGCCTCGGGACTGAAGTTTTTCACCATATATATACGCGGGCCTCATAAGGCTTTAAAAGAAAGGATGTCACATGGCGGTGCGCTTCTGTCTCCGCGTTTGCAAGCACGAGAGCATCGGAGTCAAGCGGATAACCGGGATGCCTGTATAAAGCGGGGGTTCGGGACAGATTTGTGATGATCAGGGCGGTTTTTGTTCCGTTTTTTCTTAGATAGGCATAAATCTGCCGGTCATTCGGAAGCAGCAATTCATACGTGCCGCTGATCAATACGCCGTGTTCTTTTCTGAGGGCGAGCAGCCGTTTGTAGAAATGGTATACGGATGTTTCATCCTGCATTTGTGATGCAGCATTCAGCCATGTGTGGTTCGGATTCACTCCGAGCCACGGAGAAGCATCAGAAAACCCGCCGTTCGCCTCACCGCTCCATTGCATCGGTGTCCGTGAATTATCCCGGCCCTTCTTCCAGATGATCTTCATCACTTTTTCATGCGGAACGCCGCGGGACGTCTCTTTTTCATACAGATATTTCATTGCGGCGTCATCATAATCTTCAATGGATGGGAACGAAACATTGGTCATTCCGAGCTCCTGCCCCTGGTAAATAAACGGCGTGCCTTTCATCAGCATATACATCGCGGCGAGTGCCTTGGCGCTTTCTGTCAAAAACCGTTCGTCACCCCATACCGAGACGGAACGGGGCTGATCGTGGTTCTCCATAAACAACGCGTTCCAGCCCTTTCCTTCAAGACTGTTCTGCCAGCCGGACAAGACGCGCTTAAGCGCCGGAATGGAAATGCTTTGATCATCTTCCGTATCCCAGAGGCCGAGATGTTCAAATTGAAAAATCATTTGAAAGACGCCGTTTTCTTCACCGGCCCAATCAGCCGCCTCCCAAGCCGCCACTCCGTTCGCCTCGCCGACCGTCATGATCGGATAGCGCGAAAATGTTTCCCGTTTCAGCTCTTTTAAGAGATCCATTATGCCTTCCCCATTCATATGATACGGGAAAGACGGGACGTACGGGAGACCGTCCGGATTCGGCATGTCAGGGAGCCCTTCTTTTTTCTTAATGTGAGAAATGGCATCCACCCGGAAGCCGTCTATGCCTTTATCAAGCCACCAGCGGACCATCTCATAAACGGACTGCCTCATCGCTTCGTTTTCCCAATTTAAATCAGGCTGTTTTTTGTCAAACAGGTGCAGGTAATACTGGCCCGTCTCTTGATCATATTCCCACGCCGATCCGCCGAAAATGCTTTCCCAATTGTTCGGCTCTTTGCCGTTTTTTCCGTCTCTCCAGATGTACCAGTCCCGTTTTTCGGAATCTTTCGCTGAGCGTGATTCGATAAACCAAGGGTGCTCATCGCTTGTATGGTTGATGACGAGGTCTATAATCAGCTTCATGCCGAGCGAATGGACATCCGCAAGGAGCCGGTCAAAATCCTCCATCGTCCCGAATTCGCCGGCAATTTGTTTATAATTCCGAATATCGTAGCCGTTGTCCGCGCCCGGCGAGTCAAAAACGGGACAAAGCCAGATCACATCCGCCCCCAACTCTTTTATGTAATGAAGCTTTGCTCTGATGCCGTTCATGTCGCCGATTCCGTCCCCGTTCGAATCCATAAAGCTTCGGGGATAAATTTGATAGACGGCCGCCGTTTTCCACCAATCCGTTTTCATACCGACACTCCTTTCTTTACAGCATATGAAGGAGCGGGACGAAGAAGCATTTTTTCCATAAAAAAAGCCTCATTGCAAAAGCAGGAGGCTCAGAAATCAGTTTTTTTAATTTCAACGAAGCGGATATGATGGTCTTCCGCTTCCAGCACCTTAAATTCACACCCTTCGGCATGAAACACATCACCATTTTTCAGCTCCATTTTTTGTGTTAAGAGCCAGCCGGCAATCGTGTCAATGTCTTCATTTTCGATGGCGATATCAAGGAGATCGTTCACCTCTTCTATGAGCGCCTTGCCGTCCATCACATAATGGTGTTCGCCTTTTTTGACGATGTGGGGCATTTCATCCTGGTCATATTCATCACGGATTTCCCCGACGATTTCCTCCAATATGTCTTCGACGGTCACAAGTCCCGCCGTGCCGCCGTATTCGTCAACGAGAATCGCCATATGAATCCGCTCCTTCTGCATACGGATCAAAAGCTCCTGAACGGGGATGCTTTCAATGACTCTGATGACCGGACGCATGATTTCTTTTAATTCAATGGAGCGGCCGAGAAAATACGCTTTAAATAAATCCTTATTGTTAATAATGCCGAGAATGTGATCTTTGTCTTCCTTAATAACCGGATATCGCGTATACCGTTCGTTGATGATCAAATGTATGGCTTCATCAACTGACTGTTCAAGCGAGATGGCGGCGATTTCGGTGCGCGGCACCATGATTTCTCTGGCGACCCGGTTATCGAATTCAAATATCTTGTTGACGTAACGGAATTCAGATTGATTGATTTGACCTTTTTTATAGCTTTCGGACAAAATCAGCCGCAATTCTTCTTCACTGACCACGACCTCATGTTCTTTCACCGAATGAAAACCGAACAGCTTGACCAAAAATCCGGCTGAGCCGTTTAACAGCTTAATAAACGGATACATCACTTTATAAAACAGAATGAGCGGTTTCGCCGTCCACAGACTGACGGCTTCGGCTTTTTGAATGGATATCGTTTTCGGCGCAAGCTCTCCGATGACGACGTGCAGATACGTGACGGCGATAAACGCCGCAATAAACGTGACGACGTGCGTAATAGATGACGGCATTCCGATCAGGCTGAAAACAGGATGAAGAAGCCGCTGAATCGTCGGTTCACCGAGCCAGCCGAGTCCGAGCGCCGTAATCGTAATGCCGAGCTGGCACGCTGATAAATATTCATCGAGATTTGAAATCACCCTGTGCGCCGCGAGCGCCCGGCTGTCTCCGGTTTCAACCAGCTCCGCAATTTTTGAACCGCGGATTTTGACAATCGCAAATTCCGCAGCGACAAAGATGGCCGTTAATCCGATTAACAGCATAATGAGAATCAGTTTTAATATAAGCAAAAAAACCCCTACCGCAAACGGTAAGGGGCCACCTCCTTCGTGTTAATTCTCATCACGACCATTTAAGAAAATCATCACAAAACGAAGCAGCTCGAATAATGAAACGAGCGCCGCAGCCACATACGTCAGCGCGGCGGCGTTCAGCACTTTATTCACGCCGTGTTCTTCACTGTTGCGAATGAATCCTTCCGACACGATAATCCGCTTCGCCCTCGCGCTGGCATTAAACTCGACAGGCAGTGTGACAAGCTGGAAAAAAACAGCGGCCGAAAACAAAATAATGCCGAGTCCGATTAAGTTCAAGCTGCCCAGGAGCATCCCGCCCAAGAAAAGCAGAGGGGCAACCCCGGAGGCAAAATTGACGACCGGAAAAATTTTGTGCCTCAGCACAAGCGCGCCGTATGATTCCTGATGCTGCAAAGCATGTCCGACTTCATGGGAAGCGACGGAAATGGCGGAAATGGAGCGGCCGTAATATACCGGCTCAGATAAACGCACCACCCGCTCCGTCGGGTCGTAATGGTCTGTTAAAGTGCCTCTTACCGGTTCTACCGGCACATCATATAAACCGTTAATATCAAGAATCCGTCTTGCCGTTTCCGCCCCCGTCCGCTGACTGGAAGCTTCTACGTCTGAGTATTTCTGAAAATTGCTTTTCACTTTAAATTGTGCCCAAAACGACAATCCCAATGCAGCAATTGTTAAAAAGATAAACAGCATATTATCCTCTTCCTTTTTCTCTTATATCGTACGATCTGCTTATATATTATTTTAATGATTGTCCGCTTTCCTGTACAGAAATCCGCTTCTTTTTTCTGACAGGAATCAATCCTCCGAGCATGATGAGGATACACCCGGCCATTCCGATGTAAAACGGAAACGTGCCTGCGGTCTCTTTTGCAAAAACAAGCCATGAAAATCCGCCGGACATATGATTGTGTCCATTCAAATCGAAAATAAGCAATACGGCCGCCGAAGCGAGCAGCTGCGCTCCGGCCAGCGCCGCCAGCAGTTTTTGAATGACTGTCATTCGACTCACCCTTTTTCGGTCCGCTTTCTTTATCATATGAAAAAATAAGGGTGAATATGTTTTCGTCGATTTTTGAAAGACATCAAACGAACTGGGACATACTGTATAAAAAAAGATACAGGTGTGATCGACATGAAAGTGACAAATGGCGAGAAAGAACAGCTGAGCAATGCGATAGACAGAATGAACGAGGGGCTTGACGCCTTTATCCAGCTCTATAATGAATCGGAAAACGACGAGCCTCTCATTCAGTTTGAAGATGAGACTGCCGATTTAATCAGACATGCGCGTGACTCATACGGCCAGGAACAGCTGGACGAAAAACTAAACACCATTATTAAGCAGATTTTATCCATCTTTCTGTCGAAAGAAGAGCCGGACGAATGAAATCAAACCGTATTTTTATTTCCTGGCTGAGATGGCCGTTATATGTTCGGATCGGACTGATCATTATCGCCTTGATCTTATTGTTCGGCCAACTCATTTACATGCTTGAACCGAAGCAATTCACGTCTGTGTTTGAAGGGGTTTGGTGGGCGGTTATTACGGTGGCCACGGTCGGCTACGGCGATTACGTTCCCCAGACGCCGCTCGGGCAGATTGCCGGCATGGTGCTTGTATTAAGCGGAGCGAGTTTTGTGACCGCCTATTTCGCCACGCTTTCTTCAGCCGTATTCAGCAAACAGCACCGCTATGTCGAAGGGAAGGTCGCCTTTAAAGGCAAAGGGCACGTCATTCTTATCGGATGGAATGAGAAATCACATATGCTGCTGAAAGAACTGCAGCACATCGCGCCGTCAAAAACTGTCGTCCTGATTGATGATTCATTAAGGGAAGGGCCGCTTATTGAAAACGTCCATTTCATCCGCGGACATGCCGCTGATGACAGCACGCTCAATAAGGCGAATATTACGGAAGCCGATACCGTCATTCTGACAGCGGATCAGCAGAAAAATGAATCCGAAGCTGATATGCTGTCGGTATTAACGCTTCTCGCCATCAAAGGGCTGCATCCGTCCGTTTATTGTATCGTGGAAATTTTAACGGAACGGTATGTCAAAAACGCCGAGCGCGCAGGAGCTAATAAGATTCTGTGCACATCACGGCTGTCGAGCCGGGTGATGTTTGAGCATTACCGGGTCAAGCTGCAGCTTGCCAAACCGCAAACGCTGTCAGATCTGACGCTGGAGAAAAAGGTTCGCATCATTCCCGTTCCCGGGGAATTAAAGGGCTCATCTTATCATGACTGTGCGCTCTATTATCTCAAACGGAATACCACGATCATCGGCATACAAAAAGAAGAGGGGCCGATGCTGACCCCTCCCCTGTCATACAAGGTGCTCGATACTGATCTGTTTTTGGCTCTTTAATGCAGCAGGACGTCTTCCAGCTCTTTCACAAGCGAGATGCCGATATCTGTATATGAGCGGTCAATTGCCGCATCCCGCCGTTTCGGCTCGGAGAATTGGTTGAATAATGACTCAAAAACACCGCCGCCTGCGTGATCATCCGTTGCCTGCTGATAGACGTGCCTCAGCAAAAAGGGTGTGCCGATTGTAACGGCGGCCCCCCGTTCATCCAGGTGTCCCTTATTTGCTTCAACAGGGATACGGAGAAATAAATAGCCGTCCTGATCGGAAATTTTGTAATCAAAGAACCCGCGGTCATACTCCCAGCCGCCTCCGATGGTATAACCGATCGGTTTCATCACCTGTTCCAATTCGCGGAGTAAAAACGATTGCCCTTCAAGTGAAGATGGTATGCTGATCATGTGCATATGCTCCTTTTTGTCTTTAGCGTCCCCGCTCTGCGGCATCTTCATACGGCGCCCGGGAAGAATCGGGAGCGGCAGACAGACGCCGGAAAGAGATAACGGCGCATTCAATCAGAACATACGTCACAATTGCGGAGAGAACGGCTTCCGTTGAAATATAGAAAACGGCGGCATAGAGACAGCACTTCGTGATCAGCGACTGCATCCGGCCAATCTTCAGTTTCAGCCGGACCATGTCCGTAAACAAGCCGAGAGGGAAAGCGAAAAACAGGATGGTTTGTAAGAGGGATTCAGGAGACAGTTTTAGTGCCGAATAGACAATAGCGGCGGAACAGACGGAAATGACGGCATGCTTACATAAGAGTCGTATCATTCATCAACACACCTTTCACGGTTTAAAAAAGGCTGACCCGTCATGCTGAGGGCCAGCCCTTCTTTTTATTTTTCAAGGCGTTTTTCAAGCTCTGCTTTTTTCTCTTCAAAGCCCGGTTTGCCGAGAAGCGCGAACATATTCACCTTATAGGCTTCAACACCCGGCTGATCAAACGGGTTGACTCCGAGCAGATAACCGCTCATCGCCACCGCTTTTTCAAAGAAATAGACGAGATATCCAAATGTATATGCATTAAGATCCGGAATGTTGACAATTAAGTTCGGCACTTTTCCGTCTGTATGGGCAAGCATCGTGCCTTCGAACGCTTTTTTGTTGACGAAATCGACCGTTTTTCCGGCTAAGTAATTTAAGCCGTCGAGATCATTTTCCGCTTCTTCAATTGTCAGCTCATGCTTCGGTTTTTCAACGTTTAATACAGTTTCAAACAGATCGCGTCTGCCTTCCTGCACGTATTGACCGAGAGAGTGAAGGTCTGTTGAGAAGTTAGCGGAAGAAGGATAGATGCCTTTTTCATCTTTTCCTTCACTTTCGCCGAAGAGCTGCTTCCACCATTCCGCAAAGTATTGCAGCGCAGGCTCATAGTTGATGAGCATTTCAATGGTTCTTCCTTTATTATACAGAACGTTGCGGACGACGGCGTATTGGTAAGCCGCGTTCTCTTCTAATTCCGAGCTGGAAAAGTCTTTGCTTGCATCAAGAGCGCCTTTCATCATTTCATCGATATCAGCCCCGCTTACCGCAATCGGCAGAAGGCCTACCGCAGTCAGAACGGAGAAACGTCCGCCGACATCATCAGGAATAACGAATGATTCGAAGCCTTCTTCATTAGAAAGCGTTTTTAAAGCGCCGCGCTCTTTATCTGTCGTCGCGTAAATCCGCGCTTTCGCTTCTTCTTTTCCGTATTTTTCTTCAAGAAGTTTGCGGAAAATCCGGAAAGCGATTGCAGG
Source organism: Bacillus sp. LJBV19 (assembly GCF_017797845.1). Taxonomy (NCBI): domain Bacteria; kingdom Bacillati; phylum Bacillota; class Bacilli; order Caryophanales; family Bacillaceae; genus Bacillus; species Bacillus sp. LJBV19. The sequence continues at coordinate 2,995,780 of NZ_CP072563.1, forward strand.
TTCCGTCGTCGTGCCTGATTTAGAAATGACATTGATAGAGAAATCAGCGTCTTCTAAAAGATCCATAACATCTTTCATATAAGTTGAGCTGATATTGTTGCCGATAAAGATAACTTGAGGGTTTTTGCGCTTGTCTTTCGGCAGAACATTATAGAAAGAATGATTGAGCGCTTCAATCGCTGCGCGGGCGCCTAAGTATGAACCGCCGATACCCACGACGAGAAGCACGTCTGAATCTGATTTGATTTTTTCAGCGCTTTTTTTAATGCGCGCGAATTCTTCTTTATCGTAGTTTTCAGGGAGGTCCACCCATCCTAAAAAGTCGCTTCCGGCGCCTGTTTTTTCATGGATATTATGGTGTGCCGTTTTTACGAAATCACGTGCATATGTAAGTTCATGTTCATTGAAAAAAGGTAACGCTCTTGAGTAATCAAAGCGTACATGCGTCATTTGCTTGTCCCTCCATCACGGTGAATTGTTTTCTCTTTCACTTTATATGAACTCACCCGCTAAATCAAGTCATGAAGAAGGCCGGATGAATACGGGATTTGCGCTAAAGATGCGTTCATTTTTTATACAATATCCCGGATTCGATATGGTTATATTTGTAATAATCGTGAGAGGGGTAACGAATCGAATGTTGATGATCCAGGAACGTATCACCTTTACTTTGGAGCAGGATGACATCCATCGCCAATCCCGATGGGACGGTTCTTTTTATATAGTACTCCTTTTGAGAGACTGCCGCGCAGTCATATTAAGGCATAAATGTCCATTTTTAAAAATAGTGTCTATATTTGGGGTATCGTGTTAAGATGAAAGTGATTTTAAACCGGGAGGTGATTTTATGACTAAAACCATTGGTCTTATTTGCGGAAGTTTACGAAAAAACTCGTATAATCGAGCAATTGCTCAATCATTGTTTGACTTCGATAATGCGGCTCAATTTCGCTGGGTTGAAATAGACAGTCTTCCTTTTTTTAACGAAGATTTAGAAATTGCCGGAGCACCAGACTCCGTAACATCCTTTAGAGCTGATATACAAGACGTTGACGGCGTCATCATTGTGAGTCCAGAGTACAATTCCGGAATTCCGGGGGTATTAAAAAATGCATTGGACTGGGCATCGAGACCGCGGACCTCTTCTGTTTTAAACAGAAAACCGGTTGGCTTAATCGGAGCAACCCCCGGAGGGTTCGGCACTGCCTTTGGTCAAACGCAATTGAGAGAAGTACTCGAAGCTATGCAAGTCAATGTTTTGCCATTTCAAAAAATGCTGATTTCGCAAGTCCATGAGAAAATTGATTCCGCTCAAAACATACTTACGGATGAACAAACAAAACGTTATCTTCAACGCTATTTACAACAGTTCATCCATTGGATTGATCATGCTCCGGTTCCCGTTCCAGATTAATTGAAGGATCATCACCCTCACGAAAAGTCACCTCAGAAATAACTTTCTATCTATACAGCATATGAATAGATTTTACCGTTTTCAATTCACAAACTTACTTGCCTTAATTCAAGGAGGATTATAAAATGTCTGATCTTTATTCCCGTCTTTCAAAAGATGATGCTGCCGTGCTTTTAGTTGACCATCAAACCGGCCTTATTTCCGGTCTCGTGCGTGACTATGGCGTTGATGAATTTAAAAACAATGTATTGGCTCTCGGTGATACGGCTAAATTCTTTGATTTACCGGTTATTTTAACAACCAGCTTTGAAAACGGACCCAACGGACCGCTCATGCAAGAACTCGTTGATCTCTTTCCTGATGCGCCAAAAATAGCCCGTCCCGGACAAATTAATGCATGGGACAATGAAGACTTTGTTAAAGCCATTGAAGCGACTGGCAAAAAACAGCTGATTATCGCGGGGGTGGTAACAGACGTCTGCGTTGCTTTTCCTGCGCTTTCTGCCATTAAAGCAGGCTACGAAGTGTTTGTTGTGACAGATGCTTCGGGGACGTTTAATAAGCAAGTAGCAGATGCATCACTAACCCGTATGGCTCATGGCGGCGCGCAGCTTATGAACTGGTTCAGCGTAGCATGCGAGCTTCAGCGTGATTGGCGCAACGATGTTGAAGGTTTTGGCGCATTAATCTCCAGTCATCTTCCCGGTTATCAAAACTTAATGGGAAGCTATATGGGGGCTCAGCGGGACCTTAGTACACAAAATGCATAAAAGGAGCGCTGATTGAATCAGCGCCCCTTTTTTAAATTCGAAGTATAGCAAGGCTCTTCATGATTTAGATTTTGTGTAAATAGATGATCGGCAATCGCAAAGTTAATTAATCCTTTTCTGCTAAACGTACAGAAACAGGGAGTCAAATCCGCAGCATGTGATTGCATCTGCAGCTTGAAAATCTATTTCATCTTCACTCCGGCCGGGAATGTATCTTACAGTGACGCCTTTAAGATGGCAAGTACGTCATCTTTGTTCAGTTTTTGGAAATTGCCGAATCCGCCGTATTCCATTTCTTTTGCGGCGATGTCTGCAATCAGCTCAAGCTTGTCTTCGCCGATGTCATAATCCGCAAGGCGGGACGGCGCGCCGAGGCTTGTCCAGAACGCAGATAATTTATCGATCCCTTCAAGCGCAATTTCTTTATCCGTTTTGCCTTCAGTATCAATGTCAAACATGTTGAGCATGAGGTTTTTAAAACGGTCTACATTTGTATCCAGCGTGTATCTCATCCAGTTCGGGAACAGAATCGCAAGTCCTCCCGCGTGAGGGATGTCATACACCGCTGATACGGCGTGCTCCATCGTATGGGAAGCCCAATCGCCGAAATAGCCCATTTGCAGCGTGCCGTTTAATGCGATCGTACCCGCGTATAAAATCGTTTCACGGTGCTTATAGTTCTCAAGGTCTTCCAAAAGTTTCGGTGCTGTTTCAATTACCGTCTGAAGGACCGCAAAACACATTCTGTCCTGAAGCGGCGTGTTTTCAACATTGTGGAAGTATTGTTCAAATACGTGGCTCATCATATCCACCATGCCGTATACCGTTTGGTTTTCCGGAACGCTGAAAGTATTCTCAGGATCTAAAATGGAGAAACGCGGATGAGTGACATTGCTGCCCCATACGAATTTTTCGTTTGTTTCCCAATTTGTGATAACGGAATCAGGGTTCATTTCAGAGCCTGTCGCCGCAAGCGTCAGCACCGTGCCGAACGGGAGTGCGTCCTGCGCCGTTACTTTTTTGCTGTAAATGTCCCATGCGTCGCCGTCATATTTCGCACCGGCCGCAATCGCTTTTGTACAGTCGATGACACTTCCGCCGCCGACTGCGAGAAGGAAATCAATCTCATGCTGTCTGCACAGCTCAATTCCTTTATTTACCGTTTCCAGACGCGGGTTCGGTTCAACGCCCGCAAGCTCATGAACGGTTGCGCCTTCTTCTTTTAAGATGCCTGTTACTTGGTCATACAGGCCGTTTCGCTTAATGCTGCCGCCTCCGTAAACAAGCAGCACGTTTTTCCCGTATTGCTTCAGCTCTTTTTTCAATTGGTCGATTTGACCTTTTCCGAAAATCAGTTTCGTCGGATTGTAGTACGTAAAGTTCTCCATTTATCATGACCTCCAAAAAAATCGTAAGGGATTACTATAACACAGAAAAAAAGGAGCTGCCAATCCGGCCGCCCCCTTTATGTTATTACAATGATGCTTTCAGTATCGCAAGCACGTCTTCTTTCTGCAGTGACTTGAACTGTCCGAATGCTCCGTTTGCCATCGCTTTATCTGCAATCGTATCCAGCTTCTCATCAGAAATATCATAATCAGCGAGTCTGTTCGGAGCGCCGAGGCTCGTCCAGAAATCAGACAGCTTGCTGATTCCTTCAAGTGCGATCTCTTCATCTGATTTGCCTGTCTCGTCAATATCGAAGACACGGACGGCAAGCTGTTTAAAGCGGGCCGGATTTTCTTTGAGCACATGTCTCATCCAGTTCGGGAACAGAATCGCTAAACCTCCGGCGTGCGGTATATCGTAAACCGCTGATACCGCATGCTCGATGTTGTGTGTGGCCCAATCCCCTCTTGCGCCCATTGACAGCATTCCGTTTAATGCGATCGTGCCTGTATATAAAATCGTCTCACGAAGCTCGTAGCTCTCCAGATCATTGATCAGCTTCGGCGCTGTTTCAATCACCGTGCGCAGAAGCGATTCACACATCCGGTCCTGATACGGCGTGTTTGACGTGTGGTGGAAATATTGTTCAAACACATGGCTCATCATATCGACCATGCCGTAAATGGTGTGGTCTTTCGGAACGGTAAATGTGTTTACCGGATCGAGAATAGAGAATTTAGGGTAAACGAGCGGGCTCCCCCATCCGTATTTCTCTTGTGTCTCCCAGTTTGTGATGACTGATCCGGAGTTCATCTCTGAACCGGTTGCCGCAAGGGTCAGCACTGTTCCGAAAGGCAGCGCTTCTTTCGGCTGGTGTTTTTTCGTGACGATATCCCACGCGTCGCCGTCATATTTAGCGCCAGCCGCGATGGCTTTCGTGCAGTCAATGACACTTCCGCCGCCGACGGCCAATAAGAAATCGATGCTGTTTTCTTTACAGAGCGCAACACCTTTGTTCACCGTTGAGACACGCGGATTCGGCTCTACGCCTGCCAATTCATGTACGGTAACTCCTGCTTTTTTCAGCAGTTCGGTTACTTGATCATAAAGACCGCTGCGCTTAATGCTGCCGCCCCCGTATACGAGCAGTACGTTCTTTCCGTACGGCTTGATTTCTTCAGGAAGTTTTTCGACCTCTCCCTTTCCGAAAATCAATTTGGTCGGATTCCAATATGTAAAGTTTTGCATGACATCTCCTCCTTTGGATTTATATTATGCAGAAAGATGACATTCAATGTAAAGCAATCCGCTTTTTTGACGGCACATCACACGGTTTACAGACAGCGGCTTCCCGGGAAAGGCACTTGTACAGCTTGAGACAGTGTGTGATTTACACGGCGGAGAATGTAGTATGCATAGATTCTTTGCTTTGTCACAATCTATAACTGTTTCACGAATTCATAGAGGAGGTTGTTTACATGAGTGTTATTCAGCGTATCTGTCTCGTATTAACGATTATCGGCGCTATTAACTGGGGACTGATCGGATTTTTCCAATTTGATTTAGTAGCAGCCATCTTCGGCGGCCAAGGATCAGCTCTGTCGCGGATTATTTACGGTCTTGTCGGCATCGCCGGTCTGATCAATCTCGGCCTGCTGTTTAAGCCGAACGAAGAAACATCCCGCGAGGAAGCGGCAAATCCGGAAGTCAGATAAACATAAAAAAAGCACCGAACATACATATCCGGTGCTTTTTTTGATGATTATTTTTTGATAAGGTCTTTGCGGTTGGACTGTTCAATCCACTCTTCAAGCTTATCTTTCAATGTGTTGAAACCTTGCGGAGCAGATGTTTCTTCAGAAGCTTGAGCCGCTTTCGGTTTTCTTGGTTTGCTTTCTTTTCTTTCAGGCGCCGCTTGAGTCGCACGGATAGAAAGGCTGATTTTGCCTTTTTCTTCGTCAACCGCAAGTACTTTTACTTGTACTTCGTCACCGATAGAAAGGTGCTCGTTAATGTCTTTTACGAAACCGTGAGTGACTTCAGAAATGTGAACAAGTCCTTGAGTTTCTTCATCTAATGCAACAAACGCACCATACGCTTGTAATCCTGTTACTTTACCAGTGTAAACACTGCCCACTTCAAATTTTGCTGCCATTCATAACAACTCCTAAGTTAAATTAAATACAGATTATACGCAATTTAAAATTATATCATACAAGTTTGTTTTTCGCAAAGAGAACTTTTTTACATGATCATGTTTAAGCACAGAAAAATGGGGGTATACTATGATTACGAAGGCTTTCTAGTATTCCCCCCCTTTTATTTGGATGCGAACCGGGTTCGTATCTTTTTTTATGCCCTTTTTTCAACAAACCGTTTGATTCTGACGAGCGCTTCCTGAATCTGCTCAATGGATGTCGCATAGGAACATCTGATGTAGCCTTCGCCGCTCGGGCCGAACACATTCCCCGGAACGACGGCTACTTTTTCTTCAATGAGCAGCTGTTCCGCGAATTCTTCTGAACTCATGCCGGTCGACTGAATGGAAGGAAAGGCGTAAAATGCTCCGCCGGGGTGGTGGCAGCCGAGTCCGATTTCGTTCAATGTCTCCACAATCAGGTTTCGGCGTCTCCGATAGCTTTTCTTCATTCTTTCGACGTCTTCCTGGCCGTTTTTCAGCCCTTCAAGCGCCGCGTACTGAGCCATGGAAGGCGCGCACATCATCGCGTGCTGATGAATTTTGAGCATCGCATCCCTGATCACTGGAGGCGCCGCCGTAAATCCGAGTCTCCATCCCGTCATGGCAAATGCTTTGGAGAAGCCGGAAATGAGAACCGTGCGTTCCTTCATGCCGCGGATGGCCCCCATGCTCGTGAATGGCTCATCATACGTCAGCTCGGCATAAATTTCATCGGCAAGCACGATCAAGTCGTGTTTTTCAGCGAAAGCAGCGATGGATTCAAGCTCTTCTTTCGAATAGACAGAACCTGTCGGATTTGACGGCGAGCATAGAAGCAGCGCTTTTGTTTTGTCCGTCAGGGCCGCTTCAAAATCGGCTGGGGATGCTTTGAAACCTTTTGCAGCGACAGTCTGAATCGGCACCGGCTTCGCCCCCGTCAGGGTCACGAGTGATTCATATGCGACAAAACACGGTTCGGGAATTAACATTTCCTCCCCGGGATTCATAATGGCGCGGACAGCGAGATCAAGCGCCTGGCTTGCCCCTACAGTAACGATCAGTTCACTGTCAGGCGAATAACTCAGGCCGAACCGCTGATCTAAGTAGCGGCTGATTTCTTCTCTCAGTTCATAAAGACCCGCATTTGCCGTATAAGCCGTATAACCCTGTTCTAAAGAAAGAATACTCGCTTCCCTCACGTTCCAGGCCGTCACAAAGTCAGGCTCTCCCACTCCCAGTGAAATGACGCCTTCCATCGTAGCGGCCAGATCAAAGAACTTGCGGATGCCTGACGGTTTAATCTGCTGCACGTAGTCAGATAAATAAGAAGTCTTCGTTTCCATTTACGGAGACACCACGATTCTTTTGTCATCGTCTCCGCTTTCAAAGACTTTGCCGTCATGCTTATATTTTTTCAGGATGAAGTGCGTTGTCGTGGAAACGACAGACTCAAGGGTGGACAATTTTTCAGACACGAAGCTTGCCACGTCTGACATCGTGTTGCCGCGAATAACGACGGATAAGTCATACACCCCTGACATCAGGTACACTGATTCAACTTCCTGGAATCTGTATATCCGCTCAGCGACTTCATCAAAGCCGACATTTCGTTTCGGAGTGACTTTTACGTCAATCATCGCCGTGACGCCTTCCAAACCGTCGACTTTGCGCCAGTCGATCATCGCCGCATAATCAATGATGACTTTTTCCTTTTCAAGCTTTTCAATGATGCTTTTGACTTCTTCAGCGGGAATGTTTGCCATTTTCGCAATCGTTTCCGCATCAACGCGGCTGTTTTCGTCTAAAATTTCTAATATTTCTGTTTCTTTTTCGGTCAGCTTCATACGTTTCACACCTTTGCATTATCAAAAATCTTCATGACATTATATCACGATTTTCGACAAATGCTAAGAAAAACCCGAAAGAAACCAGAGCTAAAATCTGACAATCAAAAAAGCCTTTACATTACAACAAAGAAAGGACGGCGAAGGCTCTCATGGAAGCTGTTTCACCGATTAAACGGGCCGCGATAGACGGAGTTGAGCTGTATTACGAGCATTATGAAAATCCCGGCAGACAGACACTCGTCTGCGTACACGGTTTTTTATCTTCGGCATTCAGCTTCAGAAAACTGATCCCGCTGCTCAGAAACCATTATGATATTATCGCCGTTGACCTGCCTCCTTTCGGGCAATCGGAAAAGTCACGGACTTTCGTATATACTTACGCAAACCTCGCCAAGCTTCTGATCGGACTTCTGGAAAAGCTCGGTATCAGCCGGGCCGCACTCATCGGCCATTCAATGGGCGGCCAGATTTCCTTATCCGCGTCTCTTCTCAGACCCGAGCTTTTTTCTAAAATCGTCCTGCTGTGCAGCTCGGGGTATTTAAAGCGCTCGCACCCGTCGATTATATTCGGGACGCATCTTCCTTGTTTTGACCTGTATCTTAAGTATTGGCTTTCAAAAGACGGCGTGCTGAACAACCTGTTAAATGTCGTTCACGACCGGACGCTTATCGATCAGGAAATGATTGACGGTTACGAAAAACCATTTACAGACCGCCAGATTTTCAAAGCGATGACAAGGTTTATCAGACACAGGGAGGGCGATTTAGAGCCCGAGGATTTGAAGAAAGTGCAAAACCCCGCTCTTTTAATCTGGGGAGAAGAAGACCGGGTCGTTCCGGTCTCAGTCGGAAAACGGCTTCATGACGACCTGCCGGATTCCATTCTGTATTCACTGAAGGATACGGGGCACCTCGTACCCGAAGAGCGCCCGGAGTTTGTTTCGGAGCGGATTTTTGAATTTATTCAATAAAAAAACCGGCGGAATCGCCGGTTTTTAAGGGGTGCAGGAGCTGCTTTCTTTTATGGACAGAAGCTGCTCGGCGGCCTTTTGGCAGCCTTCGATCGGAAGCTTCTGCTCAAATGAAGCTTCAAAGATATCCTGAATGGCTGCTGCCAGCTTGTCGGCACGGTCTTCACTATAGACGGCCTGAACGATGTCGACGGCTTCTGTCTCATAAAAATCTTCTCCATATTTAAACGGGTCCCACTTGGCAATGATTTTCATCATTTCCATGACCGCTTGGCTTTCTTCCATTTTCATCACCGCTTATAATAAAGTTTGCAATTCTATTTTATCATAGATACGCTGTGCAAAATAATGATACTACAGGAGTGACATACATGAACTTTGATCTTCGAGAAAACCGTCTTGGCACACAATCGGTGAAATGGGACAAGGCGGAAGCGTTATTCGGCGTATCGGATGCGCTTCCAATGTGGGTTGCCGATATGGATTTCCGCGCTCCCGAAGCGGTCACTGACGCCTTAAAAGCCCGCCTTGACCACGGCATATTCGGTTATACGTCTCCTGACGAAAACACAAGAGAAGCCGTCGCTTCATGGCTTGAGACGCGGCACGGCTACCGGCCCGATCCCGCAAGCATCGCGTTCAGTCCCGGTGTTGTCACGGCAATCAGCATGGCCGTACAAGCCTTTACCGAACCGGGCGATCCGGTGTTGATTCAATCACCGGTGTATACGCCTTTTTATCAGATGATCAAGGAAAACAAACGGCAGGTTTTACATAACCCATTACGGGAAGAAAACGGCGTCTACTGTATGGATTTTGAGGATCTTGAGAAAAAGCTGAACGATTCTGAGGTCAAGCTGATGATTCTTTGTAATCCCCACAATCCGTCCGGCAGAGCGTGGAGCCGGGATGAGCTTATGAAGCTCGGATCGCTGTGCGCCGCCCATAACGTCACCGTCGTTTCTGACGAGATACATTCCGACTTGATGCTGTACGGAAAGCCGCATACGCCTTTCGCTTCTCTGTCTGAGGAGTTTCAGCGGATTTCCGTTACTTGTGTCGCGCCGAGCAAGACGTTTAATATTGCCGGTATTCAGGCATCCGCCATTATCATCCCCAATCGGTATAAGCGGGCGAAATTCTCCGCCGCATTGCATCAGAACGGGATTTCCAGCCTCAACACATTTGCGGTTGCAGCAATCGAAGCGGCTTATACAAAGGGAGGCCCTTGGCTTGACGCGCTGATTCCTTACATTGAAGGGAACATGAAATTGGCTGAGGACTTTTTAAGAAAAGAATTGCCGAAAGTCCGTATGATGAAGCCTGACGCTTCCTATTTGATCTGGATGGATTTCAGCGAGTACGGATTTTCGGATGCCGAGCTCAAAGAAAGAATGCTCAAAAAAGGGAAAATCATATTAGAGCCGGGAACAAAATACGGACCGGGCGGCGAAGGATTTATGAGACTTAATGTCGGCTGTTCAGCCGCCGCCGTAAAAGAAGGGCTTGAGAGAATGAAAGCAGCGCTCGCTTAGCAGCGGAAAGAACGCCTTTATCAGATGGGATAAGGGCGTTCGCTTTAGAGAAATATATACTTTTTTTTCCGGTAAAGATGTTATAATAGATTCATATTTACATAGGAAAGGATTTCGCATAAATGGAGATTGTAAAGGATTACCTGCTTCACTTCTCTTTTATTTTATTCCCTATTTTTCTTTATCAAGTCTTCTGGCTCAGCAAGCCTGATTTGCTTGTGCCGAGAGCGAACCGCCTGCTGGTCGCCGTATTTGCAGCGTCATCTTCCTTATTATGTACGGCTTTTCCCATCCAGGAGCTTCATTCCGTCCGTTACGGTTTGCAGCTGATTCCCATTATCGTCTGCCTGCTTTATTCCGGTACCGGCGCAGGACTTGCCGCAGGGGCGGCATCCGTTTTTTTTCAGCTCATATGGTTTGAACCTTCCGCTCTTTTTTTCTTATCCTTAATTCCTTTTTTAATCATCATCCCTATCCAGCTCCAAACGAAATGGCCTTTTTTTTCAAAGCGGAAGAAACTGCTTTTCGCTCTTCTCATCGGCTGCACTGAAACCGCCTTATTAACCGCATCTGTCTTCATCTATTCCGCAACCAATATTTTCAATTTTCAAAATCTACCTTCCGTTTATTATGAGGCGGCAGTATCTGTTTTTTTTCAAGTCAGCGCCCTTTTGCTGTGCATTTATTTGATTGAGATCATTGATGAGAATGCGTCCATGCGGGCAAGGCTGATTCACTCAGAAAAAATGGCCGTCGTCAGCGAGCTTGCGGCAAGCGTCGCTCATGAAGTCCGCAATCCGCTTACGGTCGTCAGAGGTTTTGTGCAGCTGCTGTTCAGCGGCGAGCAGCTTCAGGACAAATCCCACTCCGGATATCAGAAACTTGTGCTGTCCGAACTCGACCGGGCTCAGACGATCATTACGAATTATCTCGATATGGCGAAGCAGGATGACTATGAAAAAGAAAAGTTTGATATTTCTCTGCTCGTAAAGGAAACAGGTTCCTTAATGGAGTCTTATGCCCATTTTAAATCGGTGACCGTTACTGTTCGAAGCGAGCCTGATTTATATGTGTTCGGCGATGTGAAAAAACTGAAACAGGCCTTCATTAATCTGATTAAAAACAGTATTGAAGCCGTGCCCTCTGAAAACGGCCGAATCGAGGTCTCCGTCCAAAAACAGGAAGAGATGATTCTCATTCAGATTACGGATAACGGAATCGGCATGTCCGATGAAGAACTGCAGAAACTCGGCAAGCCGTATTATACGCTGAAAACGAACGGCACCGGGCTCGGGCTTACCGTAACATTCTCGATTATTCAGCATCATGAAGGCTCCGTCTGTTTCACCAGCGGCGAGCACTCGGGCACAACGGCCTCAGTCAGGCTTCCGGCAGCTGTTCACTAGCCAACCGCGTTGATCTTTTATAGAATAACTAGAGAGAGGTGAACGCTATGAATACGTTTGAAATCGGCACAATCGTAAAAGGGTTTTATAAAACAGGAGCATACATAGGGGAAGTGACAGACGTCAGGCCCAATCACTATTTAGTGAAAATTAAAGCCGTTCTGACGCATCCCGCTCAAGGAGATCTTCATCATCCGAAGCAGGCGGATGTTCCGTTTTTTCATGAAAGAAGAGCGCTTGCATTCGGGGAACAGACAAACATACCGCATCAGATGGTCAAACCGTTTGATGGCGAGGTGCCTGATTATACGGCTTCCTTACAAGCGGCGTCTGCCCGGCTGAAAGATCAGCTTACAGCGGACGGCTCAGAATGGGCGGAACGTTCGCTCGCCAACTTGGCCGCGTTAGAGCGTGACTATTTTAAAAGAACTTGACCCAGTCGGCATGATTGGGTTTTTTTATGTGGCCCGGCGAAACAGTTCAGTCAGATCGACGCGATCACCGATCGTCGGAGGTTTCGGTTTTTCAAGATATTGTTTATCCCGCTCGACAAGCTTGAATAATTTGTATGTCGTCTGCGCATCATCCAGCGCTTTATGATGCGTGCCCGTCCCTTTATCGCCATACTCTTCTGCCGCTTTCCAAAGGCCGGTCAATGTTCTGTCGCCGAAGAAGTTTTTGTATTCAAGGGACAGATCCCGAAGTTCTCCTTTGAACGGAAAAGGGATGTGGTTAAACATGCAATTTTGCTTTAACACTTTCATATCCATATTGCCCCAGGTGACGATCGTGCAGTTTTTATCAGGATCAAGCTCATTTAATTTGCGGATGAATTCATTAAACGTGATTCCGCCGTCCACGTCTTTTTGGGTGATGTTCAGAAAGGTTTTGCATCGTTTCGTCAGCTTCGGAAATTTTTTCGGTTTGATATAACTCGAAAACGTTTCAGTCACTTCATCATTCACCGTCTTGACAATCCCCGCTTCAATAATCTCGGGAAAGAAATTTTGCGGGCTGTATTTTCCGTCAGGCATTGTAAATTCAAAATCAATAATGAGCAGACTGCGCTGATCCACTTTTTTTACACCTGCCTTTCCTCCGATCAAAAATGATATTTTATGATAGTATATCAGTTTCCCCTCTGAAACTTTCTTCATTTTCTAAAAATAATGAATTTTCCTATATCCGCATCGAAAATACAAATACCGGATTCATTCCTATATACTAATGATTAGATACACGAAAAGTAAAGAAGGTGATGTTATTTCTGTCCGTAAGAAGAACTTCGTCGTCATTTGGATTACAAATTTCTTTATTTCCGCCAGCATGACCATGATTGTTCCGTTTCTTTCGTTATATATCGAAACGATCAGCCCCCATTCGGGCGGGTATGTGCAGAGATGGAGCGGGTATGTGTTCGGCGTCACGTTTTTAATGGCATTTGTGATTTCCCCGTTTTGGGGAAGATTCGGCGATAAGCGCGGCTACAAAAAAATTCTCTTGATTACAGGAACCGGCATTGCCATCAGCATTTTATTGATGGGGTTTGTGACATCCGTTTATCAGCTGTTTGTCCTGCGGCTGCTTATGGGTCTAGTAACAGGCTTTGTTCCGACATCGCTTGCCATGATTTCGGCGCAGACGCCGAAAGAGACTGCCGGGAAGACGCTCGGCACGCTGCAGATGGGTCAGGTGTCAGGCACTTTATTCGGACCGATGCTGGGCGGGCTGCTCGCTGACAGCTTCGGGTTTACGTACACATTTTTTATTACGTCCTTTGTCATTTTCGCATCTGTGCTTCTCGTTTTATTTCAGGTGAATGAGCAGCCGCTCGGCGAGAAACAAAACAAGCGGAAAACCTACTCCAGAAAACAGGTGCTCTCTTATATTTTTCACCAGCCCGCGCTTTGGGCGATGATGGTGCTTACTATGATCGTGCAGACCGGCAATTTCAGCATCCAGCCGCTGCTCGCTTTATATGTCAATGAGCTGCACGGACCTGTTAATTTAGCTTTTTTCTCCGGAATGGCGTTTTCAGCGACCGGACTCGGAAGCTTATTGCTTGCCCGGAAATGGGGGGACTTCGGCGACCGCTTCGGCCACAGCCGGATCTTAATCGTGCTTTTGATTGCCTCAGCGGTGTTTTTCATTCCGCAGGCGCTCGCCTCCTCCCTCTCCATTCTGTTAGTCTTCAGATTTCTGTTCGGCATGGTCATGGGCGGCACGCTCCCCTGCATTACGGCCGCGATCCGCGTCAGGGCGCCGGGCAGCATCCAGGGAGAGGTGCTCGGCTATAACGTCAGCTTTCGTTTTCTCGGAAATGTGCTCGGCCCTCTGCTCGGAGGTGCGGTCTCGAGCGGTTTTTCCATTTCGGCTGCTTTCTACGTCACCGCCTTTCTCTTTTTAATAGGCGCGGGGCTTTTATGGATGGCGGGACATTTGCAAAAGGATACAGCGTCAAATGCGGGCTGACCGGCAGCGATCACGATTTCTTCTAAATTTAACCTTCTCGTATTCTTAAAAGAATGATACGATATGGCTAGAAATCAGGAGAAAAGAGAGTGACCATGGTACGTAAAATAATCGGATGGATTTTGCTGCTCGGCATTATCCCGTTGTTTGCATTTACAGTTATTGCTTCCGGCAAAGAGGTAAAACAAATCAAGCCTTTTGATCAGGTGCTCGATAAACATATTGATTTAAAAGCGATCAACCTGGTTCAAAACAGTTACATGTATGACAGGGACGGAAGCCTTGTTTCTGAGATTGTCAGCGATCATGAGAACCGCGTGATTGTGCCCTTTAATAAAATACCGAATGAGGTAAAACAGCTGTTTTTAACCTCTGAAGACCGTCATTTTTATGAGCATAAAGGGTTTGACTTTATGGGGATGGTCAGGGCGGCCGCCTCCAATTTCAAAGATCATAAAATTGATCAGGGCGCCAGCACCATCACCCAGCAGCTGGCAAGGAATGTGTATTTAAGCCATGAACGCACCTTCAGCCGAAAACTGACGGAGCTGGCCTATTCCTATCAGCTTGAGAAAAAATACAGCAAAGATGAGATTTTAGAAGGCTACTTAAATACGATTTATTTTAATAACGGCGTATACGGTGTCGGTTCGGCGGCGCAATTTTATTTCAGCAAGCCGCTGAAATCTCTCACTTTGGGAGAGATGGCCTTTATCTGCGCTATCCCTAATAACCCTACATTATATGATCCTCTCAAGCATTTTGATTATACGAAAAAACGACAAGTCAGATTGCTTAACGGATTGAAAAAAGCAGGCGTTATATCCGGGAAACAGCTGAAAAAAGCCGAAAAGGAAAAGATCAAGCTTGATATAAACGAAAAAACAAATAAATATCCTGACTATGTTTCCTATGTAAATGATGAATTCACACAGCTTGTTTCATCATCCGAAGGCTATGACAAACGTCTTGAAAAAGCTTCCGGAAAGGCGAAACAAAAAATACAGAGTGAGCTTTCCGACAGAGTCAGCACATTGTTAAAAGACGGCGTGAAGATTTATACGGCGCTGAATCCGTATATGCAAAACCAGGTCGTCGCCCAAGTGAATCAAAATCTGCCGTATGCAGGCGTTCAGGGCGGAGCGGCCGTGATTAATCATCAGACGCATCAGATTATCGCGCTTTCAGGCGGGAAAGATTATCATAAATATGATTTCAACCGCGCCTATCAAGCATACAGACAGCCCGGTTCATCCATTAAGCCGCTGCTTGATTACGGACCTTACATTGAAAAGACCGGCGCAACGCCACACAGCAAGATTGACGCAAGCAAATTCTGCAGTGCGGATTACTGCCCGCAGAACTATAATAACCGCACGTACGGCACGGTCACGCTGGAAACGGCGTTTAAATACTCGTACAACACACCGGCCATCAGAATCATGGACCGCGTCGGCGTCAATAAGGCGTTCAGCTACCTTGAACCGTTTCATTTCGCGAAGCTGGTCAGCGCGGATTACCGTCTGCCTGCGGCGCTTGGCGGTTTTACAAACGGCATGACGCCGCTTGAAATGACCAATGCGTACACCACGTTCGGCAACAACGGCGTTTATACGCCGAGTCACGCGATTACAAAAGTGACTGATTTAAAAGGAAAAACGATATTAAAATGGAAAGATGAGCCGACGCAGGTATTCAGCGTGCGGACCAACATGCAGATCAAAGAAATGATGAAAGCCGTCGTCAAAAGCGGTACAGGAAAAAAAGCGAACTTTAAAGCTCCGTACGTCGGCGGAAAATCAGGAACGTCAAATGACTATCACGATATGTGGTTTGTCGGCCTGACGGACGCTTATACGATGGGGGTATGGGTCGGCAAGGATACACCGTCAAGCGTCGAATACCTTCATGACGCAAGCCCTCAGCTTTCGATCTGGAAAAACACGCTGCAGGCAGCTTACTAAAGATAACGGAGGGGATCCGCTTTGAAACCAGCTCAGCTTCCGGACCGCGTGCTTTTGTTTGACGGCGTCTGCAACTTATGCAGCGGCGCCGTTCAATTCATCATTAAACGCGATCCGGCCGGCAAAATCTCATTTGCTTCATTGCAATCAGATACCGCCCGGGAGCTTTTGGCATCAGAAGGACTTCCGACAGAACAATTTGACAGCATGATTTTTATCGAAAACGGGCGGATATACAAAAAATCCGCAGCCGTGTTAAAGGTTACACGTCATCTCCGCGGAGCCTGGCGGCTGTCAGCGGTTTTTTTCGCAGTGCCCCGCCCCCTCAGGGACAGAGCCTATTCTTTCATCGCCCGGCGCCGTTACAAATGGTTCGGAAAAAGGGAAGCATGCATGCTCCCCTCCCCTGAGATCAAAAACAGATTTCTGTCTTAACAAAAATGGCTAGCTTACACAGGTAAGCTAGCCATTATGCTATTATAAAGCTTGATAAAGATGTACAAAATACCGATAACAAAAGTAAACCAAAACAGAATCTCAAGCAATATAAAACCGATCAGCGAAACGATAGAGAGTGTCGAATAGATTCTGTACACCATGAAAATCAAATAAACGAGCGTAACAACGGCAAATAACGCCGCAATCCAAAAACCATTCTGCACGAGCGCAAAGGAAAGAATTCCTCCGCCTACATAAATTAAAGAGCCTAATCTGATTTTTTTCAGATTGTCCCCCTCAGGGTCATTTGTGAAAAACAAAAGAGACAGCTCTGTCACTGTGTTTGCAATCAGCTTCAAAGCCGAAAAGAGCATAAAATACACAAGGGCGAACGCTGCAAAAAGCGCCAGTCTGATCCCTTTCTCAGAGAAATAATCCAGCATCCCCTGATACATGCCGAGCGTCTGAAGTATCTTCATGACATAAAGCGAGGTAGAAATGGATAATGACGAACTAAAAAGCAGAATCGCAACGAGCGGAAAATAACCCGTCCAATAAGTATTTTTCATATAAAAAGTCCCTTTCTTTAATCTACCTCACTTATTATGGAGGACTTAAAACACATTGACAAGATAAAAAATTCCATTTTTCCTCACTTTTACGAAATAAGGGCCTGATCTTCACAAACCGGCTTTTTCGGAGTAAAGTAGAACGCGGGAATGATAAACGTAAGGAAGGCTGTTATGAAAAAAACATTAAAATTGCAAACCCGATTAACGATATTCGTCTGTATTGTCGTCCTTATCGCACTTTGTATCACCTTTTTCACGATCAGCGTCCAAACAGCAGACCGCGTGAAAGAAGAAGAACGGACAACCGCGCTGCGCACCGCAAAGCTGGTCGCGGAAACACCGAGTGTCACGCAGGCATTGCAAACAAGAAAAGGGCTGAAAGAGCTCCGGGATTATACATTAGACGTCCAGCATACGACAGGAACCGAATTTGTCGTGGTGATGGATATGAACAGCATCCGCCTCACCCACCCCGACGCAAATAAAATCGGGAAGAAATTCACCGGCGGAGACGAACAGCCGGCGATGCACGGCCATATCAAAACGAGCACATCAGCGGGAACCCTCGGGAAATCCATGAGAGCCTTCGTACCGATCTATGGAAAAGATAAAAAACAAGTGGGCGTCGTTTCGGTCGGAATTTCGCTTAACAAAATACAGGATGTCGTCAGCCACAGTTTGAGACCGCTTTATTTCATCATCTGCGTAAGTATTTTTGTCGGCGTCATCGGAGCCGTCATTGTCGCCCGCACCGTCAAAAACATTATGTACGGTCTTGAGCCTTATGAAATCGCCACCCTGCTGGAAGAGCGGAGCGCCATGCTCGAATCAACGAAGGAAGGCATCCTGGCGGTTGACGCGCGGGGAAAAATTAAGCTTGCCAATGCGGAAGCGAAACGGCTTTTTATTAAAATGGGTATTCCGACTAATCCGGTCGATCAAGATGTGAACGATATTCTCCCGAAAAGCCGGCTGAAACAGGTGATTGAAACGAAAAAACCGCTTCAGGACAGGGATATCCGCATTAACGGACTTGAGCTGGTCTTTAATGAGGTTCCGATTCATCTGAAAGGACAAACCGTCGGAGCGATCGCCACGTTCAGGGACAAAACGGAGGTCAAACATTTAGCAGAACAGCTGTCCGGTGTTAAAATGTATGCAAACGCATTAAGAGCCCAGTCTCATGAATTCATGAATAAGCTTCATGTCATTTTAGGGCTTGTCCAGTTAAAAGAATACGATGATCTCGGCACTTACATTAAAGACATTGCCATTCAGCAGAAGACGGAAACAAGCGAAATTATAAGTGATGTCAAAAGTCCGGTTCTCGCAGGGTTTCTTCTAGGAAAACAAAGCTACATACGCGAACAGGGTGCTGATCTGGACATTCAGCTCGGCAGCCTGATCCCGAATGCGGCGGATCCGGCCGTCATCCATGAGCTCATTACGATTATCGGAAACCTGTTAAACAACGCGCTCGACGCGGTGGCGCAGATGCCGAAAAAAAACATTACGTGCTCAATGCGGTTTCAGGATCGCCAGCTTGATATAGAGATTACGGACACGGGAGCCGGAATGTCTGCGGCAGACCAAGCCCGTATTTTTGAACAAGGTTATTCCACGAAAGGGACAAACCGGGGGTTCGGCCTCTATTTCACCCAGCAGGCAACAGAAAATTTAAAAGGCCATATGATTGTGACAAGTGAAAAGAATGAAGGAACGACTTTCAGTCTTCGCATTCCGTATGAACCGAAGGAGGAAAATGATGATTAATGTACTCATAGTTGAAGACGACCCCATGGTGGGTGAATTAAATAAACGCTATCTCAGCCAGATTGAAGGATTTCAGCTGAAAGGGATCGCATCATCCTTTCAAAGCGCGCTGCACGTGCTGAGCGAGCATCATATCGATCTTATCCTTCTTGACATTTACATGCCGGGAAAAAACGGACTTGAGCTTTTAACGGAAATCCGCAAGCAAAATGAATCGGTTGATGTCATCGTCATTTCGGCCGCAAGCGAGCTGGACGTCATCAAAAAAACGCTTCGGTACGGCGCCGTCGATTATTTAATCAAACCATTTGAATTTGACCGCTTTCAAACCGCTCTTTCCGACTACAGACGCAAGCAGAAAGTTTATCAATCACACAGAAGCATGACACAGAAAGAATTGGATGCCGAGCTTTTTCAAAAGAAAGAAGCGGCGGAAAAGGTTCACCTTCCGAAGGGATTGACAAAAAGCACGCTTAAACTCATCTGGGCGAGCATTGAGTCTTTCGGTGACGGCTCTTTTACCACGGAAGATCTCGCCAAGCATACTGAAATCTCGCAAGTCTCCATCCGGAAATACCTTAAATTTCTGGAAGACATACAAGTGCTGAATGTAGAGATGGCGTACGGCACGATCGGAAGGCCCGTCTTTCAATATCATATCAACACCGGCAATGTCAGCAGCATCAAACAATATTTATAATGTCAAAAAGCGCCGTTCCGCTGTGAACGGTGCTTTTTTACTGTCATATCCCGTGACAAAAGCATTGAGATTCCTTTTTGATATGCTATATAAGGATAATGACCCGGCTGATCCTCCTTTGTTTTATCCAGATGAGGAAGCCGATTCATAAAATTGATATTTTTTAAAAAATAAGCAAATTTCTATTTATTTATGACGGGTAAAATGATAAATTATGATTGGTTAGCAGATCTTTTCAGATAAGTCATAAGTCCCGAACCCGGAAGAGACAGCCGCTCAAGGCGGGAAAAAGAGAGACGTCTCATCATTATTATCAGAAAGTTTTTTCGATTCTGCATCCGGTACGGGGACTCAAGTCTGAATTGAACGGCACAGCCATATTTTACAGGGGGGTTATATCTTTGAAAAAACGCAAAATCGGAATGGCGATGGCGCTCATCGCGGCGGCCGGAACCATATTAAGCGCATGCGGTTCAAGTGACAAAGCAAACGGCTCCGGCAGCAAAAACTTTACCGTCGGCATGGTAACGGATATCGGCGGTGTCGATGACAAATCATTTAACCAGTCCGCCTGGGAAGGTATTCAGGCATTCGGAAAAGACAACGGGCTTACAAAAGGCAAAAGCGGTTTTGACTATCTTCAATCAAAATCAGATGCGGATTATACAACGAACTTAAATAAATTAGCGCGGGAACACTTTGACCTGATTTACGGCGTCGGGTATCTGATGCAGGATTCCATCAGCGAAATCGCCGATCAGCGCAAAGACACAAATTTTGCGATCATTGACGCCGTTGTCAAAAAAGACAACGTGGCGAGCCTTACATTTAAAGAGCAGGAAGGTTCATTCCTCGTGGGAGCGGCCGCTGCGCTATCGAGCAAAACGGGAAAAGTCGGATTCGTGGGCGGAATGGAGTCTGAATTGATCAAAAAATTCGAAATCGGCTTCCGCGCGGGTGTACAAGCCGCAAATCCGAAAGCGACCGTCGAAGTGAAATATGCGGGCGGATTTGACAAAGCCGATGTCGGTAAGGCGACGGCTGAAAGCATGTACAAATCAGGCGTTGACGTCATTTATCACGCGGCCGGCGCAACGGGAACGGGCGTCTTCACAGAAGCGAAAAATCTGAAAAAAGAAGATCCGAAGCGGAACGTATGGGTTATCGGTGTTGATAAAGACCAGTACGCGGAAGGTCAAGTCAAAGGCACAAAAGACAATGTCACTCTCACATCAATGGTCAAAAAAGTGGATACAGCCGTAGAGGACTTAACGAAAAAAGCGAGTGACGGGAAATTCCCGGGCGGCAAAACATTAACATACGGTTTGGCGCAAGATGCAGTCGGCATCTCGGATCACAAGGAGAACCTTTCTGACGATGTCATCAAAGCAACAGACGATTGGAAGAAGAAAATCGCGGACGGGCTCGAGATCCCTTCAACTGAAAAAGAATTGAAATCCTTCAAGGCTGAGTAAGAACCAGGGGATAAGGAGACTTCCATGCTTATCCCCTCTCTTTTATGAAAAGAGCGGTGAAGGAAAAGCTGCATCTCTTGCAGCTTTTCTTTTGCCAAGCTCTTTCTCATCAAAGTATCTCTGAAAAGGAGCGTCAAATCGGTGGATTATATCATTGAAATGCTTAATATACGCAAGGAGTTTCCCGGAATCGTCGCCAATGATGACGTCACGCTTCAAGTGAAAAAAGGCGAAATACACGCCCTTCTCGGTGAAAACGGCGCCGGAAAATCGACACTCATGAACGTTTTATTCGGCCTGTATCAGCCGGAAAAAGGCGAGATCCGGGTGCGGGGCGAACGCGTTCACATCAACAGCCCGAACAAAGCCAACGATCTTGGCATCGGGATGGTGCACCAGCATTTTATGCTTGTGGATACCTTTACCGTCTCAGAAAATATCATTCTCGGAAAAGAGCCGAAAACTTTCGGCCGGATTGACAGACAGCGCGCCGCCCGGGACGTGCGCGATATTTCCGACCGTTACGGCCTGCACATTGATCCTGAAGCCAAAGTTGCCGATATTTCCGTCGGTATGCAGCAGCGGGCGGAAATATTAAAGACCCTCTACCGGGGCGCCGACATTCTCATTTTTGACGAGCCGACCGCGGTGCTGACTCCGCACGAAATTCAAGAACTGATTCAGATTATGAAAAATCTTGTCAATGAAGGAAAATCAATTATCCTCATCACCCACAAATTAAAAGAGATTATGGAAGTCTGCGATCGTGTCACCATCATCCGGAAAGGAAAAGGCATTACAACACTCGATGTCGCACATACGGATCAAGATGAACTGGCAAGCCTGATGGTCGGACGCGAAGTGTCATTCAAGACGGATAAACAAGCGGCCGATCCGAAACAAGAAGTGCTTTCACTTTCTGATGTAACGGTTAAAGACGCGCGCGGCGTTGAGGCGGTCAAACAGCTCTCCCTCTCAGTCAGAGCCGGTGAAATCGTCGGCATTGCGGGCGTTGACGGAAACGGCCAGTCTGAATTAATTGAAGCCATTACAGGTCTCAGAAAAACAAATGCCGGCACGATCACGTTAAACGGCAAACAGCTGCAAAACATGCCGCCCAGGAAAGTCACTGAAGCCGGAATCGGGCATATACCGCAGGACAGGCATAAACACGGGCTCGTCCTTGATTTTCCGATCGGAGAAAATATCGTGCTGCAAAGTTATTACCAAAAGCCCTACTCTTCTTTCGGCATATTAAATAAACACACGATTTATGACAAAGCGCGAAGCCTGATTGAAGAATACGATGTCAGAACACCTGATGAATATACGCCTGCGCGCGCTCTCTCCGGGGGGAATCAGCAAAAGGCCATTATCGGCCGGGAAGTGGACAGAAATCCGGATCTTTTAATTGCGGCCCAGCCGACGCGGGGACTCGATGTCGGCGCGATTGAATTCGTCCATAAAAAGCTCATTGAGCAGCGTGATGCCGGTAAAGCGGTGCTTCTGTTATCTTTTGAACTTGATGAAATAATGAATCTCAGCGATCGCATCGCCGTCATCTTTGAAGGCAGCATCATCGCAAACGTCAATCCGCTTGAAACAAACGAGCAGGAGCTCGGACTTTTAATGGCGGGAAGTAAGCAAATGGAGGCGGAGAAAACACATGATTAATCGACTTTCTCATCTGGCTGTGCCGCTGATTGCGATCATCCTTGGGTTAGCTGCGGGTGCGGTCATCATGCTCGCCAGCGGCTACAATGTCGTAAGCGGGTATTCGGCTCTTTGGAGCGGCATTTTCGGTGAAGTGTATTACATCGGGGAATCGATCCGGCAGATTACGCCATATATTTTGTCCGGATTGGCCGTGGCATTCGCATTTCGGACCGGCCTGTTTAATATCGGGGTTGAAGGACAGCTCCTTGTCGGCTGGACTGCCGCGGTGTGGGTCGGCGCTTCCTTTGACGCCCCCGCTTATATCCACCTTCCGCTTTCGTTATTGGCGGCCGCGGCTGCGGGCGGCATTTGGGGCCTGATTCCCGGATTTTTAAAAGCCCGTTTTTTTGTCCACGAAGTGATTGTCACGATCATGATGAATTATATCGCTCTTCATTTAACCAATTATCTCATTTCCGATGTCATGACGGACCACCGGGACAAAACAGACAAAATTCATGAAAGCGCGTCGCTCCGCTCGCCGTTTTTAGAGCAGCTGACAGATTACTCCCGCCTTCACTGGGGCATTCTGATCGCTCTGTTTGCGGCAGTTCTCATGTGGTTTATCATTCATAAAACAAAAAGCGGATTTGAATTCCGGGCTGTCGGCTTTAACCAGCACGCCGCACAATACGCCGGAATGAGCGTCAGAAAAAATATGATGTACGCCATGATGATTTCCGGCGCCTTCGCGGGGCTTGCCGGCGCGATGGAAGGACTCGGAACCTTTCAATACGCGGCGGTTAAGGGCGCTTTTACCGGCGTCGGCTTCGACGGCATTGCGGTTGCGCTTCTCGGCGGCAGCACGGCAATCGGCGTTGTCCTGGCGGCATGTCTTCTCGGCGGCCTTAAAGTCGGGGCATTAAATATGCCGATTGAATCCGGGGTGCCTTCTGAAGTCGTTGACATCGTCATCGCCATTATTATTTTGTTTGTGGCATCAAGCTACGCCATCCGTCTCATCCTTGATAAATTGAAGAAAAAGGGGGCGAAGTAAGTGGACTTCCTGCAGATTTTATCCATTATTGTCCCGGCAACACTCGTATATGCGGCTCCGCTTATTTTAACCGCTCTCGGCGGCGTGTTTTCTGAAAGATCGGGAGTTGTCAACATCGGTCTTGAAGGACTGATGATTATCGGCGCCTTTACAAGCGTCATGTTCAACTTATTTTTCGGACGCGAGCTTGGCGCCGCCGCTCCGTGGCTCGCCTTGGCTGCGGCTATGATTGCCGGCGGACTGTTCTCACTGATCCACGCGGCTGCCTCGGTTTCTTTCCGCGCCGATCAGACGGTAACCGGTGTGGCGATCAATATGCTCGCGTTAGGAGCGACACTGTTTATCGTCAAGCTGATCTACGGAAAGGCCCAGACTGATAAAATCCCGGAGCCCTTTTACAAAACGAACATTCCCGGGTTAAGCGATATTCCGGTTTTAGGAAAGATTTTCTTTTCTGACGTATATTATACGTCGATTTTAGCCATCGTACTGGCCTTTGTTTCCTGGTTTATTCTATTCAAAACGCCGTTCGGCCTCCGCATCCGTTCTGTCGGGGAACATCCGATGGCGGCCGATACGATGGGAATCAATGTGTTCGGCATGCGCTATATCGGCGTTATGATCAGCGGGCTGTTCGGCGGGCTCGGCGGCGGTGTATATGCTTCCACGATCGCGCTTGATTTCACCCACTCCACCATTTCCGGGCAAGGCTTTATCGCTCTTGCCGCGCTGGTTTTCGGCAAATGGCATCCGATCGGCGCGCTCGGGGCGGCGCTGTTCTTCGGGTTTGCGCAGAGTTTGAGCATTATCGGCTCGCTTTTGCCCCTGTTCAAAGACATTCCGAATGTATACATGCTGATGGCTCCTTACATTCTGACCATTCTCGCGCTTGCCGGCTTCATCGGCCGCGCGGACGCTCCTAAAGCCAACGGCATCCCTTACATTAAAGGAAAACGCTGATTGCCACACAAAAAGAGTTCCGCACCCTGGTGCCGGAACTCTTTTCATCTATATACGATTCTGATATACTCACGCGGCTGAAACGGCGTTTGCATTGATTCAGCCGCACTCAGCTTGTCTTCTGCGTATTCCGCACCGAGAAAAAAACGCTCCCAATTATCCGCCTCCGTCTGCTGCCTCCCTTTGCAGAAATCGTCCGCTATGAATGTTCCTGCAATAATAGAACAAAATATTCCAATACAGGCCGCCGCCTTTCTCTTCATCTGACCAGCTCCTTTTTTAAAAGCTTGATCTGAAAGATAAATGTATATACAAAGATCAGGATATTTGATAAATTTATTTTGGGTTCAAAAGACCATAAAAACACAGAGAGGAATACATTATGCCGTAGCAGGGTAAAAAAAAGTGCGATATAATTTGTACTGGGTCCTATGACCGTGAATTGATTGATTCATTCTTACATAAAGCAGTTGCTTGATGAAAAACAAGCAAAGGAGGTCTTCTGTTGCAGCTGTTACATTTCGCGATTTTGGCGCCTTTTTTATTTGCATTTATCGTTCCCTTTCTTTATAAACGGGTAAAACAAGTCCATACAGGCTGGTTTGTGCTGATAGTGCCCGTTGTGCTGTTTGTTTACTTTATCAGCAAGCTCCATGTCACAATGGCTGGGGAAACCGTCCGGTATGCGGCCGAATGGATTCCGTCCCTCGGTATTAACTATACCGTTTATATTGACGGACTCGGGCTGTTATTCGCTTTATTGATTACGGGCATCGGCTCTTTGGTGACGCTTTACAGTATTTTTTACTTATCGAAGGACAAAGAAAAGCTCGGCCCCTTTTATGTGTACCTGCTGATGTTTATGGGCGCGATGCTCGGCGTTGTGCTCGTCGATAACGTCATCGTGCTTTATATGTTCTGGGAGCTGACAAGCCTGTCATCCTTCTTATTAATCGGGTATTGGCATAAGCGGAAGAAATCACGCTACGGTGCGGAAAAGTCACTGCTGATTACCGTCGGCGGCGGGCTGTGCATGCTCGGCGGCTTTATCCTGCTGTATCTGATGACGGATTCTTTCAGTATCAGGGAAATGGTCAACCAGGTGCATATTATCGCAGGCCATCCATTCTTTATTCCGGCGATGGTTCTCCTGTTATTGGGGGCCTTTACGAAATCAGCGCAGTTTCCGTTTTATATCTGGCTGCCTGATGCCATGGAGGCGCCGACTCCTGTCAGCGCCTATCTGCACTCGGCTACAATGGTGAAAGCGGGCATTTATGTGATTGCCAGATTCAGTCCGGTTTTTGCATTTTCACCCGTCTGGTTTTGGACGGTTGCCTCAGTCGGTCTGATCACGATGGTATGGGCTTCCTTCAATGCGATTAAACAAACCGATTTAAAAGCGATTCTGGCATTTTCCACAGTCAGTCAGCTCGGTATGATTGTATCGATGCTCGGCGCAGGAGCCGCCGCGCTTCATTACCAGCATTCAGAGTATTTTACGGCGGCTGTCACCGCGGCTGTGTTTCACTTAATTAACCATGCTACTTTTAAAGGAAGTTTATTTATGGCGGTCGGCATTATCGACCATGAAACGGGAACACGGGACATCCGCAGGCTCGGCGGACTGATGGCGCTTATGCCGGTAACGTTCACCGTTTCACTGATCGGAACGTTTTCCATGGCGGGCCTCCCTCCGTTTAACGGCTTTTTAAGTAAAGAAATGTTCTTTACAAGTATGCTGCGGATTGCTCATGCAGATATTTTCAGCCTGGATACGTGGGGCGTGCTGTTCCCCGTTCTCGCGTGGATCGGGAGCGTCTTCACTTTCATCTACAGTATGAAGCTGTTTTTCAGAACGTTCAGCGGCGCGCGCAAACCTGATCAGCTTGAAAAGACGCCGCATGAAGCACCGCTCGGCATGCTGATTTCGCCGGTGATCCTTGCCGCTTGCGCCGTCAGTCTGTTTTTTGCACCGAACGTTTTGTCTTACAGCCTGATTGAACCGGCGATGAACTCCATTTATCCGGCTCTGTTAACCGGCGGAGATACATTCCATGTCCATATTTCCCAGTGGCACGGGGTGACGGCTGAGGTAATGATGACCCTCGGCATCATCATTGTCGGCACGATCGGTTACGTAACGCTGTCTAAATGGGAGCGTTTGTACGGTCTGTTTCCGAAAAAACTGACGCTGAACAAGCTTTACGATGCGGTGACGGGCAGTATGGAAAAAAGATCTTACCAGCTGACGTCATCGTATATGACCGGATTTTTGCGGGATTATCTGCTGTATATTTTTGCGGCGTTTATCATTCTCATCGGAACGGCATTCGTCATGAAAGGCGGCTTTTCCATGACAGCGAAAGGCATGGCTGAAATCGGCCTGTATGAAATCGTGCTGTCCCTCGTTATGGTGAGCGCAACGATTGCGACTGTGTTCGCCAAATCGCGGCTGACGGCCATTATCTCACTCGGTGTTGTCGGGTACACACTCGCGCTGTTTTTCGTGATTTTCAGAGCGCCCGATCTGGCGCTCACGCAGCTCGTCATTGAGACGATATCTGTCGCCTTGTTTCTTCTTTGTTTTTACCATCTGCCGAAAATGCGGCGGAAAAAGAAGACAAGAACATTCCGGATGACGAATTTTATCATTTCTCTCGGTGTCGGCGTCATCGTGACAATGCTCGGAATCGCGTCTTCCAGCGAAAAAACAAAAGACAGCATCTCCTCCTTTTTCACCGCTTACAGCCATAAGCTCGGGGGAGGAAACAATATCGTCAACGTCATCCTCGTTGATTTCAGGGGATTTGATACGATGTTTGAAATCACGGTGCTGTCGATTGCCGCACTCGGGATTTACGGCATGATCAGAACAAAAGTAAAAGAGGAGGGAGAAGAGCGTTGAGACAGCAAAAAACAAACGACATCATCCTTCAGACGGCAACGAAGCTTGTATCTTTTATCATTCTGCTTTTCTCTTTCTATTTATTTTTATCGGGGCATAACGCTCCCGGCGGAGGATTTGTCGGCGGACTGATTACGTCTTCGGCCATCGTGCTGTTGCTTTTGGCCTTTGATTTAAAAACCGTCAAATCGATTTTGCCCGTCAATTTTATTTATGTGGCGGGCGCGGGTCTGCTTATCGCGATTGCAACGGGTGCAGGTTCGTTCTTATTCGGAGCACCCTTTCTCACCCATACATTCGGCCATTTTCATCTCCCGGTGCTTGGGAATACGGAGCTTGCGACGGCCACTTTGTTTGATTTAGGTGTGTATCTCGTTGTTGTCGGCGTGACGATGACCATTATTCAAACGATTGGAGAGGAAGAATAATGGAAATCTTAATGTCTGTCATTGCCGGTATTTTGTTTATGGCGGCAACCTACCTGCTGCTTTCTAAAAGTCTGCTGCGCGTGATTATCGGCACCGCGCTTTTAAGCCACGGCGTCCATTTGCTGCTCCTGACCATGGGCGGACTGAAAAAAGGCGCTCCTCCCATACTGGGCGGAAAAAGCTCGTCGTTTGTCGATCCGCTGCCGCAGGCACTCATACTGACGGCGATCGTTATTTCGTTCGGCGTCACGTCCTTCCTGCTTGTGATGGCGTTTCGCGCCTATCAGGAACTGAAAACGGACGATATGGATCGAATGAGGGGAAATGATCAACATGAATAACTTTGTGATATTGCCTATTCTGGTGCCGCTGCTTGCCGCAGTGCTGCTGATTTTTATGAACAGGCACGTGATGCTGATGCGGATATTCAGCACTGCCGCTTCCTGTGTCTCCATCGTCATCAGCGCCGCTCTCGTTCAGACCGTTTTCACACACGGGATTCAGACGCTGACACTCGGCGGCTGGAAAGCACCGTACGGCATTGTGCTCGCCGCGGATCAGCTCGCCGCACTGCTTGTTTTGACAACCGCCATAATCGGGCTGCTCGTCACCCTGTACTCCTTCCGCTCCATCGGAGAAAAAAGGGAGCGCGCTTTCTATTATTCAGGGGTGCAGTTTCTTCTGGCCGGCGTAAGCGGAGCGTTTTTGACGGGTGACCTGTTCAACATGTACGTCTTTTTTGAGCTTCTGCTTATCGCGTCCTACATGCTGATCGTGCTTGGCGGAACGAAAATTCAATTAAGAGAATCATTGAAGTATATCGTGTTTAACATTGTGTCATCAGCGTTTTTTGTCATCGGCGTCGGTTACTTATACGCGGTGACGGGCACGCTGAATATGGCTGATCTAAGCGTAAAAATAAGCGAATCGGGCCAGACCGGGCTGATCACCGTCATCGGCGTCCTTCTTCTCGTCGTTTTCGGTTTAAAGGGCGGAATATTCCCGCTGTATTTTTGGATGCCGGGCTCTTATTACGCCCCGCCGGCTGCAATTTCGGCTTTATTCGGGTCTCTTTTGACGAAAGTCGGCCTGTATGCAATTTTAAGAGTATTCACCCTGATCTTTATTCACGATACGGGCTTTACCCACCAATTGATGATGTGGCTTGCGATGCTGACGGTGCTATTCGGCGTAATCGGATCTATCGCCTTTTCGGATGTCATGAAAATTGTCATCTACAATATTATTACAGCCGTCGGCGTGATTTTGTTCGGCATTGCCATGAACACGCCGGCCTCCATTCAAGGAGCGGTTTATTACTTGATTCACGATATGCTGATTAAAGGAGCGCTGTTTATGCTTGCCGGCACGCTTATCGCATTGACAGGCACTGCCAGCATGCATAAAATGGGCGGACTGATCACCCGTTATCCCGTTTTAGGATGGATGTTCTTTATTTCAGCCATATCTTTGGCCGGCATCCCGCCGTTCAGCGGATTTGTGGGCAAGCTGAAGATCGCGGAAGGCGGGTTCGATAAGGGGGAAACATTGTTTTCCGTATTGATTCTCTTATCAAGCCTGCTTGTGCTCTATTCCGTGCTGAAGGTTTTTACGACGGCTTTTTGGGGGGAAGAAAAAGAAATCCCCGGCGCAGGCGGACGGTCCGCAAAAGGACTTCTTTATCCGGCAGCCGCTTTTCTCCTTTTGTCGCTTCTGTTCGGGCTCGGAACCGAATGGGTTTCACCGTATGTTAATCAGACGGCTGAGAATCTGCTGAATCCGGAAAAATACATTGAAGCTGTTTTGAAGGAGTAGATGGCATGGCTTTTCAACTATTATTAAATGTTCTTCTCGCTGTTTGCTGGATGTTTCTCACAAACAGCCTCAGCGCGGCGGGTTTTATGACCGGATTTATCGCGGGCTTGGCGGCGCTGTTTTTTTTCCGGCGCTTCTTCTCGCGGCCGTTTTATATTTGGAAAATATGGTCAGTCATCAGACTGGCGCTGGTCTTTATAAAAGAATTATATTTGGCCAATGTCAGCGTGCTGAAAACCGTTATATCGCCGAAACTGAACATCCGCCCGGGCATTTTCGCGTTTAAGACGGAATTGACGGAGGATTGGGAGATCACGCTGCTCTCGCTGTTAATCACTTTAACACCGGGTACGCTTGTAATGGATATCTCCGATGACCGGTCGATTCTCTATATACACGCCATGGACATTGAAGATGCGGAGAAAGCAATCCATGAC
Source organism: Bacillus sp. LJBV19 (assembly GCF_017797845.1). Taxonomy (NCBI): domain Bacteria; kingdom Bacillati; phylum Bacillota; class Bacilli; order Caryophanales; family Bacillaceae; genus Bacillus; species Bacillus sp. LJBV19. The sequence continues at coordinate 3,025,946 of NZ_CP072563.1, forward strand.
ATCCGCGTCTCTTTTGAGAAAGCCATTCAGGAGGTGAGCCGCTGATGTTTACGTTTATTCTGCAATTATCACTCGGCATTATGGCGGTTTCGACTCTTCTGTACGTCATTCGCGTCATAAAAGGGCCTACGATACCGGACCGGGTCGTCGCGCTTGATGGGATCGGCATTAATCTGATTGCCATGACCGCGCTTGTATCCATTCTCTTAAACACATCGGCCTTTTTGGACATCATACTGCTGCTCGGCATTTTATCGTTTATCGGCACGATTGCCTTTGCTAAGTTTTTGGAGAAAGGAGAGATTATCGAAAATGATCGAAATCGTTAAATGGGCCGTCGCCGTTTGTATTCTGATGGGATCGCTGATCTGCCTGGTCGCGTCTTTCGGCACACTCAGGCTTCCTGATGTGTATACGCGCGCCCACGCCTCTTCAAAAGGCTCGACACTCGGCGTTAATTTGGTATTGCTCGGGGTGTTAGGCTACTTGTGGATGCTGACCGGAGAAATTTCTGTAAAAATACTGCTCGGCATCATTTTTATCCTGCTGACGGCGCCGGTCGGAGCGCACCTCATATGCAGGGCCGCGTACAATTCGGGAGCGGCGCTTGATAAAAGAAGCGTTCAGGATGATTACAAAGGGATCAGAAACTTTGTGATCAAACGAAAAGAAGATTCATATTTGTAAAAACAAACAGCCGGACGATTCAGGGTTCCGGCTGTTTGTTTATTTTGTTATAACAGCCAGCGTGCAGCGGGAAACACAGATCAGCCTTTCCCGTTCATCGAAAATGTTAATTTCGTACACAATGGTTGCCCTGCCTGTGTGAACGGGTTTCGCAATCGCTGTGACCGTCCCGCCCTCTTTCACGGATTTTAAATGATTGGCATTAATCTCAAGCCCGACACACGCCTGTTTCGATTGGTCGATAAAATGCTGGGCCCCGACACTTGCAACAGTCTCTGCCAGCGCTGCTGACGCGCCACCATGCAGATATCCGAAAGGCTGCACCGTCCTCTTATCCACCGGCATCACCGCTACGCATCTCTCCGGCGTGTTTTCAGTGATTTCAATACCGAGTGCACCGAGCAATGTATTGTTCAGATTCATAGGTCATTCTCCCTTCAAGATTTATAGTACGTTATCTGACTTGGCGATCAGCACCGCTTCAGTTCGGGAGCCGACATTCAGCTTGTTAAAAATGGATGTCAGGCTGTATTCAATCGACAGCTTGCTTAAGTGAAGCGCATCTGCGATTTCCTGATTGGTCAAACCTTTTTCGACCTCTTGGAGAATATGGCGCTCTCTCTGTGTTAACCGATCCTGCTCACTTTGAGGGGAAGAAGACGTTTTTGTTTTTTGCTGGGTCATCAGCTGTTTGAAATAGGAGAAATCAACTAAAATCTGTCCGTTGAGCACGTGATATATGTATTGCATGATTTTCTCTTTAGATTCGGTTTTGCTGATGGCGCCATGCAGGCCCGCGCGGATGGATTCTTCAAAATAATCTTCAACCTCATAGCCTGTGTAGACAATGATTTTACAGAGAGGATTCTCTTTTAAGATTTTCTTGGAAAGCTCTATGCCGCTGATGTCATCACCCAGATTTAAATCCATTAATATGAGATCGTAAGCTGAAAAATCATGCCGGAGAACGAATTGTTCACTGGCATCAGGACTGAGGCAATCGACAGAAAGATTCGTGTCCGTTTCCAGAATCGTCTTGGTGCCCTCCATGACAGCCGGATGATCATCAATCACTAGTATCTTTTTCATGGTTTCCTCCCTTTTACTCACTCATTTCCATTTTATTAAAAAGACTTGGCTTCTGCCAAGTCGATTTGGTGATAAATTGGTTACAATTCCATTTCAATATCCGCTTTAAAACCGTTTCCTTCACTTGTGTCGATTTTCATCCGTCCGTCAAGCGCCCGGACACGCTCCTTAATACCCGAAAGACCCATGCTCATCGACTGCCCGCCGCCTTCTTCCTGATTGCATCCGACACCGTCGTCTTCATAATGCAGAATCACTTTATTTTGAATGCTGATCAGCATAATCAGCACCTCATTCGCCTGTGAATGCTTCATGGCGTTCGAAAGAAATTCCTGAATGATGCGGTACAAATTCAGCTGTGTATCCAAATCCAGCGCCGCCGTAAACCGGCCCGTATTCAGACGGATATGAAACGGCGCACGCTCCTGCTGCTGCGCGGCAAGCTTGGATACCGCCTTGACCAGACCCAAATCATACAGCAGCTGAGGACGCAGCTCATGGCACGTCTCCCGGGTCATCAAAATGACATCCGACATCTGCTCATTCATCTGATGAAGCTTGTCCTGCACCTCTAACTGGCAAGGCTCCTCTTTCTTAAAATCGGCCAGAAACAGCTCACACTGGCGCTTCAAAGAAATCAAGTCCTGCAGCACTGAATCATGCAGATCACGGGCCAAATCCGAACGCTGCTTTTCCTCGATCGTAAACATCAGCTTTTTGAGCCAGACCGGGTTTGAGCCTTGTTGTTTTAGATCTTGTAAATGGTTCATAAGTTCTTCGATCTGCAATATGTTTTCCATCGAAACACTTGTATAAAAAGACAATGTCTTTAACCAAGATATCTCATCTCTTGTCAGTCTCGGAGTATTAATGCTCGACAAACAAAGCAGAACGTATGAGTTTGCCCCTCTTTCTCCAATCTTCATCAGAAAACCTTGATTTACTTCAATAATCTTGCCAATCTCTGATGTGACTTTATCAAATTCTTTTTTATACGGCTGCCAGTTCGGTTCACTGTTCTGTTTATCAAAATACAGAATGTCTCCGTCAGAATTGATTTCAAATATATAAGCTTTACTAACAGGCAAGACGTCCAAAATAGTCTTTTTCAAATTCATAAACACTTGATTTAAAGCTGATACGCTTTTAAGAAGCTGTGTATATTTAAATATGCTGTCTTGGTAATTGTATTTTTCAGAGAAACGCTTTAAGCGAAACTTAAAGTCTAGAACTTCTTTGAAATAAAAAACGGCTAGCATGATTAGAAATACAAACAATGTAATTTGGAAAGTGTCAAAATTTTTATTTTTGTTGATGAATACTACAAATACCCAAACGATTCCTATCGTCGGAATAACTGCTAACAAGCAATAATACCTCAAACGGCCTAACAAGAAATCAATGTTGTAAATCTTATTTACGACAAATTGATATACCAATGCTAAAGGTATGAGCAGAAGAAAAGGTGCAGTAACCACAGCGCTATATACATATTGTCCAAAAATAATCAATGGAGCAATATATAATAAAGAAAAGGGTAAAAAAGCAATTGTATTAGAAACCAGAAGTACTTTTAACAGGTAAGAGAAATCCTTTTTTCTATGTTTTATTTGATATAATATGAGACTAACATAAACTACAATCATTTCTAATAAAAATGTTAAAAGGTTAAGGCTTACAATTAAATGATGACCTATTCTATCTCTAAATAATTCAAGCAGGATATTAATTAGAGGAAGAAGGTACAATAAACCAACGTAAATTCCTCTCGAAAATTTCACTTTAAGTTCTTTGAAATATTGATGCAAGAAATTTAGATATAAAACAGGCACAGCTAAAAAGGTGTAAAGATTAATGTACCTATTAATACGATAACCTCTTGTAACCCCTCCTGCGCTTAAGTATGCAATAGAAATACACAGTAAAAAGCAAATAAGAATATACGCTGAGACGCTATCTTTTCTTAGGTTGACTTTAAATATATAAAATATGCATATTAAACTAAGAAGAAAAAAGATACACGGAATAATATACGAAAAGAAACTATATGGACTATCTAAATAAATGAATTCAATATTTTTAAGTTCTATTAAACGCCCGTCTCTCTCAACTTTTAAATACTTAATTTTCGCAAGGTATGAACCATAAATATTTTCTTTTTTAGGTTTTCCGCCATTTATTTCAGTAATTCTGTCCCCAATTTTTAGACCCATTATTCTTCCATAAGAAGATTTTGAAATATCCACAACTTTTAATTCTTGGTTAGAAGACTGAACTACTTTTGTTCCTATTAATATTCCATTCTGAGTATAATAAATTATAAAAGTAAAATAAAAAATTCCGAACAATAATAAAGCAACCGTAAAACATTTCAGCAATTGTCTCAAGGAACCACAACTCTCTTGTTTTTTAAGTAAACCAAGCTGGGTCATTTCTTCTTATTTTTACATTATTATCAAAAATCTCAAGAATAGTTGGGATAAGTGAATTTGGGATACTAAGTAAACTAACTTCTTCTTTTTTTAATTTCTCTAGTACTTCTGGGTTTTTCATTAAATAATTTACGATGTCTTGATTCATTATACTGTGCCCTCATTCAATGATTTGTAATGCAATAACTCAATTTCAATATTTATTTTGTTTAATTCATTCATTATTTTATCTTCATATAATTTAATCATGATAGAAATATATTGAATCACCCCAGCATCCCAAAGCTTTTGTTTGAACGCGTCTTTATCTGAAAGCAATAATTGATATTCCTGGTTTGAATTCATTATTTTAAGAATTAATACTGACATCGGATTAAATTTTCGTTTTAAGTATAATAAAACTAAGTTATTTCTTTTTTTGTTAATATCACTGCGTTCTTTATTAAATAACCCATAATAATCATTCTCTATTTGTTTCACAATTCCTAACAAGTAAGAATAATTCTCAACAGTCTCGTTATATTCCCCGGATGCAAGCATTGTTCCCAATACACATGGCATCGCAGTAAGTGAACCTGATTTATGTTTTATCATTTCGAGGCACTCTTCTTCAGTCTCGGCCACATTCCTTAAGTCATCATGCTGCCCCTGCATTGCTTCTAATGCATATTTTAAGGCTAACTGAGAAAATTCGGAAACTGTACAAAGCGAATTAATGAGATGGAGACTAATTGTATAGAGAGATGTTGATGCATTTAGCGAAACTGAGCGGTCAATTTTCATCCAAAGAGCACTGTCATTATCCTCATCTTCATGGTCATCCAAGATATCAAATGATAAAATCAACAATTCAATTCCAACAGCCAGTAGCTCTATTTCTTTGAAATTTGCTCCGTTAAATGCTATGTAATGCTGATATGCCAGGTTTCCAAAAAAGAAGGATTCTTTTGTTTCAATGAAAGAGCACAGCAGACTGATCAAATCTGAATTGTAAAGATTATCATTTACAATTTCCTTCATCTTCTCTTTAATCGTTTCGGCATCTAAACACATTTGCTCAATAATTGTCTTCACCCTCCCATTCTATTTTACTAAATGCAGGTGATGAAAGACAGCAGGTTTTTCGTTTTTTAACAATCGTATAATACTTTATCCACGAAATGGATAAAAAATGCACAAAAAAAAGACTTGTTTCCAAGTCTTTTTAAGAAATTTTCATTGCATATGAGAATTTATCGAGCTGATCAATGCTTTTGTTAATGTTTCGTAATGAGTCGGTTGTTTCTCTGATATCATTTTCAAGTCGGAATAATAATTGCTTTACTTCTTCTAATTTGTTTTCCACCGTTTCCACACTCCTTTTTTTGAAAGATCAATGAATTGTGTATGGTGAACGAGTCCTAGGTATTTGATCTGTTACTAATAGTGTAAACGTTTTTGCGGGATTTTTCACCGAAAAGTATGTGTAAAAGTATCTGCGTGACACCGCAAACCGAGGTAATCCCATAGTCCCGAACGGAGCATTTAGCGAACAGGACTATATAACTACCAGAAAGGCAGACGTTTAGGATGAAGCAGACCAATCTGGCGGTTCTGCTGTTTTTTTAACGGTTTTCCGACAAACCGGCAAGGACTATAGTCCCTGCCGTCGCAATTTCAAAACAGAATGGGCGAACAACGTCGCATAACCACCGACAAACACCGAAAAGACCGCAACCCCCGCATTGTGGTCTTTTGCATGTCATAACTCATTATCACGCCGCCTATACTCATGTATAACGAATGTTTTCTCAGGAAGGAGTCCGCCGTATGCATTATGTGTATCCATGCTGTCCTGTTTTCGCCGCGCCATACCGGCATCCTGCGCCCAGTGCCCCGGTTCACGCAGATATTTTGACAGCGTCCGCAAAAGAGGCTGCGGGCATGCTGGAGGATGCACGCCTGCTCCTTGCGCGGCTGTCGGCGTCAAAAGAGCTTGCGCGCCGCATCCTCACCGCAGCGCAATCATCTGACACCGCAGCGGTCAAGCGGCTCATTAAGCAGACCGGCATCAAAAATGACTTTGACGTGACGTATAATCCCGACGGCATCCGTGTCAGTCTGATCAGAGAGCAAAGCCGGTTTATCATCGCCCTCAGGTGGTCGGCTTAAAGCGGCTCAATCCACGATCAGCTGCCGGCACCATTCGATCGCCTGTAAGTAACAGTCATACGCTTCTTCTTTGTTCAGTTCTTTTCCCCACTCGTCACATTCCCAGTTGTTGCATTCAATGGCTTTGACTAGCGCGAGCATCTTATAATAATCGTTTTCATAACCGAGCAGCGCCTGTCCGACTTCATCGATTAAAGGCAGTTCTTTGATGATATCCTCCAGCTCCCTGTGGAGAAGCGTATCGATGAGCGAAAACATGCCGATCAGCATGTAAGAAGAGGGCTGGGGCCTTCCGGTTCTTTTCGCCAGCAGTTCGCACAGTTTGGCCCTGATTAAGGAAATCTTAATGATTTCTTTTTGGCTTGAGTGGCTTTTCGCCGTTAAATCTCTGAATGAAAGAATGTAAATCAAGCGCTTAATCTCATTCAGCCCGAGCATCATGATGGCCTGCTGGATGCTGTCTATCTTTTTTTTCAGCCTTGTTTGCGATCCGTTTAAAAAACGCAGAATCTGATACGATAAGCTGACGTCCCGCTCTATGTATTCCGTCACGCGCTGTATATTGGGCTGGTCATTGTTTAATTCGCTTAAAAGCTGGTAGTAAGAATGAAAATGAAACGTCAGATCATTTCCGCTGATGACACGCGGTTCACTGAAAAAATATCCTTGAAACAGGTGAAAGCCGTCTATGGCCGCCTGTTTATAATCTTTTCTCGTCTCCACTTTCTCCGCTAAATAAATCAGACTTTTACAGCTGTACGTCTGAATGATTTTTTTGCGCTCCAGACGCGAGGATTGCAAAAAGTCGATTTTTAAAATATCAATATATTTCATCAGCTGTTCCACTAACTCTTCATTTTCCGGATTGATGGCGTAAAAATCATCAAGTGCTAATGTATATCCTAATTTCTTCAGCTGTCTGCATCTTGAGATGAGTGCCGGAGTGATCGGTATGTCCTCAAGAATTTCGATAATAAGCTGGTCAGGATCAAAGGAGGTAGGGAGATCTGAAAACATCAGGCTTTCTGTAAAATTCACAAAGCAGCGTTTCCCCTCAGTCAGCTTTTCGATTCCGATGTTGATAAAGCTGTTAATAATGAGATCCGTCGTAGCTTTATCTCCGTCAGCGGCCGAATAACGGTTCTCTTCGCTCTCCCGGTAAAGAAGTTCATAAGCAACAACCTGTTCGTTTCTGTTGAAGATAGGCTGTCTCGCAACAAACACCTTCATTCATTTACCCCCTTAGATACGGCCTTCGAACATAAGTATATCAAATAATTTGACGAAATTTGTCTAAATGTGAAAAATATTATCACAACAAAAAGGCCTTTCCAGAGAAAGGAAAGGCCGCTTTGTCTTCTATTCAAGTTCCCGTTTCAGCTCGCTTTTGATTTCATGAATCCGCTGCATCTTGTTGCTCCAGCAGTCTTCGCTTAAATCGACCGGATATTCTTCCGGCTTGCTGATCCGTTTGTATTCCTCCCACAGAAGTTTGAGGTTATCCTGCACGTATTGCTGGATGTCGGTAATTTCGGGATTATCATAGCATAAAACGCCGTTTTCAAAGATCGGCTCATGCAGGTCTTTCGCATAGAAATCAGTGACGAATTTGCTGACGAACGTGTGGACGGGATGGAACATTTTTAAACGTTTCTGATCATTTACCCGCTCGTCATAAAGCGCGATATAATCACCTTCCGAGTGGTGATTCAGCTTGTTGATAATCCGGTATACTCTCTTTCTTCCCGGCGTTGTCACTTTTTCAGGGTTTGACGAAATTTTAATGGTGTCGGTCAGTTTGCCGTCCTCTTCAATGGCGACAAGCTTGTAAACCGCGCCGAGGGCCGGCTGATCGTATGCGGTAATCAGCTTCGTGCCGATGCCCCACGTATCGATTTTCGCTCCTTGGGATTTCAGATTTAATATCGTGTGCTCGTCAAGATCGCTTGAAGCAATGACCTTTGCGTCTGTGAAACCCGCTTCATCAAGCATTTCACGCGCTTTTTTTGACAGGTACGCCAAGTCCCCGCTGTCCAAGCGGATGCCGATGAAGTTGATCCGGTCGCCGAATTCCTTTGCGACTTTAATCGCATTCGGCATGCCCGAACGGATCGTATCGTACGTATCTACGAGAAATACGCAGTCTTTGTGGGTCTCCGCATATTTCTTAAATGCCGTATATTCATCGCGGTACGCTTGTACGAGCGCATGAGCGTGCGTGCCGGATACCGGTATATTAAAACGCTTTCCGGCTCTTACATTACTCGTTGCGCTGAAGCCGCCGATCAAAGCCGCTCTCGCTCCCCACATAGCCGCATCCATTTCATGGGCGCGCCGCGTTCCGAATTCGAGGGCGTCTTCGTCACCGACAACGCCTTTAATGCGGGCCGCTTTCGTGGCGATTAATGTTTGGTAATTCACAATGTTAAGCAGAGCCGTCTCAATCAGCTGGGCTTCGATCAGGGGCGCTTCGACCCGCATAATCGGTTCGTTGTTAAAAACGAGCTCGCCTTCTTTCATGCTGTAAAGAGATCCGGTAAAAGAAAGATCCCGTAAATAATCAATGAAATCATCAGCATAGTGCAATTCCGTTTTTAAATAATTCAGATCGCTGTCGGTAAATTTGAAGTTCTCCAAGTATTCGATTGCTTTTTCTAAGCCCGCAAATACCGCATAGCCGTTTTCAAAGGGAAGCTTTCTGAAAAAAAGCTCAAAAATCGCTTTTTTCTCATGAATGCCGTCTCTCCAGTACGTTTCGGCCATATTAATTTGATAAAGATCTGTATGTAAAGACAAACTGTCGTCTTTAAAACCATGCTCCACCAAAATTATTTTCCCCTTCCTTACTCTGCCACTTGCGCTCCGATGCTGTTCTTAAAATGGGACAGGGCCCATTCATGCCCTTCCGGATTAAAGCTGGCCACAGCGTTTTGATGAATGACGATCTGAAAGCCCTTGTTGTAGGCGTCAACCGCCGTGTGAAGAACGCAGATGTCCGTGCACAGGCCCGCAAGATGCAGCTCAGTGATCTGCCGTTCCCGCAGTTTCAGCTCTAAATCCGTTCCCGCAAAAGCAGAATATCTCGTTTTTTCCATATAATTTACGTTTTTTGCGTGTTTATGTTTCTCATAAAGAGGCGATAGCCTTCCGTACAGCTCTTTGCCCTCCGTGCCGTTGATATTATGCGGAGGAAACAGGCGTGTCTCGGGATGAAAATCATCGTCTGCATCATGCGAATCTACCGCAAAGACAACGTAATCACCGTTTTCTATAAATGCTTGCGTCAAACTGACAATCGTATCTTCAATCTGTCTCGCGGGTTCTCCGCAGGTTAATGCCCCGTTCTCTGCTGCAAAATCATTCGTATAATCAATGCATATAAATGCTTTTTTCATAGCCGGCCTCCCCGCCATTCATATGAAAACCATTATATCCTATCTCCACTTGTAAGTGAATTGGCATTGTAAAATGACAAACGGTGTTTTGCCCTTTTAAGATTTCAGGAGTGAGCGCTGAAAAATGTCATCCTGTACGTAAATGCCGTCAAGGTTCACGGCATAATCGGCGGCAAAAACCAGGCCGAGCGGCGTTTCGAATTGAAGATCCGATATGACGGAGCTTCGAACACCGGCAAGTGCGGCAAGCTTCATATATGGTGAATAAGCATGATACGGGAGCCTTCCGTTTATATAGAGTACCGCGTCTTTTCGGCTTTTCAGCGCCTGTTTCACTTCTTCATAAGGCTGCTTTTGCAGCACCTGTCCCTTCGTCAGGGCAATGATGACTCTTTCACGCAGCGAGCCTAAAAATAAATGGCGTTCATCCGGTTTCGTCTGCAGAGGGCCGTACATCCCCTGCTGTAAATAAAGGTCAACCGTTTTGTCGCTCATCGGCCTGTCCCTCCTCAGCTTGTTTTACAATTATCGCCCCGGACGGGACGCGGTAAACCGCTTCGTTACATTTCAGCCACCCAATGGGAGATCTTGCCGGCGAGCTCTCCGGCGGGCTCTTCTTCAATCAGCTTGCTGAACGATTGTAAAAGCCGCTGCGCCAGCGCCTTTTTCTCTTCCTCATAGGAAATGATCGTGCTCCACTCAAGTTCCGGAACGGCTACAAGGGTATGCTGTTCTTTTTTATTTTCATGCAGATATACATCACCGATCATTCCGGACTGCACGGTAATATTCGCTTTTCTGATTTTCATAAAAATTCCCCTTTTATAAAGACTGATTCTATTATACTACAAAAAAGCGACAGCCTCCTAAAAGGAGGCTGTCACGCGTTGAACCAATCAGGTTCGTCAAACACATCGATGTCTTCAAAGCGCGTTTTGCTGAATTTATTAGTGACTTTGATAAAATCTCCGGAATGAAACGCCCCTGCCCCCGCGCCTGAGTGGTCAACGGCTTTGGGAGAAATGGCAAACACGTCACCGAAGCTCGCCGCAGCGTCTCCGGCTAAACTCATAATATAAATCGGTCCCACAATTGCAGGCATACCCACACCTCCGCTTTTCTTTACAGCATTTTATGCGCTGCATCGGGAGTTGTGCCCGTTTTTATTTCGGCTTGCGGCTGTCTTCGAGCTTTGACCGCTGACGAAGTTTGATAAGCCGGACGATATTTAAGACAAAAGCTTTTAAAACCGCGTAAACCGGCACGGCCAGAATCATTGCGAGAATGCCGCCGAAACTGCCCGCTCCGATAAGCAGAAGAATAATGGTGAGCGGGTGGGTATTCAGCCGTTTCCCAATGACAAGCGGAGAAAGCAGGTTCCCGTCAAGCTGCTGGACGACAACGACAACAATAACGGCAAACAGCGCCTTAGCCGGCGAATCCATAAACGCGATAATCACCGCGGGCGCCGCCCCGAGAAACGGCCCCAAGTACGGAATGATATTGGTGACGGCGATCACCATCCCGAGAATTAACGCATACTGCAGGCCGATGATCCAATATCCGATAAAGCATGCCGTTCCGACAAAGAGACAAATCAGCAGCTGGCCTTGGAAATAGGCGGCCAATGTGACATATAAGTCGTTAAATATTTTCCTGCCTTCCGCCCGGTAGGAAGAAGGCAGGATTTTGACTGCCAAGAGCGGAAACCGCCGGCCGTCCTTCAGCATATAAAACAAAATGAACGGAACGGTGATCACGACAAGCGTGATATTCGTAACGACGCCGAACACGGCCGACAGGCTTGCCGTAATATTTTGCGGAAGGCTTTGTAAAAATCCCGTCAGAGACTGCTGGATTTTTTCTATCGACACATAATCCTGCGTCATCATCCACGTAAACCATTTGGAATGGGATAATTGCGCCGTCAAGACTTGAATCTGATGAATGTAATCAGGGAAATTGTTAATCAGCCCCGTGACCTGGGAAGCCACAATCGGTCCGATGGCGGTGAACATAAAGGCAATCAGGCCGATGAAAACGAGATAAATAAGCAGGATCGCCAATGTCCGGGGGATTTTTTTCTCAAGCAGGCGCACGATCGGATTAAAAATGAAAAACAAAATGCCCGAGATCAAAATCGGGAAAAACAGAGTGGTGATAAAACCGAAAAACGGCTGAAAAATAAACGAGACTTTCGTTGATACGTAAATAATGAGCAAAACGAGCAAAATTTGCAGCGTCCAAAAATGGACCTTTGATTTCAACAAGCGGTTTCCTCCTATTGTCATGTGAACTTGTACTGTGATTGTACCAAAAAAAGCCGCCGTGCATCTATGTATCTCAAAAAGAAGACGCACCGGGGTTCTATAGAGCCGCCTCCGGTTTGCGCCTTATTCGGGCTGTTACACGCGTTCGGTATAATCAGGCATGACGGAAACCACATGGCGGTTTCTGATATAAAATATACGGTCATGCGTTTCTTCAATGGCGATGTGATCCGGAGTGGCATCAATCAGCCGTCCTCTGATAATGCGTCTGACGGTTTGAATAATAAACCTTGAGCCGATAAGCTTATGGATGGTCTGATAAACGTAAGGGTCCACTAACGAGACGATTTGCGGGCTTCCTTGATGGGCCATTTTCGCTGATCCCCTTTACTATGTTTTCCTTCAGCATATGCAGCGGACAAAGGCTTTGACACAGTACGTCTATCGGAGCGGAAAAGGTGTTAGTGAGCATGCGGAGTTATGTAAGCGGAAAAGGCCGCATGAGTGGCCTAGACTGAGCTTCTTATGGGATATTGGGCTTGGTCAATTAACTGATCAAGCTTTTGGATTTGTTTGAGCGCGGCTGTGTGATCCATTTGGCGGTAATGGTGATGTCCGCCGGGTTCTTCATCGAGTTCATCCGCTTGTTTCACGATTTGCTGGAGCGTATTCTTGTCCAGTTCGCCTTCAGGCAGATAGGAATCGGTGTGAAGCAGAATCGCCAGCGCAATGTCCTTCGCCGCTTTCGGTTCTTCACCGAGCCGGATGAGCAGCTTATGCGCCCGTTCCGCGCCTTTAATGGCATGGATATCGTTTCTTCTGTACTTTTCATAATCCCATTTGCCGTCTGTGTACCATTCATAATGGCCGACGTCATGCAGTAAAGCCGCTTTCGCCGCAAGATCCGGGCTGACACCTGCTTTTACGGCAAGACGGTATGCATGAAACGCGCAGGCGATCGCATGGGCGACACCGGAACGCTGTAAATACTTTTGTGCGATTGGATGGGTGAAGACATCCATTAACGTTACATTTCTCATGGAAACCCCTCCTTATTTATATTTTTAGAATCCTAACATAAATCGAGAAGAAACTCAATTCATCTGATACATTTCTTATACCCCTTATACGTTGTTTCATTCATCATATGCCGCCGGACTCCGAAGTGATTGTACAAACAAAAAAGAGCAGCGTGAACGCTGCTCTACAAAAATTCTTTGATATCGTATATCCGTCCGTTTTCCGGCTCGCCCGCGATCAGTGAGTGAATGACGCCGGCGATGTATTCAGGACTTCTGAGGTTTTTCGTTTCTTTCAGATTGCGGAACCGTTCGATGTCATGGAAATCTTCTTTTGACGAAGAACGGATGACAGCCTGCATGTCTGTATCCATCACTCCCGGCGAGAATGAGATCATGCGGACCGGCAGCTCTTCATCTTCCTGTTCAAACCCGAATGTTCTCGTAAACATATCAAGCCCCGCTTTTGAGCTGCAATACGCGCTCCAGCCTTTATAAGGATTTTTCGCCGCGCCCGATGTGATGTTGACAATTGTTTTGCTGCCGCTGAACGCTTCGAAACGCTTTGTGAACATTTGGCTGAGCAAAACGGGCGCCGTCAGATTAAGGGTGTAATGACGGTTCAATTCTTCGGCGGAAGCCTCTTTCGCCCGCTTGATCGGTTCCACCATTCCGGCATTGTTGATCAGTGTGACGGCGGAGTACCCCTTCTCCTCTGCTTGATCAAGAATCGCCTTCATCTGCCGCCCGGTATCTGCCAGGTCGGTTAGATCAACACTGTATTCTGTCAGTCCCTCGCGCTTTTCCCCGCTTATCGTTCTTGAAAGCGCGGCGACTTCGGCTCCTTCTTGAAGCGCCTGTTCCGTAAGTGCCCGGCCCAAGCCTTTTGACGCGCCTGTTATAAGAAAAAACTGCATGAAACTCCTCCTTTTTTTCTTATTTTACGGGCTGTCTTCCCGCAAACACAAGCGATCCGTTTACCGCTTTGCCTTTTCCTGCGCCGTGACTTTCGGGATCAGATAGATCATGGCCGCAATCCCGAGGAGTATCAAGACGGCATAAATGACAGGCAGCAGAAAAGAAGTCTTTTTCTCTTCCGTTTCCATATCTGCCGAGGTACGCCTCACCGCCGGCTCGGCAAATGTGATACCCAGTTTTTTCGATTGCGCTTTGATCGTATTCGGCTCCGTGTCTGACGATGTAAACAAATTTGATATCAGTTTGTCATCCGGGTTTTCGGCCGGCTGATCAAAGGTGATATCCTTCTGTTCTTTCGGAAGCGCCGTTTTTTCCTCAGAGTAGGCATCGTCGTGCAGGTAATCCGTACGAATTTCAATGTCTTTCTTTTCATATTCATTCGGCTTGACATCAGTATTTTCCTCATTCGCGGCTGCGGCTTGGGGAAGGAAAAGGAAAAAGGAGAGAGCAAACAGCAGCAATCCTTTTTCCATGAACGTGTTACGCCTCATAAGACTGATCACTTTCCTCCGTTTTTTCCGCAAACAGCCGAATGACGAGCGGAAGCGCCGCCGCAATCAGCGTAATGATCGCAAGAACCGTTACCCCCATCGCAAACAGATGGCCCGTTCCGTATTGAATATCGATATAGACTTTCGAAACCGGACTGTCAAAGGTGAAGTTCGGCATAATCAGGTCGATCAAAGGCGCCACATAAAAGAGAATGAGCGCTGATGATGCGATCCATCCGGTAATCGAGCTGAAGACAAAGGCTGCCCGGATAAAAGCTGAACTCGCCGCAAGCAAGAGAATCGTAAAGACTGACCATTTAATCGTCTGATCGTCCGGAAGCGAGTAGATATTCAGACCGAACAGACTGATCATCAATCCGACCATAATGTTTAAAATCCCAAAGAGCGCGCCTTTGACAAGAAGCGGCGCCTGCTGATAATACGAGCTGAAATAGCCGATCAGAAGACTGCTGATCAGGACGATCACCAAAATGACGACCGGCGGAACATTCTGAACCCGGTCTTCCGGCACCTCACCGCTGATTTTAAGCGGGTTGGCGAGATAATCGTAAACGTAGCCGTTTTCCTGTCCGTCAACGAGCGCGTTCCCTAAAATGCCGTACACGTCATTTCTGATCAATTTCGTGGAATTGACGTTTTTGCCCCAGTTACTGTTCAGGGTGTCCGCTTTTTGCTGGACGTCATTTACGCTTTGCTGCATATTGTCGGTATAGCTGATGATGCCGGACTGGCGTTCTGACAGATGGCCCATCGTGTCAGACATTTGCAGGACTTCGCGGCCGACGGTATCCTGAGCGCCGAGCGCCATCGTTCCGGTTAATCCGTCTCCGCTGAACGCGGCCGCTTCCTGCACGGCGCCTTCAGCCAGCTGATCGGATGCTTTCGCCGCGCTGTCTGAAATGCTGGCGAGCTCATCGAGCACTCCGGCTTGTTCATCTCTGATATACGAGCTGTAGTTATCCGAGAATTCGGTCATGCCTTTAATGAAATTGCTGATGTCTTCATCTGTCTGCATTTTGTTGTTTTTCAGATTTTCCCAGCTTGCCGTTTCTTCCGGTTTGATCGCGAGAACGGTTTGGACTTCGCCTTGCTGGGCTTTCAGCACCCTGTTTTTCACATCAGGCAGCGAGCCCGCGTCAAGAGAGTGATAGAGTGTCGCCTCATACAGGGATAAATCATTATAGTAACTCATTAAATCGGATATTTCTTTTGTATTGATATCAGCGGCAAATATCTGTTCAAGAGCAGATTTGCGGCCGCTATCCAATGACGGGTAGTTCAAAATGTTCTGTTCTGTTCTTACAATCATTCTGTAAATGGTATTGAAGTCTTGTTTTCTCTTTTCTACTGTTTTTTCAAGATCTTCCTGTAATTTCTCCGCCCGTTTTTCAACTTTGGCAATCTGCTTTTTAAGGCCTTGGATTTCTTCATCAAGAGCATCGAGACGTTTTTTCAGTTCTTCATTATGAGTCTGCTGTTTTTCTTCCAGCTCTTTTTCAATTTGCTGAATCCGCTCTGCGGCTTGGTTCAGCCTTTCTTTCGCCTCAGATATGTCTGTGCCGCCGTCCCCTTCAGAATCGTTCGGATCGTCTGCCGGCTCATCAGCAGGCGGAATGACGTTTTTAGCGGCAGTGGCGGTTTGGACGGTTTTTGGCTCCTGATCGCTTGTGTTATCGGAAGCAGGCTGCTCTTCTTTTGTACCGTCTTCCGTTTTTCCGTCTTCTCCGGGATTCGTTCCGTTATTCGGATCGGTATCGCCGGAGTTTTCACCGTCATCGCCTTGGCCCGGTTTTTCAGGGGCCGGATTTTCTTTTTCCGGTTCTTTTAATCCGTCAGAAATGTGATTGATTTCAGCGGAGATGCGCTTTAATTCGTCACGCTGATCGTCAAGGTCAATTTTCAAATCGCCGGGTTTTTCTTCTTCCGGTTTTTCTTCTTCTTTCGGTTCATCCGAGCCGTCATCACCCGGGTCCTTTTCCGGAACGGTTAATGCCTGCCGATCCCTTTTCATAAGGGTTTGGATGCTGTTCAGTGTTTCAAATCTTGCTTGAGCTTTATATTGAGTCAAATAATTGTTCAGTAAATTGGATTGAATATCTGCCATCCCGTGTTCCTGCTCAGGAACCTGCGCTTCTCTCACCTGTTGGGCGGCAAGAAGAGCCGATCCCGTCTGGTCAAGCTGTGTCTGCGCCTGGTTTATGCCTGAAGACAGCCCGCTCATCATCGTGCTGAACTGGTTGGCGGCCTGCTGTGCTTTAATGGCATTCAGTCCTGTTGTGATTTGCTTTTGATTTTGTTCCTGCGCGGCCATCAGCAGTTTTTTCTGATTTTCTTGATATTGTTTATAGCGCTCGACCGTATCGGCAAAGTCTTTGAGCGTGGTTTTGGCTTCATCTGCCGAGGTCAATTTTTCTTTTGCCGCGCCCTGCGCTTCATTCATTGATTTTTTCAGTTCGTCAATCAGATCTTTTTGCCGCTTGATTTCACCTGCCAAGTCATTGGAGCTCGGCTTGTAAAAGTTGTACATGACGTTTTGAAACTCTGATTCTTTATTGACGATCTTGTCAAAATCGCCTCGGACATTGTTCACTTTTTGTGAGACGAAATTCCAATATAATGCTGACATTTTTTTATTCATTGATTTTTGGGCGTCTTCTAGCTCACGCTGCACCTTTTCTTTGTTGACGGCGTTCAGGTTGCTTTGAATATTGAATGTCAGCGTGGCTTTTTGCGGACGCTCCTTGTCATAGCTTAAGATATCTTTTGAAAAATCGGATGGAATGTAAACGACGGCGTCATACTTCTTAGCCGCCAGACCGTTTTCAGCCGCGCTCCTGTTGACAACCGTCCATGAATAATCCGGACGGCCGCCGAGAGCGGCCGCTACTTCTTTGCCGAAATGGACGGATTCCTCTTCCTCATTTTCATCTGTTTGTAAGCCCATGTCTTCATTCACGACTGCGATTTGGCGGGTGGCGTTGATTTTTTGTTTTCCCGGGTCATCACCGATAAACCGGAAAAACAGCACCGGCAGCAGCAGAATGATGACGACCGCGGCTATTAATTTGATCAGGCTTTTTCGTTGTTCAGTCATCTGACGGCCTCCCTTTCCGCTGAACATAAAGGTATTTGGATTTTTTGCTCCTTCCCGTTTTCAACCAAATAGCCGAAGCCCGGCTGAATGTCCGGTTCCTGCCTTTGGTAAGGCAGCGGAATGACATTTTGTTCGGATTTTTTCACAAGCAGCATTGCGTGGCGGATCTGTTTCATTTCCGTCGTTAAGGAATCATAGCCTTTTGAGAATTCGCTGTGATTGCCCGCCGGGATAAAACTGAAGCCCACATGCGCGTACGATTTCATAAACATCGCCAGCTTGTCCTGAATGGCGGTGTCGATCGTCTGCTGGAATCTTGTAATGCCGTCAGCCATTAACACGACCGGAGAGAAACTGAGTTTGTGCACATCGCCATTTTTGACGGCCTGCGCATATTGAGCTTCGCGCTCCGTGAAAATGGCTTCTGCCGTTTCGATCCACTGCCGGACGTCTTCTTTTGTGTCCAGATAGCTGACCTTTGTTTCCTGCGCATACTGCGACAGTCCGCGGTCAATCGAGTCAAACAGCCCGACCCGTTCCGTACCTTCACGCAGCAGGTGATTCAGCATCACTTTCAGGATGTTTGTTTTTCCACGCTGTGTCTGGCCCAAAATAAGACAATGTTTATTTTTGCCCAGATCAAAGTACACAGGGCTGACCTTTTCCTCATGAAGCCCGACAGGAATGCGGAACGGTTCTTGTTCCGGGCCGAGACGGAGTGAAAATTCGCCGGCCGTCAGCCTATCCGGAAGCATCGGAATCGGGTCTGGGCCGGCTGTTCCGGCGTGGCGTTCAGCTAATGCTTTGACATCATCTTTCAGCGCCTGGAACATCTCGAGGTCATTTTCCGCTTCAGCCGGAAGAAACATTTGCGCGAAATACAGTTCTTCTTTTTGGATCATGACGCGGCCCGGGATCGGTTCGAGACTGAACGGCGGACGCCCGTAAATGGAGTATCCTTCTGACTGATCCATTAAATAATGGACGACTTTCGTTTTTATGTTGTTTAACAGCGACTGGCGGACGGCGTTTACCCTCGTTGCGGTCAGCAGGAAGTAAATGCCTAAGCTTTGCCCGTCGCGTGAAATCTGGATAAATTCCGTTTCTAATTCATGCATTTCATCTTTTACGATGTCGAAATTGTCAATTGTGATAAATATAAACGGCAGCTCTTCTTCACTGAGCGAATTGTACATTTTGATATGGCTGACTTCTTTTTCTCTGAACAGCCGTTTCCGCCGCTCGATTTCTTCCTTGATGCGGATCATGAATTTTTCGATCTTTCTCATTTGATCCATTAAGAAATAGTCTGCGGTGTGCGGAAGCTTTGCCAATGGCAAAAGCGTGCCGTTTCCGAAATCAAAGATGTACATATGAAGCTCTTCCGGCGTGTATCCTTCCGCGAAGTTCATCAGGAAGGTGATGGCAGCCACTGACTTGCCGTAGCCGGATGAGCCGAAAATGCCGATGTTGCCGTCATCCATCATCGTATAAGCGAGAGGCGCCTGTCTTTGCTGATCAGGCTCATCCACGCAGGCGATGAAGAAGCGGTCTTTTTCCTGCGCAGGGTAAAGCGTGCGCGGGATACGTTCGGCAAGCGGCGGAAGCCACGGGCTCGGCAGCTTTTCAATGCCCATTTCATTTTGAATCCGCTCGATTTCTTCGACTACGGCTTCTATTTCTGCCGGGGCGTCTTTTTTCGCCGCATCATCCGCATCCACCTCAGACAGCGGAATTAAGCCGGTATCGGTAACGATGGCAATGTCATCCTCGGTGCCGTATACATCTTCCATGTAAGGGGCGCCGCTCCAGGCAGACTGGAACTGCTCATACACTTCGTTATTTCCGACTTGCAAGTAGCCGCGTCCGGTGACCGTAATATTCGCCGCATCACTGTTTTTCAGGATTTCTTTACTGTCACTTGCATCCTGCACTTTCAGCGCGACCTTAAAGCGTGAGTTGCTCCATATTTGGTCGTCAATGATGCCGCCCGGCTTTTGCGTGGCGAGAATTAAATGCACACCAAGGCTCCGTCCGATGCGGGCCGCGCTGACAAGCTCCCTGATAAAGTCAGGCTCTTCGCTTTTCAGCTCGGCGAATTCATCTGAAATCAAAAACAGGTGCGGCATCGGTATATCCGTTTCTCCCTGTTTATACAGCTTTGTATAGTCATTGATGTGATTGACGCGATATTGATCAAACAGCCGCTGCCGTTTTTTCAGCTCGCTCTTAATGGATGCAAGCGCCCTGATACTGAAGTTTCTGCTTCCTTCAATATTCGTGATGGTCCCGAGAAGGTGCGGCATCTTGCGAAACGGCTGGGCCATTCCTCCGCCCTTATAGTCAATCAGCAAAAACGCCGCTTCATGCGGGTGGAAGTGAACGGCCAATGACAGGATGTACGTTTGCAGAAATTCACTTTTCCCGGAGCCGGTCGTTCCCGCCAGCAATCCGTGCGGCCCGTGCGCTTTTTCATGCAGGTTTAAATAGACGATGTCGTCTTTTCCTTTATAGCCGATCGGAACAGCCAGCGATTTTGCAGACTCACTTGTCTCCCACTTCTGCCTGATGCCGATTTCTTTTACTTCCTTCGCATGAAACAGCTCCAGAAATGAGACCGTTTCAGGAATGGAATTCGTCATTCCGACCTGATGGTGCAATGTCCGAAGCGTCCGGGAAAACCGCTCGTTGTTTGTCCGTTCGTGCCTGTCCAGCTTAAACGGGATCTGTACCGCTTTTTTCTGCTGAATGAGAATGTCTCCCTCATCTTCATTAATGTAGCGGACGAGGGTGTGAATGTTTTCCGCCAGGCTTTCCTTCGTTTCCGCAGCGATGATTGCCGAGATGCCGAGATGCTCATGCCGGCCTTCGATATATTCTAAAATGACGTGCTCTGCGATCAGCTGCTGATTTGTGATGACAAAGACAAAATGCGGCTGGAAGATCTTCTTTTCTTTATCTTCTTCCAAATCCCGCTCACGCAGCAGCTCGTAAATGGACGATAACAATTGATCGCGGGTCTGTTCATTGTAAATAAATCCTTTCGCATACATATGAGGCAGCTGAAATTGCGGCAGCCACTTCATCCATTCCCATTCCTTATATTCGTCCTCATGAAAGATAAAGACAAACCGCAGGTCATGGTAGCTGTTGAAGAACGCGAGCTGGCCGATCAGCTGGTGAATTTCATTTTTGACGATCTGGGGTTTCCCGACAAGCCCCATCGGCCCTTCTTGTAAATCAACGGTCACGGGCGCATGGCGGATATCTTTATACACACGCTGCATGTGCTGCGACTGCTCCATCAAGTCATCCACATCACGGTTCGCCAGGTCTCCGCCGCTCATTGAAATCTCGTAGCTTGCCGGGACCGTGCCCGTTCCAAGCCGAAGCATCAGAAAATCCCTGCTTTCCAGCGATTTCTCCCAAATGCGGCCGCTGATTTCAGAAGTTAAATATTTCATTTTTTCAAACGGGGGAAAATGATGCGTCAGCACTTGCAGCTGTTTTTCCGACAGCGTCTGAAGCTCTTTTCGTTTGCTTTCCAAATACTGCTTGTACACACGCTCCCGTTTTTCCTCCCGTTTTTTCCGCTGGTTTTTTTCACGGAAATACTGCACGGTGGACGTAATGAGAGTCATCATAAACATCGCCAAAGAGACAAGGATGAATATGCCCCTCGGCTGTATAATGGCGACAACCCCCATTACAATCAGCATGACCAAAGGAGGCAGAATGACGAGCCACAGCCCCCGGTTATTCTGTTCGCTTTCCTGCGAGGGAAAGCTGAATGAAACGCGGTCTTCTGGAAGATCGTAGACCATGCGCGGCGTTCTTCGGTATTGCGGGTATTTCTTTTTCATTTCGGTGCTTGGTTTTACCGTTTTGGTTAAACCGGTTTGAAGCTTTTCGTGATGAACGACTTCTAAAAGGTCGTCCTCCGTCAGCCTCACACGCAGAAAATTCCACAGCAGCTCATCTCCCGTGCGGAGCCTTTCGGGAGCTTCTGCAAGCTTTCCGTTCACATAAACGTCCTGGCCATCAGGGACAACAGACCAGCATCCTGCCGACTTTCGCAGATAAAAAGCCCCTGTTTGAGCGGAGGACGGCTCTTTGTATATATCCGCTTCCTCTGTTTCTGATGAGAAAACGATCTCATCCTTCCCGCCGATAAAATAGACGGAGGATTCTTCCCGGTCAGGGGTGAGCAGAAGCCGCATCATCTCTTCTTCAATCCGGCAGGGCATTTCATTTCCTATTGTCAATTCGCCGGCACAGTTATTTCCCAGGAAAACATCATAACGATCTGTTTCTTTTCGATAAAGGGTTGCGGCGTTTTGCCGTAACGGAAGTGTGCCGACCGTGATTGTATCTTTCATATCCGGACCGATCGTAATCGGCTGAGACGGCGGGAGTTCAGACAGCTGAATCTTTTGTACGTGCTCTCGGTAAAAGACCCATAACAGACTCATATGGCGAACCTCCTGACAGCCTGATCGTTACCTGCGGCCATTTGATGTGTGCTGTTATTTTTTTTCATCTTTTTTCTCATCTTTCTTGTTGTTCTCTTTGTTATCTTTCGCTTTGTCTTGTTTGCTTTCATCCTGTCCGGCGGAAGCTTCGGCGGTGTCACCGTTTTCCTCCGCTTCTTTATGCTGCTCCTCCGCCTCTTTTTTCGCCTTCGCAAGCTCGCTTTCCACGGCGTCCAGTTCTTTCTGCTTTTCGTCGTCTTTCATACTGTCATCCGCTAATAATTGCTGTTTATATTTTGTAAGTCCGAGCCAGATGTACGGGTTGTACTCAAGATTGCGGCCGATTTTGATGGCTTCTTCATTTTCCCCTCTGCCGATATCAATCCAATAAAGGAAATGCTTCGGGTCTGATTGCAGCGTCACCAGATTCCCGATGTTTTTCCGCTGCTCTTCCCTCAGATTTTCAACTGCCACATAAGAGGAAGCAAGCTCGTACTGGACAGATTCCGGGAGGCTTTCCGCATCGTATTTAGCGAGTGTGTCAATGACTTTGCTGTACTGCTGATTTAAAAAATAGCGGTTGCTTTCCGTAATTGCCTCTTGCTTCGGCTGGGCGAAAAACAGAACGTATAAGGAGTAAAGAAGTGTCGGCACAAGGAGGACGGCAAGCGCCAGACCGGCGTATCTTTGGATTTTCCATTTCTTTTTCGGCAGTTTTATGTATGTCTTGTCCCTTTCTTCGAGGGAATCAATTGCGGTTTGAATGGTTTCTTCCAGTTCTTCAATCGTCTCCGCCTCTAGCACGCTTTTCACCTCAGGAGAGAAGTGAAGCGTCTCCTTGTACTTCAAATATTCATCGAAGGTGTACGCCCCGTCAGCTGCAAGCGCCGCACAGGCTTTGAGCTCTTTTAACACCCTTTCTCTATCTTCCTCATAAGGCGGAAGGCTCTCCTTTACGCCGTAATGAAGAAAGTAAGGCGTCAGCGCTTTATCAAACACGATATTTTCAGGGGCGGCAATCAGATTGAGACGTTTCAGCTTATGCTGTTTCACGGCTTGGACGAGACGGTAGGCAAATTGCCACCTGCTTTTTTTATCTTTTCCTTTTATATAGCGGAAAGCCTGATAAGAAGAAGGAGGTTTGATTGTGATGGTTACTTCGTCTTCTGAAACTGAGACCTCTTTTTGAAAAAAAGGATCAGCATCTTTAATCACGTTTGCTTCCAGCCCGTCAAGAAGCTTGATTTTTTCCCGCTGGAAGGTGAACGTGAAGCCTGATTCGGTTTCTTCCCGGACGGCGTCTAATTCTGTTTCTAAATAAGATCTGTTATGACCTGTCATTCCACCATGTCCTTTCATAAAATTTCAAGGCGGTCTCCGTTCGTAATGCCGCAGTCAGATAGCTTTTGTTCTCCGGAAAAAACCGCTTCTTTATTGACCACTCTGATCCAATAGCCTTCACGCGGCGGAACGGATACATGCTGAGCCTGCCGGGCAATATCAATGACTTTTTTCACAGAATGGTAATCTGACAATCTGAGATCGAAGACGCTGCCGTTATAATGTGTTAAATCTATTGTAATATCGATATACATATTCATATCACCCTTACATAGAAAGAGCGCCGTCTTCTTGATTGAATCAGGCGCTCCGTTTCTTCATTCATCTTATTATCCGCGAATTTGGTTAGCGATATCTTGGTCAGTAGACTCAAGCGTATTTGCCGTTTGATCGAGCTGATGATTCACATCTTGCAGCAATTCAGACATTTTAATAAATGAAGGTTTCAGCTGCTCATATTGATCCGCAAATGCTTCACTTGAAGCACCTTCCCACATGCCTTTCAAATCAGAAATCATGCGGTTCAGGCGGTCAACCTGATTCATGACTTCCTGACTTTCAACGCCATATTGCTTAGCCATCGCTCTTAGCTCTTCGGGTGTGACACGAATTAATCCAGACATATTCC
Organism: Bacillus sp. LJBV19; assembly: GCF_017797845.1. Taxonomy (NCBI): domain Bacteria; kingdom Bacillati; phylum Bacillota; class Bacilli; order Caryophanales; family Bacillaceae; genus Bacillus; species Bacillus sp. LJBV19. Next base: position 3,050,014 of record NZ_CP072563.1, read on the forward strand.
TTATACCCTCCTGTGTCATCAGCCTAAATATGGGCTAATTCACTTATTTTTTGAACGTCATTATTATAAAAACAACCATTCGGTACAGTCAAACAAATCTGTTTTAATTTTACAAAATGAGTCTTATGATATATTGGATTTTTCGGCATATTTACACATTTTGTAAATACAGTAGTATGATTTTCTTATTATTTTCGATTTCATCGAATGATCTTATTGTCCTAGTCCATTTCCCTGCAAAGATGCCTTTCAGTCTGAAAAGCAAGATGGTAAGATCAAGATATGAAGCTATGAAAAAGTAGGGATACAGATGACCAATCCAAAGGATCCATTTAAGTACAGTTTCGACAGGCTTGAAGATGTTGCCGACCATATCAGTGAAGTTCTTCAATGCCCCATTACAATAGAAGACGTTAATCATAAACTGCTTGCATACAGCACGCACAGCGATTGTACAGATCCGGCCCGGACGTCGACGATTATCGGGCGGAGGGTGCCGGAAAAAGTCATCAACAAACTCTGGAAAGACGGAACCATTCCGGCCCTTTTAAAAACGGACCAGCCGATCAAAGTGAAAGAAATTGACGAGGTGGGCCTGAGCAACCGCGTGGCGATTTCCATCTGGAAAAACAGTCAGGTTCTCGGATTTATTTGGGCGCTTGAGATCAAAAAAAAGCTCAATGACGAGGATCTGAAGACACTTCAGCTGGCAGCCAAAGCGGTGCGGAACAAGCTTTTGCACCTGCAGATCCGCAAAACGAAAATCGAAGAGCGGGGCCAGGAGTTTTTTTGGAAAATGCTGACCGGCCATATTTATCAGGAAGCCGAAATGGCCGAAGGGTTTCATAAGCTCGGGATGGCGCTGCCGTCCGTGTTCAGCGTCATGATCATCCGTTTACATGATGAGCTGACTGAAAAGACGGAACAGCAGCTGCAATATTTGCAGGAAACGACACAGCAGATTCATGTCATGCTGGCGACTGTTGATTCAAATGAATTAATCTTATTAGCCGCGCCGAAAACCGATCAGCCTTTTAAAGATTTAAAGCACTTCGCCCTTCATATTCAAAAACAGCTGAAGGAACGATATAAAATTGAGGATGCGTCGATTGCGGTCGGCGGTATTTACGAATCGATTTCTTATGTTTACCGCTCCTATCAGGAAGCGCTTTCCGTATTAAAAGCGAAAGAGCGGTTTGTGAGAGAAACCAAACACCTTTTCAGCTTTTCGGAACTCGGCATTTATCAGTACCTGGATGTGTTGGATGAAAAACGCAAGCACAGCGGCTATATGAACTATTCTCTCTCAAAGCTTGAGCAGTATGACAGGGAGCACCAAGCCGATATGGTAAAAACGCTCGAACATTTTATTGATGCCGACAGCAACGTCAACACCGCCGCTAAAGCGCTTAACATCCATGTCAATACATTGAATTACAGGCTGAAAAGAATCAGCCAGATCGCAGAAATCGACTTAAAAAATGTGAATGAAAAGTTTACGATTTACCTTGATATCAAACTTCGCAGCATGGGTTCGTGAAATTTCACAAATCCGTGTTTTTTTATTTTCTGTTTCAAACAAAGAATTTTCGCAAAAATCGCGCTACACTTGAAGCATCACACAAACATTGGGGGAAACAGACATGATTATCGGGGTTCCAAAGGAAATCAAAAACAATGAAAATCGAGTGGCATTAACACCTGGAGGCGTTTCACAGCTTATCGGAAACGGCCATCGGGTTCTTGTGGAATCCGGAGCGGGACTCGGAAGCGGCTTTACAAATGAAGATTACGTATCAGCAGGGGCGGAAATTCTGGAGGACAGAAAGCAAGTATGGGATGCGGAAATGGTCATGAAGGTAAAAGAACCGCTGGCTGAAGAATATGCGTATTTCCGTCAAGGTCTGGTCTTATTCACTTACCTTCATTTAGCTGCAGAGCCGGAATTAGCTAAAGCGCTTACAGAAAAAGGCGTGACAGCTATCGCGTACGAAACGGTAACGGACGGACGTTCCCTTCCGCTGCTTACGCCGATGTCCGAAGTGGCCGGCAGAATGGCCGCTCAAATCGGGGCTCAGTTTCTTGAAAAACCAAAGGGCGGAAAAGGAATTTTATTAGCCGGCGTACCGGGTGTATCCCGCGGAAAAGTCACGATCATCGGAGGGGGCGGCGTCGGAACAAATGCCGCGAAAATGGCTGTCGGACTCGGTGCCGATGTGACAATGATCGATTTGAACGCAGACCGACTGCGTCAGCTTGATGATATTTTCGGGCATCAGATTAAAACATTGATGTCAAACCCTGTAAATATTGCAGATTCCGTCGCGGAAGCGGATCTTCTGATCTGCGCCGTGCTCATCCCGGGAGCCAAAGCGCCGACTCTCGTTACGGAAGAAATGGTTAAACAAATGAAACCGGGTTCCGTCATTGTTGATGTTGCCATCGATCAGGGCGGCATTGTGGAAACCGTTGATCATATTACAACCCACGATAATCCGACTTACGAAAAACACGGCGTCGTTCACTACGCTGTCGCCAATATGCCGGGCGCCGTACCGCGTACGTCTACGCTCGCATTAACGAATGTAACCGTTCCTTACGCGCTTCAAATCGCCAATAAAGGCGCGGCACAAGCCATTGCAGACAGCCCTGCGCTTAAAGCGGGCTTAAATACGGCTAACGGACATGTCACGTATGAAGCGGTAGCCAAAGACTTAGGTTATGACTACGTGCCTGCTGAAAAAGCAATGCAAGGTTCGGCTGCAAAAGCTTAATAGATATTGAAGAGGACAGCCTGATCAGCGGGCTGTCCTTTTTTCTTTCTCATAAAAGGAAAAACGGCCCCCTGTCTCGAATATCAATTCATATCCCGGAAGAAAAAGGAGGATTCATATGGCTGTTCAGCACTATGGTGTATTAAAAGGCACTGTGTCAGATATGAAAAGGGAAACAGATGATGATTCTCCGCATTTTCAAGTCGAGGTGCTAGGCGAGCCTGATACGCGCTATCGCTGTGCGATCAATGTCATGTCAAATTCAAAAGAATCAGAGGTTCTGTATGCGGCACGCGATCATTTTGACGCAAGCGCGATCACCCTGCTGCCCAACATTCCGTATGGATATACCCCAATTGATGAAACCAGCCGTGAGCTGGCGCTGGATTATGTCCGCGGCGGATTGTTTGATCCCCGGAACATGGTGCCCCTCCCGCATGAAGTCACCGGTCCGGATAATGACTTAAATGACTTTATTGAGACGTACATGCAAAAAGCCAAATCAGAAAAAGCCACCGTCTATATTTACGGCTCTAAATTCGGGCCGGAGCCGGGCGCTGATAAGATTTTCGGGTTCAAGCCGACAAACGGCATGCATAATATTCATATGAATCAGGGAAACCCAATTGATACACGCTGGAAGAAGGATAACGGAACGTGGCACGACGGCGGTATTTTAATCCAGTTTGCAGACCAGTGGGCCGCGGTCTTTTTGGCTTTTCTGTCTCAGTCATGGTGCACGAATGAAGAAGGCCACCCTTATACATTTTGTGATCATACACAGCTTAACGGCTGATGTCCGCATAAAAAGCCTGCCGAAATAACGGCAGGCTTTTCTTATTACATTTTAGCGGCTTCGGCCTGTTTCAGGCTTTCCGGCCTCATATCACGCCAGTTTGTTTCAATATATTCGAGACAAACGGGGCGGGTTTCATTCGTCAGGCGGGTTTCCCAGCCGTCCGGCACATCCAGATAGGCCGGCCACAGTGAGTACTGGCCTTCAGCATTGACGAGCACATGGTATGAGCCGTCTTCCCGTTCAAATGGATTTGTCATATCATCTCTTTCCTTTCTTTACCGGACTGTACGCCGTCCGTTTAATTTCTCTGCCAGAATCGCGCCGATGTCGGCAAGCGGGCCCGGCTGGCACATATCTTTATGGCGGCAGTCTAAGTCATACCGCTCGATTTTCCCCGTAATATACGGTTTCCAAGTATCCGGCTCAATCGGGTCAAACCACTCCGGAATAATCGTGGATCTGAAGAACAGCACATCTCCGTGGAACGGCTTCGGCTTGTATGTTCCTAACAGCCCGACAGAATTAACGTACGTGTCTTTCAGATTCATCATCACTGACTCGTCCAGACTGGCTAATGCGCTTCCCTCACGGCGGAGAATGGTCAGCGCGGTGTCAAAATCAAGCGGCTGATCCCCGAGGCTGTCCGGGTCGTACCCTCCCAGGGCAAGCAGCGCAATAACGGCTTCCTCGTCATCAGGCGCATTTTTTATCGGCAGAAAATGATTCGGATACGCGTCAAGCATCACCAAAAGCGAAACCTCTTCACCCCGGCTCTGTAATTGTGTCGCCATGGCCTGAATGACATTCCCTCCGAGAGACCAGCCGAGCAGACGGTACGGCCCTTTCGGCTGCACGGTGCGGATTTTTTCAATATAATCCGCCGCCATGTCATCTAAGCTTTGCGGAAGCGGTTCTTTTTTTCCGATGCCTCTCGCCTGTAAGCCGTATATCGGATAATCAGCCTCTAAAGAAGACATCAGCCCGGCATAACACCAGCTGAGACCGCCGGCCGGATGGACACAGAACAACGGTGTTTCTTCTCCTGCCGTTCTGAGCGGAAGAAGAACATCAAGCGCGCTTGTGCCCGTTCCTGACTCAAGTCTTTCAGCAAGGCTTGCCACCGTAGGAGCTTCAAATAATGTTCCGATACTCAGCTCGGCTCCCATCGCTTCCCGAATACGGCTCATTAAATGAACCGCAAGCAAAGAATGGCCGCCTAAATCAAAGAATCTGTCATCAATACCGACACGCGGCAGGTGAAGCACCTCTGCGAACAGCTCACACAGCATTTCTTCCTGCGGCGTTCTCGGTCCCCGGCCGGTGACCTCCGTTTGGAAGTCAGGCGCAGGGAGCGCTTTTCGGTCAAGCTTTCCATTCGGTGTCAGCGGCAGTTCATTCATTTTGACAAAAGCTGACGGAACCATGTAATCCGGCAGGCTTTCTTCGGCAAACCGGCGCATGTCCCCCGTGTCCAAGGTGCTGCCGGCAGATCGGACAAGGTAGGCGGCCAGCCGTTTATCTCCCGGCCGGTCTTCACGGACGACTACGGCAGCATCCTCGACATCCGGATGTTTGACGAGAACCGCTTCGATTTCTCCCAATTCAATCCGGAAGCCGCGGATTTTAATCTGGTGGTCCGCTCTGCCCATATAATCAAGAGAACCGTCCGTCCGCAGACGGGCTAAATCCCCTGTCCGGTACATTCTCGTTCCCGGCGGGCCGTACGGATCAGCCACAAAGCGTTCGGCGGTCAGGCTTTGCCGCCCTAAGTAACCGCGTGCCACGCCTCCTCCGGCCACATACATTTCGCCCGTGATGCCCGGAGGCACAGGCTCCAGCCGGTCATCAAGCACATATACGTTCAGATCAGGAATGCCGCAGCCGATGAGGCTGTTTGCCTTCAGTTCGGCAATGTTTTTGTCTAATTCAAGGTAACTGACGTGCACCGTCGTTTCCGTAATGCCGTACATATTCACGAGCACCGGCTGATTGTCCGCGTGGCGGCTGTACCAATCCTCAAGCCGGCTCAGCTCAAGCGCCTCGCCGCCGAAGATGATATATCTGAGTGCGAGCTGACGCCCCAGCTCTTTGTGTTCTTTTTCCGCATGCATCAGCTGGTAAAACGCTGACGGCGTTTGGTTAAGTACGGTCACCCGCTCTTTCACGAGGAGATGTAAAAACGCTGCCGGCGATCTGCTGATGTCATGCGGCACGACGACGAGACGTCCGCCGTGAAGCAACGGCCCCCACATTTCCCAGACAGAGAAATCGAAAGCGTAGGAGTGAAACATCGTCCATACATCATCAGAATGAAAGTGATACCAATGCCGCGTCGACTCAAACAGCCTGATAACATTGCTGTGCGGAATGATGACACCTTTCGGCACACCTGTTGATCCCGACGTGTAAATGACATAGGCCGGGTGAAGCGGTGACAGCGGACGAATACGGTCGGCATTCTCAGGGTTCGTGACGGCATATTGCCGAAGTGTTTCCTTGTTCTGCGGATCATCCAAGATGAAGGCCGGCATGCCGCTTTCGATAGAGAGCTTACTTGCGCCTTCACGATTGGTGAGCATAAATACAGGCTTGGCATCATGTAACATAAAAGCGATGCGGTCCGCGGGATAATCAGGATCAAGCGGCAGATACGCTGCCCCCGTCTTCAGGACGGCTAACAGCCCGACAATCATATCTAAAGAACGCGGCAGCGCCAGTGCGACAAACTGCTCCGGGCCGACGCCGCGGGCAATCATCATATGCGCGAGCTGATTGGCTCTTTCATTCAGCTCTTTATAAGTGAGCCCGCTCTCTTCAAATACTGCCGCCGTTTCATCCGCTTTTGCGGCGGCCTGTATTTCAAACAATTCAGGCAGTGTCTGCCGAGGCTGAATATGCTGTTTTGCCCGTTTAACCGGCAAAAGCTTCCGGCGCTCTTCATCAGAAAGAATGGTTAAGCTTCCGATCGGTTTATCCGGATGTGATGCGGCATCTTCGAGCAGAAGAAGCAGGCGTCCGGCAAGTGCTTCAGCCGTTTCTTTTCTGAATAAGTCCGTACTGAACTCCAGCAGGCCTTCAATACCGGCAGGCGTGCCGTCGTCATGGCGCTGTTCAGCCAATTCCAGCGTCAAATCAAATTTGGACGATCCGACACTGCTGATTTGCAGACTTGTTTCCATATCAGGAAGACTGAGTACAGGATCAGGCGTATTTTGGAATGCGAGCATCACTTGGAACAGCGGATGTCTTGACCGGGAACGAACCGGATTCAATTCTTCCACGAGACGTTCAAACGGCACGTCCTGATGTTCATATGCTGCGAGATTCATTTCCCTGACCCTTTCAAGGAGCTCACAAAAGCTCGGATCGCCAGAGGTATCGGTTCTCAGTACGAGTGTATTAATGAACATACCCACAAGGTCTCCCAATGCGTCATCACTGCGGCCGGCTATCGGACTGCCGATCGGAATATCGGTCCCTGCACCGAGCCGGGTCAGTAACGCGGAAAGCCCTGATTGAAGCACCATAAACAGGCTTACGCGCTGATTTCTGGCAAGTGAGAGAAGACGGGCATGAAGCTCTTGGCCAATGTTGACCGGAATGACGCCGCCCCTGTAGCTTGATTCAGCAGGACGCGGAAAATCAGACGGCAGCTCCAGCTGATCCGGTACATTTTCAAGCGTTTTCTTCCAGAAATCCAGCTGGCGCGCGATTAAGCTCTCAGAATCAGACGCGCTGCCTAAAAGCTGCTGCTGCCAAAGCGCATAATCCGCATATTGAACCGCCAGCGGCGCCCATTCTGCTTTTTCACCTGTTTGCCGGGCGATATAGGCTATGGATAAGTCACGCATGAGCGGATTCAAGGACCAGCCGTCACCTGCGATGTGATGCAGGAGAATCATCAGCGTATACTCGCCGTCACCAAGATCAAACAGCTCAGCCCGGACGGCCGGCTCTTTAGCGAGATCAAACCGATATCGTGCCGCAGCGGCAAGCATGTCTTGGAGCTCGTTTTTGTCTGCACGTGTCACTGTAAACACAGGGCGGGCATCTTCAGCAGATAAAATGAGCTGATGAGATGATCCCTTATTTTCCGGAAAAACAGTGCGCAGGCTTTCATGACGGCTGACAACATCGTAAAAGGCGTGTTTCAGCGCTGATTGGTCAAGCTTGCCTGACATGCGGACAATCACCGGAATGTTGTAAGTCGGGCTTGGCCCTTCAAGACAGTAGAGAAACCAAAGACGCAGCTGCGCAAATGACAGCGGGATGTGCTCCGGCCGGTCAAACGGCTTGAGCTTAGGCCGCGCACTCTTTGCGGTGTCAAGCTGTGCGGCGAGCCCGGCAACGGTCGGCGTATCAAACAGACGGCCGATGCCAAGCTCTGCGCCCATCGTCTCCCGGACCCGGCTCATCAGGCGTCCGGCTAAGAGCGAATGTCCGCCCAATTCAAAGAACCCGTCATCAATTCCGACCCGCGCGAGACCGAGAACCTCGGCAAACAGATCGCATAATATTTCCTCCTGCGGCGTCCGCGGCCCTCTGTCAGACAGGACAGCGGAAAAATCAGGTGCAGGCAGAGCGCTGCGATCGAGCTTCTTATTCGGCGTCAGCGGCAATTCTTTCAGCTGTACAAACGCGCCCGGCACCATATAATCCGGCAGGCTTTCGGCCATATATGCACGAAGTCCGCCGATATCAAGGGGCTGATCCGCGACAGCGTAAGCCGCCAGCCGCTTATCTCCCGGCTGGTCTTCACGGACAATGACGGCGGCCTGCGAAATACCCGGGTATTTCGACAGCACTGACTCAATTTCTCCTAATTCTATCCGGAACCCGCGGATTTTAATTTGGTGATCGGCTCTGCTGATATAATCAAGCGAGCCGTCCTCACGCCAGCGCACGAGATCTCCCGTCCGGTACATCCTCGCGCCCGCGGGCCCGTACGGATCGGCAATGAATCTTTCAGCTGTTAAATCAGGACGGTTATAATAACCTCTGGCAAGCCCCTCACCCGCGATATAAAGCTCGCCCGCGACTCCCGGCGGGACGGGCTGCAATGCGGCGTCCAGCACGTATACCCGTGTGTTCCAAATCGGCGTTCCGATCGGAGGCGCCCCCGTATGGTCTTTTGCAAGCGGCTGTGCGGCCGACCAGATTGTTGTTTCAGTCGGCCCGTACAGATTCGTCACCGTACAGCCTGATTCAAGCAGAGCATGCATAAGCGCGTTCGGAAGCGCCTCACCTCCGACAAGCACCCGCAGCGCCCGGAGAGAATCCGGTTCATTGGTGACTAATGAATGCCACAATGTCGGCGTTGCCTGCATGATTGAAATACCGTATGAGTGAATCATGTGCGCAAGCGCCCGCGGTTCCTGAATCGTCTCTTTACGTGCGATGACGCACCCCGCCCCGCTGATGAGCGGAAGGAAGAGCTCAAGTCCGGAAATATCAAACGCCGCAGTCGTAACGGCAAGCAGGCGGTCTTGTTCGCCGAGCGGGAACATTTCCCGCATGGATAAGAGGAAATTGCTTACGCTTTTTAATGTGACGACTACGCCTTTCGGTTTGCCCGTTGAGCCCGATGTATAAATGATATAAGCGGGGTGCAAAGGCGAACATTCCGCCTGAGCGGGACAGTCAGCATTTTGAGCGGCAACGGTTTTTACCGTATCCAGGTCATCGAGAATGATCCTTTTTGCATCACTGTCTTCCGGCATGCGGCCGGATAATTCCATCGTTGTAATCAGGCATGCAGGCTGTGCATCTTTGAGCATGTATGTGATCCGCTCAGAAGGAAAATCAGGATCAAGCGGCAGGTATGCGGCTCCCGTTTTCAAAACGGCCAGCATGCTCACGGCCAACTCCTGTGACCGCGGAAGCAGCAAAGCGGCAAATTGTTCCGGTCCCAGCCCCTTTTCCTTTAGCATGCCGGCAAGCTGGTTCGCGCGCTTGTTCAATTCGGCATAGCTGAGCTCTTCGTTTTCGGTGATGATTGCCGGCCGGTCCGGTGTTTTTACGGCCTGTTCGTAAAACAGCTCCGGCAGACTTTTCTGCTTCTCGGCCTTGCGCGTGTCATTCCAGCTTTCCAGTACGCGGAGACGTTCACTTTCAAGCAGAAGGTTGAGTGTGCCGATTTTTTGTGTCTGGTCCTTCACAGCGGATTCCAACAGAAGCAGGAATCGTTTTTGATGGTTTTCAATATCTTCGGCGCTGTACACTTCCGGATTCGCATCAAAGTCCACACGCATTCCGCTTCCGTCCGCTCTGTCGTAAACGTTAATTGACAAATCATCAACGGGCCCGGCTGATAAGTTATGAACGGCGCCCGGCGCTCCGGCGAAATCAAGCGCGTAGTCAAACGGCATCACATTGACTTGCGGGCCGAACAGCCTGCGATTTTCTCCGAGCAATTTAAGGTCGCGGCGCATATCTTCATGGCGGTATTTCTGATGGCGCCGGATGTTTCGGATTTCTTTTGCCACTTGGCTGACGGCCTCATGAAAATTCATATCCGGGCGAAGAGAAAGCCGTAAAGGCAGAAGATTCATGACCATACTCGGAATATTCAGTGAAATCGAGCCGATCCGCCCCATCATCGGTAAGCCGAGTACGATATCCCCCGCGTTTGTCATCCGGTGGACATATACCGCCGCTGCGGCCGTGACGGCTTCATGCCAGTTCGGAATCGCTTTTACATGCTGTAAAGCCGTTTCAGAAAGATAAGCCGTGCTTCTCCGAAAACGTGTTGACGTTCTCGGCGCTCTTTCCGCCAAACTGACGACATCAGGTTCATCCGCAAATTTCTCCATCCAAAATTCCCGATCTCTCAGGAATTGATCAGACGCGCGGTATTCTTGTTCTTCTTTTACCAGCTCCTCCAAAGAGCCGAAGGAGCGCCCTTTATCCGGACGTCCCTCCCGTATTGCGGTGTACATTTGCGCCGTACGCCGTGCCAGCAGTGAAAAACCGTAGCCGTCTATCGCAATGTGGTGAATGCGCTGATACCAGAAAAAGCGTTCCGGTCCCGCCTGAAATAAAATGTCGCGGAACAAAGGCCCGGCCGCCATATCGACGGGCTCAGCCAAATCTGTCTGCATGAGTCTGAGTGCGGCCTCTTTCGGATCAGCTTCTGAACTCACATCTATGACATCGATCGCAGCCTCAAATGGAGGATTGATGATCTGCTTCGGCCCGTCTGCTCCCTCTTCGAAGCGGGCGTGTAATGACGCGGCTTCCATCAGCACGCGTTCGAGAGCGGTTTTAAATATGTTCACATCGATCGCGCCGTTTATCTCAACGTACTCGCCTGTATTGTAAATCGGATTATCAGGATCAAGCTGCTGCGCAAACCAGATACCGGCCTGTGCGCCTGTCAGAGGCAGCTGTTGTGTATCATGCATTCTATTCTCTCCCTTTATAAATAATCTGCGTTCGGCAAGACTTTTTGAGATCGGGAAGAAAGAAGTCTCCACCACTCTTCCAGCGTCGGGTTCTCCGCCAGTTCCACAAACGTCACTTCAGCTCCGTCACGGCGCCATTGTTCGACAAGGCTCATGATTCTGACGGAGTCAAGACCTCTGTCCAGCAGGTCTTCATGATCCGGAATATCAGACGGTGATTCTTGAAGAATCGCCGCAATTTGTTCCCGCACCCGGTCTTTTGTCAATACGGCGGAAACCTTCTCTTCTCCTTCAGAAACCGGCGCGCCGCCCAGCAGCTCCAGTACTTCGTTTGTCAAAGCCGTGTAAGCGCAGCGCTGAGACGCATATTCGATGGCCATCTTATGTTTTTCTGAAGAAAAATCAGCAACGGCGTCTCCGATAAAGAAGCTTTGGATATCATCCATAAATGCTTCACAGGCTGTGACGAGACAGCCGATGTGTGCATAAATTCCTGTAATCATGAGCTGGTCTCTGCCGCTTTCACGCATGATGTCAAGGAGATTCGTCCGTTTAAACGCGCTGTATCTCCACTTTGTGAGGACAATGTCCTGATCATCCGGGGCAAGCTCCGGAATGACCTTTTCTTCATAAGGCCCGCTTTTTAGCCCCGGCCCCCAAAAATCCGTCAGCAGCGCGCGGTCCGCCGGGTCTTGGCTGCCCGGCTGCGCGGTATACACCACCGGAATGCCGAGTGCTTTGCATTGCTCTTTTATTTTTTTGATATTCTGAGCCGCCTCCGTGATCGGAGCCTCACCTTTCGCAAAAGCATCGACGAAATAATTCTGCATGTCATGGATCAGAAGCACCGCGCGTTTCGGATTCAGCGTCCACGATACTTTATTTTCAGGCATATCTGACGCTGTCGGCAGCGCATATGCGGGAATAGACGGTATAGCCAATGTAAACACTTCCTTTTTTAAGATTGTTTGATTTCAGCCGGCTTTACTTTTTGGGCGATCGTTTCGCGAAGATCCTTTTTACTGACCTTGCCGACGCCGGTTTTCGGGAAAGAAGCGATAAATTCAATCCGGTCGGGGATTTTATATGCCGCCAATCCGCGCTCACGTAAAAATGCTTTCAGCTCTCCCGGTTTCGGCGCTTCTCCTTTCGGGATGACGAACACACAGGATCGCTCCCCGAGAAAATCATCCGGCATTGAAACCATGGCCGCATCATGAACGGCAGGATGCGCAAGAAGGTGATTTTCCACCTCCTCAGCGGCTATTTTTTCACCGCCCCGATTGATTTGATCTTTCGCACGTCCTTCGACGATGATATAGCCGTCCGCCGTCAGTTTGACGATATCGCCGGTCTGATAAAATCCGTCGGCTGTGAATGATCTTTCATTATGTTCAGGCGCTTTATAATATCCGCGAATCGTGTAAGGGCCGCGTGTAAACAAATGTCCCGCTTCACCGGGGGCGACATCCCGCCCGTCATCGTCTAAAACCCTTACCTCATCAAAAGGTGACATCGGTCTGCCTTGCGTATTGACAATGATTTCTTCAGGATCATCCAGTCTCGTATAATTCACCAATCCTTCCGCCATTCCGAAAACCTGCTGAAGGGTGCATCCGAAAGCGCTCTTTACGCGGCGGGCCGCCTCAGCGCTGAATTTGGCGCCTCCCACCTGCAGCACTTGAAGGCTTGATAAATCATCACTTCGCGAACCGGATGCGTCCATCCACACCATCGCAAGCGGCGGGACGAGCGCTGTAATTGTGACACGTTCTTTTTCAATTAACGGGAAGCAGTCATCCGGACTCGGCGTCGGTGACAGAACAACCCGGCCTCCGGCATATAAAGTTCCCAACACACCCGGCGAGCTGAGCGGATAATTATGCGCTGTCGGCAGAGCGGCCAAATAAACGCTGTGATGATCCAAGCCGCATATTTCCGCGCTGATGCGCAAACTGTATATGTAATCGTCGTGTGTTCGCGGAATCAGCTTGGACAGCCCCGTACTGCCTCCTGAAAGCTGTAAAAAGGCGACTTCCGCCGGGCTTACTTCTTCCAGCTGAACAGGCTCTCTATGCAGGCTGCTCAGTTCTTGAAACTCTTCAGCTTCGCCGGCCACAATGACATGCGCTAAATCCGGAAGTTTGTCTTTCACCTGTCTGGCAAGCGCTCTGTAATCAAAACCTGAATGCATATCAGGAATGATGTATGCTTTCGCCTCTGCAAACTCGCAGAAATACGTAATCTCACTGCTTCTATGAGAAGGCAGTGCGAAAACGGGCAGCGCTCCGAGCCGGAACAGCGCGAAAATCACTTCAAAAAACTCAGCGATATTCGGCAGCTGAACGACAACGCGGTCTTCCTTTTGAATTCCAAGCTTACGCAGTCCCGCCGCTAAACGATCGGCCCTTTCATCTAATTCTTTGTAGCTCCAATGTACATCTTTACACGTCACGGCAGTTTGATTTCCGTATAAAGCCGCGCGCTCTTTCAGCATTCCTCCGAACGTCTCACCCTTCCAGCAGCCGTCTTTTCGGTATTTGTCAGCCCATTCTTCCGGCCATGGCGTAAATCCAGTCAGCACGATCCGTTCCCTCCTTTTTTACAACTCATCTTGGTAAAGCCCCATCGCCCGGAGCATGGTGCGGAATTTCGCCGATGTTTCGTCCAATTCATCCTGCGGCTTTGATCCGGCGACAATCCCGGCACCCGCAAAGAGCCGGAGAGACCTTGTTTCCGCTTCGGCGCAGCGGAGTGCGATAATCCATTCTCCGTCACCCTCAGCATCACACCAGCCCGCCATTCCCGTGTAGAAATTGCGGTCAAACGGCTCAATATCCTGAATCGCTTCTCTCGCCGCATCCGTCGGCGTTCCGCATACCGCGGGTGTCGGATGCAGGGCGATGGCCAGCTCAAGTGATGTCGTTGACGGATCACGCAGCTCTCCCTTTACCTCGGTGGACAGGTGCCACATCGCCTCAGTTTTAATGAGTGACGGTTTTTCCGGCACATCAAGCACACGGCAGAACGGTTTAAGGGCGGCGGCCACGGCGGCCACGACTACGGCATGTTCATGCAGATCTTTTGCTGATTGCAGCAGTTCTTCCGCTCTTCTCTGATCCTCGGCGGGATCTGTGCTGCGAGGTCTGGAACCTGCCAGCGGATTGGACAGAATTGATGTTCCATTTTTGGACAGCAGCAGTTCAGGACTTGCGCCGAAAAGCGTTTTTCTTGTTTCTGACGTTCCCGTCACATCCGCAGCGAATGTATAGCCGCGCGGGTTGTGCTGCGCCAAATGCTTGACGGCCTGAGGAATGTCGATATCCTTTTCAGCGGTCAGATGAAGCGTCCTTGACAGCACGATTTTGCTGAGCGGACCGTCCGTAATGTTGAATACGCCTTGTTCCACACCGCTCATAAAGCCCTCAGGCTCCGGAACGGGACAGATGTCATATGTATTGGATTGCGGCTTTTCTGCGGAAGATTCCGCAAACGAAAGCGGGCCTGCCGTATGGACATTCTTCGGTACAAAAAGCCGGGAAGCTTTTCTGCCGTCAAAAGGAATGGCGCCGGCCGCAATCGGATGTTTGATGCCGGCTTGCTTTGCCTCAAGAAGCGTCTGTCTCACGCGTTCAGGCATTGAATCCAGCTGATTTACCGCGTCTGTATCAGGCACTTCCGCAAACATTCCTTCCGCAAGCATCGTACTTTTCGGGGAAGCTAAAAAGAACGCCCCGGGCTTGTAAGCGTCCAGCACCTCTTTTGCTGACACTTCCGCCAATAAATGTTGATTTGTCATGTTTGTCCCTCCTTCTCGTTAAATCAAATGCCTAAAGTAGCGCCGCCATCAACGCATAAATCATGCATCGTAATATGGTTTGCCTGTTCAGAAGCCAGAAACAAAACGGCATTTGCAATATCAGAAGGCTTCGCAAGCTTTTGAAGCGGAATTCCCGTTTTATATGTATCAAGCGAACCTCTGATGACGTCCCGGGCTCCGTTCTCGTCCTGCCACAGCGCCCGCTGCATGTCGGTTTCCGTTGAACCCGGAGATACGATGTTGCAGCGGATATGATGGGCAGCAAGCTCCAGTCCGAGACATTTCGTAAACATGGCGGCAGCCGCTTTTGACGCCGCATAAGCCGCCATGGAAGCACGCGGAACGCCGGCTGCATTCGAACCGACCGTAACGATGGCGCCTTTTTGACGCTCAATCATGTACCGGCTTACAGCCCGCGATACATGAAAAACGCCGGTCGTATTAACAGAAAATGTTTGATCCCAATCTTCATCACTGAGGGATTGCACCGGACCCGGCCGCAGCACGCCCGCAACGTTCGCCAATATTTCAATAGGCCCCATGTCGCGTTCAACGGCGGCGATGATATCATTGACAGCCGCACTGTCAGATACATCTGCGGCAAACCCCTGCGCCTGCACGCCTTTTTTCCGAAGTCTGTCAGTAAGCCCGAGAAGCAGGTCTTCATTTGTATCTATAGCTGCCACATTTACGCCTTGTTCAGCAAGGGCAAGCGCTGTTGCTTCTCCGATGCCTTGAGCGGCGCCGGTGACAACGGCCGTTTTCCCTTTCATTCCCAATGCGTCCATATTATCATTCCCTTTCTATATTGATAATGATTATCATTATCAATTATGATTCAAGACAATCATATCCAAATCAAAACACGCAGTCAATTAGAAAATTAGAATCAGCCGCATTTAGTTCGAAGGGCCTGTTTTTTCTCATGCGGGAGAATACGGGGTATGCGGCCCTCCCGGATTCAGGCAGAAACGCAGGGCTCTGCTGATTAAAACGGGCAGGACAGAAATATGGCCTTCTCCTTCAAACTCGCTGTATTCAGCACGGACTCCTTCATCTTCAAACCCGGATAATAAAGAGTACAGCGCCTCTGCGTGCTGCGGGATTCTGCTTTTATGTGTTTTTTCAATTTCTCCCGCAGCCAGCAATACGCTGACTTGAAGATTTTCCGCAGAGAGCCGGTCTGACAAACGTTCCGCTTTTTCCTGAATAAAACGCTTGTTCCAGTGAATTGACGGACTCCCGGCAACATAGGTCTGAAACATGTCCGGCCTCGTCAAAAGCACTTGCAGCACAAAAAGACCGCCCAGCGAATGGCCGAAAATCGTCTGCCTGCCTCTGTCGATCGGATAATCCCGCTCCATCGCGGGCTTTACTTCTTCTTCTATAAACTCCAGAAATGCTTCCGCCCCTCCCTGTTCGGGCCATGCCGCGCCGCGCGGATGCACCGGCAGTTCTGATTCAGAAAGCGGCATCGTAAAATCACTGTGACGTTCGGCGGAAAACGGCTGATCTGTCGGGTAGCCGATTCCGACAATCACCGCCGGAACAACGCCTGTTTTTTCAGGCCGTCGGCTTTGCACCCGCAAAGCTTCGGTCATTGTGCCGAACACGGAATTCGCATCGAGCAGGTATATGACGGGGAAGCCGGATGCAGGCGGTTCTTCCTGAGGAAAAGAGACAAAGATACGATACGTACGGCCTCCTTTTGAGCGCATTTCTCTTACTTCTGTGCCCGGAACCGCGTATCGGCCGGCCGGCGCGAAACCCCGCTTTATTTGTTTTCCGTCCATTATGTGTTCATCCCCTTTGCGGCAATTGCTTTATCTATGCTTACTGATAATGATTTTCAATATCAAAAGACACCTCAAATAATAGGTTTTTTGCCAAACAAAGTCAATGGATTTTCGATATAAAAAAAGCACCTTATTTCAATAAGGTACCTAAGAACTATATCGTGATAGGAGGCTTAATCCCATGTAAAGCGCTCATTCTTCCATGGATCTCCCCTCATATGGTAGCCGTTTTTCTCCCAGAAGCCGGGGTGGTTTTCCTTTGTAAACTGAATGCCGCGCAGCCATTTTGCGCTTTTCCAAAAATAAAGATGGGGGAAAACGCCTCTGAGCGGATAGCCGTGCTCTGGCGTTAACGGCTCGCCGTTATGCGCATATGCCAGCAGGGATGTTTCCCGCGTAAAATCAGAAAGCGGCAGGTTGGCCGTCCAGCCCTCTTCAGCGTGCAGAATGACGAATCCCGCTTCTTTGTGCACGCCCGCTTTCTCAGCGATGTCTTTGGCGCGTATTCCCTGCCAGATATTATCAAGACGGGACCAGCCCGTGACGCAATGAATATCATTTTTCACTTCGGCTTCAGGAAAGGCTTTGATATCTTCAAAGCTTAACAGCATAGGACGGTCAACAAGCCCGTACACTTGCAGATTCCATTTTGACATATCTTCATAATAAGGAACATTTCCGGCGTGAAGCACGGGAAACTTCGTTGTGACATTTTGGTTTGGCGGAATCCGTTCCGACTGTTTTGTTTGTTTCGTTTTCCCGAAAAACATATGGCTCCCTCCATTTAGTAAACCTGCATTAAATCTTTGTTGACAATCAATCACCCTTCGATTACGCTAATCTGGTACAAGTGTAAGGGGGAAAAACAAATGAAACAACGCAACCTTCGCGCGGGCGATATGGCGCTTATCGGCATGTTTGCCGCACTGATGGCCGTCGGCGCCAACATTACATCAATGGCTCCTTTTTTGCAAGTTGCGGGAATTCCGTTATCGTTGCAGCCTTTCTTTTGTCTGTTAGCCGCGATGCTTCTCGGCGCCAGACGGGCAGCCATTGCAATGACGGTATACGCATTGGCCGGACTCGCGGGTGCGCCTGTTTTCGCTCAATTCTCAGCAGGCTTTGCGCCGTTTATCGGAAAGAGCGGCGGATTTATTCTCGCTTACATCCCGGCGGCATTTGCAGCCGGATGGCTGCTGGAAAAAACAAAAAAACCCGGCCGCCTGCATTATGCATGGGCCTCTTTGATCGGTACCGCCGTCATTTATATCATTGGCACGACCTATACGTATATTGCGCTGAAATTATGGCTTCATGCTCCGATCAGCTACGGAATGGCCTGGTTTTACATGATATGGTTTTTCATAAAAGATATCGTTTTAGCACTGTTATTGGCATCAATCGCGCCTGCCGTATACAGGTCTATTCATAAAGCGACGGGGTTCAGCAGAAATCCGGCGTAAGATGTTCTCAGCATACAAAAAGGCTCCCCTTTCCAGGAGCCTTTTTTTTACAGGACAAGCGCGGCAATCCAGCCGAATATCACAAGCGGAATGTTATAGAAAATAAATGTCGGTACGCACGTATCCCAAATGTGGTGGTGCTGTCCGTCGGCGCTGAGGCCTGACGTCGGCCCGAGCGTACTGTCACTTGCAGGAGAACCCGCATCACCGACCGCGGCGGCCGCTCCGATTACGGCGATCGTCGCCATCGGGCTGAATCCGAGCTGAGCGCACAGCGGGACAAATATGGTCGTAATGACGGGTACGGTTGCAAATGATGATCCGATTCCCATCGTGATTAATAAACCGACCACCAGCATCAGGAGCGCGCCTAATGATTGGCTGTGGCCGATAAAGCCTGTTGATGCTTTGACCAAGGAAGCCACATCGCCCGTTTTATTCAATACATTTGAAAAACCGGCTGCAACAAGCATGACAAACCCGATAAAAGCCATCAGAATCATGCCGTCCGTGATCAGCTTATCCGCTTCATTGCGCTTCATGACTCCGCTGATAAACAGCGTAAACAAGCCGGCAAGCGCGCCCATGATCATACCTTCCACTCCGAGCACTTGTGACAGATAGAGCTGAACGGCAAGCGACACGGCAATGGAGATCAGGGCGATGGCAATGCTTTTTTTCGTATAAGGAGAAGACGATAGTCCGGCAATCTCCTTCGTCTCATATTTCTTCGGTTTCCGGAAGACGATGACGGCTAAAATTAAACCGACCGCCATCCCGGCCGTCGGGATGATTAAAGCATACGGGATATCACTGAGCGGCACCTTTAAACCGGCTGACGCCATATTATCTCTCAGCATCCCCTGGAAAATCTGTCCGAATCCGACAGGCAGAACGATATACGGCGCAGTCAGTCCGAATGTCATCACACACGCGATCAGCCTGCGGTCTATTTCAAGTTCGTTAAATATTTTTAAAAGCGGCGGAATCAATACAGGAATAAACGCAATGTGAACGGGCACCACGTTTTGCGAGAAACAGGATATGATTAAAATAATCAGTACGATTAACACTTTTGACAGTGCTTTTTTCCGCGAATCTTCCTTTTTTCCGATTAGTTTGACAGACGCTTCCACCATTGCATCGGGAAGCCCCGTCTTTGTCAGCGCCGCGGCAAATGCTCCGAGCAGCGCGTAGCTGACCGCGACGGTGGCATTTCCGCCGAGACCGTCCGTAAAAGCCTTCACCGTCTCTCCGAGGCCTAAGCCGCCGGTCAGCCCGCCGGCAAGCGCGCCGATCATTAAAGCTATAATAATATTGACACGCAGCAGGCTTAAGACGAGCATAAGCAGTACTGCGACAACAACAGCATTCATTGATGAGTCCCTCCAAAAATCCTTTAGTTTGCTAATGTAGTAGATAATTAAAGTTACCATAGATTCTGCGCTTTAGTCAACTAAAGATTTTGGAAATCAAAAAACCCGCTGCATCAAGGCAGCGGGCTGCTGTTATCTTTCGGGCGTAAACCGCTCAGTCAAAACAGCCAACGTCCTTGCCATGACGCCTGTTGCGCCGGCAGGGCCGAAGCATGTCGCTTTATTCGCCGTTGCGGTTCCCGCAATATCGAGATGAACCCACGGCGTGTTTTCCGCGAATTCACCAATGAATGCCCCCGCCATAATCGCGTGGCCTTCTCTTCCCGGAGAATTGTTCAAATCAGCCATCTGACTGTTTCTCACCCGTTTTTTATCCTTTTCTGTAATCGGAAGCTGCCAGATCGGCTCGCCGGATTCTTTCGCCGATTCCGCCACCTGTTCATAAAACGCGGCGTGATTAGTCATAGCGCCCGTCATTTCGTTCCCTAAGGCGACAATGACACCGCCCGTTAACGTTGCGACGTCTACGAGGACAGAGGCTCCGTGCTGCTTGGCGTATGTGATGCCGTCGGCAAGCACGAGACGCCCTTCCGCATCGGTGTTCAGGATCTCAATGGTTTTTCCGCTGAGCGAAACGATGACATCATCCGGCTTCATCGCATCGGACGAAATCATGTTGTCCGTAGACGGTATGACAGCGAGCACGTTTTGTTCAGGCCGCAGTTCGCCGATAATCTCCATTGCCCCTAATACCGAGGCGGCCCCTCCCATATCGCTTTTCATGCCGACAATGCCGGTTTTCGGCTTAATTGAATATCCGCCCGTATCAAAGGTAATTCCTTTACCGACCAGGCCGATGACGTCTTCCCACTGATCTTTGCCCTGATACTTCAGAACGATCATTTTCGGCGGTTCGGATGAGCCCTTGTTAACGGCAAGCAGCCCGCCCATGCCGAGCTCTTCCATTTCATCTTTTTCTAAAATTTCACACTCGAAATCGTATTTCGCCGCAAGCTCGGCGGCATATGACGCCAAATCAGTGGCCGTCAGCATATTACCCGGCATATTCACAAGCGTGCGGGCTGAATTCGTCCCTTGGCCGTATGCCGCTCCGACGTTCAGGCCGGCCTGCACTTCCCTCAGGTCTTCTTCGGTCACGGCGCAGACTGATTTCAGTTCCTGATCCGGCTCATTCGATTTATGTTTATAATCCTGCACTTCGTAAACCGCAAGCAGACAGCTTTCTGAAAGCGCATGAGCGGCATCGGCGGCAGGCACTTCACCGGAGACGAATGTATCGAGCAACACGGATACTTCCTGTTTTTTATCTTGATGAACCTGCTGAAATACTCGTGCAAAGCATTCTTTCGTATCTTCAAACGAATAATCCGCTTCTCTTCCCAGGCCGATAAAATAAATACGTTTCATACCGGTCGCAGCCGGAGGGTATACTTTTGATACACGATTGCGTTTGGCGGACACATCACCATCCTTTAACAGCTGGGTCAGATGACCGTCCAATTTATCATCCAATTCCTTCGTAAATCCGTTCAGCGTGCTTTTTTGAAAAAGACCGATGACCAGTGTTTCGGGATGCCGCAGTTGATCAGATGCATAAAACATGAGTACACACTCCTTATGTGGGTATTTGTTATGTAAAGTGGTATAATGAAAAAACATTTTTCATTGATTTTATTTTACCAAACTAAGGGCGTTTTCTGCAGTTTTTCGATACGATCGGAATCAGCAGATACAGAAAGGATGTCGCATATGGATGTACTTATGAATTTTCCTTTACTGGCGAGTTTTGCCGCCATTATTTTTGCCCAAGTTGTAAAAGTGCCTATTCAATTTATCGTATCCAAAAAACTTGACTGGTCTCTTGTGACGAGCACCGGCGGCATGCCGAGCTCCCATTCCGCCGCCGTCACCGCGCTGTCAACCGGAGTCGCTTTGGAACAGGGACTGGACTCGCCCCTGTTTGCAGTCGCCGCGATTTTCGCCGTCATTACGATGTTCGACGCTACAGGTGTCAGGCGGCATGCGGGTGAACAGGCGACGGTCATTAATAAACTGGTCATCGACTTTAATCGGTTTGTCAGCGAAGCGAAGGACTTTCAGAAAGCGGAAGAGAAGGAAAAACAGAAGAAACTGAAAGAACTGCTCGGCCATCAGCCGATTGAAGTATTCTTCGGCGGCGTCACCGGTATTGTGCTGACATTGATTTTAGATTATTTCTTTATGTAAAAAACGCTTCAGCGGACGCTGAAGCGTTTTTATTCTTTTACCGTTTTGTATTGATTTCTGAACACTTGCAGCGACTTGGTTTCGTTCAGCTTTACAAGTTCGTCCTCGGTCACTGTGCCGTTCCCTTTTTTAATCATGTAGACCTCAAGTGTTTTTTTGCCCCAATTGTTATAGACGTCCTTGACGGTGTCAAAGTAGAGGTCAAGGCGGCTGCCTTTAATTTTTGAGCCGGTATCGGCGACAACCCCGTAACCGTAATTCGGTATAAACAGAATCGTCCCGATCGGGAAAACAGACGGATCGGCCGCAACAGTTGAATATAAATCTCGTTTGACCTTCACGCCTGAATATGTAATTCCGTACTGCGGATGCCCGGGAGATTTTCCGGTAGATTCCGCTCCGGCGGTATAACCGGTGGCCGTCACCTTTTGTGACGGATAGCGTTCCCAGTCAAAAGCTTCTTCCAGCGGTTTTACCCTGCCTGATGCCTTCTTTTCCGGCTGATTCTGTAAGGATTGAAACGGAGTGCCGATGTTTTTCAAAACGGCGCCGCGATGTTCCGTCATCCAATTTGTCAGATCCTTTGCTTCAACACCGGTTATGGAAAAGTATGTCGCATGGCATGCGCCCAAAAAGAGCACTATCATGAATACGCGTCTGATTATCGTCAATCTGAAATCACTCTCCTCCGAGTCATTGTTCCCAACTCGGTGAGGTGCTATACAAAAAGCGCTGCGACACAAAAAAAGCTTTCTCGAATAAGAAAGCGGCTTAAAACATTTGATATCCTCTTTTTCTGAGCGCCTTTATGGCAATGCCTGACATGATGGCTCCCGCCAGTCCGCCCGCCAAAATCACGACATCCGCAACCGCTAATGACATGATGCGCTGAAACAGGCTTTGAAAGGATTCCCCCGGCGCCTGCACGTAACTGATCATCTTTTTATTGCTGATAATGAAAAGGCATACAATCGGATAGACAACAGCCATAATCCACGACATTCTAAGCAGCATGTTCAACAGAAAGCCTATGCCGAAAAACAGTACAAAAAATAGTACGATTGAGATCAGGACAACCGGCAAACTAATCACAAACATCCACCCCCTACAGCACTTTCAGTGTACCTCGGGGGCGGTAAAAAAGTCAACGTCTGGAAAAATCAGCGTCTCTCTTTGCCGCTTCCCTGGCAGGAGGGACATGTTTCGGAGCCGCCAAGAAGCAATTGAAAATACCCTTTACCTGAGCAGAACGGACATGCCGCCGTGCTTTTTGCTGTCGTTTTCATGCGGATCACCCTTTTTCTTAATTTTCTGATAATACACCATATTTACTTGTCAAGCACCAAGTCAGAATATGTAACAAATCAACTCATGTAAGCGGAAACATTCATTTTTTTCTCTTACATGCTTTTTATAGCGCTCTTTTCTAAAAAAAAGAGAAAACCCGCGGGCGCGGGTTTTCAGAAGAATTTAAACTTCCCTTTTTTCAGCGTCAGGCCCAGACCGCCGATCATAAAGAGCGAGCGGTTGTCAATGACCTTTTTCATAAAGGACGCCGGCATGCCTTTGAGCTTCCTGCCGTATACGACTCCGACAGCGTTATGCTCACCGAGGGAGGCGACGGTTCCTTTAATGTCAGGCTTGAACTCTTCAAGCTGGCCTCCTTTAATCAAACCGCCCAGATTTTTGGCGACCGTTTCTCCTTGCTGCATCGCGATCTGAGCAGTCGGCGGGTACGGCCGTTCCGTCTCTTCATTGATAAAGAGCGAGCTGTCGCCGAGAATAAAAACGTCATCATGTCCCGGCGCCCGAAGATCAGGGTTGACCTTGACACGGCCGCGCATATTTTCAAAGCCCGCTTCCTCCACGATCGGATGTCCGCGCACGCCCGCGGCCCAGACAACAGTCTGCGATTTGATTTCTTCCGGCTCTTCATCTTTCTTGCCGACTGTGACACCGTCTGCGCGGCATTCTTGAACCGCGGTGCCGATTTTAAATTCAACGCCTTTGCTCTCAAGGTATTGAACGGCGTAATCGACAAGCTCCGGATCAAATCCCGGCAAAACCGTCGGGGCGGCCTCGACACAGACGATCCGGACGAGACTTTCATCTATATCATAATATCTGCATAACTCCGGCTTGCGGTTCGCAAGTTCACCGAGAAATTCAATTCCCGTAAAGCCCGCTCCGCCGACAACGATGGTTAAGCGGTCAGGGCGTTTTTCAGCCTCCGTATTGTATGTCGCAAATTGGAGCTCAATATGGTCTTTCAGCTGGCGCGACGTATTAATATTCGCGATCGGAAAAGCGAATTCTTTTAAGCCTTTAATCCCGAATGTTTCAGGGACGGCGCCAAGCCCGATGACAAGATAATCATAAGGGATGTCCCCTTGTGAAAGCGTCACCTTTTTATTTTGCACATCTATCGCTTTTACGGTATCCTGCACAAATTTGACCCGTGATTCATTGATTACATCTTTTATTTGATATCTGCAGCGGTCATGATGCAGCGTTCCTGCGCTCGCTTCATGCATCCATGTCGTTTCATAATGATAATTGTGTTTATTGACCAAAGTAATGTCAGCGTCATTTGCCCCGATATGCTTCGGAAGCCTTGTTACTGTCATTAATCCACCATAACCTGCACCTAAAACCACGATTTTGGGTTTATTCAATGCCATCACATCCACCTTCTTTTTTTTGCTGTTAGACGCATAATCAAATCAACATTTGTATTAGCTTCAGCTTATTGGCGGGATTTTATGAAATGAAATATAAAATTTTTTAGAAAACCGCACATGTCTGCATATCACCATACTATCCGGAAGAATCAGAAAACATTCAGGAAAAAACAGATTGGAATTTGTCCCCATATTAGCGGCGGCCGCAATTTTTTTCAAGAATGAAGCGGCCGGGCGGTTTTCGGCACTCGTCATCCTTTTAAATTGTATGTTATAATTAATAACAATTTTCAATTAGGAGGCAATTTGGTATGCAAGAGGATTCAAAGGTTTATGATATTACGGTCATCGGCGGCGGCCCGGTCGGCCTGTTTACCGCTTTTTACGGGGGAATGAGACAGGCGAGCGTCAAAATCATCGAGAGCCTGCCTCAGCTTGGCGGCCAGCTCAGCGCGCTGTACCCTGAAAAATATATTTATGATGTAGCCGGATTCCCGAAAATCCGCGCCCAAGAACTTGTGAACAACTTAAAAGAGCAAATGGCAAAGTTCGATCAGACCATCTGCTTAGAGCAGGCCGTTGAATCTGTTGAAAAACAGGCGGACGGTGTGTTTAAGCTTGTCACGAATTCAGAAACGCATTATTCAAAAACGGTTATTATCACCGCGGGAAACGGCGCATTTAAGCCGAGAAAGCTTGAGCTGGAATCAGCGGAACAATATGAGGGCAAAAACCTGCATTACTTCATTGACGACCTCAATCAATTCGCAGGCAGACGCGTTGCCGTTCTGGGCGGCGGCGATTCCGCGGTGGACTGGGCGCTCATGCTTGAGCCGATCGCGAAAGAAGTCAGCATCATCCACCGCCGTGATAAATTCCGCGCGCATGAGCACAGTGTCGAAAACCTGCATAATTCTAAAGTCAACGTGCTGACACCGTTTGTTCCCGCTGAACTTGTCGGTGAAGACCGGATCGAACAGCTCGTTCTCGAAGAAGTGAAAGGCGACCGTAAAGAAATCATTGAAATTGATGACCTGATCGTAAACTACGGCTTTGTTTCTTCTCTCGGCCCGATTAAAAACTGGGGCCTTGAAATCGAGAAAAATTCCATCGTCGTCAAAAGCACAATGGAAACGAATATCGAAGGCTTCTTTGCCGCCGGAGATATCTGCACATATGAAGGCAAGGTCAAGCTGATCGCCAGCGGTTTCGGCGAAGCTCCGACAGCCGTGAACAACGCGAAGGCTTACATGGACCCGAAAGCGCGCGTCCAGCCTCTGCATTCTACAAGCATGTTTGAAAAATAATAAAAAAGAGTCTGTGTCATACCGGCACAGACTCTTTTTTATTTAAACATCCAAATATAATTCATGACGGTTCCGACAACGAGCGCAATGACAAGCGCCGACACGACCCAAATCGTGCCTAAAATAATCCGGTCCTGAATTTTCTGGGCTTTCGGGCTGTGCCCGGGCTGTTTTTGTTCCACACCGGCCCCTCCCTTCTTCTGCAAATCTATCTATCGTAACAAATGTCTTACAACACCCAATACTACTATGATAACCAAACTGCAAATGGATGACAAGCTGACCGCATATGAGGCGGCATGAAATCATTTGACATTCCTGACAAAACAAAGTACATTATAAAAAGACGAACATTTTAATTTTATTTAATTCTATTATTCGCTTTTAGGGGTGTTATATATGGAAAATGTATTTGATTACGAAGATATTCAGCTGATTCCTGCAAAATGCATTGTTGAAAGCCGATCTGAATGTGATACATCAGTTACGTTGGGCGGACACACGTTTAAACTTCCGGTCGTACCGGCCAACATGCAGACGATTATAGATGAAAACATCGCGGCCTGGCTCGCGGAAAACGGGTATTTTTATATCATGCACCGCTTCGAGCCGGAAAAACGCCTGACTTTTGTCCGGGATATGAAAGCGCGCGGACTGATTTCTTCCATCAGTGTCGGCGTGAAGGAAAATGACTATGAATTCATCCGGGAGCTGAAAGAACAGGAGCTTGTGCCGGATTATATTACCATTGATATCGCGCACGGCCATTCCAATGCCGTGATCAGCATGATTCAATTTATTAAAGAACATGTCCCGGAAAGCTTTGTCATCGCAGGGAATGTCGGGACGCCTGAAGCTGTAAGGGAGCTGGAACGCGCGGGCGCTGACGCGACAAAAGTGGGAATCGGCCCCGGGAAAGTCTGCATCACCAAAATTAAAACCGGCTTCGGAACCGGCGGGTGGCAATTAGCCGCGCTTCGCTGGTGCGCAAAAGCGGCGAGCAAACCGATCATTGCTGACGGCGGCATCCGCACGCACGGCGATATCGCGAAATCCATCCGATTCGGCGCGTCTATGGTCATGATCGGATCATTATTCGCCGGCCACGAGGAATCACCGGGACAAACGATCGAAATCGATGGAAAGCTGTACAAAGAATATTTCGGCTCCGCTTCCGAATTTCAAAAAGGCGAAAAGAAAAACGTCGAAGGCAAAAAAATGCATGTCGAACATAAAGGGTCTTTACAGGACACGCTGATTGAAATGGAGCAGGATCTGCAATCTTCCATCTCTTACGCCGGCGGCAATACACTCGAAGCCATCCGCAATGTCGACTACGTGATCGTAAAAAACTCTATTTTCAACGGCGACAGATTTTAACACGCAGCAGAGCCGCTCGAAGATAAAAAAAAATGACATTCAATATGAATGTCATTTTTTTATTAAATACCGAAATAAAGAGCCGCACTGGCTAACAGATTAATCACAAAAATAAACAAAAAGATGTAACGAATGAATTTATTTTGCACCGGAGCAAATATAAAGAGATATAGTCCTGCCACCCCAAAAGTAAGAACAGGAAACAGCCACTCAAAGGATAAAGAAATGATATAACCGATAATCATAACAATCGGCACACCGATTAATGATAATTTACTTCTCATATGATTTCTGCCCCTTTTACTTAAAAATTGGTGTGATGTAAGCTTCAATAATGGCAGCGGCGATCAGCAGACAAATAATAAGCAGCACCAATATTCCAATATGCCTGAACATTGAAGCGATTATCTTTTTTTCCTTAGAAAAACACAGCCTGATGACCAATTCAACGCCCTTAAAACCAATGGCGCCACTTAATAATAACGCAGGAACTTCAAATATACCATGAGGAATTAGCAGTAAAAAAATCTGATAAAAAGGAACCCCGCTATGTAGATTTTCTATAATAGAGCCGCTTAAAATAAACCCGTTGGTGAATAAATAAAAGATTGAGGTCAACCCAAAGGTAAAAAAACCCGCGGCTAAAAACAGACAAGCGATTGCATTATTTTTCAGCAGTTCAACCGCGCCTGACGAGCCGTTGTAAGACGCTGATGAAACAAAGTGATCGGAAAAAAACGCAGCGATCACACCCCCTGAAAAAAACAGCAATGACGCGGTTAACGGAATGACAGACGTCCTGATTGCCGGCAACAGGCGGTTCATCATGTATAGATACTCTCAGCCAATTCTTCAATCTCTTCTAATGAATGCTCGGATGACTGATACTCCGCCGCAAAAACGCCCTCATGTATAATACCGATCGTATCGCACAGCGAATGTGCCAGCTCCAGCAGGTGAGTCGATAACAGGACCGTATTTCCCTGCTTGACGTACTCCTTTAATAACGTCCGTATCGTTTTACCGCTGATTAAATCAATGCCCGTCAGCGGCTCGTCAAGAATTAATATCTTTGGCTGATGAATGAGCGCGGCCGCAATTGATAATTTTTGTTTCATTCCGTGTGAATATGTTTTAATCAGCTGATTTCCGTCTTGAGCAAGCTTCAGCGTCTCTAACATATTCTTTATATAATCATTTGTCCGCTGAGACGGCACTTGAAACATCTCCGCTGTAAAACGCAAGTATTCGACTCCCGTTAAATAATCATATAAAAAAGCATGGTCGGGCACAAAACCGATATCAGCCGATATTTGCCCCCCCTCTTCTGAATCCAGTTCCTTGCCGTCAATCATGACGCGGCCTGAAGTCGGTTTAAGCAGGCCCGAAATGATTTTCAAAGTCGTTGTTTTCCCGACTCCATTAGTCCCCAGCAAAGCATAGATTGAGCCTTTTTTCACCTCAAACGAAATATCTTTCAACACCTGTTTTTCACTATAGTTTTTTTGTATATTCACTAATTTAATCATTGTTCGCAAACCTTTCCGCCATATTGATTCTGCGAAGAAACAGAAACATGACTCCATAGTTTAATAGTGTGAACAGGACAAAAATACCTGATGCAGAATGAATAAGCATCGTTTCAAGTTCCGGCTTTTTATAGATAAAATACGATGTGATCGCAGCGATTTGAAGCGACACAATGAAAATGAAAGAACTGTATAAGTTGTTATACGTCTTTGCTTTCCCCGCTTCTCCAATTTCGTACAGATGCTCCCAGTTTTTCTTAGGATACAGGGCGGTGCTTGAAATCTGGACAAGACTGTATAAAAAACCCGAACATAAAAACACGATAAACAAGTAAATCGTCAGCGCCGCAGAAGACGGAAAAAACACCGTAATCAAAATGGTGATGATGAACGAATAGATAAGAGCGGCGAGATTATAAATACATACTTTCGGAAACACCAGCTGCCACGCATGTTTGATATTCCGGTGAAACAAATGCTGATTTTTTATTTCCCCGTCTACTGATAATACTGTTTTGAGCGCATCTCCGACGAGCTGATACGAAAAGTTCGCAATGATAACCGCCGCAGACACGATGGCGGCTGCCGAATACCCGATAAAGTGATGCGATAAAAGCGGAATACAAAAACCTAAAAACAGCATGAACAAATACAGCATACTGCCGAAATTCCTGATAAAAAACCCGTCAATTCTCGATAAGAACAGGAGGTCCTTTTGAAAAACGGCATGAAATATTTTGTTATTTCTATATAATTTCAGCTTTGGCGCAAAATCTGCGTTTGTCAAAAACATATAAGGAATAAGGTCCATTTTCTTCAGGGTGGCCGACCACAGTTTAAACATTCCTGCCGTTAAAAGGACGGCGGCCGCAAACACCGCAGCGAAAACGAGCACGGAATGTGAGCGGAATGCTAACCATACATACGGCGTATTCATGAGGATGTTCCGGAAAGCCGGTGACTCCGTAAAGCTTGAAAGATCCTTTGCGGTATACTCCCCAAACACGAGAAGATAAACGGCATACCCGACTGCAAGCGGAACCAGCAGGCTGACGCTGAATAAAATGCCTTTCATGATTTTCAAGTAAAACAATTTGCTCCACATATTTGTAAGAAGATAAACAACATAAGAAAACAGCATAGATAAAAATAAATTGAGAAGAAAATAAACGAAGCCCAAGAAAAATACGATGATCGCCGCAGACCCGGTCATGCCTGCGCTTGATAAAAACAAAAAGACCGGAAAAACAAAAAGATACCATACGAAAATGGTTTTTTTGATCGCCTGGCCGGCAAAAACAGAAAACAGCTGTAAAAAACGAACCTTTTTTAATTGATGAATGACCTTGCGCGTATCCAGCAGAAAGGCATTGTGATGTTCTTTAAAGAAGCCGGCAGCCCAAAAAAGCTGCTCAAGTGAAACGGCGATTAAAACAAATTGCCCCCATGCGCTGAGGGGCAGCTGAATCAGTTTTGTCCCGAATACAACACCGCATCCCAGGAAAACGAGATATAAACATAACAGAGAAATAATAATGGCAGACAGCAGTTTGCTGTTGAGTTGAGGAATGCCCCAATCTTCCTTTCTTTTTCGAAACGATGACAGGGTATTATATTTGATAAGAGCCGCAATTTGTTTGACTATCATACTTTCAATCCTTACATATGTATTTGGGAGAGAGGCTCTTTTTGCAGCTTGTACAAAAAGAGCAATTATTTATTGATCGATTTTACCAAGCAGCTGCGTATTTTTTGCCGTATTTCTTAATCATTGTTTTTGCTGTTGCAACGATTGCATAAGAAATCGCGCCTGCGCCTGTAACGATACCGATAAGAGAAATGATAGAAGCAATTGTTGATGCCGCATCAATAATATCAATTGCTTTTTTAGCTGCTGCTGTAGAGATGCCGAGAGTAGAAGCTAATTCAGCATTGGCTGAGAATGCATGAGCCGCCGCCACGTTTAATTCAGTTCCCGTTAATAATAGTGCATAAACCAATGTTGCTGCAGCAAGAGCCGCGCCAAACAAAATGAAAGACTTTTTATTAGATTTTACTAAGTTCATCATAACATCTCCCTACTCTGTTTTTTTAATTTATAATAAAATTCAGCTTAATTGACTCTCTCCCGAGCTAAATTTTATCCGCCATAAAATAGTTTAAGAAAATAGTAAAGAGTTTTAGTAAAACAAAACATCCAGTCAAAATGATTCTCTTGCCTTTACTGAGATCGGTCAGTTTTCCTGCGGCAGCATAAAGAGCCGCGATTGATATGAGCAGAAATGGGTCCAGCAGCTGCAGACTCAAGCTGGTGCCGCCGGCAGAATATATAAGCGAGGAATCAGCCGTTAAGTAGTTAACAACTGAAAGAATCAACATTTTAAATGCCGAGATTAAAGAAGTCAGCGTATATAGAAGCAAATATATTTTTTTCGGTTTTTTTGTACCGAGAATAAAAGCGGCAACGAATAACAGAAATCCGCCTATCAGAATTTCCACAAAAGTTGTGAAGATCATAAATCCTTGCAGAAACATGACAATCGTACGAACACTTTTCTCCCCGATATCGTAGGTACTTTCTCCGACGGAAGAATAATACGACTGCAGAACTTTATCTGAAATACTGAATTGGAAGAGTAATGAACAGATCAAAATGATGAAAAAAGAACTTAAAAATATTTTTTTATTGCTCAATTGACCTATCATATTATCATCCTTTTCTTACAAAATAAATTAACTATTCTATACTTTTACAATTTAGTTTAATCCTATCAAAAAATCAATATCCTTTCGAAAAATATGACTTTAGGACGTGTTGACAAAGAGCACATCTTTCAGATTTTTCAGTTCTATATACCCTTTATTTTTTTTTGAATTTGCAAATAGTATGATTTAGACAATTGATTTGAAGTTTTAGGAAGAACCTGTCGAAAGAGACGAAGGATATAAAAAAGGAGGATATCGTCATGTATCCTCCGGATGTATGATCGCCAGCACCTGATGATCTTCCCATTTTCCATTTATTTTTACATTTTTTCTCGCAATGCCTTCTTTATGAAAACCAGCTTTTTCGAGCACCCGGATTGACGCCTTATTGTGCGGCATGACTCCGGCTTCTATCCGATACAGTTTCAGCTCATTGAATGCATAATCGACTGCCAGCTTGACAGCCTTCGTCGCATAGCCTTTCCCGTTATGTTTGCCATCTAAAAAATAACCGATAAAAGCGCTTTGGAGGGAACCCCGAACCACCTGAAAAAGGCTGATCGTGCCAATCAGGGTCTGATCTTGAAGAAAAATGCCGAAGCTGTATTCTGTATCATTTTCCGCATTCTTCAGTGATTGTTCAATTCGTTTTTTCCGGCCTTCCAGCGTATAAAAATCCTCTTGTCTCGACATGGCAAACCGTTCAAAAAACATGCGGTTTTCCGTCTGCAAAACCAGTTCCTGCTCTGCATCATTCAGGCTGAGCGGCCTGATATCAACGCTGTTTCCTTCCTGCATATGCATCGCCGTCCTTTTGTTTTGATCAGAAACGTTTTTTAATTGCCTCTCACCCATGTGATACGGTACGCTTTATCGCATCAAGAAAATTCCAAGGCTTTACATTCACCTTTCCTTTCGTGACCTATGTCTGATGTGAGTAACCGAAACGGAATCACAAGATTCTTTTGTTGACTTAAACCGTGCTTTAAGCCGTATCATCATATTGTGACAAGGAAAGAATAGTTTTGGCGGGTTTCCCGATGATCTAAAAATCAATTTTACAGAATCACTGCTGTCTTATTTCATGCCTATTTGCGGGATGAATATATTGATTGGATCAAAGCTGAAATGTTGACAAAGAAATGTAAAAACAATCGGAAAAGAGGAGTTAATATGAAACTGACGGGAAATACAATACTGATTACAGGCGGAAATGCCGGAATAGGATTGGCTTTCGCAGAACGGTTTTTAAAAGCGGGAAATAAAGTCATTGTGACCGGACGGCGTGAGCACGCTCTTCAAAAAGCAAAGGAAACATTCCCGGATCTTATTACATATGTCAGTGATTTGAGCATTCCATCTGAACGTATATCACTGTTTGATTGGGTGAAAGAAAATTATCCGGAAGTGAATGTGTTAGTAAACAACGCGGGGATTCAACAACGTTTTCACGTGCTGAAAGCGGATGCGAAGGACAATTGGGACTATTTCAATAAAGAAATCACTACGAACATTGAAGCTCCCTTCCACCTGTCTATGCTGTTCGCTCCGTTTTTTGCCGGAAAAAAAGATGCGGCTGTCATTAACGTCTCTTCGGGATTGGCTTTTACACCGCTTGCCATTGCACCGATCTATTCAGCAACGAAAGCAGCGCTTCATTCATTTACAATGAGTCTGAGACATCAGCTTTCTGATTCATCTGTAGAAGTGATTGAAGTTGCGCCTCCGGCGGTGAATACAGATTTAGGCGGAGCAGGGCTGCATACTCAAGGAGAACCGCTGGATGAATTCGCTGATGGGATTTTTAAAGGACTGAAAGAGGGCAAACTAGAAATCGGATATGGTTCTTCAGCGGAACGGCTGCGCATGTCACGGGATAAAGCCGATGAACATACGGCAAATATGTACAATGCAATGAAACATACAATTGAATAACATCTTTGAAAAAGCAAAACCCGCTTCTGTTGAGCGGGTTTTATTTTTATTAAACAGATAAACGCCTTTCTTAACAATGGTGCAAGCGCCATCGAAAAGAAAGACGTCATATTTTTTCATCCTAAGAATGGCGGGTTGACCCTTAGCACTCTTCCGGCGTACCGGCGTTTTTGGCCGTGCGGAAAGAAGAACCGCAGCCGCAGGAAGCGATGGCGTTCGGGTTGTCAATGGTGAAACCGCCGCCCATCATGGACTGTTTGAAGTCAATGATCGTGCCGGTCATGATATCGAGGCTTTCGCTGTCGACCAAGACGGTGATTCCGTGCTGTTCAAACATGCTGTCTTTTTCGCCTTTTTCGTGCTCAAATCCCATTCCGTAAGACAGGCCGCTGCAGCCGCCGCCTTTTACGCCCACACGGAGAAATGCGTTTTCTTCTTCATGCTCTTTCATCATATCTTTTATATGCAAAGCCGCTGCTTCAGTAATGGTTACTGGAACACTCATAGGTAGACCTCCTTTTTTAAAAACGGATGCTGATATCTATTATAAACCTTGAGGAGAGTATTTCTCAAACGAGCTGTTTATAAATAATAGACGCCGCTGCATACGGTTTCGGCGGGTCCCGTCATCAGCACATGCCCGTTATCCTGCCAATTAATCACAAGGTCGCCTCCCGCTAAATGAACGGTGATATCCCGGTTTCGTTCAGAAACACCGTTCAATACGGATGCGACAGCCGCCGCACAGGCGCCTGTTCCGCAAGCCTGTGTAATGCCGGAGCCGCGTTCCCATACGCGGAAATGAAGTTCATCGGCGCTGACGGTTTCCACAAATTCGACATTGACGCCTTCCGGAAATCTCGGGTCTTTTTCAATGACGGGACCGAGCGTTGTAAGAGGCGCTTGATTGATATCCGCAACCGGAAAAACAATATGGGGGTTTCCCATTGATACGGCTGTTCCGGAAAGCTCCGTTTCTCCAAAAACAAAGGTTTCATCGATCGTCCGTTCATCTTCATTGCCGAGCATCGGCAGCTCTTTTTTGGTGAGGCGCGGTTCGCCCATATCGACGGCGACTTCACGCACAATCCCGTTGTCCTCTGTAATGTCTGCTTTCACAAGACCTGAAAGCGTCTCAATGAAAAAGGACGTTTCTTCTGTCAGCTTATGTTCGTATGCGTACTTTGCCACACAGCGAAGGCCGTTGCCGCAATTTTTCCCTTCTGAGCCGTCATTATTAAAAATCCGCATTTTGACGGGCGCTTTTTCTGACGGACAGATGAGGATCATTCCGTCAGAGCCGATGCCCGTGTGAATGCTGGACACTTTAACGGCAATCTCAGCCAGCCGTTCTTCCGGCAGCTGTTCTTCAAATTGATTTACATATATATAACTGTTTCCAAGACCGTGCATCTTGGTAAAACGGAATGAATTCATATCGGCCTCCAACTTTTTTTCTTTTACTTAGTATAAAAGCTCTTCTGCTCGGACACAATACAAATATCCCCCGTTTTTCATACATAAAAGCTCCCTGCATATGCAGGGAGCTTTTATCGTTTACTAAATAAACATGCCGGCAATCGCCGCGCTGAGAAGGTTTGCGAGTGTTCCCGCAATAACCGCTCTTAATCCGAGGCGCGCAATGTCCGAACGGCGGCTTGGGGCCAATCCGCCCAGTGTGCCGAGCATAATCGCAATCGAAGAGAAATTGGCAAATCCGCACAGCGCAAAGCTGATAATCGTAGACGTTTTTTTAGAAAAGTCCGCAATATGCGGACCGAAGTTTGAATAAGCGACAAACTCATTCAGCACAAGTTTCTGTCCGATATAGCTTCCCGCTCCGAGCGCTTCATGCCAAGGAACGCCGATTACAAATGCGATCGGTGAAAACACGTAACCGAGAATGGATTCCAATGTAATATGTTTGAAACCGAACCAGCCGCCGATTCCGCCGAGAATTCCGTTCACTACGGCGATGAGCGCGACAAACGCAAGCAGCATGGCGCCGACATTTAGAGCAATCTGCAGACCCGTTGACGCGCCTTTTGCCGCTGCATCAATCACATTAGCGGCGCCCTCGCCTTCTTCGTCCATATTAAAATCGCCTTTTATCGTCTGCGTTTTTTCCGTTTCAGGTATTAAAATTTTTCCGAACACGAGACCGGCGGGAGCCGCCATAAAGCTGGCCGCCAGCAGGTATTCGATCGGAATGCCTAACAGGGCGTAACCGAAAAGCGTCGAACCCGCTACAGCCGAAAGGCCGCTCGTCATAATCGTAAACAGCTCGGAACGGGTCAATCCCGCAATCAGCGGTTTAATGGCAAGCGGTGATTCAGACTGTCCGACAAAAATATTCGCAGCCGCCGCAAGCGATTCCGTTCTGCTTGTCCCAAGAAGTTTTGACAGTCCGCCTCCGATGACGCGAAAGATGAGCTGCATGATTTTCAAGTGATACAAAACGGCAATCAGCGCTGAGAAAAAGATAATGACCGGCAGAACGCTCAGCGCAAAAGCTGGGCTGCTGCCCACTTTTAACAGCGGGCCAAAAATAAAGCTGATGCCTTCGTTCGCATAATCAATGAGAAGCTGCACACGGCTTGAGAACCATAAAAATACGGCCCGGCCGGCGTCCCACTTTAATACGATGAATCCGAAGGCCATTTGTAAACATAAACCGACAATAACGGTTCGCAGGTTAATTTTGCTTTTCTTCTCTGATAACAAAAAAGCAATGGCTAATATAGCAACTGCCCCGAGCAGCCCCCAAACGATATTCAATGAATCCACCTCTAAAATTTTATTTAAAAAAAGTCTTTATTAAGATAACAATATTTATTTTTGCTGTCTACAAATTTTTTATTTTGCCAAAACCCGGGGCGCAATAAAAAAGAGACCCCGTTCGGAGCCTCTGATTAAAACATCGGATTTTCTTCTATGAATGTATATATGTTGTCAACCAGTTCAGCAGGTGTGCCTCCCGTGACCACTTCGCCGTTAACCAGGGCGAACAGGGACTCCATGCATTTTCCGCAATAGCTTAAACAGCCGTATTCAAGCACGTCCAAGTTCGGATCCTTCTCTAAGATCTCAAGTGCTTCCTGGGAACCGCGCGCTAAATTGCTGACACAGAATTCAATCATCGGATTCATGCGGTTTCACCTCACATATGTACCTTATCCTAACGGAATTTCCTCTATTCGTCAAAGATCCGGTTTCACGCTCAATGTTATCGTAACATATTAATTCAGGTTAAAGGTTTTACTATTACGTGTTTTGTGGTCAATTTGTAGGTTATTTTAAAACTATTATTGTGGTTTTAGATCAAATTCGATATAATTCTAGATGTTATTTTACATAGTTCGTTATTTTGTAACAACATTGACTACCATATTTTTCGGGCAAAAGGGGAATCATTATGAAAAAATTGGTCTTGATCGGCGGGGGTTACGGAAACATGCGGGTGCTGCACCGCTTACTGCCGAACCAGCTTCCGTCAAATATATCCATCACGCTGATTGACAGAAACCCGTATCACTGCTTAAAAACAGAATATTATGCGCTCGCCGCCGGCACGATTTCTGATCATCATATCAGGGTGTCTTTTCCTGAGCATCCGAATCTGGATGTTCAATACGGTGAGGTGGCTTCCGTCGACACGAAAAACAAACAGGTTC
Source organism: Bacillus sp. LJBV19 (assembly GCF_017797845.1). Taxonomy (NCBI): domain Bacteria; kingdom Bacillati; phylum Bacillota; class Bacilli; order Caryophanales; family Bacillaceae; genus Bacillus; species Bacillus sp. LJBV19. The sequence continues at coordinate 3,086,904 of NZ_CP072563.1, forward strand.
TGTTTCATGACCGCGAACCGATTTCTTACGATGACGCGGTGATCGGACTGGGCTGCGAGGATAAGTATCATAACGTGCCCGGCGCGCCGGAACATACTTACAGCATTCAGACCATTGATCAGTCACGCGAGGCCTATCAAAAGCTGAACAACCTCGGCGCCAATGCATCTGTCGCTATCGTCGGAGCGGGATTAAGCGGCGTGGAGCTTGCCAGTGAATTAAGAGAGAGCCGTGACGATCTGAAGATTATGTTATTTGACCGGGGCGACCTGATTTTATCAAGCTTTCCGAAAAGACTCAGCAAGTACGTTCAGAAATGGTTTGAAGAACACGGCGTCACCATTATCAATAATGCGAATATTACAAAAGTGGAAGACGGGATCGTTTATAATCATGATGAAGGAATACCGGCCGATGCCATCGTGTGGACGGCGGGAATTCAGCCGAATAAAGCCGTCAGAGAAATGGACGCTGAAAAAGATCCGCAGGGCCGCATCGTTTTAACACCGCACCACAATCTTCCGGGCGATGAGCATGTTTACGTCGTCGGTGATTGCGCGAGCCTGCCGCATGCGCCGAGCGCCCAGCTGGCTGAAGCACAAGCGGAACAAATTGTGCAGATCCTCCTGAAACGCTGGAACAATGAAGAGCTGCCGGAAACAATGCCGCAATTTAAGCTGAAAGGCGTTCTCGGTTCACTCGGAAAAAAAGCGGGCTTCGGTCTTGTCAACGACCGTCCGCTCATTGGGCGTGTGCCCCGTTTATTAAAATCAGGCCTTTTATGGATGTACAAGCATCATAACGGCTGATAAGAAAAAAGCCGCTGATTGCGATCAGCGGCCATTTTTAAGAGCCCGCCACATAGCCGCGCTTTTCCATTTCTTCATATATATCTTTTAAATGCGGATTCCCTTCCCCCACAATGACATCCTCCACCAGCACGAGCGGATAGAAAAATTCATCGTTTCTGATGCGCTCCGCAAGCTCTTCTGTCTCCTTTTGCTGAGGCGGTGCGTCAATATCAATATACCGCATGTTAAAAGGCTGCTCCGGGTATTTCCGTTTCAGCGCCGCCTCCAGCCACTCAAACGTATCTTTGGCGCTCGGCATATTCACGCAGCTTGCGCAGAGCGTTTCAGCGCCGTAAACACTGAGCGTAACCGGCTTTGTCATGTATATCATCCCCTTTACACCAGTATACAAAGGACGGGGCAGCTTTTGTATAAAAAACGGTTTTTATGTTCAAGTTTAAATATGCTATAATGGAGAAAGCAGCTTTGCAAACCAAACATTAGATTTTTACCGTTACTGTGAATATAATGGTTTTATGTATATGAAAGGAGCGAATCTCATGACTGAGGTTGAAATGAAAGAGCAAGTACAGGAAGTATTGGATAAATTACGTCCGTTTCTGCTTCGTGACGGCGGTGACTGTGAGCTTGTTGATGTAGACGAAGGCATTGTAAAGCTTCGCCTCCTTGGCGCATGCGGCAGCTGCCCAAGTTCAACGATTACGCTGAAAGCCGGAATCGAACGCGCCCTTCTTGAAGAAGTACCGGGTGTCGTTGAAGTAGAACAAGTATTTTAATCATAAAACCAGGCTGCATGACAGCCTGGTTTTTTATTTTTTACAAATAGTCATCAAACCATGAACAAATATAACGGATGCGTTTCATCCGCTGTTCCGGATGGCCGCTTCTCGACAGCTCATGCGTGGCTTTCGGAAATCGGATGAACGACGTCGTTTTGTTCAGTTTCTTCAACGCGGTAAAAAGCTGCTCGGCCTGCTCTATCGGACAGCGGTCATCTCGCTCACCGTGCAGAATCAAAAGCGGCGTCGAAACGCGGGACGCATATTTTACAGGAGAACGATCCCAAAGCTTATCCGCTTCCTCAAACAAATCATGTCCGAGCTGCCAGTCGGTAAAAAAGAAACCGATATCGCTGACACCGTGGAAGCTGAACCAATTTGAAATGGAGCGCTGCGTGACGGCTGCTTTAAAACGGCCTGTCTGCCCGACAATCCAATTCGTCATAAACCCTCCGTAGCTTCCGCCCGTCACACCGAGACGGCCGCTGTCAATAAACGGATACGCCTGAACGGCTTCATCCACCGCCTGCATGACATCACGGTAATCTCCGCCTCCGTAATCACCCCTGACACGATTGACAAAATCCTGCCCGTAGCCGTGGCTTCCTCTCGGGTTGACATACACGACAGCATATCCTTGTGCGGCCAGCACTTGGAATTCGTGAAAATACGTATGGCCGTACATCATGTGAGGCCCGCCGTGTATGTATAGAATGAGCGGATAAGTTTGATCCTCTTCAAAAACGGCGGGCTTTAAAAACCAGCCGTTTACCGTCAGCCCGTCCTTTGTTTCATATTGCAGCTTTTCCGGCACGGATATGATGCGCTCCTCAATAAACCGATCATTGTCGGATGTCAATTGCTTCTCTTCCCCATCTTCGAGCGAAATGCTGTAAAGCTCGGAAGGCTGTGCGGGTTTGGCAATGACAGCGATACAGCTTTTCTGATCAGGATGAAAAGCAAAACCGTTCACATACTCTTCTTCTAATCGGATCGGATATACGAGGCCGTCAATCGAGATATAATAAATACCGGTGCTTCCCTGCTCGCTCCCGAGAACGTAAAATCCCTGCCCGTCGTTTGTCCATACCGGCAGGGGCGTCACTCCTCCTATGATTGAATCCGCAATCAGCGCATCGCTCAAATGAACATCCAGCATGTCGGTCAGGCAGGTGAGCCGCTCAGTTTTCACGTCGTACAGCCACGCTTTTTCTAAAGTCGCATTGCGAAATTCATTTTCATGGCCCAGCATCGCGATATAAGAACCGTCCGGTGAAAACACGCAGGAACCGAAAGAACCGCGGTGCGGCGTAATCTGCTTCAGGCTTCCATCCGCCAGATTCATCAGATAGACATCGCTCGGTTTTCCGGCGTCACCCGGCTCGCATAAATTGGCGGTAAACGCAAGCTGCCTGCCATCCGGTGAAAAGGCCGCGTCATAATGATCCGCTTCATGATCCGTCAGCTGCTGAATCTCCCCCGTTTCAAGATGAATCAGCACAAGCTGGGCCCAGCTTCCGTTCAGCAGGCCTTTCCCGTCACGTTTATATGTTAATGACTGAATGTCAACCGGCTCATACTCGTCATGCTTCTTTTTTTCTTTCTCATCGGCGCGCTCCGCTGATGTCAGACTAACGGACACAAGCACGGATCTGCCGTCGGGCGCCCATATCGGATCTGATACGCCCCAAGGAATATCGGCCGCCTGTTCCGCCTCTCCGCCGGCAGCGTCGATGATGTACAGCTGAGGGACGCCGTTCTCCCTGTCAGAAACAAAGGCGAGGCGCCGTCCGTCAGGCGACCACCGCGGACTTGTATTTTTATTGTCCCCGAAAGTCCACGGGTTTGAGATGCCTGATTCTGTGTCATATACCATAATGGCTGAGGAATAGGAATCACGCTTATGATTGACTGTTGTCCGGACGTAAGCGGCTCTTCTGCCGTCAGGGGCATATTGCGGGTCTGTCACGGATACGAGTGACGCAATGTCCTCCTCGGTTATGAGTTTTTTCAAATCGTTTCTCCTCCTTTTCTTTTTTATTTCGCTTCCCTAAATAAAAATCCTTCTCCAGAAAAAGAAAGCGTCCTTCTCTGATGGGAAGAACGCTTTTTTATCATTATACACTTTTCACCTGCTCTAAAGGATTCCGTTCAATTACGCTTCCTTCTGACGGGACGGTAAGCGCCGCAATCTCACAGTGAGGGAAATGCTCAGAAAGCTGTTTTCTCAGCTCTTCTCCCTTTCCTTTTTCAATCAGAACAAGAATCGTCGGTCCCGCTCCGCTCAGCGCCGTTCCGTAAGCGCCTTTCATTTCGGCCGCATGTTCCACCTTTGAAAGCTCAGGAACAAGCATGGCGCGGTACGGCTGATGGAGCATGTCTTTTCTCATCATTTTCCCGGCGAGCGCCCAGTCATTTGACATGATCGCAGCAACGAGAAGGTTGCTGACGGCGCTTGCTTTAACGGCGTGCCGGTACGGCAGCTCTTTCGGGAGCACGTCTCTTGCGTCCCTGGTCAGAACTTCGTAAAACGGAATCACTGCCACAACGTCGATATCCGCTTCGGCAACACGCACGATATGTGTTTCATCTTCTTCGTGAAGGCCGATCACAAGCCCTCCTGCAAGGGAAGCAGCGGCATTATCAGGGTGCCCCTCTTCAAGACTGGCTAAGTGCAGCTTGTCACTTTCCGACAGCTGCAGGCCGCATAACTCATCCGCAAGCTCAATGGCGGCGACGATAGCGGCCGCGCTGCTTCCGAGACCCCGCGCAAGGGGGATGTCACTCCACACTTTGACATGGGCGGGCGGCAGCTCTTTCTGATAGCGGTCAGCCGTCCGTTTGGCGACTTGGTAGATGAGGTTGTCCGTTCCTTGAGGGATGCCCGCGACAGTTTCGGTTTCCGCCGAGAACTGCCATTCATCGTTTCGGAAAACCGAAAGCTTCAAATATCTGCTGAGCGCCATCCCGACGGAATCAAACCCAGGCCCTAAGTTGGCGGTGCTTCCCGGAACCGTAATGGAAAACAGCATCTCCGCCTCATTCATACACGCGCCGCTCCATTTAAGTATTCCAGTATGCTGTCCTCATCTGTCGGCAGCGTGATCGGTTTTATGTCAGATACGTCTACAGCCGTGTTCGGATCTTTCAGGCCGTTTCCGGTCAAAACTGCGACAACCTTGCTGCCTTTTGGAATTTCACCGGATTTCACCTGTTTCAAAACGCCGGCGATGGATGCACAGGAGCCCGGTTCGGCAAACACGCCTTCTTCACGGGCAATCAGCTGATAAGCGTGAAGAATGTCTTCATCTGTGACTTCATCAATTTTTCCGGCTGATTCTTCCGCAGCGAGCACCGCTTTGTCCCAGCTGGCAGGATTCCCGATTCGGATTGCCGTCGCAACGGTCTCTGGATTTTTAATGACTTCGCCGCGGACGATAGCCGCAGAACCTTCCGCCTCAAAACCGCGCATCTTCGGAAGTCCGGTGCCGTTTTTCTCATGGTATTCTTTGAACCCTTTCCAGTAGGCCGTGATATTCCCGGCGTTTCCTACCGGGATCGCCAGAATGTCCGGCGCTCCGCCGAGCTGTTCGCATACTTCAAAGGCCGCTGTTTTTTGCCCTTCAATCCGGTAAGGGTTTACTGAATTCACTAATGCAATCGGTGATTTTTCGCAAATTGACCGGACGATGGCCAGCGCGTCGTCAAAGTTTCCGTCAATCGCAATGATTTCCGCACCGTACATGACGGCCTGCGCAAGTTTTCCGAAGGCGATTTTTCCGTCCGGGATGATGACGATGCATTTCATGCCGGCTCTCGCCGCGTATGCCGCAGCCGCCGCGGATGTGTTGCCTGTAGAGGCGCACATGATGGTATCATTGCCTTCTTCTTTCGCTTTGGCGACCGCCATGACCATGCCGCGGTCCTTAAAGGACCCCGTCGGATTAACGCCCTCTGTTTTCACATGCAGTTCAATTCCGAGCTTTTCAGAAAGCTTCGGCAGGTGAATCAGCGGCGTGTTGCCTTCATGCAATGTCAGGGCCGGCGTCCGATCCGTTACCGGCAGAAATTCTTTATATTGATGGATGAGTCCTTTCCACATTAGCTCCAACCGTTCCCTTCTACGCGATATGTGCTTTTTACTTCTTGTACGACTTCGAGGTCATTTAAGTTTTGCAGAATGTCACTGAAATCTTCTTCCGATGTATGATGCGTGACGATGACGATTTCCGCGAGGTCGTCGTGGCCTTTGATCGGCAGCTGCAGAATTTTTTCAAAGCTGACGCCGCGCTCTGAGAAGGCCGATGTGATTTTTGAAAAAGAGCCGACCTGGTCTTTGACGTGAATTCTTAAAAACTGCTGGGCATAGATATCAGACGGCTGCTTCATATTTCTTTCATACTGCGGGGCGACAAAGCTGTTTCCGTTTACGCCGAGACGCATGTTTTTCATGACCGCGACCAGATCGGAAACGACCGATGTCGCAGTCGGCATGCTTCCGGCTCCGGGGCCGTAAAACATCGTTTCGCCGACGGCTTCTCCGTACACGTAAACGGCATTGAACTCGTTATGCACCGCAGAGAGCGGATGATGATCCGGCAGCAGTGTCGGCTGAACGCTGACTTCGATTTTATTGTCATCACGCTGTGCGATGCCGATCAGCTTCATCGTATAGCCGAGCCGTTTGCTGAAGCTGATGTCTTCATCCGTTATACGGGAAATTCCTTTTACTTTGACATCGTCCAGATCGACGTTCATAGAGAAGCCGAGACGGGCTAAAATCGCCATCTTGCGCGCGGCATCGAGTCCTTCTACATCGGCGGTCGGGTCAGCTTCCGCGAATCCGAGATCCTGCGCTTCTTTCAGCACTTCCTCATACGGGCTTTTTTCTTTAATCATTTTCGTTAAGATGAAGTTCGTCGTTCCGTTGACGATTCCCATCATTTTTGTGATCCGGTCAGAGGAAAGGCCTTCTTCGAGCGTGCGTAAAATCGGGATTCCGCCGGCGACACTCGCTTCATAATACAAGTCACAGCCATTTTCCTTTGCGGCGGCTAAAAGCTCTGAGCCATATACGGCGATCAGATCTTTATTTGCGGTCACAACATGTTTTTTCGCTTTCAAGGCATCAAGAAGATATTGCTTCGTCTGTTCGACACCGCCGATGACTTCAATAATCACGTCGACCTCAGGGTCATCGATCACATCATAGACTTCTGTCGTCAGCACATCCTTCGGCAGGTCTGCGTCTCGTTTTTTATCAATATCTTTAACTAGCACTTTTTTGATCGTCACCGGACAGCCGACCTGGTGCATAAGCTTATCCTGATGATCTTGTATAATTTTGACGACACCGCTTCCCACGGTTCCCAGTCCTAACAGTCCAATACGAATCGCTTCCAAAGAGAAACTCCACCTTTCTTCCTTTTGTCCACTAGAAAAGGACAATTGTTAACCCTTCACAGACATTTAAGTTACAAATATTATATAAGCCCTCATTTGTTTTGACAAGCGGCTGAATATTGTTTCTACAGATATGAAAACGCTTAACACACTGATATGACAAGATTCCCTATTTTCTAAATATTTTTACGTCATATTTTCTTACGAACTGATTCCTTTTCCGAGCCACGCCACAGGCGGGACAAAAACCTGTGCCGACCTGACATTCATCATGTCGTGACATGTCTGTAAAAACTGTTCATAGCGGGTGCAGTCGGCAAGAATGTAGTCAAGCTGCTCTTCGTAAAACTGTTTTTCAGAATCATGAGAAATGTAATAGCTCTCCACCGTCTCAAAGAAATGGAGCGGAAACAGCAGGCGGCTGTAAAACAGGCGCTTGGAAAAGGAGGATAACGGCGTAACTTGCTCATATTCCTGCAGAAACAAAAACCCATCTTTGAGCAGGTCGTCACGATGATACAAATATGTGCTGCGCATATATTCCGCAATATCACGGGCGGCATGGTCGAATACCCAATCGCCCGGAATGCGGATCAATGATTCCTCCGACCAGGTATCCCGTTCCATCCGCTGATGGCAGATTGTCCCCGAGTCTTCTGCGCCGGGATTGTCATCCAGCTCCGTATCCACTAAATATTGAATGGCGTTTTCCGCTAAGCCTGAATAATAAGGAAATGCTTCGATCATTTTCTTTTCGAACGGTTCAAGCGGAGACATATGAATTTTCTGCATCCAGAATGATTCCAGCTGATCCACCCGTTTTCCCCATAAGTCCTTCCATTGGCCGATCCTGCCCGCTTCTTTCACTTCGTACGGAAAACCCCGCCCTTTTCTGTGAAATTCGGCAAGCTCCCCTCCGACAGAAAACGACCGGTTTGAGACGGGAATCGGCGCTTTTAAGAGCGCATACGTTTTGCCTTCGTCCTCAAAGGTCAGTTCTCCTTCCTTCGTAAAGATAAACACTGAAACGTATGGGTCACTTTGTTCTTGTAAATACTGACTCATGTAGTAAAGCTCCGTCAGCTCTGATTGCGAAAACCCGGAGACGGGAATAATAAGAAAGAAGGAATTGGGCGTCTGGAAGCATTGGTATTTCTGATAAACGGAGAGCTGTCTGACGTGGATGCCGTATTTTTCTTTAATGATGCTTTTCATCATAATCACCTGCCTGAAAAATTAGAGCTATTCACATCGTAGTCATACGCCGGCGGAATTATGAATACATATTGTAATCCTTTGAATCAAGTGGAGAAACATCGTACACATCGGAAGGGTGTTGTATAAACTAGTAAAAAAAGATTGGGTGAAGCAAATGTCAGAAAAGGAACAACTGAATCAGGTGGAAGCTGTCGCCAGGGCGCGTTTAAAAGAACGGGGGGTTGAGACGGACGATATTGCCGAGCTGGTGTATTTCCTTCAAAAAAAATATCATCCTGATTTGACGATGGAGGTATGCAGGCTCAATGTGGACCGTGTCATCGCAAAACGCGAGGTGCAAAACGCCATTTTAACGGGAATAGAATTAGATGTGCTCGCCGAACAAAAAAAGCTGTCTGAACCGCTTCAGACTATTCTGGCGATTGATGAAAGCCTGTATGGGGTTGACGAGGTGCTCGCCTTCTCTATCGTGAATATATACGGCTCAATCGGCTTTACGAATTACGGCTACATTGACAAAGAAAAACCCGGCATTCTCGGGCGGTTAAATGATAAATCTACGGGTGAATGCCATACGTTTCTTGATGATATCGTCGGCGCAATCGCAGCAGCGGCTTCAAGCCGGCTTGCTCACAGCGCCAGAAATACAGAATAAGGACGGCCGTCATGGCCGTCCCTTTTTTTATAGATGTTCAATCCATTCGGTTAAAGAGTCAATCGCATATGTCGGCTTCTGGTCGTAATCTGCCATATGCTCACGCTTTGTCACTCCGGTATGAACCAGCAGCGTATCCATGCCCGCATTGATGCCGGCCATAATATCCGTTGCATAGTTATCGCCGACCATGAGTGTTTCGGAAATATCCGTTCCGAGCACACGCATCGCCTGTTCCATAATAATGGATTCAGGCTTGCCGATAAAGACAGGCTCAACGCCCGTTGACACCGTCAAAACGGATGTGAGCGAACCGTTCCCTGGTAAAAGCCCTCTTTCAGTCGGAATGGCGACGTCGCCGTTTGTTGAAATGAACCGGGCGCCGTTTCTGATCGCAAGGCATCCCGTTGCCAACTTTTCATATGTAATGCCGCGGTCGATTCCCACAACGACAAAGTCCGCGTTTTCTTCTCCGAAGCTCAGCCCGTTTTCTTCAATGGCCTGACGGATGCCTTCTTCGCCGATCACATATACCGACGCGTCTTTTTTCTGCTGGGCGATATGCTGCGCAGTCGCCATGCTCGTCGTGAAGACCTGCTCTTCAGATGCCGGAATGTCAAAGCTCATCAGCTTGTCCGCCACCTGCTTCGGCGTCCGGGAAGAATTGTTCGTCACGAATAAATACGGAATGCCGCGCGCTTTAAGCGTTCTCACAAATTCACACGCTTCTTCGATTTTTTCCGTCCCGTTGTACATTGTGCCGTCTAAATCTATCAAATACCCTTTATAATCCTTCATACTCAACACTCCTGTGGATTTTCTCACTCGTTGTTATTTAAATGCGGAAACAGGCCCTAATTCTGTTTCCAGGTAGGTTCTTACACGGGCCGGAAAGGCTTTCAGCACATCTCTGTTTGACGTGATCAGCGTTAACAGCTCCTGATGGTCGGCGTGCTGATATTCCTGGACAAGCTGCTTTCTGGAAGAGATCAGTTGCTTCAGCTTATTTCCTTCATCCTCAGCTACCACCTTTTCATCCGTCAGAATATCCATGATGTCGTCATAACTCCCCGGATCGCGCATGATAAAGCCGTCAATCATATCATTTCCGACATCGAGAATGCATTCGATCATAAGATGGCTGATCCGCTCAAGCGCCCTGTTTTCGATTTCGCTCTGCCATGCAGGCGTGCTGTCAAACAGCGCCAGCTGGGTCTCAAAAAAACGGAGTGTTTGTTCGATATTATTTCTGTCAACAAAATACACGTGACAGCATCCCCTTCTGCATCAATTATTTTCTGATTCGTTTTAAAACAAAATACGCGCAGCCGAAATTGCAGTATTCGTAAATGTATTCGTCCAATGTGCTGATTTTCGTTTCAAAGGTTGCTTTTTGATTCTGGTCATCAAAGAAGCCTTTGAGCCGCAGCTGACTGTATCCCCAGTCTCCCACAATGTAATCATATTTATTTAATATGTCCGAATAGCGGGCTTTGAACGCTTCTTCATTAAAGCCGTTTTTAAAATCGTGTACGAGTTCAAACTCGGCATTTTGAATAAGAATCATGTCTTCACCTCTTTTATCACTCTTTACTATCATAATTCATTGACTTCTGTCCATCAATTGCAAAATGAGACGGTTCGGACGGACGGAGAATTTTTCCTCTTTATATCCAGTGTAGCGGTTCAGATGATCCTTATTCAAGAATGACTTTTTCCCTGCAAAAACGGCTCCATCACAAAAAACCCAAAACCTGCGGCGTTTTGGGTTTTTTCGGCTTATCTTATGCTTGGGCCTGGCGTTTTTTAGACGCTTCGTTCACTTGTTCATCCGCATGGTAGGAAGAACGGACAAGCGGGCCTGCTTCACAGTGGCTGAAGCCTTTTTGCATCGCGATTTCTTTCAGTTCGGCAAATTCGTCCGGATGATAATATTTTTGAACTTTTAAATGTTTTTTCGACGGCTGCAGGTATTGGCCGATCGCCATGATGTCGACATTGTTCGCAAGCAGGTCGTCCATCACTTCAATAATTTCTTCCTTCGTTTCGCCGAGACCGATCATAATGCTTGATTTCGTCGGGATGTCAGGCTGCATTTCTTTCGCACGGCGCAAGAATTCCAAAGAACGGTCATATGTTGCGCGGGCCCGGACTCTCGGTGTCAGGCGGCGGACGGTTTCAATGTTGTGGTTCAGAATATCAGGACGGGTATCCATTAATGTTTTCAGGTTGTCGTAATTTCCGCCCATATCGGATGGCAGCACTTCAATTGTCGTGAACGGGCTTTTTCTGCGGATCGCCCGGACCGTTTCCGCAAAGACGCCTGCTCCGCCGTCTTTCTGATCATCACGCGCTACGGCCGTGATGACGGCGTGTTTTAAATTCATCAGCGCGACGGAATCAGCTACGCGTTCCGGTTCCTGCAGATCCAGCTCAGTCGGCAGTCCCGTTTTTACAGCGCAGAAGCGGCATGCTCTCGTACAGACGGAACCGAGAATCATGAACGTCGCCGTACGTCTGACAGCCCAGCATTCATGGATGTTCGGGCATTTTGCTTCTTCACATACGGTATGCAGATTATTTTCACGCATTAATTTTTTCAGACCCGTATAGTTTTCATTCGTGTTCAGCTTTATTTTGAGCCATTCCGGCTTTCTCAGATGCTCGTCTTTCTTTGCCATTTCCCCATCATCTCCATTATCCCTTTATTCATGTTCGTGTGCGAAAAATTTCTATTTCACGATGGATATAAAACTTGCGGATTTCTATTCAATAGTCACTTTAACATAGGAAAAATTTCTCGACAAGGGAAGAGAATTACTTACATTTTCTCGGATTGTTGCCGCAAACTATGTGTATTCAATCCTGAAAGGAGATCATGTTGTGAAAGTTCTGTTATCTGCCCTTCTCCTTTTATCAGTTTTCTGTCCGGCTGCAAGCGGGAAAGAACAATCGGCTCCTGTTTACGGCGAACGGATGCAGTTGTACCGCAAAGCCGAAGCAGTCACGCAGATTCCTTGGTATGTGCTTGCGGCGGTTGACCAATATGAAGAAAATGTCCGCTCGAACCGAAAGGATCTGCCGGAAAAAGCGGGAATCATCAGCATTTATATTCCGGATCATTTGTGGAGCGGCCCTGAAAATCCAAATCCTAAGGACGATGCGCCCCTCAGCATTAAAGTATTTGACGGGATCGGCCTGGACGGCGACGGCGACGGAAAAGCCGAGGTAAGCAATGATGAGGATATCCTTTATACATTTGCTCAGTATTTAGCGGGATTCGGAACGGATCTTGACCATATCCGCATCGGCCTCTGGAATTATTACCGCCGTGATCAGACGGTCGGCATTATCACCGAATTCATGACACTGTTTAAAACGTTCGGCCGCCTTGATCTCGGAGAGCACGCTTTTCCGCTTCCCGTGAAGACGGACTACAGCTACCGCAGCACATGGGGCGCCGCACGGGGTTTCGGCGGGCGCCGGATTCACGAAGGAACGGATCTGTTCGCTCATTACGGGCTCCCCGTCAGATCGACCTGCTACGGTATTGTTGAAATGAAGGGCTGGAACCGTTTCGGCGGCTGGAGAATCGGCATCAGGGATATCAATAACACGTATCACTACTTCGCTCACCTGAACGGCTTTGCAAAAGGTGTGCATAAAGGCCAGATCGTCAAACCCGGAGAGGTGATCGGCTCTGTCGGCAGTTCCGGATACGGACCGCCGGGCACCGCGGGAAAATTTCCGCCGCATCTTCACTACGGGATGTATAAAGATAACGGCAGATCGGAATGGTCTTTTGATCCGTATCCTCATTTAAGGGCATGGGAACGTAAAGAAATCCGCAGGAAAAAGTAAACACACAGCCGCCAGGAAAGATTGCGGCTGTGTGTTTTTATTTATCTTTCTTCTGTTTTTCATTCGGCAGCTGGACGGAAGGCGTCACACCTGATCCGCCGCTTCCGTTATAAAACTGCGGCACCTCTCCTTGAATCGCTTTAATGGAGACCGGAATATTATTTGTCACGACTGATGTCTTACTGGCAAACGGAATAATGACCTTTACTTTTATTTCCACAAAGATGCTGATATCGATCAGGGCATTGTTAATGCCGTACGGTTTTATTTTTGTTTTCACATCAGTCAACGCATCACCGATCAGGTTAAAGCGCACGGGGATTTTCGGCCCCAGATTTCCGAGAATGCTGTTTCCCGTGACCTGTCCTAAAGGGATGTTAATCATAATTTCATCGACCGTTTTAGCGCCTTTTTCCGTTTCATGCTGCTTATTGTTCGACTCCGCTTCCTTCAGATGAGCCTGAAGCTGCTTTGTCACTTTCGCCTTCATGCTGTTGACCATTTGTGTATTAAAATCCATCGTTGTGACTTTTCCGTTTTCATCCGTTTTCATATCGACCATATCTTTCACATTGTCGCTGTGAGACATGTATTCTTCAATGGATTCCGTAATGACCTCTGTCGCCACCCGTTTGGTTTCCATTTCTCCTATGTTCATCAGCACCGGTTTGATTGAGGAGTTGATCATCCAGAGGCTGATGACCGTCGATATGATAAAAAAAGCAAACGACAGAAGAAGCACATACCGAAAAGGCAAAGGCCCTCTCTTGCGAAGAGCGCTCCGGTATCTAGGCAAGAAAAATCCCCCCTTACATATCACAATGTATGCTTGTAAGGGGGGACATAGTATTTTATTTTCACTCTTAAAAAGTCCCGCTTACCTTTACTCGAATGAGATGGAACGGCGGGCAGCTATACGACATTACGGCTGCCGCGCGAGCTTCCAGGCGAGCAGATCCCTTAAAAACTCAGGCATAAAGTATTGTTTTTCTTTTGAATCGCGGATGTAAGGGAACAGCTTTCCGAGTGTAAACATGTCGAGAACGGCAACCGAGTATATCCGCTCCGGATCAATCTCTTCTCCGTTCACTTTCACATTGAGGAGATGCGTCACACCGTCTTCAAGAATGCCGGCCTCTGCCTCCGCTCCGGCATATACCATCCTGCCCATCACTTCCCCGCGGAAGCCGAGACCTTTTATCCGCAGCTGCTCCATTTGTTCCGAGGCGGCCTGGCTGATTGTTTCCTGGAGTTCCCTGCCTGAAAGACGAACGGCCACCGGATTGATCGGATGAGGGCAGATGCGGTGCAGGTCAAGCTTTGTGACAGGCCCCTTCTGTAAAGGCCCCAAAATGACGCCTGAATTCACCATGCTGACTTCACAGCCGCACCAGCTTTTCAGCGCTTCGGCTAATAGAAGCGGGAGCGGCGATTCCTCAAACCACTTCACGCCGGCTTCTTCATTCAGGTTGGCGACTTGTTCGGAGAGCAGGTTTTCCGCTTCCCGTTCTTTCTCTTTCAGAAAAGCCGCCGTATCTTCAGATTCCCCGTGCCAATCAGCCATTTTCTGTACAGATGCCTGTTTGCTGACAATGGTTCGTGATTCACTTTCTATCGTCAGCTCGACACAGCCGACATAGTTCCCGTATTTCTCCGCACATGCAAGCAATACACCGTTTATGTCCTGTCCGTCCTCAAGAAGGTGGTGCGTATGTGATTCAATAATGACATCGATGTCGGGAAATTTTTCCGCTGCGGCCCGGTCATCGATCAAGCCTAAATGAGAAAGCAGAATGATGATATCCGCTTTGCCCTTGATATCGTCAAGTGATTCTTGAATGCTTTTTTCCGCATCCGTCACTGTCCAGCCTAGTTTTTGATAGACGGGATAATACGGCACCGTGACGCCCAGTATGCCGGCGGTCATCCCGTTTTTCAGCGGTTTGATCACGTAGGGCTCGGCCCATTCCGGCCGCTGTCCGTCCGCGTCAAACAGGTTGGACACAATGACGGGAAACGCGGCATGGGTATATAAATCCGCCAGCTCATCGTGAGGCAGCGTAATTCCTTCATTATTCCCGACGGCAGCCGCATCAATCTCAAGCCGATTTAACAAGTCGACATTCGCTTTGCCGAAGGTCGCTTCCGTTATCATTTGGAATCGGTCCATATGATCGCCGATGTCGAATACGAGTGTTTCCTCCCCGTCTTTTTCATGTTCATTTCTCTTCTGCTCAATATAATGTACGATTTTCGGCCAATTTTCGAAATGGCTGTGCAAATCATTCGTATGATATAAACGGAGCTTCTCTAACATACCATCTCTCCTACCTTTTAGCTGAATATCCCTTGATAAATCAATTCACAGCCGATCAAAATCAAGACGACCCGCATGAAAAGCACGATCGTTTTCGTCTGCACCCGCTTATTGACCCACGCGCCCATTTTGCCGCCGAACCACGCGCCCGGAACGAGGCACAGCGCATACAGCCAATTGACATGGCCCTCTGCGATATGTGACACGGAACCCGTCACGGAGGATAAGAAAATAATGAGCATTGACGTCGCCACAGCCACTTTCGGCGGGAACAAAAATAACAGCATCATGGCCGGAACCATAAGAGAGCCGCCGCCAATGCCGAAAAGACCGCCCAATAAACCGACGAAAAAGGCAATCACGATACCGGTGAAAATACGGTACGAATATGTATAAAGCTCACCTGATTCATCCTCATATGTCCGGATCATGCCTTTATGCGCTTTATTGACCGGTTTTGCTTTCGCCTTCAGCATTAATGTAATGGAAATCAAAATCATAAAAAGTCCGAACCAGACGGAAAACGTATGCGCATTAAAAAGTTTAGACAAATACGCGCCGATGATGCTTCCCGGGCCGGAACCGATAAAAAAGATCAGTCCGCTTTTGTAGTCAACGGTTTTATATTTCATATAGGCCAGAGTTGATGACAGGCCCGTAAAAATAATCACCAAAAGGGACGTGCCGATGGCAGTCTGCGGTGTTACGTCATGGAAAAACGGAGTCATCGTGCTTAAATAGAGCATCGCCGGCACGATGATAATTCCTCCCCCAAGCCCGATCAGGCTGCCGACCGTTCCCGCGATAAATCCTAATATGATCAATATAAGATAAGACATGTGTCTTGAAACCTCTTTTCTAGCTGAATAGGTCGAGCTGCTTCGGAGCAAGCCCGGTATATGAGATATCTAACATTTCAAGCATCTCAAGTCCGTTATCGGCGGCGTCTCCGCCTGAGTTATTGTTGAAGAGCACATACAGATTGCGCGACTGTTTTTTCAGCTCCTGAAGATTGTTTTTCCAATCTTTGAGCTCCTGTTTGTTATAGCGGTATAAATATCTGACCTCACGCCAGTTTTGTCCGCCGTCTGGTTTGATCCAGCCCTGCTTGTTCCGTCCGTGAAAACGGACAAGCGTTTTTTCTTCATCCGTTGCTTTCAGGACGGTCGGAATGCTGCCCTCGCCGATTTGCGGCTCGTCACATATGCTGTGAATCCAGCCTTCCTCCTTCATAAAGGAAAGCGTCTGCTCGTAAAATGGCGGGGAAAACCAAGACCGGTTGCGGAATTCAAGCGCGCACGGAATATCGCCCATCTGCTGCCTGCACCATCTTAAATATGCGACGTTTTCTTTCTTGCAGTCAAACCACGGCGGGAATTGGAACAGCACCATGGCAAGCTTTCCATGCTCTATATACGGCGATAATGACAGCTTAAACGCCTCAAACATTTCTTCCTTCGATTCAAAGGGAATATCGCCGCGCTGATGGCCCGTCATTCCTTGATATGCCTTAATGACAAATTGAAAAGATTCCGGCGTCTCTTTGACCCATCTTTCATTATTGCGGGCGGGCTGTATCGCGTAAAAGCTCGCGTCCAGCTCAACGATGGGAAAATGGGAGGAATACGCCTGCAGTTTTTGCGGGCCCGCCGTTTTAGGCGGATAGATGCTGTCATGATCCCCCCACCCCGTCAGTCCGATATAAATCACAATCCTTCACCTCTCACTCTAGTTTATCACAGGTGTTTTTCTCTTTCCGTTTCCATGTTTTTTCTGAATGCACTTTTCAGGAACCGGTATTGATGTTCATTGGTGTCCGAAAATGCCTCATCTCTGGAAGAAAGAATGTGCTGATAGACGATCGGCTCTGAAAACTGACCGCTCGTGAAATCATATATCTCCCCGTCTATTCGGTTATAAAAATGCCAGCTTGTGCCGGTTTTTGTTTTGAGAATGTCACCGCCGTAAACATCTTGGATGACTAAAGCCGTCACGCCGCACTGGCCTTTGGCCGGGCAATCTTCCGTCCATTTTGTACTAGTCTTGCGCGACCACGATGCCGTTAATATGTTCAAGATTTGATCATACAATGTGTTTTACTCCTTTTTATAAAAAGATACCACGAGACCCGCTTTCCAAACGACAAAAAAAGCCGATTCTCATCAGAGAATCGGCTCTTTTATTAGAGAAGGCTTCAGGAATGTTCCGAATGCCCCGCTCTGCTTACGACCGCCATCCTGGTACACACAGCGCCCCTTGCTGTAGGTCGCAGCAATTCGGTATGGAAAGGTGCGGCCTTCATACAGGCTTTGCTTATGTTTGGAAAACATCGTTTCTTTTGTGACGGTAAAAGGTTCCGGCCGGACAATGGCAAAATCAGCGTCAAATCCTTCTTCAAGCCGTCCTTTATTCGTTAAACCGAAGCGCTCGGCCGGTGCTTCGGCCGTCCATCGGGCCACATGTTCAAACGGAATCCCATGATCGATCGCTAATTGAATCATGCCGAGAAGCGTAAATTGGCCTCCGCTGATCCCGCCCCACGACAGGAACATATTATCCTCGCGTTTCAAAGACGGATGACAGGGAGAATGATCCGAAGACACCATATCAATCAGGCCCTCAGCCAAAACCCCGATCAATTCCTCTTTATCAGCCTCTGAGCGGAGCGGCGGAGCGCATTTGGCGGCCGCCCCTTTTTTGAGGAAGTCTTCAAAGCTGAATAATAAGTAGTGCGGACACGTTTCAACGGTGACATCCAATCCGTCTTTTTTCGCCTGCTGAATGGAGAGCACGGCCCGTTTCGTGCTGATATGTACAAAATGAAGCGCGCATCCCGTCGCTCTTGCATACTCAATCGCCCGCTGCACAGCCTCGCATTCGGCCTCTTCCGGACGTGAAGAAGCGTAAGCGCGGGCATCAATTTTCCCTTGGAGCGCGTACTCGGCTTCAAGGAATCGGGTGAGGGCGTCGCTTTCTGCGTGCAGAGCCAAAACCTTGCCGCACGCCGCGATTTCCTTCATTCCCTTTAAAAGAGTCCGTTCATCGGCTGATTGAAATTCATCCGTTCCCGATTTAGACAGAAACGCTTTAAACCCGATTGCCCCCGCTTCTGCCATCGGCCGGATATGTTCGGTATATCCGGGCATCAAACCGCCCCAAAGCGCAAAATCAACCGCTGACTTTCGTTCGGCGATTTCCGCCTTTGCCAGCAGGTTTTCAGCAGTTACCGTCGAAGGGATGCAGTTAAGCGGCATATCAAAATAAGACGTACAGCCGCCGGCAGCCAGCATGTTTGAGCCGGTTTCAATGCCTTCCCATTCTTCGCGGCCGGGTTCATTGAAATGCACGTGACAATCGACCGCTCCCGGAAACACATACATGCCGTCCGCCTGCACCACTTGTTCCGCCTTTTCGTCAATGCCGAGCCCGATCAAGGCAATTTTCCCGTCCTTGACGGCGATATCAGCCCGCTCTGTTCCGCCTTTTCGCACAGCTTTCGCACCCTTTACAATTACGTCATAGGCCATTTTATCTTCCTCCCTGTAAGGATGACGATTTTCTGTCAGTTTTTATCACAACATGCGTCTATGATTGCCAGTTTACTGCTACTATGATCGTAATACATCAGCAAAACCGCTATAATTTTTGATGATTTTTATTCATATTAACCAATGGTTGTCTTTAGAACCTGAAAGGAGATTGACTGATGAACATTTATGATGTGATGAAGATTCCCGCTTATGAGCGGGCGGCATTAATCGCAGGCAAGTCCGGCGGCTGGAGGGAGGTTCAGCACGTCAACATGATGGATGCGCCGGACATCGCTGATTTTTTACATAAAAACGAATTGCTCGTCACCACGGCTTACCACTTGAAGGACCGCCCGCAGCTGTTGAAAGATTTGATCCGCCTCATGGCAAAACGGGGCTGCGCGGGACTGGGGATCAAAACGAAACGTTATCTTAATGTCATTCCGAAAGATGCCGCGGAGCTTGCCGACCGGTATGAATTTCCGATTATTGAGCTGCCGGAAGACATCAGGCTCGGAGATATCGTCAACGCCACACTGAGCCATATTCTTGATATGCGTTCAAACGAGCTGCAGCAGGCCATTTACGCCCATAAAAAATTCACAAACCACATCATGAGCGGCAAAGGGCTGCAATCCCTGCTTAAGAAGCTCTCAGACATTCTCCGGCTTCCCGTGCTGCTTTTGGATCAGCATACAAAACTCTTATCATCGTCCCACCGCATACCCATTGACACGTCTTTATTGAAAAACATCTGTTATTCCCTTTCCGGGCCTTATTTCACCTGCTTTTCCATGCTGTCTGACAGAAAGGCGTATTCTGTCCTTCCGATTCTGAATGTTGAAAAAAACTGCGGTTATCTGGTGATTCCGGAGCTGGTGCAGACCGCTGATAAAGGCATGATTTTGACAATTGAACAGGCGGCCAACGTCATTTCCTTTGAACTGCTGAAAGAAAATGCCGTCAAACAATTCGGCAGACGGGCGCGCAATGAATTTTTCAGCAATTTTATCGACCGCTCGTTTACCGGCCATGAAGAAATCAAAAGCCGCGCCAAAGAATTCCGGCTCCGCTGGGATCAGAAATACATGTGCATTTGTGGAAAACTCGACCGAGATGAGAAAACGATCAGCTTTACCGAAAATCAGCTCGTTTCCGATCATGTATTTGATCTGCTTGAAGGGGAGCTGTCATCCTTTCCGTTTCCCCCTCATCTCTTTATTAAAGGAAATGTCGGTATTCTTTTAATTGAAGCGACAGACAGCTGGAATGAAATGCACGCGTCTGTCATCAGCTTTTTGGAGCAGTTTCAAAAGCAGGTCCGGACGCAGTTTAAACGGACTGTCTCCTTCGGCATCTCAAACATATGCCAAAAGCTGATCGACGTCCCTGACGCTTTTACCGAAGCTTCAGACGCCATTTCATCCGGGCATTTGTCCAGAAGCGCGGAGTTTATTCAAATCTATCATGCCAAAGACGTGCCGGAGCTGCTCCGCCTGCTTCCCGCGGAAGATGTGAAGAAGTTTTACGAAGCCACCCTCCAAAGCCTGGCCGACCGGCAAAAGGAGGACCAGAGCCTGCTTCATACGCTGTCTGTTTACCTGGAGACCCACTGCCAGATTTCAGAAACGGCTAAGCGCCTGTACGTCCATCGAAATACGGTGATCTATCGTTTAGAAAAATGCGAGGAACTGCTCGGCAAAAGCTTAAAAGATCCGGAAACGACGATGCGCCTGCGGCTCGCGCTGAGAATGCAGCGGCTGATCGGTTAAGAAATAGTTAGAGACAGGGATGCGGGTGTTCTCCCGCATCCTATTTAAGGGGAATTCATTCAGCTACATTCTCAAAATGCTGCCATCAAAATCTGCTTCCGTTGATATCGTCAGCCGTTAGTTATGATTTTCAGCAGACTCTAATCTAAACTAAAAAAGCCTTTCCCGAAGAAAAGGCGTAAGTCGTTCAAGTTTGAAGGCGATCTGAAGCAGTTTGAAAGGTATCATGTGTTTTTCCCACTGTGTTCACACCCAATCCGCATATCAAAGATAACGACAGACCCATAATAATGAAGATGCTTTTTTTCATACTGGCACTCTCCTTCTTAGGTTTGATTACGATCAGACGAAACTTGATATGATCCATCAAGTGAAACAGCCGATGTTGCTAGACCGACCCCTGACATTAAAACGACAGCCGACACAATGATAAATACGCCTTTTCTAAAATTCATACAGGCATTCTCCCCTCTGAATTTGTTTTTGCGTTTGAATCATTTTTTGATGATAAAAATAAGATTTGTCATATTGCTTTGACTCTGCATAAACAGCAGCCGTATCAAGAGCAATATCTTCTACATACGAATAGTTTTTATTTTTCTCAAGGTAATCAATTGTTTTTTTAATTCCCATTTGGTCTATTGCATTAATATATAAAGCCTCCAAATATTTTTGCAGAGATTCAAACAGCTTATCTCCTTGAAATATCGCTGATGAAAGTCCCTTTTTGCTGATTTGAATCGCCTCGCTTGTTTTCCCTTGTTTAAATAGAAGCTTTGCGTATGTAAACAAGGAATGCGGAAGGTTACCCAATTTATACTTTTCAGATATCTCCGCTGCTTTTTTTAAGTAGATTTCAGCTTTATTGTATTCTTCTAAGTCTCCGTAATTCTTTCCTATGTTGTAATAAGCAGAACTGAGCAGCCTTTCATTATTGTTTACTTGTTTCGACAACTCTAAAGCTTTCTCTAAATGCGGCAAGCTTTTTTCATAACGTTTAAAGTCTACATAGTTCCCTGATATGACAAATAGACATTGAATTTTCCGGACCTTATACAACTCATACTGATCGTAAATATCGAGCGCTTGCTTTACGTGATGCATGGAGACGTGGCTTTGTTTCATACCGTAATATGCTTCAGCCAGTTTAAAATGAAACTCCGCTCTCTCAATTTCATCATGCACATGAACGAGTTGTTTTTCAGCCTCTTTATAAAAGCCGATCGCCTTTACATACTGCTTTTGATCAAATTCATACATGCCGCGGAAAAATAAAGAATAATAGAACAGCAGGCCGGAAATTCCTTTATTTGATGCTTCGATTTTTTCCAGCAGCTCGTCAATTGTCGGTCTCACACGGGTAGTCACCGGTTCTAAATAATCCAGCATAAGCTGATGGCGGAATTTCATGAGGGTGTAGTAAATCAGTAGATACTCGTCTTCTTCCATCTCATTGATTTCTTGTTCCACTTCCGCTTTCAAAATCTCCGCATCCGGAACACTGAACTGACGTATCATTTTGTACCATTCATTAATCTTAACGCCAACCTCCGATGATGGTAAAACAGAACTCACAAGGCCACTCCTCCTTTTATATCATATTCTAACATTTCCAAAATTATGTATGTCCGCAATAAAACCGCAAAATTTCATTCGTCTTGATCATAAATCTTAGTTTGAGTTTTAAGTCTACAACAAAAAAAGCAGGCCTTATGCAGCCTGCTTTTTTTTGAGAAATTTATCTAAGATGAATATAAATAATGTGAATAATAGAGACATCATCAACATGTCCAGTATAGTTGCATTAGAATTTTCTTTTACTAAGAAGAACCAGAGAAGCTGTAAAACGAAAGAAATCACAAAATACAATATGTACCTAATACTATTCATGTCAATCCATCCCTTCAATGATCCTTATTGTCCTATACAGCGTACACTGAACCATGCTGGAATCTCCCGGTAATGATGAGTAAATATATGCAGAATGAACTGGAGCTGATCTAATCACCTAAACTTATTTTAAAATTTCAAAACGTGCAATTTCCCACTCTTTGTTTGCTTTCAGCGGGATTGTTTTTACCTTTTTGCCTGATTTCAAATCATAAGACGTGATGTCTCCAAGCTTCTTATCGCGCTGGATATCAAAGTTTTTGATTAAAACATACATCTCTCTATCAGTGAATTGAACATCATTCATTAATTTGTTATCATCCCCCGCATAAAAATTGAAAGAGTTTTTCTTAACCATTTTTTTATCAAATATCTGCAGCTTCCCATCAAAAGAAACGGCTAAGACTTTATCTTTTACTATTTTCAATTTTGCAGGATGAAACCCTTTCTCCATCTCGACTTCTTTTTTTACCTTTAGCGTCTCTCTGTCTATTAATATGAGCTTAGAATTCTCTTTCTCATTCACGTTATCATTAACTGCCAGTACAAATGTATTTTCATCTAGAGCTTGGAACGCATCCTTTTCATCCATGAAGTATATCCCTTTATTCGGTATGGATGCCTTGTTCTCTTGCTTATTTGTCTCTGGGTTAATTGAAAGGATGGACATACTTTCTTCATCACTTGAAATGACATAAATTTTATTTTTAGCGACGATTGCTGATCCAAGTTCTCCGTCAAGCTTTATTTGTTTCTTGTTTTTTCGGCTGTTTTCCTTCCAATATACCAATTCACTCTCCAGCCCTTTGTCTGTATATCCAACGTTAATGTCATGGATGATATAACCGTCAGAACTATTTATAAAGAAAGCACCTTCATCCTCAGTTGTTTTTGACAAACTCTTTTCATTTATTGTGTTTATTGTTCCGGTTTTATTGTCTATCATCAAGTGATTATTGCTTCTATTTGATGAGAAGTACGTATCGTTTTTGTTATGTGAAGACATCGTAAAATTTATACCATCTTTCAATTCCAAGCTATCCATTTTAGTACCATCTTCACTGTAAACCCCAATCTCACTTCCCCTATCTAAAGTGTTAGAAAAACCAACAATAAATTTTGCATTGTCAATATCCTTTAATACAGTCTTTTGATTGCTGCTTCTTTCCTCTTTTTCATTCCCAGTTGGGATGAGACCGCAAGAGGTTGTGACGATCAGTATGCAAATGAAAATAAACAGGGTTTTAAGTCTATTCATTTTTTTCCTCCCTATGAGATAGCAAAAAGCCTCCGGATACCCGGAGGCTTTTGATTCTTATCCTTGCTGCGTGAACGGCCGGGTCTGTGTCTTTTTGCCCCAGCCAAGCGCGGCCAGAAAACTGATGGCGAGAATGGCCGCTCCCAGCATATACGGAAATTCCATATTTACATCAAAGAGAAAACCGGCAGCAGACGGTCCGGCGATATTCGCTAAGCTGATGAATGAGGTATTCATCCCTCCGGCAAACCCCTGCTGGTCACCGGCAAGCTTCGACAGCATCGTATTAACCGCCGGCCGGAGCAGCGATGTCAGCGTCAGAAAAAAGATTGCCGCGGCAAAAACAGTCCAATATGAACCAGCAAACCGGCACCACACAAGTCCTGCAGCCGCCCCGATCAACGTCACGTTAATGACGCGTTTTTCCCCGAACTTGCGGACGAGATAACTGACGCCGACCGCCTGCACAAACACGCCGATGAGACCCGCAGCCGTAATAATAAAGGCAATATCAGAGGCTTTAAATCCGTGTTTATGGTCAACGTAAAGGCCGAAAACCGATTCAAAGTTCATAATTCCGAAGTTCAGCACAAAAACCAGAATCAGCATAAACGCGAACGGCGATTTGAGCGCGCGTGACATTTGCTTAAACAGATGCTCACGTTTTTCCGTTTTTGCCCGGGCTTCCATCTGCTTTTCACGTCCCAGCGTTTCAGGCAGAAAGAAAAATGAAAGCACTGTTGAAAAGCAGGCAAGACTTGCAGACACGATGAACGGCACAGACATGCCGTAATGAACCAAATAGCCTCCGACACCGGGCCCGATGACGACACCGAGCGTCATCGCCGCGCTGAACAGCCCCATTCCTTTCCCGCGTTCTTCTTCGGTCGTAATATCCGCTATGTAAGCGAACATTGACGGCATTAAAAACGCCGCGCCCATTCCGCCCAAAAGGCGGGATGCGAACAATTGCCAGAGGCTTCCGGCAAAGGCGAAGATCAATTGTGACACGGCAAAGGCGGCGATGCCGAAAATAATCAGTTTCCGCCGTCCGTATTTGTCGGTTATTTCCCCGGCAATAGGCGCAAATAAAAGCTGTGTAAGCCCCGCCGCCGCAACAAGCAGACCCATCGTGCTGCCCGTCGCTCCGAATTCGGTAATATATGCGGGCATAATCGGAATAATCAATCCGATTCCAAGCATCGCAATAAACATATTCAGCATTAAAATTGACAATCGGCCCATGTACGCCATGATTTCTTACCTTCTCCCCAGACAAACAGATGATCATTCCATATTTGTCATTTTTTATACCATCCAGTATAACGGGGAAAAGGGAAAAAAGTCCAGATGATTTCAATCTCGTTTTCATGTCTCATGACAGCACACCGGTTTCAGCCGGCAGATCATATATGTTAAGGGCCGCCTGCAGCGCTTCCCCGGCTTTAACGGCAACACCGTGTCTGATCAGAACCGCTTCAAGTCCGGACAGCACAAACAGCACATTTTCCTTTCTGCAGCTGTAGCCCATCGTTCCGATTCGCCAAATTTTCCCCTGCAGCGGACCGAACGAGCTGGCGATTTCAATTCCGAATTGAGACAAGAGCATCTTTCTGATCGATTCGCCGTCTGCTTCCGGCGGAATCTGCACACATGTGACGACAGGCAGCTTCGCCTCCGGATCGCCGAATAAATCAAGGCCCATCGCTGCAAGTCCCGCCGTAAGCGCTTTTTCATGACGCTGATGCCTGCGGAACCGTTCTTCAAGTCCTTCTTCCAGGACAAGACGCACACCTTCCCGCAGCGCATAAAGCATTGCTGTCGCTTCTGTATGGTGATTCAGCCTTCTTTCACTCCAATAATCTTCGAGCTGGCTCAGATCAAAATAGTTGCTCGTAATGGGCCGATGACCGGACAGCATTTTGCCGTCAGCCGCCGTTGCAATGCCCCGTTCTACCTTTTTACGCGCGGCAATGACAGCTGCCGTCCGGTCATTATAAGTAATCGGCGCCATTCCGGAAGGGACCGATAGGCATTTTTGCGTTCCCCCGATGACTGCGTCAATCTTCCATTCATCCGTTTTTACGGCGCAGCCTCCGATCGTGGCCACGGCATCCACGATAAAGAGTGCGTCTTGGGCGCGGCACGCTTCCCCGATTTCTTTCAGCGGGTGAATCCGCCCCGTTGATGTTTCTCCGTGCACCATAGCGACGATTTTCGGGGAAATCTTTTTCATCTCGCTGATAATCTCGTCAGGCCGGAAGACCGTTCCCCATTCACGCTCGATCGTATGAACGTCCGCTCCGTACCGCTCGGCGATTTCAGTCAGCAGATATCCGAAGCGTCCGTATATCGGAACGAGCACGCTGTCGCCCGGTTCTATCACACTTGCGAGAACAGCCTCAATCCCCGCTCTTGATGTGCCGTCAATCGGATAGGCCCAGCGGTTTTCCGTTTGAAACAATTCACGGAGCATTTGCATCGTTTCGTTCATGATGCCGGTAAATGCCGGGTCAAACTGGCCGATGATCGGAGCGCCCATCGCCCTCAGCACTCTCGGTTCAGCTTCTGTCGGTCCCGGTGTCATAATGGTTCTTTGCGGAATGCACAATTCTTTTCTGGTCGGCACGCCGATTCCCCCTTTACGTTAATAGGCAAGTTTATGTAATACATTCGCCAGCGTAAGGACGCCGGTTTCAAGCTGATGTGCGGGTGTGAATTCAAGCGGCGAGTGGCTGATCCCGCCACGGCTCGGCACAAACAGCATGCAGGCCGGAAAGGTTCTGCCGAGCATCTGGGCGTCATGTCCCGCTCCGCTTACGATCTTCTCCGGGTCCGCCCCCTGCTCTTTTGCAGCCTCCGCTGCGGTTCGCGTCAGTTTCTGATCCATTTGAACCGGCTCTATCCTCATATATTCATCAATAACAGGTCTGACTCCTTTGCTGCGGCTGATGTTTTCAACAATCGACACCAGTTTCTGATGGAAGGCTGCCAGCACGTCTTCCTGCCGGTGGCGAATATCAATTGAAAACTGGATACGGCCCGGAATGACATTCGCCATATTCGGCTCAACCGTCATTTTCCCGCACGTCAGGCGGAGCTCTTCCGGCTGTCTTTCCGCTGAAAGCATCAGTTCGTGGATGATGCTGCTTCCCGCCGCGAGCGGGTCTTTCCGCCATTTCATCGAAGTGGTGCCGGCATGGTTGCATTCACCGTCAAGCGTAACGGTATAGCGTCTCTGTCCGGCAATCCCGGTGACAATCCCGATATCCTTTCCTGATCGTTCAAGCGTTTGCCCCTGTTCAATATGAATTTCCAGAAAGGCTTTGATATCAGTGCGCAGCGGTGCTGGATAACGGCCTGCACCGAAGCCGTTCTGCCTCATGGCTTCTTTCAGAGAAATGCCGGATACGTCTTTCGGCGTTTCCGCATCTGAAAGCGAGAAAGCACCGGTGATATTGCCTGAGCCCCAATAGGTGATGGGAAAACGGCTCCCTTCCTCTTCACAGAGCGACACAGCCTCCAGCGTTTTTTTCGGACGCCCGCACGTCTCATGCAAATGCCGGATCGCCAGCATGCCCGCCAGCACGCCGAACGCACCGTCATATTTGCCGCCGTCAATAACAGTGTCAATATGCGACCCGGTCAGAATCACCTCATCAGGCGATTCTGTGCCATTCAGCCGGCCGTACACGTTACCGACATCGTCAAATGCCGTTTCCAGCCCGAACGCCTCCATTTTCTTTTTGACGGCAAGCTGGGCGTCCATCCATTCTTTCGTATATAAAAGCCTCGTCACTCCGCCGGAAGCGGAAGCGCCGAATTGAGACAGCCATTGTATGTCATCGGAAATCCCGATATTCGCCGCCGAAAGCTGCTGATGTTCCATACACGCCCTCCTTTTAAACTGAAAAACTGACAAGATGATCTTCATTATAGAAGGAGCGCATAACGAGTTCATTATCATATCTTCCAAAAAATCAATGATTTTCCGGATACTTTGACCAATAAGCCGAAGGAACCATTTTTCAAAAAAGATAGAATATTAGATTTATTTTTTGGATAATAGAGGTAAAGGAGGGCAAGTCATGACAAAAAAACTTTGGTTTCTGCCGATTGTCTGCCTGTTTTTCATTTTTGGATGGGCCGCGCCGTCAGCCTCTGCGGGCGCGCCGGCTGACACGAATCTGTACAGCCGGATGGCGGTTTCAACTGCCGGCGGCACAACTCTTTTTCCGCAAACTGCCTCAGCTGTCATCACTCCGTCTGCGGATACGGACACATATTACAAAGAAGCTTCCGGAAAAAGCGGAACGGCCTTAAAGAGCGCCCTGCACCGCATCATCAGCGGACATACAAAGCTGTCTTACAGCCAAGTATGGAATGCATTGAAGGAAACTGACGAAGATCCGGCAAATCCGAACAATGTCATCTTGCTCTACACCCAAGAATCACGGGCCAAAAGTAAAAACGGCGGCAGCGTCGGGGACTGGAACCGTGAACACGTATGGGCAAAGTCACACGGAAACTTCGGAACAGCTGCCGGCCCCGGGACGGACATTCATCATCTGCGCCCTGCAGACGTCCAGGTGAACAGTGCCAGAGGAAACATGGATTTTGATAACGGCGGCTCAGAATACCCGAAAGCGCCGGGCAATTATTACGACGGTGATTCCTGGGAACCGCGCGATGAGGTCAAAGGAGACGTCGCCCGCATGCTGTTTTACATGGCGGTTCGTTATGAAGGAGAAGACGGGTATCCCGACCTTGAGCTGAATGATAAAACCGGAAACGGCTCAGCTCCTTACATGGGAAAACTGTCCGTTTTGCTCAAATGGAATCAACAAGACCCCGTCGACAGTAAGGAAAAACGGCGGAACGAAATCATTTACGAAGACTATCAGCATAACCGCAATCCGTTTATCGACCATCCGGAATGGGCGGACGAAATCTGGTAATCGTATCATAAGAAGTGATAAGGGAGCCCAGATCATCAGGCTCCCTTTTTCAATATACGGCGTTTTCAGTGTCGGCATCAAAAAAGACGGCCCGGTTCATATTGACCTCAAGCAGAATGGCATCGCCGGGTTTCACCTGTGAAGCGCCGTCAAGACGGATCGTCATGCGGTCACCTCCGCTCACCGCATGAACGTACATCTCCGCGCCTAAGTTTTCACATACTTCCGCCACAGCGCGGCACACCGCTTCAGGCGGGTGCTCTGATTGTCCCGCAAGCTTCAAATGCTCCGGACGCAGCCCCGCAATCATCTCCTTACCGCTGTATCCTTTCTGCACAAGAACGGCCGCTTTTTCTTTCGGAATGGGCAGACGAACGGACGAACCGGCAAAATACCATTGCCCGTGACTTTCTTCAATGACGCCTTTTATAAAATTCATACTCGGAGAACCGATAAAACCCGCCACAAACATATTCGCCGGATAATGATAAATCTCATGGGGGCTTGCGGCCTGCTGAATATCTCCTTCATTCATCACGACAATCCGGTCGCCCATTGTCATCGCTTCCGTCTGATCATGCGTCACATAAACGATGGTCGCTTTCAAACGCTGATGGAGCTTGCTGATTTCGGCGCGCATCGTCACTCGCAATTTCGCATCTAAGTTGGAAAGCGGCTCGTCCATCAGAAACACTTTCGGCTCCCGCACGATCGACCGGCCGAGCGCAACCCGCTGCCGCTGCCCGCCTGAGAGAGCCTTCGGTTTCCGCTTGAGCAGATGCCCGATTTCCAAAATATCAGCGGCCGTCCGGACTCGCTCTGCGATTTCTTTTTTCGGCAGCTTTCTGAGCTTCAAACCGAACGCCATATTGTCAAACACCGTCATGTGGGGATACAGCGCGTAATTCTGAAAAACCATCGCGATATCACGATCCTTCGGGGGCAGATCGTTTACCGCGTCTCCGTCGATATAAAGCTTCCCCTCAGAAATGCTCTCCAGTCCGGCAATCATTCTGAGTGTCGTAGATTTGCCGCAGCCGGAGGGACCGACAAGCACCAGCAGCTCCTCATCTTTTACATCTAAGTGAAAATCCTTCACTGCCGCCGATTGGGCGCCGTATGTTTTTTTGATATGGTCAAATGTTAATGATGCCATTCGAAACCTCCTCCAATACTGGAAACCGCCACATCTTTCTGTTATGTTAAAAATGTTCGGGGTTTCTGACAGATTCATAAATGAAAAGCAAATTTGTATTATAACGTCATAATACATATAATAGTACTACTACTTGACAAAGGAGGTCCGTCCCATTGTTAAATAACGGGAGCTCGAAACCTTTATATATTCAGCTGAAACAAATTATCGCGGACGATATCAAGAAGGGCGTTTATTCGCCGTCCGTAAAACTGCCGACTGAAAATGAGCTGTGCGAAACGTACAACGTCAGCCGCATAACGGTCAGGAAGGCCATCCTTGATCTTGTGGAAGAAGGCTGGCTCGTCCGGCAGCAGGGAAAGGGAACGTTCGTTAAAAGCCCTAAACTGAAGCGGGAGCTCATCGCGGTCAACGGCTACTCTGAATTTATGGAATCAACGGGGAAAAAACCGAAACACCAGATCCTTTCCCATGAAATCATTGAAGCGCCTAAATCCATCGCCCAAAAACTTCGCGTCGCTTCCGAAAGTCCCGTTCTTGAATTAAAACGCATTTTATTTCACGACGACCAGCCGCTCTCATTCGAAATCGCCCACTATCCGCTCAGTTTATTTCCCGACATCGGCAAGCATATTAAAGGCGGCGTGTCGATGCATGACATTTTGAAACAGCACTATCAGGTGGTGCCAACCCATAATACGAAGCTGTTAAATGTCGTATACGCCAAGCAGGAAGAAAGCCGCTATCTGGCTTGTGATATCGGGGATGCGCTTTTTGAAATTGACAAAACCGCTTTTATGTCAAAAGACCAGCCGATATACAGCTCGCTGTTTGTAATGCATACCGACCGCGTCACGTTTACCATTAACAGTCCCTATGCGTAACAAGTATAAAAAACGAGACAATGCTTATCGTATTCTCGTTTTTTCACTGCTTTTCCCGCCGCCCGGCCTGTAGGGATGCCCGTAACCGAACGCTCCGAACCCTCCGCATGTTTTGGCAGCCGTCCCGGCGGCCGCAGTAAGCGCTCGCCGAATATCCTGGTGCTCGAAGAAATCGGTAAGAAACCCGGCGATAAAAGAATCACCCGCGCCCAATGTATCTATTATATCAGCTCTTACCACCGGCTGATGATAGACGCGTTCCCCATCCGATAACACCGCGCCATATTCCCCCCTTGTCAGACAGACGATTTTCGCTCCGAAACCGCGGGCTTTTTCGGCAAGCCGCACACATTCACTTTCACTCAAATCACTCCCGGAAAAAAACGCATACGTCACGTACGGACAGACTGCTTCTAAATAGGCTTCGTCACGTTTTACAGAGAAGTCAAAGGAAATCGGCGCATGGCCGCTCAGCATCGGGAGGTCACGTTCTATCCTGCTGTATACGCTCGTATGCAGCAAATCATGTCCGGCGATAAATGAGATGTCATTCTCCTGAAAAGCGAGCGTCAGACGCGATTGCACGCCGCCTTTATTTGATCCGGCAAATATCCTGTCCCCTCTTTCATCAAGCGTGACGACCGCCATCCCGTTTTCTCCGTATGCCCGGCGGATCAGATCGGCATTCACCTTTTCCAATTTCAGCACATTCAATACGTGATCCGCCGCTTCATCACTGCCGAGAATCCCGATATAAGAAGTTTCGTGGCCTAAGCGCCGGGCAAGCACGGCTACGTTTAACGCATTTCCGCCCGGGTAAAACGTCTCCTGATCCTGATAATAATCTACTACATTATCTCCGGCCGCTATCAGTTTCATCTTTTCATCCTCCTTATCCTTTCACGCTTCCCGCTGCAATGCCGCGGATAAAATATCTCTGCATCAATAAAAACAACGCGATGATCGGAGCAGCAGAAATCGTCAGCCCGGCCAGCAGCACGCCCCAATCCGTCTGCAGCGCATCTCTGAACTGCATCAGCCCGGCCGGAATCGTCCGTAAATTTTCATCATCGATAAAAATAATCGCAAACATAAACTCATTCCATGTATGGTAAGCCGTCAAAATGCCTGATGTCACCAGAATCGGCACGCTCATAGGTAAGAATATTCTGAAAAATATTCCGAAACTTGTACATCCATCCAGATAGGCAGCTTCCTCAAGCTCTTTGGAAATCGACAAAAAATAGGAACGGATCAGAATCACGGTAAACGGAATACGGTAGGCGGCGTACGGAAGAATCAATGCCCAATACGTATTGTACAGTCCCAATGACTGGATAATGGAGTACAGCGGCACAAGACTGACCTGCGGCGTCAGCATCAAGCCGCCAAGACAAATGATCAGCACAAACCCTTTTCCTTTAAATTGAAAACGGGCCAGCCCGTATGCCGCCCAGGCGCTCACAAATACGGTGATGAGACAAGTCAGCACGGTCACAATGACGCTGTTCATAAAATAAGCGGAAATCCCTTGGTTCCATGCGGATACGAAGTTTTCGGGATGCCAGACAGAGGGCAGCGACCAGCTGTGCTCAAAAATCTCATCCGAGCTTTTAAAGGCGCTGACCGCCATCCATAACAGCGGATAAGCAACGGCAATGAGGTAGATAAAGAGAAACAGCCACACAGACGTTTCCCCGACATACCATTTTCTCGGTTTTCCGCCTGTTCTGACGGCCTGACGGGCATGACGCAAGTCTGTCTTTTCAGGAAGCATCGGCTACTCCTCCTTTCCGGTCTTAAAGAATTTCATCTGAATAAGCGACAGAGCAAGCGTCAGCAAAAGCACCACCGTCGCGATCGCAGAAGCGTAGCCCATCATATCCTTTGTAAAAGC
Source organism: Bacillus sp. LJBV19 (assembly GCF_017797845.1). Lineage (NCBI taxonomy): Bacteria > Bacillati > Bacillota > Bacilli > Caryophanales > Bacillaceae > Bacillus > Bacillus sp. LJBV19. The sequence continues at coordinate 3,119,294 of NZ_CP072563.1, forward strand.
GCTCTTATACAAAAATGTGCTCAGCACTTCTGAAGCATTGCCCGGCCCTCCGCCGGTCAGAATATACGGTTCATTAAATACGGTAAATGCGCCGGTCAGCGTCATCACCACGGCAACAAACGACATTTCTTTCGTCTGCGGCACCGTAATGTGAAAAAACTGCTGGATTTTTCCGGCTCCGTCCAGCTGCGCCGATTCATATAATTCAGCGGGAATGCTCTGAATCGAGACAATGTACAGCATGGCGATGTAACCGACAGACTGCCATTGAGACACAAAAATGACAGACAGCATAGCGGTGTTTTCATCGCCCAGCCACGCCCGGGTCAGTTCATCAAGTCCGACGGCTTCCAGCAGCTGATTCAAAAGCCCGATTTCCGGGTTATAAATAAAATCAAACAACAGCGCAATAACGGTCATGGAAATAACGACCGGAAGAAAAAAGACCGTGCGGAAAAACGGCGACCATTTTCTTACCAATCTGTCTTCCAGCACGGCCGCCAGAATTAAGCCGCCGCCAACCTGGCAAATCAGCGATATGACCGCATACAGCACATTGTTGCGGAGTGCTGTAAAAAACACGGGATCGTGAAACAGGTCAATATAATTTTTCAAACCGATAAACGTCTTTTCGGGTTGAAATGAGCTCCATTCAAACAGACTGAAAAACACATTCTCAATAATCGGAATGTAAACGAACAGCAGAAAAATCAGCGCGGGCGCGAGAAACAGATACGGAATGAAACGTTTTCGGCTGACCAAGGAAATCCTCATCTCCTTTCTCCAAAGAAATCTGTTCTATTCAGATGACGCTCTGACCTGACGCGCCGCTTTCTGCACGGAATTCATCACCTCGCGCGGTGTCATTGTGCCGCCGAGCATCTGCTGAACGCCTGCCGCATACACATCGGCGATTTCAACGTCAACGTCCATATCAAACCACGGCACCATTGATTCGGCGCGGACGATATCCTGTACGGCTTCGCGCTGGATCGGGGTGGAATTGTTTTCTGTCGCCGTTCCTTGAACCGCGCTGTATTTACCGACGTCTTTTATCAGCTTCTCTCCCATTTTTTTCGAGGTTAAAAACTGAAGAAATTCCATGGCTTCTTTCGGGTGCTTCGTTTTTGAGGAAATCATAAATCCTTCCGGAGATCCGGTCAGTGCACGGGGAGATCCCTTTTCGCCGCTGATTTTCGGGAAAGGAAACAAGCCCAGATTGACCGGTTCGACGAGCTTAATTTCTGCCGTTTCCGCATAAATCATCGCCGCTTTTCCGCTTGTAAACTGCTGGCGCACGTATTCGTGATCAACGGAGTTCACGTGCTTTGTAAAGTACGGCAGCAGTTCCTGAAGCTTTTCAAGCGCTTTGACATAGCCTTCGTCCGTAAACTCCCCGGTTTCCGGGCTGTAATCCTTCGCCCGCGTTTTTTCATCCACCATACGCTGGTTCAGCGTCCCGATATAATGAGAAATGGTCCAAGGCGCTTTTGTGCCGAAACTGATCGGAATATATCCGTTCTCTTTCAATTTCTCAGAGACTGTGATCAGTTCATCCCATGTCGCCGGGGGCTTCAAATGTAATGTATGAAAAATGTCCTTATTATAAAAGAATGATTTAGCGTCCATTTGCCACGGAACGCCGTACTGTTTTCCGTCATGCGTAAAGGGTTTGATTTGTGACTGCACAAGCTGTGAGGACCACTCTTTATCCTGCTGATAGTAAGACGACAGATCGAGGGCTTTATCTCCTTTGATGAATTTATAAGCAAACCGGTCGCTCCATGAAAAGAAAATATCAGGGGGGCTCGTTGTTCCGAGCATGACTTTCACCTTGTCTTTATAAGAATCGTTTAAGACCGCTTCCGTTTGGATATGAATATCCGGATGAGCGGCTTCAAATTCTTTGACCGCTTCTTCAAAATAGCTTTTTTCCGGCTCCTTCGGCCACCTGTGAAAAAACTTCAAGGTCACTTTTCCGTCAGAGGAACTGCTTTGGGTTGAACAGGCGGCGGCTGACAGACATACGGCTAACAGAACGAACAGGCAGATGAGCTTTTTCAGATGCTTTTCCTCCTTTGTCACCGGACTATAACGTTATATATCATTATAGTCCGGTGAAATATAATGCGCGTTCTTAATATTCGACTTTCCACATGTAACGCCGCTGGCTTAACGGATGGTTCCTTGCTTCCGCCAGCGCATCCGCATAGCTTCTGAGCACCCGGTTTAATACGAGTGGAGCCAGATAGCCTTTTACAGAATCGTCAATTCCGGAAAAATCATATGCTGCCGCATCAAGCACAGTCAGTTTTTTGCCGTATCTTTTTGAGAAGGAAAGCGCCCGCTCTTCAAGGGGTCTTGTTTCGTCTAAGCCGAGCAGGATAATAAATGGAACGGATTCATCAATGATTTCGAACGGTCCGTGAAAATATTCTCCGGCATGAATGGCGTGGGAATGAATCCATTGCATTTCCATGAGAATGCAGATGCTGTAGGAGTAAGCGACGCCGTAGTTCGCACCGCTTGCCATCGTGTAAATGATATCTTCTTTTTCGTGGGCTTTCGCGAATGCCTTTGCGTGATCCGCTTCTTGTTTAAGCGCTTTGTCATATACGGTCTGGAGCTTATTGAGTCCGTCGATCGCCTGCTCAAACGCGGGATGGTTTTCCAGCACGTGTAAAGCGCCGAACACGATTTGATACAGAACCCCGTAATTCGTATTTATCGCCTGTGCGTTCTCACCCCAGTCATAAACCGCGACATATTCGGCTTCTTTCGCTAACGGCGAATCAGGCTCATAGGTCATCGCAATCGTAAGCGCGCCTTTTTTTCTGGCGAAACCGGCGGCTTTCACCGTTTCCGGCGTATTGCCTGAATGAGAACATAAAATCACGAGAGAGTTCTCTCCGAGCTGAACGGGATTGCGCTGAATAAATTCATTTGAACTGTAGAGATCAGAGCTGATGGCTTTCGCCTCTCTGTCAAACACGTACTTGCTCGGATACATAATGGCTGAAGAACCCCCGCAAGCGACGAAAAAGACGTGGTCAATCGTTTTTCCTTTCAGATCATCCAAGAAAGCCTGAACCTTGTGATTCACTTGTGCGGCAGTTTGACTCAAATCCTTCACTCCTCAGTGTTTTATTATATAACGTTATATAACATTATATAACGTTATATTAATCGCAACAAAGGTGCGTTGTCAATCGTATTTTCTGAAATTTCTAAAATATAAAATAAACCCGCCTTATTTCCCGCCCTCTCTTGACCTGACCCTTAGAGACACGTTTAGAATGAAAAGCAGGGAGTGATTCAGAATGAATATAAAAGAAGCCGCCAGACAGACGGGTCTCACGAAAAAAGCCATCAAATATTATGAGCAGGAAGGTTTAATCACCGTCAGCAAAAACCCTGATAACGGATACCGTGAGTATTCCGCTCAGAACGTGAATACACTGAAAATGATTGCCGCCCTCCGAATGCTGGCACTGTCTGTAAGCGATATTAAAGCGTTCCTCTTAGAGGGCAGCAGTCTGCATGATATACTGCGCCAGCAGCATCAAAAGCTCAGCCGGCAGATTGAAGAGCTTGAGCAGGAACGGAAACTGACTGAAATGCTGATCAAGCGCGTGGAAGATGCGGAAAATGTCGATTCCATTCTGCATGATATCGGCGAGGTCAAAATAGATGAACCGAAGTATATGGGACTTCAGCTGAAAAAACTGTTCCCGGGAGATTTCGGAGAATTTATCGCCGCGCTGTTTGAACCGTTCCTCGACTTTTCTATTGATACAGATGAGAAAAAAGCGATATGGGCGGAGCTTATTAAAGTATTGGATGATATGGAAGAAGTTCCGGCTGCACACCCGATGATGCAGCTGGTCGGCAAGGAAGATCCGGCTCAGCTCCAGCAACACAAAGTCCAGCATGACCAATTTATCGAGCGGATTTTGGAGAGAGACCCTGCCACTTGGGACACTCATAAAAACATCATCATTCAGCTTGTGAAAAGAGTGCAGACAGATGAAGAATACAGAGAAAGCCTGATCAAGGTCGGAGAATCCGCTTCTGATCTGCCCGCGCTGAAGGCGGGATCGCCTTTCAGCAATCTTCTTCAAAAGCTCAGCCCGAAATATGACACGTACGTGCGACTTCAGCTTGAACTGAAAAAAGAAGCCGACGAGGAACTCGGCTTTGATTCAGAAGCATATTTAAAACAGATGCTTCAATCAAAAAAACGCTAAGGTTCGTCTCCTTAGCGTTTTCTTTCTTCAGCCTCAGTGCTGCGCGTTAATGCGGTCAACGACATTAGCGATGAGCTGCTCTTTTCCTAAGTCGGAATCTTCGTCAACGCTTGCTACTGTCAAAATGATGGCCGCTACCGCAAGAGCGATCGTCTCAATGGCGGCCGCCGCGTTTAAAAATACCCATACAGCCGTTGCGCATTGGCCGATGGCCGTTGATTTTCCTTTGTCCATGCTCTTTTTGTCAAACTCTTCTTTCAGCACTTTCGCCATAATCTGCGAACCTTGATCAATGACGCTGTTCACTTTCTCATAATCGCCGCTGTAGACCGCCGCTTTCAACTCTTTAAAATAATCCGGCGATGACTTTTTAATATCAGCGATCACCTGATCGGAAACTTGCTTTAATTCATCCTGATCAATCTTTTTGACAGCCTTGGTATCCCATACTTCAGGAAGGAGCTTTGCGACCTCACCTTGTCCGAAAAAGATGCCGGAAAAAATGTCTTCACCCGAATAAGAGACGGATGGCTCAGTTTTCGCCGCGGCATGCGGGCCGACTAATGCAACCATTAAAACAAACACCAGCATCATGGCAGCTGCGGACTTCTTGCTTTTAACCATATAATTTCCTCCTTTTCCTTTTATTGAAAAAATTGTATCTGATAAAAAGGGGATTGTAATGGTTCAAAGCTACTGTTTTCTCTGCCGGCACCAAAAACAGGACCAAAATACCAGCCACCGTAATGGAAAACGAGGTAAGCCCCAGCATAACGGCAAAGATTTCGTGCATAAAAATGGATATAAACAATATCAGACGCCAATATGTTTTCGGAGCGAACAAAGCGCAGAACATAATGGTTTGCACAATAAGCGTGCCCCAAGTCGGGATGATGACAAGCTTGGACTGCAGGATAAAGTCAAACAGACCGTGAAGCGCATCCGGCAGACCCAGCATCGGATCGTTCAAATAGTAATAAACGGCAGTTCCGTTCTGCCACTCTTCTTCCATCAGTTTGGCAATGACGGAGTTAAAATACAGCATTGCGACCTGTATTCTGATGATTGTCAGCGTCGCCCAGCACAAGGAGCGGTAATAAGGCTCAAGCGGCCTTTTCTCAAAAGACGCCTCGTACGGAGACCAGTGCCATTTCCGCGGATCGGTTAACGTCAGCGGGAGCAGCAGCAGTGTAAAAACGGCAGCCACCTGATCTCCTCCGTCAAGGGTAACGGCGGAGTTTTGGAAGCTGTACGAAATCCACCAGTGAAAAAAACCGGTGATTCGCGGCCGCCAGCCAATGACGACAAGGATTAACATACAGATACAAACGGCTTTGACGATCTCAATGTAACGGAAATCGGGAAACAGCAGAAACAGGCTGAACGTGTCGGAAAAGCTGAGCATTTGATTTTGCGTTTTGAAGAAGACAGATGCCGGATTGAACAGCAATGTCAGCAGCGTGCCGAGCGCGATTAAGCTTCTGGCAAGCCCGTACACATTTGTCCAAGGCGGATTCTTCATCATCCATAAGGTGAGCTGCTTTTTTGCATCCTGAATCAATTGACATCCACTCCGATGTATTTTTTGATGGTTCTTTTCGTTTCGGTATGCTGGCTCCATGCCCACGGGGTAATGCGTTCATATGTAATGATCATTTTCCCTTTCAGCCTTGGGGAGGGGGACTCATTTTTCATTTTCAAAAATGTGGTATCCTTAAAGTCTTGGCCAGCCGAAAAGTCATTCCACTTCTCTTTGGAAGGCAGCTTTTCCAGCATAAGGCCGAGCTCTATCCCTTGCGTCCGCCCGTAGCGGTTTAAGCCGATCACATTTTTCAGAGAATTATTCGGCCATCTGAGCTCCTCATCGGCATCAAGAAGATAGATGTTCAAGCTGTCTTCTCTCGGATCTTTACTGAAAAATCCCCAGCTTTGCGGATAAATCATGGAAACGGTTTTGGATTGATGCTTGGTTAATTGGATGGCGGAGCTTGGCAGTGCCGCGATGACGGTAAAAAACAAAACGATGATCCAGGCGGCCATGATAAAAAGAAAGAATGAAAACATGCTGGTTTGCTTCTTGTCAGTCAATTGAAACCCTCCTAGCGTATGGAAATTTCATTGACATGATTATACACCAATCAACAGTTAAAATATTGATAAATTAGATTTTTCGAACTAATATACTATTATATGTAAAAAAGGAGTGTTCATATGTTTTTGATGAATGATAAGGTGCTGTGGGGAGCTGTGGTTCTCGCCTTTATTCTGTCGATTGTGTTTTATCCGTTTCTTCCTGCTGATATGGCCATTCACTATGACGTGTCAAACCGTCCGAATACATCAATCAATAAAACGGCCGGCGTCCTGATTTTTCCTGTGCTCATGATGATCTGCATGTTATTCAGAAAAAAGGTCGTCCAGCTATTCCTCGTCGTTTACTGTCTGCTGATCGTGCATATTGCCGTGATGTGGCTGGCACTGTAAACATAAAGAAAACCGGAGCCCTTAAGCTCCGGTTTTTCTTATTTATAAAATACTTTCTCAATGTTGTATTTCGACTGAAGGGTATTGATCGCGTACGTTTCGTAAATCTCCCTTTCCATCGGATCATTTACGACACATACTTCAATTTTATACACTTCGTCCCTGTGATGTTTAACAGGCGACACATTGTCTTCAAAATGCTTTTTGATTCTTTGTCTTAATTTACGGGCTTTCCCGACAAACAGCAGCTCATCATGAATGTTATAAAACATAAATATGCCGCCTTTGTCTCTCGGAATTTGGTGAAAATCAATGAAACCGTAAATCGCTTTAATCGCCGGTTCATTCTCCGACGGTGACTGCTGACGTTCCGTAATGGTTACATCAGGAGCAGGAAGGTTTATTTTTATCAAATGGGTCACGTCCTCTTATTCATTAAAGCTCCATCCTATCATAAGAATGCGCCAAAAGCTATTTTTTATTCAAGCGCCCCGGTCGGATCATAAAGACTTAAATCAATTTCCGTCTGCTGACCGAGCGCGAGTTTCGCCAGTTCAGCGCCCAGATACGGCCCGCTCGTCAGCCCTGAGGCGCCCAGCCCGTTGGCAACGAGGAGCCCGCTGATATTCGGCACTTTGCCGATGACGGGAAGAAAACCGGGAGTAAACGGCCTGAAACCGACTCTTGTCTCTATTACAGTACTGTCTGAAAGGCCCGGCGCCACAGTTAATGCTTTGTCAAAAATCTCACGGAGGCCGCCGGCCGTCACCCGCAAATCCATGCCGGTATCGTTTTCATGAGTCGCGCCCGCTATGATTCTGCCGCTGTCAAAGGCGAGAATGTATTGATCGTTTGGGGGCATGACGACGGGCCAGCCGCCCGTATCCTCTCCCTGAAGCTCTAAATGAACGATCTGCGCCTTTTGGTATGATACTGAAAAACGGATGCCGAGCGGTTCAAGCAGCTCTCTCGCCCAAGCGCCGGCCGTTACGAGAACCTGGCCGGCAGTAAGCGTGCGTTCTGCGGTTTTCACACCGATGACGGCACCGCCCTCTGTCAATATTGACGCTTCTTCATTGTAAACAGCCGCGCCGTGCTTAACGGCCGCGTTTAACAGCGCCTTACGAAGCGCCCTCCCGTTCACCCGGGCCGCGCCGCTGACATGAACCGCCCCGTATTCCTCCGACAGCGCGGGAAACAATGCCTTCGTTTCTGCCGGTGTCAGTCTTGTAATGTCACCGATTTCAGGGGCGTCTTCTCTTCTTTTATAAGCTCTTTCCTCCATTTGGCTGAGCTTTTTTTCATCCGTATGGAGGCTGACGGCACCGACCTTTTGATAACCGGTTTCTGTTTCTCCGTCAGCTTCAAGCTGCTGTATCAATCGTTCATAATAACGGGCGCCGCCTTTTGCGATCGCATACCATGCCTGATTGCGCCGCTGCGACAGCCACGGGCAAACGATCCCCGCCGCGGCGTCAGTCGCCTGCCCCGGGTGTTTCCGGTCAATGACCGTTACATCCGCCCCGGCCTTTGCGAGATGATAAGCCGCGGACGCACCGAGAATGCCGGCCCCGATAATCATATAAGACTTCATGTGTAACACCTTTTCTATCTGTTTTGTCTTATTTATTTTAACAAATGGAGCGCCCGGTTCCTACCGGAGTCCTGACGGCAATGATGAGTTTCGAAAACGGAAACGTATAATAAAAGGAATACGTTCTTGTCTGAAAGCCGTTTTCCTCAAGAATTGCTCTGTATTGTGATGTATTTTTTATATCTGACACGGCCAATGTGCCGCCAGGCTTCAGCACCCTCACCATTTCCGCAATCGCCCGTTCCCTCTCTTTTCTGCCTGAAATGTTGTGTACGACAAAATGCGAAATGACAAGGTCAAACGTTTTATCAGGAAACGGCATGTCTTGCGCGAGTCCGTCATACAAATCAATTTCCGGCGCTCCTTCTGCCCGTCTGTTCTTTTCAAATGCGTCTCTCCCGTTTCCGCCCAGATCCCAGCCTGACCATTTGTCAATCGCTGAGACGTCAGCGCCTTTTTGAGCCGCGGCGATGGCTAGCAGCCCCCGTCCCGTCCCAATATCAAGCACCTTCATGTCCGGCTTTAAACCGGAAAGCGCAAGAATGCGGTGGCGGTGTGAAAGTTTAATGGCCGTTGAATACAAGAGCATCCAAAGTCCGAGCACTAAAAACAAGGCGCCCGTCAGCCAGCCCCAGAAAAGAGGAATCATGCCGCATAACGTGCCTGCGGCATAAAGGATCGCAAGCAGGATAAACCCAAAAGCCCCATAAGGCGCATCAATTCCGTATCGTGTTGTCATACCGTCAAGTCCTTTCAATATTTATCCAACTATTATACCATAATATTCAAAATCCGAAAGGAGATACGACCATATGAAACGCGGCATTACTTTTAACATCCCAAATCAATTCGGACGGTTTGCGGCAGATATATTACAACCGTTCCCCATCTCTTCCTATACGTGGTTTATCGGTGATGGAGAGGCGTATACTGAATTCAAAGAAGACACCGATACAGACCTGTTTCCGCAAAATCAGCGCATCATTCAGGGTCAAGAACTCCGTCAGCGTCTGGAAGGAAACCCTTATTATATGATTTTTGCTGAATTGAAAGCTTTCCCGGGCGGGATGGTAACGGAAATCAATACGTATGAGGAATATTTGGAGAGTTCCTCTGAGCTTGTGCTTCTCATTGCAGATTGCTCGTATGTAACGTTATATTGCAAAGATCCGGTTATGTTCGAAGCCCTTTATCAGCAGGCTGTACAATGCGGGTTTCACCGCGTTGACTATGTTACAGATGAGAATGACGCGAGAACGGGATTGTCTGTCTGATGAAGGTGCGTTCTTTTTATGAAGCGCCGGATAGGGCTTAGGATTCAAAATATTGACAAATTCGTGTGTTTTCAACAAAAAAACAACCCCCTCATGTATACTGAGTGCGTAACTTACATATGAAAGGGGTATGGCAATGAAAATCAGCTTGAAGAAAAAAGCAGGTTTTTGGAAGAAGACGGCGGTTTCATCTCTTATTTTCACCATGTTTTTTACCCTGATGATGAGCGGTACGGTTTTTGCGGCCGGGCTGAATAAGGATCAGAAGCGCCGGGCGGAACAGCTGACCAGCATCTTTGAAAACGGAAAGACGGAAATCCAATACGGATATGTTGAAGCGTTGGATGACGGAAGAGGTTACACTTGCGGGCGGGCCGGCTTTACGACGGCTACCGGAGATGCGCTGGAAGTAGTCGAAGTATACACGAAAGCGGTGCCGAATAACAAATTGAAAAAGTATTTGCCTGAATTGCGGCGTCTTGCGAAGGACGAAAGCGATGACATCAGCAATCTGAAAGGATTCGCTTCTGCCTGGCGCTCACTTGGCAATGATAAAGCCTTCCGCGCTGCCCAAGATAAGGTAAATGACAGCTTGTATTATCAGCCGGCGATGAAACGTTCAGAAAATGCCGGACTGAAAACGGCCTTGGCAAAAGCAGTGATGTACGATACGGTGATTCAGCATGGCGACGGCGATGATCCGGACTCCTTTTATGCCCTGATTAAACGCACGAACAAAAAAATGGGCGGGTCACCGAAAGACGGAACTGATGAAAAGAAATGGCTCAATAAATTCTTGGATGTGCGCTATGACGATCTGATGAATCCGTCAGATGAGGACACTCAGGATGAATGGAGAGAATCGGTTGCCCGTGTCGACGTTTTCCGAGATATTGTCAAAGAGAAGAACTACAATTTAAACGGGCCGATTCATGTCCGGTCAAGCGAATACGGTAATTTCACTATTCAATAAACAAAAAAACCCCGCCATATGGCGGGGTTTTACTATTAACCGATGGAACCTTCCATTTCGAATTTAATCAAACGGTTCATTTCAACTGCGTATTCCATCGGAAGTTCTTTTGTGAACGGCTCGATGAAGCCCATAACGATCATTTCTGTTGCTTCTTCTTCAGAAATACCGCGGCTCATCAAGTAGAAAAGCTGTTCTTCAGATACTTTTGATACTTTCGCTTCGTGCTCCAATGAAATGTTGTCGTTCAGGATTTCATTGTAAGGGATTGTATCAGAAGTTGATTTGTTATCCATAATGAGCGTATCACACTCGATGTTTGAACGGGCGCCGTCCGCTTTTCGTCCGAAGTGGACGATACCGCGGTATGTTACTTTTCCGCCCTGTTTGGAAATCGATTTTGATACGATTGTGGATGACGTATTCGGTGCAAGGTGAATCATTTTCGCACCCGCGTCCTGATGCTGTCCTTTGCCCGCAAGAGCGATAGAAAGCGTCATGCCGCGCGCGCCTTCACCTTTCAGAATGACAGCCGGATATTTCATCGTCAATTTAGAACCGATGTTTCCGTCAACCCATTCCATCGTCGCGTTTTCTTCACAAACCGTACGTTTCGTTACTAGGTTGTAAACGTTGTTCGCCCAGTTTTGAATTGTTGTATAACGGCAGTAGCCGCCTTTTTTGACGATGATTTCAACAACCGCGCTGTGAAGCGAGTTTGTTGTGTACACAGGAGCCGTACAGCCCTCTACGTAATGAACGCTTGCTTCTTCGTCAACGATGATCAGCGTACGTTCGAACTGACCCATGTTTTCGGAGTTGATGCGGAAGTAAGCTTGAAGCGGTGTTTCAACCTTCACGCCTTTAGGCACGTAGATGAAAGATCCGCCGGACCAAACAGCTGAGTTCAGCGCCGCAAACTTGTTATCAGTCGGCGGGATAACTTTCGCCCAGTGCTCGCGGAAAATGTCTTCATTTTCTTTCAGCGCGCTGTCTGTGTCTTTGAAGACGATGCCTTGCTCTTCAAGATCTTCTTTCATATTGTGGTACACAACTTCGGATTCGTACTGTGCAGAAACACCGGCAAGGTATTTTTGCTCAGCTTCAGGAATACCGAGTTTGTCGAATGTCTGTTTAATTTCCTCAGGCACTTCATCCCAAGAACGCTCTGAACGCTCAGACGGCTTTACGTAATACGTAATTTCGTCAAAGTTTAAAGAGTTTAAATCCCCGCCCCACTGCGGCATCGGCAAGTTGTAGAAATGCTCAAGAGATTTCAGGCGGAAATCAAGCATCCATTGAGGCTCTTCTTTCATGCGTGAAATTTCTTCTACGATTTCTTTTGTCAATCCGCGCTCTGAACGGAAAATGGAAACGTCCTTATCGTGAAAACCGTACTTGTATTCACCAATTTCAGGCATTTTTTTAGCCATCCATTTTCACTCCAATCTTTTAATTGCCGCCTTTTTCGCCAGCGACTCCTTTTTCAAGTGCTTTCCATGAAAGGGTGGCACATTTAATCCGGGCCGGGAATTTCGAAACGCCTTGAAGGGCTTCAATATCCCCGAGATCTATTGAGTCGTCATACTCTTTCCCTTGCATCATGTCTGAGAAAATCTTAGACATGGAAAGGGCGGTATCAATATCTTTTCCTTTAATCGCCTGCGTCATCATGGAAGCTGAAGCCATGGAGATGGAGCAGCCTTCTCCTTCAAACTTCGCTTCCTGAACGGTATCGCCGTCAAGCTTCATTGTCAGTCTGATCCGGTCGCCGCAAGTCGGGTTGTTCATATCGACGACGATGCTGTCATCCAAAACCCCTTTGTTGCGCGGATTTTTGTAATGATCCATGATCACTTGTCTGTATAATGTATCTAAATTTGCATTAAAAGACATTTGTAAAGTACTCCTTTGTCTTTTGAAGGGCTTCCGCGAGCTTATCGATCTCTTCCTCTGTATTATACAGATAAAAACTCGCTCTCGCAGTAGCAGATACATCCAGCCATTTCATGAGCGGCTGGGCGCAATGATGGCCGGCTCTGACCGCAATGCCCTCAGCATCGAGGACAGTCGCGACATCATGAGGGTGAACCTCATCAAGATTAAATGTCACAAGTCCCGCCCGCTCTTTCGGACCGTATACCGTCACGCCGTCTAGCTGCTCGAAACGGTCAAGCGCATAGGCTGCAAGCTTATGCTCATGCCGGGAAATCTCGTCGAGTCCGATCTCTTCAAGAAAATCAATCGCGGCTCCCAATCCGATCGCGCCTGCGATAATCGGCGTGCCTGCTTCAAATTTCCACGGAAGCTCTTTCCAAGTTGATTCATAAAGCCCTACAAAGTCGATCATCTCGCCGCCAAATTCGGCCGGCTCCATATTCTCAAGCAGTTCTTTCTTGCCGTACAGCACGCCGATTCCCGTCGGGCCGCACATTTTATGGGAAGAAAGCGCGAAGAAGTCGCAATCCAAGTCCTGAACGTCGATTTTCATGTGCGGTGTGCTTTGCGCCCCGTCCACCACGATGACCGCGCCATTGTCATGAGCAATTTTGGCGATCTCTTTAATCGGGTTGATCGTGCCGAGCACGTTTGACACATGAGCGACTGCCACGATCTTCGTATGGCTTGTAACAGTCTGCCGGACGTCGTCCAACGATAGCGTGCCGTCTTCCTGCATCGGGATATATTTTAAAGTCGCGCCGGTTGCTTTGACAGCCTGCTGCCACGGAATGATATTCGCATGATGCTCCATTTGGGTGATGACCACTTCATCACCGGGTTTTAAGCTGGCGCGGGCATAGCTCAGCGCCACCATATTCAGTGAAGTTGTCGTGCCTTTTGTGAAAATGACCTCAGCCATTGACTTCGCATTGATAAACTTACGGACTTTTTCACGCGCACCTTCATAGCCATCTGTCGCTCTCGTGCCAAGAGTATGAACGCCTCTGTGTACATTGGAGTTGTATTTGTTGTAATACTGATCCACTGCTTCAATGACAGCACGCGGCTTCTGGGAAGTCGCCGCGCTGTCAAGGTACACGAGGTCATGTCCGTTCACTTGCTGATGAAGGATCGGGAACTGTTCACGAATATCGGTGATATTCATTATTTTACTTTCCTTTCGATGACGGAGACGAGCTGTTTCTTAACTCCTTCAATCGGAAGCTCTTTTACCACCGGAGCAAGGAATCCGTAAATGACTAAGCGCTCCGCTTCTTCTTTCGGAATTCCGCGGCTCATTAAGTAGTAAAGCTGGATCGGGTCCACACGGCCGACAGATGCCGCATGTCCTGCAGTTACATCGTCTTCATCAATTAAAAGAATCGGGTTTGCATCTCCGCGTGCTTTTTCACTCAGCATCAGAACGCGGGATTCCTGTTCAGCGTTTGCTTTAGACGCGCCGTGCTCGATTTTGCCGATTCCGTTAAAGATGGAAGATGCGGCATCTTTCATGACTCCGTGCTTCAGGATATAGCCTTCAGAAGCCTTACCGAAGTGGATGATCTGCGTCGTAAAGTTTTCCGTCTGTTCTCCTCTTCCGACAACTACGGTTTTCGTATCGCCGTATGTGCCGTCTCCGTAGAGGTTTGTCGTGTTTTCAGAAATCGTGTCGCCGTCGTTCATCAGTCCGAGCGCCCACTCGATTTTGCTGTCGCGTCCGCGCGCGGCTCCGCGGCGGTTGACGTATGTTGTGACGCCTGCTGACAGGTTGTCAACGGCACCGTACGTCACGCTGGCATTATCAGCTGTGACCACTTCACTGATAATGTTGAATACAGCTTCTTTCGGATTCACCGTGCTGATGTAGTTCTCAACGTAAGTGACGGAGCTGTGGTCTTCAGCGACGATCAGCACGTGGTTGAACAATGCCGTGTCATTGCTTTCATGAACGTAAACGGCCTGAACAGGCGTCTCCACCTGAACGTTTTTAGGAACATAAAGGAATGCCCCGCCGTTCATTAATGCTGCATGAAGCGCAGTCAGTTTATGCTCGTCGACCTTAACGCCGTCTTTCATGAAATACTTCTCAACGAGGTCGCTGTGCTCACGGGCAGCCGTTAAGATGTCCGTAAAGATGACGCCTTTATCTTTCAGTTCTTTGGAAAGAGAAAGGAAAGCGGGCGTTTGGTCACGCTGCACATATAACGTTTTGTCTTCGTTTTCGATATCGATCAGCGCTTTTGCTTCATCAGCTAAATCTTCTAAAGAAGCAAGCGGCGCATTTTCTACTGTATGCTTGTTGAACTTTGTAAAGTTCCAATTTGTGATTTTTGTTTTATCAGGCTTAGGCAGCGGCAGATCTTCAGCTTTTTCAAGAGCCTGTAAGCGCAGGTTTTTCAGCCAGGCAGGTTCTTGATGCTTTTCGGAAAAGCCTTTGACATATTCCTGATCTACGGATAGTTTCGTTTCCAATGTCATGATTATCCCCCTAACGCTTACGCTTCTTGGCCTACAGTTTCGTCTTCAATGCCTAGTTCTTGTTTAATCCAGTCATAACCTTCCGCTTCAAGGCGCTGTGCAAGCTCCGCGCCGCCGGATTTCACTACGCGTCCCTGCATCATAACGTGAACGACATCAGGCGTGATGTAGTTCAGAAGGCGCTGGTAGTGAGTGATCATTAAGCAGCCGAAGTTTTCGCTGCGCATTCTGTTAATTCCTTTAGAAACGACTTTAAGCGCATCGATATCAAGACCTGAATCGATCTCGTCAAGAATGGCGATTTTCGGCTCGATCATCATAAGCTGAAGGATTTCGTTGCGTTTTTTCTCCCCGCCTGAGAAACCTTCGTTCAGGTAACGCTGCGCCATTTCAGGGTCCATTTCAAGGAACTCCATGTTTTCGTCCATTTTGCGGATGAATTTCATAAGAGAAATTTCATCGCCTTCTTCACGGCGGGCGTTAATCGCAGAGCGAAGGAAATCGGCATTTGTCACACCGCTGATTTCGCTTGGGTACTGCATTGCAAGGAAAAGACCCGCCTGAGCGCGCTCGTCCACTTCCATTTCCAGTACATCCTTGCCGTCAAGCGTGATGCTGCCTTTTGTAACTTCGTATTTCGGGTGTCCCATAATCGCTGCTGAGAGCGTGGATTTACCGGTACCGTTCGGCCCCATGACAGCGTGGAATTCGCCGCCTTTTATTTCAAGGTTTACACCTTTTAAGATCTCTTTTCCTTCGATTTCAACGTGAAGATCCTTGATCGTTAATGTTGAAGCAGCCATATCTATACCTCCAAAATATATAATCATTATTCTCAATTTATTCTCATTCTAATTTTATAACAAATGAAAAGTAAATACAACTTTTTATATTACCCGGAACATTCCTAAAGTTTATCAAAGATCAAGGCGTAATTAAAGCTGTTTGAAACAGAAAAAGGGCGGAAATCCACCCTTTTTTACTGACCGATTTTCTCATTAAGCTGCGCTGCGAGGAACTTGCTTTTTTGATATTCAAGCTCCCTCTGCCGTTCGACTTCCATCCTTTTTGAAAGACGCCGTCCGTATTCCTCGTAGCCGATGCCGTGTGACTTCTGCATCGCTTTTTCCATTTCAGGCGTATAGTCAAGGTCCAGTCTCTCGTGGCTGGTGCAGATAATGAATCAATCCCTTCATATATTTGTTTCTATTGTAACAATGATCCTCTGCTCCGGCCAAAGAGAGTGTGCCCCTGAATCCTTTCGAATGTGCCGAAAACCGGCGCTCGCTTTATCTGAAAAACGGTATTCACACGATTGCTCTTTCTAATGCGTCGTATGTCCGAATTCCTGAATGCACTGCTGCACGAGGGTCACTCCCTGACTGAGAGCCGCGCCGCCCCCGAATGCCGCCGCGACGCCGATGACCTCAAGGATGTTTTCTTCTGTCGCCCCTTGGTCAAGGCAGCCCTTCGTATGATAAATCATGCAAAATTCATCTTGAGCGCTGATGCTGATGCCCAGAGCGATTAATTGTTTCTCTTTTTCAGTTAATGAATCCGCAGAGAAACACTGTTCAGTAAATTCATTAAACTTCCGCCCCATCATCGGCATTTTTTGCTCGAATATGCCTAAACCTTCTTTATATTGTTTCAATGCGTCATGCACGCTTTTCCCGTTATCCTGGTATTGGGCCACTGCCATTCCCTCCAATCGTTAACTTTCCTTTTTATTATGGACAGTTCTCCGATTAATACCCGAAAAAAACCCCGGATGATTCATCCGGGGTTTTCGCTTTATTCAGATACGGGAAGCACGGCTCCGTCGTATTTTTTCTCAATAAAGTCTTTGATTTTCTTAGAGTGAAGCACTTCCATAAGCGCTTTGATTTTCTCTGATTTTTCGTCACCTTTGCGTACGGCGATGATGTTTGCGTACGGGTTGTTTTTCGTTGATTCCACTTCAATCGCATCTTTTAACGGATTCAGTTTGTTTTGAATCGCATAGTTGACGTTAATGAAGACTGCATCGCCTTCTTCTTCATTATATGCTTTCGCCGTTAATTCAGGGGCGATTTTTTTGAATGTCAGGTTTTTCGGGTTTTTCGTAATGTTTTTCGTAGTGGCTTCAATCGTTTTTACCTTCGGATCAAGTGTGATCAGTCCGGCTTTTTCAAGCATCGCCAGCATACGGCCTTGTTCAGCGACATTGTTCGTCATGATGATGGTCGCGCCTTTAGGCAGGTCTTTCAGTGATTTGTATTTTTTCGTGTAAATTCCGAATGGCTCAAGGTGAACGGCTCCGGCATTCACGAGTTTGTAATCTTTATTTTCTTTCATTTCCTGTTCAAGGTAAGGAACGTGCTGGAAGAAGTTCGCATCCACTTCATTATCAGCTAACGCTTTGTTGTACATTTTGTAATCGTTCAGCACTTTTACTTTTAATGTGTAGCCTTTTTCCTTCAAGAGCGGTTCCGCTTCTTTTAAGATTTCAGCATGCGGTGTTTTTGTCGCGGCGACGACGATTTCCTTTTTATTTGAGCCGTTTGACCCGCAGGCGGCCAAAACTCCCGCGAACACAAGCAGCAGCGCACTTAATACAATCTTTTTCAATGTAAATCCTCCCTTATCTTTTGTCTATTATATTTGTAATTACATCACCGATAATCTGAATGATAAAGACGATGATGAGTATAAATACTGTCGCTACAAACGTTACATCCGTATTATTGGACTGGTAGCCTTCTACATATGCAAGGTTTCCGAGTCCGCCTGAACCGATGGCGCCGGCAATGGCGGTAGATCCGATCAGGGCGATGGCCGTAACGGTGATGCCTGAAATTAACGCAGGCATTGATTCAGGAATCAGCACTTTGAAGATAATCGTCGATGTCTTTGCTCCCATTGATCTGGCAGCTTCGATGACTCCTTTATCGACTTCCCGGAGCGCAATTTCCGCAAGACGGGCGTAAAACGGCGCGGAGCCGATAATCAGCGCCGGCAATGCGGCGTTCGGTCCTAAAATCGATCCGACCAAAATCTTAGTAAAGCCGAGAAGCAGAATAATTAAAATAAGAAACGGAATAGACCTGAAAATATTAACGACCGCCGCAATCACGGTGTTAATGATTTTATTTTCCCATAAGCTTCCCTTGCCCGTTAAAAAGAGCAGAAGACCGAGAATCGCTCCGATGATAAATGAAAAAACTAATGCGATGACCGTCATATAAAGGGTCTCGTATGTGGCCGTCCACAGCTCGGTTATATCAACGTTCGGGAACCATTTTTCAAACATTTGTGATCACCTCTGCTTCTACCTGTTTGTCTTTGATGAACCGGATCACGTTTTCTACTTCTTTTTCCTGACCGTCAATATGAATGAATAAAGAACCGTAGGCTCCGTCCTTCGTCTGTGAAATTTTCCCCTGCAGAATATTGACGTCCACATCAAAGTTTCGGATCATTTCCGTAATGAGGGGCTGCTCGGCGGCCTGCCCGACAAATGAAAGCTGAATCGTTTTTCCTGTCGCTGTTTCCTGCAGAAAATGCTGGATGGTTTCTTTCGTCTCCTCCGGTTCTGTCACCTGCTGAACGAAACGCTTAGTCATCGGTTCGCGCGGGTTTCTGAAAACTTGGAGTACTTCGCCTTCTTCAACGACTTTCCCGTTTTCCATGACGGCGACTCTGTTGCAGATTTTTCGGATGACGTGCATTTCATGGGTAATGAGCACGATCGTCAGACCGAGTCTGTCATTTATATCGGATAAAAGATCCAAAATTGAATCGGTCGTCTGCGGATCGAGCGCTGATGTCGCTTCATCGCACAGAAGGACTTTCGGATTATTGGCGAGCGCCCGGGCGATGCCGACACGCTGCTTTTGACCGCCGCTCAGCTGCGACGGATAAGATTTTTCTTTCCCCTCTAATCCGACCAGTTTAATCAATTCATCAGCGCGGCGGACCCGTTCGCTTTTTTTCACGCCGGCGATTTCCAGCGGGAACATAATGTTCTCCCGGACGGTGCGCGACCACAAAAGGTTAAAATGCTGGAAGATCATGCTGATTTCCTGGCGCGCTTTTCTCAGCCCGCGGCTGCTTACTTTATTTAATTCCGTCCCCGCGACTTCCACGGTTCCCGACGTCGGCTTTTCAAGGCCGTTCAGGAGACGGATTAAGGAACTTTTACCAGCTCCGCTATATCCTATAATTCCAAATATTTCGCCCTTTTTGATATCAAGAGTGACATCTTGGACAGCATTGACATCCCCATGCTTCGCTTTGTAAATTTTTGAAACATTTTGAAGATGGATCAAAGCAATCACCCGCCTTACACTATTCTAAGAAATCTTCCGGGTTTCTCCGCAAAAGAAAAGCCTTTCTGCAAAATGAGCAGAAAGGCTTATTGAAAAAGGCCTTTCTCTCATCTTTCAAAGCAGACCGCTTCGAGTGAATTGGCACCATTTCAACATCGTTGATGGTTGCCGGGCTTCATAGGGCACTTCCCTCCACCTCTCTTGATAAGAGAAAACATATCGTATTTTCGTCCGGAAATTCTTACTGTAGAATAGCACGGCGAATGATAAAAAGTCAATAAAATAAATATTGGAAGCTATTGTCACATAGTAGATTGGCAGTTTAAGGCCGTTTACTGATCGCCTGAAAAAATCCGTTTGTCAGCCAGAGGATGGCCTCCAGCTTCAGCAGAGCTCTGAATGATCCTTTCACTTTGAGTTTTCCGCTTTGGATAAGCTTTTGCAAAGAGACATCACCATGAAGGAGATGGATGATTTCCGTCTGGTTTCCGTAGAAGGTCAAATTAGATTTTTCCTTTGAAACCGACGTTTTTCTCATTTCTCCCTGTCCGTTAATTGAGACCGTTAAGGCTTCTGTTTCTCCTTGGAATGTAATCAGCAGAGTTGAGGCGTTTAATAGCGGTTTCAAAAACAGATGCTGTCCGTCATTCTCTGAAACTTCTATTTTCTCCACTCGTATAACCTCCCGTTTAATGGCCATACATACACTTTCTCTTTTTAACGGACAGAACCCTTTATAAACCGCACGACATTTTCCTGTAAATATTGTCACATCGGGAACGTTTGCGATGTTTTTTGTTTAATCAGCTCATATAAATAGGAAACGGAGCGGAAGGCGTATCCTTTCTCAACAAGCTCTCCGCCTTTAAACAGCAAAAAGCACGGAACGCTTTCAATCTGATAGGCTTTGGCGAATGCGGGGGAATAATTCACGTTGTTTTTATAGAAGGCGGCGCCGGGCAGCATTTCTTCAACGACAGTAAGCATTTTGGACGCCAGCTGGCATGTGCCGCAAAACGGGGTGTACAAATACAGGAGATAAACGTCATCCTGAATCGATTCGAGTTCATTTTCTTGGAGTTCTTTCATGGTTACCACCTCAGGTCGTTCTTTTTCAAAAATACAGTGTCAGCATCAAAGCCGGCTCTGATCAGCACAGATGCGAGATGATGGCCCGGGCATGACTCGACTTGCCTGTATGTTCTGTCTATATAAATATGGCGCGCTTCGGGAAGCTCCCGTTTCAGCTGTTTTCTTAATTTTTCTCCGGAGTCATCTGCGTCCGTTAAAATATAGACGTCTCTGTCAAACAGGCGGTCCGCCAAATCTTCCAGTTCGGTTTGGCCGATCGTTCCGTTAGTACAGACGATTTCCGCGGGTTCGATGAGCACTTCCCTGACTTTGATTTTATCAGATTTTCCTTCTACGATAATGACCTTTTCATCTCCGTTGTACATAAGCGCGTCACCTGCCGATTGTTTTAGCGTCAGATTGAAAAAGAAGGCAGTGAAATTCACCGCCAACTGTTAACACCAGCCATTCTCATAATCGCAATCGACATATTTCGGATCGCTGCCGTTTATGACATCGGCTGTTTTATAAAATTTTTGATTTTCAAATGAAAAGCCCTGTTTGAGCTCGTACTGGTCCATGCCTGTCATCTCGCCGATGGCTTCATTTTCATGAAACAAGGAAAACCGGCCGTTTTGAAAGCGGCCCGTAACGTTCTCCGTCACATCGACCTTTTGTTTATCAAAAGCCATTTTAGACACCTCCCGTTACAGATAGAATGTCCAAATGGCCCCTTTGCTATCCGATCAGTCTTCCTGTGTCATTTCGTCATATTGCTCGGAAGTCATGAGGTTTTCGATTTCTTCAGCATCAGCCGGTTCCACGACGATCATCCACGCTTTTTCATACGGAGACTCGTTTACGAATTCAGGACTGTCATCAAGGTCTTCGTTCACTTCCGTCACCGTTCCGTTAATCGGTGCGTACAGTTCGGATACGGTTTTGACGGATTCCACGCTGCCGAATGGCTCGTCCGCTTTAATTTCGGCGCCGACTTCCGGAAGCTCGACAAAGACGATGTCGCCAAGTTCGGCTTGCGCGAAATGTGTAATCCCGATGCGGGCTTTTCCGTCCTCAACTTTGACCCATTCGTGCTCTTTGGAATAACGCATATCTTTCGGTGTGCTCATCTAAATCCCTCCATTTTTTCTTATAATAAGAAGATACCATAATTCTTTGAACCTGGCATTACATCCAATATTTTTCGAATTGGTCTTCTTTAAAGCCGACAGTGACTTTTTCGCCGTCTGTCGTAATCGGGCGTTTCAGGAGCATACCGTCTGATGCCAGGAGTTCGAGCTGTTCATCCTCTGACATATGGTACAGTTTTTCCTTTAAGTTCAGTTCGCGGTATTTCATTCCGCTCGTGTTGAAAAACTTTTTGAGCTCAAGACCGCTCTTTTCATAGAGGTCTTTAATTTCTTCTTTCGACGGAGTTTCCTCCGCGATATGTATTTCGTTTATTTCCTTACCGCGGTCTTCCAGCCATTTTTTCGCATTACGGCACGTTCCGCATTTAGGGTACCAGTAAAAATTTAACGACATCTTCTTCACCCCTTGTAAATGATCGTCGTTATTTTAACACAATCACTTGTAAAAACCTATAACGTTGCTTCATGAAAAAGCGCCCCTGATGAAGGAGCGCTTTCAGCATGTGATCAGACCGTATATTTTTCTTCACGAAAGACGGCGGCTGCCGCTTCACGTTTTTTCTGAATGAGGTTTTTCGGCGTCAGACGCGTCAGTTTGCGCAGCACGGAAAGCATCATGCGGAGGGAATCTCCTTCCTCCATGGCGATCAGTGATTCTTTGGCGTGCGCTTCAATGGTCTGAAGGGCTTCCTGGGCAAAGATTTCCGTATATAACAGCTTCTGCGCGGCTTTTTCGGCACCGTCCGCCGCAATTGCTTTTTCCGTTCTGAGGACGGCAGATTCCAAAGCGTACAGCGCGCTGACAATATCCGCAATGTTCACCATGATTTCCTGCTCGCCTTCGATCTCTTTGCCGTATTTCTGCGCCGCGAGACCCGCTGTCAAGAGGGCGATCTTTTTCGCCTGTCTGACAATGTATTTTTCCTGTTCAAGAGGTTCTGAGCCCGGCTCTTCAGGCATCAGCATCATGAGTTCTTCTTGGAGCGCTTTTGCTTTTTCAAAGAGCGGCAGCTGACCTTTTACGGCTTTTTTCAGGAACGTGCTCGTTACGATCAGGCGGTTGATTTCATTTGTGCCTTCAAAAATTCTGTTGATTCTTGAGTCGCGATAGGCGCGCTCCACTTCATATTCCTGCATAAATCCGTAACCGCCGTGAATTTGAACGCCTTCATCGGCAATGTAATCAAGCGTTTCAGAACCGCACATTTTGTTGAGCGAGCATTCAATCGCGTACTCGGCGATTGACTTCGCGACTTCGCGTCCGTCTTTTTGCTCCTCTTCCGTCAGTCTGCTCATATTATCTTCGAATAAGCCCACTGTTCTGTATACAGAGCTCTCCATGGCGTAAAGCCGAGCTGACATCGTCGCAAGCTTTTCCTGAGTGAGCGTGAAGCTTGAGATCGGCGTTTTAAATTGCCGGCGCTGGTTTGCATAAGAGGCAGACAGCTCAATCACCCGTTTTGAAGCGCCGATTGTGCCGACGGCAAGCTTGTAGCGCCCGATATTCAGAATATTAAAAGCGATGACATGGCCTTTTCCGATTTCGCCGAGAAGGTTTTCTTTCGGGACTTCCGCCTGATCTAAAATCAGCGTTCTTGTCGATGAACCCTTAATCCCCATTTTTTTCTCTTCCGGGCCCGTTGACACGCCCGGATAGTTCTTTTCTACGATAAATGCGGAAAATTTATCTCCGTCCACTTTAGCGTAGACGACAAAGACATCTGCAAAGGCGGAGTTTGTAATCCATTGCTTTTCTCCGTTAAGAATATAGTGTGTGCCCGCTTCATTCAAAACAGCCGTGGTTTTCGCGCCGAGGGCATCTGAACCTGAACCGGGCTCAGTTAAGGCGTATGCCGCGATTCTTTGTCCTGAAGCCAAGTCCGGCAAATAGGTTTTTTTCTGTTCTTCCGTTCCGAAGAACACGATCGGCAATGAGCCGATCCCGACGTGAGCGCCGTAAGACAGCGAAAAGCTGCCGGCACGTGAAAACTTTTCCGTAATGAAGGCTGAACTGATTTTATCCAGGCCGATGCCGCCGTACTCTTCAGGCACGTCTGCTCCGAGGAGGCCGAGATCTCCGGCTTTTCTTAGCAGTCTGACCGAATGCTCGAACTGATGGTTTTCAATTTCATCAATATAAGGAAGCACATCGTTTACGACGTAGTCTTCTGTCGTTTTGCCGATCATTTTATGTTCGTCTGTAAAGTCCTCCGGAGTGAATATTTGATCATATCCCGTCTCTTCAATCAGAAAGCTGCCGCCTTTTTTGACGTTGACCGTTTCCTGTTTCATGCTTCGTTTCCCCCTTGTTTTAAATGAGCTCAAATACGCCGGCAGCGCCCATGCCGCCTCCGATGCACATCGTCACCACGCCGAATTGCTCGTTTCTCCGTTTCATTTCATGAATGAGTGACAGGGTCAGCTTCGTTCCCGTGCATCCGAGCGGATGTCCGAGCGCGATGGCGCCTCCGTTGACGTTCACCTTTTCTTCATCTATCCCAAGCGATCTGATGACTTGAATGGCCTGTGAAGCAAAGGCCTCATTCAATTCAAAAAGTCCGATATCCTGTAATTCGAGTCCGGCAAGCTTGAGCGCCCGCGGAATGGCTTCAATCGGACCGATCCCCATTACCTCAGGCGGAACGCCGCCTACGGCAAACGAACGGAATTTGACAAGCGGCGCCAATCCGAGCGACGATGCTTTTTCGCGATCCATCAGCATGACAGCCGCCGCGCCGTCACTTGTTTGTGAAGAGTTCCCGGCCGTCACGGTTCCCGTTTTAGAAAAAGCCGGACGGAGCTTCGCCAAGACGTCAGCCGATGTGCCGGGACGAACGCCTTCATCTTGAGAAAAGATAAATTGTTTTTTCCGCGGCTTATGGTCATCACCGACTTCTGTCAGCGATACTTCAACCGGCACGATTTCGTCATTGAATTTGCCTTCTTTAAGGGCTTTTGCGGCATTCTGATGGCTGCGGACGGCAAATGCATCCTGGTCTTCTCTGGATACGCCGTACGTTTCGGCGACCTGCTCCGCTGTGTGCCCCATGCTCATGTAATACTCAGGCGCATGCTCCGCCAAAGCGATATTCGGCCGTGTCACATGCCCCATCATCGGAACTTGCGACATGGATTCCGCACCGCCCGCAATGACGGTGTCACCCGCGCCGATCATGATTTTTTCAGCACCGTAAGCGATGGATTGGAGCCCGGAAGAGCAGTAGCGGTTCACCGTAATGGCCGGCACCGTATGAGGAAGCCCCGCCAGTGCACCGATATTCCGCGCCATATTTAATCCTTGTTCGGCTTCAGGTGTTGCACAGCCGATAATTAAGTCATCGATGTTTCCTTCATAGCCGCCTGCCCGTTTCAGCGTTTCTTTTACACAAAGCGCGCCTAAATCATCAGGACGAACGGCTGCAAGCGATCCTTTTTTCGCTTTACCGACCGGGGTTCTCGCACCGGCCACAATGACTGCTTCTCTCATAAACACCCTCCTAGTTCCGTAAAGGTTTGCCTTTGACGAGCATATGCTGCATTCTCGCTTGAGATTTCGCCTCGCCAGCGAGGCTTAAAAAGGCTTCTCTTTCAATCTCGAGTAAATATTCTTCTGAAACCTCCGTGCCGAACGGGACTCTTCCGCCGGCAATGACATGGGCCAGCTTCTTCGCAATCTTCATATCGTGATCGGATAAATAACCCGACCGTCTCATTTGGTCTGCTCCGAGCAGTAATGCCGCACAGCCGGTTTCTCCGGTGACTTTCACTTTTTTGCGGGCAGGCGGGCGGTATCCGCTGTCATATAAGGAAGCAGCCAGCTGTTTCGCATCGTGCAGCAGGTGATCCTGATTCATGCTGACACGGTCTGCCGCGGACAAAATTTGCATATCACGGGCTTCGTGTGCCGAACCGGACACTTTGGCAAGCGCGATTGTTTCGAAGGTTTTAATGGCCGCGTCCATCAGTTCACTTCCGCCGTTCAAATAATTCATGTACAGCTCTTTGTTTCCTCCGCCGCCCGGAATAAGGCCGACGCCGGTTTCAACAAGACCCATATACGATTCGCTCGCCGCCTGAACGCGTGCCGCCGGGAGACAGACTTCCGTGCCGCCGCCGAGTGTCATCCCGAATGGCGCCGCGACAACGGGTTTAGCGCTGTATTTGATGTTCAGCATCGTCTGCTGAAAACGGCGGATGACAAAATCGACTTCCATGAAGTTATCATCCTGAGCTTCCATCAAAATCATCGCAAGGTTTGCCCCCGCGCAGAAATGTCTGCCTTGGTTTCCGATGACAAGTCCTTTATAATTCCGCTCGGTTTCCTCAAGCGCATTGTCAATCATCTGAATAATGTCTAAGCCGATCGCGTTGCTTTTCGTATGAAATTCCAGCAGCGCGACATCATCGCCGAGATCAATCAGACTTGCGCCGCTGTTTTTAGTGATAACGCCTTTTGTTTCTTTTAACGTTTGCAGGCTGATCCGTTTCGGATTTTCTTTCACAGCCCTGTATTGGCCGTCTGAATAGTAAAATGGTGTTCCGTTTTCCTTCATATAAAATGTTTCATGGCCCTGGTCAAGCATTTCTTTCACCCAGCCGGGGATTTCTGCGCCTTCTTCTTCGAGCCGCTCCGCTGATTTTCTGACGCCGATGGCATCCCACATCTCAAACGGTCCGAGCTCCCATCCGAAGCCCCATTTCATGGCGTCATCAATTGCTTTAATATCATCAGCGATCTCACCTAAAAGCCTGGCTGAGTATAAAAGTGTTTGCGATGTGATATTCCAAAGCAGGCGTCCGGCGCGGTCATCGGAATATACAAGCGCTTTCATTTTACCTTTGGCACCCTTTGCCTGTTTGGCGGCTTCTAACGCGGGCGTCTTCATTTTCGAGCGCTCACCGTATGTCATGGTCAGCGGATCAAGTTCATATATTGTTTTACCTTCTTTTTTGTAAAAACCTTGGCCTGATTTGCTGCCCAGCCAATTGTTTTTCAGCATGTCATTCATAAATTCAGGCAGCTTAAACATGTCTTTTTCAGCGCCGTCGGCTTTATCATACACATTTTTTGCCACATGGGCGAAAGTATCAAGCCCCACAACGTCAAGGGTTCTGAAGGTCGCGCTTTTCGGTCTGCCGATCAAAGGCCCGGTCACCGTGTCCACCTCGCCGATGCGGCAGCCGGAAGAAAGCATTTCTCTTACCGTGACCAGCAGGCCGTACGTACCGATGCGGTTGGCGATAAAGTTAGGCGTGTCTTTCGCGATGACGACACCTTTCCCGAGCGTGTTTTCTGCAAATGAAGTCATAAACTCCAGCACGTCAGGATCTGTTTCTTGAATCGGAATGATTTCCAGAAGCTTTAAGTAGCGGGCCGGATTAAAGAAATGGGTTCCTAAGAAATGAGCTTTAAAATCGGCAGATCGGCCTTCCGCCATTTTTGTGACGGAGATACCGGACGTATTGCTCGACACGATGCTTCCCGGTTTCCGGTATTCATCAACGAGTGAGAAAATCTGTTTTTTTACGTCAAGATTTTCGACGACGACTTCAATAATCCAATCAGCATCCTTTAATTGAGCTGCGTCATCTTCCAAATTCCCCGCCGTTATATAGTCGAGATTGGCAGCCGAAGTCAGCGGCGCCGGTTTTTGCTTCAGCAGCTTTTGCATGGCCGATCGGCTCAGCCTGCTGCGGACCTCCGGGCTTTCTAATGTCAGCCCTTTTTTCATCTCATCCTTTGTCAGCTCGTTTGGCACAATATCAAGCAGCAGGACGGGAATTCCGATGTTAGCCAAGTGCGCGGCAATTCCGGACCCCATGACGCCTGATCCGAGAACGGCTGCTTTCTTTATAAACTTGTGCATGAGTCATCCCCCTTGAACTTTGAATGAATAGTCATTCATTTTTTCGGCAAAAAAAATGAAACCCTTTTCTTCTTTCATCTTAAAAGATTTTCAGGATGACTTCAATAGCAAATATGGAATTTTTTTAAATTTTTCGGCTTCCGCATGTTCCATGGCGCGGGCGGGAAACTTAAACCCGGAGGTGAAGGGAATGGTGCGAGGGAGAAAAGATCCGTCTTCTGCCGCAGTGAGCGCGGCCAGCATGAAAGGAAATGCGGGACCGAAGCAAAAATACGGCGGCGGCAAACGGACGAGCCAAAATCAGCAATATAAAAAAGACAACATGGAATAACATGCTGCGGCTGCTTTTTGGAGCAGCCGTTATTTTTTGAAGATCCCTTTCAGCACAAACGCCGCGTTTGCCGGGCGCTCGGCAATTCTTCTCATCAGGTACCCGTACCAATCGGTTCCGTACGGGACATACACCCTCATCCTGTATCCTTCTTCGGCAAGCTCCTTCTGGCGCTCCGTTCTGATGCCGTACAGCATTTGGAATTCAAACTGCTCCCGGGGAATTTGATGTTCGCTGATGAGTGTTTTCGTATAAGAAATGATGTCATCATCATGAGTCGCCACCGCCGTTTCATGGCCGCTCAAAAGCTGCAGCTTAATCAGCTGCTGAAAATGAAGATCGGTTGCTTTTTTATCAGGGAATGCAACGGCCGCCGATTCTTTATAAGCGCCTTTTACAAGCCTGAGCCTCGGCTTGTATGGCATCAGACCGCTGATGTCTTCAGCTGCCCGGTACAAATAAGCCTGAATGACGGTACCGAGCATCGGGAAATCCGGCTTGCACCGCTTATACAGCTCGAGTGTACGGCCGCATCTTGAATAGTCCTCCATATCAATCGTTACAGGCACGCAGCGTTCTTTTGCCTCCGTCAATATGTCTCTGACATGCTGTTCCGCGAGTTTCTCGGAAATATCCAGACCGATGGATGTTAATTTCAGAGACAGCTCACAATCCAGTTGATTCTCGGCAATCGCCCTGATTGCTTTTTTACATTCTTCCGCCGTCCTTTTCGCATCCTTCTCTGAACCCGCATATTCACCTAGATAATCAATCGAAGCCGACAGCCCTTTTTGGTTCAGCCGCTTTACCGTTTTCACAGCTTCCGTGAGTGTTTCCCCTGCAACGAACCTTCCCGCGCCGAAGCGGATTCCGTAAGCCTGGGCGAATTTTGTAAGCATTTTATTTTTCGACAAAAATAAACATATGCTCCGCAGCAAAGATGAACTCCCTCCTTTTTCTTTTATTTGTGTATGAAATCCTGATCGCAGAGAAAGCTAAAAAGAACAGAATTGAAGGAGGCGTTTATATGAACAACCAAGAGCAGCACGGAAACTTGCCGCCTGCCGTCATCTCAACGAAAGACCATTTGTATCTTGAGGACATGCTGAACTGGAATCTGCTTGCCATGAAAAAAGCGCATTTTATGGCGGAACACTGTCAGAATCAGACGTTAAAACAAGAGCTTGATCAGATCGGCCGGATGCATCAGAAGCATTATCAGCACATATTGGACCGCTTGAACCCCGATCAAGGCGGACAGACAACAACAGGCTATATGCAATAGGAGGACAATACATGGAACAGCAAAATCAAAAAATCACGAATCCGCAAACGCCCGTGCCCAATACGGCGCAAATGAATGACAGAGACTTGGTGAATGAGCTGCTGACGACGGAAAAATACATCACGGCTTCATATTGCACAGCCCTGCACGAGTTCAGCCACGAGTCTCTTTATCAAGATATTCAGGCGATTTTCGATGAGTCACAAAAAGCGCAAAGAAGATTATACGATGTGATGTTTCAAAATGGCTGGTATTCCATTGAAGCAGCCGATACCCAAAAGCTTCAGCAATCGTATGAGAAGTTCCGGCAGACCATTCAGCAGCAGTCTCCCTATCAGCAGTAAAACGAAGAAGGATTTGATGTTTTCGACAAGCATCAATCCTTTTTTTATTTTTGCACAAAAAGATTGACTTATCATTAATCCTTATTTATATTTAACTAATGTTAATTATTTTCTCAAGGAACAAGATGAGGAGGAGTTATGAAAAACGCGGATCAATATGTGTCTGACATCCAGAAATCTCTTCAGACGCTGCTGCAAAACATACAGCCTGAAATGGTGGAAAGCATGGCAAAACACGAGGTGACGCCTGCCCAATTATTTGTTTTAGCCAGCCTGAAAAAACACGGGAGCTGCAAAGTTTCCGAAATTGCGGAACGCATGGAGGTAAAGCCGAGCGCAGTGACGCTGATGGCCGACCGCCTCGAGCAAAAAGGACTTATCGTCCGCAAACATAACCAGCAGGACAGACGCGTCATCGACATCAGCCTCACCAAAAAAGGCGAAACAAAATTCGAAGATGTTGTGGAAGGACGGAAAGCGATACTGGCGCGAAACCTGTCCGTTCTGACTGACGATGAACTGATTCAGTCCGTGAACATCATCCGCAAAGTAGCGGAAGCCGCCGAGAAATACGCGGCTGATCAAAAAGAAAACGAATAGAATAGAGGAGCTGCCGAAACATGAGCATTGAAAAGAAAGATCCAAAACGCACATTATTAATAACCGGCTTAATCATCGCCATGTTTTTCTCAGCCCTTGACGGCACCATCGTAGGAACGGCGATTCCTAAAATCGTGGGTGACCTCGGGGGATTAAGCATGATGACGTGGCTGACCACGGCATATCTTTTAACTTCGACGACGATCGTTCCGATTGCGGGGAAACTTGCAGATTTATTGGGACGCCGCGTCGTCTATGTGTCAGGTTTATTGATTTTTATGGGAGCTTCCGCACTGTGCGGAATGGCCGGCAACATGACGGAACTGATTATTTTCCGCGGACTTCAGGGAATCGGCGGCGGTGTCATGATGCCGATGGCTATGATCGTCATCGGGGATTTGTTCACAGGGAAACAGCGTGCCAAGTTCCAAGGGCTTTTCGGGGCGATTTACGGGCTTGCTTCCGTGATCGGCCCGCAAATCGGGGGCTGGATTGTTGACTCATTAAATTGGAAATGGGTTTTCTATATCAACCTGCCTGTCGGAATTTTAGCCGTGATCTTTATCGCAAGAGGACTTCAAGGCAGAAAACAGACCGGGCCGATTAACTTTGACATCGCCGGCATTTTCACAATGATCGTCGGAATCGTCAGCCTCCTCCTCGCGCTCAGCTTCGGAGGAAAGGATTACGCATGGGGCTCTTGGCAGATTCTCGGTCTCTTTGCGCTTGCGCTTGCCGGGATTGTCGGCTTCATTTTCGCTGAAATCAAAGCAAAAGAGCCGATTCTGCCGATGTACCTGTTTAAAAACAGAACGTTTACCGTACTGAATCTGATCGGCTTTTTCATGAGTATCGGCATGTTCGGCGCCGTTACGTTCGTTCCTTTCTTTATGCAGGGAATTATCGGAGTCAGCGCCACCGCGTCCGGCACGATTATGACGCCGATGATGGTATCTATGATTATCACAAGTATTATCGGAGGCCAGTTGGTTTATAAGATCGGTATTAAACCGCAAATCATGATCGGCATGCTGATCATGGCCGTCGGCTTCTTCTTATTAACGACATTGCAGCTGGATACAAGCAAGCTCGCGGCGACGTGCTATATGGCCGTGATCGGTCTGGGAATGGGGCTCGTCATGCCGCTTCTCACACTCGCTCTGCAAGAAACGTTTTCAAAAGAAGAACTGGGTGTTGTGACCTCTTCAAGCCAATTTTTCCGGATGATCGGGGGAACGTTCGGCATTACGGTGCTCGGCGCTGTCATGAATGCCAGATCAGGAAGCCTTTTAACCGACAGACTGGTGCCTTACTTAGACTCACTCCCGAAACAGGCAAGTGCCTTTGCTGCCCAGTTTAAAGGTATGATTGACAAGAATCCTGAAGGGCTGCTTCAATCCTTGTTCAGCCAGGAATCGATTAAGCAGATTCCGGCCGCATTTTCTTCCCATATCGTGCCGGTTTTGAAAACGTCACTGATGGATTCGCTTCACAGCGTGTTTTTCACAGGCCTGGCCTTTATCGCTGCCGGATTGATCCTCACGCTGTTTGTTAAATCAATTAAACTGACAAACAAAAAGACAGGCAAACAAGAAGAAAAGGCGAAAGCCGTTTAACAAAGAAAAATCCCGCGGATGCCGCGGGATTTTTTTATATCATCTGGGAATGGCCAGTCTTCCGCCTCATTGGAATTGGGGGAAAAATTCAAAAAAATAATGATGAAACCCTTTAATAAACCTTAAACATTTCATAGTTATCTTTATAGTACGACATAATAAAGTCCCGAAAATTTCTTACCGAAGAAGATAACAGCTTATGTCTTAACCAAGATAAGCCGACTGTATATGAAGCAGAGTGATCAGTCACTTTTATAAAATTCAGCCCCAATGTTCTGCAAACTGAAATAGGAAGCAACGCCACACCTTGATCCAGCTTTATAATCTCGACCAGTAAATGAGAATCTGCCTCAAATGCAATATTTGGGGTGAAACCGGCTTTCTCACAAAGCGAGGCTGTAAAACCGCTGTACTCTTCATTATTAGCAAGGGTAATAAATGGTTCATCGGCTACAAGACGTAAAGAAATTTCTGTTTTACCCGTAAATCGGTGGTTTGAGGGCAAAGCCAGAACGATATCTTCATTTACCAGCACACAACTCTCTATCTCTTCATCTTGAATCGGATGACCTGTTATTCCTAAATCAATGTCCCCTTTTTTAAAACTTGTTATGATCTCGCTTTTAACTCCGATTGCTTGGAGAATTTTTGATTGAGGGGAACGGTTGATATATTCACTCATCAGTCCTGCAAGGAATCTTGGATTGGAAATAGATATTCTGATGGTGTCAGAAATTTGATGTTCCTCCAATTGAATTTCCGTTTGTGCATTTTCAATCTCAGTAAAAATCCTGTTTACATGTTTTAAAAGAATTTTCCCTGCTGAACTCAGCTTAATATTTCTGCCTTTTCTCTCAAACAAGGTTGTTCCCAGTTCATTCTCAAGTCTTTTTATAGTGAGACTTAAAGAAGGCTGGGCAATCTTTAATTGTTCTGCTGCTTTAGAAATATGTTCAGTATAGGCAACTGTCTGAAAGTATTTTAGCTGCAGCAATTCCATCTGTCTGCACCCCTCTCATTTATTTCAATAAATATATATATACCTTATTATGTATTAGATTAAATGTAAATGCGGATGTAAGATAATAGCATAGTTAAAGAAAAGGAAAGGGTGTCATTCAATGAAAATTGATGTGAAAGATATAGCAAAAAATTTAAATACGCCACTAACGGCTCCTGCTTATCCTATCCCAACCTATAAATTTGTTAACCGGGAATATCTTAATATTATTTACCGAACGGATGAAAAAGCTTTACGTGCGGCAGTGCCGGAACCTCTTGAAATTACTGAACCTTTAGTGAAATTCGAAGTGATGTGGATGCCCGATGTTTCCGGACTTGGTGCCTATACTGAGGCGGGACAAGTCATCCCTGTCAGCTTTAATGGTGAAGAAGGGGATTATGTACATTCTATGTATGTAGACAATTTCCCGGCTATTGCAAGCGGACGGGAACTTACTGCATATCCAAAGAAATTGGGTGCCCCTAAGCTGTATATAGACTCTGATACTCTTGTTGGCACATTAGATTATGGCAGTCTTCGTGTGGCAGCTGCGACTATGGGATATAAACATTTCGAAATGGACAAGGAAAAAGCGAAAAGGGAAATTTGCCGACCTAATTTTATGGTGAAGATTGCTACTGATTACAATGGTGATTTAAGGGTTTGTGATTTGGTGCGAACGCAAATAACGAATATAGAAGTTAAAGGTGCCTGGACTGGACCGGCGCGGCTTCAATTATTTGAACATGCTCTGGCACCGCTTGCAGATTTGCCTGTACTAGAAGTTGTTTCAGCATCTCATATTATTACGGATTTAACCTTAAATGCAGCAAAGCCGGTTTATAACTACTTAGAGGAAAAATAAGGAGACGTTTACAATGAGAATTGCAGTTTT
Source organism: Bacillus sp. LJBV19 (assembly GCF_017797845.1). Classification (NCBI taxonomy): domain Bacteria; kingdom Bacillati; phylum Bacillota; class Bacilli; order Caryophanales; family Bacillaceae; genus Bacillus; species Bacillus sp. LJBV19. The sequence goes on from NZ_CP072563.1 coordinate 3,152,758, forward strand.
AGGAGCAGGTTCTTTAGGAACCATTGTTGGAGCATATCTGTCTGCTGGCGGAATGGATGTCGAATTGATTGATTCATACAAAGAACATGTAGATACTTTAAATCAAATAGGTGCTAAAGTAGTTGGTACAACGGAATTTCAAGCAAAGGTGAAAGCCATTACCCCTGAAAACAAGTCGGGCAAGTATGATTTCATATTACTTCTGACGAAACAATTATATAATGACTCCATTCTTAAGGAGTTACTGCCTTTTTTAAAGGATGACAGTGTAGTATGTTCCTTGCAAAACGGTATACCTGAACAGAAAGTCGCTTCGATCGTTGGTGATGAACGTGTTATTGCAGGTTCTGTTGAATTTGGTGCTACGTTTATTGAACCAGGCGTATCCAGACTTACAACTGAGTATACTCAATTTAAAGAGTACGCTTTTCAAATTGGAGAATTACATGGTGAAACAACAGAAAGAATCCAGCGTATTAAATCGGTTTTAGACCTTATCGGCGGAACACATATTTCCGATAATTTAGTTGGAACGAAGTGGTCAAAATTACTTATCAATAATGCATTCAGTGGTTTATCGGCAGCATTAAACGGAGAATACGGAGACATTCTTGACCATGAAATCGGCATTGTTAGTGCAGTTCATATCGCAGATGAGACGATTAAGGTTGGACACGCCAATGGTGTCAAATTTGCGAAAATGGGCGGCCTTGATTTAGAATCTTTGGAATTAAGAAGCGAAAATGATATTCCTGAACGTATCCAAACATTTAGGTCAGCCATGGAACCATCTAGGCTGCTAAGAGCAAGTATGCTTCAGGATCTTGAGAAAAAACGCAAAACTGAAATTGATTATATTAATGGAGTTATTCCCAAAATGGCAGAAGGTACTGGCATTTCAACACCTTTTCATGATTTGGTTGTAGCACAAGTCAAATGTGCCGAGGAATCTCAAACAGTGCCCAATTTTGATACAAATATAAAAGCATTTGAAGAGTTATTACGTATCCGAAAGGAAATGTGATATATAGGAAAGAGAGAAAGGGATTGCTGCGGCGGTCCTTTTTTCTTGGTTCAGCAAGCGGAAGAAATATACGTTAACAAACGGGTGCGTTAGTTACATTAAAGTTCTTCGCTATGAATTGAACGGCGCCTTTATTGATTCCTTTTCAGAAAAAAAAGCTTCCGGCACCTCTCTTTGATGCCGAAAGCTTTTTTATTGTTTTTTTCTGTGTGCTTCATTGAGCTGTTTAATGTGCTGTATCGCAGCTTTGATGCCCTCTTTGGCGTCCGGGTAGGATTGATTCCAATGTTTGACGAGCGGAGGCATGCTTTTTGCGATATGTGTATACAAAATCCACTGCCTGACTTCTTCCTTTACATCCGGGTTTGTTTCGCCAAGCAATAGTTCCGTGTATTTTTCAAGCAGGCCGTCCAGCTGCTGCTGCAGTTTCTCTTCCATACCGTTCCCTTCCCTTTTTCATGATTATGACAATCGGGCGGTGAGGGCCGCTTCCTGCACGATACATCTGCCGCGTCCGTGCGGAATGCAAAGCGGCGTGCCGAACAGCGGGTCTTGCGTTACCTGGCAGTTCATCGCAAAGACCTGCTGTACAAGTTCGCAAGTGATGACTTCTTCGGGACGGCCCTCTGCGTAAATCTGTTTATCCTTAATGGCGACCAGATAATGGGCATAACGGCATGCCAGATTGAGGTCGTGCAGCACCATGACGATTGTGCGTTTTTCTTTTTCATTTAATTCAAACAGCAAATCAAGAATTTCAATTTGATGCGTCATGTCGAGATAGGTTGTCGGCTCGTCAAGCAGAATGATATCCGTATCCTGAGCGAGTGTCATCGCAATCCATGCGCGCTGGCGCTGTCCGCCTGACAAGGAATCCACCGGACGGTCGGCCATTTCCTCAAGCTTCGTCGCTTTAAGCGCGTTTGCCACTGCGTCTTCGTCCTCTTTGGACCATTGCTTCAGCCAGCTTTGATAAGGGTATCTTCCCTGCTTCACAAGCTGATGCACCGTCAGGCCTTCGGGAGCTGACGGACTCTGCGGCAAAATAGCGAGCTCTCTTGCCACTTCCTTCGTCGGAAGCTTAGCGATGGCTTTTCCTTCTAAAAGCACAGAACCGCCCCTCGGTTTCATCAGCCGGGCCAATGAACGTAAAAGCGTCGATTTTCCGCAGCCGTTGCTTCCGATCAATACAGTTATTTCGCCTTTTGGAATCGCGACATCCAATTCGTCAATGATAACAGTTTCTCCGTACCCTAAGCTCAGCGTCTCTGTAGAAATTGCACTCATACCGCTAACCGCTCCTTTTTTGAGTTTCCCAACACTATGTATATAAACAAATTGCCTAAACATTCAACGTGAGATCATGATTATATTGTAACAGAAATTAATGACTCTGAATATCATTATCAATTAGTTTTGGGCAAAAAAGCAGCGGACGGCGGTTATTTTTTTATTTCCGTCATTTCTCCGTCGTTCTTTTTCAGTTTCAGATAAAAATGGTCATAGCGGCTGTCCAAATTAAAAGCCGAGAGCACCTGCCGGACGATCTCGCTTTCCTGCATCCGGCTGTTTACGGCAAGTTCTCCAAGGATCATCTTCATTTCATCAAGCGCTTCCTCGCCCTCTCTGTGAACCCCTGAGAGCTTGTCCCGGATGTCCGCCTTTTCATGACCGCCTTTTCTCTCATACAAACCTTCATAGCGGTTATGCTCCCCGGCTCCGTAGCTGACGCGAAGGGAAAAGCTGCTGTAAGGAACCGGCTTCGCGGATGACACGGGTGTGCTGTCTTGTTCCGCTTCCCGTTTTTCTTCATTCAATCGGCAGCCGGCAATCAGCATCAGCATAAGACATAAAACGCCCGCCGTCCTGAACCATTTCATGCGATTCACTCCCATTTCATTCCGATCGTTTTTAGGTATTTCCAAGGGAGGCGGCTGTCATTCATTAAACAAAAAAGAACCGGAGCGGTAACACTCCGGCCGGTTCATCTCCAGATTATCATTCAGTCAGCTCTAAAAATTCCTGCACATCCTGTACGGCAAGGCGGACCGCGTCTTCCCAAAACGACCGTTCCGTCAGATCCGCTCCAAGGTGCTTCATCGCCAAATCCTCAACGGTCATCGAAGCCGTGTCACACAAAAGCGCGATATATTTTTCTTCAAAATCCGCTTTTTCCCGAAGAGCTCTTGCATATATTCCAAGCGAAAATAAGTAACCGAACGTATACGGAAAGTTGTAAAACGGCACTCCCGTAATATGAAAATGCAGTTTTGACGCCCAGAAATGAGGGTGGTATTCCCCTAATGAATCGCAAAACGCTTCTTTCTGCGCCGCTTCCATCAGTTCATTCAGTTTCTCAGCCGGAACGACGCCCTGCTTGCGCTCTTCATAAAAACGCGTTTCAAATAAAAATCTCGCATGAATATTCATAAACATGGCTACGCTTCTTTGAATTTTATCCTCAAGCAAGAACAGCTTTTCATCCTTTGTCTCCGCTTGTTTCAAAGCGGCGTCGGCGACGATCATTTCCGCAAAGGTCGAGGCTGTTTCAGCGACATTCATAGCGTAGGCTCTGTTCAGCTGCCGCACTTGAAGCATGGCCTCCTGATGGAACGCGTGACCGAGCTCATGCGCCAGCGTCGATACATTCGAAGCGCTTCCGGAAAACGTCATAAAAATCCGGGATTCCCCGCTGTCGGGAAAGCTGGTGCAGAAACCGCCGACCCGTTTGCCGCTGCGGTCTTCCGCTTCTATCCACCGATCGCGGAACGCTTTTTCCGTAAATGCGGACAGCTTTTTGCCAAACGTCGAAAATTGGCTGACGATCAGATTGGCCGCTTCATCAAATGTGTATTCTTTCGGAGCCTCGCCGATCGGCGCGTCCACATCATACCAGTTCAGCCGCTCAAGCCCTAAAAGAGACGCCTTTCGATTCAGGTATTCGGCAAAAGGCTTTTTATGATCGGTAATGACCTGCCACATGACATCCAGCGTTTCTTTTTTCATCCGGTTGATCGCAAGCGGCTCTTCCAAAGCGCTTTTCCAGCCCCGCGCTTTATAGATTTCCGTGCGGAAGCCGGCCAGATGGTTCAGCGTGCTGCCGAAAAGCTCCTCTTCTCCTTTCCAGGCTTCATTAAGCTCTTTGAACACTTGACGTCTGATGCGGCGGTCCGGGTGTGCCATCATATTTTCCGCTTGGCCGACCGACAGCTCTTTATCCTCAAACGGAATCTTCATTCTGCCGACAGCCGCATTATACAGGTCGCCCCATGCGTGATAGCCATCAACGGCCAGGCCTTCAATCAGCCTTTCTTCTGAAGCGCTGAGCTTCTCTTTGACACGGTCTCTTCTCTCATTTAAAACATATGTGAGATCCTGAAGTTCCGGTTTTTGCAGCAGCTCCTCCCAGACCCGCTCGTCAATCCGGGCAAGTGTATCGTCAAGGGTGACCAGAGCGGATTTAAAATCACTGCTCAGCTGATTAATCCGCGCCCTCCATTCATTCGCTTTCTGATCTTGAGTGTTCTGAGCCTGAAGACAGCCGACGAACGCTCCCGCCTGCCTGATCATGATCGCTGACCGTTCAAACCTATCAATCAGATTTATCAGCTCCCGGCTTTCATCCGCATGCGCCGGAACTGTAAACGCTTCAACCGCATGTTGAAAAGCGCTTAGATGCTTTTTGAGCTCTTGTATGTATTGCTGAAACTCTTCCGACCGGCTCCCGCCCTCAAAAATGGAGTTTAAATCCCATGTTTCCTTCAATCCCTTTAATGCCATCTTTTCTTTACCCCTTTCTATCCGAAGCTGACTCCATTATAAAACAATTCTGACATATTTCCGAACGATTTCTCCTTCTTTCCGCGAGATGTTATACACTATGAGATAAGAACAAACGGGGAGGATTATAAGATGAACAGAAAAATTGCCATTGTAACCGGCGCGACGAGCGGATTCGGGCTGCTGACAGCGCTGAAGCTCGCCCGGTCTTATCACGTCATCGCAACAGCCAGACAGCCGGAGAAAGCTGAAATACTGAAAGAGGCCGCCGCTCAAGCGGGTGCATCCGAACATGTTACGGTCGTTTCTTTAGATGTGACAAATGAGCAGTCGGTGTCTGACTTCGGGAACACCATCAGCGGTTTCGGACCGATTAACCTGCTCGTCAACAACGCCGGCTCTGCGTACGGGGGGTTTATTGACGATGTGCTGATGGAACATTACAGACAGCAGTATGAAACGAATGTATTCGGTCTGATTCACGTCACAAAAACCGTGCTGCCTTATATGCGAAAACATGGCGGGGCGAAAATCTTCAATATCAGCAGTATCAGCGGACTGACCGGTTTCCCGGCTCTATCTCCGTATGTCTCTTCCAAATTCGCGGTTGAAGGATTTACAGAGTGTCTGCGCCTCGAACTGCTGCCTTTAGGAATTGATGCCGCTTTAATAGAACCGGGCTCCTATAAAACGTCTATTTGGGAGACGTCTCTCTCCAATCATCTTACGGCACCCGCCAAAGATTCGCCCTATTACCGCTATTATCAGCAAATCGAAGCTTACTTCAAAGCCAACGCATCCAAAAGCGGCGATCCTGATGACGTAGCGGAGCTGATTTATCAATTGGCACAAAGGAAACGGCTGAAGAAACTGCGGTATCCGATCGGCAGGGGCGTTAAGCTGGCATTGGCTTTCCGCTCACTCTTCTCGTGGTCCGCCTGGGAATCTGTTGTGAAGAAAAAGCTGTTCACTTAAACCTAAATTATAATTATTATAATTTAGTATTGATTTTTATTTGATATGTGGTATAATTAAATTAACAGATCACAGGGAGGACGATGAATATGAATACACAAAACGCGAAAAAAACTGAAACTCTTGTTGAGAAATCAATGAACACACAATTATCAAACTGGTTTATCCTTTACTCTAAACTGCACCGCTTCCATTGGTATGTAAAAGGCCCTCATTTCTTTACGCTTCATGAAAAATTTGAAGAACTGTATAACGAAGCGGCGGAAACGGCGGATGCCATCGCAGAGCGTCTTCTGGCCATCGGCGGACAGCCTGCGGCGACTTTACACACTTATCTTGAACAAGCTTCCATTACGGATGAAGGCCAAGAAAAAACGGCTTCTGAAATGGTGGAATCACTGGTTCAAGACTATAAACAAATCAGCCGCGAATCAAAATTTGTCATCGGCATCGCCGAGGAACAAAATGACCCGTCAACTGCCGACCTGTTTGTCGGATTAGTTGAAGAAGCGGACAAGCACGTGTGGATGCTGTCAGCCTACTTGGGAGAATGACGAAAAAAGCTGAACCTCAGTTGAAGGTTCAGCTTTTTTTATGCGTTCAGCTTGCGCTTTCGGTTTGTTTCGTTAATGTGACGTTCAGCGTCTTTTTGCTTCCGCTTCTGAGAACTTGAACAGTCGTCTTATCGCCGATTTTCAGCTGGTTATATAAGATCTGTCTGATATCGGCGCTGCTGCCGACATCTTTGCCGTTCAATTGTACAATGACGTCATTTGATTTGATGCCCGCTTTCGCAGCCGGTGAGCCGGATTGCACTTCTTTTACGTAAACACCCTTAGACAGCTGGTCGCCGAACAGTCCGAGCGTGTTTTCCTGATAGGTTTCCGGCACTTGCGACATATCAATCATCTGCACACCTAAAAACGGGCGCTCGACTTTTCCTTTTGCAAGCAGCTGGTCGACTATCGGTTCTACATCATTGCTCGGAATGGCAAAGCCGAGTGACTCTACGCCGCTTTCACTGACTTTCATGCTGTTGATCCCGATAACCTGGCCGCTTGAGTTGATTAACGGGCCGCCGCTGTTTCCGGGGTTAATCGCCGCATCCGTCTGAATCACGTTCATTTCCACCGTGCCTTGGGATGTATCGGCATCTACCGTTCTGTTCAGCCCGCTGATGACACCTTGTGTGACGGTGCCGGAAAACTGCTGGCCGAGCGGGTTGCCGATGGCAATCACTTTATCGGCAATGCGGAGCTTGGAGGAATCTCCGAAGCTGGCCGCTTTTTTGACATTGGACGAGCTGATTTCCAATACAGCCAAGTCACTGATAGCATCCTTTCCGACAAGCTTTGCCGTTTCGGTTTTCCCATTGTAAAGAGTGACCGACAGTTTGTTCGCACCTTCTACGACATGATTGTTTGTAATGATGTACGCTTTTTCGCCGTCTTTTTTGAAGATGACGCCTGACCCCGTGCCGCTCTCCGTTTCAGAGCTTGAACCGCCGTCAAGTCCGAACTGGCTGCTTTGCGAAGCTTGGTAGTTGGACACTCCCACAATCGCAGGCTCCAAATCTTCTACCATATCCGCTACGCTTGAGGTATTTTTCAAAGGCGTTGACGTAAAATTCGAAGACTGAACTTGTTTCGTATCAGAAACGGCTTCTGTCTTATGCTGCTCACTCGGCAGGTTCGGCACAATGCCAAGCACGAGGCCTCCGCCGATAATACCGCCTAAAATCGGGCTCAGCCAAGCGGCTCTCCGTTTTTTTTCTTTTTTCACGGCAGCCGTTTTTTCAAATTCCGCGCCGGCGGCCGTCTCGTTTTCCGCTTCTTTCGAGACGGGCCCTTCGAGCAGCTCGGGCTCCTGATGGCTGATCCGCTGCTGTTCATTTCTGTTTTGTTCCGTATGTGAAAGATCTGACTGATCGCGGCTTCTGCCGTCATCTCGATGATCATTCATATTCACGCACACTCCTTTTAGCATGTTTTCATTCTATCGATTACATATTCATCGCATGTACAAGTTCTATTGTCCCAATAATAAGGAGAAAAGCAAAGCTCCAAAACAAAATGTGTTTGAACATGTTATCTTCCCCGCTTTTTTTCTTCCTTTCTTCCCTTATACACATCATAAACAAACATTGTGGGATAAAAATGAAAAGAATATGTGAAATTATGAAAATGCGGCTTGAGTGTGTTAAAACTAGTATAATGACGTTGAAAGGATGTGAAATGCCTTGTCATACACCATTTATCTAGTTGAAGATGAGGATAACCTGAATGAACTGCTCACAAAATATTTAGAGAATGAAGGCTGGAACATTACATCTTTCACAAAAGGCGAAGATGCCAGAAAGCAGATGCAGCCGTCTCCCCACTTGTGGATTCTCGACATCATGCTTCCGGATACGGACGGCTATACATTGATAAAAGAAATAAAAGAAAAAGATCCCGATGTGCCCGTCATTTTCATTTCCGCGCGGGATGCCGATATTGACAGAGTCCTCGGGTTAGAGCTTGGAAGCAATGATTATATCGCCAAGCCTTTTTTGCCGAGAGAGCTCATTATAAGGGTTCAGAAGCTGCTGGAGCTCGTGTATAAAGAACAGCCCGCCGCAAAGAAAACCGGCATCACCGTTTCTTCCTACAATGTGATCGAAGATGCCCGAGAGGTTTATGATGAAACCGGAAGCCTGGTCAATTTGACGTCTAAGGAATTTGATCTGCTGCTTTTATTTCTTCACCATAAAGGACACCCCTTTTCCAGGGAAGATATTCTGCTGAAAATATGGGGCCATGATTATTTCGGCACTGACCGGGTGGTCGATGATCTTGTGCGGAGGCTGCGGAAAAAAATGCCGGAGTTAAAGGTTGAGACCATTTACGGATTCGGCTACAGGATGATGACGTCATGAAAAATAAGCCGCTTGCTTTTCAAATATGGGTGGTCATCTCAGGCATCCTCTTAGCCATTTCGATTCTGCTGCTCGTGCTGTTCTCAAATACGCTGCGTGATTTTTTCACGGATGAAACGTATACGACCATTGAAAATGAACAGCATGTACTGACGGAGTACCGGCTGCCCGGATCGATCGAGCGGGGATATTACAGCGAGGATGCGACCGCGCCGACGACTTTCCGATCCGTTCAGCACGTTCTTCTGCCGGAACGGGAGGAATCGGCCAGTGACAAAGACTTGAACTACTTTTCTTCTTCCTTTATCCATAAAGTGTACAAGCTCGCGGGCCGCCAGCACAGCGTCACGAAACGATACAGCGCGGACATCAGCGGTGAAAAAGTATTTTTCGTCATTAAAAAAGGCCTCACCATTAACGGCCAGGATGCGATGATGCTGTCTTACGCCCTTGATTCTTATCGTGATGATCTGGCATTCACCCTGTTCAAGCAGCTGCTCTTTATCATTGCCGGCGTGATTTTGTTAAGCTGGATTCCGGCGATTTGGCTTGCCAAATATCTCTCGCGCCCGCTCGTTTCCTTAGAGAAGCATGTCAAACGGATTTCAAAACAGGATTGGGATGATCCGGTCATCGTTGACAGGAAAGACGAAATCGGAAAATTAGGCCATACCATTGAAGACATGCGGAGCAAGCTGGTACAAAAGGATGAAACGGAAAGAACGCTCCTGCAAAATATCTCTCATGATTTAAAAACGCCTGTCATGGTGATAAGGGGCTATACTCAATCAATAAAGGACGGGATTTTTCCTAAGGGGGATCTGGAAACCACAATTGATGTCATTGAAGGCGAAGCAGAAAAACTTGAGAAGAAAATTAAGGATTTATTATATTTAACGAAGCTTGATTATTTAATGAAGCAGCGGGTGCACCATGAGACATTTGACATTGTGAAGGTCACGGAAGAAGTCATTGAACGGCTCAAATGGGCCCGGAAGGAATTATCGTGGACCGTTGATACAGAAGATGCATTAATGATGCCCGGTGATCCGGAACAATGGAGCAAACTTCTTGAAAACATTCTCGAAAATCAAATCCGCTATGCAGAAACGGCGATTCACATTCGGATCAGCCAAAATCAGCAGCAGATTGTCATGACGGTTAAAAATGACGGGCCTCCGATTGAGGATGAGATGCTATCCAGCTTGTACGAGCCTTTTAATAAAGGGAAGAAAGGCGAGTTCGGCATAGGACTCAGCATCGTAAAACGGATTTTAACCCTGCATAAAGCATCAATTTCAATTGAAAATGGCCAATCGGGTGTAATTTACCGAATTATCGTACCAAAGTAGACTGTAGTGTTTCATTGCAGTCTTTTTTTATGTGAAGGAGTAGCCGTTAAAATCTCTGTAGTTTGTTTTCAGCGGTTTTTGGCATTGATGAACCCATTTCTTTTCACAAATTGTCTTTTTCGGATATTTCACCTTTTCGACTTTAATTCCTCTGTTTCGCAAGCGGCTGATCATTTCATCTAATTCTTTCATTTTCAGATTCACCCTTTCGCCAGAACTTTGACCATTCGGTCAGCTCACTTTATAATATAAATAAAACAAAACAAAAAAACAAGTTACAATCAGGTTAAATTTACGGAATATCAATATGACCATATAGTCATACATAAGAAGCACAAGCCAGCCTCCTGGCTCCGAAAGGGTGGAACCATTGAAGGAAAAAGAAAAGCTGATCATTGAAGCAGCAATTAAACTGTTTGCCCGAAAAGGGTACAAATCTACATCGGTTCAGGAAATCGCCGATGAATGCAAAATCTCAAAAGGCGCTTTTTATCTATACTTTCCTTCCAAAGAAGCACTGCTTCTATCCATGCTGAATTACTACTATGATAAAACGTTTACCCGAATCACGACGATCCAAACGGAGGGTGACAGTCCGAGAGCCGCTTATCAAAAACAGCTTGCGGTGTTTTACGAATCGATTCTCGCCCATCAGGATTTTATTACCATGCAAATGAAAGACGGTTCACTTCCTTATACCGAAGAAGCGGCGCAGTGCGGAAAGAGAATCCGCCGGTCGATCCTGCAGTTTCATATCGACAGTCTTCTTGCTATTTACGGAGAAAAAGCTGAACCATACACAGCCGAGCTTTGTTTTTTAATAGAAGGAATCAGTCAGATGTATCTTGAATATCTCATTCTGACCGGCCGGTCCGTACAGCCTTCGCTTCTGGCAAATACCGTGATTCACAGAATTGATGACATCGTAAACGGAATGGCGGACAGACATGATGAAGCGTTTATTTCTCTTGATGAGGCAAGCTCACTGTTTGGGCCCCTTCATAACGGGCAGCCCGATCCTTTAAGCCAATCGATCTTGCAGACCCTCCGCACGCGCATCGGCACGATGGACAAGGCGCAAGCATCCGAATTCACCGAGAGCTTGGATATTCTGGAAGCGGAAATGAAGAAAAAGTCGCCGAAACCGGCAATCATCAAAGGAATGATTTTGAATTTGAAGGAATCCGACCTGCTGGCTGAAGATGCAGAACAGCTCAGATTTTTACTGAAACAGCAGTTTATTTAGAAGAACGGCCGCAATGACTGCAGCCGTTCTTTCTTTTTATGCTTTCGGGTGCACCATATCTTCCGGACGCACCATTTCATTAAATTGTTCTTCTGTCAGAAGGTTCAGCTGTAATGCCGCTTCTTTCAGCGTCAGGCCTTCTTTGTGGGCAAGCTTGGCGATTTTCGCGGCGTTTTCATAACCGATGTGCGGGTTAAGCGCCGTAACAAGCATTAATGAGTTAGAGAGATTTTCCTGAATCGTCTCTTGGTTCGGCTCAATACCGACAGCGCATTTGTCATGGAAGGAATTCATTCCGTCACTGAGCAGCTGCACGGTCTGCAGGAAGTTATAAATAATAACCGGTTTGAAGACATTCAGCTCGAAGTTTCCTTGGCTGGCCGCAAATCCGATTGTCGCGTCATTTCCCATCACTTGCGCGGCGATCATTGTCAGCGCCTCACTTTGCGTCGGGTTGACTTTGCCCGGCATGATAGAGCTTCCCGGCTCATTTTCAGGAATGACGATTTCGCCGATTCCGCAGCGTGGGCCGCTAGCCAGCCATCTGACATCGTTGGCAATCTTCATCAGGTCGGCAGCCAATGCTTTTAACGCGCCGTGAACGTGAGTGATTTCATCATGGCTTGTCAGCGCATGGAATTTGTTAGGCGAACTCTTGAATGTCTGCCCCGTTACTTTTGTGATTTCTTCCGCGACGAATTCACCGAACTGCGGATGGGCGTTGATTCCCGTGCCGACTGCCGTGCCTCCGATGGCAAGCGCGCGGATTTTTTCCGTTGACTCAAGAATCATTTCTTTCGAACGGTCAAGCATGTATACCCAGCCGCTGATTTCCTGTCCGAGCGTCAGCGGAGTGGCGTCCTGCAAATGCGTGCGTCCGATTTTCACAATATCCTGATAAGCTTTCGCTTTTTCATCAAGCGTCGCGCGCAGCTGATCAAGCGCCGGAACGAGCTGCTCATATACAGCAAGAACCGCCGCAACGTGCATCGCTGTCGGGAATGTATCGTTTGAGCTTTGGCTGCGGTTAACGTCATCATTCGGATGAATCTTCAGCTCGGAATTTTTTTCTTTCAATAAAGCAGTCGCGCGGTTGGCCACCACTTCATTCATGTTCATGTTGCTTTGCGTGCCGCTTCCCGTCTGCCAGACAACGAGCGGAAAATTATCGTCGTATTTGCCGTTTAAAACATCGTCACATACAGCGGCAATCGCCTGTGCTTTTTCAGACTCTAAGTTGCCGAGGCGTTCGTTGGCGATCGCTGTGCTTCTTTTCAATATTGCAAACGCCTTCACAACACGCTGAGGCATTTTTTCTGAACCGATTTTGAAGTTCTCTTTGCTGCGCTGTGTCTGAGCGCCCCAAAATTTATCTGCCGGAACTTTAACTTCTCCCATGGTGTCTTTTTCAATTCTGTAGTCCATTTATGTATCCCTCCATAACAGTTGCTTCACCCTGAGTATTATTCGCCAGTAACAGATGAAACCCTTTTTATTTTTCAGCCTTGGCCGTTTTTAATTTCAGCTCAAGATAGACGCGCGAATCCTTTGAGTATTTATACTTCGGATTTGTTTTACGGTATTCTTTCGACGTGTAAGCCACTTCGTAATGCGCTTCAAATGATTTGATGAGCTGTTCAATTTCTTCGGCATTTCCTGCCAGTCTGACTTGTGCCACATCTCTCCTCCGCTTTCATAAAAAAACTTGTACCATTAAATACTTTATCATAGTATATCATTTTTTTAACAGGAAAAGATAACCTCAATTAAGGATTGGAAGGCGGGTGACTGTCGATGACGCAATCGGAATTCAAGGAATACATACACGTTAATCTGGCACTGGTGCTTCCCCACGTAGAGCAGAATGATGACCTGGTTCAAAATAAAAAGATGCTTCCGAACGGGCTTGTTTTTTATTATATGTATCTGAGTGAAATGAACGACGAAGACAAAATAAAAGAGGCGATGGAAACGCTGCTTCGGGAGGAAGACACTCTGACGCTGGATACGGTGACGAAACGTCTTGATAAGATCGACGCCCGCCCCGTCTTTACGTCGAAGGAAGCAGTCATCTCCATTCTGCGTGGAAAATGCGCCGTGTTTATTAACGGACTTGACAGCGTTTACATTTTGTCCACGGGAAAAAGAGAAAAAAGAAGCGTGAATGAACCCACATCCGAAAAGGTCGTAAGAGGTCCGAAAATCGCCTTCATAGAAGATTCTGATACAAACGTCGCCATGATCAGGCAGCGCACGAACCATCCGAAGCTGAAAACGAAAAAGGTTCCGATCGGAGAAAATAAGTTAAAATACGCCACGGTCATGTACATAGATGATAAGGCGGACCCGTCTGTCGTCAGCGATGTTGTAAAGCGCCTCAGCGAAGTGAAGATGGACGACATCCAGGATTCCGGAACGCTTGAGGAGCTTATTGAGGATAATAAGTATTCGCCCTTTCCGCAAATACAAAATACGGAACGGCCTGATAAAGTCTCTTCCGCTTTGTTCAACGGCCGCGTCGCCATCCTTGTCGACAACTCGCCGTTTGCGCTGGTGGTCCCGGCTTCTTTAGGAATTTTAATGCAGTCTCCCGATGATTATTATGAACGGTGGATTTCCGCCTCGCTCATCCGGGTGCTGCGGTTTACGTCTATTTTTATTACGCTGTTTTTTTCGTCCATTTATATCGCCCTCGTTTCGTTTCACCAAGGGCTGCTGCCGACGTCGCTTGCAGTCACCATCGCGGCGAACAGAGAAAACGTTCCCTTCCCGCCTATCATTGAAGCGATGGTAATGGAAATTACGATAGAGCTGCTGAGAGAAGCGGGCTTGAGGCTTCCCAGCCCGCTCGGCCAGACGATCGGATTGGTGGGCGGAGTTGTCATCGGCCAGGCGGCCGTTGAAGCGAATATTGTCAGCTCCATCATGGTCATCGTGGTCAGCATTGTCGCGCTCGCTTCATTTACGGTGCCGCAGTACGGGATGGGTCTGTCGTTCCGTGTGCTCCGTTTCATTTCGATGTTTACCGCGGCAGCTTTCGGGCTGTACGGCATGATTTTATTTATGCTGGCGATCTACACTCATTTATCGAGACAGCGAAGCTTCGGTTCTCCGTATTTCTCGCCGAATGGATTTTTCAGCTTAAAAAACGCAAACGACTCTATTCTCCGTCTCCCTATTAAAAATCAACCAAAAGAGGCGAAAAACGTAAATGAGCCAGAAAACAACTCACAATAAGCTTACAAGCTATCAAGGGACAGCGTTGATTTCAAACACGATGCTCGGCGCGGGACTCCTCACCATGCCGCGGGCGCTGTCATCAAGGGCAAATTCTCCGGACGGCTGGATCGCGTTATGTCTGGAAGGCGTCATCTTTATCTTTTTGATTTATCTCAATACGCTCATTATGAAAAAGCATCAGTACGGATCATTATTTGATTATATGAATGAAGGACTCGGCAAATGGGCGGGAAATATCGTCAATCTTATGATCTGTCTCTATTTTATAGGAGTCGCCAGCTTCGAAGCCCGGGCGATGGCGGAAATGGTCAAGTTTTTTTTATTGGAAAGAACGCCCGTGCCGGTCACGCTGTTTATCTTTATCGCCTGTTCCGTTTATTTAATTATCGGCGGCATGAGCGATATCGGCAGGCTCTTTCCTTTCTATTTAACGATTACGATCATTATTTTGCTGGTGGTGTTTTCTTTCAGCTTTAAAATATTTGATCTGGACAACCTGCGGCCGGTGCTCGGGCAGGGGTTTTCTCCCGTTATGGCTTCCTTGACCGTCGTTTCTGTTTCCTTCTTGGGAATTGAGATTATGCTGTTTCTCCCCGAGTACCTCAAAAATAAAAAGCACACATTCCGCGTATCGGCCATGGGCTTTGGCATCCCGATTATTTTATACATCATTACCTACGTTCTCGTCGTCGGCGCCTTAACCACCCAAGATGTCAAAACAATGATCTGGCCTACGATCGCGCTCTTTCAATCATTTGAAATCAAAGGGCTTTTTATTGAAAGGTTCGAGTCCTTTTTGCTTGTTGTCTGGATCATCCAATTTTTCGCCACCTATGTCTCGTACGGGTATTTCGCGACATCAGCTCTTAATAAAATTTTCGGGCTGAAGCAGAAAAAAGGCATCATCTTCGTTGGGATCGCGACATTCTTCGGATCATTGATGCCAAAAGACGGCAACAAGCTGTTGATGTTCAGTGATATTCTCGGCTATATCTTCTTGGTTTTCTTTTTGCTGCCTTTACTGATGTTTGGAGTCGTCGCTGTGAAAAGGAAGGTGAAAAAAGCGCAATGAAGAAATACATCGTAATCATGCTTTGCACATTGCTTTTGGCCGGGTGCTGGGACAGCCGCAATATAGAAGACTTGAGCCTCGTTATCGGGGTCGGGCTCGATAAACCCGAGGAAGAAAATGTGGAAGTGACACAGCAGATTCTGGTTCCGCAAAAAGCAAGTTCCCAGCAGTCGTCGTCAGGCGATACGACAAAAGTAACGTCCACTCCCGGGGAAACCGTCCATCAAGCATTAAGAACGGCATCGTTAAAAAATCACCCCGCATTCTCCCAGCACTTGCGTATCATGCTGTTTTCCGAAGCGCTGTTAAAGGATAACATTCCGCTTGACGCATTGATGAACCAATTTATCAGGGACAACGGTACGAGAAGAAGCTGCAATGTGATGACGGTGCCGGATAAAACGAAAGATATTTTCAAAATCAGTGACCAGGGAGAACCTGCGTCAAATACGATCTATGACTTAACGGAGAATAATTCGGTCACCATCCGGATGATGGAGCCCGTGACATTGGGGGAAATATCAGAGAAAATCGCTAAAGGCGAGACCTTTGCCCTTCCTCAAGTGCGCCAAGTGGGCAGCAGACTGGAAATCTGGGGCGCTACCATTATTAAAAATAAATTCTGGTATGCGAATTTAACGCCTTTACAAGTCCAGAATATGAACCTGTTCACAGGCACGGTAAAGGGGGGCGTCACGTTTGCAAAGCATGACAATCATTATTTATCCTTCGAAGTATTTTCCAGCAAATATAATGTGAAAACACAATATAAACACGGAAAATTCAAGTTTATCGTTACCCGGTTTGTTGAAGGCCGTCTGTCTGAGGATTGGAACCCGAAAGAAGATTCCTTCAAGGAGTCCTATATAAATGAAATCAAAAACGCGGTAAAACGCAGCATTCATTCAGATGTCATGGCATTCATTGATTACATGCAGCATGAGTTGAAAGTGGATATTACCGGGTTAGGCGATCAAGTCCGGATTCATTATCCCGATAAATGGAAAAAGATATCCTCTGACTGGGACCACCACTTCAGTGAATCGGATATTGAATACAAAGTCAAAGTCGCCATCAGGGATTTCGGAACAAAGGGAATGTCCCAATGACCTGTCTTCGGGAGAGTGTGCTGGCGCCGCTCTCCTTTTCTTATGTCACGAGATGATTGCGGTGGGCATATACGGCTGCCTGCGTGCGGTCACTGACATCAAGCTTTGACAATATATTCGTAATGTGGGTTTTTACCGTTTTAATCGTAATGAACAGCTCTTCACCAATCTCTTTATTCGTCTTGCCTTCCGCGACGAGACAGAGGATTTCCAGTTCTCTTTTTGTCAGCGTTTCATGCGGAAGCTGATTCTCTGAATGGCGCAGCCTTGACAGCACTTTTCCCGCCACCTTGGATTCAAGCTTCGGTTCGCCCTTGGCAGCCGCTCTGATGGCTTCGGCTATTTCTGCCGCCTTCGACGTTTTCAGCAAATAGCTGAGCGCTCCCGCTTCGATCACCGGATACACTTTGTCGTCATCAATAAAGCTCGTCAGCACGATGATTTTCGGGTCATTGAGTTTCGCGCAGATCTGTTTTGTCGCTTCGATGCCGTCCATGCCGTCCATGACAAGGTCCATTAAAATCACATCCGGCAAAAGCTCTGCGGCCAGATCGACGCCCTGCTGCCCGTCTGATGCTTCACCGGCGACTTCAATGTCCGGCTGTGCTTCTAAAAATGCGGCCAGACCCATCCTGACCATTTCATGATCATCAATCAGTAACACTCGAATCACTGTCGTTCTCTCCTTTTGTTTTCTGATAAATCGGGACTTTCACGTCGATCTGCGTGCCTTTTCCCTTTACGGAGATAATTTCCGCTATGCCGCCGATTTCACTCGCTCTTTCCTTGATGGAATGCAGGCCGTATGAGGATGCTTTCACTTGATCCATCGTAAAACCCGCCCCATTATCAATGACTTTAAGCTGAAGTTTTTGATGTTTCGCGCCGAGCCTGACGGTGACCTTGGTCGCCTTTGAATGTCTGAAAACGTTGGAAAGCGCCTCCTGCACGATGCGGAACAGATGGTCTTCAACGCCTTTTGACACACCCGTATCGCTGATGTCCCACTCAATATCCAGCGGCTGCTTCGCTTTGAACTCTTTTAACAGCTCAATCAGCCCTTCTTTTAAGCCTTTTCCTTCTAAAGTGACGGGCCGCAAATGCAATAGCAGCGCTCTCATCTCATTTTGCGCTTCCCCCGCCATATGTTCAACCATGCGAATCCGTTTGACGATTTTGTCATCCGCATCTTTCACCTGCTCTAAAACGGCGGATGTCATCATAGAAATGGCAAAGAGCTGCTGGCTGACGGCATCGTGCAGATCGCGCGCCAGCCGCTGGCGTTCTTCAGTGATGACCGATTTTTTCATTTGATCCTGCCATTCCGCACGTTCGTTGGAGAGCTTTTGCAGCGATGTGACCTGGAGCTCGACCCGCTTGGCCATTTCGTTGAGCTGATCTGCCGCCAGACCGATTTCATCATCGCCGAGCGGCGGCACCCGATAAGCAAAATTGCCGTTTTCAAATTTCAAAACCGCTTCAATCAGTGTATCCATTCTTGTTTTCAGGCGGCCGCCGTATACATAACCGGAAATCAATCCCGCCGAAAGAGACGCCAAAAGCAGGATGACCACAAACGGAATACCGAACCAGCCGGAAGAAAACAGCAGCATCGGGTCAAGCCCGTAATACAGCAGCATCAGCGTAATAAACACCGCGCAAAGGAGCAGACTGAGTCCCGCGGTCATCCGCATGGCGCGCCACTGAATATTGGCGAGTAATTTTTTCCTCATAAATACTTCACATCCACATCGCCGATGAATAACGAAATTGAAATTTTAATCCGCCGCGGCGAGTCGCCGTACTCAGACGATACTTTATACAGATTCGGGCTCATGCCGCTTTTCTTAGAGCCGAGCAGGTTCATATCGCCGATAAAAGCCGATGAACTGACGGACACTTCGATATCCGGCGGGACGTACACATCAACATTGCCGATGACACCGCTGATGGTCATCGTACTTTCTCCTTCGGGAATCATCGCTTTTGACAAATCAATTTTCACATCGCCGATGAATCCGGAAACATTTAAATCATTCAGCTCAAACGGGTCCTTCATCATCCGGAGCTCGCCGATAAAAAAGCTGCGGAGGTCCGGCTGTCTGCTTTCCGTCTGGGCGGAAGGCTTTGGCTGCTCTTCTTTTTCAAGATTGATTTTCTTCTCTTTATGTTCATACACGCGCTTTCCTTTCAGGAGCCTGTAGCCCGCGTAGATGAGAAAGGCGGCGAAGGCATAGCCGAACAGGTTAAAGGTGGCGCTGAACAGGTTTCTCAAAAATAAAAAAGCGGCGAAGATATACAGGACGGAGCCGAGCCAGCCGCGGGAATATTTATTGAAAATATAGCCTGTGATCAGAAAAAAGAGCGGCCAAAATAAGAAGTCGCCGATGCCGATAATACGCAAAAACATGCTGACGCCTAATAAGGCGATGATAAGTCCGAGAATCTGTTTTTTTGCCATCAGCTGCTTGCCCCTCCTTTCCTTGACTATTGCAGTGCAATATTGCCGCTCGTCACCTTTATATCAATCGGCCTGGCGCCGCTGCCTTTCATGCCGGTAAATGCCCCGCCTTCCTTACTCGTTTTCTCAAAGGAATAAGACGGCTGAATCCTTCCGCTTGCCGTCTCGGCGTTCACCGTAAAACTTCCGTCTTTCGGCAGGGTGATCGCTGCGCTGCCGCTCGCAAGCCTGACGGATACGGGAGCATCCGCCGTCTCAAGCGAGGCGTCGACACTGCCGGAAGCGACCCGCACGTCAAGGGCCCCCGCCACATGTTGAAGCCCGACATGTCCCGAGGATAAGCGGACATCCCCCGTTTTTGCCGCAAGGCCTGCTGCTGTGAGATTGCCCGACAGCCCCTTCGCTTCAAACACATCCGTCTTCACGTGCTTCAGCGACATATTTCCGCTTACAGAACGGACGCCGAGGTGCGCAAGAGACAGCCCCTTGTTTCCGTCAACGGCAATGCTGCCGTTTGATGTATGGACGGTGATGTCCCGATGATAATCATACGGAATGCGGACAATCAGCAGAGGGCGCTGAAAGAGATTCAGAAATTGGAACCCTTTCTCCTTCGCTTTAAGATTGAGGGTCTTTCCCCTGTTTTGGACAAACATTTTCCCCGCCGGTCCCGTCATGTTTGCCGCGATATCATTCCGCGCTTCCGCGATGATTTTCACATCCGTCTGTTCCGATGAAACCGACAGGCTGTTGACGGCACGCGGCG
This sequence comes from Bacillus sp. LJBV19, assembly GCF_017797845.1. Lineage (NCBI taxonomy): Bacteria > Bacillati > Bacillota > Bacilli > Caryophanales > Bacillaceae > Bacillus > Bacillus sp. LJBV19. The sequence continues at coordinate 3,172,700 of NZ_CP072563.1, forward strand.
GTATGCTTGCCGATTCCGCTTCTGTTTCGTACAGCGGAAAAAAACGCCCGGCAAACACTTCTTTCACCAAAAACAGACAGCAGATCAGAACGGACGCCGCCATCAGTCCTTTGGCAATCTTACGCTTCATTACGTTCCATCCTTTTTCATTCATTTTATTATAAAGGAAAAGCCGGAGAATTGATACGTGCGTATAGGGAAGAGGCGTAAACGCGCCGATCTTCCCTTGTGCACATTATTCATGAGCCGCTTTTTGACGCTCTGTTTTTTCCAGAGAAAGCGAGCGCATTTTTTCAATCTCAGCTTCCACCTCGTCTGAATATTGGGAGCGGCTGTATTCTGTGTTCGCTTCAGCTGAAGTGCCGTATTTGACGCGGACTTCCATTTCTTCAATGCGGCTTTCCATTCGAAGGAACTCTCTGTAGGCGCTTTCGCTGTCAATTTTGTCGAAAGAAGCGTTCATATGTTCCTTCGCATTTGCCGCGTTCGCGCGGGCGATGAGCGCCTGTTTTTTATCCTTTACGTCGCGGAGGCGCGTTTCTAAAGTTTCCAGCTGCTCTTTCAGCTCTGCCAGCTGTGTTTTCGCCTGCTCATACGCTTTTTCATGTTCGGCCGCTTTTCCCTCAAGGTATTTCATTTCAGTCAGCGCCTTTTTCGCTAGCTCCTCTTCCCCGGCGTCAAAAGCAAGCTGAGCCTGGTTTTTCCGTTTTGCCGCCGTTTCGGAGGCGTCTTCCTGTTTTTTCTTAAACTGATGAACGATCGTGTGCTGTTTGACAATCGTTTGTTTCGCCTTGGCGATGTCACTTTCCATATCACGCACATATTGATTCAGCATGACTTTCGGATTTTCTAATTTATCAAGCCCTTCGTTAACAGATGCGACGAACATATTTCTTATTCTTTTTAAGACCATTTTGTCTTCCTCCTTATTTTTTCTTCAGAAATTCTTCCCATTCAGAGTCAAATCCGGATTGATAGCCCGGTGATGCCGCTTCCGGTTCATACTGGCGGGAAGCGGTGTCTGAGCCGCCCTGCTTCATCATCTTCCACCCGAAATACACCATGGCGCCGGCCAGTCCGATCGCAACGATAAATGGAAGAGAACCGACGAGAATCATAGCTCCGATGACGCCCGCGATGATACCCGATACCGCCCGGCCTTTTGAAAAACGTTTGATTCCCCAGTAAAGCATCAGCCCTCCGATCGCCAGCGGGATGATAAATGCGAAATGGCCTCCTCCGAAAAAGACAGAAAGTCCGAACACAATCAGCAGAAAGCCGCCTGCCGTTTTACCATTTATATTCATGCAGATCCTCCTTTCGTTTTCCTTGTCTTTACTATAAACAAATCCCGCGGCCGGCAAAACGAGTCAGAGATTGATTTTCATATCAGACCGGAGTCGTATAAGCCCCCGGACCTTCGCATAAAAAAAACGCCGCTGCACCGGACGGCGCAGGGCGTTTTACGAAAAATCTATATTCTGATGCTCGCTTCTTTTTCCCTGATGAGATCTGAGCGTTCGGCTTTGGCCAGCTTCGTAAAGAACAATATTCCGAGACCGGACAGGACTTCAACGAGACCGCCGGCGGCAATGACTTTTCCGGGACCGAAGGCGTTAGCCGCATATCCGCAAAGAACCGCGCCGAGCGGAATGGATATGTTTGAAATCATATGGATGACAGCATAGACTTGCGGCTGGTCATCATGGTCCACAGACGTCTGAATAATCGTATATTCCGGCACATTAATCGCGCTGACGGCAGATCCGAACGCAAACGCGGCGAGGAAGACGAGCGGCAGAAAAGTGTTGAGGCCGGTGATAAAAAATGCCGCTCCTTCTATGATTCCCGCTGACACAAACAGGAGACCGTATTTGTTCACCTTCACCTTAGCCAAAATAAAACCCATTAAAAAGGCTCCGCCCGTTCCTGTTGCTTTCAAAAGCGAGTAGATGATCGGCGGCATGTTTAAATCTTCGGCGACATAAACGGCAGAGAGCGCCTCCCACGGAGCGGCCGCAAAATTCATGAAGATACAATAGATGGCGAGCGGGTATAAAATCTGGTGTTTCCTGACCAGAACGAAACCCCGTTTGAGCCTTCCGAAGTACGTCCCGCGCTGTCTGACGGCGACTGTATCCTGTTTGGCATGCCGGACTTGGTATGACATAAAGAGTACGAGAAAACCTGATAGAAGATAGAATATAAGAGCGATAAACAAAGAATAAGCGGGACTGATAAATGTTAAGAACACCCCGCTCAGCGTAATGGCGGCAAGCCTGACGATCTGGCCTGATGACTGGATGACCGCATTCGCTTTCTGCAGGCTGTTTTCTCTGACAATATTGGGGATTAATGAGATAGATGCAGGATTATAAGCGGCTCCCGTGGCTGAATGCACAATCATGAGAAGCATGACAAACCATAAAGGAGAAAAACCGTTAAAATAACAGATCGGAATAATCAGCACGACCGCCGCGCGCGTGAGGTCGGAGAAATACATCCAGAATTTCAGCGTATGCTGCTTCATAAAAGGCCCGGTAATCGGCGCCAGCATCGCCTCCGGAAGGAACGTGACCGCAATGAGCAGGGACGTGCCGATCGCGCCTTCCCCGTCAAAAATCAAAAACCATAGAATGGAATTAAAGGCAAAACCGTCGCCTGACAATTTAACCAGCCTTGAGATAAACAGAAGGGTGAAATTTTTATTCCAGATGCTCTCGCTCTTATTATATGTATCCATCTATCAAATCCCCCATTATTTTACAATGTTTCTTATAATATCTCATTTTTTAATTTTTCAGTCAATAATTCATAAGATACATTTTCCTCCTGTCAATAAAGGTTCAATTGATGGATATCTCTATAAAAAAACAGCCGGCTTGCTGCTGCCGGCTGAACAAAACGTTATTCATCATCACGGAATACCGCGGCGCTTCTTTCATACTCTATATCCTGAACGCCCTGTCTTGCGTTAATCGCTCTTGCCGCCGCGAAAAAATAATCAGACAGGCGGTTCAAGTAACGCATCACCGTATCGTTTATCTCTTCTGTTTTGCCCAGTTTCACGACGAGACGCTCAGCCCGTCTCGTGACGGTCCGCGCGATGTGAAGCTGAGCAGCCGCCTTATGCCCGCCCGGAAGAATAAATTTCTCAAGCGGGGGCGCTTCAGCCGTGTAACGGTCTATGCAGTCTTCCAATGCGGAAATAGATGTCTCTCTTAATGTATAGCTTCTATGTTCAGAAACCGTCGCCAAGTCGCCGCCGCAGTCAAACAGCTCATGCTGAATGTTTCGGAGTTCGGCTTTCACATCACCGCAATTCTCACAATCATCAAGCTCCGCAAGCGCAAGCCCGATAAAGCTGTTCAGCTCATCAATCGTCCCGTAGCTTTCAACCCGCAGATTGTCTTTATCCGTTCTGCCGCCGATCAGGCTTGTCTGTCCTTTATCGCCGGTTTTCGTATACAGCTTCATCGTTGTATTCCTCCTTCTTCCGCCGCTTTTACACATGCCGCGGTTCCTCTTCTGACGGCTCTTTCCGCTTGAGGGACGTCCATCGCCTCTCCTGTCTGCAAGGCACAAATGACAATGTCGCCTTTTGCCTGTCTGCCGGAAAGAGCCTGCATTCTCGCTTCTGCCGCTGCCGTTAACAGCCGTACAAATCCCTGTTCTGATAAACGTCCGCTGATCAGCACCCAAACGGTATGCTGCGCAGTCACGGCAATTGTGACCGAATCAAACGTACGGCAGATCAAACCAGCGGCCGCTGAGCCGGAAAGCCGGCGGCTCCACGAAAATCCCGGGCCGTCAGATGCGGTTGTCAACATTCTGAACGGCCGTTCTGTATGAAGCGTTACGGTATTTCCGCTTTTGTTTATCAGAGAGGCGAACGGAACGTTGACAGGCTCTCTTTCCTCCCGCGCTTCCGGCATGAAAGCGATCAGCGGTTTCGGCGACGATTGCTGGGCAACAGCGCTGACAGTGATGCCGTAAATGTCTTCAATCGTCTCTTTTTTCAAAGCCTGATCCGGCGTCTGCTTCGGAAAAGCGCGTCCGTCTTTCATCATCAGGAGCTGATCACAATATTGGCCTGCGGCGTTTAGGTCGTGAAAAATACTGATGACCGTCAGGCCTCTTTCTCTCGTCAGCCGCTTCACCGTATCAAGCAGGTCTTTCTGATATTTGAGATCAAGAAAGGTCGTCGGCTCATCCAGACACAGTACCTCCGGCTGCTGAGCCAGCGCCTGCGCCAGATAGACGCGCTGCCGCTCCCCGCCGCTCAGATTGCGGACGGATTGCTGCGCATATCGGTCGATGCCCGTCATTTCCATCGCTTCCCGGACAATGTCTTCATCATGTTGATCCATCTGTCTGAAGAGTCCTTTTTGATACGGGTATCTGCCGAAGGACACTGTTTCCTTAACGGTAAATGTAAAAGCTTGCTCCGTATGCTGCGGCAAAACGGCCATGATTTTCGCAAGTTCCCGCGGCTTGTATCCGCCGACGGGCCTGCCTGCGACGAGCGCCTCGCCTTTTGACGGAGAGAGCATTCCCGTCAGCAATTTCATCAGCGTTGTTTTTCCCGAGCCGTTCGGACCAAGTATGCCGACAAATTCACCTTTTTCGGCGGTAAAGCTGACATCTTCTACAATCATCCGGCCTCCGTACCCGCCGGACAGGCTGCTCACCCTGATCATAAGCGTTTCCCTCCATGATGCTGGCGAAGCAGAATCAAGGCAAATACAGGCGCTCCCGCCAAAGCGGTCATAATGCCGATCGGCAATTCGACAGGCTCAATGACGGTGCGGGAAAACAAATCCGCCAAAATGAGAAACCCGGCCCCCGTCAATGCTGACAGCGGCAGTAAATGGCGATGATCCGTCCCCCATAAGAGCCGTGTCACGTGGGGAATGACAAGGCCGACAAATCCGATCGTCCCCGAGACGGCAACCGCTCCTCCCGTCAGCAGAGATCCGGCGGCGATCATCAGCAGTTTTCTTTTTCCCGTACTGACGCCTAACAGCCTTGCCTTTTCTTCTCCATAAGTCATAATGTTTAATTCTTTGCCATTGATAAGCAGAAGCGCCGTCCCGGCCAGAAAAAAAGGCAGAAACAGCGCGACATAGCCCCAGCCCCTCATTGACACGCTTCCTAACAGCCAGCGGACAATCGGGAGCAGATCATTGCCCGTTAAAGCGATCACAAGCGAAATGAGAGCTCCGAGAAAAGAATTCATGATGATGCCTGTCAAAATGAGTGTCGAAACCGACATCGACGCATGAACGAGGCGGCTGAAAAACAGAACCGCCGCCATGACCGCAATGGCTGCGGCGATGCTGACAACCGGTAGTGTGAACCGGCCGATGACGGGTATCTGAATGCCGAAAAACAAGGTGATAACGGCTCCCGCCGAGGCTCCCGAAGATACCCCGAGTGTATAAGGGTCGGCGAGCGGATTTTTCAGAAGTCCCTGAAACGCCGCTCCCGCAATGGATAACGCGGCTCCGACAAGGGCAGCCAGAACGACTCTCGGCAGGCGGATATTCATCATAATATTTACATTCATAGGGTCAGCCGAGGATGTCCGGCCGATCCCGATCCAAAAAACGTCGGATAAAGGAATATGCAGACTGCCGATTGAAATGCCGAGTGCCGTACAAACGGCTAAAAACAGCAGGCTGACCGTGTAGGCCAGCGGGCGGTTACTTTTTAAACGTTTCAGGATAAACGCTTTCTGCAAGCTTCTCGACCCCTTTGACAAGGCGCGGGCCTGAGCGTGTGACAAGGTCGGGATCAACAGAATAGACATTGTGGTGTTTGACCGCATTGACGGCACCCCAGCCGGCGCGTTTTTCCACTTCAGCGGCCTTTACGCCGTCTGTCGTAATGATGACATCCGGATTCATTTTGACAATCGCTTCATCCGTCAATTGCACCCAGCCGGTCTGGCTGCCGGCGGCGTTTTTCGCATGTATATCTTCAAGCATTTCGTTCATAAACGTGCCTTTCCCCGTCGTGTAGCCGTCAGGAGACACTTCGACGAATACTTTCTTTTCGTCTTTTTCAGAAATGGCCGCCGCTTTCTTTTCTATGCCGGAAAGGTCGGATTTCATCGATTTGATCAGCTTATCCGCCTGCTTTTCTTTGCCGGCCGCTTTTCCGATCATGCTGATTGATTTGTACACGTCTTGGAACGATTGCGCATCATTGACCGTTAAGACGGTGATGCCCGCATCTTTCAGTTGCTTCATCGCATCGGCGGAAGCGGACATAGAGGACGCGTGGGCAAGCACGAGATCCGGCTTCAGCGCGATGACTTTTTCAGCGTTCACATTCATATCTCCGACTTTCGGTTTTTTTACCGCTTCTTTCGGATATGTATCATTTGTCGTGACGCCTGCGACCTTATCTCCCAGTCCGAGCGCGTATGTAATTTCCGTATTGCTCGGCATGAGAGAAACGATTTTTTCCGGTGCCTGCTTTATGGTTACTTTTTCGTTCGCGGCATCCTTAATGGTTACCGGGAATGCTTCGGTTGAGACGGCTTTTTGTTTGGCCGCGCTTCCTTCTTCCTGTGCGCCGGAACAGCCGGCGATCACAAAGGCGGTGACCAAGAGCGCCGCCCAGACGGCAGTGATCTTCTTCATTCTTTTAACTCCCCCTGATTATGGTAAACGATTGTCTCTTTGACATTCGTATCCTTTTTTCGCAGTAATTATACTATAAGTCTTTAAAGCTTGTATATCCGGCCTTTTTGCATGAAAGCAAATTGTTCGTACACACTAAAATTCATCATGTATACTGTTACACAATGGTGTAAAAAGGAGGATTATCATGGAATTACAGCTTGAACGAAAGCTCGTGTTGATTACAGGATCGACTTCAGGGATCGGAAAAGCCGCGGCAAAAAGCTTTTTAGCCGAAGGCGCCGAGGTGATTGTAAACGGAAGAAAAAAAGAAACTGTGGAACGGACGGTTGAGGAGCTTTCCGCTTACGGAACGGTCCACGGCATCGCTGCGGATTTATCGCGTCAGGATGAGGCGGATGACTTGATAAAACGCGCCGGCGGAATCGGGGAAGTCGATATTCTCGTCAATAACCTCGGCTTTTTTGAAGTAAAGGACTTCGCTGAGGTGTCTGATGACGAATGGACTCGGTATTTTGAAGTGAATGTTATGAGCGCCGTGCGCCTGTGCCGGCGTTTTCTGCCGCAAATGCTCGAAAGAAACAGCGGACGGATTCTGAACATCTCCAGTGAAGCCGGAGTCAAACCGCTTGCGCAAATGATTCCGTATTCAATGACGAAAACGGCGTTAATCAGCTTGTCCCGGGGAATGGCGGAAATGACGAAAGGCACAAATGTCACGGTCAACTCCGTGCTGCCGGGACCGACATGGACCGAAGGCGTCGCTTCTTACATGGAAGGAGCCGCAAAGGCTGCCGGAGAAGACACGGACAGCTTCGTCCGGGATTATTTTAAAGTGAATGAACCGACATCATTGATTCAGCGCTATGCAACCCCGGAAGAAGTCGCCAATACGATTGTATTTCTCGCTTCATCAGCGGCTTCTGCCATTAACGGCACCGCACAGCGGGTTGAAGGCGGCATCATCCGCTCCATTTAACACAAAAAAGCCCGGCACAATGGGAACTTCCCCATATGCCAGGGCTTTTTTTACATCATGCCTGCAAACGGAACCGGCTCCCAGCCGCCCGTCTCAAGCTCTGCTGAAAACAGGCCGCCCGCATGCGGCTGCTCAAGTCTTTCGGCTTCCGTCAATTTTTCCGTCGCGGTCGTAATGTATAACGTGTTCAAGTCTCTGCCTCCGAACGCGCAGCAGGTGACGTATTTCGCCGGAACTTCGATAGATGCAATTTCCTTATGCAAAAACGGGTCAATCCGGACGGCACGGCCGCCTCCGAACAGAGCCACCCACAACATTCCGTCACGGTCAATGGTCATTCCGTCGGGAGATCCTTGCGACTCCGGAAAGCGGTAGACCGTTTTCGGATCTGATACGGCTCCGGTTTCAGGATCATATGAATAACAGACGATTTCCTGCGTCGGAGTGTCGATATAGTACATCAGGTTTCGGTCCCGATCCCAATCCAAACCGTTCGAGGTGGAGACCTGGTCTTTTATTTTGGCAAGGCTGCCGTCCGTATTCAGACGGTACAGCGAAGCCTCCTCTTCTTTGCCTTCCATGCTCGTCGTTCCCGCCCATAATCTGCCGGACGGGTCGCATTTTGCGTCATTGAAACGGATATCTTCCCGCATGTCTCTCGGCTGCTTCATCTTCGTCAATGTATCTTCCCGAAGATTGTACAGGTAAAAACCGTCTTTCATCGTCATCACCAGCTCTTCCTTTGAATACAAGGCCAGAGCCGTGACAAATGATTTGAATTTAACGGAACGGTTGATTCCGTCAGCCGGAGTGAAGATATGGAGCTGGCTGCCCAGTATATCCACCCAGTACAGGCATTGCTTGTCCTTGTCCCATAAAGGGCCTTCTCCGATTACTGCTCTCGTATCTGCTCGTAATGCTGCTTCCATGTGTGAACACCTCTTTTGCTTGTCAGTCTTCTATTGTTATTCCCGACAAAGCGGCGTCCAAACTCAATCTTTTTTAAAAAGAATCGTAATCACCGTTCCGGCGCTGATTCTGCTGTTGACATGGATGGTTCCGTTATGAAGGTGTACCAGCTCTTTGGCAATGGCGAGCCCGAGTCCCGTTCCTTCTGACGGCCCCTTCGTATTCGTTCCCCGGTAATAACGGTTAAACAGCTGGTGAATCGTTTCGTCGTCCATCCCTCTTCCGTTATCTTTCACCTTCAGAATGAGCTGTTCGGCTGATTCCTCAAGCACGACCCGAATGGCGGTCCCTTTCTTATTATGCTTAACCGCGTTTGCCAGCAGATTCTCCAGAATACGGCGGAACCACGCTTCATCAATGGCGAAAAGAATGTCTTCCTTTTTGGTTTCAAAGGCGATGTCATAGCCTTCCGAGAACGTGTTTTTCGTGAAATCGTTCGTGACGTTTCTGATAAACGGCACGACGTTGATCAGCCGCCGTTCGATCGGGAGGGCCGCGTTTTTGAGGCGGTATGTTAAGTTTAAGTCCTCAATCAGCTTGGACATATATTCTGATTTTTCCCGGACGATCTGCCCCATTTCTTTGACTTCTTCCGGGGTCCAGTCGTATTGCTTCGATTCAAGCATCATGCTGTAGCCGTAAATCGTGCTCAGCGGGGTTTTTAAGTCATGGCTCAGCCCGGCGATCCATTCTTCCCTTGTCGCCTGGATTTTTTCTCTGTTTTTCTTATCCCGCTTCAGCGTGTCGGTCAGCTGATCCATCGATTCGAAAATCTCGGCGAAAAAGCGGAACGGCTGCTTTGTTTTGCCTTTTTTGTTTTTGCTGACCGGCTGTCCTTTGCGGTTCTTCGGCTCTTCAAGCCGGCCCTTTGATAAATTGACGAGCCATTTGATGGTATGAAACAGCGGCCAGCCGAAACGGAAAGAGTACCAGATGGTCAGGATGCAGATCATAAATACCAGGATTCCGATCAAGAGGAAGAGGGTTTTCATCACATTTCTCAAAAATGATTTGTTAAACTCGTGATCGGGGATGTACACGGGGTTCGGCACCGACGCGACCATCCATTTCGTTTTATCGAGTCTTTTAAAAGAAATTTCCCGTTTGTAATTCCACGGCTTGGAATTGTATTTCAGCAATTCAAGCTCATTGACGGTGTTCCGTTCTTTTTTCGTGCTGTTGATATCCCCGAGCAGTCTGCCGCTGTCTTCGAGAAGGTAGACCGCCCCTTTTTCCCGTTTAATATAATCAATCGTGCTTTTTTTATATTGAGAAAGGGAAGCGAGGGATGGCTCCTGTGATTCGATGTAAGTGAGAAGCTGCTCACTGGCGGATTTCCAGCCGAACAGAATCAAATAGGTCTCATCATTTATCGTGACCGTCCAGTAATTCAGCTTGTAGTTGTCAAAATTCCGGTACTGGTAAATGGATAAGAGGTCTTTTCTGCTGTAATGGCTCGGGACGTCTTTCGGCACTCTGTACGCGTAGTCCGTTTTTTCATTGTCATTAATGATCTGCAGCCAGCCCTTCTGCTTTCTGACCGACATCTTTAAAAACTCATCGACATCCCATGTGCCGTCTTCGTTTTTATCAAGCCACGCTTCAAACGAGTCCGCCGTCGCTTTGGTCAGTCCCGCATTGGCTTCCGCTTCGCTGAAACGCCAATCCAAATAGAAGAAAGAAGCGACGGCCAAAACGGACATCAGCAGGATGACAAGCAGCAGCTGTCCGAAAAAGTGGAGCAGAAATTTTCCGCGCATTCTCATGAGCGGGTTCCTTTTTCTCCTTGATCGGGAATAAACCGATAACCGAGGCCGCGCACCGTTACAATATAGGACGGATTGCTGGGGTCTTTTTCAATCTTTTCTCTAAGCTTGCGGATATGCACCATGACGGTGTTGTTGTCGCCGTAAGACGGATATCCCCATACTTTTTCATAGATCTGATCTTTTGAGAGCACCACATCAGGGTGTTCACAGAAATATTGAAGCAGCTGCAGAAGCTGTGCGGAGCAGCTGACGGGCTCGCCCCCGACGATCAGCTCGGCGTTTTGCGGTGAATAGGAAAAATGGCTGTATGAATACGTCTTTACCGCCGTTTTCTCTTCGCGCTTATAGGTTCTCTTTAACGTCGCCCTGATCCGCGCCGCCAATTCGAGCGGATTAAACGGCTTTGTTATATAATCGTCAGCTCCCAATGCAAATCCTGACAGCTTATCCGCATCAGAAGAACGGGCAGTCAGAAAAAAGATCGGAGCGTCGGTATAGTTCCGGATTTCGGTGCATGCTTCAAAACCGGACATGCCTTCCATCATCACATCCAGCACGAGCAGATCCGCGGTTTCATGTTTAACAAACTCGATCGCTTCCTCAGCGCTTCCGGCTGTCTTAATGTTGTGATAGCCTTCTTTGACGAGAACGCGTTTGACCATATCAACGATCGCCTTCTCATCGTCTACAATTAAAATTGACGCATTTTCCACTTGGACGTTCCTTTCTCTTTGTTTTTTTCATCATATCATTATATGGATAAGATTTGGTACTTTTTTAGTGCGGAGGTCTTGCGGGGAAACAGAAAAGAAAAACGAGACCGGACATCTCTTCTCGTTTTTCTCACGTTGTCAGAGCGGAATATCCATCATTCCGCCGCTTTTGTCAGGAGCTTTCATTTATAAGATGAAGAATAAATTCCCAAAAACCCGGCACTTCCTGGCATAACAGCATGTCCGCTTTTTCAACTATTTTAATCTTCAATTCTTGTTCAAGATCTTCTCTTTCCTGGTATGATGTATTGCTCAGTTTTTTTTTTATCATTGGCGAAAAACGCGAAATCAAAAGTTCCATTTCGTCGGTATCTGTGTTCTCTTTGTTGAAGTCAAATGGCCCGTTCACTGCTTATTTTCCCCCTTTTTTTGCTTGTCCAGCTGCTTTCTGAGATTGTCGAGCCCCTTTTTATGAATATTAGAAATGTTCTGCCGTGATTCACCCAGCGACTCGGCAATCTCCTTCATCGTCGCTCCGTGAAGATAAATATTCGTCAGCACGCTTTTTTGCTTATCGGTTAACGTCTGAAGCGCTTCGTATAAATCACGGTTTTGGACATGCTGGCTCAAATCCCCCTGCTTCCGCAGAAACTCTTCATACGCGTCTTTTCCCATTTCATAGGGAAGCGCTTCACCTCCCTCCGGCTGATCCACCGTCAGCGGATAGCGCTTCTGATTTTTACGGATGCGCTTGTCAAAATCGATGGAGAAAATCCGGATCATAGAGTTCATATATTTGATGATCCGGATTTCCTTATAAAACTGTTTAAAATGGTCGTCCAGTGATTTTGCATCCTTCTCGTCTGAATGTTCCAGCACATTTTTAAATTTCTCGTAATGCTTTGGGTCACTTAAAAAATGTTTAACGATCGGATGTTTCATAATTTCCTTGCATTTTGACCGTAAAAGAACTTGATAGTCCATAAAACCGCCCCCTATTTAAATTAAATGAAAGAAAGCAAAAAAAAGTAAACTACTCCTTTCCGACTAAGATTCCGTATTCCTTATGTCCCGGTTTTGCCGGAACAAAAAAAAGACCCTCAACCGGGATATCAGGTTTACAGGAGCCGCTCTTTCTTTCACTTATATACATGACTGCAGGTCAAGTCAGGAGGTGGCTGATAATGGATCAGGTTTTTATAGAAGAAGCGGTCAGACAGATCGGCAATCTCGGCTTTCCGGCTCTGATTGCCATGTATCTTCTCACACGGTTTGAGAAGAAGTTTGACGCCCTGATCGAACTGATGACGGAACTGAAAGATCAGAAAATGAAAAATTAATTTTCACACGAAGTTGACTTTTCATCGGAACGCATCACTTAACAAAGCAGAAGGGAAAACGAAAGGCCTTTCACATTCTCTTTCTGAAAAAACAAAGCTTGAGAGGAGACGATTTACATGTCAAAAGAAAACAACTGCAATATCCCGCAGCCGATCAGAGGAGACAAAGGGGCGACCGTCACGATTCCGCGCAACCTTGAAAGAGACCGCCAAAATCCGGATATGCTGACGCCGCCGGAAACGGATCACGGCACAGTGGATAATATGAAATTCTCTTTCTCAGATGTGCACAACCGGCTGGAAAAGGGCGGATACGCGCGTGAGGTGACCGTTCGCGAGCTGCCGATTTCTGAAAATCTGGCATCTGTCAACATGCGTTTAAAACCGGGCGCCATCCGTGAGCTGCACTGGCATAAAGAAGCGGAATGGGCATATATGCTGACGGGCAAAGCGCGGGTCACGATTGTTGATGAACAGGGACGCAGTTTTATCGATGACGTGAAGGAAGGAGATCTGTGGTACTTCCCGTCAGGCCTGCCGCACTCCATTCAGGCGCTGAAAGAAGGCTGTGAATTCCTCTTGGTTTTTGATGACGGTTCCTTCTCAGAAAACAGCACATTCCAAGTGACTGACTGGCTTGCCCACACACCGCTTGATGTCATCGCCAACAACTTCGGGGTTTCAGAAAAAGACCTCGCCGGCCTGCCCGGGAAAGAAAAATATATCTTTGAAGAGCCGGTTCCCGGGAAGCTGAAAGATGACATCGTGGAAGGCCCGAACGGTGAAGTGCCATATCCGTTCACTTACCGCCTGCTGGATGAAGGCCCGACTGCTGAGACGGATGGCGGCAAAGTATATATCGCGGATTCCACAAACTTCAAAGTGTCCAAAACGATCGCTTCAGCGCTTGTCGTGGTCGAACCGGGCGCAATGAGAGAGCTGCACTGGCATCCGAACACGCATGAATGGCAGTATTATATTTCCGGTAAAGGGCGGATGACGGTTTTTGCATCGGACGGCCATGCAAGAACATTTAACTATCAGGCCGGGGATGTCGGTTACGTTCCGTTCGCAATGGGCCACTATGTGGAAAATTTGGGAGATGAGCCGCTCGTCTTCCTGGAAATCTTCAAGGATGACCACTATGCCGATGTGTCCCTGAACCAATGGCTTGCCATGCTTCCCGAGAAATTCGTCCAGCAGCATCTGGATCTGGGCAAAGACTTTACGGATATTCTTTCGAAAGAGAAACACCCTGTCGTCAAAAAGAAATGCTGAAGAAGATACACACCGACTTGCAGAGTTCCGTCTCTGCAAGTCTCCTCTGTGTGAAAAGGAGCTGAACAGATGATCAATCAAAACGGGACGAAAATGTTTTTTCTTCAGGTGCTCCGGTATGCCCTGGCAGCCGCTGCCGTATTATTCGGGTATTTTATCGTGATGATGGCTGTATTTTCATTAGCCGGGACGAGCTACGGATCGATGGCGTACGTCCTGCTTTTTTCCGTGCTTTTTATTCTTCTCGGTTTATGTTTTGAACCGCTTGAGCGGCTGATGATACATAGCTTTACCTTTTTTGGGACGGGCAGGCTGCCTTTTCTCCTTTTAGCCAGCACCGTTCAGCTGCTGTTCCTCTGGATGACCGCGTATACGACGGATAAACTGATTGAAAAGATTTGGCTGTCAACGACGGAGGAGCTGATTGTGGCGGGAGTTTTTTTCGTTTTGGATAAATGCGTCTCCGGACAAAATCAGCCCCGGGCGCAATAAAAAAACGCAGGCCGGAATGGCTCTGCGTTTTTTTTTCATCATACCGTTGCGTTTTCATGCCGGATTAAATCGTAGGTTAAGCAGACCGGTTTGTTCGTGCGCGGATCTTTTACAATCTGTGCGTCAATCTGAAAAACGTCTTCCAATATGCCGGGAGTCATGACTTCCTCCGCCGTTCCTTCCTTGATGACGCGCCCTTTTTTCAGGGCGATCATGTAATGGGAAAAACGGGCGGCATGGTTCAGATCATGAATGACCATTAAAATGGTGCGGCCCTGCTCCTTGTTTAATTTGTCCAGCAGCTGCAAAATTTCAAGCTGATGGGCGAGATCTAAATAAGTGGTCGGTTCATCAAGAAGCAGCAGCTCCGTTTCTTGAGCGAGCGCCATGGCGATCCACACACGCTGCCGCTGCCCCCCGGAAAGCGCTTCGATCGGCCGGTCGTAAAATTCGGCCATCCCCGTCTCTTCAAGCGCCCATTTGATCATGTCACGGTCTTTATCACTCAAACGGCCCATTCCGGACTGATGCGGAAACCTGCCGTAAGAAACAAGTTCGTACACCGTCAGCCCGCTCGGCGCTTCAGGCGTCTGCGGAAGAATTGCCATTTCCTTGGCGATGTCCTTCGTGGATTTTTGCATGATCGCCTGTCCGTTTAAATAGACGGCGCCGGATTTCGGTTTCATGATTCTTGACATCGTTTTGAGAACCGTCGATTTTCCGCAGCCGTTCGGACCGATCAGCGTTGTAATTTTTCCTTTCGGGATGGCGATATCCAATTCTTTCGCTATCAAACGGTCGCCATAACCGACAGTAAGCTGTTCCGCCGATAATGAGTTCATCGCGGCAGTCTCCTTCCTCTATTTCGTTTTCATCAGTAAATATACAAAATACGGCGCTCCGAGCACGGAAATCACCAGGCCGACGGGAACTTCGGACGGTGCAAGCACATTTCTCGCCAGCGTATCGGCAAGCAGAAATAAAAATGCTCCGATTAAAGCCGAAACCGGGATAAGCGTCTGGTGGCGCGGCCCGGTAAGCCTTCTGGCCAAATGCGGCGCAATGAGTCCGAGAAAAGCGATTCCGCCGGCTGCCGCAACACATGACGCGGTCAGGGCAACGGCGGACATCAGCAGAACGCGCCGCTCCTTTTCAACCCGGGTGCCAAGCCCCGCCGCCAGCTGATCACCGAGCTGAAGCACATTTAAATACCTGGCTTTATAGAGGCTGAACGGTAAAAGAACCAGCAGCCACGGCAAAATGGACAGCACCATTTTCCAATTGGCGTTCCAAATCGAACCGGAAATCCATACAAGCGCCTGCATGAAATCCCGCGGGTCCATTTTCAGCTGAAAAATCAAGAGAAGCGCATTAAACCCCGCATTGACGCCGATCCCGACCAAAACGAGCCGGACAGGTGAAACGCCTTTTTTCCAAGCCAGAACATAGATGAGCAGCGCAGCCAGAAAAGCCCCCGCCAAAGCGCTCACCGGAAGCAGCCATGTACCGGCCATGCTTAAATCAACAGCTGATCCTTGGAAAAAGAAGATAAACAGAACGACCGCCAAAGACGCTCCGGCGTTAATACCGAGAATGCCCGGCTCCGCCAAGTCATTTTGAGACACGCTTTGAAAAATCGCGCCTGAAACCGCGATTCCGGCGCCGACCAGCAATGACAGCACCATGCGCGGCAGTCTGAATTCAAATAAAACGAGCTGATCCCGGGCATCCCCCTGTCCGAAAAAGACACGCAGCGTATCAAGAGGCGCAATCCGGATCACCCCCATGTTTAAGCTGATAAAAAAGACGATGCATATGAGCAAAAACGTAACGGCCATGACCGCCAGCGGTTTTTTCGATTTTACATTCATTACAGCCCTCTCCTTTCCCTGCGCGCCAAATAAAAGAAAAAGGGAACGCCGATAAGGGCGGTTAAAGCGCCGACCGGTGTTTCAAACGGCGCATTGACGAGTCTTGCGGCAATATCACTGAAGACTAACAGAACGGCGCCGAATACCGCCGAACAGGGAATGATCCACCTGTAATCTACCCCGACTAAAAACCGGGTGATATGCGGAATCACCAAGCCGATAAAAGAAATGGCTCCGGCGACTGAGACTGAAGCCCCCGTCAAGAGGACAACGACAAACATTCCGATTACTTTCACAAGCGATGTGTACTGCCCGAGCCCTTTGGCCAGTTCCTCACCCAAGCTCAGCACCGTCACTGAGCGCGCAATCAGAAATGCCAGCAAAAGTCCGATAACCCCGACCGCCAAAAGCAGCTGCACGCCTTCCCATTTGACGGAAGCGACTCCTCCGGCATACCAGAACTTCACATCCTGGGCGACATCAAAACGGATCGCAATCGCGCTTGAAAGCCCCGTTAAGAAATAGCCGACTGCCGTACCGGCCAGCGCGAGCTTCACCGGTGTCAGACCGCCTTTTGAAAACAGGCCGATGCCAAACACAATAAGCGCTCCGATTCCCGCTCCCGCAAAGGACCACAAAACAAGTCCCGCCGCAGACAGACCCGGAAAAAAAGCAAATGCCAATGCGATCGCAAATCCTGACCCCGACGTCACGCCCATAATGGAAGGCTCAGCAAGCGGGTTCCGCGTCAGCCCCTGCATAATCGCCCCGGACACAGCTAAAAAAGCCCCGACGAGCGCGGCGGCGGCAGTTCTCGGCAGCCTCAGATCGCGTATGATTTGATGAGATGTATTTTGCGGCTGAAAGTGAAAGAGAGCATCCCACACCGTCCGCAGATGAATATCGGCAGCTCCGATGGAAACAGACAGAGCCGCGCCGATCAATAAAACCGCAATCCCGGCACACAGCAGCACAGCAGCCCGGAATGAACGCGCCGTCCACTGGATTTCACTCCCTGATGCCCCTTGAGCCGTCATTGTCTGTTTCTTTTTCAATAGACCCAACACTCGTTCTTCCTTTCTCAAAACAAGAATGGTAATGATAATGATTATCAATGACTTGTTTCAGTATAGCACTTTTATCTTCTCATTTAATAGACCTAATTTCATATAAAAAAAGAAAGTTTTTCTTTAAAAAGAGCGTGCTTCTCTATGAAAGCAGTGATATAATCACACTGATAATGATTCTCTTTATCACTAATTTTTATGAAAGAAGGAATGTCAGATGTTCCATACATACAAGAAAATCGGCGCAGCGCTGATTGCCGTGCTGCTCATCGCCGCTTTGGCCGCATGCGGCAATTCTTCAGACACGAAAGGTTCTTCTGAAAAAGAAGAAACCATCACGTATAAAGCCGAAAACGGCAATATTAAAATTCCGAAGCACCCGAAACGGGTCGTCGTCATGGCTGACGGCTACTACGGCGACTTTAAACAGCTCGGCATCAATGTTGTCGGCGCGCCGCAAAACGTATTTAAAAACCCTTATTACAAAGGGAAAACAAAAGGTGTGACAAACATTGGCGACGGCACGTCCGTTGAAAAAATCATTGACTTAAAGCCGGATTTAATCGTTGTCTGGACGACACAAGGCGCCGATATCGAAAAACTGGAAAAAATCGCGCCGACAATCGCCATTAAATATGACAAGCTCAGCAACATTGATCAATTCAAAGAGTTTGCGAAAATGACAGGCACTGAAGATAAAGCAGACAAATGGCTGGCTGAATGGGATAAGAAAACCGCTGCCGCTAAAACAAAGGTTCAAAAAGCGGTCGGCTCAAAAACCATCTCCATCATGCAGACAAACGGAAAAGACATCTATGTATTCGGTAAAGACTTCGGCCGCGGCGGAAGCATCATTTATGACAAACTCGGGCTGAAGGCCACAAAACTGACGCAGGAAAAAGCCATTAATCAAGGGCCGGGCTACGCCAGCATTTCACTCGAGAAACTGCCTGACTTCGCGGGAGACTACATCTTTATGGGGCCATGGCAGGCCGGCGGTGACGACAAAGGCGTGCTTGACAGCTCAATCTGGAAGAACCTCGATGCCGTCAAACAAAACCATGTCTACCGCATTGATCCGATCGGCTTCTATTTCTCAGACCCGATCTCACTTGAAGGCCAGCTCGACTACATCACAAAAAGCTTAACGAAGTAACCCCGAAGCCGCTGTCACAGCGGCTTTTTATTACGCTTGAAACTTGACAAAAAAATTCATTTATGCTATAATTTACATTTTTGTATTAACATGTATAATAAGATTCTCCCGGCCGGAGATTGATGTAAATAACGGAGGATCTTTATATGAAAGAAAACAAGGCGAGTATGACTTCCCTGCTGTCCGCTTTCGGAAGGGCGTACCACAGTAAATACGACACCCCGGTGATATTTGATGATTTTTTGGCACAAGATCTGATTTCTGATAAAGAGCATTCGGACATCCGCGATCATCTGATTCAAGGTATATCATTTTTCAGCAAAGACATGGCCCAGAGGCTTCAAGGCCAACCGGATGACATCTTAAAATGGGTGACTCAAGTCCAGCTGTCTCCTACACCGTTAGCCCGTGCCGCATATTGTGAAGAAGTGCTTTTCAATGAAGTGAAGCTCGGGGCCAAACAGTATGTCATCCTTGGCGCGGGGCTGGATACTTTTTGTTTCAGGCATCCTGAGGTGACAAACGCCTTAGACACATTTGAAATCGATCATCCCGCTTCACAGGAAGACAAAATAAACAGATTGAAACATCTGAACCTCGGCATTTCCCATCATCTTCATTTTGTACCGATGGACTTCGCCGCTTCGCTTTCTTTCAGCCGTCTGTATCAGGAAGGTTTTTCACGCCAAAAAACCTTTTTCAGCCTGCTCGGTGTGTCATACTATCTTACGAAAAAGCATCTCGCCCGCCTGCTCACACAATTATTTGCCGAAGTCCCGCCGGGAAGCTCTATCGTGTTCGATTATGCAGATGAGTCGCTCTTTGAAGAAAGAGGACTGTCAAACAGAGTGGAAAACATGGTGAAAATGGCTGCAGCAAGCGGAGAACCGATGTTATCGTGTTTCAGTTATAAAGAAATCGAAAAAATATTAGAATCATCAGGTCTGCTTATTTATGAACATTTATCTCCGGCGGACGTCAATGACCGTTTTTTCAGCGGACGCACTGACCATTTAACCGCATTCGAGACCATTCATTATATACACGCCGTCAAAAAGTAACCCGCTGCCGCAAATAAAAAAGACATCTCACAGACGTGAGATGTCTTTTTGTCATACCGATTGTCTGTTGTTTGCAAATTTCTTTGAGACGAAAGGATATAACAGCAAACCGACGAAAAACAGCCCGATACCGAGAATAAAGGTCGTTAAATCGGCCGTTCCGGTAATAATAACGTAAAAAGAATAAATGCAGGCAAGGATGGCGATGATACCGTCTCTTACTCTTGAACCCTTTATCTCGTCATACGTTTCACCCGTAAAAATGAGCT
The DNA here is from genome assembly GCF_017797845.1 of Bacillus sp. LJBV19. NCBI lineage: Bacteria > Bacillati > Bacillota > Bacilli > Caryophanales > Bacillaceae > Bacillus > Bacillus sp. LJBV19. Next base: position 3,192,314 of record NZ_CP072563.1, read on the forward strand.
TCAGGCTGTAAAACGCTGATACGAGATACGGAATCAGATAAGCGAGCGTCGCCGCCGTCGTTAAAAACGTAAACGCGTCACTGATCGTCCGGGAAATAACCGAAAAGATAAAGATCTGTGACATCACGTTCGTTACGATTAACGACACAACCGGGCTTCCCTGTTTATTCGTTTTTGCAAAAGCAGCCGGAAAGTCTCCGGATTTCGCCGCTTGATACGGAACTTCAGAGCCGAGAAGAATCCAGCCGAGCATCGTTCCGAACAGACACAAAATCGCCAGAATCGCCATGATGACGCTTCCCGCATTGCCGACGATCGCGTACAATACGTCAACAAACGGTTTTTCCGAGCCGACAAGCTTACCATGCGGAAGCACGCCCATCGTAATCAATGTCACGATGATATAGATGCCAAGCGCGATCAATAATCCGGTAATGGTGGCGCGTTTCACGTCGCGCTGCGAACGGGCGCGTCCGGATAAGATGACTGCAGATTCAATTCCGACGAACGCCCATAATGTTGAAATCGCCGCATTGTGGATCTGCCCGCCGATTCCCTCAACTGTGTGAGGACCTGTTTGAACCGGAAAATAAAAATGATCGAAAAACGACGTTTGAAATACAAACAAACCTGCAATGATAAAGAAGATAAATCCTAATACTTTTGAAAACGTCGTGACGAAATTTAATTTACTCGCACCGTTAATGCTGGTGACGAGAATCGTGTGAGTGCCCCATAATAAAACCGTACATACGGCAAACGTCAGCAGCTGGCCGAGCGTAACCGCCTGACCGCCGATCGAAAACATTTCACGCTTATCCGTTAAAATCGGGAAAAATGATGTTAAATATCCGGCAAGGCTCGTGATGATCGCCACGTTGCTGATCCAGCTCGCCACCCAGTAGCCCCACACCATCGTGAAGCCCGCTGCATTCCCTTTTTTCCGATCGCTGAACAGCGCACGCGCATAGCTTTGCGGCCCCGCCGTCAGCTCAGGCTTACGGATGGATAAGTGGCCGAAGACCAGCGCGATCATTAACACACCGGCTCCCGTTAAAAGCCATGCCGATGTAGCGCCGAACGGGCTCGCGATTTTTGCGAGCGTACTCGGAAGCGAAAAGATGCCCGAGCCTACCATATTTCCTACGACAAACGCCGTTAATAACCAAAAACCCCATTTTTTCGTCTGTTCCATTCCTGTACCTCCTGGTTGTTCATTCGTACGGACCAGACCCCGAGACCATATTTACACGCAAAAAAAGCCTGAACAAAAGTCCATGCTTAAAGAAACACACACACCCTTGATCTCCGGATAGCCCTCCGCGAAAAAGCACGCGGCAGTCCTGCACTTATTCAGATACAGTCCCAGCATAAAGAAGGATCGGCTTTCTTTACACTTCGGCGCTGATGCCTTTAACACATGTTTTGCGGCCCCTATCAGCCTGGCATGTGCGACTCATCATCAAGCGCAACCTCTACCTCACCGAGAAAGAGTGAGGATTTTTATCATTCAATTCTACTCAGAGGTTATCAGAGATAAAAAGATCTGTCAAAGGGAAAAATTAGATGGAAAACGGATAGAGCGTTCGCCCTACCCGTCTTATATGGTCAGCGGTTGTTTTTTTTCTTTTGAACAGCTTCTTGAAGCGGATCGTCTTTCAGAGCTGCACCGGCGTCGTCAAGCGCGCCTTGAATGACGTTTTTGTTTTTATCGCTGTTTTTTCCTTTTTCTTTGTTAAAGAAAGCCATCTGTATCACCTCTTTATCAAATATAGGTACACCTATAATGTGTCTTTTTCCGCGGCAGAATATGCGGAATCCGCGTCTCCTTCCTTTTGGCGGAACAGGTAAAGTTTGTTGATCAAACATGCATTCTCTTGATATATTTGTAATTCAGGGGATTTTGGCAAAAATAAAAAGGAGAAGCGAAAAATGACAGGAAAAACACACATCATGGGAGGCATCGCTTCTTGTTCCGCAATTGCGTATTATTACGGGTATGATCCGGTCCTTATGACCTCAGCGGGTGCCCTCGGGGCGCTGATTCCCGACATATGCCATACGAAAAGCAAAATCGGCAGAACGCTGCCCGTTCTGTCCAAAATCGTAAGCACGGTGTTCGGCCACAGAACGTTTACACACAGTCTGCTGTTTATGCTTATTATGTTTTTCATTACGGCAACCTATATTCCGAATCCGAGCATTTCCGCCGGACTGATGATCGGAATGGCGAGTCATCTTGTGCTTGACGCATGGACCGTCAACGGCATTAAACTGCTGTTTCCGTCCGCCATCCGCTTCCGTCTTCCCCTTTATATGAGAACGGGGAGCTTTTCGGAGCAGCTTGTGCTGGCCGGCTTAACGATTGTATCCTGCTATTATTTATACGAACTGGTTCACGGCCGCATCTCTTAAACAAAAAGCGTCTTTCGCTTTTAGGGTGAGGAGTCATACATATGAAGAAAACCTTTTTCAGCAATCATCGGTTTTTATGCCTGTCCATCCTGTTCATGTGGATGAAAACCTATGCCGTTTATAAGCTCGGTTTTGATCTGCAGAACAATTCGGTTCTTGAGGAATGTCTGCTTCTCATTAATCCGCTGAGCTTCATTGTGCCGCTGTTCGGCATCGCCCTGCTGCTGACGGAAAAAAAACAGCGGATCTTTCTGCTTTCGGCAAATGTGATGCTGACGGGGATTTTAATCGCAAATACGGTGTTTTACGGTTTTTATATTGATTTTATCACCATACCGGTTTTGTTTCAGGCGAGCAATATGGGTGATATGGGAAGCAGCGTCCAAGAGCTGTTTCACCCGCTTTATATCGCTTTATTTTTGGATATTGCGGTTTTGTTTTACCTTGGTAAAAGGCATAAAGCCGGTAAAGGAAAAACGGGCGCCCGTACCGTTAAAGCGTATGCGTGGGCATCAGCCGGCCTCATGCTGTGCAACCTTGCGCTGTCTGAGGCCGAGCAGCCGAAGCTGTTCAAGCACCCTTTTGATCGTGAAGCGCTCGTAAAAGGAATCGGCCTGTTCCACTTTCATTTGTATGACACCATTTCGCAGACGCTGAATGCAGGGGCTAAAGCGTTTGCCGACGAAGACAGCCTTGCGGCGGTCGCAAATTACACTCAAGCCGACTACAGCAGGCCGTCCGAATCAAAGTTCGGGCTGGCAAAGGGGCGCAATGTGATTTTTGTTACGCTCGAATCAACCCAGCGTTTTGTAATGGATGAGCGGGTCAACGGGCGGGAGATTACCCCGTTTTTAAATAAACTGCGGAAAAAAAGTTATGACTTTACTCATTTTTATCAGCAGACTGAACAGGGAAAAACCTCAGATTCAGAATTCATTACTGCGAATTCGCTGTATCCATCTTCAAGCGGCGCCGTTTTTTTTACAAAAAGCGGCCACCGGTTCAATACGATGTACCATATGTTAAAAGACCGTCAATACTATTCAGCCGTTCTGCATGCCAATCATAAGGCCTTTTGGAACCGGGATGAGATGTACGGGGCATTCGGAATCGACCGTTTTTTCGACGCGGATGAATTTAAGGTGACACAGGAAAATTCAACAGGCTGGGGCCTGAAGGATAAGGAATTTCTCGAACAGTCAGCGGAAAAATTAAAGAAGCTTCCGCAGCCGTTTTACGCGAGCCTGCTGACTTTGACCAACCATTTTCCTTTTGAAATTGATAAACAGGATCAGCTCATTGAAGAACCGGACACAAGCAGCGATTTATTAAACCGCTATGTGACGACGGTCCGCTATGAAGATGAGGCCCTGAAACACTTTTTCAAGAAGCTGAAAAAAGAAGGACTGTATGACAACGCGATGATCGTCCTGATGGGAGATCATTACGGTATATCCGAAGCCCATAATCAAGGACTTGCCGAATTCTTAGGGAAAGAGGAAATCACTCCGTTTGATACGGTTCAGCTTCAGCGCGTGCCGTTTATCATTCATATTCCCGGGGTGACCGACCGTGCGCCGGAAACGATTGCTTCCGCCGCGGGACAGGTTGATGTAAGACCGACGCTGCTTCACCTGCTCGGCATTGAAACGAAAGGCAGCATTCAGTTCGGCAATGATCTGTTTTCCGGAGAGCGGACCCCGTTTGCGGTGCTGAGAAACGGCAGCTTTATCACGGATGATCATATTTATACGAAAAATACGTGTTACAGCCGTAAAACGGGTGAACCGCTTTCTGACATGAGCGCGTGCAGCGATGAGAAAGAAAAAGCGGAACAAGAGCTGATGCTTTCCGATAAAATATTAAACGGCGACCTGCTGCGGTTTTACAAGCAATAAAAAAATCCCTCCGTTATATGGAGGGATTTTTCATGTTTCATATATGAGCCGTCCGGTCATTTTCGTATCATATCCGGATAATTGAGAAAGCTGAGACTTGAATTCCTCAGAATTGAGGATGTCCTGCACGCTTTGAACAAGCTCCCGGTTTTGTTTTAAGACGACCACATCGTACTGTTCACTGATCACCGGGATAAAGTCCGTGCCTGCCATATGCGCCGCATGCTGCGACCCGACTCCGATATCCGCCTTTCCGCTTGATACTTGTGAAGCCGCTGACAGATGATCAGTGACAATGTCATGGTAGCCGGCGACATCAGACGGCGTAATACCGAAAGATCTGAGCTGTTCATCCAGCAGCACCCTCGCGCCTGATCCTTTTTCGCGATTGACGATACGGACATCCTTTCGGCTCAAGTCCTGAAAGCCCTGAATGTTCAGCGGATTGCCCTTTTTCACATATAATCCGGCCTGCCGCAGCACGACATGAAAAAGCGCAAACGGCTCCCCTGAAAGAATGCGCTTCACGTACGGGATGTTATACTGCCCCGTCTCCCCATCGTACAAATGCAGACTGACGATGTCACAAGCCCCGCGGTACATCTCGATCAGGCTGTTCAAACTGCCGCTGTACTTGCGGAGCGGAGCCGCCTGTATTGTTTGTTCCAGCTGTTTGCTGAGGAGGTCCATCGACACATCCTGCCCGCTGATGATAACGGACTGCCTTTTTTCCGGCTCCCGCCCGCGGGACGGGTCAGCAGCTTCTGATACGGATGGCTTTTTTGACATTCTCATGTTTGCTTTATATTGTTTTAAGTCCTCTTCATCGACCCTCATCTGTCTTCCGACCCTGTACGCCGGAATGAGTCCTTTTTTTATCAAATCATATACTGTCAGTTTTGAGACCTTCAAAAGGCCCGCAACTTCTTCTATTGTATAGGAAGTGGCTTCTGTCATATTATCACGCTCCATTTTTATTATAACTGTTCAGATATTGAAAAAAAACCGCACCATTACGTACAATTGCGTTATAATTAGTTTGATCTAATGATATTTAGCTATAAGGGGTGCACAATGTTGAAAAAGAAAGCGACACTACTCACCACTGCGGCTATGGCCGTTTTCCTCGCAACTGCGGGCTGCTCATCCGGACAATCGTCCAAAGGCGGACAAAACGAAAAAGTCACGCTGACCGTTTCTGCGGCAGCCAGCGCTCAGGATGCACTTGAAGAAATCCAGACCAACTACGAAAAATCACATTCAAACGTAACCATTCAAGACAACTTCGGATCATCAGGCACATTGCAGAAACAAATTTCACAAGGCGCGGGAGCTGATTTATTCTTCTCGGCAGCCGAAGATAAATTCGAAAAGCTCGTTCATGACGGAGATATCGATAAAAAGGACAGCACGGATCTTTTGAAAAATGATCTCGTCATGATCGTGCCTGAGAAAAACAGCGCACACCTGACACATCTGAATGACCTGAAAAAAGACAGCGCCGAAAAAATCGCGCTCGGCACGCCTGAATCCGTTCCGGCCGGACAATACGCCAAACAGTCATTGACGGCATTATCCATGTGGGACAAGGTAAAAGATAAAGTCGTCTATGCAAAAGACGTTCGCCAGGTGCTTTCTTATGTTGAAACCGGAAATGTCGATGCCGGGCTTGTCTATAAAACAGACGCACTGATTTCGAAAAAGGTGAAAATCACCGATGAAGCGCCGGCGAAAACGCACGATCCGATCGTTTATCCGCTCGGCATCGTCAAGGATACAAAGCACCGTAAAGAAGCAGAAGCGTTTTATCAGTATCTGCAGTCTGATGAAGCGATGAAAGTGTTTAAGAAATATGGATTTACTGCCAAGTAACATTACGGCTTCGGAGTTTTTCACTCCCGTCGTACTGTCGTTTGAGGTGGCTTTGGCATCGGGCCTCGCCGTCATCATTCTCGGGACGCTTGCCGGCGCCTGGATGGCGAAAGCGCGATTTCCCGGAAAAACGGCTGTGGAGACCCTGTTTATGCTCCCGCTCGTTCTTCCGCCTACCGTTGTCGGCTTCATTCTCATTATTATTTTCGGGAAACACAGCTTTATCGGCCGGGCGATTGAGCGGATTTTTCACCAGCCCGTCATTTTCACGTGGTCGGCCGCGGTGATCGCTTCGGCTATTGTCGCCTTCCCGCTTATGTATCAGTCCGCTAAAACCGGCTTCGCCGCGGTTGATGCCGACATCGAGGGAGCGGCGAAAGTAGACGGAGCCGGCAGATGGCAGGTGTTCACCCGTATTTCCGTCCCGCTTGCCTTTCCCTCCCTCTTGACCGGAAGCATTCTCAGTATTGCAAGGGCGCTAGGTGAATTCGGGGCGACTTTAATGTTTGCGGGAAATATTCCCGGCGTCACCCAAACGCTGCCGACAGCGATTTACGTCGCGATGGACTCCGGCAATGAAACACTCGCCTGGGTGTGGGTGATCTGTATTGTGATCATTTCTTTCCTGATGCTGTTTTTCATCCAATTGAAAAAACCCGCTTGACTGATCCGCCTTCCGCGCACCTTTCGCCGGGAGGCTTTTTGATTTAAAATCGGATGGTATATAATGAAACAAAAAACACACAAAGGGTGCGGCCATGAAGATTAATGTCATTATCGCGGATGATAATTCTTTCATCAGAGAAGGAATGAAAATCATTTTGCATACATATGAGGAATTTACTGTATCGGCAACGTTGGAAAACGGCCTGGAGGCGGCAGAGTATTGTAAACACAATCCCGTCGATATCGCCTTGTTGGACGTCCGCATGCCGGTGATGAACGGCGTCGAAGCCGCAAAACGGATCGTGGAGGAAACGGATACGAAGCCGATGATCCTGACGACATTTGACGACGATGAGTATATTTTAGAAGCGATTAAAAACGGCGCGAAAGGATATTTATTAAAAAATACCGAACCGGAACGGATACGCGATGCGATCAAAAGCGTCTTCAACGGGCACAGCATTCTTCAGGACACCGTGCTGGATAAAATAAAAGACAGCCTTTTCCGGCCGGCCGAAGCCGCGCATCAGATTGATGAAAGCCAGTTTACTGAAAGAGAGCTCAGCATCATGTCGCTTATTGCGAAAGGACTGTCGAACAGGGAAATTTCAAAACAGCTTTTCATTTCTGAAGGGACGACGGCCAATTATATTTCATCTATTTTAGGGAAAACAGGGCTTGAGCACAGAACGCAGATCGCCATTTTTTATATCACCGGGAAGGTGGATAACGGGCGTTGAACGGTATGGATTTTTGGATGCTGATGAGCAGACTGATCGCCATTTTTTATACGGCTTTTTTGTTCGTATCGGCAGACCGCCCTTACACGCCGTACGCCGTCTTGTTTCTGCTGCTTTATCTGTCTTTGGGCATTGCGGTCTGCATGATCAGGCCGCCCGCTTGGAGGCGCGGGATCACCCTGCTTTCGCTTGCATTGACTGCTTGGCTTTCCGCCTTAGGCCATCCGGCGTTTCTATTTCTTTTGCCGCCCGCCATTTTTGCCGTTCTTGCCGAATATCCGGTTCACCGCTATGTGTTCTGCCTGCTCGTGTTTTTGCCGTTTTTATTTATCCCGTACGGCGACCTTCCGACTTATATCGTCATGACCTTGTTCTGCTTGGCGATATTCGTTTTGGCCGCCCGGTCCAGCAATCGGCTGAAAAAATATGAAGAGCAGTCAGACAGCATGCGCTCAAGCATTGAAAAACTGACGAAACAGCTGCACAGCAGCACAGAATATATCAAACAATCGGAGTATACCGGCAAACTCGAAGAAAGAAACAGATTGTCCCAAGCCATCCATGACAAAATCGGCCATTCCATGACAGGCGCGCTCATCCAGATGGAAGCGGCGAAGCGGATGCTCGGCTCCCATCCGGACAAAGCGGCTGAACTGCTCCAAAACGCCATTACCATTTCCAAAGAAGGCATAGAGGATATCCGCATAACGCTGAAAAATATGAAACCGCCCGCTGAACAAATGGGCATTCACAGATTAAGAACGTTTATTGATGAATTTTCGGCCAAAAACGGGATACCGGTTCCGTTTACGCATCAAGGCGATTTGGACAGGCTGACACAAATGCATTGGAGAGTCATTCAGGAAAACGTAACCGAAGCCTTGACCAATGCAATGAAATACGCCGATGCCACGCAGATTTTCATTGATATCCATGTGCTGAACAAAGCTGTGAAAGCGGAAGTCAAAGATAACGGAAACGGCGCCGTCCGCTTTAAAAAAGGCCTCGGCATGCTCGGTATGGAAGAACGGGCGGCCGTCTTGCACGGAACCGTTATTTTTGACGGCACGGCCGGTTTTTCCGTCACGACATTGCTTCCGGTTGAATAAGTGAATATTTTCATGTGAAAAATATGAAGATTCTCATGTCAAAGGAATGAACAGCTGCACTAACGGCCGTTCATTCTTTTTTTTATAATAAGAGCATCACAAGACATAGAGGTGGAAACATGAACATTTTGGAGCTCAAACAGCTGAGTAAGAAATTCGGTGATTATGCCGCCGTTGACCAGATGTCGCTTGCCGTAAAAGAAGGTGAGATTTTCGGGTTTCTCGGCGCAAACGGAGCCGGAAAAAGCACGACGATCAATATGATCTCAGGTCTTTTAAAACCTTCAGGCGGAGACATTCTGTTTCTCGGAAAAGATATTTTCAAATATAGCAAAGCAACGAAAATGAATATCGGCATCGTCCCTCAGGACCTCGCGATTTACGAAGAATTAAACGCCTATGAAAATGTGAAGTTCTTCGCCGGGCTGTACGGCCTGAGAGGGGCGGCTCTGAGAGAACGGGTCGAGGAAGCCCTGACATTCGTGGGCTTGAGCGATAAACACAAATATTTGCCGAAGCATTTTTCCGGCGGAATGAAGCGCAGGCTCAATATCGCGTGCGCCCTTGCCCACCGGCCGAAACTGATCATCATGGATGAACCGACGGTCGGTATTGACCCGCAATCAAGAAATTATATTCTGCAATCAGTGAAAAAGCTGAATGAAATGGGCTGCACGATCATCTACACGAGCCACTACATGGAGGAAGTGGAAGAAATATGCACGCGCATCGCCATCATCGACCACGGAAAAGTCATCGCAGAAGGCACAAAAGAACAGCTGACCTCCATCATTACCGACACGAAGGACGTCGTGATTGAGCTGTCATCCGGAAACGGCATCAGCCTCGCCGATATTCAGGAGCTGCCCGGCGTCAGAGCAGCCGCACTGGAAGAAAACAGCGTGAAAATCAGCTCTGACACAGGGGTCAACAATTTAAACCGCCTGATCCGGTACTTCATGGACAAAGGCATTGAAATCCGCTCCTTGCAGGAACAGGCCCCTGACTTAGAAACGGTATTTCTCACGCTGACAGGCAGAAGCCTGCGCGACTGACCCCATTGAAAGGAGGATTGCAAATGAATATTCTGCACATCGCCGTGAAAGAAATCAAAATCAGTTTCCGCGACAGACGGACTTTTATTTTCATGCTTGCTTTTCCGATCGTCTTCATGCTGATTTTTACTGCGGCATTATCAAACGCCTTTGATTCAGAGGTGACGGTCGGAAACATCAAGGTCGTATATACGGACCAGTCAAACGGCCCTCTTTCTCATTATTTTACTGAGTTTATGAAAGCCGCCAAAAAAGAGCATGTTTATTTTCAAAAAGCGGACACGGAGGCAAAAGGCAAAAACGAGGTTCGAGAAAATCAGGCGGATGCTTTCGTCACTGTAAAAAACACCGGTTTTCAAGTCTATACAAATGACCGGAGCGGCATAAACGGCACGATCGTCCAAGGCATGCTGACCGCTTTTACCAATCAATACAAAGCAGGCGCCGCCGCTTACAAGGCGCATAAGGCGCCTTCGGCCGGACAAATCAAAAGCGATTATATGAAGCAGACGTCTTTACACAAAGCGAAAGAACCGAAAGCGAAAGATTTTTACGCGATATCCATGACAACGATGATCGGGCTGTACGCCTCGATTTTTGCAAGCACCTTATTCCGCGGGGAAAGAATACGGCACACCGCGGATCGCCTGATCGCCGCTCCGCTCCGGAAAAGCGATATCTTTCTCGGAAAGATGCTCGGCATTTTGGCTGTGAATGTTCTGACGATTCTTGCCGTTATCGCCTTCAGCAAATTTATCTTAAAAGCGAATTGGGGCAGCCACATGGGCCTTGTGCTTTTGATTCTCGTTTCTGAAATTCTTTTGGCCGTCAGCTTCGGGCTCAGCCTGAGCTATTTGACCAGAAAACCCGAAAGCGCCAGATTAATCACCGTCATCATCGTTCAGGTGATGTCCATTATCGGCGGCGCCTATTACAAATATGAAGGCGGAGGAATTTCTGTCCTGTCGCCCTTATCATGGATCAATAAGGCGATTAACAACATCATTTACGCAAATGATGTATCAGCGGCATGGCCTGCACTCGGTTTAAATACAGCATTGGCGGCACTCTTTTTGCTGATCGCCGCATTTACGTTTCAAAGACGGGAGGGATTGTAATATGAAAAACTTCTGGTGGCTGTTTGCACACACTCTCAAAGGGATTACAAAAAGCAAAAAACAGCTCATTCTTTATATCGGGGCTCCGCTGATCGGCGTCTTCCTCTCCTTCATGACCAATGCCAACGGCGGAGCCGAAACACTCAATATCGGCATTCTCAATCAAGACGGCGGAGAAGTGGCACAGGATACGGTCACGTTTTTAAAAGGACTGGATCATGTGAAGATTTCGGAGGAAACGGCTGCGTCCGCCACATCCAAGATCGCTTCAGGAAAAATGGAGGCGCTCATTACGTTTGAAAAAGGCTTCTCCCAAAGCGTAAAAGACGGGAAACCGGCTCACATCGGCATGACCTCGCTGAAAGGCGCCCAGGTCACCGGATATGTCAGCTCTTATTTGTACAATTATATGAACAGCGCCGCCTCAATCGGCAAATCTTCCGGCGGAGACGCGAAAGCCTTTCAGGCGATGTACGCCGCTTTCAAGCATTCTCCGATTCAAACGAAGTCCGCTGTTTTACAAGATACATCGAACCATAAAGAAATGACTTACTCAGTCATCGGGTATCTCATTATCATTATGCTCTATTCCGCCGGCAACCTGACGGAACTGATGATTAAAGAGCGGGAAAACAGGACGTACTACAGGCTTCTGTCAACGCCGATCACATCAAAGCAGTATGTACTGGCAAACGCGGCGGTGAATATCATTATCATGGCCGTCCAAATTCTATTCGCCGTTCTCTTTATGGGCGCCGCTTTTCATATTCATCCGTCATTCCCGCTGTGGCAGCTGTTCGTCCTGATGATGCTGTTTGCATTAAGCGCGATCGGAATCGCCTTTATTGCCGTCGGTTTTTCCAACAGCAGCGCTTCAACATCGGCGCTTTTGAATTTGATCGTCGTGCCGACATGCTTGCTCGCCGGCTGCTTCTTTCCGAGCAATATTATGCCGAAAACGGTGCAGACAATCGCCGAATTTCTGCCTCAGCGCTGGGTGCTCGATACGGTCGATCAATTGCAGCACGGCCGCACGCTCCAAAGCCTGATGCTGAACATCATCATTTTGGGAGCCTTTGCCGCCGCCCTGTTATTAATAGCCGCATACAGGTTCAGCGTAAAACGTCAGACACAGACATTTATGTAAAGAAAAACAGCCCCGTAAAGGGCTGTTTTTTCTTAGAACAGAAGCTCGTCCGGATTCGGGCCGACACGCTCGTCTTTGTTCAATGCGCTGATCTTTTCCATTTCTTCCTGTGACAGTTCGAAATCAAAAATATCGGCATTTTCTATAATGCGGTGCTCTTTAATCGATTTCGGAATGGTAACGACTTCGTTTTGAAGATCCCAGCGCAAAATCACTTGAGCAACCGATTTGTTATGTTTTTCCGCAATTTGTGACAGCACTTCGTTATCGAGGAGCTGTCCCTGCATCAATGGAGACCATGCTTCCACTTGAATGCCCTGCGCTTTGCAGAAATCTCTTACTTCTTTTTGAGTCAGGCGCGGGTGGAATTCAATCTGGTTGACCATCGGCTTGATTTCAGCATCTTTCAGCAGCTCTTCTAAATGATGCACTTGGAAGTTGCTGACGCCGATGGCGCGGATTTTGCCGTCTTTGTACAGCTTTTCAAGAGCGCGCCATGTGTCTTTATATTTATCCTTGCCCGGCCAGTGAATCAGGTAAAGGTCGAGGTAATCGAGGCCGAGGCGCTCAAGGCTTTTCTCAAACGCGTCAAGTGTCGTTTCGTATCCTTGATCTTCATTCCACACTTTTGACGTGATGAACAGCTCTTCTCTGGCAACGCCCGCAGCTCTGATGCCTTCGCCGACACCCTCTTCATTTTTATAAATAGCCGCCGTATCAATGCTGCGGTAGCCGTTTCTGATTGCCGCTTCGACGGAGTCCGCCGCTACGCTTCCGTTTTCCACCTTGAAGACGCCAAGGCCGAACCACGGCATTTCAACGCCATTATGAAGCTTTACAGTATCTTTTAAGCTTTTTGCCACGTTGAACCATCCTTTCTAGTCATTATGTAAACGGTTATTATTATCTCACATTTCCGCCGTAAGAAACCAATTATACGCTCATCGTTATCACAAAAACCATCTTTAGTGCCCAAGCACCACTGCCGTTATTATTTTCCTATTTTTCAAAAATTACGGTTAACCGGGTAACTGTCCGGGTAAATCGCTACTGTAGCCACCACACAATTGAAGGAGGAAATCATATGAAACGTATGCGTATCCCGATGACCGTTGCCCTTGGCGCCGCTTTGTCTCTGACTCCTCTGTCCTTTGTATCCGCAAAAGAAACCCCGGTCCCTCAAAACATGGCACAGCAATCATCAGATGTCTCAGCAAAAGATGTCGGATTAAACATTGACGTTGACCTGCTCGGCATCGGCAATTCGATTGCTGACGCGATTAAGTCGGCGCAAAACCGTGACGGCTTCGTCAAAAACTTAATGGAATCTTCATTCTATGCTTCCGGACAAAAATATAACGTCATGGTGTTTAATTTAAGCCAGGAATATGAAGATCATTTTAACGGCGTTCAGTTTTACGGTTCCGCCGTTTATGACGGCATCACGTACGGCATTTGGGTGTTTGAAGACGGAAGCTTCACCAATAAAGGTGATGGCGGCTGGATCAACTGGGCCTTCAGAGGCTGGTTTGACCGCGACGGCGATCACGTCGAATTCCATCGTCCGTAATCAAAAAAAGTCCGGCGAACAGATGCCGGACTTTTTTTATTCACCTCCGTCAAGCATGGCCGCTTCCACATCATTGATGTATTGGCGAAGCTCATGTGACATATCGCGGGAAATTTCCCGCTCTTCGAATAATGTTTGGATTTCGTTGCGGATGGCCTGCACGGCCCGCAGTTTGATTTCGAGTTTTTGATTTTCAAAACGGCGGCTCGGACTCTGTTCGTGATACGAGTGCCCCAGCCTGAAAATCAAGTGATTGTAAAAGGAAATGACGGCAAGCGTCACATCTTTATTTTCTTCAGTCATGTGTTTTTTCAGGCTTTCAATGGCCGCTTTTGCCGTTTTAACCCTCGTGGTGCGGATGAGGCCTTCTTCATTTAAAATCGACATTTCCGGCTTTTTTTGTTCACCGAAAAAGATCCAGTACATCAGGCGTTTCAGCTTTTTCTTAGATAAGCCGACTTTAAACGGATTCGTATACAGCACTTCCAGTTCATCAAACCGTTCCTGAAGGCTGTCAGCCGTTTCTTCCGGTATGTCGCCCCGCTCAATCAGCCGCAGCAATTCTTCCTGTTCAGCCTGTATCCCTTGGGCGCGGACTTTCCGCTCATCTTTTTTCGTGCGGTTTTTGACGGTGAACTGCTGAAACCTGAGATTTTTCATTTTCTCATTGTATTCGGCAATGACCGCAAAAGAAGCCGTTTTGTTTGTCTCATTCATATTTTCTTTAATGGCGGTTAAGGCAGCTTTTATCAGCTTCCGTCTCGCTGTCAGCAATTTGACTTTCTTCTCTTTCACATTGTCTTCCGGCTTATCTGTCAAAATCGGCAGTACGATTGTCGCCAGCACCAATGTGCACATAATAACGCCCGCGGCTAAAAAGAGAATCAAATTCCGTTCAGGAAACGGCGAGCCGTCAGAGAGCACGTAAGGAATGGAAAAGGAACCCGCAAGCGTAACCGCTCCCCTGACGCCTGAAACCGAAATCAGCAGGGTCGAGCGCAGGCCGGGTTTATAAATACTCTGATCCTTGTTAAAAAACCACTTGCCGTTCCAAAAAAACAGCACCCACAAAAACCTGAGAATCATTAACGTCAGCGTAATGACGATAATGTACCCGATGACCATCATATTGTTAAACGCGGTATCATTAAAGATGACGGAAACCACATCCGGTATTTGCGCACCTAAAATAACGAAAACAAGACCGTTCAGAATGAACAAAATAATATTCCACGTACTTGAAGAGACGATTTGCAGTTTGACCATCGTTGATTCAAGACGGTCCTGCTCCACCGCATGCGTGATGCCGCCGGCCACAACAGCTAAAATGCCGGAAACGCCGATTTCTTCAGCCGCGAGATAGATGACGAACGGCGTCAGAATTTGAATCAGCATATGCATCGTGACATCCTGCATGCCGAGGCGGCGCAAAAACAGCCGGAAACGGATAATCAAAAAAGAAATGACGACACCGCTGAGTAAACCTCCGGCTGAAATCAGAACGAAACTGAAGGCGGCCTGCGCCAGCGAAAATGCGCCCGTCACGGCAGCCGCAATCGCAAATTTAAAAGCGACCAGGCCGGATGCGTCATTCATCAGTCCTTCTCCTTCAAGGAGACGCAGAATGCCTTTTGGCATCTTTACACGCCCTGACAGCGCGCTGACCGCGACAACGTCAGTCGGTGACAGTATCGCCGCCAGCCCGAACGCGGCAGCCAGCGGGATGCTCGGAATCATCCAATGAATCGTGTAACCGCCGACAATCACCGTGGCAAACACGAGCCCGAGCGCAAGCAGCAGAATCGGCGCTCTTAAATTCCAAAGTTCCGCACGCGGCGTCCGTTTTCCATCGTTAAAAAGCAGCGGAGCGATAAACAAAACAAAAAACAATTCAGTATTCAGTTCAAAATGAAGCCCCTGCGGAAATGACGCCGCAATGATACCGAGCGCCACCTGAATCAGAGGCACCGGGATAAAGGGGACAAACCGATTTACGATATTTGAGATCGCGATGATGGTTAAAAGTACGAGTACGACTAAAAATATGTCCAAAGCATGACCTCCTTCATCTGCTGCATCATATCATTATTGCCTGTTCTCTGCCTTTGCCAAAGGCCGGAGCCGATGATCGGGCAGATTCAATATATTTTCCGCACGCAACCATTCTTCTTTTATTTTACCCGTTTTTATTTAAAATTTCTCATAACGTGCTCACGGCGAACTTTTTTTGCCTTCAGCTACATTTTTTCCGGAAAAAGAAAAAGCCTGTTTTCTCTGAAAACAGGCTTTTTCGCAAGCTGCGTCATCTGTTTCATGACGCGGTGCAGCGCTTATGCTGCTTAGTAAAGGATAGAGAACGCACCGTCAGTGTGTCTCTATCCTTGGTTTTAAGTGCTCATCTTATTCGTGAAAATTCGTGCCGTCTGTCGTCGCTTTAATGATGCCGGCGCGGATGACGAAATCCCCGAAGTGTTCGCCTTCCTCACGCTCTTTCGCGTAGCGCGGGAGAATGGTGCGAAGCTCACTCAGAATTTCCTCTTCACCGATATTTTCCCGGTACATTTTGCTCAAACGGCTGCCGTCAAACGCCGCTCCTAAATACATATTATATTTTCCGGGCGCCTTTCCGATAAATCCGATTTCGCCAAGCGCATGGCGGGCGCAGCCATTCGGGCACCCGGTCATACGGATGGTGATTTCTTCATCCCGCAGCCCGTTTTCGTCAACAATGGCTTCAATTTTATCAATCAATTTCGGCAGATACCGCTCGGCTTCGGCCATGGCGAGCCCGCATGTCGGAAGCGCGACGCAAGCCATTGAACTGCGGCGGAGGGCGGAATGCTGCCGGCCGTCTGTCAGACCGTATTGTTCGATTAATGCGCTGATTTGTTTCTTTTTCTGGCTCGAGACATTGCCGATAATCAGGTTTTGATTAGAAGTGAGACGGAAATCTCCCGTATGGACTTTGGCGATTTCACGCAATCCCGTCATCAGCTTGTAATTCTCATAGTCCGTGACGCGGCCGCCTTCGATAAACATTGTAAAGTGCCATTTCCCTTTTACACCCTTCACCCATCCGTAACGGTCGCCGTTATGGTCAAAATGATAAGGTTTCGCTTCATCCAGCTGCCAGCCGAGGCGGTTTTCCAGCTCGGCTTTTACGTTTTCCAGCCCGAGACGGTCAACGGTGTACTTGAATCTGGCATTCTTTCTGACGGAACGGTTTCCGTAATCGCGCTGAATCGTAATGGTTTTTTCCGCTACATCATACAGCTGCTCCGGTTTGCAGAAGCCGATGACTTTTGAAAGCTGCGGATAAGTGGCCGTATCGCCGTGCGTCATACCCATACCGCCGCCGATTGCCACGTTGAATCCGATAAGTCGGCCTTCCTCCACGATGGCAATGAAGCCGAGATCTTGAGAAAAGACATCGATATCATTGGACGGAGGCACGGCGATTCCGATTTTGAATTTCCGCGGCAGGTACAGCGGCCCGTACATCGGTTCCGTTTCCGTGTCAGGAGTGCCCGCCACACGTTCCTCATCAAGCCAGATTTCATGATAGGCTCTCGTGCGCGGAAGAAGGTCATCGCTCAATTTCTTCGACCATTCGTATACTTCCGCATGAATTTCAGACTGGTGCGGATTTGAAGCGCACATGACGTTTCGGTTGACATCTCCGCAGGCCGCAATGGTATCAAGCAGCGCCGCATTGATTTTCTGAATCGTTTTTTTCATGTTCCATTTTAAAATTCCGTGCATTTGGAACGTTTCACGCGTTGTCAGCTTCAATGTATTGTTTCCGTATTTTTGCGCCAGTTCATCCATGACAAGCCATTGTTCCGGAGTTGAAACGCCGCCTGGCATCCGGACGCGCAGCATGAACTGATAAGCCGGTTCAAGCTTTTGTTTTTGACGTTCATTACGGAGATCGCGGTCATCCTGCAAGTAGCTTCCGTGATGCTTCATCAGCCGGTTGTCTTCGTCCGGGATGCCGGCTGAAATCCGGTCGAGCATGACTTCTTTCAATGTGCCGCGCAAATAATCGCTTTTTTCTTTAATTTCCTCAACATCACTTGGAGGGCCTTCCGGCGCTTTTAAAATGTTGTTCACCATGCTGAATAAGCTCCTTTCAAACCAAAATCAATATACGTCACGCTGATAGCGTTTTTTCTGCTGCATGTCTGCCAGGAAGCTTTCCGCTTTTTCACGGCTCATGCCGCCTTCTTCCTGAATGATATCGAGAAGCGCCTGGTGCACGTCATGCGCCATATGCTGTTCATCACCGCAGATATATACGGCGGCTCCCTGCTGCAGCCATTCATACAGCTCTTTGCTTTGTTCTTTCATGCGGTGCTGCACATATACCTTTTCTTCTGAATCCCGGGAAAAAGCGACGTCCATTTTTGTGAGAACACCGTTTTGCAGCCATTTTTGCCATTCCGTCTGGTACAGAAAATCAGTGACAAAGTGCTGATCCCCGAAAAACAGCCATGTTTTCCCCTCAGCTCCGGTTTCTTCACGCTCCTGCATAAAGGAACGGAACGGCGCGATGCCTGTCCCCGGCCCGACCATAATGACCGGTGTATCCGGATTTTCCGGCAGCTTGAAGTTTTGGTTGTGCTGAATGTAAATCGGAAGCGTATCTCCCGGCTGGAGTCTTTCCGCACAAAGAATGCTGCAGACGCCTTTTCGTTCTCTGCCGTGCGCGTCATATCTGACCGCTCCGATTGTCAGATGCACCTCTTCCGGATTCGCTTCTAAACTGCTTGCGATCGAATAGAGCCGGGCCGGCATTTTACGCAGGATGGAAAGAAAGTCTTCCGCGGAAGCTTCCCACGGACCGAAATCCCGGACGAGATCAAGCAGATCACGGCCGTTGATGTACGCTTTCACCTGCTCTTCGTTTCCTTCGGCCAGAAGTTCACTCAGCTTTTGGTCAGCCGTAAACTGTGCGGCCTTTTGCAGGAACGGTTTTGTTAAGACGGTTATTTCAAAATGAGAAGTAAGCGCGTCTTTCAGCGGGAGGCGCTCTCCTTGTTTATTCACCGCCACTTCCTGTTTTGGGTCCCATTTCAGCTCATTGATCAGCTCATCAACGAGCGCCGGATCATTTTCCGGATAGATGCCGAGGCTGTCTCCGGGCTGATACGCGAGGCCCGATCCTTCAAGCGAAAGCTCGAGATGGCGTGTTTCTTTATTCGAACCGCGTCCGTTCAGATTGATGTTCTCAAGAACCTCCGCCCGAAACGGATTCGTTCTGGAATAAACGGATTCACCGAGAGCCGGCGTCTCGGCAGGCGCTTCGGCTGTTTGATTTCCCGCTCCTTCGTTCAAACCGCCGATGACCGCGTCAAGCCATTCCGCAAACGGCTCATCATAATCAAGATCGCAATCAACCCGCGGCGCAAGCTGGGTGCCGCCGAGCTCTTGAAGACGCTCGTCAAACTCTTTGCCGGTCTGGCAGAAAAATTCATACGAGCTGTCCCCGAGCGCCAAAACGGAGTAACGGAGCGCTTCAAGCTTCGGCGCGCGTCTGCCGTGAAGAAATTCATGAAAGGCCAGCGCGTTATCCGGCGGATCGCCTTCTCCGTGCGTGCTCACCACGATCAGTAAATTGTTTACTTTTTTCAGATTATTTGGCTTAAAATCGTTCATCGACGCGACGGTGACCTGGAA
Source organism: Bacillus sp. LJBV19 (assembly GCF_017797845.1). Taxonomy (NCBI): domain Bacteria; kingdom Bacillati; phylum Bacillota; class Bacilli; order Caryophanales; family Bacillaceae; genus Bacillus; species Bacillus sp. LJBV19. The sequence goes on from NZ_CP072563.1 coordinate 3,211,583, forward strand.
TCCCCGTTCCTCAAGCGTCTTTACCGTCTGTTTCGCAAGACCTTCCGCATTTCCCGTTTGCGATCCGTATAATACGGTCACTTCTCTTGAGACTGCCGGGCTTTCTGCTGGAGCCGGGGCAGCGGGTGCGGCTGTTTCACCGGATTCGGACCGGGCCGCAGCCAAATAACCGCTCAGCCAGATTTTCTGTGATTCTGTCAAGGTCGGCAGAAGGCGGTTAAGGAGCTCTGCCTGCTCCTGATTAAACGGACTGTTCATGACCTGAAGTTGCAACGATATCCACCTCACAAGGAATTAAACGTAACGTACGTTATTTCTATAGGAATTGTCAAAATAATATTCTAATTGAAACTTTACCGAAAGTTTGTATGTAAGTAAAATATATAATCATGATGACAATGATTAAGATTACTAATGATAAAAAGCCCTTTGCACTTGGCAAAGGGCTTACACGAATAAGCCGGCGGGCACTTCTTTTATAAAAGGAGAGGGTTCTCCCGGAGACAATACGGTCAGATGATGCATCGCCCGCGTACAGGCCGTATATAACAACTTACGGTCATGTTCGCTTTTGTACTGGGCAGCAGAGGCGTCAGCGGCAATGACGGCGTCAAACTCAATGCCTTTTGCCAAATACACGGGAATGACGCATACCCCTTTTTGAAAAGGCTGGTTTTCTTTATTGATCAAGCGGACACCGCTCCCGTCGCTGACCGCCTGAAACACTTTTTTGGCTTCCGCGGCCGTTTTGCAGATGACGGCGACCGTCTCCCAGCCTTTTTGTCTGAGCTCCCGGATTGTATCCGCCAATTGTTCCCGCCGCGCATTTTCTGTATCCGTCCGCAAAACACGCGGTTTTTCCCCGTTCCGGTTAAAAGGCTCAATGTCATCGCCGTCAGCCAGCAGCGCTTTCGTAAATTCAACAATCTGCCGCGTCGATCTGTAGGTCCGTTTCAGGCTGACATACTTTTCTGCACCATTGCGAAAGCAGCCGGCGAGGGAAGAAGGGCCCGTAATGGTGTGGGCATAAATCGACTGGCTGACATCACCGAGCACCGTCATCTTTGCCGCTGGGAAGATGCTTTGAATATACGTGAGCTGAAATGGGGAATAATCCTGCGCTTCATCAATGAAGACGTGCTTCATTTGTGTGTTTTTTCTTTTTCCTTCTAACAAATCCTGCAAATACAAATAAGGAGCGGCATCTTCATACGGAAGTGACCGTTCTGCAAATGCGTTTCTGGTCAAAGCGCCGATGCTCTCCCAATGATCGGGCTTTTCATCAGCTCCCCAGTCTGAAAACAGCCGGAGATACATCCGTTTTATATCGAGAAAGCCGAGCCGTCTGACGGCCTGCTTAATCGGTTTAAAGGCTTTGCCGACAATAATGGCGCCAAGCAGCCGCTGTTCGCGCTGATGGTCGTCAAATACAGGTTCATCATCTGCCGCCTGCTTCTTGAGTGTTTGATAAACCTCAGCATAGTCTTCCTTATCAAGCAGCTCGCTCTCCTGCAAGACCCATTCCTTCTTACGCTCCTTTTTTTCGAGAGCGCTGATTTCCGCGAGAAGCCATTCCGCCGTCAGTTCAGCTCTGTTCGGAATCGGCAGCTGCTGATCAAGTGAATAAAAATAGTCTTCAATCCGCTCTTTTGAAATCAGGATGTCTCCCCGGAAGCTGATCTGTTTACACATCAGGCCCGAGCCGGAAAGCGAGCCGGCATAGCGGTCAATCATGGCCTGGAAAGCTGATGACGCTTTGTAAGCAATGGCTGCGAGCCTTACGGAAAGTGCATCCTGGTTTTGTTCAGTCAGGCAATATTCAAGCTGCTCGTACGGGCTTTCACAATCAAACTTTCGTCCGAGCCGGCGGATGATATATTCTTGAAAGGTGGCCTGCTCCATATTCTCTTCTCCCAATTCCGGCAATACGGCGGAAACATAACTGTTGAACAAAATGTTCGGGGAAAACAATACAATCTGACGGGCATCAAGCACCCCGCGCCCGCGGTACAGCAAGTAAGCGGCCCGCTGAAGCGCCGCGGATGTTTTCCCGCTTCCGGCGGCTCCCTGAACAATGAGATATTTGCTTTTTTCATCCCGGATGATTTCGTTCTGTTCTTTTTGGATGGTTGACACGATGTTTTTCATATGCTGTCCGGAATGGCCGCTCAGCACCTCTTGCAGCATTTCGTCACCAATCGTCATATCCGTGTTAAACATCGCTTTAAGCGTCCCGTTTTTAATGATAAACTGCCGCTTCAGTGTGATGTCTCCCTCTATCGTTTCTTCCGGAACTTCATAACGGGCTTTTCCCGGGGAATATTGATAGTAAAGAGATGAGATGGGCGCGCGCCAATCATAAATGAGAAATTGCTCGTTGTTTTCATCCATCAAAGAAGTCAGCCCGATATAAATCCGCTCGGAAGAGGACTCCCCTTTTTCCGTAAAATCGACACGGCCGAAGTAAGGAGAGGTTTTCAGCTTTTGGATTTTTTGAAGCTGCCGATATTGAAGCCGATGCGTCCGTTCACGTTCTGAAAGCATTTCTGCCTGCTGTTTAATGCTTGAAAATGTCTCAGCCGCTTCGTGGGCATCATCCATATTCACGGTGACATCATCCCAAAACGTTTTTCTCAAGCCCACAATATCCTGCTTCAATCCGCCCGATGAGGCTTCAAGATGAGTTTGTTTCTGTTCCAGTTCCTTCATAACAAAATTGATTCTTTCCTGCTCTTCTTTCCACTCTTTATCACGTTTTGCCATCAGCGGCACCTCCGACATCAAGCTGACAAATCCGGCTTTCATCATACAAACATATATGCAACATATTATTCAGCATTATGGTCAAATACCCTTTTTCTTATCATATCGGGCGTCTTTTTTTATCAGAAGCCGTTATGAAAAAAAACCGATTTCTTTTGTGAAATCGGTTTTTTTACTGATCTATATGATAGGAACGATTCGGCAGGCGCCACCTGAACACATAACTGCAGATGCGGCATGCCACAAGCACAAGAAACAGCACATACAAACCGGCGGCATCCCCGGCCCAGCCGAGGCCCACGATTAACCCTCCGAGCGCGGCCCAGACCGCGTAAATTTCCGCTTTCAGCACAAGCGGCTTTCGTCCGGCAAGAAGATCCCGTATGATGCCGCCCCCGCTGCCGGTCAGGACCGCTGCCGCAATCACCGCACTGAGCGGATGGCCCATTTTCACGGCATATAAAGCGCCTTGGATGGCAAACGCCGAAAGCCCGATGGCATCGGATAGGTTGCCCCATTTACTCCAATGCCTTAACAGCAGCTTCGGAAACAAAAAGACAATCGTAACTGATGCGAGAGCGATTTGAAAAAACGCGCCTTGCTCCCACAAGGCGGAGACCGGAACACCGATCAGCAGATTTCGGATGGCTCCTCCGCCGAACGCCGTTACAATCCCCAAAATATACACGCCTAAAATATCATACTCCTCTTCCATCGCAACAATCGCTCCGCTGACCGCAAACGCAATGATGCCGATTACACTAAGCAGCTCCCAGGCCATTCCATATGCTCCTTTTTATTTGTTAAATTTTCTGACGACCATTAGATTTTATAATCGCTTTCTCTTAAAATCAACCTTATTTTTGAAAGATTCTGATTCCTAATCCGGGACAACCTCACCCGCAACGGCTGAGAGCGAGAGCATTTTCCTATTTTATACTTTAATGGAAGGTTTATTAGAAGTTTCATTGAATACTTTCTCTAACAAAAAGGGGGTTATGAGATGAAAATCAGTTCACTTGTTTTTCCTGTTTTATTGGCCGCCGGATTAATTCCCGGCCTGCCGTCAGCCGAAAGCCATACACATTCGCACACTCATGCGGAGCCGGCGAAAACGGTGTATACGGACCCGCTTCCGAAAGCCGATCATTTTAAAGATCTGAAGGGCCCGGTCCAAGTTGAACAGACGGTTGACACAAAAATTCTGGATGAAAACGGCAAGCAGGTCGGCACGAAACGATTTAATGCCAATGTCAGTCAGGATAAAGCCTCAACTAAAGCCAGTACGGGCAGCCAGAAGGTCAGAGTGCTGGCGGTGGCGGACGCTGAATACCGCGCCAAATACAGCGACTGGCAAACGCGAATCGTCCAGATCGTGGAGCAGGCGGATGTCGCTTTTAACCGTGATCACAACATTGATTTCGTCGTACAGGCCGTGCAGGCTTGGAATTCCTCCGGCTCAAACAGTTCTCAGATTTTATCGAATCTCCAAGGCAGCTTCAGAAATCAAAATTATCATTTTGTCGTCGGTTTTACCGCAAAATCAAGTTTTGACGCCGGCGGTATCGCGTATGTATATAACGGCAAACCGAGCGGCCCTGCTTTCAGCGTGAACCTTGATCAAGGAACGGCCAACACGGCGAAAGCGGCACAGCACGAGTTTTCCCATAACTTCGGACTTCAGCATGACGCCCAAGGCAGCGGCATCCGCTGCGTCATGAATTATGATTATGCCTATTCCGTGGATATTTGGGACAGCTCCCATAACAGACAGATTGAGACAAACAAAGCTTGGTACAAATAATAGAAAAAGAGCCGCTCCCATGGAGCAGGCTCTTTATTTTGCCGTGCGTTCCGTTTTGACAAAACACATGCAGATAATAATGAGAATAAATGCCGTCAATGCCAAGAAAGGAATGGTAATGAAACCGAACCAGTTAATATATTCAGATGAGCAAGGCACGCCGTAGACACACGGCTTGATGCCGCTGAAACCGGGCACCTTCTGCTCAAGGTAATGCATGATCGATATAAACGCGCCGATGACGGCCATCGGCAGCACATATTTTTTCACGCGCGTGTCACCCTGAAAGGTGGCGATTCCTAAAATCAGGACAAGCGGGTACATGAGAATTCTTTGATACCAGCACAGCTCGCACGGTATGAATTTTCTGATCTCGCTGAAATATAGGCTGCCGAGCATGGCAGCAAGAGCTATCACCCAAGAAGCATATAAAAATACGATTCTATTTTTCATTTTTCAGCTCTTTCTTAATCGTTTTTGAAATCTCCTCATAATCAGAGAATTTTTTAATCACTTTGTTATTAACGTAAATCGTCGGTGTCGCCGTAATGTTTAATTTATCATTCAGGTCAGTGTCAGCTTTCAGCTCTTTTGCAAATGTCTCTTTATCAAGGTTTTCCTTCAGCTTGTCAGGATCAACCTTTTTCGCGGTGCTTTTGACCGTTTTTTCAAGCAATGCAGGCGTGACCCATTCCTGTTCGCTTGACGGCTGCTGTTCAAACAGCTTTTCATGGAAAGCCCAGAATGATGCCGGGTCTTCTTTCCACACCTCTTCTGAAGCAAGAGCCGCCAGACGCGAGCCGCTTCCGTGGTACATGACGTTCACAAATGAAAATTTCACGTCGCCTTTATCGATAAAATCTTTTTTGATTTTCGGAAAGATATCGCTGTTAAATACTTTGCATGACGGACATTTGTAATCTCCGAATTCAACTACCGTAACAGGCGCGCTGTCTTTGCCGAGCACGGGCTGTCCTTTAATGGAAGGCTGTTCGGCGACTGTTTCGCCCGCTTTTTCCGTTTGGTTGTTAATAATTACGATGGCCGCAAATAAAACGACAACGATTAACGTCAGTATCACCGCAAATTTCGCAGACGATTGTTTCTTTTTCACTCAGACACCTCATTGTTTTTAAAATAAAAAAGAAGCGGATGCCGGATGGCCCGCTTCTCTATTTTACCAAGACAACCTTGTTTAAGAAAACCCTGAAAAACGAATTATCTTTGACAATTATTCCGCTTTCACTCTCATGACGCGCATCGCGTTGGCAACGGCGATCAGCGTGACGCCTACATCTGAAAAGACCGCTTCCCACATAGTGGCAAATCCGAATGCGCCAAGCAGGAGAAAAATGATTTTTACGCCTAAAGCAAATCCGATGTTCTGCCAGACGATCCGGCGTGTGCGGCGTGCAATCCGGATGGCTTCGGCTGCTTTTGACGGCTGGTCTGTCATCAGGACGACATCGGCCGCTTCGACGGCGGCATCAGAGCCGAGAGCCCCCATGGCAGCTCCGATGTCAGCTCTGGCAAGCACAGGCGTATCATTAATCCCGTCGCCGACAAACATCAGTTTTTCATTCGGTGCAAGCGCCGCTTCAAGTTCTTCGACGCGGTCTACCTTGTCACCCGGCAAAAGCTCTGTGTACACGTCATCAATACCGAGCTCTCGGCCGACAGCTTCTCCGGTCTGCTTTGAATCACCCGTCAGCATCACTGTCCGCTTCACGCCGAGCGCTTTTAAATTGGCAATGGCCTGTTTGGCGTCCTCTTTGATTTCGTCGGCGATCACGATCGCCCCCGCATACCGCTGATCAACGGCGACATAGACGACGGTTCCGTTATTTTCAGCTGTGCCGGAAGCGATTTGTTCTTTTGCCATCAGTTTTTGATTTCCGGCCAAAATCGTTGATCCGCCGGTTTTCACCCGAATGCCGTGTCCGGGTATTTCTTCATATTCTTCAATCTCGTCTGCCGCGAGCGGTTGATTGTAAGCTTCACGGATGGAAGAAGCAATCGGATGATTGGAATGGACTTCTGCGAGCGCGGCCGCATGAAGCAGGCTGTCTTTCGTAAATCCCGCCGCCGGCTTGATATCAGTAACGGCGAAATTGCCTTTCGTTAAGGTTCCCGTTTTATCAAACACGGCGTATGCCACCTGATTGAGCGCTTCTAAATAGTTGCTGCCTTTCACGAGCACCCCTGCTTTAGACGCAGCCCCGATACCGCCGAAAAACCCGAGCGGAATGGAGACGACGAGTGCGCACGGACAAGAAATCACAAGGAAAATCAGCGCGCGGTACACCCAGTCGGATAGCGCGGCTGAAGGCACGAGAAGCGGCGGTAAAAAGGCGAGAAGCACCGCAACAATGACAACGGCCGGTGTATAATACTTGGCAAACTTCGTAATAAAGTTTTCCGTTTTCGCTTTACGTCCGGCCGCATTTTCGACCAGATCCAATATTTTTGACACGGCAGAGTCTTCATATCCTTTAGAGGTTTCAATATGAAGCACGCCGTTCTGATTCATAAATCCGGCCATCACATCTTGCCCCGGCTCCGCTTTTCTCGGCACGGATTCGCCCGTTAAAGCGGATGTATCAACCATCGAAGAACCGCTCAGCACCTTTCCGTCCAGCGGAATCCGTTCTCCGGGATTCACGACAATGACCTGTCCGACTTTGACGTCCTGCGGCGGAACGGCAGTCATGCCGTTTTCCGTTTTCACATTGGCGTACTCAGGACGGATGTCCAATAACGCGCTGATCGATTTTCTGGATCGGCTGACGGCCGCTCCCTGAAACAATTCACCGATTTGGTAGAACAGCATGACCGCGACGCCTTCCGGATACTGATGAATCACAAATGCGCCGATCGTGGCAAGCGCCATCAGAAAATGCTCATCAAATACCTGGCCGCGGACAATGTTTTTTCCCGCTCTGGCTACGATATCGCCGCCGATGATCAAATATGAAGCAAAAAAGAGCAGAAACTCAAGGACGGCTCCCGTGTGCGCGAAGTAAGCGATGACGGCCAAAACGGCTCCCGCTGCCAGCCTCACTAACATCAGGTGCAGCTTTTTGCGGTATTCATCCTCGCCGGGTTTGTCTTCATGTTTCGCACGGACGGTCACATGAGGATCAATGGACTTTACTTTTTTCGCGACTTCGTCTTTCATCCATTGCTCGTTTTTGCCGCCGGCTGAGACCGTGATGGTGCTTGCCGCAAAATTGACAGCACAGCCGTCTATGCCGTCAATGGCTTTTACGCCGTTTTCTATTTTTTTTGCACAGTTGCTGCAATCAAGTCCGTCTAATACAAATTCACCTTTGGCTGCTTTCATTTTCGACTCACCCTACTTTCCGTAATAGGATTCCCATAACATCAATACAGCTAAACGAATTTATATATATGAACATATACTCATATATGTGTTTTCTCTATTATATGCAGGCTTTGAATAAAGTGTCAATAAAAAAGACAAAACAGGCATCAGCCCATTTTGTCTTTTTTCACCTTCTGTAAACGCAAAGCATTAAGCACGACCGATACTGAGCTGAACGCCATGGCAGCGCCTGCCACCCACGGGGCCAGAAAGCCGGACGCCGCAATCGGAATGCCGATGCTGTTGTATCCCAATGCCCAGCCTAAATTCTGCTTGATGTTTCTCATGGTCAGCCTGCTCATGCCGATGGCGTCAGCAATGCCGTTCAGGTCACCGCGGATCAGCGTAATATCGGCCGCTTCCATTGCGATATCTGTGCCGGTGCCGATGGCCATTCCGATATCGGCCACAGCCAGCGCCGGAGCATCATTGATGCCGTCACCGACCATCGCCACGCGCCGGCCTTCTTTTTGCAGCCGGGAAATTTCCGCCGCCTTTTGTTCGGGAAGCACTTCGGCGATCACGCTGCCGATGCCCGCGGCTTTTGCAATGGCTTCTGCGGTCTTTTTGTTGTCACCGGTCATCATGATGACGTCAAGCCCCATGTCCTTCAGGCGTTTCACCGCGGCCGGAGATGTTTCTTTGATTGTATCGGCGACTGCGATAAGCCCCGCCGCTTTGCCGTCTGCCGCAATAAGCATCACCGTTTTTCCTTCCGCCTCCAAGCGGGCCATGTGCGGAAGCAGCGCCTCATGTTCAATGTGTTCTGATTCCATCAGCCGTCTTGATCCGGCAAGAATCGTTCTGCCGTCAGCCTCGGCGTATATTCCGGAACCGATCCGGGCTTGGAACCGGGTGATTTTCGGGATGGCAATCCCCCGTTTTTCGGCTCCTGACACGATGGCTTCTCCAAGCGGGTGCTCTGATCCCGTTTCGGCGGCCGCCGCCAGCCGCAGGAGTTCCTCTTCGTTCATTCCCTCTGCCGGTACGGCGTCTGTCAGAACAGGTCTGCCGTTTGTCACCGTTCCTGTTTTATCCAGTACGATTGTCGTCAGACGCTGTGTTTTTTCTAAATGCTCTCCGCCTTTAAAAAGAATGCCGAATTCAGCTGCGCGGCCGGAGCCCGCCATAATGCTCGTCGGAGTGGCGAGCCCGAGTGCGCACGGACAGGCAATGACAAGCACGGCGATGAATTTGCCGATCGCTTCAGAAAACTGTCCCGGCGCGGCCCATACATACCAAATGAGAAAAGTCAGCACGGCCAGCCCCAGCACAATCGGGACGAAAATGCCTGAAATGTGATCCGCGAGCCGCTGAATGGGGGCTTTTGATCCTTGGGCTTCTTCCACGATTTTAATAATGTGTGCAAGCGCAGTATCTTTCCCGACATTTACCGCTCTGATTTTGAGAAAGCCGTTTGCATTGATCGTCGCCCCGGTGACGGTGCTTCCGGGAGACTTATCGACAGGCATGCTCTCTCCCGTAATCATCGATTCATCAATTGCGGAATGGCCTTCAATCACTTCGCCATCGACAGGGACGCGTTCTCCCGGTTTCACGTATACGATGTCCCCCGTCCGGACCTCATCAATCGGAATCACCTGTACTTTGCCGTCCCGCTCAACCGCCGCCGTCTTCGCCTGAAGCTTCATTAACTTTTTAATCGCTTCTGATGAGCGGCCTTTCGCTTTCATCTCTAAAAGCTTTCCAAGCAAAATCAAAGTCAGCAGAATGGCGCTCGTTTCATAATAAAGCCCCTCAACATGTCCGTCTCGTCCGAGAGACGCAATCGTCATGTACAGGCTGTATGCGTAAGCGGCCGTCGTTCCGAGCGCAACGAGAACATCCATATTGGCGCTTTTGTTTCTCAGCGCCTTGTACGCTCCCGTATAAAAAGGCCAGCCGATGACGAGCTGCACCGGGGTCGCAAGCGCGAATTGCAGCCACGGATTCATCAGGATATCCGGCATCCAGATAAAAGAAGTAAAAGAAAAATGGCTGACCATCGACCATAGAAGCGGAAAGGAGAGAACGGCAGAAAATATCAGCCTGATCAGCTGTTTTCGCTGCTCTTTCTCCTTTTGGGATAATCCGCCGTCTCCATCAACCGCTTTCTTCTCGTCTAATCTGTAGCCGAGTTTTGCCACGGTCTCTTTCAGCTCTTTCGGTGTCACCTCTTTCGGATTGTATTCAACGGTGACTGTTTCCAGTGCGAAATTCACCGGTGCGCTGTCAACTCCCCCTATTTTGTTCAGGCGCTTTTCAATCCGGTTGGCGCAAGCGGCGCATGTCATGCCTTCAATCTGAAACTCGGCTTTTTCCGTCACGACGTGATAGCCGAGTTTTTCAATTTTTTCTTTTATGGCGCTTGCTTCGATTTTGTCAGGGTGATAGGAAATGTTTGAAGTCTCAAGCGCAAGATTGACGGAAGCGTCATTGACGCCGTCCATCCGTTTCAGCCCTTTTTCAATTCTTGAAGCGCAGGCGGCGCATGTCATGCCCCCCACTTGAATGGTCATTTCTTTCGGTTCACTCAATGTCCTCATCTCTCTTCATAAACCCCAGGGGGGTATAATTATGATAAAAGAAAACCGCGCCCGTTTCCGCAGCGCGATAAATCCTATACGACGTCATAACCTTGATCTTCAATCGCGTCTTTTATATCTGATACGGAGACTTTGTTCTCATCAAACGTCACATCCACCTGTCCGGCTTCCAATTTCACCTGAACCGCCGTCACTCCGTTAAGTTCTCCTACTCCGGTCTCTACTGCTTTGACGCAGTGCTGACAGGACATGCCTTCGACTTGCAGTGTTTTTTGTTCCATGATGATTCCCTCCACGTCTTGTTTTTTCTTCTTCATGTTACCATACCCCTGTAGGGTATTTCAAAACATTTTATTTTACGATTTTGCGATTTTTTTCACAACATCAAGCAGCTCGGCAATCGCCTGCTCCCCGTTTCCGCTCTCAATAGCGCCGGCTACGCAGTGATGGGCGTGATCTTCCAGCAGATGAAACGCGACTTTCTGCATGGCCGCCTGTACGGCTGAAATCTGCACGAGAATATCCACGCAGTATCGTTCGTTATCCACCATATTCTGAATGCCCCTGACTTGGCCTTCAATCCGTTTCAGCCGGTTCAGGATCTGGTCTTTTTCTTTGGCGCTTTTATGATTTAACGATTGATGCTCGGTATGTTTGTCCATTTTCCACCTCGGTTTTTTTCTTCGTTATCTTCATTATACAGACTTGAAAATCCGGTGTAAAAAATTTTCAACACACAAGTTTTACCAGTACACCCGCGGGGTATATATTGTTATCACATATCAAGAGGGGGAAATTCATTGAAAACGATACAGGTTGGCATATTGGGATATGGTTTGTCGGGTAAAGTCTTTCATGCGCCGCTTTTGGACGTCCTTGATGATTATCAGATCAAAAAAGTCATGACGTCCAGAACGGAGGAGGTCAAACGTGATCTGCCGGGGGCTGAAGCCGTGCGCGCGATTGAAGACATTACCGGTGATCCTGACATTGACCTCGTCATCGTCACGACACCGAGCGGAATGCATTATGAATCAGCGATGAAATGCCTCCTGGCGGGAAAACACACCGTCGTGGAAAAACCGATGACGGCGACTTCAGCAGAAGCGGAGGAACTGAGAAGAACGGCTGAAGATAAAGGCGTCTTACTGAGCGTGTATCACAACCGGCGGTGGGACAATGACTTTTTAACAATACAAAAGCTGATTCGGGACGGGGCGCTTCAAGACATTCATACATATCAAGTCAGCTACGATCTATACAACCCGGTTGTACAGGAAAAATGGCGCGAAAAGAACGGACCCGCCACGGGAACGCTGTATGATCTCGGTTCACATATTATTGACCAGACACTTCTGCTTTTCGGAATGCCGGAATCCGTCACCGCACATATGATGAAGCAGCGGGACAACAGCGAAACCGTTGATTATTTTCTGGCCGCCCTCCATTACGGCAAGCTTCAAGTCATCCTTCAATCCGGCTCCATGAATGCGGCAAGCGGCCCGCGCTATCAGATTCACGGACGGAATGCTAGCTTTATCAAATACGGAATGGATGGGCAGGAAGATGCGCTTTTAGCGGGCAAAAAGCCGGTTGACGACAGCTGGGGCGCCGATGATCCTGACAACTTCGGAGAGCTGACAACCGCAGCGGATGAAAAACGGCATACAGAAACAATCCCCTCTGAGAACGGCTCTTACCTTACGTACTACAAACTGCTGACAGACAGCATCTTAAACGGAAAACCGCTTCCCGTTACGGCAAAAGAAGGCATCGATGTCATCCGTGTTATTGAAGCGGCGATGAAAAGCAGCGAACAAAAACGGACGATTGCCCTTTAATATGAAAAACCTCCCAGCCGTGTCAGCTGGGAGGTTTTTTTAAGATCAGAATGATTTTCCGGCTTCTTTCGCGCGGGCAATCGCATCTTCTTTAATTTGCTGTGCTTTATTCGGTTCAGCATTATGGCCTTCAACGATTAATCCGTCGAAAGAAGGAACGCCGAAGAAGTTCATCATGATGCCGATGTAACGGTGGCCCATTTCCATGTCAGCCGCCGGTCCTTCAGAGTAATAGCCTCCGCGCGCCTGAATGTGGAGCGCTTTTTTGTCAGTCAACAGACCGATCGGGCCTTGCTCTGTATATTTGAATGATTTTCCGGCTACAGCAACGGAATCAAGGTACGCTTTCATAACCGGCGGGAATGAGAAGTTCCAAAGCGGTGTGACGAATACGTATTTATCAGCTGCCGCGAATTGATCGCTCAGCTCGTTCAGACGGCCGACTTTCGCTTTTTCGTTTTCAGAAAGCTCTTCAAAACCTGTGCCGGATTGAAGTTTTCCCCAGCCGCTGAATACATCCGCGTCGATATGAGGAATGTTCTCTTTGTAAAGGTCGATATGTACAACCTCATCATTCGGGTTTGATTCTTTATAAGAATCGATAAACGCTTTTCCTGTCGCCATGCTGTAAGATGTCTTTTCATCATGAGGATGAGCAGTGATATAAAGTACTTTTGCCATTATAAACAGCCCTTTCGTTTTCAGATTACACACACATTTATTATGAAATATGAATGTTTTTTTATACTGATCAATTCTGTAATAATTATAGTTACAAAAAAATCATTTAGCAACAATAATATCTCGAAATCAGTATATTTTTTTGAAAAGGCTGTAATGACGGGAATGGCAAGCAGCAGAAAAAGCAGAAACCTCAGTTTCTGCTCAAAATCGGATTGGGTCTGCAGGCCGGAATATCCAATCCGAGATTCCCCCGCAGTGTATCGGCCGGATAGCTTTTTCGGTACAGCCCCTTTTCCTGAAGGATCGGTATGACTTGATCCACAAAGGCTTCAAGCATGCCGGGGATGTCAGAGTGAATGATAAACCCGTCCGCCGCTTCCCGCTGAAACCATGTTTCAATTAATGACGCCACACGTTCCGGTGTCCCGATAAAATGGGTTCGCGGAAACGCGGCTTCGCGCGCCACTTGACGCAGCGTAAGATTCCGGGCTTTCGCCTCTCTTTTGATACGGTCTGTCGTGCTTTGAAACGCGTTTTTCCCGACGTCGCCCAAATCAGGAAACGGCTCATCCAGCGGAAAACGGCTCAGATCATAATCGTCAAAAAATCTGGCCACATATTTAACAGCGTTCTCTATCGGAATCAGCTCGGCGAATTCTTGGTATTTCGCTTCCGCTTCTTCTTGTGAGCCGGCTATAATCGGACTGATTCCCGGAAAGATCCGCAGCTTGGTAGCGTCCCGGCCGTAATCCGCCGCCCGCTTCTTCACATCATCATAAAAAGCTTTCGTTTCCTCAAGTGAATTGGAGTGCGTAAAGACTGCATCTGCATTCCTCGCGGCAAACGACCGGCCGGTTTCTGAAGACCCCGCTTGGAAAACAACCGGCTCTCCCTGTTTGGACCGGCCGATATTCAGCGGGCCCTCCACTTGAAAATACTCGCCTTTGTGATACAGGCGATGCAGTTTGTCAGGGTCAAAAAACTGCCCGGTTTCTTTGTTGCGGACGAAGGCATCTTCTTCCCAGGAATTCCACAGGCCGCGCACCACGTCCACATGTTCCTGGGCGATGGCGTAGCGCCGGCTGTGGTCGGGAAGGCTTTCTTTGCTGTGATTGCGCGCGGCTCCCGCCTGCGGAGAGGTGACGAGATTCCAGCCCGCCCGGCCGCCGCTGATATGGTCAAGAGACATCAGCTGTCTTGCGATGGTGAACGGCTCAGTGAACGATGTGGAAAATGTGCCGATTAAACCAAGATGGGTTGTAGAGGCGGCAAGCGCCGATAAAATAGTGATCGGCTCAAACCGATTTAAGAAATGCGGGATGGACTTTTCAGAAATGAACAAGCCGTCCGCAATAAAAGCAAAGCTGAACAGCCCTCTTTCAGCAGTCTGCGCTTTTTGCCTGTAAAACGCTGCATTCGTGCTTGCTGTCGGATCGGCGTCGGGATGACGCCAGCCGTCCGTTGTGCCGCCGACACCGTGAATCATGGCTCCGAATTGAATAAGATCCGTCCGGCTCATTTTCTCTCCCCCTTTTTCCCCTCGTAATCGGCAAGCGCCCGTTCTACATGTTCAATGCCGACTTGAGTAACGGCCTGATACACACGGCTGTCACCGCTGCCGATTTCAACGACGGGGACATGACGGATGCCGTACTTCGTCTGCAGCACGTCACGCAATTCATCCCGCTCTGTCACATCAATTGTTTCGTATGCACCGGCTTTTTCCCGCAAATATCCTTTCACTTCATCGCAATAGGAGCAGCCCTGTTTGCTCCAGACCACTACGTTTACTTCATGACTCATGTTCATCCCTCCTATAATTGTGGGGCCGGCTGCACCGCTTCGCTTAACAGCCGGTAAGACAATCGTTTTTCCTCAGCGTTTTTGATAGGCGACAAAATCACAAAATCAGTAATGCTGTATTGAACGGATAATCGTCGCAGCTCGGCGGCGGTCTCTTCTTTTGTCCCGGCAATCACACCCGTCTTTTGTGTAATCAGCTTATATGGCTGCGTGACTTGTTCAAGAAACGCTGCCGCTTGTTCCCGGGAACCGACATTCACCTTTTTGCCGTCTTCGAGAATGATTTTGACCGACTCACGCGATACCACGTGTTTTTCCGCTTCTGCTTTTGTATGCGCGGTAAATACCATCGGCGCAAGGTGAAATTCCGCCTTCGACCCTTTCGGCAGATGCTCGTCAAAGGCGTGGCGCGCTTTTTCTAACGCAGCCTCTTCACCGTTTATGAAATAGGCGAAAACGAAGGAAATGCCGAGTTTGGCCGCGGATATCGCGCTTTCCGCGCTGCCGCCGAGCAAAAAGAGGTCAGGCGCATACTCAGTATGCGGCGCCGGCCGCAATGACGCGTAGCGGTGCGAGTCCGGAAAATCATTTCGGATGAAATGAGTCAGCTCCTCAAGCTTTTCTTCAAATAAACGGGCGGGCTGAATAAGCTCCCGCTGCAGCGCATCGGTTGACAGCTGAAATCCGCCGGGCGCTTTGCCGACACCAAGCGCCACACGGCCGGGAGCAAGGGCGGACAGAACCCGGAACTGCTCCGCCACTTTATAGGGACTGTAATGCTGCAGCATCACCCCGCCGGATGCGAGACGGATTTTTTTCGTGCTTGCGGCAAGATACCCCAGAACAATTTCCGGCGCTGATCCCGCTATCTCTTCATTGTTATGATGCTCCGCCGCCCAGAAACGGTCATATCCGTATTGTTCGGCCTCCTGAGCCAATTTCACCGTTTGCCGCAAGGCTTCTTCTGCGGTTTGGTTTTCCGCGGTGACACTTTGGTCTAAAATGCTTAAACGAATCATACGACAGGCTCCTTTATGCGCTCTTTTATGTCATAACCGTAATCAGGCAGCACGCGGCGGAGGAACTTCTTCGTTCTTTCTTTTTTCGTCTTGTAAAAGACTTCCTCAGGCGTTCCTTGTTCCACGATTGCTCCTTCATCCATAAACACAATTTGGTCGGACACTCTTCTGGCAAACTCCATTTCATGTGTGACAATAATCATGGTGGCGCCGGTCCGCACAATGTTAAGCATCACCTCGAGCACCTCGCCGACAAGCTCCGGATCAAGGGCTGCGGTCGGTTCGTCAAACAGCATCACATCAGGATGAATGGCAAGCGCCCGGGCAATTCCGACCCGCTGCTTCTGTCCTCCCGATAGCTGATTCGGATAGGCGTGCAATTTATCTTGAAGCCCCACCTTGGCCAGTTCCCGCTCGGCAATGGCGTACGCATCTGGTTTTTTCATTTTCCTTGCGACCGTCAGGCCTTCCATGACATTTTGAATCGCCGTTTTATGCGAAAACAAATGATATTGCTGAAAAACCATCGCCGTCTGTTTCCTCAGTCTGAGAATGTCTTTTTTGGCAGGCTTTTTGCAGTTAATGACTTCACCGTGCAGCGAAATGGCGCCCTCATCCGGCCGCTCAAGTAAATTAAGGCAGCGCAGAAAAGTGGTTTTCCCGGAACCGCTCGGGCCGATGATGGTCACGACTTCTCCTTTCCGGACACTTAAATTGATCCCCTTTAGCACGTGATGACTGCCAAAATGTTTCTGAATGTTTCGGATTTCGATCATAATGCGCCTCCTTGATATCTGGCCGCTCTTTTTTCCGCCAGACTGTTTACAGCTTCGAGAATCAGCGTTAATCCCCAATAAATCACGGCCGCCCCGATAAATGCTTCCAGAAACGCATAGTTATCGGATGCCGCAATCGTCGCCGTTCCTGTAATTTCAGGCACTGCAACAATTGCCGCGATGGAAGTGGTATGCAAAAAGCCGATGCCTATATTGGTGAAGTTCGGCAGCGATATCATGAACGCCTGCGGCAGAACCACGCGCCGAATCATCTGTCCCCGCGTCAGGCCGATTGAATATGCCGCCTCCGCCTGCCCTGTATCGACGGCCATGATCCCGGATCGGAGAATTTCCGTCATATAAGCGCCTGCCGTTAATGACAGTGCCATGATGACAAACACGGCGACCGGAATCTGATTGGCCGACCAGCCGAGATGAAACGCGCGGCTGAATTGATCGGCAATCAGCGGAACCCCTAAATAAATCAGCATAATATGGAGAATCGCCGGGGTGCTGCGGAAAAAAGACACGTAAAACGATGAGCAGGCCAGCAGCCATTTGATGCGGAATATACGCACCGTGATATTGCCGAGAGCTATGAAAAATCCGGCAATAATCGGAATGACCGTCATCGCCAATGTAAGCGGAACAGTTTTCATCATTTGTTTTATCGCAGTGCCGATAAATGGAATGTCCAGCTCCACTGTTCTCCCTCCTTTTCAGCCGTGCGCGCTCATGTCAAAAACCGTCACAAGGCGCGTCTCATCTTTCTTGATTCGTTTTTCGGCCCATCTGAAGACACGTTCAAATAAAAGGGCGGCCGCATAATACAGAACAGAAAGCGAGATATACACTTCTAAAGAATGATTGCTCGATGTAATCAAGGTCTGTCCTCTGCCCGACATATCCATCACCCCGATCGAAAAAGCGAGTGATGTATCTTTTAAGAAACCGATCACCATATTTCCGATGTTGGGAAAGGCCTGCACAAGCGCCTGCGGCAGAATGATGCGCCGGAATGTCTGCCCCCCGTTCAGCCCGATGCTGAACGCCGCCTCCGCCTGCCCGCGGTCGACGCTGTTCACACCTCCCCTGATGATTTCCGCCGCTCTTGCCGCGCTGCTCAGCGCATACGTGGCGATGGCCGCATACAAAGGGTCCATTTTGGAGGTATCAATCCCGGCGAGCGCCGTGAGCGCCGGAATACCGTAAAATACAATGAACAGCTGCACCATGATAGGCGTTCCTCTGAAAAAAGAGATATACAGCTTCGCAAACTGATTCAAAACGGGAATGCGATAGATGCGGGGCAGCGCCAAAAGCAGCCCCAATAGAAAGCCGAACAGCAAAGACACCGCCAATATATACAGCGTGACGGGCAAATACCCGAGCAATGTCGGCACAAAGGACGCGATCATACTGATATCAAACGCTTTTTCCATTGCCGATCCCTCTCTTTTTCACTTAATATTGCTCCTTTGAATAATCCGCGCCGAGCCACTTTTCACTCAGCTTTTTAAGCGTGCCGTCATCAATGATTTCCTGCAGGGCTTTATCAATGTCATCGCTCAGCGTTTGTTCATTTTTGTTAAACATAAAGAACACTTTGGCATTTGACAGCACCCCGCCGACTGTTTTTTCTTTGATCGCGCTCGTTTTGTTTTGGAAATCGACGGCAAACGGCGTAGAAATCGTCGCATCGGCGCGGCCGGATTTCAGCTGATTGGCCGCATCGTTTGAACCTTGGCCTGCATAAGCGATTTCAAACGGACTGCCGTGTTTTTCATTCCATTTTTTCAGCACAAGCGCGCCGTTTGACGTCGGACTCGTAATGACCCGCTTCCCTTTCAAGTCATCAATGCCGTGAATGTTCCCGTTTTCTTGAAGCACCGTGATTTTCAGCGGGAAGTTGTTATACGCGACTTGATTGAACAGAAATTTTTTCTCCCGTTCGGCGCTTTTCTCCATTTGATGGGCTACGATATCGACTTTATGCTGGCCGAGGCTGACAAGCAGGTTGGAGAAATCCATCGTTTTAAAAGTGAAACGATAGTCCGGCAGGCGCCTGTCAAGCTCTTTCACCAGCTCAACGTCGTAGCCCGTCAATTTGCCTTTATCATCAATAAAGCAAATATTCGGAAATTGAGTTCCCGTGCCGACCGTGATGTTCTTCACGTTTTTCTGATTGCCTGATGCCGCCTCCCCGCCCGCGCCGCAGGCTGATAACGCCGCCGTTGCGGCAATTGTTAATGACATGACCGCCAGTCTTATTTTCATGTGATCGCCCCGTTTTCTGCTTCAGTTATTTCGTGAAACTTGATTTTGAATAATCCGCGCCGAGCCATTTTTCACTCAGCCTTTTCAATGTGCCGTCCTTCTCAAGCTTTTGAATCGCCCGATCCGTATCGTCCGCCAGGGTTTGGCTGTTTTTATTGAACATAAAATACACCTCGGTATCCAGCAGCACATCACCGACCGTTTTTTGTTTGAACGCGTGCGTCTTATTTTGAAAATCGACGGCAAACGGCGTGGATACGGTGGCGTCAGCGCGTCCCGTCTCAATTTGGTTTGCTGTATCATTGCTGCCCTGCCCGGCGTATTTCAAATGTATCGGGCTGCCGTGGGTTTTGTTGTATGCCGTCATATAGTCCGCCGCGTTTGACGTCGCGCCGACGATGACGGTTTTCCCTTTTAAATCCCGGAGCGTGTGTATCGCGTCATTATCCGCCTTCACCGTGATGTACATCGGCGAGTAGTTATACGGGATCTTGTGATACAAAAAGCGTTTCTCCCGTTCCTTATTTTTCGCCATATTGTGCGCGATCACGTCAATTTTCCGGTTTCCGAGACTTGTGAGCAGATTCGAAAAATCCATCGTCTTAAAGACAAATTTGTATTGCGGCAGCTGTTTATCAATGGCTTTCATCACTTCAATGTCATAGCCGGTCAGCTCGCCTTTTTCATCCATAAAAGCAATGTTCGGAAAATCAGTTCCCGTGCCGACAATGACGGTCTGCACGCCGCTCCCGGCTTTTGTGCTTTCTCCTTGCCCGCACCCGGCCAGCACGCCGAGCAGCAGAAGCAGACAGCCGGCTCTGATCCGTTTTTTTATCATTGCGCCCAGCTCGGTGTGCCTAACAGCGACGCGTCAAACCGCTCCGGTATGAGCACCTTTCTCATCATGACTCCGATGTCTCCGTCTTTCTCCTGCTCAAAATACACTTCATACCCCCTCCGTCTGTACATATCTACAAGCCAGGGATGCTTGCGCGCCGAAGTGCCGAGCGTGATGGCCGGGGCCTTCAGCGTATCCCGCAGCACGTGTTCTTCCACATAAGTCAAAAGTTTGCTGCCGATGCCCTGCCCCTTCAGCTCAGGAAGCGTCGCAAACCACCAGACAAACGGATATTTTGACGGAGGCGTGTCACTCTCCCACGGAAAACGGATCGTAATTGTTGAAAGAAGCCGTCCGTCCCGTTCGAGCACGACGGCTGAATGATTTTCAATATTTTCTGTTACCATATCGATGTCGGCCCGCGCCGACGGCCAGTCAATCTCCAAATTGCGGATCGGCTGAAACGCGCTGTACAGCAGCTCTAAAAACTCCGGCGCATCCTTTTTCTCAGCCAATCGAAAAATGTCTTCACTCATTCAAGTCACTCTCCCCGCAAAAATATATAATTCCAATTTGTTTACTAAGCTTTGATTGTTTATACTATAAAGCAAACTGATTTATTTGACTAATCAAAAAAAGTAAAGGAAAGGTTCAAGAAAATTAATGAACAGCCGGGAGGGGATTTCGTTGGAATTACGCACCATTAAAACGTTTCATACCATCGTACAGTCAGGCAGCTTTTATAAGGCCGCCGAAATTCTGAACTACTCACAGCCGACGATTTCAATGCGGATTAAACAGCTGGAACAGGATGTAGGCGCGCAGCTGTTTGAACGGGGAAAGAAGCTGAAACTGACAAGGGCGGGGCGGCTGTTTCATGAGCGGGCCGGGCAGCTTCTCGCGCAATACGAGGTGCTTGACCATACTTTGGCCGACATCAGACAGGGCCAGGCCGGCCTTATTCAGATCGGCATATCCGAACCGACGGCAAGCCTGATCTTCCCTGCCGTACTGCGGGGTTTCTTACATGATTATCCTGACATGTCGGTCAATGTCAGCGTGGATGATGCCAATACATGCAGCCGCAAGCTGTTGGAGGGCGCCATTGATTTTGCCGTATGCGGCGAGCCGGAGCTGATTCTGGAAAATTATTTCGATCCGTTTTTCCATGACTCGCTCAATGTCATCGTGTCAGACAGACATCCCCTTGCCGCCAAAGCAAGCGTTAATCTCGAGGATTTAGAAAATGAATGCCTGATTTTTACGCCCGCCAATTGCCCGATCCGGATTCAAATTGAACAGCACCTGCAGCGGGCCATCGGCAGCCGCTATCGAAAAATGGAGCTGACCAGCAGCATGGCTCATCAATACTATGTCAGGGAAAATATCGGCGTCTCAATCTTTACGGCGACGGCGCACTCAGAACCGATCGAGGGCACGAAGGTCATTCCGATCAATAACTTGACAATTTCACCGCCGGTCGGGCTGTTGACAAACCAAAAAGAAGAGCATTTTGACTGCGCCACAAAAGATTTAATCAGCAGGATCATCGGCCGGTTTCAGCGTGATCCGCATTAAAAAAACCCCCGCTTTACGGGGGTTTTTTTTACGTTCATCTTATATAATACTCCGCACCAAGCCGCCGTCGATCCGCAATGCAGATCCGTTAATGGCAGACGACAGCGGGCTGCTTAAAAAGGCGACAAAGTGGGCGATTTCTTCCGGACGGATCAATCGCTGAATGATCGACGTCGGACGATTTTCCTTCATAAATCGTCTCTCCGCCTCCGCCGCGGTCAGGTTTTCACCGGGATAAAGCGACTCGAGCATTGTTTCGACGCCCTCTGTTTTCGTGGAGCCGGGCATGACCGTATTCACCGTCACATTCGTCCCTTCCGTGAGCTCGGCCAGACTGCGTGACAGCGACAGCTGCGTCGTTTTCGTAGCGCTGTAATGGGCCATTTCCTGAGAAGGCATGACGGCCGCTTCACTCGCGATAAAAATCACCCGCCCTTCCTTCCGTTCAATCATCCGCTTTGCATACCGGCGTGTCAGCCTCACGCCGCTCATGATATTCACCTCGAAAAACCGGAGCCACTCTTCGTCAGGAATATCAAAGTATTCCGCAGGTTCAAAGATTCCTAAATTGTTGACGAGAATATCCACATCAGGGTACTGCTGAAAAATCGCGCCGCATCCTTCCGCCGTGCCTAAATCAAATGCGGCCGGATAGAGACGGGCATCCGGCGTCTGTTTCTCTAGTTCCCGGATCGTTTCGTTCACCTTTTCTTCACGGCGGCCGTTAATGATCACGGCCGCACCTTCTGCAATCAGCGAAGCCGCAATCGCCTTCCCGATGCCTGACGTAGATCCCGTCACAAGCGCCGTCTTCCCTTTCAACTGCAAATCCATCATCCATTCCTCCCTATCGCAAGTCTCTTCTTATATATGGACAGAAATCGAAAGCCTGAAACCTTCCGTCCCTATTATCGGATAGAAAAATAGATGAGGGGAAGTACGCACTTTTTAGTGCCTGTCCGTTGTCCCGGCTGACGGCTGATCGATTTGAATGACAAATCGATTCCCTAACTCTTCTTGAGCCTCTTGAAACAGCTCCAAGACATCATCAGCATCCGAACCCAATGCCTTCTGACTGGCCTCAAAATTCTTCCACACCAAAGTCAGCGGAAGTTCGATCCAGCCTGTCAGACAATCCCATAAGGCATTCAGATTTTCACCATAGTAGTCCGGGAAATCTAATTGATCTTTTAAGATTCGGTGTAATGCTTCTGTGCTTGTAACATCTTTTCCGTCTATGATGACGATTTCCATTCACTTTCACTCCTTGATTTCGGCATGAAAAAACCGCAGTGCGTCATGTGACGGCACTGCGGTTCCTCTGTTATGTATGGAGACGGTGGGAGTCGAACCCACGTCCAGAAACATCGATTACTTAAGCGTCTACGAGCGTAGCCTGCATATTTCGTGTTTCACTCGTCTTCGTGCCTGCGGGCGGGCCTTCCGAGAGCTAGTCTGTCAGTCTCTTCTTACGTTCTCAGACGGGAACGCAAGCGTAGCCTACTTGGATGTGCTCTTCACGGACACATAGGCAATGTCAGGAAGAGCTCGCTGCGTTTATTAGGCAGCTAGTGCTAAGTTTTGGTTAAAACTTTTAGTTTTGCCAGTTATATTTAGGTGCGTGTTAACGAGATCGCCTCTCGGCTCGCAGCTCAAGCTCGATCCATCCCTGTCGAATCCGTAACGTCCCCTTGTTAAGGGTATACGGGAGATCTATCAAGCTCTTGCTCAACTGGCTGTACTGTTATTATACCATGATCACAGGCAAATTCAATTGGGAATATCTTCAATAAACAGCCTGTGAATCTGATGTGTGAACAGTATAGCATAGGGCAGTCATCACATCAAGGCTCAGGCATCAGAAGCCTTTTTGTCTGTCTCTGAACGCTCTTTCGATTTCTCTTTTGGCGTCTTTTCGTTTTAAATCTTCGCGTTTATCGTATGTTTTCTTCCCTTTTCCGAGGCCGATTAACACTTTGGCGAAGCCGTTTTTCAAATACAGCTTCAGCGGCACGAGGGAATAGCCTTTCTCTTTCGTCAGGCCGATCAGCTTATTGATTTCTTTCCGGTGCATCAAAAGCTTTCTCGTCCGGAGCGGGTCGTGGTTATAGCGGTTTCCCTGCTCGTACGGGCTGATGTGCATGTTGTGGAGGAACACTTCGCCGCGCTCGATTTTCGCAAAGGAATCCTTCATGTTTACGCGGCCGGCGCGGATGGACTTAATCTCTGTTCCCTGCAGCACGATGCCTGTTTCATAGGTTTCTTCTATAAAGTAATCATGGTTTGCTTTTTTGTTTTGCGATAATACTTTGCCTGATCCTTTTGGCATGCCTTATCCTCCTCTCTCCGCAAAAACCGTTCATGTGTGCGATACGCTTTATTTTAGCAAATGGAGCGTTCCGCGACAATGAAAATGCGGCTTGCGAAAGAAAGCAAACAGAGCATTTTGCCCCATTTGCTTTTCGCATTTACTTCTTCTTTTTGCGTTTTTGTTTCGGCGCGTTTTGGAAACCGCGTTTTTTCTTTTTCTTCTTCGGTTTTGTAAACCATTCCCCTTTTTCCTCCGATTTCGGCGGTGAAGCCGGGGTATTGCTGTTTAACACGCGTTTCCGCGCCGGTCTGCCGCGTTTTCTGCGGTCGCCTGTCGTTTCTCTCGGACGGCGGGTGCCTTTCATGCCGACAATTTCAAAGTCGATGTTTCTCTCATCTTTATTGACGTCGACGACTTTGACCGTGATTTCGTCTCCGATGCGGTAAACGTTGCCCGTGCGTTCACCGATCATGGCGAAATGCTGCTCGTCAAAACGGTAATAATCATCCGTCATAAAGCTGACGTGCACAAGACCTTCAATCGTATTCGGCAGCTCGACAAACATTCCGAAATTCGTGACGGAACTGATCATGCCGTCAAATTCCTCGCCGATTTTATCAAGCATATATTCCGCTTTTTTCAGATCGTCCGTTTCCCGCTCTGCATCAACGGCGCGACGTTCCATCGTTGACGTATGATCAGCGATTTCCGGAAGGCGTTCGGCCCACTTTTCTTGAGTCGCTTCGTCCGATTGTCCGTTGATCAAATACGTTCTGATCAGCCTGTGAACGATTAAGTCAGGATAACGGCGGATCGGCGATGTGAAGTGCGTATAAAACTCAGTCGCCAGCCCGAAATGGCCCAGGCTTTGCGGGTCGTATTTCGCCTGCTTCATGGAACGGAGCATGACGGTTGAAATCACCGTTTCTTCCGGACGGTCCCGTACTTCATCAAGAATGCTTTGCAGCGCGCGCGGGTGAATGTCTCCGGCTTTCCCTTTGACGATATAACCGAATGTCGTGACGAACTCCAGGAACTTTTGCAGTTTTTCGGCGTTCGGCTCTTCGTGAATCCGGTAAATAAACGGCACGTTCATCCAATGGAAGTGCTCGGCCACCGTTTCGTTTGCGACAAGCATGAATTCTTCAATCAGCTTTTCCGCTACTGAGCGCTCTCTGATGACGACGTCTTTTACGGCGCCTTCCTCATCGACGAGCACCTTCGCCTCTTTGAAATCAAAATCCACGGCGCCGCGGTCCATCCGTTTCGCCCGGAGAATTTCCGCCAGACGTTCCATGTCTTTAAACATCGGGACGAGCGGCTCATATCTTTCTTTCAGCTCGGCGTCGTCTTCTGTGAGAATCCGGTTGACATCTGAATAGGTCATTCTTTCCGTCGTTTTAATGACGCTTTGGAAGATCTCGTGCTCTGTTACCTGCCCCTGCTGGTTGATTGTCATTTCGCAGGAAAGCGTCAGCCGGTCGACCTTCGGATTTAAAGAACAGATTCCGTTAGACAGTCTGTGCGGAATCATCGGAATGACCCGGTCAACCAAGTATACGCTTGTCCCTCTTTCCAGCGCTTCTTTGTCAATCGGGGAATTCTCCGTGACGTAATGGCTGACGTCGGCAATATGGACGCCGAGCTTGTAGCTGCCGTTATCAAGCTTTGTCACGGTGACGGCGTCATCCAGATCCTTCGCATCCGCGCCGTCAATGGTGACAATGACCTGATCGCGGAGATCACGGCGGTTTTTGATGTCTTTTTCATCGATGGTATCGGGCGTGCTTGTTGCCTGCTCCATCGCTTCAGCCGGAAAGTCCCCCGGCAGGCCGTGTTTATGGATGATGGATAAAATATCGATGCCCGGATCATTTTTATGGCCGAGTATTTCAACGATTTCTCCTTCGGCGTTCATTCTGCCTTCAGGGTAGCTTGTCAGTTTG
This sequence comes from Bacillus sp. LJBV19, assembly GCF_017797845.1. Classification (NCBI taxonomy): domain Bacteria; kingdom Bacillati; phylum Bacillota; class Bacilli; order Caryophanales; family Bacillaceae; genus Bacillus; species Bacillus sp. LJBV19. The sequence continues at coordinate 3,237,154 of NZ_CP072563.1, forward strand.
ACGACGACTTTATGGCCTTCCGCAGCGCCGTTATTGGCATGTTTCGGAATAAAAATATCACTCGTGATTTTCTTATCATCCGGGATGACAAAGCCGAAGCTTTTCGTTTCTGTGTATGTGCCCACGACGCGGTCGATGCTTCTTTCCAGGATGCGGATGACCGTGCCTTCCTGTCTCGATCCGCTTGACTGGGAATTGAGCCGCACCATGACGATATCGCCGTTCATGGCCGTATTCAGCTCATTCGGCGGAATAAACACATCGCTTAAAGAGGTATCCTCCGGCAATAAAAACGCGAATCCTTTCGCATGCGCGGAAATTTTTCCTTTTACTAAATTCATTTTTTCCGGAAGCCCGTAGCGGTTGCTTCTGGTGCGGACGATCTGTCCCGTCTCCTCGAGCGCCACCAGCGCTTTTACCAGCTCTTTAAATTCATCTGCTTCCGTGATGTTCAGCATCTCCTCGAGTTCCTGAACGGTAAGGGGCTTGTACGCCTCTTCCTTCATAAACGCGAGAAGACGGTCCATAAACGCTTCTTTTTCCATTATTCGACCTCCTGTTTGTTACCAATCGAGTTTCTCTAAAAATTCGTACACATCCTGATGAACGAGGTCCCGTTCTTTATCGAGCGTAATGACATGGCCTGATTCTTCATACCATTTCAGCTGCTTGTCGTCCGTTTCCACCTCGTTGTAAATGATGTTCGCACTTTCTGTATTGATCATATGGTCATGCCGTGCCTGAACCACAAATGTCGGGGAATAGATCATGTCGACGTTTTTGCGCACATCGGCAATCAGCTCTTGAAGCGATTTGAGCGTATTCATCGGTGTTTTTTCAAACTCCTTCATTTCCTTTTCAATCTGCTCCGGCTGTTTTCCTTCGAATTTTTTATAATTGCGCGCGTAGGAAAGAACTCCTTCGTACATAACCTCTTCACTTTTAATGTGCATCGGCGCACACATAGGAACAATTCCCTTTATGGGTACAGTGTAACCCAATTTCAATGAAAAAACCCCGCCAAGCGACAGTCCGCAGGCCGCAATGTTTTCATAGCCTTCAGACCGTAAATATTCATAAGCGTCCATGACGTCTTTCCACCAATCTTCAGGCCCCGTATGTACCAGCTCTTCCGGCGGAACGCCGTGCCCTTTATATTGAGGCGCGTGACAAGTGTAGCCGCGCTCATTCAAGTAGCGGCCGAGCATTCTGACGTCTGCCGTATTTCCCGTAAATCCGTGCAGCAGAAGCACCGCTTTGTCTCCGCCTTTAAATGTAAATGGTTTTGGTGTCACAATTTTCATGCTCATAACCCCTTTTTTGCACATTCAATTTAGTTTTCCACAGTTTTGCGAGAAACAAACGCCGTCTCTCAACAAGAAAAAGGCCTGATATTAAATCAGACCTTATACAAACATTGCCTTATACGATATACGCCAGCGAAATCGTCAACACGAAAAACAAGACTGCCAGCACAACGGTTGTGCGGTGAAGAATCAGATCAAGGCCCCTTGCTTTCTGTTTTCCGAAAAGCTGCTCCGCCCCGCCTGAAATTGCACCCGATAAACCGGCGCTTTTGCTGGTTTGAAGCAATACAACAATAATAAGTGCAATACTGACGATAACCAATAAGGTAATCAATAATGTGTGCATCCCATACACCTCCAGACTGACTGGCCTACATTGCTTCTATTTTACATGAAAAACAAAGGCATGTCACGCCGTATCGGTGCACATCATGTCAGAAAAACGGAAATGCGTTTGAATCTTCCATCATCATTGACTTTTGTCAACAAAGTCGTAGTAAAAAAGATCTTCAAATTTCATGTCAAAGTAATAGAGCATTTTTCCGATGACCAGCTGTCCCGGCCTCCGCTCTCCATTCAGTACACGGCTCAGTGTGGCGGGAGATATTCCGATCTCCAGGGCGAGCTGGTTTAACGAGTAGTCATTATTGACCATATACTGCAGCACATAATCTCTTCTGATCTGTATCTTTTCGACCACTTTCTTCACCTTCCGTTCTGTCAAATACTTTCTTTCTTATACATAAGATACGGCTTTTGTTAACTTTTGTCAATACTTTTCCAGCCTGGCTATTCCCTTTAGTCAATAAACATACTAGAATATAAATAGACCGCGGGAGGGGGAGAGACTGTGGAAAGCTTCGGGAAACAATTGCGGACATTGCGGGAAAAAAGGCATCTGACAGTGAACCAGCTGGCAACGTATTCAGGCGTCAGCGCCGCGGGAATCTCGCGGATTGAAAACGGCAAACGCGGGGTGCCGAAACCTGCAACCATTAAAAAGCTCGCAGATGCGTTGAAAATCCCGTATGAGGAACTGATGAAGACGGCGGGATACATAGAGACCGTCCAGGAAACGAGAGCCCCGTACGACACGGGCTGCACCTTGCTGGAAAAAGCCGAAACGTATGAGCTGCATGATTTATCCCTATTGGAGCGGGAGAACTGGCGGCACCTGTCGAAAGAAGACTTGGTTCTGCTTGATAAATACTTTGCGTTCTTAGCGGCGGAAGCCAAAAAAAGAACAAATGAAGACTCATGACTTTGCACATGTGAGGCGATCTTATTGAACACATTCGGAAAGCAATTAAGAGAGCTGCGCCGCGCCCGGAAGCTTACCGTCAATCAGCTTGCCGTCTATTCCGGCGTCAGCTCGGCGACCATTTCCAGAATTGAAAACGGGCACCGCGGCATTCCTAAACCGGCGACCATCAGAAAATTGGCGGATACATTAAAAATTCCGTACGAGGAGTTAATGGCGCGGGCCGGACACATCAAGGCATTTCAGGAGGAAATCCGCGAAACATCCGAAAGCTATCAATCCATCTGCGCCATCTATCAGACCGCCGTTGACAGAGGCGCGGAGCATCTGCCGCTGTTTGACAGCAAAAAGTGGCAGCACTTCACAAAAGAAGATATTGAAAGCGTCAGCAAATACTTTGACTTTATCGCGGCTGAAGCGAAAAAGCGCTCCCCGGATTCCTCATCCTCTTTTTGATCCCCTCCCAACTTAACGAGCGCCAGACATACGTTCCCTCCGATTTTGCGGTATAATAGCAGAAGACGAGGTGAAAAAGCATGAACCAATCAGAAATGTGCCCCAGATTCGAAAAAGCGGTCGACATCCTAAGTAAACGCTGGGTGGCTCTAATCGTCTTTCAGTTATTGAACGGACAGCAGCGATTTAGCGAAATTGAAGCGGCGCTTCCGAATTTAAGCGGAAGAGTCTTGTCAGAACGTCTGAAAGAACTTGAAACAGAAGGTGTCATCAAACGGGATGTTATCCCCGAAACGCCTGTCCGCATTGAGTATTCATTAACGGAAAAAGGCTGCGCATTAGCCCCTATTTTAGAGGAAATTTCCAAGTGGTCTTCACAATGGATTAATCCTTCCTGATAAACTCTTTTCCGCATAAGCGGCTGATCTCTCAAACGGGCAGCCGTTTTTATTTTTGCCTTTCTCAAAGAAACATGGAAACAGAAAAACAAGCCCTCATACGTGCAGGGCTTGTTTTTGTCTGACGCCTTCCAGCGGAATTCGAATCTCCGCCCGGGCTCCTCCAGACTCCTGATTTTCAAGTATTAATTCGCCGTGGTGAAGATGTACGACATGATGGGCGAATGTAAGCCCCATGCCGTGATGCCCCGCCGAATGTCTGCTTTTATCCTCCGTGTAAAAAAGCTGTGTCGCTCTTTTCAGCGCTTCCGGCGAGAACCCGCTTCCGCTGTCGGATACGGCAAGATGGAGGGCGGAATCGGTGCACAGGACGTCCACACGGATTTCCCCTCCTTCCGGCGTATAGTCGACGGCATTTGCCGCGATATTCATGACCGCCCTGTGGAGCAGCTCATGATCGATCGGCGCTTCTATTCGGTCAATTCCCCGTTCGCTGAGGACGAGATCAATCTGCTTCGGCCCCGCAAGCGCCGCCGCGTCACGATATATGTTTTGAATCCACTCTTTGAGGTCAGTATATTCCACATGAACGGCAACTGCCTCCTCCGCTTTAGAAAGCTGGATCAGCTGTCCGACATAATGCTCGATTTTGTTTCCGGCATCCAGAATATACTGCGCATATTCCGCCTGCTCCTCATCAGGCTCTGTTAACTGAAGCAGCTCGGCATTTCCTTTAATGATCGTTGCCGGAATTTTAATATCATGCGCAAGCGCGCCGATCTGTTCTTTCTTTATCCGCTCCGCCTCCCACTGCGCCGCCAGAGATGCTTGAAGCGCGTCTTTCATTTTCAGCAGAGAGTCAATGACATCGTCAAATTCTTTTATACGCGACCTTTTTGGATTGATATTTAAATTCTGTTTTTGAATGCTTGCCGTAATGGAGCTGAGTGTGCTGAAATGCCGTCTCAGCTGATTGGCGAAACGCGTCGTCACAATAAAAACGGTCAAAAGAAGCAAAGTGATCAGAATCGTAAGACCCGTCCATTCATAATTCGGCAGATAGCGCCTTAACAGCGGCGACTGAAATTCCGACCTGAGTGAATATTGGAGAACGCCGTATTCATCTTTCCGATTTATCACCATGAATCCTTTTTGAGCATAATTAAAATACGGCTGATGCTGAATCTTTTTTCTGGCGTTGGCCGCATCTTGTTCCGTCATCGTTCCTTTTGTCATCCGCTTTGTTTTTTTATCAAAAACGGCGTATGTCATACCTGCGGGAATCATATCTTCTGTTATCTTTTCCGCTGATTTCAGGCGGGGTTTGATCTGTTCCGCCTCATGCTCGCTGTAGTTTGCGGGCAGGATCGCTCCGGCATTCATGGCAATGGCATTTAAGGCGACACATAATGCCGCCACCCCCATCGTGCTCAGACACAGCGTGATGGTAAATTTGACAAGCTCTTTGCGGATGCTGGATTTTCCTTTTGCTATTCCCATTTGTATCCGACACCCCACACCGTTTTAATTGGATCAGCCCCGTGTTCTTTACATTTTTTCCGGATGGTTCTGATAAACTCCGTAATGGTTGAATACAGCGCATCGCCGTCCAAGCCGTACACTTCCTCGTAAATCTGCTCCCGTGAGAATGTTCTGTTTTTATGCTGTGCCAGAAATTCAACGATTTTATATTCGTTTTTCGTAAGAGGCAGTTTCCGGTCATCCATCCACACTTCTTTATTGTCAAAATCAAACATGAATCCTGATATCAGCCGTTTCGTCTGATGCTTTTCCCGCCGTTCCCTTCTGACATGCGCGTTTACCCTTGCCATCAATTCCTGTACGCCGAACGGCTTTGTGATGTAATCATCAGCGCCTGTCATGAGGCCTTTCACAATGGATTCTTCGTCAGACTTTGCCGTTAAAAACAGGATCGGGCTGTCCACCAGCGGCCGAATCTGCCGGCAGAGTTCAATCCCGTCCGTTCCGGGCATCATGACATCGAGAAGAATCAAATCATAGCCTTGAAAAAAATCCAATGACTGATCCTCCGCTTTTTCCAGAATCGTTACTGTATGCTGATCACGCTGTAAAATGTTTCTGATCAGAACGAGAATATCTTTTTCATCATCAATTGCTAAAATGTTTGCCACCGGCCGAATCGCTCCTTGCCTTTATTCATATGAACGCCGCCCTTCCCATCTTCTGCACCAATAGAGGCCGGCCAGACATAATATCACTATAGAAAAATATAACATTATTTCTCCGAATCTCATATCGTATCTTACATAAGGGAGGAACTCTTTTTTGACTTTGTCAAAATACAGCAGTCCTGCAAGGCCTGAAAGCCGCACGCTCCATGCCCACGGGAAAAAACGCCAGATGATATCGCCAAGTCCCGTATTCATGAGCGCCGCCATTAATAATCCCGCACCCCCTAAAAGCCCGGACGGTCCCATGCCGTACTTTATGCCGACAAAAAAAGACATCATATAGAGCGGAATACTGCCGGCAATCAGCCACGCCCCTCCTTTTAAAAACGTAAGATAGGGGAGATCATTGATGTGAAGAACAAATTTCATCCCCGCCAAATAAAGACAGATGGCGAGACCTGCCGATAACACATTCAATAGGAGCAGCAAAAGCAGCTTGCCCGCAAAACTGACGATTTTCGAATACGGCACCGCCAGCATCATCTGAAAATGGCCCGCCTGTTCCTCAACCGAGGCAGACATGCCGCAGACAATACTGATGATGAAAGGGTATAAAACGGCAATCGCGCTGAAGAAGACGCTGTACAGCTCATAAGGCTCCTGAATCCTTCCATACATATACAAAAACAAAAGGAAAAATCCCGCGCATAAAACCGGCGCCGCAACATGCATCCATATGAGCGGCGTGCGCTTCATTTTTAATACATCGGCCCACATATATCGTAAAAGCACGGTCATGACCGGTTTCCCCCTTTTGAAAAAGACACTGCGGAAATCAAACTTATTGCGATAAAAGAAAGGATAGAAAGAATAATAGCCGGAAAGATCACGTTTCCGTTTAATAAGCCGCTGTCTGCGGGAAGCGGAATTCCGTTCGGATGGATCCCGAGAATCGGTGACATCACCCGGACTGACCAGCTCCATGGGCTCAGCCACCACAATGAACCGGACGCCGGCACAATACCCAAAACAAAAGCGGCGATCATATTCACGAGAATGACTGCCGTAAATCCGAACTGCCTGGCAATCCATAAGCACAATGGAATTTCCCAAAGCGTCGTCAGCCATAAAAGGGAGCCTGCTTCAACGCCTTTCAGCTGCAGCGCAGCAATTCCCGGAAATACAAGGCCAAGTAAAAACATGATGATGAAAAAGACGATTTGCGACAGGAGTGAATACAGCGCGATCAAGCTTATTTTTGAGAGCCATATGCTTTTTAAATCTGCCGGCAGTGAGTACACCGCGCGGTCATTCGCAGATTTTTTCTCTTTTTTAACAGATAAACCGCACATCAGAGCAATCATGAGCGGCATGAAAATAACCGCCCACCAATTGAACGTGCCCGTCATAAAATAAGCCGTATTCAGCAGAAAAGAAAAAGCCGTGTTCAGAAGCGGAATCAGAATGATGAGCTTTCTGATAAATGTTCTTTTAGATGTAAGGTGTTCCGCCTGCATGTACTGAATCATTTTCCTGTCCCCGCTTTCTCCCGTGTTGATTTGACTACCTCCAGAAACAACTGCTCCAGATCATCTTCCCGGCTGATTTCTCCCTGATATCCTAAAACGCCGTCACTGATGATCCCGATATGGTCTGCAATCTGCTCGACTTCTGATAACAGATGGCTTGATAAAATAACCGTCATGCCCTGTCCGGGGAGGGAGCGGATAAATTCCCGCAAATCCTGAATTCCCATCGGGTCCAATCCGTTTGTCGGCTCATCAAGAATTAATAGCGACGGACGGCTTAATAATGCTAACGCAATGCCGAGACGCTGTTTCATTCCCATGGAAAATTGTCCGGCGCGCTTTTTTCCGGTTCCCGTTAATCCCGTGATTTCCAGCACTTCCGCAATTCTTGAATCAGGCAGTCCGAGCATAACGCAGCGGACTTTCAGATTTTCAGCGGCTGTCAGGTTGCTGTAAAGCGGCGGCGCTTCAATCAGGGAACCGATGCTTTTCAAGTCTTCGCGCTTCCATGTATGTCCGTCGAACAGAACCTCGCCGGATGTTTGCTGCAGCATGCCGGTCAATATTTTAAGTGTTGTTGATTTTCCCGCGCCGTTCGGACCGAGCAGGCCGTATATACTGTTGCGTTTTACTGATAGAGACACATCAGCCACTGCCTGTTGTCTGCCGAATGATTTTTGCAGCTGTCTCGTTTCTATGATGTTGCTCATTTGATTACCCCTCTGCTTTGTTATTTGATAAGTAAGACTTTACAGCGCAGTTATCAAAATTTAATCAAGAAATCAAAAAAAGCATCCTTCACGCGGAAGAATGCTTTTTTTCATGAGGCTGAGCGTACGATCAGCTTTCTTTTTTGTTTTTTCACCGGGCTGAGGGCTCGTTCCAGCCACGCCATCAGCAGGTCTGCGGCCACCGCCATCAGCGCGGTCGGGATGGCGCCCGCCAGAATAATGGCGGTTCCGTTTGTCGCGTTCGACCCTCTGACGATCATATCGCCGAGGCCGCCAGCCCCGACGAAGGTGCCGATCGCCGTGATGCCTATGGCAATGACGAGCGCCGTTCGGAGACCCGCCATAATAACGGAAAGCGCAAGCGGCAGCTCCACCATACGAAGGATTTGGTATTTCGTCATGCCCATCGCTTTTCCCGACTCCAGATAAGCATGCTCGATATTGATAATGCCCGTGTGCGTATTTCTGAGAATCGGCAGCAGGGAATACAAAAACAAAGCCGTGATGACCGTATTGGCGCCGAGTCCCATGACAAGCATCAGGACGGCGAGCATCGCCAGCGCCGGAACGGTTTGAATCACATTCACCACAGCAAACACCCAGCCGGAGAGACGCCCGTGCCTGGCTGTCACAATTCCGGCCGGAATGGCGAAAACGGCGGCGAAAACGACGCCGTACGCCGACATGAGAAAGTGCCGCCAGCACTCATACAGAACATAGCTGCCGTTTTGAGCGTAATACGTAAACAGCTCCTTCATCGTGTCCATCCGCACATCTCCTTTCCGTTATTCAAAGTAATGATGTTTTTCTAAATATTCCTTAGCTACGACGGACGGCTCTTTTAATCGGCCGTCAACTTCGTAATTCATTTTCTGCATCATCTTTGTATCAATCGCGCCGATCATTTTATTGATCACGCCCTCCAGTTCGGGATGCTCTTTTAATACTTGATCCGGAACGACGGGTGAACAGTCATACGGAGGAAAGAACTGCTTATCATCCATCAGCGTTTTCAGTCCGTAAGCGATGATTCTTCCGTCGGTGGAATAAGCGAGCGCGATATCCATCTTTCTGCTTTTCAGCGCGTCGTAAACGAGGCCGATCTGCATCGGATACGTGCCTTCAAATGACATTCCGTATGTTTTCATAAAATCCTGATATCCGTTGCCTCTCAGCTTCATCCAGTAGTTATCTACGCCGAATTTCAGATGAGACGCTTCTTTTTTGACATCGGATACCGATTCTAAATGGTACTTGCGGGCAAGCTGTCCGGAAACGGTAAAGACGTATGTATTATCAAAGCCGTAAGAATCAAACCATTTCATGTCGTATCTGCTTTGAAATTCACGCTGAACGAGCCGCAGCGCTTTGTCCGGGTCTTTTTCCGGCTCCATGCGAAGCGTCCCGGTCAGCGCGTCACCTGTATAGCGCGTAGCGGCGATATCAATATCACCGTTGATCAAGGATTGCTGCTGTACGGCGTTGGAACCGAGATTTTTAATAACGGATGTTTTCAACCCGCTGTGATGTTCGATCATCTGTCCGAGCATGCTCGCGATAATTTCTGATTCGGTCATGCTTTGCGCGCCGATTTTAATGGTATCCTCCGATGCGGCGCTCAATCCCGGGAGCGAGCATCCGCCAAGGAGCAGCATGCCGATACAGGCGATTGCGAGCAGCCGTTTTTTGCATCTATTCCCCATGAGAGACCTCCTCCTTATGAAGCATCCTTTATGCTCTTCAGCCCGTCAGGCGTGACTTTCCGTTCTGTCATCCCCAGCATATAATCGACGGCTGCCGCCAGCATTGTGACCGGAACGGCGCCTGCGATAATATACTCCGGCTGATAAAGGTTCAAGCCGATAAAAATGTAATCTCCCAGCCCGCCTCCGCCGATAAAGGAGGCGAGTGTCGCCCAGCCGATTAAATAAATCGAAGACGTCCTGATGCCCGCCATGATGACCGGAGCGGCAAGCGGGAGCTCTACAAGCCTGATCTGCTCCCATGCCGTCATGCCGATTCCTTTTCCCGATTCCAGAAGATGCCGATTGACGCCGAGAATCCCCGTATACGTGTTTCTGAGAATCGGCAGCATGGAATAGAAAAACAGCGCCGCAACGGCCGGGACCTTTCCTACGCCTAAAAGCGGAATAAAAAACGCAAGAATGGCAAGGCTCGGCAAGGTTTGAATGATGTTGACGATGCCGATGACGGCGCCGGCTCCTCTTTTCATCCTCGTCAGCAGGACGCCGAGCGGAACGGCGGCGAAAATGCCCGCCATGACGGCGATTAATGAGATGTACAGATGCTCCCATGTTTTATAAAGCATCTCTCCTCCATTTGCCTGTAAAAATTGCACGGTCTGATTCATATCAATTGAAGCCTCCTCATGACATCACCGCGAGCTGATTCTCTTCTCCCCAGATGGAGTCATAGACGATGTCAACGAGGCTTGCCCTTGTCACGATTCCCGTTAATCGGCCGGCTTCATCAAGGACCGGCACAAATTTCATGCCTCTTTTTAAAATTTTATGGACGGCGTCGCGGAGCAGAGTGCCGCTTCTGACCGTGTACAGATCCCGCTCAAGCACTTCCGCGACGGTTACCGCCTGTCTTCGTTTGCGGTCAATCATCTCCACATCGACATAACCTTGGAGAACGTTCTTTTCATCAATGACGAGCAGCGAATCCACCCGCTCGGCACGCATCAGCTGAATGGCGGCTGACAGTGTTTTCTCAGGTGTTACCGTCACGGGATCGGGATTCATGATCTGCTCCACCCGTTCAATATCAGGGCTGGATGATTGGATCAGCCGTTCCTTGCCGATAAACTCCTCAACAAATTCATTCGCCGGAAATCTGAGAATCTCATCAGGCGTTCCGGCCTGGACGATTTCTCCCGCTTTCAGAATGACGATTCTGTCCGCAAGCTTGATGGCTTCGTCCATATCATGGGTAACAAATACGATGGTTTTATGTAAGGTTTTTTGCAGTTTTTTAAATTCTTCCTGAAGGGAATCTCTCGTAATCGGGTCAAGCGCCCCGAACGGTTCATCCATTAAGATGAGCGGCGGCTCTGCGGCAAGTGCCCGTAATACACCTATTCGCTGCTGCTGTCCTCCGCTCAGTTCATGAGGGTAACGGTCTAAATATTCAGGCCCCATATCAACGAGCTTTAAAAGCTCCCGCGCCCGTTCCTTCCGTTTTTCGGCAGGATGCTTTAAAAGCTTCGGAACGAGCGTAATGTTCTGCTGAATGGTCATATGCGGAAACAGCCCGATCTGCTGGATGACATAGCCGATGCTTCTTCTGAGTTCCACCGGGTCTTGTTCCATAATGTTTCGGCCTTCTATCAGGATTCTGCCTTCTGTCGGTTCAATTAAGCGGTTGATCATTTTCATCGTCGTCGTTTTGCCGCAGCCGCTCGGTCCGATAAAACAAATAAATTCGCCTTTGGCGATATTCAGGTTGATGCTGTTGACGGCTTTTTTCCCGCCTTTATACATTTTCGAGACATTTTCTAATGTCAGCAAACACTCACACCTCCATGATTAAGTTTATTCAATTCGTTAAATCCAAATTTAACTTTTCAGACAATTGAACGTTTCCCATTATAAATTAAACTTTGTAAATTAAAAAGTTTACAATTTGTCCATATTATATATAAAGGTTGTGTAAGCACTGATTAACCCGTATTGACCGGCAAAGTTCTTCTTATTGCTCCGGATTACTGCCAAATTCTCTCGGAAGAGCATTTCCGCCGGTTTAAAAATGTGGTATATTGACATCGGAATTGCTGACTGAAAGGATTGAAACTGTTGGAGAAAGATCCGTTACACGTAATCGAACAAGCTGAAGATCATTTGATAGAACGAATCGCTGAAAATATGCATACATTCGGAATGCCCGCGACGGTGGGGCGCATTTTAGGCATTATTTATATGAACCGCAAGCCGATGACCTTAACTGAATTATCAGAAGCGACCGGCATGAGCAAGACGAGAATGAGCCAGGCGGTCCGTGAAATGCTTGACGTCAATCTGGCGGAAAAAGTGTTTGAAAAAGGCGTCCGCAAAGATTTATACGACGTCGAGCAGGATTATTACCAGACCTTTATTACGCTGTTTACGGCCACATGGAGCAAGGTCGTCAGCAAAAATAAAATGATGCATAAAAAGCTGAACCGCGAACTGACGGCCGTCCTTGAAAACGGCGTGCCGGAAGAAGCTGAGGAAAAAATCAACGAACTGCTGAAAGAATTAAAGGATTGGCTTGATTACTACAACTGGATCAGCCGCCTGATCGAGTTTTTTGAAAGCGAAGAAATTTTCAAGCATGTTCCGAAGCCATAAGAAAAAAACGCCCTGACCCGCAAGGCGTTTTTTTCATGCCGCATTCGGCGCTTTGGTTCGTTTTTTCTTTCTCACCGGACTCAGCGCCCGCTCCAGCCATGCCATCACAAGATCTGCGATAACGGCCATCAGCGCTGTCGGAATGGCGCCGGCCAAAATAATCGCGGTTCCGTTCGTGGCGTTTGAGCCCCTGACAATGATGTCACCGAGTCCGCCCGCGCCGACAAACGTACCGATTGCCGTAATGCCGATCGCGATGACGAGCGCCGTCCGCAGCCCCGCCATGATGACGGAAAGCGCAAGCGGCAGCTCCACCATGCGGAGCACCTGAAATTTGGTCATGCCCATCGCTTTTCCCGATTCAAGATAAGCGTGTTCAATGCTGGCGATTCCCGTGTACGTATTCCGGATGATCGGAAGAAGCGAATATAAAAACAGCGACAATATCACCGTATTGGCGCCGAGCCCCATGACGAGCATCAGCACCGCAAGCATCGCAAGCGCCGGCACGGTCTGAATCACGTTTGTCACCGCGAATACCCAGCCGCTTAATGTTCTGTGCCTGGCAATGAAGATGCCGAGCGGAACCCCGACGATCGCCGCAAATAAAACGCCGTATACCGACATGAGAAAATGGCGGTAAAACTCCTGAAGCACATAGGCGCCGTTTTGAGAATAATAAGTGCCGAGCTGCTGCAGCACTTCCATTTGCCCCACCTCATTTCTTATTCAAAATAATGATGTTTCTCCAAAAATTCTTTAGCGACGACGGACGGTTCTTTCAGCTTGCCGTCCACCTCGTAATTCAATCCCTGCATCGTTTCCGTATCAATTTTGCCGATCAGTTTATTCACAATGCCCTTCAGTTCAGGATGCTGCTTCAGCACGCTGTCGGGAATGACCGGCGAACAGTCATACGGCGGGAAAAACTGCTTGTCGTCTTTTAAAATTTTCAGATCGTACGCTTTGATCCGTCCGTCCGTTGAATAGGCGAGGACGGCATCCATTTTCCCGTTTTTCACGGCATCGTATACAAGTCCGATCTGCATCGGATAGGTTGTGCCGAATTCAAAGCCGTACGTGTCGGTAAAGCCTTTATAGCCGTCACCTTTTCTTTTCAGCCACGCATTGTCTACACCGAGCTTAAATTGATCGGCATGCTTCTTAATGTCGGACACTTTGTCTAAATGGTCTTTTTCCGCAAGCTCTTTCGTGACGGTAAAAGCGTACGTGTTCTCAAATCCGTAAGAATCAAACCATTTGTAATGGAAGCGTTTCTCAAATTCCTTCTGGACGATGGATAATGCTTTTTTCGGGTCTTTTTCCGCTTCCATGCCAAGGGTGCTCGTTAAATCCGTTCCCGAGTAGCGCGTCGCGGCGATATCGATTTCACCGCCGAGCATCGACTGCTGCTGGACATAGTTCGATCCGAGGTTTTTAATTAATGCCGTATTCAAGTCTGTATTGTGTTCAATCATCTGTGCGATCATATTGGCGATAATTTCTGATTCCGTCATGCTTTGCGCCCCGATTTTGATCGTATCATCGGAAGCCCCGCTCAGGCCGGGAAGGGAACAGCCGCCTAGAAGCAGAGCAGCCGACAGCGCCAGTGCGCACATCCATCTCTTTTGGTTTTTTTTCAAAACAGCCAACTCCTTATGATACTTCCTTCAGTCCTTTCAGCCCTTTCGGCGTCACCTTCCGTTCCGTCGCCGCCAGCAGATAATCAATGATAATGGCTAAAATGGTGACGGGCACGGCGCCGCCGATAATATATTCAGGCTGATAGAGATTCAGGCCGATAAAAATATAGTCTCCGAGCCCGCCGCCCCCGATAAAGGAAGCAAGCGTCGCCCAGCCGATCAGATAAATGGTGGATGTGCGGATGCCCGCCATGATCACCGGAACCGCAAGCGGCAGTTCCACAAGCCTGATCTGCTCCCAGACCGTCATCCCGATGCCTTTTCCCGATTCCAGCAGATTTTTGTTTACGCCTTGAATGCCTGTATACGTGTTCCGGAGAATCGGCAGCACCGAATAGAAAAACAGCGCGACGATCGCGGGCACCTTTCCCACGCCTAACAGCGGGATAAAAAATGCCAGTATCGCGAGACTCGGCAAGGTCTGCACAATGTTGACGGCGCCGATGACGGCGCCTGCGCCCTTTTTCATTCTCGTCAGCGCCACTCCGAGCGGAACGGCGACGACAATGCCTAATATGACGGCGATGATCGAAATGTATAAATGCTCCCACGTTTTATATAACAGTTCTCCGCCGTTCGTCTGCAAAAACTTGATCATTTCATTCATTGTAAGCGTTCCTCCCCTTGTCAGCCTGTCACCAGCTGGTCTTCCTCGCCCCAGATTGAATCGTAAACGATGTCGACAAGGCTCGCTCTCGTGACAATTCCGACTAAATGCCTTTGTTCATCAACGACGGGTACATATTTCATTCCGCGCTTTAAAATTTTGCGTACGGTATCACGCAGCAGTGTCCCCTGCTCGACCGTATACAGATCAGAGCGGAGCACGTCGCCGACGAGACTCGCTTTTTTCCGGTTCTGATCAATGATTTCGACATCCACATATCCTTGCAGCACATTCAGGTCATCAACGACAAGCAGGGAATCGACACGGTGTTCCCGCATCACCTGTATCGCCTGCGAAAGCGTTTTGTCCGCCGTAACGGTGACAGGCTTTTTGTTCATCATCTGCTCGACGCGTTCAATGTCCGGTCTTGATTGCAATAACCGTTCTTTGCCGATAAATTCTTCGACAAACTCATTAGCCGGATTCCGGAGAATGTCATCAGGAGTGCCGGCCTGAACGATCTCTCCCGCTTTTAAAATGACGATCCGGTCAGCCAGCTTAATAGCTTCATCCATATCGTGTGTTACAAACACAATCGTTTTATTCAATGTTCTTTGCAGTTTTTTGAATTCTTCTTGAAGGGAATCCCGCGTAATCGGATCAAGCGCTCCGAACGGTTCATCCATAAGAATAAGAGGCGGTTCCGCTGCAAGGGCGCGCAGCACGCCGATTCTCTGCTGCTGTCCGCCGCTCAGCTCGTGAGGATAGCGGTCTAAATATTCCGGGCCCATATCGACGAGCTTCAAAAGCTCCCGCGCCCGTTCCTTCCGCTTTTGTTCCGGCCATTTCAGCAGTTTCGGCACGAGGGAAATGTTCTGCTGAATGGTCATATGAGGGAAAAGTCCGATCTGCTGAATGACGTAGCCGATTTTCCGTCTCAGCTCCACCGGGTCCTGCTCCATAATGTTTTCGCCATCGATAAAAATCTTTCCGGATGACGGCTCAATCAGTCTGTTAATCATTTTCATCGTCGTCGTTTTTCCGCAGCCGCTCGGCCCGATAAAACAAATAAACTCGCCTTTTTCGATATTTAAATCAATGCTGTTGACAGCTTTTTTTCCGCCTTTATAGACTTTCGATACATTTTCTAATCTCAGCAATCCGCGCACCTCCGAAGGGTTCCGTTATTTTTCTGAAAAGTATAATCTTTATTATAAGATGAAATTTGTAAAATAAAAAGTTTACAATGTGTTGAAATTATATACAATATACGTATTTTTTCATGTTATCCCGCTGACAATGCGGATGTTCTTACAATCGCTCCCGATAGCTCGCATATCCTGCCGCATCATCTTTTTCATCAACTGTAAAAAATATGATATATTGTCAGCATGAAAAGCCAGTGAAGGGATGATCAGCCGTGGAAAAAAACGCTCTTGATATCATCGGGCATGCTGAAGAGCATCTCATTGAGAGAATCGCCGAGAATATGCATACATTCGGAATGCCGGCCACACTTGGACGTGTGCTCGGTATTATTTATATGAACCGCAAGCCGATGACGTTAAATGAGCTGTCAGAGGCGACCGGGATGAGCAAAACGAGGATGAGCCAGGTGGTCCGCGAAATGACCGATGCCAATCTGGCTGAAAAAGTGTTTGAAAAAGGCGTTCGGAAAGACCTTTACGACGTCGAGCGTGATTATTACCAGACGTTTATCTCCCTGTTTACGGCAAATTGGACAAAGGCGGTC
The DNA here is from genome assembly GCF_017797845.1 of Bacillus sp. LJBV19. NCBI lineage: Bacteria > Bacillati > Bacillota > Bacilli > Caryophanales > Bacillaceae > Bacillus > Bacillus sp. LJBV19. Next base: position 3,253,404 of record NZ_CP072563.1, read on the forward strand.
AGCAAAAACAAAATGCTCTATAAAAAGCTGAACCGCGAGCTGACTGAGCTTCTGGAATCGGAAAATCTCAGTCCCGATATTGAAGAAAAAGCCCGCCAGCTTTTGGATGAACTGACGGATTGGCTCCATTATTATGACTGGCTGAGCCGTTTGATAGAATTTTTTGAGAGTGAAGAAGTGTTTCAGCATGTGCCGAAAATAGAAAAAAGCAGCACCCGAAGATAACCGGGCGCTGCTTTTTTAAGTCAGGAAACCAATATCGGGAACATGCCTTTCAGACCGGCGCCGATCATGCCGATCGCCACCACCGCCAAAATCAGCCCCATCAGTCGGGTAATGACGTTCATTTCGGTTTTCCCGAGCTTATTGCTGATGAAAGAAGAATAGTGAAAGAAGATGAACGTCATCGCGATGACGGCTGCAATGCCGATAAGCACGCTGATGTAATGGAAGATGCCGCCATGGCCGGCCGACAGACTCATCACCGTCGCGATCGTACCGGGACCGGCGATAATCGGAATCGACAAAGGCGTCACGGATATATCGGCTTTCTCCTTGCTCTCCCCTTTCTCTTCATGATGGAGAGACTGTACATGAGATTTCTTCGCGTTCAGAAGATTATAAGCGATGCCGAAAATAAAAATGCCGCCCGCAATACGTAAGGCATGAATGTTAATGTCAAACAGTTTAAAGATCAGATGGCCGAAGATTAAAAAAGCCGCTAAGATGATAAACGACAGCACGGAAGCCTTGCGCGCGATCGCTGTCCGTTCTTTCTCCGAGTACCCTTCCGTCAGTGAAAGAAAAATCGGCACGTTTCCGATGGGATTGGAGACTGCAAACAGTGAAATGAAGACATGAATGATGAATGAAAACATGCGTACCTCCTTATGGCTTGCCGTTATTGAGTTATGTTTTGTTCTCCGCTGTTTCTTATGCATGGTTTTTACCCCGGGGTCTGCTTTTTATAACCTCAGCCGGACGGTCCGGAAACAGAAAAAAACCGTCCTTGTAAGGACGGTTTTTTTTGTTTGCTATCTCCATAAGCCTTTTCCGAATTTCAACAGCCGATAAAGCATTTTCAATTTTTTTAGCATGCGTTAATTTCCTTTTTCACTCTGAATCAATGCGCCGAGAGACATGATATCTATCAGCTCCATTAAAATTCTACCATAATGGGTACTTTTTCTCTATTATCAATTCATAGAGAAAGTGATTTGTATATCTTTAGAAAACTCCGTTACATCCGCCCTATTTTCTTTTATAATGTAAATATTGAACAAAATCCCTATATTACTTGTAAAAGGAGTTTTAGAATGTATTGTTCTCAATGCGGCCATCATACTGATGGCGGAAAGTTTTGTGAAAAGTGCGGGGCGCCCCAGCCCGGGCAGGGAGGCGCAGACCAAACGCAGGGCCAGGCCGCTCAGGCCGGCGCCGCGGCTAAGCAGGCTTCAAAGCAATTTGCCTTATTCGTGCTTGATGTGTTAAAGAGACCGTACCAAACATGTAAAACGACAGGCGGCGAACAGCTTGTCAGCAGCATCATCAACATGGTGCTTTTCTGCCTGGTGACGCCGATTATGTTTTATATTCTTCTATCAGACGGCTTTCGTGACGTCAGTTTTACCGCGGTTGTGATCAAACCGGCGCTTACCTTTGCATTATGCGTTTTCTGCCTGTATCTCTTGATTTTTATCGCTTTGAAGGCCGGCGGCGCGCAGGTGTCATTTAAAGATTCGCTGTCCAGATTCGGGGCCTTTTTGATTCCGTTTACAGCTATTTTGCTTCTTGCCCTTATTTTTATGCTGCTTCATACAACCGTTTGCTTCACCATTCTGGCTGTCGGTCTTTTAGGAGCGGCATTTGCCGTGCCTCCGCTCATGCTGGCGAGCTATCAGCATCAGCTCACTACTAAGGCGGATATCATTTATTCTGTTATCGTCATCTATTTGATCATTTGCGTAACGTTTCAATTCACGATCAAGCATTATATAAAAGAACTCATGAATTATTTCTTCTTTTAAAAACGGAAACCCCGCCGCCTGATTGGCGCGGGGGTTTTTTTTATTGAATGGATGTTAAATAAATTCTTCCGTCTTTAACAACGCCGCCATACGTCCAATTGTATGTTCTGAGCTTCGGACTGCCGCCGGCTTTCGTAATATAAAACTCCTCGTACGTGTGAATCGTCAAATGGGAGCCTTTCTGTGAAAAGCTTTTGACATTCACTTCATTAAATACTTCGGTCGTCCCCTCGCTGTGCAGTTTTTTGACCAGTTTCTGCTGATCAGCATACAAAGGGCTCCCCTCTTCTAAATTGCCCGCCATGATGGCAAAATTGTTAAGGCTGACGGCGCTTGATTGATTTGTCAGGTAATCAGTCATAAACGATGTGACTTGCTCGTTTGTCACGCTGCCTGAAGCTGTATTTCCTTTGGATGATGCCCATGCGGATGTATAGGTTTTCGGCTGGTCATTTTTTATTTTTTTTACATTTGACCCGGAAGAATCTGAGGCAGGGTCAGCTTTTTCGAAAACCCATTTTTTATGTTTTGTATCATATGAGAGTACATAGTGAAAACTCGGCTCAGCCTCTTCCATATCAGGCTTCGTATTCCCGTCGAAATAAGCAGACTCATGAAGCTCTTTACCCGTAACAGTTACTTGCCAGCGGCCGTTCTCTTGAGAAATCGCAAATGAATCCAGATCAAAGCTTGTCTCTTTATACTGATCCTTCAAAAAGGTGCCGGAACTCTTCATGCCGGATACCACTTCTTTCGTCTGCTCTTTCCAGGCGGAACCAGCCTCGGTCATCTGATCGGTATTTCCGTCTGCCATCGCTTTTGTATACTGCTTCGTTGTTTTGACAATCGTGTCCATGATTGTTTGTTGTGTATCTTGATCCGGGATAAGCGTTAAGTCCACATCAGTACTGTTGATCGGAACATCGGCAGTTTTCATTTTCCCCCAAGGAAAATCAGCCTCCACGGCGGCTGTCATGGAACCGTCAGTTAAGAGCGGACCGTATGTAACGGATGTAAACGGATCTTTATGGACGGACTTGCCGTTTATCAGCAGATCGCCTTTCGCGCTTTTGAAGCTGTCTGCCGGAGTGAATGTCACATCCTCGGCGTCTAACGGCAGGTCAAACTCAACATTCCGGCTGCCGGCCGCCTCTGCCTCTTGCTTTTTGACAACGTCAACCGTCTCATTTTTAAGCCTGGCTTCCGCCGTGTAGACACCGGGTGCATACGGGCCGAAGATTTGGGTTTCATCGGCTTTTTTGACCGTACCTGTTTTCTCGCTGTTAATATAAAGATCGGCGCCTTTATAATTGCTTGTGACGCGGAAATAAACCGGATCGACTTTCAGTTCGTAATGGTCAAACAAAAGAAGGGTTTTTCCCTCTTTTTTGACGTATACCGCATCTTTTTCTGATGAATTGCCGCGAAGCGATGCCAGCAGTTCATCGTGTTTCTTTGCGTATGCAAGGAGCGGTTTGACATTGGTCTCATTCAGCTTCAGTTTTTTGTCTGAAGGAGTGAGCAGGGCTGCGAGCTTTTTCGTGTCCCCGTCATGAACCGCCTGTTCGAATTGATCCGTGAGCCTTTTTTCAGATGTCAGCCAGGCTCCGGTTTTATATGCGGCAATCAATAAGATCAGCGCTGCGGCAATGCCGCCCCATAGGAAGAGCGTTTTTTTAGGGATCGGCTTTCTCGGCTGTGATGCGGATTCAGCCGCCTGCCGCTCCAGCCGGCTTCCTTTCCCGATCGGTTTTCCGCATTCTTTACAGAAATGCGCCTCTTCGTTGTTCTGCTGGCCGCAATACTTACAAAAAAACATGACTTTCCTCCTATTCAATCTGCAAAAACTTGTATAACTTTTCCTATGTTTCATATTTTATAATAAAGTAGAATGATTTTGGAGTTATTTTGAAAAATAGCTGTCGATCATAACGGAGGAGGAGAAACGGACATGCAAAAACTGAGCATCCGAAAAGCCGCGGAGCCGGATGAAGCGCTGTATGAACTATTGCTGCTGGCCGATCCGTCGAAAGAGATTGTCGATGATTATCTTGTAAGAGGAGAATGCTATACGGCTTGGACGTCAGACGAGCTTGCAGGAGTCTACGTTTTATTGCAAACAAGGCCTAAAACGATAGAAATCGTAAACATCGCGGTAAAAGAATCGCTGCAGAACAATGGCATCGGCAGAAAGCTCATAGAAGAGGCCGTGAATAAGGCAAAACAAATGGGAGCGGCGACTATTGAAATTGGAACGGGCAACTCCAGTATAGGCCAGCTTGCCCTTTACCAAAAATGCGGCTTCAGACTTCAAGCCATCGACCATGATTTTTTCATCAGGCATTATGAAGAGGAGATTTTCGAAAACGGGATACAGTGCCGGGATATGATACGGCTTTATTTGGACCTTTAATAAAAGAACTGCCAATGATGCGATTAAGCCCCGTTTTCGAGACAGGGATAAAAACACTTTTAAACAGCCAATTGCCGCTCGTCTATCAATGATTGGCTGTTTAGTTCGTTTGAATACGAATATTGTTATTATAAATGTAATCGTTGACAGTGCATTCTACGATGACGGGCGTGGTTTTGTTTTAACAGCTTTTCTGACACTATGCAACACGCAGCTCTCAGGCAGAATTGGCAACTGATCAAGTGTGTGTCCCCGGATTAAGGATGCAAGAAAAATGAGCATATTTATGCCGTAGCTGATAATATGGAACTTTCAGTCTAATCTCCCTCTTGAAAAAATAGTAACGGACTTCCCGTATTTGCCTTATGGACAGAAAACTGCTACTGATTTTTCTGAATGATACGCTGAAACGTTTTATGGTTAACACGCATTTCCTTTTTTATTAGGGAAGTGATGATCCAATAGCCCTATCGATACCCATGCTTTCGGCATAATGCGCCAATGTGTTTTTCCAAATGCCCTTTGCACTGATTCTTCTTCACATTTTTCTTTCAGAGACAATAAGACGCTCGTGAGATACCTAAAAGATCACAGATATCTGCAAAACCTTCTACAAGTCCGACTGAAGTTTGGCTATTAACTTCCTTTCTAATTCGTTGTACTCTTTTAACACTTCATTCGGCTGTCGCAAATAACGATTCTCTGCTTGCAGTCTCTGGTTCGGAAGTAAACCCCAGACCATTTCCGTAAGTATATTGCTTTTCAACAGGCTGTTCGAATGTATATCCCCAGCTTTATGCTATCTAATCCAAGTCTGCACGTCCGTGTATTCTTAATATTTAATTTCTGCATCATCTCTTTCATCGGCACGCCTGCCAATCTCATGTCTACACCTTCTGTTTGACTTCAACCGGATCACTTACTCTTATTCCATAGAAAAAACACCTCCAAGTCTAATACCGGATAACAGTCATCCGTTTTCAAACTTGAAAGTGTTTTTTTTTGGCTCATCTTATAGGTCAGTCCCTTTGTTTTTTCTAAAGACATAAAGTTGCAATCTTTTGTTGGTAGGAACATCAAGTAATAGATTAAAACTTAATAATCCATAAAACTCTTATGTTCTTTATACCATTCTAATTTTAAATTCATTAAAATAATTTTAAAGTTTAACACAAGTTTCTCAGTTGCTGCCCAAAGGAATAAAATCTCCTCATTGATCTTGATGTTTAAGATATAATTATACTTATTTATTATTATTTTTGTATCTAGCATAAAAATAAAGGTCAATTAACGATCCAATCAATATTCCTATGGAAAGACCATACGGTAAAATATCAAAAACAACTCCTAAAAAAAGACCTAAACAAAAACCTATTACTAGAAATACCGCTCCATCTCCTTTATAGTTTTTCAAATCAAACAACTCCTTAATAGTGATTATGATGAATATGTTTTTTGTTTTTTCGTTTGTGAACGATATAGATTACTATATACCCCTTCTAAAGCAAGCAGTTCTTCATGTTTACCAACCTCCACCACTTCACCTTTATCTAGGACAATTATAAAATCCGAATCCATAATTGTTGACAATCTATGCGCGATAACCACTCTTGTGCATCCCATTTCACTTAAATATTTAGAAATCAATGTTTCATTCACCAAATCTAATGAACTTGTAGCCTCATCTAAAATTAAAATTTTAGGGTCATTTAAAAGTGCTCTGGCTAGTACAATCCTTTGTCGCTGGCCACCTGATAAATTCATACCCATTTCTGAAATAGGTGTATTATATTTCATTGGCATACTTTCAATTTCTTTATCTATTTGTGCTGCTTTCGCTACTTTTCTCACTTTTTCTATACTAATATTTTTATTATTCAATGTGATATTTTTCAATATAGAACTATTAAACAAGGTAATATCCTGGGGTACAATTCCCATTTGTTTGTATAACTGTTTTCTATCTAATTTTTCAAGAGGGATACTATCAAAACAAATTTGTCCTTCAGTCGGATCATAAAGCCCCATTATTAACTTACTAAGTGTACTTTTACCAGAACCAGATGAACCTACTATAGCAATTTTCTGCCCTTCTCTTATTTCCAAAGAAATATTCTTAAGCACCTTTGGAGAATGTTTAGTATAAGAAAAAGAGACGTTTTCAAGCTTTACATTTCCTCTTAATTTAAGGTTTACTGCATTTTCAATATTTTTTTCACATTCAGTCTCTGTAATATCTTTAACTCTTTCTAAGTAAGAAGTAGCTAAGATAAACTGAGTATAAGTACCAAATAAAGCAGTTGTTAATCCAAAAAAAGTAACAGATAAAGAATGATATGCGATAACCTCTCCCATTGTAAATTTATTATCAAAAAATAATAGCAGTTCTAATATTAAAATAACCAAGGGAGCAATTGTTTGAAAAACCTGAGTTACTGTATTAACTACATTTTGTAAAATGGATCTTTTTTTGAATCGCTTTATTACTTCATTAAAACTGTTATTCCAAGTTGAGAAAATTTCATTTTCCATTCCCGAAATTTTAATGGCTGCGATAGAAAAAATAGACTCGATTTGAATGGCTTGAGATTTACTTTGCTCAGCTACTTCATCATCGATGGCCTGCGCGACAGCAGGTCTAGTCAAAAACATGAATATAGTGTTAATTGCAAATATTAATATTGTTATCAAGGTTAATGGTATAGATTTAAAGAACATATACGCTAAAATAAAAACTACCGCTCCTAAATCAATTAGGCCAGAAATTAGTTGAGTTGATAAAAGCTCTCTGAATCCATTCATGCTATTTAACCTAAATAACAAGTCACCAGGTGATCTAAGATCAAAGAATTTAAAAGGAAGTTTTAGAAGATGAGCAAATGTATCAACAACAAGATTTTTACTAAGGAATATATTGAGGCTTATCATTTTGAGCCCTCTAAACAAAACAAACATTCCATACAATATTGATATTAAAAATGTTATCCAAACAATATTACTTATTGAATTTAAATTATTATACTCAATACTTGTATCTATAAGCTTCTGTACCAAAATAGGTACATACAACGTCAATAAATAACTTATTAGAGATAAAAATACTATAATAGAAAATAACAATTTATAGTTTGTAATATTTTTTAATACACCAAACCATACATTCTTATCTTTTCGTTTATTGGGAGTGAAACTTTCTGAAGGAACTGCATATAAAATATAGGACGAGAAACCTTTCTTAAACTCTTCTTCTGTTAATTTTCTTCGTCCATTAGCCGGATCTATAATATAATAATAATTTTCCTTTATTTTTTCAACGACTATAAAATGTTCATTATTCCAATATGCAATAAAAGGAACATTAATTTTTTTTAACCCTAGAATAGTGGATTTATATATATCCGCCTTAAATCCTTTATGAACTAATAAGTTTTTTAACTGCTTAATAGTAAGTCCGTCTCTTCCAGCCTCCAAAAATGACCTTAACTCAAAAAGAGTTTCGTTACTGTTATAAAAACGGATCAACATAGCACAACAGCAAAGTCCACATTCAGTTTGTTGCAATTGTTTTACAATAGGTACTCTCTTTTTTTTCTTCACTATCATTCATTGTAACTCCTTACTTCCATTGCTAACAATGAAGGATTGACAGGATTGTGTAACCTTAATAAGCTGTAGCCTACGCCTCCAAGTCCCAGCATAAATGTATTTAAATCAAAATGATCCTGTAAACCTGGAATAAAACCTTTATTTCTAATATAATTAATTGCATTTTGAGCTTCTTTAAATGCTACTTCCTGAAGATCAATATCATTGAGAAGTTCACTTAATTTCAATAATATATCTATATTACCAAAAATACCATGACATAAGCTATGATCAGTTGTTTTTTTAAATCCATCGGAAAGGAGCTTGCTTATAGCGCAATTTAAATCTTTATCAACTACGTTCTCTTTGTTCTTTAACAGATTTTTTAAAAAAGCTCTTGATAGAGCTATACCTCCCGCACCATGACACCAATATACTGGATCAGAGTTCCCCTCTCCTTCTCTTAAATCCTTCCAATTAGAGGTATTCAAATCAAAAAACTTATTTTCTCTTTTCAATAACTCTTTTCCTAAAGTTGTGTATTTTTCGTCTTTAGTAATGTGACCCAGATAACAAAGAGCCCACGTAAAACCAGAATATCCATGTGAAAGTCCTGTTAGATAATTATATTTACCATTCTTTTCTAAGCATTGATATAAAGTATTACCTAGTTTACAACACACGGAGTTTAAAATATCTAATTTAGTTTCCTTATATAGGTTTAATAAAAAAACAATAAGACTAGATACTCCCCCTACAATATCCAATGGTATATCTCCTGAAATATTCATTTCATTTATTTTATTAATATATTTTTTAAATTTTTCATAGTATTTATAATCATTTGTATAAGTGTATAGGTGGTAATATATATAGGCTAAGGAACCTATCCCTGTAAATAATGATAACCGGCCATCCATCTTATCATCACTCAAAAAAAGTTCTTCAATACCTCTCATTCCTGCAAAGGCTAAATCAAAGTACTCTTTATTACCAGTTTCTTTTCCAAGTAAAGCTAAGAATAATATTACTCCTCCACCTTCATATAAGTCAAAGTTCAATGGACCCAATTTTACTTTATTATTCTCAGATATTATAGGTGTTACCCAAGTACATTTGCTTCTATCATTATTCCATATTGCTGTTTCTAAAAATAAGTCTCCTATTTCTGTTGCACACTCTAAATAATTTTTATTATTATTTCCAAATAATTTAGGACGATATTTCTTATTGTGTTTGTTTGTTCTTTTCCAACTGTCTTTTATAGTTGTAGTAAGTGACATTCGAATATAATATTGCTGTTTTTTTAAACTTGTTTTACTTATACTTTTAATTTTGTTTAATACAACATCAAGTAAACACTCTCTAAAAAAATTTACTATACTTGTACTTTTATTACAAATCAAATCCAAAGAATTATACATTGTTGAAAAATACGGAACATCATTACACATTAAAGATTCCAACTCATTTAAATTCTTCTTGCTAAATTTATCTGTTACTCCTTCCGCAATATTTATTTTTTTAAATAATTCCTTTCTTTCCTCAAAACTAGATAAATAATTTGGATGAGTGGAAGCTTCTAAAAACCTTGCATATATACTGGTAGCTCTTAAAACTTGCCTTACTTCCAGGTTGCTGCTTCCTACTGTTTTTACCAAATCATAAAAACCACTTTTATTTTCTAAAACAAAATTATAACAATCTGTAAAACCTTTTAATATTTCTTCAATATAATCTTTAGGGTCTGCGGCTTTCCCATTATATGCAGCTCTGTTTTGAGTACTGTTCATTATTACTGATTTTTTAGTTAACTGAATTTCATCAGTTCCTTCGAAATCTATAATATACGATTTCCATATTTCTGATGTTTGATTTTCATCATTTGATATTCCGCCAAGGTCAAAATCAAATATAGAAGTTTGTAAATTTAATGGGAGAAGCATAGTGCCAAGAACTGAGTAATTAATATCCTCATGAAAATTATCAATTAAATTATTATTTCTTGGTTTATACATAGAATTATTTTTTATCAGAGTCTCCAAGTCAATAACAACAGGATATTCGCCATGTGCAATTAAGTTTTCATGATGCAAATCATCGCATCCTATAATGTGAAAAATAGATAAACTTACACCTACTCTATAAAAATAGAAGTTCAGTTTTTCGGAAGTCTCACATTCTTTATAATCAATAAACTCTTGATAGCCATAGTCTTTATAATTAAGCGTTCTAATTTTATAAATTTTTTTTAGAATTTTATCTGAATTATTAACATAGTCAACTATACTATTAAATAAGATATCAGGAGATAAACTATGCGGCTTATATACAATTTTCCCTTGGTTTGTTTCAATTATTAAGACATTTTTCCCTCCATTATGAGTGTCTCCGCTGCTAAAATAAATATTGGAGACTTCATCAAATTCAATTTTTAGTTCTCTATAAATGTCTTGACGATTTTTTCTTAAATTCTCTAGAACTTCTTTCAAGTACAAGATTTTATTTGATATTCTACTAGAAATTAAATAGGTTAAAACAGGATACTTATTCAAAATTCCAGCCACATATTCACTCTTAAAAATTAAATTATTATAATTCTTATAGCGTAACCTTGAATCTTTTCCTTCTAATAAACCATTTTCTTTTCTTTCATTAATATCAACGATTAAAGTTCTTATACATAACTGAATTAATTCCTGGCTAAAAGCCTCTAACGCACTACTTATAATTTTATGTTTGTTAAGTTTTAAATTATTTTCCTTACTTGCGTTTTCTAAAGTATTAACTAATTTTTGTTGATAAAAATCTAAAAAGAATGTATAAAAGTTGCCAAAGTAATCTTTGTTTTTTATTCTTAATTTTTCTACTTCGTTTGTCGGCGAACTGAAATTAATTACAGCATCTCTGATGAAATTATTGTTTTCATAGCTAATATCCATTTATAACCTCTCCAAAAGATTTAATAGAGAATTGTTTGTTAAAACAATTCTCTATTAACACATTATGTTTATTTGTTACACTGTTTTGTACACGCTGATGTTGGACATGATGCTGCACTTAAAGTAACTGTAAAAGTCGTTCCAGTGAGTCCAATAGTTGCAGTTAAAACGACTGTTGCTGGAGTAGCTCCTCCAGTAGCATTATCACCATTAGCTAACGATATAAGTTCGTCTTCTTCAATAAAACCTGAAGCCTTTTTGACCATATCTTTCTTCATAATTCTCTCACCTCCTTTCAAGTATGACTTTGAATAAGAGTATTAAAGCTTATTCTAACCATAAAAAATTGGGAACAATTTCCGGAGCATAATTTTTGATCATTGAGTAACCTATTCCTGATAATCCGATCATTAAACTATATGATCTAGTACAGACTAAGTCTCTCTTTCTCCATTTCTTGGTCAAAACATTTTCAAATAGGTCTTGATAAGTTCTTAAACATCTATTCTTCAAATTAATATTGTTAGTTAAATCAGAAGCATAATTCAATATAGAAAGCACACCTAAATCTCCATGACAATATGTAGGGTTATTGCCAATGCCATTACGAATAGAAGAATCTATTGCAGTCGATATTTCTTTTTCAATGTACTCGTCTTCAAAACCATTATCTTTTAAAATCAATTTACTTAAAAGTATACCTGGAGCTCCGTGACACCATCCATTAGCTAACTTATCTTTATTTTCTGTGGTATACCAATTATTGTGGTCTTCAGAGTACAATCTCCTTTCAAATCTTAAGGCCCTTTGAATGACTTCCAATAATTTTTCATCATTTGTTAACTTAAAATATTTATATAAGTATGCGATAAAACCAGAATTACCATGAGAAAACCCTGAATATGCTGCTGAAAATTTCCCTGGCCACGATATTTGCTCCTCAAAATTTTTTGCTACACTTAATATATGTTCACAATGAGTATGTGAAATCTTTAAAATTTCCTTTTTGTTATTCTCTTCAGTAATATCTGGTATTATGGAAAGCATAACTGCTAAACTACCTAAAGACCCTCCTATTAAATCGTATACTTTATCGAATTTACCTAACTTCGATAAAACACCGATGTTTTCAAGCGAGGTCTTCCTTAATTCTGAATCTCCAAATAAATTAGATAACTTATTTAATGTATAAAAATATCCTGATATACCTTGAAATGCACCTATTAAATATGGGTGATCTTCTTTTATTTCAGAGATAAACTTCTGTATTGGTCTCATAGTTTCGATAGCTGCTTGCTTAAAATCCTTTCTGTTGAGGATTTCGCCCAAGTACCCTAAAAATAGAGCAATCCCTGAATTACCATTATATATATCGAATCCCAATACATTTGCATTCCAAATGTCTTCCTCAATACCCTCAAGACTAGGACCTATCCACATTCTATCTTTTTGTTTTTTATTTATACCACATACACTGTTTTCAACTATAAATTCGCCTATCTGGGTTGCTTCATCTATCCAATTTTCTGACTTAATTTTATTTAAGCTTGCAGCTTTAGAGAATTTTATATCAGTAACTTCTTTCAATCTTTTTTCATTACTAATGTAAGACATTTCAATAAAATCAATCTGTCTTTTCAAATCTTCTTTCGAAAGATTGAAAATCTTTTGCTTTACTGTTTTTATTGGAGGTTCTTCCAGAATGCTGTGAATTCTTTTCCCTCTAGAATCTATTAAATGTTCATGTTCAATAGAGGATCTAAAAAATGGAACGTCCCCAGTTAATAAATCTTTATATTCTGAGTTCAATATATCTTTATACTCTTGTATATAATCAATGCCGATTCTATGTAAAATAATCTTACGTCTATAGGTATCTCTCATAAAATCTGGATGACTTGAGATTCTTAAAAGCTGAGTGTATAAGTAAGTGGGTCTGAAGATAAACCTGCTATTTGTTTCTTTAAAAGTTTGAGAAATTTTATCCCAGAATTCATCTTTATTTAACATCACCCAACTATATAAACTTGCAAAACCATCTTTAATTTGTCCCGTATAATTTTCTGAATATAAGTAAGACCCTGTTTTAATGGAAGGGTTGTTTAATTGAGGTTTAATGAAAGTATTTTTTCTTAAAATTTTAATCGTATCTGTTCCTGCATTTTCAATTACTAATGATTTATGAGGAGAGAGTTGTTCCTTATAGGCAGCTAATCCCCCTATATCTAGACTTATGTCTTTGTCTCCTACTCTCTTAGAAATTTTTGTAGGCAATAAACTTATTGACTGTACAGAGTTATCAACTAATTCAGTTGCTTTAACAACAGCTGACTTTTTATCAATTTGGTCAACCTTTAGTCTTGCATGAAATAATGATTCTAAGTCAACTAATACTGGGAAAGAACCATGGGCTATTAAATTTTCATGATGAAAATCTACTGCATTTAGAAGATACAGTAAACAAAGAAGATTACCTGAACGAGTATAGAAATCATTTGCTTCGTTTTTATTAAAACAACTTTTATAATCTATGTGCTCCATCCAACCTGAATCATTTACTGTATGTATTTGAACTCTTTTGAAATTTAAAATTCCCGGTATGTTTTTCTCGCCCAACCAATATAATACTTCCTGGAAACCTTGTTCAAGCGTTAAATCTCTGGGTTTATAAATTATTTTCTTGCCACTTTTAAAATATATTGTTGAAACAGATTTTCCTTTTTGATGAGTATCTCCTAGACCGGTGGTTATATTTGTTATTGCACCTAAATCGTTATCAGAGTTGAATTTAGAGTTTAATGAACTAATTTCTCGTTTTGTGTTTTTTATTATTTCCATTACATATGTGAAATAATCATCAATCGTTACACATAATAAACTTGTTAATACTTCATATTCTTTATAAACACTTTTTAAAAATGATTCATCATTTAAAGATACAACTAAAAAATGATTTAGTCTTTCTTCCGGGGTAGTCCCCTCTAAATTCCCCTCTAATCTTGCAATATTCACTTCCAAAACAAGAACCCTAAAAGCTTTTTCAAACATTAAATCCATTATATGTTTAATTACCTTTTTCACAAATTCATCCTCATTATCTACTGCATCTTCAATTCTTACTTTTACTAAGAATTCTTCAATTTTGCAGTTAAGAAAAGGAGAAAAAAAATGAAAAAATGGATTATGCTCTAAAAATTCTTCAGAATTTCTCACTAAAAAATCACTTTTTTTATGATCTAAGACTCTATCAATATCTATAATACTTTTATTTTGCTCAATATTAGTATCGTCTCTAATTAATGATTGAATCGTCTTACCAGATACATTTAAAAAAATCTTTTGCAATTCATCTTTATTGTTAACCTCAGGAAACATTTTCATCCAGTATTGGAGATTATATTTGTTAGTTTTCAAAGTTAATGATCCTACCTTAATATATTTTTTGCAAAATAGGCAGTTAATTACACTGCCTATTTTATACTTATTTCAGCAAGTACCTTGACATTCTTTAGTACCTGTACAAACTTTGCCTTTATTTCCAAGAACCTCACTTACTAAAATCCCCCCCAGGCTAGTAGTTGTTGTATTCCAGGTATTGAAAGCTCCTGAAACTTCATGTTCTTTAATTTCTTCAAGAACATCTCCACATGGGTCTATCAAATTTAAATCTTTTGTCACTTTCAATTCTGGTGTTTTTAATATCTTTGTCTTCTTCATACTATCTACCTCCTCATTTTTTACTGGATAAAATCTCTATTAACCTGTTCAATAATAATCTACCATATTTTCCTATAGTAAACAATGGGTTTTATGTAATTTTTTTATTTTATGAGATTCTCGGGGGGGTATTTTATACTTTATTTTAACAGGGCAGTTTTTTATACTACCAAAAAGAAGTCCTTTGTTTTTAGGAATGTAATTTTTAAAATGCTTTAGGAAAGAAATAAAACGGTTTTCACATTACTGCATTACAAATTTTAAAATAAAAAATATCGTAATCCTGCCTTTTGCGCAAGTAAAAGAACAACAGTTATGTTACACAGGAACTCTTATTTAAAGGAGAGAATACTTTCTTTTGGAGTTGTCATCAAAATTATTTAGATTAATAAGGAATTAAGTAACTATTATTTTGTTCTGAGAGGGCGTCAACACAATCAGCTACTACCTTAACTTTTATAAGTATTATATGCAGCTAAATTCCGGGCAGCTGTAGACCATTGTTTTTTATCTAGGGCACAGCTAATGACTATCCGTTCTGTATCTGAGATGGCTGAATTAAGGATATAAGTATCTGTGATCACAAGATTGTTTACTTCTCGTTTTAGGAATATTGAAAGGGTCAGACCATGCTTTGTCATTAACTAAATACTAGTTATACTCACAACCTTACATTAATTGAATGTTTTCATTAAATTTGAAGAAGTGTCCGAGTTGGTGAGTTTTATTGAGCGGATACCATGATCCAATGTATACAGTTGTTCAAACATGGTTTATTTTTCAATACTTCTCTCGGGGTCTAAGAGAGTTTTCTCCTGATGCAGTAACCAGATTCCTACTAGATACCGGGAGTTCCATATCATAAAATGCAAATGTTATCATTTCTTGTATGTTTTCTTGATTCCAAGCGTCTGCTATTCGCTAAACCGACAGTTACTCCGTAAAATGTAATAACCATCCTCCTGTAAGCTTTAAAGCTTCACTGTCCTTTTTCAAGATCGGCTAGTGAAATTTTTAGCCTCAGATATTCGATCCGAGTAATATTAGTAGGTCTGTACTCTCGAACATCCATTCATCAAGGGAGATATCTGGTTTTATGCGCTAAGCTCGAGCGTAGTTATCATTTCTTTATTCACCCTATTGTCATGACTTTTAAAAGTGCGGCATCTTATTTGAAACTTTGCAAGTTCAGTTTGGTCTTAATTATCCATATTCCCAACCTAACATTGTAGGAAATGCGTAAAGATAAACTGATTTTGATCATTCAAACACTCCAACTCAAAAAAACCCTGACTGCTTTTGTCAGGGTAATAGAAATTCTAGAAATTCAGCTCTCCCACACTTAAAAGAGCTTGGCTGCAGATGCAGCCAAGCCCTTTTTATGCTTACTTATTCAAGTTATAGAAAGAGTTGATACCGTGGTATTGAGCAGTTTCAGCCAACTGATCTTCGATGCGAAGAAGCTGGTTGTATTTCGCAACACGGTCCGTACGGGACGGAGCACCTGTTTTGATTTGTCCTGCATTAGTTGCCACAGCGATGTCAGCGATTGTGCTGTCTTCAGTTTCACCTGAACGGTGAGAGATAACGGCAGTGTAGCCCGCGCGTTTCGCCATTTCGATCGCATCGAATGTTTCAGTCAATGTACCGATTTGGTTTACTTTGATCAGGATAGAGTTGCCTACGCCGTTTTTGATACCTTCAGCAAGCTTTTTCGTGTTTGTAACGAAAAGGTCGTCACCGACAAGCTGAACTTTTTTGCCAAGACGCTCTGTAAGAAGTTTGTGGCCTTCCCAGTCGTTCTCGTCAAGTCCGTCTTCGATAGAGATGATTGGGTATTTAGAAACCATTTCTTCGTACCAGTCAACCATTTCAGCAGATGTTTTCACAACGCCTTCGCCAGACAGATGGTATTTGCCGTCTTCTTTGTTGTAGAACTCAGAAGATGCAGCATCCATAGCAAGTTTCACTTCTTCGCCAGGTTTGAAGCCGGCTTTTTCGATTGCTTCAACGATTGTTTGAAGCGCTTCTTCGTTAGAACCAAGGTTCGGAGCGAATCCGCCTTCGTCACCGACAGCTGTGTTCATTCCTTTAGCAGAAAGAACGGATTTCAGGCTGTGGAAGATTTGAGCGCCCATGCGAAGCGCTTCACGGAAGTTAGGCGCGCCTACAGGCATAATCATGAATTCTTGAATGTCTACGTTGTTGTCAGCATGCTCTCCGCCGTTTACGATGTTCATCATCGGTACAGGAAGCGTTTTTGAGTTGAATCCTCCAAGGTATTGGTAAAGAGGAATCTGTAAGAAATCAGCAGCAGCACGCGCACAAGCCATAGATACGCCAAGGATTGCGTTCGCACCGAGTTTGCCTTTGTTTTCAGTACCGTCAAGCTCGATTAAAAGCTGGTCGATTGCGTTTTGTTCAGTTACATCAAAGCCAAGAAGCTCTGGAGCAATGATTTCGTTTACGTTGTTAACAGCTGTTAACACGCCTTTTCCAAGGTAACGGTCTTTGTCGCCGTCACGAAGCTCAACCGCTTCGTATTCACCTGTAGAAGCTCCGCTTGGCACTAATGCGCGGCCGAAAGCTCCTGTTTCTGTATATACTTCAACTTCAACTGTTGGGTTGCCGCGGGAGTCGAGGACTTCGCGTGCATAAACATCAACAATGTATGGCATGAGTTTGTCTCTCCTTTTGATTTACGCTTATTTTTGAATTAAAGATGTTCCTGTCATTTCTTTCGGTTTTTCAACACCGAGAAGGTCTAATAACGTTGGTGCGAGGTCGCCTAGGATTCCGCCTTCGCGCAGCGTCACGCCTTCTTTCGTCACAATGACAGGGACTGGGTTTGTCGTATGGGCAGTGTGCGGTTCGCCTGTTTCTGTAATCAGAATGTCCGCATTACCGTGATCAGCGGTAATGATGGCATGTCCGCCTTTAGCGATGATGGCGTCAACCACTTCGCCTAAGCATTCGTCCACTGCTTCAATTGCTTTAATCGTCGGTTCGACCATTCCGGAGTGGCCGACCATGTCAGGGTTTGCAAAGTTCAGGATGATCGCGTCGTGCTTGTCAGCCGCGATTTCTTTTACAAGAGCATCCTTCACTTCATACGCGCTCATTTCAGGCTTCAGGTCATATGTCGCGACCTTCGGCGAGTTAATGAGGATGCGCTCTTCGCCCGGGAATTCTTCTTCGCGGCCGCCGCTCATAAAGAACGTAACGTGCGGATACTTTTCAGTTTCTGCAATGCGAAGCTGTTTTAACCCGTGCTGTGCTAATACTTCACCCACCGTATTGTCAAGGTTTACCGGTTTAAAAGCCACATATCCGTCAACAGATTCACTGAAGTGAGTCAGGCAGACGAAATACAGGTTTTTCGGATGATTTTCACCGCGGTCGAAATCGCGGAAATCTTTGTTGGTAAACGTGTTTGAAATCTGGATAGCGCGGTCCGGTCTGAAATTATAGAAAATCACAGAATCGCCGTCATGAATTTTCGCAACGGGTTCACCGTTTTCTTTTGTGATAACGGACGGAATGACGAATTCATCATGTATGCCGTTCGCATAAGAATCATCGACTACATCCATCGCGCTGCGGTAAGACGGGCCTTCGCCGTAAGCCATTGCGCGGTACGCTTTTTCCACACGGTCCCAGCGTTTGTCACGGTCCATGGAGTAGTAGCGTCCGGAAATGCTGGCGATTTCGCCGACACCGATTTCTTCGATCTGCTCATTCAGCTGCTGAATGTAAGTTTTCGCTGTTTGCGGACCTACATCGCGGCCGTCGAGGAAACCGTGAATATACACCTTCGTCAGTCCTTCACTTTTCGCAAGCTTCAGCAGCGCGAAT
Source organism: Bacillus sp. LJBV19 (assembly GCF_017797845.1). Classification (NCBI taxonomy): domain Bacteria; kingdom Bacillati; phylum Bacillota; class Bacilli; order Caryophanales; family Bacillaceae; genus Bacillus; species Bacillus sp. LJBV19. Next base: position 3,271,943 of record NZ_CP072563.1, read on the forward strand.
AAATGATTGATATGACTGTGTACGCCTCCGTCAGAAAGAAGGCCGAACAGGTGCAGCGCTTTGTCGTTGTCTTTCGCGTTTTTGATGGCGTCAAGGAACGTTTGATTGCGTTCGAATTCGCCTTCGCGGATGGCAACGTTCACGCGTGTTAAGCTTTGGTACACAATACGTCCTGCGCCGATATTCAAATGACCGACTTCAGAGTTCCCCATCTGTCCTTCAGGCAGTCCGACTGCTTCGCCTGATGCCGTCAGCGTCTGATGAGGGTATTGGTTCCAATAACGGTCGAAATTCGGTTTTTTCGCTTGTGCGACTGCGTTTCCGACTGTTTCATTGCGTAATCCGAACCCATCAAGAATGATGAGTGCAGCTGGTTTTTTACTCATATTGACCTTCCTCCAATAATTGAACGAATGACTGCGGTTCAAGGCTTGCGCCGCCGACCAAAGCACCGTCAATATCGGACTCTGCCATATATTCTTTAATATTTGCAGGTTTTACGCTGCCGCCGTATTGAATGCGGAGCTTGTCAGCAGTTTCCTGGCTGAAGCTTTCAGCAACGACTTTACGGATATGCGCGCAGACGTCGTTAGCATCTTTCGCTGTAGAAGATTTGCCTGTTCCGATTGCCCAGATTGGCTCGTACGCAATAACGGAAGCGGCAACTTGCTCTTCAGAAAGACCCGCAAGACCTTTTTTCACTTGATCGGCAACAAGATCATTTGTTTTTCCGGCTTCGCGCTCTTCAAGCGTTTCACCTACGCAAATGATCGGCACAATGCCGTGTTTGAAAGCGGCATGCGCTTTTTTGTTAACTGTTTCATCAGTTTCAGCGAACATTTCACGGCGCTCAGAGTGGCCGATGACGCAGTAATCCACGCCAAGGTCTTTCAGAGCGACCGGGCTGATTTCACCTGTGAACGCACCGTTTTCTTCAAAATGCATGTTTTGGGCGCCGACTTTCAGGTCAGTTCCTTTAACAGCAGAAGTCAGCTTTTCTAAGAAAAGAGCTGGTGCGCAAACAACGGCTTCCGCTTTGTCTGCTGCTGGAATGGAAGATTTCACTTCTTCAACGAAGCTGACAGCCTCGCCGAGTGTTTTGTTCATTTTCCAGTTACCGGCTATAATTGGTTTTCTCATCTGTTCCACTTCCTTATAGCAGTTTTTATTTATCGTTCAGCGCAGCTACACCCGGAAGCTCTTTGCCTTCCATGAATTCAAGGGATGCGCCGCCGCCTGTTGAGATATGGCTCATTTTGTCAGCAAGGCCGAATTTTTCAACGGCTGCCGCAGAGTCTCCTCCGCCGATGACAGAGTATGTATCGTTTGCCTCTGCCAATGCTTCAGCCACTGCTTTTGTGCCTTGAGCGAACAAGTCGATTTCGAATACGCCCATCGGTCCGTTCCATACGACCAGTTTGCTGTTTTTGATAACTTCAGCGTACGTTTCGCGGGTTTTCGTTCCGATGTCGATCGCTTCTAAATCACTTGGAATCTCAGAGATCGGCACGATTTGAACGTTTGCATCGTTAGAGAAATCATCAGCAACGAGAACGTCTTCCGGCATATAGAATTTAACGCCTTTTTCTTTCGCGCGGTCCATGAATGATTTTGCAAGTTCGATTTTATCTTCTTCAAGAAGAGATTTACCGACTTCATAGCCAAGCGCTTTTACGAATGTGTAAGCAAGACCTCCGCCGATGATCAGGTTGTCCACTTTATCAAGCAGACTTTCGATTACGCCGATTTTGTCTTTTACTTTCGCGCCGCCGATGATTGCCGTAAACGGGCGCTCAGGATTTGTCACGGCTTTGCCGAGAACGTCAAGCTCTTTTTCCATCAGGAATCCTGCAACCGCCGGCAGATGCTCGGCAATTCCGGCTGTAGATGCGTGAGCACGGTGGGCAGCACCGAATGCGTCATTGACATATACATCCGCAAGCTCAGCAAATGCTTTAGCAAGCTCAGGATCGTTTTTCTCTTCACCAGGGTAGAAACGTACGTTTTCCAATACAAGAACGTCTCCGTCCTTCATATCAGAAATTTGTGCTTTTACAGCATCGCCGTAAGCTTCATCCGCTTTTTTCACTTCTTTGCCGAGCAGTTCGCCTAAGCGTGCAGCGACAGGAGTTAAACGAAGCTCCTCAACCACTTCGCCTTTTGGGCGGCCTAAGTGGCTCGCAAGAAGGACTTTCGCGCCTTGGTCTGCAAGGTGTTTGATTGTTGGAAGCGCAGCGCGGATACGAGTATCGTCTGTTACTTCCCCGTCTTTCATTGGAACGTTAAAGTCAACGCGGCAGAATACGACTTTGCCTTTTACGTCGATGTCTTTTACTGTTTTTTTATTCATGCCTTAGGAGATCCTCCTTCAAAATGGTTTGCATAGCACGAAAAACGTGAAACGTGAAACCGCCTCATGATGCTTCCGCCGCGGGGCAGATTGCAGCTTCCGGGCACGGGGCAGATCGTCTTCTGAGCCAGGGCAGGCGGCTCAGAAAACGAAAGTGCCGCGGAAACTTCAAAACGCGGACGTTCTGCAGCAATCCGGCGCTTTCTGAAAGCCGGTTCTCATGGAAAAAGGGAAAGGGAGTCCGTCCCCTTCCCTTGTCCGCTTTCATTATAGCGTTTCTGTCCGAAAGAACCAAGTCCGGCCCTTTCCGGGAGCTATGAATTAAAGACCTTGTTTTGCGATGTAAGCTGCAAGGTCAACAACGCGGTTAGAGTAGCCGCTTTCGTTATCGTACCAAGAGATTACTTTTACCATGCTGCCTTCCATAACCATTGTAGAAAGAGCATCGATTGTAGAAGAGTTAGCATTGCCGTTGTAGTCTCCGGATACTAATGGCTCTTCGCTGTAGCCAAGGATTCCTTTAAGATCGCCTTCAGCCGCTTCTTTAAGAGCTGCGTTTACGTCTTCAGCCGTTACGTCTTTGTTAAGTTCAGCAACTAGGTCAACAAGAGAAACGTTTGGAGTCGGCACACGCATAGCTCCGCCGTTCAGTTTGCCTTTCAGTTCAGGAAGAACAAGGGAAACTGCTTTAGCAGCACCAGTTGATGTAGGAATGATGTTTTCAGCTGCTGCACGCGCACGACGGTAGTCTTTGTGCGGAAGATCAAGAATTTGCTGATCGTTTGTGTAAGAGTGAACAGTTGTCATCATACCGCGTTTGATGCCGAATTTGTCGTTAAGTACTTTTGCAAACGGCGCAAGGCAGTTTGTTGTGCAAGATGCGTTAGAGATAACATGGTGGTTAGCCGCATCGTATTTGTCTTCGTTAACACCCATAACGATTGTGATATCTTCTTCGTTAGCAGGTGCAGAGATGATAACTTTTTTCGCGCCTGCTTCTAAGTGTTTCGCAGCGTCTGCGCGTTTTGTGAAGAAACCAGTAGATTCAACTACGATTTCAACGCCTTGTTTGCCCCAGCTGAGTTTCGCAGGATCGCGCTCAGCAGAAACTTCGATTGTTTTGCCGTTAACAACAAGGTTGCTGCCGTCAACTTTAACTTCTGCATCTAATTTTCCGTGTACGGAATCATATTGTAAAAGATGAGCAAGCATGTTAGCGTCTGTTAAATCGTTAACCGCTACTACCTCAACTTCAGGATTGTTTAATGCTGCGCGGAATACGTTACGTCCAATACGACCAAAACCGTTAATACCGACTTTTACTGCCATGATTATTTCCTCCTTTAAATAAGTGAGAGATATTTATATTGAGGGACTGTTATCCCTTAATAACTTCTTTGCGGCTCCTTCGTCCGTGACGAGAACCGTGTTTCGCTGCTTTTTAAAATAAGCTTCGATTGCTTCTGCTTTTGATGATCCGCCCGCTACCGCGATAATGTCGGGAATGGCATCGAGGTCATCGAGCTGCATTCCGACTGAATGCACCTTGTGAACGACTTCTCCGTCCGCATTAAAGTAGTAGCCGAATGCCTCTGTCACCGCATGATTGTCATCTATTTTCTTCAAATCTTCCAAAGGCGTGTTTCTTCGCTCCGCCATTGTTCTAGCTTCGCCGATTCCGTGAACGAGCATACTCGCTGATTTAATCGTGTGAAGCACCTCTTTTACGGAAGGCTCTTCAATAATAGATGAGTAGGCGCCTTGTGACAGCTGCCCGGGAACGAACAAAAGCCGGTAAGTGCCTGAAGCCTTTTCCGCCATATGCGCGCATATGGTGTTCGCCTGGTTTTTCACATCTTCGCCTAAACCGCCTCTTGCGGGCACAAACAGGAGCTCGCGGTTTTTTGAATCCGGCGTCATCATATCGGCGACGGCTTCAATTGTCGTACCGCCGGTTACAGCGACGATATTTTTGCCTGAAAATCTCTTTTTCATACATGCAACGGCCGCTCTCCCTAATTCTTTTTTGACCCAAGGAGATTGGTCGCTGTCTCCGGAAACGATAATGGCGTCTTTCAGATTGAGCCGCTCTTTTAATGTCTTTTCCAAAAGCGTCAATCCTAAAACATCCTTCATCGTATCTTCCAGAATCGAAAGCAGTGAATAGCCCTCTTCCGTCATTGTCATGCCGTTTGTTTTAATATCGATGAGATTCTGTTCTTTCAAAAACTGAACCTCGCTTCTGAGAACGCGCTCGGTCAATCCGAGACTGGCTGCAAGACTTCTGCGGCCGATCGGTTCGGTAAGCCTGATATACTGCAAGATTTCAAATCTTTTCTGCATCACAAGCAAAAGATCAGGCAATAATTTTTTTTGAGCTTGTATTAACTGGTTCATGACTCAAACGTTCCTTCCTATTCATACTGGACAGAAAATGTCCCGCTATGACAAAAAACGTCCCATCATAGCCAAAAAAAATTATGTCTGCTTTCTTTAATTATTTTAACAGGATGACATTGTTAATTCAACTGTTAAAGGTCAATTCGTCGACATTCTTCGCAGGATTTTCCAGTATCTCCTTGATACAGTCATTATATACAGAAACGGAATGAAGGTGACAGACAAAAGCCCGCCGGAGCGGACTTTTGTCGTAAAACGCTTTCATTTTATCCAGAGTTTTTCTATTTCTTCTAATGATTTATTTTTCGTCTCAGGGCAGATCGTCACGACAAACAAGAAACAGAGAATATTAATGACGGCGAATATCCAGAAGGTGTACGCGAGCCCTAACCCGCTGATCATCATCGGCACGAACTGGCCGATCGCCCAGTTGGCCCCCCATAAGAATATCGTCGCGATACCGGCGGCGCGTGCGCGGAGGTGGTTCGGAAAGATTTCCGAAATCATGATCCACGTAATCGGCCCAACTGATACGCAGAAAGCGGCGACGAATCCCAATATGATGACGACTAAAGCCGGACCGCTCGCCAGCTGAAAATAAAAGGATGCCCCGATTAAGATCATGAACAGCGCCATAAAGGCAGATCCGACCCCCATCAGCTTTTTCCGGCCCACCTTATCGACTAAAAGAACCGCGATAATGGTGAAAATCACTTCAACGACACCGACGATGCATGTCGTGATAAACCCCGCATTCTGTCCGAAGCCCATCATTTTGAAAATTTCCGGCCCGTAATACGTAATTGCGTTCATGCCGATGACCTGATTGAATAAAGCCAGCAGAATCCCGATCACAAGCGCTTTTCTCAGCCCCGGTTTAAACAGCTGAGACAATGACCCCATTTTTTCTAATTGTAAAGACGTTTCGATTTGTTTGATTTCTTCTTTCGCGGTCTGCTCGCCGTTAATGCGCGTCAGCACGGCGAGGGCTTCATTCCGGCGCCCCGCTTTCGCAAGCCAGCGCGGACTTTCCGGCACGATAAGCAGCACGATAAAAAAGATGACGGACGGAATCATGCCGTAAGCGAGCATCCACCGCCAGCCGGTGTGCACCCCCCATTCATATGAGCCGGACTGCTGAACGGCGAGGTTAATAAAATAAGTGCCGGAGATCCCTAATATCGTAAACAGCTGATACAGTGAAGACAGACTGCCGCGTATTGCCGGCGGAGCGGCTTCGGTAATATACGTGACAGAAAGCGAGGAGCCCATGCCGATTCCCAGACCGCCGATGACTCTGGCGATCACTAAGGAAGACACACTTTGAGAAAGCGCAGAGACAACCGCTGACACCGCAAACAACAGCGCCGCTGCCATCAAAATCTTTCTCCGTCCGAAACGGTCGCTCAAAAATCCGGAAATCCCGACGCCGAAAACACCGCCGATCATTATGCTTGAAATCACGAGCCCTTCCATAAAAGGACTTAAGCGGTACAAATCTTTCAGGAAACCGATGGCGCCGGAAATCACCGCCGTGTCATAACCGTACAAAAGCCCTCCCAGTCCGGCTGCGCATGAGATGAGAATGACAAACCACTTGGAATGCTGCCGAGTGACAGGTACATTTGAGCCAATTGGTGCCGGGTGATTCTTCATGAATTTTACCCTCCCGCGAATAATAGAATAAAAACGCTTACAAATCTGAGTGCGGCGCTTGATGTTGCTTTGTTTTCTTCAGAACCGCCACATTTGTACGTACTTATAAAGAATTTTATCTAAAAATAAGGAAAATTAGTACGTACAAATAAAGAATAAGCAGTTTTTCATAATCTGTCAATTATTTTTACAGCTTGATGAAAGGGCTTACTATGTTATACTGGAATTTGTCCGTATACATTTTGGAGGAATTGATATGCTACCGAAATATGCTCAAGTAAAAGAAGAAATTTGTTCATGGCTTAATCAAGGAAAAATACAGCCGGACGAAAAGCTGCCTACGGAAAATGAGCTGATGCAGCAGTTCGGCGTCAGCCGCCATACCATCAGAAAAGCGATCGGGGATTTGGTCTCGCAGGGGCTGCTGTACAGCGTTCAGGGCGGAGGCACCTTTGTCGCTTCACGCACGGCGAAATCAGCCATGCATTCAAACAAAACGATCGGCGTCATTACAACGTACATATCAGACTATATTTTCCCGAGCATCATCAGGGGAATTGAATCTTATTTAAGCGAACAGGGCTATTCCATGCTGCTGACGAGCACCAACAACAATACAGAAAGTGAGCGGCGCGGCCTTGAAAACCTGCTGTCCAAAAATATAGACGGGCTGATTGTCGAGCCTACGAAAAGCGCGCTGCAGACGCCCAACATCGGCTACTATCTCAATCTGGAGAAAAACGGCATTCCGTTTGCCATGATTAACGCCTCTTATGCGGAGCTGGCCGCACCAAGCTTTTCCGTCAATGATGTCAAAGGCGGCATGATGGCTTGCGAATACGTCATGTCCCTCGGCCACACGCACATTATGGGAATCTTTAAAGCGGATGACACGCAGGGCGTCAAACGGATGAACGGCTATCTTCAGGCGCATCGGGAGCGCGGGATTTTTCCGTCTCCGGACATGATCGTGACTTACACGACTGAGGAAAAAGAAACCGTGCTTCTCCAAAAAATTAAGCATACCCTTGAGCAAAACAGCGGGTCACATCCGACGGCCATTCTTTGCTACAATGACGAAATTGCGCTGAAGACGATTAATCTTCTCAGAGAATTCGGGTTAAAGGTGCCTGATGACGTGTCGGTCATGGGCTATGACGATTCACATTTCGCCCAGATTTCCGAGGTGAAGCTCACCTCTGTCAAGCATCCGAAATCCATTATGGGGAAAGCGGCGGCAAAATACGTCATCGACTGCTTAGAACATAAAAAACCGAAGAAGGATGACGTCGTGTATGAACCGGAACTCGTCATCCGGAATTCAGTCAAGCGGATCGGCGAATAAAAAAAGCAATGTGCGCGGCACATTGCTTTTTTTGCTCAGCTGTTTTTTAATTCGGCGATGATTTCAAATGATCTCATTCTGTCGGCATGCTCAAAGCTTTCTGAATTCACCATGATTTCATCCGCCTGTGTTGTCCGGATGAAGCTTTCCAGCTTTTCCTTCACACGCTCCGGTCCGCCGACGATCGTTGAACTGAGCTGATCATTAACCATCGCTTTTTCATACGGCGACCAGATTTGATCCATGTCTTCAACAGGAGGCTTCAGCTGGTTCGGCGTGCCGCGGACGAGGTCTAAAAATCTTTGATAATGCGATGTTGCCAGATGCTCCGCCTTTTCATCCGTATCGGCGGCAATGACGGTGACGCCGACCATCGCGTACGGTTGATCGAGTACGTCTGACGGACGGAAGGAGCTGCGGTACAGCTCAAGGGCGGGCACGGTGTTTTTCGGTGAAAAGTGAGCCGCAAAGGCGAACGGAAGCCCGAGCTCTCCCGCAAGACGCGCGCTGAAGCCGCTTGAGCCCAGAAGCCAGATCGGCACGTCCAGCCCTTCGCCCGGAATGGCGCGGACTTGATTGCGCACATTGCCTGACGGTTTGAAGTAATTTCTCAATTCTTCAAGCTGCTCCGGAAAATCTTCCCCGCTGTTTATGTTTCTTCGTAAGGCTCTCGCCGTTAATTGGTCGGTCCCCGGCGCGCGTCCGAGCCCCAGGTCAATCCGCCCCGGATATAACGTTTCAAGGGTTCCGAATTGCTCCGCGATCACAAGTGAAGAATGATTCGGCAGCATAATACCTCCAGAACCGACGCGGATTTTTTTCGTGCCGCCGGCGATGTGGCCGATCAGCACCGCTGTTGCCGAGCTGGCAACTCCTTCTATATTATGATGCTCCGCAAGCCAATAGCGGTTATAGCCCCACTCCTCGGCGCGGCGCGCTAAATCCATGCTGTTGCGGAACGATTCAGCAACCGTTCCTCCCTGTACGACCGGCGATAAATTCAATACGGAAAACGCAGTATCTTTCAATGTATGTTCAGCCATCGTTTTCTCCTTTGCGGTTTAGTGTAAGCAGATCTTAAACAAGGTCTCTACCACACACCTTACCACAGCTTTTCCCGTGAGTTAAACAATTTGATTCGATGATCTTCGAACAATCAGTCAGCGGCGGTTTTCTTACGGATGAACAGCTCCTCGGCGACATCAATAAAAAGCTTGGCGGCAAGTGATGCGTCTTTCATGGAAGGAACCGCCAGCTGCACCTCCCTGAATACATCCGGCGCAAACTCTTTAATCACCACTTCTTCCGGGAGGGGATTGCCGGCCATGGACATATCGGATAAGATTGCCATGCCCAACCCCTCCCGCACCATATTGATGGACGTGCTGACATTAAACACGGTAAAGGCCGCGCAAAGTTCGGCACCGGCTTGTTTAAACAGGCCTGCAAAAGGTGACGTGTAACCGCCTTCGCAAACCACCATCGGTTCACCGTCCAGATCTTTTATCGTTACGGTTGAGCGTGCGGCGAGAGGATGATCTTTATGCATAACCGCTGCCATTTTGTCTTTTTTCAGCAGAAAGGAATCCATATCCTCTGTCGGGAACAGCAGAATGCCCGCGTCAATCATCCGGGATTGCAGCCATTCTTTTACTTCGTCCGCCGTTCCTTCATGAAGCACCAGTTCAAGCTTCGGATACCGTTTTTTAAACACGCTGATCAGCTTTGGAATGAAATAAGCGGAAGCGGCCGGAAATGTGCCGATGTGTATCGTTCCCTGTTCAAGCCCTCTTTCCGCGGCCGCCAGCTGCTCGGCTTTTTCTATGCCTTTGAGCACCTCTCTGATATGGACGAGAATTTTTCCGCCCGTGTCCGTGAGCCTTACGCCATTGCGGCGCTCGCGGATGATCAGCTTGATGCCGAGCTCTGACTCAAGCGCAGAGATGGCATGGCTGACGGCGGGCTGCGTCATATTCAGCGCCTGCCCCGCTTTTGTAAAGCTTCCCGTTTCAGCGATTTGAACAAAAACCCGCAGTTGTGTAATCGTCATAACGTTTTACTTATGCTCCTTATAAAAAAGATTCATTTTATTTATCTTACTGATTACCGTATCATATGATGGAATTGTTCTACAAGGAGTGAACGACGTGAAACAGCTTTCGAAAATACAGACGGCTCTTATGCTGGCGTTTCTAGTCACGGTATGGGGAATTAACTGGCCGCTGACAAAGGCCGCGCTTGCCTATTCGCCGCCTCTTCTGTTTGCCGGAATCCGCACGCTGATCGGCGGACTTCTATTACTAATGGTGGCGCTGCCCCGTTTTAAAAAGCTGCGTTTTAAAGAAACGTGGCCGATCTATCTTATTTCTGCCATTTTAAATATTACTTTATTTTACGGCCTGCAAACGGTCGGCTTGAATTACCTGCCTGCCGGCCTATTTTCAGCCATCGTGTTTTTCCAGCCGGTGTTAATGGGCGTTTTTTCTTGGCTGTGGCTCGGGGAATCGATGTATCCTTTAAAAATAGCCGGTCTTATTCTGGGCTTTGCCGGTGTCGCCGTCATCAGCGCAGCCGGTTTCGGAGGCCATATTTCCATCGCCGGCATTCTTTTGGCCCTAGGCTCCGCGGTCAGCTGGGCGCTCGGCACGGTATATGTGAAAAGAACGGGCGGACGCGCGGATTCTATCTGGATGGTCGCTCTTCAGCTTCTGATCGGCGGCGTGCTGCTTGTCAGCTCCGGCCATTTTTCAGAAAGCTTTTCAGCCATTCAATGGAAAGCTCCGTTCATTCTGAGCCTTCTGTTCATTTCAGTTTTTGTTATCGCGCTCGGCTGGCTCGCCTTTTTTACGCTTGTCGGTTCAGGGGAAGCAAGCAAGGTTGCCTCTTACACCTTCCTGATCCCGCTCATATCCATTGTCGTCAGCTCGATATTCCTGCATGAGCCGCTGACCGTCAGCCTTTTAGCCGGACTGCTTCTGATCGTCACAAGCATTTGTTTAGTGAATATAACACCGAAGAAACTGAAAACACCTGCTCTGGCCGCAGAAAAAAAGGCCGTTCATTAAAAAAACTCTTGCCGCGGGGCAAGAGTTTTTTTATTTATTGACGTCTCCCTTTCACAAGATACGCAGCCGTAATGAGGAGATAGATGGCCGCAGTGATGCATGTGATGACGATTGATGTCGTCGCAATTACGCCGATCAGGATGGCCAAAAGCGCAAGCACCGCAAACCATGTCGTATACGGGAACCATTTGACGTAATAAGCCGGCTGTTCTGTTGAATGTTTTCTTGATTTCAAATGGGCGAATCCGATAATCAGCCAGATGAACAGCACGGTATAGCCGAGTGAACCCATCAAATAATTAAACGTCTGGCTTCCTGCGAATAAAGAAATCAGGACGCCTACATATAAAAATGACGTACAAGTCAGAATCGCATAGACGGGAACCTTTTTCTTCGATAGTTTTGAAAAAACTTTCGGCAACCGGCCGTCAGAAGCCTGCGTAAACAAGACGCGGGATGAACCGTACAGCCCCGAGTTCATGGACGAAATAATCGCAAGAAGAATGACGGCATTCATAATATGGTCGGCACCCGGAATCCCGATCATCTTAAATACTATGACAAACGGGCTTTCGGGAACGCTGTTGACTTGATTCCAAGGAATCAGGCTGACGATGATGAAAAACGGCAGCAAGTAAAAAGCGACAATCCGCGTTAACGTGCTTCGGACAGCTTTCGGGATCACCTTTTCGGGATTTTTTGTCTCCGCCAGCGTGACGCCGATGATTTCCGTTCCGCCGTATGAGTAGATCACGACGAGCATCGCCGTGATGACGCCCCCCGCTCCATGCGGGAAAAACCCTCCGTGATCCGTTAAGTGAGACAGCCCTGGCGCCGTATGATTGCCGAATGAGAAAAATAAAAGCAGAATCCCGCATAAAATAAAGATGACAATTACTGTAATTTTAATGAGCGCGAGCCAGTACTCCGTCTCGGCAAACAGTTTCACAGAAAGCATGTTTACGACCGTCACCACGATGGAAATGATCAAAGCCAATATCCATATCGGACATTCCGGCAGCCAATATTGAATGAAAATGGCGGCTACGACCGCCTCCGCGGCAATATTGAGCACCCACATTTTCCAATAGATCCAGTCTAAAAAGTATGCAGCGTACGACCCGAGAGACTGCTGAACCAAATCACGGAACGTCCTTGCATGTTTGTTTCTGACTGCCATTTCGGCCAGCCCTTGCATAATAAACAGCAGAATGATTCCGCCGAGGAGGTAGGCCAACAGCACGGACGGCCCCGCCTCATCAATCGCCGTGCTGCTGCCTTTAAAGAGCCCGGCCCCGATCGCGCCTCCAAGCGCCATCATCATAATGTGTCTGGACGACATCGTCCGTTTTAACGTTTGCTTGTCCTTTTCCATCTATCACACGCCCTCTCGCAAAAAGTGTTCATCACATAAAAAAGCACGCCGCCTCTTTAGGAAAAGAGACGGCGTGCCTCAGGCAGCCGCGGTACCACTCTTGTTGATCCCGAATATCCGGAATCCAGCTTAAAAACCTTTTAACGAAGGTCAGCCGTTAGGACATAGGGAATATTCCGATAATTCCGTTCCGCCCTGCCACTTCCGGGCGAGTTCAAAGAACAATCAGTCCGCGTTGCACCAACCCGCGGCTCTCTTTTTCTGACTGGATTCTTTTACTGCTCCCGTTCACAGTGTTTTATGTTAAATGAATCTCTTGAGTTTTTATTTTCTGAATATAGTATCATAATATACAGTCTTCTATTTTCAAAGTCAATACTAATTTTTGCCGCTAGTTTTCAAATTCTGACGAAAGGTTTCTACGATATATGGACTAAGCGGCAAAAAGTTAGCAGAAATATGAAAAGTTACTCTTATTCCGGTATCTCAGCTTAGTAACTGTACACATTTCATTTCTAATAGTTCAACTCCAATGACTCCACAAGGTTCTATACCCGGAAGTCATATTCCATTTATTAAAGCTATTGACATGAAACTAATTCCACAAATTAAACTCATGGAGAACACTAGTTGGCGTAACACGAAACAGTATAGAAGCATTAGTGGCGTTACAGCTAGTGTTTTTGAGTTTTTAAAGGAGATTTTCAGGATATAAATAACAATAACGAGAAAATCAGGTGCATAAAGTTGAATAAAACACCTACATTTTTACAAAAAATGATAATAAAGGGTTGATATGGTACGCGTTTCATACTTTAAGATGATGATGTGTCTTACTAATACTAAATAAACATTTCCAGGAGGAGTTTCCTATGCAGTCTAGCACATCAATTAAAAGCCCAGCTTACCTTGAAACAAATGGAGTAATGAAAATCGCTGATATAACCTATAGTAATAATGAATGGCTGACCTTTGACATTGGAGAAGAAGGGATTTTTAAGAAATCAGGTTCTTATTTAGTTCCATCTCTTCCAGTAGAGTTTCATTGTCATGGAATCGGTCACTATGATTTTAGCAATTTAGATCAATTAGATATTGAAAAGATCAATACACTTGCCGAAATAGAAGGGATTTTCTGTGTACCCTCTATCTTTCTTCCTCATAATCAATTAGATCAATTTGCAGCCTTTATGAAAGAGTTCCATACACAAAAGAGAAAGGGACGTTACCGTAATATCTTAGGTATTTCACTAGAAGGACCATTACTGGCCAGCTTTGCAGGCACACCGGAAAAAGGAAATTGGGCACCCTTAAAAGAAGAGTGGGAAAAGATCGCTTCTTGTGGAGAATACGGTCTTATTTATACTGTACTGTCTCCAGATGCTATGACTGAAAACTCCTATCTAAAGAAATATATCACCGAAGAACATCCGAGTTTAGAATGGATTGTGGATACACTTGTGGAGGCTGGAGTAAAACCGGCGCTGGGTCACTTCCAAAAAGCATACCCGGAGGAAACCTCTGAACTTATAATGAGAGTTATAGATACAGCGCAAAAACGCAGCAATTACACTGGATCAGATGCCGTTTTAACTGATCATTTGTTTAATGATATGCCAAACAATTTTAAACACACCTGGAGAACACCCCAAGAAAGAGTACATAGATTAGAGGGGTTAAAAGATGCTCGGTTACATAAATGGAACATAGATAATATAAACACACTTGTCGGAGAAGTTCCTGGTACTTTGATGAGGGCCGCGAAAGAAGGTTTATTAACCATTTGTATGAATTTTGATAGTGAACATGTAGACTTAGAAGTTGCACGACGGGTTGTCGAACTTGTTGGCTCTAAGGGTATTATAGCAATGACAGATCGTATTGACACAGATTCCATGTGCGGCCAGTCATTGGAAAAAATTGAAGGGAATAATCTGTGGTATCAAGGAAAAGGGTATGTAGCAGCAGGATCTTACACAATCGATCGACTTATGCATAATATTCGTGCTATAGGTTTTAATGAGAAAGTTGTATGGAATATGACATCATTTGTGCCATTAAAAGCTTGTCATTTCCTAAATGAACTTGAAAATCTATCCATGAAGCCCTTCAGTTTTATAGATGAAACGAAAAAAAGAGCTCATTTCAAAGCGCCTGCCCCAGAGCTGATTCTATGCTAAGCAAAAAAGACCACCGTAAAGTGGTCTTTTTAAGTTGACTTTCTTTTAATAAATTTTAGATCCAACTTATTTATGTTGGGGACATCTTTGTTATTCATTAAGTTATATAATAAATTTGCTGCTGTTTGTCCCAACTCTTTAATAGGTTGATGTATCGTTGAAAGTTCTATTACCTTAGATATCGGCTGATTATCAAATCCTATAACCGCCAGTTCTTCAGGTATTCGTATTCCCTGTCTTTTCGCTTCATAAATGATCCCCGCCGCAACATAATCACTTCCTACAACCATTGCCGTAGGACGAGGTGACTTATTTAGTAATAATTTTGCTATTTCTATACCATTCTCAATAGTGTACTGTTCCTCAAAGTACCAATTATCACTCCATTTCAATCCGTATTCATTTTGAAAGTGAAAAAATGATTTTTTTCTGCTTATGCCAACACCGCTCTTAGGATTTCCTATACATAGACCAATGGATTGATGTCCTTGATTTCGCAGATGATCAATTGCCATTTTGATTCCTGACTCATGATTAATAAATATATGTGCAACCTGTTTGCTTGCAGAAGCTTCACAGGAAACAATATTACCAAACCCAGATATCTCGTCGAGTACGTGATGGGGGCTTACACAGGATCCCAAAATAAGACCGTCAATAAGTTTGTATTTCAATCTGTTAAAAAACTCCATTTCTTGTTCAGGATCATTATTTGATTGGTGCACAAGTAAACTATAATTATGTTTATTACACTCTTCGCCTATTCCGGCAATCAGTTTACTGAAAAACGGATGGTTGATTTTAGGAACAATGACTCCGAATACATTCGTCTTCCCCCTGGATAGGTTAATCGCGTTGAAATTTGGTACATAATTTAATTCCTTCATAGCTTTTAACACAGCGTCCCGCTTCTCAGGTTTTACATAAGGATGATTATTGAGAACTCTAGAGACTGTTGTCCGAGAAACGTTCGCTTTCTTTGCTATCTCTGTAATGTTTGTCATTACTGTTACTCCTTTTTAGACAGCGTTATCAGGATTTCACACTGAATAACACAAGGGAAAATAAGCATTTAATTAATTGTTTTATCATGGCCTATATGAATATGTGCGCCTTCCTGTCCCACACTATAGAGAGAACGGGGCTGCCCCATCTTGTGTAATAGTTTGTCAAATAAACCTACTAATATCCCCAGACATAGCAACACAATGATGGTTCCTATCCCAATCGGCCCCTGAAGAATGATTGCAAGCACAAAAGCTAAAGCTTCCCCTATCGTCTTTGTAATATTAATACCCCAACCTGTACGTTCAGTAATAGCCAACATTAATTCATCATTCGGTATCGAAGGAAAAGATGCTCTTAAATAAATAGCGATTCCCATAGCCAATATACTCAACCCTATCAAAAATAAACTCCATTGAAGAATTACAGCATCTGTTTTTAAGAACGAAAGAACCTTTAAGTTTAAAAGGTCAACAAAACTTCCAATAATAAAAATCGGAATAAAACCGGCTAGATTAGGAAACCGCATTTTTATGAGGCTGTTTATAAAGATAAGGATTCCTCCGACAATGAAAACCCATGACCCGATTGTAAGGCCAATGAGTTCTGATAAAGCCACGTTCAGAGCATCCCAGGGGGCAATCCCGGTATTAGATTTAATCATACATACAACCCCTACGGATAAAATAAACAATCCGGCAATATAGATTAAACATCTTTTCACAAAATGGCTCATGGCTGTATACTCCGCGGTTTAGGGTCTTCTTCTTTCGTCAGAATGTAATGATCAAAAGCATAAGATACACCACACTCATCATTCGATAACGTTTTAAAAGCAGCCAATTGAATAAGCTTCTTATCTGCATTTCCCATGGCTATCCCTATTCCTGCTACATGAAACATAGGCAGATCATTTAAATTATCACCTATTGCGATTGCATTCCGCGCATCCGTTCCATAATGTTCACAAAGTTTATTTAATGACGCTCCTTTATCTACTCCTGCACTTGTGATTTCAAGATTGAATGCTCCTGAACTCGTTACGGCACACTCCTTTAGTTGTCCAAAATATTCTTTAGCTTTTTTTAATTTTCTTTGGTTTGGCGAAACGATCATACATTTTATGACATAACGATAATCGATAGGGTCAATTGTACCCGGTATTTCCTCTAACCCGTATTGATGTATCTGAGCTTTAATAGAATTCCAAAATACTTCTTGATTAAAATGAGGTTCTTCCGCTACTGTATTGTAAAGTTCTTTTTCAAGCTGCTGAATTCCTTGATTTGATACGGCAATTTTGTCAGATAAGTAAAGCTGATAATAGATTTCCTCTTTATTTAACCATGTTATGATAGGTTGGATTACATCTGAATCCATAAAATGTTCGAATATTACCTGATTTTCCACATCAATTTGAGCGCCGTTTGAAGCAATAATCGAAAAATCCAAATCATATTTATTGATGATGTGTTTTGCATCAAATAAAGCTCTCCCTGTAGCGATTGTTATAATATGACCTTGTTTTTGTCCAAGCTTTAAAGCTCTTACATCTTGTTCTTGGATAGTTAAGTTCTCTGATAACAGCGTGCCATCTAAGTCAATTGCAATTACTTTCATGTGAATTTCCTCCTCAGAGTTTAAAAATCATTGAAAGTATAATGTATGGTACGCGTTTCAGAGCAATTAGATTATTATATTAATTTGAAGTTTTTCTGAGAAGCTGATTAGAATTGTGTTTCTAAGGTATTCTCCGACTTAATGATCCTTCTCTTTCGATCAATCCAGTTAATAATAATGGCGGAACACTTATTTGAAGTAGAACTTCAAGCGCTGGCAACTCACTAGAAACTGGACTGTAGCAGGACAGCAGCTTACCATCATGAGTTTGGCTTATGGCCGGCGACTTGAGCACCGGCACTTTTTTAGAGAACGATCACTTTTTGTAAAAAATTAAGTTTCATTGAGGCGGTGTCCCCGATATACTTTTCTCTTTTCTTTCATTTGCGGTAAAGAAAGCAAAACCTGATTCCCTTATGACAGAACTTGCTTTATCATAAAAGTATGCGTTTACATTCAAGTAGGGAGGTTATAGCATGACCCCTGTGAATTCAAGCAGCATCGGGAAGATTCAGGCGGCCAGCAAAGGTTTGTCGCCAAAATTGAGAGCGATTGCAGACCATATCGTGAAGGAACCGAAAGACGTGGTTCACCTTTCCATCATTCAGCTGGCGGAAAAAACGAAAAGCTCTGAAGCGACGATTTTCAGGCTGTGCAAACGGCTCGGTTTTTCCGGCTATCAGGATTTAAAAATCGCGCTTGCTCAGGAGATCGTTCAGGAGCCGGTGCAGCACATTCATGAAGAAATGAGCCCCGACGACGATATCGAAGTCATCATCCAGAAAGTTTTCCGCACAAACATTTCCGGTCTGACCGATACCTTTCATTTATTAGATCCGGCCGACGTTGAAAAAGCGGTAGAAATGATCCACCGCGCAGACAGAATCGAATTTTACGGAAACGGCGGTTCCGGGCTGATCGCCACTGACGCGTATCACAAATTTATGCGTACGGGTATAAATTGCATCGCACACACGGATTCTCACTTTCAGGCGATGTCAGCGGGTCTTCTCGGTCCCGAAAGCGCAGTCATCGGCATTTCTCATTCGGGGAGCAATAAGGACGTGCTTGACGCGGTGAAAATGGCCAAATCGCTCGGCGCCGGTACGATCGGCATTACAAGCTACCAAAAGTCGCCGCTCACCCAGATTTCCGACGTGGTGCTGTATACGTCAACAAGGGAGACGGCTTTCAGAACGGAAGCAATGTCCGCAAGGCTTGCCCAGCTGTCGGTCATTGATACACTGTATTTCGCCACGGCCCGGCTGCGGCAGGAGAAAACGCTCGCCAACTTGCAGCGAATCAGAAAAATGATCGCGCACAAACGTTTGTAATCGCTTTCTGAATATTTATTTTTCAAAAGAGAGAATACCGATACAGCGGGAATTGAGGCAATTTTATGAAAAAAATTTTCTTCTTCATCGTTGATTTATAAAAAAATTATTCCTATAATTGACTTTGTAAGGGCATACATTATCAATCTATCTTATTATTCAATCAGATTAGGCGGGATATATTATGAAGGAAACCCAAGCTGTTATCGGTCTGGATATCGGCACGACCAGTACGAAAGCCGTTCTGTTCGGACCAAGAGGCAAAGTGTTAGCCAAGCATTCGGTTCACTATGATTTAATACAGCCAAAGCCGGCATGGGCCGAGCAGGATCCTGAGCACATTTTGGAAGCGGTTATCGGAAGCATCAGGGGCGCCGTCACAAAGGCCGGACTGAGTCCTGACAATCTGCTTGCAATCGGCATCAGCACCGCCATGCACTCATTGATAGCTGTCGATCAAAACGGCGGCCTGCTGACCAAAAGCATCATTTGGGCGGACAACCGCAGCGCCGAGCAATCAAAACGGATTTTAAAAGAGATGAACGGTTTTGATATTTATAAAAGAACGGGTACGCCGATTCACCCGATGTCTCCGCTTTCCAAAATTGTGTGGATGAAAGAACAGGACAAGGAGACATTCGCGAAAACCGCCAAATTCATCAGTATGAAAGAATATATTCTGCACGAGTTTTTCGGAACTTATGTCGTCGATTATTCGATCGCTTCGGCAACGGGGCTGTTCCGTTTAGATACGCTTTCCTGGGATGAAGAAGCGCTCCGGATTGCCGGAATCCGGGAAGATCAGCTGTCGGACATCGTGCCGACCACTCATCAGCTGCGCGGCCTTGCGCCGGAAATCGCTGCACGGATGGGCATTCATGCGGATACACCGTTTATTATCGGCGCAAATGACGGCGTGCTCGCCAACCTTGGAGTCGGCGCGATCGGCAAAGGCGAAGTGGCCGTTACGATCGGAACGAGCGGAGCCGTGCGTTCGGTGACGGATGCGCCGATTACGGATGAAAAAGCGCGGACATTCTGTTACGCGCTGACTGACAAGCATTGGGTCATCGGAGGCCCGACGAATAACGGAGGCATTATGCTGCGCTGGCTTCGAGACGAATTCGCTTCTCCGGAAGTCGAAACGGCGAAGCGGCTCGGCATTGATCCGTACGATTTAATGATTGATATCGCTGATAAAGTGCCCGCAGGCTCTGAGGGATTGCTGTTTCTGCCGTTTTTATCAGGGGAGCGCGCGCCGTTTTGGAATCCGAATGCCCGCGGAACGTTTTTCGGCATCAGCCTCCGCCATAAACGGGAGCATTTTATCAGAGCGGTGCTGGAAGGCGTCATCATGAGCGTCTTTTCAATCGGTGTCGCACTGAGAGATTTGGCGGGCCCCGCAAAAGACGTGCGGGCTTCGGGAGGATTTGCGAGATCACCGCTTTGGAGGCAGATTTTGTCCGATACGATGGGACGGGAAGTCCTCGTTCCGGAAAGTTACGAAGCCTCGGCGCTCGGAGCGGCCGTTCTCGCTTTGCACAGCCTTGGCGAAATGGAACGGATCGAGGATGTTCAGGACTGGATCAGAATTTCTCACCGCCATGAACCGAACGTCAAAAACAGCGAAACATATATTGAGCTGTTTTACTTATACGAGCGGCTGTATGACAAGCTCAAAGATGAATTTGACGTCATCAGTGAATTTCAGCTCAAACAAAGCCGTTAATTCTTCTTTGAAAGGGTGAAAAGGTCATGTTACTGTTTATTGTCATTGCCGCTATTATCGTTTTACTCTTATTGATTACGGTCGCTAAATTAAATCCGTTTATCAGTCTTTTGATTACATCCATCCTTGTCGGTTTCGCAACGGGCATGAATCTGCCGGACATTATCGCTTCGATGAAAACCGGGCTCGGCAATACGCTGTCGCTGCTTGCGATCGTGCTGGCCCTCGGTACGATGCTCGGAAAAATGATGGCTGAATCAGGCGGTGCGGAGCGTATCGCCCACACCCTGATCGGCCGCTTCGGCAAAAAGAAAGTGCATTGGGCGATGATGGCCGTCGCTTTTATCGTCGGCATCCCGGTCTTTTTCCAGGTCGGCTTCGTCCTGCTCGTGCCGCTTTTGTTTACGATTGCGATTGAAACCGGCGTTTCATTAGTGACGATCGGGATTCCGCTCCTTGCGGGACTTTCCGTCGTACACGGATTGGTTCCGCCCCACCCGGCGGCGATGGCGGCTGTCGGCATTTATCACGCCAATGTCGGAAAAACGATTTTGTTTTCTTTAATCGTCGGCATTCCGACTGCCATCATCGCGGGGCCGCTTTACGGAAAATGGATTGGTAAGCGCATTCATAAACCCGTTCCCGAACTATTGAAAAAACAATTTATTGAACGGAATGAAAAACGCAAGCTTCCGGGATTCGCAAATACATTGTTTACGATATTGGTACCGGTGATCCTGATGCTTATGGCAACGCTTGCCGAAATTGCGCTTCCGGAAAAAAGCGCGCTCTATGAAACTTTTAAATTTATCGGCGACCCTGTCACGGCGCTTTTGATCGCCACGGTTTACTCCTTTTTCAGCCTTGGTTTTTATCAGGGCTTTGACAGAGAAAGCATTTTAAAATTCAGCAATGACTGTCTCGGACCGATCGCTTCCATTCTGCTTGTGATCGGAGCCGGCGGCGCTTTTAACAACGTCCTGATTGATTCAGGCGTCGGCACGTATATCGCTGACATTGCGAAGCATTCAAGCTTCTCTCCCGTTCTTTTAAGCTGGACGATCGCAGCGGTCATCCGTGTCGCCACAGGTTCAGCGACTGTCGCCATGATGACGGCGGCCGGCATTGTTGCACCGATTGCATCTGTCATGCCGGGCGTCAGCAGTGAGCTTCTCGTTTTGGCAACGGGAGCGGGCTCTTTGATTCTGTCACATGTCAATGACTCCGGTTTCTGGCTCATTAAAGAGTATTTCGGAATGACAGTAAAAGAAACGTTCCTGACATGGACGGCGATGGAAACGATTATTTCTGTCAGTGCGATCTGTTTTATCATGATCATTAACGCGTTTATATAAAAACAAACCCCGGCCGAATGAAGTGACCCCTGTCAAGTAGACAGTGTTAAAAAGACACGAAGCAGCCTGAGTCCTGTATTGATATGGGCTCAGGTTGTTTCACTTCTTTTGGAACCGTTGATGGTTGTAAAAATGAATATATTTACATACTGCTTCTTGAACTGCTTCAGCTGTTTTGACCCTTTCATCCCCTCTGTCTGAAAGTGGTTAACCCATCTCCTTACTTGGTTTTTATCAATGTTCATTTCTCTGGTCATTTAGGTGAAGATCAACAACTTTTTTCTTAAAGTGAATATTCATAAGTTTTACGTGTTTTCCCCATAAAAAATCCCCTCCATTGCAGACAGATCAGTATGCTTTCTTTTTTCTGTCTGCTATGAGGGGATCATATCAATATGAGCTGGGCTCCTCTTTCTTTAACGAAACAAAAGAACAGCTAATATCCCTAGATTAATTATTCCTAAAAGGAAGGAAACGACCGCTATCCCTTTGTTTTTCTGCATAAAATAAAGACCGTTTATAACCAAGATACAGCTGATCAAAGCATCAAATAATCGGAGAGCCATACCGTTAAAATCAACTTCCGACTCAAAAAAGCTAAATATCGATACTGCTATTAAAAAGATTACTGATACTGTAATATAAATCAACCAGTCCCTAGATGCATTGCTCTTTTCAGTTTCTTTTTGAATACTGTTCATGAGTTATTCAAAACCACCTTAAAACAATATTTCCTAAATCTTATAATATGCGCCTAATCATTTTCAATGGCGATTGTCTGATAACCCATCCCATCATTTAGGTGAAGATCAACAACCTTTTTCTTAAAGTGAATATCATAAGCTTTACGTGTTTTCCCCATATAAAATCCCCTCCATTGCAGACAGATCAGTATGCTTTCTTTTCTCTGTCTGCTATGAGGGGATCATATCAGAAAACCGGGGTTTGTTTTTTTATCGGTCATTCACAAGGATATAAGCGGCTTTAACGGGTCCGTGGACGCCGACAACCAAATCCATTTCGATATCGGCCGAGTTGCTCGGTCCAGTAATATAGTTGATGCAGGAAGGAACGGTGACGCCGTCTCTGATCTGCTGTTTCAGTATATCGCTGGCCTGTGTCATTCTCGGCACAATGGAAGATTTCGGGATGATTGCGATATAGGTGGTCGGAAGCAGGCTGACGGAACGGCCGGCATGCTCTGACGCATACAAAACGACGGTGGCTGATTCCGCAAGCGTGATCTCGCTGAATGTAATGCCCACATTCGCTTGTTCCGCTTTTTCAATATTTTTCGCTCCTTGTTCCGCGTCCCATTCCCAAACGGGAATCCCTTCATCCGGCCACTCTTCTGTCATAAGGGTCTGCAAGCCATACGTTTCAAACCGGCTGTCCTTCGGAATGATGACAGGCCCTCCTTCAAAACGGTTCACCTGCGTGCGCAAAGCGTCGTAAAGCCCGGCTGCATCCGTTTCGATCAGTTCGGTATGAATGTTGACGCAGTGGTCTTTCAGCATCGTGACAAGATCGTCTTCCGTACAGTCCGCATGCGTTTGATATTGAGGCTGATACTTCCATTCAGGCAGGGACACGCCTGATTTTCTGCGCTCTCTGCCCAGATTTTCGGCGATCCGGTTTAAAAAGGATTCCTGATGTGTAACCGTCCCTTTCATCATCATTCTTCCCCCTTTTGTTTTTCCCGGTCTTTAAACCAATCTCTGAATCTCGATTTATGCGGCGCCGGGAAATCCCGTATTGCCGTCCATTCTTTTAACGGCCCCGGCCCTTTTGATATTTTGTCATCTTCCGTAAACGGCGTCATGGCGGCAGGCGCCCATTTCGATCCCATTTTATAAAGGGACGGGGATGACGAGCCGAGCCCGAAGGCTTTCATCGCCAGTTTTTCACTGATCGGCGCTTTGCCCTCTTTTTCCACGATGTTCTGCCGATGCTTGAGCAGCAGCTCGTGCAGCGGAATTTTAACGGGACACGCTTCCGTACAGGCCGCGCATAAGGAAGATGCGTACGGGAGCTCCTTGTATTCGTCATATCCGCCGAGAAGAGGCGATAAGACGGCGCCGATCGGCCCCGAATAGATGGACCCGTACGAGTGTCCGCCGACATGCCGGTACACCGGACAGACGTTGATGCAGGCGGCGCAGCGGATACATTGCAGCACCGATTGGAATTCCGTGCCGAGTATGCGGGAACGCCCGTTGTCCACAACCACAAGGTGGAATTCCTCAGGCCCGTCAGCTTCTCCTTGCTGACGAGGTCCCGTCAGCGCCGTAATGTAACTTGTAAGCCGCTGGCCGACCGCGCTTCTCGTCAGCATGCTGACAAGCACTTCAAACTCAGAAAATGACGGAACGATCCGCTCCATTCCCATCACGGTGATCTGCGTCTTCGGCAGCGCGGATACAAGGCGGCCGTTTCCTTCGTTCGTCACGAGACTGACCGATCCGGTATCCGCGATCGCAAAGTTGCAGCCTGTAATGCCGACATCCGCTTCGAGAAATTTTTTCCGGAGAACGCTGCGCGCGTGCATGACGAGCTCTTCCGGTTTTTCCGTCTGTTTGTATTCGAGTCTCTCTTTAAACACGTCACGGATCTGCTCTTTGTTTTTGTGAAGAGCGGGAGCAACGATATGTGACGGCGGATCGTGATCGTCAATCTGGAGAATGTATTCGCCGAGATCCGTTTCTGTGACTTCACAGCCCTCTTCCTCAAGCACTTCGTTCATATTGATTTCTTCTGTCACCATGGATTTGGATTTTACGATTTTTTTGGCGTTTTTCTGCCGGATGACATCGCGGATATAGGAGGACGCTTCTTCCGCCGTTTCGGCGAAAAAGACGTGTCCGCCTCTGTTGGCGACGTTTTCGGCGAGCTGTTCCAAATAGAAATCAAGATTGTCCAGCACATGCTGTCTGATTTCTTCCGCATGGGAACGCCAATCCTCCCAGTTTCCCAATTCCTCGGCCGCCTGAAGCCTTCTTGTCCTGAGCCGTTCCTGCGCTCCGGAGACGGCTCCTCTCATAAACTCATTATCTATTCCTTCTGATACCCGCTCTTTAAAAGCGGCGGTACCGATTTTCATCGCCATGATTTTCCCCCCTTGTTGTTTCTCGTGTTATCTGCTGTTCAGCACTTCGGCGATGTGCATGACTCTGACGTTTTTATCCTTACGGTCAAGACGCCCTCCGATATTCATCAGACATCCGCAATCCGCCCCGATCAGCACCTCGGCCTCCGTGTCTTCCACGCAGGCGACCTTCTCATCCACCATTTGTTCAGAGATTTGCGCCATTTTCACAGAAAACGTTCCTCCGAATCCGCAGCATTGATGTTTTCCGGGAAGCGCGGTCAGCTCGAGCCCCTTGACATGGCGCAAAAGCTTCATCGGCTCCTCCGACACGCCGAGCAGCCTCGTCATGTGGCACGATGTATGGACTGTCGCTTTTTTTTGCAGCACCGCCCCGACATCCTCCACCCCGAGAACGTTGACGATAAAATCTGTTAACTCATATGTTTTGTCCGCAAGCTGCTGCGCTTTTGCCGCCCACTTCGGATCATCCTGAAACAGATGCGGATATTCACGGAACATCGTCGTACAGGAACCTGACGGACTGACGACGTACTCCGCTTCTTCAAACGCGGCAATCATCCGCTTCATCGCTTTTTTCGCATCCGTCACATACCCGCTGTTGTATGCGGGCTGCCCGCAGCAGATCTGCCCCTCGGGAAAATCCACCTCACACCCGAGCCGTTCCAGCACCTCAACCGTCGCCTTTCCGACATTGGTCTGGAACATATCCACAAGGCACGTGACAAATAATGAGACTTTCATGATGAACCCCTCTTTCATCCTCAATATGTGATCCGGTCATCTGATGACCTGTTTTTAGGAAAGCTCTATGAATATCCTACACTATTCTGAATATGGATTGGAAGGTTTTTCTGAAAAATCCTTTCGCCTGATGTGCTGAAGGGGACAAAAAAAGAGAAGCCCGAAAGCTCCTCATGCTGCTCTACATCCCGTTTTCCAGCAGGCGTCCCAGTTTTTGCACACCCTCTTTTATCGCGGCTTTACCGGCATAACTGAACGACAGGCGAAGATATTCCGCACCGTCTTCCTGATGCAGAAAAAAATATTTTCCGGGGACATAGGAAACGCCGTGAGAAAGAGCCTGCGCCAGCAGTGCGGACGTATCCGCTCCAGGCGCTTTCACCCATACAAAGTAACCGCC
Source organism: Bacillus sp. LJBV19 (assembly GCF_017797845.1). Lineage (NCBI taxonomy): Bacteria > Bacillati > Bacillota > Bacilli > Caryophanales > Bacillaceae > Bacillus > Bacillus sp. LJBV19. The sequence goes on from NZ_CP072563.1 coordinate 3,297,607, forward strand.
TTTAGGCACGTGCCAGGATGCGGATTCCGGAAGATATCGCGCTATTGCGGCGAGCAAAACGTCACGTTTGCTTCGATATGCTTCCCGCAAGGCGGCGAGCCGTTCTTCCACATTCGTTTGTTCCAGATAGACGGCGGTCACCGCTTGGGAAAACGGGTGGCCTAAGTCTTTTTTTAACCATGACAATGCCGTGATGAATGCGGCGTCCCCTGCAATCCAGCCGATCCTCATACCCGGGGCGATGACTTTTGATAATGAACCGGCGTACAGCACCCGGCCGTTTTGATCCATGGCTTTCAAAGGCGGCGGAATATCGGTGAATCCGAGCTCACCGTATGCATCATCCTCCAAGATGAGAAAATCATACGCTTCGGCAAGCTGAAGCAGGCGGGTTCTCCGCTTCGCTGACATTACGGTTCCCGCAGGATTCTGAAAAGCGGGTATCGTGTAGAGAAGACGGGGAATCAGAAGCCCTTTTCGTTTTCTTTCCTCAAGCATGAACGCTAATGTTTCTGTTTGCAGGCCCTCTTGATCTGTCGGAATGCTCATGATATGCGGTGTGTAATTTTTAAAAATCTCGAGCGCTTCCATATAGACCGGAGCTTCAACGGCAGCGGCGGTTTGTTCATCGAGGAAAACCCGGGCTGCCAGATCTATCGCCTGACAGGCGCCTGACGTCACGAGCAGCTCATCGTCCCGACAGTGAATGCCGCGGGTGGCTAACCGTTCTTGAATCTGCTTTTTTAAAACGGCCGTCCTCGGGCTTCCCATATAATGCAGCGGCAGATCGCGCTCCTCATCCAGAAGGCGGGCGGCGGCTTCTTTCAGCTCCTTATCAGGAACGAGTGCGGGATCGGGATAGCCGGAATGCAGGGGGATGCACGCTTTCGGAACTGCCGGCATCCATTCCCCGGGAGGATCGTTTGTCAGAGCTTTCTTTACATGGTCAGAAAAAAAAGATTCGGCCTGCATGTGATGTTATCCCCTTTCACAAGTCAGCTTCTATACATTTTCTTCAAAATAAGCCCCCAGCACTTCTTCCACATTCGTCAGATGCGCCGTCATCGCCGCTTCCGCTTCATCCGCGTCTTTGGCGGCGACGGCGCTGTAAATGCGTTCATGCTCTTCATACAATCGCTGCACGCTCGTTCGTTTAGAAAACAGCCAAATTTTTCTCGTTTCTCTCATTGTTTCCAAAAGGAGCGCGGAGACATGATTCATGAGATGCTTGAGCAGCCCGTTTTGTGATGCTTCCGCCAGCGCCATGTGAAAGGAGAAATCCGCTTTTTCGCCCAATTCTTCGTCTCCGTCAATGCCTTTCATCTCCAGGAGAGCCTGGCGGATTTTTTGTAAATCGTCTTCGGTGCGTTTTTCAGCGGCCATGGCGGCGACGCCGAGTTCAAGCAGCTTTCTGACTTCGAGCAGCTGTTTGACGTCCTCTTTTTTCATCAAGAGGGCGGAAGAAAGCGGCTGGGAAACATGAGACGGCTCAAATTCTCTTATGTATGTGCCTTCTCCCTGCTTCATGTCGACGAGCCCCATCGCTTTCAAAGCCGACAGCGCTTCTCTGACTGCCGAGCGGCTGACCTGAAAACTCTCAGAAAGCGCCTGAACGGAATCAAGCTTTTCACCCGGCTTAAGCTCGCCCGCTTTTATCTTCTCCAGCAATGCGTCAGCGACTTCCTCGTAGATTTTTTTCGTTTTAATTTGTTTATATTTCAACGCGATCACCCCGTCACTTGTGAATCTTGATGTTTATCGTCTATTATACTTCTTTTTTTGTGCCGCCGACAGGTTCAGACAATTTGTTCAAGAAAAGTATTGTACTTTCAAAACTTTCAAAATATAATGCTAATTAACCCGGTCATCAGATGACCTTATCATAAAAAGTAATCGCTTACATGACATAAGGAGGGGTTTTTTAGGGATGCAATGGACACAGGGGTACGCTCCTTTAGGGGGAAATTTGCTTTTATCGGCAGCTTGCGCGCTCGTGCCGATTATCTTCTTTTTTTGGGCGCTTGCGGTGAAACGGATGAAGGGGTACATCGCGGGGCTTTTCACGTTAGCCGTTTCACTTTTAATCGCTGTATTTGTTTACGGCATGCCGGCGGAAAAAGCGGTGATGTCCGCTTCTCAGGGAGCGGTGTACGGGCTGCTTCCGATCGGCTGGATTATCGTCACATCGGTCTTTCTGTATAAAATCACCGTGAAAACGGGACAGTTTGAGATTATCCGGAGTTCGGTGCTCTCAATTACAGATGATCGGCGTTTGCAGGCGCTGCTCATCGCCTTTTCATTCGGGGCGTTTTTAGAAGGCGCCGCCGGTTTCGGCGCTCCCGTCGCGATCTCGGCCGCTTTGCTCGTCGGACTTGGTTTTCAGCCGCTGTATGCGGCGGGGATTTGCCTGATTGCCAATACGGCGCCCGTTGCCTTCGGCGCGATCGGCATTCCGATTACCGCTGTCGAAGGTCCGACCGGGATACCGGCAATGGAAATTTCTCAAATGGTCGGCCGGCAGCTTCCGTTTTTATCCGTCTTTATTCCGCTTTACTTAATCATTTTGATGAGCGGGTTTAAAAAGGCTTTTGAGATATGGCCGGCCATTCTTGTTTCCGGCGTCTCCTTTGCGGCCGTGCAGTACGCAAGCTCGAATTTTTTAGGGCCTGAGCTGCCGGATGTGCTGTCGGCGCTTGTTTCCATGGCCGCGCTCGCTGTGTTTTTGAAATTTTGGAAACCGAAAACGGCCTTTCGTTTCGCGGCAGAACGGGAATCAGCAGCGGCCGCTGACCGGGCGCCGATCAAGTACGGGGGCGCCGCGGTGTTTAAAGCGTGGTCTCCTTTCCTTCTTCTGACAGCCATGATATCCGTCTGGGGGATTCCCGGCGTGAAGGCTGCCTTAACCGGTCATTACGAAGGAACGTCAATGTGGCTTTCCTGGCTGAATGCAGCCGGGCGTGCATTGACCTTCACGCCTCCCGTACCATTTGTAAATCAGCAGATTCTTCAGGCGGACGGCACGCCGATTGAAGCCGTGTACAAACTTGAGCTTTTCGGTTCAGCGGGAACGGCGATTCTGATTGCCGCCGTCATCTCCAAGTTCGCCCTCGGCATGTCGTGGAAGACATGGGGCGAAGCGTTTATAGAGACGGTGAAAGAGTTAACGCTTCCGGTCGTCACCATTGTTTCTGTTGTCGGCTTTGCTTATGTGACGAATGCTTCCGGCATGAGCACGACACTCGGTCTTGCGCTTGCCATGACGGGCGCGATGTTTACCTTTTTTTCGCCGGTGCTCGGCTGGCTCGGCGTATTTATTACCGGCTCTGATACGTCGGCCAACCTATTGTTCGGCGGATTACAAAAGGTGACGGCGCTCTCTGTCGGAATGGACCCGGTTCTCTCCGTCGCTGCCAATTCATCGGGCGGTGTCACCGGAAAAATGATTTCTCCGCAATCCATTGCGGTTGCCTGTGCCGCTGTCGGTCTGGCGGGCAAGGAAGCCGACCTTTTCCGTTTTACGATTAAGCACAGTCTGTTTTTGCTTCTGCTCGTCTGTCTTATTACATTTTTACAGCATCATCTGTTTTCATGGATGATCCCGTAACACGGAGAACCTCCCCGGGGTTTGGCTCGGGGAGGTTTCAGCTGTACCGTTTTCTCGCCGATGACGGCGGAATATTTAATTGGTCACGGTATTTGGCGACGGTGCGCCTTGAGATTCGGATGTCATATTGTTCATGCAGCAGATCGGCAAGCTTTTGGTCTGAAAAAGGTTTCTTTTTATCTTCTTTATGGACCAATGCCTCCAGATGCGCTTTCACGGCATAATTGGAGGCGCCGCCGTCCCCCGATGATTCAGCTTTTGCCGAGAAAAATGTTTTCATTTCATACAGTCCGTACGGCGTCTGAACGTACTTCCCTTTGATGGCCCGGCTGATCGTTGATTCGTGGAGCTCCAGCGTTTCCGCCACCTCTCTTAAGGTCAGCGGCTGCATTCCGCTTTTTCCTGTGAGAAAAAAGGATTCCTGCCGTTCAGTCAGGACGCCGATAATTCTCGTGATCGTTTGTTTTCTTTGTGACAAAGCCCGGTACAGCCAGCGCCATTCCTGATATTTTGCCGACAGATAATTTTTCGTGTCACGGCACCCGGCAGCTGACAAGAGCGGCTGATAATGGGCATGAAGCTGGATGTCAGGAAACGAACGGCTGTTGAGCCGCGCTTGAATGATGCCGTTTTTCACCGTGATGAAAATATCCGGTTCCACGTAAAAACCCGGCTCCTCATGCGCATAACGGAGCCCCGGCCTCGGATCAAGCGCGCTGATCATGTCAGCGATGTCCTGAATGTCTTTAAGCGGAATGCCCGTTTTCAGCGTAAGCGCTTTCCAGTTCTTTCTTGCAAATAGCTCAAAATAGGCGTCGGCAATCCATTCCGCCTGTTCGTTCCGCTCGGGAAGACGGCGGAGCTGAAGAAGGATGCATTCCTGCAAAGACCGGGCGCCGATTCCCGCGGGCTCAAGGGATTGAAGCTTTTTCAGAACCGCTTCCGTCTCCTCTTGTGAAGCGGATACATGGTCGGCGGCAGCTGGTATGTCCTCTTTTAAATATCCGTTTGAATCCAATGAATGTATCAGATAATTGAAAATCTTTTTCTCATCATCGGACAGCTTCATATCTAAGGCTTGCTGTTTGAGCGAATCCTGCAGCGTTTTGCGGGTAAGTCTGATCTGCTGGCTTCCGTCCCGTTCTTTCATCCTGTTTTTATTTGTTTTATGGTAAGATAGTGGCGGCGTGTCTGTTTCCTTTCGTTCAATCAGAGGGTTTTCCAGTGAGAGCTCATCAATATATCCGGCCAGTTCCGCGGAATTGTATCCGAGTAATGTGATAGCCTGTTTAAGCTCTTGCGTTAATTGAGGCTTTAACATTTGTGTTTGCTGAAGTTTGATATCCATCATGCTCACTCCCCTTTTTTCATTGTACATGATTGGTTTCATACCGTATATACTTATTAAAAGGAGTTGCTTTATAGATGTCAGAACTTTTTTCTGTTCCTTATTTTATTGAAAACTTTACACAGCACATTGAAATGAATCCGAATGAAGACCGAATTCATGCGATGAACAGCTATTACCGCTCCGTCGTCTCAACCCTTGTTCAGGATCAGCTGACGAAAAACTCGGTTGTGCTCAAAAGAATTCAGCATTTGGATGAGGCGTACAACAAAGTAAAACGCGGAGAAACAAAATAAACCTTCCGCTCATTCAAAGCGGAAGGTTTTCCTTCGTGCCGGCGGTTTCCCCGATCAGACGGACGTCCGGCGCTTCGTGCATCCAGGTGTGATAATAGTTGGCGTTTTTCCCGTATGAATTATCAATGACGGTATTCGGTTTCCCGAGAAGCGAGGACAGGATGTGGCCGTGAAGCCTTGACGTTTCCACCGATTCGTACCTGCTGAAAAACAGAACCGCTTTTTTCGTCAAGAAATCGGAATAGCGTTTCCAAAACCGCGCAATCGGCAGCGGGTTTCCCGCTTTTTTATTCAAAACATTCAGTGTTTGGAAAAAAGCGATTCCCCTGCGGTCGCTTGCTGACAGCACATCCTGCCAGTCGCAGCTTTTAACGGAAGGATTGTTTTGCAGCTTCGGATTGATTTCCCCATCCGTGCGGATAAAATGAAGCCTGCCGCGTGACGGAGCCGCTGACGCCGCGATCGGATACAGCTGATGGGCCATATCAGGCATAAGCCCGATATGATTCGCCGAAAAAAAGCGTTTCGCGGTCTCGTATGACACATGATCCCTCGTAAACAGGTGGAGATCCTTGTGCCCCGCAAAAAGCGCCGATGTCTTCCCAAGCCGTGTCTCATCCTGATAATAGATGGATTGCGGCAAGATGACGATCCTGTTTTCCGGGAAGGATTTGACGATTTTTTCCCTGAACGTCTGATAGTACGGATAGAGATCCCCGAAATTTCCGCCACCCTGACAGACGATGATCGTCTTTTTGTCCGCTCGGCGCCCGAATGGAAAATTGTCGGGATTCCAGCGCTGTCTGACGCGGATGCCGTGTGCTTTAAAAAATGCCTCCGTCCCTTTCATAATCAATAAATCCCCTACATTTCCGTAGAGGGGATAGTCGGCATATATGATGTCAGATTGCGGCGGTATAACGCTGAGCAGACCTGTCAGCGTCTCTTTTAATCGGCTCATAACATGGCGGCTGTCCATGTTTTCTCCCCTTTCGTTTCAAACAGTTGCGCAAGTGCGTCAATGACACGCTGCTGCTCCTCAGAAGACAGGTCAGACCCGGATGGCAGACAGATGCCCCGGCTGAAAAGGTTCTCAGAGACACGCTCATGTTCGCTGTGAGGATAAAAGACGGAAGATGAGAAAAGCGGCTGCGTATGCAGCGGTTTCCACAGCGGCCGGGCCTCAATATTCTGTTCCGCAAGACAGGCGACGGCTTCTTCCGGCGTCACGCCGTTATCAAGCGTCAGAGCCGTCAGCCAGCGGTTTGAAACCGTTCCTTCAAGCTCCGGCATCATGCGGATGCCCGGATACGTTTCCAGCGCTTCCCGATACCTGTGAAAGATTTCTCTCCTCGCCCGGACGCGATCTTCGAGCACTTCCAGCTGCGATATCCCCACGCCCGCGAGAATGTTGCTGAGCCTGTAGTTATAACCGAGCTCGCTGTGCTGGTAATGAACGGCGGCATCTCTCGCCTGAGACGCAAGAAACCTCGCTTTTTCAATCGCGGCTTCATCGTCAGACACGAGCATGCCGCCTCCCGATGTTGTAATGATTTTGTTGCCGTTAAAGGAATAAATGCCGAAACGGCCGAACGTGCCGCTCTGCCTGCCTTTATATGTTGATCCTAAGGACTCGGCAGCGTCTTCAATCAGACAGACGCCGTATGCGTCACAAAGGCTCGTTAATTCATCCATTTTCGCGCTTTGGCCGTAAAGATTGACGGCGATCACCGCTTTCGGGATTCTGCCGCGCCGCTTTGCATCCCGCAGCGCCCGCTCAAGCGCATCGGGCGACATATTCCACGTCTCCCATTCCGAATCAATAAAAACGGGCTCAGCCTGCTCATACACAATCGGATTCGCCGTGGCGACAAACGTAAAGGAAGGACAAAATACAGCGTCTCCTTTTTTCACACCCGCAAGCCGCAGGGCAAGATGGATGGCCGCCGTTCCCGAGCTTACGGCCGCCGCGCTTTTCACTCCCGCATATTCCGCGAGCCGCGCTTCAAACGAATTGACGAGCGGACCGAGCGGGGCAATCCAATTGGATCGGAAGGCTTCTGCGATGTATTCCTGTTCTTTTCCGCTCATATGAGGCGGAGACAAATAAATCCGTTTGTTTGTTTGCATGAAATCATCCTTTTTCATTATGGATAGGGGAGATGACGCGGGCCGGAACGCCGACCGCCGTCACATGGCCGGGAATTCGGCTGATGACCGCAGCCCCCGCGCCGATAACGGACCAAGGGCCGATGTCAATCTGCGGTATGACGGACGCGCCGATTCCGATGTGCGTTCCTTCCCCGACTTTCACTCCGCCGGCAAGCGCCGCGCGCGGTGAAAGATGGACGTAATCTCCGATTGCATTGTCATGATCGGCAACCGCGCCCGTATTGATGATGCAATGGGCGCCGATGTCAGCGCCCGCCTGAATGACGGCGCCCGCCATCACAACCGTTCCGTGTCCGACGGAAGCCGTTTCACTGACGATCGCCCCGGGGTGAATGAGTGCGGCATAATCGTCATCTTCAAGCCCAAGCGTTTCAGCGAACTGCTTTCTGACGCGGTTGCGGCCGATGCATATCGTGAATACGGCCTCGGGGACGAGTTTCCGAAGCATGGGCACGTCTTTCGTCCGGCCCGTATATAAACCGTTCCGAACGGCAAAACCGCTGAATCCGTCATCCAATATGCCCGCAAGCTCCATATCGGAACGGGCCTGCACGATTTCCTTCACGACTTTTCCGTGTGCGCCGTTTCCGATCAGCACGATCTTTTTCACGATGACATATCTCCGCTGCCTGTGAAGCGCTTTGCCGTCACATGGCCGGCTTGGTGTATGCCTTCTGACACGAGAACTTTTTTCACTGTTAAAAGCAGAATCTTTAAGTCGAGAAGAAATGTGCGGTTGTCGACGTACCACACGTCGAGCTTGAATTTTTCCTCCCATGAAATCGCGTTTCTCCCGTTAATCTGCGCCCAGCCCGTAATCCCCGGCTTCACCTCGTGCCGCCGCGCCTGCTCCGCCGTGTAAAGCGGCAGATAATCCATCAGCAGAGGCCGGGGGCCGACAAGACTGATATCTCCTTTGAGCACATTAAAAAGCTGGGGAAGCTCATCGATGCTCAATTTTCTGATCAGCCTTCCCGTTTTGGTCAGACGGAGATGATCCGGAAGCAGTACACCGTTTTCATCACGCGCATCCGTCATCGTCCTGAGTTTATACAACGTAAACGGACGCCCGTTATGCCCCGGTCTCGTCTGTTTGAACAATACCGGAGACCCGATGGCGCATCTGACGGCGGCCATGGCGAAGAGAAGGATGACGCTTGCGCCGCACAATAACAACACCGCGGCCGCTATATCAAATACACGTTTCGCCTTCAAATCTGAACAGCTCCTTTCACTTTTCGGCATTTCTGTAAAGCAAGCCGCCTTTCTTCTTTCGTACAAATGAAGAAAAAAGCGAATGCGGCATAGCTCATGCATACGGCAAGCCCCGTAGCGATCAGGCCGGCCCAGCTGTCAAGCGGTGAAAACAGCCGGATACCCCGGCAGACAGCCCAGGCAAATACGGCCGCCGCCAACGGGCCGAACATGCCTTTGTAAAACGCGGTTTTCTGAAAACCGGTAATATGCGAAACATACAGCGGCGTGAAGACGGCATTTTTCAAAATGAGCGAGACTGCACCGGCGATGGTGATGCCGTACAGCCCGAGATGTGCCGGCCCGCTGAGAACCACGGCCAATATGACATTCAGTCCGCCTAAACATAAAGTAACGACGGCGGGCGTTTTTTGTTTATTAAAAGCCGTCCATACGTAAAAAAGCGGCATGACAGAGAGACTGACCGCCAAGTACCCGGCGTGAATGTATAAAAGCGGCGCCGTCTGCACAAACGACGGGCCCAGCCAAATCGCCAGAAACGGTTCGGCGAGCCCTCCTAATAATGCGGCGGGAAGCGCGAGCAGAAGCCCGTTCAGCCGCACGGCCTTATTGGCGTAAGACAGGAGGCCTTCCATATCGCCTTTTGAATAGTAGGAAGTCAAAACCGGCGCAAACAGTGAAGCAAGCGTCCCGGCAAGACTTCTGAGCAGGAGCGGGAATTGAATAATCGCCGCATAGACACCCGCTTCAGACGGCCCCAGCACGAGGTTGGCCGTCATGAGGTCAATCTGCAGAAACAGCAGCACGCCGATCTGGTTGACAGAACTCCAGGCACCGGCCGAAAACAGCACTTTGCTCGTCTGTAATGACAAGGTTTTACGGCTGAAAGAAAACCAAGGAATCAATTTCTTAAAGAAGAAAAAAGTCAGCACGGCCGCACAGACAGCTCCCGCTAATGCCGAAAGCTGGATCTGCCAGATTTTCGGAGGCAGGCACGTAAACAGAGCGAGCACACACAGCACCCTGACCAGCATTTGCACGGCCTGAATGGAACTTGTGATATAAAGCTTGTTGGCAAAAAACGGCCCCGTCGCGAACCCCGCCATAAAAAACGTCAGCATAAACAGCACGCTGCCGATCACGATAGAGAGCCTCACATCCGTTAAGAGCCCGGCCGGTACATTCATAATCTTGTCAATAAAAAAAGCCGTCCCGGCGAGCGGCACAGCGAGCAATAGAGATATCACGACAGACGCGGCTAAATAATTGCTTACATACGCATTGGCCTCGTCCCTGTTCCCCCTGTGGGCGGCGACGGAGAAAAACCTCACAACGACAGAGCTCAGCGCAACGGTAATAATAGAGAAATAGTTAATGATATTCTGTGTCAGATGGACAAACCCAAAAGCCTCCACACCTAATGTTTTCACAATAAAGGGCGTCATCCACACTGATAAAAACACCGATAGTAAAAACGCCGTCACATTGGCGCCGAAATTAATGGCAAATTTCATGCTCCTTCCGCACTGCCTTTCTCTTTCGATTTCCGTTCGAAAAACGCATGCAGAAGAAGAGGAAGGCGCATTTTGCACAGGCCGAGCACCACGCGCTCCCCCGCCAGCAGCTGTTTATGGCGGCACGGCGTCCTGCGCACCGCCGTTTTTACCATGTCATACGTTAAGATTCTGCCGATATGCGCCGTAATCTGATGTGACGGCTGCGGGGCGGCGCATGCGTTGGCGATCAGCATCGGAATCTGATGCTTGCACAAATATGTATCAATATCGCTCCGGCAGGCGTCCGTCAGCCCGTTTTCCTCATAAAAAGCCATTTTCGCTGCATATTGCTTTTGCAGTTCTTGATCTAAGTGGGGCTTAAACGGTGTTTCTGTAAGACTTTGCGGATTTTCCCGGTAGATATACAGCCCTTCGTCTATCACTTTGACACGCGCGGCTTGGCGGAACGCTGCCAAGTTAAACGGAGAGTCCTCGGCAAACCGGATATCTTCATGGAACAACAGTCCTTGCAATGCTTCTCGCCGGTATATATAGCGCCACACATACCAAATAAACCGATGTTCGTGCGCACGTGTCAGCAATGCAGTCATTTCATCCGCTGTGAAGACGCGGCCCGGCGGAATGGACGGCGGCATATATGTTCTTTTCTTAGACGGCGTTTCCTTATAATAGCCGCATCCGGCGATATCCAGCCGGTTCTTCTCTGCTTCTTCATAAAGCCGCTCGAACATCGTTTCCGTCACATAGTCATCGCCGTCCGCAAAACCGATATAACGGCCGCGGGCGGCTTTTATTCCGGCATTGCGGGCCGAGCTGAGGCCTCCGTTTTCTTTATGAATCACCCGGATTCTCGCATCTTCTGCGGCGAATTGTTCGGCAATCCGGCCTGACTGATCCGGTGAACCGTCATTGACGAAAATGATTTCGATGTCTCTCAGCGTCTGTTTTGTTAAAGAAACCGCGCATTCTTTAATAAAAGGCTCTGTCTTATACATCGGCACGATCACGCTCACAAGCGGCGCGGTCATCGGGCATCACCGCTGATTTTCGAGCGCAGCCCGGCAAAATAAACACTGCGCAAAGAACCGCCTTCCTCATGCTTTGCGCTGAGCAGCCGGTTTACGGCGGACGTTACGGCTTCAGGGTCGGGACGTTCAAGCAATGTCATGTTCGGTATGTTTTTCAGCCATTGATAGCCTTCCATTACCTTATGATCAAACGAACGAATGACGACACAAGGCGTTTTCGTCAGCGCACAAAAAATCATCCCGTGAAGCCTGTCAGTGACGACGGCTTCCGCGCCTTTCAGCGTATTCCAAAGTGCTTCCAGCTCCTTTTCACGTGTATGGCGGCTGACCCTCCGGCCGACCGTCGTGGTAAAGGAATGCAGCTCTCCGTACTCTTTTGCCAAAGCTTCTTTTACCATCGTTCTGTCCTCAGCCGTCAGCGCACTCTCCTTATCCTCCCGTAAACAGAGGTAGATCCCTTCCCGCGGGATGTGCCGCTCGCTTTTATCCAAATATAAGACCATGTCAGGCTGTTTGAGCACTGTTTTTCCGGGAAAATGACGCTTCATCCATTGATACGTCGTCTCATCTCTCGCCATTAACAAAAGGTCGGGATGCGCATTGTACACTTTTCGGGCGCGCTTCAGTTCCTTCCGTCCCTTTTTTGATTCAGAAAAGTGAGCCGTCGCCGGAAGCTGAACGATCCGATATTCCCGGAATGTTTTGATAATAAAGCGGCGCGTCCATTCCTCATACCGGTACAAATCCCCCATGTTCCCGCCGCCGATGATGAATACCATATCATCGGGGTGGCGCTTTTTGATCAGCGCTTTTGCCGATCTGTATATATCCTTCATATCCACCTCGACAATGTCAAAATCGGGATACTCCCGTTCAAGAAACGTTTTGCTTGCGTAGGCGATGGCGTGATCGCCGAGATTATCGTGGGACGGGAGCAGCGTCAGAATGATCTTTTTTCTTGCCGCTGTAAGCCCCGCCCCATCCGCTGCCGTTCCGAAATGAAATTGGGACGGGTATTTGACCTTTAGCAACAGCCATTCCGCGAGATTGATTTTTAAAGATTGTATCGACATGTCTTCACCCTCTGATTTTCATTTTGTACTCGATTGCCCGCTGATATGCGGCTGATGCCAGCGACACGAACGGAATCAGCTTCAGCTTCGCCAAAAGCAGAAGGCATGAGCGTTTGGCGTCAAACGGTGCCGTTCCTATTTTGGAAAGGCTCAGGCGGAACACGGGATCAGCGCATATCCGGCTGATATTCTTCCATTTCTCAGAAAACCGGCCGCCGTTATTCCGCTTCCATTCATTCAGCAGGCAGACTGTTCCGTGCTGAACGATGAAAAAATCCAGCTCCTGCCGGTATTCCTGTAAGCAGCCGTTTTCACGCAAAAAAGCCTCGTTCAGCCGATAGAGAACGAGACCTGAGTCAAACAGCTTTTTCTGATAGCTTTGCACAATGGAAGTCAAGTGAATCCGATAATGATAGAGCGGCTGATCCACGTACGAGACCGCACCTGCGAAAACATGCGCCCTGAGGCTGAAGTACTGATCCTCCACGTGCTCCAGCTCATCACGAAGCGGAAAGCGCAGCTGATGATGCTCGATCATCGTTCTTTTGTACAGCTTGTTCCATGAAAAACCGCTGACTCTTCCTTCAAATAAATCTTTCAGGTACCGTTGTTTCGGGAGGCCCGCGTACGCTGAAGCGATCGTTGAAACGGCGGTTTTCCCCGTATCCGCAAATTCGGCCGCATATTCGCAAATCACGAGATCCGCCTGATCAGCCTTCGCTTTTTCATACATGCTGAGGCAATAATCAGGTTCAACCCAGTCGTCCGCATCAATAAAAGCGATAAATTCGCCGCGCGCCGCCTCGATTCCCCTGTTGCGGACCGCGCCGAGCCCCCGGTTTTGCTGATGAATGACCCTGATTCTCTCATCCCGCTTCTGATAGGTTTCAAGAATCGCCGGGCTTTGATCCGTTGACCCGTCATTAACGGCCACGATTTCGATATTGGCGAGCGACTGATTGAGCAATGAATCTAAGCATCTTTCTAAATAAGTTTCCGTATTATACACAGCAATTAATAAACTGACCGCGGGTGTTTCCATATAAACCTCCAGTGTCCATTACCGGGAAAAAATCGTTCTGTACGGAAGCACAGACGAATCGACCGGCATAAGCAAGTAACTGTAAAGAAAATAACAGACAATAATGGCGATATAAATCAGCGCATTTGATTTTTCATCAAAAATCCTCACAAAATAAGGGATCAGGATCATTTGGTACAGGCCGAAATATATATTAAACCGGGCAAAAATAACATCCTTTGTCGCCAAAAGACCGAAGAGCAGGCCGAGCAGACAGAAATTCACGATGACATCAATGTCGGGCCAGAACTTCCGCAGCCGCTCCCGATAGCAGAAAGCCAAAAACAGCGGCAGAAGCAGCACCGCGATTTTTACGACGTTCATCCCGTTCGTATTGGTCATCAGCCATTTCTCATAATGGCCGTACGAGCTGTTTTCCAGCACGACGACAAACAGCGAAATGAACTTCTGATACAGAAACGTCATAAGAAGAAACAATGCCGACAGTCCGAAAATCGCGGGCGACCAGGCTCTTTTTCTGACGAGAAAATAAACCGGAATCATAATCAGCGCTGAGGAATGAAAAAGCGAACACAGCAGCACGATTGACATATAACGCTTCCAGCTTCCGCTGATCACGTAGCGGACGGCCCAAAACAAAACGGCCGCCACCATATACTGCCTGATCCCGTTAAAGGAAGCGTAATAGTGATACGTGCCCAAAAACAAAAACACACTCAGCTCAAACGGACGGCCGAACTCAACGAGCCCCTTTAAAATAAAGCTGCACGTCACGACCGCCACGGTGAAATACATGATTTGCGGATCTTTCGTGATAAAATTCATGAGCCAGATGAGAGCCGTAAACCCAGGATCAACGGCTGCTTTTTTCGCTCCGAACCCGAAGATCTCCCAAATGCTGCCGTAATTTCCCGCCAGCTTGTACATCAGCGCGTACGTCTGAAAATCCGTCCCGACTCTGTAGCGCAAACCGGAGACCAATACGAGCGATAGCAGCGGAACGATCATGACGAGCTGATTCGGCCGGTATCCGGTCGAAAGCGATTGATCACGCCCGCCGCACATTTTCGCGAACCATGACCAAATATACACAATTCCCATATTGACTACGTATACAATCATTCGTTACTGTTCCTTTTTCCAATTCATATTGTAAAGCTTCATAACAGCCCCCGCATTTTCTCCCGCGTCATATCCCTGCCGTCTGAGGGTTTCTTTAATGCGCGCCCCGTCAGGCTTTGCCGCCTCTGCTGCCCGTAAAACCGCTGTTGCCCATTGTCGGGGCGGTTCTTTAAGGCTGAGCCTTTTGACCAGCCCGAGCCCGGCATCGGCTTCTTCCGTTATGCCGTCTGATATCACGCACGGCACCCCGGAGGCCTGCGCTTCAACGAGCGTGACAGGCAGCCCTTCATAAAGAGACGGCATGACAAATACATCCAGCGTTTTCAGCAGGGCATGAACGCGGTCTTCTATGCCGATAAAACGCACATCATCATCAAGCCCCAGCTTCGCCGCCAGATTTTCCATGTCGGTGCGAAGCGGACCGTCTCCGGCGAGAATCAGCTGTAAACCGATGCCCCGCTCTTTCATATCAGCGGCCAGCCGGAGCAGAAATTCGTGGTTTTTTTCTTCTGTAAAGCGGCCGATATGGCCGATCACCAAACAGCCGCCTGCAATGCCCCGCTTCCTTTTTTCAGTTTCTGTGTCCGCGCACCCGCCGGCAAATAAGTCGAGATCAATGCCGTTCGGCAAAAGATGCACGTCTTTTTCTTTCCCGAATAAGAAACGGCCCGCGTCTTTTCCGCAGGCGCACAGTGCCGTGGCGTTTGCCGTAATCAGCCGTCTGAAAACAAACAGCTGCATCCCGGCAAGCCGCGACGCCCGCCCCCGCCACGACGTACTGTGCGAATGGCAGATCCGCACCGGGACGCCGGCTAAACGAGCGGCAAGCGCGATGAATCCCGACTGAAAATCGGTATGGGCGTGCACGGCGGCAAACGGGCCTTTTTCCTGAATCACCCGCTTGACCTGTTTTACAAATGTAACTGGGTTTGTGCTGCCGATGCTCGGCACATAAAAAAGCCGTCCGCCGAGAGCGAGAATTTCCTCATCATAAGCGCACGGATCGTTCCTATGGGTTAAAAAATCAAACTGCACCTTCGTTCTGTCCATCTTCCGGTACAAATTCATCATCATCGTTTCTGCGCCGCCCCTGTTCATCCCGCTGAAGATGTGCAGCACCCGTATCGGTTTGTCAGTCATGTTCGGCAAGCCCTTCTTTTTGGCGGATGTCCCTGTTTTTATGATAACGGTTCATGACCGCGGGCGGCGTAATGGCGCGGATGAGCGGTTTTGCGATATACGCGTAATGGGAAAGCGGCAGCTTCAGCCGTCTGCACGCCTGAAAAACGAGCACCGCATTATCAATGGAATACGTAAACGATCTCCTTTTAAACGCATCACTGTCTTCTCTTACTTTATACAGCGTTTCTTGGAGATTGTACCCCCGGAAACCCGCTTCAAAAAAGCGCAGCCACAAATCGATATCCTCCATCCGCCGCGTCCGCCTGACTGACCGGTAGCCGCCAAGCGCTTTGTACGCTTCAGCCCGCATCATAATGGTGCCGTGGCAGAACGGTGTGCCTTTCGCCATAATTCCCGGTTTCGGCACGGGCGGCAAAAGGCGGGCGCCCCTTACACCGAATTCGTCAAATACGAGCATCCCCGTGCCTACGACTTGATAGTGGGCGTGCTTTTTTAAGAAAGCGGCCTGTTTTTCCAGTCTCCTCGGGTTGGAGATGTCATCACCGTCCTGCCTGGCGATATAATCCCCCGTTGCGTATGTCAGACAGCGGTTAAGCGAAGCGGCAAGCCGTTGATTTGCCTTATTTTGAATCAGCGTGATCCGGTCGCCGTAATGATCCGCGTAACGGCGCGCAATCTGATACGTTCCGTCAGTTGACGCGTCATCACACATGATCAGTTCCCAATTCTTATACGATTGGCTCAGGATGGATTCAATACTCTCCGCTAAAGTCTCTTCGCAATTATAAATTCCCATGATGACGGAAATTTTCGGTTGTGCTCCTGCATTCATACGCTTTTCTCCTTTTTATCCATATAACCGGCGTAAATGTGCGCCATTTCCTTTACCGTACGTGTTTCTGAAAAACATTCCGCCGTCCTGCGCCCTTCTTGCCCCATTGCTTTTCGCAGCCCCGGGGAGCGGTACAGCTTTTCAATCCGATCGGCAAACGCCGCGCTGTCCCCGGCCGGCACGAGAAAACCGTTCACACCGTCTTCGATGATCTCGCGGTGCCCCCTGTTGTCCGCGGCAACGGCGGGCTTTTCGGCAGCCATTCCTTCAAGCAGATTCATGCCGAGTCCTTCGCGGATGCTTGAGGCGACAGACAGATCAGCAAGCTGAATCAGTTCATGAATATCGCGGCAAAAACCGTAAAACCGCACCATGTCGGATACACCGAGTGATTCAGCCTTTTTTCTGTACGGCTCTTCCATCGCGCCTTCTCCGGCAAATACGAGTTTCAGCTCCGGGATGCGGTTCTTCAGCAGTGCCGCAGTCTCAATGAGAAGTCCCTGGTTTTTATTGCCGTTTAATTCAGCGGGGTATACGAGAATAAATTCCCCGGCGCCGAAGCCGTGTTTTTCTCTCAGACGTTCACACTCTTCCCGGCTCACAGGGCGAAACCTGTCTGTATTCACCCCGATGCCGTGTATTTTTTTCGCGCCGCAATCTGTTTTTTTCATTTGCTTGGCCCGTTCGTAATCCTCTTCATTAATCGTAATCAGACAATCCGTATAAGAAGAAAGAAATTTTTCGATCGGGTAATAAAGAAGCCAGTTTTTCAGAGGCGCTCCGTCGCAGAAGTGAAAGCCGTGCGCGGTGTACAGCACCTTTGTCCCTTTTTGGCGCGCTTGTCTCGCCGCAAGGCGTGCAAGCACGCCGCCGACCGGCGTATGACAGTGAATCATGTCGTAGCCGTTGTCCTGAATGAGCCGTTTCAGACGCCTGTAAACAGAAAGATTTTCGGGATGAAACGGCGAGCGCCGGATCGGAATGGAAAACTTTTCATCAACGAACGGAAGATTCATGTTGCCGCCTGCCGCGACGTGCACCTCCCAGCCCATATCCTGAAACCATTGAAAATACGGAAGATGAAAGGCTTTAAAATGATAATCGACTGTGGCGCAGAATAATACTTTTTTCGTCATCTTTCTGTCCTCCCATCACACGCCTGCGGCCGCTTCTTCATGTACTGATTCGATCGCCTCAAACAGCCTTTTTCTCAGCTCTTCTTCAGGCAGACGGCTGAATTCCTCCATAAAACGGATGAGCACGGCCCAATTCCCGTCCACCGCTTTCCCGATATGGATTTTCGGAAAAATCTGCTCCGTATGTACTTCATTATGATTCAGCAATTCTTCATACATCTTTTCTCCCGGACGGATGCCGGAGAATTCGATGGGAATCTGTTCTGTCGTATAGCCTGATAAATGAATCAGGTTTTTTGCCAGATCGACAATTTTGACGGGTTCTCCCATATCCAGAACGAAAATCTGCCGCCCTTTTGCAAGCGCCCCCGCCTGAATGACGAGTCTTGACGCTTCGGGAATCGTCATAAAATATCTTGTCATCGCCGGGTGCGTGACGGTGACGGGTCCGCCTTTTTCAATCTGCTTTTTGAAAATCGGAATGACGCTGCCGCGGCTTCCAAGCACATTTCCGAAACGGACGGCGGCGAATTTGGTGCGGCTGATCTTTCCGAGGTTCATGATGACCATTTCCGCAAACCGTTTCGTCGCGCCCATGACATTGGCCGGATTGACCGCTTTGTCAGAAGAAATCAGCACGAATGTTTCCGTTCCGCACATGTCGGCGGCTTCGGCGACATTTTTCGTGCCGATGATGTTGTTTTTAACGGCTTCTTCCGGATTATGTTCCATTAACGGCACATGTTTATGGGCAGCCGCATGATAGACGACGTGCGGCTCGTATTTTTTCATCAAAGTAAAGATTTTATCTCTGTCCTGAATATCGGCGATCTCCGCGTGAAAGAGCACCTCTTTGCCGAAGCGTGCGGACAGCTCGGTATGTACGGAATGAATGCTGTTCTCCCCGTGGCCGAGAAGGACGATTTCCCGCGGAAGAAACGCGCTGATCTGGCGGCAGATCTCAGAACCGATTGAGCCGCCGGCGCCCGTGACCAGAATCGTTTTTCCCTTGATGCTGTCAGAAATTTTGCTCGTATCAAGGGTGACCGGCTTTCTGCCGAGCAGATCTTCGGCTTTTACATCCCTGATGTGTCCGGCAGCCTGCGTTCCGAGCAGGATCTCATCAAATTGCGGCATGATTTTAATATGGGCGCCCGTCTGCACACATTCTTTGTATAACGTCTGAAGCTCATGGGTGCAAAGAGACGGAATGGCGATGATAATATGGTGAATTCTCAGCCTCTGCACCGCCGGCATAATGCTTTCTTTTCCGCCGATGACGGGCAGGCCCATGATTTCGAGCTTATGCTTCGTCTGATCATCATCAATAAAAGCCACAGGCATGATTCCGAGATCGTTTTTCTGGGTAAGCTGACGGACGAGCAGCGTCCCCCCCGCACCTGCGCCGATGATCAGCGCCCGGGAAGAGTCATTTTGCTTCCTGCCGATCGTTTCTTTCAGCACCCGTGAAATCATCCGGCTTCCTCCGATGAACAATAGCTGAACCATCCAGCTGACGGCCAACAGCCGGAACAAAATCGTGTGGAACACCCCGTATTGGACGGCGGCTGTCACAGCTGCGGACAGCGTGATCCCCTTCAGCAGATCAAGCAGCTCGCCTATTCCCGTGTACGTCCATACCTGCTTATACTGGTGAAACATAAAAGCGCATACATGATGGCTGATCAGCATGCTCACGGCAGTCAGCAGCAACGCTCCGGAGTCATAAAAGTGATAAGAATCCTCAAAAAATTGATATCCTATAACAACGGAAAGTAAAACGAGATACGTATCCAATGCAAAAATCATTGAAAGTCTTCTCCGGTAAGTCAATCTTTCCCCTCCTCATTTATCGGTTTAGCTGATACGGTTTTCGTAAAAAAACAGACATAACAGCTAAGCCGATAACAATGCATCATCTTAAGATAAAATTGGGCATTTAACCCGTCCTCACACCCCGCCACCGACGACCAGCATCTAAGGCAGCGAAAAACGCCGCCCACAGCAGAGCCGAGTGCCTCCGTTGATAAAGGTAAGGAGACATCACCTGCACCGCTCAATACGAGTAGTGCTCCGTTTTTTTGATTTTCTTTTTATTCAGCAGCGCCCCCAAAAGCTTTGCCTTTGACTGCTGGAGCGCGTCTCTCGCCTTTTGGACGGTATCCATTTTCGTTTTTCCGCTCAAGACGACGAGAACGCTTCCATCTGTCTGGTTCGCTAAAATCTGTCCGTCCGCCACAGCCAAAAGCGGAGGTGAATCGAAAATAACCAGACTGTACCGGCTGTACATCTCCTGAATCAGCTCTCCCATCGCCTTTGAAGATAAAAGCTCAGCCGGATTCGGCGGCGTCGGCCCGCTCGTTAAGACGTAAAGGTTATCAATCAGCGTTTTTTGCACCGTTTCGCCGAGGGAAGCGTTTCCGACTAACACATTCGTAAGGCCTTGTACATTTTCAAGCTGATAGGTCTCGTGTATCGTCGGTTTTCGTAAATCCGCATCGACGAGCAGCACCTTTTTTTCCTGCTGCGCAAATACCGCGGCAAGGTTGGCGGCGCTGAATGATTTTCCTTCTCCCGGAACGGAAGAAGTGACGAGAATAGAGCGCAAATGGGTCTGAACAGAGGAGAACTCAATATTTGTCCGAATGGTGCGGTATTGTTCAGCCACCAATGATTTGTGATGTAAAACGGATATTTGAGCCAGTCCCCTTCTTGATTTCTTTTTTCTGAATCCCAAACGCCTCACTCCCCGAAATGTTTTTCATCAGACCGTGTCTGCTGATTTTTGATGTCATACACAACCCCTAAAACAGGCAAGTCTGTTTTTTCGCTGAGCTGCCGCTCGCTTTTAACGGTTTCATCAAGAAAATGGAGAAAAAACGCAAGCGTCACACCCGCCATGAGAGCCGCACCGAACGCCATCATGATATTCCGGATGCGCGAAGGCTTGACCATCGGGCTTTCCGATGCTTTTGCCTCAGACAAAACAATGACGCCTTTTATATTCATCCTGTCACGGACTTCTTTTTTAAATGTCTTCATCAGCGTGTTCGCTATAGCGGCGGCCTGTTTCGGGTTCTCGTCCTGCACCGCTACGGTAATGATCTCTGAATCGGTTTCGCTGCTTGTCGTGATCTTTGCTTTTAAAGCGGATGCCGTCTCAGAAAGATGCAGCGTCTGTTTCACTTTCTCAAGCACTACCGGGCTTTTCATTATCGTTTGAAACGTATTGTTGTAATGAAGATTCAGCTGAACGTCGCTGAGATTCGAATTTTTTTCACCGCTTGTTTCATGAATGAGCACTTGGGTCGATGACTGATAAACGGGCGAAATCACCCGGAATTGGATGTATCCCGTCACCAGCGTTACAACTGCTGTCATGATAAAAATCAGTAAAAGTCTGTGTTTAATAATGTCAAATAATTCTTTAAAACTCATATTCTCATTCATGTAATTACAGCCTCATCCTTATTGCATCAGGCTTAAACGCCCCCTTCTGTTAATGATTGGATTATAAAAGAAAAGGTCGAAATTTGAAAATTTCAAATTAAGCCATTTAGTTCTTTTTAGAGAACATTATCATGATTTTCCTCTTATTTACTGCACTTACCTTATAATTTTAAATTTTATAAAGAACGAAAAATTTCTTATAATGAACAAAAAAATGCCAGTATACAGGGGAGAATTCAGCACAATGATTGGAAGAATAATTCGTTTATACCGCAGAAGAAAAGGCTACTCTATTAATCAGCTAGCAGTTGAAGCAGGTGTCTCTAAATCTTATTTAAGCAAGATAGAACGGGGGGTTCACTCAAATCCGTCCATCCAATTTCTGAAAAAAGTATCCGCCACCCTGCAGGTCGATCTGACGGAGCTTTTTGATGCCGAAACGATGCTGCATCACATGGGAGACACGGAAGATGAGTGGCGCATCCACCTTGTACAGGCCGTGCAGTCAGGCATGCCGAAAGAAGAACTGTTCACCTTTACGAACAAACTGACTGAAAAACGCCCGGAGCCCGCACCCTACCGCAACAGAAAACTGACTGAATCCAACATTGAGGAATGGAAAGCGCTGATGCAGGAAGCCAAAGAACTCGGCTTGTCCGTTCAGGAAGTCAGATCATTTTTAGAACGGAAGCGTTACTAATGATATGCTGATGAAAAGGCTTTTATTCGCTTCATGTCTTCATCTCTGTTTATAATGAAAAGAAAAAAGGGGATGAAATGATGACAAAACTTACCGTTCAAACCCGCTGCGGCGCACTGAAAGGAACTGCCGGCCGCGGCGTCCGCACATGGAAGGGCATACCGTACGCGAAGCCGCCCGTCGGAGAGCTCAGATTTAAAGCGCCGGAGCCGCCCGCACCTTGGGACGGCGTAAAACATGCCGACTCGTTCGGACCGATTTGTCCGCAGCCGGATGATATGCTGTCTATATCGTTTTCCGGAGATATACCGGCTCAATCTGAAGATTGCCTTTACCTCAATGTTTTCGCCCCCGATTCAGAGGGCGAAAAAAAGCCTGTCATGGTATGGATACACGGCGGGGCATTTTATTTAGGTGCCGGAAGCGAACCGCTTTACGACGGATCTGCTCTTGCCGCTGACGGAGATGTCATTGTAGTGACACTCAATTACAGGCTCGGACCGTTAGGCTTTTTACATTTGTCTTCTATTCATGACGCGTATTCCTCCAATATTGGGCTGCTCGATCAGATCGCCGCGCTGCGCTGGGTGAAGGACAATATCTCCGAATTCGGAGGAGACCCGGATAACGTCACGATATTTGGTGAATCGGCAGGCGGCATGAGCATCGCCTCCCTTATGGCAATGCCTGACGCAAAAGGCCTGTTTCATAAAGCCATTTTAGAAAGCGGCGCCTCCCATACGATCCCGGCGGACATGGCAAAAGACATCGCGGCTGCTTTTATTCATGAAGCCGGCACTGATCAATTGCAGGAGCTTTCCGTTAATGACCTGCTTAAGACTGCGGATAAAGTGCGGCGCTCACTAGATCAAAACATTTTTCAGCTTTTGTTTCAGCCCGCCATCGATCCGGCCACATTGCCTGCGGAACCGGTGAAAGCCATAGCAGACGGGGCCGCAGAAGGCATACCTATGATCATCGGAACCAATCGTGATGAAGCATATTTGTTTTTCACCCCTGATACAGATATTCATTCCGAGAAAAAGCAGCAAGATTATTTGCATTATCACCTCGGAGAGAACTGCACCGAACAAGCGGCAGATTTATATCCGCATTCATTAAAGGGACAAATCGATATGATGACGGATCTGATTTTCTGGCGGCCGGCTGTCGCTTTCGCACAAGGACAGTCGCAGCACGCACCGGTCTGGATGTACCGCTTTGATTGGCATGGCGAAACACCGCCGTTTCATAAAGCCGTTCACGCTCTGGAATTGCCGTTTGTGTTCGGAAACTTTGATTCTTTGAGAAAGACGCTGCAAGAACCGCTCGGTGATGACGCAGAACAGCTTTCCAAACAAATCCAATCCGCATGGCTCGCTTTTGCAAAAACCGGAAACCCGAACACCTCTCACTTCAATTGGCCTGAATATGAAACCGATTCACGCGATACTTTGCTTCTCAACACGGATACAGCTGTCGAAAGTGATCCCGATGCAGCAAAACGCCGCATCCTGTTTCAAGCATAAAAAACGCCAAGGGAGCCGGCTCCCTTGGCGTTTCGTTTTCATCTTACTTCAGACATCGCAGAATATCCATTTCCACATTACCCCTGATATGTTATATTCTATCCTAATAAGTTAAACAAACATTCATAAAGGAGTTTTTATATGGAGAAATCAAGTATTATCGGCACAGCTGCCGTTATAATCGGGGCGCTTATGACCTTAGTTTCATTTATCTTCCTGCGCGACACTGATTTCTATGCTGTGAGGTGGATAGGGGTTGTTATCATGGTTGCAGGGTTTTCATGCGGGCCGGCCCACACCATTTCAAAACATAAAAACAAACATGAAAAAGAAACCCGGTAACCTTTACTGGGTTTCTTTCATACACTTCATTTTATCTCACTTCATAATGCAACTCCGCAAATTGCTTATAGCGCCTGACATCAGTCAGCTTCAGCCCTGTCTCCCGGTCTCCGGGTTTGAACAAAGAAATTCCGCGGCCGAGCAGAACGGGGGCGATCTGAATGATAAACTCATCGACAAGTTTTTCCTCCAAAACCGGGTGCAGCAGATCACTCCCGCCGACAATCCAAATCCGCTTGCCTTCTTGGCGTTTCAATGCTTTTATAAAATCGGCAGGCTCTTCCTGAATAAACCGCACATGTTCAGTACGCCCGGTCAATGTCCGCGAAAACACATAGCATTCTTTACCTTTGTACGGAAATTCCTCAGGCAATAAAACCAATATGTCCTCGTATGTTTTTCTGCCCATGATGATCGTATCGACAGATTCATAGAAAGCTTCATAATCGGTGCCGTCTTCACCTTCAGTTCCGATTAACCAATCTAAAGAGTGATTTTCCCGCGCAAGATAGCCATCTGCGCTGACAGCTCCGTAAAAAACGAGC
Source organism: Bacillus sp. LJBV19 (assembly GCF_017797845.1). Classification (NCBI taxonomy): domain Bacteria; kingdom Bacillati; phylum Bacillota; class Bacilli; order Caryophanales; family Bacillaceae; genus Bacillus; species Bacillus sp. LJBV19. Next base: position 3,321,701 of record NZ_CP072563.1, read on the forward strand.
TTTCTTTGACCGCTCATAACAATCCCTCCCCCTTTTTTATTATACCTTGAACATGCGGATGAAATAAAAAATGATAGAACCGGATAAAAACCCCTGCTACCGGGTTTTCGTTTCTTCCTGCTTTGGAGATGCTGTTAATATGCCGTCTATCCATCTTCCGGTAATCGGCATAAAGAAATGAAGGATGATCCCTCCTAAACAAACGGTTAATAACGTTCCGATGCCTACCGGACCTTTTAGCATCACGGCCAGTATGAAAAATATGAAGTAAATGACCGTTCTTGAAAAAAAGATGCTTCTCCCGGTTAAATCGCGGACAATTATCGTTAACCGATCAACCGGGATCGGGGCGAAATTTGTGTGCAGATAGGTTGCGGTTCCTATCCCTATCACAACTAAACCGATTGCAAAACAGCCCGCTTTTCCGTACCATAGTTCAGGTGTTATGACTCGATGCAGAAAAAAAAGCCACATATCAATCCCGATTCCCGTTATAAACGCCGTAATCATCCCTGAAAATTCCGGCCTTTGCCTTTTTAACATTGAATTACAGCAAATTAACAGGAAAGCGATGATGATTTCCCAGCTTCCCACGGTAAGCCCTGCATGGACGGACAATCCCACAATAAGCGCATCAAAAGGCGATGTTCCAAGATCTGATTGAATCGTGACAGAAATACCAAAGGTCAAGATCATGATTCCTAAAACATAAAAAACATATTTCACTTTATCGTCCTCATTTTCTTATTTTATGTTGCAAATACAACAAAATTACGGTATGTTTACTATACGGTATTTTCATTGCAAATACAACAAAAAATCAGCTGATATGATAAATGAAGAAAGGAGCTGTATGACCATGAGTATTCAATTAAAAAAGTGCAGCCTTAACGATATAACAGAGCTCCGGGAGATAAGCATTGAAACATTCAATGATACATTTAAGGATCAAAATTCACCTGAAAATATGAAAGCTTATTTGGAAAATGCATTCCGCTCTGAACAGCTGAAAAAGGAATTATCCAATCTGTCTTCTCAATTCTATTTTGTTTATTATCATGATGACCTTGCGGGGTATGTAAAAGTCAACATGAACGAAGCACAGTCAGAAAAAATGGGGGAAGATTCTCTTGAGATTGAGAGAATTTATATAAGAAAAAACCACCAGAAACACGGACTCGGCAAATATCTGCTGAATGAAGCTGTGAAAATCGCAACAGCACACAATAAAAAGAACATCTGGCTGGGCGTATGGGAAAAAAACGAAAATGCAATCGCCTTTTATCAAAAAATGGGGTTTGTCCAAACCGGAGAACACTCTTTTTATATGGGGGATGATAAACAAGTCGACTTTATCATGACCAAAACCCTCTCGTAAAAGGATACAAAAAAAACCCGGACAAGCTGCCGGGTTTTTTCTCTTATTTTAATTTTCCCGCACGGATATCATCGGTCATTCCTTCGTACGGCGCTTCTGAAATCAATGTTTCGTTATTGATTCCCGCATTGTTGAGATACGTAATATCCGCAAACTCGGGAACGACATATTTCGGGTATGTTTCATATTTCTCACGTGACTCTTTCATCACGTCAATGTAATCATTTTGGTAGCACACCGTGATTTCCGGATGTTCATGCACCCATTTCGGGAAGAAAATAATTCCGTGCATCCGTTTTTCATTCGGCATAAAGTTTAAGGAAACGTCTGTGCCTGTCGGTTCAGTCCATGACACTTTGTATACGCCTTCTGTCAGCTTGACGATATTCACTTCCTGATCGCGCACCCAGCGGCCGCCTACCATTCCGCTATGAATCCGATAGTCGATCGTATGATCATTTTTAATATAGATTTCATACTCCCAGCCGTTTTCATACGTGTAAATCATATGGCTTCCGATAAAGTTTTCCATGTTGACTCACTCTCCATATTATTATTGAACTTCATAAATATCTAACCGAATGTCATCCGGCAATCTGACCGCAGCCCCGATAAACAGCCGGTCCTGCAGAAACTGATATGCCTCACTGCTTGTTTCAAACACAGGCACAGTGCGGAAATACACGTGCTCGGGATCAATGATGCGCCCCTCTGCAGCCTGTTGGCGGAACGGTTCACTGACTTGGCGGATGCCGTTGTTCTCTACATAGATGACTTCATGCTCCTCCGTCTCCAGCGCATATCTGGCAGAAAGATCGACCCGGCCGTTCGGACGGATGATCTGGGCATCTGCCCCGCCCGGAAGCACACGTCCCTTTACGGCGCCGCTGACCGTTCCGCCCCGTATCGGAATCAACTGCCTTTTCCCTAATCCAGTCTGCCCCGCAACGATCGGTTCATCCACTTCAATCTGCAGAGACATCACTTTTTTTAAAGAAGGTTCCTTCAAGACGTATCACCTCCCGAGTTATTATGTTTACTTAAACATGTAACTATTTACACATTTAATTGTAACGCTGTTAAAATGGACTGTCAAATAATGAGCTGTTTCCGGTTATGTTTTACAGTGTTCAATAAAAAAAGACAAGGGCGGCACATGCCGAAATCCTTGTCTTTTTCATTTGCTGTATGCTCATATCAAAAAACGCCAGACGAGCGTCTTCTTAGTAATCGCAATCTCTATCTCTGCATTCTTTCTTTCTTACAGCGTCTATTGAGTGCCCCATGATCTTGTCATTTGCCTTATCGTAAGTACCATCGAATTTATTCGATGTATCACCGTTGTAATAGCCAAATACCTCTATCCCGCCCATTGGATCTATTTCGTATTTATCTTTAAATGTAACGTTATGTATTCCTTCATAATTCGCTTTGGTAAATTTCTCCATTCGTTCTTGAGCAATCTTTATCTCTTCAGCCTGAACATTTTTATCATTCATACTCTTCATTATAAAGCCTCCGGCTGCTATTAAGATAACCATAAAGATAATAATATATTTTTTCACAGAATCATCCGTTCCATGAGTTATGATGAAGTTCGCGGACTAGAAAAAATGACCGGTGACATCCGGTGCATTTAGGCGTGTTAAGATTTTTCTTCCGCATCCACAGAGGAGCTCCCTATTTTGTCTCCTACAGGATCATATAAGCCGTCAAATTCTTTAGTTTTATCGCCGTTTAGATATCCTTCAACTGTAATTCCGCCGGTTGGATCAATAAAATAATCATCATAAGAAATTTTCTCTATACCCTTGTACTCACTACGCAAGTACTCGGTCATTTTACTTTTGGCTTTTTCGAAAAGAGCATTTTCTTCCTTTTTCACATCATATTGATGCTTCATAACCAACCCTCCAACGGTTATAATTAACACTAGAACAATAATAAGGTATTTTTTCAAAAAAAATCATCCCTTTCCCTACCCTATTTTACATGACAAGAAAGGTGCTGTATATCTTGAGCAAGAAAATCAGGACTTCAAACCTGACAGATGAAACATATTACAGGATGAGTCAACGTGCTTATAACTATGACTATCTTAAAAGGAAATTAGAGAAGAACGATTATATACGTATTAATTCCTCCATTTCAAAACCTACTTACTGGTACGTCGATCAAATAAAATCAGACGATAATACAGGACTTGATGCGGTTGTATTAGTACAAGCAGTGAAGAATAACGGAAAATGGATAAAATCAAAAAAACCTGAAAACGTGGTCGTCGCCTTTGCGGGAACCGATATCGCAAAAGACCCGATCAATGACGGCGTAAAAGCGGACGGCGGGAACATTGTTTTTGGAAGCGACCCCAAAAAAGAAGCTCATTATATCGTTGAAAAGGACGCGAAGGATACGTCTAAAACACTCGGAAAATATAACGGCACACCTTCTCAAGACGCGATGCTTACAACCGGAAACTATAAACTCATTACGAAAACATCGCAAATCGACCAAGCAGACCAACTCGTTAAAGAAGTTAAAAGAAAGTATAACGGAACATCGACGGTTGTTTCAACAACTGGCCATTCACTCGGAGGTGCAGAGGCCGAATACAGTGCAGTAAACAATGATATTTATGGGGTCGCGTTTAACAGCCCTTCTGTCGTCAAACTACATACTGATAATAAGCAAGAAGAAATAAACGATGGCTTGTACGACCCTTACGTGAGATCTATTATTAACCCGGATGATATGGTCGGAGCTGGTTATTGGAACGAATATGACCGCCACAACGGGACCACAATTTACACAAAAAACCCTGCACTTTCACAGATCAATCGCAAACAAAGACTGAGTGGAAGATGGGGTGACCAAATCGAAAAGAACCTCGTCTACTTTATAGATACTGTTATTCTTCGAAATCCTGATACACACGGTCTAAATGAAGCCAACTTTACGTTTGATGAAAACGGCAATATCACGAATGTAAACGGTGATGAGCTTGTGTACGATAAAAACCTAAACGCAATGCTTCCGGCTGGCGCAATCGGTGGCGGTGATGCCATTAAAGTAACTCCCAAAAGCGCCAAAAAACTTGCCGAAAAAGTTGACGCGATGGTCGAGGATCTCAGAACGATGAAAAAAGAAGCGCAGAATGCCTATCAAGAGCACGACGAAAAAGTTGCTGAACTAATAACGGAATTTTACGGTCAAGTTGGGCATGGCTTTTATGATCAGCTTAATTCACAGGATGTAACAAATACGTTAGAGGATATAGCCCAATCTTACGATAAAGGGCCGATATTTTACGACACACAAGCTGAACAATCATTCATAGATTCACTACAGGCAGCGATTACAGACCTTGAGGAAATAGGCGGTTTCTTGAATAAAATCGCCGACGACTTTGAGGAAAAAGATCAAATGCTTGCCAATTGGCTAAGATTATAGGAGTGACAAAGCAATGCCAACGTTAGATAACCTTTTAGAACATAAAGATGATCCAATGCGAAAACAGCTTCAGCGTCAAATGTTAAAAGCAGGTATGACGCAAGTGGCAAATACTAAACTTGAGACGGTTCGAAAAAACCTTAAACCAAAGTTCGAAATGAATTCGTTGCGGGAAGAATTAAACGATGTTTATTCAGTCCTTTTATACAGTTTCGAGGGAAAAGCGCAAAGAGCACTTGCTCAGCGTATCAGTGAAAGTGCCAAGCTTATTGTTAATGTGGAGAACGACGGAGAAACTTTCGTTAATAGCTTTAAAACTAGATAAAAAGCCCCTCTGCAAAGCAAGTTAAGTATGAAATGAACGAAAATAATAAAGATGCGATTATCGAGTCATTAAAGCGGAAAGTTAAGCGACTAGAGCATGAACAAAGATTTTAGAAACCAATTAAAAGTAGCGTAGCAGAAGTCTACAAAAAGTTCTAGTTGACAAGGTATTTATTATTTAACAATCAAGATTGTTTAGGAATCTTGTATATTAAACTCAAAAGTTATTTAACTAAAGATAAGAGGGTATAAAAATGGATAATGAAACAGCCAAAAATATTAGAGAAAGTTTAACGGCTGATTGTACGAAGTGCTTTGGACTTTGCTGCACAGCGCTTAATATTGTAGCATCAAGCGATTTTCCAATTAACAAGCCAGCAGGTGCACCTTGTGTTAATTTACAATCTGATTATGGTTGTCAAATTCACAGCAACTTACGAGAGAAAGGTTTTAAGGGCTGTACAGTGTTTGACTGTTTAGGTTCTGGACAAGTTGTTTCTCAAATTACTTTTAAAGGTCAAAGTTGGCGAGATAATCCTGAAATTAGAGAAAAAATGTTCCGAGTGTTTCCGATCATGGAACAAATACATGAAATGATTGCGTACACGGCAGAAGCCTTGTCGTATGACATTCCCCATGCTTTGTCTGATAAATTGAGTGTGCAGTTAAAAGAATTGCAGAACTTAACAAAACTCGATGCTGAAGAATTATTATCTCTTGATCTAGTGGTGTACAGATTTCCATTAAACAAATTGCTTTCGGAAACCAGCGAGTATATTCGGGAAAGCTTAATTTCAAAGTTACCTGACACTAAAAATGCCAAGAATTATAATTACGAAAGAGCCGATTGGATTGGCAAAAAATTAAGAGGTAAAGATTTAAGGGCGTTAGATTTAAGGGGAGCATATTTAATTGCTGCAGATATGAGGAATGCAGATTTAAGAGGTGTTGATTTTATTGGCGCTGATTTGCGTGATGCTGATTTAAGGGGAGCAGACTTATCTACGAGTATGTTTTTAACTCAAATGCAAATTAATTCGGCTAAAGGTGATGTAAAGACAACATTCCCCTCTCATATACAACGACCTTCCCATTGGATTAACTAATTTTGTTCAGTTTGTGTATTGAAGGAAACTTTTTGAAGATGGTCTTACTATCAGTCTTATTCCAGAAAAGGACGCTTTAATTGAATAAAAGGAAAGCACATATTAGTCATGTATAATATATGATTTATGCTTTCCTTTCCCGCGCTTAGTCATTCGGCTAAGGATCGACTTTATGCCGCCTAAACGGATATTTATCGTTACTGGCGAAAGGTCGCGTACGTTGAGCATCGTTGATATATAGGACCGCAGATGATCTTCCGTAATGTTCGTTACGTTATCCGTCGGCTGTATGCCGGCCACTTCCATAAATACCGCCCAATACTTCCGATAATCATTGATCGTTCTGTCGCGATAGTTCTCCGTTTCAAATAGCTCGCATACGATCCCTAACGCTTCGTGAACGGATTTCGCCGCTTTGAAGCTCTTTTCTATTCCGTCAGTCTCGCGCCGATTCCTGACGCCTTGCCTGCGTTTTAAAACCGCCATAACAAAAAACCTCCCGGATTTATTTATCCGCGAGGTTACGTTTGCTGAATCGGACTATTTCGTTTTAGGAGAAGCGAGCCGACCGATTAAAGCCGGGCCCGTTCTTTACCGGTTCGCGCCCTTCCGGACACTTTTCGTACACTTAATGCTTAACGGACCGTCGGAAAACGTTGATATGACGGGGTTATAACGTATTGGACGCGCTCGGAGGGATTCGAACCCCCGACAGACGTGGTACCGGAAACCACCGCTCTATCCAACTGAGCTACGAGCGCACGTTTTTTCAATCAGATACCTTTATATTATAATAAAGAAACGCACAGAAAGCAACTCTTTTTTGATAATGCACAACAGGATTATGCAGCGTCCTCATGCAGCATAATCCTGCATCGTATAACGGCATTGATTTTCACAAAAAAACCATTTCAGGCGGACTGCCCCCGGCTCAGTACATTTTCAGCCACTGCAGAAAAAGCGGTAATCACCCGTTTCAGCTTTTTTTCCAAATGTCCTTTAACGTCCAATAGGTGAATTCCTCAACCTTTACGGCGCCTTTCTCAGAAAACAGCTCAATCCCCAATCTGCCTTCATTCGGATAGATACGGCTTGTCATCGTTGTTTCTCCATGATTGGCGAATACTTCAATCGAGGATCTGTCAATAAAGATACGCAGCGCCAGCTTGCCGTTTGTATCCGTCTGCACCCTTCTCACACCGTCTTTCGCTTTCCCCATCTTGGTGCAATCAAGTGTCAGCTTTTTATCCGTCAGATTGTATGTCAGCACAAGTTCTTCTTCGTCAAGGCCGCGAATCTTAAAACCTGCCGTTTCGGCATCAGAATCGTTTATATCAAACACGACTCGGACTTCAAGCAGGTCTTCGGACGTCTTTGCCAAGTAACTCCCTGAAACCGATCGTCCGGCACATTCCCGATATTCCATTTTCCGCAGCTGCTTGGTTTCTTCCACGGGATTCATCAAAAGTTTATGATCATCATGCAAAGTCAGTTCTCGCGGCAAAGTCAGTGCACCGCACCATCCGTCCGCTTTTGTCGGCATCTCAGATTCCCACATATCCATCCAGCCGATGGCAATTCTGCGTCCTTTATCATCTAATAATGTTTGCACGGCGTAAAAGTCATGGCCGTGATCCAGTTCTTTAAAAGCGCCGTGTGTAAATTTGTTTGTTTCATCATGATAGTCACCGATTAAATAACCGGTTTGATGTAAATTTTGATAGGAATCACCGTCCGCCTCGATCCCCTGGGGCGAAATCAGCAGGACATGTTTGCCGCCTAATTCAAAGAAATCAGGACATTCCCACATATAGCCGAGATTACCGTCACTTTGGGCGAGAACCCCCGCGTATTCCCAATCACGCAAATCAGGTGAACGGTATAAAACGACCCGTCCGACGTTTTCTTTTGAGGAGTTGCCGATGACCATATACCAAACATCGCGATGCTTCCATACTTTCGGATCGCGGAAATGACGGGCGCTGTCTTCCGGCGGTTCCGCAATAACAGGGTTTTCCTGAAGCTTTTCAAACACGGTTCCATCTTGGCTGACAGCGATATTTTGAGTTTGATAGAATAGGTCTTTCTCTTGATCAATTATATTATGTCCTGTATAGATGAGGGCCAATCTTCCATGATCATCGACCGCGCTTCCCGAAAAACAGCCGCTTTGGTCGAATTCATCCCCCGGAGCTAAGGCAACCGGCAGGTGCTCCCAATGAATGAGATCTTTACTTTTTACATGTCCCCAATGCATCGGCCCCCAATGCTCATCATACGGATGATGCTGAAAAAAGACGTGGTATTCTCCTTTAAACTGAATAAGTCCGTTCGGATCATTGATCCAATTCGCCCGGGGCATAATATGGTACCCCAATCGATATCTTTGTTTCACTTTACCCTCGGCTTCCTTCAAAGCTTCTTCCGCCTGCTGAATTCTATCCATTTGTAACATCCTCTCTATCCGATTTTTTGCAGACGCTGGACACGCCTGCTGTTTTGTTTCGGGCCCAATAAAGTAAATATGGAAATGACGGTAAAACCGAAGACGACGATTCCCATGATGAGATAGGTTTGACGGAACCCCGCACTGTCATATAATCCTCCCGCAAGCGGCGACAGAATCGACGCGCCTGCCTGAGATGCGAATTGAAAACCGACGAGATAAAGGACGGACGACAGACGCGTATCAAAATTGGCAGCCAAATATTTAAAAACGGCGATCAGCATAATCGGCAGTTCCAGTGCGTGGATGAGTTTCATTGATGAAATGCCTACAGGCTCAACTGCAATTCCCGACCCGACGATGCGGAAAGCCATTAAAAACCCCGCTAAAATCAAACTGTTTTTCGCCCCGAACTTATTGACGATAAAAGGGGCAAGAAACATCATGCCGGCCTCCAAAAACACTTGGAATGAATTAAGGTAGCCGAATACTTGGTTACCCGTCGACACTGAAGGAAACAAAGACGCATAGTAGATCGGGAACTGCTGATCATATACACCGTAAATGCAAGTCACCCCGATAATGTACATCATAAAAAACCAGAAATCTCTTAGTAAAAAGAGCCGCCCCACATCTTTTAACCGGACCGAATCCGCTCTGTTTTTCTCATGATCGGTCATTTCAATTTTCACAGACATGATGATGGCCGTTAATATGACGGCTGAAACAGACGCGATCCAGAAGTTGATATTGGGATTGATATTGAAAAGCTGCCCTGCAAAAAATGCAGCCGCCGCCCAGCCCAGCGAGCCCCACATTCTTGATTTTCCATACTCGAAATCATACTTACGGCTGACCTTTTCAATGTACGTTTCAATCGCGCCTATCCCCGCCAAAAAAGCGGCTCCCAAATATAAGCCTCCGACAACGGCGCCAAGAAAGACGTTGTATTGTAAAAGCGGTCCATAGACGAAGATATAAAACGGACCCGTGAATATGAGAAGACAGCTGATCATAAACAATATCTTTTTCTTCAGCCCCAATTTGTCAGAGATAAAACCGTAAAGAGGCTGCATGCACAGGGCAAATACGGCGTTTACAGAAAAGATAATGCCTGTCGCTGATCCGTTTAAATTGATTTCCTGCCCTAACCAAATCGCAAATAAAGAATAGCTGGAAGACCAAGTAAAAAAGAAAAAGAAGAAATAAGCACTCAGTTTCCAATACAGACTTTTTGAGCTTTTCATTTGCACCGCTCCTTTAATAGGACCTTTTAATAGCCGTTTTAGAGCCGCATACTTTCTTCATATTCATCACATACATGCGAGCTCATAGTAAGCGCTTACTTTCCATCACTGTTTGATTCTTTCACTTTAATGCCGCCAGCCATCTCTCCATACCCGTCACTTCCCTTCACTCCATAAATAAAGCGCTTTCAAAAAGAATTGTATGTCAACCGGTTCCATATGTCAATCGGTTGACATAAAATTTTCTGATTATTTCAATCAAACCAAACACGCCCTCTTTATATGAAAACAGAAACATGGAATGTCCTTGCACATGTCAGCCTGATTCTCTAAAATAAGTGCGTGACGGAAATTGTAAGCCATTTCAGTAAGCAGGAGGGCACGGGAATGAAGCCTAACATTCATGATGTTGCGAAAATAGCGGGAGTTTCATCCACAACCGTTTCGCGGGTATTAAATAACCGCGGCTATATCAGCGAAAAAACAAAAGAAAAAGTGTACAAGGCGATGGAAGAAATCAATTACTTTCCAAACGATCTGGCCCGCTCTTTATTCCGAAAACGAACCAATTTAATAGGACTTATCATCCCAAACTCCAGCAATCCGTTTTTCGGCGAACTCGCCTTTCATATTGAAAGCATTTGTACGTCCATGGGCTACAAACTGCTGCTTTGCAACAGTTTACATCGAAAGGATAAGGAAGAAAAATATTTGGAGATGCTGATAAGAAACCAAGTGGACGGCGTGATCGCCGTGACTTACAACCGGGGAATTCTCAATGATCACAAGCAGAATCTGCCGATTGTCGCCATTGATCATTACTTATCGGACACGATTCCCGTCGTCGGCTCAGACAACTATGACGGCGGAAAAAAGGCGGCAGAACTGCTGATTGAAAAAGGGTGCCGGCACATCGTCCATATCAACGGCCCGATTGAACTCGAAACACCGGCAAACCTCAGAAGAAAAGCATACGAAGACGTCATGCATGAACACGGACGGAAGCCTATTACATATGAAGTACCCTTTTATCAGCATTACCATGACATTATTTCAACATTATTCGATGAACAGCCTGACACCGACGGAATTTTTGCCAGCGATGATATCATGGCGGCTGCAGTGATGACTGAGGCAAAAAAACGGGGAATAGACATCCCGAATCAATTAAAAGTGATCGGTTATGACGGCACTGAAACCGTTCAATCGGTTCTGCCGGACTTGGCAACCATCCAGCAGCCGATTGAATTGATTTCCAAAACAGCCATTGAGATTTTAGCAAAAGAAATTGAAGGCGAATTTGATGATTTGCCGCTGGAAACGTATTTGCCGGTACGGCTTTTGGAAGGGCGGACAACGTAGTCAGACCCTCAGCCGTACGTAGCGACGCGATTGCGGTCTATTTTGAGCGCTCCGGCCATATCATTTTCTCAAGCGCCGGTGCTGATCATCCTCATTTCCACTTTGCTGTTTGAACTTTTTGTTTTATGGGAAAAATGGTGTTAGAAGAAAAGGTTGGCATTTTGATCAGCGTTTTGTTTGACCTTTATTGACCAAAAATGTATCATGTAAATACATACTTACCTAAAAGGTGAAGGAGGAGCATTATGAATTTAATACCTACAGTCATTGAACAAACGAACCGCGGAGAAAGAGCTTATGACATTTACTCCCGTCTTTTGAAGGACCGTATTATCATGCTTGGATCTGCGATTGATGACAACGTTGCGAACTCCATCGTGTCACAGCTTTTATTCCTTGAAGCGGAAGACCCTGAAAAAGATATTTCCATTTACATTAACAGCCCTGGCGGATCAATCACTGCCGGTATGGCAATCTATGATACAATGCAGTTCATTAAACCGAAAGTATCCACGATCTGCATCGGTATGGCCGCTTCTATGGGAGCATTTTTACTTGCAGCCGGAGAAAAAGGCAAACGTTACGCGCTTCCTAACAGTGAAGTTATGATTCACCAGCCGCTTGGCGGAGCGCAAGGACAGGCGACAGAAATTGAAATCGCGGCAAAACGCATTCTCTTGCTTCGCGACAAATTAAACAAAGTGCTTGCTGAACGTACCGGCCAGCCGCTTGAAGTCATTGAGCGCGATACAGACCGCGACAACTTCAAATCAGCTGATGAAGCCTTAGAATACGGCTTAATCGATAAAGTGCTGACACGCAATACAGAAGACCAGAAGTAATGCCCAAAAAACCTGCAAGAGATGATGTCTCTTGCAGGTTTTTTTCACTCTCTGATGCTTTTTAAAACCTTTCCCCTATACTGCTTCCATTCTTCCTTCAACAGCTCAAACGACAATTCACCGGTTTGCCTCACAACCAGATCAGCACCAAGCATCGACTGTTCACGCCCGACACCGACCGCGAACATCCCGGCAGATTTGATTGCAGATATTCCTGCTTCAGCATCTTCTATTGCCGCGCATTCAGCCGTGGAAACACCGAGCAGCGCTGCAGCTGTTAAAAAGATTTCGGGATCAGGCTTCCCCTTCGCAAGAGCCGCCGGGTCAACAATGGCTTGAAAATCATCGATAATCGCCAAACGTTTTAAGATCGCGCGGGCATTGCGGCTAGAAGATGCTAACCCGATTTTTATATGTTCATTTTTTAATTCACAAAGAAGCCTGCCGATTCCCGGCAAGAGATCTTCCGGCGTCAATCTGCTGATCAACGTTTGATAATATTGGTTTTTTTGATGCAGCAGTTCTTGTTTCTCCGCATGTGTATACCTTTTTTCCGCTCCGCCAAAAATAAGGATCCTTTCAAGTGACTCTTCTCGGCTGATTCCTTTCAGGCTTTCATTCATACTTCTGTCAAAGGGAATATCAATTTGTTCTGCGATGTGCTTCCAAGCGAGAAAATGATATTCCGCAGTATCTGTTATCACTCCGTCTAAATCAAAAATAACCGCTTTCATATGCTGATGCCCATCACAGCTTCATAAGGTTTGAGGCTAATACTCTTCAAGTCAGCCCGCTCCTGCGGATAGTTCGAAATCAGGATTTTCCAACGCTCATGGATCAGTTCCGGAGGCGCTTCGAACTGGGCCTTGTCTTCCGACAAATTCACAACGACGAGAAGCTTTTTCCCTTGATATTTACGGATGTAACAATAGATTTGCGGATCATCTTCCAGCAGCAGCTGATAATCTCCGTATACCATGATCTTATGTTGCTTTCGTAATTGAATGAGCTTCTGATAGTAATAGAAAATTGAATCTTGATCTTCCAAGGATTCTTTCACATTGATTTCTTGATAGCGGGAATTGACCGCTAACCAAGGGTCTCCGGCTGTGAATCCGGCATGTTTTCCTGCATCCCATTGCATCGGCGTCCTCGCGTGATCCCTTCCTTTTATCATCACGGCTTTGACAAACTCTTTTTCTGTCATCGTCTTGTTTTCGATGACTAGTTCACGGTATGCATTTTTTATTTCAAGATCGTCATACATCTCCAGCGGCATATCACTGTTGACCATGCCGATTTCTTCTCCCTGGTAAATAAACGGTGTGCCTTTCATCCCGTGGAGAACCGTTGCGAATGCTTTCGCACACTGTTTTCGCAGCTCACCGTCATTGCCCCAGCGGGAAATCACCCGCGGCTGATCGTGGTTCTCAAAATACAAGGTATTCCAGCCGCTATTCATCAACCCGGTCTGCCACCTTGTCATCGTTTGTTTTAAAGCAATCACATCAAACGGCTTGATCTGCCATTTCCCATTTGGCGAGTTTTGTTCTGTATCGATATCCATATGTTCAAATGTAAAGATCATATTCAGCTCTTGCCTGCCTGCATCCGTATATTTTTTCGCCTCTTCAATATCAGAACCGTTTGCCTCTCCGACTGTCATGCAGTCGTAATGAGAAAGCACTTCCCTGTTCATCTCTTGAATAAATTCATGCAGGCGGGGGCCGTTAGAGTGGTAACGGCCGACAATAAAGTTTTTGCTGTTATCTGTTTCATAGTCCGGAAAATCGGTATGTTTGGAAATGGAGCCGATCACATCCATCCGCCAGCCGTCAACGCCTTTATCCATCCAGAACTTCATCAGATCATACACTTCCCGGCGAACGGCTTCATTTTCCCAATTTAAATCAGGCTGTTTTTTCGAAAAGTAGTGCAAATAATACTGTCCTGTCCCTTCATCGAACGTCCACGCCGAGCCTGAAAAAATCGATCCCCAATTATTCGGCTCAGAACCGTCCGATTTCGGGTCTTTCCAAAAATAATAATCCCGGTAAGGATTGTCCTTCGACTTGCGGCTTTCAGCAAACCAGGCATGTTCATCCGACGTGTGGTTCACGACCAGATCCATGATGATTTTCATTCCGCGCTGATGCACTTCATCAATTAACTGAAACATATCTTCATTTGTTCCGAATTTTTCGTACATGTTTCTGTAGTCACTGATGTCATAGCCGTTGTCATCCTGCGGAGAATCAAACACGGGCGACAGCCAGATCACATCCGCGCCAATTCTTTTGATATAATCAAGCTTTTTGATAATGCCTTGTAAATCCCCAAATCCATCTCCATTGGAATCATAAAAACTGCGCGGGTAAATTTGATACACGACAGCTTCTTTCCACCATTCACTCATCAGGCATTCTCCTTTCACATCGTTCATTCAGCACCATCGGTTCTCCATAAACTGTGATGGACACCGGTTCACCTTTGACAAGCTCAAATATGGCGCGCCTTTCTTCGACCGTCACCTTGATCAAGCGGTTTCGATAATTAATATGGAACGAGTAACCGTCCCATTCATTCGGCAAAAATGGGGTGAATGAGAGCGTTCCTTTTAAAGTACGCATGCCGGCAAACCCTTGGACGATCGCCAGCCAGCTTCCCGTCATTGAAGTAATGTGAAGGCCTTCCTCCGTATCACGATTGTAATTGTCGAGATCAAGCCTTGCTGTACGCTTATATAATTCAAGCGCCTTCTTTTCCATCCTCAATTCGGCAGCGAGCACCGCGTGAATGGAGGGCGATAAGCTTGATTCATGAACCGTCATCGGTTCATAAAATTCATAGTTGCGGCGTTTTTCGTCTATAGAGAAACGGTCAGGAAATAAATAAATGCCTTGCAGCACATCGGCTTGTTTAATAAAGCCGGAGCGGAGGATTTTGTCCCATGACCAATTTTGATAAAGAGGCCGTTCAGCTGGATCTAATTCGTCAACTGATTGCAGGTCTTTGTCCAAAAATGTGTCATGCTGAACGAAAATTTGCAGTTCTTCACTATACGGATAGTACATGTGCCGGATGATTTCTCTCCAGACTTTCAATTCTTCTTCCTGCACATCCAGAAGGCGGCGTTTCTCCGCTGAGATCCTTTCGAGACTTTGTAGAGTATAATCCAACGTCCAAGCCGCAATGACATTCGTATACCAATTGTTGTTAACGTTGTTTTCGTATTCATTCGGCCCTGTGACGCCGTGGATCATATATTTGTTTTTCCGTTTTGAAAAATGGACACGGCCGGCCCAAAACCTGCTGATCTCAACAAGAACATCTATACCGTATTCTTCCATATAGGCGCGGTCGCCTGTATATTGGACATAATTGCAGATCGCATAGCAAATCGCGCCGTTGCGGTGAATTTCTTCAAACGTAATCTCCCACTCATTGTGGCATTCATCTCCGGTAAACGTCACCATCGGATAAAGCGCCCCCTTCATCCCCAGCTTGGCGGCGTTCCGTTTGGCAGCCTCCAAATGATGATAGCGGTACAAAAGCAGGTTTTTCGTGACTTCCGGCTCGGCTGTCGCCAAATACATCGGAACGGCATACGCCTCGGTATCCCAATAGGCGGCACCGCCGTATTTTTCGCCTGTAAATCCTTTCGGTCCGATGTTCAAACGGGCATCTGCCCCGTAATATGTCGAGAATAACTGAAAGATATTGTAGCGGATGCCTTGCTGAAGTTCCTCATCTCCCTTTATCTCTATATCCGCTTTTGCCCATCTTTCCTTCCACTTGGCAATATGCTGCTGTCTCGCTTCTTCATAACCTTGCTTAAGAATAGCCGCCAAAAGCTCCTCCCCTTTCGAAGTAAGCTCTGCTTCTTGAACATCGCGTGAAGTCGTGACAACAATAAACTTTTTCAATGAAGCTTTGTTTTGGTAGCTGAAGCGATTTTCAGCATACATGCCGGAAGTTTGAAAGCTTTGACTGACATAGCCTTCTGTCAAATTTTCCATTAAGGCGGAGACGGTGAAACGCGGCGTTCCGAATGGATTGTCGAGCGTTTTTGCCGTTATGTGCCCGCGGCGGTAATCCGCTCCTGTCTCTTTTTCCTGCCAAAACCGCTCTTGATAGTTTGAATCTTCGTTTACAACATTGCCATCAAGATAAGGAACAAGCGTAATAACGGCGTCCCCTGTCAGACACTCCGCTTCATAATGAATCGCACATAGCTCTTTTACGGCCAGGCTGAGAAATCGTTCTGATTTGATTCGCACGGTTTTATCCTGAATACGGACAACAGCGCTCCTCCTCAGAATTCCTTCTTTCATATGAAGCTCTAACTCAAATGATTCGAGTCGGTTTTGATAGAGATCGACTTTTTCACCGTCCACATACACATCTATTCCAATAAAATTCATCGCATTGATCACTTTTCCGAAATAGTCCGGATACCCGTTTTTCCACCAGCCTACCCGCGTTTTGTCAGGGAACCACACGCCCGCAATATATGTGCCTTGATGGCTGCCGCCTGAATACCCCTCTTCGAAATTCCCCCTGATGCCCATATAGCCGTTGGCAAGAGAAGTCAGGCTTTCCTGCAGCCGTATATACTCTTTTTGAAATGTATTGGTTTTGATTTTCCATTCATCAATCTCAAACAACCGCTGATTTATCATGTCTTCCTCCCGAATGAACATTTTCATTATGACGGCGGGTTTTGGCCATATATCTGAATAAAAAAGCAATCATCAACGTGACGCCGCATGTATGAACCATTAATACAGTAATCAAATCAAAGCGGATCAACCCGATAGCAGCTGCCGCGAATGCAGGCAGAGCCGATGCGCATATCGCTGCAGAAGCTGCTTCCTTACATGACGCGATATCGATCATTTTTGATAATTTTGCCATCCAGATGCCTCCCGCAAGCACAGCTGTAAAAAATAGCTGGATCAAAAAAATCACTGCGCACCCCAGCATCATGATCATCGGCTTATACTGTGCCAGCCACAATTGACCGATAACAGCCTCCGTCTCATATACGCCCGGGTCCGTAAGACTGGCGTCCGCTTTCCCATAGCGAACTGAAAACCCCATTCCGTTTTGGTCGGTAATAATCAGCCGGTCAGGCTGGAATATGACCGCGTTGTCATATCCTTTTACACGCAAACGCCCATTTTCACCGTTTGGTTTCCATTCATGCTCCATATCGACTGCCAGCAGATGTTTGCCCTCTTCAATTTGATCAAAATGCTGTCCGCCTGTCAGTTTTCCGTTCCTGATTTGAATACCGTTTAATTGTTCGGCAAAACGATCATTCACTGCAGAAAGCGCCGCAGGCATAACCAATTTGAGGCTGAAGCGGTCCATTTTCAAAAACGACATCGTAAACGGCGCCATAAGGCAGGACGTTAAAAACATAAAGAGAAAGGAAAGCTGAAGCCAGCTGAATGTTTTCCCGTAACGGCAAATACCTGACGGAGACACCGACGCTTTAAGACTGCGGATCATAAAGCTTTCATTTTGCACATTCTTCATTGAACTACCCCTTTGTTCCGCCCGCCGCCAGCCCGGATACAAAGTTCTTTTGGAGAAAAAAGAACAAGATGCATATCGGCAGTGCGGCAAGTATAGCTCCCGCCGCAAACAGGGCGACTTTTTGCTGCTGCGGATTTGAAATGAACGACTGCAATCCTACTGCAATGGTCAGCCTTTCCGGCGAGCGAAGCAAAAACTTCGCCAGCAAATAGTCCCCGAACGGCGCCATAAACGCCCAAAGCGCTTGAACGGCAAGCATCGGCTTCACAAGCGGCAGCACAATGGAGGCAAATATCCTGAAATGCCCCGCTCCATCCATCCGCGCAGCCTCATCAATTTCTCTCGGAACTGTATCAAAATAACCTTTCATCAGCCACGTGTTCATCGGAATTCCGCCGCCGATATAGATCGCTGTCAAAAACCAGTATTGATCAAGAGCGCCTATCAGCATGGCCAATACATAAAAAGCAGTCAGCGCTGCCATTGTGGGCACCATTTGAATGATTAAAAAGAAGACAAGACTCTTTTTTCGCCCCGCAAACCGATAGCGGCTGTACGTATACCCGGCAAGCGTTACAATCGTGACCTGCAATACCATGACTGACAGCGCGATAATCAGTGTATTGCTGTACCAATGAAGATAGAGCGTCTCTTCAAACAGCCGCTTAAAATGATCAAAAGTCCAGGAACCTGAGAAATCGAGCTGAAAAGCCGTCACATTTCCCGCACGGAAAGCGGAGGAAGCCGTAATCAGCAGCGGATATAAAATGACAATGCTTAAAACCAGCAAAAATAAATAGGTGCAGATTTTCGTAAGCATTCCGGCCGTTCTGGAACCCATCTACATCACCTCCTCATTGCCGAAAGCATTTGACTTTTTAAAAGCAATCAGGGAAATTCCAATGACGACGAAAGAAATTAACAATGTCACGGCCGCTGCCACAGCATATTGCGGAGAAGTGCCGGTTGTCAGTTTATAGATCCAGGAAATTAAAATATCGGTCGACCCGGCACCGGCTCCCGCACTTCCCGGACCGCCTTCATTAAACAAATAGATGATCGAAAAATTATTAAAGTTAAATGTGTACTGTGTAATCATCACCGGTGCTGTCGCAAATAAAATCATCGGTAATGTAATATTGCGAAAACGCTGCATAAAAGAAGCCCCGTCAATCTTTGCGGCTTCATACAATTCACCCGGAATCGACTGCAAGACCCCCGTTACCATGACATAAATATAAGGAAAGCCAAGCCAGGTCTGAATCATAATCAGAGCGGTCTTCGTCCAGAAAGCATCAGTCTTCCACGCGATCGCCGGCAGTTCCACAAACGGCAGGTGGTTAATTAATGGAATCACCTGCGTGTTCATCGCCCCTATACTGTCATTAAAAATATTGGAAAAGCTCATAATTGTGATAAAGGCCGGAACAGCCCATGGAAATAAGAAAATCATTCGGAATATCCGTCTGCCTTTAATAAAATCTTGATTCACAAAAAGTGCCGTCACGATCCCCAAAATGATTTGCAGCGTTGTTGCACAGATTGTCCATATCATGGTCCAGCCCAGTACATTCACAAATGTTTCCCGGTAGGAACCGACAAAAAAGATATTCAAGAAATTTTTAAAGCCGACCCAGTCGATCAGACTGTTAGGCGGTATATGATAAAAATCATAGTTTGTTAAGGCAACAAACAGAGTCACCAGAACAGGAAAAATAATCACAAACACCATCATGAGATATGCCGGCAGTGTAAATAAATAAGGAAACCCTTTATCTCCCGCATGGCGGATGATATCCTTGGCCGCTGTATTCACCTTCAAACCCGCCGCTTTCATAGCGGCGGTATGACGGAAATCATAAACTGAAAAGATATAGAACATGAGAAAAATCAACGTCAAGATCAATTGCAGCGTGCCTTCAATCAGCATAAATAATGAGTGATCTTCACCGGGAACACTTCCCAAGGTAACCAATCCGGTCAGCGCCTCAATACCGAAAACGCATAATTCAACAGCAAACAAACTCGTAATGACCAGAAATAAGATCCCCTTTGATATCTGCTGATTCGCGATCTGTCCAATTCCCGGAATGATCGATAAAAACCATGGCGTCTTCCGTTTTTGGTGTAAAAGTGTATCATCTTTATTCATTTTTCGCCCTCTATTCTTACGGACACTTCCCCTCCGATTTTATTTCACATACTTTTCTTTGATGTTTTCTTTTATGACGTTTACCGCATCATCCGCCGATTTTTTTGCTGTTTTTTTCCCCGAAGCCGCATCAAACATTAAACTTTCAGCGCCGGTCCATACCTCGGCCATTTCAGGAATATTCGGCGCAGGTGCCGCTGATTCATATTGTTTAATAACAGCTGACGCCAGCTCATTTTTTTGCTCCCCCGCTTTCTTCCTTGCGGCTGTGTTGGCCGGAACTTCATTTGTATCCTCATAAAAGGCGTAAGCATTGGCATCATTTGTTGCATACTCAAGCCATTTTTCAGCCAGCTCGGGTTCCTTTGTATATTTTGAAGCAACCCAGCCTTTGCCGCCCGCAAACGGAGCATATTCTTTTCCGTTTGGCAATGTCGGAATAGGAGCGGCGCCATAGTTCAGGCCGGCCTCTTGAAAATTGGCAGCCGACCAAGGCCCGCCGATGATTGCAGCCGCTTTCTTATCCAAAAACATTTGCTGAATAAAATCGTCTGCGCTTGAGTTATCCTGCATGCCTTTTGGCCAATACGTTTTAAACCATTTCTCCGCATATTTCACCGCTTCTGCAGCCCCTTTATTGTTCAGGCCGATATCCCCGGGATCTGTGCCGTTTTTCCCGAATACATATCCGCCGTAACCGGACAGCAAACCGTACGACATATAAAAGTCAGTCCACTTTGCTAAAAATCCCGTTGACTTTCCTTTTTCAGAAGCAAATGAAAACCGGGGATCCTCTGTTAATGTTTCAAGGTCTTTAAATGTTGCCGGCGCTTTTTTTATAAGATCTTTGTTGTAATACAGAACAAGCGTCTCAATCACCAGCGGCATTCCATACACCTTTCCGTTAACCGTTACCTGCTGCATCTCTTTATCTCCAAAGCTTTTTGTATCAGCAGGTTTTAGATCAAGCAAATGGCCTTGCTGCGCCAAACTGCCGATCCGGTCATATGCGGCAAGCATAACGTCAGGCGCATTGCCGGCCGGGCCGTCCAAAGGAAGCGCCTCCAGCTGATCGAACATTTGCTTTTCTGCAATGTTGATTGTGACGTGATTCTCTTTTTCAAACTCTCCTTTAATGCTTTCAATATATTTTTTATAGGTTTCTTCAACGGACACGGTCAGTACCTTTTTGCCGTCAGCGCCGGCCGATTCCTTTGAATTTGAACAGGCGCCGAGACAGAATGCCAAAACTGATGCCGTCAATAAAGCCAATCCCTTTTTGACGAACCCCGCCATATCTTTTCCCCCTTTTATTATGAATCTATTACAATTCTACTCTGTTAGAGAAAGCGGTTTCAAAGCCTTTCAGCCTGTTACCGATAACAGAATTCAGACAGGGGCGTCAGCACTCAAAATTAAAAATTCTCCCGGCTGAACAGCAATAGCGGCATCATGTTGAAGGATCTGATCCGTCCACGCATCGTAAACTATTCTGCTTCTCTCCATATTAAAATCTTGCAAACGGATTTCCCAGGCCAGGTTCCCCTGATTAAAATAGAAAATCAATTGCCTGCCATTGAAAACCCTCGAAAAACTGATACAATCGTTTTGATCATCAAGCAGATGCCACTCAAGACTTCCGTACGTCAATAAAGCGTTTTCTTTTTTGCGTAAAGTGATTAAGCGTTTCATAAAGCTGAGCATTTCCTGGTTTTGCTTTTCCTTTTCCCAAACCATACACTTCCGGCATAATGGATCTCTCCCGCCGTCCAGACCGATTTCCGTTCCGTAGTAGATGCAGGGCGCTCCTGTCTGAGCAAACATAAAGGCCAGCAGAGCACGGGCTGTTTTCTCATCATTTCCGCACCTTGTCAGAAGACGTTCTGTATCATGGCTGTCCAGTAAATTAAACATCACCTCGTTGGCCTGCCGCATCCCATTCATCAAGTGCGCGTTTAATCGATAGGCCATGGATGAAGCAGAAATCTCCCGGTCAGCAAAATAAGCAATCATCGGCTCTGTGAAAGGATAATTCATCACAGCGTGAAACTCATCTCCTCTGAGCCAAGGTTCGGAGGAATGCCATATCTCTCCCAAAATATAAAGATCGGGCTTCTCGGCCGTTACAGCCTGCCTGAATGCCTTCCAAAAAGCGTGATCCACTTCATTTGCCACATCTAAACGCCAGCCGTCAATGTCAAATTCACGAATCCAGTACAAAGCAATCTCAAACAAATACCTCTGTACTTCCGGATTAGCCGTATTCAGCTTCGGCATATCAGGCGTAAACGCAAACCTGTCATAATTGTTTTCTTTCACAGGAAAAGAGTGAATATGGAACCAGTCTTTGTAGCGGGACCGGGCCCCGTGTTTTACAACATCCTGCCATTCCGGAGAAGCGCTGCCTATATGATTAAAAACAGCATCAAGCATAATTTTCATTCCCCGCTCATGAAGCCGGCTGACCAATGTCCGGAAAAGCTCCCGATCCCCAAAATGCGGATCGATGGAATAGTAATCCAGCGTGTCATATTTATGGTTGGATGGAGAGGAGAAGATCGGAGTTAAATAAATTCCGTTCACCCCTAATTCTTCTAAATAATCGAGCTTGTCGATAATCCCCTGCAAATCTCCGCCAAAAAAATCATTAACGTCCGGGTCCTTGCTCCCCCAAGGCAGTGCAGCTTCCGGTGACAGGTCTTCTCTTCCATTCGCAAAACGTTCCGGAAAAATTTGATACCAAACCGTTGATTTCGCCCATTCAGGCGCTTGAAATGTATCCGCCTCATGAACAAACGGAAGCTTAAAATAATAATGAATCGTTTCCAGCGTTTTTTTATTTACAGGACAGACCCCTGACGCTCCGAAAAAGATGTTTTCATGCTGGTCTGAGACAATAAATGCATATTGCAAACGCCTGAATGGCGGCGACACTTCAGCAAACCAATAATCATGGTTTTGGGTTGCGGCTATTTTTCTCATTGGCTGCTCGGCTGCCGACCACCTGCCGCCGCTGTATTCATAAGGATCGCCCCAAACCAATCGAATCTGATCAGCATCACCTTTTTTCGTCCGGATTTTGATATGCACCGTCCGCCCGTCATATGAATAAGCATCAGCACTGAACGGCTGATGGTGTATTGCGGCATATTCCATCATATTTCCCCCTTTTTGTAGGCTGGCTTATGCTTTGAAGGTAGCATGATGAAATCGGGAGAAGCAATCGTTTTTCTCTTGTTACCGATAACAGAATCAAGCTTTCACAAAGTTGATTCCCGCACAATTAACTCCGGTTCAAAAAACAAATGACCTTGAGCTGCGCCGCCTTCATTCATTTTTTTCAGCAGCATTTTCGCACAGGCCTCTCCCATTTCCACAACCGGCTGTCTGACCGTAGTCAGCCGCGGGGAGGAAATGCGGTCAAGAAAAACACCGTCATTTCCAGTAACGGCCACATCTTCGGGAATTCGTTTTCCGAGTGACTGCACCGCACGAATGACCCCGAGCGCGATTCGGTCGGTGGCGCAGACAAACGCGGCTTGCCGGCCGAGCGTTTTCAAAACTTCTCTTGCCAGGCTTTCGCTTTTTTTTGAACTGTTAGCGATCCGAAACAGCTTCGTTTCTCTGCAGCTCTCTTTCATCGCCCGAATATACCCCTGTTCTCTTGAGCGTTCGAATGGCTCATCCAAATCAATGCCGAAAAAGACAACCTCACGCTCCCCCAGCCCCATGACATGGCGGGTTGCCATAAAAGTCCCTTTTTCGTTATTCACATCGACGAAATCATAGCCCATTTCATTTTCTCCAAATACGACTAACGGCTTTTCAAAAGCTTTGATGACAAATTCAAAATCGGCCTTTCTCAAGCCGGTGGCAATAATGCCGTCGCATTGCCCGATATTGAGTGAATTTCTTGTCACAAGCTGCAAAGCATAATGATGGCGATCCAGCTCCCGGCTGATTCCGGTCAGCAAGTTCATGTAATAGGGTTCGGTCGTATCCATTTCCTCGAGAATCAGCAATTTGACAACCTGTGTTCTGTTTTGCACAAGCGCTCTTGCCGCATAATTAGGGATGTAATTCAGCTCTTTCATTGCGGAATGAACGAGCTTTTTCAGTTCATCTGTTACCGTATCAGGGTGATTAATCACACGTGACACCGTCATTTTCGAAACATTCGCTCTCTTAGCCACATCTGACAACGTCGCCATTTTCCGTCTCCTTCCGCTTTTGCTTAGATAGCCAATCCGAATTAGTTAAATTATACTACGATGGTAATCCGGACATAAAAAAAGATTTCCCTAAGGAAATCTCACATTGTCAAATACACTCGATTTTCATGAAGTCCGCCCGGGACTCACACACATGCCAGATGGCTCTTTTTTTATATTTCCGTCCATTTTTTCTGAAGGATCGGGTACGAGTAATTGTTCATCTGCTCAATCAGCTCATCCGGCCGGGAGGAACTGTGTATCAGCTTCAAATGAGACTCATTCGAAAATCCTTCCTGAATGCTGTACTTAACCATCTTCATCATCGGCTCAAAATACCCGTTCACATTGTACAGCCCGATCGGTTTTTGATGAATGCCGATTTGCGCCCAGCACAGCACTTCAAATAACTCTTCATATGTTCCGAAACCGCCGGGCATGGCAATGTACCCATCGGCAAGTTCACTCATTTTCGCTTTCCGCTCATGCATGCCGCTGACTTCAATCAGCTCCGTCAGATTCTGATGAACAACCTCTCCGCTGAACAGCCCGCTCGGCATGACGCCGACAGCTTTTCCGCCGCCTGCCATTAACGCATCCGCGACGGTTCCCATCAGACCGACCCGTGAGCCGCCGTAAACAAGGCCGATTCCCTGCTCCGCCATATATTCACCCAGTTCGGCTGCTTTGCGTTTGTACTCTTCATTTACCCCCGGGTTTGACCCCGCAAATACACAAATGGTTTTCATTTTTTCATCTCCACATCTATATATGTACATCAATAAATCAAAATACACTATATATTGTCCCATCTCTATATGATAATATCAATAAGAATCATACAGGACATAAGGAGTGTTTCACATGCAGATGGCTGAAGCAGAACGATGGACGAAAGATTTTTACGAAAAACGAGGATGGACGGCGTACGGGCCATTTATCAGAATCGGCTTTTTAATGGAAGAGGCGGGTGAGCTCGCCCGGGCGGTAAGAGCATATGAAATCGGCAGAGACCGGCCGGATGAAAAGGACGCGACCCAGGCTGAACGCAGGCAGGAGCTGATTGAAGAAATGGGTGACGTCCTCGGAAATCTGGCCATCCTTGCCGATAAGTACGGAATCACGTTAGAAGATGCGATGAAAGCCCATCAGGAAAAACTGATCAAGCGCTTTGAAACCGAATAAAAACACGGCCTGTCCGCTTTTTCATGGACAGGCCGTATCTGAATTTATCCCGTTATCTCGTCCTGATGCTCAAAGAAATGCTGCTTTCCGATTTTATGAAACAGCCCCGTCTTCCGGATCAGCTCTCTCGGCTGTGATTGCAATCCGACGATCATCAATCTCCCGTTATGCCGTTTGATCCGGTTCATCACATTCCCCAGCACCGCTTCTGCGGAGGTATCCATGTAATGTACATTATTCATCAGCAGAATAAGCGTCTTCGGCTTTTCCTGAAGCCTCTCCAGCAGCGATGATTCCAGTGAATCAATTGAACCGAAAAACAGCGGCCCTTCAATGGAATATGTGCTGACGGACGAATCATTTTTAACCGATTTGACAGCGGCATGCGGTGTTTTGATGCTTGTTGATTCGCTCATTTTTCTGATAAAGAAAACAAAAGCGAGCACGAGACCGGCAGAAACGCCGATGATTAAATCAAACAGAACCGTCAGTAAAAAGGTTGCCGCCAGTACGAATGAATCAGTGTTTTTCAGCCGCATCATATTGGCGACTTCCCTCCGCTCACTCATGTTCCAAGCCACAACCATCAATACCGGCGCCATGCTTGCAAGCGGTACGTGAACGGCAAGCGGGGCGAAGACGAGCAGGACGAGGAGGACGGTGACTCCGTGGACAACACCGGAAATCGGAGAAACTGCGCCGTTTTTAATATTTGTTGCGGTCCGCGCAATCGCTCCCGTTGCCGGTATGCCGCCGAAAAGCGGCGCTGCCATATTGGCGATGCCCTGCCCGACAAGCTCCCTATTGCTGTCATGCCGTGATCCTTTCATATTGTCCGCGACCATCGCCGATAATATGGACTCAAGTCCGCCGAGAAGCGCAATGATCAAAGCAGACGGGAACATCATCACCATGTTATCGATTGAGAAATCCGGAAGCTGAAAAGCCGGGAGCTGCCGCGGAATCTCCCCGTAAGCAGAACCGATTGTCGCCATTTTGTCAGGAAAAAACACGACCGCCGCGGCTGTAGAGACAAGCAGCGCCACAAGCGCGCCCGGAATCTTCGGCATCAGCCTGGCTGATAACACCAAAATGGCCAAAGCAATTCCCGCGATGAGGATGCTGTACAAATTAAAGGTTCCGATCTTCTTGCCGATTTCCGCAATGTTGAGGATAAAGCTTTCATGCTTTTGAATATCGCGCAGACCGAGAAAATGGGCAATCTGCTCCGAGAAAATCAGCACCGCGATTCCGGCCGTAAATCCGACGATCACCGGCTTCGGCACGAATTTCATAATCTTTCCGAGCTTAAATACGCCAAACAGGACGAGCATGACGCCTGCCATAAAACCGGCTACAAGTAAATTCTCAAAACCATACTGCATCACAATGGCAAATAAAATGGGAACAAACGCCCCCGTAGGCCCGCCGATCTGATATTTAGAGCCGCCCAACAGCGAAATCAGAATTCCGGCCACAATAACGGTGTAAAGCCCGTATTCCGGACCGACCCCCGAGGCGATAGCAAAGGCCATTCCCAGTGGAATCGCTACAATTCCGACCACAATTCCCGCGATTAGGTCTTTCTGAAATTTCTGCAAATTGTATCCCTGATATCTGCCGGTAAATTGCATCGTCAGCTGCATCCTCCTTTGACTGTTTCATAACCGTCAACGACTACATCCAGCGTCCCCGTCCCCGGATCGATCACCAGCCCGTGCACCGGCACCTCTTCAGGCAAGAGCGGATGATGCCTGACCATATTCACGCTGTGGGCCACGCTTTCTTCGACGCTGTGAAAACCGGTCAGCCATGTTTCCAAATCGACTCCCGCATGCTGCAGAAGGCTGAGACATTTGTCCTCCACGCCGCGCTCTTTCGCTTTATTTAATATGGAAGCCGCATTTAATCCCGACATTCCGCACTCGCGGTGACCTATGATGCAGACTTCCTCTGCCTGCAGTTCATAAACGGCAACCAAAATGCTCCGCATGACACTTCCAAATGGGTGAGAAACAATGGCTCCCGCGTTTTTTATGATTTTGGCATCGCCGTTTCTGAGTCCCATCGCCTGCGGCAGAAGCTCCGTCAGCCTTGTATCCATACAGGATACGATGACAAGCTTTTTTTTCGGGAATTTTGTCGTTTGGTAAGGTTCATATTTCCTTTCTTGGACAAACTGCTGGTTGTGCTCCAAAATGCTTGATAAAGAAACCATTTTTCTATTCATCTCCCATCCGATTGTATTGCAAGCCTTCTTACCCAGCTTACAGTAAGGAATTATAGCACAGAAAAAGGCCTCAAAAGCGCTTTCAAAAAAAGACACGATAATTTGACTGTAAATTCAGATTATGTTCATTTATATCTTTCAAAAATAATAAAATTTATCTTTACACCAACCTATAAAGCTTTTGAAAACAGCGGTTCCGCTCATTTTGCCTTCAGAAATATAGGCGGATTCTGTTATTGTTTGGAGAAATCAAGCATGTACGTTTCTTTTTCTTTCATTTTAAGTTCAAAAGAACCAGAAATTTATCGTAATGCGTTTGAATATTTCTCACGTTACCGCTTCTCTTATATAATAAAATAGAGAAGAAAGACAAAGGAGGAGAAGCCCGTTGAAACCCTATGTATTCATCGCGAAACCGATACCGCCGGAAGTCGAACAAATGATAGGCGAGCATTGCCGCTATGACATCTGGAAAGAAGATACCATTCCAAAAGAGGAACTGTACGAAAAAATGAAAGATGCTGAAGGGCTGCTGACATCCGGAACGGCGATTGACAGTGATTTACTGGATCACGCGCCGAAGCTGAAGGTCGTCAGCAATAATTCTGTCGGCTATGATAATTTTCATATTGAAGAAATGAAAAGACGCGGGGTTGTCGGCACGCATACACCGTACACCTTAGATGACACTGTCGCTGATCTGGCTTTTTCATTAATTCTGTCTTCCGCCAGACGGGTTGCCGAATTGGATCGATTCGTCCGCGCCGGCAAATGGGGAACCGTTGAGGAAGAATCTCTTTTCGGTATGGATGTCCACCATCAGACCTTAGGAATTATCGGCATGGGCAGAATCGGTGAACAAGCTGCCAAACGGGCAAAATTCGGCTTCGACATGGACGTGCTGTATTATAACCGCAGCAGAAAACCGGATGCTGAGAAGGAACTCGGGGTTACATATGCCGACTTAGATACACTGCTGAAAACATCAGACTTTGTGCTGTTAATTACGCCGCTTACTGACGAAACGTATCATATGATGGGAGAGCGGGAATTTAAATTGATGAAAGATACGGCATGTTTCGTCAATATTTCCCGGGGAAAGACGGTTGATGAGAAAGCGCTCATCCGCGCATTGCAGGAGGGCTGGATAAAAGGCGCCGGTTTAGATGTGTTTGAAAAAGAGCCGATCGCCGAAGACAATCCGCTCCTGCAGCTGGAAAACGTCACATTGCTTCCGCATATCGGGTCAGCAACGGCAAAAATCCGCTTGAATATGTTCAAGCAAGCCGCACAAAACATGATTGACGCCGTATACGGAAAAACGCCGAAAAACCTCACGAAGGAATTTCAATGAGATGAAAAATCCCGGCCGTTCAGCCGGGGTTTATTTTTTTGCTAGATCAAAAGTACTATTTTTAAATTCTTTCTATTCCTTTCTCTCGATGCTGATACAATGAAAAGGAATCAGCTTCACATGATAAAAATGGGAGGTATTGCTTTGAAAAAACGATTATCGTGGATTTCCGTTTGTTTGCTGGTGCTGTTCTCCGCGGCGGGGATGCTGTTTTCCACGGCTGCCAAGACGGATACATCTTCTCACAAGGCGCACACTGAAGCACAGGTTATCAACACGTTTGACGGGGTTGCGGATTATCTTCAGACCTATCATAAGCTTCCTGATAATTACATTACAAAGTCAGAAGCACAGGCCCTCGGCTGGGTTGCATCAAAGGGGAATCTTGCAGACGTCGCTCCGGGGAAAAGCATCGGCGGAGACATCTTCTCAAACAGGGAAGGCAAACTCCCTGCCAAAAGCGGACGGACGTGGCGTGAAGCGGATATTAACTATACATCAGGCTTCAGAAATTCAGACCGGATTCTTTACTCAAGCGACTGGCTGATTTATAAGACGACAGATCATTATAAAACCTTTACAAAAATGAGATAAACACATACAAAAAACGGCTTCCCTGCGGAGGCCGTTTTTTTTGCAGAGAACCTGCGAGCTTCATATAAAATGAGCAGTAAATTTTTCTTCAAACTCTGACCGGTCTATTCTGCTGTTTTCCGCCGTGCCATCGTGTTTTTTTATTGTTATATTGCGTTCAGAAAGAACCATGTGCCCTTCCGGTGTCCGCTTAGAAGCAAGCAGGCGTTTGTTGAAAGGAGAGCGTTCATGTTCAAAGATTGTTTGTTTCATAGACTTGAGGTCCTTTTCATCGATTTCTTCAAGCGAAAATGCGTAACCTGTCTGCCAGCCGTCCCCTTTGTTCATTTCAAGCACGTATGTCCCGAATTCCGTCTCTTCTATCCTCACGCGGAACGCTCCGGCCGCTGATACCATCTCGTCTCCCGACATCGGCACAGGCTGCATGGCGAGATTGAGGCCGAAGCCTGCATCAGCGATGTACTCTTTCCCCCCGGCGGAAAGAAGTACGGCCGCATGTGTGCCGGGCAGCGCCCAGCCGTTTTTCCAGACCGTTCCGCGGATCAATTTGACATCAAATCCGGCATCTTTCAGGATGAAATAAAGCAGTCCGTTCAAGTCATAACAAAGGCCGCCATGAGGTTCCTTCACCATGTGCCGCCACAGTCCTTCTTTCGTGACGTCATATTCTTTTTTGGACAAAACCGCGCGATTTTCAAACGGAAACCGATACGCGAGCGCCTTTAAAAACTCCGGCAGGTTGCTGAAATCGAGGGAATCCTTTTCCCAGCCTATCGTTTGATAACAATCTTTCAGAAACTCATTCATCGTTCCGTCCCCCTTACAAAGTGTTTACACTTCTTCCTGCACATAAGCGGACAACTTTTCCAGCGCTTCCTTTTCATCATCGCCTTCAGCGATCAGAGTGACTTCCGTCCCCGTGCTGACCGCCAGGCTCATTAATCCCATAATGCTTTTGGCATTCACTTTCTTGCCGTTTTTCTCAAGAAACACATCTGATGCAAAGCGATTTGCCTCCTGTACAAACAATGCAGCGGGACGCGCCTGCAATCCCGTCTTTAAACGCACTTCCACTTTCTCCTGAACCATAAGATCTCCCCTTTTCTGTACGGTTATTTCAAAGTGATGCTTTGTCCTGTACGCAGCTGTTCTGCGATTTCATCGAGCTTTCTCAGCCTGTGATTGATGCCGGATTTGCTGATTTTCCCGCTTGCAACCATTTCCCCCAGTTCTTTCAGCGTGACCTCCTGATAATCAATCCGCAGCTGCGCAATTTCGCGAAGCTTTTCCGGCAGCGCTTCAAGACCGATCCGTTCATCAATGTATTTAATATTTTCCACCTGTCTGAGCGAAGCACCGATGGTTTTGTTTAAGTTTGCTGTTTCACAATTGACGAGGCGGTTCACTGAGTTTCTCATATCTCTGACAATCCGCACATCTTCAAAACGCAGCAGTGAATTGTGAGCGCCGATGACATTCAGAAATTCAGTGATTTTTTCCGCCTCTTTTAAATACGTAATATAGCCTTTTTTCCGTTCAAGCGTTTTGCTGTTCAGATGAAATTCATTCAGCAGCGCGCATAATGAATCGTTATGTTCCTTATAAAGCGAGAAGATTTCCAAGTGGTACGACGAGGTTTCGGGATTATTCACAGATCCCCCCGCCAAAAACGCCCCTCTCATATAAGAACGTTTGCAGCAGCGTTTCGCCACCAGTTCCTCAGAAATATTCCGTTCAAATACAAAGTTCTCTCCGAGGATTTTCAATTCCTCTAAAATCAGCTTTGCATTTTCAGAAAAGCGCACAATATAAACATTGTTTTTTTTCAGCCGCATTTTTTTTCTGACTAACAGTTCGACCGATACATCATATTGTTTCTTCAGCAATGTATAAATGCGGCGGGCAATCGCCGCATTTTCGGTTTGAACGTCAAGCACGAGATGGCGGTTTGAAAATGACAGGGAACCGTTCATCCGAATCAGCGCGGACAGCTCCGCCTTGGCGCAGCAGTCTTTCACTTCCAGATTCGTCAGTTCTTTTTTTGTTTCCGATGCAAATGACATATTAGCCACCTCATTTCAAAAGGCCTCTAGTCCCTTAATAAATCGACAAGGAGAGAAGCCACTTTATGTGTATCGTGACGGATTACGCCATTTTTATACGTGATAATCTGATCCCTGATGACCTCAAGCCCCATGGATTTCAGCTTTTCAACATTGAAGTCGACGGGCCGGGCCAGCTCTTTCGCATATTTGCTTTTGATTTCGTCAGGGATCTCCTCATTGTTGATTAAGATCGTGTCGATAAACGGCTGCTCCATATGATCGTTCAGCGCCTTGACATGGTCGGCCGCGCTGTATTGCAGCGTCTCGCCGGGCTGTGTCATGACGTTGCATATATATACTTTTTTGGCCGCAGCCTTGACGACTTCTTCTCCGATTTTCGGCACGAGCAGATTCGGAAGAATGCTTGTGTACAGGCTTCCCGGACCGATAATGATTAAATCGGCCTGACGGATGACGTCAATCGTTTCCGGGAGCGGATCAATTTTTTCAGGCGTAAGAAACACCCGTTTAATCCGCTGGCCGTAAGAAGGGATTGTCGATTCTCCGGAGACGACCTGCCCGTCCTCCATTTCAGCGTGAAGAACGACACTGGTGTTGGCAGCCGGCAGCACTCTGCCGCGGACATTCAGCACCTTGCTCATTTCGGTGACAGCGTGAAAGAAATCACCGGTTATATTTGTCATCGCTGCCAAAATCAAATTGCCGAGCGAATGTCCGGTTAAGTCGCTTCCTTTGTTGAAACGGTGCTGAAACAGATTTTCAACGAGCGGCTCAACATCTGACAAAGCGGCCAGTACGTTACGGATGTCACCCGGCGGCGGAATTTGAAGTTCATCCCGCAGACGGCCTGAACTTCCGCCGTCATCAGCAACTGTCACAATCGCCGTAATATCAACGGGCTTATGCTTTAACCCCCGAAGCAGCACGGACAGACCCGTTCCGCCGCCGAAGATTGCGATTTTCGGCTTCTTATTCATTTCCGGCTTCTCTTTTCAATGTCCCGGTGAGTGACATGAGTATAGAAATCTTTTTTAAAATAGTCAGCCAAATACTCAGCGAGCGTGACGGAGCGGTGCTGGCCGCCCGTACAGCCGATCGCGATGACAAGCTGGCTTTTACCTTCCCGCTTATAAGACGGAAGCATAAAGCCGAGCAGATCAACAAGCTTTTCAATAAACTTTTGTGTTTCGTTCCACTTCATCACATAGGACGACACTTCCTCATCTTTCCCCGTAAGCGGCCTCATGCTTTCAATGTAGAACGGATTCGGCAGAAACCTTACATCAAACACGAGGTCGGCATCTATCGGAAGCCCGTATTTGAACCCGAATGACATTACGTTCACTGTAAATGTTTCACCTTGATTCGTGGCGAAATGCGCCACGATTTTTTCACGCAGATCACGCGGTTTCATATCCGATGTGTCATAGATCAGCTGAGAGCGCCCTTTCAATTCTTCAAGCAGCTGGCGTTCCAGCGCGATTCCTTCAAGAGGAAGCCCGGTAGCGGCCAGCGGGTGAGAACGCCTCGTTTCTTTGTATCTCGTCACAAGAATGGAATCCTTAGCGTCTAAAAAGAGAATGCGCGGTGTAATCCACGGATTTTCCGCCATTTCATCCAGCGCCTCAATCAGCCTGTCAAAAAATTCACGTCCCCGCAGATCCATGACAAGCGCGACCTTGCTCATTTTTGAACTTGATTCTTTCATCAGCTCCAAAAATTTCGGCAGCAAGGAAGGCGGCAGATTGTCGACGCAAAAATAGCCGAGATCCTCAAAGCTTTGAATGGCGACGGTTTTCCCCGCTCCGGACATTCCCGTAATGATGACGAGCTGAATATCATGGTTTTCATTCATACTCATCTTTCTCCCCCCTGCGGTCTTTCTTTTATTTGATAAGCTGCGGATCTAAACGATAGCTGAGCAGCTCGAAGTCCGGCGTATACGTAAAGGTGCCGTGCAAAAGCCCTTGGCCCTTGATCATAAAATCAAGGATATGCCCGTCTCCGGGGGCCATCGGAAGGCTGTGGATATCTTTTACGTCATGCCACTTCAGAACGCCTTCCTCTGATTCAGCGACATTCCGCCCCGTGTAGGAATCGGCGACGAAAGTAAACATCATCCACTCTGACACGATTTGTTCCTGTTCCTTAATAATAAAGGTAAACACGCCTTTTAACTGCGGATTTAGTATATAAATGCCCGTCTCTTCTCTGTACTCTCTGATGACGGAATCTCTGACGGATTCGCCGCTTTCCATCTTCCCGCCGGGCGCGACCCACCAGCCCCGTCTCGGCTTTTGGAGAAGGAGAACCTGATCATCTGTCTGCAGCACACAATTTGTCACTCTTTGCACAAGTACGTCACCTAACCTTCTCAACAAATCATCGTCTCTTCATTATACCGTTTCGGCATGTCTCTCACAATGCAGAGACACCGACATCCTTTTCTTTTATTTGACAGAAAACAGAAAATCGCAAAAAAAGGGCACGGATACTGGAATCCGTGCCAAAGTGTATTCATTAAAAAGGGGGTCAATTACTACATTCATCTTAAAACATCAGTATTTCACCCGTGTTACAGCGTAATTAAAACACAGTAACGATTCAAAAACTGAACATTACAGTGATTATTTAACGGTTTTGAGCGTTTCCTCAAGCTCTTCCACATAATGCTGAACGCTTTGAGCCGCAATACTTCCGTCGCCTGTCGCCGTTACGATCTGGCGGAGCGTTTTTTCACGGATGTCTCCCGCGGCGAAAATGCCCGGAACTTTTGTCTCCATTTGAGCGTTTGTTTCAATGTAGCCTTCTTCATTTGTGATGCCCAAGTTTTCGAACGGTTTAGAAAGCGGAAGCATACCGATATAAATAAAGACGCCGTCAGCTTTGAATTCTTCCTCTTCTCCCGTCACGGTATCCACAAGAGTAAGTCTGCCGACTTTTCCGTTTTCCTCATGGATTTCTTTTACGGTTTTGTTCCATTTGAAGTCAATTTTCTCATTGTCAAAAGCACGCGCCTGAAGAATGCTTTGCGCCCGCAATTTGTCACGTCTGTGAACGATGGTGACTTTTGAAGCGAAGCGTGTCAGATAGACGCCTTCTTCAACGGCGGAGTCTCCGCCGCCGACAACGACAAGCTCTTTATTCTTAAAGAACGCGCCGTCACAAACCGCGCAGTACGATACGCCGCGGCCGCCCAGTTCTTTTTCGCCGGGAACGCCGATCTTTTTGTATTCCGCTCCGGCAGAAATGACGATGGCGCGCGCTTTATATTCTTTTGAACCGGCTTTGACCGTTTTATATTCTTTGCCGTCAACGATTTCTTTAATATCGCCGTACGCATATTCCGCACCGAATTTTTTCGCATGTTCAAACATTTTATTAGAAAGTTCAGGGCCGAGAATGCTTTCAAAACCCGGATAGTTTTCAACATCCTCCGTGTTGGCCATCTGGCCGCCCGGAATTCCTCTTTCGATCATTAATGTGGATAAGTTCGCTCGTGATGTGTAAACAGCAGCGGTCATCCCCGCCGGACCCGCGCCGATAATGATCACATCATAAATTTTTTCTTCTGACACCATGATTCACTCCTTTTCGAAATGGGGCGCACCCTATATGGATAAGAATCCCCATCAATCGTATTCCTTACCCATATCCTATTAAATCTGAGGGCAATTCGCTATTTTTTTGCTCATTTTTCTGAGAAACCATGATTAGTCGGCTCCTGAGCGGGTATACAAATAAAGAAAGAGCCTTCCGGGATAGAAGGCCCTTGTCTTATTCATTATTGCACAACACGTCTTACATTGCCGTTGAATGCTTTCTTCCAGTAAGGGTTGCTCATAGAATCAATGGATACACCGTGTGATGTATTATCGTTCAGGAACGTTCCGTTACCTAAGTAGATGCCGACGTGGCCGTTTGTTTTATACGTATTGAAGAATACTAAGTCTCCGCGTTTCATGTCAGACGCGCTTACTGCTTTACCTCTTCCAATTAATGTATCTGTGTTTGTGCCGCTTGCAGGTCCGAGGTTAACGCCTGCGTTAGCATAAGCCCAGCGTACGAATGAAGAGCAGTCAAAAATACGGTTGTTAATATCAGATTGAGTGCGTCCGCCGCCGAATTTGTACGGGGATTGACCCACAAGGCTTGAACCTACGCTGATCGCGCCTTCAATACCGCCTGAATTTGAAATAACAGATCCGCCGTCAGAATCATCTGAACCGCCGCTGTTATGAGATGATCCGCCTGAAGTGCTCTTCGGTTTGCTTGAGCTGTCAGATGAATCAGATGATGTTGAAACAGCCGCTTTTTTCACAGTTTTAACCGCCGGTGCCGGCTGGCTGTCATCTTTTTGGTTTTGGTCTTCAGAAGCTTTTTGCGCTTCTTCCTGTTTTTTGATCAGGGCAGCCGCTGCAGCCTGCTCAGCTTTAATGCGCTTCTGTTCTTTTTCAGTGTCAGCTTTTTCGTTTGCAAGCTTTGATGCTTCTTTTTTCAGATCAGAGATAGCGGAAGCCGCTTTTTTCTGACCGTTTTTCGCTTCGTCGAAAAGCTTGTCTTTCTGATCAAGCTGTTTATTCAGGTCTTTTTGCATAGACTCGAGTTTCGCAAGATCATCTTGAACTTTTTTCAGCTTCACGTTAAGTTCAGCTTCTGCGTCTTCGAGTTTCGCTTTATCCTGCTCCTGCTGTTTGATCAGCTCTTTATCCGCATCAACGATAGAAGATACCGCAGTCGCACGGGAAATGAAGTCTCCGAAGCTTGTCGCCCCTAAAAGAACATCTATGTATCCTTGAGAACCGCCGTTTTCCTGTAAAGAACGAACGCGTTTTTTCAGGATTTCATTGCGTTTTTCAATACGCGCTTCTGTTTCTTTGATTTCTTTTTTCAAATCAGCGATCTGCTTTTTCGTTTTTTCGTTTTCAGCTTTTTTATCTTCGATTTTATTGCTTGTATCCAACGCTTTAGCGTTAATGTCTTTCAGTTCTTTTTCAATCTTAGCCTGCTTGTCCTGAAGCTTAGACAATTCTCTTTCTTTTGCTTCAAGGCTTGAAGCCACCTCAGATTGCTTGCTTTCAATTTTCGCTTTTTTGCTGTCTAATGTTTCCGCCGATGCAGTTTTTGTAAACGGGATCAAAAAACTGCTTGTCCCGATGACGGAAGCCAAACCAAGTGTTAATAAACTCTTTTTCACTTTTTCTTTCCTCCCTTTTACTTTAAACCTGTTCTCATTTGGAATTCTATTATGAACATCAAAGTTACGCTCCCTCACATACCCGTGAGGCTGATGATTTTTATGTATGAATCTTTAAATCTTTTAAATTGGTATAGATTATACAGCACATGTAAAATAAACTAATCTCTTATGTACGAGACTCATTATACCATCATGTTTCGACAATTTTTATTACAGTTATATTTCAATGTGATTGCAAATCTCATATTTTGCAAAATAAACGGTGATTACAGCCTGATTTCGATTCAAAAAGCAAAAAAATACGTATGAATACCTCTTTTTTCGGCGGTAAAGTTCTGTTTTGCCCCTTTCTGATAAAAAAAGAACCGACTCTTTATATAGAAAGAATCGGTTTTATTCTAATATATCATCTATTTGTCTGATGTATTTCGAAAGTGTTGCCGGCGTTATACCGTAAACGGCGGCCGTTTCTTTTTTCGTCGTTTTTTCGCCGTTTGCTTCTTTCCATACATATGCGATGGCTGCGGCCCATGCCCGCTCATTCTGTACGGCAGCGGCGGCGCGGATGTGCTGAATGACGTGAAAAACCCAGCAGCTCATGACGTCAGTTTTTAAACTGTCGGCTTCCGCTCTCTCCAGAAGCTTGACCGTCCGATACGTGAACAGCGCATCACCGGAAACGCCTGAAGCGCCTTTTTCACCGGAAAGCAGCAGTCTGACGAAATCTTGTTCAAACGGTGAAACGGCGCGTTTTGCCGTCAGAACTTTTTCAAGCTGGTTCCGCTCTCCTTCAGCGCTGCTGATATAATAGGCGGCAAGCCGCTGTTCAAGTGAAGCAGGCAGCGGTTCCTGCCGCTCCGCCCAAGGCGCGGGCCGGTCTGATTCGGGAAATTCGGCTTCGGCCTTTTTCCAAATGGTTTCCGCAAATTCTGTGCGGCCTGTCCCGTAGGCTGAGGCGGCAAGCCAGTAATAAAACGTGTCGTCGCCTTCGAACCCGCTTTTGTAAAGAGACCGGAGCCATTTATAACCGAGATCATGTCTGCCGACAAGCGCAAGCGTCGCCCCCAGCTTATAGCGCTGTTCGAATAAAATCGGATACACATTAGCGAGCCTTTCGCTCAATTCTCCGACTTTTTCATCTTCCCTCTCGTAATAGCAGAATACAAGGAGGTTGCACAGGGCATGGAGATTGCCTTCATTTTTCTCAAGCACTTCGAATACCGTTTGTTTCGCTTTTGTGACATTGCCTGAGTAAAAGTAAGCGAGCGCCAGGTTGTTGTATGCAGACCAAAGCTCGGGATAATCGGCCGTAATCTCTTCAAGCATGACAACCGCTTCATGAAGCTGGCCGCTCTCAAGAAGCGTTTTTGCCCGGTCCTGCCTGATCAGCAGCTCATCCTGGTCATAGAGCGATTCGTTTTCACCCGCTTCGCCGAAATCCAAAAGCTCCATCAGATTTTCAATCTCTTCGCTGAATTCCCCGTCCGGATCGGCATCTGAATAAGCCGCCGCTTCTTTGTATGCTTCCTGAAAGAGCCCCAAATGCGCGAAATTATTCGCTTTAAAGTAATGACACTCGGGCATTTCTTCTTTCAGGTTCACCAAAATAAAGTCGAACAGCTCATTTGACTGCTGGTAGTGGCCCATTTCAGAATAAATGACGGCCAGCCGGGACAGCATTTCGGAATCATTCGGCTCGAGGTGGACGGCCCGCTGAATCAGTTTGCTGGCCCGTTTTAAATTCCGCTCTTTATATGCTTTTAAGCCTTTATGAAAAAAATATTGTCCATCCTGAAGCAGCTGGACAATTTGCGCGTGCTTTTTCTGTTCAGAAGTGTGTTTTCCCACAAATATCCTCCGTTTTATACGTATTACCGTCAGTAGTATACCATAAAACGGTTTCGCCTCAATAGTTCAAAAGACAGGATCGGCTTCGTTTTTTACTGGCTGGTTCGACCAGATTTTAGCTGTTTTTTTCACGAGGATCGGCTGGAAGAATGACGCGGAAAAGGGTTCCTTCGCCGCGCTTGCTCTCAACCTCTATCGAACCGCCGTGCAGCTCTGCGATTTTTTGGGCGATAGACAGGCCGAGCCCGCTTCCCCCTGCGTTTCTCGCCTTGTCCGCTTTATAAAACCGTTCAAATACACGCTCCGCCTGTTCAGGCTCCATTCCGATTCCGTCGTCGGCGATTTCGACAGCCGCCGCTCCCGGCAGATCTGCAATTTTAACGGAAATGCGGCCGCCTTCACCGGTAAATTTTACGGCATTGTGAATCAGATTCATCCATACTTGGCTGAGCAGCGATTCATCTCCGTACACATACGACTCCTGTAAATCAATGAGAAACTCAATCTGTTTGGCGGACCATTCAGGCTCACAGGTCAATATGGTGCGCCGCAGCTGTTTGTCAATGCGGAACGGTTTTTTTTGTATCGGTTCGGTTTGGCGTTCGAGCGCAGTGAGCTTCAGCAGATTTTCACTGATTTTTGATAATCGTTCTGTTTCTGTTTCGATGATGTGTAAGTAGCGCCCCCGCTCCTCATATGATAAATCCGGTTTTTTCAGAAGATGCGCGTAGCCCTTTAATGAAGTGAGCGGGGTTTGGATTTCATGGGAAACGTTCGAAATAAATTCTTGTTTCAGTTTTTCCATTTCACTCAGTTCCGCGGCGAGTGTCGACAGTTCATCAGCCAATTTCGTCACGGGGTGGTTCCGCTCGATCTTCTCCATTTTCCGGGAAGCGGCCGCTGTGAAGTTTCCGCTCGACATTTGCTTGATCGTGGCGGTCAGCGAATCCCAGATCGCATGATGTCTTTCACGTGCTGACTTTGAAAAAATAAACATCGTTACAAACAGCAGGCCGAAAACAAGCCAAAGCGTCAGAATCTGCTCGGCGTACGGCACAAGCAAAATCGGCCATATGAGACCGAATCCCTGAATGATCAGATGAGCCGCCAGCCAGAAGAATGCGGTGACGGTGAGAAGGATGATGATTTTCCCAGCCGTTCTGAAGATCCGTTTCATCCTGTCACCACAAACCGATACCCGAGCCCCCGAACCGTATGGATGGCAAACGGATAGTCTTTTTCCGGAAACCGTTCTCTCAGCCTTTTAATATGCACATCAACGGTCCGCTCGTCACCTTCATAATCAAAGCCCCAAATATCTTCTATTAATTGTTCTCTTGAAAACGTCTTATTCGGATAACCGGCGAGCTTAAATAAAAGCTCAAATTCACGCCGGGGCAGTGTCAATCCCGCTCCGCCGCCGCGCGTTACGGTGCGGGATTGCTTATCTAATGTGACCGTTCCGATGGTCAGCAGTTTTTCAGCGGTGATCCGGTACCGTTTCAGCAATGCTTTGACCCTTGCTTCCAGCTCAAGCGGCTCAAACGGTTTGACGAGATAATCATCCGCTCCGGAAGTAAAACCTTGCACTTTGTCCAGCGTTTCGCCTTTTGCCGTCAGCATCAAAATCGGAATGTCCGTAAAGCTGCGGACGGCTTCACTGACTTCAAACCCGTCCATTTTCGGCATCATCACATCCAGTATGATGAGATCTATAGGTGCTGATTCGATCAGCCGCACCGCCGCTTCCCCGTCTTCCGCTTCTGCGACGTCAAAACCGCTCTGCTCCATCATAAGGCGGACAAGCTCACGGATATGGCGGTCGTCATCCGCAACCAATATGACAGCCATGAAAATCCCTCCTTCTGCTTTTTTCTTTTCATGAATCGACATGATGTCTATAAACCGAATTTTTTCATTGTCTCCTGTACCGGCATACACGCTTATGGCTTGGCTCTTCATCGTTACCGACCCTACACCCGTATGAACAGGACTCCGGCTGCAAAATAAAAAGCAGCTTTTTCAGCTGCTTTTTATTCATAAAGTCTTGCTTTACACAGCTTTGTTTTCTAAGTCGGCATTCAGCTTCAGCTGCTGCTCCGCAAAATCGCGGTACAGCGAATGGGATGCCATTAATTCATGGTGTGTGCCCCGTCCGGTGATTTCACCCTGTTCGACAAAGAGAAGCTGATCTGCATCCACAACCGTGGACAAACGGTGGGCGATCACGATGGTGGTGCGGCCTTCCATTAGAACTTCCAGCGCCTGCTGCACCCATTTTTCAGATTGGCTGTCCAGACTTGATGTCGCTTCATCAAGCATCAGAATGCTCGGGTTGCGAAGGAGCGCTCTGGCAATGGCGATGCGCTGGCGCTGTCCGCCTGACAGCATAATTCCCCGCTCACCGACCTCGGTTTCAAATTTCTTCGGTAAGTCTTCAATAAATTGCAGGGCGTAGGCCATGTCAGCCGCTTGCCTCAGTTCCTCATCAGTCACCTCGCGTTTTAATCCGTAGCAGATATTGTCGCGGATGGTGCCTGACATTAACGGGCTTTCTTGCGACACGTAGCCGATATGCTCCCGCCATGACTCAAGGGAATACGTATCAATCGGTTCATTTCCGAGCAGGATGCTGCCCGCAGTCGGATTGTAGAATCGTTCAAGCAGCTTAAATAACGTTGTTTTTCCGCCGCCGCTCGGTCCGACGATCGCGGTGACTTTGCCGGCCTCAATCGTAGCCGTAATGTCTTTTAAGATGGTTTGATCTGTTTTGTAGCCGAATGAGACTTGTTCAAGTTTAATCGGCTGATCTGCGTTTTCAATGGCTTTTCCGGTTTGGATATCTTCTTCTTTTTCTGCAAGAATATGAATCATCCGTTCCGTTGCGCCGACGGATTTTTGAAGCTGTGTGAAAAATGAAGTGATCTGGCCCATCGGCATAATGATCTGAAACAAATACAGGATAAAGGCAACGAGTGCGCCGGCTGTCAATTCACCGGATGACACCTGCATCCCGCCGTACCCGATGACAGCGACCAGCGCCGCCATTAATACAAGTGTAATAAGCGGGCCTACGAGCGACTGCACCTTCGCTTCACGCAGCCCGAGTTTAAAGAGCGCCATGATGCCTGCTTTTCCGCGTCCGTATTCCGCTTCTTCAGCGTTTGACGCTTTTACAAGCCTGATTTCCGGGAGGATGTGGTTTAATAATCCGGTGAATCTCGCCGTTTCATCCTGTGTTTCCCGAGAAATTTTAAACATTTTCCGGCCGATCGGCACTAAAATCACCGCAGCCAGCGGCACGACGATCAGCACGAGCAATGTCAGCTTCC
The DNA here is from genome assembly GCF_017797845.1 of Bacillus sp. LJBV19. Lineage (NCBI taxonomy): Bacteria > Bacillati > Bacillota > Bacilli > Caryophanales > Bacillaceae > Bacillus > Bacillus sp. LJBV19. The sequence goes on from NZ_CP072563.1 coordinate 3,363,572, forward strand.
AGTTCATGAAAAATAAGATCGTCAGTGATCCGATAACGGAAATGATTCCGGTAATAAATCCGCTGATATTGTTTGTGATCAGCTCTTTTACCACCATTGTGTCATTGGTGACACGGCTGATCGTTTCTCCCGTGGCGTTTTTGTCAAAATAAGAGACGGGCAGTTTAATTAATTTCTGCCACAACAAATCACGCAGTCCCGAGATGATTTTCTGGCCGCTGTAGTTCAGGGCGTAGGTGGCGTAGGCGCTTAATGCGGCCTGTACGATAAACACGGCTGCGATGATTCCGATTTGCACGCCTGACAGCGACGACATGGAAAAGCCGTCAACGAGCTGCTTTGTCAATAGCGGAATCAGCAGGCTGACGAGCGTTGTCACAATACTGAGAGACAGCGCGAAGGCCAGCATACCGTATGATGGTTTTGTTTTTTTGACTAATGAAAAGAATGAGCTGAATTTCCCTTTAGGTTTTGGTTGTTTATTCGGCATATGTTTTCCTCCTATATCACTGTTTATACTATAACGGATGTGCATGAACGGAATATGAACAAAACGTATATTTTTGATAAAAACCAAAATAAACTCTATTAGTCAATATTATCAAATTCATCTGCCTCCGGTTGCGGAAATAAGGAATATTTAATTGAATGTTTAAGTTTGACAGATTAAAAACCTCACGGATCTCTCCGTGAGGTTTGTTTTACTCAGATGCTGAATGGCGTTTTGCAAGGACGTCAAGCACGTCGTCCAAAGGAAGCGACTGCTCACGCAGAAGAACGAGCAAATGATACAGCAAATCCGCCGCTTCCCATTTTAATTCTTCATGGTCGCGGTTTTTGGCGGCGATAATAACCTCTGCGGCTTCTTCGCCGACTTTTTTGAGGATTTTATCGACGCCTTCCCGAAACAGATACGTCGTGTAGGCTCCGTCAGGCATCTCCGCCTGCCGTTTGGCGATTACGCTTTCCAGTTCGTTTAAGATGCCGAAACGATCCTGCGCGTCCGCTTTTTCCGGAGAAAAGCAGCTGTAACTTCCCTTATGGCAGGCGGGTCCTGAGGGCTCCGCAAGCACGACGAGGGCATCTTGATCGCAGTCATAACGGATGGCTTTCACCTTTTGGGTATTCCCCGACGTCGCTCCTTTATGCCACAGCTCCTGCCGTGAACGGCTGTAAAACCAGGTTTCTTTCGTTTCTATCGTTTTTTCGTAGGATTCACGATTCATATAAGCCAGTGTCAGCACTTCTTTGCTTGCCGCATCCTGTACGATGGCGGGAATCAGTCCGGCCTCGTCAAACCGCAGTTCATCTGCCCGTTTCATCTCACATTCACCCCGTGTTTCTTCATATAATCTTTCACTTCTTTTATAGATGTCTCTTTGTAATGGAAAATGGAAGCTGCAAGCGCGGCGTCCGCTTCACCGATCGTGAAGGCTTCAAGCATATGGCGCGCGCTGCCGGCTCCCCCTGACGCAATGACGGGCACCGGGACGGCACGTGTGACAAGCTGTGTGAGCGTATGATTAAAGCCTGTTTTCTCACCGTCTGCGTCCATGCTTGTCAGCAGGATTTCGCCCGCTCCCCGGCTGACGGCTTCTTTTGCCCAGGCCGTGACTTCCCAGTCGGTTTTCTGTCTGCCGCCGTGTGTGTACACTTTATAGCAATCCGAATCTTCGTCATACTTTGCGTCAATCGCCGCTACGATGCATTGCGAGCCGAAAAAATCCGCTCCTTCCGTAATCAGCTCGGGGCGGAGGACGGCCGCTGTATTAACGGATACTTTATCAGCGCCGGCGCGAAGCATTCGTTTCATATCGCTTAATTGATTAATTCCGCCGCCGACCGTAAACGGAATCGCCAGTTTTGCCGCAACCTGTTCTACGACGTCTGTCATCGTCTTGCGGCCTTCGTGAGAGGCGGAAATGTCGAGAAAAACAAGTTCGTCAGCGCCCTCCCTGTCGTAAGCTTCGGCCAGCTCGACAGGATCGCCCGCATCTTTCAGCCCGAGAAATTGAATGCCTTTGACGACGCGTCCTTCTTTCACATCGAGACACGGAATGATTCGTTTCGTGATCATGCGTCCTTCACCCCGCTGAGCGCTTCAGCCAATGTAAATTGTTTTGTATACAGCGCTTTTCCGATAATCGCTCCCGATACGCCGGCGTCTTTGAAGCGGGCCAGTGCTTTGAGATCGGCGACTGAGCTGACTCCGCCTGAAGCGATGACGGTTTTTCCCGTTGCTTTTGCGAGCTGAACGGTGCTTTCGATGTTCGGTCCTGACAGCATGCCGTCAGTTGCAATATCCGTGAAAATGAAGGTTTCCGCTCCTTCGGCCGCTAATTCACGGCCCAGATCGGCCGCTCTTACCGAGGATGTTTCCAGCCAGCCTTCCGTCGAGACATATCCGTTCCTTGCATCAAGGCCGATCGCGATTTTGCCGCCGTATTGTTTCAGCATACTCTTCACAAATGCCGGATCGGAAACGGCCGAGCTGCCGAGAATGACGCGATCAACACCTTGTGATAAATAACCGTACACATCCGCTTCAGAACGGATTCCGCCGCCGATCTCGACTTTGACATCAAACTGCCGCGCAATGTCAAGAACATGCCTGTCGTTTACTTTCCTGCCTGCTTTCGCGCCGTCAAGATCCACGAGATGAATCCATTCGGCACCTTCTTGTGCAAATTGCGCCGCCATATCTAAAGGAGAGTCACCGTATATCGTTTCCTTGCCGTAATCGCCTTGGATGAGGCGGACGCATTTGCCGTTTCTCATATCGATTGCCGGATATAATGTAAAAGCGTTCATTTCTTCACCTTCTGTTCCGCTGCCATTTTTGTAAATTGCGTTAAGATCGCCATTCCGGCCGTACCGCTTTTTTCCGGGTGAAACTGGGCACCGAAGACATTGCGTTTCCCGACGATGGCCGGAACACGAACGCCGTACTCAGCGCTTGCCAGAAGATCGCCGTCTTCCATCCCGTCTATATAATAGGAATGGACAAAGTAAACGAAGCCTTCTTCCGCTTCCGAAAGCAAAGGAGACGTTTGGTGAAACGTCAGCCGGTTCCAGCCCATATGCGGCACCTTCAGCTTTTTTCCTTCGGCATCTCTGTCTTTGAGTCTCACAGCTTTTCCGGCTAATAAACCAAGTCCTTTTGCAGAGCCGTTTTCGGTGCTTTCTTCGAAAATGAGCTGCATGCCGAGGCAGATGCCGAGGAGCAGCTTCCCCTCGTCAACCATACGGTGTATGAATTGATCAAGCTTCGTGCTGCGTAAATTGTCCATGGCGTCACTGAATGATCCGACACCGGGAAGAATAAAAGCATCCGCTTTTTCAAGCTCTTCCGGCCGGTCTGATACGACATACGGGACGCCGACGCGTTCCAGCGCCTTCGACACGCTGAATAAATTGCCCATACCGTAATCAATTACACCGATCATTTACAGCATTCCTTTCGTAGACGGCACACCCTTGACGCGCGGATCAATGGATGACGCTTCATCAAGCGCTCTGCCAAGCGCCTTAAACACGGCTTCTATCATATGATGGGTATTCGTGCCGTAATGAACGATGACGTGCAGATTCATTCTCGCTTCCAGCGCCAGTTTCCATAGGAATTCATGTACCAGCTCGGTATCAAACGTTCCGACTTTCGCTTGCGGAAATGCAGCGCGCATCTCAAGGTGCGGCCGGTTGCTCAGGTCTACGGCGACTTGGGCGAGCGCTTCGTCCATCGGCACAAGCGCTGATCCGTACCGTTTGATCCCTTTTTTATCACCGAGCGCCTCCAAAAAAGCCTGCCCTAAACAGATGCCGATATCTTCAGTCGTATGGTGATCATCTATCTCCGTATCGCCTTTTGCGTCAACAGTTAAATCGAATTGCCCGTGCTTTGTGAACAAATCAAGCATATGAGTCATAAACGGCACATCCGTGCTGATGTCGGCTTTTCCTTCTCCGTCTATTTCGAAAGCCAGCTTAATATCGGTCTCATTTGTTGTTCTGGCGCGTTCCGCTTTTCTCATCGGTCATTCCTCCGTTTCTCGCTTCAATCGATCTTGCGTGCGCTTCAAGCCCTTCCAGTCTCGCGAAGGCGGAAATGCTGTCTGCGTGCGTTTCAAATGCCTTCCGGCTGTAAGAGATGATGCTCGATTTCTTTTGAAAATCTGTTACATTCAACGGGCTTGAAAACCGCGCCGTTCCGTTTGTCGGCAAAACGTGATTCGGTCCGGCAAAATAATCGCCGACCGGTTCAGCGCTGTATCGTCCTAAGAAAATCGCTCCCGCGTGTCTGATGCTTCCAAGCAAAGCCTCCGGCGAATGCGTCATGATTTCTAAATGCTCGGGCGCCAGCGCATTCACCGTGTCCACTGCCTCTTCCATCGATTCCGTAATATAAATGCGGCCGTGATCCCTGATCGACGCTTCGGCGATTTCTTTACGCGGCAGCGTCTGAAGCTGTTTATTCACCTCATCTGATACGGCTTCGGCAAGCTTTCGTGAATCGGTGACAAGCACGCTTGAGCTGAGCGTATCGTGTTCGGCCTGTGAAAGCAGGTCAGCGGCGACTTCTTTGGGCACCGCCGTATCGTCTGCCAGAACCACGATTTCACTGGGCCCGGCAATCATGTCAATATCCACAACGCCGAAGACTTCGCGCTTCGCGAGCGCTACAAATATATTGCCGGGGCCCGTGATTTTATCAACAGGCTGTATCGTTTCGGTTCCGTAAGCGAGCGCGGCAATCGCCTGCGCGCCTCCCGCTTTGTAAATTTCCTTTATGCCGAGCTCAGACGCCGCCGCCAGAACGCCCGGCGAAAGGCGGCCGTCTTTTCCCGGAGGACTGACGAGAACAATCCGTTCCACTCCCGCAGCGAGAGCGGGGATGACATTCATTAAAACGGAAGACGGATAAGCGGCCGTCCCGCCCGGCACGTATACGCCCGCGGAATCGAGCGCCGTTATTTTCTGCCCGAGCATCGTGCCGTCATTGCGATGGTAAAACCAAGAAGATTGCAGCTGGCGTTCGTGATATTCTTTAATATTGGCAATCGCCTGTCTGATCACTTCCAGCAGCTGATCATCAAGCAGACGGTACGCCTCGGTGACTTCCTCTGCACTCACGGCCATTTGGTTCAGGCTGATGCCGTCAAATGTTTTTGTATAGGCCAAAACGGCTTTGTCACCGTTTTGTCTGATGTCTTCAATAATCCCCCTGACGGTTTTCCGCTGCTCTTCGGTTCCGCTGTCGATGGAACGCTTCAGTGAGAACCGCTCGCTTCTTTTTACTGCGGTTATTTTCATTTTGCCGTTTCTCCTTCCACAACCCTGGCCAGCCTGGCCGCCAATTCGTCGATTACATCATCCTTCATGCGGTAGCTGACCGGATTGACGATAAAACGCGATGTGATGTCACAAATATGTTCTGATTCAACGAGACCGTTTTCCTTTAATGTCCGCCCGGTTGATACGATATCTACGATTCTGTCAGCAAGGCCGATTAAAGGCGCCAATTCAATCGAACCGTTCAGCTTAATGATTTCCACCTGCTCGCCCTGCTCTCTGAAATAACTTGACGCAACATTCGGATATTTCGTCGCAATCCTCGGGGCGACTCCGTTCCAATCCGCTCCGGGAAGCCCCGCAACGGCGAGATGGCATTTGCTGATTTTCAGATCGAGCACCTCATACACGTCACGCTCTTCCTCAAGCATGACATCCTTTCCGGCAATACCGGCATCAGCGACGCCATGCTCGACATAGGTCGTCACATCCATCGGCTTTGCCAGAATAAAGCGGAGATTTTCTTCAGGAACGTCAATGATCAGCTTTCTCGATTCTTCAAACTCCTCGGGGAGCCTGTATCCGGCCTGCCGCAGCAACCCGGCCGCTTCTTCGAATATCCGTCCTTTTGGCATTGCCATTGTGAGTACCTTACCCATTCTGCTCTTCCTTTCTGGCACCGATAAAGTATGTGATGTTTGCGAATGATTTTGTCATATGATCGATATTTTCAATGCCCGCTAAATCCTGCAGGACGACTTTTCTGCCTCTCGCCCTTTCTTCCTCCGCGAATAAAATGGCCTGCGCCCGCTGCTCCTTGCTGAAAATCACGGCGTCCGCTTCACTTGTTTCTTCCTGGATGCCGAGCGCTTCAATCAGCCTGTCGATACGGAGCCCGAAACCCGTGGCGGGAGCGGGACTGCCGAAATGGCCGAGAAGATTGTTATAGCGTCCGCCGCTTCCGATGACGAAACCGACATTTGCCGCATACACTTCGAATAAAATTCCCGTGTAATAACTCATATGGCTGACCATATTCAGATCAAGGCGAATATGCTCGGCACACCCGTAATCCTCAAGAATGTCCCACAGGTCTTCCAGCTCCTGAATCAAGCTTTGTCCGGAGATGCCGATGATCTCCTCCGCCTTGGCGCAGATTTCTTTCCCGCCTCGCAATTCCAGAAGTGCGAGCAGCCGGCTTTTGTCTATTGAAGAAAGCGGAAGCGATTTGACATGTTCCCTGTATCCCACGTAATTCTTTTCAAAGAGAAAGCGCCGCAGAACATCCGCCCGCTCGGCATTGCCCAAAACCTCGACAAACAGCTCATCAGCGAGTCCGGCATGGCCGATCGCGATTTTAAACCGGTGCAATCCCGCGTTTTTCAAAGCGCCGGCCGCCAGCGCAATCACCTCGGCGTCCGAGCTTGTTGATCCGTCGCCGATCAGCTCCGCGCCGACCTGTTCAAATTCGGCCGGACGTCCGCCTTCCCGCTCCTGGGCGCGATAGACGCTTGCCGCGTACCCCGCTCTGAGCGGATGATTGTGTTTGTGCAGCTTAGACGCCGCCACCCTGGCAATCGGTCCGGTCATGTCAGGCCGAAGCACAAGCGTTTTTCCGTCCTGATCGAGAAGCTTAAACAGCTGCTGTTCTTCAATGGCTGACTGGACGCCTACTGTTTCATAAAATTCAAGGGTCGGCGTCTCCATAAACTGATAACCCCATTTATCAATTAAATCCGTCAGTGTGGAACGGACTTTTTTCTTGGCTTCGTATAAACCGGGCAGTGTATCTCTCATGCCATGCGGTTTCTCAAACATAAACATTTGCCTTTTACACCTCCGCTTTATCTGAAGGAAAATTCCGAATCCTTTAGTTCGCTAATATGATAATATGTTAGCAGATAAAAGAATGAATTGCAACGCCCAATGTCCGCCTATTCTTTTCCATAAACATGGCTAAAGAATGAACAAACCTGTAAACATACCGGAACGATCGAATCATATTGAGCAGAAGTGCTATAATACATAGAATAGCTTCATCAGAAACAAGGGAGAGTAATAATGAAGACGCTTGGAACATTATGTGTGCTGATTCTGACAGCCATCCTTGTCTATCTGGGATATAACATCTATACAAACGATATTCATTTGAATTTTTTTAATCAGCAGTCCGACGAGCCTGATGAGAAAACACCGTTAAAAGGGAGCGCGTCACCGCTGAATGTCGTTCTGTACAGACAGATGGATTCTCCCAGACTGTACAATGGCTGTGAGGTGACAAGCCTTGCCATGATTTTGAACAATGCCGGATATCATGTGTCAAAAAATACATTGGCGGATAAAATCAATAAAGTTCCGCTCACATACAGCAGCGGGCTGAAGGGAGATCCGAGTGAAGGATTTGCAGGAGACATGGAAAACGGCCCGGGTTTAGGCGTTTATCATGAGCCGATTGATAAACTTGCCAAAGAATATGCGGGAAACAAAGTATATGACCTGACGGGAAAAGACATTTCTTCAGTGTACCGCCAGCTTGAAAAGGGACGGCCGGTCTGGGTGATTACCACCACATCCTTTAAGCCGGTTGATAATATGCAGACTTGGAATACGCCGAACGGAAAGATCGACATTACGTTCAGCATGCATAGCGTGGCCGTCACCGGTTATGATCACGATTATGTATACGTCAATGATCCTTACGGCTATAAAAACAGAAAAACAGACCGATCTGACTTTGAAAAAGCCTGGAAGCAGATGGGCAGCCAGGCCATTGTGATCAAGTCATAAAAAAACCCCGCTGACCTTAATCAGCGGGGTTTTCCCATTCGTTCTTTCATTTCTTCGTCCGTATAGATCACCTGCATCGGATTTCCTCCGACAAACGCCCCGGCCGGGACATCTTTGTGCACCAGCGTGCCGGCTGATACAACGGCTCCGCTCCCGATGGTGACGCCGGGCAGAATGGTTGTGTTTGCCCCGATCATCACCTCGTCACCGATTGTGACAAAACCGGTCCGGTACTCATGTATTAAGTATTCATGAGCCAAAATCGTCGTATTGTAGCCGATGATGCTGTTTTTTCCGACAGTGATTTTTTCGGGAAACATGATATCCGGCATCACCATCAGCGCGAATGACGTCTGTTTTCCGACATTCATTTTCAAAAAGGTTCGGTACAGCCAGTTTTTCACGCTTAAAAACGGCGTATACCTTGCGATCTGAATGATGATGAAATTTTTCATCACCTTCAGAAAGGGAACCGTCTGATAAACATGCCACAATGAATTTGCACCTGCAACCGGATGGCGGTCTGTTTTTCTCACGGATTACTTCACTCCGGTGATGTGCAATAAATCACTCATTTTCTCGAGCATATAATCGGGTTCATAGGCGGAAAGCGCCTGTGCGCCTTTAATCGTCCACGCGACGCCGGCTGTTTTCGTGCCGGCGTTTTTTCCCGCCATGACATCGTGATAATTGTCACCGACCATTAGGGCTTCCGACGGATCGCACCCCAGCCGGCTGAGAGCAAGCCGCACAGGCTCGGGGTCAGGCTTCGCATGCTTAACATCATCAAGCGTGACGACAGTATCGAAAAACGCCCCGATGCCTGTCAGCTTCAATCCCATATTCACTGTATCCCTCAGCTTTGTGGTGACAATCCCGAGCTGATAGCCCGCTTTTTTCAATTCATCAAGCGTTTCATAAACCGTTTCGTACTCCGTAACGAGCTCATCGTGCTTTTCATGGTTGAATGCTCTGTACATGCTGATCATCTCATCGCACTTTTCAGCATTAATACCTGAAAACGTTTCATACAGAGGCGGGCCGATAAACGGAAGCACATCTTCCCTTTTGAACTGCCCCGGGCAATAATGATCAAGCGTATGAAGGTAAGAAGCGATAATCAGTTCATTCGTGTCAATCAGCGTGCCGTCGAGATCGAATAAAATGGCGGTTACACGTTTATCAGTCATCTTATGTCCTTTCCGATTTCAGGCGTCAGTCGTGTCGGCATACCGCTTATCGGCATACCCCTTCATGCGTCTGAAAATCATTAAAATAATCGCAAGTACAATCAGCACAATGGAAATGACCTGCGCGATCCGAAGCTGGCTCGTAAGCATCAGGCTGTCCGTCCGCATTCCCTCAATAAAGTATCTGCCGATTGAATACCAGATCACATACGTCAAAAACAGATTGCCCCTGCGCAGGTTCACGCGGCGGAGCAGAAGCAGAATCACGACGCCCGCAAAACTCCACAGCGATTCATACAAAAACGTCGGGTGGTAATATTGTCCGTCTATGTACATCTGATTAATGATGAAATCCGAAAGATGCAGGCTTTCCAAAAATGACCGGCTGACCGCTTCACCGTGAGCCTCCTGGTTGATAAAGTTCCCCCAGCGCCCGATGGCCTGGCCGAGCAGAATACTCGGCGCGGCAATATCCGCCAGCTTCCAGAATGAGATGCCCCTTACTTTTGAAAAGACGATTCCCGTCGCGATCGCGCCGATTAATCCGCCGTGAATCGCAATGCCGCCTTTCCAAATTTTAATGATTTCCCCGGGGTGTTCCGAGTAATAGCTCCACTCGAAAAGCACATAATATGCCCTTGCGCAAATGATTGCGATCGGGATGGCGAAAAGAACAAGATCAATAAAAATGTCCTTTTTCAGCCCCCGCTTTTCACTCTCCCTCATGGCCATCCAAAGCCCTAATAACGCACCCGCGCCGATAATGATTCCGTACCAGTGCACGGATAACGGCCCGAGCTGAAAGGCAATCGGATTGATTGGTGTTCCTGCTTCATTCATATCATTGCCAACTCCTATTCGTCTTGTTCGCCGTCCTCAATGACATCCGCCAGCTTATTCGTGAATTGCTCGGCAGCATTTAAGCCCATCCGCTTCAATCTGAAGTTCATCGCCGCAACTTCGATAATAACGGCGAGATTCCGCCCCGGGCGAACGGGAATGGTCAGTTTTGTAATTTCCGTATCAATGATTTTCATTTTTTCTTCTTCAAGTCCGAGACGGTCGTATTGTTTCCCTTGCTCCCAAAGCTCAAGGTCCATGACGATTGTAATTCTTTTATTGCTTCTGACGGCGCCCGCTCCGAACAGCGTCATGACATTTATAATGCCGAGCCCCCTGATTTCGAGCAGATGCTCAATCAGATCAGGCGCGTTCCCGACTAGGGTATCCTGATCCTCCTGCCGGATTTCAACGCAGTCATCCGCGACAAGACGATGGCCTCGTTTGACAAGCTCCAGCGCCGTTTCACTTTTACCGACGCCGCTTTTTCCCGTAATGAGCACGCCGACGCCGTATATATCCACAAGCACGCCGTGAATGGCCGTTGTCGGCGCGAGACGGCTCTCAAGAAAATTCGTCAGCCGGCTTGACAGCCTGGTTGTTTTCAGAGGGGATCTGAGCACAGGCACGCCGTTTTGCTCGGAAGCTTCTACAAGCTCCGGCGGGATCGGCATATCTCTGGAAAGTATGATAGCCGGCGTCACATCGGTGCACAGCGATTTCATCCGCTGTTTCTTATCTTCCTCGGGAAGCTGATCAAAAAATGACAGCTCCGTTTTTCCTAAAAGCTGCACCCGTTCTCTCGGGTAATATGTAAAATAACCGGCGATTTCAATACCGGGCCGTGATAAATCACTCATCGTAATCGGGCGGTTAATCCCTTCTTCTCCGCTGATCAATTCTAAATGGAACTGCTCCATTACGTCTTTGGTCCGAACCTTTGCCAAGATATGTTCCTCCTGTTCTGGGATGTTCCGAGCTTTGAACAGTTATATTTTATCACTTTACCGTCTGAACCAAAACAGATTTATACAATTCCGGCATAACTGGTCTAGATAACTAGTCTGAAAAAGAGTAAAATAAAACTAACAACTAACCAGAAAGGCGTGTTTTAAAGTGGCTGAAAGCTTGTTAATCAGCGGTGCGGACATCGTAACAGAAGAAGAAATCATCCGAAACGGATTTCTTGGTATAAAGAACGGCATCATTGCTTACGCGGGGAAAACAAGACCGCAAGAAACGTATGAGAAGGAATGGAAGGCGCCCGCGGGCTCGTATGCGCTTCCCGGAATGATTGATATCCATATTCACGGCGGATACGGCGCGGATACGATGGATGCTGATGTTGCATCTCTTGATACAATGTCCGCCCGGCTGCCCGAAGAAGGAACAACCTCTTTTCTAGCGACAACGATCACACAGCAGCACGAAAACATTGAAAAAGCGCTCGTCAACGCCAAAAAATGGGCGTCTTCCTCACCGCAGGCCCAAAAAGGCGCTGAGTTGATCGGCATTCATTTAGAAGGACCGTTTGTCTCTCCGAAAAAGGCGGGAGCACAGCCGAAACAATGGATTACTCCTGCTGATGCCGGGCTCTTTCAGAAATGGGAGCGGCTCTCGGGAGGGCTGATCAAAATCGTGACGCTTGCGCCGGAAGAAGATCCTGATTTCAGCCTGATCCGTTATTTAAAAAACCAAAACATCATCCCGTCAATGGGACACACAGACGCAGGAGCCGAGCTTTTACAAAAAGCGGCGGATGCCGGGGCGGTGCATATGACGCACCTCTTCAATGCCATGAGCTCCTTTCATCACCGTGAGCCGGGGGGCATCGGTACGGCTCTCGCCTGCGGCCGCATCACGGCGGAGCTGATCACTGACGGCATTCATTCCCATCCTCTGGCTGTAAAGCTTGCCTATTTGGCGAAAGGAAGCCAAAACCTGATCATGATTACAGACTCCATGCGGGCAAAAGGGCTTAAGGACGGAGAATACGAGTTCGGCGGACAAAAAGTCACCGTTCGCGGGGACACGGCGCTTCTCTCTGACGGGACGCTGGCCGGTTCCATTTTAAAAATGAATGAAGGCGCAGAGCTCATGCGCAGGTTTACAAACTGCTCATGGCCGGATATAGCAAATATGACATCGGCAAATGCGGCCCGCCGCCTCGGCATATTCGACCGTAAAGGAAGCATCGCCGAAGGAAAAGACGCCGACGTTGTTCTGACGGACGGACAGTGCGGCGTGCTGGCCACGATTTGCCGCGGAAACACCGCATATATCTCAAGGGAGGCTGATTGGACATGAACGTTATCACATGCAGACATTATGAAGAATTAAGTGAAAAAGCCGCAGCGATTATCGCTGAAACAGTGAAACAAAAGCCGGATGCCGTTCTCGGCCTTGCGACGGGGGGCACTCCTGAAGGCGTATACAAAGAACTTGTGCGGATGCACCGCTCAGAGGGCTTGTCATTCCGAAATGTCACGACGATCAACCTTGACGAATACGCCGGGCTTTCTCCCGAGGACAAAAACAGCTATCATTATTATATGAATACACATTTTTTTGCACATATCGACAGCCGAAAGGACCGCCACTTTCTCCCTGACGGACGGGCAGACGATCTTGATGCCGAATGCGGACGCTTTGACCGATTGATTCAAACACTCGGCGGAGCGGATATACAGCTTTTAGGCATCGGACACAACGGCCATATCGGCTTTAATGAACCCGGGACGCCATTTGAATCCCGAACCCATGTTGTTGAGCTGAATGAAGAGACAAGACAGGCGAATGCGCGGTACTTTCCGTCAATTGATCAAGTCCCTGTAAAAGCCCTGACAATGGGGATCGGGACGATTTTGTCCGGCAAACGGATTTTGATCATGGCATCCGGAAAAAGCAAGGCCCACGCGGTGAAGCAGCTTCTGGACGGGCGCATCAGCGAAGCATTCCCCGCCTCCGCCCTGCACGCGCATCCGGATGTGACGGTCTTGATTGATGAAAAGGCTGCGGGCGGCGATTGAAAGGATTTGACCTATGCAGATTGATAAACAATCTCCGATTCCGATTTACTTTCAGATTATGGAACAATTAAAAACACAAATCAAAAACGGCGAGCTGAAAGCGGATGCGCTGCTTCCGTCGGAGCGGGAATACGCCGAACAATTCGGCATCAGCCGAATGACGGTGCGCCAGGCGCTTTCCAATCTGGTGAATGAAGGATTTTTATACAGGCAGAAAGGCCGGGGAACGTTCGTCAGCAAACTGAAGATGGAACAGCCGCTTCAAGGGCTGACAAGCTTTACGGAAGATATGAGAAGCCGGGGCATGAAGCCGGGGAGCAGACTTGCCGAATACCAGCTGATTCAGGCGACGGAAGAATTATCTTCTATCCTGGGATGCGGCTATCCGGCAACGCTTCATAAAATTATCCGCGTCCGGCTGGCAAATGATATCCCGATGGCGATTGAGGCATCGTACATCCCGTTTGACAAGGCGGGAAAACTGGACGCCTCCCATTTTCAATCATCCATGTATGAGCATATTGAAGCGTACAATCAGATGCCGATCTCACGTGCAAAACAAGAGCTTGAACCGGGAGCCGCTTCCGAGGAAGAAGCTGAGCTGCTCGGTATCCAGCCCGGCGCCCCCGTCCTCTATATCAAGCGGACCACTTATCTGCAGGACGGCACTGCCTTTGAGCACGTCAAATCCGCCTACAGAGGCGACCGCTACACATTCGTGCATTATATGGACAGGGTGAAATGAAACATCTCCAACCGTTACGGGTTGGAGATGTTTTTTTGATCTGCCATTTTCAAATCAAGCCGGTGAATGTTCTCTATGACTCTGTCAAAACAAAGAGGCTGGGGTTCTGGTAGCTATTTTTATAAAGAAAAGAGTAATAAAATCCTACCCTCTGTTTTGGACAATATACGGAACCTGTTTTGAAATCAGCAGCAGCGGTTCTTTGTTTTTATGAGCCAGTGAAAACATGATTGCGCCTTCAATCATCGAGTTGATTGTCACCCCGAGCTTCTCCGCTTCCTCTTGTTCAAACCCATGCTCAAGAAATTTTGCCGCAAACACATCCGTCCACTTCTTGAACACCTCAACACATGTGCATCTTAACGTTTCATTGATCAGAGCGGTCTCACCCGCCAGCAATCCAACCGGCACGCCCTCAATATTCTGCGGATCATTAAACTGTTCAGCCGTTACATGAATAAAGTGCTGAATCGCTTCTATAGGGTCCGCGAATTGAGACATACTATTCTGTATTTGCTTTTCAACGCATCTTCCCGTATATTTGATCGCCGCAATGGCGAGTTCTGCTTTTCCGTTTGGAAAGTGATGATACACAGACCCTCTGGGTGCTCCGCTCTCTTTTATAATTTGGTTCAAACCAGTCGCATGGTATCCCTGAATCTGAAAAAGATATGCAGAGGTTTGAATAATTCTTTCTTTTGTCCCGGTTTTACTGTTCATTATGTTTCCTCCTGCATATTACGAAAACCAATCGATTTTAGTATAGAAAAGGGACATAAAAAAGTCAAAAGCACTTATTACAGCAGGGCGCCGCCATTTACGTACAGAAAAAATCCTGCTGACCGTCAGATTTTCTTCTGAGCGATCAGCAGGCTGTATTTTTTTCGTTATGGGTTTGAGGCATGCCTGAAATCAAACTGATCCGGAGCCGGGCGATACGGAGTATTTCCCGTTTTGAACATCCACAGCGGTGATATTGTTTTGCCGTTGTACGGGTCCTTAACGACGGTGTACCAGTAATAAACGGAATCAGGCTGCAGGCCGTCCCAGACCCAATTTGCGGTTTTTCCGCTTTTTACGTGTTTTTTATGACCGAGCAGTTCGTTCGTATAGACGTTGCATTCAAAATAATCGGTCGCCACCCTTTTCCTCTTCGGCTGTAAATCCATTTCTGCTGAGAATTCGTCTTTATCAGCGAACAGATCGGTGTCATAGTAATTGATGTCATCCGTGTACGGCGAGTAGGAGAACATGTGAACCTGATTGGCGGCCTGATCGAATTGCATCATGCGCATAAAGCCCTGTCCCCCTTCCGGACCGTCCTGGTAGTCGGTCAGAATTTGGTGGACGAGGCGGTCCGGTTTTCCGTCCCCGTCATCGTCAAGCGCATCGGTTTTTTTCATGGCGTTATGGTAATGGCCGCTTAATACCATCGCCACATTGCGATTCGGCTTGACGACTTTTCGATAGATCGTTTCCCCGATCGGACTTCGATTTCCGCTCACAAGCAAGTACTCATGAAAGCATAAGATGGCGGTTCGGTCCGGATACCTCTTTAGCACTTGATTGATCCAGTCAATCTCTTGTTCCCCAATGCCCCAGCCCATATAAATCATAATAAAATCGTTCCCGCTTGCCGACAGCAGGTCATAATGCCCGCGGTTATTTTTGTATGATCCGCCGTAATGCATGTTCTGTTCAAACCGGCGGCTCCCGAAGAAATCCCCGAAGGTTCGGTATGTGCCGTCTTTATGGCCGACGTCGTGATTGCCGGCAAGCACTCCGTACGGAATCCCAGCCTTATCAAGCGTCCGCATGGAGTGATCGGCGTTTTTCCACTGTTTCATCATCATTGAATCATCGACGATATCACCGGTATGAAAGACATATTTAATATTGTGCTTTTCCTTATTTTCTTTGATCCACTCCGTCATTTTGTCAAAAATGTGCGGGTGCCCTTGTGCGTAATACTGTGTATCCGACATCCAGACAAACGTGTAATTGCCTTTCGCCGGTATTTGATCCTGCACGATGACATTCATTTTTGAGTTCTTCACCACATCCGCTGCGGAAACGGCGGCTTTTAATGTAAACGGCTTTTTATCTTTGGCAAGGACGCTGTCCGCCTCCTGCCAGCGGCTTGTCCGGTAATTCCAAATATACATGGTTACCTTTCGGCCGGGCAGAGAGCTTCCTTTCCAGACCGCCTCGGCCAGATCCGTTTCGTCGATAGACGGGTCAACGGAGACTTCGAATCGGTGATAAGGAAAACGCTCCATACTTTCCGTCGAAACGGTTTTTCCGTCATTTGCCGAGATGCGGTTCATTTCAGGCAGGGTAAACGGCATTTCATTTTCTTTTATGCCCCTCGGCGGTTCCGTTAATGAGGCGTGTTTATACACTTTCACGCTGCCCGGATTCCGCGCGGTATAACGGAAGCCCCGGTAAAATGATACATTCATGTCATCCTTCGTCGGGTCTTTTACCCGGACGGACAGCTTTGCTTTGTGGGCGCCGATTTTTTGATCGGCAAGCTCCGGCTGGTTCGGCTCCTCCCGTTTGATATGGAAGGTGCGGACGGAGGTTGTTTCATTTCCGGCAAGGTCTGCCGCAATGATAGTAAGGGTATGTTTTCCGGGCTTAAGATCGGCTGATGACGTGTGATGCGGGAGCGTAATGCTTTCACCGTCCAAAAACGCTTTGACCTCTTCCACTTTGCTCCATTTGTCACGGATGTCCGCATTCAGCTCAACATTACCTTTCAGCGCCGCGCCTTCTTTAATATTCGGGACAATCTTCGGCCCCGTATTGTCCACCCGCACAGACTGGCTCAGCTGCTCCTCACCGTCGCTAACAAAAATATGGTGATAGCCTTCAGAAAGCTTCGCCGTGTTCCACGGCAGCAGCCGTGACGTAAACAAATGATCCGGCAGGCTGAATGAGAAGGTCTTCTGCTGATTCGCCCGCCTGCCGTCACCGATAAACAGCTGCTCAGCCGGGTCCGTCTTCCCATCTTTGATCACCGTTCCGTCCGAAAGCACCAGACGGGCATGTTTCACGACAAAATCATCCCGATTCTCTCCCGTGTCATACGGAGAAACCTTTGAGCCCGAACGGATGGATACTTTCTGTGTTTTGCCCCCTTTTTGCAGCAGACGTTCCGGAAGGAGAACCGAGTGTGTTCTGTAGCGGTGAGACGGATCGTCAAAAATGTGCAGCACCTCGTTTTCCATCATGACGGTGTTTTGAAAATAAAGATTCGTTTTCCGGGCATCGAAGGCGAAATAGACTTCTTTTTCCAAGGCCGGCCGGGTCTCCTGCCGTTTGCCGTCAATCCACAGCTTGATCTTATCGGGGCTGACGTCGGAAGTCGCTTTGAGCAGATAGGTGCCGGATATCGTATCTTCGGGTTCAACATTCATTCTGAGTCCGTGTGATTTGCTCGTCTGTTCAATGTCAATCATCTTGACGGGCGTTTTTGCTTCATTTTCTCCATCACTGGCTGCGATATAATATTCAAGCTGATCCTGGCCGAGCAGTTCCGGGGAATAAAGAATGTGATGGTATAAGCTGTCGTTGCGGTCTTTTTCTGCCAGAATTCGTTTGAATGGTTTTTTCTCATTGGTCCGGTAATAAAACGCGGCTGTTTTGACAAGGTTTTTGTCTTTTATGTCAGCCTTTAATTCAATGCTTTCAGCGGGCCGGACGGGCTTTCTGTCTGTAAGGTCTTCGATGACCGGTTTTTCCTTGTCGGGTTTTATCACCCTTTTCTGTTGCGGGATCTGCGCCTGAAAAACAGAGCCCGGTGACGGCTTATGCTCGCTCGTGGAGATCTTCAGCAATTCTCCCGTTCCGTTCAGCGGATATTTGTACAGCAAAGAAGTCAGCCGGCGGAAAGCGTGTTTACGGTAATGCGCTGAGGCGATACCCTTTCCGGTATTTGCCGACAGCACCACCGTACGCGGGCGGCCGTTGGACATTCCGTCCGTCCCTTCGATGACGGCGAGATGTTTTCCCTCCTTCAGGCGTGTCCCGTAATAGCGGTTGAAATCATCTATCGTCAGTTCTGATGCGGCGCGTCTCAGCCAAAACACGTAAGTCCCGCCTGACGGAATGACGGTATCTTCTTTCGGCCTCCATATCATATCTGATTCCGGCCCTTCCTTCGGATAGCGGTAGCGGATGTGATAGTCTTTAAAATGAATGGGCCTGTCCGTCGTGTTATACACCTCGATAAATTCATAGGCATCAGCGCCGTCTTCATTTTTCGTATCAACCGCAAGCTCCGTAATCATCAGCTCGGGAATATGATTCAAATCAGCTTGATAGCCGTCCAGCTTCAGCCGCTTTTTCTCCGATTCCGCCCGCTGTCTGCCGTTGGTGAAAACGAGGTAATATTCCAATTCTCCATTCCAGATATCCCGTTTTGAAACCTGGGCCGTAAACAGCCGGATTGCGCCTGGCGCGGGCTCCATCGGCACCATTTTAAACCCCAGCTCATTGCTTTGTTTATAAAAAAGAAACGCCGAAAACGCTTGATAGTCAGCATTCTGTACATGAGCCTGTATGAACAGGTTTCTTTTCATTTCCGCCTTTACTTCGATTTGGGGAGGATTCTCCAGAAGCGGTATGTAATGAGGCGGCTGTCCGAATTCCTGCTGATTCACGGGGATTGCCGATTCTTTGCGCGCCGCATCCGCAGAAGGACTCACACAAAGCAAACCAATCAGAAAAAAGAGCGTCATCACAAGTTTCATCTCATTACCTCCCTATGCATTATGTTGCGTCAGGAGGCCGCCGCTTATGTAAACCGCACATAAAAAAGCTGCCCTCTCGGGACAGCTCGTTTTTTACCCTTTTCTAAGCGGCTCCAATATGCCTTTTTGGATCAGCAAGTGGAAAACGGACAGCACGACGGATGCCCAAATGGCGGTGCCGAACCCGTCAATCTGAAAGCTGTCTCCCATCAAGGCTGCGGTCATCATTAACGTAATGGCGTTGATGACAAACAGAAAGAGGCCGAGGGTCACAACCGTGACAGGCAATGTCAATATGACGATGATCGGTTTGATCAGCACATTTAACACAGAAAGAATCACACTGGCGATGACAGCCGCTCCGATACTGCTGATATGGACGGAATCAAAATATCCCGCGATAACGATTAATAATAACGCATTTACTAAAATGCTGACTGCCCATTTGATCATTTATTTCAAATCTCCTTCTAAAGGTACAACAAAACACCAGATAATATATACAATCGGCACGATTCCCGGCATGACAAGCGCTAATACAACGGTGATAATGCGCAAAAGCGACGTATCCATATTGATGTACTCCGCCAAACCGCCGACGACGCCGGCGATTTTACGGTTTTTTTCTGAACGGTAAAGTCTTTTCATCCAATCACCTCTGAGTATGCTTGAGCTTAATGGCTCCTGTTAACGATTCTGAGAAAATCGAGAGATGCTGATCATGGCCTTGATTTGATGCCAGCATCAGTTCTTTTTGAATGGTATCATTCTTTTCCTTTAAAATTTCCACATCAATCAGCTCATGGCTGAGAGAGCCGAGATTGCTTTTCAGCTCAGCTTTCACTGCCGAATCATCAGGCAGAGCGATCTCCACGTTTCCGGTCGTCGTTTTCGTGTAGATGGAGCGGCAGTGCGGCGCTGTCACGGTAAGCATGATATTGCCGTTAAAGCTTTGAACGTCAATGGATTCACTCGATCCGCGCAAATCAATCAAGCCGTTGATCGTTTCCGCTTCAATCGCGCCGCATTGATGTCCGGCCAGCTTGATTTGTCCGTTAGCCGTTTCCGCTGACGCTTTATCAGCCGTCAAATGAGAGAATGACAGAACGCCGTTTGTCGTTTTCGCCGAGAATTCTTTTACATGTAAATGTTCCCCTCTGATCGGTCCGTTAAACAGCTTCACTCTTATCTTATCGTACTCTTTCTGGGGAACATAAAGCGTGACATTGGTTTTCATCGTTTTCTTTTCCGTGCGGACAAAAAACTTATTGCCCTTCACTTCACACTCAATATGCTGAAGAAATGCGGTGCGCGCCGCCTCCTGACTGTCCGCCCGGTACACTTTCGCCTGGCACTCCGCTCTGATATCTTCATCTGCCCACGGCACGATATTGACGCTGCCGTTTGCGATCTGCATATCAATGGCCGAGAATTCACTGTCTTTAAATTGAAAAATATGCTGCACTTCGTGTGCGTGGCCGAAATTCAGATCAAGATCCGCTTCCTTCACTTTTTTGACGGCAGAATCAATCCAGTCGAACAGCTTCGCCCCGAGCGACGGCTTTTGGCTTCCTTTTGCCCCGCTTTCGAAATCTTCCGCAGGTTCCTGGACCTCCGCAGATAATGCGGTGATCTGCTCTTCTTTTTCTTTATATTCATGATCCAGTTTTTCAATGAGCGTCAGTGCTTCCTGCGCCGTCAGCATGCCGTCTTCCACAAGCTTTAAAATCCGTTCTTTCTCCTGTTTCATACAAAACTCCTCCCCCGACTTTTCTTACACCTGGCGTAACACCTTAATTCCCTGCACGATATTCCAAATGACCATTCCGATGAGGATCAGAAAATAAACAGCTGCTCCTGTTATCATAACAAAAACGGGCACCATACTCTCCCCTTGAGCCGTAATCAATCCGCCGACAACACCCGCGGTCACAATCAGCAATCCCGCAAACGGAATGATATGGGAAATCAGAGCGCGCATGGCATGCCGCTTCGTCTCTTTTTCATCGACGACAAAGTAAGCCACAATCGGAAGAATGAGCGGCGCGAGAAACACGCTGAAATAACAGATTGATGCGATAATCGCTTGATTTCGGTTCAATAAAAACACTCCCTGTGCCGTAATGTAAAAACCCTTCCTTATACATACGTATGACGAATGGGCGGGTTTCATTTTCATGCTAAGGACATGCTTCGTTATACGTAATTTTTGATTTCAGAGATTTCACTATAGAATCTTTTCCCCGAACCGATTACAATATGTAACAAAGCCTGACCGTATGCAAGGAGGACATACAAATGGAGAAAGATCCCGAAAACGCCCAAGTAACGGAAGAGAGTCTTCGAAATTTAATTCGCGAACAGAAAAGAATGAACAGCGAAATGCTGGCTGAATTGGAACAGATCAAAGCAGCCCCTCTTCCCATTTCCCATGATATCCAATATATAAAAGTGCTGCTGGACAGCAGCAGCACCCATATTCTGCAGGACTTAATGCATTTAAGCAGACAGCTTCCCCAACAGAAAAAAAGCCTGTAACAACAACAGCCCAAAACCGATGAGTTTTGGGCTGTTTTTATTGATCTATTACGTGGCTGCCGTTTCTTTTTCGGCCAGCAATGTTTTCATCCGTTTTCTATCTCGTTCCATTACCGGTTTCAGATAGCGGCCCGTATATGATTCTTTCACTTCGACAACTTCTTCAGGCGTCCCGGAGGCTACGATCATGCCGCCGCCCGCTCCGCCTTCAGGTCCCAGATCGACGATGTAGTCCGCCGTTTTAATGATATCGAGATTGTGTTCAATGACCAAAACGGTATCTCCGTTATCGACGAGTCTTTGAAGCACAACCAAAAGCCTTGCGATATCATCAACGTGGAGGCCTGTCGTCGGTTCGTCCAAAATATACAGCGTCCGGCCGGTGGAACGCTTATGCAGTTCGGAAGCAAGCTTGACGCGCTGCGCTTCTCCGCCTGACAGCGTCGTCGCCGGCTGGCCGAGCGTCACATACCCGAGTCCGACATCGGCAAGCGTTTGAAGCTTGCGTTTGATTTTCGGGATATTTTCAAAGAAAGACAGAGCATCTTCCACCGTCATATCCAGAACGTCAGAAATGCTTTTTCCTTTGTATGTGACCTCCAGCGTCTCCCGGTTGTAACGTTTGCCGTGGCACACTTCACACGGAACGTACACGTCAGGAAGGAAGTGCATCTCAATTTTGATGATGCCGTCGCCGCGGCAGGCCTCACAGCGCCCGCCTTTTACATTAAAACTGAACCGGCCTTTTTTATAGCCGCGCACCTTTGCTTCATTTGTCTGCGCGAATACATCGCGGATATCATCAAACACGCCCGTGTAAGTTGCCGGGTTTGATCTCGGTGTCCGGCCGATCGGCGCCTGGTCGATGTCGATCACCTTATCAAGGTGGTCAAGGCCTTTGATTTCTTTATGGCTTCCCGGTTTCGCTTTGGCTTTATGAAGCTTTTGCGCAAGCGCCTTATGCAGAATTTCATTCACAAGCGTGCTTTTTCCGGAACCGGACACACCTGTCACCGCCGTAAAAGTGCCGAGCGGGAATTTGGCGTTCGCTTTTTTCAGGTTGTTTTCTGAAGCGCCTTTGATTTCAATGAACCGGCCGTCAGGCTTTCTTCTCTCCGGAGGCATCGGGATGAATTGAGCCCCTGACAAATAACGTCCGGTCAGAGAGTCCGCATCATTCATCACTTCTTCAGGCGTCCCCGCCGATATGACGCGGCCGCCGTGAATGCCGGCACCCGGACCGATATCTATCAAATAATCGGCAGCCATCATCGTATCTTCATCATGCTCCACGACAATCAGTGTGTTGCCGAGATCCCTCATGTTTTTCAGCGCGCTGATCAGACGGTCATTGTCACGCTGGTGAAGACCGATGGACGGCTCATCAAGAATGTACAGGACGCCTGACAAACGGGAGCCGATCTGCGTCGCAAGCCTGATACGCTGGGCTTCTCCGCCTGACAGCGTTCCCGCCGCCCGGCTCAGCGTCAGGTAATCAAGACCGACTTTATCTAAGAAGCTGAGCCGCTCCACAATCTCTCTTAAAATTAAATCGGCAATCTGCATATCTTTCTCAGACAGCGTCAGGTTTTTGAAAAATTCCAGCGCATCGCCGACGGAAAGCTCGGTAATGGTGCCGATGTGGCGCCCATTAACCAAAACGGCAAGCGCTTCTTTCTTCAGCCGGTAGCCTTTGCACGTCGGGCACGATTTCTGTGACATGTACTGCTCCATCTGTTCACGGATATAATCGGAGCTTGTCTCTTTATACCGTCTCTCAATATTGCGCAGCACGCCTTCAAATTCAATTTCATTTTCGCGCACTTGTCCGAAATCATTCTCGTATTTAAAGTAGATCCGTTCATCGCCGCTGCCGTACAGCACTTTATCAAGCTGATGCTTCGGCAGGTCTTTGACCGGAGTCTCCATATCAATGCCGTAATGGCGGCAGACCGCCTGAAGCAGCTGCGGATAATATTGTGAACTGATCGGCGTCCACGGCGCGATGGCGTGTTCTTTTAATGACAGCTCAGGATTGGGAATGACGAGCTCTGGGTCCACTTCCAGCTTCAGGCCGAGACCGTCACAAGTCGGGCAGGCGCCGAACGGGCTGTTAAACGAAAACAGCCGGGGTTCAAGCTCTCCGATAGAAAAACCGCACAGCGGACAGGCGTGATGCTCGCTGAACATCAGCTCCTCCTGACCGATGATATCTATCATGACACGGCCTTCCCCTAAGCGGAGCGCGGTTTCCAGTGAGTCGGAAAGCCGGGCGGCAACCCCTTCCTTGACGACAATCCGGTCAATGACTACTTCAATGGAATGCTTTTTGTTTTTTTCAAGTTCAATATCGTCGGAAAGCTCGGCCATTTCTCCGTCAATCCGCACCCTTACGTAACCTTGCTTTCTGATTTGGTCAAGCACTTTGACATGGGCGCCTTTTCTGCCTGAGATGATCGGCGCAAGCACTTGAAGCTTCGTCCGCTCCGGATATTCAAGAATCCGGTCAACCATCTGTTCAATCGTTTGCGACGTAATTTCAATGCCGTGCTCCGGGCAGTGCGGCTTCCCGACTCTCGCGTACAGCAGCCGGAGATAATCATAAATCTCCGTTACCGTTCCGACGGTTGACCGCGGATTGCGGCTTGTTGTTTTCTGGTCAATGCTGATCGCCGGAGAAAGCCCTTCGATCGCATCAACGTCCGGCTTATCCATCTGTCCTAAAAATTGGCGCGCATAGGCAGAAAGCGATTCAACATACCGCCTCTGTCCTTCCGCGTAAATGGTGTCAAAGGCAAGGGATGATTTTCCCGATCCGGACAGCCCCGTCACGACGACGAGCTGATCCCGCGGAATCGTTACATCAATGTTTTTTAAATTGTGCGCCCTTGCGCCTTTCACCTCGATCCGGTCAATTGCCATGTGTTCATCATCCTTCCGCTTTAAGCTCTAACAGTAAATCACGAAGCTCTGCCGCCCGCTCGAAATCAAGCGCTCTGGCCGCTTCTTTCATTTCGTGCTCCATTTGCTCAACGACTTTCTGGCGTTCTTTCTTCGTCATCTTCGCCAGTTTAGGCGCGGCTTTTGTTTTATATTCTTCTTTATCCTCAGCGGCCTGCGTCGCGCGGATCACATCGCGGATTTCCTTATTGATCGTTTGCGGCGTAATGCCGTGAATTTCGTTAAAGCGCTCCTGCTGTTCCCGGCGGCGCTTCGTTTCATTAATCGCGATTTCCATCGAATTCGTGATTTTATCGGCATACATGATGACGCGGCCTTCCGCGTTTCGTGCCGCCCGTCCGATCGTCTGAATCAGCGAACGTTCAGAACGGAGGAAGCCTTCTTTATCCGCATCGAGAATGGCGACAAGTGACACTTCCGGAATATCAAGCCCTTCCCTCAGCAGGTTGATGCCGATTAACACATCATGTTTTCCGAGGCGGAGGTCACGGATGATTTCAATCCGTTCAAGCGTCTTAATCTCGGAATGCAGATAATTGACCTTGATGCCGATTTCCTTGAGATAATCGGTCAGATCCTCTGACATTTTTTTCGTTAAAGTCGTCACGAGAACGCGTTCATTCCGTTCAATCCTCGCCTGTATCTCGCCGATCAGATCATCAATCTGTCCTTCGATCGGCCGGACGTCAATGAGGGGATCGAGGAGTCCCGTCGGTCTGATGATCTGCTCGATCATTTCCGGCGTATGCTCAATTTCATACGGTCCCGGAGTCGCCGACACGTACACGATATTGTGCATGTGTTTCTCAAATTCCTCGAATCGGAGCGGACGGTTGTCAAGCGCTGACGGCAGGCGGAACCCGTGATCGACAAGCACCTGTTTTCTCGCCTGGTCACCGTTGAACATGCCGCGCACCTGCGGAATCGTCACATGTGATTCATCAACGACAATCATAAAATCATCCGGAAAATAATCAAGCAGCGTATACGGCGTAGAGCCCGGCGGTCGGAGCGTCAAATGTCTTGAATAGTTCTCGATCCCTGAGCAAAAACCCATTTCCCGCATCATTTCAAGATCATATCTCGTCCGCTGCTCAAGCCGCTGCGCTTCAAGGAGCTTGCCGTTTTCGTGCATCACTTTCAAGCGCTCCTCAAGCTCCTGTTCAATATTCAGAATCGCTTTTTCCATCTTTTCCGCCCGGGTGACGAAGTGGGAAGCCGGGAAAATCGCGACATGGTCACGGTCGCCGAGAATTTCTCCGGTCAAAGCGTCGACCTCTCTGATCCGCTCAATTTCATCTCCGAAAAATTCCACTCTGATACAATGTTCGTCACGGGAAGCCGGGAAGATTTCCACAACGTCTCCGCGCACGCGGAACGTCCCGCGCTGAAAGTCGATATCATTGCGGGCATACTGGATATCCACAAGCTTTCTCAGCAGCTCGTTCCGCTCAATCTCCATTTCCGGTCTGAGCGACACAACCATTTCCCGGTATTCTTCAGGCGAACCGAGACCGTATATGCATGACACACTCGCGATAATAATGACATCTCTCCGTTCAAACAGAGAGGATGTCGCGGAGTGTCTCAGTTTATCAATTTCATCATTAATGCTTGCGTCTTTCTCTATAAAAGTATCCGTTTGAGGCACGTACGCCTCCGGCTGATAGTAATCGTAATAGCTGACAAAATATTCGACAGCGTTGTTCGGGAAAAACTCCTTAAACTCGCTGTACAGCTGTCCGGCAAGGGTTTTGTTATGGGCAATGACCAGTGTCGGTTTATTCACTTCTTTAATAAGATTGGACACGGTAAAGGTTTTGCCCGTCCCTGTCGCACCCAGGAGAGTCTGGTGTTTTCTGCCTTCCTGTATGCCTTTGACAAGCTT
Organism: Bacillus sp. LJBV19; assembly: GCF_017797845.1. Classification (NCBI taxonomy): domain Bacteria; kingdom Bacillati; phylum Bacillota; class Bacilli; order Caryophanales; family Bacillaceae; genus Bacillus; species Bacillus sp. LJBV19. Next base: position 3,389,596 of record NZ_CP072563.1, read on the forward strand.
CTCAATCGCTTGCGGCTGATCTCCCTGGGGCTGATATTTCGAGACTAACTCAAAACGATCTTTCACAAAAAAGCCTCCGTTTCTTTACGAAATCTTCCTATTGATATAGTAACACAATGACGGGCAAAATCACTAAAAATACGAACTAAAGTTCGATGGATTGTTTTTACCAAGGCAATTTTTGTATAAAAAACCTGCTTTTATGGCGTAAAAGCAGGCATTCTATTTCATATTCACCATGTCAGGCATTGTCTTTCTTTTTGTCTGCTTCTTTTTTGGCCATGTACAGCCCTCCGGCCACCAGCGATACGACATCCAATCCAACGATAAAATACGTTTCGGTGTAACCCTTTAAATAGGATGCGAAAAGCAGTGCGGCTGTGAGAGCGATCGCCACATAGTGGTTAAACGTGACGCGCGTAAAAAGGACGACCAGCATAAAAGGGAAACATAATGCAAAAACGGCTTTTGTAATCACAAAAACCCTCCTCGGGAATTCTTCATCTCATCTGATTATAGTAAAAAATGAAGAATCGGACAATCGTTCCCCTGCTATCACAATACCCTTTTTCAGCAGTCTTCAATCATCTGTCAAAAAAATTGTGAATATAAATCCATTGAACCATTAACCAGATGAATCGAATTACCTTTCTTCAGCCGAAAGGATGAGAAGGTTTAGGTCTTTGTATCTTTGACAGTTTCTTCCTCCCTCTTTACAATGTAATGATAGTGTTTACTATCATTTTCTTGGATGAGGAAAAAAAGGGGGTCATACCGCATGTATTCAGTGCGATTTCAAAAAGCGGAAGAATCGAGCCGCTCTGCAGGAGCAAAAGGAATGAACCTGATTAAACTGACGAAAAACGGGCTGCCCGTTCCCGGCGGTTTCATCATTCAGACGAATGCCCTGACACGTTTTATGGAAGACAACGGGCTTCAAGCAGATCAGGAACAGATGGAGCGCGCCATTATGAACGGCACGTTTTCAAAAGAGCTTCGGGAGGAACTGACCGCGTCGTTTTATGAATTGAGAGAATCATACGCCTCTGTCGCCGTACGTTCCTCCTCCGCGTCCGAAGATCTTGAAGGCGCTTCTTTCGCTGGTCAGTACGAAACCTATTTAAATATCAAAACAGAAGAAGAGTTTCTCGGAAAAGTGAAAGAATGCTGGGCTTCCTTCTTCTCGGCGCGGGTCAGCGGTTATAAAGAGAAAATGAACAATGACACCGCAGAACCGTTAATGGGCGTTGTCGTGCAAGGGCTTATCAATTCCGAGGTTTCAGGGGTCATTTTCAGCCGCAACCCCGTCACACACGATGACGGAGAACTGATGATCAGCGCGAGCTACGGTCTCGGAGAAGCAATCGTCTCCGGCAGCGTGACGCCCGACACATTTATCGTCAATAAAGACACATTTCAGATTGAAAAAGAAATCGGCTTAAAAGAAATGTATATCGTTTCTAAAGACGAAGGCGTGACGGAAAAAGAGACGACCGCTGACATGAGAAACCGCTTCTGCCTTGATGACGAGAGCATCAAAGAGCTTACCATGCTGACGATAAAGACGGAAGAACTGTACGGTTATCCCGTGGATCTCGAATTCGGATTTGCCGAAAATAAGCTGTATCTGCTTCAGGCCAGGCCGATTACAACGATCGCGCAGGATCAGAAAGCGGCAGACGAAGAACGGGAATTTATCATGACGCCCCGGGATCAGAAAGATTTTTGGCTCAATATGGAGGCCAATATTGAAGGCCCCGTCAGCCCGTTATTCGCCTCACTCATTGTGCCGGCTTTGGAATACGGCCTCAAAGAGAGCACGAAGGCATTCCCTGTAATGGGCATCGAAATCGAGCGTGTCAAACTTCATCAGGGCCGTGTTTTTTCCAGACAGCATAAGACGGACGACAAGCTGCCCGCAGAACAGTTAGAAGCGCTTTTCCCCGTCTTGGCTGACCGCATGTATGATATTATTCAGGAAACCTTTCTGCCTTTTTATCAAAAGCTGGACGAACTGGCGCATACAGACCATACGCCGGAGACTGCCCTTGATGCGTTCCGAAACCTGCAAGACTTCTATTTAAAAGGATACGCAGAACATTTCAATATTGTCTTTCCGCAGGTTGCGTTAAACACGATACTGGAATCCATGTACGGACAGGTTGAGAAAGAAAACACCTCCCTTCTGTACGAAATGCTGGCTGGCGTCATGAATAAGTCATTGGAGACCGACAGACAGCTCTGGCTGCTTTCCGGACAAGTAAAAGACAGCCCTGAGCTGCGGCGCGTCTTTACGGTTTCTCATGCCGACGAGCTGCATCAGACGCTTCTGCAATCAAATGAGGGAAAACGCTTTCTCGAACAAGTCGGTGAATTTTTACAGGAATACGGCTGGAGATCCGTGAAAAGTCATGATCTGATTGAAGAAACTTGGGCGGAAAACCCTTATTTCGCTTTGGCCAACATTCAGAACTATGTCCGGAACGGATACGATTTTGACAGTGAGTTTCATAAAACGATAGAAAAACGAAAACAGCTCTACGCCGACTTTATGGATAGAATTGAAGATGACGGCTTTCGGGAGACGTTTGACCGCTATTATCAGTGGACATTGTCTTCATCCGTCATCAAAGATGATCACCATTTTTATATTGATGCGATGCTGGACGCCAAAGCGCGCCTTTGCCTTCTGAAAATCGGCGAGCTGCTTCAAAAACAAGGCGTAATCGATGATCGGGAGGATATGTGGTACTTATACAGCGATGAAGTCGAGAAAGCGCTGGTGTCGCCGGTTCCGATGCAGGAAAAAGCCGCTGAACGAAAACAGCTCTTCCAGCAATATCAATTGCTTGAAGCCCCCGCTTATCTCGGGACTCCGACTTCGGAACAGCTGAAAACGGCTGAACAGATTACCGGCTCCATCACAGAAGATGAAAAAAACACTGAACATCAAATTTACGGACTTGCGGCGTCAAGCGGAATCGCAAGCGGCCCGGTGAAAGTCATTCGTGACGCAAGTGAATTTTCCCGTTTTTCAACAGGAGACGTGCTTGTCTGCAAAATGACGACACCGCTGTGGACCAGTCTGTTCCAGGATGCAAAGGCCGTCATTACGGACACGGGCGGCATCCTGTCACATGCAGCGATCATCGCGAGAGAATACGGGCTCCCGGCCGTTCTCGGCACACGTGCCGCGACTGACAGGCTCAACGACGGAGATATCGTCACGGTGGACGGGACAAACGGCAAGATTACGATTGTCAAACGCGCTTCATGCTAGGTTTCCCTCTTTATTGACGGGCAGGGCGGGTGTATACTTGTCCTGCCAGTATTTACGCGAGGTGAAACATGTTGAGAACGACGAACAAGAGAATTATTGACGCCGCGATGAATCTGATCATCCAAAAAGGATACCGCGCAGCGACAACAAAAGAAATCGCAGAAAAAGCAAAAGTAAGCGAAGCAACGATTTTCCGTAATTTTAAAAACAAACAAGGATTAATGAAAGCCATGATTGAACAGCAGACGCCGGCTCCGGAAAGCATGATCACCAAGGCGGAAGGCGATCTGTATAAGGATCTTCTTCATTTCGCCACGACCCTTCTGCAGCAATTGGAACAAAAAAAAGAAGTGTTCCGCATCTGCCTGCGCGAACCGGAACTATTCGAAGACGTCCTGCAGGATATTGTCGTATATCCGCAATCCGTGAAAAAGCATTTAATCGTTTACTTTAAGGAGCTGACAAAGAAAAATATGATAAGCCCCGGCAGCGAAGAAGCTAATGCAGACGTCTTTATGACGATGATTTTCGGTTATTTTATACACCGGCTGCAGCTGGGGAAAAGAGTCATTACTCTCTCTGAGGAAACGATGCTGAAACACAGCACTGAGATTTTCATGAAAGGCATTACCGGCCGGTCATTTTCCGGCCCCAAGGAGGATGAAGGATGGGTTCAAAGAAAGAATGGGCGCTGATCGTTTCGCTTTTGCTGGGAGCCATACTCGTTCCCATCAATTCTACGATGATCGCAGTCGCCCTTTCATCCATTTCCCGCTCATTCAGCGAATCAATTGCCAGCATCACATGGGTAGTGACCGTGTATTTAATCGTGATGGCCGTGACACAGCCCATTGCCGGCAAACTCGGTGATATGTACGGAAACAAAAAAATGTATTTATGGGGCGTCGGCCTTTTTCTCATCGCATCATTGGGGTGCGCCCTCTCGCCAAGTCTTTTCTTATTGATTTTCTTCCGGGCGCTTCAGGCTGCCGGCGGCGCTTTGCTTACGCCAAACAGCATCGCCATCATCCGCCATGTCGTGTCTGAAAAACGGCTTCCGAAAGTATTCGGCTTTTTCGGCCTCGGTGCCGGGCTGGGCGCGGCTCTCGGTCCGTTTATCGGCTCTCTTTTAATTGAGAGCTTCAGCTGGCATTCGATCTTTTGGGTCAACATTCCGTTTCTTGCGATCGCACTCGTGACGGCATTAGTGATGTTTCCTAAATATAAAGAAGAAACGTCTGACGCTCCGCTTGATATCATCGGGTCCGTTTTGCTTGCCGGAAGCATTGTATCTATAATTCTTCTGACGAAAAATGAAAGCTCTTTGGGCTATTGGGTGTACGCGCTGCTCATTCTCATATTTGTTCCGCTATTTTTCAGGCGGGAGCTGCGCACGAAACATCCGATTATTGATTTTGACCTGTTTAAAAACACGACCTTTACGAGCGCCAATCTGTCGGTCCTGTTAAGCAATTTAATGATGTACGCCGTGTTATTGATTATGCCGCTCTTTATGACCGGCCACTTCAGCATGAATACGTCGCACAGCGGCATGGCGCTGTCAGTCTTTTCTGTTTTCATGTCCGCCAGCAACTGGGGCGGAGCTCAGCTGCATCAGAAATGGGGCGCGCGAAGAATGATTTTTCTGTCCTTCGGGCTGATGGCCGTAGCCAATCTCTTATTTCTGTTTTTGGTTTATTCCCATTCCGTTCCGTTTCTTATGGCATCGCTTATTGTCGGAGGCATCGCGTCAGGTGCGGGGCTGACGAGCATGCAGGTATCTTCTCTTGCGACGGTAGAACCGGGCATGTCCGGTATCGCATCCGGGATTTTTTCCACCTTCCGTTATTTCGGAAGCATTATTTCTTCAGCACTGATCGGTTTAATCTCCGGGTTTCATATTCTGTTTATCATATTGATCGGAGTTTCTGTGATCGGCTTGTTCGTATCGCTTGGTATCAAGTCCGGGGAAACCGTTCAGACGAAAAAAAGCCATTCGGCATAACGAAAAAGGTTCCGTAAGCATCTGCTTTCCGGAACCTTTTCTAGTTTTAGAATCTTTTTATTTACAAGAGAAAAGGGAAATGTAAATCGCTAAGAGCTCAGATCAAGTTCGGCCGCTTGCGCCGTAATCCGGCCGTAAAAAAAGCACGGCCGCCGTGTTGTTAGCGGCACCAGGCTTTTTATATGTGATTTTTCATAATTCTCCTTACTAAAACCTACCTAAAACAATTATTGAATATTACTTTTATAATTAAGCAAAATTAAGTAACAATCATTGAAGGATTCTCAGACTGATAAAATTTATTTTAAATATAATATTTCAAAACACATTCAAACTGTACAAAGAAAAGAAAGTCTAAATTTTTATTTTTGGAACTTGATTGGGACAAGAAAGTCTAAACCAAAATCTTTTTAGATTTATATAATAACACGTCTGTCGATTATCTAAATTCTACCAAAAAATGAATGCAAAAGAGAGATTCCTCTTGTACAATGTAAGTTACCACACCAACATTGACGAAACGAGGAATCTCTCATGAACAAGAATAAGTCTCTGTATCTTTAACAATAGTATTTACAATATCATTAGGATACCGATTCAAAAAAAAATGTTCTCCTTTAAACTTATGAAATTTCACATTCCCTTCAACAACTTCACTCCATTTATGCATTTCATTGATATGAGTCGAAAAATCGCTATCCGCATAAAAAACGCTTACTCCACAACTTATTTTTTCTGCTTTGGGCTGAAACTTATAATTGTCCAAAATTATAAAATCTGCTCGCAAAATCGGAAGAAACATATCCATAATCTCTTTTGTATAAAACTCCTCTGGTAATCCCCCATATTGTTCTACCTTTTGCAAGAAAGTTTCATTAGTCATATCTTCAATGTCTTCTCTCTTTTCAAAAATATGTGGAGCATTTCGCCCAGAAAAAAACAGATGCCTTGGTTCCTTAATTCCCATTTGCTTAAGTTTATAATATATCTCATAAGTCAATAAGGCTCCCATACTGTGTCCAAATATAACATATTCATCGTCATATTCTAATTGTTCACTTATTCTTTTGGCGATATCTTCACTTGCTTCATCAACAGACTAGTAGCAAGGCTCGCTGAATCGAGTTCCTCTTCCAGCCAATTCACTCATAAACAATTCATATCTATCCGGCAATAGTTTTTTCCATTCATGAAATACATTTACCGACGCTCCAGCATATGGAATAGGAATTACTTTTATTTTATTTATTTCACTCACTCCTATGTTCAACTTGAGCCCACTATCATTACTATATAAACCTATAAGTATTCAAGATACATTTAATTGTACTTCTCTATCTCTCGCTGCTCTGCCAGCAACAAATTCACCATATCACTATAGCTATTCAAACCGTCTGTCTGATTATTTGCCTTCAGATATACGTCATTTACATTTCTTGAAATACTTGAAATAACACCCTCATACTTATCCCGGTACTGCTCATTTTGTTCTATATCATGCCGCACCGCTTTGGACAGACTGGACATTATATCAGACGCCTTATCTGGATCCACTTTCTTTAGCTCAGATATAGAATAATCAAATGCCAGAAATAAACCACTGTAAAGTATCATTGGATCATCCTGCTGCTTACATGCCAGATATGCTATAAAATTTGCCTCATCCTCATGCATGAAACCACTCTGATGTGCCAATTCATGCGCCATAGTAGCAGGCACCAAAAAAACTGGCACATTAACATTGATATTGGATTCATAAGTAAAAGGGACAAAAATACCATGTATCCCTGCATGCGACATTAGTTTTGACATCACCACTGGTTTTGGTGTTGAATATGAATGCTCCAAAACAGGATATTTCTTTGATAACATTTGCATCGAGAACACTGCGTGTTGTGCATAATAATCAAAAACCTCTGGTACATGAGCCAAAAGATCAGTATCCGCTAACTTTTCCCTTGCCAATTCCATTTCAACGGCAAGTGACTTACTCAATTTGACCAGTTCCTCCTTGCTGTAGTTCTCTTCTTTATATTCGGTATAAGACAAAAAAGAATATCTGTAATAGTTTATTCCACCCAAAATAGTATAACAAAAATATATCACGCTACAGATCGTAACGATTCCTAGAGCACCACGATAAACTACCATCCTACGTGCACCTTTACTCATGATGACCTTGCGCACATAATAAACGATATAAAATAGAAATAGTAACACAACCAACACTACGAGCCATTCACTAACAGAAAATGTGACCCAAGAAGGTACAAATCCTACTGTTTTTGACAATAACGGATATACAGACCTACTGTATTTTTCCGCCCAATCCTGATGGTTCTGCGCGTATTTTGTCAGTATGTAAGCTATAACTCCAAGTGAAATCAACGGTAATCTCTTAAGTAAAAGCTTTTTTATAATGTACTCCCCCCTATCCAATAAATATCAGATGTACGCCATGTAACCTAGTCATATCATTTCTTTATTTCAACATACTTTTCCTCATAAAAATCATGCTTATTAGAAAAAACATATTGATTCATAAAATCTATAGGAAGCACTTCATAAGCCCAGTAGGTACCATTAGGTCTATTACTCGAAACAGCTTGTCGGGCGATTAAGGTTTTGGAGTTAGCAATAACCTTTCCAATAAGCCATACCTCTCCTTCATTTATTTTTTTATTATTTCAAAATAAAACAGCTAAGAAAATATAATTTTCTTAGCTGTTTTACTTTCTAGCTGATTGTGAAATCTAGTTTAGGAGTTCTTGAAACTATTCCGAATAATTATGAAAAATCACATTATAATGCTGTCATTTCTTCGTACTCGTGTTCATCCTGCACGAATAAAATACCTAATTCATGATGTTCGCCTTCATAGGACGCGCGCTGATCAAACCGGATCTCACCGTTCAGGCCGATGATTTCCATTTTTACAAATGCGCGGTTTTTTTGAAGTGCTTCATAAAAATCCGACACATGCTTCACGGGGATGCCGTTTACTTTCGTAATAATCTCACCGATCTTCAGCTCAAGATCGTCCGCGGGTGTGTTCGGAATGATGCCGAGCACCATTAAGCCCTGATCCCGCTTAGAGAAATAAAACGGAGCCGCGTTATCGTTCAGCCGCTGTCTCAATGATAAAAACAGGCGTCCGAGCACCGCAATACAAGCGGCGGCTCCGGCAAGCGGAGTCCACCAAAGGGCCGCTGCCCCGAATGCGGTCACGATAACCCCGAGAATCATGACACGTTTCGCCGTTATCCTTATGCTGACTTCCGGAAGTGACCCCTGCACACGCTGTCCGAAGCCGGCGATATAAGGAATCCAGATCAAATGGAAAGAGCCGCCCGGTACGGTAAAGACAGGCCACCAGGAAAGGTGTGACTCAAGCCCGCTGCCCGGCACCAATAAGAAAAGCGGAAGCAGCCATGCGCGATTCGCCAATTGACGGCCGATGGGCAGGCCTCTGCTGCTGACGACAAGCGCCGGAGATGTTTTCAGATGCGCTGAACGGCAGGCAGCCGCTCCCTCCGTGATAATCAAAAGGCCCATAAACACGGCCGCCGATGCCCAATTCACGCCGAATGCCTGCGGAAACCGATCCGCAAACGGCACTGTGTGGGTATACTGAAGGATAAACGCAATGAACATGCCGGCGCTGACAATATAAGCTGAGGACAGCCAATTCATACGGAACGTCAGCGAAAGCAAAGCAGTCACAGCCGCGATTATGCCGAGAAGACCGAATGGAATCGAAATTCCCAGTCCAAAAAATAATATGGAGAGAAGAATACCCGGTATAAGTCCTTTTATGTATGTAAAGATAAGCTCGTCATACATATCCGCGATTTTTGTATGAAACGTATGGCGTTCACGTTTGATCCGCAAATATCCGCATGCGAGACTTATGATGATAAAAAACCAGAACATCGGGTGCAAAAAAAACAGACCGATACTTTTCAGAAGTTCAATTCCCCATTGAACAGACACTGCTTTCACCGCCTCAAGCCAAACATTTTAATTCTATTCTACCAAATAATCATTGGCTTGAATATCTCAAACGTCTATCTCTCTTCCGTCATCCACAGCGTTACATTTGAGAGAGAGAAATCTTTCAGATAGTGGTCAACCTCCACCTCGATCACGCCGCTGATCAGAAGCATGGACCGCTTAATATCCGTCAGATTGATTCCTAAACGTTTATGGTTTTTCATTAAGTAAGTGAAATAATGCTTCGCACACTCTTCATTGATTTCGTGAACGCATTCAACATTTGTGTAATTGACCAGGTATCTGCTGAACAGCATAAGAAGACTTAGTGCTTTTGTTGATGAAAATGTGACGTCTTTTGTTCTGTCTTTTAGTTGTTCCACTAATTCATAATATTTTTTTTCACGCACAATACTTGCCCTCTTCAATTGTGAACCCCCATTTTTTTATCCAGATAAGCACGGGTGATTACAGCTGCCGTGCTGAAGCGCCGCAAACACTTCTGCTTTCGATACTGAAATGCAGCTGCCAAACTAAAACTGTTCTCTATTAGAACCTTCTTTTATTGTAAGAACTAAAACTGACTGAGGCAACTTTCAAAAGTTTCATTTTGAATACATATTAACTCGGCATAAAGTCTCTCTTCTCTATAAATATCGGGTAATGTTTGTCCTTTATAAATGTTTAAATGTGAAAATTTTTTTAATATCTTGTCAAAACCGACATAATTATATGTCTTTTAGTTCATTTTTAGAGAGTGACAAAAGAAACAGGAGACGTAAAAAACGCCTCCTTTTCATTTATTTTACAAATAATGATTTTAACGCCATTTGCAGCTGTAAATCATTTTTTTCGTCAGATTTCTGTTCATTCATCAGCTGATTCATTTTTTCCGCTGTCTTTTTATCAATGACCGCTGTTTTATCAAGCTTGTACCGGTCTTGAAACGCCAGAACGGCTTTTTTCATTGTTTTGCTGAAATAGCCGTCTGCTCTGCCCGGGTCGAAGCCTAGGCCTTTCAGCAGGATTTGGGCGTGCTTGACATCCGCGCTGTTCATATCAGGCTGAAGCGGCTGTTTCAGCTGAAGCGGTCCCGCCGCAAAATAATCCGGCTGGCTCACAGCGATTGTCGGAGCAATGCCTTTTTTGTGAATCCAATTGCCTTTCGGTGTCAGCCATTTGTAAAGCGTCAATTTAATGTTGCTCCCGTCTCCCATAGGCACGGCCTGCTGAACCGTTCCTTTACCGAAAGAATTGTCACCGACAACGTCATAATGTCCCGCTTCTTTTAACGCACCCGCAAGAATTTCTGAAGCGGAGGCGCTTCCTTTATCCGTAATGACATTGACGGGATACGGCTTCTTATGTTTTAAGGTTGAGAAATATTGTTTTTTATCGCCGTTACGCTCCGCAATTTGGATATAAGGCATGTCTTTTGTGATGAAATGCTTTAAAATTTGTTCGACGCTTTGAAGGTAGCCGCCGGGATTCCCTCTTACATCAAGGACGAGACCGTCAATCCCTTGTTTTTCAAGCTTTTTCAGCGCCGCGGCGAAGTCCTGGGCGGTATGCTCGGAAAATGTCGATATTCCGATGTAGCCGACATGATGACCGCCTGATTCTTTGCGGGAAGCAAATACGGTTTCAAGCGGGATTTCCGCTCTTTTAATCCGGAATGACAGCTGTTTATCAGTACCCGGACGCTGTATTTTAATAGAAACCTTCGATCCTTTTTTTCCTCTGATTTTCAGCACGGCTTCGTTTAAACCTTTCCCGTTCATTGACTCGCCGTTTATGCTGATGATTTCATCATTCGGCTTGAGGCCCGCTTTTTCCGCCGGAGATTGCTTAAACGGTGATACGATAATGATTTTATTGTCTTTCATACCGACTTCAGCGCCGATCCCTTCGAAAGAAGAATCAAGAGAATCGGAAAACTGCTTGGCGGTCTGCTTGTCCATATAAACGGAATAAGGGTCGTTTAATGTAGACAGCATCCCCTGAATCGCTCCTTCAAGAAGCTTTTCTTTATCTACATTTTCCACGTATTCGTTCGAGATCAGCTCATATGCTTTTTCGATTTTTTCCATTGCCCGGCTTCTTTCTGCGTCTGATGAATTCGGCTGTGCCGCCCCGGCAATATGGGCTCCGCCGCACATGATGCTGACGGCAGCTATCACTGCGATCATTTTCTGCTTCATCGTTTACCTCCTCTTAGTCCTTTTACGAAAACCTGGAGATAGTATGTGTAAATTGCAAAGAATTCATGTAACGGCAACAAAAAAATGAAAAAGCGAGATTGTTACATATATATGGGTAACGTATAATATTTTGTATGCAATTCATTAAATATACAGGAGAATGCGATATGAAAATAAAATTATCGATTTTATCCGCGGCGGTTCTGGCCGCAGGCATTACCGCCTTTGTCTGGCCAAAAACAGAGGCCAATGAAAAAATGCAGACGGACGCCCTGTATGTTTCTCCGGCAGGCAGCGACCAAAATGAAGGAACGAAAGAAAAGCCGTTCCGCACATTAAAACATGCGGCTGAAAAGGCAGAGGCCGGGACAACCGTATTGATTCGGGAAGGGACGTACGATGAAACGTTTGAAGTAAAGCACAGCGGCACGGCCGAAAAGCCGATTACATTTCGGAACTATCAGAATGAGCATGTCTCAATCAGCGGCAAATCTGCGCCAAAAAGCGATTCTGAAACTCCGTTAATTCAAATCCGCAATAAACAGTACATTACCATTCACGGCGTTACGCTTGAGAATCTCTCCGTATCATCAGAAGATGCAACGGCCATGGGAATCTTCGTCACCGGATCAAGCAGTCATATCAACATTGACGGCAACCATATCCGAAACATTAAAACCACGGCTGATGAGGGAAATGCACACGGCATTGCGTTTTACGGCACAGGCGCCATGAAGGATGTCAGCATCACAAATAATACGGTTGAAAAACTGACGCTCGGCGCAAGCGAAGCGGTCGTGCTGAACGGGAATGTTGACGGATTTAAGATTGCCGGCAATACCATCCGGGACAATAACAATATCGGGATTGACGTGATCGGATACGAAGGAACGTCCAAGCAAAACGACTATGCGCGAAATGGCGTCATTGAAAACAATACGGTGAGCCATAACTCTTCTTACGGAAATCCCGCTTACGGAGATGAATATTCAGCGGGCGGTATTTACGTTGACGGCGCAGAACATGTGGACATTAAGAAGAACACCGTTTACAACAATGACCTCGGCATTGAAGCCACTTCCGAACATAAAGGGAAATACGCACGAGATATCCGGATTACGGATAACAAGGTGTACGGCAATGCTTACACCGGTATTTCAATCGGAGGCTATGACACGAAACGCGGCGGCACCATCAATTCGGTGATCGCTCATAACATTATGTATCGAAATGACACGAAGGACCTTGACGGCGGCCAGCTGCTGCTGCAGTACGGCACAAAAGGGAACACGATCGAAAAAAACATCATGACGGCAAGCGGTTCACGGATTTTTATCGCAAATGATTATACGAAAAACGAAGGCAATACCGTTAATCATAACGTCTATCACAAAGAAGCGGGAAAAGACGGCATTTGGAATTGGAAGAACAGAGAATATGATTCATTCACAGCGTACCAAAAAGGAACGGCAAACGATTCGGATTCCATTTATGCGGACCCGATGTACCGTGACGAATCGTCTTATGACTTTACATTAAAGCCCGGATCACCGGCCCTGCCCGTCATTCAGTAACGAAACCATTAAAAAAAGCCAGTCTATATCAGACTGGCTTTTGTATTTATACACGAAGGAATTTCCGGATGGAAGTCAGACTTCCCCATACTCCGATAACCGCGCCGATCAGAATGAGCACAAGTGATACTTGGAACACAAACGGGCTGTACGGCAGAAGTGAAACAAATGAGCCCTGAACTTTCGGGGCCACCCAAGCGACCATCGACTGGTACGTACTCAGCACGAGAGCGATCGGTATGATAGAACCGAATACCCCCAGCAGCAGCCCTTCCAGGAAGAACGGCCAGCGGATAAACCAGTTTGTCGCGCCGACAAGCTTCATGATTTCAATCTCTTTTCTTCTGGCGAAAATCGTGATTTTAATCGTATTTGAAATTAAGAACATCGCCGTGAACAGAAGGCCGATGATTAACGCAATCCCGATGTTGCGTGACACCCCGACGATCTTAAACAGACGGCTGACTTCTTCTTTCCCGTATGTCACTTTATACACATGATCCAGCTTCTCAATTTTTTTCGCGACTTTCGGCGTATCATGCGGATCTGTCGTTTTGACGATAAACGCGTTGTTCAGCGGGTTTTCCTGATCTTGCATTTTCATGGCCTTTCCGCTGTCGCCGAAGCTTTTGACCAATTGATCAAGCTCTTTATCTTTAGATGAAAACTCTACGCTTTGAATTCCCGAGATGTCTTTAATCTCATTCTGCAGCGTATCCTGCGTTTTCTTATTGGACGTCAGATCGATTAATACTTTAATTTCCACTTCTTTTTCAGCATTTTTAGCCATGTTGTTTAAATTCAGCATAATGACTAAAAACACGCCGACCAAAATCAATGTAACGGTAACGGCACTGATGGATGCAAATGTCATCCATGTGTTTCTTCCGAGAGATTTAAAACTCTCACGCAAATGGCGCCCGAGAATTTTAATCATAAGAACCATACTCCCCTCTTGACTCATCACGCACAATAATTCCGTCTTCGATCGCGATGACCCGTTTCTTCATGGTGTTTACTATTTCTTTATTGTGTGTCGCCATCACGACGGTCGTTCCGCGGTTATTAATCTCTTCCAGCGTCTTCATGACTTCCCATGATGTTACCGGATCAAGGTTGCCCGTCGGTTCGTCAGCAATCACGACGTCAGGATTGTTGACGATGGATCTTGCGATGGAAACACGCTGCTGTTCTCCTCCGGAAAGCTGGTCGGGAAACTGCCGCGCTTTATGCTTCAGCTGCACAAGATCGAGCACTTCGAGCACGCGTTTTTTAATGACTGACTGCTGCTCTCCGATAACCTCAAGCGCGAACGCGACGTTTTCAAATACCGTCAGTTTCGGAAGAAGTTTGAAATCTTGGAAAACAACACCTATTTTACGCCGCACGAAAGGAATCTCTTTTTCTTTCACAGACGCGAGATCTTTATGATTAATCAATATTTGCCCTTTTGTCGGTTTTTCTTCTCTGTAAATCATTTTAATAAAAGTAGATTTACCGGCTCCGCTCGGCCCTACGACATATACAAATTCTCCGGGATGAATCATGACTGACAGCCCGTTAATCGCTTTTACACCGTTCGGATAGGATTTATATACTTCTTTCATCTCTATCATGAAATCACCTAATCTTTTAATTATGTCTTGCAGCCATAGAGTTCGCAAACGTACAGCGGTTTATGGCCGATTTACCAGGAAACAGATGAAAAATCTGAAAGTTCCTTTTCCTCAGTACACTTCATTATACGTCAAATTTAGACATATTACTATTACAGTTTCTTTTCATTCCCAGACCGTGAAAAAACCTTGCCCCTATAACAGGCAAGGTTTTTCTGTTATTTTTTCTGTGACAGCCATTTTGCGATCTTCGCGGCTTCCTCATCATTTACAAGATGGCTCGGCATATTGCCGCGTCCGTTTTTAATGATGCTTTCAATTTTAGCTTCATCATACTTCCCGCCGACTTCCTGTAAATTCGGACCTCCGCCGCCTTCTAAGTCTTTACCGTGACAGCCGATACAGCTTTGCTGATAAAGCTCTTCTCCCGCTGACGCAGATGCTTTTGACCCGCCTGAGCTGTCAGAGCTTTCTTTTTTCGATTCATTGGAACCGCCGCATGCCGCCAGCAGGACGGACATGGTCAGAACCAGCGCCGGCAGCGCCCATTTTGATTTCATATGTAAGATGCACCCCTTCGCTATTATAACCCCGTTTACGCGCGTTTGAAACCCTCGCCGAGCACCTCGCTTGCGTCTGCGACAATGACAAAGGCTGACTCATCAATTTGTTTGACGATTTGTTTCAGTTTTGTGAATTCGGTCTGGCCGACGACACACATTAAAATCGGCCGGTCATGTTCCGTATACCCGCCGACTGCGGAAATCTTCGTCACACCCCTGTCGATTTCTTTAAACACAGCCGACCTGACGGCTTCTTCATGCTGCGTAATGATTAAAGCCATTTTGGAGCGGTTGAACCCGACCTGCACGACATCAATCGTTTTGCTTGAAATAAATACCCCGAGCATCGCATACAGTCCCTGCTCCACTCCGAAAACGAGCATCGCGCTCAGCACAATTAATCCGTCCATGATGGCAAGGCACGTTCCCAGCGACAGCCCCGTGTATTTGTGAATGATCTGCCCCGCCAGAGCCGTTCCCCCCGTGGAGCCTTTGCCGAGATACACGATGCCGATTCCCGTTCCGATCCCGACGCCTCCGAAAATCGCCGCCAGCAGTTCATGGGTCGTCGCGGCAGGCAGATCTCTTGTTAAATAGACGGCGAGCGGCAGAACGATGGAACCGACCAGTGTCTTCATTCCGAACTTCCCGCCGAGAATAATCACTCCGGCGATAAACAAAGGGATGTTAATAATCCACTGTACGTAAGCCGGTTCAAAACCAAACGTTTCTAAAATGGTGCTGATCCCGCTTACTCCCCCCGCTGCTATACGGTTCGGCAGCAAAAATACGTTAAACACGACCCCCGTAATCGCCGCCCCGATCATGATGTATATATAATCTTTGATCAGACGGAGCGGCTTATTGTGATTCACATCCATGCAAAATCCTCCGTTCTCCGATTTTCTCTCGATAGCATTTTAAGTCTTCCCGGCTTAGAAGTAAATAACAGCCAAATACCGTATTAATTTGCTAAAGCGCTGTTGTGAAAAATGGAAAAAGAGAACGGATAAAAAAACACACCTTGCCAAAGGCAGGTGTGTTCCCGGATTACGACAGTTTAGAACGTAAATAGGCGTCAATGAAGATATCAATATCTCCGTCCATAACCGCCTGCACGTTCCCCATTTCCGTATTGGTCCGGTGATCTTTCACCATGGAGTACGGATGGAAGACGTACGAGCGGATTTGGCTGCCCCAGCCGATTTCTTTCTGTTCGCCGCGGATTTCGTCAAGCTCCGCCTGTTGTTCTTCAATTCTGCGCTGATACAGCTTCGCTTTGAGCATTTTCATCGCCCGGTCGCGGTTTTTGATTTGTGAACGTTCCGTCTGGCACGTGACGACTACATTTGTCGGCAGGTGGGTGATCCGAACGGCTGAATCAGTCGTATTGACGTGCTGTCCGCCGGCACCGCTCGCCCGGTACGTATCAACTTTAATATCTTCGGTACGAATATCAATGTCGATTTCTTCATTGAATTCAGGCATGACTTCACATGACACGAATGACGTGTGGCGGCGGCCTGATGAATCAAATGGAGAAATCCGCACGAGGCGGTGTACGCCTTTTTCCGCTTTTAAATAGCCGTATGCATTGCGGCCTTTAATAAGCAGTGTGACTGACTTAATTCCCGCTTCATCTCCCGGGAGATAATCTAGCGTTTCAACTTTGAAACCACGTCTTTCCGCCCAGCGGGTATACATTCTGAGCAGCATGGAACCCCAGTCCTGGGATTCCGTACCGCCGGCGCCCGGGTGAAGTTCTAAAATCGCGTTATTTTTATCATATGGTTCACTGAGCAGCAGCTGAAGCTCAAATTCATTCAATTCCTTCGTTAATGACTTCAGCTCTTTCTCAAGCTCTTGCTGAAGGTCCTGGTCAGGTTCTTCTTTTAAAAGATCATGTGTCATTTGCAGCTCTTCGTGAGACTCGCTCAGCTGATGATAGGAGTTCACGTATTCTTTCAGACCGTTCGCTTCGTTAATGACGGTTTGGGCCTTCTGCTGGTCATTCCAGAATTCCGGTTCCGCCATCTTTTCATCTAATTCTGCAATGCGGGCTTCCTTTGATTCGAGGTCAAAGAGACCCCCTGAAGTCCGCTAAACGAGAAGCCATATTTTCGAGCTCTGCCCTGATTTCTGATAATTCCATTCCATTCACCTCATTAAAAGATCCGGGGCGTCATAAGACGCAGACCCGGTCATGTTCGCTTCATACAGTCGAGACTATTCTGTCCGGCCGCAGCAATTTTTATATTTTTTTCCGCTGCCGCAATGGCAAGGCGCGTTGCGTCCGATATCCACAACTTTGCGCACCGGCGCTTTTTTCGCTTGTTTGGCCTCATCGCCGTCCTGCGGCTGATGAGCCGTCGTTTGGCCCTGAACAACTTCTTCGCGTTCCAGATTGCTTTCAATCTCGGCCTTCATAACGAATTTCGCAACTTCGTCCTCAATGGACTCAATCATGTGCTCAAACATTGCGAAGCCTTCCATTTGATATTCACGCAGCGGATTTGTCTGCGCATAAGCGCGGAGGTGAATCCCTTGACGCAGCTGATCCATCGCATCAATATGATCCATCCATTTTGAATCAACGGCACGCAATACGATGACTTTTTCAAATTCACGCATCTGCTCTGTGCCGAAATTCTCTTCTTTTTCATTATATTTTGTCATGATGCGGTCCATGATCATCTCATGCATTTCATCCGGTTCTTTTCCGAAGATATCGCTCTTTTCAAGCGCGCCTTCATCAAGATACGTTGAATTCACCAGCTCCACGAGGCCGTCAAGATTCCATTCTTCCGGAAGCTCCTCTTTCGGCGTATAAGCGGCAATCGCACGCTCCAGTGAAGACTTGATCATGCCTTCCACAATGTCACGCAGGTTTTCAGAGTCAATGACTTCAAAACGCTGCTTGTAAATGACTTCGCGCTGCTGACGGAGCACGTCGTCATATTGAAGAAGCTGTTTACGTGAATCAAAGTTGTTTCCTTCGACACGTTTTTGAGATGATTCCACGGCGCGTGACACCATTTTGCTCTGAATCGGCGTGGAGTCATCCATACCGAACCGGTCAAGCATCGCCATCGTCCGTTCAGCTCCGAAACGGCGCATCAATTCATCTTCCATTGAAAGATAAAATTGTGTGATGCCCGGGTCTCCCTGACGTCCTGAACGTCCGCGAAGCTGATTGTCAATCCGGCGGGATTCGTGGCGTTCCGTACCGACGACTGCGAGGCCGCCAAGCTCTTTTACGCCTTCGCCGAGTTTAATGTCGGTTCCGCGTCCCGCCATGTTGGTCGCAATCGTGACAGCGCCTTTTTGTCCCGCTTCTTCAATAATCTGAGCTTCACGCTCATGGTTTTTGGCATTCAGCACCTGATGCGGAATCCCTTTGTTTTTCAGAAGTTTAGAAATCAATTCAGACGTTTCAACGGCAACCGTACCGACAAGAACCGGCTGTCCGGTCATGTAGCGCTGGGCGACATCCTCCGCCACCGCCTTGAATTTCCCTTCCATTGAGCGGTAGATCAAGTCCGGACGGTCGTCACGGATGACCGGCTGGTTGGTCGGGATGGATACAACCTGCATGTTATAAATATTACGGAATTCTTCCTCTTCCGTTTTTGCGGTACCGGTCATACCGGCCAGCTTTTCGTACATACGGAAATAGTTTTGGAACGTAATCGTCGCCAATGTCATGCTTTCATTTTGAATCTCCAGGCCTTCTTTCGCCTCAATCGCCTGGTGAAGACCTTCGCTGTAGCGGCGTCCTTTCATCAGACGGCCGGTGAAGGAATCAACGATGACGACCTGGCCGTCCTCAACAACATAATCCACGTCTTTCTGCATCGCCGCATGAGCTTTTAAAGCCTGGTTGATATGGTGGTTCAAGGCCACGTTTTTGACATCAAACAGGTTGTCGATGCCGAACGTTTTTTCAGCCTTCGTCATTCCTTCTTCCGTCAGCTGAACGCCCTTCGTTTTGACGTCATACGTATAATCCTGATCTTTCTTGAGTGTGCGGACAAACGCATTTGCCTGCACGTACAGTTTTGTGGACTTCTGAGCTTGTCCGGAAATAATCAATGGCGTTCTCGCTTCATCGACTAAAATTGAATCGACTTCATCAATAACGGCAAAATGAAGCGGGCGCTGCACCATTTGTTCTTTATAGAGCACCATGTTGTCACGCAAATAATCAAAGCCGAGTTCATTGTTCGTTGAATACGTGATATCGGCTGCGTAAGCTTCGCGTTTTTCGTCTTTTGACATCGAATTCAGGTTCAGGCCGACTGTAAGCCCGAGAAACGCAAAAATTTCTCCCATTTGCTGGGCATCACGGCTCGCCAGATATTCGTTGACCGTTACGACGTGAACGCCTTTTCCCGTCAAGGCATTTAAATACACGGGAAGCGTGGACGTCAGCGTTTTCCCTTCCCCTGTTTTCATTTCGGAAATGTTCCCCTCATGAAGGGCGATGCCCCCCATCAGCTGCACTTTAAACGGGAACATGCCGGTTACGCGGCGGGAAGCTTCACGAACGACGGCAAACGCTTCGACAAGAAGGTCATCCGTCGTTTCTCCTTTTTCAAGCCGCTCTTTAAATTCTGCCGTTTTATGTTTAAGCGCCTCGTCAGAGAGATTTTCATAATCTCCTCTTACGGCATCAATGTCATTTGCTATTTTTTCGTATTTGTTCAGCGCACGTTTGGTCGGATCAAACATTTTATTTAAAATCCCAAGCATCTATAACGCTCCTCTATGTTCACATGCAGATTTTGCATGGAATAAATGATAATTTTCTGTCCATGTATACCTCTCATTATCATAACATACCTTTTGCTATTTCCAAAGAATTTGCAGGTAAAGATAGAGAAAAACCTTCCGCGCGTTCACGGAAGGCTGGATGGGTTTATTCAGTCGGTTCAATTAATCCGTATTTGCCGTCATTTCTGCGGTAAACGACGTTTGTGAGATTCGTCTCCGCGTTGGTGAATACGAAGAAATTATGTCCGAGCATATTCATTTGGAGAATCGCTTCTTCATTATCCATCGGTTTTAAATTAAAACGCTTTTGACGGACAATTTCCGGGCTGTCATCTTCAATTTCGTCCTGAACCGCTACGCCCGTATCAGCAGCGCTGCCGTTCTCGAAATAATGTTTCGGAAGACCCTGGTCGCGGAATTTTCGGTTGACTTTTGTTTTGTGCTTTCGGATTTGACGTTCCAGCTTGTTTGTTGCGAGATCAATTGCATTGTACATATCCTCGTTATGCACTTCGGAACGAAGCGCCAGATCAGTCATCGGAATGGTGACTTCAACTTTAGATTCCTTATCGTTATAGAATTTTAAGTTGACGTTCACATCGGCATTGACGCTCTGCTCGAAATATCGTTCCAGCTTGCCGATTTTTCTCTCCACATGATCCTTTAACGCAGGTGTAACCTCAATGTTTTCTCCTCTGATATTGTAGTTCATCAAAGAACGCCTCCCTTTATCTAAGGATATGTAACTATTTCTCTTTTACCCCTTCTGATCCCTGCTGAAACGTTAAAATAATGTGTAAATTCGGTGAACGATGACGAATGGTGTCGGTTTTATCCGGCAGCTTCCTGCAGGATTATAAGTATATGCGGAAGACGCAGGCAAAAGACCTGCCGCTTGCAGCAGGTCTAGTGAAGAACATACGGTTTGATGCAGGCGTGCGTCTGCTCCATCCATAGCTTATAATGCGGCAGAAAGATGGTTTTTAAAAACTCCTGAAAAGGGGCGGACGGGAAATCATAATCATTTAACATGCTGAAATCCTGAAAGATCTCGTCAAAAGAGCGGATCGCCGTCTCCACGCATCGGCACTCAATGATAGACAGCAGAAGCGCATGAGAGGAATCGAGATGAAAAAAAGCCTGAATCAAATCGTTGTAAATCCGCTCGCCCTCCGTCTTAAAAAAATCATCCTGCGTGTCCAACAGGTAGCAAAGCCCCTCATCAATCGTAAAAAGAAGCTGGTAATAGGCTGACACCAAATGGTAATCGTTCAAACTTCTCAAAACACTCACCTATTTGCGTTTGTCGTAATAACGGCCGTCACTTGTCGTTTGATGATACGGATTGAAATACGTATTATGGTAGATTCGTTTTTTCTTAAGCGTTTTTATTTCATTTCGGATACCATCCTGAATCCGCTTCACTTCGCCGGTAATCAGGCGGTCCATCGCGGCCACCTGCTGAAGCAGCGTTTTTTCTTCTTCGGAAAAAGGCGGCTTTATGCCCGCAAGCATCTCCTCCCTTTTCTCCGTAAATGCCGTAACGCTGCTGATAAGACTGTCGCTTTCCGGGGCGTCCTTCAGCGCAGCGTACATGTTCTTCGTTTCGTTATACAAAGCAAAGACATTGCTGTTCATCAGGCAAGGCCGCCCGCGCCATGGCTGTTTTTCCGTTCACTCTGCATGGCCTGCTTCCACGTGTCGCGAAATTCAGTAACGAGTTTTTCCGCTTCATCTAAAAATTCTCCGTTATTCTGCACGTTCGCGTCGATCAGCCGGCGGCGGATGTAATCATAAATGGATGACATCTGTTCAGAAATCTCAATCTCCCGGTTTAACGTGATGCTGAGCTCTTGAATGATGTTTTGCGCCTTTACGATATTTTCATTTTTGGCTTCAAGGTTGTTTTGCTTCATCGCCTGCCTTGCCAGCTTAATGAATCGCAGGCAGCCGTTATAAAGCATAAGGGTCAGCTCTTCCGGAGCGGCTGTAAAGACGGATGTCTGCTGATAAGCAGCAAAAGGATTATTTATTGCCATTTTTATAAAACCTCCAAGGTTATGATGTTGAAGATCCTAACATTGACGTGAGATATGAAGATTGGCTGTTCAATTTCTCCAATGCCGTATCCAGTGCGCTGAACTTTTTATAATATCTCGTTTCGATATCATCCAGCTTCGTTTTCATATTGGAAATATTTGTTTCTATTTCATTCAGGCTTTTTCCGATGGCAAAGCTGGTTGATACCGAGCTTTCCGTACCCGCCTGTTTTGAAATTTGAGTCTGCATTTTGTTTAATGTGTCTTTTAATCTCCGGGCAATCCCCTGTTCCTCCGGGTTTTTGGTTTTCGCTGTATCAGGGCTGTCTGCATTAAACAGTTTAGCCACGAGAGAAGGGTTCTCGGTAATTTTCTGTTTCAGTTTCGCTTCGTCTTTAATGACAAGCTTTCCTTGATCCGTATAACTATCAGACGTCTCAATTCCGAAATCGGCAAGCTGATATTTTTTCCCGTCAATCGTAACCGTTGAGTACAGATCAAGCCGCATCTCCGCCAAACCGTTCTGCAGCGTGCTGTCGCTCCGTAATAAACCGCTTTTGGCTTTTGCCTCCCACTGCTCAATCTGCTTATCGGTCATCGCTTCTCTTTGTTCATCGGTTAGCGGCTTATAATCGCGGTATTTTGATTCTGTCACCTTCGCGTTTGCGCTTTTAATTAACGTATTGTATTTATCAACGAAATCTTTAATGTTGTCAAAAATCCCGTCCGTATCAGTCGTGCTGTTAATCGTAACCGTTTTATTGCTGTCCGTCACGCTGTTCAGCGTGTATTTGATGCCGTTGATCGTAAAGTTATTGGACGTTTTTGTCATTTCAAGCCCGTTGAACGTAAACTTCGCATTTTTCCCTTCGGCATTGGCCGTCAGTTCATTTGTCGCATCATCAACGGCAAAACCGAGCTGATCTTTCAGAAAGCTTTTGGTTGCGTCATCACCTGCGGCAAGGGTAAATCCTTCCCCCGTTTTATTGGAAGTTAACGCGATCGTATCCACATAATCCGTGCCATTAGAGATTTTCTCTTTTAAAGCCGTCACCCCAAGGCCTGAGCTGTTCAGTTTAGAAATGACATCGTCAATCGTATCTGTTGCGGCGATCGTGACGTTTACCTCAGTCGGCTTCGTTTCACCCGGATTTGTGACATTGAATTTCAATGTTTGGCTCTGACCTGAAGTGAAATTGATGGCGCCCGATGATTTATATGTCGTCGGCGTGGCCAGCTGCTGTACAGACATACTCGTTGAAATATTTTGCTCAGCACTGACGGCCGCCGCGCTGACACTGGAATCCGAACTTGTTACTGTTTTTTTATTCCAGTTTGTGGACATCAGCATATTATTAAATGTAGTAGAATACATGTCGGCAATCTGGGTATTCATTTCCCGATAAGCATCACGCTTCCATTCAAGCGTCTGTTTTTGCTGATTTAATTTATTAAGCGGCTGCTTTTCGGCATCCATTAGTTTTTTCACCAGAGAATCTACATCAAGACCGGAATTAAGGCCTGTGATTCTTGTGACCATATGTACCCTCTCCTTTTCGGCGTTTAGTCGTAGACGGCTCTATGACAACAGTGAGTTTCCGACTGTTTATCATATCACAGCTCCATAAATGTATGATCTTATTCTTATATCGGTCATATTAAAAGGTTTTCAATAATTTAACTGCAAAATATAATGTTTCATTTTGTCAATAGGGTTCTTTGGCTTGCTGAAGGGGGAGATAGCTGAAGAAATAAAAAAAAGACCCTGGAGAACCAGGATCTTTCCGTCATTAACCTTTCAGCAATTGAAGAACTTGCTGAGGCTGTTGGTTAGCTTGCGCAAGCATAGCTTGAGAAGCCTGAGTAAGGATGTTGTTTTTCGTGTACTCCATCATCTCAGAAGCCATGTCTACGTCACGGATACGTGATTCAGCAGAAGTCAGGTTCTCAGAAGAAGTACCAAGGTTGTTGATTGTGTGCTCTAAACGGTTTTGAACCGCACCAAGTTTAGCGCGCTCGCTAGATACTGTGTCGATAGCTGTTTTGATTGTTGTAAGAGCTGAAGACGCAGCTTTAGCTGAAGAAGAGATGTCGATACCTTTTGTTACTTTAGAATCTGCAGCTAATTTTTCAGATGCAATAACTTTACCGCCCGCATCGTAATATCCAGCAGCTTTTGTTACTTCACCAGTAGTGCCGTCTTTTTCTTCATCCGCCCAAGTAGCAGTGCTTCCGTCAGCTGCTGTAAGTGTATTTTGATCATCGGATACTGTATAAGTCGTACCAACTTTCAGGCTTTCAGAGTCCATTTTATTGATAGACAGGCTCATTGTTTGGCCTTCGTTAGCTCCGATTTGGAACGTAAGGTTTTGCGCAGTTCCGTCAAGAAGTTTTTTCGTATTGAACTCAGTGTCAGTAGAGATTCTTGTTACTTCAGACGCTAATTGGTCCATCTCTTTTTGAAGCTCAGAACGGTCAGAATCTGTGTTTGTATCGTTTGCCGCCTGTGTAGCAAGCTCGCTCATACGCTGAAGAATGCTGTGAGTTTCGTTCAATGCCCCCTCAGATGTTTGGATAAGAGAGATTCCGTCTTGAGCGTTTTTAGACGCCATGTCTAAACCGCGGATTTGAGAACGCATTTTTTCAGAGATCGCAAGACCCGCAGCGTCATCACCAGCACGGTTGATGCGAAGACCTGAAGATAATTTTTCCATGTTTTTTGCAGCAGAGTTTGAACCTGCATTCAGCTGACGGCTAGTGTTAAGAGCCGCGATATTGTGGTTGATTCTCATTTTGTATTTCCTCCCTGAATTGTTTTTCGCACGTCCTTGTGCATTTGCGCAGCGTCATTCTGAAGAAAATTTTCCCTCTCATTGGCTACACTATATATATCGGATGGCCGCTTCTATTGTTTATATTGAAAATAAAAAAATCCTCACTTTTTTTGTGAGGATAGGTTAAGTAATAAATCAGTATTAAAAGATACGGCTCTGTTGTTCTCTTCCAGGATCGACAAGTAGATTTCTTTCCGGTGAATATCTACATGCTGAGGCGCTTCAATTCCCAGCTTCACTTGTTCTCCTTCGATGGCGATCACCTTTATTTCAATATCCGGCCCGATCTGAATGGACTCATTCACTTTTCTTGAGAGAACTAGCATGATCCTCCTCCTATCAGATGTTTTGTTTCATAGGAAGCATCATGTAAAATGATTTGTTTCGCCTTCATTTCCTTTTTATTGACGATAATCGGCGCTTTTAAATTGGCGGTCGTGTTTTCAAAAGGCTCTTCCAGCGTTAAAATCGCCATCACTTCGACGTCCTCTATATCTTCAATGTGCAAAAGTTCAAGCGTCGCATGGTCAATGTCAAATTCGTACCCTTTAAAGAAAATAAACGGACTGGCGACAATAAAGGCGATGTGCTCCTGTTTGACAGACTGCAGCGCCAAAAACGGTGAATCTTCCGACAAAGGAAGAACAACAAATTGAGTCTCGTCATTAAATCCCGGCAGGCCGTTTTCAAATGAGATAATCTGCCCTTCGTCTATTCTGATTTCTCCGTGATATTTTGTTTTAATTATCATGCTTCACAATCCTTTACCACTTTCATCTTTTATTCTGCGTTGCCATCGTCAACCGAAATCGTCACCTTAGGGTCTTGCATCATATCAATCTGAACTTTCCCCGGCGTATAATTCCATACAGGTTTATTGACGGCTGCTTCAATTGAAGGTTTGCGGGCTTCAATATCAATCGTAAGCTTTGAAGGAATGCAGTCAATGTCGACGAGAAACTGCGCAGGCAGAAAGTCGCTGAATTCGCCGAATGGATCGGGCGGTCTGACATCTGCTGCCTGCCGGGCCATCACATTGCCCGTTTTCTTTTCGATAGCCGCCATTTCCTTCCCTTCCCTGACTGTTTTGGCGATAAACTCGCTGCAGGCTTCCGCACCTTTTTGAGCGGCTTCAGCGTTCAGCTTTTCAAATGATTTGAGATTCAAGTTCTCCCACGCCCTCGTCTGGTCAATCGTCAGTTTGGCCGGCGTGCTTTCAATGTTCAGCTCTGCCGGCGGCTGCTCGATTTCCAGGTCAGCGGGCGGCTGTTCCATCTCGATTTCTTCCTTTTGAAAGGTTATACCGATTTTAGCAGGCACACTGTCAATAATCAATCTCGGTATCTGCACAGAGATCCCCCCTGTTTATAGTATTTTAGTAAAAAAAGCGATCTCCCTGGTGTGAGTCGCTTTTTTATATATTGAAGACGGTCAGTTATATTATTTCAGAAAGTCAATCAGTGACGGCTGAATGATATTCGCATTCACTGACAGCGCTGCTCTATGAACCGTCTGTTGAGATAAATAATCAACAATTACATCTTCCATTTCTACATCTTCATTATCCGACAATACTTTTTCAGCGGTTGCCGCTTGTGATTCCAATCTTGTCTGAATGAGTTCCAATCGGTTTGTGCGTGCGCCGATATTGGATTTTTCAGCATTCATTTTATCAGTAAAACCGTCAATATCTGACAGAATTTGATCTGAATCTGCTTCGGACAGCGTGCCTTTGCTTAAAGAAGCTTCTAAGGAGTTGAGAAATTCAAATACATTATCTCCATTTTGTGCGACGCCTCCGAAAGCTGAGTTTGGATCAGAATTCACTTTAAGCACTGCTCCGTTTGAGATGTTGATGTTAACATCCGAAGCACCGGTATAATTCTCATAGTTGTACGTATATGTGCCGTCGGCATTTTCAGTGATCGGCGGGACGTCAGAATTTGTTCCGTTAAACAGATAACGTCCGTTTACCTGAGTATTCGCGACAGAAACGAGCTGCTTTTTCAGCTGGCCGATTTCTGTACCGATTGCTTTCAATTCTGTTTCACCGTTCGAATCGCTTTTAGCCTGAACCATCAAGTCCCGGATTTTCCCCATAATATCCGTTTCCGAGTTTACGCTTGATTCCGAGTTTTCCAGCCATGTAAAACCTTGCGAAACATTCCGCTGATACTGGTTTACCTGCGCAAGCTGAGTACGGTACTGCATTCCCTTCATTGCAACGACCGGATCATCAGAAGCTTTCGTGATTTTTTTCCCCGTAGATACTTGCTGCTGAAGCCGATCGAGCTTATCATAACTTGAGCCGATAAATCGAAGAGAATTTTTTGCGATCATCCCTTGAGTTACTCTCATTTACTTATCTCCTATCTTCCTCCGGTGCCCATACCGTTAATAATTTTATCGAATATTTCATCCTGCATCGTTATGATCCGCGCAGCCGCATTATAAGCGTGCTGAAACTGAATCATATTTGTCATTTCTTCATCTAAAGAAACTGCACTGACTGATTGTCTCCGTTCATCGGCTGAAAGGGTGTTGCTTTCAGAGTTGTTCATAAGATTGGCCGCTTTTTGTGAATTAACGCCCAGCTTTCCGATAAGGGATTCATAAAAGTCATTAATTGTAGTGGTTTCACCGTTAATAGTCAGCTTGCTGTTCTGTACGGCTGCAAGATTTGTCGCGTTTGTGCCGTCACTTTTTTCTCCGTTTAACGACGCTGCGATATTATCAGTAGACGCAAGAATTTTGTCACTGACTTTTATTTTCGCTGCCGCACCTTTTGCCGGCACCGCTTCATCACCGCTGAAATCAAAAAATGCTGCACCCTGTTCGCCTGTATAGGTCTTCCCTTTTTCATGAACTGCATTAAACGCGTCAGCAAAGGATAGCGCCATATTGTCAAGAGCCGTCAGCATTTCAGGATAAAGACCTTTTTCTTCTCCATTTGACATATAGCCGTATGATTCAATAAGACCTAAAAGTGAGCCTTTACCGGTAAATGCATCCGCATTGACCGTACTGCTGCCGACTGACACACTCGACACGAGGCCGCTGTCCTTGTCGTAGTTGATTTTCATTTCTGAAACTGTTTTTGTGTTACCGTCGAGCAGCGTACCGAGAGAATTGTTGTTCCCGTTCAGCAATTCGACGTTAACCGTGCCCTCAGCAGTCGCCAAGGCATGTCCGCCCGACTTATTATATGAAACTTTTATATTTGCCATAGAAGATAATTGATCAATTAATCTGTCTCTTTGGTCATACAAATCATTAGGGAGCATACCGCTCGGCTCAACTGCCGCTATTTGATTGTTAAGGTCATTCAGCTGATTGAGAATGGAATTGACCTGATCCGCTGTGTTATCCAGGTTCTTTTTAATATCACCCTGAATGTTAGTCAAAGAGGTAGATATATAGTTAAAACTTTCGGCAAGAGATTTCCCCTGCTCCTGCAAAACTGAGCGCGCTCCCGTATTTTCCGGATTCGTCGCCAGATCCTGAAGGGCATTCCAAAACGAACTGAGCGATCCGTTTAATCCGTTATCGTCAAGCTCTTTCATGACGCCTTCCATTTGCGACAATGAATTGGAACGGGCTGTATAGTACCCTAATTTTGTATTTTCAGTTCTGTACTGATAGTCTAAAAAACTGTCTCTGACGCGCTCAACTGAACCGGCTTTTACTCCTGTTCCGATTTGGCCGGCCGTCAGATCACTGTTTTTTGATACTGCGGGATAAGGGCTCGTCGATTGTAATGTGACGCGCTGCCTCGTATATCCTTCTGTATTTGCATTTGCAACGTTATTTGAAACTGTGCTCAATGCAGTCTGCTGCGCACTCAATGCACGCCTTGCTGTTTCGAGCCCCATAAAAGTCGATGGCATTGAAAATCCTCCGTTCTAAGCTTTTGAATCGAATAATGTCAAACGGCTGACAGGCTTGCGCGCCGCTTGCGGCTCTTTATAATTCATATTCTCTTTTTCACCCGGCATGATCATATCGAATGCCCCGGAGATGAATTGTAAAGCCTGAATCGTGAGCTGTTTGTTCATCTCATTCACTTCTTTCAGACGGTCAAGAAGCGCAGACAAAGAGTGAAATAACCCTTCAAGCTCCTGTTTTTCACTGCCTGAAGTTCTGGAGATGCATGCAGCAATTGTATTGTCCTCACCGCGGCTGAGAAACTGAGAAGTTAACCTGATTCGTTCTTCCTCAGTCTGTCCGATTGCCTGAATATACTTTTGCTCTTTGGTCAATATGTTGGAGAGCTCTTTTGTTTTACCTGCTTTCAGCGCTTCCGTTTTCTCCTCAGACAGCGTGAGCAGATGTTCATGCAGTGCGCAAAGTCGCCTCAGTTGATCAATAATTGGCTTTGCTGACATTGGCTTTCTCCTTTTTATTGCTTTTTATAGAAATTCACTATATTTTCAGCGATGCTGTTTGAATCTATTTTATATGTTCCGCTCTCTATATCCGCTTTAAGCTGAGCGATTTTTTCCTGACGTGTTTTAGTGACCGCATCTGACGCATTTTGAAGCTCTTTTGCATGAGAAGAAATTTCCACTTTGTCCTTCGGCTTTGCAGCCTCTTTTTGTACGGCTTGCTTTTCGTAATTTTTTTGGTATGGATTAACGGATTGTGTTCCGTACTGATTGATTTTCATAGGATTCCTCTCGCTTTCTGTTCGCAGTCTAATTCTTTTATCGACTGCGTTATCAGTTAGTTTAGGGAATCAGGTGTTTTTGGTATTATAGGCATAGTATGTGTCTTTTGCACTGTTTTTTTCATCGAATTCAGCGGCTGTTTTTTGGTTCATATGGTCTAATTGCGACTCAATATCTGTCTGACAGGACTTGCAAAATTTCCCCGTCCTGATTGGATTTCCGCACCTTTCGCAAGGATATGCCAAATTCGGAAGCTGGCTGATCTGAATCCTTTTTTGTTTGATAAACTTGAGGATCAGCTCTTCATCCACACCTGTTTCCTCAGTGATCTGCTGCATCGTCGACTGTCTGTTGATCTGCTTTCTCAAAAATTTATAGACGGTTTCAAATGCTTTTTCTTCTTCTTTAATACATGCCTGGCACACGGTCTGCAGGTTCGTTTTAAAAAATAAAGCATTGCATTTTGGACAATTCGCCAATTCACCCATCGTATTAACTCCTATTCCTTCTTTAATCTGCCTTATATTTCTATCAATTATATCGGCAGAAAAAAAGAATGATTTAGCTCCTGATTAAAGTAAAAGAGGAGACCGATGACGCTTTACCCGCTGTCAGCAGGACTTCGGCGGCTTGATGCAGTGTGGCGCCCGTCGTATAAATATCGTCTATTAAGATGACGTTCATACCTTCGGCGG
The DNA here is from genome assembly GCF_017797845.1 of Bacillus sp. LJBV19. NCBI lineage: Bacteria > Bacillati > Bacillota > Bacilli > Caryophanales > Bacillaceae > Bacillus > Bacillus sp. LJBV19. The sequence goes on from NZ_CP072563.1 coordinate 3,419,836, forward strand.
AGTTTTCGGCTGCTGAAAACTTTTTTTCTGCGGACAGCCTTTCTGTTTTGCTCTTTTTGGATTGTTTTTCATTGTTTAGTCGGATGAGGGGGAAAATGACGGGCATTCCGAGCAGAGAGGCCAGCAGCTCGGATTGATTGAATCCGCGTTCCGCCAGCCGTTCGCCGCTCAGCGGAATAGGGATGAGAGTATGTGTATTTGATGGATATGCCGCTTTAAAGCCGGCAGCAAAGTCACGTTCAAATGCTTGAATGATTTTCGCATCACCCCTGAATTTAAACCGGGCCAATGAGTCCTTCATCGCATCATTATACAAATATACCGAACGGTTTTGCCGCAGCAAAAAGCGCTTTTCCGTTTTTGATTCCCGGGCCGCACAATCAGCGCATTTTTCATTTGACTCCCGAGGCCTCCCGCATATACTGCATACGGGGCCTTCAATTTTTTCGAATTGGCTGCTGCATATGCTGCATACCTCTTGCCCCGGCGCCAGAGAAAACAGAGATCTCCAAGTCAATGAACTTGAAATTGGTGAGTCACACAATAAACAATTCAGAGATATTACGCTCCTTCCCGAGTTTCACAGAACTCGCTTGGATTAACCGAAACAATCGCCGCTGATTCAGCCAGAATGACAAGCAGCGCCGTATTTTTCTGTTTATCAACTATCTCTGCTTTTGCATAAGCAACTTTCTTTTTATCTGTAACATATGCCGGTTCAGCCCGGTTTAGTGAAAGTGCCAGTACATCATTTTTGCATACCCGGCATGTGCATTTCATATGAAGCTTAGGCATATGGCGGTCGAGAAGTTCCTTTAATATGATTTCTTTACAATTGACAAGCATGCTGACAGCTCCTCATAGGAAAGTATGAGTATACTGTATCACGTTTTCTGAAATTAACTAGTCCAACAATTTACTTTTTTGTGCCAATTTGTTCATATGTTCTATATGTTTTTTTGCTTTTTTCATTCCGTTTGTAATTCCGAAATGAAACATGACGACATCACCGCTGAAATGTTTATAATGCCTTCCCGTTCTGCCCGCGATCTGCACGAGCGCGCTCTCGGTAAAGATAGGTGCTTCTGCGCCGAGGACACATGTCTGAACTTTGGGCACGGTAACCCCTCTTTCTAAAACCGTAGTCGTTACCAGCAGGTCAAGCCGGCCGTCTCTGAACCGTTTCACTTTATCCTTTCTGAATGTGTCTTCCGCATGTACGCCTTCTGCCCGTATGTTTAATTTCCGAAAATAATCCGTTGTCTTTTTCAATACATGTACAGACGGAACGAATAAGAAAACCGGCAGCTGTAATTGAAGTTTTTGGCGGACCCAATCCGTTACAGAGCGCGGCAGTTTTCCTTTCTGAAGCTTCTTCTTCCAATTTCCGCACCACAAAAAACGCGGCTCCGGGAGGGGTTTCCGATGATATCTGGCCGGTATGCGGACGCTTTTCAGCAAACCGGCTTCAGCCTTCTTTTTTAATGTGTCTGAAGGAGTCGCCGTTACATAAACAAGGGCGCTGTTTTTCTTCCTCGCTTTATCAACAGCGAATCTTAATGTCTCATCGGCTGAAAAAGGAAACGCATCTACTTCATCTATTATCATGACATCAAAAATGTCTCGATAGCGCATCAGCTGGTGAGCGGTTGAAATCATCAGCGGAGTCAAGCGGCCTTTGTCTTCGCTGCCGCCGTACAAAGCAGAAACTTCGACTTTCTCAAATGCTTTTTTCAGTCTCGGCAGCAGTTCAAGTACGACATCTGTACGCGGAGTCGCGACACAGACGCGCAAACCGTGATTCAGCGCAAACTCGATACCCGGAAACAGCATCTCTGTTTTCCCTGATCCGCAAACCGCCCATACTAAAAGCTCTTGTCTCTCTTTTATCGCATCTGTAAGCGCGGCGGCCGCCCGCTTCTGTCCGTCTGTCAGTGTTCCTTCCCAAGAAAGCTTTACAAGCTCCCAGCTGTTTTCAGGGGCTTGATTCCAATAATATAATGATGTCAGTTCATCAGCCCTTCCCATCATGACACAGGCACGGCAATAGGTAATCTGCCTTTTGGCAGAGGGCGCCCAAAATGCCGCAAAGCTGGCTTGATCAGACTGACCGCATCGTTGGCAGACGTAACGGTTTTTCCGGCGGATGATTGACGGCTCGGCCGTTATATATTCTTTTTCTGTAAAACGCTTGATGCGATGATCTGAAAACGGTATCTCAGATCTCAATAAATGCCGGCCGTAAAAGAAATCCCGCACCTCTGAAAATTCTGAAGCACCTTCGGACATCTCCCTGCCTCCTTTCTGCTCAAAGTATGCCTGCCGGGAATTTTTTTGTCGAATCACGAAAACTTAATAATAAAAAAATCTCCGCCCTTGAAAACGGAGATTTTCACTTAGTTTTTAAAGCACCAGCCGATTCCGATGGCGCCTTCGCCCAAATGGGTTCCGATCACGGCACCGAAATAGCTGTTATAGAATTCGACATGAGGATATTTACCGCTTAACTCCTGTATAATATCCGCCGCTTCTTCTTCCCTGTTTGCATGGATGACAGCGGCCCGCATCGGGATTCCTTTACTTGCATCCTCCCCAAACAGCTCAAAAATTCTCGAAATCGCTTTTTTGCGTGTCCGAATCTTCTCAAAAGGAACAATTACCTTATTGTCAAAATGAAGAATAGGCTTTACCTTTAACAGACCGCCGATAAAAGCCTGAGCACTGCTTAGACGCCCGCCCCGCTGGAGGTGTGATAAATCGTCCACCATAAAATACGCACGGACTGTTTTTTTCATTTCTTCCAGCTCTTTTATAATCTCTTCCGGTGAGTCAACACCGTCTTTAATGAGCTGTGCTGCCTTTAATGCATAAAAACCTTGTGCCAAACAGCTGATCTCTGAATCAAAGGGATAAACTTTAATATGATCAACCATAGTGTTTGCCGAGGCGGCGCTGTTATAAGTTCCGCTGATTCCGCTGGACAAATGTATGCTTATGACTGCATCATATGTTTTGCCCAGTTCTTCGTACAATGCGATTAATTCACCGAAAGAAGGCTGGGACGTAGTCGGCAGCTCATCATGATTTTTTACTTCTTTATAAAAACTTCTCCAGTCGAGTTCTGTTTCTTCGCGGAATGTTTTTTCACCGAAAACCACTTGGAGAGGAATCATATGAATATGATGTTCTTCTCTCATCTCTTTCGGAATATATGCTGTACTGTCTGTTACAACTGCAATCTTCATCACTTTACCTGCCTTATTAAGTACTTAATAAGTATTTTAATAGATATGCAGCTGTAAAAAAAGACTTGCCATAACAGGCAAGTCTTCTCACACATGACTAACGCATCTCTACCCAGCCGTTTTTAATGGCTACGACAACGGCTTGTGTCCGGTCATTAACGTTCATTTTTTGCAAAATATTACTCACGTGATTTTTCACTGTTTTCTCACTGATAAACAATGATTCACCGATTCCGCGGTTGCTTTTTCCGTCTGCAAGCATTTGCAGCACTTCACATTCCCGTCTCGTTAATATATGTAATGGTCTCCGGATTTCCGGGTAAACCTCATGCTGAGGATGAGCAGAAACTCCGCTTGTCGCAAGACGGCGGAATTCGTTGACAAGATTGTGGGTTACTTTCGGGTGAAGGTAAGAACCACCCTCGGCTACCACTTTCACTGCTTCGATTAAAGTATCTGCGTCCATCTCTTTCAGGAGATAGCCTCTTGCACCTGTTTTTAAAGCATGAGTCACATAGTTTTCATCATCATGGATGGAGAGGATAATCACCTTAGATTCAGGGTACAGCTCAACAAGCTGTTTAGTAGCCTCTACTCCATTTACATTCGGCATATTGATGTCCATTATGACAACATCGGGATGATAATGCTCGACGATTCGAGCCGCCTCATCTCCATCGTCACCTTCTGCTACCACTTCAAAGGTAGGTTCAAAATCCAATATTCTTTTTACACCCTCACGGAATAGTTGATGGTCGTCGATAATAACAATATTTACTTTAGTCACACGCTACGCCTCCTTATCCTATTGTTCTATATACGCCGCTGTTCGGTCAATATGTCTTTTGGCTCTATTTAACAAATTATAGGCCGAGAGATAACGGAACCTTAATCATGATAAATGTCCCAAGACCTATTTTAGAGTCTATCGTTATCGTTCCTTCAAGCAGATCTACTCTTTCTTTCATTCCCAGCAAGCCGAATGACTTGTTTTTCTTTTGTTTAGCATCCTTAATATCAAAGCCTTTTCCATTATCCTTAATGATGAGAACGACAAAATCAGCGGTTACTTCCACTTTTACTGTAATTTCCTCTGATTCTGAATGCTTGAGTGCATTTGTGACGGCTTCCTGAGCGAGACGGAAAAGCGCCACTTCAAATTGCGGGGCAAGCCTTTGGTTCTCCGTGTCTCCGATGCACTGAAAATGTATTTTCACCTTTCCGTTGTATTCTTCAGTTGTATAAAGATATTTTCTCAGTGTCGGAATCAGCCCGAGATCGTCCAATGCCATCGGTCTTAAATCATATATAATCCTTCTGACTTCGTAAAGGGCATTCCGCACATTCTGCCGCAGATTTCTGATTTCCTGAAATCCGTCCTCCGTGCCGCGGTCGCGGAAGATCCGTTCAATTAATTCCGATCTCATCATGACATTTGCCAGCATTTGCGCGGGACCGTCATGAATTTCTCTGGAAACTCTTTTTCTTTCTTCCTCTTGGGCTTCAATGATTCTTAAACCGAAATCTTGTTTAGCCTGCGCATCGGCAAGAAGAAGCCCTACTTGGCGAAGGTCTTGATTCAGGTAATTCAGAACGACGGTTATTTGGCTGACCAATGATTCTGACCGTTCAATGATTTCCTGAAGACCTAAAAGCCGGCGTTCTAAATCATCTCTGCGCTCCCGCAGCTGCTTTTCACGCTGTTGGATCATCGTCAGTTCCACTTGAAGTTTGTGCGCCTTTTCATAGGCGTTGCGAATTTCTTCTTCGCTGAACTTATGGAAATTTCTGCTTACTTCAGACAAGCGGTTTCGTGCGTGCCGCGTATGAACTTCAAGTTTGTCGCCCAGCTCAATGACTTCGTAGACCTGCTGTTTGATCTGTTTGAGTTCTTCAACCAGCTGCTCATATTGCTGGCGCGACTGCTCTCCGATTTGAAAAACCTCGTCCTTACTCCCGTCCACGGTTTTCAGCATTTTCATAAGTATAGAATCCAAAACTTTGGAGTCCATCTTCGATTTATTCATCTGTCTCCCTCCGTAACGGTGTTGTTATGTATTTTTATTATAAATGTAATTGAACTGCAATTTATGTCGAATTATAATGAAAGAATGCGTATATTCTAGAAAAAAACATTTTTATATAGTATCTTACTCTTTCATGATACCAAAATATGCGCAAAAATTCTAAAGTCTGTTCGAATTTGTAGAAACAAGTCTTTTAATGCTTGTCAGGAGGGTCCAGCAATCATGCTGCACAGCTATTTAACAGTTAAAGAAACGGGTGAACATGAGATTGTGATTGAAAAATCGCGTTTTATCTGTCACCTGAGCCGTGCTGCTTCTGAAGAGGAAGCGCAGGAATTTATACAAAAGATAAAAAAACAGCACTGGAATGCGACTCATAACTGCTCAGCTTATCTGATCGGCGAAACCGACCATATACAAAAGGCGAATGATGACGGAGAACCAAGCGGCACAGCCGGCGTCCCCATGCTGGAAGTGCTGAAAAAACGCGGTCTGAAAGATACCTGCGCGGTGGTTACCCGGTATTTCGGCGGAATAAAGCTCGGTGCAGGCGGATTGATTCGTGCATATGGGAAGTCAGTGTCTGAAGGCTTAAATCATATAGGAGTTACGGAGCGGAAGCTGATGCGGATTATGCATACATCAGCGGATTATACGTGGCTCGGCAAGATAGAGAACGAACTGAGAGAATCAGTTTTTTTACTGAAAGATATCCATTATGCGGATCATGTCGAATTTGAAACGTACGTTGAAGAAAAAGACAAAGACGAGTTTATAAAATGGATGACAGAGCTGACGAACGGCAAGAGTAAGAATACAGAGGGAGAACTGACGTATTTAGAAACAGACGTCAGCCCTAAAGGAGACTAATGTAATGGCTGAACGTGTAAGAGTGCGTGTTCGAAAGAAAAAGAAAAGCAAACGAAAGATCATATTCAAACGGATTTTGCTGCTGCTTACCCTCGTTTTGTTAGTCGCTGCCGGGTTTGGCGGATACAAAGTATACAAAACGATCAATGCGGCAGATAATGCATATGATGCCCTTTCCCGCGGAGACAAATCAAAACTTCGGGATAAAGTCATCGATATGAAGAAAAAACCGTTCTCCATTTTGTTTATGGGGATCGAAAATTATGCCACAAGCGGAAAAGGCGGACGATCAGACTCTCTTATTGTCGTTACCCTTGATCCGAGAAATAAAACAATGAAAATGCTGAGTATTCCGCGTGATACGCGGGTGACGCTTGCCGGCGATACAACCGGTAAAAAATCAAAAATCAATGCGGCTTTTGCTAAAGGCGGGGCGGATGAAACCGTCTCAACCGTCGAAGACTTATTAGGCATACCGATTGATAAGTATGTCACTGTCGATTTTAACGGCTTTAAGGATGTTATTGATGAAGTCGGCGGAGTCAATGTAAAAGTGCCTTTTGACTTCGACGAGATGAGTGACGTCAGTAAAAAGAAACGGATCTACTTCAAGAAAGGAAACATGCATTTGAACGGTGAGCAGGCTCTGGCTTACGCACGCATGAGAAAGCAGGATAAACGCGGAGACTTCGGCCGTAATGACCGCCAAAAGCAAATCCTAAATGCACTGATCGACCAAATGTCTAAGGCTGGAAATATTGCTAAAATCGATAAAATCGCTGAAACAGCGAGCAATAATGTACAAACGAATATCCGAATCACTGAAGGACTCGCCCTTCAGCAGATTTACAGCGGCTTTACCAGCAAAAAGATTGATACACTGACCATAACAGGATCAGATTTATATTTAGGCGGCGGCGGAACCGCGTCTACAGGCGGAACATATTATTTCCAGCCCGATCCGACCAATCTCGAAAAAGTACGGCAGGAATTGCAGAAACATCTGGATTACCCATCCGGAAGCAGCACGGGAACAGACAGCACGACTGATTCAACTTCTGACAGCACAGGAACAAGCGGCACAACCGATTCAACCAACGGCACTGCTGGTGCAAACGGTACGGACAGCACACAGTCCGGCGGCACAACAGGCTATTAAGAGTAAACCCGATCCTTTGAGCAGGATCGGGTTTTTTTATATAATAAGAGAATAGCAGAATCCACAAAAAAGCAGACCATTCGCATGATCTGCTCTTTTTAATTTTTCTTTACCAATCTCTTGTAAAACTTGGTAAATGGTTTAAATTGTTCATTTACTAACCCTGTGACCTCTGCTATGATTTGCATAAATACAATCAATACAAAAATAATAAACAGCGAAAGCCATATGGTCGCGCTTTTCAGCAGGATGGCACTGACGCTGAAAATAAAGCCGATTAAATAAATGATAATGACAGCCGTGCGGTGTGACAGCCCGAAGGCCATCAGCCGGTGGTGTATATGTGACTTATCAGGCGCTGAGATCGGCTGTTTGTTTAAAATCCGCCTGATGACGGCGAATGTCGTATCAAAAATCGGCACGCCCAAAATGATGATCGGAATGATGATACTGAATAAAGTAACACTTTTATAAAGACCTAATAATGAGAGTACTGAGATGACGTATCCGAGAAAGAGCGATCCGGTATCTCCCATAAATATCTTTGCCGGGTGAAAATTATAAAATAAAAATCCGAGTGTGCTTCCTATCACGACAAGTGAAAGTGACAGAATAAGGATTTTCCCTCCGGACAACGCCATAACGGCGATAGTGGAGAGTCCGATGACCGACAGGCCGGCAGCGAGTCCGTCCAAACCGTCAATCAGGTTCATCGCGTTCGTAATACCGACGATCCATAACACAGTCAGCGGGTAAGCGACCCATCCCAATTCTAAACGTTCCGTTAAAAACGGTACGGAGAAAAAGTCCATTTTCAGTCCCGTGCTCACAATCATAATGGCCACGGCCAGCTGGACGAAAAACTTTACCTTTGCGCTTAATTGGTATTTATCATCAAGGATTCCTAAAATAACAATAATAAACGCACCCACCGTGATGGCGGTCATTTTCGTTTCATTATATATGCCGGCCGCGAGCACACCCGCCGCTACGCCGATAAAGATGGCCAAGCCGCCCATACGGGGCATTATTTTATCATGTACTTTTCGGTTGCTGGGCTGGTCAACTGCACCTATTTTGATCGCAATTTTTTTTACGATAGGAGTTAGGATTAAAACCGTTAGCAGAGAGACAAAAAACGCAACAACTATGCGAAACATGCGTTCGTCAAGCATAAAGAAGTCTCCTTTGGAATTATATGAAGTCTTTTCTGATATTGAACCGTTCCTTCCATTATAATTCTTACTAGTTATTATAACAAGCATCATCAAAAAGAAACACGCAAATCAAAAAATGCGCTTTCCCTTTTAATGGGATTGCGCATTTTTCAATATACCCGTGCATTCGAGCATTCGGCCGAATAAAACATTCCAATCCCGTCTCCGGGCCAATTCACGGCGCAAAGCCTCATATGATCCGCTGCGGTCCGCTGCCAGAAGCGCGTCGCAGGCCGCGATGAAATCTGCGGGGTCACTCCCTTCAACGTATTCATAGACGAAAGCCCTTTTGATTTTTGACGTAGAAGAAAGGTTGCAGCCGACAACCGGTTTCCCGGCGGCTAAAAATTCAAAAAGCTTAAGCGGAAATACCGCATCATTATAAGGGGAATTTTTATACGGCATGATGCCGATGTCGACAAGCTGCATATAGGACGGCACTTCATTCGGGGCGGCAGGTCCCGTCCAGATGACATTCGGACGCTCCAGAAGCGACTTGAAATCCGAATCGTCCTGAGCCGTGTTCGGGCCTACCAATAAAATCGTCCAGTCAGGCCTCACATCTGCCGTTTTCGCCAGAAGCGCAAAATCGAGCTTCGGTTTGATTCCGCCGATAAAACCGAGAACCGTTCCGTTCCGTCCCCGTAAAATGTCTTCATCCGGCTGTTTATTTTCCCGTGAAAACAGGTCATATTCCACACCGTTTTCAATGGTGAACACTTTCTGGTGCGGATTCTCCAGCTTTTTTCCGACCTCCTGGTGCAGACAGTCAGATGTACATGTAATGGAATCGGCACGCTGAATGATTCTCATTTCCGCCTGTTTAATGATGTTGCTTCTAACATTTGACAGCACTCCGGACCGGCCGCTGATCGGAGCGGCCCACAGATCACTGCAATCGTAAATCACTTCATCCCAAGGAAACAGATCTGCCAGCAGCGGAAAACCGGGGAAGGTGTACCATAAGCAGCAGCGGGCCCCTTCTCCTTCTTCCTTCAGCACGTTCACCAATGGTGAAAGCTTATGCCTGTAGCACATGTCTGTATACCTGCCGAAGCGGAAAGCTTTTTGCTGCATGAGATCCTTTACAGTGAACTGCCGGATTCCCTCGGCGATCCCGGCCATCTGACCATCATTGGCTCGCGGAGACGGGCATACCCAAATGACGCTTTTCGTTTCTTTTTGCCGGGCGAGAAATTCAGCCAGCCGGTGCCGTCTGTATCTCAGCCGGTCATGCCCCCATTCCGCCGCTCCGACGATTACGTGAATAATCGGTTCCACCTTCATCACCCAGCTCCTCTGACGCCTACAGTCTTTTCAAGACCGCGTTTTTCGCATATTGCATAAAACACCACGAAGCCTTGATAAAATGCAGGCGCTCAATTTCTCTATAAACAAACCACGTTTTTTTTGCGGCTTTCCACTTGTTGCTTGAAATCGAATTCTGCACAAGCCTGTATTCTGAAAGGCACTCATTCAGGCCGTAAGCCGTAAATCCCCTTTTCAGCAGGGAAAGCCATGTCGCTAAATCCTGCCGCGTTCTGATATCAGGCATTTGAATCTGCCCCGTCTGCTCTCTGTCAATCATGACCGTTAAACAGCCGATAATCGTGTTTTTTAAAGCTTCATCATATGACAGGCTTTGAGGGGCTTGAATCGTTTTGTCCGTCGGCGTTCCGTCCTGCTCCATGACGCTGTAGCCCGTAAATGAAAAAGCACAGGACCGCTCTGCCATAAACGCAAGCTGTTTTTGAAGCTTTTCCTTTTTCCATCTGTCATCGCTGTCCAGAAATGCGACATAACGGCCCTTGGCATGTTTAAGGGCTGTATTTCTGGCAGCCGCGGCTCCCCCGTTTTTCTCTAAATAAACGACGCGGATCCGCTCATCCTTTTGTTCATATTGCCGTAAAATATCTCTCGTTCCGTCCGTTGAACAATCATCCGCAATAATCATTTCCCAATGCGGGTGGCTTTGATGTAAAACGGACTGAATCGTGTCTTCGATATATTCACTTGCGTTATAAGACGGTGTAATGACAGATACGAAAGGTTTCCAGTTTGTCATGGTCACATCTCCATCGCGATTTTTACAAGGACTCTCTAAAAAACTCAGGAATGACAATGAACATAAATGCAACTGCAATGCCGATTAAAACGCCCAGAACCGCTTTCTTTTTCGGCGGCATGCCTTGTCCCGCCGTTTCATTCATCGGCTCTGAATTGATGACGCCGGCCGCTTTCAGGTTCAGCTGCGTATTTTTCAATTCGTATAAAAATCGTTCCTTATCCACTTTGGCGTCCGCACTGACGGTTTCTCCTTCAAGCGCAGCAATACTCTGCCGCACTACTTTTGCCCGTTTTTCAAACAGATCCTGATCATTCTTCAGAAAAGTTTTTATGACGGCTTGAAACACCGATTCGGTCTCCTGTTTGTTTTGGCCGCTGTAGCTGACCGTGATCAATGAATCTGATTGTGTTTCGACAGTCAGTTTACTTTTCACGGCCGCTCTTTCTTCATCTGTTTTATCAGGCAGAGCCTGCTTTAAAAAGGCATCGCTCGTCAAAAGGAGCGGGATTTCTTTTGTATTATTATAAAGCGGATGATCATAATTTCCCGCGGCGATCGCGGCTTCTGATGTAAAACTGCTGCTTCCGCTGATTTTTGACGGCAATATATATCCCGCCGCCCCTAACACAACGGGCAGCGCAATGATCCAAATGATATTCTTTTTGATACGCCGGGTTATTCTTGTCAACATATCCTTCATCTCGCATCTCCCTGTTTTTCATAGTACGCCGTGACGGCAGGCTCCTTTTGTAAACGCCTCAATATATTGACCGCCGCGATCACGAGCGAGAGAAATACCCAGTGGAAAAATAAATTTGATACGGAGCTTGGGCTGATGCTGCTTACCAAAAAACCGGCCATCGCCGTGATAAGTCCTTCTGTGATCAGTCTTGACTGATTTTCCAATTTTCTTTCATGACATTTATAAAGTGTCCAAAAAAGGAACAAATAGACTGTCAGGTAACCGAGCATCGTAAGCACGCCGAAGTTCGCCATAATCTCGACGAGCCAGTTGTGCACCTCAACTACGCCGCCCGTATCATAAACGGGCTCCGCTTTTAAATAGTAAGAGACGTTTCCGGCACCCACTCCGAACCCCCAGGAATCAATCACATAGTGAAAGGCGTTCTTTAAAAGATTCGCCCTCGCGAGGTTGGAAGGAAGCGGTTGCTGTCCCGGCATCGCCTGCGGAGCTGAAAACAGATTCAAGACGGCATTGGTGATACGGTCCGCAAATAAAACCGCAAACAGCGCCGCACCCGCTCCCGCAACGTACAGCGCGAGTTTTTTCAACAGGGAAGGCAGCAGGATGAAGACGTATACAGCCGCCCCCGCGCATATGCCCAGCAGACTCGCGCGCGAACCGGTCAAAATGATTAAATACAAAGCGCAGATCGCAAAGAGCAGGCTGACGGCCTTCACATAGCCGTTTTTCATATTTTTCACCGCCGCCGCATACAGAAAGAAACTGATGCACAAAAACGTCGCGAAATCATTTTGATTAAAGAAAACGGACGTCGGATAATGCTGTTTGTACTGCGGGCCGTTATAAAGCGTGGAGCTCGGCAGATGGTGGTGTGTAAAATGATTGTAAAAGCCGATCGCCATCACAAAAATGGTCATCACAAGCCATATGCCGTAAAAAACCATCAGCTGATCAAAGCGCTGAATGAACATGACAATAAGATAAATCAGAAACATGCCCATTCCCATTAAAGCTAAATATTTAATCCCGTACGTCACGGATTTTGCCCACAATAACGATAGGAGACCGTATGTAAACCATAAGGCGAAAAACATCAGAACCCCTTTTACATTCACCCGATTCCATCTGTCAATATGATGACGGTTTGTCAGGATGCCGGCGATGTGAAGGGCGCCCGCTCCGATTAATAACAGCCGGTATATAAATAAGCTGAAAAATCCGAGATGGACCGCAAAGAAGGCCTGGTTTAAAAATGTACACGCGATCAGTATGTAAATGAGCCCCATAAACATCTGACCGTTTGTTGTAAAGGCGGATAGCAAAGCAAGTCCGGCAATGCCGATCATGGCGGCAAGCAGCAGCACGGTGATTTTTCCGAAGCCGGCATCCGCCCTGACCGCCTCCAGCATGATGAATCCTCCTGTAATGAGAGCGGCAAGCAGCACAAGAACATGTGCCGCTGAACGTTTGATACTCACATGGCAAACCCCTTTCCAAAACCGGCAGCCGAGCCGGGCTGCCGAGAGCCTGAAGACAAATCTTTTTCTATCTTGCCAGTTCTTTTATTTGCCGATCGGCATGAACCGCCGGACGTCCGACGGAATGATAAGTGAATCCTGAAACCCTCATATACTCCAGCGGAAACATATTTCTGCCGTCAATGATGACCGGCTGTTTGAGCAGCTGCTTCACTCTCTTAAGATCCATCTCCTTGACTTCCGGCCAATCTGTTGTAATCAGGCATGCGTCCGCGTTTTTGATGGCACTGTACAGCTCTGTGTGATACTCAATGCCGCCGTCTCCTAATATCGCTGACGCTTCGGGAATCGCGATCGGATCATACGCTTTCACGTGAGCGCCCTGCTCTTTAAGACTTGTGATGATATCAAGAGCCGGGGCGGAGCGGACGTCATTTGTGTGCGGTTTAAAGGCCAGCCCCAGTACGGCCACGGTTTTCCCTTTTAAGGGCCCGATGGCGCGGTTCAATTTTTCCGTAATACGGACCCGCTGCTTCTGATTGGTTTCAATGACGGCTTCCATCATTTGAAACGGATAGCCGGCGGCGTTTGCGATATGCAATAAAGCCGTTGTATCCTTCGGAAAGCAGGATCCGCCGAATCCGATGCCCGCCTGCAGAAATTTATTCCCGATCCGGCTGTCAAGACCGACGCCTTCTGACACGTGGGAAATGTCCGCCCCGACACGTTCGCAAATATTGGCGATATCGTTAATAAAAGATATTTTGGCGGCTAAAAAAGCATTTGCGGCATACTTAATCATTTCCGCGCTTTCAAGATTGGTCTTTACGACCTTCGTACGGAACGGCTTATGAAGCTCTTCAATGACCGAAGCGGCATGTTCGCTTGTGGCGCCGATGACCGCCCGCTCCATCTGCATCGTATCCCGCACCGCCGAACCTTCGCGGAGGAATTCAGGATTTGACGCGACATCAAACGGATATTTTCCCTTTGACGCTTCGCTGACGATTTGGAAAATTAGCTTTCCCGTCCCGACCGGAACAGTGCTTTTGGTGACAATGATTTTGTATCCGTTCAGCTGTTCTCCGATTGTTTGCGCCGCTGCCTTAATGTAGGTCAGATCGGCTTCACCCGTCTTTGACATCGGCGTACCGACGGCGATATAGATGATATCAGCGGCTTTCACAGCCGGCTCAATGCCGGCCGTAAAGGATAAGCGCCCGGCACTGACATTTTTTTCAGCTAATTCCTCAAGCCCCGGTTCATATATCGGGATGACTCCGTTTTGCAAGCTTCTGATTTTCGCTTCATTGATGTCACAGCAAGTCACATGATGGCCGATTTCCGCAAAACAAGTTCCAGATACAAGACCTACATACCCTGTTCCTAATACAGCGATTTTTTTCACAGCTTCATCCCTCTTTCGAAAGGTTCTCCTCTTGCCCGGCCCGGTTCATTACGGATCGGTATTTCTCTTTCAGCGCTTTCGCGTTTTGGCTTGCGTCAAAATACGTGCGGACGGTTTGATAAAGTTCCTCGGCTGTTTGCGGCGTCCAAGCCTCTCCTCCGTCATATTGCAGAATCGATTCTGCCAGCGTCTCAGGTGAACCCGGCTTGATCAGCAACCCCCGGTGTTTCCCGAATAAAGAAGCCAATCCTCCGACATCGGTGCAGATTACCGGCACCTTCAGAGCGAGCGCCTCAATGACCACAGTCGGCATGCCTTCGCTGTAGGACGGCAGCGCCATTACATCCGAGGCCAGCAGATAGTCCTGTACCTTGTCGTTCGGCACTTGCCCCGTGACGATATGAGCGGCTTCCCGCAATGAAGATGCGGCGGGACCGTCACCGACAAAGACAGCTTCATAATTTTCATCCAATGACTGAACGGCTTTTGATAAGTCGAAAACACCTTTCTCTTTGACAAGCCTGCCGATGAACACGATCAGTTTTTTATCCGGAGGAAGGCCGAGCCGTTTTCTGACGGCTTCTTTCGTCTCGTTCCTTTCTCGGAAGGCGTCAAGCGTGATGCCGATCGGAAGCACGCTGCACTCCGCTTCGATGAGCTTTTTCATTTGTTCCCGCAGACTGCCGCTCACAGCGTAAATATCGGCTGCTTCCCGCACCGCAAATGTAAATGCGCGATGAGCGCTTTTGCTGTAATGCGGATAGACATTGACATCACTGCCATGCAAGGTCAGTACATACGGAATGCCTAAAGCCTTTGACACAATGGCGGCCGCTCCGCCTGACGGCATGGCGAAATGCGCGTGAATCAGATCGGGCTTCAGGCCTTGATTTTTAATCGCGGAAAGAACCGATGACGCCATTCTTTTATGCGGCTGCGCCCATTTCAGCTGCCCGGGAACCGCCTGATAAAACGGCCGGTGGACGGACACGCCTTTCCGCCATTCATGCGCCGGCCTTATATCCTTTTGCCGATACGTCTTTTTCAGCACCCGGAATGGCGCGGCGAGTTTCGGCCGCGGACAAATGACAGTCATCTCCGCGCCAAGCTTTCTCAGTTCTTGGGCCTGCGTCTCATGAAAAACCCCTTCTCCCGGCTTCTCACTGCTCGGATATACACTTGTCATCCACAATACCTTCATAGCAAACGTCCTTTTCTTAATTTACTTTTCATATGCGGATAAGCTTTTCCTAACAGGAATAAATAACACAACGCGCCGCAGACTACAGAGATTGCCAGACGCAGCTTGACATCAAGGCTGATCCGCTCCGTTCCGAAGCTGGCTGTAAAGGCGATGACACCCATTGCCGCCGTAAGCAGAAACGGTTTGGCCACGGCTTTGAAGTAAGCCGACAGACGCAGCTTAATGACATATGCCAACAGCCAGCGCCCGATCAGGAAATTCAGGATGCTGATGAAAGCGTACGTCCAGGCTACCGTCAAGAGATTTCCGGACAGCACGGCGGCGTACAAAGATGCACCATACAGCAGCATCACCCCGGCGTCCCAATAAAACGCCAGATCGGCCCGCCCTTTTGCGAGCAGCACAGATCCGTTCGGATTCATCAGAACCCTTAAAATCCCGACGATGGCGAGAACGTTTAAAACCGGGACAGCCGCCAGCCATTTTTCTCCGAATACCGAAGCCACGAATGCATCCGACACTGAAACCAAACCGAGCAAAAGCGGAAAGGATATCAGCGCGAGTATTTTGGTCATATTGAGAAATCCTTCTCTGATAACGCTGTTTTCATGCTTGTTTTTCGCAAAGACGGGAAACGCGACTCTCGTAATGATCGGATTAATTTTTAATACCGGAAGCGTGACAATCTGGTAGGCCAGATTGTAAATGCCGAGCGCCTCGGCGCCGATAAAACTGCCGATCAGAATCATATCAATATTCGCTCCGAGCCGGTTCACAAGCCGGGAAGACAGCTGAAAGGCCCCGAAAGAAAAGAAGCCTTTCATTCCTTTCAGATCAAAAACGAACGCCGGTCTCCATGTTTTTCTGCAGGCCATCCAGTACAGAATGCCTTTTGACGATTGCAGCAGCACCTGAGAAATCACATAGGCGAGAATCGGGTCCGTATAAAAAACCGCGGCCGCCAAATACACGAAGGACAGCACATTTGAAAAGATTTCAATCTTGCTTAACGTGTTAAATGCCAGCGCTTTTTGCAGCATATACTGGTATTGCTGACCGATCGGCGCGATTAAAAACATGACGGCCAGCACGCGGATTAAATAGACAAGCTCCTCCCGCCGATAAAAATCGGCGATGAGCGGACTGCTGAAAAACAGCAGCGCAAACAGCGCAAGCCCCGTTATGATATTCAGCCAGTACAAGGAAGACATCTGTTTATCAGTCACATGATCTTTTTGAATGAGCGCGGCGCCAAAACCCATATCAAGCGCAATTTGGGCAAACACCACTACCGTTGTGATCATGCCGACAAGACCGAATTCAGCCAGTGACATGACCCGCCCGAGCAGGGCGAATTGGATGATTTGAATGACCGTAATACACGCTGTCGAAATACTTGTCCATTTGGCGCCGCTCAAGATTTGATTTGTAATACTAGGCATCGTTTTCCCTACTTTTTTGTCTGCTGACCAGAATTTTTATCGCGCCCCGTCACCGGTCCAGATCACCTTGCACGTTTTGAGCATAATCTTCAGTTCCAATGAAAAGGTCAGGTTGCGGATATAGTATAAGTCAAACATCAGTTTTTCCCTCGGTGTCATGTCATATCCCCCGTTGACCTGCGCCCAGCCGCTTAATCCCGGCTTAACGGCCAGCCGCTCCGTAAACCCCGGAATCTCAGCCTGAAACTGTTCCGTAAACACGGGCCGCTCGGGACGCGGGCCGATCAGGCTCATTTCTCCCCGAAGCACATTTACCAGCTGCGGCAGCTCATCAATACGGGTCCTTCTGATAAAAGCGCCGACCTTTGTCACGCGGGGATCCTTTTTCAGCGCCCAGACCGCCCCCGATTTTTCAGCATCTATTTTCATAGAGCGGAGCTTATACAAATAAAACGGCTTCCCGTCTTTGCCTACCCGCTCCTGCTTATAAAAAGCCGGGCCGGGCGACTCCAAACGAATCAGTATGGAGAACAGGCCCATCACCGGGAGCGCCGCCAAAAGCCCTGCAAGCGCAAACACAATGTCCATGAATCGCTTAAAAGCCAAATAACGGGCCGTTCTTTCCGTAACGGCAGCGGAAGTCCCCTGCCGCACTGCATAGTTATTATTTACATTCATGCTTTTCTCTGCTCCCACTGACACACACCTCACGATTTGTTGGGATGTTTGATGACCTATGCCGTGAGTTTAGCAGATGGATGTTAATTGGAAGTAAAGGAAGCGTTAATGTTTATTAGAATGTTTCGATTATTGTTTTTTTATTGTAAATCTATTCATATCCATAAACGGCCGCTACTATAATTGAAAAGGATCATTATGAGCGGAAAACAACGAAAAAGCCTGCCGATCAATTTTGACCAGCAGGCTCGTACACAAATATATAAAAGTTTTACTTATAATAAGACACGATTCCATCATTGATGGCTGCAGCTGCCTTTTCCTTATAGGATGCTTGCTTTAATTTACTTGCATCAGACGGATTCGTAATAAAAGCCGTCTCTACTAATACACTAGGCATTTTGGAATACTTAATGACATAGAACGGAGCTGTTTTAACCTCTCTGTCTCTTGTTTTTAATGCATTAACAACCCTAGGCTGAATTTGTCCTGCCAGGCGTTTGCTTGCAGCGGCTTGATATGTCTCATCATAGTAGGTCTCAGTTCCGTTTGCAGAAGTTGCATCATTTGCATTGCCGTGAACGCTGATGAATAAATCCGCTCCTGCGGTTGCACCTTTATTTACCCTTTCCTGCAAGGAATAAAATGTATCATTAGACCTCGTCATGACCGGCAGAGCACCTGAAGCATTTAATTTTGTATTCAGCCTTTTAGCGATATCAAGATTGACGTCTTTTTCTAAAATGCCGTTACCTATAGAACCGGAATCTTTCCCTCCATGACCCGGATCAATTAAAATTGTTTTTCCCGCTGCCGGATTTTTCAGCTGGTTTGCAACATTTGAGCTGACAGCCGGGGTGTTCCCGATAATGGTAAAGCTGCTTAATTTTTTTCTCCCGATAAAGACTCTTGTTTCTTTTGAAAGATTGCTGCCGTTTGTCAGAATGATAGATTGTTTTTTCTTTGCAGCAAGAGCAGCACCCGCTATAGAGTCTGCATACCCGAAACCATTGCTGACGAATACATTGCCTGTCGGAAGATTTAATTGCTGAACTAGATTGGCCGCAAGTTCGTATCGATTGCTTCCGCTGATTCTTTTTGGAGAAGGGAGTTTTTTAAAGACAGAGGCATTTATGCTCCCGGTTCCCCCTGCTACAATAGAGCTTTTGATCCCCTTGCTTTTTATAGCTCCTGCTGTCGCACTGTTGATAGCTGTTTGATTCGTAAACAAAATTGGATATCCGTTCTTTGCGGCATATGGAATTGCAGCTATTGCGTCAGCATATAAAAATCCGTTTGCAATAACGGCTTTTGAGGCGGCAGGCATTTCCTTTGCTACTTTAGCTGCCGTATCATATCGGTTGCTTCCTGAAATTCTCTTAACACTGATGCCGAGCGCTTTGATTTGATTTGCTGTATTTGCTGAGACAGCAGGCGTTCCGCCGACGATAATGACCGTTTTTGTTTTTAATTCTTTCAGACGGGTTTTCGTCTCTGATGACAAATTATCTTTGTTTGTGTAAAGCAGCGGCGCATTTTTCTGATATGCCATCGGGGCAGCGGATATAGCATCTGCATACGAACCTCCGCCGACGACAACAGCTGTACTCGCTGTTGAATACACCTGCTTGGAAAGCGCAGCAGCCGTACCGTACCTGTTGCTTCCCCCTACTCTTTTAACCGCGTTGTCAGCTAAGGCTGACGGGATAAATAAGATGAGTCCCAGCATAGAAATGATCAGGACTTTAAGATAAGAACGCAATTGCCTTCCTCCTGCTCTCGTTTATTTAATAGTCAGTCAATGTGGTGCCCGGATAATAAAATTTTAAAATTGAACTATATGAATCTCCTGAATCCGCTCTTGCCTTAGCGCCGTATTGGCTCATTCCGATGCCGTGTCCGTATCCCTTTCCGCTGATTGTAAAAGCAGAACCGTTTTGACTGACGGTCACATAAGTGCTTTTAAACACGGAGGCTCCGATCATCGTTCTCAGTTCAGTCACCGGCACAGTCATTGCAGATGTTTTATTTGCCTCGTAATTTCCATTGTTTTGTTTGACAGCGTAATTCACTTTCAAAGTTGCTGTTTTAGCCCGCTGTCCTTTAGTTGTTCCGCTGAATGTAAGATCTTCTATTTTTAAAATTTTAATGGCGGAAGCGCCTGTTTCTTTATTTTTTAAAAACCAATTTTTAATACCGCTCAGTTGAGATGCATTTGTCTCATTCTTTGAAGCAAACCAAGTGGCCGGCTTATTTACATCAATTGAATCCGGATTGATTTGCTGCTTAGAAAGCGTCAGACTCCAGGCAGTTTGAGGATCTTTTGTGTCTTTTTTCGCAGTTAAATAAGGAACGCTTGAACCCCATACTTCGCCGCTTGATTCTGTATAACCGCCATTACTCGATGAATAAGCCGCCGTAATTAAATTCCCTTTGTAAGTCAGCACCTTATTTTTTGTCTGCTGCACTGCTTTCGTTGTATTGGCATTCCAGCTGTACCCGCCATATACTTGAAAAGCAGTAGTATCAGCAACAGTGCTCCCGGTCTTCGTAATTGAGTATGTTCTTGCCGCAACCGTTTGCGCCTTCAGCGCTTCAAGAGACCAGCTTGCAGGCATTTCATTCGGTACGACACCTTTTAAATAATCTTCAAAAGGAATGTTTTCATTTACAGGTCTGATATATTTGCCTGACTCTATTGAAAAATTAACCGTCCCCAAGTATTCTTTTCCATTCAAACTGATCCGGTTGGATTCATTGTACGTTTCCGGTTTTATTCTCAATGAATTCCCATATGTTTTAATATGATTAAGATTTAACTTTCCATTATTGATTTGTAAGTTGTATGTGCTCCCGCCGGCTAAGTAAAAATGGTTTGAAAGCTCATTTTCAACCCCGGCGGAAATGGAGCTTGTACTTCCGATAAAGTCGTATGCATACGACGCCTTCTCTTTTGTCACTGTTTTAGCTGCTGAAGGAACATCATCTTGTTTGATATATAATATTTGGCTGTTTTTTTTGGCGGCTAAAGAAGCGCCAACCAGGACATCAGCATATTTCGTTCCATTAGTCATGACGACTTTATCAGCCTTCAACTTTAGCTGATTAATAATATTAGCAGTCAATTCATACCGTGTTGATCCGGGTATTCGCTGCACAGTTGAAGTTTTTTTAATTTGATTTTCTACAGCATCACTCACGCTGAACGAACTCCCGATAATTATGACTTGCTTCGGAAGATCATAATCCGGCAATTTATCCTTTTCAGTCAGTAAAATGGGATAGCCGTTTGCAGCGGCATACGGAGCAATGGCTAAAGCGTCTTGAAAAACATTCCCTGTTACAACAATTGCTTTATCGTAATTTCCCATTTGTTTTGCAATGTTTTCAGACAGAACATAACGGTTTTTCCCGCTGATTCTTTTCACAGCTCCATAAGACTTAAGCTTATTTTCAACGTCCTTTGAAATACTTTTAGCCCCGCCGATGACCAGAATATTATCGGGATTGAACTTAGCAATCTGTTTTTCTGTTGTTTTTGTCAAAGTGTCCGGCTGTGTAAATAACACCGGCGCATCCAATTTTTTTGCCAGAGGAATTACTGGTAATGCATCGATAAAAACATCACGATTGACGAGAATAACGGTTTTAGGATTCGTCCATTGGGAGTCAGATGCAAGAGCCGCCGTCTCATATCGGGATGCCCCCGAAAAGCGGTTGGTTACAGACACATGATCACCGGTAACCTGATAAAAACCGGTTGGAGATAAAGAAATGCTTGATTGATTTCCTATGTAATTTGTCAGCTTAACAGATATATTTGAATCTGCCGCAAAGGAAACCGCCGGTATAAGCAATATAACAACAGCTAGAGTCAGTCCTATTAAATGTTTGCAAGTTTTCAAGATTACAGCGTCCCCCTGTTCATTAATTTGCCGGTTCGATATCCTTCAGCATAAGCTGTCCCTTGCTATTTTTTTGATATTTTACTGTCACTTTGTCGCCATTATCCAAATTCTTAACATCGTCGGCTGATTCTTCAGTGATATCAAAACTTACCGGTTCATGATCCACAGTGACTTCTATTGTATGAGTATCCGCCAGTCCTACATAAGTGCCCTCTTTCGTTACCAGCTTTTCACCCGCATCCTCGCCCTGAGATTTTTCATTATTAACTCCGCACCCGGCGAGAAGCAGTATAAAGAACAAACATCCGAAAATTTTTTTCATTTTTTTCACCTCATTATGGATTATCGACAATATATTATCTATTTTAAAGAAAAATTAAGAAACATTGAAACTTTTTTCGATAACATTCGACTATATTAGGATTTATTGTATTCTATTATAAAATATTTCATTTACTGGAAGTTCGATTTCCAATTTAAAACAGATGGGGTGTATTGAGATGAGAAGTAAACGAAGAAAAAAGAAAAAGACTTTGTTACTGGTCTTTCTGACAATCATCGGCATTTTTATTTTAGTTTCCGGCGGCTTTACATACTATCTATGGCATAAAGCGGCATCAACCGTCGCCAGTATTCACGAAGACATTAACAAATCGAATAAACGCAGCACTGAGGTGAAAATAAATAAACAAGAACCGTTCTCTGTCTTGATCATGGGAGTGGACGAACGTAAAAATGATAAAGGAAGAGCCGACTCGCTCATTTACCTTACTGTCAATCCAAAGACAAAAACAACGGAAATGGTCAGTATTCCGCGTGACACTTATACAAAAATTATCGGCAAAGGCACGATGGATAAAATCAATCATTCATATGCATTTGGCGGTACGCAAATGGCAGTAGATACTGTGGAGAATTTCTTGAACCTTCCTGTAGATTATTTCATTAAAGTAAATATGGAAAGCTTTAAAGATGTCGTTGACACTTTAGGAGGCATCACTGTCAACAGTACATTCGCTTTCAACTATGACGGTTATTACTTCAGCAAAGGCAATATTTCATTAAACGGTGATGAAGCCCTCGCTTACTCACGAATGAGAAAAGAAGATCCTAAAGGGGATTTCGGGCGCCAAGACAGACAGCGGCAGATTATAGAGGGTATTATCAATAAAGGGGCAAGTATCTCTTCTGTCACGAAATTCGGAGATATGTTTAAAGTAGTAGAGAACACTGTAAAAACGAATTTAACCTTTGATGATATGTGGGATATTCAATCCGGCTATAAAGATGCCCGCAAGAAAGTGATTCAGCATGAGTTGAAGGGTGACGGCACTAAAATCAACGGAATTTACTATTATAAAGCAGATGAAAACGGTCTTGCTTCCATTACTAAAGAATTGAGAAGCAGCCTCAACCTTTAAACTAATGCAGAAAAAGCAGCTTCGCATACATTATGCGGAGCTGCTTTTTTGTTACACCTTGAAAGAATCAGGACGCTCTGAACGCAGTCCGAATTGATAGAGCAGCCCCTCAGCAATCCTTCTTGACGCCATGCCATCTCCATAGGGATTAGATGCCCGCGACATTTTTTCATATTCCTGCTTGTCTGTCAGCAGCTGTTTTGCCATCTGATAAATCGTTTCTTCATCAGTACCGGCTAATTTCAGAGTGCCCGCCTCCACTCCTTCGGGCCGTTCAGTCGTATCGCGCAATACGAGAACCGGCTTTCCTAAGGAAGGAGCTTCCTCCTGAACGCCTCCTGAATCAGTTAAAATAAAATACGACCTTGACGCAAAATTGTGGAAATCAATCACTTCAAGAGGTTCAATTAAATGGACGCGCTCCGAATCACCAAAGTGCTTATCAGCAGCTTCACGTACAGCGGGATTCAGGTGTACCGGATAAACGACTTGCACATCGCTGAATTCATCTGCGATCCGGCGGATGGCTTTAAACATAAGTTCCATCGGCTGACCTAAATTTTCCCGGCGATGCGCCGTCAGTAAAATCATTCTGTCATTGCCGATTTTTTCAATAATGTTATGGGAGTATTCAGAGTGAACCGTTGTATGCAAAGCATCAATCGCTGTATTTCCGGTAACAAAAATGGAGCTTTCTTTTTTATTCTCATTCAACAAATTTTGCTTCGCTTGCTGAGTCGGAGCAAAGTGGATATCAGCAAGCGAGCCGGTCATTTGGCGATTCAATTCTTCCGGAAAAGGTGAATATTTGTTGCCCGTGCGCAATCCGGCCTCCACATGTCCGACTGCAATCTGGTGATAGAAAGCTGCAAGGCTTCCGGCAAAGGTTGTTGTCGTGTCACCATGAACAAGAACAATATCAGGTTTGATTTCCTTAAACAGGCCGTCCAGTTTTACCAGGGCGTTTGAAGTAATTTCAGCCAGCGTCTGCCGTTCTTTCATAATATTCAAATCAAAGTCAGGCTTAATTTGAAATGCGTGAAGAACTTGATCCAGCATTTGTCTATGCTGGGCAGTCACAGTGACATATGATTCTATTTCAGGGCGTTTTTTTAATTCGAGCACAAGGGGCGCCATTTTTATCGCTTCAGGCCTTGTACCGAATACCGTCATGACTTTAAATTTTTTCATATCTCTTTCTCCTGTATCAAGTTTGTGATCATTTTTCATTATCAACCCATTTTACACGATATGATCCGCCAGTTAAATATCTTGTATTATTTTTCCCATAAATGAAAAAGGATATATCATTAAGGCTTTACGGATAAAACTTGTTTAATAATGGTTTATCTTATATCATTAAAAGTGTTAAAAATGAAATATCGGGTATACAGAAAATATCAGCAAGCCTGAGTCTGTATAGATATCTTAACTTATATTTAAGTGACGCTAAGGAAGGTGCTTTAAAGTGAAAAAAGTACGCAAAGCCATAATTCCCGCTGCAGGTTTAGGGACACGCTTTCTGCCGGCAACAAAAGCCATGCCGAAAGAGATGCTTCCGATTGTAGACAAACCAACGATTCAATACATAATTGAAGAAGCGGTTGAAGCGGGTATTGAAGACATTATTATTGTTACGGGAAAAAGCAAGAGAGCCATTGAAGACCATTTTGATTACTCACCAGAGCTGGAAAGAAACCTAGAAGAAAAAGGGAAAGTCGAACTCTTAGAAAAAGTCCGAAAAGCCTCTAATCTTGCTGACATTCATTATATCCGGCAAAAGGAGCCAAAAGGTCTTGGACATGCCGTTTGGTGCGCACGTAATTTTATCGGTGACGAGCCATTCGCCGTCCTTCTCGGAGATGATATCGTTCAAGCTGAAAAACCAGGGCTTCGCCAGCTGATGGATGAATATGAAAAAACACTTTCTTCTATTATAGGGGTTCAGCAAGTGCCTGAAGAAGAAACCCATCGTTACGGAATTATTGATCCGCTG
The DNA here is from genome assembly GCF_017797845.1 of Bacillus sp. LJBV19. Lineage (NCBI taxonomy): Bacteria > Bacillati > Bacillota > Bacilli > Caryophanales > Bacillaceae > Bacillus > Bacillus sp. LJBV19. The sequence goes on from NZ_CP072563.1 coordinate 3,444,663, forward strand.
ACAAGTGAAGGCCGCAGATATCAGGTGAAGAACTTTGTTGAGAAGCCGGCTCAAGGGACTGCTCCGTCCAATCTGGCAATACTGGGACGTTATGTCTTCACTCCTGAAATCTTCATGTACCTTGAAGAACAGCAAATTGGTGCCGGAGGAGAAATTCAGCTTACAGACGCTATTCAAAAGCTGAATGAAATCCAGCGGGTTTTTGCTTACGATTTTGAGGGCAAAAGATATGATGTTGGTGAAAAACTGGGTTTTATTACCACTACATTAGAATTTGCGATGCAGGATCGTGAACTGCGTGATCACCTTATCCCTTTCATGGAAGACCTGTTAAGAAAAGATGAATTATAAGAAAAAAAGCTGTTGGATTTATTCCAACAGCTTTTTATTTTATAATGCAGGTTAAAGTTTGATTATCGTTATTGATAATAAAAGCGTATTTATCATTTGCCGCAATAAATTGCCGATCACTGCTGCCCTTTATAACATCTTTATTATTCAGGGATAGATCTGCCGGAGTAATAGCTGATATTCCTCTGAAAACAAGCTGCTCGGCCTTGCCATTATTCACTACATAACTGACCTCGCCATTTTTAAGATATAGCATCTCCCGGCCGTTCACTACTTCTTTCTGCAGCTCTTTCATTTCTTGCTGAATATCATTAACGCGCTCACCGAGATGTGACACAAGTTGATCAATATCACCCTGCTTTACATACGGAGAAAAAGCGGATGCTTTCACATTTGAACTTTTTTCGTTATAGACCGCTGCATTTTCCGGGATATAGTACGTTTTATTATTGACCTCAATCTTTGCTGATTGCCTGTCTTCAGATACCACTTTCACCTGAGCACCGAACGGAATAAGGAAGTCCGCCTTTTTTTTCAGCTCTGTATCTTTATAGGCCTGCGTCTGGTCTTTTAATACGAAACCTTTTTTGTTCACCAATATCTGGTCTTTCCCCTTGTTAACATCATGTTGATATCCGATCTTACCGAAGGAAGCGATAGTACGAAGCGGGGCGCTGAAAAACATGGTTCCTGCCATAAACACAAGCAGTATTGATAAAATAGCAATTTGAATAGCATTGACTGCTGATCCGGATTTACTATTTTTCTTTTGTTCCTTCACAATTGCCTGCTGCTCAGGCGATTCTTTTTTACGTTCAGCAACCTGATCTTTCTTATATTTCTCTTTGTCTTTTTTGGAGAGTTTATTAAACCAATCGATAAATGCTTTGTACTCTTTGACGACGGTTTCAGTGTCGTCGAACATTCTTAATTCACCATAGTGCATCCAAGCCACACGGTCACACATTTTTTCAATCTGACCAATGGAATGACTCACAAAGAAAATGGTTTTTCCTTGTTCTTTAAATTCCTGGATCCGGTCAACACACTTCTGATAAAATGTCTGGTCTCCTACGGAGAGGGCTTCATCAATGATTAAAATATCCGGATCTATATGCACGGAAATAGCAAAACCAAGGCGGGACTTCATACCGCTTGAATAGTTTTTCACCGGCTGATTAATAAAATCACCGATCTCAGCAAACTCAACTATGCTTTCATACATCTCATCGATTTCTTTATTTGTCAGCCCCATCATTAAACATTTAAGTCTTATGTTATCCCGGCCCGTCAAAGCATTATTTAAACCGGCTGCAATCGCAATCAGCGACGGCTGGCCGTTCATTTCAATTTCACCGCTTGTCGGCGGTATCACTTTTGCAAGCAGATTGGACATCGTCGATTTACCCGATCCGTTAATTCCCACAAAGCCGATTGTCTCCCCTTCATATACATCAAAGGAGACATTTCGCACAGCGAAAAAACCGTTATCTTTAGCAGGGAAAAACAAACCTTTTATTTTATCCGACTGTTTTTCATAAAGATGATACTGCTTTGAAACATTTCGAAACGAAACCTTTAGTTTCATCGTACAATCTCCTTACGTATTAAAGAAAGTCAATAAACTTATCTCTGAATTTCATGTGTAAAACAGAACCGACTGTTAACAAAAATAAGGTGAACAGCCAGAAATACAGTGTATATTTCACATCTTGAAAGAACCACTGACCATCTAATAAGCTGTTCCTGAAACCGTCAATTATATAAAAAAGCGGATTCAGCTTCAAGACAGGAACCAATTCCGGGTGAGCTGCCCCCAGCTTTGAGTTAATATCCCAAAAAACCGGCAGGAGGAAAAACAAAAGTCTTGTCACTGCCTGCAGAAGAAACTGATAGTCTCGGATCAGCACGCTGATTGTCGAATTAAACAAGCTGAACGAAAATAAGAAAGCCATCAGACAAACAAAATAATAAATATATTGAAGCCAATGAAGGCTCGGATAGATTCCGCTGGCGAGCAATGCAATGATATAGATCACCATCATAATTGCATAACTGAACAAATTAGAAGCGATGGCGACAGACGGCAAAGAACTGATTGGAAAATTCATTTTAGCCACCATTTTAATTCTTTTAAATACACTATTTGATCCGTCTAATATTGTCGGACTTATAAAAAACCACGGTATCAGACCTGCAAGCATCCACAAAATAAAAGGCACTTCTCCGGCACCTGTAGCCATCGGCCCCCCTTTTCTGATCCCCAATCCAAAAACAAACCAATAAGCAAGCATTTGAATAAGAGGATTTAAAAACTGCCATAAAACGCCTAAATAATTCATTTGATATTTAGACTTTGTTTCGTAGGCTGCTAAACGCATGATTAAAGGAAATGATGTTACTTGCTCTTTTAGTATTTTCACTACAGCATTCATTTTAATCTTCCTTAGGTTGATTTGATTTTATAAAGCATCGCTGATAATTGTACCAGAAATCAAATTTTTTTTCACTTTCAAGCCGCATGCAAATGCTGCTAAAAGGTTTGTAAAGCATAATAGAAAAACCCCTTGATACAAAGGGGTTTTTCTATTATTCAGATTCAAACACAATTTTCACGACTTTCTCAGAAGAATGTCCTGACTCAAGATAACAGAATTTGTCATAAAAAGGTTTGAATGAAACCGGGTGCTGATAATCCGGTGATGAAATATGTTTGATTGCCTCGATCGTTTCCTCTGTCGTTTTCACTAACGGACCAGGAGCATCTTTCTCAAAATCGAAATAAAACCCTCTGAGTTTATCCCGGTATGTTTCAATATCGGGAACAAAAAACAGCATCGGGCGTTTCAGATTTGCAAAATCGAAAAATACAGAAGAGTAATCGGTAATTAACAGATCTGAAATCATATACAATTCCCGAATATCTTCGTGTGCAGAAAAGTCGTAAGCAAACCCTTCAAACGGACCGAGGTCAAAATTTTCGGCCACAAGATAATGCATTCTCAGAATAACGAGATATTCATCTCCGAGCTCTTCCCTTAATTTATGCAGGTCTAAATCAAGGTCAAATTTATAACGGCCTTTAGCATAAAACTGGTCATCTCTCCATGTCGGCGCATAAAGAATGATTTTCTTATCCTCAGGCAGGTTTAACCTTCTTTTTATCGCTGTGATTGTCTCATTATTATTATCATTATGAAGAAAATCATTTCTCGGATAACCTGATTCAATCATAGTTTTATCGAATTGGAAGGCGCGCGCAAATATCTCAGACGAGTAGGCATTAGGGGAAATTAAATAATCCCAATTGGATGCCTCTTTAATAAAATTCTTTTTATATTTTTTCGTATTAGTACCCGGCATATGAACTTCTTCCATATCCATTGCAAGTCTTTTTAAAGGCGTGCCGTGCCATGTTTGAAGATAGGTTGTATGTTCCGGCTTTGGAATCCATAAAGGCAGACGGCTGTTGACGACCCAATATTCTGCCCGCGCCATAGCAAACAGCCACTTGATAGAAAGCCTGTTAATGTATTGAATGCCCTTCTCTTTAAAAGGCGCTGCATACTGTTTATTTACGCTCCAATACATTTTATATTCCGGATGATTGATTTGCATGTATTCATAAATGGCTCTCGGATTACAGCTGTATTGTTTGCCGTTAAAGCTTTCAAAAATAATGGTCTTACTTTTAACAGGCATTTTGCTCGCCATTCTGAAAACAACTTTATAACCTTTCGTAATAAGGGAATTTCTGCGTTTTTTCAGTTTTTTCATTTTGGAAATGAAACGTTTTTTCTTCCCTTTTATGAAGTATCTCATCCTTGTTTTCAGGCTGTAGTCGTTCACACGGATACAGACAGTCTGCTTTTTCTTCTTTTTATATACCTCATACCTGACCGGTCCGCTGTCTTTATTCACAACGCTTATGAGGCCTTTCAGTTTATTTTTTCTGTCTCCGAGCACAAGCGGAGTGCTGCTGAGAACAATAGGTTCAGCTTCGTCGTTTTCACAATGAAACTCCATAAACATACGGTAGACAAATCGTTTTTCCAGAGAATAAGGAATATCTTTTAATGGAATTTTTATTTGGAAATCAAAAATTTCAGGGGTGAATGCATCTTCCCGAAGCTGTTCAATATTCTCCGTTTTTTTCGTCATTTTAATAGGGAAATGTTTCTCTACGGGATCTTCTCCCCCTTTTTTAATGACAAATTGCAGGTTTTTAACTGAAAGCTGATTCTCCGAACTTAGATATCCTGCATACCCTGAAATCATAATCTCTTCTGCCTTCAGCTGAATCTCATCAAACTTCACAATTTTCGCTTCTCTTTTTACCTTTAAAGAGAAATTACCCTTATCGGTTGTATAAGGTAAAATTAACAGCTCAGTCGTATGATCAAGGTGGTAGGCACGCTCAATCGCTTCAGCTTCCACGGTTAAACGCACCTGCTTCGGCTGTTCTTCTTCCGCTGCCGGTTCCCCCAGTACCACATAAAAATCATAAGTCTGTCCCATTTCTAAAGGTTCAGGAAACGAGTGAATATTAATTGATGCACTGTATTGAGCCGGGCTCTCTTTCTCTAAAATAACAACATCCTCGGCTCCGGAACGCCGTTCTTTTAATTTTAAATAACATTTCACTTCCTCAGCTAACGGTTCTTCGCTTTCAAGTGAAATAGAGAGTGCCAGGTCTCCCACATTATTTTTTAAGCTTTTCAAAATACATTTGCTCACGGTATTTTCATCCATACTTATTTTCTGCTCCTCTGAATTAAAGCTCTTCACTTAACCGATTTCACTTAATCGATGTGATCCTTTTTGTTTAATTTAATAGAGAAATTCCCTTTCACAGTCGTATAAGGTTCGAAAGTATATCCGTTATTCATAAACTGATCTTTTTCGCCGAAATTGACTTCACGGCTGGATACCCTTCTTAGAATACGGATATGGTCAGCTGTTATATATTGAATGTAAAAGTCAAGAACCGAAGTATGATTTGCGTCAATTTTTTCTTTTTGGATGTCCTTTTCAAAATCTATATAAAATGGCTGAGCCGGTTGATCAGCGGATACGGATATGATTTCAGATTTGTTTTTCCGATCAATCCCAACCATTCGGACTTTTTCAAATGCATCATTCTGGTCAGACACTGAAACGCTGATCGCTAATCCGTTGGCATTTTTTTCAAAAGATGTGATCGGGTGTTCTTTAGAACCGACTTTTTCAGCAAGCCGTTCCTTTTCTTTTCTCACTTCAACCATTTTGAAAAGAGCATATGACCAATTTTTAATATAGTTTGGTTTAGAGTATTTCTCCGCCATTTTAAAGGCTTGACGTGAAAATTGTTTGTGAGTGCTGTCATCTCTCATTAAAGAGATAATGGCCTCAGCCAGCTTTTCTATATTATATTGTTCAATTACATAGCCGTTTACTCCATCTTCTACCAAGCTTCTGGCACCGTAATCGTAATCGTAAGTTACGACCGGGCATCCATTGCTCAATGCTTCCATATTGGACAGACCGAAGCCTTCAAAGTGAGAAGTTGAAATGGTCAGCCACGCTTTTTGAAACTCGTAATCGGGGTTGTTCGTGTATCCTTTCAGCAATACATTATTCTTGAGGTTTTGAGCTTTTATTTCCTTTTTGATTTTCTCTGTTTCTCCTCCAGAACCGAATATTTCCAGTTTTGCATCCGGGATTTCATTTACAACAAGTTTGAACGCTTTAACGGCATGCGTCAGGTTTTTCATTGGTACAATCCGAGAGATAATAACCGCTTTATTTCGTTCGCTCGGAACTTTCAAAACCTCTTCATCGAGCGGTTTATTAATCGTATGCGGTGTAAAAAAGAATGTCTCTTTTTCCCCTGAAATCAAACTGAAATCTGCAATCTGCTCCTCAGTGATAAAAAATACGGCATCAAGGTTATTTATTTGGCCGAAAAGTTCTTTATAGCGTCCTTTGATCTGGAACTTATTATCACCATAATGTTTATTGTGAATAATCGCCGCATAATAAGATGACGGCGCTTTTTTCACTCTGAAGACATGTTTATCCTGTAGTCTGCTGTCGACCAGAAATAGTTTAGGCCGATCGTTTTCTTTTTGGAGAATATCAATCCAATAACTGCGCAACTCAAATTCATCTTTAAAGGTTAAAGGGTCTTCTTCTGAGTACCAAGTAAAATGTGTGAGTTTGACTGCTTCACTTTGGTCATCCCACATGAAGTGCTTTTCCAGATAAACGACATTTTCGTTGTTGATAAACTCCTGAAGGAAGATTTGATTCGTCTTTGTATCAAAATGAGAGACAATGACGGGTTTTCCTTCTTTATTGTATTCTTCCCTTTTGATTACTTGTTTTTCATCATTCAGGTAATCTACGTAACGCACGTCATCACTGCCTGAATAATAGGAAAGATTATAATCGTTTGATGATTTTCCGAATATTTTTGAGATAGTTTTGCTTACTTTCCCTTTGCTGACATGTTTTTTTATTTGATCCAGCTCAATTTTCTCCGAATAAATCCGCTTGCCTTTTGTTCTTTTACTTAAAAAGTCATCATACATGTTGATAACTTGTGTATATTGAGGGTCGGTTTTCTTTCTTTCAAAGAGTTCGTTTTTTTTTCTCCGAAATTCCAAATCAAATTTAAAAGTAAGGAAGGCGGTATTCTTTTGACTCTCTTCTCCGAATAGTTTAGAACGCAATAATAGTGATTTGGTCAGACCTCCGTAATCATCCGGGAGGCCTCCTGAGATAAAATAATACATCATATCGGGAAGCTCATTATTATCGTTAATAGGCTGATTGGACAAATTTTTTCTCCCTTTCACCATATGGAATTTAGTAAAACACTGCAAAATAATACTATTCCCTCAGATTATTATAACAAACCTATTTAAGCATCAAAAAGTACTCCTTATCAGCAAATAAGAAGTACTTTGAACAGTTCATGCATTCAATAATTCCGTATTACACCCCGGCAATTTCTTTTTTAATCTGTGTGGTGGAAATGCCTTCGGTTCTAGGGAGGTAGATGACTTCGCATTGATCTTTAAGGAAATCGAATTTGCCTTCCCAATCGTCTCCCATTACGAACACGTCGATGTTGTGATCCGCTACGTCACGTACTTTTTGATCCCAGCTGTTTTCCGGAATGACTTCGTCGACATAACGGATCGTTTCCAGAATCAGCTTTCTGTGTTCATAGCTGTGGTAGGCCTTTTTTTGTTTTTGCAGGTTGAACTCGTCTGTTGAGATGGCAACAACAAGGTAATCCCCAAGCTGCTTTGCGCGCTCAAGCAGTTTAATATGACCCCAATGCAGTAAATCAAACGTTCCGTAAGTAATGACCTTCTTCATGAAACAAAAGCTCCTTTCTATCATCATACGTATAACAAGCAACTGCTCTGAAATGCTGCGCAGCTGTATCCTTAATCACTAAAGTGCCAATTTCGTACTCATGGAACCTCATTATATCACATAGCCCTGAAAAGGTTAAGCCAATGTAAAACGAAGTTAAATTTCACTTATTAACAAATGTTATTACAATAGGAGTTTAGCAGGGTTTTTGCGCGTATGATTAAAGAAATTGTTATCTTATTTATATTTTTGTAAAACTATTGTTAAGTTTAACTGAAGGTATTATGTTAAAATAAAGCTTAGCCTAAGTCACGAAAAAGTGAAAGAAAATCCCGTACAAAAAGGAGGACGGCAGATGCAGACTGAAATGGTGCACAACCTTTCTTACGTTAATGGAAATTTACAGGAGTTTATTTCATATTTAGACACTTATTATATCGCACAGAAGCAAGGAGCCGTCATTGCGACGGTCAATCCTGAGATCGGATACGCTGCGGCGAAAGACAAAGGTTATCATCAAGTCATTTCTTCCGCGGATTTCGTCCTGCCGGATGGTATCGGCGTCGTGTTAATGTCACGTTTGACGCAGCACCCGCTGAAATCAAGAATTGCGGGATTCGATGTGTTTCTTGCGCTGCTCGGCCTCGCAAACCGGCAGTCTAAAAAAATATTTTTATACGGAGCTAAACAAGACGTGCTTGACGCCGTTTTGAACCGGATCAGCAAAGAGTATCCGAATATTGAGGTTGTCGGAGCCAGCAACGGTTATGAAGCGGATAAACGCTTCGTCGCCAAACAGATTTCCCGGGCGAAACCCGATCTCGTATTTGTCGCCTTAGGATATCCCCATCAGGAACAATTTATTTATGAACACAAACATCTTTTCCCTCAGGCTGTATCGATCGGTTTGGGAGGAAGCTTTGATGTGTTCAGCGGAACGGTGAAACGCGCCCCTGAATGGATGATCAAAACGAATCTGGAATGGCTGTACAGACTGGTGACGAATCCGTGGAGATGGAAAAGGATGCTGAACATTCCGAAGTATGCTTTTACCGTTTTGAGAAATAATAAATCAAATAAAAGCCTGTATTCCAAGCAGGCAGAAGATCAAACGAAACAGCTTTAAACAAATAAAACAGCAAAAGAGATTGGTAATCTATGAACTTGCGATCTTTATTCGCCGCTTTTTATTCTATATATCTGTCTGTTCTCGGCGTTTTGTTCAAGCCTGTAAAGCCCAAGAACCATCTGACCCTGCTGGTATCTTTTGAAGAGAATGCGCAGGCTCTCATCCGTTCTTACAAAGCGCACGCTGAATCGCTTTCTTATGAAATGACGGTTTTGTATACGAGACACGCCGTCAGTCTGAAAAAAGAGCTGGAAGGTGTCGGCTCTTTTTATCTGAACGAAAAACATCCGCTGCATCTTTTGAAGGCTGTTTTGATCCTTTTTAAAAGCAAAGTGGTGATAACGGATAACTATTTCCTCATGACAAGCGTCTTAAACCGCCGGCCTCAAACGACATGCATTCAGGTGTGGCATGCGAACGGCTCTTTGAAAAAGTTCGGCCTTGAGGATGTGACGAATCAAAACCGTCCGGCATCAGATATCAGCCGTTTTAAAAAGGTGTACCGCTCGTTTGACTTTGTTACCGTCGGTTCAGACGCGATGGCTGACGTTTTTAAAAAGTCGTTCGGCATACGGGACGGCCAGCTGTTAAAAACGGGTGTCCCCCTGACTGACGTCTATTATGAAGAACACAAGCCCGAACTGAAGCACAAATGGCCGAAAAAAATCATCCTGTACGCACCGACATTCAGGGATTATGATATGCAGTCCTTTCGGCTGCCATTCACCGAAGAACAGCTCACAAACGCGTTAAACGGAGAGTATATGCTGCTTGTAAAGCTTCATCCTGCCGTTTTGCATCATATTTCGGCTTCGTTTGAAAGCGAACTGATCAAGAACGTGTCTGACATGCGTCTTCATGATCTCTTGAAAGCGGCTGATATTTTAATTACGGATTACTCTTCCGTGCCTTTTGAATTCGCGCTCTTAAATAAACCGATTTTCTTTTTCACGTATGATCTGGAGGAATATGATCGAAAACGCGGTTTAATCGACAATTATACGTCCGTCATTCCCGGAAAGGCTTGTCATGACAGCGAAGCCCTTCTGGAGGAAATGACGAAAAAGCCATTTCGTGCAGAAGAAATGAAGCGGTTCTCGGAAAAATGGAATATGTATTCAGATGGGAATTCGAGCAGCAAACTGCTCCAATTTGCAGAAGAACAAATAACATACAAAAACACCTGTTCACACAATTGAACAGGTGTTTTATATATTTATATTGCTCCATAGTGTTTAAAAATAATCGTACAAACAAAAAGACATCTGTCCAATTCAATACTGAAAAAAGCTCGGAAGTATGACTCCGAGCTTTTTAACACGTTTATTTATAGACAGGAATATCATAGTAAAGCTGATAGTTATCTAACAGGCTATAGAGACTGTACATTCTGTTTACCTGCTTATACGCCCAACCAATATCAGATGCATATTGGTGGCTTACAGAAGGCTCCCATCTCATTTTATACAAGGTATCTTGGTTGTATACGGCATTGTGTATATAACTCTGTCCGATAAATTTGGCCCCTCCAGTAATCGCTGCTTCAGGACTGAACCATCCTTGGTTATATGCATATTGGGCACCCTTGTTCACAGCGTCTCCGTCATATGCACCTATGCCATACATGTTATATACCTTTCTCCCATTATAGGTCACACCGTTTGCCAGCTCTGAGGTACCGTTTCCGGTCTCTAATAAAGCGTGAGAAATCAGGTAGAGCTCATTAATACTGTTAGATTCAGCTGCCTTAATAAAAGCTTCACCTTTTCCTTCAAGAATTCCTTTCCCTTTTAAAATCTTCGTATTGACTTCTGATGCTGTCAGTCCTGCATATTTCGATAACTTCAAAAACTGAAAATAACTTTTATCTGACACAGAAAAGTTTGCGGGGTTTACATAGTAGGAAACTTCTTCCTCGCTTGCTTTCCGCCAACCCATTTTAATTTTTGCCCAGTTATTCTCTACACTAATGATATTAACCTTATAACCTTTTGTCACCGTTCCTATAATATTATTGCTCTTTACCTCTGGAGTGGACCTGACATTAAGAAAATCTGCGGTTACGGTAGAATTTGCACTATTAATATAAGATAGAGATACGTAGGCACTTGAATCCGTCTGCGGGTTCGCTTTTAACTGCTTCGCGACCATTTCACTCATCGTAATATTATAATTTGTTTCCATTATTTGAGGACCGCTTTTCACCTCAACACTTGAAACTGCCCACCCATAAAGCTGCTTCACTTTGCTTGCAGCCTTATCAGCATTGCTTTTCCCTGTAAATTGTTCAGTAATCACTATACTGTATATTGGATTGTTTTTAGTAGTGTAGCTTGCTGATAAGTTCTTTGCCTTAAAGAAACTCAGTCCCTTGTTTAAAGCCGACGATGTGCTGATTTGATCTGTAACTAATTTATATTGCGTGTATGTGCTTTTGCCATTTTGTTTGGCATTGCCTTTCGCATTATTTGTTTTAAAAAAAGTTAACACACGATCTATATCTTTTTGATTTAATAAGTCACTAACAGTGACTTGATATTGCGTATAAGCGGATTTACCGGTTTTTTCATTTACTGCCGTTAATTTTTTTGTCTTGAAGAAAGATTTGACTTGATTAATCTTAGCTGTGTCCAGCAAGGCTTCTGTCTTAATTTTATAAGTTATTCCTTTTGGTTGTTTTATAGATTTGGCAGTTGCATTAATACCGATTTTCTTTAAAGAGTTTAAACCTTTTGTTACTTTTGTTTTGTCAGCAGTCTGTTGTGATAACAGTTGATATTGATTAGCAGCTGTTTTTCCTGAATTTGATTTTGATGATTTTAATTTTTTTCTGCTAAGAAAATTTACTGCTTTATCCGCCTGTGCGTTTGTTACAGCATTTGTTATCACTTGATAAGTTGTTTGGGTTGAAGTTTTCTTTACAGCTGTATAAGTCATATGCCATCTTTTCTTCTTAAAAAAAGCTTGAAGACTTTTTAGTTTTTCCGGGCTGACATCCTTCATTTTCACAACATAATTACTTGTAGCACCAACTTTTTGGTAGGACCCTTTAACTCCTGTGTTATTTTTTATTTGGCTGATCGAATTTTTAACCATGCTCAGCCCGTTAAAATAACCCGTTTCTATATTATACGATGTGATAGTTTTATTATTATTGATGGTTTTGTAACTGCTTTTGACGCCTGTGCTTTGTTCAAGCTGTTTGATAAGACTTTTCGCCTCATCTGCTTTATTGATCAAAGAATTCGTTGTAACAATGTAGTAAGACTGGCCTTTATCAGTCATGTTTAACGTGGCATTCAGCCCAGAATCTTTTTGAAAACTGCTTTTCACTTGGGATGCTGTTTTCTCTCCTTGAATTTTTCCGGATTGAATTTGAATGATCTCCGGTTCCTGTTCAAGTTTTTGATAATTAGCATTGACTCCAGTCTGCTTCTTTAACTCTTGAATAGCAGACTTTGCACCGGCCTCACTTGTCAGCTCAGATGTAACAATACTTATATAAGGCTGCTTCACACCATTCGGTTTAACAGTACCGGTTAATCCTGTTTCCTTTTTCATTTTATCAAGCAAGTTATTAGCCTGCTGTTCACCTGAAATAGTTCCGGAAACTGCAGTATAATAGGGCTGCTTACTGCCCGTCGGACTTGATGTTCCTTTAATGCCTGTCTGCTTCGTAAAATCGCTTAGTACGCTTTTAGCATTCGTTTCGCTTGTCAGACCTGAAGCAGATATTTGATAGTTCTTAGACGTTCCGCTCTTTTGATAGTCTGCTTTCCATCCGGTATCTTTTTTCAATTTTGTAACTGCCTGAGAAGCCTCACTTTCAGAGGCAAACTTTTGTGTTGTTTCTAACTGATAAATGGAATTGTCAATATAAGCTGCCTTTACTGAGTCTGTTATCGTGAAAAATTCAAGAGTAACCGCTGACAATAACATTGCGGCAGCCAAACTTTTTTTCATTACTTCTCCTCCTTCTCTATATTTATCTATCACACTACTACTTTTATCGGAAAGTGCTTTAATTTTTAAAGTGAAATATATATAAAAAAACTTAATCCCAGAGCTGGGATTAAGTTTGGTTTTATATATGAGAAACGATGATCGTGCAATCTCCGTTTATCGTAAAGTCAGGCATCTGATCCGGCAGTATGAAATGCGCGCCTTTTTCAAGCTTGGCGGACTTGCCTTCACAGATGATGGAGCCGCTTCCTTCTGTGACGCTGCACAGCATAAACGGAGCGTCCTGGGTCATTTCCGCCGTCCCGCTGATATCCCATTTGTATACAGAAAAATATTCTCCCTGCACAAAGGTTTTGATGGTGACGCCTTTTCTCGTTTCAGTTGATTCATCTAAAAATCCGTCCACATGAGGAACGGTCGCGGCGTTGACGGCTTCGCGGATATGCAGATCACGCGTCCCGCCGTTCTGATCTGTACGCCCGTAATCATATATCCGGTAGGCGGCCTCTGAATTCTGCTGTGTTTCAAGCACGAGCGCCCCCGCGCAAATGGCATGGATGGTTCCGCTCGGCACATAATAAAAATCGCCGGGTTTGATCTTCACGCGGCGCAGCAGGCCTTCCCAGTCACCGCTGTTAATCATGGTGACAAGTTCCGCTTTCGAACGGGCCGTGTGACCGTATATAATCTCCGCATTTTCTTTACAGTCGATAATGTACCAGCACTCAGACTTCCCCGTTTCACCCTGTCCATGCTCCTCGGCGTCATAATCGTCAGGATGGACTTTAACAGACTGATGATGTTTGACGTCCAGTATTTTCGTCAGCAGCGGAAACCGGTCCCCTTCCGTTCCGCCGAATAATTCTCTATGCTGATCCCACAGTTCCATCAAGGTTTTCCCTTGATACGGACCGCTTTTGACCGTGCTCATTCCGTGCGGATGGGCTGATATCGCCCAGCATTCGCCGGTTGTTTCTGAAGGTATGTCATATCCGAATCGTTCGCGTAATAACGTGCCGCCCCATAGTTTTTCTTTACATACAGGCTGTAAAAAAATCGGCTCTTGCGTCATGTTCGTTCCCCTCCCCTTAAAAAGCGGCTCATATCCCATTCCCCCTGTGTCTTTTTTAAAACACGGAGGGAGCCGCGGTTAAAAACAATATGTATAAAATGGCTGACCTGCTCATTATACCATTCGGATGGGGCGGCATGCTCAGTCATTTCCTATTCCAGAATAAAATGCCTTGTTTGTTGCAAATTAAAATAACTGATGGAAAGGGGGGAACATTATGACGATACATGCGGAGCTCGGCAAAAACCTTGAAGCGCTGAAAAAACGGTTCGGCCAAAGCGATGACATGATGTTTTATTCGTTTACGTACGGAAACGGCAAATGTGACGCCTGTCTTATATATATAGACGGACTGACCGACAATCAATTGCTTGCAGAATATATTATTTCGCCCGTGCAGGCGGCCGCCCGGCATCAAGAGGAGCCGGCTGAAACAACGCCGTCATCCATCTCTTTCGGCTATCGTCACACCCGGCTTTCTTCACTTAAGGACGCGGAGGCAGACATTTTCTCCGGCAAATCGGTTTTGTTGGCGGAGGGATGGGAGGAAGCCCTTTCGTTTGAGACGGAAACATTTAAAATGCGTGATATTGAAGAACCGGCTTCAGAAGTGCTTGAACGGGGGCCGAGGATAGGATTTGTCGAAAAGCTCCGAACGAACACGGCGCTGTTGCGCGAGCAGTCCGGTGATCCCAACCTCCAGATCAAAGAGATCACACTCGGCGAACGGACAAAAAAGCGGATCGCCGTTGCCTACATTCGGGATATTGCCCCTGATGATGTTGTAAAAGAAGTGATGAAAAGACTGGATTCGATCACCATTGATGACATTCCGGAATCAGGAGCAATCGAACAGCTTATTGAAGATAACACGTATTCCATTTTCCCGACCGTCTTGACGACCGAACGGCCAGACCGGGTTATGGGCGCTCTTTTGGAAGGAAGGGTTTCCATTCTTGTAGACGGAACGCCTTTTACCCTTTTGGTGCCGGCTACCATTGATGAATTTATCCACTCACCTGACGATTATAATCAGCGGTGGGTTCCGGTTACCTTTCTCAGGCTGCTTCGGTATACATGCATTTTAATCACGATTTATTTACCCGGCCTTTACATATCGCTCGTTACGTTTCACACGGGGCTTTTGCCGACGAGAATGGCGGTTACGATTGCCGGAAGCAGATTGAATGTCCCGTTCCCTCCTTTTGTTGAAGCGTTCATCATGATTTTTACGATTGAGATGATCAGAGAAGCCGGACTCAGGCTGCCGAAGCCGATCGGACAGACGATCGGCCTGATCGGGGGCGTGGTGATCGGGCAGGCCGCCGTTCAGGCGAATATTGTCAGCGCGATGATGGTCATTGTCGTATCCGTTACGGCATTGGCTTCTTTTACGGCGCCCTCCTATGCGTTCAATTTTCCGCTGAGGCTCATCCGTATTTTTTCGATGATTTTGTCGGCGATATTAGGTTTATACGGACTGATCATGTGCTATCTGCTTGTCGTCGGCCATCTGATGCGTCTGAAAAGCTTCGGTCAGGATTATCTTATTCCGATCATGGCGCAGCCTGGCCAGGACTTAAAAGATACGATCGTCAGACTGCCGACGCCTCTTTTGAAAAAACGGCCGACCAGAAAAGAGACGAAAGATAAAATCAAGCAAAGGTGATCCCCATGAAAAAACCGGAAGACAAGCTGTCGTTTATGCAGACACTTCTCATGGTAAGCGGAACAATGATCGGAGCGGGCGTGTTAACATTGCCTCGCTCCGCCGCAACAGCGGACAGTCCGAGCGGATGGATCATTATTCTTGTGCAGGGTGTCGTGTTTATCGGCATCGTCCTGCTCTTTATGCCGTTTTTGCAGAAAAACAGCGGGGAAACCATATATGAGCTGAATCAAAGCATCATGGGACGCGCCATCGGTTCTCTTCTGAATTTATTCATCAGCTGTTATTTTGTCGTCACCGTCTGTTTTCAAGCCCGTTTTCTCGGTGAAGTCATCAATTACTTTTTACTGAAAAATACGCCGATGGGTGTCGTCATATTCATCTTTCTGGCGGTCGGCATCTACCATGTGACCGGCGGGGTCTATCCCATTTCAAAGCTTTATGCCTATCTGTTCCCGGTTACGATCGTCATTCTGATTATGCTGCTTATATTCAGCCTGAGACTGTTTAAGCTGGATTTCGTCCGCCCGGTCATGGAAGGAGGCTACAAAAGCTTTTTTGAGATGTTTCCGCGGACCCTTTTGTATTTTTCAGGACTTGAGGTGATTCTGTATCTGGTGCCGTTTATGAAAAATCCGAAGCAGGCGAAAAAGGCTGCTGTCTTCGGCATCGCCAGCGCAGGCTTATTTTACAGCGTTACGCTGCTTGTCGTCATCGGCTGTATGTCGGTCGCTGAAGCCAAAACGGTGACGTATCCGACCATTTCCCTGATTCACGCCTTAGAAATCCGGGGTATTTTCATTGAGCGGTTTGATATCTTTCTTTTAATCACGTGGACATGCCAGCAGTTTACCTGTATGCTCGGCTCTTTTAAAGGGGCGCATATCGGATTAAACACCATTTTCAGACTGAAAAATAAAAACAATGCCTGGCTGATGGGGAGCTTATTGGCAGTGACATTCGGCCTTTCGATGTACCCCGATGATATCAACAGCGTGTTTGCATTCGCGAATATTCTCGGGTATACGTTTTTTGCCGTCATTATGATTCCTTTTCTCATCTGGTTTGTCAGCTGGATGAAAAAAATAGCCGGGAGGAAACAGACGTCATGACACTTTTCATAAAATGGGCGGCGGCGCTTTTCATACTGATGACGCTTTCAGGATGCTGGGACGCGAAGGAAGTCGAAAAGCTATCTTTCGCCCGGGGACTGGCGATAGACGAGACGAGTGACCGCCGATATAAATTAACCTATCAAAACCTGCTGCCCCAAAGTGAAAACAGCCAGGCTTCCGGCCGGCCCGTGTTTGTCAATGTGACGACGCGGGGGGATACCATTCTTGAAGCCGTCAGTGAAGTCGCTTTAAAAGATCCGCCTGTTTACAGCGATCACTTAAAAGTGCTGATATTCAGCGACAAATTGCTGGCCGACCAAAATATACTGCAGATGATGAACCATTTTATCCGCGATGATGAATTAAGGCGGAGCAGCTATCTCTTCGCGGCAAGAGGAAAAGCGTCCGATATTCTGACGGAGCCGACGCCGAATCAGCAGCAGCCCATGCCCGCAGAAAAGCTGATCGACCTTACGAACAACGGAAACTACAACGGGAAGATTTTACAACCGCTCCGAATCGGGAGGGCTTCAATTTACTGCCATAATAAACGCAGTTTTCTCATTCAGGCCGTCAGCAATCAAAAAGGAAAAACGGTGTATGACGGAGCGGCCATTATCAAAAACGCAAAACAAAACAGATTGGCGGGCTTTCTGTCACCATACGAAATACAGAGCCTGAATTGGCTCATGGGGACGATACGGGGCGGCGTGCTGCCCGCTTTGGATAAAGGGGGGCACCCGATTACCTTCGAGATCAAAAAATCAACATCCGCCATCACTCCCAGGCTGAAAAACGGGAAGCTGTCATTTCATGTAGCGGTAAAAACAAAAGGACTTTTGTCAGAGGATCAATATGCCGGAGAAGATTCATTCGATCAGCACTATTTAAACGGGCTGGAAAAGATTTTCGAAAAAAAACTGAAAAGCGATGTGAAAGAAGTCATCGATAAGCTGCAGAATCAATATGAAACGGACCCTGTCTTCTTTTCTGACAGAGTCCGCATTCAATATCCCGACTATTGGAAGAAAGTAAAGCATCATTGGGATGAGACCTTCTCCGAAGCGGCTTTTGACTATGATGTTTCCATTCAGATTACCAACTTCGGAACGATGGGACGGTAGCCTTCAGCCTGTTTTTTCGACACGGAGGAGAATTTGATAAATCCGGCTTTGTTCGGGCAGCTGTGTCACCGGAAATTGCATCGATTGCGCCATTCGTGTGATTTCCTGTAAAAACAGCTGCACCCGCTCATCCACGTGAACATACGTATAGGACTGCTTTTTCACAGCAAATGTCTCTTCCGGAAAGAGTGTGCGCACCGTCTGCGGCGTAAAAAACCGCAAGTGGGTGCGGTCGAGAATGCCGGCGTCTCTGTATGTCCAGTCACCGAGCAGAAGCGGGAACAGCGCTTCGGCGTGGGAAATATTCGGAATGCTGCAAACGATTGATCCGGCAGGCGACAAATAGGATGAGTACGTTTCAATGACGCGCCACGGGTCTTTTAAGTGCTCAAGGATGTCGGCGAAAATGATGCAATCAAAAAAGCCTTCCGGATAAGGAAGCTTCACTTCTTCGACATCTTCCTGCAGCACCGCTTCATAGTGTCCTTTTGCCGCTTGCGCCGCCAGCGGGTGCAGTTCTATTCCGTACAGTTCGCAAGGCTGTCTGTTTTGAAGTTCCAGCCCCGTAGCCCCCGCGCCGCAGCCGACATCAAGTATCCGTTTCGCCTCCCGGGGAACGAGCTCCGCAATTTCCGGTCTCGGATGAGTAAAGTACGTAAAATCAGTGCCCCATTTTTCCGTAAAACGCTGGCGGTTCTCCGAATATAACTGATTGATATTGATATCCTGATTAGCCGTAAACGTCGCATGTCCGTGGTGATGCACAAAGGCATCGAGGGCGATGTGCAGGCTGTAGCCTTTTTGCAGGGCTCGCAGACATAGGTCATCATCTTCAAAAGAACCGTATCCGAATTGCTCATCGAACGGGCCGATGTCTTCAATGACGCTTCTTTTCACCAGAAGACAGAAGCCGACAAGGCGCAGCACCCGCTTTGTATGATGCTTTTCCCGTGCGCAATACGCCTCCGCGAATGATTCCAGCTCATCAAGCGATTGATATGCGTCATGGATCATTTGCGCGCCGCTGACATAGTTGCTGACGGGCCCGACCATACCGGCTTTTTCAGAATGATACAGCACCCTCAGCATGGAGGTGAGCCAATTTTTCGTGACCATCGTATCGTTGTTCAGAAACAGCAGATTTTCTCCCCCTGCCGCTTCGATACCCTGGTTGCACCCCTTGGCGAACCCGAGGTTTTTTTCATTTAGGATGACTTTGACGTCAGGCAGATTTGATATGTATTCTCTCGTTCCGTCTGAGGAACCGTTGTCAACTATAATCAGTTCAATCTTATCTTTGTCGGTGTATCGTTCAATGCTGGCCAGACATTTTTTCGTCAGCTCAAGTTCATTATATGTAAGGATAATAATACTCGTTTTCACCGGCATCCCCGCCTTTATCGTAACTTTATACAACGTATGACATATCCCCGTCATTTATGTGACCGGGCGCCCGCTCGGCATCCGTTTTGAGGGGCCGGTGAATAACCGCCCCCCTAAAACTGAATATTATGGATGAACTGTCCGCCGATTTGATTCTGATCCCGAGCCACCGTTACGGCTTTTCAGATCCTGCTCAATTTCTTCAAGGCTTTTCCCCTTCGTCTCGGTCACTTTAAACCGGACGAACAGGAATGCCAGTATCCCGATCGCGGCATAAATGAGAAATAAATAGCTGATGCCGACTGCTTCCATTAACATCGGATAGGTTAATGAGACAATCAATGTTCCGGCATGCAGCATCAAAGTGGAGACACCCGTCCCGATACCCCGGACATGCAGCGGGAATAATTCAGGAAGCATGACCCACACGGCAGGCCCCCAGCTGACCGCAAACACAATGATAAACAGGCCTAAACAAATCACCGTTGTCCATGATGCGGCTGCTGAATGTTCAAAGAAGAGATTGACCGCGGCCAATACGAGCAGACTGATGACCATGCCCGCATTTCCGGCCAGCAGCAGCGGCTTCCGGCCGATCTTATCAATGACTTTAATAGCCGCAAGCGTCATGATGACATTGACGGCGCCGATTCCGACCGTTCCCAATATAGACGCGGAATTGCCGAACCCGACACTGGTAAATGTTTTCGGGGCGTAATAAATAATTGTATTTGTCCCGATGAATTGCTGCAAAAAGGCAAGTCCGAGGCCGGCAATCAGCGCGGGTCTCACCCACGGCTCAAACAATTCTTTCAAGCCGCCTTCGTTTTCCTTTTCCGCTTCTTTCATCTGATCAATCTCATCATCAATATTCTTCGTTCCCCGCAATGATGAAAGGATTTCTCTTGCTTTCTCTTCTTTGCCGATCGTAAACAGCCAGCGCGGGCTTTCCGGCATAAATAAGATTCCGATCAGCAGAATGACTGACGGCACAACCGCAAGTCCAAGCATCCAGCGCCAAGCGCCTGCATCGGCAAATATATAGTTCACGATATAAGAAACGAGGATTCCGACCGTAATCATCAGCTGATTCAGCGAAGAAAGCGCCCCCCGTTTATGCTTCGGAGCCAGCTCCGATAAATAGAGCGGAACGATCGTTGTAGATGTTCCGACAGCCAGTCCGAGAATGATCCGGAAAAGAACCATCACCTCTGTATTCGGGGCAAAAGCGACTCCTAAACCGCCTATACAAAACAGCAGCGCCGCTCCCATGATGGCCTTCCGCCTGCCGAACCGGTCGGTCAGTTTGCCGGCGAATCCCGACCCGAGAATCGCCCCCGCCAATAACGAACTGACGACGAGGCCTTCTGTAAAGGCGTTCAGTCCCAGTTCTTTTTTCATAAATAAAATAGCTCCGGAAATGACTCCGGTATCATATCCGTATAACGCGCCGCCGAGTGCGCCGAAAAAATAGAGCCATTTATTCGAGTGTATGCTTTTCATGTTATTTAGACTCCCTTCATCCAACGCTGTATCCGCGCGGAATTGTTCTACTGCTTCTTTTGCCTGTTTCCGTCCGTTTCAAACCTTCCGCACCGTTAATATCCATTATTTTACTAATTATTTTTTACAAAGCGACGAAACATTTCCCGCTTCCTGCCGTCCAATATAATGTGAACCTGATGCAAAAATAACAGTAGATGTTGTCGAAATAGAGAGAAAGATTTGGAATTTTCTCATTTACAGAGTTGCTCCAAGTCAACAATTATGGTACGCTTCACAAAGAATAGAAACGAGAGGTAATGATATGGAAGAACGATCTCAACGCAGAAAAAAGAAAAGACGCCTCAGAAAATGGGTGAAATTTGTACTGGTATTCGCCGCTTTCTTATTGGTAATCGCCGGTTCCGTCGGCACCTACGCATTTGTGAAATTGAATAATGCGACCAAAGAAGCGCACGTCAGCCTTGACCGCGGCGACCAGTCCGTAAAACGGATCAAAGAATTTGACCCGAAGAAGGATTCTTTCACCGTATTGCTTTTAGGAATAGACGCCCGTGACAGTAAGGGCGAATCAGTAGATGACGCAAGAAGTGACGCCAACGTGCTCGTCACCTTCAACCGGAAAAAGAAAACAGCGACGATGCTCAGCATTCCGCGGGATTCCTATGTCAACATCCCGGGACACGGCTATGACAAATTCGCGCACGCACATGCTTACGGCGGTTATAATTTAACTTATAAAACAGTAGAAAATATGCTTGATATTCCGGTAGATTATGTGGTTGAGAGCAACTTCGACGCGTTCCGCGATGTCGTCAATGAGTTGAACGGCGTTACGGTAAATGTGAAAAGCCAGAAAATTGCCGATCGTATTAAGGTCGATACAAAAGGAAAAGTCGTGCTGAAGCCGGGCGTCCAGACGCTTGACGGTGAGCAGGCACTGGCTTATGTAAGAACACGCAAAGCGGACACCGATCTGATGCGCGGACAAAGACAGATGGAAGTGCTGAGCGCCATTATTAAAAAATCTAAATCGTTAAGCTCGATCCCATCTTATGACGATATCGTCGACAGCTTAGGGAAAAACTTAAAAATGAACTTATCTCTTAATGATGCCATCGGTCTGTTCCCGTTTATCACATCGCTGAAATCGGTGGATTCTTTGCAGCTGACAGGTTCAGACAGCTATATTTACACTCCTCAGTACGGCAAAAATATTTATTACTTCAAGCTGAATGAGGAAAACCTTCAAGAAGTGAAAACGAAATTAAAAAATGATTTAAACGCGTAAGATGTCACGGCGGGGTTAGCAAATCCCGCCGTTTTTCTGTTGAAAAAAAGGACATGAAGGTATAGCCTTTTAACTGACGGCTTTCTGCTGATTTCGCACAAAGCTGAACATACTACATGAAGCAGCTTTATTTTTAAGGAGGGCATCCATACATATGAAATTGATAGCCATTGACTTAGACGGCACATTACTGAACTCGGACAGTGTGATTTCTCCGGAAAACAGAGCGGCTTTACAAAGAGCAGATGAAGCGGGCATTCTCGTGGCCATCTGCACGGGCAGAGCCACATTTGATGTAAAAGCGCTCTTAAAGGATTTGGATATTCCGATCATTGCGGCAAACGGCGGGACAGTCCATGACAAAGGATACCGCCTCGTCAGCCGGCTCTTAATGGATCAGCAGGCCGGGAAGGATATCGCCGCTTATTTAACGGACAAAGACATTTACTTTGAGGTCTATACAGATGATCATCTGCTGTCCCCATTTGACGGCGAGTCCAAACTGCAGGCAGAACTGGACATTCTGAAAAGCGCCAATCCCAAGGAAGATATTCGGACATTATGGGAGGGCGCAAAGACGCAGTTCAAACAATTCGGCATTAAACCCGTGCAGGATATACAGGCGATTTTTAACGGAGACGAACATGTTTACAAGCTTCTTTGTTTCTCTTTTGATATGGAAAAACTGAGAAACGCCAAAGAAGAAATTACACATCATCCGAAATTATCCCAGACATCTTCCGGGAAACACATTATCGAAATCCTCCCTGCCGGTTCCGGAAAGGGACGTGCTCTGACGGAGCTTGCCTCACTGTACGGAATTGAAAAACAGGATATTTACGCCATCGGCGACAGCCCGAATGATTTCTCCATGTTTGAAGCGGCGGGAAACCGCATCGCAATGGGCAATGCGATTGATGAACTGAAGGAAAAAAGCACGTATATTACAAAAAGCAACGATGAAAACGGCGTCGCATATTTCATCAACCGGCTTCTCGACAACGAGCAATAAAAGGCAAAAGCCAGGTCTTTCACGGCCTGGTTTTTCATGTTTCCCAAAAAAGGAATTCCCAAAAAAGGAATTCCCAAAAATGAAAATAAATTGTAAGATAAAGAAAAAAGGAGTTTCATGATGTCGAATGCAATCGCTATTATAGGATGTTTAGCTTTTCTCTGCGCAGTCGGATACGGAATATTCCATCTCATATGCAAAGCGGCAAAAAAAGACAAACATTTTTCAAAAAAGCTGTTTTGGCCCCTTCTCATCGGCGGATTTATCCTGCTTCTGACCGGTGCCTCCCTCGCAGAGCCGGACGCCTCGGCCGTGAAGGCAGAGGAGAAATACAGCACCCTTGATACCGCTTATCAAAAATTGACGAAAGAACACCAGGCGCTTGAGAAAAAATATGAAAGCATCAGTGCCGCGGCCGAAAAGGAGAAATCCGAAGCCGAAGCCGGCAATGAAGAAAAACTCATCAAACTCAGCCAAGAGATAAGCGAGCTGAAAAAAACAAACAAATCACTCAAACAAGACAATGAGAAATTAAAAAATTCACAAAAGAAGCTCGAAAAGACCGCTGAAACGCTTCAGTCAGAAAATAAAACTTTAAAGCGGCAGAAAGCAGAAACAAAAACATCCGAAAACGCGGAAACGGCGCAAAACAACGCCCCTTCCTCCGGCGGACATGCCGAGACGAAAGCCGCCGGCACCTCACAGGGATGCGACATTAAAGGCAGCCGGAACGGCATTTATCACACGCCGGGAAGTACATACTACGACCGGACGACAGATCCCGCGGAAATGTTCTGTTCCGTAGAGGATGCGGTAGCGGCCGGATACAGAGCGCCGAAACGGTAAAAGAAAAAGACGTCAGAGACACTCTCTGACGTCTTTTTTTTACGGAAGCCGGATGCTGCCCGCATATTTGTCCTTCCAATAAGCGCTTGTGTTCATATTTGTTATGGTAACGCCTGCGGACACGGTGACATGAATCACTTGTCCGTTCCCGATATAAATGGCCGGATTCAGGCTTTCCGCTTTAAAGAAGACCAGATCGCCGGGCTTCAGATCTTGTTTATCGACCGGAACGCCCGCCTGCATCTGCTTGTCCGCATAACGCGGCAGGCTGATTCCTTTCGCTTTTTGATAGATGTATTGAACAAATCCCGCCGTATCAAAGCCGGTTTCCGGTGAAACGCCGCCTTTCAGATAAGAAATTCCGATATGATCGGCCGCTGTGGACACAACGGGATTTTCTTTAGAAATGGCTAAATTGCTGAATCGGCGCACCCCCGTAAAATGTTTTTTCCAGTAATCTTCCGACAAGTAAGAAATGGTGACTTTTGCGGAGCGGCTTGCTTGGATGAACCTTCCCTCTCCCGCATAAATGCCCGCATGGGAAATTCCTTTTTTATACGTGTCGCTGAAATAAATCACGTCCCCGGGCTTTATGCCGCTCAGTTTGATTTTCTCACCGACCAGCCACTGCTGTTCCGCAGATCTCGGCAGGTAAATGTGAAGCTTGTTTTCAAAAACATATTGGACCAGCCCCGAACAGTCGAATCCCTCCTCGGGCGTGCTTCCGCCGAATACATACGGAATGTCGAGGTAACGGGCTGCCTCCTGAACGATCGGATCATCAGCCAGTTCCGGATCTTTTGTAATCCGCTTGGCGCCAAGATATAAATTCATCCAATAACTGCTTTTTTGAAAGCGTGTGACGGTTACGCCTTCAGACGGAGAACTGTGTATCATCTCTCCGTTTCCGATATAAAGACCGTCATGGACGGGCGCGTTTTGTGTTGAATCCGACTTTTTGAAAAACACAAGATCTCCCGGTGAAAGGTCATTTTCTTTGACGGCGGCTCCGACTTTCCATTGATCACTGACCGTTCTCGGCAGATGGATGTTCTGTCTGCTGAAAAGATAATGCATCAATCCGGACGGATCAAAACCGTCCTCAGGCTCTTCGCCTCCGTAAACATATTTATTTCCGACAAGTTTTTGCGCGTCTGAAACGATCAGGACAGAAACTTGAGAATCCGCTTCAGCAATTTCCGTTCTCGTCACTGCAGGTGCCACAAGACAAATCATAAGGCCGGCAAGGATGTACTTCCTCCAGCTTGTGAGCATGTTTTCTATTCACTCTCCTTATTTTTGGTAGTTTTTACATCGGTAACTTTTAACAAATGTTTAGGAGAGTACACAAAAAAAGAATGCCCGATATGGGCATTCTTTACTGGATTCGGAACAAACAATATGCCGGCAAGCGGAATCATGCGCTTATTTTGCGCCCGCTGTGTCCTCTTGCTGAATTTTTTGCATTTCCGTGTCAATTTTTTGTTTTTCCTGATCTGTGAGCTGATCATTGTATTTAAACGCTGACATAAACATAAAGACCATAATGATCGCGGCAAACGGCCATCCCGCTTTAATGATTTTCATTTGTTTTTCACTCCGCTTTCTTTTTTAAGATATCGCTGTGATCCACATCAAACGTTAATTTTCCATCCTTGACGCTCCAATCGAAATTCGATTCTTTCGTCAGTTCACGTACGATCGTTTTATGATTGATGCTGCCTTTTTTAACCGGTGCAGGCGTTGCTTCATGAATATTCATCGGCGTGACTTCAAAGCGTCCCGTGCCATTTTTCTGCAGATGATATTGAACAAGCGCCGTGTCTCTCGTTCTTGTCCACCCCTGGTCGAATACGAAGTTGCCCAGGCTGTAGAAAATAACGGTGCCGTGGTACATTTCGATCGGTTCCAGCACGTGCGGATGGTGTCCGACGATAATATCCGCTCCGGCATCTGACATTGCTCTTGCCAATTGGCGCTGTCTGTCATTCGGATCATTATCGTATTCCTGTCCCCAGTGTGTTTGAACAATGACAAGATCGGCTTTCTTTTTGGCTTTAGAAATCATCGGAATAAACAGCTCTGGATCGGCCGGAAGCACACCCGGCGCATTTCGTTTCGCTGCAAAACCTTTTCCGGAAACATCAGTGAAACCCAGTGTTGCGATTTTGATTCCGTTTACATCTTGATACGAAATGTTCTGCTCGGCTTCCTTCAGCGTGAGGCCCGCGCCGACAAGTTCAAGATTTTGCTTTGAAAACTCTTCAACCGTATCCCGCATTCCTTGAGGGCCGTAATCCATCGCATGGTTGTTGGCTGCCGTAAGAACGGTGAAATTCATGTCCTTCAATACTTTTACGGCATCTTTGTTTGACTGAAGGTGGATATTTTTTTCTGCTTCTTTGTAGTTCTTTTTATATGTAACCGGGTTTTCAAAGTTCCCCGACACATAGTCGGATGCTTCGAAGAATGGCTTTGCGTAACGGAAGACACTCTCCGTGCCTTTATGCTTTGTCACTTTCTCGACATTCCGGCCCATCATAATATCTCCGACGAATGAGGCTGATACAAGGTCATCGGCATTTCTTTTCACACTCGGCGTTTCCGCCTTCCCTGTCAGGATGCAGACGAACATCAGGCAAAAGACGATCGGCAGCGCGATAAAAACGTGAAGATTGGTCTTCTTTTTCTGCTGTTTGGTCAGCTTCAGCAGTTTTTCTTGAAAGCTTAATTGTTTTTTCATCGTTTGACACACCTTACATTAGATTAAGTAGTAAGCAAACATAATGGCAAAAGTTGCGCCGCTTAAGAACAGCGTGCTGGCAAATGTAATCGTTAATCCCTGTTTCTGAATGGTATTGGCGATCAGACCCGGTACGATGATACCGATTCCGCGGAATTCTGATATCTCAAACGGTACGATCGGGTAAAGGAAATCAAGGGCGATTTTTAAGCAGATTCCCGTTATCAGCATAGCTGCGAACTTTCTGCGTCCGTACAAAATCATAAATCTGGATAAACCGTATTTGACGATCACGTATGTAAGAAGACTCACTAACAATACGAGTAAAATAAAGACCGGCTGGTTAAAAACGAGCCCTAAATAACCCGGCACGACTAAACCGGCAGGTACGATACCTGTTTTTTCCGCGAAAATTAAACTGATTAACACGCCTAAAATAAGTGAGATGTATAAATCTGATCCGAACATTTATCCTTTTCCTCCTAGCTAACGAGCTGTTTCACCTTATACTCTTGAATTTTTTCAATTAATGGTTCCGCTGAACCGTGGATATTGCCGACGCCATATATGACACGGTTTTGCATTCTTGTTTTCAGCACGTCCATGATTTCGTCTGTTGATTTATATTCCAGATCGTGCAGTGTATCGGCAGGAATCTTGCCTTCTTCATAAGCTCTGACGATCGGTTCTGTCGTCTCGCCGATGAGTATGAGTTCCTTCGTTTTAATGTACGGAAGCACGTCGTTTGCGAACTGAATCGTTCTGTCCACACGGTCGGCGCGGCAGTTCATGATGACGATCGGTTCATCTGTCGGGTAGCCGATTTCCTTTACACGTTTCCATATATTTAAAGTAGAAGATGCATCATTTGCGGCAAAGCCGTTTACGAAATGACCGGGCTCCTTCGTGCTGAGCAGCGGCAGGATTCTCATGGCGCCAGGATCAGGCGGCGCATTCAGCATTCCTTTAAACGCCGTTTCTTCATCTATCCCAAGAGCCTGGGCAACGCCGAGCGCAAGGGAAGCGTTATCAGGAAAGACCATATATTCAAATTTTCGAAGGTATTCATCTGTAATTTTAGAGTTATCCGCAATAATGACCTCGGTATTCCGCTCTGCGGCTTTTTCTTTAAAGAAGTCTGTGTATTCACTGTCTGTAATGACAAGGTGACCGTTATACGGTATCGTCGCGGTAAAAGCTTCAGCGATTTCATCAAGCGTCGGCCCCATGACGTCCATATGGTCTTCAAGCACATTCACGATGACGCCGATGTTGGCTTGAAGGAGTTCTTCCTGAAAGATAATCTGATAATCCGGGTTTACCGCCATACATTCACTTACAATGGCATTGGCGCCCCGTTCTACGGTTTCCTTCATTACTTCTTTTTGCTCGCCGATATTCGGGCCCTGCGGTTTCCGTTTGATCGGTTTCTCCTCAGGTGTATCCCAATAGATCATCCTTGCATCTGTTCCCGTCGTCTTTCCGACTGTTTTGTAGCCCGCCTCCATCAGTATTCCGGTCGTCAGCCTCGTTACGGTTGACTTTCCGCGGATACCATTAATATTGACGCGTACTGGCAGAGCATCGATATTCTTCTGATGCCGCCTTTTTTCAATGATTCCGATGATTAGTACGGCAGCACAGGCTATAATGAGTAACCACATTGATTTTTGACATCTCCTTCTGTATTGATAAATTCATTCATCAGTATATAGCTTCACTATGAATTCTCAATCGGCATTATGTAACATAATCTTCCCGCTTTCACTGAGCCAAACTTCTCTATTAGTGACGCTATTCTTCCTATTATCGAATTGCTTTTTTTGGGAATAGGCAGGACTTCAACCTTACTTCAATTTTTCAAAAGAAAAATGAATGCGTTTACATTTTCGCGCAGAAATTCATTTGGACCAATGGAACTATTCGCGTTCCGGAAGAAAAAGATGTAATGATAATCCATCTTTTCCAGCCCGTTTGTATCAGCGTTTTTCGCACTGCGCATACGTTTCGGGACTCTCTGTCCGCTGTGTGCAGACTGCCTGTTTTGTTAAGGATAAGGTCTTAAAGTCATTCATTTCTCCCCCGTATCCTGCTTTCAGTCCCATTCCAAAATAACTAGCGGAATGACTGGTACATGACAGAAAAAGACGGGTCCGGAGTGTTTACAAGAAATACACATTTTATATGCGGAAAGCCTTTCTCCTTTTAAACCATTTACAGGACGTTTATCACTCTTTTGAAATAATTTTAATAAATCTTTATATTCGTTCAAGAAATATTCATCCATAATTGTGAAGTTCTTGGTAAAACCATCGAGGAACTCCTCTATTTTATAAAATGCATAAAAAAGGAATACCCGCTGAAAACTACAGATAACCAGGAAAGGAGGCGGTCTGATGTCTGCGGATAAACAAAACAAACGGATTCCCGGCGATTTTGAATCGGCTGTACGGGAAATGCAGGAGCTGATGTGTGTTTGCGGTGATTTTAAAATACGAAGGATCAAACTGCAGGACCGTCATACCGCTTTCTTTTATATTGAACAAATGATAGAAGAACAGAAGCTGAATGAGTTTCTGTTAAGCGACACCCTGCAGAACGGCCCGCTCGAGGAAACGATGAATGCCGTCAGCAGTGCGGAAACGGATGAAATCAGAAAACTCATTGACGGGATTTTGGCCGGACAGGTTGTTTTTCTCAGCGATGCATCGAGGAAAGCGAAGCTGTTTTCCGTCGGGCAGAATCCGCTGCGTTCCATTATGGAACCCGAATCTGAAAGTATCGTCCGCGGCGCCCATGACGGGTTTGTGGAAAGTTTGGAAACGAACATTCATCAGCTGCGGTTTCACATACAGGACCGCCATCTCTCCGTTCATTATATGGATATCGGGGAAAGAGCCAAATCAAAGGTTGCGGTTATCTTTGTTGAGAATATCGCCAATCCGGAGATTGTCGAGGAAGTGAAGCGGCGCCTGTCATACCTGCGTATAGACAGCGTGCTTGCGCCCGGGATTATCGAGGAATCAATAGAAGATAATTCGTTTTCCATTTTTCCGCAGATCATTCATACGGAACGGCCGGATAAAGCAAAAGCATGCGTGATGGAAGGCTGTGTGCTGATCATGATGGATGGGAGCCCGTCGGCTTTGATTGCGCCGATCACATTCTTTTCTTTTTTTCAATCGCCGGATGACTACAGCACGAGATGGATTTCCGCCAGTTTTTTAAGAGTGCTGAGATTTTTCGCCTTTATGATCGCGATTACGCTGCCCGCTTTTTATATCGCGCTGATTGCATTTCATTTTGAAGTCATTCCCAACGATCTGATTATCACCATGAAAAATTCGATTGTTGATATTCCCTTCCCTCCGCTGATAGAAGCCATGATTATGGAGATTACGATTGAACTGATCCGCGAAGCCGGTATCAGGCTGCCGAAACCGATCAGTCAGACGATCGGCATTGTCGGCGGTCTCGTGATCGGTGACGCAGTCGTTCAGGCGGGACTCATTTCTAATATGATGATCATCGTCGTAGCCGTTACGGCCGTTTCTTCTTTTGTGCTTCCTTCATATGAAATGAGCACCTCCATCCGAACGCTCAGATTTCCGCTTATGTTTCTGGCATCTTCGTTCGGTTTTATCGGCATCGCACTCGGCTTCGGGCTTATTCTGATGAACCTGTGCAAGCTTGAATCACTCGGCGTCCCTTATTTATCATCTCTGACGCCGTTTCATTTCAGCGACTTGAAGGATGCATTTATCCGGCTGCCGGCTTGGTTTATTAAAAGAAGGCCTTTTTATTTGAGACCGCAAGACTCAAAGCAGATAAAACATGTTCGGGGGTGGAGAAAAGATGAAGCCTAAAAAAATCAGCCCGCTTCAAGGCGTGTTTTTCATCAATCAGACGCAGATCAGCATCGGCATTTTGGCGCTGCCCCATTTACTGATGATGAAATCGGGAAGCAGCGGATGGATTTCCATTCTGCTTACCGGATTGCTCGTCCAGCTTACATTCAGCCTGTATATGATATTATTTCACCGGTTTCCGAAGCTGAACCTGTACGAAATGCTGGAGGAGGTATTCGGAACACTTGCCGGCAAAGGGGTGCAGGTGCTGTATATTTTATATTTCGCGTTTCTCTGCACGCTCATTCTTTCTGTATTTACACGGATATTGGATATCTGGGTGCTCCCGCAGACTCCGAATTGGGTGGTCAGCTTAATGCTGATCCTCGGTTCTGTCTATATCGCCCAGGCCCCGCTGAATGCGATCGCCAGGTTCAGCTTTATCTTAACACCGTTTTTGCTGCTGATCTCTCTGCCGATTTTATACACGCTGGGAAAAGCCGATATCACATACATTATGCCGATTTTTCACGGAACCGCAAAAGACATGCTTACCGGGGTGCAGCAAACACTTGTCAGCATTACCGGCTTTCAGGCGGCGCTCGTGATCGGGCCCCTAATCAACTGCACCGTCAGCCAGCGCTACAAAATACTGACGATTTCAAACATCTTGATTATCCTTTATTACCTGTATATCACCCTTACTTGCTTTGTCACAATCAGCCCCGAAGAAATAAAAATGATCCCGGAGCCTGTGCTGTACCTGTTAAAAACCGTTTCATTCAGAATTATCGAACGGACGGATCTGCTCTTTTTGACGTTTTGGTTCGTGACCGTCTTTTCAACGCTGGCCAACGTGTTTTACTTGGCAAGCACCGGCATCGCCAAGCTGTTCAATCAAAAAGACCACAGCCGGTTTGTTTATCCGCTGGCCCTGCTCGTCTTCCTTCTGTCTATTTGGGCCACAAGCACGGATAAAACGATACAGCAGCTGGATCAGTTTTTCCGCATTTCCGATATTGTGTTTGTGTATTTGTTTCCGTTGTTTATGGTATTGATTGTCCTTGTACGCAAAAAGGGTGTCCGCCATGCGCATTAAAAAAGCGGTTCTTATCAGTCTCATGTGCGCAAGCCTGACACTTGCGGGCTGCTGGGATCAAAATTTGCTGAAAGATATTTCTCTCGTGCTGACCGCAAGCCTTGATGTTGATCATGACGGTAAAAATAAAATCGGCATCACCTATCGGAAGGTTCAGTCGTCCCAGGCGGAACAGGAAACGGGCGGCTCATTCATTACGACGGTGCTCAGCGCTTCCGGGCACACCATCCGTGAAGCGCGGTTTCAATTGGATAAGCTTGTCGATCAGCGCATTGACACGTCCAAGCAAAGAGTCTTATTAATCGGTGAGAAAATGGCGGAAAAACCGCTTTTTCCTTATCTCGATGTCTTTTACAGAGATCCGAAAAGTCCGCTTCTCGCTCATCCGGCGGTTGTAAAAGACGGCGAGGCGATTGAAGTGCTGAAGCTGATCGTCCGGCAGAAATTGATCGTCAGCAAGTATTTAACGAATTTATTAACAAGCGCTAATGCGGAATCAAATATCAGCATGGAAAATTTGCAATCCATCCGTTCAAGCATGCTGACGGCTGATAAGGATTTCGCCCTTCCTTATTTATCGATTAACGGACAGACGATAAAGGTAGAGGGTTCTGCCCTGTTCAGCGGCCAGCGGAAAGTGACTGAGGTGCTCGGTCAGGATTCGACCCTCCTGACCCTTTTAAGCGGGCAATTTAATAAATCGGCTAATATTAATCTGAAGCTGTGGGACAAATACAAAATGGATATTGAAAATTATCTTTCTCTCGGCATCACGGATGCCACGCGAAAGATTGTATTTATAGATACAGATCCGCAGCATATAAAAGTGAAAATCCGTTTAAAACTGAATGCACGCGTCTTGGAATATCCGAAGGACAAGCTGAATTCTTATACGGCAATCGACCAAATGAACAAACAAGCCTCAGCAAATCTGAACGGGCAGGCCAGATCGGTGATCAGCCATATTCAGGAGCACAACTCGGATATCCTCGGCATCGGCCGGAACTATCAAACCCATTATTATGAGCGGGGCAAGCGGCTCAATTGGCGTGAGGTCTATCCTTCCATCGAGATCGTCCCTGATATCAAAGTGAATATCTCGCAAATCGGTATCGTGAATTAGTAGAGGCCCCGGCCTCTTTTTTTGTTGCCAACCGAAATTATTCGTGTTACTCTTTTTGTGTAAACGGTTACATAAATGAAGGAGGAGTGTTTGTTGGCAACGATTAAAGATGTCGCAGGCGCTGCCGGCGTCTCTGTTGCCACGGTTTCGCGTGTCCTCAATGACAACGGCTACGTGCATGAAGATACACGAACGAAGGTCATGCTTGCCATGGAGAAGCTGAATTATTATCCGAATGAAGTTGCCCGCTCTCTTTATAAAAGAGAATCCAGACTGGTCGGGCTTTTGCTTCCGGATATTACGAATCCCTTTTTCCCTCAGCTTGCCCGCGGGGCTGAAGACGAGTTGCAGCGAGAAGGATACCGGCTGATCATCGGCAACAGCGATGAAGAATTGGAAAAAGAACTCGACTACCTGCAAACATTTAAACAAAATCAAGTTGCCGGTATTTTGGCGGCCACCCATTACCCCGATCTTCCCGAATACAGCGGCAGCCTTTACCCGGTCGTATTTCTGGACCGGACAAAAGAAGGCGCCCCATCCGTATTCAGTGACGGGCGGGCAGGCGGAAAACGGGCGGCTGAGGAAATGCTTCGCGGCAAAAGCACAAGCATCACGCTTGTCAAAGGCCCAGCCCACCTTCCGACCGCTCAGGAACGTTTTAACGGCGCACTTGATGTGCTGCAAAAAACAGGCGCGCAGTTCAATGTCATCTCCGCCGCTTCATTTTCCATCAAGGATGCCGCCATTTTAGCAGAAGAATTGTTTGCAGCATACCCTGAAACCGACGGAGTCATTGCCAGCAACGACATTGCGGCGGCTGCCGTCCTCCATGAGGCGCTGCGGCTCGGCAAAAAAGTTCCGGAGGAGATTCAGATCATCGGATACGACGATATTCCGCAGAGCAGGCTTTTGTTTCCGCCTCTTTCAACCATCCGCCAGCCTGCATATGAGATGGGAAAACAAGCGGCAAACCTGCTGCTGCAATTGATAAAGAAAGAGCCGCCGAAAGAGACGGCCATTCAACTGCCCGTGACTTACATAAGAAGACAAACGACGAGAAAGGATGATCACCATGAGTGAAATTTGTGTTATCGGAAGCTGTTCTATGGATCTGGTCGTCACATCCGATCGGCGCCCGAAAGCCGGAGAAACCGTACTGGGCACAGACTTTCAAACCGTGCCCGGAGGAAAAGGCGCAAACCAGGCCGTAGCCGCTTCCCGTCTGGGCGCAAACGTATATATGGTAGGAAAAGCAGGCAATGACGGCTACGGAAAAGCGATTATTGAAAACCTGAAGGCAAACGGTGTCAATACGGACTACATGGAAACGGTTACACATAAAAAAAGCGGAACGGCTCATATTGTGCTCGCAGAAGGAGACAACAGCATCGTCGTCGTAAAAGGCGCAAACGATGACATCTCCCCCGATTATGCCAAAAGTGCGCTAGCAAAACTTCCCGGCATTGATATCGTGCTGATCCAACAGGAGATTCCTGAAGAAACCGTTGAAGAAGTGTGCAGCTACTGCCGCGCGCAGCAGATTCCGGTTATCCTGAATCCCGCGCCGGCCCGGCCGCTGAAACAATCGACGATTGAGGATGCCGCATATCTTACGCCGAACGAACATGAAGCATCCATTTTATTTCCTGACCGGACGAAAGAAGAAGCGCTCGCCGGCTATCCCGGCAAACTGTTCATTACCGAAGGAAAACAAGGCGTACGCTACTCAGACGGCACCAAGGAACGGCTTGTTCCCGCTTTCCCTGCAGAAGCGGTCGACACGACGGGAGCCGGCGATACCTTTAATGCGGCACTTGCCGTCGCACTCGCGGAAGGACGGGACATCGAGCAAGCGCTCCTGTTTGCCAACCGCGCCGCCTCCCTGTCCGTGCAGCACTTCGGCGCCCAAGGCGGGATGCCGGCCAGAAAAGAAGTTGAGGAGCTGCTGTCATGAAAAAACACGGAATGTTAAACAGCCACATTGCCAAAGTATTAGCCGATCTCGGGCATACAGACCTCATCGCGATCGCCGATGCGGGTCTCCCCGTCCCTGACGGCGTCCCTAAAATTGATTTGTCCTTAACGGCGGGCGTTCCCGCCTTTCGGGACGTGACCGGCCTGGTAGCCGGGGAGATGGCAGTCGAAAAGGTGATAGCCGCTTCCGAGATCAAAGACGCAAATCCTGAGAATGCAAGTTTCATAGAAAGCCATTTCTCAGCGCAGACGATCGAGTACATGTCCCACGAGGAATTCAAACGGCTCACACAGAAAGCAAAAGCCGTCATCCGAACGGGTGAAATGACACCATACGCCAACTGCATCCTGCAGGCGGGTGTGATTTTCTAGAAAGAAGGGATCCAGCATGCACATCGGCATGACAGACATTCATAAAGCATTCGGCAAAAACCAAGTGCTATCCGGCGTCTCATTTGAGCTTCTGCCGGGAGAAATCCACGCTTTAATGGGAGAAAACGGAGCGGGCAAATCGACGTTAATGAATCTGCTCACCGGGCTCCACCGGCTCGACAAGGGAAACATTACGATAAACGGAACAAATATGAGCTTCTCCAATCCAAAGGAAGCCGAAAAGCACGGAATCGCCTTTATCCATCAGGAACTGAATATATGGCCGGACATGACGGTGCTCGAAAACCTTTTTATCGGCAAAGAGC
Organism: Bacillus sp. LJBV19; assembly: GCF_017797845.1. Lineage (NCBI taxonomy): Bacteria > Bacillati > Bacillota > Bacilli > Caryophanales > Bacillaceae > Bacillus > Bacillus sp. LJBV19. The sequence continues at coordinate 3,479,977 of NZ_CP072563.1, forward strand.
TGACGACGGCGTTCGGCGTTTTGGAAACGAAGAAAATGAAAGCGCTAGCAAAATCACAGCTTGAAAAACTGGGAGTCTCTCTTCCTCTCGACCGGGAAGCCGGACAATGTTCCGTCGGCCAGCAGCAGATGATTGAGATTGCCAAAGCGCTGATGACAAACGCCGAAGTCATTATTATGGACGAACCGACCGCGGCGCTGACCGAACGGGAAATCAGCAAACTGTTTGACGTGATGACGGCGTTAAAGCGGGACGGCGTATCCATCGTCTATATTTCGCACCGAATGGAAGAGATATTTTCGATTTGCGACCGGATCACCATTATGCGGGACGGCCTCACTGTCGATACGGCGCATATTAAAGACACTAATTTTGATGAAGTGGTCAAAAAAATGGTCGGGCGGGAGCTGACCGATCGGTATCCGACTCGCACGCCGTCACTCGGCGATAAGGTGCTCGAAGTGAAAAACGCCTCAAAAAAAGGAAGCTTTTCACAGATCAGTTTCCATGTGAGCGCCGGAGAAATCCTCGGCGTTTCCGGCTTAATGGGTGCCGGACGGACAGAAATCATGAGGGCGCTGTTCGGAATTGACAGGCTCGATTCCGGAGAGATCTGGATTTCCGGCCGAAAAACCGGCATTCGGGGTCCGTACGATGCCATTCGCAAGGGCCTCGGCCTGATTACGGAGAACCGCAAAGATGAAGGGCTGCTGCTGGATACGTCCATTCGTGAAAATATCTCATTGCCGAACCTGACCAGCTTCTCTCCGAAAGGCATCATTGACCGAAAACGCGAGGCGGAGTTCGTTGAGCTGCTCATCAAGCGTCTGACCATTAAGACCGCATCTCCGGAAACCGCCGCCCGGCATTTATCAGGAGGAAATCAGCAAAAAGTCGTCATCGCCAAATGGATCGGAATCGGCCCGAAAGTTCTCATCCTTGATGAACCGACAAGAGGCGTCGACGTAGGCGCGAAAAGGGAAATCTATTCATTAATGAATGAACTGACCGATCGCGGAGTCGCCATCATCATGGTGTCTTCCGAGCTGCCGGAAATTCTCGGCATGAGTGACAGAATCATCGTCGTCCACGAAGGGCGCATCAGCGGAGAAATCAATGCGGCCGGCGCAACACAAGAACACATCATGACACTTGCCACGGGAGGGCAGCAGAATGAAAACTGAACCAATGACATCAACTGAACAAAAGCGATTTTCCATTCATACCTTTACGCAAAAACTCGGTCCGTTTCTCGGCTTACTGATTCTTGTGCTGATCGTTTCCGTTTTAAACCCGAGTTTTCTTGAACCCCTCAATATTCTCAACCTTCTTCGGCAGGTTGCGATTAACGCTCTGATTGCATTCGGAATGACGTTTGTCATTTTAACGGGAGGCATTGATCTCTCTGTCGGAGCCATCCTCGCCTTATCGAGCGCATTGGTCGCAGGTATGATGGTCTCAGGCATCGACCCGATCTTAGCCGTCATCATCGGCTGCGCGATCGGCGCCGTACTCGGCATGATAAACGGATTATTAATCACAAAAGGAAAAATGGCGCCGTTCATCGCTACTTTGGCGACAATGACCGTCTTTCGCGGACTGACCCTCGTCTATACGGACGGAAATCCGATTACGGGGCTCGGTTCAAATTACGCATTTCAATTATTCGGGCGCGGTTATTTTCTCGGCATTCCCGTACCTGCCATTACGATGCTGATTGCATTTGCGGCCCTGTGGGTTCTTCTGCACAAAACACCGTTCGGCCGCCGGACATACGCCATCGGCGGCAATGAGAAAGCGGCGCTGATATCGGGAATCAAAGTGCCCCGCATCAAGATCATGATCTATTCTCTGACAGGTTTATTATCGGCGCTGGCAGGAGCGATTCTGACATCACGCTTAAATTCCGCACAGCCGACGGCCGGGGAATCATACGAGCTGGACGCCATCGCAGCGGTCGTTCTCGGCGGAACGAGCCTATCCGGCGGTCGAGGGCGCATCATCGGTACGCTGATCGGGGTTTTGATTATCGGAACGCTGAACAACGGCTTGAACCTTCTCGGCGTATCATCTTTTTATCAGCTCGTCGTCAAAGGAATCGTCATTTTAATCGCGGTGCTGCTGGACCGCAAAAAATCGGCATAGTAGGAGGACCATTATGAAGAAAGCCATCATCACGATCGCGGCATTATCACTGTTTTTGCTGTCCGCCTGTTCACTTGAACCGCCCCAATGGGCAAAACCGTCAAACACAAAACATAAAAAAGAATTCACTATCGGGCTCTCCGTCTCCACATTGAACAATCCGTTCTTCGTTTCATTAAAAGAAGGCGTTGTAAAGGAAGCCAAAAAACGGGGCATGAAGGTCATTATTGTCGATGCCCAAAATGATTCATCTAAACAGTCAAATGACGTAGAAGATTTGATCCAGCAGGGAGTCGATGCGCTGCTGATCAATCCGACCGATTCATCAGCGATTTCAACAGCCGTCGAATCGGCAAATTCCCTCGGCATTCCCGTCATTGCGCTTGATCGTTCAGCCGAACACGGCAAAGTCGAAACGCTTGTCGCCTCTGACAATGTCAAAGGAGGAGAAATGGCGGCTGACTACCTCGCCGATCAGCTCGGAAAAGGCGCCAAAGTGGCTGAATTGCAAGGGGTGCCGGGCGCATCCGCGACACGGGAACGCGGAACGGGCTTTCATCATATTGCCGACAAAAAGCTGGATGTCGTAACAAAGCAAGCGGCGGATTTTGACCGTACAAAAGGATTGACCGTTATGGAAAACCTTCTGCAGGGACATCCGGATATCAAAGCCGTGTTCGCCCATAATGATGAAATGGCACTCGGGGCGCTCGAAGCGATTAACAGCTCGGGCAAACACATTCTGGTCGTCGGTTTCGACGGAAATAAAGATGCGATTTCTTCCATTAAAAACGGAAAGCTGACAGCCACGGTCGCCCAGCAGCCGGAGCTGATCGGAAAACTGGCGGCCGAAGCGGCGGAGCAGGTGCTCAAAGGAGAAAAAGTCAAAAAAACCATTTCCGCTCCATTGAAACTTCAAACACAAAAATAACCGGCCGATGTTTAGACTTCCGGTAAAACGTGAAAGGATGAAGTAAAAGGAGAGATACAGATGAAGAAAACAGCCAAAGCGGCATCCATTCTGACCCTTGCAGCGGGAATAACAGCGGCTTCAGCTGCCGGAATAACGCCTCTTCCGGAGACACACGCGCAAGAAGCGGTCAAAATTGACGATCTGTACAGCTACCCGCTTGACTCTTATCTCGTTTCCGCGGAAGCATTGAACGTCAGAACAAAAGCATCAGCAGCCAGTCCGAGAGCTGATACCCTTCATTTAGGCGACAGCTTAAAGATCGTTTCATTCCAGAACGCTGACTGGGCAAAAGTACATTATAAAAACGGAAAAACAGGATTTGTATCTACTCATTATATTGTTAAAGAAGCAACAACCGTAAAAACGACGGCAAAAACAAAAGTATATACAGACAAACAAGCGGTCAAAGCTTCCCTTGCAAAAAACACGAGCGTTTCTTTCCTCGGATGGAAAAAGACATCCGGCGGCGGCATTGATTTCGGCTGGGCGCTTGTCGATTACGGGGGCGCAACGGGATATATCAGCACAAAAGATCTGCAAAAACTGACATAATATCAAAACGGATTTCGCAAATTCAGCGCGAAATCCGTTTTTTCTTTCTTGAGCAGTCAGAAACGTCTAAGGTTCGAAATATTTCTCAGGAAATATTGTCGGATGAAGATGAATGCATACGACTCTAAAACGGCTTCTTTATGTAATCCGCCAGGCGTTTGGCATTGTCACGGATAGCCGCAGCATCGGCGCTGCTTACCCCGTACATCGCGAAAGCCGGCAAATAGGTCATACCCGTAAAATTAGCCATTGCCTGAAACGGCCTTAAGAGCTCGCTCAGTGAAAAATGGTTAGACCCGCCTGCCTGATATGCATCCTCTCCGGCACCTACGGAAACAGCCAGCAGCAATTCTTTGCCGTGCAGCGCCTTTCCTTTGGAGCCGTAAGCCCATCCATACGCCAGCACATGATCCATCCATGTTTTTAAAAGCGGAGGCGCACTGTACCAGTACAGCGGGAATTGAAATACGATCCGGTCATACTGTTCACACAGCTGCCGTTCCTTTTCCGCATCTATTTTCCCGTCCGGATATTCTTTATAAAGCTCACGGACCGTGATTTCATCATGATTTTTTAATTCTTCTGTCCACGCCTTATTGACCGCTGAGTTGTTCATGTCAGGATGAACCGCTAATACCAATACTTTCACAGCTACCACACCTTTCCCTTTTGACTGTATTTTACCTAATCTTTGCCGGTTCAGCCAAATAAAAAGAAAGCCCCCGAGAAAAATGGGGCTTTCTTTTTTAATTTATTCCGGGCTTCCTTCGGTTGTTTCGATATCCTTCGCAAAATTCGGATTATCTAAATTTGCGTTGAAAAAGTCCGCCGTATTCGGAAGCTTGAGGTTCATATTCATTTTTTGAGAAATGGTCACTTTACAATCTTTAATGACATAGTCAAACACGTGTCCGCCGGAATTGCGTCCTTCATCAATGAAGTGCAGGTGATATCCGGAAACAGCGATGCCGTTTGCGTAACCCGGCGTCCAGAAGCCGGCGATTGTACCCTGGATGTCGTCAAAGTTGAACACAGGCTGTGTTTTCACCGCTTCGATCATCGGAACGTACGGTTTCTCCTGGCGTTCTACCGTTCTTGTCTGCACCTTTTTAAATACGCCGTCTAAACGGATCGCATAAAATAAGTTTTTACTAGGCAGAAGGCTGGCGATTTCCTGCTCGAATTCTTCACGGGTCATTTCGCCGTCGATCGTATGCGTCATATCCGGCGTGAAAAATGTGAATGAGCAGAATGGTGACAGGTCTCCGCCTTTAACAGGCGTAGCCGTACCGTCGCCGCGCAGACGGTAAAATTCTCCGTCAAATCCGATTAATTCGCCGTCCAATTTGTTGAACGTCCCGATTCCGAAATCACCGAACTTCGGAATGTCAGCCATATCAAAATCTCCGTCATATACTCCGTCCAGCAGAGATGTCATTGTGGATACTTGATAGATCTGATCCTCAGGTGAGCCTTTTTCTCCGCGGCTCATCATATGGATGTCGCTTGCGTTTTTCATATTCCCTTCACTCCTTTTAAATTGGGCTGTTTTAGAAAACAGGTCATGGTGCGCAGAGTGCTAGAGAGCTTTTGCTTTCATTTTTTCTTTGAATTGCTTCGGAAGCATGTCGCTTGATAAATGAACATTGTCACTGTAATCGACAGGAATGTCAATGATGACAGGGCCGTCTGTGTTCAAGCCTTTTTGCAGCACGTCTGCCAGCTGTTCCGGTGACTCAACGCGCAAGCCGGTGGCGCCGAAGCTTTCTGCATATTTTACGATGTCAATGTTTCCGAAATCTACGCATGATGTACGGTTATATTTTTTCATTTGCTGGAATGCGACCATATCATATGTGCTGTCATTCCATACAAGGTGAACGATCGGCGCTTTTAAGCGGACTGCCGTTTCCAATTCCATTGCAGAGAACAGGAATCCTCCGTCTCCTGAAACGGATACGACTTTTTCACCCGGATTCACCAATGTGGCGGCAATCGCCCAAGGAAGCGCTACGCCCAATGTCTGCATGCCGTTGCTGATCAACAGTTTCAGCGGCTCATAAGCGCGGAAGTAGCGGGACATCCAGATCGCGTGAGAACCGATATCGCAAGTGACGGTTACGTCGTCATCAATTGCATTGCGCAGTTCTTGGACGATTTGCAGAGGATGCACTCTGTCGGATTTATGGTCGCTTGGCGCCTTCTCGCTGTCTGTGAGCATCTGTTTTAATTCGCTCAGCACTTCTTGTTCACGGCTGCCCATATCAAATGTCACAGCGTCGTGTTCAATTTGTTTAACCGTAGCGGCGATATCGCCTAATAATTCTAATTCCGGCTGATAGGCATGATCGATATCGGCCTGGATTTCGTCAAGATGGATAATAGCACGGTCGCCGTTTACGTTCCAGAACTTCGGATCGTATTCAATCGGATCATAACCGATCGTTAATACGACATCCGCCTGTTCAAGCAGAAGATCGCCCGGCTGGTTGCGGAACAGTCCGATCCGGCCGAAATATTGGTCTTCCAGCTCTCTGGACAATGTGCCGGCCCCTTGGTACGTTTCTACGAAAGGCAGTTTTGTTTTGGCAAGCAGTTTGCGGATTTGTTTTACCGCTTCCGGTCTTCCGCCTTTCATGCCGACTAACAGAACGGGAAGTTTCGCCGTCTGGATTTTCGCAATAGCCGCGCTGACCGCTTCTTCCGGTGCAGGGCCTTGTTTGGGCGCCGGCACGCTGCGTACGTTTTTCACATTTGTGATTTCATTCACAACATCCTGCGGAAAGCTCACAAAAGCCGCGCCTGCCTGACCTGCTGACGCTGCCCTGAAGGCGTTTGTTACCGCTTCTGGTATATTCCCTGTTTCCTGTACTTCTACACTGTATTTTGTAATCGGCTGAAATAGCGCCGCATTGTCCAATGATTGGTGTGTCCGTTTTAACCGGTCTGCGCGAATTACGTTACCCGCCAGCGCCACTACCGGATCACCTTCTGTATTAGCCGTTAACAAGCCGGTCGCCAAGTTGGATGCCCCCGGGCCTGAAGTAACGAGACAAACGCCTGGTTTTCCAGTCAGTCTTCCGACAGCCGCAGCCATAAATGCAGCGTTCTGTTCGTGACGGCATAAAACCAGTTCAGGTCCTTTATCTTTTAACGCATCAAATACTGCATCAATTTTTGCACCCGGAATGCCAAAAACATGTGTGACACCTTGCTCCACTAAGCAATCAACAACAAGCTCCGCCCCCCGATTTTTTTCAGAGGTTTTTAGTTCATTTGTTGCTTTTGCCAACACCCTCACTCCTTATTATGCATATTAAATATAAAATTTTAAGTAATTTGTGATATTATTCACTATACACTCTTTGGAAATTGACCTCCAATATCAATTCGCCGTATGATTAATATGTTTCACGAATAATTAACAAAGAGAAAGGAATGGATAAGGATGGAGCTTCGCCATCTTCAATACTTTATTGCCGTTGCCGAAGAACTTCATTTCGGCAAAGCTGCGCTTCGGTTAAATATGACACAGCCGCCTCTCAGCCAGCAGATCAAACAGCTTGAGAAGGAAGTCGGCGTGACCTTATTAAAGCGCACGAAACGGGTTGTAGAGCTTTCAGCTGCCGGAGAAAGTTTTTTAAAACACAGCAGAAACGCGATCGAAGAAATAGACAAAGCGATTGAAATGGCGCAGAGAACGGCGCGGGGAGAGCTCGGCCGCCTTGTCGTCGGTTTTGTCGGCTCGGCCACATATGAATTTCTGCCGCCGATCATTCGGGAATTCCGCGAAAAATTCCCCTCCGTCAAGCTTGATCTGCGTGAAATTTCTTCTTTCAGACAGCAGGAAGAACTTCTGAAGGGGAACATTGATATCGGCATCCTTCATCCGCCTTTACAGCATTCCGCGTTACATATGGAAAAGGTGCAGAGCAGTCCGTGCATTCTGGCTTTGCCGAAGCAGCACCCGCTTACCGCTAAACAGACAATCGACATTCAGGATTTAAAAAATGAACCGATTATCACACTGTCGAAAGAAACATGGCCGACTTTATACCTAGAGTTTGTAAACTACTGCGAGCAGGCGGGCTTCAAACCGAAAATCGTTCAGGAAGCGACGGAGTATCAAATGGTGATCGGATTGGTTAGTGCCGGTATCGGCGTAACCTTCGTGCCTTCTTCTGCTAAAAAGCTGTTTAATCTCGAAGTCGCCTACCGCGGCATTAATCAGGTGCAGCTCACGGCCGAATGGGTCATTGCCTACCGCAAGGATAATCAAAACCCGATTCTGAAACATTTTCTGGATATTATGAATAAGCGCCAGGCTTTATTGCAGGCGGATAAGGAAAATGCATAAAAAAGAGGGCCGCCGAAAGCAGCCTCTTTTTTTTGTGCTTTTATGGAATTTTACTAAATTGGTAGAAACGCTCAGTACACCTTACGACCTGTACCCGTATACATACAGTACAACTGATCAGGAGGGATAAAAATAACGGGGCGGCAATGACCCATCTAAAAGGAGGCAGAACACATTACACATATTACCGTCATTTTGACCCTGATTTCTTTCTTTGTGACCATTATTTTTATATTTTGGAGACCCGGGGGATTAAATGAAGCCGTTCCGGCGTCGCTGGGCGCCATTCTCGTTTTGTTATGCGGAACCGTTTCCTTTCATGATTTGGGGGATATAGGGTCAAAAGTCACCGGAGCATCAATCACCATTATCTCCACAATGATTATGGCGATCGCGCTGGAAAGCTTCGGTTTTTTTAACTGGGCGGCGGCCAAACTGCTTCACCGCGCCAAGGGATCGGGCATCCGGCTTTTTTGGCTGACCAACCTGCTCTGTTTTTCAATGACGCTCTTTCTGAATAATGACGGCAGCGTCTTAATCACCACTCCTATTTTACTATTGGTCTTACAATATCTCGGACTTAAAAGACATCAGAAAACACCGTATTTAATAAGCGGCGTATTAATTGCGACGGCGGCAAGCACCCCGATCGGCGTCAGTAATATCGTCAATTTAATTTCTCTCAAAATGATAGGCATGGACCTTTATTTGTACACCAATATGATGTTTATCCCCGGCACGCTGGGACTGGTGTTTATGGCATTGCTGCTGTTTGCCGTTTTTTACCGCCGTTTGCCGAAACAGCTCCCCGATATTCCGGTTCATTTTGATTCGCTGGAACACAAACGATATCACCCGCTTCAGCCTCCGCCAGACCCGACCCAAAACAGCCGTACGAACATCATGTTTTGTGTTTTGGCATTTGTATTGTTCGTCCGGATCAGTCTGTTTGCAGCTTCTTACAACGGCATATCCGTTTCGCTCGTGGCTGTCATCAGTTCAGTCATCCTGCTTGGCTGGAGATGGTTTTATTTAAAAATCGGACCGGCAGACTTATTAAGGAAAGCGCCTTGGCATATCTTTATTTTTGCCTTCACGATGTACATTATCATCTACGGACTGCATAATATCGGACTGACGGCGCTGCTTGTTCAGTCTATTGAACCTTATGTCTCACAAAGCATTGCCCACGCTGCATCTATTATGGGCATTGCTACATCCGTCCTCTCTAATTTGTTCAATAACCATCCCGCCTTAATGATCAGCACTTTGACATTAACTGAAATGTCCATCGACCCATTAACCGTAAAAATCATTTATCTGGCTAATATTATCGGCAGTGATATCGGATCATTGCTTCTGCCGATCGGGACATTAGCCACGCTGATCTGGATGCATATCATCAGACAGCACGGCGAAAAAGTTTCTTGGTCAGAATATATCAAAACGACCATTATCGTTGTCCCTCTCACCGTCGTGTTTACCATTACCGTTTTATATGTTTGGATCAGTTGGATTTACCTTTAGCTCCCATAAAAAAACTGCCTGCTGTATAAGAGAGGCAGTTTTATCATTTATGGCAGGTGCATGGTCTTTAAATGATTCAATTTCCAAAAAACAGTATCGCCGTCTGCATTGGTCAATTCAAGAATATTATCTGAGACATCCTGCAACAGCCCCACTTTATTCGGTATATCTCCTAAATCCAGAATAATCAGCTTCCCGATATATCTTTTTAATTGCTCCTCAAAATTCCGGACAAGGGGCACATTAGCGGGAACAACCGGCAGCTCTGAACTGTTTAATGTATACGGCGTCTGCTCATCGGAATAGGGTGTCAGCCATTTCAAATGATGCATCGAGATGAAAAGAGTCTTATAAACCGGAGAGAAGAAAACAAAATAATCATTTAAAACACTTGTCACATACCCATGAATAGAACGGTCTCCCGTAACAAATATTTCTGTGAATCTGCCTTTTATATGCTGGAGGGTATTCCGGTAAGAAAATGAATGTTCCTGTTTTTCGGGATGCGGACTTTTTTTTCTTGCGTACGGTTCTTTATTCTCTTCGTCCGGGAGCGTCAATGTCATCCGCTGAAGATGCAGCAGCGGAATATAAAGAAACGTCCGGCCGTCATGAATCACAATGATATCCTGACCGATATCCAAAAGAGTTCCTGAAAATGTCGTATTCCCCGATATCTCAATATCGACTTGTTTATCCAGAAATCTGCTTAATCCAGCCATTTCATTCCCCCCTCTCCCGCGTTTACGGACAATCTTTCCAATCATTTACGGCCGCGTTTCCACCGGTAATCTATTGTCCTTAATACAGTGGCGTAGCTATAAGAGACCTCTTTTTCCCGTTTTGAGGATCGAACGGATCTTGATGATCTTTTCGACTTTTTAGAGGAAGTACGCTTCTCTTCGCGTGATTCTTCTTCATGCTGCTTTTCTTCTTCGGTGCTCTCTTTCTCACCTTTATTCTCGTCGTCTTTATTCTCCTCTTTTTTAGCTGCTCCTTTTGCCCCTTCGCTGATGCTCTTGATATGAAAAGGATAGATCCGCAGCACTTCTTTATCTTTCACAAGAGTGTAGTGGCCGTCGGAATTATCCACAAGTATACCTTCAACGGCTTCAGGACCTCCGCGGTTGATGGATACCCATTTGTGGATCAGGCGTTTAAATATGCCGTGAAAATCATCAGCCATTTCAAATTCCGGGCGCTCCTCCTCTTGGCCGTCCTCTTCTTGTTCCGCGCTGATGCTTTTGACATGGTCGGCGTTAAAATATACAATTCCGTCATCTTCCGTTTCCAGCACGAGAAAATCATCCCCTGTTTCGTGAAGCTTTCCTCTTTTCGATTCCGGACCTCCCTGATTCAATTGCACCGTGCGATTGGTCATCCGGCTGATCAGGTCTTGAAAATCATCAGCTTTTTCACATTCTGCCGCTTCGGCCGGCGATACGGTTTCACTCGTATTTTCCGTCACACTTTTCACGTGTTTCCATTGATAATAAACGATTTTATTATCAACCTGAAGAGCGATATAATCCGATTGAATGTCTGCTAATCTCCCTGTCTTGGACTCCGGGCCTCCCCGGTAGACAGTAATTACTTTTCCTTCCATCGCATGCAAAAAGTTGTCATCAGACCGCTGCCGCTTCGTATTGCGTTTCATCTATTGTCCTCCTAGTCATTTTTCTCATAATGTAAAAAGCATAATGCATATATACGTATCACGATTATTTTCGGGAACTGATTCACCAGCCTATTTGTAAAAAATCTTTCTTCATTTCCAAATCAGATATTCCACCGCTCTAACTCACTGCTGATGAAGGCGGACCGCTCCTTAATGTACTCGCAAATCACTTCAGGCTCCCGGTCAAAGCAATCAATCTCCTCTTTCTTATATGGGTCCTTCGCGACATGCGGCCTGATCTGCTCATACAGTGACATGACCTTCGGCTTCATATATTCAATGGTAAACCGGGTCTGAAGCGTCTCTTCCAAAAGCCGTTTGTACGCTTTGCGGAAATACGGTTCATCCAGAAGCCTTGCAGTCAAGGTATTAAACCCTTGTATTCTGACATAATCGGCCTCCATCCGATCACCGTGAATGTCTCTTCCCCATGTCGCATCGTAATCCCACGGAATGACTTCAAAAAGTCCCGTTTCATGATTCCGGTACAAAGCGTAATTATGAACAAATCCATCGTAGTTTGAGGTAAACACGATGCCCGCAAGCCACCGCAAATACTTATCGGCGTCCAAGTGTTTGACGATCTCCCCCTTGAACTCTGACTTCGGCACGGTATTAATTTTATAGATCATATCCTGCAAGTATAAATCGTCTTCTTTCGTTCCCGTTTTCTTTTCATAACCAAGTTCGAGCGATGTTTTCGTATCCCGCTCCAGATCACTGACGAGGGAGAAATTGGCGTCGTCATCAACCGCGTAAAAAACAGCGCCGTCCGCCAAATTCCGTTTCGCCAGAAAATATTCATCCACTGACTCCAGCTCAAGATACACCCCCTCATGTCTGCCATTGATTTGCAAGGTTACGAAATTCGCCTTTGGTGACAGCGTCCCAAGCTCCGCGAAGAAATCAAGAGACAGCTTATTCCGCATCATCGACGGATCTTTGTATTCAGCGTTTAAATGTATCTCTTTCGCCCTGCGAAATGTTTTCGGCGAATAAAAAGCGATATGATACGACTTTTTCTTGAAATCTCTTATATGCGAGCCGCGGTACGCCAGATCAATGTCAAGCCGTTTTTGATTCACTCTCAGCACCGCGGGCACCGGATCATCATCCCAAATGTCTTTTTTCAGCTCCATTAAGTCTTTCGGGTGAATAAACAGCTGGTATAGAGGCAATGTTGATTGGTCTTTCATCAGTAACCCTCCCTGTATTAATTTAGGCTGTGCTTTTTATATAAAACTCAGCGAATCACACATACACTTTTTTCATCCATGCGTACTATGTGGTAGTAAGGATCGCATCCTTAAAACATATATCATGAGGAGGTTTCAAAATGGGCCACTATTCCCATTCTGATATCGAAGAAGCAGTAAAGTCCGCAAGCACCGAGGGATTGGAAGATTATTTGTACCAAGAACCAAAAAGCAGTAAGAAGAGAAAATCTCGCAGCCATAAAAAATCTCGTTCTCACAAAAAATCTCGCAGTCATAAAAAGTCCCGTTCTCACAAAAAATCTCGCAGTCATAAAAAATCGTGCCGCTCTCACAAAAGATCTCGCAGCCATAAAAAATCCCGTTCTCACAAAAAATCTCGCAGCCATAAAAAGTCCCGTTCTCACAAAAAATCTCGCAGCCGTAAAAAATCATGCCGTTCTCACAAAAAATCTCGCAGCCATAAAAAATCCCGCTCTCACAAAAAATCCCGCAGCCGTAAAAAATCATGCCGGTCTCACAAAAAATCTCGCAGCCACAAAAAATCATGCCGCCGCAAGAAAAAACGCACGCAGAAAAAACCTTATCGTCCTCATAAAAAAGACCCTTGCAAAAAAGACGATTACTGCAGCAAAACAGAGTACTGGAAAGACGGGAACATCTGGGTTGTAAAGAAAAACTACAAGTAACACCATTCGTAAATAGGCTGCCGGCTAAACGGAAGCCTTTTTCCTCAATCAGATATATGCCACGTGATAAGATATGCAGCCGGTTTTCTTTTGTTGTGTTTCCGAATTTTCTTTCTGTATAATCAGGTCATACGATAAAGAAAGGCGGCCGAAATCATGCATATCTTACGAGCAGACGAACTGAACGCAAAAGACACTTACAAATTGCTTTCGGGCACAGTCGTTCCCCGGCCGATCGCATTTGTCACTACGCGGTCATCCATCAACGGCGCCGTAAACGCGGCGCCCTTCAGTTTCTATAACGTTGTCTCCGCAGAACCGCCGCTTCTGGCCATCTCAGTCAGCCGCGCGGACGGTCGGCAGAAAGACACCGCGAGAAACGCAATCGCTCATCGGGAATTCGTGGTGCACGTCAGTGATGAGTCCATTATTGAAGACATTAACAAAACGGCGGCAAGGCTTGATCCTGATGTCAGTGAGCTTGGCATGACAGACCTTTCTGTGACAGACAGCGCTTGCATCAGCGTTCCCGGTATAAAAGAAGCAAAAGTCAGGTTTGAATGTATACTCGAACGCCATCTTCCGTTCCAAAATGACAGCGGAGAAACGACGACAGACCTCATCATCGGCAGAGTCGTTTGTTTTCATTTGAATGACCAAGTATATGACGCCGATAAAGGCTACATACGGACAGATGAGCTGAAGCCTGCGGCAAGGCTCGCGGGGAATGAATACGCCAGACTCGGGAAGACATATACGCTTGTCCGCCCGACCTGAAGCAGAACCATTATAATAGAAGAAACTAGTCAAAAAGACCCCTTTCGAAAGGGGTCTTTTTGAGTCTTTTACCATGTAACTCAGCCTAATGTCTTGTAGAATGCCGAAACTTACAAGGTCCTCACCCGTATGAAACGAGTGGCACATTTTTAGGAGGCAGACGATGGATTTCACTCAGTTACTGATTTTTTCAGCCGTATTTATTTTGCTCAGCCTTATGTTTCAAGTATTTGCCGTCAAAGTTCTCAATTTGCCAAAGCCTGTTAAAAAGCAGAAGCCGATAAACGGCACACATCGATTAATCGAAATCACACTGCTTATTACGGGCATCGCAGCGGTGAATTTTTTCAATGAAATGTACGTATTTGCGGGAGTTGTTTTCATGCTATTTTGCTGCAGCGGCTTAATGGAATGGCGGCACCGGCGGGAGGAAAAGCAATATGTGTACGATTCGTTTTACGCAGGTCTTTCTGCCGCGCTTGGCGTGCTTATTTTTTTCATCAGTTAGCGCAGCTCTATACTCCTGCGGCCGCTCCGTCGCCGCGCGGGTCGGCCCCGCCTTGGAGAAAGCCTTCTTCATCAATGACGATCGCTGCCGCATGGCCCATAAGCCCGTCAAAATCACCAACGGTCTCGACGCGGTGGCCGCTCTGCCTTAGGGCTTCTCTCGTTTCAGGGCTGATTCTGCTTTCAACCCTCAGCCCTTCATACTCCTCTCCCCATGTCCGTCCCCAGACCCAGCGCGGCTCATTGATCGCCTGCTGGGGGTCCATTTTGTAATCAATGATGCGCGTAATCATCGCTGTCTGAGTTTGCGGCTGGCCTTCTCCTCCCTGGGTTCCGTACAGGATGTGCGGCCTTCCTTCTTTACAGGCCATCGCCGGCATGAGGGTGTGGAACGTCCGCTTGCCGGGTTCAAGTGTATTGACATGGGATTCGTCCAGCGAAAAAAATGACCCGCGGTTTTGCAGCAGAATGCCCGTCTCCCCCGCTGTAACGGCAGATCCGAACTCAAAATAGAGGCTCTGAATAAAGGAAACGGCATTTCCTTCCGCATCGGCGACGGCGGCATAAGCAGTGTCGCTTCCGACCGGCCGGCTTACCGCCGGCGCAGCCACGTTACCGATTTCTTCCGCAAGCTGCTTTGCATACCGTTTATCAAGCAGCCGATCCAGCGGAATATGAGAAAATGCCGGATCAGTCAGCACTTCATTCCGGTGCTGAAAACTCTTCTTCAGCGCCTCGATCAGCAGATGATAATAGTCAAAGGAACCATGTTCGATCTGAGAAAAATCATAGTTTTCCAATATATTGAGCGTCATTAAGCCTGTAAAGCCCTGTGAATTCGGCGGAGCCTGATAGATTTTGCACCCGCGGTAATCGGAGGATACCGGGTTCGTCCACTCACCGCGGTGGGCTTTAAAGTCATCAAGTGTCAGACGGCCGCCGTTGTTTTGCAGAAAGGATGTGATGCGTTGAGCGAGGTCTCCTTCATAAAAAGCGCTTCTGCCTTTCTCGGCAAGCTGCTCCAAGCTGGCCGCCAGATCCTTCTGGACAAACCGTTCACCGGGCATGGGCGCTTTTTTGTTTCTCGTAAAAATGGCCGAGGTGTAAGGCATCGAGGCTAAAAGAGCGAGATTGCGTTCTGTGTGGGCGCACTGGTCGGCGGACACCGGAAATCCGTTTGCCGCATAATCAAGAGCTGGCTTCAGCACCTCAGCGAGCGAAAGACGGCCGTACGCCGAAAGCACGGCATCCCAGCTGTCCGCCATTCCCGGAACGGTAATGGCGCTTTCTGTCCCGCGCAGAGGGATCGCTTTTCTGCCCCGATACAAGTCTCTCGTCACACGCTTCCCTGAACGGCCGCTCCCGTTATAAGCTTTGATTCGTCCCGTTTCTTTATGGTAAGTGAGCCAAAATGAATCCCCGCCAAGACCCGTCATATGCGGATACACGACTGCCAGACAGGCGCTGACCGCCACTGCCGCGTCAAACGCGTTTCCGCCCTTTTCCAGAATGCCGGCCCCCGCCTGAGAAGCGAGATAATGCGGACTGACGACCATTTGTTTCGTTCCGATGGTTGAAGTATTCATGGCAAGCCCCTTTACAAATTTTCTCAAGTATAAAAAGCGGCTTCGCGGCCATCCACATTCCTGAAAGAAAATCTCACACACTATTTACTTTTCGATAAGAAATAATTCTAAGTTATTACGCATCGAAAACAATAAAAAATTTTCCCCTTCATACCGTAATGTTTCATGATACAATAATGTCTACCAAATGAAGGAAGGTGAAGCAGGTTGGAACATGAATACAGCATTCCGAATCTTGTCCTTGATGAAACGGATAAACAGATTCTTTCGATTTTGCACGAGGAAGGGAGGATTTCCTATACAGACGTAGGAAAGCGGGTTAACCTGTCGCGAGTGGCGGTTCAGCACCGCATTCAGCATTTACTGGATGCCGGTGTGATTGAAAAATTCACCGCTGTCATCAACCCGGCGAAAATCGGCCGTCATGTGTCCGTGTTTTTTAATGTGGAGGTGGAGCCGCAGTATTTGGAGGAAACCGCATTAAAGCTTGAAAAGGAGCCGGCCGTGACAAGCCTTTATCACATGACCGGACCGAGCAAGCTGCATATGCACGGCATTTTCGCAAATGATCAGGAGATGGAAGAGTTTTTGACAAAACGGCTCTATACGCAAAAAGGCGTCGTCAGCGTCGACTGCCAAATGCTGATTAAACGGTATAAAAGCAGAACGGGCATGAAGCTGTAAGGAGGACATAGCCATGAAACATCCCTATTGGGACATTACGGCGGCGATGGTCCGAACGGGCATTCTCGGATTCGGAGGCGGCCCGTCGGTGATCCCGCTCATCCGCCATGAAGCCGTCAATAAATACAAATGGATAGATGATGATGAATTCGGAGAAATATTAGCGATCGCTAATGCGCTTCCCGGACCGATTGCCACAAAAATGGCTGCGTATCTGGGCTTTAAGCTGAAAGGCACGTTAGGCGCAATCGCGGCAACCCTCGCACATATTCTGCCTACATGTCTTGCGATGGCAGGCTTGTTTGCGGCTGTCAATGTCTTAAGCCACTCAGCGGTTGTTGCCGGCATGATTGGCGCCGTAACACCGGTGATCGCCGTCATGCTCGGCATCATGGCGTACGAGTTTGGCCAAAAAGCGCTTAAAGGATTCGGCTGGGTCACGGGCATCCTGTTTTTTATCATCGCTTTTATCGGCCTGCAAACGTTACAGATCAATCCCGGCTTTGTCATTATCATTTTCTTGGCGTACGGCGCGTTTCATTTTAAATTAAAGGACAAAATCACAAATAAACGTTCAAAAGATAAAGGAATGTCGGCCTCATGATCATGATTTATATATTTATGGCGTTTTTTGTCGCAAACGTACTCGGATATGGAGGCGGACCGGCGTCGATCCCGCTGATGTTTGAAGAAGTCGTCAACAGATACAGCTGGCTCTCAAACGATCAATTTTCAAATATGCTCGCACTTGCGAACGCATTGCCGGGCCCGATCGCAACCAAAATCGCGGCGTATGTCGGTTACAGCGCAGGCGGGTGGCCCGGGTTCCTGATTGCGCTGATCGCCACTGTCGTACCGTCGGCGCTCGCATTGATCGTCCTCTTGCGCATCATTCAGCGCTTCCGCCAATCCCCCGTCATCAAAGGTATGACGCTGTCCGTCCAGCCTGTCATCGCCGTCATGATGCTCATTCTTACCTGGCAAATCGGCGCAGACGGCATCAAAGCGATCGGCTGGGTTCAAGCGATAGTGATTGCGGGGATTTCCCTCCTTGCCTTGACAAAATTCAAGATGCATCCGGCCTTCCTGATTATCGCGGCGTTTTTGTATGGAGGTCTTGTGGTTCCTCATTTATAAAGAAAAGCACCTGGACAGGTGCTTTTTTATTTTGGCCCAGAAATACCATTTGATATGACAACTGTTTCTTCGCCTGCATCACTCTTGATGATTTGCTTGACTTGCAGCGTTGCGCCTGCCATTCTCACAAATTGCTGAACCTGAGGCGAATTGGTTTCAGCCTGTATCCAAACAGAAGTCGGCGCTTTCCAAGCTAAAAAGAGTGCGAGAATCAACATACCAGAGATAACCAGCAGCAGCTTCATAGAGCATCACTTCTTTTCAATAAGCTGCTCGCCGCGCTCAGCGCCTGATGATCATGAAGAATATCACCGGGACGATTGCCTTCTCCCAGCACATAGCCTTTAAAGGACATCCCCATAAAATGAAAAATATGTTCAAATTGCTGAATCAGCGGCAGCCCTTTTAGTTTAGGATTGTCTCCTCCCACTGCTGTTACATATACCTGCTTCGCTGACATTTGCTGTTTAAAATCAGGAAATCTCGGATCTCTCAGCGTCTGTGACCAGCGATCAATAAACAGCTTTAATGTCCCTGACATGCCAAACCAATAAATTGGGGTGGCGAATACAAGAATATCGCACGGCAATATCCGCTCAATGATAGAATCGCAGTCATCTTGAACAGGACGAAAGCCGCCTTGGGCGTGACGCAGATCTTCAATTGGCTGGAGCCGATATTTCCGCAAATGAATGTGCTCCGCATCGAATCCTTGAACAGCCTTCTCCGCAAGAATATCCGTATTTCCGCCAGACCTCGTTCCGCCATGAATAACCGCAATTTTCATGATGCATCTGCTCCTTTGTTTACGAATGATTTTCTTCATCATATAATGGATTCATCAATCAATACAGATGATTATTTCGATTATTCCAATCGGTAAAACCGATTTAGAAAGGGCGAGAACATATGGAATTGAAGCAGCTGATCACCTTTATTACCGCAGCAGAACATGTAAACTTCACCCTAACCGCCAAGATGCTTAACTATGCACAATCAAGCGTTACCTCTCAGATCAAATCACTTGAAGAAGAAATCGGGACTCCTTTATTTGAACGGCTCGGCAAGCGGCTCATCCTGACAGAAGCCGGCAAAACGTTCAAATCCTATGCGGAGAAGATCATTGCGTTAACAGAAGAAGCAAAAATGGCCGCAAATAAGTAAGAGAAACAACCGGAACGTTGAAAATCGGCGCGACGGAAAGCCAGTGCACATACCGCCTTCCGCCTATCATAAAAGAATTCAAACAGGCTTTTCCTCAAGTAAAGCTCATATTCAAACCGTATGTGTCCAACGAACAAGCGAAAGAACAGCTCTTACAGGGCCAGCTTGATATCACTTTCATTTTGGATGTGAACCGGACGGAAGACGCACTGCACGTTGAATCTTTGATTCAGGATGAAATCAAAATGGTAGCCGCCAATGATCATCCTTTTCCAGCAGACTCACCAGCAACATTGAAAGATCTTCAAAACGAAACCCTTCTGCTGACAGAGGACGGCTGTTCATACCGCACGCTCTTTGAGAACACTTTACATGACGCCGGAGTCTACCCTAACAAATTAGAATTCGTCAGCATAGAAGCCATCAAACAATGCGTGATGGCCGGACTTGGAATTGGACTATTGCCTGAAATGACAGTAAAAGACGATATTGCCGAAGGACGGATGAAAGAACTCAGCTGGCAGAATGAATGCCCTGTTTTTACTCAATTAGCATGGCATAAGGACAAGTGGATGTCTGCGCCATTAAAGGCTTTTATCGATTTGACGCGAAAAACATTCAAATAAAAACCTATCTGCAAGGACGACAAAGTTTTTAATAAAGCAGACACCAGGCATACAAAAAAACACTTGGTGGCTTAGAGCCCCAAGTGTTACACGTGATTTTTCCGATAAAACGTTCGCAAAACATGCGTTTCAAGGTCAGCCAGACGGACAGGGATCGGCAGCCTGCTTTCTCGATTGATCATTTTCATTGTGATCTGATAGCTGCTTTCTAAATCAATGTTATGTCCGCAAGACAAAAAGATAGGCTTCACGTCCCGCCGCGTTCGCAGCGCCCGTCCATATACCTCGCCATCAATGAGAATATCGGTGTAGGCGCCGACTTCATTTTCGGGCATCTCGAAATCGCAGCCTTTAATTTTGAGATAGGTTTTCGCAATCCCAATTGTAGGCTTACCCAGAAAAAAAGCCGCATGGGTGGCAACGCCCATATGATTGTAATGCAGATACCCGTTGCCATCAAACAAAAACACATCCGGCTCCGCCTCCAGCTTTTTCGCCGCCTCGATGATCAAAGGCAGCTCGCGAAACGCAAGAAAACCGGAAACATACGGCACGCCGATTTTCCCCATGCTGTGCACTTTTTCAATCACTTCTTTTGTATCAGCGTCAATCACGATGATACTGCATACGCCGTACGGTTCCCCGTCCTGCTCCCAATAAGCGAGGTCGACGCCTGCGCATGTGTTGACGGAGTCTGGATGGATGACGGGGGATAGGTTGATTTTATGTATAAGGGATTGTTGTGTTCGAACAAAATCCGATTCATCTTTTAGATCAAAATCGTGAATTTGATGTATTTTCATTTCACTTGTTTTCCTCTCTAAAAATAGTCTTCGTGCTCAATCGTCCTGCGTTTCGATCTAACGAAGACTCCTTCAACAAATTATATCTTTTATCTTTTGGGACATCTAATTTATTATGTTTTCTTACCATGAGAACCTCTGTTAGTAACTATTCATTTCCTAATCTTTAATTTTAATAAGGTTCAATCTCCTTATGGGTACAACCCAAATAAATATACTAATCATTCATAGCTTTCGGGGTTATAAAAGCGACTAATTGACCTTCAGGATAGATACCTTTCCATCCACAAGGCCATCCGCCGGATTTATATACTTGAAACATTTTCTCAAAAAGATTGTCTTTATTACCGTTTACCAGATGATTGATTGCACATTTATACAGATCTGACTCTACTTCTTCAGCAATATCTCAAAAATCCATAGGAATGAAATCTTCAGAATAGTTATCATCAGAATTGAAAATATTCGATAATTCTTCATCTATTGTTTTTAAGTGATCATTATTTGAAATTATACCCAGCAACTGTCCGGTTTCATTTGATTTTACATCTTGCCAAATTACTTCAACTTCATCAGTATCTTGAGACCGATGCTAATTGTTGAGCGATTTCAAAATCTTCTGTAAGTGTAATATATCAGACAAATTCCGATTATTATTTTTAAATAATTCTCCATGCTTAATAAAGTCAATTACCTCTTCCACTAAATCGCTATATTCACCGAAACTACTCATTTATTTAACCACCTTTCCCATAATTCCTCTGTAGCCCCCGCCCTTTGCTAAAAAGAAGGCTTTTTGTTTTTTATCCTCCCCTCTTTAGTTTTATACCGATAAAAAACCTGAAAGGCGTAAAAGAAACCAATCCAGGTAGGACTTCTATCGTTTTTTAATCAATTAGTAACTCCAAGTAATATATTTAATTAAGGCTTCTCTCCAGTGTTCATAAAAAGAAAAAATTAAAAAGCAGGTACAGTATAATACCTACTTTTTACAACAAATTTATGCTCAGGAAATTTTTATTTCAAATGACGTTCCAATTATTATCCATTACATAAATTGCATAAGCTAAAGGACTATCAGTAAACTCATACGCCGGATCCAGAATAAAGCAATTATGTACTTTGACTTGTTAGGTGAAATAATATCCTTTAATAGGACATCTTTCTCTGATCAGGTCTCAATGCATCAAAATGAAAATTCATTATTCATATAAACTTTCTATTTCAATACCCCAGAAGTTCCCTTCATTTATACAATTTGAGTCTACTCTTTTCAGTTCTTCTTTCAACCATTCAATTACATATTCAGGAATATCATTGTCGATAAAAGCATCTTCTCCATTAATCTGAATAGCTTTGTCAATCATTTCTGAGAAAAGCAGTATACTTTCTGCAAATTGATTTATTGAAGAGTTAATAAATACTTCTTTATAGTCATTACCATTATCTAAATAAACAATTCTCTCGTTATTTTCTATAATACAAATTGGATCTCCGGAACCAGTAGAACCTAACAGCCAATATTTTCGAAACGCTTCCGACACATCAAAGATACTTCTAACTGGTTTAAATGATGTTTGAAAAGAAGTGAAATCCAAATATGGCGGAGGGGTTTCAGGTAAACCTCCTAAAGAAATAAATTTTTTAAATTCCTCCGAAAAAGGAGTCTCTGCTAAGTCATCATATGGAAACTTTAATATCGGACCATTTTTATTAACATCCCAACTTCGATTAAATTCTTCGGGTAATAACATCGTGTCACCTTCCTGATTCTTTTCTGAATGTTTCTAGTCTATTCGCAATTTGATCGTCTACCCCAGTAATTCCCCATTCTTTCTCAACATTATGAATACCACCATATCCAGGATGAAGGCTTTTAGGTAAAGCTGCGGCCTGGCCTCCTTCTCCAATATGATGATGTCTCATTGGGTCTTTTAAGTAATCTGCATACTGTGGAAAATGTTTTATAAATTGCTCATCAACAACTGGGACTCTTCCTCTTTTAATCTTAGCAGTATTTTCAGCACTCCAAAACTCAGGATTACTTTTTAGCAGCGTATTAAAAAACTTTTTCGCATTTCTCTCCCAGCCAGCAGCATTTGTCCCAGATTTTCCCTTACCCTTGAAATTCATCTCTACTACAAGCCTAGGATCAATTAAATACTTATTATCGTAGTTTGAAAGTTCTCTGCCTTTATATCCTCTAATTCGATCGTATTTTCCGTCATTATTCCATTTGCCCGCCATCTTCGCAATCCCAAGATCCTTAACAGCCGTCTTTTCCACATCAACACGGACTGTTGGGAATCCGTACGTAAAGCCGTTCGCTGTTACTGGGCGTTCTGCATACACGCGGACGTTTGTCGGGACTTTGAATTGTTTAACTTTTTCTAGTGTCTTGTTAGCTTTTTGAACTTTTGAATGGGTTGCAAGCGGTATGCCTTTGTTTACATGCTTCGCCAATGCACCCGCTCCAACCAAACTCAGCGCAGCTTCCAGCGCCCCTTGCTTCCGCTTCTCCTCAGACACTTTGTTTCCGAACATATCCCGGCCTGTGACGGCTTCTGAGAATCCGTTTGAGGCAACAAGGCCGTATGCGCCCATTTCTGTCATTTTGAGAATGTCTAAGGATTTTCCGGTTTTATAGGCATCTAAAGCGTGTTCTGCGGCAATGACGGTTTTTCCGGTTTTGTAAATGGCTTTTCCGCCTTTGAAAGCGCGGCCCGCCCAGCCGACGACCGGTATGAATCCGGCGGCGGCCATCGCTCCTGCTGTGACGCGTTCTGCGGTGGAGAGTTTTTCTCCGGTAACCGGATCAACGCCTTCGGCTGCTCTTTTATAATCATAATAGCCGGTGACTTCGCCGGTAAAGTTGCAGATGCCGTCCCATGTTTTTTCGTACCATGGTTTATTGGCTTCTTCTTCAGCCTTTTCCTGAAGCCGTCTTGCTTCGGCCTGCTGGGCTTTTGCGTCAATATAGTCCGTTCCCTGTTTTTCTGTCGCCATAACGCTTTTGTAGATTTCATTGCTGTGGAAAGCTTTTTTGTCATAGTACATAGGGGATGCGCTTTTCCCGTTGCTGGTGGCCTGCATGAGAACGGAATATTTGCTGAGCACTGCGTTGTCCAGAGATTCTAAGTTTTGATATTCAGCGGTCAGGGATTCATCAAGCGTATCGACTGCCGTGATCGTGTCGCGTCTGGTTTTCTGGGCATCGCCCATTTTATCAGCGTAATCATCCAGCGTATATGTGTCGAGATGAATAATATCGCTGATGCCTGACAAAATTGAATCGATTTCTGCTTTATGAGCGGAGACAATCTCTGAAGCTTTCAAATCCGCGTTGGGCAGCTCATGCTCCAAAAATGAAGTCTCCGCATATGTATCGCTGAGTTCTTGATCTTTAATGTCACCTGAAATGCCATTTAAAAACGCAATTTGAGCAGAGACAAGCGTCAGCCAGCTGTCGGCGATTTCCGCTTGTCCCTGAAAAAAATCTTTTATATTGTCTGCGCCTTTCCCTTTCAAAGCATCACCCAGATCGGCCACGCCTTGAAAGGCTTGTTTGAGCGCACGCAGCTGCTCTTCAAGGGCTTCGTATTGTTTCCTTCTCTTATCTGCTTCGTCCGTTAACGATTGTGATTCAAACACTTTGCTCATCGGCAAGTCCTTTCTTTCGTTATTTTACGGCGATCGCCTCGTCCTGTTCTTTCAAAGAATCTACGTTGTCTTTAACGTCCGCGATATTCTTATGAACGGCCTGCTTGTATTCGCTGATCATTGATACAAGCTTTGCCTCGCGGGATTGGTACTTGGAGGTATAGTCGAGCTTGTTTTTTCCGTTTGAACCGGCGTTCCCGATCGAAACGGCCTCCAAAGCGCTGCTGACGGATTCAAGCTGCTTCATGACGGCTCCGTATTTGAGTTTTATTTCTGCCATTAAAACCAACTCCAGCTTCTTTTGATTGATTGTATTTTTTCTCCGACCGTGTCAAGGGCTTCTTCTCCCAGCGTCAGCAGGTGCTCTGCCTCTCTCGCGATGCTTCTGGCGGCAAGGAGCCCTCCTTTTTCAATTTCAAGCTGTGTCATCTTTAAGCCGATTCGGTAAATATAACCGTCGTATTTGTCTGTAACGATTCTGTATGCTTCTGTATGGGCCTGATCGCGCCGGTCATCAAATTCTTCAGCAAAAGTGCCGGTCCAATGATGGTCCAAGTGCGGCTTGAGGATGTCTCTGATTTCAGATACGCCCTCTTCCTGCAGAGATTCTATCTCTCTTTTCGCTTCTTTTAATTTATCAATTTGGTGTTCAACCTCGCCCAGTTTATGGCTGATTGTGCTGTTAATATGGCTTAATGTGCTTGAATGGCTCATCTTTTTCACCTCGTCTTACGCAAAAAGTCGTACAAAAAGCACAGACTTTTCCATACTATATTTCCATATATTATATTTTAAAATAGACAGAAAGCAGCTTAAATAGGTTAAATGACTTATTTTCAGCAGCCGAGATGCTCATCATTAACGCCAAAAGACTCACATAAACGGCATATCCATTCATTGATCTCCTCTATGTATCCATGATAAATTCCCTAAAAAAGGAGACAGTGATGAACCGTCTCCTTTGCCTTGTATCATGATCATCATACTGTCGTTAACTGCAGTCCCAGTTGTACAAAACGTTTGAGAAATCTTTTTTCTTCAAATCTTCCGGTCTGATAAAGAAATTGGCGATTCCCACATCTCCCCACATCGAATCAATGTCATCATCTGAATCAATTTGCAAAAGCAGAATCGTATGGTTTTGATGGGAGTAAGACCGCGGATCTTCCTGGGTGAAGGACGCATAGCCGCCGATTTTATGGCCGAATGCGTTCGCCGTATATTCGTCATACACCTCATCGTCAAACTGCTCGAAATAGTCAAAGGCATCCATCCCGGCATACCGCCCGAATTGAAAATCAGACGGGAGCACCCATTCAGCAGACAGCTCAGGGGTGATCAGCGCTTCGGATTGAATCGGAAAATCGTACTCCTCTTCAACCTGAACGAAAGAAAAATCATCCATGAGCTCTGCTTCTTCTGCTGTCACTTGTTCAAAATATTTGACGCAGAAACCCGTTTGCGCGCACCCGTCGTCAAAATTCAAACCGTATACGTCATCACTGACCGATATGTAAAACTGAAGAATGCCGGTGTCCGGAAAATCAGGAAGTCCGGGCATATCCGCAAAATTGATTTGAGCGAGAAGCTTCATCGGCCTGCCGCTTTCATCTTCAGGATATGGTTCATGTTTCGGAAAATAGGGGTCTCCGGCCATTTTACTGTCATACCGACCCGTTTCAGCTTTTTTGACGTGCAGTTTGATAAAGGGCCGTGCTGACGTTTCCAGCAGACCGCGGGATGATTCCATTTGCTTCGGCAATTTCCATGTTTTTTCCACGATAAATATCCCCTTCGTCTCTAATGATTGTATGATAAAAGGCCGGCGCAGTCCGCCGGCCTTTCAAGTGACAGAATCAGTCTGAGGCACGACGGCTCTTCTTCCGATTGAGATATATTCCACGCCCGCCTGTTCCGCTTCCTCAAGCGAGTGGCAGTTTCTCCCGTCGAAAATAACCGGGGTTCCCATCAGCTCTTTGTACGCTTCAAGCGGGAAGTGTTTAATTTGTTCCCAATCTGTCAGAATCAGGACGGCATCCGCTCCCCTGACGGCTTCTTCTATGGACTCCCGATAGGAAACTTCAGCCGGAAGCAGCCCGGAAGCCCGGAATGAAGCGATCGGATCGTACGCTGTTATCCGGGCGTCAAGAGCCGCCAGACGATCCGCAATGACAATGGACGGCGCATCCCGCATATCATCTGTATTCGGCTTAAAAGACAGCCCTAATAACGCGATGGTTTTCCCCGTCACACCGCCGAGCCTGTTCAGCACTTTATCAACCAGCATGGACTGCTGGTTATTGTTGACTTTAATGACGGACTTCAGCAATTCAAAATCATGCTCCACATGTCCCGCGATCTGCACGAGGGCGTTTGTATCCTTCGGAAAACAGGAACCGCCGTAACCGATGCCGGCTCTTAAGAATTGATTGCCGATCCGTTTATCCAATCCCATTCCGTGTGCGACTGATTCCACATCCGCACCGACTTTTTCACATATATGAGAAATTTCATTAATAAAACTGATTTTTGCCGCTAAAAATGCGTTTGACGCATATTTGATCATCTCAGCGCTTCTGATGTCCGTATGATATACCGGAATCGCAAGCGGCGCGAAAACCCGGTCAAGCGTTTCCCGCGTCTGCCGGTCTTCAGCCCCGATCACGATGCGGTCGCCGTGAAAGGTATCGTGAATCGCCGAACCTTCACGGAGAAATTCCGGATTCGAGGCGATTGAAATGTTCACGTCCGCTTTCAGCCGTGAATGAATAACTTCGCTGATCCTGTCATTCGTTCCCACGGGAACCGTGCTTTTTGTCACGACGATCGCATCTTTAGAAATATGTTCGGCAATCCGTTCGGCGACATTTTCAATATAAGTAAGGTTTGCGTGCCCGTCTTCTTTTTGCGGCGTTCCGACCGCTATAAAAATAACGTCCGCTTCCGCAAGCCCTTTTTCGTAGCTCGTTTCAAATGCCAGCCGATGCCGGCCGATATTTCGTTTCATCATATCTTCAAGGCCCGGTTCAAAGATAGGGGACAATCCCTTTCTCATCTGCTCAACCTTACGTTCGTCAATATCTATGCATGTTACGTCATGGCCGATTTCTGAAAGAGACACTCCTGTCACAAGACCGACGTAGCCTGTTCCGATCACTGTTATTTTCATCGTGTTCCCCCAACCGTTTAGAAATTGCTGCTGGGCAGCTTACCGTTATTATCATATGATCCCGGCGCCGGCGGAATGCCGGAAGCCTGAGGTCATGATAGGAAAAAACGGCGCCGGCCGCTGATAATAGCATAAGCATAAAAGAATCATCTTGCAAAACAGCCGCTTACGCTTCATTTAAACGGGATGGAGACGACGATTAAAAAAGACCCCAGCGCTTACGGCGGGCCACAGGCAGCGGAGGTTCCTTATAAACGGCTTTGTTTTCAGCAAGAAGCGCCGCATTTTCCGTGAGCATGTAAATCAGCTCAGCCCCTGCTTCTTTTTTCAGAACGCCGAGCGCCTCCTGATAATAAAAATTTCTCGGTCCGAGATTATGGGCGTCAGATGCGAGAAAGTGGATCAAATTCGCTTCAATCAGCTGCAGCGAAAAGGATTTCGCTTTCCGCCCGAATACTCCGGCAATGCAGCCGGCCGTCACTTGGGCGGCCGCCCCTTTCTTCACAAGATTGTAAAGGACGGAAGGGTTTTCGCGAATTTCCCTGTTCCGCTCCGGATGGGCGATGACGGGGACATATCCGTTCAGCTGCAGTTCATAAAACAGCCTTTCAGCGTAGGCCGGGACATGATCCGCCGGAAATTCCGCCAGCACATACTTTGTATCATGGAGCGGGACAAGCGAGCCGCTTTGAAGACCTGCCAGCAGATCTCCGTCTGTTCTGATTTCCTGGCCGGGCAGAACAGTCAGCGGAATGCCTTCCTTATTCAAACGTTTGTTTAACAAGCTGACCGCTTCGTTGACCGTATACCGGTACGTGTCATAGCGGTATTTCACATGATGCGGCGTCGCGATGATCGTATCAATCCCCTGTCTGACTGCTTCTCTCGCCATCTTCAGGCTTTCTGTATCATCCGCCGCGCCGTCGTCTATGGAAGGAAGGATGTGACAATGGATATCTATCATATTTCAATCCCTCCTTAAAAAGAATGGACCGCGCCCATTATGACATTATTGTCCGTAATAGGCGTAGTCCGAGTGTTTCGTTTGTTTCTTCCCGTTCATCACGGCCCCAAGGAGCTTGCACGGGCAGTAATCGAGCGCTTCTTTCGCCTTGGCCGCTTTTTCCTTGTCCGTTTTCCCGCTTGAGATCACCATAATGGCCCCGTCAGTGTAGCTGCCTAATATTTTCGTATCGGCTACGGCCAAAACGGGAGGCGTATCCAAAATCACCTTATCATAAACTGCGCCGGCTTCTGACAGAAGATCTTTCATGGCGCCCGTCGATAAAAGCTCCGCCGGATTGGGCGGGATCGGCCCGCTCGTTAAAATATCCAGGTTTGCTTCATCAGCCGGCAGGACGGCTTTCTGAAACGGCATCTGTTTTAACAGCAGTGACGTTAATCCGGTTCCGTTGTCCAATTTGAAGGTGAAATGAACCGTCGGTTTGCGCAGATCCGCATCAATTAAAAGCACTTTTTTCCCCTGCTGTGCAAATACGACGGCAAGGTTGGCCGCGGTTGTCGATTTTCCTTCTTCCGGGCCGGCGGATGTAATCAAAAGGGACTTCACCTCCGTATCAACGGAAGAAAATTCAATGTTTGTGCGGATCGTACGATATTGTTCTGAGTTGATGGATTTCGGCTCAGACATCGCAATCACACTTCGTTTTCCGAGTTTGTCTTTTTTACGCGTCAACATGTCCGCCCCCCGCTTGTTTGGTTTCCGCCATCCTCAAGTTTTTGGCAACGCTGTCTTTTGTACTGATTGAAGTAACCGTTCCCAGGATCGGGATGCCGAGCAGCGATTCCAGCTGTTCTTCCGATTTGATCGTATTATCCAGATGTTCCAGCAAAAAGGCGAGACCGATTCCGCCCAAAAGTCCGGCGGCAAACGCAATCGCGATGTTCAGCTTACGGTTAGGCTCTGCCGGTGACTGGCTGTCCGCCGCTTCGGCCTTTGAAAGGATGCTGACATTATCCACGTTCATGATGGCGGTGATCTTGTCCTGAAAAACGGCTGCAACCGCATTTGCCATAACGGCCGCCCGCTTAGCATCCGTATCCCGCACGGCAATCGTCACGACTTGTGAATCCTGCTCGCTGGATACTGTGATTTTCGATTCCAGCTCTTTCGAAGTCATGGACAGATGCAGCTGTTTAATCACTTCGTCGAGAATGACCGGGCTTTTGATGATGACATTATACGTGTTGATTAATTGGAGGTTGGTTTGAACGTCATTGAATTGGACTTCTTTTTGATTGTTTTTGGATTGGCTGACCAAAATTTGAGTTGAGTTTTCATAGACCGGCGTAAGAGCGAAGAAACTGATGAGTCCGCCTGCGGCAGATGCCGCCGCGGTAATAATAAGTATAAACAGCAGACGCTTTCTCAGTATTGCGAATATTTCCTTTATGCTTGTAGATTCTCCCATATAACCTCCATATCACTTTCCGCGTATTCCCATTCCCTCCAATGATCTTTTCCAATTACGATTATACAGCTTTAAACTGTCATTTCTAACCTTTTCAAATGACAAAATTCGACAAAAATAGACAATCACTTCAATCTGTTTTATTTTTGTAAGCGCTTTAAATACTGGTGTTACAGGAAGATTAAAAAATCCCGCGGCCAAGAGCCTGCGGGATTTTATGTTGCATATCCATTTTTAATATAAGAAATCAAATTCTCAAGCATTTCTTTTGTGGTCATCTCAGAGGACTGCTCACCGATGTCGTGCGCATGCATTAAAATCTTCAGAAACTCCTCTTGATCTAACTTCGTTTTCTTCATCATTCGTTTCCTTTCGGCTTCCATTAAATTGAAAACAAGATTATTATATGCTGTCGGGTGCTGTTTTGCAATCTCTAATACATCATTCGACACATTCGGGTTTTTATGTCCTTTTTTAGGAAAAACTTTTTCCGGGCCATGTGTTGCGATATAATAGAGGAATTGGAATCTTTTTATTTTGTGACTCGTTAGGAGCGATAATCATGCTTCAGGATATGATTGCTAAAGAAGATGTGCTCGCAGCGGCTGAACAGCTTAAAGAACTTCTTCCTTACAATGAAGACAATGTTCAGCTGATGAAGAAAGCACTCATTTTATATCGGCAGGATTCCGTCTATCGTATACAGGTTCAAACCCCGACAGAGATTTCCGCATATGTGCAGGATGTTGTGCCTGTAAGGGTCACGCTGAACTTATTTTTCATGGTGAAAAGCGGCTGCGCATGCCCGTCTGAGGCGATCTGCCGCCACGTGCTGGCCGTTTTTCTTTACGTATATGCCCAATTCGAGCGGGTCGGTACCTTTACCGAACATTGGCTGGAAAGAGAAAAGCTTGAGGAAAGCAGGGAGCTTGTCCGCCGGCAGTTTCGGGAAAAAGTGCTGCCGAATGAAGAGTCGCTGTCAAGCTGGCTCGCTTTTTTTGATTCGGAATTCTCGCTGTGGGAGGCGCGGACGCCGGCCGGAAGCCAGACGATGCAGGGCCTTTATTACGGCTATCTGTCAGCGCTCAAAAAACACGCCCCGAAAAAACCCGAGCTTAAAAGCTTATATCAGATTCATTCGGCGCTTGCCGTCTGGCTTCACATGTTCACTTTGATTGAGTCAGGCAGATTGGATGCCGAAAAAGATTATTACAGCATCAATCCATACGTGGAACAGCTGATGGATACGATTTATTCCTCCATTGACAGACTGAAAACGTACGCCTTGTCTTTTTCACTCGATCCTTTTTTAGACCGGACGCCCCCGGTGCTCCGCAGACTGCTTGTGAAAGAAGAGCTTTTTCAATACGAACGCCTCCGGGTATTCGGTGAGATGTGGAGCGCCCTTTTGAACCGGCCGAAATGGGTTGCGCGTGAACAGGAGATTCTCGCACAGGAAAGCGGGCGCCGTTTTTCGCCGGAAGTGCGGTTCGGACGGCTTCATCTGGCCTTTTTGCAAAAAGATGATGAAGCGGTCTTCCAAGATATGTCCCGCTTCCCTCCTGAAGCGCTGCCGTATACTTTTCAATGGCTCGGTGAACTCACCGCGAAAAAAGACTGGAAACGGCTGAAAACATGGTATGGCCGGCTCGAACCGCTTGCCGTGAACTATACGAAGCTTGATAAGCCGTTTAAAGAAATGCGCGACATCATCGGAGAGCTGTTTGCGCTATTGGCGGATTATGCGCGGCACTCACGGGATGATCAGCTGTTTGAACGGTTTGCTTCCGGCTGCCTTCCCTATACCTTTACCGAATACAGCCAGTACCTGTACGAAAAACGGCGGTACGCGGAGTGGGTGGAGATTCACAGCCTCGTCGGTTTTTCCGTCTGGGAAATCGAAAAGGACATCCTGAAGGAAATTGCCGCCAGTGATCCGGAAGCGCTCATTCCCTCCTATCACCGGGCGGCGGCCTTTTTTATCGACCAAAAAAACCGCAGCGCCTATAAAGAGGCTGCGCGCCATCTGAAAAAACTGCGGACGCTTTATAAAAAGGCAAAAAAACAGCAGGTATGGGAGCGGTATATCAGCCGGCTGAGCGCAAGTTACAAGAGGCTGCGCGCCCTTCAAGAAGAATTGCAGAAAGGAAAGTTGATTGATGGCGAGTCTTAAGGAAATTTTCATTCATGTAGAACAAATGGAAGATTGGACATTTACGCTGTCAAGCCATGATGAGAAGGAGCAGCCGCTTACTCTCAGTCAGATGAAGACTCATTTGTTCCAATGGCATGAGTCCACCTTTTACGGAACGTTTCTTGAAGACGTCAGCTTCATAGGCACTCCGGCCGTTCTGCTCAGCCCGTGGATGACCGTCGAGCTGCTCGGAAAAAACTCGTTCAATTCATTCAGCACCGTGCAGCTGACAAAGGAAACGGAACCATTAATCGAAGCGGCTTCGACGATATACGAATTTATTGCCGACGGCGATTTTCTTCCGGACTATGAGGCTTGGCAAAATGGCGTCCTGCGTTTCAAAGACCGCGAGCTTTTGCTGGAAGGCTTTACGGCAGACTGGTTCTCAGCCGCGGTCCAGGACTACATTCAGTACAATGATGACCTGCTGGAAAAATGGCGGCGGATCGAAACCCGCTCACCGGCCGTTCATACGTTTAAAGGCTCCTTTTTGGATGAAGATGATTTTCTCGAGGGAATCGGCTGGCATGACGATCTGACGCCGTTTACCGTCGGGCTTCGATTAAACGAGCCTGATTTCGACGGTGACGACTGGAAAATCGAAATGTTTTTACGTGAGAAAAAAACCGGCTCCATCACCTTTTTTGACGGACTGAAGGGACTGAAAAAAGCGTGGCAGGCATACAGCGGAAAAATCGCGCGCGAACAGGACCGCTTCCGCAGAACGGTTCCCTGGCTTTCGTTTGATTCAGGAACGACGCTGATTTCTGAAGAAGAGGCTTGGATCTTCTTATCGGAAGCGAGTGAGACGCTTGTCGATATGGGTGTGGAGATTCTTCTCCCATCATGGTGGCAGATTGTCCGGGACAGCAATATGATGCTCAAGGCGAAAGTGTCATCCTCCCCGCGGGGCGAGTCCTTCGTCGGCATGAACGCTCTGCTTGATTTCAACTGGAGATTCGCCACTAACGGAATTGAGCTGACAGAGGATGAATTCAATGAGCTTGTCGCAAACAACAGACGACTCGTCAACATCCGCGGCCAATGGGTGAAAATTGATCCTCAATTCATTAAACAAATGAAAAAACTGATGGAAAAAGCGGAATCTGAGGGCCTCCACATGTCCGACGTGCTGGCGCGCGAACTGATGGATCACGGGGAAAACGGAGCCGAAGACACGGACATCATTGACTCATCGGCATTTGCCGGGATCAAGATCGAATTATCAAAGCATCTCAGAAGCCTGATCCGCAAACTGACGGAAGCCCGGGATCTGCCGGAACATGAAGTCAGCGCCGCATTTCAGGGCCAGCTCCGCCCTTATCAGATGTACGGCATGAACTGGCTTCTGTTTTTACGGGAAAACGGCTTCGGCGCCTGTCTCGCAGATGACATGGGACTTGGAAAGACGATTCAGATGATCGCTTATTTTCTCCATGTGAAGGAAAGCGGCCGGCAAAAAGCGCCTGCCTTAATCATTGCGCCGACATCGGTGCTCGGCAACTGGCAGCGTGAGCTCCAGACCTTCTCGCCGCAGCTGAAGGCCGTGCTTCATTACGGCCCCCGCCGGCCGAAGGGGGAAGCATTTGTCCCGGCCTATCAGGACGCGGACGTCGTTCTTACTTCTTACGGCCTCTCGCACGCCGATCAGGAAGAGCTTTCTTCCGTGACATGGAGCACCATCTGCCTTGATGAAGCGCAAAATATTAAAAACGCGCATACGAAGCAGTCCCGCGCGATCAGAAAGCTGAAAGGCGTCCATCATATCGCGCTGAGCGGAACACCGATGGAAAACCGCCTGACAGAGCTTTGGTCGATCTTTGATTTTATGAACAAAGGCTATCTCGGCAGTCTGACCGGCTTTCATAAACGCTATGTGCTGCCGATTGAAAAAGACCGTGACGAAAAAAGAATCAACCAGCTTCAGCAGTTAATCCGGCCGTTTTTACTGCGCCGGACAAAACGGGATGAAGAAGTGGCGCTTAATCTTCCTGACAAGCTGGAACAAAAAGAGTTTATCCCGCTCTCAGCCGAACAGGCATCCCTTTATGAACAGCTTGTCAAAGATACATTTGAACATATGGCTTCTCTGACCGGGATGCAGCGGAAAGCGCTGATTTTGAGCATGCTCGGCCGCTTGAAACAAATATGCGACCATCCTGCGCTCTATTTGAAGGAAGAACAGACAGAGCTGTTAAACGGGAGATCCGTCAAACTGGAAAAGCTGCTTGATTTAATGGCGGCGATCCGCGGACAAGGGGAAAGCTGCCTCATTTTCACCCAATACATTCAGATGGGCAACATGATGAAGCGCCTCCTGGAAAAAGCATTCGGAGAACCGGTTCAGTTTTTAAACGGAAGCCTGTCCAAGCAGGAACGCGATTCTCTCGTCGAACGGTTCCAGAAGAAAGAATACCCGACGCTGATTTTGTCACTGAAAGCGGGCGGAACCGGCCTGAACCTGACGGCTGCCAATCATGTCATACACTATGACAGATGGTGGAACCCGGCGGTGGAAAACCAGGCGACCGACCGCGCCTATCGAATCGGCCAGGAACGGTTCGTCCATGTTCACAAACTCATTACGACGGGAACGATTGAAGAAAAAATTGATGCCATGCTCGAAACGAAACAAACGCTGAACGATCAGATTATCCAAAGTGAAAATTGGATTACCGAGCTGTCATCCGATGAGCTTGAAGAATTATTCACCCTCAGCGCATCGGCGCAATCACATTAAACGCAAAAAGGCCGGCTCTCTCAGAAGAGCCGGTCTTTTATGTCGTCCTTACTGTTACGCCGCATTTGCCATGAATGCGTCACGCCAGTCATGAACAGTATCGCCATACCTTTCACAGTAAATTCCTGATCATATGCGCAACGCCGTTTTGATCATTTGTCAATGTAACGGCATCAGCGATCTCTTTAATATCTTCTCTCGCATTCCCCATCGCTATGCCTTTTCCGGCCGCCTGAAGCATTGAATAGTCATTTAAGCTGTCACCGACCGCGGCGGTTTCAGCCATCGGAATGCCGAGCTTTTGCGCCAGCCGTTTGAGCGCCTGCCCTTTAGAGGCGTTTCGAGACGCCAGTTCGAAGTTGTGGTCGGCAGAGCTGACAAGGGTGAGATCTTTCTGACCGCTGAATCGGTCCCAGCCCGCTTTCAGCTTCCGCTCATCAAACGAAAATCCGAGAATATTATAAAAATCCAGATGCTCTTCTTTCTCAAAGAGCTCACGGTATGAATGAATGTAAGCAAAGCCGGACTGGCTGTATTGCACTGAAGCCGCCTGTTCCAAAACGGAAAGATCGGTTTCCGGATTGGCGCTTTTCACCCGGTCCATTTCGATATCGAGCAGCTGCCTGCCGGTTTCAGGCGTATAGATGGCTTTGTTTGTAAACACCTCATAGTAATATTGATTCTCTTCAAGCCAGGATAAAATCCCGCGGGCTCTTGTTTCTTCAATCGCATCACAGTGGTACAGGCTGCCGTCAGGAGCATGAATGGCGGCTCCGTTTGCGCTGATGACCCACGTTTTTATGCCGAGCGGTTCGAATATGGAGTGCACGTCAAAATGCGCGCGTCCCGTGGAAACCACGATTTCAATTCCCGCTTGCCGGGCTTCCCTTAAAGCCCGCTCATTTTCATCGCTTACTTGATGACTGCTGTTCAGCAGTGTGCCGTCCAGATCTATGGCAATCAGTTTCACATGTCCTCATCCTCTTCTTCAGATTCAGTTACAAGCAATTCTACGCCGTGCCGGTCGAGCAGATCGCAAAAATCCTGATCAGGCAGCCGATCGGTAATCAGCAGGTCAACCTCGTGCAAGTCTGCATACTGATAAAAACTCGTACGGCCAAGCTTGGAGTGATCGCTCAGCGCAATCACCTGTTCCGCCTGTCGGATCATTTTACGCTTTACCATGCCGTCTTCTTCATGAGGTATCGTCAGGCCGTTTTCCGAGATGCCGACAACGCCGATCAGCACCTTATCGGCGTGATAATCCCCCAGTTTTTCTACGACGGAAGCCCCGTATAAAAACCGGTGTTCCTTCTGGAGCTTTCCGCCGAGCAGGTGAATATCAATTCCCTCTTTTGCGGAAAGGATATCGGCCTGATTGATCGAATTTGTAATAACAGTGCAGCCGGTGACATTTAAATGCTCCGCGCAGGCCTGCACGGTTGTCGAAGTGTCCAGGATGATCCGGTCTCCTTTATGGATCAGGGATGCGGCCAGCTTGCCGATTTTGTTTTTCTCTTCAGAAACGGTTTTCAGCCGGCCCGAATAGCCCGGAACTTCCTGATTCACCGACGGCAGAATCGCGCCGCCCCGTGTTCTGATAATGGCCCCGCGCTCTTTCAGCTTTACAAGGTCCCTTCTTGCGGTATCTCTTGAAATATGAAGCAGCGAACATATCTGTTCAGCGGTAATCCGCCGATGCTGTTTCAAATATTCCATTATCGCAATCAGTCTTTCTTCTTGATACACGTCCTCATTCCCTTTTTCGTCACTTATCTGTAAGTAATTATAAGTTTTTATCCCGATATATTCAATGTTTTTAAGTATTCATAAGCGAAATCACTTCTTTTTAACCATTTTTTAGCTCCCGCACAAAAAAACCAGTCTTTCGACTGGCGAGTGGGAAGGAGGTATTGCGGGGCCCGCTGAATGGCGGGAAATCGAGGAAAAAAGCATGCTATTCAGCCAGCGGCTCTTTCCGTTTTTGATCCATAAACCGAACGGTATCAGCCATGACTTCGGTCACATAAACTTTTACGCCGTCTGTCTTTTCATAGCTTCTCGTCTGGATTCTGCCGCTTACACCGACCATTGACCCTTTTTGGCAGTACAATGCCGTGTTTTCAGCGTTTTTTCTCCAGATGGTGCAGTTGACGAAGTCGGTTCCGGTTTCACCCGACGCGCTTTTAAAATTGCGGTTTACCGCCAGCGTAATATGCGCGACGGGAATGCCCGCTGATGTAAAACGGAGCTCCGGATCTTTCGTCAGCCGGCCGACAAGCATAACGTGGTTAAACAAGCCGTATCCTCCTCTCTTTTTCGAGGCTGGCTTCATTGTAGTACAAGGGCTCGTGAAAGCAAAAAGCGGAAAAAGCCGTTATCCGTTTAGGCTGCTCTTATGTTTTCGTTTTTCTTTCTGATAAAAAAAACTTTTGTTTTTGACCGCTTATGTAATATGTATTTTTGAGCAGCCGCGAGAAAAGTTTCGTTTTGAGCCAGTCTTTCTCAAACATGCGGACAAACTTTCCGCCGTCCCATGCGAACCAGTAAAAACTCAGCTTTTTATCAGTCAGTGAAAGCTGAATTTTATACTGTTCCATGCGGTCTTTTGTTTCATATAAAAAGACGACATTTCCCCTTCTGTTAAGATGCACCTCACAATCTTCCTTTTTGCATACCAAGTAGGAATGATCGTCTTTTCGCCTTGAACCGTCTTCTATATAGATTTCCTTCAGGCGCAATTGATTCATAAGCATCTCTCCATGACCATATTCTTTTACATTATAATGAAAAAATAGAAATGATTAAATGTTGACCGCCTACAAAAATGATGAAGCATGTCTTACAGCATTTTCCCGGGAAAAATGATATGTGTTATAATAAATGAACGAAAAACATGGACAACAGGGGTGAAAATAAGAGATGAAAACCTTTAAACTGGTTGATCTGAATGTGGAACGTTTAGATAAAGACGATCAGCCGATTGAGCAGTTTCCCCTTTTAGACGGATTGATTATCAACAAAGAGGACGGAGAAAATCACTGGTTAATTGAAGCACTGGTCCCGGCCGAACACTTTTCTTTTTTTGACATGCTGATGAAAAGCCAGAAAGAAGCGAAGGTGTTTGTAACGATTACGAAAAAAAGCAACCGTCCCGCCCAGCTGACGGGAAGCATCAAAAATATCGTCGAGCTGGAAAGAAGTATACAAGTTTTAATTTACGGTCAAATGGTGTCAAGAAACCACCCCGGATCAGAAAGCATTCTGGAGTCGCTTGTGAAAGAAGGCTACTCGGGCAGCCGGCTGATTGAAGCGTTCAAACAAAAATTATAATCATGAAAAAGGCCGGACGTTAATCATCCAGCCTTTTTTTGTGCCTTAGTCATTGTGAGGAGCCCGCTGTTTCAGCAGATCTCTGATTTCAGTCAGCAGTTCTGTCTGCTGATCTGTTTCCTCGGCTTCTTCAGCCTCTTCTTCTGCTTCTTTTTTACGTCTCAGCTTGCCAATTGTGCGGATGACGATAAAAATAGAAAATGAAATAATGAAGAAGTTCACAATCGTTTGAATGAAGCTTCCGTACTTGATATGAGCCTCGCCGAATGTCACGGCCAGCCCTGAAAAGTCAAGACCGCCAAGAAGCAGGCCGACAAGCGGCATGATGATATCTTCAACGAGCGACGTCACGATTTTGCCGAAAGCGCCGCCGATGACGACACCGATTGCCAGATCCATGATATTGCCCCGCATCGCAAAGCTTTTAAATTCTGACCACATTAGATTCACCCCTTTCTATACAAAATGGGCTTTTTTATAAGCCCATTTGTTTGTTTTTATTCTCCGAGCGCAAAAGTTAATTCAGCTTCACACACGAGCTCGCCGTCAACTTTGGCAACGCCTTTGCCGCGTCCGATCGTACCGCGCGCGCGGGTAATATCAACCTCAAGCTCCAGCTTGTCACCCGGTTTTACCTGCTTTTTGAAACGGCAGTTATCAATCCCCGCAAAAAATGCAAGTCTGCCCCGGTTTTCTTCTTTAATCAGCATCGCAACCGCTCCGACCTGCGCCAAAGCCTCTACGATTAATACGCCCGGCATAACAGGGTATTCAGGAAAATGGCCGTTGAAAAAATCTTCATTCGCCGTCACATTTTTATATCCCGCCGCCCGTTTTCCTTCTTCGACTTCCGTAATTCTGTCTACCAGAAGAAACGGATAGCGATGGGGAATAATTTCTTTAATTTGCTGAGTATCAAGCATTCTCTTGACATCTCCTTCATCGACAATAGTATGTATAGAAGGTATATGTGGCAACCAATCTGTACATTTGGAAGTATATTATGAATCAATTTCTTTTTCAACCGCGCTGTAAACTGTAACCAGCTGGCAATGAGCCTCGTCCATTAATGTGTTATGATAAATAAAGATTTTTACCCTATGCAAAGAGGTTGGAAGATGATTGCTAAGTTTACTGAAAAACGTACGCGGGTGATGCTGAATGAGTGGTATGACGCCATGGGAAAACGCCAATTCGATCTAGCCCGTTCCCTTCACGAACAAATCAATCAGCATCTCCCCAAATTACAAAAGAATGCAAAGCTCAAACTCAGATATCAGCTGTTTTTCGCACGGTTTCAGCTGCTGTTTGAAAAAAAAGACGGTCTGAATAAGCTGTTCTGCGAGCTGAAGCGGCGCAAAGATGAGATGGATCATGAATTGACTTATTATTTCTATTTTTTCAAAGGGTTATTCCATATGGTGAATGGCGCTCCGAACCGTGCTGTCTGCCGCTTTAAAGAAGCTGAACAGTACCTGCCGGCCATTCAGGACCGTTTCGAAGCCGCTGAATTTTATTATAAAACAGCGGGTGCATATTACATGATGAAGTCGCCTGCGCTCTCCATTCAATATGTCAATAAAGCGCTGGAAATCTATCAAGATGAAGCCGGCTACATCAAAAAAACGCTCAGCTGCCGGCTGCTTCTCGCCGTGAATTATATAGACGAGGCACGCTATGACGACGCAGAACAGCTCTTTAATGAATCCATAAAGATAACGGACCGGATCAATGACAATAACCTGCTGTGCCACGCCTATTATAATTTTGGTTTTTTAAAGACCGCCCAGAAAAAAGATAAAGAGGCCCTCCCTTTTTACAAAAAGGTATTGGGCAATCAGCGTTTCGAGAAAGAGTCTCCCGTTTCCTACCTTCATTGTGTATACGAAGCGGTCAGAGCACTTTTTAAAACCGGTTCTGCCGCCGAAGGACAAACCGTGCTGCAGAAAGGTTTATACATATCTGAAAAAGTGCAGAACAAGATTATGAAATTGAAGCTGACCGCGCTCAACATACTGTACACCGCTCAGGAGGACCCGTACGACCGATTGCAGAAGCTTGTGCTGGAGCTGCAGAAAATTGAAGCGTGGGTGGATTTGGAAGTGCTGCTTCAGGATATTACTGATTACTACAAAAAAAAGGGCGATTTTGAGAAAGCCGCATTTTTTATCATGCGCGGCTGATCAAAACGCCCCTTCTTTTATCTGACTGAGTTGATTAAGCCCAGCATTTGGTCTCCCAATGTAATCGTGCGGCTGTTCAGCTGATAGGAACGCTGAGACACGATTAAGTCGGTCATTTCTTTTGACATATCGACATTTGAACTTTCAAGCGCGCCCTGCTCCATGCCGATTGCCTGCCGGTTTGCGCCGGTAAGCTCTTCAATCGCTGAAGCTCCCGCGCCGTTTACGGAAAACAGATTATCCCCTTCCGCATGAAGCGCCTGCGGATTATTGACATTGACGATGCCGAGATTAAACGTCTGCGAACGGGTTCCCGCCTGGTCTGAAGCAGTCAGCGTTCCGGTTTTGCTGATTTTCAGCTGAGTCAGCGAACTGTCAATTTGTATGGGCTGACCGTTCTCATCGAGAATGGGATTGCCTCCCGCTGTCATCAGCTGAAGCAGCCGGTCATTTCCGCCGGCCGGCTTGAGGGAAAGTGAGCCGTCCCTTGTATACACCCGCCGTCCGTCCGCTTCTGCCTGAAGATATTGATAAGGTGATGTGAACGCGATATCAAGGTCACGGTCGGTTTTTTTGATGCTTCCCTGCCCTGAGTCCAGCTGCGGGGTCATGACCGTTCCGGCGCCGAGACGCAGGCCGGGCGGCGTTTTCCGCATGTTCGGCGAATTTTCCTTTTTGTCATCTATATGGTCATACTGCTGTCTGATCAGCTCGGAAAAGCGGGAGTCCCTCGCTTTATAGCCTGTCGTATCACTGTTTGAAAGGTTGCTGCTGACTGTATCCATCTGCTGCTGAAGCTGATTTAAGGCTGTTGAAGCCGTCAGCATTGATCTGAGCATCATAATTGAACGTCCCCCATTTTGTTACACTTTGCCGATTTCATTTGCGGCTTTATCCATGCTTTTATCGTAAGCCTGAATGACTTTCTGATTGGCTTCAAATGATCTGTATGCTTCCGTCATTTCTGTATACGTGCTCGTCACGTCCACGTTCGAAAGCTCCGAGACGCCTTGCTTTAATGAATACGAGACTTGGGGATTCGCCGCCGCGCTCGGCAGTTCAGAGCCGTCGGCCGTGCTGTATAGGTCATTGCCGTCCCGTTTCAGATTGCGCACGTCTTCTTCCATTCTGATATCAATCTGCCCCGCCGGCCGGCCGTTTGTCGTGACCGTTCCGTTTTCTGATACGGTGAATTTTTCATTGTCGACTGTAATCGGCTGTCCGTTTGTTGATAACACAAGGTTTCCGTTTATCGTAAGCTGATTGTTTTCATTTAATGAGAAAGTGCTGCTTTTTGAATAGCGGACGCCGCCCGCGGTCTGCACGGGATAAAACAGCTCGGCGTTTTCATTCGTTTCGGCATTCTTGGGAACCTGATTCTCCATCAGCGCGATATCCGTCGGCTGATCGGTCGTTTTCAGGCTTCCCTGCGTAAACAACGGTTTCAGCTCCTGCATGTATACGCCTGTGTTGACGGAGCCGATTTTCGTTTTTTTATCGCCTTCTATTCGGCTCAGAAGCATCTCGGGAAAGGCGCGGATTGAACCTTGATCCTCTTTGTACCCTGATGTATTCGCGTTTGCGATGTTATTTGACAGCATTTCCGTTCTTCTCTGCTGTGTAATCATTGCGGACGTTGCGGTATATAATCCTTTTAACAAGTCTTCCACCTCTGAAATAGCATTATTTCCAGTTGCCTCACCGGAACATTTGTTCTATAATGAAAATCAGCATTTTTTCTTATTATCGGATTTACATTCCCGTTCGTGAAGGGTTTGGCAGAAAAAAACCCCATTCTTTTTCAGAATGAGGTTTTATCATCAGCTCAGTTTGCGTTTTGGAAGCTTGTCCATGTTATCCAGCATGACGCCGGTTCCGACCGCAACACAATCCATCGGGTTCTCAGCGACAAGAACAGGCACCCTCAGCTCTTCGGCAAGAAGCTGGTCAAGCCCGTTTAACAGCGCTCCCCCGCCGGTAATGATAACGCCGCGGTCGATGATGTCAGCGGACAATTCAGGCGGTGTTCTTTCAAGAACCTGCTTGGCGGCCTGCACAATGACGGCAACTGATTCACGAAGGGCTTCTTCTACTTCTTTGCTGTTTACTGTAATCGTTCTCGGCAGACCGGAAACCATGTCACGGCCGCGGATGGTGATTTCTTCATGACGTGCGTCTGGGAAAACCGTTGCGACCTTCACCTTAATATCTTCAGCGGTACGTTCACCGATCAGCAGCTTATACTCGCGTTTGATATAATTTAAGATTTCCATGTCAAACTTGTCCCCAGCCATCTTAATAGAAGAGGAGGTGACAATATCGCCCATAGAAATAACTGCGATATCTGTCGTACCGCCTCCGATGTCAACAACCATGTTACCGCTCGGCTGGAAGATTTCCATACCCGCGCCGATAGCGGCAACTTTCGGTTCTTCTTCAAGGTACACATGCTTTCCGCCGCTTTTTTCAGCTGCTTCTTTAATCGCTTTTTGCTCAACGGATGTAATATTCGTCGGGCAGCAGATCAGCATGCGCGGTTTTGAGAAAAGTCCTTTTACATTCAGCTTATTAATGAAATGTTTCAGCATGGCTTCTGTTACTTCGAAGTCTGCGATTACGCCGTCTTTCAGCGGACGGATCGCAACAATATTCCCAGGTGTACGTCCAACCATTCGTCTGGCTTCTTCACCGACAGCCAGCACTTTGCCGCTGTTTTTATCAAGTGCCACAACGGAAGGCTCATTCAGAACAATTCCTTTTCCTTTTACATGGATCAGTACATTTGCAGTACCGAGGTCAATTCCAATATCCCTTGCAAACATCTATTTATATCCTCCTTGATATCTGTTTCACAGTAAAATATCCACATTGTGCCCTAATTATATATATTATCATAATTTATCAAAAAAAAGCTGCTGAACGATATAAGTTCTTGACAAAATTTTGCGGATATTCGCGAAACCGCCCGGGAGGAGAAAAAAGGGCCCGGCAGACGTCAGGCGCTACGGCTGCTGAACGGGCTCCCCTTCAAGAATTTCATCCTTCTTGTACTTTAATTTCGTCGCCTCTCCCCCTCTTAAATGTCTGATGGATTTATGATAATCGAGTATTTCTTTTACTTCATTCGCCAAGTCAGGATTAATTTCAGGCAGGCGCTCCGTCAGATCTTTGTGTACGGTACTTTTGGAAACACCAAACTCTTTCGCAATGACACGAACGGTTTTTTTCGTCTCCACGATATACTTACCAATCTTGATTGTTCGCTCTTTGATGTAATCGTGCACACCACTCGA
Organism: Bacillus sp. LJBV19; assembly: GCF_017797845.1. Lineage (NCBI taxonomy): Bacteria > Bacillati > Bacillota > Bacilli > Caryophanales > Bacillaceae > Bacillus > Bacillus sp. LJBV19. The sequence continues at coordinate 3,523,400 of NZ_CP072563.1, forward strand.
CCTCCCCAGTTGGATGTGAGAAGTGTGAAATGAGATCCGTATTCTGTAACAGATTCACTGATGATGCAGCTTCTTCGTTGTCCGATTATATAAGAAGGTTTTAGAAATATGCCCACGATCCCTCACCTCAAACACTCTCTTTGATAGGTTTGTAACAGTGTATTAGCAATGAATTGGGAATATGCTAAAAACTCAATAAGGACAAGGGGCGGGTCATAATTTTCTGCTTTTTGAACGGGGGGTTTACATCCGCGCGATCCTGCTGTAGAATGAAACAGCACAATTAGTTACTTAGGTAAGTTTTTTGAAAAGGAGAACGGAAATGATCCACGTCAACAGACGCCTCATTCATCAAATCAATCAATGCGCCCGCCTGATTACGAAGAAAGCCAATGAACGGCTGGAACCATTCGGCCTGTACTCCTCTCAATGGTCAATCCTATATTGCTTAAAAACGATCGGACCGATGACCCAAAAAGAAATCTGGTCCTATCTGAACGTAGAGGCGCCGACCGTTACCAGAACGATCAAACGCCTTGAAGAAAACGGCTGGATTCAGCGGGAACAGGGAGAAGACAAGCGGGAAAAGCTCGTCGTCCTGACGAAGGAAGCTGAATTGAAATACGACAGCATCAATCAAGAGATGCTGAAGTTCGAGGAAGACATGCTTGCGGATTTCCAGGATGGAGATAAGGAAGCTTTTTCTGAGTTTCTGAATGTGTTTTTAACGAAATAGAAAAGAAAGGGAAGTGCTGTACTTTTGAGTAAATCTGACTCGATCTGGACCAAAGATTTTATTATGGTCGTACTCGTGAATTTATTTGTCTTTGTGTTCTTTTATACATTTTTGGCCGTGCTGCCTATCTATATGATTCAGGAGCTTGGCGGCAGTGAATCGCAAGGAGGGCTTTTGATCAGCCTGTTCCTGTTATCTGCTATTATCACCCGTCCTTTTTCAGGGGCGATTATTGAACGGTTCGGCAAGAAAAGAATGACGATTGTATCTCTGGCGCTGTTCGCCCTGTCTTCTTATCTGTATTTGCCGATACACAATTTCTATCTGCTGCTCGGACTGCGTTTTTTCCAAGGCATCTGGTTCAGCATTTTAACGACGGTCACGGGCGCAATTGCCGCTGACATTATTCCCGCCAAGCGGCGCGGCGAGGGGCTCGGTTATTTCGCGATGTCTATGAACCTTGCCATGGCGATCGGTCCGTTTCTCGGGCTGAGCCTTGTGAAAGTCATTTCGTTCCCGGTTTTCTTTACGATTTTTGCCGTATTTGTTTCTTTAGGCTTGCTGATTGCTTTTATGATTCGTGTGCCGGATCAAAACAACAGCGGAACGACAGTCTTCCGTTTTTCTTTCTCCGACATGTTTGAAAAAGGCGCGCTTAAAATCGCGATTGTCGGGTTGTCCATTTCTTTCTGTTATTCAAGTGTGACTTCATATTTATCCGTTTATGCAAAGACGATCCACCTGTTGGATGTCAGCGGCTATTTCTTCGTCTGTTTCGCAGTGACGATGATGGCCGCCCGTCCTTTCACAGGAAAGCTGTTTGACAGAGTGGGGCCGGGAATCGTCATCTATCCGTCGATTATCGTGTTCTCCGCGGGGCTTTGCATGCTGGCGATGACAAACAGCGCCCTCATGCTTCTCTTGTCCGGAGCCGTAATCGGTCTCGGATACGGCTCGATCGTACCGTGTATGCAGACGCTGGCGATTCAGAACTCGCCCGGACACCGTTCAGGCTTTGCGACGGCTACCTTCTTCACTTTCTTTGACAGCGGGATTGCCGGCGGGTCATATGTATTCGGCCTCTTCGTCGCTTCGGCCGGATTCCATTCGATTTATCTGGCAGCGGGGCTGTTCGTCCTGATTGCTTTACTCCTGTATGGCTGGAGCCAGAAAAAAAGAACGCCGCTTGAAGCGGACGGAAACGTTTCAATCGCAGACTGATATGACAAAAAGCCGGGGGCAGCCCCCGGCTTTTTTTATTCGGCCGCTCTTTCCCGCACGATTCGTCCCTCCGCTTTTGCATAAGGAGGATGAATATACATAAGCGCCGTATAACCGAGACACGACAAAATGACACCCGCAAACCAGGAAATATCATAGATGCCGGCGAACGCCGGGACGTACATCCCGATTAAAGAAATAAACGCGCCGAGAAAAGTCGCGGCAAAGGCCCGGTAATTATAGCCTTTGTAATAAGTGTACTGTCCGGTTTCCGAATAAAGGTCTTCAACTGAGAGCTGCCTTTTTCTGATGATAAAATAATCAGCCATCATCACCCCGGCCACCGGTCCGAGCATCCCGCCGATGAGCCCCAGAAACGCATAAACATTCGTGGCGCTCTCCATCAGCTTCCACGGTATTGTGAACAGAGCCAAAACGGCGGTCAAATACCCTCCCCTCCTGAATGTAATATACTTCGGCAGGACATTCGCCAAGTCATAGGCCGGTGACACGATGTTTGCCGCCACGTTAACCGAGACGGCGGCGATGCAAAGTGTGATGACCGAAAGAGCGATAACAAAAGGATTATCAAACCGGGCCAAAATCTCCACCACATCCCAAATCGGTTCTCCGAATGCTACCTGTGATCCGGATGTCACTGTAATGCTCGCAAACGCGAACAGCGCAAACGTTCCCGGCAGGCCGTAAAACTGGCCGCGAATCTGTTCTTTTTGCGACGCGGCGAACCGGGTGAAGTCAGGGATATTCAGAATCAGCGTCGCCCATATTCCGATAATACCCGTCACTCCGGCGGCAAACGGCCAAAACGTTTCAGAAAATGTATGGAACTTTCCCGGCTGTGAGTAAATCGGTCCGAGCCCGCCGGCAATATCTATCGCCCACCAGACCATGCCGCCGAAGACGAGATAAACAAGCGGACCCGCCCACACTTCAAATTTTTTGATTGATTCCATGCCGTGCCGTAGCACAAGCAGATGAATGCCCCAAAAGAAAATGAACGACAGAAAACCCGGCAGATGAAGCCCGAATATATTCCAATCTCCGCCGAGACTCCCCCAGCCCGGCCATATGTTCAAAAGCAGAATGTGCAAAGCCGTGCTTCCGGCAAATGTTTGAATTCCGAGCCACATGATGGCTGTAAACGCCCTGAGAAGCGCCGGAATGTTAGCCCCGTATATTCCGTAAGAAGCCCTGATAATGACCGGAAAAGGCAGTCCGTATTTCGTTCCGGCATGGCCGTTCAAGGCCAAAGCGGCGAACAAAATGAGTGACGCCGTCACGATAATGGCGAGCACCTGCCACGGAGAAAGACCGATCGCAATGAGCCCGCCCACAGTCGCATAGGTCGGGATATTATGAATACAGCCCATCCAGATGGATGCAAAATTCACCGCTTTCCATGTCCGTTCGCCGTCTTCTAAAGGCAGTAAATCTTTGTTGCTTAGCCGATCACTCGTTGTTTTTTTCATTTTCTCCCTCCCGCATGTACGTTTTCCTTACATCACATGTGAAAAAATATAACTGAAAATTCCGTAAATAACATTGGTCGCTGTCGACAATAATCGTTTTGATTTTTGAGCACATTACACAAAAAAAGAGACGGGGAGAGCCCGTCTCTTTTTGTTGCGCCTGTTAAGAGGCTTTTTTGAGGAGAACCGAAAACCGGAATGCCATCAAAAGGCTTACAGCGCCGACAACGATAAGAATCGTGCCGAGCATATGAAAATGGCCGGCGGTAATTTCTTTTCCGAAAAGAATGCCCAAAATGACAGAAGACAAAATCGAACCGAGATACCGGCAGGTCTGAAACAGGCCGGACGTTGTTCCGACCATGTCGGCGGGGCTCGTTTTCAGCATGGCCGCCTGAAACGTGACATTTCCGAAGCCGTAGCCGACACCCAGCACGGACAGGATCAGCCCTTTTCCTATCATAGGCGCCTGAAGAAAGAAAAACGTTAACAGCACCGCCCCGATCGCGGTCAGGCAGGTTCCGGCAACAATCGGCTGAAGAAGCCCTTTCTTATCTATCCATTTTCCGGTCAGAGGCGACACCAGAATACTCATGCCCGACATAAACAGCATAATCAATCCGCTTGTCTGAACGGACAAATGCATTTCATCCTGAAAATAGCTCGGAAGCCCGAAAAAGATGCAGTAAAAGAATATATTCAGCAAAATAAATTGAATATACACCGACGATAGTTTCCGATGCGTTTTAAACAGCCTGACATCAATAAACGGCTTCTCTGTTTTCAGCTCGCGCCAGATAAACAGCCCGACAAACAAAAGCCCGAATACACCTTCTGTATAATGAGGCTTCGTACTGAAGGACAATAAAAACGACAGGAGAAGGATAATCGCCCCGGCAAACAGGAGTATCCCGATCGTATCAAGCTGGCGGAGCACGCCTTTCAAGCCGCCGATCTCGCGTTTTTCATCTTTCGGAAACATATACATTCCGAGAAAAAAGCTGAGAATGATAAACGGCAGATTGACGAAAAAGATTGCCGGCCACCCTCCCCAAACGATCAGAAAACCGCCGAGAGTCGGACCGAGCGCCGTCATGGCTGATGCAAAGATTGACAGGACGGCCAGCGCCGAAGCCTGCTTCTCCCGTATATTTGAACGGATCAATCCGACGCCGGACGGATATATCGCGCTGCTACCGATCGATTGAAAAAGCCGCATGATCAGCAAAGTCATGAAAGTCGGCGCAAACGGCGCGCCGACCGCCGAGACGGCAACAAGCAGAAGCCCGATCAAAAACAGCTTCTTCCTGCCGAGCATATCACCGAGCTTCCCGGTAACAGGCTGCGCCACTGCGCTGGCAAGATAAAAGGACGATATCAGCCAGGACACCGTTGTAAACGACAGGTGAAATTCATGCTGAATACTGTGAAGCGCAAGAGAAATCATCGACGAGTTCAATGGGTTCAGCATCGTCCCCGAAGCCACGGCCGTCAAGAACAGGACGCGGCTTTTTTTGGAGATTGTCATTTTGTCTGTGCGATAAATTCTTCCGTCGTCCGGCTTCTGCCGATTTTCGGGAAGATAAACTTGAGTGTCGCTTCGTGCTGTTCATCGCTGAATGTCGCCATCGCGTCAGTTACGAAAACTTGCTGATACCCGAGCTGAAAAGCTTCCCGCGCCGTGCTTTCCACACCGATGTTTGTCGCAATCCCGCATAACACGATCGTGTCGATTCCCCGTCTTCTGAGCTGAAGGTCCAGGTCCGTGCCGAAAAACGCGCCCCACTGCCGTTTTGTTACCGTATAATCGTTTTCTTTCACTCCGATGTCAGGCACAAATTCAGCCCAATCCGCCGGCGGAGCCGAATGGCCCGCCGCCTCTTCATCCGTCAGCGGCTTCAGCGCATCCGCTCCGTCATGAAAATCCACGTTCACAAAGCTGATAAATCCGCCTTTTTCCCGGAACACATCAATTAATTTTTTCGCGTTCGGCACAACGGTACCGCTTTTATCAATCGGCACAATGCCTTTTTGTAAATCAATAAGGACCAAAGCCGTTTTTTCAAATTGCAGATTTAATGATGTTGTCATAATAATTCCTCCTGATGCAGTTAGTGTTTCTCACCCCGTTTATTTTACTCTTTCCCGGACAGGATTTCTTCCGCCATGCTCCGGCGCTCTTTTTATGGATATAAAGTCGCACGACACCAATATGAAAAAGCAACATTATGAACGCAAAAAACCATGTTAGATAACCTTACACGAAAATGTTTTATCATTCTTTTTTCTCTATAATAATGAATTAATCACAATTACATTCTGAATGAGACGGAGGAATACAACATGCAGATGGGCGATACAGTATTTATGTTCTTTTGCGCTTTACTCGTGTGGCTGATGACCCCCGGGCTGGCTTTGTTTTACGGCGGAATGGTAAAAAGCAAAAACGTGCTCAGCACGGCGATGCACAGTTTTTCTTCTCTCGCCATCGTATCCGTCGTTTGGGTTTTGTACGGATATTCACTCGCTTTTGCCCCCGGGAATACATGGCTTGGCGGGATTGAATGGGCGGGGCTGAAGGGGGTCGGCTTTGAACCCGGAAGTTACAGTGATACGATCCCGCATTCCTTGTTCATGATGTTCCAAATGACGTTTGCCGTACTGACAACGGCCATTATTTCAGGAGCATTTGCTGAACGCATGAGATTCAGTGCTTTTCTTGTATTTTCCTTTTTGTGGGCTTCCCTCGTATATACCCCCGTTGCGCACTGGGTATGGGGCGGCGGCTGGATCGGCCAAATGGGCGCTCTTGACTTCGCAGGCGGAAACGTCGTCCACATTTCTTCCGGAGTCGCCGGGCTTGTGCTGGCGATTGTGCTCGGAAAACGCAAAGACGGCACGGCGGCTTCCCCTCACAACTTAATTTACACGTTCTTGGGCGGAGCGCTCATCTGGTTCGGATGGTTCGGCTTCAATGTCGGCAGCGCCCTGACGCTTGACAGTATCGCGATGTTTGCTTTCATTAACACAAACACCGCGGCTGCAGCCGGAATTATCGGCTGGATTTTAATCGAATGGATGCTGAACAAAAAACCGACCATGCTGGGTGCTGTATCAGGCGCTATTGCCGGGCTTGTCGCCATTACGCCGGCTGCCGGGTTCGTTACGCCGTTCTCTTCCATCGTAATCGGTTTCATCGGCGGGCTTGTCTGCTTTTGGGGCGTTTATTGGCTCAAAAAGACTTTCGGTTATGATGATGCGCTTGACGCTTTCGGGCTGCATGGGATCGGCGGGACATGGGGCGGCATCGCGACCGGTTTATTCGCCACCACTTCCGTCAATGACGGCGGGGCAAACGGGCTGTTTTACGGCGATCCGGGACTGCTCTGGAAGCAGATTGCGGCCATTGCGGCAACCTATGTATTTGTATTTATTGTCACTTTCGTTATCATTAAAATTGTAGGTCTGTTCATTCCCCTGCGCGCCAGTGAAGAAGAAGAGTCACTCGGGCTTGATTTAACGATGCACGGGGAAAAAGCATATCAGGACTTATAAAGTGAGGAGTGGCTTAGATGAGCGGTCAAATGTTCAAGGTAGAAATCGTTACGCGTCCGGCTAAGTTTGAAACATTGAAACAGGAACTCGGTAAAATCGGAGTCACATCGCTGACCTTCTCCAACGTACACGGCTGCGGCCTTCAAAAAGCCCACACCGAACTGTACCGCGGAGTCAAAATTGAAAGCAATGTGTATGAACGGCTGAAAGTGGAAATCGTTGTCAGCAAGGTTCCCGTTGATCAAGTCGTGGAAACAGCGAAAAAAGTGCTGAAAACGGGAGAGCCCGGCGACGGAAAAATATTCGTCTATGAAATCGGAAACACGATTAATATCCGCACCGGAGAAGAAGGACCAGAAGCTTTATAAACAGATAGAACGCCCGGAAACAGAAATGTCCCGGGCGTTTTTTCTGGCTTCATTAAAAAGAAGAAACCTTTTTTTCATGCGGGACAGGCCGCTTATGCCGTACGGGTTGTTTTTTCGCATATGTACTGATATTGACCAGTATGCCGCACAAAAACAGCGTCATAATCAATGAAGAACCGCCGTAGCTGATAAACGGAAGCGGCACACCCGTAACCGGGAGGAGTCCGCTCATCGCTCCCAAATTCAATACAACCTGAAACATTAATTGAAACGTAATTCCGATGGCAAGAAGCTTCCCGAACGGGTCATCAGCACGCACGGCCGTTTTTACGCCGAGAAGCATTAACGCAAAATATAATCCCAAAACGATCAGAACACCGAATATCCCCAGCTCTTCGCTGATTACGGCCATAATGAAATCGGTATGCGCCTCAGGCAGATAGTTCATTTTTTCAACACTGTTTCCAAGCCCTCTTCCGAAAAACCCGCCTCCGGAAATAGCAAAATAGGATTGAATCAGCTGATAGCCGTCCCCGTTCGCGTCACCAAACGGATTGGTAAAGGAAACGAGGCGCTTCACACGATAGGAAGCGGAAAATGCGAGATAAACAATCCCGGACACCGCCGTCGCGCCGAGCACGAACAGATGGCGCTTTTTCAAGCCGGCACATAATAAAATCGACCCGCACGCCGCCAGGATTAAGGAAGCCGTCCCTAAATCAGGCTCCGCCAATGTCAGCAGAAAAGCGGTCCCCAAAATCACTAAAGGCGGCAGAACCCCTTTCACAAATTGATGAATGTACGGCTGCTTTTTCGTATAAATCGAAGCGAAATACAAAATCATGGCGATCTTCGCCAATTCAGACGGCTGTACAACAAGCGGGCCCGCTCCCAGCCACCTGCGGGAAAAATTCCGCTCCAGCCCGATTCCCGGTATCAATACGAGCAGCAGCAATACCAGCGAACCGACCACAAACAGCGGTACAAGCCGCGCATACCGCTTATACGGCAGACAGGCGGCAAATAGAAATAAGCATAATCCGATCAGTAAAGAGGTACTTTGTTTATGGAAGAAATAGGATGGATCTCCGTACCGCTGAGACCCCATCACATCACTGGCGCTGTACACCATTAACAAGCCGAATCCGCAAAGCAGCATAATGACAAACACAAGCGGCAGATCGGCGTTTTTCAAACGTTTCAGCAACGGACAAAACTCCTTCGGCTATTCTTTTCCCGCATACTTGACGCACAGTAATACAGTCACGTTTCATTCTGTTTACTTTTTTATGATTATTTTTAATACCAATTGTGTCTCATAGAAAAAAGCATTACACTGTTCATATAAAATAAAGATAAAAGGTGATATTTGTGAATTACGAACTATTTAAAGCGATCAATGGTTTGTCGCACCATAGTGCCATTCTCGACTCTATCATGGTATTTATTACGGAATACGCCATTTACGCCTACGCCCTTTTCCTGCTTGCCATGTGGCTGTTCGGAAGCACAAAAGGCAGACAAAACGCCCTGTACGCGGGCTTCACGGGTGTTGCGGCGCTTATCGTCAACTACCTCATCACGAAGGTCTATATCGAGCCGCGCCCCTTTGTCGAGCATACGGTTCATACGCTGATCCCTCATGCCGCGGATGCTTCATTTCCGAGTGACCATACGACAGGCGCTTTGGCGATTTCAATTGCGATTCTGTTCCGCAACAAAAAACTCGGCTGGCCGCTTGTGATTTTCGGCCTTTTGACCGGCTTCTCAAGAATTTGGGTCGGCCACCATTATCCGATCGATGTGCTCGGAAGCATTATCGTTTCCCTCATTGTCGGATTCCTGCTGTTCAGATTTTCAAATGTGCTTCGTCCGATTGTCGATCTGATCGTGCGAATCTATGAAAGTATCGTTCATAAAAGCAAATCGACAAACCATAATATATAAAAAAAAGCCGGCGTCTGTCACAGACTGCCGGTTTTTGTATGTTTGGCTGTATGCTTTTTCCTTTGTAAAGCACAGAATGCGGCAATGCCGAGACTGTCAATCAGCACATCGCGGAGGCATCCGTTTCTGCCGAAAAAGAGCTGGACGATTTCTGTCAGGAAAGCGGCGGCCAATGCATACAGCACCGCCCTCTTCATGCGCCTGCTCTCTCTGAAAAACAAATAGGCGAGCACAAAAAATGAAAACGCGTGCCCGAGCTTTTGAATCGCCGCTTCCGGTATTGCGAGCTCCGCCATATCGAACACAAAGAAACCGGACACATCCGGATGGGGCGTGAAACGGAAGGACACCGTCTGCGACACAACCATATCGTGAAAGCTTTCAGTCAAAGCAGAAACGAAAACAAAGACGAGCCACCCGGCCGCCAGACATTTATTCATTCAGCATCTCCTTCGTTTTCTACTAGTATAAAGGCACATGCGGCAATATGAAAAGCGCCTATCAGAGCTGATAGGCGCTTTGGGATCAAGATTACTTGCCCGAATCTTTCATTGAGCCGTCATCTTTACCATCTGTCTTGTCTTTTGTGCCGTCCTCTTTGTCACCCGGTTTTTCTTCGGTTTCTTTTTTAGGCGTCACATCTTTTTTCTCGGAAGACTGCTGAATTGACCCTTCCGTTTCTTCTGTCAAAGCGTTTTTCTCTTCAGCCGCCGCTTTTTCAATAGATGTTACCGGCTTGTCCATAAAATTGAGCGGGTTCATCGCTACGCCGTCCTTGCGAATTTCAAAGTGCACGTGATTTCCGCTTTCTTCACTGTAAAGGTTTTTTCCGGATTTACCGATGACCTGGTTCTGCTTTACTTTGTCGCCCTGATCGACGCTGACTTCAGATAAAGACTGATAGACAGTAGACAGGCCGTCTGAGTGTTCAATTTCAACCACATATCCCAGTACCGGGTCTTTAGCAGCTTTAACAACCGTACCGCTCAGAGAAGCAGAAACATCAAATGATTTTCCGTCTTTCTCAGCTAAGTCAATTCCTTTACTGAGGCTGTACGTGTTATTATAGTTAACAAGTGCTGCTTCTTTCTCTTTTTTTGCGGCATCAGTTTCATAAAACTTTTTCACAACAGAAACATTTTCAGAATGAGCAGCCGGCATTGCGACGTTTTCCATTGACTTGCCTACTTCGACGGCATCGTCTTTGCCGCTGTCATACGCGGAGTTTCCGCCGTTGTTCGTCAGATTGTCCTTCACATCATTCGAAACGGATTGATACCAAAGGACAGCTGTTAAAATGACGGCCGCACTGACTAAGTAGATTGCAGGGAATATCCAGCGTTTGCGAAAAAACCGCTGAAGTTTTTTGACTTGAGAAGTTTTCTTTTCTTCCTCTCTCATTTGTTCATCACCTCAGCAACATTCTGAACACTTTTCTGAAAATATATACACATCCATAAAAAACTTTTTTGGAAATAGTATGTGCAGATTGCACTTATTTATGTAATGAAATGTGAAGGGAGATCCCGGAATATGAATTTGACCCTGCGCAAAGCCGTATTGGAGGATTTAGATGCGGTGGTGGCCATATACAACTCGACGATTGCCTCACGGATGGTAACGGCTGATACGGAAGAAGTGACGCCCGCAGACCGGATGGATTGGTTTTTGCGGCACACGGACCGGCGCCCGCTGATGGTCGCGGAAGATGAGACCGGCAAAGTGGCGGCCTGGATCAGCTTTGAAACGTTTTACGGCCGTCCGGCCTATGACAAAACGGCGGAGATCAGCATCTATCTGCATCAGGATTGCCGCGGCAAAGGAGCAGGAAGCTTTCTGCTGAAAGAAGCCCTGGCACTCGCTCCGGCAATCGGCATCCGCAGCCTGATGGCTTTTATCTTCGGACATAATGTGCCGAGCATTAAGCTGTTTGAAAAATTCGGTTTTACCGAATGGGGCGTATTCCCGGGTATCGCCGAAATGGACGGAAAACGATATGACTTGAACATTTTAGGGAGAGAACTGTCATGATCACCATCGATAAAGACAAAGACGAAAACCAGCCGCTCAATAAAAAAGCCCGTTCCCTTGCCGACATCGCCAAATGGGGAAAGATCACCGCCGTGTTTCTGATCATCACGGGCTCTCTTTCCGCTCTGTCAGCCATTGTGACGCTGCTCGGAGCCATTCCGGGGGTTCTGCTCATCATTTCCGGCGTCATGCTGATGCGCTCGGCAAAAGCGGCGGCCGCCCTTCAGGAAGGACTAGAAGAAAACGCGGAAGAAAATATGCTTGCACATTACGCGTCATTTATCAAAATGCAGTTTTTTTACGCGGCTTCCAGTGTGGTATTGGGCATTCTCGCTTTTATTTTAGTCGTCATCTTCGCTGTCATCGGAATTATCGCTTATCACAGCACTGATACGTATGACACGCCTGATTCATATTACTATGAGAACGACCCTGTGTTTGAATGACAAAAAGAGCTGATCGCGCGTCAGCTCTTTTTTAATAAAGCATTTCTTTTTTCCGGTCTTCTTCCGTTAAAAATTCAATAAAGCTCTTCATCGCAGACGGCTCCTCGGCAATCAGCCGGGTATAGGCGTTTTTCCGTTCCTCGGATAGAATATCGCTTTTTCTGATTCTGTTCAGCATATAAAGGCGGATCGTTTTTTGCACCTGTTTCCGCTGATAGCCGGCTTCCTTAAACAACGCAAGACCCAAGGCTGCAAGGAGGGCAAAAATGCCGGCCGACACGAGAGCTCCTCTCCCGGAAGGGGCCTGAATCAAAAGCGATGCCAGATGAAACAGACTAAAAGCGGCGAGCGGGAAAGCAAGAAAACGGTAAATGATGCTTTTTTTCATCAGCGGCGCAATGGCGATTTGTATTTTCTGAATTTCTTTTTTTATGAATCCCGGCAATTGTTCCGCATGCTCCAGCTTCATGCCCTCTCCCCTTTGCTGTCATTTTTGTCTTCTTTTTCATATATGCATATTTTACCGCACCCGGAACTTTCTTTGAAAGAAAACTGCATTCATCTTTGATTCCGGCTCTTTATTCTTTCAAAATGTCAATGTTATAATTTGAAATGGGAATCAGATTGCTGCACTTGTCGGAATACTAATGGGCACAGTCTTGATAAATATGATATAGCGGGGTTGCAAAGTGAGCATTTCATTTATTTTATTCGGATTTTTTTTCGTTTTAAATATACTTTTGGCCGTCATCATGATTTTCAAAGAAAGACGCGATGCCAGCGCTTCATGGGCTTGGCTCTTGGTTCTTTTTTTTATTCCCATTTTAGGGTTTATTTTATACCTGTTATTCGGCCATAACCTGAGACGCAAGCATCTGTTTCAATGGGAGGACCGTAAAAAAATCGGGATTGAAAAGCTGCTGAAGTCTCAGCTGAAAGATCTGAAGTCGAGGCAATTCCAATTTAACAACAGAGCGACTGTGGATAATAAAGACCTCATCTATATGCTTGTCATGAACAACCACGCAGTCTTTACAGAGGATAATTCGGTGGAGATTTTGACGGACGGGCGCGATAAGTTCAAACGCTTAATGAAGGACATTTCCAACGCAAAAGATCACATTCACCTTCAATACTATATTTATAAAGGTGATGAACTGGGAAAAAAATTGCGCGATGCCTTAGTGAAAAAAGCACGCGAAGGCGTAAAAGTCAGAGTGTTATATGATGAACTCGGTTCAAGATCACTCAGAAAAAAATTCTTCAAACCGCTGCGGGACGCCGGCGGCCATGTGGAAGTCTTTTTTCCTTCCAGGCTTCGTCCGATTAATTTGCGGCTCAATTATCGGAATCACCGCAAGCTCGTCATCATTGACGGCGAAACCGGCTATGTCGGCGGCTTTAACGTCGGAGATGAATATCTCGGCCTGAATCCGAAATTCGGCTACTGGCGCGATACGCACCTCAGGCTTCAAGGCACGGCGGTACACGCCATTCAGACACGGTTTATCCTCGATTGGAACCAAGCCTCCCATCGTCATACGCTTACATACGTTCCGAATCATTTTCCGGAATGCGAGCCGAAGGGCAATGTCGGGATGCAAATTGTCACGAGCGGACCGGATTCAGAATGGGAACAAATTAAAAACGGCTATATCAAGATGATCTCAACGGCCAAACGGTCGATCCTGATTCAGACGCCTTACTTTATTCCTGACTCAAGTCTTTTAGATGCCCTCAGGATCGCCTGTCTGTCAGGCATCGACGTCAAAATCATGATTCCGAACAAGCCGGATCACGCTTTCGTTTACTGGGCGACTTTATCTTACATCGGCGATCTTTTGAAAGCCGGAGCCTCAGTCTACATTTACGATAACGGCTTTATTCATGCAAAAACGATTGTCGTCGATGATGAGACGGCTTCCGTCGGTACGGCGAATATCGACGTCAGAAGCTTCAGACTTAATTTTGAAGTCAACGCCTTTATTTATGACGTCACCATCGCGAAAAAACTCATTTCTTCATTTAAAGAAGATCTGCTCGTCTCCAGAAAATATACGTATGAAGAATATCAGGAGCGTTCGCTGCGGATCCGCATTAAAGAATCGATTTCAAGACTTCTTTCGCCGATTTTGTAATTCCCGGGGTGTTTCTCGGGAATTTTCTGATACAAAAACGGACACGGCACGAAAAAACACATTTTATATTCAAAAGAATGACCGAATAGTGTATAAATGAAAAGTGAGTATTTTTTTGTAAAGGAGTGCCATAGTTTGAAACCTGAATCAGTGAATCGTTCGCTTATTTCTATTTCGAAATGGGGAAAAGCGACAGGTATTTTATTTATTATCGTGGGTGCGTTTGCGGCGCTGTCGGGCGCGTTTTTCTTTTTAATCGGAGCCATTCCCGGCGTTTTGCAGATCATTGCCGGCATTTTTCTGATGCGCTCGGCAAATGAAGCGGGACAGATGGCGGAGCAGTTCAATGAACTGACAGAGGAACATATGCTGGAGAATTATGCAAAGTTCGTGAAAATGCAGGGGATCTACCTGATTGTGACGGTCGGCTTGTCCGTTCTCGGTATCGTTCTCTTCATTGTCCTCATGACGCTCGGCATCGTGGATGGCGTGTTTAATAATATTGATGCCAATACATATTAAAAAGGAAAATCCCGGCGCATCCGCCCGGGATTTTTCTTATTCCGCTTCTTCGGTAACGGTAAAGTTTTTCTGCTTTGGATTTTCCAATAACGCTGTCTGCAGATATTTTTTCGGACATTCCGGCTTCAGCTCAAAAAAGTTTTTTCAAATAAAACTTTTCCTCAGAGTTTCAACTGAAATCACTCAATTGTTCGACTGTTCCTGATCAGGTTTAGAAGCAAGAATTGTGATTCTGCAAAATAAGGATAAAAGCCATGGCGGAACAAGACCACTTATAATACATTTTTTTGGGTCTTTGTAATTAAATTACAATTGTTCTTAATATTCACTCATGTATTCATGCTATTATATTGAAAGGAACGATCAAAAGCGTTGGCGTTCGTTAAATATTTACGAGTGCTGCCTCATGTCAAAGTCAGAAAAAATAGTATAGGAGGTAACATATGTTTAAGTTTAAAAAGAAATTCTTAGTTGGATTAACGGCAGCTTTCATGAGTATCAGCATGTTTTCGGCAACCGCCTCTGCAGCCGGCACAGATTACTGGCAAAATTGGACTGATGGGGGCGGAACAGTCAACGCAGTCAATGGATCTGGCGGGAATTACAGTGTTAATTGGTCTAATACCGGAAATTTCGTTGTTGGTAAAGGCTGGACTACAGGCTCGCCATTTAGAACAATAAACTATAATGCCGGAGTCTGGGCGCCGAATGGCAATGGATATTTGACTTTATATGGCTGGACGAGAGCACCTCTCATCGAATATTATGTAGTGGATTCATGGGGTACTTACAGACCTACCGGAACGTATAAAGGTACTGTAAAGAGTGATGGAGGTACATATGACATATATACAACGACACGTTATAACGCACCTTCCATTGATGGCGATAACACTACGTTTACGCAGTACTGGAGTGTTCGCCAGTCGAAGAGACCGACCGGAAGCAACGCTGCAATCACTTTCAGCAATCATGTTAACGCATGGAAGAGTCATGGAATGAACCTGGGCAGTAATTGGGCTTACCAAGTCTTAGCGACAGAAGGATATAAAAGCAGCGGAAGTTCTAATGTAACAGTGTGGTAACAGCTCATCTTTAATTAGGGGCAGCTAACGGGCTGCTGATCGTTCCTTGAGAAATTTTAAATGATTATTAAGAGGCGAACGGTTTTAGCATTGCTGGAGGCAGGATATCATTTTTTGTTTAACTTGCTCACAGCTGACACCTTCACATAAGCCTTAAGCAAAATAAAAATATCCCGGTAACCGCCTCCTTTAGTTTCGGAGGATTTTTTCATTAAACAGATCGCAATCCCGCATCCAGGCTTGTCTGAATATGGAGCCAATACCGTGATTTCCTCATTACCTCTTGTAACCATTTTTGTTACACCAATAGCGGGATGAACCATCTCTTTTTAACAAAAGAGATGATTCATTACATCATAAAGGGACTTGCTCGCAAGTTCATTCTCCATTGCCCGCTGTACGCTTCCGAACGTCTCATCGAGCGCGCGCTGCATATTTTTGCCGACCGGACAGTCGGGGTTCGGATTGTCGTGAACCGCAAAAAGCTCTTCCTTATTCTGCACAGCCCTGTAAACCTCTAAGAGGGTGATCTCCGACGGATCTTTTTTCAGGCTGGCTCCCGGAACACCCGCCCGGGATGTCAGAATACCCGCTTTTTTCAGCTGGCTGATCGTTCTCCGCACGACGACGGGATTGGTGTTTACGCTGCCCGCAATCATGTCCGATGACGCCCGTTCATCCGTTGAGATCAGCGATAGAATGTGAATGGCCACAGCAAGACGGCTGTTAATCATGTTTTTCACCACCGTTGTAACCGCAATAGTTACATTTCATTTGTTTGTCAACTACTAATATACACTAAAACGGGCGGCAGGATGAAATCAAGTTGGCAATAGAGGTGTAAACAGGCCGGCGGGAAACCGGCCGGAGAGGGATTAAAATAAGAAATAACGCTGTCCGAGCGGAACATAGCTGACGGGCTGGCACGCCAGCTCTTCTCCGTCGGCGAACACCTGATAGGTTTTCGGATCGACTTGTATATTCGGCATCGCGTCATTCAGCTTCATGTCGAGCTTACTCAGCTTACGGATATTCCGTACGGGAGAAATCATTTTTTCAAGGCCGAGCTTTTCCGGCACACTGTTTGCGATACCGGCCTGGGACATAAATGTAATAGAGGTATTTCGGTTTGCTTTACCGTATGATGCGTACATCTGCCGCATAAACACGGGCTCAGGCGTCGGAATGGAAGCATTCGGATCTCCCATTTGAGCGCGGGCGATCATGCCGCCTTTGAGCACAAGTTCAGGTTTGACGCCGAAGAAAACCGGGTCCCATAGTACGAGGTCGGCGAGCTTTCCTTTTTCAACGGAACCGACTTCATGGCTCAGGCCGTGAGTGACGGCCGGGTTGATCGTGTATTTAGCGATATAGCGTTTGGCGCGCACATTGTCATTGCCGTTTTCTCCTGATAGAGCGCCGCGCTGTTTTTTCATTTTATCGGCCACCTGCCATGTCCGGATAATCACTTCTCCCACCCTGCCCATCGCCTGCGAGTCAGATGACGTCATGCTGATCGCGCCGATATCGTGCAGAATATCCTCCGCCGCAATGGTGGCCGCTCTGATGCGTGAATGACTGAATGCCACGTCTTCAGGCACTTTTGAATCTAAATGATGGCAGACCATCATCATATCAAGATGTTCGTCCATCGTGTTGACGGTATACGGAATCGTCGGCGTCGTAGAGGACGGCAGGATATTGGCGTAAGATGCGAGTTTCATAATATCCGGTGCGTGGCCTCCGCCGGCTCCCTCTATGTGATATGTATGGATAACCCGGTCGCCGATCGCATCAAGCGTATTTTCTAAAAAGCCCGCTTCATTTATCGTGTCTGTATGGATCGCCACCTGAATGTCCTCCTCATCCGCCGCTTCCATGCAAGCTTTAATGGCGCTTGGCGTTGATCCCCAATCTTCATGCAGCTTCAGGCCGATCGCGCCTGCTTCCACCTGCTCGATCAGCGGCGCTTTATCGGATGCATTCCCTTTTCCTAAGAAACCGACGTTGATCGGAAACTCCTCGGCCGCTTCCAGCATTCTCGACATGTACCATGCACCGGATGTACAAGTCGTCGCTTTACTTCCCGTCGCAGGACCCGTTCCGCCGCCGAGAAGCGTGGTCACGCCTGAAGAAAGCGCGACTTCCATCTGCTGCGGGCAGATAAAGTGGATATGCGTATCCACCCCGCCGGCCGTTACGATTTTCCCTTCGCCGGAAATGACTTCTGTTCCGGCACCGATAATCATGTGCGGGTCCACCCCATCCATGATATCCGGGTTGCCGCTTTTCCCGACGCCGACAATCCGGCCGTCCTTCACCCCGATATCCGCCTTGACGATCCCGGTATAATCCAGGATGACGGCGTTTGTAATAACCAGATCAAGCGCTCCGTCTTTCCCGGTGATACGCCCGTTCTGCCCCATGCCGTCCCGGATTGTTTTCCCTCCGCCGAAAATCATTTCTTCACCGTAATTCGTGAAATCTTTTTCGACTTCAATCCATAAATCCGTATCTCCGAGTCTGACTTTGTCTCCCGTTGTCGGTCCGAACAGTTCAGCGTATTGCTCACGTGACATTTTCATCGGATCGCCTCCTCCATCCATCCGGCTTTTTTTAGATTTGACAGAGTCTTCTCTTTTCCCCGCTCATCCATATACGTATCGGCCATGCCGTTGAGACCTCTGACCGTTTTTCGCCCTCCGATTTCCACGAGCGTGACGGTTTTCTCTTCTCCCGGTTCAAAACGGACAGATGTGCCTGACGGGATATCAAGGCGCATGCCGATTGCTTTGTCCCGATTGAAGGAAAGGGCGCCGTTGGCTTCGGCAAAATGAAAATGCGATCCTACCTGCACTGACCGCGTTCCGTTATTGGTGACTGACACCTCCAGCGTCTTCCGGCCTTCGTTAATGGTGATGGTCCCCTTTGCGACTTGAATCGCTCCCGGCTTCATGACTTCACCTCCGCTTTGATCGGCTGATGAACGGTGACAAGCTTAACCCCGTCCGGGAACGTCGCTTCCACCTGAATGCTGTCCAGCATTTCCGCAACGCCTTCCATAACGTCTTTTTCCGTCAATACATTGCGGCCGGATTCCATCAGCTCAGCAACGCTTTTTCCGTCTCTCGCGCCTTCCATCAGATAACAGGTCAAATATGCGGCGGCTTCGGGATAATTCAGCAGAACGCCGCGCGCCTTCCGCTGCTTAGCGAGCTCTCCCGCCGTAAAAATAAGCAATTTTTCTTGTTCAACCGGTGTCAGTTTCATCTGTATTCCCCCTTAGTGATAGTCAAACACAATCCGCATGGTCATACCGAAACGATGCAGGCGGCCGTCACCCCCTTCACCTCATGAAATGTTAAGTGATAAAAGTTATTCGACGGTGAACGGCCCGATTCCTTTTGCAGAAATTACCGATTTCTGATTTTTTTCTTCAACAAACGTTTAATTAAATGTGAAGAAAGGTTACATTCTATGTGAATATTATAAAGAAATTACCGGTGAATTTATAGAATATTTAAAAATTTAGTGAATATTAACCAAATGAACTGGAATTTTTGTCATTTCTCATAACAAAAAGCCCAAAATATTTTGGGCTTTTGCTGTGTTTCACTATCAAATTAATCATCACTGAGTTTATCTTTCGTTTTACCGACACCCTTTTGCAGGCTGCCTTTCGCTTTGTCTTTTTTACCTTCCGCTTTTAAGTCGGACTTGTTTGCCATGTCTCCTGCTTTGTCTTTTGCTTCCCCTTTCATTTTGTTCATGCCGCCTTTTACTTTGTCTTTTAAACCGTTATCTTGACTCATGATCTCTTCAGCTCCTTTTTTGTTCTGTGTACTTGTTTTCTTCCCTTTCAGCCTGAACACAAACATGTAAACTCTCAATTATTGATTTCACAGCGTTCCCCGTAGCGGAGCACTTTGTAAACAGCCAATCCGTCTGACAGCTTATTATCCCCGTATTGCACCGGCAGAAGGGCAAAGAAAACATAATAAGTTGAAAAATAGACAAATTGGTAAAAAAATAAGTTTGGCTCAAGGACATCTTTTATGATCAGCAGATTTATTAAAAAGATAGAAGCGAGATTAAACAGACAGCCTCCGGAATAGACGAGCGCGCTCGTCAGGCGGTTATCTATCCGCAATTCGCCGAACTTGCAGAAAGAATCTATGAAGTAGATACGCCGAACCTGAATCGGCCCTACTTTTAAAAGACGTTTCCCCATTCCGATATCCAATGATGCCTTGCCTCCGAACAGCATGGCCATAAAGCTGTGTCCCGACACATGGATGACAGACACCATCGGCAGAATGATGAGAAATGATACGAAAAACTTTATCATATCATTGAATCCGAACAACAAATCCCTCCTTCCCCTCGCACTTTTTTCTCTCTTTTGCGATTTTTCCGTTTTTTTCTATGGTCAAACGTTATGATGTGCATAAAAAAATAACCATCTGCTGATCAGATGGTTAAGAAAATTATATATCGTATAAACACTGTTCTTTTTGAATGTTTTCTCTCATGCGAATCGCTTTTTCATAAAAATACGCCGCTTCTTTATATTGCCCATGTCCGCTTGTGTAAATGGCGGCCTCCAAGGCGAAATCTTCAATATACACATACAGCGATTTTTCATTCATATAGTCAAACACTTCATGGATTAAATCCATATTGAGTGACTCCAAATAAAGCGCTTGTAAAAACTTATACTTCTCTAAACTGAATCGGTCGCCCCGTTCTTTCGCGATCATGACCCCTCTTTCATAATAGGTAAGGGCCGCTTGGTCATCATGCAGCCTGAAAAGGGTGTGCGTTAAGCTGAACAGCGCCTTCGGAAGCTGTTCAAGCTGATGCTCTTCAAAAACGGGAACCGCTTTTCTAAAGTACCGGGCCGCTTCATCCAGATCGCGCTTTTCAGAATAACAATTCCCCAGATTGTAAAGCGAAGACCCGATCAGGCGGGGCTGTCCTTCAAGCAAAGAAAGGCGGAGGGCTTCGTCTAAATGCTCAAGCGCTTTGTCGTAGTTTTTGCAGTCGATGTAGTTTCCTGAGATGACGAAATGGCATTGAATTCTCCGCACTCTGTAGAAATCGTGTTTCATATACGTATCCAGCGCCTGAATCCCGTGATTCATGGAAAAATGAGTCTGCTTCATGACATAAAACACTTCAGACATCTTGAAATGGAATTCCGCCCTCTCTATATCATCCTCGACAAATGAAAGGAGTTTTTCCGCTTTCCGGTAAAAAGAAATAGCCGCAACATAGTTATTGTGATCGAATTCATACATCCCTCTGAACAAATGGAAATAATACTCAGACAGTCCCGATATGCTGTCCGTGCTTTCGATCGTCTTTTGCAGCTCGCTGTACTGAATCTGTGATTGTTCGGTGCATTCCGGCTTGACGTAATCAAGCATAATATGATGGCGGTAGCTGATCAGCTGATAATATAACAGCAGCAGCTGGTCTTCCTCCATACGTTGTATATCCTCATCAATTTCCTCT
The DNA here is from genome assembly GCF_017797845.1 of Bacillus sp. LJBV19. NCBI lineage: Bacteria > Bacillati > Bacillota > Bacilli > Caryophanales > Bacillaceae > Bacillus > Bacillus sp. LJBV19. Next base: position 3,544,456 of record NZ_CP072563.1, read on the forward strand.
TTCAGCTTTATGGCATCAGCCGCTTGAAACGCTAAAATGTGCTTGTACCATTTGTTGATCTTAACTCCAACTTGAGATGACGGAATCTCGTATGCGGTCATGCCCCTTTCACAACCTTTTCTAATTTCTATTGGTTATATTTTAACATATTGTATGGCTTTGGAATTGCATAACTTGATTGTCCTGCATCAAAATTCCTATCATATATTTCGGCTGTTACCGGTATTTTTTGAACAGACCGCTCTCATATTGTGAATAAAAAAGCCTGCCCTGGTCCGGGCAAGCTTTTCTTCATCCGCCTATATAAGACATTTCCACTTTCTTTTTCCCATCCGTTTTAGAAAGCGCGCGGTCAATTGAATACTGATCCGTGCGATTTCTCCAGACAGAAGCGATGGATTCCGTCAATTCGTCATCGGTCAGACCGCCGCGCACGAGTTTCCGAACATCATAGCCGCTTGACGCAAACAGGCACGTAAACAGCTCGCCTCTCGCCGACAGGCGCGCTCTGTTGCAAGAGGCGCAGAATGCATCCGATACGGAGGAAATTACGCCGATTTCGCCGGAACCGTCAAGATAGCGGAACCTGGAAGCGACCTCTCCTTTATAATTCGCTTCTATCGGCTCCGTCGGCATGTGCTGGTTGATCAGATCAATAATCTCGGCCTTCGTGATCACGTCTTTTTTATTCCATTGATTCGTATTGCCGACATCCATAAATTCAATAAACCGGAGAATATGACCCTTTTCTTTAAAATAGCGGGCCATCGGCAGGATATCTTTTTCATTGACGCCCTTTTGAACAACCATGTTGATTTTCACACCGAGTCCGGCCGATTTTGCCGCCTCAATGCCCTCAAGCACCTTGTTCACCGAAACCCCGCGGCCGTTAATGGCCTTAAACCGCTCATCCTCTAAAGAATCGAGGCTGACTGTCACGCGATGCAGCCCCGCCTGCTTCAGTTTTTCCGCATACACGGGAAGCAGAGAGCCGTTTGTCGTCATCGCGATATCTTTAAGTCCGGGGATGCGCGCAAGTTTTTTGATCAATTCAGGCATATCTTTTCTCATGAGCGGCTCTCCGCCCGTCAGCCTGATTTTTTCAACGCCGAAGCGGCCGACAAACAGCTTCGCAAGCCGCTCAAGCTCCTCGAAGGAGAGCAATTCCGTCTTTTGTAAAAATGGATAATCCGGTCCGAATAATTCGGCTGGCATACAGTACGTGCATCTGAAGTTGCAGCGGTCGGTTACAGAGATACGAAGATCCCTGAGCGGCCTTTCCCTTTTGTCTGTCACCCGGCGCGTTTCTGTATTCATAAGCCCAAGACCCCTTTCTATTGTTCAACCCGTTCAGGATGTGTGTATACGTTAAATGATCCGTTTCTGACAAAACCTATCGCGGTTATGTTCAGCTCTTCCGCCATTTGCAGCGCGAGCTCCGTCGGGGCCGATTTTGAAATGACAATCGACACGCCGATTTTTGCGGCTTTTAATAAAACCTCTGAGGAAATCCGGCCGCTGAAGACGATCAGCTTGTCACGGACCGGCATTCCGTTTTTCAAACAGCAGCCGTACAGCTTATCCAGCGCGTTGTGGCGCCCGATGTCCGTCCTCATGAAGAGCAGCTTTTCCGTATCGCACAGCGCTGCATTATGGACGCCGCCCGTTTCCCGGAAGGTGCCGCTCCCGCTTTGCATCTCCTTCATCAGGCGAAGGCACGTCTCAGGAGTTATGGTGATACGGCTGACGGCGGTTTTGGCCGTTTTCACATCCTGCTGAAAGTAAAAATGGCGGCCTTTCCCGCAGCATGAACCGATGACCCTCTTAGTATAGTCTTTTTGCTCAAGCACCCCGGGATTCGTCAATTCCACATATGCAAATCCGAGACTTTCATCTATAGTAAAGCTTTTGATCTCTTTTTCAAAACGAATGACGCCTTCTGATGCGAGAAATCCGATGACGAGTTCCTCTAAATGGTCAGGCGTGCAGACGAGCGTAACAAATTCCTGCCCGTTCACCATGACGGTCAGCGGATACTCTGAAACCATCCGATCTGCCGTCTTTGTTAATACCCCTTTTTCATAGCGGTATATGTCTCTTACCGCTGTTGTTTTTTCATCCACTGTTTTCCCCTCCGCAGTATCCTTCTCTTTTATTCTTCCACAATCCCTGTATTTTGTCGAATTTGCGGTTTAAAAAAAGAGCCCTCTTAGGACTCTATGTTTCATTGCGATGATGTCTGCTCAGAATGGTGAATAAAATAACTGCGGCTATAATGGCCAATATACTGACGAATATGAAGGCGGCAAGCTTCAGAAAAATTCCCATCAGAACAAAAACGACTGCCGCCAGCACTAATATAATGCCTGCTCCTTTTAACAACAGCGTTCATCTCCTTTTATCCGTATCATTCCCGCGGTTCCGTTTTCTAAACAAAAAAGACGCCGCGCGGGCGTCCTTTTTTAACCTATTCTTTTGCTAAATCCTTTGCAGCGTCTTCCCAAGCCTGTTTGAACTCGTCCGCACTGTCCGCTGAGACATATGTGCCGCCTCCCGCTTCCGCCGCTTTTTCAAGGCTTTCGCTTCCTTTCATGCCGAAGTTGAAGCCGATGATATTGACGATCGTGTTGACATTCGCTTTACGGAGCTTTTGAATTTCGGCCTGAGGATTACCGCCGCATGTTTCTTCACCGTCTGTGATCAGATATACGACGTTTTTCCCCGTGGCGCCGGCCCGCTCAAATTCTTCACGCGTATCAGAAAGCGCTTTCGCAATCGGTGTCCAGCCGGTCGGTTTAATCTTGCTGAGTGATTGCTCAAATGGAGTCACGGCGTACGGCTGAAGGCCGTATAACGTTTCTGTCGCATTACATGATACGGCTTTGCCTGAGTTTTTATTATTGCCCTTATGTCCGAATACCCGAAGCATCAGATTCGTGTCTTCAGGAAGAACTTCCGCAAAAGAAGTGACAGACTCTTTCGCAACATCTATTTTACGCTCTCCCCCTGTTTTTTGTATCATGCTTCCGCTTGCATCAAACAGCACGGCAACGTTTGTTTCTTCGTGCTTTTTCTCAGCTGCAAAAACAGGTGATCCGAGTGAAAGCGTCAAAAGTCCGACAATCCCCGCAGTGAACATTTTTTTCATTTCTTTCATTCCTCTCCGTTTGTTTTTGGCCGATGGGCCCCCGGCTCTTCTCTATGCTAGATGACGAGTATGCAAAAAGATATAGGGCGGGATTCCTTTTGTATAAGCGGCGGTACGCCGTTAAAAATGAGCAGAATTATGCGCATCATCCTAAAAAGATTGGATAAATGATGACAGATTTAATGCCTTTTTCGCCCTTTTTGTAATATAAGTCCGGAATCTGATTCTTTTTACAGTTTTCTCTTCATCTTTTCTTGAAATTTTTGTTAAATAAAAATAAAAAAAAGGGCCGATAAACGGCACCTTTTCTTATTCCGCTAATGAACTCGCTGCCATTGTAAAGATGCGGTTCATATCCTTTTGGCTGTGAGCTTCGTAATATTTTCCTCCGCCCGCTTTGGCAATCTCGTGAAGCTGGCCGTTGAAGCCTTCCTTAAAGTCAAAGCCGATCACGTTGACTTTAATATGCTGTTTGCGAAGTTCTTTCGCTGTCTTAACAGGATCTCCTCCGCATGTCTCCTCGCCGTCCGTCAACAGGAAAACGGATTTACTGCCAAGTTTGTGCAAACCGGTAAAGGAAGCCTTCGCATCCTCTAATGCTTTTGCAATCGGTGTCCAGCCCGTAGGCCCGATTCCGTTAAGAGAGTTAAGGAAGCTCTGTCTGTCAAACCTTTGGAATCCGTACACACCGCGAATGGATTCACAAGATTGAACCTTTCCGGAGTTTTTATTATTGCCTTCCGAACCGAAAACCGTCATTCTGACCTGTGATTTAGATTTAATTTGATCCGCAAAACGGACAATTTCTTCTTTTGCCATGTTGTATTTAGAAACACCGTCAATCCGTTTTGCCATACTGCCGCTCGCATCAAGTAAAATGGCGGTATTGTTTTTAAATGAAAGAGTCTTCTCGTTTGCATTCTCGGCAGCAAAAGCAGGAGATGCAGCAGTCAGCATCAATCCGAGCATGAGTATGAGTGAAAATGTTTTTTTCATTGCTTTTTCCCCTTTTCAATAGATTTACGTTCAACGCCGAACAATATTTATCGTAAATGAGATGAAAAGGGAAATAAATAGGACGGCGTTCCTCATTATTTTTGCGTATATTCACATAGAAGCGGCATTTTTATCAGTGATTTACACCCGGCGCTCAGCCTTCAATCGGCATTTGTCAGCCTTTAGGCTTTCGTTATATGAGTCTGTTGGTTGCTTTACCGTTTATGGAATAGTTTTCAAAAAAAACAGACGCTCATGAAAGCGTCTATTTTTTCGCCATATATTTGTTTAAAAATGAATCTGCTTCGGAAATGTCCACTCCCTGATAATAATGCTTGACGATGTCCGCCACGGATTTCCCCTGCTTCGCCATGTAATTGGCCCCGTACTGGCTCATGCCGACGCCGTGGCCGAATCCTTTTGTCGTAATGGTGATGCTGCCGCCGTTTCGTTTCCATTCAAAGTCGGCAGAACGAAGTCCGAGTTTTTCCCGGATGTCTCTTCCCTTCAGCTTTTTACCGTTGATGACGGCCGTCGCCACTTGATGGCCCGGCGTTCTGGCTGTAATCTGTCCCACTGTGTTTTGTCCCGAGAGCTGTACGCCGAGCTTTTGCTGAAACTCCGGCACACTGAAGGTCTGGGTGGCGAGATATTTCGGCGATTGTTTATCCCACGGACTTTTCACGCTCTTTAAATAAGGAATGGCGCTTGTCCAATAGGCTTCCGCATTTTCCGTATACCCGTTGCTCGTAGAGAAGAAAGATGCCTCAATCGGCTTGTTGTCGTACGTTAAAATCTTTCCTTGCGTGCCGGCGACCGCGTTTGTGATTTTCTTGAGGTTGTGTGCGTACTTAGAACCCCATTCTTTTTTCAGCTGGCTTTTGCTTTGATAGACTTGGAACATTTGCGTATCATCCACCAGTGATCCTTTCGGCGCCTGAACGGCTGAGTCAGCGACCATCAGTCTGACGATGAATGTCCGGGCGGCGAGCGCCTGGGCTTTTAAGGCCTCCGGTTTAAAGTTTGCGGGCATTTCGGAAGCCACGACACCGACCACGTACTCTTCAAGCGGAATGTTTTCTACATAATGATTGGATGTCCGATAAACCGGAATGGATACAGGTGATTCTTTCAATGTTTCTGCTCCTTTTGTTTCTCGTGTGGTGTGTGCTGTTTTGTGTCCGGGCTCTCTGTTTACGGCTGCTCCTTTTTCTGCCTGAAACGGAAGGACGAGAATGGTGGGGACTAGAAGAATAAGTATACACAGCCCGGATAGTAGAAATACAATCGGTTTCATATATCAGCTGCCTCCTGCTTGGGATTCGACTCTACTTCATCTTATGGGCAGGGACAAGCTAATATGACTTCCTTTTGGACAGAATCTTTATTCCATTTTTCACGCGAAAAACGTATTCTTTTTTGGAAATCAGAGCATAATAATGATGATAAACCATAAAAAAACAGTATGCCAGATTGACATACTGTTTTTACAGCCATTATGCGTTTAGGTCAGTTACGACTTCTTTGCTTTCTTGTTCAGCGGCCGTTTCATCAACGACACGCTCGATGTCAGCTCCGAGAGCCGCAAGTTTTTGATGGAAATTCACATAACCGCGATCCAAGTGCTTCAGTTCCGTGACGCGTGTATGACCTTCAGCCACTAATCCCGCAAGAATCAGCGCCGCGCCCGCACGCAGGTCCGTAGCGGCAACTTCTGCGCCTTGCAGCTGTACAGGACCGTTAATGATCACAGAACGTCCTTCAATTTTAATGTCGCCATTCATCCGGCGGAATTCTTCAGCATGCATAAAACGGTTTTCAAACACAGTTTCAGTAATCATGCTTGTTCCGCTCGCACGGAGAAGCAGCGCCATCATTTGCGACTGCATATCAGTCGGGAATCCTGGGTGAGGCATCGTTTTAATGTCGATCGGCTTCAGCTGGGCAGGACCGATGACACGAAGGCCTTCTCCTTCATCCGTAATTTTGACTCCCATTTCTTCCATCTTCGCAATTAAAGACGTAAGATGCTCAGGAACCGCACCTTTGACTAATACATTTCCTTCCGTGATAGCCGCAGCCACCATGAAAGTACCCGCTTCAATACGGTCAGGAATGATGTTGTGTCTTACGCCGCGAAGCTTCTCGACACCTTCAATTTTAATGGTGCCTGTGCCGGCTCCGCGGATTTTTCCGCCCATCGCATTGATATAGTTCGCTAAGTCAACGATTTCAGGCTCTTTTGCCACGTTTTCAAGCGTTGTTGTTCCTTCAGCTAAAGCAGCTGCCATAATCAAGTTTTCTGTCGCACCCACACTTGGGAAATCTAAATAGATTTTTGCGCCCTGCAGACGGCCTTCCACTTCTGCTTCAATAAAGCCGTTGCCTACTTTGATTTTTGCACCCATTGCTTCAAAGCCTTTTAAATGCTGATCAATCGGTCTTGAGCCGATTGCGCAGCCGCCTGGAAGCGCTACTCTTGAATGACCCGTACGGGCTAACAGAGGGCCCATAACAAGCACTGACGCGCGCATTTTACGCACATATTCAAAAGGTGCTTCTGTTTCTAAAGCGTAAGAAGCGTTTACGGTAACTTCATTATTCTCAAAATGCACATCTGCTCCTAAATGACGCAACACTTCGTTGATTGTATATACATCGGAGAGCGTAGGTACATCACATATTACGCTTTTTTCTTCACTTGCTAATAAAGATGCAGCGATAACTGGTAAAACGGCATTTTTTGCTCCTTCAACTTTCACTGTGCCGTTTAACTTCTGACCGCCGCGGACGATGATTTTTTCCAAGGTATTCCCCTCCGCGTCCCTATATTCTCTATATTAATATTCAGTCGTCACGATTGGTGTGCCAACCGTAACGGTATGTTTTTCGCCCATTCCCGCACTTCTAAGCGCAACTTGCACATTCATCTTATGTTTCGATGTCATGATGTAATCTGTCCACTTATATGTAAATGCAGAAACAGAAACGAAATGAGGCTCAACTACATGTTCAACTGGACTTGCTTCAAATTCTTTCATGAGCTGTTCTGCTTTTTTTTGCAAAACAATACTCATATTATCATTTAAATGACCCTTTAGACAAGTAAAAATAAATACTTTATTTTGAAATATGTCATGTGCCTGCCGTTCAAACTGTTCATATGTATCATTCCAGTTTTCCGGTTGCTCCGGGCTCATTTGCTCATATAATAAATACGAAGTTGGGTTCTGGTTTTTGAGGGTAGTGACGAGCTGCAGTTTAAAAGTTGTGTGATTTTTTTTGTCAGAATACGTGCCGACGGCCTTTACGATTTTATCTTCCCGCGCGGTTTTCCAGTGATATTGCGGATACTGCGTCTTCAGTTCTTTTACCTTGTCATCAAATTCACTCAGTGACAGGTTCAGATTTTCTTTCGCATGAAGCGTCCATTCATCTACAGTGACATGCTGCCGCTCCATTCCTTCGGCAATCTGGGCAAGCGGAGACAGCTCACTTGCATGAATGGAATGAAATACCGCTATTAAGGCGCTTAAAAAAACAAAAAATAAGATGATGCGGCCTGCTCTTTTTTTCTTCATATCGATCTCTCCCCCTTACTCCCATTTTTGCCGGAGCCGGGGAAAGCGATACATGGAAAACTTCGTCAAAACTCGCCAAGCGGGTGAAGAAAAATTGGTTGCTCACCCAGCGATTCCCTTCATTTCAACAGACGAAACATCTTAAAATAAGTATGGAAGCTGTTTCGAATAGGTAAGATAATCTAAAAAGAAGTCAGCGACTGCCGTACCGATCGCAATGGTAAGAAGAATGATCAGCAGCCTCGCCTGCACTATTTTTCCTTTTCGGATCAGCGGATCAAAGTTGACGGCCTGAAGCGCCCACCATGTCACCGCAATGCATACCAGGTGAACCAGGATGCTGATTGCGGCCTGCTGCCCCAATACATTCACAAATCCCATCTCCTTTCATTTTTTCCGCCCCTCATATCCTCTCTTATTATATAAGAAGAAGAGAGAAAGATGATCATTTTTACATCAGAATTTTTATCCAAAATTAGGGCCAATCCCCGCTTAAATGTCCGTTCTCCGGCATGATATACTTTTTTGGAAAGGAGATGGGAATATGAATCATTCCTTTTTTCATCCGGAAAAGCAGTATGGAGAAACACTTCCCGTATTTGACCACGAGTGGGAAGCGATAGCATTCTACTATGATTATAGACAGTCTCAAACAGAGGAACTGAAAGAATTATGTCAGTTTTTCAACATTTCTCTTGATTATTCACGCGGCAGCCTGCTGGAAGTGGAATCTCTTTACTTCCGCAGCATAAAAGAGCTGCTTTTGGCGGATTGGAACCTGCCGATTGACGAATTTGAGAAAATGCTCAGCGTGTATGTCATCGATTGCGCCATCCGACACCATGACGATGCCGAATGGGTCGTCAAACCTTATCCGTATACGGACGGCGCCTATACGACGGGTGTGCGGAGAGGAAACAAAACGTGGCACACCGACAACTGCTGCGAACATTTATATCTGCAAAAAGAAGAGGATCATCCGCTTATCGGCGTCTATGAATCTCTTATGCGTTAATATAGAAAAAGAATCCTTCTCAGACAGCCGAGAAGGATTCTTTTTTAGTTTCCTGCAACATCCAATCTGTTTACAGCCCGCTGTAACGCAAGCTCAGCCCGACGAATGTCAGTATCATCTGATCGTTTGTTCAAACGGTCTTCCGCCCGCTTTTTCGCAGCAAGGGCGCGCTCTTTATCAATGCTTTCCGCTGTTTCAGCGGCTTGTGCAAGGATAGTGACCTGATCAGGACGGACTTCTAAAAATCCGCCGCTGACAGCCGCCAATTCGGTCTGCCCGTCTTTTTTAAGGCGGACAGCGCCGATTTTAAGCGGAGCCACGGTCGGAATATGGCCAGGCAAGATACCGAGATCACCGCTCTCGGCTCTTACACTTACCATTTCAATATCAGCATCATATACTGGGCCGTCGGGAGTAACGATATTGACTTTAACGGTCTTCATGCTTTTACCCTCCTAGGACCAGATTAAACTTCTACACCCATCTCTTTTGCATTCTCAATGACTTCTTCAATGCGTCCCACAAGACGGAATGCATCTTCCGGAAGATGGTCATATTTACCGGAAAGGATTTCTTTAAAGCCTCGTACCGTTTCTTTAACAGGCACGTAAGAACCCTTTTGTCCCGTAAACTGCTCAGCTACGTGGAAGTTTTGAGAAAGGAAGAACTGGATACGGCGTGCGCGGTGAACGACAAGCTTGTCTTCTTCACCTAATTCGTCCATACCGAGAATCGCGATAATATCCTGAAGTTCTTTGTAACGCTGAAGCGTTGACTGGACTTCACGCGCCACCGCATAATGCTCTTCTCCGACAATTTCCGGAGCAAGCGCGCGGGAAGTGGAAGCCAGCGGATCAACCGCAGGGTAGATACCCATTTCAGTTAATTTACGCTCAAGGTTAGTCGTTGCATCCAAGTGAGCGAACGTTGTCGCCGGAGCCGGGTCAGTGTAGTCATCGGCAGGCACGTAGATCGCCTGGATAGATGTAACTGAACCAACGTTTGTAGACGTAATACGCTCTTGAAGCTGACCCATTTCTGTCGCAAGCGTCGGCTGATAACCAACCGCAGAAGGCATACGGCCGAGAAGCGCGGAAACCTCTGAACCCGCTTGTGTGAAACGGAAAATGTTATCGATAAAGAACAGTACGTCCTGTCCTTGTTTATCACGGAAATGCTCAGCCATTGTAAGACCTGTCAGTGCTACACGCATACGTGCGCCCGGCGGCTCGTTCATTTGTCCGAAGACCATGGCTGTTTTCTTGATAACGCCTGAATCGCTCATTTCGTAGAAAAGGTCGTTCCCTTCACGAGTACGCTCTCCTACACCGGCGAATACGGAAATACCGCCGTGCTCTTGCGCGATGTTGTTGATTAATTCCTGGATTAATACGGTTTTACCTACGCCGGCGCCGCCGAACAAACCGATTTTACCGCCCTTGATGTAAGGAGCGAGCAGGTCAACAACCTTAATTCCCGTTTCAAGAATTTCAACCTCAGTTGAAAGCTCATCGAATGAAGGAGCTGATCTGTGGATCGGGTCCTTTTGAGCATCCGCAGGCAGCGGTTCATTTAAATCAATTTTATCTCCCAGTACGTTAAATACGCGTCCGAGAGTCACATCACCGACAGGAACAGAAATCGGCGCACCTGTATCAACAGCTTCCATTCCGCGCTGAATTCCGTCCGTAGATGCCATGGCAATTGTACGGACTGTATCATCGCCTAAATGAAGAGCAACCTCTAGCGTTAGGTCGATGCCTACTTCATTTTCGCCTGTAGCTGGCTGTGAAACTTTAATCGCATTATAAATCGCAGGCAAGTGGCCGTCCTCGAAACGTACGTCGACAACCGGTCCAAGCACCTGACTTACGCGTCCTTTCTTCATCGCTATCCCTCCTGACAAAATCTTTCTATTCTAAAGCGGCTGCACCGCCGACAATTTCGGTAATTTCTTGTGTAATCGCCGCTTGACGCGCGCGGTTATATGAAAGCGAAAGTGAATCAATGAGTTCTTTCGCATTATCAGTCGCATTTTTCATTGCTGTCATTCTCGCAGCGTGTTCACTTGCTTTACTGTCAAGAAGCGCGCCGTAAATTAAGCTTTCCGCATATTGAGGAAGCAGCACTTCGAGCACCTCTTCTTCATCCGGTTCGAACTCGTAAGAAGCCGTGCGCTTCCCGCCGCTCGTTCCGAAATCCGTTAAAGGCAGCACTTTTTTCTCCGTCACTTCCTGTGAAATCGCACTGACGAAATGGTTATACACCAAATGCAGTTCATCAAAAGCGCCGTCGATAAACATTTGAACCGTCTGACGGGTCAAATCTTTAATCTGAGCAAAAGTGACCTCGTCGCCAAGCCCCACTAACTCAGACAAAATCGGCATTTCTCGTTTTTTGAAGAAATCGCGGCCGACTCTGCCGATTGCAATCACCGTGTATTCATCTTTAGACTGATGGCGTTCTTGAATGGTGCGGTAAGCGTTTCGCAAAACCGAACTGTTAAACGCACCCGCAAGCCCGCGGTCAGACGTAATGACGAGATACGCCGTCTTTTTCACTTCTCTTGAGACAAGCATCGGGTGTTTCGCGTTTTTCGCGCCTTTTCCGACGTTAAACACAACCTCCTGGATCTTATCCATATACGGAGCAAATGACTTCGCGTTGGTTTCCGCACGGTTCAGCTTCGCAGCGGATACCATCTGCATGGCTTTTGTAATCTGGCTTGTTTTTTTCGTTGACGTGATCCTTGACTTAATATCGCGTAATGAGGCCAAAGATTTCACCACCTTTATTCTTCATTTGCGTAAAAAGAGAGAAAAAGAGAACCTTTTTCTCTCATCTTCTAAGGGTTAGTTGCTTGGTGCAAATGTGCGTTTGAAGCCTTCGATTGCAGCTTTGAAGTCTTCATCAGCAGGAAGGTTTCCTGTTTTCGCAATGCCGTCAAGCAGATCTTTATGGTTTTGATCAAGGTACATGTAGTACTCTTCTTCAAAACGTCTGATATCCGCAACCGGAATATCATCAAGATATCCTTTTGTCAGCGCATAAAGAATGGCTACCTGTTTTTCAACCGGAAGCGGTTTATTCAAGTCTTGCTTCAGCACTTCAACTGTACGCGCACCGCGGTTCAGTTTCGCCTGAGTCGCCTGGTCAAGATCAGATCCGAATTGGGCGAACGCTTCAAGTTCACGGTATGAAGCCAGGTCAAGACGCAATGTTCCCGCTACCTTTTTCATCGCTTTGATTTGGGCTGATCCGCCGACACGGGATACGGATAATCCGGCATTGATCGCAGGACGCACGCCTGAGAAGAATAGGTCGGATTGAAGGAAAATCTGTCCGTCAGTAATGGAAATGACGTTTGTCGGGATATAAGCGGAGATATCTCCTGCTTGTGTTTCGACGAACGGCAGCGCCGTAATTGATCCTGCGCCTTTTGCGTCACTCAGCTTGGCTGCGCGCTCAAGCAGACGGGAGTGAAGATAGAATACATCCCCAGGGAATGCTTCACGGCCCGGCGGACGGCGAAGAAGCAATGACAGCTCACGGTAAGCGGCCGCTTGTTTGGATAAATCATCATATACGACGAGAACGTGCTTGCCGTTGTACATGAATTCTTCACCCATTGTCACCCCTGCATACGGTGCAAGGTACAGAAGCGGAGCCGGCTGTGAAGCGGACGCCGTCACGACAATCGTGTAATCAAGCGCGCCATGCTTACGAAGTGTTTCCACTACGCCGCGCACTGTAGATTCTTTTTGACCGATCGCTACGTACACACAGATCATGTCTTGATCTTTTTGGTTTAAGATTGTATCAATCGCAACAGATGTTTTACCTGTCTGACGGTCCCCGATAATCAGCTCACGCTGTCCGCGGCCAATCGGAATTAACGCGTCGATCGCTTTGATACCCGTTTGCAGCGGCTCATGTACTGATTTACGGTCCATTACGCCTGGAGCCGGGCTTTCGATCGGACGTGTTTTGCTTGTCAGAATCGGACCCAGTCCGTCTACCGGCTGTCCGAGCGGGTTGACGATACGTCCGATTAATTCTTCACCTACAGGAACTTCCATGATGCGGCCCGTTCTTTTGACCTCATCACCTTCACGGATATCTCTGTAAGGTCCTAAGATAACGATACCTACGTTGGATTCTTCAAGGTTTTGAGCCATACCCAAAACGCCGTTTGAAAACTCAACAAGTTCACCGGCCATACAATTGTCAAGGCCGTGCACACGCGCAATACCGTCTCCGACTTGGATGACTGTACCTACGTCATGAACTTCAATTTCAGATTGGTAATTTTGAATTTGCTGCTTTATCAGCGTGCTAATCTCTTCAGCTTTGATGCTCACTTAGGTTTCACCCCTTCTATCGATTTCCTCCGGCAAGTTGACGTTCCATGCGCTCAAGCTTTCCGCTCACGCTTCCGTCATAAATCCGGTTTCCAATGCGGACTTTAATGCCGCCTATTAAATCCGTCTGCACTTCATTTCTGATTCTGAGCGAAGCGATTCCGGCTTTTTTTGCAAACACTTGAGACAATGATAACATTTCCGCTTCTGACAGCGGTTTTACTGAATAAACAACCGCGTCCTCTGTCTGACGGGCCTGATTGGCAAGTTTGATAAACTCGTCTGTGAGATCAGGCACAATCGAAGACCGGCGGCGGTCAATCAGAAGAAAAATCGTATGCAGCACAGACTCAGACAGTGCGCCGAACGATTGCTGAATCAGCTCTTTTTTCTTAGCGGCCGATACCTTCGGATGGCTTAACACTTCCTGTAATCCGGCTTCGTTTCGGAACACTTCTTTTAGTACGGTAAGCTCTTCTTCGATTTCATTGATTTGAGAAGTCTCAACGGCAATGTCGAAAAGCGCTGACGCGTATCGTTTAGAGACAGCAGATCCACTCATCGGCTTTCTCCTACCTCTTTAAGATAGTCCTGAATCAGTTGTTCCTGGGCTTGTTCATCAAGCTCTTTTTCAATCACTTTCGATGCGATTAAGACAGAAAGTGATGCGACTTGCTCGCGAAGTGCGGAAACCGCTTGTTCTTTTTCTTTGACAATTTCGGTTCTCGCCGCTTCTTTCAATCTTTCAGACTCGGCGCGTGCAGCCTGAATAATGTCTTCCTTCTGCTTTTCACCCAGTTTTTTCGCATTTTCAATGAGTGATTGTGATTCCTGTTTCGCTTCTTTTAAAAGAACGCGCTGCTCTTCAATCAGCTTCTGCGCTTCTTTATTTCTTTCTTCAGCGGACGTAATTTCGCCGGCGATATGATCTTCACGCTGTTTCATTATATTTAATAGCGGTCCCAGAGCGAATTTCTTGAGAAGCGCTAATAAAACTAACATAGCTAACAATTGGAATAGGATATCTCCGCCGTTAAACGACAGTCCTAATTCAAGAGGTAATTGAGACATCTACTACGGCAACTCCCTTCTGCAGGTTTTCTCTGCTGATAAAAAGCCGTTTCGGTACGGCCTGCTTATCAGACATAAAGCAATGGCGAAGGTTCTCTTAGAGTGATCTTCGCCATTTTTAGTTCATATAAGGCTTTTTTGCTTAGCCAAAGAACGCTAAGAACGCGATAACGACAGCGATAATCGGAAGGGCCTCAACCAATGCGATACCCATGAACATAAGAGTTCTAAGTTCTTTTCCTGCTTCCGGCTGACGGGCGATTCCCTCTACCGTACGTGAAACGATCAGACCGTTACCAATACCTGCACCAAGTGCACCTAAACCGATTGCAATTGCAGCTGCTATTAAATTCATGAAAAAGTTCCTCCTTTAAAATGTTATCCGAATGGATATATGATTTTAATGATCATGACTGATTTTGTGTGACATGTACACCATCGTCAGCATCGTAAAGATAAATGCCTGGATGGTCCCGATGAACAAGCTGAACGCCTGCCATGCAAGCATCGGAAGAATGGCTCCGACTGTGCCGACCAAACCGAGAAAGAAGCTGTTTGAGTAGAAATTCGTCGCCAGATTCGCAAGCAGGCCAAGAAGAATTTCCCCGGCGAAAATGTTACCGTAAAGACGAAGTCCGAGTGTCAGCGTATTCGCAAACTCCTCAATGATCTTCATCGGGAACATAAGCGGAACCGGTCTGAGGTAATCCTTAGAGTATTCCTTCAAACCTTTCATCTTCACGCCGTAATAGTGCGTTAACGACACAACCATAACGGCTAGAGTCAGAGTAATAGCCGGATCGGCCGTCGGTGATTTCCACCAAAGCTCGTGTCCGACCGTTACAGAAAACGGCAGCCCCAGCATATTTGATACAAATATGTACATCAGCAAGGTTACACCAAGCGCCAAGAAGTTAGCCCCTGTTTTTAAATCCATTGTACTGCCTATAATATTGCGGACAAAATCAACAATCCATTCCATGAAGTTCTGGGCTTTTCCCGGACGGATAGACAGCGTTCTCGTAGTAAGAATCGCAATCAGCAGCACAATCACACTTGCCACAGTAATCATCAGAATGTTTGTCAGATTAAAAGTAAGACCAAACAAATCAATAGTTCTGTAATCGTGATTCAATGGGTTTTCACCTCTCTTCCATTGATGAACGTTTGAGCTGAATAATGGAATCTATCATAATGACGGGATAAATTGTCATTAATCCAATAATCACACTTGCCACACTGACTTTATCGGGATATTTAAAGGCGACAGCCATCGCAAGTATCGCATTGCACCAACGCGCTGCGCTCCCGAGTGATCGTATGGACTTTCCTTTCGCCACGGCCTTGTCAAAAGCATTCATTCTTCTGGTCAAGAGCCACAAATTAAACAAACTGAAAACAGTTCCCAAAAAGAGGCCTAAAAAAACAGTTTTATACGCCGTAAGACCATATCCCAGCAAATAGATTGCTAAGATCACAAATACATATCTTCGTTGTCTGCTGAATGTAAGATTGGGATCGTCCATCAACTATCTGTCTCCTGATGAAAATGTAATATAATTCCTGGATACGGCAAAACATGCGGTTAACCCTTTGCAGAAGGCCTTTTTTGTCCGCAAAACGGCCTGTTCGAAAAAACCACTCATCCTCCTGATGCCACGGGATGCTGTTTCATTCGCTTAGATAAATCCTCATATAACGGGTTTTTTGGAGGATTTAAAATGAGGATGGATACTAGAAATGAAAGGAATGAAAACCTTCTCATAATACCCTCGTTTAGCATACAATAGCCCCTAACATGTGTCAATCTGTTTAAAGTTAAAAAACTTTTTATACCGGAAGCATACACAGAATGTTCACAAATTCACCTATAAATGTATGAACTCTGCCCATTCAGCAAATATCTGGATAAAAAAAAGAAAACCCCTGAATGAGGTTTTCCGATTTATTTGGTTCCGTACAGTCTGTCACCCGCGTCACCGAGGCCCGGAACGATATAGCCTTTTTCATTCAGTTTTTCATCAAGGGCGGCGATATAAATATCAACGTCAGAATGATGTTTCATCAGCTCTTCCACGCCTTCCGGAGCCGCTACAAGACACATAAAACGAATGTTTCTCGCGCCGCGCTTTTTCAGGCTGTTTATCGCTTCCACCGCAGAGCCTCCCGTAGCAAGCATCGGATCCACGACAATAAATTCGCGTTCTTCTACATCAGAAGGAAGCTTGACATAGTATTCCACCGGTTTTAAGGTTTCCGGATCACGGTATAATCCGACATGTCCCACTTTAGCGGCCGGGATTAATTTCAGCATGCCGTCAACCATTCCGAGACCCGCTCTCAGGATCGGCACGATACCGAGTTTCTTCCCTGAAATCACTTTGGATGTCGCTGTTTGAACAGGTGTTTTCACTTCCACTTCTTTAAGAGGAAGATCACGTGTAATTTCAAACGCCATCAGTGATGCGACTTCGTCCACAAGGTCTCTGAAATCCTTTGTGCCTGTATTTTCATTCCGAATATATGTCAGCTTATGCTGGATTAAAGGATGATCAAATACGTAAACCTTTCCCATACTGTGTTCAGCTCCTTTTTTGTTGTCCGAGTGACTTTTTCACACTTCTATTGATTCTACAGAAAAAGACAAACAGTTTCAAGAAAATCATAAAAAAACCCGCCGGATTAAGGTTCCGGCGGGTTTCTTCCTTATTAATAGTCCAGTTCTTTATATAAAGGAAACTTTTCAGTCAAGGCAGATACGCGCTGTCTCGCTTCTTCAAGTTTTGCTTCGTCTTCATGATTTTTCAGCGCGAGGCCGATGATGGCGCCGACTTCTTCAAGCGCGTCACCGTCAAAGCCGCGGCTTGTCACAGCTGCCGTACCGAGACGGATTCCGCTTGTGACGAACGGTTTTTCCGGATCGTAAGGGATCGCGTTTTTATTAGATGTAATGCCGATTTCATCAAGAACGTGTTCAGCGACTTTTCCGGTCAGACCGAGAGAACGGAGGTCGACAAGCACAAGGTGGTTATCCGTTCCGCCTGATACGAGCTGAATGCCCTCTTTGTTCAGAGACTCAGCCAGGCGCTTCGCGTTCGAGATGACGTTTTGCGCATATGTTTTGAACTCATCTTCAAGCACTTCTCCGAAAGAAACGGCTTTGGCCGCGATGACATGCATAAGCGGTCCGCCTTGGATTCCCGGGAAAATGGATTTATCAATCTTTTTGCCGAACTCTTCACGGCAAAGGATCATTCCTCCGCGGGGTCCGCGAAGTGTTTTGTGAGTCGTTGTCGTTACAAAGTCAGCATAAGGAACCGGATTCGGATGAAGACCGGCTGCGACAAGACCCGCGATATGCGCCATGTCGACCATGAAGTAAGCGCCGACTTCATCAGCGATTTCACGGAATTTTTTAAAGTCGATCGTGCGGGGGTACGCGCTCGCTCCGGCAACGATGAGTTTCGGCTTATGCGCCAGCGCTTTTTCACGCACATCTTCATAATCTATATATTGCGTGTCTTTATCGACACCGTATTCTACAAAGTTGTATTGAACGCCGCTGAAATTAACCGGGCTTCCGTGTGTTAAGTGGCCGCCGTGGGAGAGGTTCATCCCGAGCACCGTGTCGCCGTGCTCTAAAATCGTGAAGTAAACAGCCATGTTCGCCTGAGCGCCTGAGTGCGGCTGAACGTTTACATGCTCAGCTCCGAAAATCTCTTTCGCGCGGTCGCGGGCGATGTCCTCAACGACATCAACATGCTCACAGCCGCCGTAGTAGCGTTTGCCGGGGTAGCCTTCAGCATATTTGTTTGTTAAAACAGAGCCTTGTGCTTCCATTACCGCTTCCGTCACGAAGTTTTCAGAAGCAATTAATTCGATCTTAGTCTGTTGACGCTTACGCTCATCTTTGATGGCGTTAAACACTTGTTTGTCTTGTACAGGTAAATGTTTCATCAGCGAGATCCTCTCCTATCCGTTTCCTGTTCTTTATTTTTACCACCCTTATTGTACATGGTTTTTCAGGTGAATGTAACAGCTTATTTAAAAAAATCACAAAATTTAATTAGAAAACACGAACATTATATAGGAAAAGTATTTTCATCATTCGCATTCATAAACAGCGCGAATTCCGCCTATCAGCTTCGGCCTTGTCCGGGCCATCGTCACATGTGCTTCTCCAAGCTCACGGCTCGATATCCGGACAGGGACGGCAACGGGTTTCAGATGCATGCCGATGAACGTATCGCCGATGTCAATCCCGGCGTCAGCCTGAATCGATTCGGCGAGCACGGGAGAACGCATCTGCCGATATGCATAAGAGGCCATCGCTCCGCCCGCTTTCGGGACGGGGACGGCTGAAACAATGGGGAGCCTGAACCGCTCGGCCGTTTCCGCTTCAATGACAAGCGCCCTGTTTAAATGCTCGCAGCATTGAAAAGCAAGATGCACACCCGTTTTTTCCTTAAACCGGTTAAGTCCGCCGTATATCAATTCAGCCCAATCCCCGCTTCCGGCGGTGCCGATCCGGCTTCCGGCGGCTTCACTTGTACTGCACCCGATCACCAGCAGACTGCCGTCCGTCAGTCCTGCCTGCTCTTGAAACTCAGTCAGCATGTCCGTCCATTTTTGCTTCATCTCTTCCATTGTCCAGCACCTCTTACAGATTTTTTTCTTCGTAATCTGCGATTTTGCCGATCCGCCGTTCGTGGCGGCCGCCCGTAAATTCAGTCGTCAGCCAGACTTTTGCGATTTCGCGCGCCAGCCCCGGGCCGATGACGCGTTCGCCCATCGCAAGAACATTCGTGTCATTGTGTTCACGCGTCGCTTTTGCGCTGAAGGTGTCATGGGCAAGCGCACAGCGTATGCCCTTTACCTTATTTGCGGAGATGCTCATGCCGATGCCTGTGCCGCAAATTAAAATTCCCCTGTCAGCTTCGCCGTTCACCACTTTTTCCGCTACCGGAAAAGCGTAGTCTGAATAATCGACAGAGCCGGCGCCGCATTCACAGCCCATATCAATGTATTCAATCTGCAATTCATCCAAAAGACTTTTTATTTCTTCGCGGATATGGACGCCGCCGTGATCTGACGCAATAGCTACTTTCATTCATTTACCTCCTAGGTATGGCTGGGCTAAGACAGCCCAGTGTGCTTGTCCTTTTTATTACGAAATCCGTTGATTTCATTCTACTCTTTCACATTCGTTTTGCAAATGACCTGTTTGCAGATTTTCTGACAGATTACTTGCTTTTTCCGTCAAGCAATTGATCAGCCAAAAGGGTCAGCAGCTCCTCCAGTTCGTCCCGCGTCTGTTTATAAACATCAAGCGGACCGCCGAACGGATCAGAGATATCGCCGTTTTCCCCCGTTACGTATTCTTTAATGGTAAAGACTTTGCCCCGACTGTTTTGATATCGGCCTTCAATCAGCTGTTTGTGCTGTTCAGTCATCGCCAGCACCAGATCAGCCGTCTCGATATGTTCTTCCGATAAGGGAGATGAACTGTGATTGAGAGCGATCCGTTTTTCAAACAGCGCTTCTACGGCATGGGCCGACGCTTTTCCGTGCGGAGACGCGAATACGCCGGCCGAGCTTACGCTGACATCCAGCCCTTTCGTTTCTGCAATGGATTTAAAAAGAGCCTCAGCCATGGGACTGCGGCACGTATTGCCTGTACATACAAAGATTATTTTCATGTCCGTCACCTCTTACTGCCTATTATAAATGAAGAAAAAAGAAACGGCATCTTCGTTTCTTTTTTTACGTATCTTATATCGGTAAAAGCAGTTTCAGCCCGAATCCGATCAAAATGGCTCCGCCGAGCGCTTCGCTGTAGGAGCCGAGCCACGACTGCACCTTTCTTCCCGCCAAAAGGCCCGCCCATGTTAAAATGGTGCTGAAAACCCCGAACAGCGTAACGGCCAGAAACGGATTGGAGCCGTTCATCCCGAGACTGAGCCCGACAGAAAAGCTGTCCAGACTGACACCGACCGCAAACAGCAACAGTCCCGAGCCTGCCGGAGATATGAGCGGCCCGTCTGATTGTTTAAACGCGGCGATGATCATCTGCACCCCTAAAATAAAAAGAAGAGATCCGCCGATGTAAACGGCGAGCATCCCCAGAAAACCGGACAGCAGATGCCCGGCCGCCATTCCCGTAAGCGGCATCATGACATGAAACAGCCCGATGACAACCCCTATATGAAAAATCTGTTTTTTCTTCAGCTGAATCATTCCCATCCCGAGCCCGACGGAAAAGGCATCCGTCCCCAAAGCAAATGCCATGATGCTTAAGGAGACAAGTTCCCCGATGAATAGATTCGACATGAAATAAAAACCCCCTTGGACGTGCCCGCTTGTTTAGCTTATGCATGTCCGATAAGGGGTAGAACAAGTTAATGGATAACGGTGCCGCCTGCGGCTTTCATCAGCCTGTTCATAATGGCGAGCCCCACTCCGGTATCCGGAAAGGACTCAGAAATAATCATGTCCACTTCCGCTTCATCAAAGCTGCGGAGCGCATCGTATAAGGCGGACGCCACTGTTTCAAGGTCGGCGCGTCTGCCGCAGACCTTGATATAATCAGCCTGGTAACTATCGGCGTTCTCTTCTGTTGTCAAAATGCCGATTCGTTTCCCCCGGCTTTTATATGTGTCTGCCAGTTCTTGAATTCTCCGGGCGCCGCCGTCGGCAATAGCCATCGGCGCAGAAGGCGCGTAATGTGTATATTTCATACCCGGAGAAATAGGAACCTCATCTTCTTCGGTCAGCCCTTTATCCACAAGAACCGGACCGGCGGCGGATTCAATCTGCTCTTTTGTCACGCCGCCCGGACGAAGCAGCACGGGCTGTTTCCCCGTACAGGACAGAACGGTTGATTCCACTCCGATTCCCGTCGCGCCGCCGTCCACAATACCGGCAATGCGGCCGTTTAAATCATGAGCTACATGCTCGGCCTTCGTCGGGCTCGGTTTTCCTGATAAATTGGCGCTCGGCGCTGCGATCGGCAGTCCGGCCGAGCTGATGAGGGCTAATGCTACCGGATGATCAGGCATTCTGACCGCTACCGTCTCAAGTCCTGCGGTGACACGGGGTGACAGCACACCGGGCTTACACGGCAGGACAAGGGTCAGCGCCCCCGGCCAGAATAGCTTCATAAGCTTTTTCGCCGTCTCAGGAATATGGCTGATAAAACGATCAAGCTGGCTGATATGGGATATATGCACAATCAGCGGATTATCGCTCGGCCTTCCTTTCGCCTCATATATTTTCGTTACGGCTTCCGTATTTTCAGCGTTAGCGCCCAGTCCGTAAACGGTTTCTGTCGGAAAAGCCACAACCTCATTCTGCCGGAGCAATTCCGCGGCTTGTGTAATCTGGGGATCGGTTGTGGATAATTCGCGCGAACAATCCACAAACCATCTTCTTGTTTTCATGTATAACCAAACTCCTTATTTTAAAGCGGTAAAACTTTATTTTCTCTCGTGTATTCCTTTTGAAAGTATAAAAGATGTCCTTTAATAAAACAAGTGTTATCCACAAACTGTGGACAACACTTTTTAATAAGTGGATAACCTTGTGTATAAGTTAGATCAGGCAGAGGTTTTCACCATTAAAAACGAACCTTCTGTGCATAACGAATTGCGGAAATGTTCGGACGTATACAGTTCATCAGGCGTATCGGCGCACGCTTCAAATCCCATCACATTCAGAAACTCAGCAGATGAGGGCTGATTGGCGACTAAGTAGACATCTTGAATCTCATGTTTTTTGCACAGCACATCCATACTTTGAAACAGTGTAACGATATGGCTTTGATTCAGCCTGTCCGACATGACGAGTGAACGGAGAAGCCCTTTTCCGCCGCTGAATTTTTCGATCCCGAGACAGGCGGCAATCTTTTTTTCACTGTCTTCCAGCACGATAAAACGGCTGATCTGCTGATCGATTTCCGCATGTGCCGTATCAGCCTTTTTCAAAAAGGCCTCCAGCGCCTCCGTATCTTGATCTCTTGCCACTCTCAGCTGATAAAACATATATTTCCCTCCGTTTCGATCAACTCTTTCTTCCAATCTATGAATCGAATCCGGATTTATGCCTTTTGCTTCAGGAAAATAGATCTGAAATCCAATCGACGAGGAAAAACTTCACTTCCGTATCATCGTCATCTGTCTTTTCTTTCTTCGCTTTATCAGCCTTTGCTTTTACGTCATCCAGCACTTTTTTAGTCTGTTTCTGCGTTTCTTCCTGCTTCTGTCCGCCGTCTTCCTGATCTTTCACCGCTTCGCCGTTTGAGAAATCAAGGAAGCACAGCGGCGGAAACAAGACGCACCACCAGTTGGCGCCCTCGCCATTGCCGAGTGTAATTAAAATCGCTTCATATTTTCCGGCCGGATAGACCATATTGCCGTACAGCTTTGTCGGAAACGAGATTTTATTGAATTGAACTGAAACGGATTGATGCGCACCCTTTTCTTTCATCGTTTGTTTGGCGATTTCTTTAATTTCAGGAAGCTTCGAACGAATGAGCCGCCGCGCTTCTTCAATGGAAGTGATATCTTTCACCCAGTCCGTGATTTGCTTGTTTACAGCATCTCTGATCTGGCGCTTGAGCTTTTGATCCTCATCGTTATCACTGTTGGCCAAAATCCTGAGCCGGATCGCTTCATCCGGTATGACGACGGGCTCATCGGCTGATGCCCGCGCCGTTTCTTCTTTTGTCAAACCCGCAAGCGCTCCTGATAATAAAAGAAAAATATATATGCAGATCATCATTGTCTGTTTCATCGGTCCCCACCGTTCCTCTCCGTGCTTTTTTATCTAGTCCCATTATGGACATGACGGAAAAGGTTTAAACCGGCGGGAAGAAAAAAATCTAGCAAGCTGATAATCTGCATTGACAGATTCAAAATATGGTACGATATTATTTTGATAGGAGGTTTTCAGATGAAATATAATTACACCGTGCTGCTGTCGGCGGCATGTATGTCTGTCATTTATTCTATTTTGTATGTTCATCAATTCATTATCGCGGCTTTCATTTCGATGGCGTTTTATTTTTTGTTTCCTTATTTGATTTTTGCGCTGCCGCTTCAATACTTTCTGAATAAAAAGCCGAAGAGATTTCATCCGCTGTATTTTCTTTATTATTTAGGGGTGTCATTCATTGCAAACGGGATCATCTTCGGTCTTTTGCAGCCGTCAGGCCAATCTCTGTTTTCTAATTCAGCCTTTTATATCTTTGCGGTTTTAACAGCCGTCGTCTATTGGGTATGGGATTCCGTATTGCTGCAAAGACATAATCCGGCTACAGAAGCGTAATCAGCAGACAGCCGGCTGAAGGGAGAGCGGCGCAAAAGAAAACGGCGGCCATCTTTAAACGGGCGTGCCGTCCTTCTTCTGTTTCAGAATGATAATTGGCCCGCTGCTCCGCTCCGCTTACGGCCAACCCGGAAACGATGATCGCTGTGACGATAAGTACAGCCGTAACGGCGCCGAAAATGATGTCAAAGCCAAACGGCAGAACAAACCCCGCCGCATAAGCTGCGGCGGCGAGTATACATCCGAAGGCGAACGCTTTTTTCAAGGCGGATGCCCCTTTCATTTTCTTTCCATTGTAACAAAAGCCCGCCGTGTGCGTCACCGGCGGGCTTTTTTCATGATGTGATGACCGCGGATACGGTTCTGTCTTTTCCGTTGATGTCCTGTACGACTTCCACTTCCGCATTCGGAAAGGAATGACGGAACAGGTCTTTCACGGCTTTTCCCTGATTATATCCGATTTCAAAGACGACAAGCGCTTTATCTTTCATGACAAGAGGCAGCTCCTCCATAAACCGCTTGTAGAATTTCAAACCGTCACCGCCGTCCGTAAGAGCATGAAGCGGCTCATGGAAACGGACGATATCCGACAAATCCGCCATTTCTTCTTCAGAAATATACGGCGGATTGGAAACAATAATATCCGCTTTTTTTCCTGATGAAATAAAAGGAGTTAACAGATCTCCCTGCAAAAAACACACGTCCGCTCCGAGGTTTTGCGCATTTCTTTCCGCCACCTGCAGCGCTTCTTTTGAAATATCCGAAGCCGATACTGAAAAATGTCCGCATTCAAGCGCAAGCGTCACCGCAATGGCTCCGCTCCCCGTACCGATATCAATGACGTTCAGGCGTTCTGCCTCGGAAAATGCCCGCTTCTGTCTGTCCAGCAGATGAAAGACGACTTCTTCCGTTTCGGGACGCGGAATGAGAACATCGTCATTCACAAAAAATTCCCTGCCGTAAAACTGTTCTTTCCCGATAATATATTGAATCGGAATACCTTCTTTATGCATCTCCACGTGCCGTCTGAATCGATAAAGCTCGTCCTCGCCGACGGTCTCCTGCAGACTTGCGAGAAGTTTGCTCCGATCCATTCCGGTATCATTTAACAGCAGCAGCTCGGCCGCGTTTTTTTCTCTTCCCGCTTCGGTTAAATAAGAAGAAGCCCAGCTTAGGGCTTCAAAAACGGTCTTCATCTTAATTTTCCGCCTGCTGGAGCTTGCTTGACTGGTCTTCTACGATTAACGCTTCAACCACTTCATCAAGCTTGCCTTCCAGGATTTGATCCAGCTTTTGAATCGTCAGGCCGATGCGGTGATCCGTCACACGGTTTTGCGGGAAATTGTATGTGCGGATACGCTCGGAACGGTCGCCTGAACCGACGGCTGATTTGCGGGTCTGATCATATTCAGCCTGAGCTTCCTGCTGGAATTTGTCATAGATTCTGGCGCGGAGCACCTTCATCGCTTTTTCTTTGTTTTTAATCTGAGATTTTTCATCCTGACAGGATACGACGACACCGGTCGGTAAATGCGTCAGGCGTACGGCCGACATCGTCGTGTTTACGCTTTGTCCGCCCGGTCCGCTTGATGCAAATGTATCGACGCGGATGTCTTTTTCGTGGATGTCCACTTCTACTTCTTCCGCTTCAGGAAGACACGCCACCGTCGCCGTGGATGTATGAATACGGCCGCCTGATTCCGTTTCCGGAACACGCTGTACGCGGTGCGCGCCATTTTCATACTTCAGCTTGGAGTATGCGCCTTTTCCCGTAATCATAAAGATGATTTCTTTGTAACCGCCCGTTCCGGTCACGTTTGCTTCCATGACTTCAGTCTTCCAGCCTTGGATTTCGGCGTAACGGGAGTACATTCTGTAGAGATTTCCCGCAAACAGCGCGGCTTCTTCTCCTCCCGCTGCTCCGCGGATCTCCATGATTACGTTTTTGTCATCGTTCGGGTCTTTCGGGATGAGGAGCACTTTCAAACGCTCTGATAAGGTTTCCGTCTCTCCCTGCAGTTCGGAGATTTCTTCCTTCACCATTTCTCTCATATCGGCATCAAGCTTTTCCTCAAGCATCGCTTTCGCATCGGCAAGCTGTTCTGATGCGTCTCTGTATTGTCTATAGACTTCAACGGTTTCTTGTATATCAGATTGCTCTTTCGAATATTCTCTAAGCTTTTTCGGATCGTTGACCACTTCCGGATCACTTAAAAGCTCATTTAATTTTTCGTATCGTTGTTCAATTGACTGTAAACGGTCTAACACGGTCTTCACCTCTGTTTTCCTGTGCGTAACATTCTCATTATAGTATAGGGCTTATCGCCAGTCAAAAGCAATTCGCCTCTGTTATACTGAAGCAAAAAAGGAGGAGCGGATATGCTGAAATCCATCCACCATATAGCAATCATATGCTCTGATTATGAAAAGTCGAAAGCTTTTTACACCGAGATTCTCGGTTTCGGCATTATAAAAGAAACATACCGAAAGGATCGCGGGTCTTATAAACTTGATCTTGCGCTGGACGGCGCGTACGCGATTGAATTGTTTTCCTTTCCCGATCCGCCCGAACGGCCGACCAGACCGGAAGCCGCGGGTCTCCGGCATCTCGCTTTCACCGTAAACGATCTTGAAGCAGCCGTCAGGGAGTTAAAGGAAAAGGGCGTCGGCACAGAACCGATCAGAACCGATCCGCTGACGGGGAAACGGTTTACCTTCTTCTTCGATCCCGACAAGCTTCCGCTTGAATTGTATGAAGCGTAACGTTTTTTGAAGAAATGCCGCTTTCTTTGGCGAATTCCTTCTTGTTTTGTCTAACATGAAGGGAACGCCGCCTCATGGTCGAATACCTAGCAAAAAGGAGGTATGTGATCATGAATACAAACATGGCCGCGAAAGAGCTCGGTGTCTCCGCAAAAACGGTGCAAAGGTGGGTCAAACAGCTGAATCTTCCGGCTGAACGGAATGAGCTCGGACATTATTCCTTTACACCTGAGGATCTTGATGTGCTGAAATCGGTCAAACGGCAAATTTCTGAAGGCACTGCCCTTCTGGATGTTCAAGTGCCCCGGCAGCCGAAAAAACGGACGGGCTTCATTTTGCAGCGTCCGAAAATCAATGGCGGCGCTGAACAAAGATTGGCAGAGCTGGAGCGCAAACTGGACATTCTCACGAAAGAGAAACAAGGTGAGAACCATCTGCTTTCAAGGATAGAGGAGCTTGAACGCCAGCTGAAACAAAAGGCGGATGAAGGGGTGTCTTATCAGCTTCTTCAGCACAGACGGGAAATTGACGACCTCAATACCGAATTGCAGACATTGGCCTCCCGCATCCAGGAACTTGCCCAGACAGCTCCCCTCTCAGAAACAGCCGCTTCTTCAGAACATAAGAAACCCAGAAAAAAAACGAGATTTTCGCCTTTTAAATTTCAATTCTAACTAAAAAAGCTCCCTGAAACAGGGAGCTTTTCATTATGCAGTCAGCGCAATGATGATCGGCAGTGAGATTAGAGATAAAATCGCACTGATCACGAACGCGGACGCAGTTTCTTCCTCTTGTTTTTCGAAACGTGTGGCAATCATCGCCGCTACCGCAGATCCAGGGAATGCAACGAGCAATACCGCTTTCGTGATCTGGTCAGCCGGAAGTCCGACTGCAAGAGCGATCAAGTACATCAGCGCAGGCTGAACGGCAACTTTTAACAAAGCGATACCGAAAGCCGGCAGACTGAGCTTAATGTTGCGGATACCGACAGTTACACCGACGGCGAAGAGCGCAACACCTGATGTTGTGCTTCCGAGCTGATCAAGCATTTTTTCTCCCAAGCCAGGGAGTGTTACACCGCAGAGTACCAGAATGATACTGATAAGCGGTGCAGCCGCAAGCGGTTCGGAAAGACCGTGAAGAATAGACTTACCAGTCATTTTCCAGAAGTTCTCGTTTTCAGTGTCTTTTTTCTTAGATGACTCACCGACAGTAGCGATAATGATCGCAAGCGGGTCAAGGATGGCGTTAACCACGATACCCGTAACGGCGATAGGAATCGCTACTTCGCTTGCTCCGAATAAGCTTCCTAGTACGGGAATACCCATAAAAGCAAATGTCGGCTGTGCAGAGTTTAAAGAAAATACAGATGAATTCGTTAAATCATACTTGAAGATAAATTTGCAAACCAACAGAATGACGATAAAGAATCCGACAATCCCAATGATCAAAGCGACCATCAAAGGAACCTGTGATAAAAACGCACTTCTTGAAGTGGTTAAAATACTTGCGATAAAATGCGCCGGAAGCGCGTACTTCGTAACTAAGGTGCTTACCCCTTTTGCTGACTTCGCGTCATAACTTCCGAAGCGACCTGCGAACCATCCCAGCACGATCACGAAAAAGATCGGCGCCAGGAGGATTAAAATATCTAAGAAGCTCAAAATGTTCTCCTCCAAATCCTTAATGTCCGTATACTTTAGCCTTTACATAAAAGCTTTCCCTCGGACTGTAAAATTAATCGTAAAAATTATTTAGCGACAACTTGCTTATATTGCGGTTTCCACATTGCATCAAGAACGGCTTGTTCTACATTCTCAGGAATGCGGTTTGCCACGCCTTCTTTAATGGCAGTTTCCGCTACGGCGATCGCAACTTTAATTGAAACTTCTTGTAAGTCGCTCATGCTCGGCAGAAGGCCTGCACCCGGTGTTTCAAAATCAACGCTTTCTGCGATTGCGTCAGCAGTTGCCGCAAACATTGCAGGAGTAATCACTTTCGCTTCTACAACGATTGAACCGAGACCAAGTCCAGGGAACGCGAATGCGTTGTTAGATTGTCCGATTTCATGTGAAACGCCATTGTACTCTACATTGTCAAACGGGCTTCCTGTCGCCACAAGTACTTTGCCGTCAGTCCATTTGAAAAGATCGCTAGGAACGGCTTCAGCAAGCGGTGTCGGGTTAGACATCGGCATGATGACCGGACGCTCAACGTGTTTTGCCATTTCTTTGACGATTTCTTCACTGAACGCGCCGCTTTGGCCTGATGTACCGATTAAGATTGTCGGTTTCGCTTGACGGATCACTTCAATGAAAGGAATTTGTCCATTTTCATCGCGTTTCCAATCTTTAATTTCTTCAGCTGTGCGCAGGTACGGCTCTTGGAAATCAAGAATGTTTTCCATACCTTCAATTAACAAGCCTCTGTAGTCCATTGTGTAGAACGCTTTGTTGGCTTCTTCTTCAGAAAGACCGGCAAGCACCATAGTGTCGCGGATTTGGTCAGCGATTCCGATTCCGGCAGATCCCGCACCGAAGACAACCACACGCTGGTCTTTAATAGACGCGCCTGTTTTCTTCATAGCCGCAAGCACACCTGCAAGCGTAATCGCACCTGTTCCTTGAATGTCATCGTTGAATGTAAGAATTTCATGGTTGTATTTCTTCATGATATTGCGCGCGTTTTTGTTTCCAAGGTCTTCCCAGTGAAGAAGAGCTTTAGGGAAATATTTAAGCGCAGCTTTTACATAAGCGTCAACGAAAGCTTCGTAACGTTCGCCTTGGATACGTTCATGGCGGTTACCGATGTATAAAGGATCGTTCAGAAGTTTTTCATTGTTCGTACCGACGTCAAGAACGACAGGAATGACGCGGCTTGGGTCAATACCGGCAGCAGCTGTGTATACCGCTAATTTACCGATGGCGATGTTGATACCGCCTACACCCCAGTCACCGATTCCGAGGATGCTTTCTGAGTCTGTCGCAACGATCAGATCAATATCTCCGGCAGTGGCATGAAGGTTTTCAAATGCCTCTTCGATTCCTTCCACGTTGTCGATAGAAAGGTAAATCCCTTGAGGTCTTCTGTACTCATGGCTGTATTCTTGAATCGCTTCACCGACAGTCGGTGTGTAAACAACCGGCAGCATTTCACGAAGATGGTTTTGAAGCAATTTAAAGAAAAGAACTTCGTTACGGTTTTGCAAATCATTCAAATATACGTTTTGGCGAAGGCGGTCCGGCTGAGCTTGAAACTGCTCGTATGCGCGTTTTGCCTGCTCATCAAGAGACAGAATTGTCGGAGGAAGCAGCCCGTCTAATCCAAGGCTTTTTCTTTCTTCTGCTGAAAACGCAACACCTTTATTTAAAGTAGGGATAGATAGAACTTCTTTTCCTCTTAAAGTAGTTTCTAAGTTGCCTTCCTTCGTTACTTTAATATTATTCAAGAAAATCTCCTTCTTTCTTCAAATAGTTAACAAAGTTAAGTAATTACCCGTTTTGGCTAGTGTGATCGCGATCTGCTATATCTTTTTTTGACAATTATTCGAACAATGTCTCATAACTATTTACATTACTTAGTCATTTTATGCCTGTAAAAATGAAAATTCAAGAGATGAAAATTACTTAATTTTTTCATACTCTTTTTTAAGTTATTTAACTACAATTTTTGAAAAAACGTCAAAAAAACACCGGATTTTTTACCGATGTTTTCATGAAAAGGGTTATTTATCAGACTGTTTTTTCGGCACTTCGTGATGATGTCTGCATCTCGCTTCGTATGACTCCGATGCGCCGACTAAAATGACCGGATCATCATAGGAAGCGGGCTTCCCGTCAATCAAACGCTGCGTACGGCTTGCCGGCGACCCGCAAACGGAGCAGACCGCCTGCAGCTTCGTCACCGATTCGGCAACCGCCATCAGATTCGGCACCACGCCGAAAGGCTCTCCCCGGAAATCCATATCAAGTCCGGCCGCGATGACACGATAGCCTTTATCCGCAAGCGAGGATAAGTCGCCGATGATCGATTCGCCGAAAAACTGCACTTCATCTACCGCGATGACGTCCGTGCTTTCACTGATATGATCCCATATTTCAGCCGAAGACGAGATGACGTGGCTTGTCATGGATGTGCCGTTGTGAGAAACGACGGCCTCCTCACTGTAGCGATTATCAATAGCAGGTTTGAACACCTTGACCTCCTGCTTCGCATATGTCGCTCTTTTCACTCTGCGGATCAGCTCTTCTGATTTCCCAGAGAACATGCTGCCGCATATCAGCTCAAGCCATCCGCTTTGCTTCATTATGTACATAGGCTATCCGCTCCCCTTTTTTTCCTGTTTATGGACATAAAAAACAGGCAAGAAGCAATTCTTGCCTGCCTGTAAAATCTATTATTACTTAAGACCGTATTTTTTGTTAAAGCGATCAACACGACCATCAGCAGAAGCGAATTTTTGACGTCCAGTGTAGAATGGGTGGCATTCAGAGCAAATCTCAACGCGTACCTCTTCTTTTACTGAGCCTGTTTCAAATTCATTTCCGCAAGCGCATTTAACTGTTGCTTTTTTGAAATTAGGATGAATTCCTGCTTTCATTGTATCCATCTCCTTCCGCCCTGAATCCCGTGTGGAAACAGAGTTATTATTCCGGAGTAATCCGGAACGCATATGAGAGAATTATATCAGTCATTTACTGCATTTGCAAATACATTTTTTATCAGCGGCGGGCTGATGATGAAAGGTTCGCCTGCTTCCATTCTTGGTTGATCAGATCGAAGAATTCCTGATTCGTTTTTGTTTTTTTCATTTTTCTCATAAACTTCTCTGCGAAGTCCGGAGAATCAGACATCGATTTGCGGATCGCCCATAGACGGTCAAGATGCTCTTTCGGCACGAGCAGCTCTTCCTTCCGTGTGCCGGAGCGGCGGATATCGATCGCCGGGAAAATCCGTCTTTCCGCAAGAGAACGGTCAAGGTGAAGCTCCATGTTGCCCGTTCCTTTAAACTCTTCATAGATGACGTCATCCATCCGGGAGCCCGTGTCTACGAGCGCCGTCGCCAAAATGGTCAGGCTGCCGCCCTCTTCAATGTTTCGCGCGGCACCGAAAAAGCGCTTCGGACGATGGAACGCAGCCGGGTCAATCCCGCCGGAAAGCGTACGTCCGCTTGGCGGGATAACGAGGTTGTAGGCCCGTGCCAGGCGGGTAATGCTGTCCATCAGAATGATAACGTCTTTTTTGTGTTCAACGAGACGCATCGCCCGTTCAAGCACAAGCTCCGCTACCTTAATGTGATTTTCCGGCACTTCATCGAATGTGGAGCTGACGACATCGCCCGCTACGGAACGTTCAATATCCGTTACTTCTTCCGGTCTTTCATCAATTAAGAGAACGATCAATTCAGCGTCAGGCTGATTTGTCGTAATGCTGTTAGCGATTTCTTTCAGCAGCATGGTTTTACCGGCTTTCGGCGGCGCCACGATCAGACCGCGCTGGCCGAAACCGACGGGAGCCATCATATCGAGAATTCTTGTTGAGAGATAATTCGGTTTCGTCTCAAGCACCATTTGGCGGTCCGGATAAAGCGGAGTCAGCGCGGGAAAATGAACGCGCTCTTTCGCAGATTCCGGATCGTCTCCATTTACCGCTTCAACGTGCAAAAGTCCGTAATAGCGTTCGTTTTCTTTCGGCGGACGCACCTTGCCGGATACTTTGTCACCGTTTCTTAAATCAAAGCGGCGGATCTGGGAAGCAGAAATGTAGATGTCTTCTGAGCTTGGCGAGTAATTAATCGGTCTGAGGAAGCCGAATCCTTCCGATTGGATGATTTCGAGCACGCCTTCCATAAACAGAAGATCCTCCTGCTCGGCGTTGGCTTTCAGAATGGCAAAGATTAATTCTTTTTTAGTCAGTTTGCTGTAGTAGGAGATTTTATAATGTCTGGCCAGTTCATATAGTTCTTTTAATTTCATATTTTCCAAAGAGGAAATAGATACGTCTTTCATAAAAACACCACGCTTTTCATAGTCAATGTATTGCTGTTTTCATTCAAATCGGCTGCTTCGCATGATTCCGCCAAAGCACATTCTTTTATAAAACGTTAAGGAACTTCTATCGGTAACACTTCCACCCATGATCGGCGCTTTTTTTAAAAAAGGAATGTCTTAATGAGTTTTGAAGGAAGCGAGGACAAAAACTTGAGAAGATCAATATTTATATCGTCTGTATGCGGTAGAATTTGAAAATTTCCCAGTACTCAAAAGAAGGAATGACACAGAAAAATCGCAGCACTCTTTATTTTTACCTCATTTCAAAAAATTATTCAACTTAAATAATGCTTTGACATATAAATGATAGGGTTGACTCTTTATTGCAAAAGAAAAGCGGGACTTTCCGTCCCGCTTTTCTCTATTTATGGCCGGATCACAAGATTTGGTTTTTTCTTCAGGCTGTGTCTTCCGTCAACGAATCGGACCGTTCCTGATTTCGCCCGGATGACCAGACTTTCAGTCGTGCCGACGGAGCCTTTGAACTGAACGCCTTTCAGCAGCTCTCCGTCCGTGACGCCCGTTGCGGCAAAAATGGCGTCATCCCCTCTCACAAGGTCCTCCATCCGGAGCACTTTGGATACATCAAGGCCCATTCGCTCACAGCGGGTCTGCTCTTCCGCACTTTGCGGCAGAAGCCTGCCGATGATTTCGCCGCCGAGCGCTTTTAACGCAACGGCAGACAGCACGCCTTCAGGAGCCCCGCCTGAACCGAAGAGAATGTCTACTCCCGTATGGTCAAAGGCCGTATTGATGGCGCCCGCGACATCACCGTCGTTGATCAGTTTGATTCTGGCGCCCGCCTCACGCAATTCAGAGATGATTTTTTCATGTCTGTCACGATTTAAAATGGTTGCCACGACATCTTCAATGTCTTTGTTTTTCGCTTTCGCAACGGCTTTTAAGTTATCAATGACAGGCGCTTCGATATCGATGCAGCCTACCGCTTCGGGACCGACCGCGATTTTTTCCATATACATATCCGGGGCGTTCAGCAGTGTTCCATGGTCGGCGACCGCGATCACCGTCAGAGCATTCCAGCCGCCGCTCGCTACGATGTTTGTGCCTTCAAGAGGATCGACGGCGACATCGACGCGCGGGCCGTATCCGTTTCCGAGCTTTTCGCCGATGTAAAGCATCGGCGCTTCATCCATCTCGCCTTCCCCGATCACGACCGTGCCTTTCATCGGCACCGTGTCAAACACGTCACGCATTGCGCTTGTCGCCGCATCATCAGCTTCATCTTTTTTCCCGCGGCCCATCCATCTGGCAGATGCTAAAGCCGCCGCTTCAGTGACTCGAACCAATTCCATCGATAAGCTTCTTTCCATTTCAACACGATCTCCTCTCAAAAGTCCGCATTTCTATGAATTTTGGAGCTGTTCTATCTCTTCGTCCGTCAGCCTTTGCCGCCAGATTGTGGCGCCCAGGCCTTCGAGTTTTTTCTCAAGATTGCTGTAGCCGCGGTCTAAATGCTCGAGACCGGTAATTTCGGTTACGCCGTCAGCCATGAGCCCGGCGACGACCAGACAAGCGCCTGCACGCAGATCGCTCGCCTTTACTTTTGCGCCCTGAAGCTCGGCCGGACCGGTGATAATGGCCGACCTGCCTTCCACTTTCATGTTGGCCCCCATCCGTCTCAGCTCATCTATATGTTTAAATCGGGCCGAGTAGATGGTGTCGGTTACGACGCTCGTGCCGCTGGCTCTCGTTAACAGAGATGTCATCGGCTGCTGAAGATCAGTCGGGAATCCCGGGTAAACAAGCGTTTTTACGTCGACCGGTTTTATCTGCTTCTGCCCGCCGAGCATAAGAAGCTGATCGTCACTCGTCTCAATGTGAAAACCCATTTCCCTGAGCTTCGCCGTTAAAGACTCCAGGTGAGTCGGTATGACATTATCAATAATGACTTCTTTCCCCATCGCGGCGCCGGCGATCATAAAGGTGCCCGCCTCAATTCTGTCCGGAATGATCGTATGCCTGCATCCATGCAGCTCTTTTACGCCGTCGATTCTGATTACATTGGTTCCCGCGCCTTTGATCTTTGCGCCCATGCTGGTGAGCAATGTGGCCACATCAATAATCTCAGGTTCCTTGGCGGCGTTTTCTATCACGGTTTTACCTTCAGCCAGTACAGCGGCAAGCATGATATTGATCGTCGCTCCGACGCTGACGACATCTAAATAAATCCGTGCGCCTCTCAGCCTTTCGGCGCGCAGATAAATCGCGCCTTGTTCATTGGTGACTTCCGCCCCAAGCGCTTCAAACCCTTTGATGTGCTGGTCAATCGGCCGCGGCCCGAGATGGCACCCGCCCGGCAGTCCGATGACCGCCTGTTTGAAGCGGCCCAGCATCGCGCCCATTAAGTAATAGGAAGCGCGGAGTTTTTTCACTTTGCCGTTGGGAAGCGGCATGCTGATCATCGGGGAAGGGTCGACGACCATTTCTCCTTTTTCAAAATGGACGTTTCCGCCGATTTCTTTCAGCAGGTCACGCAGCGTTTCAATATCTGAGATCTCCGGAAGCCCTTCGATCGTTACTTCGGAATTTGCCAGAATGGTTGCGGGTATCAATGCGACGGCGCTGTTTTTCGCACCGCTGATATGTACGGTTCCGTTTAACGGATCGCCGCCGGCAATATTCAACTTTTCCATGATAGTCTCCTTCCATAAGAAGATAGCTGCGGAGCGTAAATAAAATGGCATTTTATTCTGTCTCTGCAAATAAAGCTCTTGTCCAAAATGTAGCCAATTCGAAGAGAAAGAATACAAGGACATTATAAAATAACAGGAAGAAAATAGCGAAGCTTTGCGGGGCATTTTTAACACAGGATGCACAGAGGCCCGCCGGGTTCACATTCCGGGGGAAACACACTCTTCACTTTGATACTGAAGGCCCGCTGCCAAACAGGAAAACATAAGGGTGCGGCAAACGGATGCAACCGGTTTGCCGCCCTATTTATCTTTATTTATTCCAGTCTGCCAAGAATTGCTCGATGCCTTTATCCGTTAACGGATGTTTCGTCAGCTGGTGAATGACTTTCAGCGGCATCGTACCGATATGCGCACCGCGTAAAGCGGCTTCAGTCACGTGCTGCGCATGACGGATGGAAGCTGCGATGATTTGTGTATCAATGTCATGAATGTCAAAAATCTGTCTTATTTCTGAAATCAGTTCAAGACCGTTATGGCCGATGTCATCCAGACGGCCTAAGAACGGAGATACATAAGTCGCTCCGGCTCTTGCCGCCAAAAGCGCCTGGTTGGCACTGAAGATGAGCGTTACGTTTGTTTTAATGTTCAGGTCGCTCAGCGCTTTTACGGCTTTTAACCCTTCAGACGTCATCGGGATTTTCACCGTGATATTCGGCGCGATTTTCGCAAGTTCTTTACCTTCTTCAATCATTTCTTCAGCATTCAGGGAAATGACTTCCGCGCTTACTGATCCGCTCACGACTTCCGTAATCTCACGAAGTCTGTCATGGAAAGACACGTCAGCTTCTTTCGCCACTAAACTAGGGTTTGTCGTAACTCCGGCAAGAACGCCAAGTTCATAAGCTTCTTTAATCTCGTCAATGTTTGCTGTATCAATGAAAAATAACATAAGGAAAGCCTCCCCAGTAATAAATTTTCAGAACTGTAAAACATGATTGCGCTTTCTAAAGGTAAGACATAAAACCGCCTGTCAATGCTGTCAGGCGGTTTATGGATGTTACATTGGATTAAGCTTGGTTTGAAGAACCGAACTCACGCATTTTGCCGATAACCGTTTCTTTGATCGCTTCACGAGCAGGTCCAAGATATTTACGAGGATCGTATTCGTTCGGCTTAGCTGCCAATGTTTCGCGGACAGCTTTTGCAGAAGAAATTTGGTTTTCAGTGTTTACGTTGATTTTAGCCGTACCAAGTGAGATTGATTTTTTAATGTCGGCAGTCGGAATTCCTGTACCGCCGTGAAGTACTAACGGAAGGCCGGTTGATTTGCCGATATCTTCCATTTCTTTGAAGCCGAGGTTCGGTTCGCCTTTGTAAGGGCCGTGAACAGAACCCAGTGCAGGTGCAAGGCAGTCGATGCCAGTGCGCTCTACAAGTTCTTGACACTCTTTAGGGTCAGCATAGATTACGCCTTCAGCGATCACGTCATCTTCCTGTCCGCCTACAGTTCCAAGCTCAGCTTCAACTGAAACGCCGTGGAAATGAGCAAGCTCAACCACTTTAGCTGTAGTTGCTACGTTTTCCTCAAACGGGTGGTGAGATGCGTCGATCATTACAGAAGTGAAACCTGCATGAATCGCTTTCGCACAAGATTCAAAGCTTGAACCGTGGTCTAAGTGAATGGCGACAGGAACTGTCACTTTGTATTCTTCCATAAGAGCTTTAACCATGGCAACCACTGTTTTGAAGCCGCCCATGTAGCGTCCCGCGCCTTCTGAAACACCAAGAATAACCGGGGATTTTTCCTCTTCTGCTGCTTGTAAAATAGCTTGAGTGAACTCAAGGTTATTTAAGTTAAATTGTCCAACAGCATATCCTTTTTCTTTAGCTGTATTCAACATTTCCGTCATTGAAACTAAAGGCATGTCGAAAGTCCTCCTTATGTAGCCTGATTTGCTTCTTCTCGAAAAAAGCTTTCCACCTATAGCATGACCATAAAAACCTGTCATATGTAAAACAACAGATCGCTTTTTCTCCATCTCTAGGATACCAACTTTTCGACAAATCGGCAACACAATGACATAATTGTTTCTAATTTTATTAATTCGATTTTAGAGGTAAATATTTTTTCACCGCGTCTCTGATCTCATCAATGTCAAAAGGTTTCGCAAAATGGGTCAGCGCTCCGAGCTCTTTTGATTCCTTAATCATATCGAGTTCTCCGTAAGCGGTCATGATAATGACGCGGATGGATTCGTCAATCATCTTCATGCGCTTGAGAATTTCGATTCCGTCCATGCCGGGGATTTTCATATCTAAAAGCACGAGATCGGGCCGTTCTTTCGTTACGATGTCCAGCGCCTGTATGCCGTTGGCGGCCTGAAACGTCTGGTACCCTTCTTTATGAAACACTTCATTGAGCAATATGCGTATACCGTATTGGTCATCTACGATTAAAATCTTTTCATTCATCATTTTACACCCCAATATTATCATTTTCGTCAAAAGGAAGCAGTTGTTTATGTATTCTGTTTGATTTTCACATTTCCTTTAATTATAATAGTCTACTTTCCGACATTTTCTGAGCATTTTCTCTTTTGTTGTATACTGTTCTTGTATGTGTAAAGGAGGTTTCACTCATGTTAAAGATATTTACGACACAGCTTGCAGGCATTTTTTCCCGCATTCAGGATAAGGAATCCGAAGCAATAGAAGACGGCGCGCGCCTGCTGGCGCAGGCAGCCGTCAGCGGTCATACCATTTATTTATACGGCGCAAATGAGATGCAGGGCATTTTGTGCGAGGCGGAACTCGGCTCAGAACCGATGCCTTCCGTCAAAGCGTTTCCGGATACAGCTGATTCGATTACAGAAAGCGACAGGGTGCTGATGTTTTGTTCAGGTCCGGGCACGGCTGAAGAACAGGCGCTGGCTCAAAAGCTTTATGAAAAAGGGATCGGCCTCGTTGGCGTATCTCCTGTCATCAAAGATCAAACCGGGATTGAGGAATTTTGTGATGTTCATATTGACAGCAAATTAAAAATGCCGCTTCTGCCTGATGAAGACGGGACAAGATACGGCTTTCCTTCATTAATGACAGGCCTGTATGTCTATCACGCACTGTCCTTTACGTTAAAGGAAATGATGCAGGAATATGCCTGATGCAGAAAAAAGACTTGCCGCTTTTAAAGGAGGCAAGTCTTTTTTTATTACTTCTGTTCTGCAGCTTGTACGGAAGCGCCGATAAAGTCTTTGAATAAAGGCTGAGGTCTTGTCGGTCTTGATTTGAACTCAGGGTGGAACTGGCAAGCGACATACCAAGGATGGTCTTTCAGCTCGATGATTTCCACAAGACGGCCGTCAGGGCTTGTGCCTGAGAACACAAAACCGTTCTCTTCCATTTGCTGTCTGTATTCGTTGTTGAATTCATAACGGTGGCGGTGGCGTTCGTATACCACTTCATCCGCATACGCTTCGAAGGCTTTCGTGTCTTCCTGAAGCTTACAAGGGTACAGTCCGAGACGAAGCGTTCCTCCAAGATCCTCGACATCTTTTTGTTCTGGCAGAAGGTCGATGATCGGATAAGGAGTGGACGGATCGATCTCCGCAGAATGAGCCCCTTCCAGACCTAATACGTTTCGCGCATATTCAATGGATGCAATCTGCATACCGAGGCAGATGCCGAAGAACGGAATTTTATTCTCACGCGCATACTTGGCGGCGATGATTTTCCCTTCTACGCCGCGGTCTCCGAAACCGCCGGGCACGATAATTCCGTCTGTGCCGCCAGTCAGCTCTTGAATATTGCTTTCTGTCACTTCTTCGGCGTTAATCCATTTGATCTTCACATCAGCGTCAAACGCATAGCCGGCGTGGCGCAGTGATTCAACGACTGAAATGTAAGCGTCCTGAAGCTCGACGTATTTACCGACGAGGCTGATTGTAATGGTTTTAGACAAGTTTTTCACTTTCGTGACAAGGTCTTTCCATTCCGTCATATCCGGGTCTTTGCATTCTAATTTCATATGATCGCAGACAAGCTTATCGAGTCCCTGCTCCTGAAGGTTAAGCGGGATGGAGTAAAGGTTGTCCGCATCTTCGCACTCGATGACCGCTTTCGTGTCAATATCGCAGAAGAGCGCGATTTTATCTTTCATATCTTGAGAAATCGGCATTTCCGTGCGCACGACGATGATATTAGGCTGAATACCGAGGCTTCTCAGCTCTTTTACGCTGTGCTGCGTCGGTTTTGTTTTCAGCTCGCCCGCCGCTTTGATGTACGGAACAAGCGTACAGTGAATGTACATCACGTTTTCATGGCCGATGTCGCTTTTCATTTGACGGATGGCTTCAAGGAACGGAAGGGATTCGATGTCTCCCACTGTTCCGCCGATCTCAGTAATGACTACATCTGCGTTTGTTTCTTTGCCTGCACGGTACACGCGGTCTTTCAGTTCATTTGTGATGTGCGGAATGACCTGAACCGTTCCGCCGAGGTAGTCCCCGCGGCGCTCTTTTTTCAATACGGCAGAATAGATTTTACCGGTCGTCACATTGCTGAATCTGTTCAGATTAATGTCAATGAAACGCTCATAATGCCCTAAGTCAAGGTCAGTCTCAGCGCCGTCATCGGTAACGAATACCTCACCGTGCTGGTACGGGCTCATCGTTCCCGGGTCAACGTTGATATAAGGGTCAAATTTTTGGATAGTGACGCTCATGCCTCTGTTTTTCAAAAGGCGGCCAAGTGATGCAGCCACAATTCCTTTTCCGAGTGATGATACTACT
The DNA here is from genome assembly GCF_017797845.1 of Bacillus sp. LJBV19. Classification (NCBI taxonomy): domain Bacteria; kingdom Bacillati; phylum Bacillota; class Bacilli; order Caryophanales; family Bacillaceae; genus Bacillus; species Bacillus sp. LJBV19. The sequence goes on from NZ_CP072563.1 coordinate 3,584,206, forward strand.
CCCCCGGTTACAAAAATATATTTCGTCATTTCGTTTGCTCCTCTCTTCGGTCTGCGCTACATTCCTTAAAATGTGCCGTTTTATAGAAAATCATTTCACTAAAAACAAATGATGTGTAAAAGAATTTGGGAGATGAAAATAAGAAAGCTCCCTTTCAATTTCTTGAAAGGGAGCGTAGCACTCTTATGAATTCTCTTCTTTTTGAAGAGCCCAAAATACATACTACATAGTTCGACAATGAAAGTCAAGATCGTTTTGCTGATATGAAATCAGCGTTTTTGATCCTCGTCTTCATCCTCATCATCTTCCTCATCTTCTTCAATCATATCCTCTTCAATCTCAAGATCGTCGTCATCTTCTTCATCGATATCTTCGTCGTCAAAGCTGTCTGCGTCAAGGTCAATATCTTCTTCCATTTCATCGAGATCGATGTCATCTTCATCAACTTCCTCGAATTCATCAAGGTCGAGATCTTCCTCAACGACTTTTTTCGCTTTTTTCTTTTTCGCTTTTACAGTCGGCTGTGTTTCTTCGTCCAGCTGATCGTACGGATACCAGCTGCGAAGCCCCCACGTCTGGTCTGACAGAGCAATAAAGCGGCCGTCAATGTTCAGGTCTGTATAAAATTGGGCGATACGGTCGCCCAGTTCCTCTTTCGTAACACCGAGCAAGGAGATCATTTCATTCAGCAGCTCCTGAAACGGAACCGGTTTTTTATGTTCTGAGAAAATTTCGTGAGCGATTTCAACTAAAGCCATCTGCTTCAGCTGTTCCTGAGAATATTGTTTGATACTCAAGGTCGGACACTCCCTTTCTATTACTTATATGTATCTGTTTCTATCCTATAATAAGAACGAATTTGTATTGTTTTGTTCATAAACCATACCTCTCATTATAAACAAATTAAAACAGAATATGCTACCCTTAACAGCGTAATTTAAGAAATTTTAGAGCCGTCCCTTCATAAATCGGCTGATGTGCGAAAACAAAGCCGCCGGCATATGCGCCGGCGGCCCGCTTCTTTCTATAAAGACTCTTGTTTTTCGGTGCCGAATACAGACATGGCGAGCAATTCACTGACATCATAAGTGCCGATCGCGTCTTCGGCTTCTTTCGCTTTCGTACCGTCACCGAGCATAGTCAGACAGTAAGGACATCCGGAGCTGATGACCGTCGGACTGACAGAAAGCGCCTGCTCAGTCCGGGCCGTGTTGATTCTCGCTCCCGTTTCTTCTTCCATCCACATGAGCCCTCCCCCGGCGCCGCAGCACATCCCGTTTTCGCGGCTGCGCTCCATTTCCTTCAATTGAACGCCCGGAATGGCTTTTAAGATCGCTCTCGGCGGCTCATACACTTCATTGTATCTTCCTAAATAGCACGAGTCATGGAAAGTAATCGTTTCATTCACCGGGTGAAGCGGTTTTAGTTTTCCCTGTGACACAAGCTCGGCTAATAATTCAGTATGATGATAGACTTCGGCCCGGAATCCGAAATCAGGATATTCATTTTTGAACATATTATAGGCGTGCGGATCAATCGTGACGATTTTTTTGATTCCGTGTTTTTCAAATTCGCCGATGTTGTGTTCCGCCAGCTCTTGGAACAGAAACTCGTTGCCCAAACGGCGCGGCGTATCGCCTGAGTTTTTTTCCTTATTGCCGAGAATCGCAAAGGATACGCCCGCTTCATTAAGCAGCTTTGCAAATGAGACGGCAATCTTTTGGCTCCTGTTGTCGTAGGAACCCATTGAGCCGACCCAAAACAAATAGTCGAACTCTTTGTCTTGTTTTTTCATTTCTTTCACTGTCGGAATCTCTGTATCGGCCTGCTCCCGCCAGTTCTCCCGCTCTTTCCGGTTTAAGCCCCACGGGTTTCCCTGCCTTTCAATGCTTGTCATGGCCCGCTGCGCGTCGCTGTCCATCTTCCCTTCCGTAAGCACAAGATAGCGGCGCAGATCGATAATTTTATCAACGTGTTCATTCATGACCGGACATTGATCTTCACAGTTGCGGCAAGTGGTGCACGCCCAAATCTCCTCTTCCGTGATGACCTCGCCGATTAAGCTCGGGTTGTAATCAATGGCTGCCGCCGCTTCACGTGATCCTCCCCCTGAGGAAGCCGCGGCGAGCTGATTCGCTTTCGTGTGCTGAAAAACGGGCGCGGGCACCCACGGAGATTTTGACGTCACGGCAGCGCCTTTTTCCGTCAAATGGTCTCTGAGCTTTAAAATGAGGTCCATCGGCGAGAGCATCTTGCCCGTACCGGAGGCCGGACACATATTTGTACAGCGGCCGCATTCGACGCAGGCGTAAAGATCGACAAGCTGAGAACGGCGGAAGTCTTCAATCTTTCCGACGCCGTAGCTTTCTTTCGTCTCATCGGTGAAATCGATTTTTTCCAGCTTTCCTTTTGAATCAAGCCTGCTGAGGAACACATTCGCCGGACCCGCAATTAAGTGCGCATGCTTTGATTGCGGCACGTACACTAAAAAGCTGAGCAAAAACAACAGATGAAGCCACCATGAAACATAAAACACGGCGGCGGCCGCCGGCGCTGAAAGACCGCCGAGCACAAACGCAATGGAGGAAGCGATCGGTTCCGTCCAAGACAGAGAATGATCGTGCCATAAAAGGTTCATGGCGTTCCCGAGAAGCACCGTCACCATCAGTCCGCCGATAAACAGCAGGACAAGCCCCGCTTTAAACCCGCGTTTCAGTCTGACGAGCTTTTCAATGTAGCGCCGGTAAAACGCCCAGACTACGGCGATTAAAATCAGAAACGTGACGATTTCCTGAAAAAAGGTAAACGCCGGATAAAGCGGACCGAACGGCAGATGGCGGTCAGGAAGCAGCCCTTTCAGAATAAAATCAATTGCGCCGAACTGAACGAGTATAAAACCGTAAAAAAACAGAACGTGGATGATTCCGCTCTTTTTATCTTTCAGCAATTTTTTCTGTCCGAACACATTCACCCATATCTTCTGAAGACGTTCTTTCAGGCGTTTATCAAATTCTTCCCTTTGGCCGAGCTTAATATAAGCGATCCTCGTTCTGATCAGGTAAACGAATAAATAAACGGCGTAAGCGGTTACAGCTGAAAACAGCAGCGCGTTTACCATGAGAAATGCGTTCATCTTGTCTCCCCCTTTGTTCTGATTCCCCTCTTCATTGTCATATCTTTACTTTATCATAAATAATGAATGAGTGTTCAGTCAATAATTAAATTCACATTCTCAGGGCACACTACGAATACTTCGGAAAGGAGCGTCGGTATGAAGGTCATTTTTGTGTTGCTTGTCATTTTTATCATATTGATCGCACTTATGCTGCTTGATATGCTGCTTGGCCGGGCGGCGTACAAAAAACAGGCGTATGAGCCCGTTTTTGACCCGAAAAAGAGTGATATCACACTCATTCACTGCGGCAGCGAGCTTGTGCGGCAGATGACGGCTGATATCCGCCAAGCCGTCTCTTCTATTCATATGATGTTTTTTATTATGAAGAACGACCAAGTCAGCCATGAGATGTTTCATTTATTGAAAGAAAAGGCCCAGGCCGGCGTCTCCGTATATCTGCTGCTGGATTGGGCGGGCAGCCGCCCAGTGAAAAAGCCTTCTATTCAAACGATGAAAAAAGCCGGCGTTCACGTTCATTTTCTAAATAAACCGGCATTTCCGTTTCTATTTTTCAGGCTGCAAAAACGGAATCACCGGAAAGTGACCGTCATTGACGGCAAAATCGGCTATGTCGGCGGTTTTAATATCGCTGAAGAGTACCTCGGCAAAAAAGCGAAGTTCGGAAACTGGGAGGATTATCACCTGCGGATGACCGGCGAAGGCACGGCGGATCTTCAGACTCTGTTTGTAAGCGACCTGAAACGAAACACCGGAAAAGCACCCGGATCACCCGGGGTTTATCCGGCATTATCCGAAGGGAATATCTTTCATAGGACATATGCATCTGACGGTTTTTCGCTTGAATCGCATTATGAAAACTGCATCCGTAAGGCGGAGAAAAAAATCATTATCGGCACGCCTTATTATGTACCGAGCAAAAAGCTTCAGGAAGCGCTTATTTCAGCCTGCCGAAAAGGCGTCAAAGTCATCTTGATCGTGCCGATGAAGTCAGACCACCCGCTCGTTCGGGAAACAGCTTTTACTTATTATCCCGAGCTTCTGAAGGCCGGCTGCCTCATCTATCGGTATTATCAAGGCTTTTATCATGTCAAAGCCTTCATTATAGATGACCGCATCAGCATTATCGGCACGCCGAATTTTGATAAACGGAGCCTGTTCTGGAATGAAGAGGTGAATGTCATCATTCATGATGAAGCCTTTACAAAGGAAGTGCTTTCAACAATAAAGCAGGACATCGAAAAATCCGAGCTTCTCACATTAGAAAAAGTGAAACAGCGCTCCGTCAGACAGCTTCCTGCAGAATGGCTGGGAAAGGCCATATCTTACTTTTTATAAAGGAGAAACCATATGCTGTTCAGATTCGGATTCGTCGCAAACGCCATGTGCCTTTGGGACGCGTCCCCCGCCAAAACCTTAACATATGCGCGCTATACCAAGCTTTCCCGCAGTGAGCGGAAAGACGCCCTGCTTTCTGTGACGAAAGCAAATCTTACCAATACGCTGCGCACCATCCACTATGTGATCGGCCACGGCATTCCGCTGTACAGATTCTCAAGCTCGATTGTGCCGCTCGCCACCCATCCGGATGTGCTGTGGGATTTTGTTACGCCGTTTCGTCAGGAGTTCCGTGAGATCGGCGGGCTGGTCAGAAAATATGATCTCAGAACGAGCTTTCATCCGAACCAATTCACGCTTTTTACGAGCCCGAAACAGGAGATTACCGCAAATGCGGTCAAGGATATGGCCTATCATTATGACATGCTGGACGCAATGGGCATCGCGGACCGTTCCGTCATCAACATCCATGTCGGAGGCGCTTACGGTGACAAACAAAGCGCGCTTGGCCGTTTCCGCGTGAATCTGAAAGAACTTCCCGATGTCATCAAACAGCGAATGACTTTAGAAAACGATGATAAAACGTATACGTCCGAGGAAACACTCAGTGTTTGTGAGCAAGAAGGCATTCCGTTTGTGTTTGATTATCACCATTTTTACGCCAATCCGACCGATGACGCTGATTTAGATGACATTCTTCCGCGGATGATCAAAACATGGCAGCGGATCGGCTTAAAGCCGAAGGTCCATCTCTCCTCGCCAAAATCGGAATCAGCCGTACGCAGTCATGCGGACTATGTGGATGCGAATTTTATTCTGCCGGTGCTGGAGCGGTTCAGACAATGGGATACGGACATCGACTTTATGATTGAGGCGAAAGAGAAAGACCGGGCGCTGCTCCGGCTCGTCGAAGAATTAAGCGCCATCCGCGGAGTCAAACGCCTGGCGGGCGGATTGCTGAAGTGGAAGGCATAACCAGGTTTATCACCCGTTTATATGGGGAATTTCCGAAATAACAGACCATCAGACGGAGGAGAAAACATATGAAAAACATTACATCTTTGAAAATAGCCGCTAAGAAGTTCACTTTACGAAACATGCTTCAGCTTTATCAGCTTTGCCACACGGGAGGCCACGAGCTGTATATCTACTCTAAAAAAACGATGTGCAAAATCAAAGATATCATTGAGCTAGAAACGTTCAGAATGGCCCATAAAGAACAAGAATATTTAATTGTAGTGGAAGGAAAGAAAGCGGTGCAGCTTGTTGACCGTTTCAAACATATCATCGAACCTGCGCAAAAAGAAGCCCATTAAATACGGACTACATAAAAAAAGGATAGACAGGAGGCTGCCCGGCCCCCGCTCGTCTATCCTTTTTCTTTTATTGATGTATCAGCTCGCCGAATTGCGCCTGATGAAGTCTCTGGTACATGCCGCCGGATTCCAGCAGTTCCTTATGATGACCTTGTTCAGCGATGCCTTCTTTCGTGACGACGACGATCCGGTCCGCATCCTTAATCGTAGCCAGCCGATGGGCGATCACAAGCGTTGTGCGTCCTTCAGACAGCTCTTGCAGCGATTTTTGAATGGCGGCTTCCGTTTCTGTATCGAGGGCTGATGTAGCCTCGTCTAAAATTAAGATCGACGGGTTTTTCAAAAACATTCTGGCGATGGAAAGCCGCTGCTTCTGCCCGCCTGACAGTTTCACGCCGCGCTCGCCGATTACCGTGTTTAGACCGTCGGGATACCCGTTTACCAAATCCTCTAAATGCGCCTGGCGGACGGCCTGCCAGATTTCTTCCTCAGACGCGTCCAGCCGCCCGTAAGCAATGTTTTCCCGCAATGTGCCGGAAAACAGAAAGACATCCTGCTGGACGACGCCGATTTGTCCGCGCAGAGATGACAGCGTCATGTCCTTAATATCGATTCCGTCGATGGAAATCACGCCTTCAGACGGCTCATAAAAGCGCGGCAGCAGACTTGTCAGCGTTGATTTCCCCGCTCCCGAAGGCCCAACGAATGCGACTGTCTCCCCGGCATGAATGGACAAATTGATTCCCGACAGAACCGGACTGTTTTCTTCGTAACCGAACGACACCTGTTCATAGCGGATATTCCCTTTTAAACCGGACACATGTCTCGCGTTCGGGGCGTCCTTGATATCAGGCTCCGTTTCCAGTATCTCCATAAAGCTTTTAAAACCGGCAATGCCTCTCGGATACATCTCAATAATCGCATTGATTTTATCAATCGGACGGAACAGAACGTTCGTCAGCAGCACAAAAGCGACAAATTCCCCGTAAGATAGCGATCCGCGGATCACGAACCATGTCCCGCACAACAGGACGAACAGCGTGACGAATCTTGTCAGCATGTAACTGATCGAGCCGTTTTTCGCCATGATTTTATAAGACGTCAGCTTTGTTTTGCGGAAACGCTGATTGTTCACATCAAACCGCTGCGTTTCAAACGCTTCATTGCTGAAAGCCTGAACAAGACGGATGCCGCCGATATTGTTTTCAACCCTCGCGCTGAAGTCTCCGACGTCTTTGTTCAGTTTTGTAAACGCCGAAGTCATTTTTTTATTAAAATACAAAGCAAGCCATATGACGACCGGCATAATGATAAAAGTCAACAGCGCGAGCTGCCAGTTAATGAACAGCATCACACCGAACGCGCCCAAAATCGTCATGATCGCGATAAACAGGTCTTCAGGCCCGTGGTGGGCGGTTTCTCCGATATACATCAAATCATTGGTGAGCTTGGACATTAAACTGCCCGTTTTGTTGTTATCGTAAAATTTGAACGAAAGCTTTTGCAGATGGTCAAAAAGCTTTTTCCGCATATCGGTTTCAATGTTAATGCCGAGCATATGGCCCCAATACGTCACAACATACTGAAGCGCCGAGCTGAGGGCGTAGACCCCGAATAAAGCAGCGGAAGTCAAAATAATCAGACTCCAATCCCGCCCCGGGAGCAATGTATCGATAAAGTAATTGACAATCAGAGGAAAACTCAGCTCCATCAATCCGCCGGCGATGGCAGAAAAGAAGTCGAGAAAAAACAGCTTCTTGTACGGTTTATAATAAGAAAAAAATTGTCGCAGCACGATTCCGTCCTCCTTGTGCCTCTTTCTTAATGATAATATTTCTCAATTATACTATACACAAGGAGTTTTAAAAGCGTTTTTTATAAAACGCCGGAAAATAACCGTGCGAAGGATTCCTTCGTTCTTTCCCATAATGTGCGCTTATAGAAACGGACGGGGCTGATTTTTTCAGACTCCTTCATATCCTCCAGATAATGCGCTTCAAGATCTTTGATCGCCTCTTGATCTGTAAAAAAGACATTGACTTCAAAGTTCAGCTGAAAGCTTCTCATGTCCATGTTCGCCGTCCCGACAGAGGCGAGGTTTCCGTCAGTGATGAGCACCTTTTGATGCATAAAGCCTTTTTGATAGGAATAGACTTCGATTCCTTCGCGAAGAAGCTCGGGGAAATACGATCTCGTCGCGTACTGGGTTAAAAATCCGTCATTGGTTTCCGGCACCATGACACGCACCCGGACGCCCCTGGCAGCAGCCTCCTTTAGCGCTGTGCGGATCGGCTCATTCGGCACGAAATAAGGCGTCGCGATCCATACAGACGATTCGGCCGCCGCTATCATGGCATAATACAGATCGCTCATCCGCTCCTTCATATCGGGGCCTGTCGGAACGACTTGATAGACGCCGCCGCTTTCTGCCGCAACCGGGCGGGTATATGCTTTCTGATCAATCAGCACCTCATCTGAAACGTATTCCCAATCAAGCATAAAAATGCTGTGAAGCGTCTGAACGATTTCTCCTTCGACTTTCATATGGGTGTCCCGCCAAAAGCCGACATCTTGGTCTTTGCCGATATACTCCTTGCCGACATTCAGCCCGCCGACAAAACCGACTTTCCCGTCAACGATGACGATCTTGCGGTGATTTCTGAAATTGAATTTTTGGTTGAAAAAACCGTATTTCAGCGGCAGAAACGGGACGATGTTCACGCCCGCGCGTTTCAGTTTTTTAATATCTTTTCCGGCCAGCTTCAGGCTGCCGGCCGCGTCGAACAAAAACCGCACTTCCACGCCTTGACGCGCCTTTTCCATCATAATGTCCATCATCTTGTGCCCGAGCATGTCTGATTTGAACATGTAATACTCAATATGTATAAATGACGCAGCCTCCCGGAGCGCCTCAAACAGCTCCGGAAATGTTTCTTCCCCGTTTTTGAGCACCTTCAGCCTGCTTTTTGTATTGATATTCATATGGGACGCCTTGATTGAATATTGAAAGAAACGCTTCTGATTTCCTTTCAGCCCGGACAGATCGGGAGTTTGTTCCATATCAAATATCGTTCTCAGCTTTTCCCGGTTGTATGTCCGTTTCGACCTGAACAGCTTGCCTTTTTCATAAAGCTGGCCGGAAAAAAGGTAAAATAAGTACCCGGCGATCGGAAAAAACACAAGAATATAAATCCATAACAGCGTGTGCTGCGAGGTGCGGTTTTCAAGAATTAACGAATAGATGCTGAACAAAATAATGCTTGCATAGCAAAGCACTCCTCCGTAAAACTCAAGCCTGGAAACCGGAAAAAACCATATGACATATGCTCCGATAAGCATCATATATAAAAAGCAAAATTCCAGTCTCCTTTTCAGCATCCCGACTCTCTCCCATCTGATCCGATATCTCTGTATACCCTCTGTTTTCCGGCTTGTAAACATATGAAAAAGCCTCTCCGCACGAGCGGAAAGGCTTATGATGACGCTTCCTGTGATTGGCCGGGTGTGATGTTTTGAAGCAATGCCGGATTGAGCGAGCAGCTGCCTTTGATTTTATTTTTGAAGATGCCGATGATCAGACCGGTGACCGCTATCGACACTAAGGAGAAGAGCCCTTTCAGCAACCCGACGGAAAAAATGCCGGCCAGCACGACGCCAAAATCGAAGAGAAAATTAACGGCACCCGGATTCCATCCGCAGCGCTTTTGCAGAAATAAAGCGAGGATATTGGCGCCGCCGAGCGATGCCTGATGATAAAACATGAGCGACAGGCCGAACCCGATCAGCGCCCCGCCGCAAATCGCCCCGGCAAGCGGTGAAACAGAAACCGGCGGCAGCCAGTGATCCGCACCGGTAAACAGAGTCAGCGCTGTGACTGCAAAAACGGTGGATAGAGTGAATTTGATTCCCATTCTGATGAGAGAAAATATATAAAACGGGATATTGATCAGAAAGAAGATCATCGCAAACGAGGAATGAAACACGTATGACAGGCTTAGTGACAGTCCCGCTGTACCGCCGGTTAATACATGAGAATGTCTGAGTGTCAGGACGCCGGCGCTTGTCATCAGACAGGCGGCTAAAATGAGGAAAATCCGCTTCATTCTTCACTCTCCTTTTGTTGATGTTATTTCCAAATAAAACATAACAGGAATCCCCGCCGCCCAGCCATTACCTTGGCAGAAAATATCTTATGTTTTTATTTTTCCACCATAAAAAATCCCCCTCTTCCAGGGGGGATTTTTACGTGCGTTTCCGATAGACAACATAGCTGCGGGTCAAATACTTGAGCGGCAGGCTGAACACATGAACCAATCTCGTAAACGGCCAGAGGATAAAAACGACGTACCCTATGATGATATGACACTTAAACCATAGCGGGACACTCTCCATCAAAGAGGCGTCAGGCCTGAACAAAACGATTTCCCTGAACCACGGCCCGACTGTGGTCCGGTAATCAAATCCTTTCGAATCAATGTTGAGAAACGTGGCCGCAACGCCTGACAGCATCATAAACAGCAGCAGGAGAAGCGTAAGGATATCGGATGGCGAGCTGGTTTTGCGGATCCTTTTGTCAAACAGCCTTCTGTACGTCAGGATGACAAGTCCGGTACATGCCGCAATGCCCGCCGGCAAGCCAGCGCCAATCGCCATTTTGTGATACATATGCTCTGAAATGCCAAGGGAAGCATACACGCCTTCCGGGATCAGAATCCCCATGACATGCCCGCCGACAACGCATAGCAGTCCCCAGTGAAAAAGTGTGCTGCCCGCGGCGAGTTTTTTCTTTTCTAACAGCTCGCTTGATTTCGCCGTCCAGCCAAATTGGTCATGCTGATAGCGGTAAATATGGCCGCCGATAAAGATTGTCAATACAATGTATGGCATAATACCCCAGAGGATCTGCCCGCTCATGCCTGAACAGCCCCTTCTTCAATGCTTTCACGTACACCGATGTTTTCAAGCGCGGCCAGCAGCACGTGCAGCAGTTCAGCGTATATACTGTCATTTTTTTCGAGACGGGATGCCAGCTCCCTCACATTGGACAGATATTTCTCAAACACGCTTCTCGCTGCTTCAATTTCTGCAGCCGCAGCAAATTCCAGCATCAGCGGCAGATAATCAGGCAGCTCTTTCTCTGTCGGCAGGAAACCGGATTGCTGGTAGGTGTTTTTTAAATGCAGCAATTCGATGCCGCGTTCCCTTTGTTCGCCTGAGTTAAAGTAGGTGACGTACATATTCGTTTTTTTCCCAAAATCGAACGTATACACATAGTGTTCAATCAGCGCTTCCGGAGAAAAGCCGGCTGCCGCCTCTAAAAAGTGCAGCAATTTCTCACGGATTTGCTGATTGGTGATGTCATGGATAAGAGCCTTCCAATCGGGAAGCCCGGCTCTCCACTCTTCCTCCGGATATGAGAGAAGAACGGAAAGAGCGGAGAACGTCATTTGCCGGTCTGTGGTGTTCATGTTATTACACCTCATTTATGAAAAATTAGAAACAAGAGCCCGGGCCGCCTGAAAATGATAAGCCGCAGCTCCCTTGTTCAGCATATAAATCTGACACTTCTTCTCGATGGCTGCTCGGGATCACAAAGCGGTCATCATATTTGGCGATCGCCAGCAGCCGATACATGTCTTCAATTTGCTGTTCTGTTAAGCCGACACTGGAGATCAGTTCCGGATCGATTGATTTATTCGTCTGCACCGCCCTCATATACTGGCGCATGACAGACATTTTCTTTAACGTTGACCGAATATGATCCGTATCACCGGCCGTTAATAACTGCGCCAAATAGTCAATCGGAATTCTCATTTGGTCGATAGCCGGAAAAATCGCTTCCGCCGTTTGCCGGCTGCCTTTTCCTTCAAAGAGATTCATAATCGGGCTGAGCGGCGGAATGTACCACACCATCGGCAGCGTGCGGTACTCAGGATGAAGCGGCAGCGCAATCTTCCAGTCAATGATCATTTTATAGATCGGCGATTGCTGCGCAGCCTCTATCCATTCAGCCGGGATGCCTTGTTCTTTTGCCAGTTTGGCAATCTCAGGATCATTCGGATCAAGAAAAACGTCCAGTTGGGAATGATAGAGATCCTTTTCGTTTTCAACGGAGGCCGCTTCCTCCACTTTGTCCGCGTCATACAGCATGACGCCGAGATAGCGGATTCTGCCGACACACGTTTCAGAGCAAATAGTCGGCAGTCCCGCCTCCAAACGCGGAAAGCAGAGTGTGCATTTTTCCGCTTTGTTCGTTTGCCAGTTAAAATAGACTTTTTTATAAGGACAGGATGAGACGCAATATCTCCATGACCGGCATGCGTTTTGATCCACAAGCACAATGCCGTCCTCCTCGCGTTTGTACATGGCGCCGGACGGGCAGGAGGACACGCACGCCGGATTGATGCAGTGCTCGCAAATACGCGGCAGATACATCATAAAGACCTCATCGAATTCTGTTTTGATCGATTCCTCCATCTTTTGCACGTTTGGATCTTCAAGACCCGTAATATGCCCGCCCGCGAGATCATCCTCCCAGTTCGGGCCCCATTCGATATTCATAAAATCCCCCGTTAAGGACGATTTCGGGCGCGCCACCGGCTGGTGTTTTTTCTGCGGGCTGTTTGTTAATGTTTCATAATCATAGTTCCAAGGTTCATAGTAGTCATCAATCGTCGGCTGGTTCGGGTTATAGAAAAGGCCTGCAAGCCGGTTTGTTTTCGGGCCGGATTTCAGCTCGAGCTTTCCTTTTTTCAACGTCCAGCCGCCTTTATATTTGTCCTGGTCCTCCCATTGCTTCGGGTAGCCGATGCCAGGCTTTGTTTCTACATTATTGAAGTACATATATTCCGCACCGGAACGGTTTGTCCACGTGTTTTTGCAGGTGACGCTGCACGTGTGGCAGCCGATGCATTTATCCAAGTTCATGACCATCCCGATTTGCGCTTTAATCTTCAAGCCAATCGACCTCCTTCAGCTTGCGGATGACGACATTCAGATCGCGCTGATTCCCCGTCGGACCGTAATAGTTAAAGCCGTAGCTGAGCTGGGCATAGCCTCCGATCATCTGTGTCGGCTTGACGTGAATCCTTGTCGGGCTGTTATGGGTGCCTCCGCGGTTATTCGTCAGTTTTGTGCCGGGCACGTTGATGTGGCGGTCCTGGGCATGGTGCATAAACGCCATTCCTTTAGGAATCCGGTGAGACAAAACCGCTCTCGCGACGACAACGCCGTTTCGGTTGAAGCATTCAATCCAATCGTTGTCTTTGATATCCGTGTCCTCTGCGTCATCTTTATTCATCCACACGGTCGGCCCGCCGCGGAACAGCGTCAGCATCGGCAGAGAATCAAAATACATGCTGTGGACGGACCATTTATTATGCGGCGTCAAATAATTAAGGACGATTTCTTTGCCCTCTTGATCAGGCCGTTTGCTTAGGAACGGACGATGCTGAAGGATCGGTTTAAATGTCGCCATCGTTTCACCGAATTCCATCATCAGTTCGTGATCGACATAATAGGATTGTCTGCCTGTCAGTGTCCGCCACGGAATTAATTTTTCCACATTCGTCGTAAACGGCGAATACCTGCGCCCTCCTTTTTCTGAACCGGCAAAGGCCGGAGAGGTGATGACCGTTTTCGGCTGGGCTGTAATTTGCTCGAACGTAAAGCATTCTTCCTCGCGCTCTTCCGCCAGGTCTTTCAGCTTCAGGTTCGTGATGTGTTCAAGCGATTCCCATGCTTTCACGGCGACTTTTCCATTTGAGGTGGACGACAGGGTTAAAATCGCTTCCGCCGCCTGCTTCGCTTCACTTATATTCGGGCATCCTTTGGCAACGCTGTTTGAATCGGTTTCTCCCAGTCTCTGTTTGAGTGATTCATATTCATCCGCAATCGACCAGCTCATCCCTTTTGTTCCGCTCGGTTTTAAAGCCGTATAAGGGCCGAGCGCGGTCATTTTATGAAAAATGTGTTTGTAATCCCGTTCAACGACATGGATGTTCGGCATCGTTTTTCCCGGAATGGCTTCACATCCGCCCTTGCTCCAGTCATTGATTTTGCCGAACGGCTGGGCCAATTCCTGCATCGTGTCATGGAGGAGCGGCGTCGCAACCACTTCTTTCACCGGCTCCATCTCGACTTCTTCCGCCAGATCGGAAACGGCTTTTGACAGTGCTTTAAAAATATCCCAGTCTGATCTCGATTCCCACGGCGCCGAGATGGCCGGAGCGAAAGGATGAATGAACGGGTGCATATCCGTGCTGCTGAGATCGTGTTTTTCATACCATGTCGCCGCCGGCAGCACGATATCGGAATACAGCGCCGTACCCGCCATTCGAAAGTCGAGATTGATTAACAAGTCGAGCTTGCCTTCCGGCGCCTGCTCCCGCCATTTGATTTCTTCAGGGCGGATGCTGTCGCTGTCGTCATTCATCAAACCGTTCGTCGTCCCCAGCAGATGCTTGAGAAAATATTCATGCCCTTTTCCTGAGCTTGAGATCAGATTTGCCCGCCATACGAAGAGATTCCTTGGGAAATTCACTTCATTGTCAGGGTCTTCAATCGCGAATTTCAGTTTTTTCTCTTGAAGCCGTGAGGCCACGTACGCACCTACGTCTTCAGGTGTCGCCGCCCCTGCCTTCTCAGCTTCTTTGTACAGATCAATGCCGTTTTGATTGAATGTCGGGTAAGACGGAAGCCACCCTAATCGCGCCGCCAGCACATTGTAATCGGCGTGATGCTTGTAGCGGGATGACGCAGCAATCGGTGATGCCAAATCGCTGATCGGCTGGTCCTCATAACGCCACTGATCTGTTGCAAAGTAGAAAAATGAGGTGCCGTTTTGCAGTTTAGGCACGCCTTCCCAGTCCTTTGCGGTTGCAATCGTCTGCCACCCTTCAGCCGGACGGAGCTTTTCCTGCCCCACGTAATGGGCCCAGCCTCCGCCGTTTACGCCTTGGGCGCCTACGAGTAAAACAAGATTTAACACCGCACGGTAAATCGTGTCGGAGTTGAACCAGTGGTTGATGCCCGCCCCTACGATAATCATGGATCGGCCGTCTGTATCAATCGCATTTTGGGCAAACTCCCTGGCAATCTGTATAACGGCTTCTCTTTTAATTCCCGTGATCTGTTCCTGCCAGGCAGGTGTGAACGGACGGGGATCATCATAGGATGAGGCTGATTGTCCGCCGATGCCCCGGTTCACGCCGTAGTTGGCCAATATCAAGTCAAACACGGTCGTGACGTACCTTTCTTCACCATTCAGATCCAATTTTTTAATAGGAAGATTCCGCTCAAGCACTTTGTTTCCGTCATTTGAAAAATACGGAATGCGCACTGAGCCGATTTCGTCCTCTATTCCGAGCACGGAGAGACGCGGCTCAATCTGTTCCCCGGTGTCTTCGTCGATCATGTGCAGATTCCATTTCTGCTGCCCGTCCCAGCGGGAGCCTATTGTGCCTTGCGGTATGGCAAACGCACCTGTCTGTTCATTCCAGACCGCCGGCTTCCACTGATCATTTTTTGTCTGCCGCCCGATGTCTTTCGCATGCAGAAACCGCCCGGCTGTATACACGCCGTTCTCTTTTGACAGAGTGACGAAGAATGGAAAATCGGTGTATTGCTTCGCGTACTCAATAAAACGTTCAGTTTCTTGGTTCACGTAAAATTCCTGCAAAATGACGTGACCCATCGCCATCGCAAGCGCCCCGTCAGTCCCTTGGCGGATACTCAGCCAGTCATCTGCGAACTTTGAGGATTCCGCAAAATCCGGGCTGATTGAAATGACCTTGGCGCCTTTATAGCGGGCTTCCGCCAGAAAATGCGCATCAGGCGTTCTCGTTAACGGAACGTTGGAGCCCCATGTGATGATATAGCCTGAATTGTACCAATCACTGCTCTCCGGAACGTCCGTCTGGTCGCCCCAAATTTGCGGGGACGCCGGCGGAAGATCCGCATACCAGTCATAAAAACTGAGCATTGGGCCGCCGATTAACGACATGAATCGCGAGCCTGACGCATGGCTGATCATGGACATCGCCGGAATCGGAGAAAAACCGACATTCCGGTCAGGCCCGTATTTCATCACTGTATACAGCAGAGAGGCTGAAATCAGCTTCAGCACTTCCGGCCATTCCGCGCGGACAAAGCCGCCTTTCCCTCTTGCCTGTTTATAGGACTTCGCTTTTTCAGGATTTTCAACGATCGATTTCCAGGCATCCAGCGGATTTTGATGCGCCTGCAATGCTTCCCGCCACAAATTGATCAGCACACCTCGCACATATGGATATTTCACACGGAGCGGGCTGTAGATGTACCAAGAAAAACTGGCCCCCCGCGGGCAGCCTCTCGGTTCGAAATCAGGCATATCCGGGCCTGTTGATGGATAATTCAAGTTTTGTCCTTCCCACGTGACAATTCCGTTTTTCACATAAATATTCCAGCTGCAAGAACCCGTACAGTTGACGCCGTGGGTGGAGCGAACGACTTTGTCGTACTGCCATCTGTTTCTATATACATTCTCCCAATCACGATCTTCGCTTGTCGTTTGGCTATGATGATTTGAATGATGTTCGATAGGAGAAAAATAGTTTAATCTCCTGAGCAACGGACTCATTTTCTTTTTCTTCATGATCGTTCACTCCTTCCGAGTCAGGTGATGCTATGTACACTATAAACAGAGACGGCGCATCACCTTGTGAACTATGTCACACACTCTGCTTTTTTCACAAAACGTTCACACAGAGCAGCAGGAAGGATTTTCAAACGATATGGGGACGCCCGCGTCATCAAAAAAAACCGGTTCTGTTTAAGAACCGGGTTCGGCGTTTTCATCCCGTGATGTATGCAGATACCGCAAAAACAACTGATAGGAACAGAAGACATTTTGCTGAAGCATCGCCAAAAAGTTCATTTGCAGCCGCGGATGGTAAGACATCATTTGCTTAAATATGGAATATGGAATATGAAGTACCAGAATATCCGGTGAGGCATTGACTGAGATAAAAGGCGATAAATAGAGCCCGCCTTTTTCATCAATCGGAAACACATCGCCTTTCTCCCACAGCGCAACGGTTTGCGACCCTTCAGGGAGCCTGCTGTCCGTAAAACGGATATTGCCTTTTAATACAATATAAACGGATTGTGAATGAAGAAAGGATGGAGATTGGTCAGATGAGCCGCTGATAAACGTCCCGTTTTTCAGCAAGGTTTCGACAATGGACAGAGGCACTTCATTAAACATAGGAAGTTGTTTCAGAAACAATAAATAGTCACACTGATTCATAGGGAAGCCTCCTGTGCTAAGGATAGCTTTAGTGTAGCCCGATTGAGCCCGCGCGGCAGTGATGTATTTCACAGCTTGTATGATAAAAGTCACTTATCAGGAGAGTGTCTGCATTTATAATGAAATAAAAAGGAGGGTTTCGATGAAGGCGATGATTCCGAAGCAGCACGGCGCATGGGCGATGCTGCTGATTCCATTTTTACTTGGCATGGTCAAGGGAGGCCCGGTTTTCTGGCATATTCCGCTCTTTTTGGGCTGGCTTTTCCTTTACTTGACGGTTTATCCCGTTTCGCTCGCTTTGAAAAAGAAACAGCTTCAGTTTTATCAAAAGTGGATATGGTATTACGGTTTTCCGGCCTGCTGCTTTTTGATCATTTCTGTCTATCATAAGCCGCAGCTCGTCTGGATCGGCGTTTTTTTATTGCCGCTGTTTCTCATACATACGCATTATGCCCGCCGAAAAAACGAACGGGCGCTCACGAATGATATTGCGGGTGTTCTGTTCTTTTGTTCAGGCGGGCTTGCGAGCTGCTGGCTGGGAACGGGAACCCTTGACGGCTGGGCTTGGTTTATTTTCTTGCAGTCTGCTTTATTTTTTATCGGGAGTTCTTTTTATGTGAAGTCGGTCATACGGGAGAGAAAAAACAGAACCTTTGCATACTGGTCATGGGGATATCACCTCTTGCTCCCCTTTTTATCGGCTCTTCTCGGGGCAGGCTGGGCGTTTCTCGCTTTTATCCCAAGCAGTCTGCGGGCCTGGTTTTTTCACGGAAGAGACTGGCCGGTGAAAACGATCGGCATTCTGGAAATCGTAAATGCCGGCTTCTTTTTCGCCGTCATGTGTATATGTATCACAAGCTGAAAAACAAGGACACCGGCTGCCCTTGTTTTTTCAGTCAATATTGCAGATCTCAAGCGGACAATTTTCACACTCGATCTCGCATCGTAAATAGTCCCGCTTGTGCAAAATAATTTTTCCGGTTTCGTCTATCGAAATAACCCCTTGTTTGCGGAGGTCTCCCAGCATGCGGTTGACGCTCTCCCTTGCCGCCGCGCAAAACTTAGCCAAATCCTGATTTGTCAGCACAATGTTAATCAGAATCCCGTCACTTCGTTCCACCCCGTAGCTGTTTGATAAGCGGATAAGGGTGGAATAGAGCGCCCCCTTTTTGCCGTGAAGAAGCAGGTCCCTGATTTTGGACTGGATTTTTCGAAGATGGGTGCTCATCCATTTCATAAATTCAAACGTCAAAACACCGTTTTGGATCAATTCCTTTTCCAGCTTGTTTTTATTAATGACGAGCACCTCGCCATCCTCTAACACTTTCGCACTGAGCATATATCTCGGCTCATCTGTGAATAGCGTCAATTCCCCGACAATATCGTTTTTTTGGCAGATTCTAAGCGTCAGGTCTTTTCCGTCAGACGTCAGCTTGCCGATTTCAATGAGTCCTGATTGAATCAGATAAAGCTCTTTTGCATCCATTCCTTCTTGAAACAAATAAGTGTGTTTTTTCATTTTCCTTTTCGTACTGATCGATTCCAGCAATTCATGCAGTTCGCGGGAAAGAAGTTCTTTATCAGATTTTCGGACAGAGAGAATATTCATGAGCTCACCTCGAAGAAAGTCACGTTGCGTATGTATATTGTAACGTGACTTGATTTGCACTCACCCAGAAAAAACTAACAATCTTGTGAATGGATCATTATGAATTGAGGCTCTGACTGTTTCTCTCCGTATGTGTTTTCATTCTTTCCTGCCAATACATCCAGATCACAAGAACAAAGCTGGCTAACGCGACCTCTGAAAGCGCCATAAACCCGATCGCGTATTGGCCTGTTGCCTGAAATACACTTGCCAGAATCAGCGGAGGGAAAAAACCGCCCAGTCCGCCCATAGCAGACACAATACCGTTGGCAATCCCCGCTTGCTTCGAAAAGTAGAAAGGCACCAGTTTAAATACCGTCCCGTTTCCAATCCCTGAGCAGACTGCCACTGTCAGCGATCCAAACGCATAAAGGCCGATCGTCGGGGAGAATGACAGCATGACGCCTGACAGCGTAAGCCCTGCGAAAACGAACATCAGAATACGGAGCGGACTCAATTTATCTGCAAGAAACCCTCCCACAGGCCTGAGCAGTGTAGAGACCGCAATAAAGCCGGCCGTCCGTAAACCGGCGTCCGCAGGGCTCAGCCCAAAATGCTCAACCAAAAAATTCGGAAGATAGATGGTAAAGGCGACAAAGGCGCCGAACGTAATAAAATAAAACAGGCTCAACATCCACAGCACATGATTTCGGTAAACGGCTTTCATTTGTGTCTTTATGGAAACTTTGACTTTCTTCTCATGCCGGTCGCCGAACAAAACGTGCAGTAATGCGAAAACAGCCAGCAAAACAAGATACATCTGCACGGTTGCTTTCCATCCCGCGGCTTGAGCGATAACCGGCGCCGCAAAGGTAGTAACGGCGGTCCCGATGTTTCCGGCACCGTAAATCCCATTGACGACACCGTGCTTTTCTTTCGGATAATATTTCGGGAGGGACGTCACTCCGATGGAGAATACCGCTCCTCCGATCCCTAAGAAAAAGCCGCCCGCGATTAAATCAAATAAAGAATCCGCGATACTGATCCAAAATACAGGAAACAAAAGCAGGATGAAGCTGATCATAAACATCAGCCGCGCGCCATACCTGTTCGTTAAATATCCTAAAGGAATACGGAGAAGCGATCCGAGAATAACGGGAATCGCCGTCACCAATGAGATCTCGCCTTTGCTTAAATGAATATCTGATGTCATTTGAGAAATGAGCGATGAAATCAGCACCCACACCATAAACCCTGCCACTAAGCTTAATGACTGCAACGATAATTGAATATGTTGACGATTGATCATTCGGCTTGCCCCTTTCACTGATTCAATATCAGTCTTATCATACAAAAACTCAGTGTGCGGGATTGTGAATTACATCACACGCTTTATATACAAAAAAAGAACAAAGCCCGAAGACTTTGTCCTTTGATCATCATTACATTTTTTCCGGAGCGGATACGCCGATCAGCTGAAGCGCATTGTTCAGCGTAATTTGCGTCGCCTTCATTAAAGCGAGACGCGCGCGGCTCTTCTCTTTATTTTCCGGATCGATGACTTTCTCCGCATTGTAGAAGCTGTGCAGAGCGGAAGCCAGATCATAAATATAGTTTGTGACACGGTGAGGAATGCGTTTTTCCGCCGCTTCTGCCACTGCCTCAGGGAAGCCGCCGATCGTTTTCAGCAGGTCATATTCTTTTTCTGATTGAATATGGCTGAAATCAAGATCTGCCGCCGGTTTAAGTCCCTGCTCCTCCCCTTGGCGAAGCATGCTGCAAATACGTGCATGTGCGTATTGCGCATAATACACAGGGTTTTCGTTAGATGTGGATACGGCAAGATCCAAGTCAAAATCCATGTGCGTATCAGCACTGCGCATCGCGAAGAAATAACGCACGGCATCCAAGCCGACTTCTTCAATCAAGTCGCGCATCGTTACGGCTTTCCCCGTACGTTTGCTCATCTTCATTTTTTCGCCGTTTTTGTATAAATGAACGAGCTGAATGATCTCAACTTCCAATGTGCCTTTCTTGTAACCGAGCGCTTCAATTGCCGCTTTCATACGCGGAATATACCCGTGGTGATCCGCGCCCCATACATTGATGAGCTTGTCGAATCCGCGGTCAAGTTTGTCTTTATGGTATGCGATATCCGGCAGCAAATAAGTGTATGAGCCATCTTTTTTGATCAGCACACGGTCTTTATCGTCGCCGAACGTTGTGGAGCGGAACCATGTCGCGCCGTCCTCTTCGTATACATGGCCCTTTTCGCGAAGCGCCTCGAGCGCCTGATCAATTTTTCCGTTTTCGTACAGTGACGTTTCAGAATACCATACGTCAAACGGCACGCGGAAATTTTCCAGGTCGGAGCGAAGTTTATCAAGCTCGTACTTTAAGCCGTATTCACGGAAAAACGCCTGACGTTCGCTCTCCTCTTCATGTACGAAACGGTCGCCGAAATCTTCGGCAAGCTTTTTCCCGATGGCGATAATATCCTCGCCGCGGTAGCCGTCTTCCGGCATCGGTTTCTCGAGACCGAGCGCTTCAAAATAACGGACTTCAACGGAAAGCGCCAGGTTGTTAATCTGGTTGCCCGCATCATTAATATAGTATTCGCGGCTCACATCATAGCCCGCTTTAGAAAGCACGCTGCACAGCGCGTCACCTACCGCCGCGCCGCGCGCATGGCCTAAGTGAAGATCTCCCGTCGGGTTGGCTGATACGAATTCGACCTGAATCTTTTCGCCTTGTCCGATGTTTGTCTCTCCGTAATGTTCACCCGCTTCAAGCACGGACGGAATCAGTTTTGTTAAGTAGCTGTTGTTCATGTAAAAGTTGATAAAGCCGGGCCCCGCAATATCCATCTTTTCAATGGAAGCTTTGCCTTTATCAAATGACGCCACGATCTCCTCAGCGATTTGTCGCGGCGCTTTTTTTGCGATTCTCGCCAGCTGCATCGCCATGTTTGTGGAATAATCACCGTGTGTTTTTTCTTTCGGCGTTTCTAACAGTACGCTTGGAATCTGGCTTTCTTCCGCCAGGCCCGCTTTCAGAACGGCCGCTTTGATCTCTTCCTTCAGCACGTCCTTCATCTGTTCCGCAATATTCATGCCTTTGTTTCCTCCTTATATTGGATCGTCATGTTATGTACATGTTCTTGGTTTTCGCCTACAGTCATGTTATATGTCATTTTGACGGAGCCTTCCGAACCGCCGACATCAGCTTGTATGTTTTTCGTTTCCGTACGGAGCTCCATTTGTCCGAACGGCAGTTTATATTGAGTGAGTGTCGATGCCCCCGGAATGAACCGCTGTTTCATTTGGATGGCGCCCGATCTCATCACGAGAATCTCTTTTTCTGTAATCTTGACGACCGTTTTAATCTTGCCCAAATCATGCTCTTCGTGATAGGAAAGATACGTTTTGCCGTTTCTCACGTAATAGAATCCACTCGATGTAAATTCAACCGACTCTTCTTCTGAGCCGTTGTGTATGAATGATTGCACATGAATGGCTACTGGTGTCTCCTGTCTCATGCTGACACTTCCTTTTCATCATCCCGCTTAACCTGAATAGTATAAGTTTTCAAGGGAAAAAGTTCAACCGCTTCCTCCTATCTTACCATCTTTGCTGATTGGTTTTGAAGATAAACATGATTTTTAAGGAAAATGAAAAAACCGGAAATCCCGGGCTGCGGGAAAAATGCGGTTCCTTCGGCGGACGGCTTTGTCAAAGGGGAAAAGTTTGCGGTATTTTTGCGCTATTCTTCCGAATGAAAATGATAAAATATGTCATATACATAACGTGGAAGGGAGGGATTCGGAATAGTGGCGAGTGTTTTATCGTCTTCAGCGATTGGAGAAAAAATCAACGAATGGTATATGTACATTCGAAGGTTCAGCATCCCGGACGCCGAGTACTTACGGAGAGAAATCAAAGAAGAACTTGCAGGTCTGGAAGATGATCAGGATCTTCATCTATACTATTCTCTCATGGAATTCCGCCACAATCTGATGCTCGAATACCTCGAACCGCTGGAATCGCAGCGGATAGAAGAACAGCCGAGACTATCTGAGCTGCTCGCGGATATTGATAAAAAGCAGGCCCGGCTGACCGGACGGCTTGATTATTATTTTAATTTTTTCCGGGGGATGTATGAGCTGGAATGCCGTGAATATCTTTCAGCGATTCAGTTTTTTAAGAAAGCTGAATATAAGCTTGATTTTGTCAAAGATTGTATCGAGAAAGCTGAATTTTATTTTAAGATGTCAGAGTCCTACTATTATATGAAGCAGACTTATTTTTCTATGGATTATGCCCGGCAGGCTTATAAAATTTATCATAAGCAGGAGGCATATAATATAAGGGTGCTTCAGTGCCATTCATTGTTCGCTACCAACTTTCTTGACTTAAAGCAATATGATGAAGCAATTCAGCATTTTAAAAAAGCTTATGCCATGGCAGAGGCAGAACAGCAGCCTCAATTAATGGGCCGGACTCTATATAATATCGGACTTTGTTTTAACAGCCAAGAAAATTACAAACCAGCCATTGACTACATAAAACGGGCAATAGCTGTTTTTGAAGATGGGAACATCATCACTTCTCTCCCGCAAGCCTATTTCTTAATCACACAAATACATTATAAAATCGGAAATACGGCCATAGCCAGACAATATCATGACAAAGGGATATCTTATGCAGAGGAGGCAGAAGATTCCCTATATATAGTCGAGTATGAATTTTTAGAATCTTTATATGTCGGTGAGCCTGATGAAGAAGCAATCATGGAATGTTTTGACTTTCTCAGAGATAAATTGATGTATGCTGATCTTGAAGATTTTGCCTTAGATGTGGCAAAATATTATCATGAAAGAGAAAATTTCGAGAAGGCTTCCGCATATTTTTTAAAAGTGGAAGAAACAAGACAGCAGATTCAAGGAGGTGTGAAGTTGTATGAAATTGAAGTATAAATTAGCACTTACTTGCTTAGCGATAGGCACTATTTTTGTTTCAGCCGACATTGCAAGTGCACCGGAACATCAATTTGAAGTTGCTCAGCGCGGAATGATTTAAATAATGATTACTTTTAGGCTTGCAGGTTAAACTGCAAGCCGTTTTTTATATAAACAACTAATTTGCAAAAACAAAAAGTATACCTTAAAATTCAAATATGTAAAAAGTATTTGACACATATACATATATTATTTAAAATAAATATATATAAATTTGAAAATTTAAAATAAAGATAAAAATATTTAAGGAGGGTTTTAGTGGATAACAATATAAAAAAACTTAGAACAGCAGCTGATATTTCACAAAATGATCTGGCTAAGCTCTGCAATGTGACCAGGCAAACCATCAATGCAATTGAAAATAATAAATATGACCCGACTTTAAGTCTGGCTTTTTCGATAGCTCACGCATTAAATACGGGAATAGATAAAGTATTCAACTATAACGCCAAAAAAAATTAAGGGAGCGGTTCTTATGAAGAAAATGGATGAGATGCAAAAACACCAATCGGGTATAGCCGCCAGAATAGCATTTAGTTTTTATACTGTCGCTTTACTGATATGGTCATTAATAGATTATTTTAAAAACGGAAATACAGGATGGCAATTTCCAATACTTTTAATAGGCTGCGCGCTCTATTTATGGATTCAAGTTTATCATAATCGAAAAACAAGGTAACAATTCCAATACACTTCCGGAGGATTATACAGCAATGTACGAATATAAGTTCATAAAAGTAGAAGTAAACCGATGGAAAGGAAAGCCTAAAGAAGACTATAAAGAAATTATTGAAAAGTATTCGCAGCAAGGATGGAAGCTGGTTCAAATATTTGCTCCTCCTATTTCAGGTTATGGGGCAGCCGATTATTTTGATATTATTCTTGAAAAAAAAGTATAAATGTTTCAGTACAAAGAAAGCCGGATCATACATATGGTCCGGCTTTCTTTGTACTGAAATAAGTCAGCAGATACCTTAACGGATTTCACCTCTTAACTATTTTTTTCGGAAATCCGCAATTCAAATAGCTTCCAATATATTTTATTATTTAACTTGCTGGGGATATTGAAAAAATTGGAGGAAAAAATGAGTCTACTTTTAAAAACACAAAATAGTAAAGCGATTTTTACATTAGTAGCATCAGGAATCATTGTTCTCGCTCTTTTCAGTATAAAACATAATCATTTAAGCATGGATGTCATCGATATTTTAAACAGAGCTGGAATAATAGCTCCTAGTTGGATTGTCAGTGCTATCACCGCAACGGGTTCAGTCCTGGCTATCATTACTGTTTTAGGATCTCTTGGTGCAGGCTTGCCATTAGCCGTTTTAGAACAATTGGCTGCAGCAAGTACAGCAGCAGCTTAACATAAAACATTAAATTCAATATCCCTGGCAGTCCCTTAAACGAATGGATGAAAATACTTTGTTTAAAAAGAACGTTTTAGTCAAATTGTACATACTCTGTCTGATCTTATTTTTAATTGCTTTATTTACAGCATATTTTTATACAGATCCCGCTTCAAATGTAAATAATCTAAATCGAAATATCCGTCCGGATTTTTTTCAGATTTTCTTTAATAATATTAAAGTAGCGAGTCTGCTTGTTTTTTTAGGCCCGTTGACGCTGTCACTTGGCACGATTGCAGTTTTAATTATTAATGGATTAATTTTAGGAAATGCCATAGGAAACATCAAAGACAATTTAAACCTTTTACTGCTTGTTATACCCCATGGAATAATTGAAGTCCCGGTATTGCTTCTTGCAGCCTCTGTAGGAATGAAATTAACTTTGGATTTATTACTCCTCAAAATAAATTTAAAATTCACTTTTAAATATATTGGTATTATATTTCTCGGTTTAATTATAGCAGCTATGTTAGAAACATTTATTACACCTATCTTTATAAAAGGAGTCTCTTAGGATTATGCAAATTGAATTATCTTCATTTAAGGACCGAAACATTAATTTTTTGTCCTCATTTTTGTTTTATATTATCGGGCTAGCTTTTTATTTAAGTTCCCTATTACCTTTTATGAAAAGTTTAATTCCCAAAAACATCCCTATACAAGTTGTTGAGCAAGTAAAACATTTAGATTATATCATTGCAATAGCCGCACTGTTTCTTTTAATGTTCGGGGTGATTTTTGAAGGATTTGTATTATTTCTCATTATAAATTTTCTTGGCGCTCAAATTAAGATCAAAACTTTTTATTCCCTATTTATGTTTTCTAACATCCCGGTCGCAATTAAGTTTTTACTTATATCATTCAAAAATATTTTCGCAGAACATCCAAACACTAGTTTATTTTTCACAAGTAATCATTTGATTTTTTCTATCTTTGATTTGTTCAATATTGCATACTTATTTCTTTTGTTTATTCTTCTGAAATGGAGAACAAATTTGAACTACCTGACAATCTCAGTTTTTATTTTTACGGCATTCCTGTATAGAATGTTTTTTTAGCATATATAAATAAACCCCCTCAATAGGGGTTTTTCTTTCATATCGTTCACTGTATACAATTCCTTTTATATGCTTCCGAAACAATACCGACTCTAGTACTCACATTCCACTTTTTACAGAGACCGGCTATGATATATTCGACATTACGCTGCGAGTAGTTTAATGACTTAGCGATCTCTTTATTAGGTTTTTCAGCAATTATCAGTTTAATTACAGAAATTTCAATCTTTTTTAATTCCAATTCATTTTCTACTGCTGTTTTCATTCTAACTTCCTTTCTAAAGATGTATTTACTAAATAATACCCTATTAGATAATTTTTATCAATGATATCAATTATTAATGGTAAAATAACTAACTTCTAAGTAGTTTATATACAATAAAAATCCCCCGCGTGTTTCAAGCGGGGGAAATTCTTTTATTTCACAAACCCAAGCAGCATTTCACGAATCATCTTGCTTGCCGTGTTTGCGGTTTGTTCTGAGTGGTCATAGACCGGCGCGACTTCTACAAGGTCAGCGCCTTTTACATTGACTTCTGAGCGCGCGATTTCATGGATGGACGCGAGCAATTCTTTAGACGTGATGCCTCCTGCGTCAACCGTGCCCGTTCCCGGCGCATGAGCGGGGTCAAGCACGTCGATATCGATGGTGACATAAACAGGGCGTCCCGCAAGCTGCGGCAGCACTTTTTTCAGCGGCTCAAGCACTTCAAACTTAGAAATGTGCATGCCGTTTTCTTTCGCCCATTCAAATTCTTCCTTCATTCCGGAACGGATGCCGAATGAAAATACGTTTTGCGGCCCGATGAGCTCGGCCGCTTTGCGGATCGGAGTAGAGTGGGAAAGCGGTTCGCCTTCATAATCCGTGCGCAGGTCGGTGTGCGCGTCAAAATGAATGATGGCAAGGTCCGGAAATTTCTTATACATGGCTTTTATGACAGGCCATGATACAAGGTGCTCCCCTCCCATGCCGAGCGGGAACTTTCCTTTTTCTAAAATGCTGTCCACGTATTCTTCAATCATATCAAGGCTTCTTTGCGGATTGCCGAACGGAAGCGGAATATCGCCGGCGTCAAAGAAATTCAAATCAGCCAAGTCACGGTCGAGATACGGGCTGTATTCTTCAAGACCGATAGACACCTCGCGGATTCTCCCCGGGCCGAAACGCGAACCCGGACGGTAGCTGACCGTCCAATCCATCGGCATGCCGTAAAGGATGGCGTCCGCCTCTTTCCAGTCGGCGCGGCTTGCGATAAATACTTTTCCTGAATATGCTTCATCAAACCTCATGATAAAACCCTCGCTTTCCTGTAAAAAAGCGCAAGATTCGCTCCTGCGCCATACGTTTTTATTTGATTAAGTCGCTCACAAATTTCGGAAGAACAAATGCCGCTTTGTGAAGCTCTTTTGTGTAATATTTCGTGTCGATGTCAAAGAAACGGCTGTCCTCCACTTCAAGCGGATCGTACTTTTTAGAACCGATTGTAAATGTCCACAGGCCGCTCGGGTACGTCGGGATATTAGCCGTATACAGACGGGTGATCGGGAAGATTTCTTTCACGTCACGCTGTACGTTTGTAATCAGCTCCGGTGTAAACCACGGGTTGTCCGTCTGCGCGACGAAGATGCCGTCTTCTTTTAACGCCTTGGAAATTCCGGCATAGAAGCCTTTTGAGAACAGATTGACGGCCGGTCCGACCGGTTCTGTTGAATCAACCATGATGACGTCATACTCATTCTCTGATTTCGCGATGTGCATGAAACCGTCATCGACTCTCACGTCGACGCGCGGATCATCAAGCTTGCCCGCAATGGACGGAAGGAATTTTTTAGAGTATTCAATAACCTTGCCGTCAATGTCGACAAGCGTCGCTTTTTTTACGCTTGGGTGCTTCAGAATCTCTCTGATGACACCGCCGTCTCCGCCGCCGACAACGAGGACGTTTTCCGGATTCGGGTGCGTAAATAACGGGACGTGCGCAACCATTTCATGATAGACGAATTCGTCTTTTTCAGAAGTCATGACCATTCCGTCTAAGAACAGCATGTTGCCGAATTCTTCTGTCTCCACCATTTCCAGATGCTGAAATTCCGTCTGTTCCGTATGTAATGTTTGTTTCACCTTTAATGTAATGCCGAAATTCTTCGTCTGCTTCTCCGTATACCAAAGCTCGCTCAATTGTCATCTCCCTTTCAAGGCTTATTTCATTTATTGTAAGCGTCTGTATCGCTTTTATTCCGGTTAAAATCTCATTTTCACCTAAGGAAAAAGTATAGAGGATGGAGGGGAAAAAGTAAAGAAGTGTCCGGTTTGATATGTTTAAAAAACCCCCTTTTTTCACATAATAATAGAATCATGAAAAAGGGGGTTCCCAAAAGTGGATAAAGTATCTGGAAAACAGCTCAGAATCACGTTCAAAATCATCCGCGCCTGCATCTTTCTGACACTGATCGGCGGAATGCTGGCCGGCGTCTGCTTCACATCCATTCTTCTTGCAGCGAAATGGCAGGGCGCCCCCTCCGTCCGGGTTCCTCAGTCTACGATTCTTTATGCGAATGACGGCTCAAAGCTAGGTGAGACCGATTTCGGGGAAAAGCGCTACTGGGTCCGGTTAAAAGATATCAATCCGATAGCGGTGCAGGCCGCCATTGCGGTGGAGGATCAAAACTTTTACAATCACCACGGTTTTGATTACCGGCGGATGGCTGCCGCCGCGCTGGCTGACATAAAGGCAATGGCCAAGGTTCAGGGCGCAAGCACCATCACCCAGCAATACGCGAGAAATCTCTACCTTGAGCATGATAAGACATGGAAACGAAAATGGAACGAAGCATTTTACACGATCCGCCTTGAACAGAACTATTCTAAAAACGAGATTTTAGAAGGTTATGTAAATACGATATATTACGGCCACGGTGCATACGGAATTGAAGCCGCCTCCCGCCTGTATTTCGGCAAACACGCCAAAGATCTGAACGATGCGGAAGCCGTGCTTTTGGCGGGCATACCGAAAGGCCCGTCCGGCTATTCGCCATATGTCAGCGAAAAGAAGGCCAAACAGCGCCAGGAAACCATTCTCCGACTGATGATCGGCCAAAAAATGATCTCAAAAGAAAAGGCGAAAAGGCTTAAGAAAACGCCGCTTGCCTATCAGCCGCTGAAAAACAGAACCGCGGCGAAAACGGCGCCTTATTTTTACGATGATGCGATGAAAGAACTCGAGAAAAAGCTCGGCATGACGCGCGAACAGCTGGCAACGAGCGGATTGCGTGTTTATACGACGCTTGATAAGCGCATGCAGCGGATTGCGGAAAACACTGTGGCACATACGATCCGTACCGGCTCTGACATTCAGGTCGGCTTTTCCGCGATTGATCCGGCAACAGGGCGCGTGCTTGCGCTTCTCGGCGGACGTGACTACGAAAAAAGCCCGTTTGACCGGGCGACACAGGCGAAACGGCAGCCTGCTTCCACGATCAAGCCGCTTTTGTACTACAAAGCGATTCAAAGCGGCTTTACACCGGTCACGCTGATGAAAAGCGAAGCCACAGAGTTCCAGATTGACGACAACGGAGATACTTATTCTCCAAGCAATTACAACGGCTACTACGCCAATAAACCGATTACGCTGCTTCAGGCGCTTGCGTTATCAGACAACATTTATGCAGTGAAGACCCATCTCTTTCTCGGCATGAATAAGCTCGTGTCGGCGGCAAAGGAATTCGGCATCAGCGAACATTTAAAGCCCCTTCCGTCTCTGGCGCTCGGAACTGAACCCGTGCGCCCGATTGAGATGGTTAATGCCTACGCGATGCTCGCAAACGGGGGAAAACAAATCACCCCTTCCTTTATCACAAAAGTGACGGATACCGCCGGCAATGTCTTGTATGAACAGCCGCGCGGACATCAGCAGACGCTTGATAAAAAAGCCGCTTTTGTGACGGCGAGCATGATGACGGGCATGTTTGATCAGGATTTAAACGGCTATACTTCCGTCACGGGACGCACCATTTCTGACCGGCTGACCCGAACCTATGGCGGTAAATCAGGCACGACGAGCGCAGACAGCTGGATGATCGGCTTTAACCCGGCTCTTGCCGCCGGTGTATGGACAGGCTATGACAAAAGCAGCACGATTGATTCAGTAGAAGAAAAAAGCTATGCGAAGACGATTTGGGCGGACTTTATGGAGAAGGCGCTCGAAGGAGAACCGGAAATAGCGCTTAAACCGCCGAAGGGCGTCACGGGCGTCTATATCGATCCCGCTTCCGGCTACACTTCGGGACCCGGCTGCGCCGCAAAGCATTATACGTATTTCATCGCAGGCACTGAGCCCGCGGATGTGTGCTACGGACCGGAACCGTCTAAAAAAGAAAAGGAACACGCCCCCGCCCGCAAAGAAGCTCCGCGCAAAAAATGGTGGGATAAGTGGCTCGGCAAAAAAGACTGAGCCCGGTGCATTGCGCGCCGGGCTTTAATCCGCGTCTTCCTCAAGCACCCATGGGAGCAAGAGTGAAAAGTCGAGATGGATAATGGGGTCAGGAAAACCCTTCGGTATAAAAAATGTTGTACTCGCCAATGAAAACGAAAAGCGGATATCTCCCGCCCTCTCGATATGAAACTTCGGCCAGCCTTCCCTAAGCCTGCCGACAATCGGATAGCTGCCCGCATAATGATGCAGGCCGTTTTCCTTTCCATGCTCCCCCAAATCGTGACAGACAGCCGGACGAATCCCAAACTGCGTAAACAATCTTGTTTTCTCGGCGGGAAGGAGATTCACCGCCTCGGAAAAGTTCCGACAGTGCCCGCAATCGCAAGGATCAGGCCATGATTTTTCGTATTGTTTTCTCGTTGCCGCCGCATCTGCTTCAATGACCCAAGGCCCGATTTCAAAGACGGTGAACATGATGAAACCTCCGCGTAAACATGAAAAACCCCGAGTCTTGGTTCGGCTCGGGACTTTCCATGTCCTGATTCTGTATCAACAGTTTACTCAGTACAATTGCAAAATAGTGCAAATATTTATAAAGTTCACAGAAAGTTCACAAATTATTTTTCTTCCGGAAGCAGACCTGTTTTCAATTCATCGGATGAACGTTCCCAGAGCCCTTGGTCATGCTTCTGCAGAAATTCAGCAAGCACCTGCTTTGAGCTGGCGTCCATTTTATCCACGATAATGCAGCGCTTCATTGATTTATCCATTAAATTCACATGCTCCGGCAATGACTTATAGCCTCTGCGGATACTTCTGTCCACGGTCATTTCACAAGCCGTCACACCCGCGTAATAAGGGCCTTCTTCTTTTCTGTCGATGGTGACCCACACGAGCCAGTACGGTTTTCCGTTCGGCACTTCATCTTTGTTCGGCAGGAATTTGATGCCTTTTTCAACGACACTGCGGGCATGCATTGCGCCGATGTCAACGAAGGCTTCCTTCTCTTCCACATCGACAAATACCGGAGAAATATTGTCAAGGCTCAGCGCCCCGGCGCCAAAACCGCCATGTCCGTCGGTCGGATCACTTTTAATAATATTAAATCCGATTGTTTTCTTCTTTTTTTCTTCCATGAAAATCCCCTCCTACAAAAGCGGTTGAAATATAATGGCAAATACCTTGAGAATCCAGTCTCTCCCCTCGCTTAACAGCGGCCACACGACATAGGAGCCGACCGGTGTCACAAACAGCACGAGAAACACGATAATCCCGTAGCTCTCAAACTGAGTCATTTTGGCGCGCACCCGAGGCGGCACGAGATCCTCAATAATCCGGTAGCCGTCAAGCGGAGGAAGCGGCAGCAGGTTGAATAAACACAGCGCGAGATTCAGCTGAATCCAAATAGAGAAAAAGCGGTCAAGCCCCATGCTGAATGCAGAAAGCAGCTCCATTCCGTAAGCATGCATCAACACTAGCAAAAAGAAACCGATAAAGGCAAGAAGCAGGTTGCTTACAGGCCCGGCGACGGAAACCAGCACTCCCGCCAGCCGCGGTCTTTTAAAGGCGCGGCGGTTCACCGGCACCGGACGGGCCCAGCCGAAACCCGCGACCAAAATTAGAATCGTTCCGAAAACATCAAGATGTTTAATCGGATTGAGCGTTAATCTGCCCTGTCTCGCCGCGGTATCGTCTCCGAACCGATACGCGACATACGCGTGCGCCAGTTCATGCATCGTAAATGCCACGATCAGCGTAATCACGACATAGGGCATTAGCTCCAGCGGATAATATAAAAATCTGTCCAAATGTAAAAATCCCCTTTTTTAAAAAATGCAAGATTGTCCTTCATTCAGTATACTATAAGTGACCTCTCTTCCAAAGAGAGGAAACGATAAAGGAGGATCAGCACCATGCCGCTCGTAACCGTTAAAATGCTTGAAGGCCGCACAGATGAACAAAAACGGAATCTGGTTGAAAAAGTGACAGAAGCCGTAAAAGAAACGACAGGCGCAGCCGAAGAAAAGATCATTGTCATGATTGAAGAAATGAGAAAGGATCATTACGCCGTCGCCGGCAAACGGATCAGCGATACGGAGTAATCCTTGATAATGGCCGGCGCTGCTATGTCAGGCCGGCTTATTTCATTACTTTTTCAACGAGGCTGAAAAAGGTATTCTTTTCTTCCTCTGTCAATTTTTCAAACAGCTCGTCAATGAGCATCTGCCGGTTTTCAATCATTTGCATGGCCGCCATTTTTCCCGATTCGGAAAGCGTCATCCATACCGTGCGCCGGTCTTCGTTATTTCTCGACCTTTCCACGAAACCTTCTTTTTCTAAATGATTCAGAGCGGTTGTCGTGGCTGAAGGCGATAATGTGACTTCCTGCAATATATCTTTAATCGTGCACGTGCCGTGCCGGTAAATAATCCTGAGAATAAATCCTCTGATATTGTTTATACTCTTCGGAATTGTCGCCTCATCAAGCTTTTTCGTGCTCTTTAAATATTTCGTGAGCGCGTAATCCAGTACATTTGCTTGCAATATATCGTGCTCCATGCAGAAACTCCCCATTTCAAGATGCATCCATCATCATTTGATTGTTTTTTATTACATTTTACTGATACCTCGCGGGGAAAGTCAAAATTTCGGCCGGAAAGCCCGCAACTTTTATCCTGCCCTATACAGACTATTATCTCCTACTTTTTCACCCATCCCTTTTATGCAATGCTGGTTTTATAGACATGATTCAGGTAAAATCATTAAGGGTGACTGCGTTTGACGGAAAGGATAATCTGATCGGATGCGGCAGACAATATGACTGGAAAAGAAACGGAACAGACGGGGAAACAGAACACAGGATTGTCGATTACACAGAATGTGACACGGGTAAAAGCCAAAGAGTCCCTCTTGGCTTTTGCTTTTGGATGGAGGGATGCGTGTTGCGGAATATCCTACAAAAAAAAGACATCACCCAGCTGCTTGAACAAAGCAGAAACAGGCAGACTGCCAAAACGATGGGTGGATTTGATTTAACATTACTGGGCATCGGCGCCGTCATCGGGACGGGCGTCATGGTTCTTACAGGCATTACGGCCGCCAAAAACGCCGGGCCTTCCGTAATCTTTTCTTTTATCATTGCAGCCGTTGTCTGCAGCCTTGCAGCATTATGTTACGCCGAAATCGCTTCTGTTCTCCCGGTTTACGGAAGCGCCTATATTTACTCTTATACCACCATGGGAGAAATTGTCGGCCATTTAATGGGCTGGACGCTCTTATCCGTTTATATGGTGACGGCGTCGGCGGTGGCAAGCGGCTGGTCAAGTTATTTTAATAATCTGTTAGCCGAAATCGGCATGCCTTTGCCGGACAGTCTGCTGCACGTGCCGAGCCAGGGGGGCATCGTCAACCTTCCTGCCATCATCATTACTCTATTAATTGCCGTCGTTCTGTCACGCGGCTCCAAGGAGAGCAAAACCTTTAATAATGTAATGGTTCTCGTAAAAATCGGAATTGTTTTGCTGTTTATCATCACAGGAAGCTTTTTTGTGAAGCCGGGCAATTGGCATCCTTTTATGCCTTTTGGAATCAAAGGCGTGATTACAGGGGCTTCTGCCGTCTTTTTTGCGTTTCTCGGGTTTGACGCGATTTCCGCTTCGGCTGAAGAAGTCAAAAAACCGCAGCGCAACCTGCCGATCGGTATTATCGGTTCACTGGTGATCTGTACATTGGTATACGTCATCGTCTGTCTCGTCATGACGGGTATGGTTCCGTATTCACAGCTTAATGTGCCGGAAGCCATGTCTTATGTGTTACAGACTGTCGGACAAAACGCGGTGGCGGGCGTTATCGCTGCCGGTGCGGTGATCGGACTGATGGCCGTCGTTCTCGCCCATACCTATGCGGCGACCCGTATATCTTTTGCGATGGCAAGAGACGGAATGCTGCCGAAAGTCTTTACCATTGTCGGAAAGAAATCGGGAGCGCCGATCTTTAATACGTGGCTGATCGGACTGATCAGCGCATGCATCGCGGGTTTTGTTGATCTGAAAGAGCTGTCGGATCTCTCAAACATCGGCGCGCTATTGACATTTGCCATGGTCAGTCTGTCCGTGCTGATTCTGCGCCGCACCCATAAGGATCTGCCGCGGGGATTTAAAGTGCCTTTTGTACCCGTACTACCGATTTTGGCCATTATCTGCTGTTTGTTTTTAATGGTCAATCTGCCGCTGAAAACGTGGCTTTATTTTGCCGTCTGGCTGATCATCGGCGTCATCGTTTACTTTTTATATTCGTACAAGCACAGCAAATTGAGACAATAAACAAAACCAGGCCCGCTTTATCGCGGCCTGGTTTTTTCATCAAAAAAGACGAAAGCCATCGCCTTTAACAAATGTGTTTCAGCTCTTCTATGTAGTGAAGCGCCTCATCATATTCTTCATCCGTATATTTCTGTTTGCTTTTTATCGTAAACACTTTCTCTTTCTTTTCTTCAGCTTCAAGACCGTCAAAATACAAAATCGTAGACACCAGCTCCAGAAACCGGGATGAGCGGCTGTTGACGCTGTCGATGTACTTCTTCATATCCGGCATCGTAAGCTCCGCATGATGTAAAAACTCGGCTCCCGTCTCCGTCAGCGAGTACCGGTATTGAAAGTAGCCGCCCTTTTTTTCCTTCACCTCATCCAGAAACCCAAGATTGCACAGCTCTTCAATTCGAAGCGTCAGTTCTTCGGAATACGGGCCGTAAAAATGAAAATCATATTTTTCGTAGAAAGGATACTGCATTTTCTTCGCGATATAAATGATTTTCTGCAGCTTTTTCCGCCCGATGATTTCTCCAGAATCCGAGAACACCTTCATCAGTTTTGCATGTTCTTTCAACAAATTCCCGACATCTCCTTTTCCTTCTTTACCAAAATCCTTCTATGTCAGTCCCAGCAGCTGCCGGATTTTTAATTTTGCTTCAGGGTTTTCTGAATCGTCGCAAATGAGGTCCATCGGATAGTAGAGCTTATGGTCCGTCCGGCGTTTGCCCGAAATGGATTCGACAATGGCGGACTGCCTGGACAGCTCTTTGATCTGGCCGTTCTGCGTTAACAAGTGAATCGGCAGACGCTCCTCCTCTTCACCCGGCCGGTAAAAATCATACGGCAGATCCGATGAAGAATCGACCACTAAATAATAATTGGGATCAATTCCCGCCTCTTTAAACAGAGCGGTCAGTTCAAAATAAGCCGACATTTCCTCATTGGGGTTAAATTCGGCATATTGAAACAGCTGGCGGTTAATGAAGCGGCGGCACAAGTCGGACAGAATCGGGTCCTCTTCTTCCTCCCAAGCCTGGAAATAATATAAAATGATGGCTTCATCAAGCTTCAGATAATCCGCAAGCGTCAGCTTCCCTTCAAAAATGGAATAAAAATGAACGGGAGCATGCGTGAATATATACCCTTCTTCATGGAGCTGCTTCGCACGGTGGAGAATTTTCGTCAAAATGACTTCAGCGCTTCTCGTCACTGGATGAAAATACACCTGCCAGTACATTTGATAGCGGCTCATAATATAGTCTTCGACGGCGTGCATGCCGCTTTGCTTAATGACGATCTGGTCCTCTCGCGGACGCATCACCCTTAAAATCCGTTCCATATCAAAATGTCCGTAGCTGACGCCCGTATAGTATGCGTCCCGCTGAAGGTAATCCATCCTGTCGGCGTCAATCTGGCTCGAAATCAGGCTGACCACCTGCTTGTTTTTGTATGTTTTGGCAATGACTTCGGCAACATCCTGCGGAAATCCCGGTCCCGCCTTTCTGAGAACCTGATTCACCTCGGTGTCGCCGAGAATGATTTCCCTCGTATAGTCTTCATGATCCAGATGAAAAACCTTTTCAAAGGAATGCGAAAACGGCCCATGTCCCAAATCGTGCAAAAGCGCGGCGCTGAGACAGAGTTCGCGTTCATTGTCATCCCATTCAGGACGCCCTTTAAAAACATCATCAACCATTCGTCTGACAATCTCATAGACGCCGAGAGAATGGTTAAAACGGCTGTGTTCCGCGCCGTGAAACGTCAAATACGTCGTACCGAGCTGTTTGATCCGGCGCAGCCGCTGAAATTCACGGGTGCCGATCAAATCCCAGATCAGCTTGTCCCGCACATGAACATAGCGGTGAACGGGATCTTTAAACACTTTTTCTTCTGATAATTTTCCGTTTGGATACGCCATCGTCATTCCCTCTTTTTTTTAGCCGTGATTCTATTATATCGGCTCTGTAATTTGAAAACATCCTTGAATTTGTCCGGCGTTTTGTTCCAGTTTTCCGTCATTGATTTTTTGAAGCAAAAAAGCCTGACCCATCGGGCGAGGCTGTCGTAAAAATACACATTTACTTTTTGATCTTCTTTTTCACTTTCTCAATCAGCTCGTCCTCAGTCGGCGCCGACAGCGGGCGGTTGTTTACGAAAGCAAACGATTTTTTGCGTCCGGGCCCGCAATATGACTGACATCCGACCTCCACTTTTGCATCCGGGTCAGCTTCTTTCAAACGCGGCAGCAAAGTCTTAATATTGGTGGCCTGGCAATCATCACACACTCGGAATTCATTAGCCATGATGTACGCTTCCCTTCATTCAATGTTCCTCTATGTTAAATCTTAATTTTAAAAACGAAAAAAATCACATCACATCTCATTGTACAAGGATTCATCTTATCCTGCAAGGCTCTGCGTATCTCTCATTCTTTCAGCCAATTTGTATAAATATTTTCCAATCTGGACATTCTAATACCATCAAAGATATTGGGGGTTGAGAACATTGACAAAACAAAGACAGGACGCCTGGTCGGAGGAAAACGACCTGCTGCTTGCGGAAACCGTGCTCCGTCACGTTCGGGAAGGAAGCACGCAGCTGAACGCCTTTGAAGAGGTAGGCGATAAATTAAACAGAACGTCGGCAGCGTGCGGATTCAGGTGGAATGCCGTCGTCCGCCATCAATATGAAAAAGCGCTTCAGCTTGCCAAAAAACAGCGGAAACAGCGGATGCGCGCGCTCGGAAACGGCCAGCCGGCCAAGAAGAAACTATTATACCAGCCGCCTGCACCGGATGCGGACATCATGCAGGAAACCGCAGCCGAAGAGACGGTTCAAACGGAAGCGCCAAAAGAGGACCGGCAAGCCGTCATGTCCGGCGAACATATGCCTTATGTCGATGAAAGCTTCAAGGAAGAGTTAGCTAGTTTATCACATTTGCTGGCGCCTCAGCAGCCGAGCCAAAAGGCGGAGCTCACAATGGCAGACGTCATTCAATTTCTGCAGAGCTATGAAGGCAGCGGAAAGCAAACTTCCGCCCTGCAAATGGAAAATGACCGTTTAAAACGGGAAAACCAAGAACTTCAGTCTAAAACCGAGCAGCTGGAAGCGGCCGTCGAAAAGCTTGAAAAAGATCAAAAAACCATTCAGGAAGACTACGAAACCTTGGTGAAAATTATGAACAGAGCCAGAAAACTAGTTTTATTTGAAGACGACGAACATGCCTCTCCGTCCTTTAAAATGGACCGGAACGGCAATTTAGAAAAAATGGCCGAATAACGAAAAAACCCCTTTCCTTGTCATGGAAAAAGGGGTTTTTGCCATTTGTCAATGACGCGAATCCTGATCTATATTAATGTAAACATTGTTCAGGAGGCCTTCTTCCCGCAAGGGCTGCGCATCTCGGTCCCCGCCCGCACATAAGCATAAAGATTCAATTCCTCATCCCAAATGGTTCTTGGGAATTATTGATCGATTAGCTACTGTGCAATACACTGTATAGAGAATACAATTATTAGATATGATGGGAATGATAGTAAATGAGTAGCCAATTACGAAAAGGAGCGTTGGAACTTTGTGTGTTGTCCCTGCTTCTTTATGAAGATTTATATGGTTATGAATTAATCAAGATCATAAGTGAAACGTTCCCTGTATCGGAGGGCACCATCTACCCCATATTACGAAGACTCACAAAAAATAACTGCCTAAAAACGTATACAGCAGCTTCCGATCAAGGCCCATCACGCAAATATTACAAAGTAACAGAAGAAGGCGCCTTTTATCATCAAACATTAAAATCGGAATGGCTTGACCTGTCCGAAAAAGTGAACAGCATCATTAAGGAGGGAAAATGAATGTGTAAAGACCAATATTTAAAACATCTCCGGCGGGAAATAAAAGATCTGCCGGAATTTGAGCAAAAAGAGATACTCGCCGATATCGGCGAAATATTCCAAATGGGCGGCGCTGAAGGAAAAAGCGATGAACAAATCGCCGGCAATTTAGGAAACCCCAAAACACTTGCGCGCGCCTTAAAAGCGGATATTTTCATCAGTGATGCCGAGGAGCAGAAAACATGGCGCTCCTTTTTCAAAGCATTCGGCCTGATGCTGGGTATGGGCATGTTCAACTTCATGTTTATGCTGACACCGTTTCTTTTTGCCTCTGTTGCGGTGTTAAGTTTGATGGCGATCGGCCTGATGCTGATGACCGGATCATTCTTTCTCCTTGTAAAAGTGCCGATTGTAACAGCCATTTTTAACGGATGTATGGTTCTTGGAGCGGGTATGGCGGTGTTTATGGCCGGATTTGATCTTTCGAAACTGATATTCCGCATCTTTTTGCGCTATTTCAAATGGAATGTCAGCGTTGTAAGGAGGGAAACCATTGAATCGAAAAATGTGGTATAGCATTGCTCTCATTTTAATCGCTGCCGGCCTGATCGGAAGCATGTTCTTCGGTTTTGACGGCTTTTACCCTAAATCATAAGGAAGGTGTGCAAATATCATGACTGAACCAGCCCTGATATTAAAAGATGTCTCTAAAACAATCAATCATACCCCTATTGTACAGTCAATTTCTTTCGATGTAAGAAAAGGCGAGATATTCGGCCTTTTAGGGCCGAACGGCTCAGGAAAAACCACTATTTTCAGAATGATCGTACAGCTTATTAAAAAAACAGAAGGAGCCATTTCATTCAGAGGCAGACCGGACAGCGACTTTGAATATTTTATGAGACATATCGGGGTTATCATTGAAGGCCCGGATATGTATCCGAATATGACCGCTTTGCAAAACCTGAAATATTTCACCAGACTGCGGAGCACTTCGCTGAAAACGGATGACCTTATGAATACCCTTGCAAAAGTCGGACTAGATCAGGCTGCCCGCAAAAAAGTGAAACATTTCTCATTAGGCATGAAACAGCGCTTGGGGCTCGCTTATTCTCTTCTTCACAATCCCGGGTTATTAATTCTGGATGAACCGATGAACGGCCTCGATCCTAAAGGTATGAAAGAATTGCGCACCATTCTTTCTGATTTAGCGAAGCAAGGGGTTTCTATTTTATTATCAAGCCATTTATTGTCGGAAATGGAAGAGATTTGCGATAGGGTTGCCTACATTAAAAAGGGACGGATTTTAGGAATTGAAGACATGAAGAACAGACATAATCTTGGTCAGAAAAAGCTGTTTACCGTCACGGTCGATCATCCGGCAAGGGCGAAAGAAATATTAGAGCGGGAAGGTATTCTTCAAGTACAGCAAAAAGACAGCCGCGTCATTGAATTGGAAGCGGAAGAAGATACCATCCCGTATGTCATTAAATCTTTGGCAGAGAAAGAGATTCTGATTTCCCGCGTTTCTGCAAGAACTTTGTCATTGGAAGAGAAATACATGATGATTACAGATCAGGAGGACGCGGTATGAGCATATTTCATCTGGCGCAGAACGAATTCATAAAAATAACCCGAAAAAAAGGCACACTTTTATCTCTTTTTTTCCTGTTTCTCATCGTTTTGCTGGCCGGCCTTATTATGAATCATGAGTTAGATGCTTCCTCGGATAACAATTGGAAAGAACGGCTTCTCGCCGAAAAAAAAACAGGAAGAAATTGATAAACCGGCTGAAACGACAGGCGTTTATTATTCTGCTGATGTTAAGAATAAAGACTATTATTTGGAGCATAACATCAACCCTTATGAATGGAACGGCTGGAGGTTTTTCGGCACGGTTACTTCAAACGGGCTTGAGATTTTCGTAAGCTTAACCGCGATTTTAACCGTCAGCGGGGTTGTTTCTAAAGAGTTTGCCCTTGGGACGATTAAGTTTATCGCTACAAGCCCGAACCGAAGATGGCGGATTTTAACATCGAAATTTCTGGCCTCCCTTCTGTTTACCGGTATGATTTACTTATTTTACTGTGTGAGCTGTTTGCTGATCGGCGGCGTGTTATTCGGTTTTTCCAATGCTTCATATCCGCTCGTCTATACTCATTTAAATGACAGTCTGTATACCATCAGTTCAATCAAAGCATCCGGAATCATTCTGCTTTTGCGTTTCATATCAATTATAAGCATTGTCACCATTGCGTTCACTTTGTCAGTATTGTGCAAAAGCCAGGCGCTCTCCCTTTGCTTATCGATCTTACTGCTGTTTGCCGGCAGTATATTGGGCGGAACTGATTTGCTTGCCCAATTTACGTGGTATAAATTTACGCTCTTTCCGCATTTAAATCTCGTTGCTTATGTAAATAAAAGCGCGGGTGATGCGATTTCAACGTTAAACATCCCCTACTCCATGACGGTTATAGCGATCTACTTTCTTATTTGTTTATTCATTTCTTTTTCCGTCTTTCAAAAGAGAGACATTACAGCATAGACAGAGAGGCGGCGGCATAATGAGCGGACGGCAGGAAATACTGCCGGTCCAGCAATTTGCCGCTGACCGCCCCTTGGTCCATCGCTAATGGATTCAAATAACCGAAGCACCCGCTGCTTCGCTGCTGAAAGCGTAGAAATTCCCGCCCTTCCCGTATAAAAAGCGCCTCATCGAATCGGAGAAATTTCATAATGGCTGTGTATTTTGCAACGGCGTCAATGTGATACTTTCTGCACTCGGCTAACATTAAACCTGAAAAAGCAAAGTCTGATGTTTTGTACCATTCCGTGAGAAAAGGCTGCAATTCTTTCATTTGCAAATAAGTGACGGCATAAAGGGCATCCGCCTGTTCTTCCTGGATGCCGCCCGGTGCCATGAGCAAATCGGCCTCACGTTTCATCCCGGTTTCTAAGAACACGATCAGTTCTTCCGAAGTCACCGCCCCAAAATAAGCCCCTAACACCATGAGGATCATAGAGGAAGGCTCTGATTTCAGTTCCTCTTGTAAACCGCGGACCATTTGTTCAAGTCCGTTATGAAAAAAGATGCTTTTTGCGGCATCCATCCTGCGGTATATATGATACGCATACGCGAACAGGACCGGATGGCATTCGTGCGTTTTTTCTCCAAAATAACGGTCTAAGAATAGAATGACTTCTTCTGTATCCTTTCTTTTTTCAAAGTGATGACATGCCGCTAAACCGCAAAACAGGTGCATGAGATCATCTGCTTCCATTTCTTCCGGCTTCAGCTGAATGTTCTTCCAAAAACCCAGCAGCCATTCTTCTGTTTTTTTTATATTAAAATGTTCCTTGACTATCTGCATGTTCCACACTCCAGATTCAGAATCTCAATCGCCGGCAGAAGAGCCGGAGCACAATGAATGGATGGATTCTCGTTATTTATATGATGAAGAGCCGCTTGACAGCCATAAAAAAATGGATCGATACACGATTGGATAAATAACATATTGCACAGCTGTTTCATTTTTCTGCTGCCGAGACAAAACACAAGCCATTTTTGAATGGACGCCTTCAAGCCGGGATGAAGCAGATGCTCTCCCTGATCTAAATGAAGAAGACAGTACTCGACAAACTCCAGCTCGTTTTCAGCTGTTCTTTTCCATGCGTCATGGAGCAAAGGCTGAAACATCGAATTCTTGTAAAAGCGCACTTTTTCATGGTCAGTTGACATTCCCAGCTCGTTCAGCAAACCGGCGAATTCGGCGTATTTAAAATAAGGCCATTCTTTTTTTATAAGATAGCCGTTTTGCAATCCGTGACGTATGACTTGATCATCCGAATCCATTCCCTGCTTCTTTTTATAAGCTTTTGCCGTTAAATAGATATGAATCAACTCATTGACAATGGCCGTGTTACAGTGAAACAGATCTTCCCAGCATGACTTATCAACGAAAGCGGAGGCAATCCTTTCAGTATGTTCTTTTACAGCGGAAGAATGGCTCGTCTTCCTGTAGTACTTGCAGAAGCCGGCAAACAGCTGAATGCTCTTTTGATCCGGAAGCGATTGTTCAGCAAAAGATAATAAAAATTGATCTGTCTCTTCAGCTAATCTATTCAAGTTAATCGTTCCTTTCTGCTCTAAGACAGGCATGCGCGGCACCCGCGGCGACAAGTGTTGTATGATAGCAATGTTTGAACATATCTTCTCTTCGCTGTTCACCTTTCAAACCGGGTTTATGTTGATAGGTGATGCTCGGGACATTCCCCTCTTTCATTCGGCCCTGATAGATTTTATTCCAGGCTGCTTCATAGAGCGGTTTATGGTTGTCCTTATCCATGTCGATATGTAAAAAAGAGCTGCACATCAATAATTCACTAGTAATATCTAAATTCTCAAGACAGATATAGATCCCGAGAAATTTCAGGACCTTTTCTTTTAAGGACGGCAGATGATACTCTTTATCCGTAAGCGAAGAACATCCCATGTCTGTTATATAAAAAATCGTATGAGTGATGCTGTACGCATCATGATCCGTCATATATGTATTTGGGATATCCTGACCAGCTGCTGTGTAGTGATATAAGTCAGAAAAATCCGTTATTTCCGAGGTTACGCCTGCTCTTTGCAGACTGTACTTCAGATCCATTTTCCGAAAGGGAATTTTAGCAAGGCTGCGATCAAAACGCGCTGCCGTGAATTTTTCCAGCTCCCATATCACCGAAGCCCGTGACGGATGATCAGTCAAGGTAAGAAATTCACCCGCAATAGCCAATCCGGCGAGACCGTCCGGATCAAAATGAATAAATTCTTCAAGCTGATCATTACGGAGCCTTTCTGTAATAAACTCCGTTAAAACAGCAACTTCCTTATCATCTGCCTGATTTCTGATCAGGTAATTGGTAAGAAAAATGAGTTCTATAAATGTTTTAAGGCGCCACCTGAAATCATTCGCTACTTTATGATTCATATCAAAGTAATGGATATTTTTAACAATCCATGACAGTGCTCCCCGCTTAATTTCTCTTATATACTCTTGTGTCACACTCTCACCGCCTCGTCTCAGATGTGTAGGCTCCAAACAGTGATTATCCTACTTTTGAGCGGCTAAATCAGAGAAATTCAAATTCGGATTTTGATTGTCTTCTTGGCTCGGCACTACAAGCACCCAGCCGCTCCAAGCGAAAGAATTGCCTGATTGTTCCGCATCTCCGGCTAACAAATGTGTCGGGATCGTGATTCTTTTTTCTTCTTTTATTTTTTTAAAGTTCATATCTCCATCTCCTTCAGTTTATAGAATTATTTGGAACCTACATAAATATATTAATCAAATAAGGTATATAATGTAAACTAGTTTTCATACAACACTTCTTTTTTCACTATAACTAAATAGTATATAATTACCAAAAAAAAACAAAAAAGCCCGGACTTAGTCCAAGCTTTCCTGCGTGCCGAACACCTTCTCATTCCGTTCCAGCATTCGGGTCAGATTTTTTTCAAATACCATTTCCTCTTCCGGCGATAATCCGGCTGCATACAGGCGTCCGCTGAGTTCCTTCAGTTCAGTCAAAAGCGTCAGCATTAAGTCTTGCACGGTAATGTCCGTTTGCAGCAATTCGCTTAATGAAGCCATCGTTTCGGGCCGGATGTCGGGGTACACGCCTTTTGTATCGTTGCTTTTGTCTTTTAAAGCGGCTTGATAGAAACGTCTGATCAGATCGGCGCGTTCGCTTCCGCTTTTATCGGCGCAGAGGTAAATCTGAACCGCGGTTCCGCCCCGCAGGCGCCTTTGTGAGATTCCCGCGAATTTTCGGCCGCCGATGCTGAGA
Source organism: Bacillus sp. LJBV19 (assembly GCF_017797845.1). Lineage (NCBI taxonomy): Bacteria > Bacillati > Bacillota > Bacilli > Caryophanales > Bacillaceae > Bacillus > Bacillus sp. LJBV19. The sequence continues at coordinate 3,628,763 of NZ_CP072563.1, forward strand.
TCATAGCTGCCCGGACAGTACGATCCTTTAATTTCATATGCTTTAATTTCGGCATTATGCGGACGCAGCATCCGCCGCACCAGCTCTGTCATCGCCTCGTAGCCTCTGTCGATGTCGATGCCTTTTTTCTCATCTTCAAAGATAAGCGAGATATTCAATACGCCTTCGTCCAGTACGACGGCGAGGCCTCCGGAATTGCGGACAATGACACGGTAGCCTTCGTCCTCCAGCAATTTCACGCCGTCCTCTAAAAACGGCAGGCGCGTGTCCTGAATGCCGAGCACGATCGTCCGGTGGTGCACCCAGGAGCGTGCCGTCGCAGGCGATTCCCCTTTGCCTACGGAGGCGCACAGCGTATCATCCATTGCGAATGACTGCTTCGCATCAAAATAAGGGCCGAGGCTGGATTGGTCAATGATTCTCCAGCTCGGCTGCATCAGTAAATCAATCGGTTGCTTTCCCATCTATATTAAATCCCTTTCGTCATAGGCTTTCCATGCATTTATTATATCACTCCGCTTGAGATGATTGAAATTGGCTTTTCAAAAGTGCGATGAAGATTTCTTTGTTTTTTGTGTTCTCCATAATGGAAGATTGGATGATAGACAGCTTCCGTTTTAAGGAGAATCCTTTTATCTCAAGCACGGAAATGCTGCCGTGAAGCAGATCCTTTTGCAGCACGCTTTTTGACAGAACGGAAAGACCCATTCCGCTGATCACGGCTTCTTTGACGCCCTGGTTGCTGCTGATCGTCATCATGGATGTCGGCCGCAGTCCGTTTGATTGAAGGACGTGGTCTAAATATTCCCTCGTTCCCGAACCCTTCTCCCTCGTCACCCACGCTTGATTTTGCAATTCGGCAGCCGGGATGTTTTTTCTGCCGGCGAGCGGGTGTCCGTTCGGTGCGGCAATACACAATTCATCCTCCATAAACGGCTGAATGTCGAGCTCGTTTTTCCCCGTATGCCCTTCAATTAATCCGATATCGGCTTGAAGCATCCGAACCGCTTCGCTGACCTCCTCCGTGTTTCCGATCATGACGTCCAGGTTCAGCTCGGGATACTCGTCATGAAGCTTTGCGAGAAGCGGCGGCAGAATATATTCGCCGATGGTAAAGCTCGCGGCGATTTTGAGCTTCCCTTTGACATAATGATGATGGGCGTAAATTTCGGTTTTCGCCTGTTCGTACAAAAAGACCATCTGCTTGGCGCGCTGATAGAGGATGTCCCCCGTCGGCGTAGTCGTAAAGTGCTTCGGAGAGCGGTTCAGCAAGGCGGTTTGAAATTCTTTCTCCAGGTTTTTAATGTGAAGGCTGACGCTTGGCTGAGAAATCATCAGCTTCTGCGCCGCCTTTGTAAAGTTTTTTTCTTCCACGACGGCAATGAATGTTTTCAGTTCCCCATAATACAAAAAGCATCGCCCCTAATCATTATTTTTCCTAATCGTTTAGATCATATAAATATATTTTACTAATGATTAAGACCGCAGTAAAGTGGAGTTATCAAGATAATGGGAAGTGACTGAGATGAAGATGGTAAAAGGTGTTTCAGTTACCGCAGGAATTGCGTTTGCGGCTTTCTATGTCAGCCGCCTGCCGTTTTTGCATATGTTCGGAATGCTTGTCCTTGCAATGCTGATCGGCATGCTTTGGCGCGCCGTATTCGGACAGCGGGCGGCATTAGAGCCGGGGATCGCGTTCTCAAGCAAATACTTGCTGAAAGCAGGCATCATCCTGCTTGGTATGAGACTGAATCTGGCGGATATCTATCATGCGGGCTGGCACGTATTTGCAATTGCCGTCTGCTGTATGATGTTTGCGGGTGCAGTTGTATACGGACTGTCCCGGCTGTTCCGTATAGATCAGACACTCAGCACGCTGACAGCCTGCGGCACAGCGATCTGCGGAGCGGCTGCCATTGCCGCGATCGCGCCGCAGATCAGATCAAATGAAAATGCAGCCGCCATCAGCGCGGCCGCCGTTTCGTTATTAGGAACCGTTTTTACTGTTGTATATTCTCTTTCTTATCATGTATTGGGCTTTTCTCCTGCGGCTTACGGAGCCTTTTGCGGGGCAACGCTTCACGAGGTGGCGCATGCGGCGGCGGCCGGCAGCGCCGGAGGAAAAGCAGCCGTCGAGATGGCGGTGATCGTCAAACTGACCCGGGTCGCGCTGCTCGTCCCGGCCGCATTCATGCTCGGAATGCGGGCGCGCCGCAGCGGAAAGTCAAAGACGGCTTCTGCCGCTTCACTCCCCATCCCTTGGTTTATCTTCGGATTTCTCGGAATGAGCGCCATCCATACATCAGGCGTCATTTCAGCCGCGCATTCCGAATTTCTTGTTCAAGTGTCTTATGTTTTCATCGGCATGGCGATGGCGGGTCTCGGTTTGAAAGTCCATATATCGGCGTTTCGTCATAACGGCTGGCGGGCGCTCGCAGCAGGCTTGATTGGCTCTCTCTGTTTGTCCCTGTTCGGCTGGGCCGCAGTGACGTTTTTTCTATAAAAAATGCCGGCCCTCGTAAAGGCCGGCTTTTGCGGATTACAGCGCTTGAGCAGCCGTAATTAACGCAAGATTGTAGACGTCTTCCGCATTACATCCTCTGGAAAGATCGTTTACAGGCATATTCAATCCTTGCAGAATCGGTCCGACCGCTTCAAAGCCGCCTAAGCGCTGAGCGATTTTGTAGCCGATGTTTCCTGCTTCAAGGCTTGGGAATACAAATACATTCGCGTCTCCTTTAATGTCGGAGTCCGGCGCTTTTTTCTCCGCGACAGACGGCACAAATGCAGCGTCGAATTGGAATTCGCCGTCCAGCGTAAGCTCAGGCGCTTTTTCCTTCGCAATTTTCACGGCTTCAGCCACTTTGTCCGTCTCGTCTGATTTCGCCGATCCTTTTGTAGAGAAGCTGAGCATGGCAACGCGCGGGTCAATGTCAAACATTTGAGCCGTATTGGCGCTTTCAATGGCGATTTCGGCAAGGTCCTGGCTGTCAGGGGCAATGTTGATCGCGCAATCAGCGAATACATATTGCTCGTCACCGCGGGCCATGATGAAGACGCCTGATGTTTTTTTCACGCCTTCTTTTGTTTTAATGATTTGAAGTGCAGGGCGCACCGTATCGGCTGTAGAATGTGCAGCTCCGCTGACAAGTCCGTCTGCGAGACCTTTGTACACAAGCATCGTGCCGAAATAGTTTTCGTCCAGCAAAGCTTTGCGGGCCTGTTCTTCCGTCGCTTTGCCTTTGCGGCGTTCTACGAAAGCCTGAACGAGTTCTTCCATGCCTTCATATGTATGCGGGTCAAAAATGTCCACGCCGTCAAGCGTAAGGTTTAATTCTTTCGCTTTTGCTTGAATGTCTTCTTTATTGCCGACTACGATCGGCTTTAATACCTTGTTGCCCGCCAAGTTGTTGACCGCAACCAGGATACGTTCGTCCAACCCTTCAGGAAATACGATTTTCACATCTTTTCCTGCGACTTTTTCTTGTACTTTTGTAAATAAATCTGCCACGATATACCCTCCTCTATGTTGACAAAAAACGCTTACTTTTACAGCATACTCTTCTTCCAGCTAAATTCAAATAACCAACTTCCATTATAGCGCTTTCAAAAAGAAATCTTATTTTTCTAACTAATTTAATTGACCGTTTGTTCACGGCATAGTTTCTGACACAAGGCTTCGGATTATTCAAGGTTTCTCCACAGCCGAAACGGTTAAACTGTGATATAGTGAAGGCATCAATGAATAGATATAGGAGTGAAGATACATGAGTGAGCAGCAAAAAACGAACGAAGCCGCCCAAACGCTTGACGGCTGGTACGCGCTTCACGATTTCCGCACAATGGACTGGACGTCATGGAAGATGTTATCCAGCGATGAGCGCCTGTCGATTATTCACGAATTTACGGGACTGCTTGAAAAATGGGGCGTCGCCCAAAAAGAAGGCAAAGGCTCGCAAACCATCTACAGCATCGTCGGACAGAAAGCTGATTTTATGCTGATGATTCTTCGCCCGACAATGGAAGAGCTGAACGAAATCGAGCTTGAATTTAACAAATCAAAGCTTGCTGAATTTACAATCCCGGCTTATTCTTACGTGTCCGTGGTTGAGCTGAGCAACTACCTCGCAAGCGGAGAAGGCGATCCGTATGAAAACCCGCATGTCCGCGCCCGCCTGTATCCTGAGCTGCCTGAAGCGAAATACGTCTGCTTCTATCCGATGGATAAAAGAAGAAGCGGCAATGACAACTGGTACATGCTTTCTATGGATGAACGCAGAAATCTGATGAGAAGCCACGGCTTGATCGGACGGAGCTATGCCGGCAAAGTCAAACAGATTATCACGGGATCTGTCGGTTTTGACGATTACGAATGGGGCGTCACGCTCTTCAGCGATGATGTGCTTCAGTTCAAAAAACTTGTTTACGAAATGCGCTTTGATGAAGTCAGCGCGCGCTACGGCGAATTCGGTTCATTTTTTGTCGGAAACCGCTTGTCTCTCGACACGCTTCCGAAGTTTTTGCACGTGTAACACCCACCCGCCTGTCCGGCGGGTTTTTTCTTTGTCAGAATTTAAATAAAATTTGCTATTTTTATCATTTTTTTTTACGATGTAAAGGAGATTCCATTTTGGTAAAGGGGTGCAGACAGTTGTCAAAACGAACCGCATTTATTATGGGAGCCAGTCAGGGGATCGGCAAAGCGATCGCTCTGAAACTGGCGGACAATGGCTTTCATACCGTCATTAATTCACGAGTTCCCGAAAATATCGAATCGGTAAAAGAAGAGATCCTCGCCAAACATCCGGATGCGGGCGTCACCGTTCTGGCCGGGGATATGTCGGACCAGAAGACGAGAGCCGGCATTTTTGAAGAGATCAGATCACAATGCGGACGGCTTGATGTATTGATCAACAACATTCCGGGCGGCTCGCCGGATACCTTTGAAACCTGCGATATAGAGGATATGACAAATACCTTTACGAATAAAACAATCGCTTATATCGACTCTATGAAAACGGCCGCAGCAATCATGAAACAGCACGAATTCGGCAGAATCATTAATATCGTCGGAAACCTATGGAAAGAACCCGGCGCCAATATGTTTACCAACAGCATGATGAACGCCGCTTTAATTAATGCCAGCAAAAACATCGCCATTCAGCTTGCGCCTTTTCACATTACTGTCAACTGTCTGAATCCCGGATTTATCGCCACAGACCGTTATCACCAATTCGTGAAGAATGTCATGAAGAAAAACGGCATTTCTAAAGCGGAAGCGGAAGAACGGATTGCCTCAGGCGTCCCGATGAAGCGTGTCGGAACTGCGGAAGAAACCGCGGCGCTGGCTGCCTTTCTTGCCTCTGAAGAAGCCTCTTATATTACCGGGCAGCAAGTGTCAGCCGACGGCGGCAGCATGAAAAGCATATAATAAAAACATCCCGCTCTCAGCGGGATGTTTCTTGTAATGAAGGAAAGGACAAACCGAGCTTTTGAATCCGCAGCACGAATTCCCTCAAATCGCCCTGCTTGGCCACCATTGATATTCTGACATAACGCTTTCCGCCGCTTCCGAAAATCTCGCCGGGCGTCACGACAACATGGGCATGCTCCAGCAGATAGTCCGAAAACTGGTGTGAGGACTCGAATTCATTCGGAATTTCAGCCCAAACATAAAAAGTCCCTTTCGGTTTTTCAATGCTCCAGCCTAATTCCTTTTCACATAACGCCGTGAAAAAGTCAATCCGTTCTTTATATGTACGCTTCAGACGCTCCGTATGATCAGGACTTCCTGACAGCGCCGCCGCTGCCGCCTGCTGAAGACCGCCGAACATGCCGACGAAGACGTGATCCTGAAACTCATTGACCGCCTGAATGATTTTCTCATTCCCCACGGCAAATGCCATTCTCCAGCCTGCCATATTGAAGGTTTTCGAAAATGAATAAAGCTCCGCGCCGACCGTTTTCGCTTCTTTCGCCTGAAGAAAGCTGGCCGGGTTCTGATCAAATTCGAACGCGCCGTATGCAAAATCATGAATAAGGTGGATGTCATGTTTTTTTGCAAACGCAGCCGCTTTTTCATAAAACGCCTGATCCGCAGTTGCGCCCGTCGGGTTATTCGGGTAATTCAAAAACATCAGCTTGGCTTTTTTCAGGACGGCGGGATCAATCCGCTCAAAATCCGGCAGATAGCCGTTTTCCGGATGAAGCGGCATCTCATGCAGCTCCGCTCTGGCCATTGTAATGCCCGATAAATACTCAGGGTAGCCGGGGTTCGGGACTAAGGCGATATCGCCGGGGTTCAGCAGGCATTGCGTCAAAACGTACAAACCAGCTTTCCCTCCGCCGAACAGCGCGACTTCTGTCTCCGGATTGACCGATACCCCGTACTCTCTCTCATAAAATTCCGCGATGGCTTCTTTCAGAAACGGATAGCCTCTGAACGGGCCGTATCCGTGATACGAAGGATTCAGCGCAGCCTCCCGCAATGTTTCAACGATATGCGGCGGAGTGGGGAGATCGGGATTCCCCTGCCCGAGATTAATGATCTGGACTCCCGTTTTCTCCATCTCTTTTACCTTTTGAAAAACGAGCGAAAATTCCTGTTTCGGAAGTGTCTTGATGACGTCGGACGGTATGATTTCCATCTGAAAGGCTCCTTATAAATGAATTTGCTCTGATTCGTTATTCCGTTCTGAAAAGGATTTATTGACCAGTTTTGTATGCAGAAACAGCCCGCTGACCAAAAGGACGATAAACGCCATGATAACTGCCGCGTCTACAATGTTGATCAGCATGGAACCGACGGCGATGCACAATCCGATGGAGGCCTCCGCCACCGAAAAAATCCGGCCCTGAATCTGGTTCGCCGCGTTCTCCTGAACTTTGACCTTTGCCAGCACTTCACCGTATTCCATTGCGATAAAGAAAAGAATGGCAGCAATGACTGACACGGCGAAAATCGGGGTAAACAAAAACAGCGCAAGCGAGACGATCGATAACACTGTAAAATACATCAGCCCTTTATTGTTGTTAAAGCCCCATTTGCTGACAAGAGCGGCGCCGATAAAGCCGCCGAAGCCGATACAGAACGTCAGGATGAAATTGCCGATTTCCCCGTCGCCTAAAAAGCGGCTGACAATCGGGAAATAGCTGTAGACGACACCCCACAAAAGCGCCATCGTAATCATCGTGAACATGGCGTTTAACACAAAAGCATTTGTTTTGATTTCCTTCAGGCCTTCTTTAAACGACTGAAAAGCTTCTCTCACGTTTTCTGACTGAATCGGCACGTATTGAAGCTTAATGCGGCTGATGAAAAACGCGGAGACAAGATAGGTCACCCCGTTAAACGCGACGGCAAGCTCCACAGAACCGCCTAACAGAAAAAGTCCGCCGGCTGCAGCGCCGACAATAATCGAAATCGTCGTGGCTTTTGCAAACAAAGTGTTGATATTTTTAATATCCGCTTCTAAAGACGACATGACCGCGAGACGTGCCGGATTAAAAAACACGCCGCTTCCGTAAGAAACAAACAGCAGCGCCAGAAAAAGCAGCGGATATTCGCCTTTCGGGAGAAATGTCAGCCCCAAAAAGATGACACCTCTGATCACATCCGTCCACAGCATGATTTTCACCCTGTCGAGCCGGTCCACGAGCACGCCTAAAAACGGCTGAAACACCATCGGAATACTGCGGACCGCGATGACGCCGGACGTCACCCAGTAGTCATGATAGTATGTAGACAAAATGAGCAGGGCCGGGAGAACGCAATAGTCTCCCATAAACGAAAGCGCCTGCCCGAAAAGCAAATACTTAGAGTTCGGTTTCAGCTGTTTCATACCGGTAACGCATACTTTGCAGTCAGCTTCGCCTGCTGCTGAATTTGTTTGATTGATTCGGCCACGTCACCCGAATTGCTTCCTTTCAGCTCGAACGCCGCAATGCTGTTGAACGCTTCGAACAGCCGCAGATCCACGGACGTACCCGCCTCGGCCGCCGAGAAAGAAACGATTTCGGTGTCTCCCTTTAAGACGCCGTCGGGAATGTCAATGCTTTCAATGACGAAATCGACAGCCGTCTCAGGCAGCTGGCCGTTCTCTTTGAAATGCTGAGGATACAAGTGGCAGTCGGCGACATAGCATGGCTCCTGCTCCAATAATCCTTTCGGCAGATCGGCTTCTTTTCCGAAACAGAGAACATCCAATAACAGCTGCGCCATATCGACGCCGAAGACCTTTTTAATATTCGGAATCATGTTCCAGCCCGCAAATCGTGCCGCTGATTCAATCAGTCCGGCTTCCCGGTTTTTCATTAATTTAATCTCTGTATGTGTTGCGCAGTTTTCGAGGCCTAGTCCTTCATTCGCCTTTTTGGCTGCTTCGACGATTTTCCGCTTCGCGTCATCATCCAGGATGGACGGCGTAATATGCGATGTCTCCGTGAATCCGATTTGCGGTGTTTTATCATGAATCGCGACAGGGAAGTATTCCCCGTCGGCCATGATGCCTTCTATACTGATATAGTCGGAATAACCGCTTGTTTCGTACCAGTCGTCATACTCGCCCTGCAAAAATTCTTCCGCGATAAACGGCGCTTCAAACGTGACCGCTTTCGGTACGTTGATCGACTTCAGGTATTCATTGACTCTGTTAAATTCGGCTTCTGCCGTTTCCCTCTCTTTGATAAGCGTCACGCCGATGGAGCTCGCCAGATATGTAGGCTTCAGAATGAGCGGCGTTCCGATTTCCTGAAGCGCGGCGCGGAAATCTTCCAGCGTCGTCACCCGTTTGTTTTTGATGGATTTGACGCCGGCCCGGTTGAAGGCGGCTCTCATTTTGTTTTTATCTCTGGCATTTTCAGCGGCCTGTACGCCCGCTCCCCGCAGGCCGAGACGTTCACACGCTTTTGCCATCGGAGCGATAAACAGTTCATTGTTGGTCGTAATGGCGTCAACCGCGAACATGCCGGCCACCTTGACGATTTCTTCGACTACTTCTTCCTCAGGTTTGTCATGATCTTCATGAGCCCAGTAAATCGAATCGGGATGCTCAAAATCATCCAGACTCTTAAAATAGTCTTTATCTTTAATGACCGCGACCGAGTATTTTTCAATCAAAGCTGCATGAGAGGCTGTAATTGCAAAAGGCCTTGGAATAAAGCTGACCAGGTTATATTTTTCAGCAGCGCTTTTATAAAACATGTGCGGCGGGCAGCCTCCAAGATCAGCAATGACCAATACTGTTTTTCTCTCCATATGTAAACACTCCTTCTCTATTGTGCGGTGTATCCACCGTCTGCGGTGATCGCGCTTCCGGTCATATAGCTTGATAAATCCGACGCGAGAAACAGCATGACGTTCGCTATTTCTTCAGGCTTGCCGAGTCTCAGCAGCGGATTGACTTTCGCTTTTTCTTTTTTGATTTCTTCAAGCGTGCCTTCGTTGTTTTCAAGGAACGACTTTTCATTCAAAGGTGTGTCAATGATTCCCGGGCACACGCAATTGACGCGGATGTTGTGTTTGGCGTAATCGACGGCCATCGAACGCGTCAGCTGCAATACGCCGCCTTTAGAGGCGTTATATGCGGGAATGTCGGGCCATGCAACGACTCCTCCGACGGAGCACGTGTTAATGATATTGCCCTTGCCGCTTTTGAGCATATACTTGAGCGCGTGCTTGCTCATAAGAAACATGCCCGTCAGATTGACGTTGAGCACCTTGTTCCAATCGCTCAGCTCCATCTCATGAATCGGCGCGACAATTTCGATGCCGGCGTTATTGATTAACACATCCAATCCGCCGAACTTGTCTACCGCTGACCGGATGGCGTTTTGACATGCCGGTTCATCTGTAATATCCGTCTGCACAAAATGCAGCCTGTCATTGTTTTCTTTCCTGATCATCGCTTCTCCCTGCGCCTCATCAATATCCGCGACGACCACATTCGCCTGCTGATTCAGAAACGCCTGAACCGCGGCATAACCGATGCCTGATGCGCCCCCTGTGATGAGGACGGTTTTATCCGTCAGGTTCATGACTCTTTCGCCTCTAATTTTTTCGCTTTTGCTCTGTTATAGCGCGGAGGGAAAAAGATATTGACTGATTTTGAATCTTTTTCAAATCTGTTGATGGCGCCGTGATCTTCTCTCGGATCGCAGAAATAAGCTGTGCCGAATGTCATATCCACTTTGCAGCCTTCAATGGTCATATCATAGCCGCCGCCGATGCAGATGCCGATCTGTTCATTGCGGTGTTTATGAAACGGCATTTCTCCTCCATTGCCCGGAATGTTGGCAAGCATGATTTCCACCCAGTCTTCCACGAAGAACGTGACTTCCATCCCAGGCAATAAGTCTCTCGTTTTAAAAATATTCAAAAAATAGTCCTCGGGGCTTGTGTAGGTTTCACCGGCTTTCAGGCGTTTAATATCAATGGCGATCACTTCTTGATCCGTCTCATTTCTTGCGCCGTGAGGCACGTTAGGAGGCGCGATATAGGCTGATTCCAGCGCGGTCATCTTTCTTGTGACATCTCCGACAGTCATGGACAGCTCGCCGGAAACGACAAGGCCGATTTGGACTTCCTTATGCTGATGCGGTTCCACGTTTGTATGCGGCGGAACGTAAGAAAGCAGAACTTCCGTATCGCCTCTGACGGACGAATATTGTCTTACTCCGTTATCCCATTCTATTAATTTAGGCGTCGGGAAATAAAGTTCCTGCAAATCTTGTTCAGTTTTCATCATGAATCTCTCCTTTTCCGAATAATGACCAGCTCATGGGAATGCTTTTAAATGTTTTGACAAAGTGAAGGCCGTACTTTTGTCTGGCCAGCTCATTTGTCAGCGCGATGTCGGACAAACCGTCCTTCACTCTTTTCGCGGCTGCGCTCGTTGAGTTCACCAGATCAAACGTGACATCTTTACGGGTAAAATACTTAATCAAATTGATAGGAGACGGGTGGGATACGATGACAGCCTTATCAAGCATGTCATCCGTATATTCAAAACCGGGCCGGACAGCCAGGCCGTACATCGGGGTGTCGCACCTGAAAATTTGCAGAAGCTGCAGATCCGGTCTCATGTAGAAGTGCTTAATGCCGTCATACGCGTGAGGCACAATTGTGTATTCCAGCGGACTTTGAAGCGTTTTTTCAATGCACGATTCAAATGTATCATGCAGTGATAATTTACTGTTCACCCCTTGGAGAAGGGTAAAATTGGTGATGAAGTTTTTTGCTGCGTACTCACTGCTTGTCCCTTCAGGACCGAGCGTGTTGATCGTAATCAGTTTAGATATTGAATAAGCCTTGCTTTTTGTTTGAATGCTATTATCCAATATAATCATGAGCACCAACCAATCTGTTAAATTTTAAGTAAATATTATCCATAGACGTTCAAGCTGTCAATATTATTTGAAAATATTGATAATTATTCCTATATATTAAAAAACACCTTAAGATATAAGGTGTTAAAAATTAACATTTACAAAATTATAGAAACTTTATTTTACCGATACAATGATTGGTCGGCCTGATGCTCATATTTCCCATACCTTCTGTATGCGAAAACGCTGAGGACAAAACCGATGAGGGTGACGGCCGCACAGATAAATCCGACAGCTGCATATCCGTATTCGACATAGACCGGACCCATGACAGCAGAACCCAAGGTGACGGCCAAATTGGACGCCAGGCTGTAAAATGCCATGATTTTGCCCCGGCGGCTCTGTGAGCAATCACTTAAAATGGTGCTGAGCAAGGTCACCGTCAGGCTTTGCATCAATCCCCAGACGAATAACCCGATGACCAAAAACGGCATTGATGACGGCGCATAGGCGAGACAGGAAAGCCATATGCTGATCACGGCCAATGCCGCGATCAAAGAGCGCATTTTCCCCGCCTTATCTGCGATTTTTCCGGTGAACACGCTCATGGAAAAACCGATTCCGTACACCATGATCAGCAGCCCTGAAGCTGTATTTCCCCCCGGGAGCATGCGGTGAAGATAGGTGCCGAGAAAGGAATACATGCCGTAAAAACCGATCATGTTGCAAAAAGTGATCGTGAGGTATACAGGGACACGGGGCACCTTCAGCGCATCCCGGAAAGTGCCTGCCTGCCGTCCGTTTTCCTCTTCTGTTTTATCCCCATCCGCCGTACTGCGGCGCGCCTCAATGAAAATGAGCGAAGCAACGAGGACAGACATGAGGGCGAAAATCCAAAACGTCCACCTCCAATTCAAAACACCGCCGATAAAAGAGCCGATCGGAACGCCGAAAATCAAAGCGAGCGACCAGCTTGACACGATCAGACCCATCACCTTGCCGCGGTACGCATAAGGCACACGGTCGCCGACCACCGCATATGCTGTCGGCACAAACGCACCCGCCGCAAGCCCGGAAAGCGCCCTGCCCAGAAAGAAGAAAAAGAGATTGTGCGCCAGCGCGCAGATCACCGTGCCGGCCGTAAATATAAGCAGCCCCGCCATCAGGCTGAGCTCCCGGGAATATTTATCTCCCAGCGGAACGAGAAGCGGCGCGCCGATAAAAATCATCACTCCGTAAATACTGATGGAAAGCGCCAGCACACTGACATCCGAGCTGAAAGCCCGCGCTAAATCCGGAAGCAGCGGAGAAATCACCAGCTCTTCAGAACCCGCGGCAAATACGCCTAATGTCAAAGCAAGCGCGAGACAGATCGGAAATCGGCGTTTCGTTTCGATGTGATCGGTTTGTTTGCTGTTCATGCTCTTTGAACACCTCTTCCGTAAAACTTTTCTACCTTTTGTTGTTTTATAGTTTAGCATCCTTATGTTTCATTTTACATTTCACATGAAAACCAATTCTGATTTTTTATTTACATTCAGATTTTAAATAAAATATTTAGTTTATATTCAACAAATAATATAAAATACGCCGTCCGGTTATGCTATAGTGATAGAATCATTTGTTAAGGTGGGGGTCATGGAATGAATAACGCTGATTCAAAGGCCGCCCGCGCAGGCCTCGGCATGGTACTGATTCTCGGGACGCTCGCTTCATTCGGGCCGCTTTCGCTCGATATGTATCTGCCCGCTTTGCCTGAAGTGGCGGCCGATCTTCATACGACAGCGTCACTTGCGCAGCTGAGCCTGACGTTTTGTCTTTTGGGGCTGGCGGTCGGGCAGATCGTTGTCGGGCCGCTCAGTGATATGATCGGGCGCCGGAAACCGCTGATTCTGTCATTGCTGCTTTATACGCTGTCTTCTTTATTATGCGCCTTCAGCCCTTCTGTTTCGTTTTTAATTGTCATGAGGTTTATTCAAGGATTCACCGGGGCGGCCGGAATCGTCATCGCACGGGCTTCCGCACGCGATATGTATTCCGGAAAAGAATTGACGGCTTTTTTCTCATTACTGATGCTCGTCAATGGGGCGGCGCCGATTTTAGCGCCGATTACAGGGGGATTTATCCTTCAGTTCGCCGGCTGGAAAATCGTATTTATCGTGCTGGCAGTGATCGGCTGTATCATTTCTGCCGCCGTGCTTACGGCGTTGCCTGAATCACTCCCGCCGGAAAAGCGGACAAGCGGCGGACTCCGGGAGACGCTGATGACGTTTCGCGGCCTGCTTGGCGACCGGATGTTTATGGGATTTGCGCTCAGCCAGGCATTTGTGATGACCGGCATGTTCGCATACATTGCCGGGTCGCCGTTTGTACTGCAAAACATCTACGGCGTATCAGCGCAAATGTTCAGCCTGCTGTTCGCCGTAAACGGTGCGGGAATCATATGCGCCACCCAAATCACCGGACGGATGGCTAAAACACATGATGAACAGAAGCTGTTTGTCTCCGGGCTGTTGATCGCCGTCATCGGAAGCATCGCTTTGCTTTTATCACTTGCGTTTGGTTTAGGCCTGACGGCGGTCTGCATTTCTTTATTCATCATTGTTTCTTCTGTCGGGATCGTCACGACGACGGGATTTTCTTTGGCTATGCAGAAACAGGAGAAAGGCGCGGGAAGCGCTGCGGCTCTTCTCGGACTCCTGCCCTTTATCGGGGGTGCGGCTGCCGCTCCCCTTGTCGGTATTGCCGGAGAAGAAAATGCCTGGCCGATGGCCGTCAGCATTTTCGGTTTTGAGTTCTGTGCCGTTCTATCCTATGTGCTGTCGGCAAAACGGAAAACAAAGTAAAGCCCTCCGCTTAAAGCGGCGGGCTTTTTTTCTTATCCGGCAGCGCCTTTTTCCGAAGAAGCCGGCTCACGCTTCAGGCGTTTTTTGATACCGAAGTGATAATACGCGTAACAGATGATCATCAGCGGGACGCCGCAGTACAGACCGATACGCTGGTCGGGAATAAAGATGAGACTGATTAAGATAAGACCGTAAACCGAAAATCCGAGAATCGGCACGATCGGATAAAGAGGCGTTTTAAATGCCAGGTCTTTCAGATTTCCTCCTTCAGCGAGAAAGCGTCTCCGGAAAACGAATTGTGAAGCGCAGATTGACATCCACGCGACGACGGTAATCATACCGGAGATGGAAATGAGCCACACATACACCGTTTCAGCCGCGAATACACTTGTCAGCAGGGATAAACCGGAGATAGCGATGGTGATGGAAAGAGCTTTCAGAGGCACGCCTTTTTTCGTCAGTTTCGTTAAGGAAGCGGGGCCCATCTTAGTTTTTGACAGGGACCACATCATTCTGGACGAAGCATACAGTCCGGAATTCGCCACCGACAGCATGGCGGTCAGAATGACAAAGTTCATGATATCAGCCGCATAGGGAACGCCGATTTTATCCAGCACAGCCACAAACGGGCTTTCGATGACGCCTGCCGTTTGGTACGGCAAAATGGACACGAGAACAAACATCGCCAGCACGAAGAAAAACAGCGTCCGCCATATGACGTTTCGGATTGAGCGGGGAAGCGTCTTTTCCGGGTTTTCGCTTTCTCCCGAGGCGATTCCGACCAGCTCGGTGCCCTGGAATGAAAAATTCACCATGACAAGGGTAAACAGCACGGCTTGGGCACCGTTCGGGAAAAGCCCTTTGTCCGTCGTAAAGTTTGACAGATACGGAGCCGTCTGCCCGCCGTTAAAACCGACAAAGCCGAATACCGCAGCGCAGCCGAGAATAATAAACAATACAATGGCCATGACCTTAATGCTGGAAAACCAAAATTCCATTTCCGCAAAACTCCGCGCAGACAGCGCGTTAATGGAAAAAATGACGACGCCGAATACAAGGCACCACACCCAAATCGGAACGGCCGGAAACCACCGCTGCATTAAAATCCCCGCCGACGTCAGTTCAAGCCCCACTGTATTGGCCCAGCTGAATGCGTACATCCATCCGATCGTAAAACCCGTCGACGGCCCGAGAAACTTTGCGGCATACGCCTGAAATGATCCTGCGACCGGCATGGCGACCGCGAGCTCCCCCAAACAAAGCATCACCAGATACATTAAAAATCCGCCGATCACATAAGCCAATATCGCGCCGATCGGTCCCGCTTCACTGATCGTAAAACCGGAGCCCAGAAAAAGACCCGTCCCGATCACGCCGCCGAGGGCGATCATAAACAAATGCCGGCCCTTCATCGTGCGCTGCAATTCAGTTTGATTGGTATCTCCCTGCATATACATCCCCCTTATTCCGTTATGTCAGCCATTTGTGCGTATGTCTAATCGGTAGCTGTGCAAAAGGTGCATTGTCGTCTGCTGAATGAGTTCCGGCAGCACATGGAATGTGTACGGCTTATACACGCGTTCCGTCCATTTATGGCCGTCCTTTCCGTATACCCCTATATTGATCGACGGAATATTCAATTCCCTGATTTCTTTAAAAGGAATCATCCCGATGACATCCCAGCCTGGAAAATTATCGGTAAAGGCGGAGACCTCCGCGTCTGTTTCATGCAGCGATAAAAAGCTTCCGTCCGCTAAATAAGGGAAAAACTTTTTAAAGGCGAATGTTTCTCCCGTTGACGCCGCTGTTTTATCGACGGCTTCTTGAATGACATGCTGCAAAAGCCGGTCCCGTGTGCTTTCTTCCTTCAGATAATTGTGCGGAAGGTAAGGCGGCGCATAGAAAATAATGACTTTAGCTCCCTGCTCAGGATCGAGTTTTTGCAGTTCCTCGACGGCTTTAAAGCATCTCATCCGCAGTTCAAGATGTTCATATGTTTTAAATGCCTGCTCGATACACTGTGCAGGGTCTATCCCGCGGCTTCTCAGCCTTTTCAGATAATCTTCCAGACTGTACACTTGAACGTTCCATGACATCTCTTTTTTCGGCAGGCTCGTTCTCTCGCAGTATTCGTCATAATAATCAGATAATTTTTGTTCTGTCTCTTTGCAGGCTTCGGCAGCCGCGGCAGTCAGCTGATCCATGACTTCTTTGGCGGTTTTCTCGTAAATAAAATAATTAAAATAGACATAGCTGCTGACGGCGGTCTGCACGTTATACGCTTCCTTGTTGTCACGCTGGTAGAGGCAGGTCGGCGGAAGCACAAGCTCCCCTTCAATGTTTTCCGCCATATGAATGTTGTTGTGAATTCTTCTGGTGATTTCTGACGCGATCAAATTCGGGTCGATGCCGGACAGCGTATCACCGACATGCACCTCCCGCCCGTAAATCGCAAAGCAAGGCAAAAGCTTCCCTGCCGCGCCCGTGTAGATGTACCTTGTCGTGTCACCCTCATACAGCGGCGTGATGAAGTCGTTATTAATCGCTGCTAAATAACGAAGCTGCTTTTCTTGTTTCAGCCGTTTTAATTCAGAAATGCTGGTTAAAATGCCGGAATGCTGGCTTTCTTCATCCGGGTTTGCCATGAACAGAATATGGCCCGGCAGCTGATCGCGCCGCTCAGAAAAATGAAGCAGATTGGCGAGATGAACGGCAATACCGCTCTGCATATCAACCGAACCCCTTCCGAACATCCACTCGCCTGAGCGGGCGTCCCGCTGCACATCACGATCAAATTCATAGTTTGAGAAATACTCCGCGAGACGGTCGGAATCAAAAGCGATATCTTTTAAAGGGCCGAAATCCTCGATGCCGACCGTATCAAGATGAGCGTGATAAATGACCGTATTCAGGCTGTCGCCGTTTCCCTCAATAAATGCGAAAATATTTTTGCGGCCGTAAGGGTCCTCTGGAATCGCCTGCTCCCACACATGTGACGGGTTCTCCTGAAAGTAGGGAAAGCTCTTGATCATATCTTTGATATAGTCGGCTTTTTTTCCTTCTCCCAATGTGCCGTTGATGCTGTTTAACGCCACCAGTGATTTCGTAATGGCTTCTATTTTCTCCTCCGGAAGCATTTTGCTGAGCTGCTGATACATGTTCCATCCTCCTTACCCTCATATAGAGAAAATAGCGCGACTCTCTTTTTCATCGCGCTATTTCCGAAAGATTAATAGGCTTCAGACGTTGTTTTTGCCTGCATATGAAGAATCAGATAGTCAGGTCCTCCGGCTTTTGAATCGGTTCCTGACATATTGAAACCGCCGAACGGCTGGTATCCGACAATCGCTCCCGTACATCCGCGGTTGAAGTATAGATTCCCGACGTGAAAATCTTCGCGGGCGCGTTCAATGTGCGCGCGGGTTTTCGATAACAGAGCGCCCGTCAGTCCGTAATCGGTATTATTGGCAATCTCAAGCATATGGTCGAAATCACGGGCTTTTGAGATCGCGACGACCGGCCCGAAAATTTCCTCCTGCATCAGGCGGGCGTTTTCATCAACATCCGCAAAAATGGTCGGCTGAATAAAGTATCCTTTTGAATCATCACCTTCGCCTCCCGTCAAGAGTTTTCCTTCTGTTTTGCCGATTTCGATATACCTCATGACTTTATTATAAGATGCTTCGTGGATGACTGGCCCCATGTATGTATCAAAATCTTCCGGACTTCCGACGGTGAGTGATTTTGTTAAAGCGACGGCTTTTTCAACAACTTCATCATAGACGTCCTGATGAATGACCGCACGGGAACCGGCTGAACATTTTTGGCCTGAGAATCCGAAGGCGGAATACACGATTGAGGAAGCGGCAAGATCAAGATCAGCATCTCTGTCTACAAGCACCGTATCTTTCCCTCCCATTTCGGCAATGACCCGTTTCAGCCACTTTTGGCCCGGCTGTACTTTTGCGGCGCGTTCATAGATGCGGCATCCGACCGCGCGGGAACCTGTAAACGACACAAATCTCGTCTTCGGATGCTCAACCAGATAGTCGCCGATTTCTCCTCCGTCGCCCGGTATGAATTGGAGCACGCCGTCCGGCAGGCCCGCTTCTTTCATCACTTCAACAAATTTCGCCGCCACGACAGGCGCCGCATCCGCCGGTTTCAGCAGTATCGTGTTGCCTGTTACGATGGCTGCCGCCGCCGTTCCCGCCATGATCGCAAGCGGGAAGTTGAATGGAGAAATGACGATTCCCACCCCAAGCGGCTCATAGTGATACTGATTAAATTCTCCGTCACGGCTCTTTACAGGGGAACCGTCTTTCAGTTTCAGCATCTGACGGGCATAATACTCTAAAAAGTCGATCGCTTCCGCCGTATCAGCATCCGCTTCCTTCCACGGTTTTCCGGCTTCTTTCACTAGATACGCGGAGAATTCGTGCTTTCTTCTGCGGATGATGGCCGCCGCTTTAAACAGCACATTCGCGCGGTGTTCCGGCCGTACTTTTTTCCATGTTTGAAATGCCTGCAGCGCAGCCAGCATGGCCTTTTCCGCAAGTTCTTTTCCGGCTGCCGATACAGAACCGATCACTTCTTTTTTATCTGCCGGATTGACGGAAATGATCTTTTTATCCGTTTCAATCGCTTCACCATTGATGATAAGCGGATAATGCTTGCCGAGCTGTGAATTCACATAAGCCAGCGCTTCCTGAAACGATTGTTTATTTGTCTCTTCCTGAAAATTTGTAAATGGTTCGTGTGCGTATGAAACTGTCATTAGAATTCCTCCCCGTATTTTGTAATGTGTGCTCACGCTTTATGAAGATGCAAGAAGCATACCAGCATAGCAATTTGTGATAAAAATGAGAAAATCTTTGCCGAAAGCGGACGAAGCTTGTCCGAATCTGTCAGCTGCAATCTGAAAACGCAAAGAAATTTTGCGATCTGCTATATAACTGATGCAAAATCTCTTTGCGGGTAACACTTATACCCAGCCGCGGAACCGGGCCGCTTCAGCCGACTTTCTGATGCCCGTCATATAAGCGGCCAAACGCATATCGACTTTGTGGGTATGCGCTGTCTGATAAATGGATTCAAACGAATTCACCATGACGCTGCGCAGTTTTCCGGCGACTTCCTCCTCAGACCAGTAAAAGCCTTGATTATTTTGCACCCATTCAAAATAAGACACCGTCACGCCGCCGGCGCTTGCCAAAATATCCGGCACGAGAAGCACGCCTCTTTCATTCAGGATTTTCGTGGCGTCTATCGTTGTCGGCCCGTTCGCCGCCTCCACAATGATTGAGGCTTTAATGTGATGGGCGTTTTCAGCCGTAATCTGATTGGAGATTGCGGCAGGCACGAGAATATCACAGTCCTTTTCCAGCAGCTCCCGGTTCGTTATGACATCCGAGAAGAGATTCGTCACCGTGCCGAAGCTGTCCCGCTTATCCAGCAAGTAATCAATGTCAAGGCCGTCAGGGTCATACAAAGCGCCGTGGGCGTCTGAGATGCCGATCACCTTGGCGCCGGCGTCATGCATAAATTTAGCGAGAAAGCTCCCCGCATTTCCGAACCCCTGAATGATGATCCGCGCATTTTCCAATGGAATCCCTTTTTTCTTAACGGCTTCCTCAATACAAATCGTGACGCCTTGCGCGGTCGCTGTCTCCCGCCCCTGTGAACCGCCGAGAACGATCGGTTTGCCCGTAATGAATCCCGGTGAATCAAATTCTCTCAGGCGGCTGTATTCGTCCATCATCCATGCCATAATCTGCGAGTTGGTATATACGTCGGGAGCCGGAATATCCTTTGTCGGACCGACGATCTGGCTGATCGCACGCACATATCCGCGGCTCAGCCGTTCCAGCTCTCCGAATGACATCGTCCGCGGATCACAGATGATGCCGCCTTTTCCGCCCCCGTAAGGAAGATTTGTGATGCCGCATTTTAAAGTCATCCAGACCGAAAGCGCCTTAACCTCTTCTTCACTGACTTCCGGATGAAACCGCACGCCTCCTTTTGTCGGGCCGACTGCGTCATTATGCTGTGAGCGGTAGCCCGTGAAAACCTGTACTGAGCCATTGTCCATTTTGACAGGGATGCGGACGGTCAAAAGCCGCATCGGCTCTTTCATCAATTCATACATATTGTCAGGGTACCCCAGTTTGCGCAGGGCCTCTTTTATGATCGATTGTGTTGACAAGAACAAATTAAGAACTTCTTTTTCTTCATCTTTCTGATTGCTTTTAGAAAGCGGGTTGGCTGACATGTTTTATCACCTCATCGTATTTTACGTGTAAGCTTCAATTACCGGCAGAACAAAATGTAAGCGCTTTTACACCAAAACCCATCAATCCCTTTCACATTGTCGTTACGCCCCTTTTTATATGCAAGATTCATGCCAGGTTTTTGTGTGTAAAAAAAGAGGCTGTTGTCAGCCTCTCAGATTAAAGAGAAAGGGGATTTGAAGACGTATACAGAAGAAACCTTACTGCATTTATTAAAATTTAATACGTCTTAAACGTACAGAAAACGTTGTTTCTTTGAAGGGGACACTATTTAGAGATATACTTCCTTCCATTTGCTCTACTAATCTCTTAGTAATCGTCAGCCCCAATCCGCTTCCCTGATAATTGGTATTTCTCGAGTCCTCCAATGTGTACATTCGTTCAAAGACACGGTCTTTATGCATTTCATTTATTCCTTTTCCTTTATCTGATACTTCTACAAAAACATCATTATCAGTTATTCTGATCTTTAAACCCACCATCTTACCATCGGAACCATATTGAATTGCATTCGTAATTAAATTATTCAGAACCCTCTCAATTGCATCTTCATCTCCGCTAACAAAGACAGAATCATCGGGTATATCAATCACTACTTCAAATTCTTTGCTGATTAAAATTTCGTAGTAATCCAAAATTATTTTTCGGCTGACTTCACATATGTCAATTCGTGAAGAATTTAATTTTTTATCTCCTGACTCTAATTTTACAAGTTCAAAAAAACGGTTTATTAACGCTAATACCTCGACCGTTTTTAAATTAACTGTTTTTAGTAAACTCATAACCTTTTCCGAAGTCAGACTTTTATCGTTATTTATCATTTCAATATAACCTAGTATAACTGTTAAAGGCGTCTTTAAATCGTGTGAAATATTTGATAACATTTTTCGCATTGACAGTTCAATACTAT
The DNA here is from genome assembly GCF_017797845.1 of Bacillus sp. LJBV19. Lineage (NCBI taxonomy): Bacteria > Bacillati > Bacillota > Bacilli > Caryophanales > Bacillaceae > Bacillus > Bacillus sp. LJBV19. Next base: position 3,650,134 of record NZ_CP072563.1, read on the forward strand.
TGTAGTTCCCTTTGATCTTTTGATTATGGTCTAAAAGACGGTTTATTTGAATTAACAAGGATTTTATATATTTATCTTCCGTGTTAAGCAATAATCTTTCGCCTGTCTCTTCATTAACAACTTTTCGAAGTTTATTTCTTATATATTTAATCTCAGTCCTTAGATTTAATCGGCTTCGGAAAAGAAATATATTTACTGCTGCAGAGCATATGAATAAAATAACCAACATATAAAACAATTTAAAAATCTCCCAACTTATAACCGATTCCCCACAAAGTTTTTATGTACATTGGATGAGATGGATCGTCCTCAATTTTCTCTCTAAGCCGTCTAATATGAACATTAATTACATTCTCATCTCCATGATACTCATCTTCCCATACGGATTTATAAAGTTGAGACTTAGTATATACTTGTGAAGGATTAGAAATAAAGAGTTTTAAAATATTAAATTCTTTTGCCGTGAGATTAATCTTTTCATTGAATTTTTTAACAGAAAAGCCATGCAGGTCAACACTTAAATCACCTATTTTAATGATTTTTTCTTCCTTTGAAGACAGGGAGCTCTTATAGTGTCTTTCTCTTCTAATGGTTGCTTTAATTCTGGCTATTACCTCCAGCATAGAAAAAGGTTTAGAAATATAATCATCAGCCCCGAGGCCGAGACCAAGTGCCTTATCTACATCTTCATCTTTTGCAGACATGATAAGAACGGGAACCATACTTTTGGAACGAATCATTCTTAAACATTCCATCCCATCTATCTTCGGAAGCATTAAATCCAACAATATAACCTCAAACTTTTGGGTGTTCAATATGTCTAAAGCTTCTTCACCATCAAAAGCTGCTGTTACTTCAAACCCTTCTTTCGTTAAGCTTTCGCTTACCATATCGCTTATGAATTGGTCGTCTTCTACAATTAATATTTTGTAACCCAAGCTTTCCGCTCCTTAAATATAAAACTGATATTCTTAATTCACTGTTTATTTCAATCATTATACAGATAATTAATCTCATTATAATTATTTTTTATACAAAAGGAGATAAATATTCCAAAATATTTTAAATACAAACAAATAAGACAACCATTCTTCAATAGCGGGAATTGTTGTCTTGTGTTTTTCTCTTTTTATCTCACCTTTATCGAACCATCTTCACTAGATAGACTCACTTTATTACTTCCTGCGCCAATTTCACCTTTTTTCAGTTTTACGCCATCATGGCTCTTATTAAGCCCATCTAGATCAAACGTTACATCAGAATTACTCTGAGCAAAAACAGCAAGTGAAGTTGGCGCTTTTTTATAAGATACACCTATATCTCCTGATTTCGTATTTACTGATAAAGATGTTCCTTCTGTTATGTCCTTGATTGAAACCGCTCCATCTTTAGAAGTAACCTTTACATTGGAACTATGTATTTCCTTCATCTCGTTATCGCCGCTTGCAGATGTTATATTTAATTTCTCAAAAGAACTATTTTCAACGCTTAACGCCCCATCCTTGGATGAAAACTTTCCAGTATGAGCCGAAACATTATTGATTTTTTCATCACCGGAATGATTATCAACGACAATATGTTCAGCTGAAATTTCACTTAATTGTATATTCCCATCTTTATTGGTTATTTCAATATTGTTCATACCTGAATCGGGAACATTAATATAGATTGTGCCGCCCTGCTTCCCAAAAGTAAATCCATCCAAAAAGCCGCCATTCTTTTGTTCTTTTTGACTAACGACCAAATCTCTCCCATTTTCTTGAAATGTAACTGGAGCCTTATCTTTCTGTTTCCCCTCAGCAGATATTGTTACCTTATTTAAATTACTCTTTTTAAACTTCACATCCCATGAGTCAGTATATACTTTTAAAGTATCAATTTTTTCAACATTGTAGGACACGTTCTTTTTAAAGTTTTTAGTATCTGTCTTATAAAGGCTTAAAACAATTCCGCCGATTACGATTAACACTGCACATGATGCTATAATCTTCTTCATTGTATAATTTCTCCTTTTATCTACAATAAATCTTTCTGATCCACCTTACGGTAAGAAAGATAACCCACTAAAAAACCAAATAAACAAAGTATAATTGGAATGATAATAAATTGACTTAAACTGACTGTTTCTCCTCCGTCGGAAACTGTTGCATTGATAAAGACCCCGATTATGACAGCCCAAGTGATTGTAGCAGAAGTTGATTTTTTTCTCATGCCGAAAAATAAAGGAATCAGACTCACTCCTCCCATCATAAAAGCGGTGAGAAGAGTCGATGGCATAGCGGAAACAACTTCACTCATTTCAACAGGCTTCTCGAATAAATATAAGTGCGGACTCACGAAGAGAATTAACAAGTTAATAACAAACGTAGCAATAACAATACTTACAAAGCAGAATAGGAAGACAATAGATAGTTTAGCTTGCATTAATTTTTTTCTTTGTAAAGGATAAGTAAACAGCAATTGTATTGTTTTATTTTTATATTCATCAATAACTAAACGGGATAAAATCACAGCAGAAAAACAAATAAACACAATTCTAATTAAAATATTAGTTAGAGATATAAAATCTGCATAATCACGAAACATAAGTTCATTTTCATTTTTAGATTCCCATCCCATAAGAGCCACTAAGGCAAAGATGATGAATATCCAAAGTGCCACCCATTTAAAATACTGTGATAAGTGATGTTTTTTGTACTCTAATTTCATAAGTTTTAACATTTCAATTAGCCTCCGGCAGAAGAATTTAAGACAATGCAAATAGGTGCATAACACAGACAGGCAATCTATCTAGTGTGTATTCCCTCCCCATTCATAGAATTTAAGAAGTATTCTTCTAAAGAACTGTGTTTTTTATTTATACTTTCTATACCAATGTCATTCAGAATAAGTGCTTTAGAGATTTCTTGTTGTGTAACTGCTGTTTCATAGATACGAATTAATTGCTGGTCAATCATTTTAAAATTTCTTATCCCCAGATTTTGCTCTAAAATATATAACGCTTTTTTTATATTTTGGACTTTTACCTCTACATACTCTGTTTGTTTTCCGTTTATACTCTTCATAGAAACTTCTTTTATTAACTTGCCATTCTGTATGATACCAACAGTATCTGACATTTGTTCCATTTCGGCTAAAATGTGACTGGAGACTAATAATGTAATTCCATATTCTCTGCAAAGTAACTTAAAGAGATCCCTCAACTCTTTTATACCTATTGGATCCAGACCGTTAATCGGCTCGTCTAAAATGAGAAGTTCTGGTCTTGTAGAAATAGCTCTGGCTATTCCTAACCTTTGTTTCATTCCTAAAGAAAACTCTTTCACTTTTTTATTATCAATATTATGTAACTTTACAAGCTCGATAGCGTGGTCAATTGATTTTTTATCGTAATAGCCCATATATTCACAATGGAAATCTAAATTTTCTTTAGCAGTGAGGTTGTCATAGAAAATGGGATATTCAATAATGGTGCCCATTCGTTTTAAAACTTCAAATGACGTATCTGTTAATTTCTCACCGAAAATTTCTATTTCCCCACTTGTTGGCTTGATTAAATTGGTAATCATTTTCATAATGGTTGTTTTACCTGCACCATTGGGACCCAAGAATCCATAAATCTCTCCTTTTTTCACGTGCATATTAACCCCGGAAACAACTTCTTTTCCTTTAAATGTTTTTGTAAGCTGACTCGTTTTTAAGATGTATGTCATTCGCTTTCCCCTTTCCATATATACTCCTACTATATAAAGGAAAGTTCTCTTTTCCCTTAAGCAAATATTACTTTTTTCTTAAGATTTTTCTAATTAAATCCTAATCCTATCCCCATTCTATAAATCATTTATTGTTTTTTAGGATGTATGTTCTTCATAGGAGAAGAACATAAGAATCTCTTAATTTTTGGTTCCATTAAGGATTAACCGACATCTTCCAAGACATTTTTGATGAAATTGTCCTTCAGGCCAGCAATCATGATAGTCGACGGTCGTATCTTATTCACTAGCTCCATTCACAGCAAATGCTAACATCAGCACAAAAAAACGAAGACATCCGCTGTCTTCGTCTTGTGCGCTACCGGTGAGCCGTCTGCCAGTCAAATCCGATGGTGTCATCATTCCACGGGATTCTTTTTTCGTCAGGCTGATCCGGATTGTAGGACATTGTCGTGAAATAAATAATGGTCAGCGGGGTTTCGCCCAGCACTCTGTATCCGTGTGCGACGCCTTTGGGAATGAGAAGGAGCATCGGATTGTCTTCTCCCATGTAGTAGACATCCGTTTCTCCCTTGGTTGCCGACTCTTCGCGAAGGTCATGGAGCACGACCTGGGCGTGGCCCGTCGGGAAAAACCACAGGTCATCCTGTTTCTCATGATAGTGAAATGCTTTAATGACGCCGGGATAGCTTTTGGACCAGGAAGCCTGCCCGAAATGCTCTAAGAGATGTTCATCGTCACGGACGAGTTCTGAGAAAAAACCCCGGTCATCGCTGTGTTTGATCAGCTTTTTGATTTTTACGCCTTCGATCACTTGCACTGTCCCTCCCTTTGTAAATAATCCTGCAGCGCTTCCCGCCAATGCCTCATGCCGAGCCCCTGCCGTTCAATCGACTCAAGACTCAACACCGAATAAGCGGGGCGCGGCGTCTCATTTCCGTATTCCTCCGTCGTGACGGGCAGCACGGCGGCGGTTCTGCCGCTTTCTTCAAAAATAGCCTTGGCAAATTCATACCAGCTGCACACTCCGCTGTTTGCGGCGTGGTACAAGCCCGGCGGCCTGTCAAACAGACCGATCACCGTTTCGGCTAAATCCTTTGTGTACGTCGGCGCTCCGACTTGGTCGCTGACAACACGCACCTGATCATGTGTATCCGCAAGCTTCAGCATCGTATTGACAAAGTTGTGCCCGCCGCTGCCGTACACCCACGATGTTCTGATAATGGTGTAGTTTTTTCCCGTTAACCGGATCAGTTCTTCGCCGAGTTTTTTGCTTTTTCCGTAAATCGTGCCCGGATCTGCGGGATCGTCGGTCTGGTATGGCCGTGTTCCTTTGCCGCTGAAGACGTAATCGGTGCTGATGTGAATGAATTTCGCGCCGGTGTTTTCAGCCTCAAGCGCGGCATAATAAGCGCCGATTCCGTTTATTAAATACGCTTTGTCGAGCTCCGTTTCACATTTGTCAACGGAGGTGTATGCCGCCGTATTGACGACGATATCCGGCTTGTAATGGCTGAACGAGTGCCGCACCGAACGCTGGTCGGATATGTTCATCATCGCTTTTGTCAAGGCGATCACTTCATACCCTTCCCGCTTCAGCTGGCGGCATAACTCCCGTCCCAGCTGGCCGGCCGCTCCGGTTACTAATACCTTCGTCAATCGGATCCCCTTCTTTCCGATTAGTCTTGGCTGTCTGTATACCAGCGAATGGTTCTTCTCATTCCTTCTTCAAATGTGACGTCCTGCCGCCATCCCAGCTCATTTTTCAGCTTTGAAGCATTGATGGCGTAACGGCGGTCATGCCCTTTTCTGTCTTCGACATGAGCAAACCGTTCCTCGACACCGAGCTCCTTCATGATAAATGACGCAAGCTCTTTATTCGTCCGTTCATTTCCTCCGCCGATATTGTAAATGTCACCGAGTGTTCCTTTTTCCAGGACGAGCTTAATGGCGCGGCAATGATCTTCGGCAAACAGCCAGTCTCTGATCTGCAATCCGTCGCCATACAGCGGAACCGGCGTGCCGTTTACGGCATGCCTGATAATGGTCGGAATCATTTTCTCGTGATGCTGGTACGGCCCGTAATTGTTGCTGCATCTTGTAATGATGGCTGGAAGCTTATGAGTTTTCACATAAGACATGACGAGCAGGTCTGAGCTTGCCTTGCTGGCGGAATACGGATTGTTCGGAGAAAGCGGCGTCGTCTCTGTAAAAGCGGGATCATCCGGCGCCAAATCTCCGTACACCTCATCTGTGGAAATGTGAATCAGTCTGCCGGCTTTTCCCTGCAACACCGCGTCCGCCAGTCGGTATGTGCCCATCACATTTGTTGTGATGAACGGCTCCGCCTGATTTATGCTTCTGTCCACATGGGATTCAGCCGCAAAATGAATGACAGCGTCATACATGTGGGAAAAGACTTTGTCAATGTCCTCTTTTTTAGAAATGTCACCTTTGATAAAACGGAAACGGCCGTTCTTTTTTAAGGCTTCTATTTCAAGCGGCCTGCTTGCATACGTGAGATTATCCAAGACGGTAATCTGCGCGTCCGTTTCTTTCAGCATCATCTTTGTGAAGGTAAGGCCGATAAATCCGGCGCCGCCTGTAATTAAATATGATTTTGGCATGATTAATGCTCCTGTCCTTTCTGTATTGCCTGATGCGCCAGGCTTCCGGCGAGGTAGAGCGATTCATGCGTGCCCGCATCCACCCACCAGCCCGTTAACACATCATACGTCAGCTCACTGTGTTCAATGTATAAATTATTGACATCTGTAATTTCCAGTTCGCCGCGTTTTGAAGGGGAAATTTGTTCAATATAAGAAAACACTTCTGCGTCGTACATGTAGATCCCTGTGACGCATAGTCTGGTCGGCGGCTGCTCCGGCTTTTCAATGATCGACTTGATCCGTTTGTTTTCCTCATCAATCTCAGCGATGCCGAAGCGCTCCGGATCGTCAACTTCTTTCAGCAGCACTTTCGCTCCTTTTCCCTGCTTTGCGAAACGCTCCGTATAAGGTTTTAATGAATCTTCAAAAATATTATCTCCCAAAAGCAGAACGAACGGATCGCGCCCGGTAAACCGCTTTGCGTATGATAAACCGTCGGAAATGCCGGATGCGGCTGGCTGAACCTGATATGTGATTGAGACGCCGAGTTCTTCTCCGGTTTCGAGAAGTTTATGAAATTGCGGAATATATTCTTTTTGCGTAATCAGCAAGATATCCGTAATCCCCGCTTCTTCCAGCTTCATGATCGACCAGTAAATCATCGGATATGGACCGACAGGGAGTAAATGCTTATTGACCGCTTTTGTCAGCGGCATAAGGCGTGAGCCGGTGCCTCCGGCTAAGATAACACCTTTCACATGAACACTTCCTTACGTGTGGTTTTATCACAAATCATAAAGAATCGCCGCCGCCCGTTTGATGCCCCTGCCGTCAACCAGCGGCTTTCCGTTTTGATGAAGTCCGGACCGCATCGGATAATCAGCGGCCATGTCAGACATATGCCGTGCAAGAACGTCCGCTGATATGCATTCACCAAGGCCGAGATGAACGGCGGCCCCCCGTGCGGCGAATTTTTCCGCCGTCTCAGTTTGATGCTCCACTTGAGAAAGTACGATGCAGGGCACACCCGTACAAATGGTCTCATATAAAGTGATCCCGCCGGACACGACGGCCATATCAGCCCTCGAAAGAAGCGCGGCCATGTCATTTGTCTGCCTTACCATCTCGGCATAAGGCATTTGTGTAAGATGCGCGCCCACGCCATCAGCATGAGGCGCGGCGCCGCCCATGACGATGATCACTCGTTTTCGCTGAATATCGGGGATGCGGCGGCATGCTTCCATCACTTTAAAGACAAGCTTCTTCGGGTCGCTTCCTCCTAATGAAACCAATATGGTCCGGCATTCTTTATTCAGCTGATAAAGCTTCTTTGCTTTTTCAAAACCCGGATGAAGAATGATATATTCCGGGCCTTCATATACCGCGGCGCTGCCCATTTGAACCGTCCGGCTTTTCAGCCCTCCGTAAATGCCGTTTATAACGGCATCGCATAAATGAATGACATGTTCCCGTTTTTCTTCAAATAAGACGATACGTGCCGATGAATGCTTTTTGACTTCCTCTAACCAGTCACACGGCATATCGAGCAGATCGAATATGAGAAGGTCAGGAGCCTGCCTGTTTATTTCCCGGACAATAAATTCCTTCTGTCCCTTGTCAGGCTTGATGATCACTTCCCATTGATCAGAAGACAGATAAGAAGAAGCCTCTTTATTTGTGTAGAACGTTATTGAGCAATTGTTCTTAATGGCACCGGCAAGCAGCTTCATCCGGACCGCGTGCCCCATGCCGATGTCACGGCCCCCGTCCGCGAAAATCAGAACCCGCATGCTAATCAGCCTCTTTTTGCCGGATCATTTGATTAATGGCCCTGAGCTCCGGATCACTATTCAGCAGATGGATCAATTCTCTTGCCGGAATATCAGGACGCGAGCCCGCTTTTACGTACAGCTCGCGGGCCAGCCTGTAGTCCTCTTCGGTATCGACGGTCAGCCGCAAGTGAGGAGCCCGGAGTTCCTGCGGGGGCTCAGGAAAGAGAAGCCGGTACTTCTCAGAGGATTCTCTTATTAAAAGCGTGACATGCTCCTGATATTTGTCCGCCAGCGTTTTGTCGGCATTGATCTCTGTTAAAAGGCGCGCGTTTACCGCCTCGCCGCCGATGCCGAGCGGTGTACCGCAGATATACGTGTAGTCTGCGTGCTGATCTAAATGCGATTGAATCAGAAAATCAAGCAGCGAAGGGTCGACAAACGGGTTATCCCCCGTCAGTCTGACTGCGATGTCCGGTTTTACTTGTTCGATGACTTGTGCAAACCGGTCAAGCACACGCTGCTCGCTGCCGCGGTGCACACGGTAGTGGTTGCTGATGCAGTACGCAGACAGAATGTCGTCGGTCTTGCTGTCAGACGAGGCGACGATCAGATTATCCCGCGATTGCTCATAATACTTGCTTTGCCGAACCCTTTTGACAATCATATCGAGGATCGTATACCCGCCGATCGGTTTCAGCACTTTACCGGGAAGACGCCCGCTTCCCATCCGCGCCTGAATGATAAACAAAATGTCAGTCATCATATGGGCTGCCTTTCGTCAAAAGGTCATCCCAAGTGATGCCCGTGTCGGCGGGGATATCCCTGACCGCACGCGCGCCGTCAGTTAAAAGCTCAAAATATCTCGGGTGGAGCCCCTGCGGTTTTTGGCCGGGACGAAGGACGGCAAGGTTTTCAGCCGTAAAACATTCGCCTTTTTGAATCGGCGCTGTTGAAAAAATGCCTCTGTAAGCGAACCTTCTGATATCCCCTTCAATCGGTGTCGTCGTTTTATGGGAACTTCCCGACAGCACTTCCGGAACCGGAGAGTGATGCCCCTGCCGCAGCTCCGCTTCAACTGAGCGGATCGCCGCAACCATTTCTTTTAATTCATCCGGATTGAGAGCGAAGGAGTGATCAGCACCGGGCAGGTTTTTATCGATCGTAAAATGCTTTTCAATCAGTTTCGCTCCGAGCCTGACAGCCGCGCACGGCACATCATACGGATGGGCGCTGTGATCGGAGAAACCGATCACTGCATCCGGGAATGCGGCGGCAAGCATGGGAATGACGCTCAGATTGCTGTATTCAGGCGGCGCGGGATATTTCGCCACACAATGCATGATCGCAATTTCTGTGTTCCCCTCGCCGGTAATGGTTTGATAAGCCTCCTGAATATCTGAAATATCAGCGCCCGCGGTGGAAAAAATAATCGGGGTCTTCAGCCCCGCGACATATTTCAATAACGGCAGATGGTTCAGCTCGTAGGAGGCGATTTTAAAGGCTGAAGGGGAAGTCGCATACAGTAAGTCGGCAGAGCCTTCGTCACATACTGTGCTTAAAAACAGCACGCCTTTTTTCTTACAATATTCAAGCAGCGGTTCGATCCACTCGGCGGGCATTTCCATTGATTGCACCAAAGAAAATATAGAGACGTTTTTTCCCGCAGCGGTTTTGTACAAGCCGGGGTCTTTCTGATACATTTTGTCAGCCTGAAACATTTGGAACTTGACCGCGTCCGCGCCGGCCTCACTGGCCGCATCTATCAATTCAAACGCCTGGCTCAGTTTTCCGTCATGATTAATTCCGGCTTCGGCGATGATGAATACGGGCGAACCTTCGCCGATTGACTTCGTTCCGATTTTGCATGATGCCATCAGTCCGCCTCCTTCCCGGGCCACACATGATAGTAGTAATAGGACGCATCCGCTTTAAATCCCATTCTTTCATACAGGCGGATGGCTCTTACATTGTGGAGCTGCGTTCCCGCTGATACAGTCTTATGCTGAAAGCGCAATGATTGTTCAATCACGTGCGCCGCTAAATGGAATCCCGCTCCTTTTCCTTCAAAGCCCGGCTTTACCGCCATCAGATCAAGGACGAATTCATCGCCTTTAGACAGCCCCTGAACAAAGCCCACGGTCTCTCCCTTATATGTGGCGGCGAATTGTAACGAAGCTCTGCCTTCCGCGTTATTCCGCGCCCACTCTTCAAACAGGCGGTTTGCACTTTCATAGCTGAGGCGGGGATCTTGGTAATACCTGCTTTTTGTAAAGGCGTCGCGGGCCAGCCGGCTGATCGCTTCCGTGTCGCCGGGTCCGGCTTCTGTAATCTCAAATGGCGGCGTGCTGTTATAAACACGCACCGGGCTGACGAGTTTGAGCAGACTCCCTACAAAATAAGCGTTCGGAAGCTGCTGAACGACCTGCATCGCGCCGATATCTTCAGCCGGTATTTTAATAAATATAAAATCAGTGCCTGCCGCCCGCCTTGCCGCGTAAAATTCCTGAAACAGCCTTTTGAGCTGTCCGGTGCTGTTTGCGGCTGCAAGCTTCACATTGATGATATTTTTTCGGAACAATTGACTTTCCCACGAAGAGTTTTCATATAAAATCACGCCTTGAAGGCTGTTTTCCTCCAATAAACAGAGCGACGATTCATAGGCTTCCGGCTGGATGCCCTTCTGATGCAGGAAGGCATGAATCATGTCCTGAGCAAGATTTTCCCTCAGTCTGTACACCTAATCAGCCCCTTTGACGATATCCGTAACGGCTGCAATGACGTATTCAACGTCGTCATCTGTCATTGACGGATAAAGAGGGAGTGACACGGTGCGGTGATAATACGCTGCCGCGGCCGGAAAGTCAGTTTCCTTATATCCGTACGTTTTTTGATAATATGGATGGAACGGAACCGGAATAAAATGAACACTTGTGCCGATATGATATTGGTCTTTTAAAGCGGAAATCATATCGTTCCGGCTGACCCCGGCCTCCTGCTCCTCTATTTGAAGAACATACAGATGCCATGCATGCCGCCCGTCATCACTGACATGCGGGATGGTCAGCCCTTTCATGTGTCTGAAGGCATCCTGGTAGCGGCTCGCAATGTCGGCTCTTCTTTGCTGCATGCTGTCAATCCGTTTCAGCTGATGAAGCCCAAGCGCTGCCTGAAGATCAAACATATTCATTTTATAGCCGGGCGTTTCGACCTCGTAGTACCAGCTTCCGTTTGAAGAATAGCGGTTCCACGCGCCTTTGCTCATGCCGTGAAGGCTGAGCACCCTGATCTGATCGGCAAGCCCGTCATCGTCCGTCGTCAGCATGCCGCCTTCACCGGTTGCCAGGTTTTTTGTCGCGTAGAAGCTGAATGCCGTCGCATCACCGATTGATCCGATCATTTTCTGTTTATAAGTGGTATACACGGCATGTGCGGCATCCTCTAAGACAAATAACTGATGCTTTTCGGCAATGGCCAGAATCTCATCCATATCACACGACTGGCCGGCGAAATGAACGGGTACAATCGCCTTTGTCCGCGGGGTGACGGCCGCCTCAATTTTTTTAGGGTCCGCATTCAGCGTAAGCGGATCGATGTCAACAAACACCGGAACGGCGCCTGTGTGCACGATTGTATTGGCTGTAGAACTGAACGTCACGGCAGACGTGATGACCTCGTCGCCGGGACCGATCCCTTTCGCTTTCAGGGCCAAAAACAAAGCGGCGGTACATGAGTTCAGCGCGATCGCGTGCTTTGCCCCCGTCCATGCGGCAAAGGCTTTTTCAAACGCCTCTACTTTCGGTCCCTTTGAAAGCCAGCCCGATTCAAGCGTATCAATAACCTCCTGAATTTCGTCCTTCCCGATCATGGGCAATGAATAAGGAAGAAAAGCTGATCTTTTTTGCACCATTTTCTTTGCGCTCCTATCTTTTTTATGAAGGGTCAACCCGTCTGAAGCTGACTCCGGTTTTTTCCTGAAGCACTTGGCATAAAGCGGCAAGCGAATCCTGAACCGGGTAGTTCGCGGCGACAAAAGCACGGCGCGCCTGTTCCGCTTTTTGATATTCCGCGGGGCTTTCGCATATCCGGATTAATTCCTGAGCAAGTGCCTGCGGGTCCTCAAAAACAAATTCTCCAAGTGAATGATAATAAGGGTATCGGCGGGTTCCCGCTGATTTTCCGATCAGCACGGGCTTTTGAAACAGCATCGCTTCAAGACCGACCGTTGATGTCTGAGTCACCGCAGCGTCAACATAAGGGAGAATGTCATACAGCTCCATCTCTTTTTTGATGATTTTTCCTGCTTTATATTTCCGCAGCACCTGATTGTAAGCATCCAGCTTGTTTTTGCCGATTTCCCACGGATGCGGTTTAATAATGAGCTGCATGTTCTTTTGGCCGGCAAGCTTTTCAAGCACGCCCGTATAAAATTCATCAGAAAACGGCTGCGTGGCGATCAGCACCGTCCGCTGTGACGGGAGAAAAGAAAGTTTGCGGTAAAACGTGTCTTGATCTATCGGCTCTCTTGAGAAAATCTCGTCGAAACGAGGATGCCCCGTGATGATGATTTGTTCATCCCTGCAGCCTTTTGCTTTATACCACTCCGCTTCATAAGCCCCGAATACAGCCTGATAGTCCGTAAATACGGGCAGAAACGCTTCATCTCCCATGAGCGCTCCGTGCTGCAGACAGATGCTGACGGCGTTTTTTTTCGCTGACATCAGCGCCAGCACACGGCTGTAAATATCCTCCGCCGTGCCGACTACAACGGCGGAAATCTTCTCGGCCGTAAACAAAATATCAACGGCGTCAATCGCTTCAATAAATAATGGAATGTCTTTATACAAACGTTCCTGAAATTCTCTGTTTCCGAAAGCGGGATGGCTGTGAAGCTCTTTCAAAATGGAATGGGCTTTTTCAATATAAGGGACGGGGTTCCCTTTTTGCCCCATTCCCGTCAGCTCCAATTTGCAGATAACGGGCAGCCCGTAATGGTCAGGCAGACTCCATCTGGCCAGTACCGCTGTTTTTGCCGGATCAAACTGCCGGTAGTTTCCCTCGGTGAACCGAAGATGATCGAAATGCAGAATGACTTTTCCGTTTACCGGTTTCTCATCTGTTTTCTTAATGTTTTGCCTTTTTTGATCATAATATGGCTGTATACCGGCTTCAGGAATATGCTGATCAGCCGGACCGAAAAGCTCTGGGTTCTGCTCCATGCTCTCCCGAAGCGCCGGACTGATATATTGATAAAAATTACTGATCAATGCGAGCGGGATGTCTTTGTAGCGAAGTGACTGAAAAAGGTCAATATACTGCCGGTACAGCACCCAATAATTCGCTAAGTATGCCGACAAGCCCTCACCCCTTTCCAAGCTTTTTTAATGATTCCCTCAGCTCCCGGCACGTGGTCTGCTGCGGAAGGCTGTTCACAAACTCGTTTTTCTCCGCCGCGAAAAGCTGATAATGGATGGATTGATCAGTAATATAATTGATATCAAGCTCCTCAGAAATCGGGTAAAACGGATAAAAATGATTCACTCTCCAGAAGAAACGGGCGTCACCGATCCGGTAAAACGCCGGGCTTTCATCCCAATAGGAACCGAATGCCGATTTGACCTGTTCCAGCACGGAAAACCGGTGCATGACCGAACAATGGTCAATGGCGCACGGCGCGTTCCACACGATCCGTTCGGCGGGCCTGGCCGTCTCCTTCACCGTCTCTTTCCGCTGATTCAGATGATAGGTTTTGGAACTTGAATACACGACGGCTTTTTCCGGGTCTTCATCAAGCTCTTTCACCATTTTCTCAAGCCGTTCCGGCACATACGTGTTGTCGTCGGTCGCATACGTCACGTACTCGCCCTCCGCCATTTCTATTGCCTGATTAATCAAGGCGGCGTAGCGTGTTTTTTCCGTTCTTTCTTTGACGCCCGATACATCGCTTTGATAAAACCGGACGCGGGCATCCGTGAGAAAAGGACGTATTTCCGCCAATGTCGCTTCATTTGAGTTGTCATCCATAATGAACAGCTCAAAGTCCGTAAACGTCTGAGACAGAATACTTTTAATAGAGCGGGCCACATAGTCACTTTTGTTATAGCTCGTCATGATCACTGACACTTTAGGCAACTCGTCACCCCCTTTTCGCACCTGAAACTACCGCTATCATATGTTCATTATGCGGAAGATGCGATAGGAATACAGACTATTATGTGAAAAGTCAGCATTGCGCGCACAAAAAAAACCGGCTCTGATGTCCGGACTCATTGGAGCGTATTTTCTTTTTTCGCATAAATCTTTCTGCGGGCTCATATGGTGGAATAGATAAAAACAGCAGCTTCTCTGTCGGCTGTCTGATACTTGTCAGGAGGTTTCAGCATGAAGAGGTTTTCATCAAAGGAGGAACAATATGAAACCGAAAAAGAATCAATATCAGCAAATGCAAGGGATGGGGATGGGAATGGATATGCAAGGATACCAGCCGCAGCTCGGGCCTAATCCTTATCCGCAGCCTCAGGGCGGCCAAGGATCGCAAATGATGCCGATGCAGCAGCAAATGACAATGCCGATGCAGCAAGGCCAGCAGGGCTTCGGCGGGGGGTTTCCCGGCCAGCCGCAGCAGCAGGGCCAGCAGGGCTTCGGCGGGGGGTTCCCCGGCCAGCCGCAGCAGCAGGGCGGCGGCAGCTTTCAGATTCCGTCAGGTCCATCATCGTCACAAAACGTTCCCGGCATGCTGCCGATTGAAGAGTCATACATTGAAAATATTCTGCGGTTGAACCGGGGCAAAACGGCGACGATTTATATGACATTTGAAAACAGCAAAGAATGGAATTCAAAGATTTTCCGCGGTGTGATTCAGGCGGCGGGACGTGACCATATCATCATCAGCGATCCGAAAACGGGCACCCGCTATCTGCTTCTGACCATTTACCTTGATTACATCACGTTTGATGAGGAAATCGCTTATACTTATCCGTACTCCATGTCTTCTTATTCTCCGAGATAAATCAAAAAGCCAATCGCTCACTTGACAGAGGATTGGCTTTTTTTCTTTATAAATATTTGACGGCCGCGACGATAATCATAATCCAAGAGATGATAAACGCCACGCCGCCGAGCGGTGTAATCGCGCCGAGAATAGAAATCTGCGTCACGCTCAATACGTACAGGCTTCCTGAAAACAGAACGATGCCCGCAAACATCAGCCAGCCCGCAACAGAAACACTGCCTGCGCCAGAGAGCTTTTCGGCCAAAAACGCGACAGCCAGAAGACCGAGCGCGTGATACATATGATATTGCACGCCTGTGTGCCACACCTGCAAATATTTATCGGGGATTTTCCCTTCAAGCCCATGCGCGCCGAAAGCGCCCAGCGCCACGGCCAATAAAGCGTTAATCGCACCAAGAATAATAAACACTTTCATCTATTTTTCTCCCGCCTTTTCGTTAAAGTTTCCAATTCAATCATAACCCAACATCGGCAAAATTCAACGTCCGTCATCCGATGACACGAGATTGTCGGATTTTTTCTTTTTGATAAGCTGGATTCGGTCAATCGCTATCGCCAGCAGCGTCCCGAGCACAAGGCCGTTGCTTAAGAGCGAAATCAGGATCGGGTGCATCCCTGATAACGCGCTCTCCGGCACAAACATTACGCCGACCCCCGTCAGGAGCGCCAGACCGATAATGGAGCGGATTCGTTTTTGCTCCGCTTTCTCATAAGAGTCAAACTCCGTAAAGGCAAGACCCGCCATCGTGGAGAAAACGACGAAGTTTACCGCAAAGCCGACCGGTGAGGGCAGACTCGCAAACGCATTCATAAATAGCGGGATCATACTGATGATCATGACAAATACACTTCCCAAAAGAAACGGCTTTTTCGAAGGAAGCTTCGTCGTCTCAATAAAACCGGCCGCCCCTGAAATCGGTACAGGCGCAATGCCCCCTGACAGCCCGCTCAAAAGGTGGCTGATCGAAGCCGCAAACCCTGCCGGACGCTCACGCCGTTTCCCAACGGTACCGCCGAATTTTTTCACCGCCGCTTCTACAACCCGGATGCTCGCGAGCATGTTGACAATTAAAAGCACGGTAATGAAGAGTGACGTAATGATCAGGCCGCTGTCAAACACTGGTTTTCCAAACGGAAAAAGAGCCGGCAGCTGAATCACGCGGTCCGGTATTTGAATCGGTTTGGCAGCGCCGAAGACGGCGAATAAGATCCATCCGCCGGCAAGCGAAAGGAGAATCGCATACTGTCTTAAGAACGTAACATTCGATCGGGACATGATGAACATCGCCGCCGTCACAACCATGGCGAGCCCGAATACAAGGCCGTCGACGCTGTTTTTTAAATAGCCGATGCCCAAAAGGCCTTTCACAATCGGCTGACTCAGCTGCATGACCAACAGCAGCAGATACACACCGGTCACAACCGGCGTAAACAGCACGGCCAGCCGTTCAATCACTTTAAAAAGGCTGAACAAAAAGAAAAAGACAGCGCTTAATAACAGCGCCCCCTGCAGCGCCCGCAGCGTCTCGCCGAATGTCGCAAACACCGTGCCCGTCAGTCCGCCGTAAATCGTATATACGCCCCACCATAAGCCTGCCGGGCTTTCATTAATCGGCAGACGATGTCCCTGGAGACATTGGATGACCGCGGCGACGCCAAGCACAAAAAATGTGCTCTGAATCAATGCGGCAGAATCGGCATGGTTCAAGTGAAATGATTGTGCGATGGCGACAGGAACTACAATCGCAGCCGCAATCATAAATGCCGTCCATTGCAAACCCCCGAGTATCAGTTTCAAGTCAATCAACCTCTCCTGTTAAAAATCGAAAATGGAATCCCCGTTTCCGTCTTCCTCACGTTCGTCTTTCGCTTTTTTCTGATATTGGTTCAGCCCGGCGCTGCCCATCATTTTTTCAAGCAGCAGCGGGTCTGTCGAAGGAGACGCGGAAGGTTTCGGCGCCGCTTTCGGAATCGGATTCTGCACAGGCGCCGGAGCGGTGTGCGTCTGAGTGCCGAGCACGACATCACACAGAGAGCGGATGGCGGCCGCGTGCATTTTGACCTCCTCGGTGCGGGTCGCCGTTTTCGCCTGCCTCAGTTCTTCTTCCATCTTCTGAATCAAAGCAGAGATATGTATGTTCATGAGTAAATCCTCCAGCAGTAATTTGTCTTCTTCCTGCATTTTATCAAATTTCTGAGCGAATCGCAGAATTGAGTTTGTTATTTTTTCTGACCGCATACCGCCCGGAACGTCCAAAAAGACGCTTCCGCCGGGCGGAAGCGCCTCAAAAAAACCGTTTATTGCGGCAGGTCGGGGATGCACCAATCGATCGGCTGCTCCCCCATTTTTTCAAGGGCGGCGTTTGTACGGGAAAACGGTCTGCTCCCGAAAAAGCCGTTCCTTGCCGAAAACGGGCTCGGATGAGTCGATTCAATAATAATGTGTTTCGATGTGTCAATGCGCTCTTTTTTCATCTGCGCGTGACGCCCCCACAGGATAAAGACAATCGGATTCTCTCTTTCATTCACCACATCAATGATGCGGTCGGTGAGCCGCTCCCACCCCTTGCCTTTGTGGGAATTGGCCTGACCGCGGCGAACCGTAAGCACTGTGTTTAACAAAAGCACTCCCTGCTTCGCCCAGCTGACGAGTGATCCGTGGTTCGGTACGGAGCAGCCGATATCGTCCTGAAGCTCTATGAAAATATTTTTCAAAGACGGCGGCTGTCTGATCCCGGGCTGAACGGAAAAACTAAGCCCGTGCGCCTGTCCTGGTCCGTGATACGGGTCCTGTCCGAGAATGACCGCTTTTACATCCTCATAGGGCGTATAATGCAAGGCGTTAAAAATATCATGGCTGTCAGGATAAATCGTTTGGCCGCTGTATTCTTGTTTCAGCATTTCTCTCAGCTCTTGATAATACGGTTTGTCAAATTCATCTTTCAGCTGATTCCACCAGCTGTCCTTTAAAAGCTGTTTCAAACTGTCCGTCCCCCTTATGAACTGTGCAGTCTTGAATGGACGGGCTTTCCGTCCCACACAATGTCAGTCGGCGCCTCCCGCCTCTTCATGTCCGGCTCTTCAAGAAGAACCGCGAAGTTTTTCGTCGGGAGCTCCCCAAGCCCGTGCTTTTCACTTAACCGGTCTAAGTACCGCTTCCGTTTGCCGCCGAGATCCGCGGACTGATTGCCGCCTCCCTCAAAAAACGCATATATGACGCTCGCGCAAGGAACACGCTTCACACGGTGCTGTTTCGCGGCGCGCAAATAAAAGTCCCAGTCCCAATAATTATGGACATCCGGATCAAAATACCCTAACGTGTCATGCAGAGAACGCCTGTACATGCTGCCTGACGGAACGTACGTGGAAAACACCCGCATATCCGCATAATCCGCCGTATAGGCGAACGGCTTTCGTGACACCGGGTATCTCGTGCCGCCCCGTTCTTCAAATGACACTATTTCCGCGTCAGAATGGACAAAATCCGCATCAGCAAGTGCAGCCGCCATTCTTTCCAAATGGCCCGGCGTAATGAAATCATCATCATCGCACAGCATGATACAATCACCCGACGCTTTTTTCACACCTGCGTTCCGCGCTTCCACATGTCCGGCATTCTGTTCTAAATCAATAATCTGAATCGGCAGATCGCTGTACAGCTGCTTCGCTTGTTCGACCGATTCCCCGGCATCATTTACGATGATCACTTCATAAGGCTTTATGGTCTGCATGGAAATCGACTCCAGCAGCTCACACAAAGCCGGAATCCGGTTATACGTGACTATGACAATTGATATATTCATGACCCGCTCCTTCTGCTTTTTCTCATGTTCTATTAAAACATAAAGCGGCGGAGAGATCAGGGGGGATTTTTGATTTCGGCCCATTCAGAAACAAATCCAGGTCATGCCCGCCAGCAAAACGAGAATGATCAGAAGGTCTCCCCAAACAGTGCATACCGCCTTGGCATTAAGTCTGCCCGCCTCCATGGCGTTCCAAAGTTTTGATTGATAAACAGGCACCAACACCATCGCATAGCATGTGCACAAGCAGACAAAAGCCGGCGGGACAAGCGCACATCCATCCTCATGCCAATCATGAATCAGTTCCGGTATACTCACCCCGCTGTCAATGTACAAGTATAATATACCCGCCAGCGGAATGAGCGAACTGATCTGCAGCTCGAAAAGTTTCACCTTCCACTCACGCGCAAACGAAACGGCCCAAATCCATCCCAGCGCATAAAACAATAGAAGAAGCAAAATACTGAAAACAACAAAAATAGCGTCTTGCATCCCATTCAGAACCATAATAAAAAGACTCACAACGGGCAATGCAAGAACCAAGCCGCAGACGGTAAATACGGTAACGGTTATTTGGACGCACGCGCCGTACATCCACGAACCTAATCTCATTTTAACACCCCTATATAGATTCCCTATGTATATAGTGAAAAAGATCAGGCAAGCCTCTGCCTGCCTGCGTAAAAACCTATTTTGCCGCAAAACGGAAAACATACCGTCACAACGGCGCATACTGCCGCAAAACTCGGTGTGACCGCCGAAGGAAACAGCCCAGCCGGAACCAGATTGAACAAAAAGACAAACATAAAACATAGATTCGGCACCATTGAAGCCCATACCGTCCGCTCAGCAAGCTTTTTGCCGCCAGCCCCGAACTCCTTGCCAGCTTGATAGCCGATTTGGAACCAATACAGCACATAACCGATCATAATCAGCCATACTGACACGGAAATTCCTTTCCACAGCGCGTCAACAGCGGGATGAATCCTCCACGCGTGCATCATCGTAATCATCGCCCCCATCACAAAAAGACCGCAGTTGCAGAACAGATAAAAGAACATAAAAGTCCGCGCGGGCACCGCCGAAGCTTTTTGAAAAGCAGAGATAATCTCAGACGGAGTCCCCACTTCCCGCAGAATAAGCGCCATCGCTTCGCTTTCGGTTTTGCCTTTTTCCAGATGATCACATATGGCATGATGAATATGGCTTTCGATTTCTTTTAATAATTCACGGCTTCCGGCCTTGCCTTCCAGCCCTTTTCTGATTTCCTGCACATAAAGGTCTTTATCCATTCTGCCCGCCCCGCTTCAGCATCCGGTCCATCAGAGCAGAGAACAGATTCCATTCCTTCGTCCGTTCGGCTAGAATGTTTTTTCCTTCATCGGTGATCCGGTAATATTTTCGGTCCGGCCCTTTGGTCTGCTTTTCCCAGTAAGAAGAAATATAGCTTTGGCGTTCAAGCTTATGAAGCGATGGGTACAGCGTGCCTTCCTTCATTTGCAGTTCATTCCCGCTTCTTTTCTCCATTTCTTTTACTAGTTCATACCCGTACATGGGCCGTTCATTCAGCAGCGTCAGCACCAGAATGACCGTGCTTCCCTTTACAAGCTCCCTGTTGAGCATTTATTTTCTCACCCTTACCTAGTAATCTTATGTAGGTATTGTACGCACATCCCCCGCGGCTGTCAAATCATTCCTCCAAGCCTTCCGTATTGTGATCGGGAGAAAATCTAACTATAATGAGATATAAAACACTGATGGAGGCCATTGATATGTCAATGCACAAAGCACTTACTATTGCCGGTTCTGATTCCAGCGGCGGCGCGGGAATTCAGGCCGATTTAAAAACATTTCAAGAAAAAAACGTATACGGAATGACGGCTTTGACCGTGATCGTAGCGATGGACCCGGAGAACAGCTGGGATCATCAAGTATTTCCGATCGATGCCGATACGATTCGCGCACAGCTGGCGACGATTGTTGACGGAATCGGCGCAGACGCCATGAAAACGGGAATGCTCCCTACCGTGGAGATCATAGAGCTTGCGGCGAAAACGATTAAAGAAAAACAGCTGAAGAATGTCGTTATCGATCCTGTCATGGTCTGCAAAGGAGCGAACGAAGTGCTGTATCCGGAGCATGCCGAAGCGCTTCGCACCCAATTGGCGCCTCTGGCAACCGTCATCACGCCAAACCTGTTTGAAGCAAGCCAGCTGAGCGGTATGGATGAATTAAAAACGGTGGAAGACATGAAAGAAGCGGCCAAGAAAATTCACGAACTCGGCGCGAAATATGTATTGATTACAGGCGGAGGCAAATTGAAACATGAAAAAGCGATCGACGTGCTGTATGACGGAGAAACCGCGGAAGTATTAGAAAGCGAAATGATTGATACACCTTACACGCACGGAGCCGGATGCACATTCTCCGCCGCCGTGACGGCAGAACTGGCCAAAGGCGCTGAAGTGAAGGAAGCCATCTATGCGGCAAAAGAATTTATCACCGCGGCAATCAAAGAATCCTTCCCGCTGAACCAATACATCGGACCGACTAAACATTCGGCGATGCGTCTTAGCGGAAAATAAAATAAATATCCCCCTCATGATCGAGGGGGATTATTTCATTTTTTTCGCGGATGACCGCAAAAACATCTCAATAGACTGCACAAACAGCGCATATTCCTTCATCTGTTCATATGTATGCATCAGCCGATCACTCCATTCATTGTGCGGCTCAGCCCTCTTGAGCATGCGATTCAGCTGAAGCAATACTTCTTTATATTCTTCCCGCTTATCTTCCACTTGCTCTGCGGCTTTGACAAGTAAACATTTCGGCGTCATCTTCTGATTTTTCAAAACTGAGAAAACAACTCCTTTTATTCCTGGAATCATAGTCTTTCGTTTGAAGAATAGCACAGATGGCATAGGTTTCACATAAGAAAAAAGAACGATTTTCTACAAAAGTGTCCAAATTGAGCCATTTATTTCCGTTTTTCCTACCGAAGTGACGGTTACGTCATCATTTCCCGGGAAAGGAAAATATCTGGCGCTGAAAACCTCTTCTCCATCATTCAAAAACAATTCGATCGAGGATGCATCCAGAAAGAGCTGCACGGAATGCACCTCGCTGACGGCGCAGCTTCTCTTTTCTTTTTCTTCTCCGCTGAAAGCGGTGCGCTCCAGCACAGCCAGCCCCTCTTCCTGATGAAATATAAACCGGGCCGCGCCCCGAATTGAGATTTCAAAACCGGATTCGCAAGTGATGCCTTCCAGCAGCACTTCAGCCCGGGACGCATCTTTCACCGGCAGGCTTACAGACGAACAATTCAATTGAAGACGGCGCTTTTGTTCATCCGTGCGGCGTGATTTCATTTCCGGAAGCGGACGCTGTATGATTCTGCCGTTGGACAGTGACAGCTGTCTCGGCATCGTTAAGCAGTGAATCCAGTGATACGCATGTGTCGGATGTTTGTCCTCATGCTGATCCGGAACGCCCATCCAAGCGAACAGAATTCTCCGTCCCTTATCATCTTCCAGCGTCTGCGCCGCGTAAAAATCAAATCCTCTGTCAAGCTCCGTAAATTCACCGTGCTTAAATTCTGGCGGCTCTGTATGAAACCTGCCGAGGAAATAGCCCGCCTGGTGGCTGTTATGATATTTTATCCCGTCGGCTTCAAGCCCCTGCGGACATACGAGCAGCACGTCGGTTCCGTCAAGGGAAAACAGGTCGGGACATTCCCACATATAGCCGAATGACCCGAGACCGCCGGATTCCGCCCCCGCAATCGAACCGAGAAACGTCCAATCCGTCAAGTTCTCTGATGTAAACAATACAGCGCTTCCGGTGAGCTTTTCTGTCTGCGCGCCGAGCACCATGTAATACGCTCCGTCTTTCTTCCATACCTTCGGATCACGGAAATGAGCGGTATAGCCTTCCGGGAGACGCGCGACAACTCCTTTTTTTTCAAACACGATCCCGTCTTCGGATACGGCGAGGCATTGATACGTTTCCCGATTGCCTTCTCCGTCACGGACATTGCCTGTGTATATCAGGCAGAGCCGCCCGTCTTTTTCGATGGCGCTTCCGGAATAACAGCCGTTTTTGTCATACCACTCACCCGGCGCAAGCGCGATTTCCTCCTCTTTCCAATTAACGAAATCCTTCGTCGTCACATGCGCCCAAAATTTCGCGCCGTGCCCCGTATGAAATGGCTGCCATTGAAAAAACAAGTGATATACGCCGTTCCATTGGATCACGCCGTTCGGATCATTTAAAAGCCCGACCGGCGGCATAATATGATAGTTCTGGCGGTATGGATCTGACGCGGCTGTTTCTCCCCGCTTCTTTTTCGCTTCCTCAGCCTGCAGGCGCAGCTCTTGATCCGGTGTCCTCATTTGACGGCCTCCTTTTCTTTAGCTCCCATAATGTAAGCGGCAATAAACGCTGAGACAGAGGCGATGCCCATTCCGATCAGATAGTTTATTAGATTTCCTAAACCGAGCGGAGCCGTGATGGCAATCATCGGAATTCCGGTCAGACCGTAGGCATTGGCGGCGACACCGGTCACCACGACATAGGCTCCTCCCAGCGCTCCGCCGATCATTCCCGCGATAAACGGCTTGCGGTATCTTAGGTTCACACCGAAAATGACTGGTTCGGTTACGCCGAGAAAAGCGGAAAATGCGGCAGGCAGAGCGATTTCTTTCATTTTCGCTTTTTTCGTCAGGAAAAATACAGCCAGTCCCGCCGCGCCCTGAGCGACATTCGCCATCGACCAGATAGGAAGGATATAGTTTCTGCCCAAATCAGCGATGAGGCCGGCCTCAATCGCATGAAAGCTGTGATGCACACCGGTAAGCACAATAAGCGGATAAAGACCTCCGAAAAGCAGTCCGGCAACAATGCCCGCATGATCATACACATACGTCAGCGAGACGGTAATGCCTGATCCGATCGCCCTGCCAAGCGGACCGATTGCGATAAAGGTGATAAATCCTGTGACAATCACCGTGACAAACGGCGTGACCAATAAATCGAATGCGTGAGGCACAATTTTTCTCGTGCCCTTTTCCACTTTGCTCATAATGTAAACGGCTAACAGTACGGGGATGACCGTCCCTTGGTAGCCGAGCAGCGCAATGTCGAAGCCGAAGAGCTGCATAAAATCAGGCGGTACATCCGCAAGCCCCCACGGATTCAAAAGCGCCGGATGGATCATAATTCCCCCGAGCACGGCACCGAGAAAGGCATTACCGCCAAATTCCTTCGCCGCGCTGAACCCGATGAATACGGGCAGGAAGATAAACGCCGCGCTTGAAAACATGTCTAGAAGCTTAAACAGCGATGATTGTTCAGACACCCAGTGAAAAGCCTTCATCATGCCGAGCAGCCCCATTAAAAGTCCGCTTGCCACGATAGCCGGAATAATGGGAACGAATATGTTAGACAGTGTTTTCGCAAATCTTGCGGCCGGATTCAGCTTTTTTTTCGCTGCGTCCTGATGTGTCTCACGATCCTCCCGCTCCAAATCGGCTTCTTTTGAAAAAGCGTCATACACTTTATTCACGAGGCCGGTGCCGAATATAATCTGATATTGCCCCGAGCTGCTGAAAGCCCCTTTTACTCCTTCTGTCTCTTCAATGCCGGCCTGGCTGATCTTCTGTTCATCTTGAATGACGAGCCTGAGCCGTGTGGCGCAATGTGTCGCGCTGATGATATTTGATTTCCCTCCGATGTGTTTGATAAGCTGTTTTGCCGTTTCTTGATAATTCATTATGTATCCCCCTTTCTAAAATCAAAAAAGACCTAAAATTCGCCAACGAAAAAGGTCAGCATGATCCCTTTTTCATGTACGCAAATTTTAGGTCTTGCCTGCATTACCAGTCACAATCCCGCCGGATTCAGTTTTTTTAATGCGCTTTCATTCTATTCCATGATAGCGCTTTCGTCAATATGTTTTCAAAAAAAAAGTCTGTTTCTCGAAACAGACGCGTTATTCCGGGTTTTTTTGCAGACGCTGGACATGCAGCGTGATATAGCCGGCCTCGGATTCCGGCAGTTCCAAATCATATTCAGTTTTTAAAAACGCTGCCAGTTCAAGCGCACACCGATAAGCAAACGGATACTTTTTTTGGATGAAATAAAGCATCTCCTCGTCCATGGAATGGAGTGCTTCATTTGAATCCAACCGGCTGACCGCATACCGCAAGTGCGTGACGAGGCGTTGATAGGAAATACTGTCTTCATCCACCTTCTGTTCGAAAAAGGATTCGATCTTTTCGATCATTTCTTTGATCATAGTTGTATGCTTCATCGCCGAATACATGCTTTTGGCATCCGCCTTGGCAGTGTGGATATGAAGCGCGATATACCCCGCCTCATCATCAGGCAATGATATACCGAGGGTTTGTTTCACGTGTTCGACCGCCCAGCGGCCGATCTCATATTCTTTTTTATAAAGCGCCTTAATTTCATGAAGCAATCGGTTATGCACCTGAAGGCCGTTTTGAATCCTTTCGATCGCAAAGGATAAATGGTCCGCCAGCGCAATGTGGATGTGATCGTTCAAAGGTGCCGCAAGCTCTCCCTCCGCATGGCTTATGATATCTTCAGCCGCCTCTATATGCTCTTCGGGAAGCGTTTCTAACACTTGTTTGAACTTTTCATTTTCGTCGTGCACGACAAATATTTTTTCAATTTTATGCTTTTGAATCACATCATTTTTTCTCTTTTGAAAAGCGATTCCGGGACCCATTACGATCTTTTCCCGTCCGTCTTCTTTTATTAACGCCGCATTGTTGTTTAATACTTTGTCTATTCTCAAGAGGTTCGCTCCCGTTCATATGTTTAGTGGGATTGTACCCTCTTTTTCATATGATGTAAAGGTGCCGGACCCGCGCGCTCCCGTTTCGGCAATTCTTTGCGGACAGGCATCCATCGGTTTTTATCCAGCCTGCCGCGGGCCGATTTCGTTTCATCGGTCAAATCCGCCGATCGGACACGGCTCACAAACGAAAAAACCCCAGCCGTCCGCTTCGCTTTCTTATGATAAGCCGCTTGGTTTCCGTACACGGCGGCTAATGGATATCTTCCGTTACCCGGCGCCATCCAGTTCATCAGAAAGACCATCCACACCCGTAAAGATACTAGCAAACGTTTCATTGCAAATCATCCCTCCGCTTCTTTTTGACAGACAGCTTGTTCGCAGGCCTGTTTTTCTCTCCGCTTTAACGGAAAAGGCGGCCGATCCTTCTCCGCTAAAAACTAGCGGGTCTAGCAACCCTATGACTCTATGATAGACGCGGCCGGGCGAATTGTTTGTCACAATATGAGTGAAAAAACAAACTAGTTTTCAGAAGTTTTGTTGAAAGCTGATGGAAATGACCTGAAAAATGGAAAAGCCGATAAAAAAAGTTATACACACTTTATCCCTTGGTTAAGCACAGCTTAAACACAGTGTATATCCACATATCCACAAACTCGATCTATATTTTGTATAGGAACATTCGTTCCCAACAATATATATACACAAATTTATTCAGTTATACACAGGATTCTGTGTATAACTCCCTCCTTATTCACAGACCAATTTCCATAAATGAGTCATATGTCACAAGGATTATTTTGAATTTTCAAGAAATATATACTAGATTTCTAATTTAGATAAAGAAAAAGGGGGAAACACGATTGAAAAAAGGAATCATCCGTTATCTGCTTCCGGCTTTTGTCTTATCCTTTACCTTATCCACAAGTTCACAGGCTGCGCCGGCTTCAAAACCGCAAACTCCTGATCTTGAGAAGGCTGAGGTGTTCGGTGACATTGATATGACCACCGGCAAACAAACGACAGTCATCGTGGAGCTGAAGGAAAAGTCACTGGCGGAAGCAAAGGAACTCGGCAAAGCACAGACAAAAAGCAAGCTGAAAAGCGAACGCTCAAAAGTGAAAAAGAAAGCGCTCAAAACCATTAAACACGGAAAAATCAACAGGGAATATGAGCAAGTGTTTTCCGGCTTCTCCATGAAACTCCCGGCAAATGAAATCCCCAAACTGCTGAGTGATCAGGATGTCAAAGCGGTTTATCCGAATGTCACCTATCATACCGATCAGCTCAAAGATAAAGACATCACCCTATCTAAGGATGCCGTGTCTCCGCAGATGGATGACAGCGCGCCTTATATAGGGGCAAATGACGCGTGGAAGCTCGGCTATACGGGTAAAGGCGTCAAGGTTGCCATTATTGACACCGGTGTCGAATATAAACACCCTGACTTAAAGAAAAATTTCGGACAATATAAAGGATACGATTTTGTGGATAACGACTACGATCCTGAAGAAACGCCGTCCGGTGATCCGAGAGGCGCATCGACTGACCACGGAACCCATGTCGCGGGCACGGTAGCGGCAAACGGAACGATTAAAGGCGTCGCACCCGATGCTACACTCCTTGCCTACCGTGTGCTCGGTCCGGGCGGAAGCGGAACAACAGAGAACGTCATCGCCGGCATCGAACGCGCCGTACAGGACGGAGCGGATGTCATGAATCTTTCTCTCGGCAATTCTGTGAATAACCCAGACTGGGCGACAAGCACGGCGCTTGACTGGGCGATGTCAGAAGGCGTCACGGCCGTTACATCAAACGGAAACAGCGGGCCGAACAATTGGACCGTCGGCTCTCCGGGAACGTCCAGAGAAGCCATCTCCGTCGGAGCGACCCAGCTGCCGCTGAATGAGTACGCCGTCTCCTTCGGTTCCTATTCCTCAGCGAAAGTAATGGGCTACAACAAAGAAGATGACATAAAAGCACTGAATAAAAAAGAAACAGAGCTCATAGAGGCGGGTATCGGCGAGCAAAAGGATTTTGAAGGCAAAGATCTGAAAGGAAAAGTCGCGGTCGTCAAACGGGGCAGCATCGCCTTTGTGGATAAAGCCGACAACGCCAAAAAAGCGGGCGCGATCGGTATGGTTGTGTATAACAATGCCCCGGGAGAAATTGAAGCCAACGTACCGGGCATGTCCGTGCCGACGATTAAGCTTTCATCAGAAGACGGCGAAAAACTCGTCAGCCAATTAAAAGCGGGCGGCACAAAAGCGACATTCAATTTATCCGTGGCTAAATCGCTCACTGAACAAATGGCAGACTTTTCGTCACGCGGTCCGGTTATGGACACGTGGATGATTAAACCTGACGTCTCCGCTCCCGGCGTAAACATCGTCAGCACCATTCCGACCCATGATCCGGCCGACCCGTACGGCTACGGATCGAAGCAGGGAACGAGTATGGCTTCCCCGCATGTAGCCGGCGCAGCTGCCGTCATCAAGCAGGCCAAACCGAAATGGAGCCCGGAACAAATAAAAGCCGCTCTCATGAACACGGCGGAAACCTTAACGGACGCGGACGGTGACGTATACCCGCATAATGCGCAAGGCGCCGGAAGCATCAGAATCATGAAGGCGATCAAAGCAGACTCCTTAGTCGCCCCGGGAAGTTATTCTTACGGAACGTTTATGAAAGACAAAGGCAATGAAACGAAAAAAGAAACCTTTACAATTGAAAACCAATCGTCCATCAGAAAATCATATCAGCTCGAGTACTCTTTCGACGGCACGGGCATTACCGTTTCGGGCACAGACCGGGTCGTGATCCCCGCTCATCAAACCGGAAAGGTCAATGCGAAAGTAAAGGTCAATGCCAAAAAAGTAAAGGCAGGCACCTATGAGGGAACCGTCACAGTGCGTGAAGGCGGAAAAACAGTCGCAAAAGTGCCGACGCTGCTGATTGTAAAAGAGCCGGACTATCCGCGCGTGACGTCAATCGACGTGCAGGACGGCACAACGCAGGGAACCTACCAAATTGAAACCTATCTTCCGGCGGGAGCCGAAGAGCTTGCCTTCCTTGTATATGACAGTAATCTTGACTTTGTCGGCCAAGCCGGCATTTATAAAAAGCAGGATAAAGGCTATCAATATTTCGACTGGAACGGCAAAGTCAATGGTGACACCGCACTGCCGGCAGGAGAATATTATATGCTGGCCTATGCCGCGAACAAAGGGAAATCAAGCCAGGTGCTGACTGAAAAACCTTTTATCATTGAATAACCGAACAACCCTGCTGGAGCATCAGCAGGGTTTCTTTCTGATCATTCGGCAAAAGCTTCTCGAAGCAGGCGGTATGACTGAAGTTTATCTTCAAAATGATGAGTAATGGTTACAGCCATCACTTCTTCTGTTCCGTATGCTTTACTGAGAGCCAGAATCTGTTCTTTCACTTGCAGCTTCGTTCCGATGATCATTCGATTCCGATTATCGGCAATTCGTCTTTGTTCATACGGTGTATACGTATTTCCGCGGACGGTGTCGTAAGACGGTACGCCGTGAAGCGGAATCCCCTGTTCACCCGCAAGCAGCGTATAATCCATGACAGCCGCGAGTTCCTCCGCTTTCTCCTCCGTGTCGGCGCACAGCACAAACACCGCCACGGCCGTTTTTGGTTCTTTTCCTAATAGAGAAGGTTTAAATCTGCGCTTATATTGTGCCGTCGTGCTTTCTCCGCCTTCTCCATTAATAAAATGGGCAAACATATAGCCTGCTCCCGTTTCTGCGCTCAGAAGCGCGCTTTCCCCCGATGAACCGAGAAGCCAGACTTCAGGCGCCGTCTTAATAAGGGGTGATGCAGTCAGATTCGGAAAACGGTGATTGTCATCGGCTGCATCATGCAAATACATCGCCAGCTCACGAATCTGCTGCGGATATTGATCAGCATTCCGCTTCCCGCCGTCATTCAGCGCCCATGATGCGATCGGCATTCCGCCCGGCGCTCTCCCTAATCCGAGATCGATTCTGCCCGGCGTCAAACCTTCAAGCACGCGGAAATTCTCCGCCACCTTATATGCGCTGTAATGCGGAAGCATGACACCGCCTGATCCTACACGAATCTCATTCGTTTTCGCCGCAATATGGCTGATCAGCACTTCAGGGCTTGAACCCGCCAACCGCTCTGAAAAATGATGCTCTGACACCCAAAACCTCTTATATCCGAGCTTTTCCGCCTCCTGCGCCAGTCTTACTGTATTCCGCAGCGCGCTTTCCGCGGAACTCCCTTCTGATACAGGAGATTGATCTAATATGCTTAATGAAATCATCACTGTCACCTCATCAACATCGTACCACTGCTAAGCCGTTTTTTCTTTCTGTATGCTTATAAGCATCCCTGATGATAAACATTTATATACCTTGTTCCATTTTGTCGAAATATGTTACACGTGAAACATAAAAAAACCTCTCCCGGTCAGGAGAGGTTTTTTCTTAATTCTTTTGAAAACCTTTATCTTTTACATATTGATTTAAATAGGTTCTCGGTTTTTGTTTCATGAACTGCAGGATTTGATCAGACCACGTTTCAACCCGCTTGCCGTTTGTCCGTTTATCATAATAAGCGGAAATGGTTTCATCATATTCCTTCATATAACTGCGGAAGTGTTCTTCATTCGTATCGTACGTGTTTTCATGATATACGGCTTGTTTCGGCAGGCGCGGCTTTTGACCGGACGGATGAGCGGGATGACCGACTACCAAGCCGAACAGCGGCAGCACATGGTCAGGTGTTCCAAGCACTTCTGTCACCTGATCAAGTTCATTTCGAATGCCTCCGATATAACAAATGCCAAGTCCCATTGATTCCGCGGCAACACTTACGTTTTGTGCGGCAAGTGCGGCATCAATGACGCTGACCATAAACATTTCCGTATTCTCAAGAAGCTCGGTAATGTTTTCGCCTTTTTCCTCAGCAAGTTTTTTATGGCGGTACAAATCAGCGCAAAACACAAACAAGTGCCCGTTATTTTCGACGTAAGGCTGGTTTCCGGCCAGTGCCGCCAGCTTCCGCTTTTTCTCCTTATCAGTTACGCCGATGATGGAGTAAGCCTGCACGTAACTGGACGTTGACGCCGCCTGGGCGCTTTTCACTAATGTATCTATCTCTTCTGCTGTCAGAAGCTCGTCAGTAAATGATCGGATCGACCGATGATTAAGTATAGTTTCGATGGTATTGTTCATATAAAAGCCTCCTTCTTTATATATCATATCCGAAAGGGAATCATGTCAAAAGCGAAATGCTCTAAACAAAAAAAGACAGCCCGAAAAACGAGCCGTCTCACATTAAGAATTGAACAAGTAGCTTTTATATTTCGTCAGCTGCACACTTGCGTTATATACGATCCCGAAGCTGATTAATGTAGAAAGCACCGAGCTCCCGCCATAGCTGACAAACAGCAGCGGAATACCGGTAACCGGCATAATGCCGATATTCATCCCGATGTTCTGGAAGGTGTGAATCACGATAAGTGCAGTAAATCCTACGCAAAAAAACGCGCCAAATCGGTTAAACGCATGCAAGCGGTCAATCAGCACCACAAGCCTGTAAATTAAAAAGAAAAACATGACAACCGCAATGGCGCAGCCTAAAAATCCAAAACTTTCACCCAAAATCGCAAAGATAAAGTCGGTCTGTCCCTCAGGTACGTACACCTTCAGATTATGAACGCCGTTTCCGGTAATGCCGCCCGATCCGATCGCCATAACGGCCTGATCCACCTGCCAGCTTTTATCACTCTCTGCCTGAGTCGTTGCCGCACTGGAGTCAGACATCCACGATGTAATCCGGTTAATTTGATAATCCGCGATGCCGATTGAATTCGCCACATGGGGAAATTCAATCACAAGAACTAAGAAAAGGCCAAGCACAAGCGCGGCCGAACCGCCGATGATGGTGATCAGCTTCCAGTTTACACCTGACATAAACACCATCACCATAACGATAAACAGACAGATCGCACCCGTTCCGGCATCCTGCAAAACGATCAGCCCGAGCGGAATAACCGTCCATGCCGCAATTTTCAAAAGCAGATTCACATCTTCCCGAAGTGACCTTTGATCCTTCGAGCCCGCCTTCGATATAATGGACGCGACCATCATCATAATTCCTATTTTCGTAAACTCAGAGGGCTGGAGGGTAAATTTCCCAAACTGAAACCAACTTTTAGCTCCATTTTTTATTGGTGCTATGGATTCCGGCGCAATTCGCAAAAGGAGTAATGAAAGTACTCCTGCAGCTAGAACATAAATGCTAAGCTTCTCTAACTGTTCCAAATCAAAATAAAGCAATAACCCTATTAGCCCAGCACCAACAATATAAAAAAGAACTTGTTTCATCCAAGCACTATCTCCGTACTGCCCGAACTGTCCGGCCGCATAAATCGCCGCAACACTAATTATTAAAAACACACCAAATATAAAAATCAAATCCCCCTGATAATAGGGATTTTGCTGTTTCTTATATCGACTCATTCTATCCCGCCTTACATTTTCATCGGAAGTCACTATTGTTTATTATACATGAACACAGTTCAAGAAAACATGATGAGGTTGCTTCCTTTTTATTTTTTACGGTTTGGGGACTACACGACATATGACGTGTCAGAAAAGGAAATGTTTCGGTCATGATGAAACTTTTCCGATAAAAAACCCCTTCTCATCAGAAAAGGGGTTTCAGCTTATGTTTAACGTCATAAACAAGCTGTTCGGGTCCTCTTTATAATGTGCAAACGGATCACAATATTGAAACCCGGCTTTTTCATACAGGCGTCTGGCGGGGAGAAAAGCCTCCATAGAACCGGTTTCCAAGCTGATCCGCTGATAGCCCCGCCGCCTTGCTTCTTCAAGTATATGGCGGAGGATCCGGTTGGCTGCGCCTTTTCTGACATGATGCCGAGAGGTTTTCATTGATTTGATCTCACCGTGCCGGCTGTTTAGCTCCTTTAAGGCACCGCAGCCGAGCAGGATGCCGTTTTCCCTCGCACTCCAAAACGTAACGTCAGGCTGACGCAGCCGGTCCGCATTGAGCGCATGTATACTTTCCGGAGGAGAATGCATGGACATGCTCTTCAGATGATCCTGCAAAAGCGCAATGACATCCGGCGCTGTGACATCTTCTTTCCTTACGTCCACTTCAAACCACCCTTGCTGTGCATGTTTCTTTGACCATAGCAAAGGTTCACAGCCTGCGCCATTCCATTGTCCGGAAATGTGACAGGGTATTTGGCCTTTCCGGTTTCTTGTACCTATCCAAAAATGAGGCAATAGTTGCAATACATTTCTCGAAAAAGCGGTATCAAAAATTGGAAAACATGGTATAATAATTGTAACAAAATGTTCAAAAAACGACCACAAAACAGACACATTTTATTCTCTGTATTTCATTTTGGAAACGCTCCCATAAAATGAAAGGAGACATGTAAGATGGACATGTTTTTTGCTTATTTACTGGTCGCAAGCGCAACACCCCTCTTTATCTGGCTGGATAACAAAAAAGTGGCTCTTTCGGCCATACCGCCAATTATTCTCATGTGGGTTTTCTTCTACTTTTACGCAACCAGCAGCCTATCCCCTCTCGGCCACACACTCATGATCATCCTGTTTGCCGCCAACGTCATCGTTGCCCATATCGCCGCCTTTATCATTTACGGCCTTCCGCGCCTGCGCCGGAGAAGAAGCCAATAAAGGCACAAAAAACCCTCTTCGCCTGAACGAAGAGGGTTTCTTTTTATTCCTGATGTTCGGAATGTTGCTTCGCACCGCCAGGAGGGTTTCCATCCATATGGTCACCGTGATGGTAGTGCGCCGCAAAGATCCAGATGGAACCAAGGATGATAACAATCGCTCCGAAAAATCCGAAGAGCGTGTTTCCGACTTGAATTCCGCCGTTTTCGCTTTCTGTCATGTGCATGAACATGAGAAGCTGAAGACCAGCTTGGATAAATGCGAATCCGAAAATGATCCAGAGTTTTGCTGATGGGCTTAATTCCGTATATACCGCAACCCAAAGGGCCAGCAGGGTCAGAATAATAGACAACGCAAAACCTACGATATGCTTCCACGGAAAGTGGCTGTGTTCAGCAGATTTGTTTGCCATATTATAGTCCCCCCAATCCGATGAGATAGACGCCTGTAAAGATGAAGATCCAAACAACGTCTAAGAAGTGCCAGTATAAACTTGAGATAAAGATTTTTGAAGACGTCTGCGGCGTTAATCCGCGTTTCTTCAATTGCAGTAAGATGCCGGCAATCCAGAAGATACCGATCGTTACGTGCGTTCCGTGCGTTCCCAGAAGGACGAAGAATCCAGACCAGAAAGCACTTGTACCGAGAGATGCTCCTTCATGTACATAGTGGATGAACTCGTTAAGCTCACATCCGACAAAGCCCGCGCCGAGAAGAAGCGTAATGATCGTCCAAATGACGACGCCTTTTAAACTTCCGCGACGCATTTCATGAACAGCGATCCCGCAGGTGAAACTGCTGATCAGAAGCAGGAATGTCATGATCATGACAAGCTTCACTTCAAATAATTCAGCCGGTAAGACTCCTCCTGCTGTTCTTCTTTGAAGAACGAAGAAGGTTGCAAATAGTGTTGAGAACAACACAATCTCTGCCCCTAAAAAGATCCAAAACCCGAGAATATTGAGTCTGCCGGTTTCAGATTGATATTCCATAGGCGCGTTAGAATTGCCGTGTTCTGCATGTTCCATAAATCACGCCTCCTTTATTCGGAAATCTTTCTTTCCGTCTCTTTTATTTCTTCAACAGGTATATAGTAGCCATTGTCATATTCAAATGAACGAAGCACCATGCAAAGCAGAATGCCGATCAAGCCGACAATGCCCATCCAGAACCATTCAAATACAAGTCCGAAGCCTGCAATACCGAACGCCACTGACATAATAAGCGGTCTTCCGGAGTTGTGCGGCATATGGATTTTCTTGAACTTGCTTTCCGGATGAATATCCGTTTTGTCTTCTTTCAATTGCAGGTACGCATCTTGAGATTTCACTTCAGGAAGCACCGCAAAGTTGTAATGCGGCGGAATCGCAGATGAAGTCGCCCACTCAAGCGTACGTCCCACACCCCATGAATCTCCGCTGATCTCGCGAGTAGAGTAGCGGAAGCTGTAGTAGATGTTGTAGCAAAGGATTAAGAATCCGACACCCATCATAAAGGCTCCGACAGTTGAAATAAAGTTCAATGCAGTCCATCCGTCATTCGGTCCGTATGTGTAAATACGGCGAGGCATACCTTGCAGCCCCAAGAAGTATTGAGGGAAGAAACATACATTAAATCCGATCATAAAGATCCAGAAGAACCATTTTCCGATTCTTTCGTTCAGCTTGTGGCCGAACATTTTCGGATACCAGAAAATAAATCCTGCGAAACATGCAAATACCGTACCCGCGATCAGCACATAGTGGAAGTGAGATACGAGGAAGTACGTATTATGGTATTGATAATCCGCTGCAGCCATCGCAAGCATAACCCCTGTTACCCCGCCGATAACGAAGTTCGGGATGAACGCAAGCGCCCACAGCATCGGTGTTGTAAAACTGATTCGGCCTTTATACATCGTAAAGAGCCAGTTAAAGATTTTAACCCCGGTCGGAACCGAAATCGCCATCGTTGTAATCGAGAAGAAAGAGTTAACAGACGCACTGTTCCCCATTGTGAAGAAGTGGTGAGTCCATACAAGGAAACTCAGGACGGAAATGGCGATAATTGAGCCGACCATCGCTTTGTAACCGAATAACTGCTTTCTTGCAAACGCTGAAATAATTTCAGAGAAAATACCGAATGCCGGTAAGATAACGATATATACTTCAGGGTGTCCCCAAATCCAGAACAAGTTAGCCCAAAGCATCGGCATACCGCCGGCTTCCAGCGTGAAAAAGTGAGCGCCGAACAAACGGTCAAATGATAACAGCGCCAATGCCACTGTCAAAACAGGGAAGGCGAATACGATAATAACCATTGTAATCAGCGTCGTCCATGTGAACATCGGCATACGCATCAGCGTCATGCCTTTCGTACGCATTTTCAGGATCGTCACCATAAAGTTGATACCCGTCATCAGCGTACCGATACCGGCAATCTGAAGACCGAGCAGGTAGAAGTTCTCACCAGGCCCGGGACTCATGTCGTTGCTTGCCAGCGGCATGTAACTCGTCCAGCCTGCGTTCGGAGAACCTCCGATAACGAAAGAAATATTGAAAAGCATCGCACCTACGAAGAACGTCCAGAAACTCAGGTTGTTCAAGTAAGGGAATGCTACGTCGCGCGCACCGATCTGCAAAGGTACGACAACGTTGATCAGACCGATTAAAAACGGCATCGCCATGAAGATAATCATGATCGTACCGTGAGTCGTAAAGATCTCATTATAGTGGTTTGAGTCTAAAAAACTGTTATTAGGAAGCGCTAACTGGGCGCGCATCATCAAGCCGTCGACCCCGCCGCGGAACAGCATGATAACAGCAGAGATAATGTACATGATTCCAAGTTTCTTATGGTCTACAGACGTAAGCCATTCAGACCAGAGCCACTTCCACTTTTTGAAGTATGTGAGTACAACGATGATAGCAATAGTGGAAAGCGCAATGGAAACTTGTGCGCCCAGAATTAATGGGTCACCTGTTACAAAAAATTCATCCCATCTCAATTTCATTCGGGCTTCCTCCTTTCTTGTTCAATTTCAATCTTGTTTATCGTCGGATACTTTAAATTCGTTTTTCTTTACATTTTCCCACGGATCTGTTTTAGAGTGCGGTGATACGGCTTTGTAGCCAAGGCGTTTGCGCGCCTCCATCGCATATTCGGCATCTTGGCCGTGGTCAACGTATTTTAAGTGTGTAGAAGAGAACGTTAATTTTCCGACATTCTCCGGAAGCATCAGTTCGTCATACTTCTCTTTCGTCAGCTTTGGAGAATCGCTTTGGGCTTTTTTCACCCAGCTGTTAAAGTCTTTTTGCGTAACAGCTTTTACGTTGAATTTCTGGTCGGCAAAGTGTTCGCCGGTGAAGTTCGCGTTGCGGCCTTCATATGTTCCCACTTTGTCAGCCTGTAAGTATTGATCCATCAGCATTCCCGCCATCGCGTATTTTTGTCCCCCAAGCTGAGGAATCCATAGCGATGCCATTGAATCGGCTGAAGAAATTTTAAATAAAACCGGACGGTCTACAGGAATGTTCAGGTAGTTAACCGTCTCAATATCCTGCTCTGGGTAGCTGAATACCCATTTCCAGTCTACCGAAGTAGCATAAACAACAAGAGGCTCTTTATCCTTTGTCGCTTCAGGCGCTTTTTCTAACGAATATATCGTCTGTACGGTAGGCACAGAAAGTGCAATAACAATTAAAATTGGGATCACTGTCCAGACTACTTCTAAGAACGTGTTGCCGTGCATCTCGGGCTTGTAATTTCCGCTGTCTTTGCCTTTGCGGTCGCGGTATTTCACTAAAATGATTGTAAATAGTACGAATACGACGCCGACAATGAACAGCATAAATCCGATTGACAAGAGAATCAGATCTTTCTGCTGGTCTGCTACAGGTCCTTTCGGATCTAAAACGGAAATGTCGCTGCATCCGCCCAGTACGAAAACAACAGCCAACATCGCTAATAAAAGTAACGGTTTAAATGCTCTGAACAAGAAGATCACCATCCTTCCTATTGATGTAGTGAATCTGAAATGTACTTTCTCAAAATCTTTTCTCTATCTACCTTGTTATGCTATCAAAATCTGCCCTTATTAGCTTTATTTTTTTCTAAAGTTCATCTTTTTTTCGACCTAATGTCACAAAATCGTCAAAAAATGCATGAACTTTTTCCACTTGCGCAAATCAAACATAAAAAGTTTTAGATCATTTAGCATATATAGAGAAAAAAGATAGTGAGAACGAATAATACCAAATAAAGGTTTACCATAATAAAAATCGCTGGTCAACAAAAAGTTTCATTTTGTTAAACATTCTACAAAAGAAATATTTTTTCCTTTGCTCACACCTTTTCACACGGTTTCCATTTTAACGCAACGCATTGTGAAAAAAAAGACCGGAACGCGCCTTGAGTATGTTCATTATAAAAAACGCATTCATATGTTTAATATGGACAAAACGAAGGAAACATATAGGCATAAATAATAAAAAATAGGAAGTGATATTTATGAGTTTTATCGTATCTCTGATTGTCGCTATTATTATCGGCTGGATCGGAAGTTTATTTGTAAAAGGCAGTATGCCCGGGGGAATCATCGGGTCAATGATCGCCGGTCTGATCGGCGCATGGATCGGGCACGGACTGCTCGGCACATGGGGTCCTCACCTTGCCGGCTTTGCCATCATTCCGGCAATCATCGGAGCTGCGATCGTGGTATTCTTATTCAGCCTGATCGCCAGAAGCAGAGGATAAAAAAAAGCCTCGTCCCTTATGGGATGAGGCTTTTTTCCGGTAGAGCGCCCAAATGGCGGATAAACCGCCGGAAAGCCGCTCTGCCTTCTTCTGTCTGTTTAAAGACGCCGGCATGCTCCAGTATCCGCGCAAAGGCATGGCCGATTTCCTCTTTCAGAATCTGTTCCGCGTTTTCTTTCGTTACCTTCCGCTTATGCAGCACACTGAGCGCCCAATCTTTATGCTTTGCCGCAGAAGGGTCTGCCGTTAAGACCGCTTCCGGGTCCGGTGAGCACAGCGCTTCAGCCGTGTATTTCATTTCTTGTTCAAGGCGGCCCGGCAGAATCGCAAGCCCCATTACCTCAATCAGTCCGATATTTTCTTTTTTCAGGTGATGAACTTCCTGATGGGGATGAAAAATTCCCAGCGGATGCTCATCAGAGGTGCGGTTATTTCTGAGGACGAGATCTAATTCGAATAAACCGTTTCTCCGCCGGGCAATCGGCGTAATTGTATTGTGCGGTGTTTCTCCTGAACAGGCGAGGAGATCAGCCGCCTCATCGGAATAACCGCGCCACGCCCGCAGGATGGCATCCGCCGCGCCGGAAAGCTCAGACGCGCTCCCGCTTTGCAGGCGGATGACCGACATCGGCCACTTCACAATTCCCAACACCGTTTTCGGATAGTCAGGCAGCCTGTACCGGCTTTCTGTCTCCGCCCGCGCCATCGGGAATTCATAATTGCCCCCCTGAAAATGGTCGTGGCTTAAAATACTGCCGCCGACAATCGGCAGGTCAGCATTGGAACCGAGAAAATAATGAGGATACTGGCTGACGAACGACAGCAGCCGGTCAAACGTTTTTTTGCTGATCTTCATCGGTTCGTGCCGGTCTTTCAAAACGATGCAATGCTCCCGGTAATACACATACGGAGAAAATTGCAGAAACCACTGCTCATCGCCGAGAATTACCGGAATGACACGAAGGTTTTGACGCGCCGGGTGATCGGGTCTCCCCTCGTACCCGACATTTTCTTTACAAAGAACACATCTCGGATAATCGGATTGAGGCTGCTCTTTGGCAGCGGCAATTGCTTTCGGATCTTTTTCCGGTTTTGAAAGGTTGATCGTGATGTCCAGCTTTCCGTAAGCCGTCTCAGCCGTCCACCCGACATTCCGCTGTATTCTGTCCGAACGGATATAATACATATCCTCTGAAAATCGGTAAAACGCCTTTGTCGCCTGCTCCGGCCCGTGCACCGCCTTTGTTTCTTCAAAACGACGGACAATCTCGGACGGCTGCGGGGCAAAGCAGCCCATGATCTTCGCGCTCAGCAGGTCGCGATAGGTGTCTGTATCGGCTGCAATCCGGCCCGTTTCTGCCGCCCATTCATAAATCGGGGACAATATGTCCGGCAATGATGCCGCCGATTCATTTTCTTTCTGTTCTGAAACCTCCGGATGGGTGATATGCAAAGCTTCATATAAACGGTTTCTTGTATATTCAATATCAAGATAGGAAATCAGCTCTTTTTGCAATCCGTACCGGATTAAACGTTCCACGTGCCGCTCAATTGCCATCGTCATCCCCCTTTAGTTCTCTCGCTCCGGCTCCGACATCCGCCGTGTAAAAGTCAGCTTTTCTCCCTGTCTTCTCCTCATAGCGGGCCCCTGCCGTTTCAATAAAATCCGAAACCGCATCGTCCTTGACGATACTGACCGTACAGCCGCCGAAACCGGCTCCCGTCATCCTTGATCCGATCACCCCGCCGTGGCGCCAGGCCGCTTCAGCCAATGTATCCAGCTCATGACTCGTCACCTCGTAGTCATCGCGTAAAGAGAGATGCGAATCCCTCATTAATTCACCGATATGATGAAGCTGATTGTTACTGAACATGTCGGCGGCCTCTATTGTGCGGTGATTTTCATAGACGGCGTGTTTTGCCCGGCGTCTGTTCACTTCATTCTGAATCAGCTCCGCATGGGCGTCAAAAGCGGAAGGGGTCAGTTCTCCCAGTGATTGAACGGAAAGATGCTTCTGAAGATCACAAAGCGCTTCCCCGCACTCCTTGAGCCTCGTATTATAGCCTGAGTCTGCAAGCGTTCGTTTTTTATTGGTATTTGCAATAACGATCGACAGCCCCGACAGCCCGAGTTTTGTATATTCAAAACTGAGCGTCCCGCAATTCAGCAGAATCGCATGATGTTTCTTTCCCATTCCGATGGCGAATTGATCCATCATTCCGCAGCTGACGCCGATAAAGGAATTTTCCGCCGTCTGAGCGAGCTTCACCAAGTCGAGCATATCCGCTTCAAGCTCATGGCATTCCTTGAGAATGACCGCCGTGACAAGTTCAATCGAAGCCGAAGATGACAGCCCCGCGCCGTTCGGGATGTTTCCCCAGAACACAATATCGAAGCCGTGCGGAAGGGAAAAACCGCTGCCGAGACATTCCGCCATGACCCCTTTCGGATAATTGGCCCACCCGTCCTCTTTTTGATAGCGGATATCATCGAGACTGCATTCCTTTATGCCCGCTTCCTTAAAATGATGAGAGTACATTC
This sequence comes from Bacillus sp. LJBV19, assembly GCF_017797845.1. Taxonomy (NCBI): domain Bacteria; kingdom Bacillati; phylum Bacillota; class Bacilli; order Caryophanales; family Bacillaceae; genus Bacillus; species Bacillus sp. LJBV19. The sequence continues at coordinate 3,690,872 of NZ_CP072563.1, forward strand.
TGACGAGCCTGTCCCCTCTCTCCCGGACAGCTGCATATGTACCGATCGTCAGCGCGCACGGAAAGACGTGGCCCCCGTTATAATCCGTATGCTCTCCGATGAGATTCACTCTGCCGGGCGCAAAGAAAATGCGCAGGTCCTCCGATTCCCCGAATACATCAGCAAACGCTTTCTTTATTTTGTGCTTCATACGCATCCCCTTTCACCATTACACTTTCCCCCGGGGCGCGGAAAGAAACCGTTATGACACGCCCTCTTCTTTCGCTTTTCTGAAGACAATCCACTTGCTGGCCGCATAGTTGACGACTACGATAATGACGTTATCGGCGATTTTCGCCAACGTTTCGTTCATATGAAATTGACTGACCAGAAGAATCATCATGGCGAGATCGATGGCGAGAGACAATACCCGCACGCTGAAAAAGGCCGTCAATTCTTTCATCAGACTCCGCATCCCCGCGGTCTTTTGCTGAAATACATACAGTTTATTCGTGACATATGCAAATAGAACGGACAGAACCCAAGCAGCGACAGTCGCCGCCTTGTAATCCATCTCAAATGCCGACGTCAGAATGTAAAAACTGACGATATTCACGATGGTCGTGAATATCCCCATAATGATATACATCATAATTTCTCTGTAACGCATGGCAGTTCCTCGCTTTCTGAAAGACTTTTCTAAACCTTTTGTCAAATCAAGAAGAACGTTACCCTGATTTTCTGCCGCTGACAAAAACATAAAGCGCGTCAAACATGCTGCGGAAAGTAACCGGCCTTCCCAGCACATTGGATTGCTTAATCATCCCGTCGATGAGCGCGCACATCATTTTAGCGGTATGCTCGGTATCTATATGGTCTTCTATTAAATTTCTCGATTTGAGCCAATTTATGTACATAGTGCTTTCTTCTATCCATAACTTATAAAGACGGATATAAGCTTCATATTCACTGACGACTTTGTAAGTAGGCATATGAACGGCAAAAGACACAACATTCCAGGCAGGCTTGCTGTTTACAAACCGCATCAACAGGCTGGCCGCGCTTGCCGCAGCTTCACAAAGCGTCAACGGCCGCGCGGTTTGCTTTTCTAATTCGTCGAGATAGCCGGTGATGATCCTTTTTTTAATCTGACGCCTGTCTAATAAATGCTTCAGAAAATCTTCCTTGCTTTCAAAATGAACGTAAAACGCGCCTTTGCTGAAACCCGCCGCTTTACTGATGTCATCAATTGAGACTGAATCGTAAGCTCTTTCAATCAGGAGATGAAGGCCTGCGTCAATAAAACTTTCAAATGTTTCTTCTCTCTTAATTTGAAATTTGTTTTTTTTCATTTTTTACCCCAGCTGTTTGATCATTCACTTTATCTTACACCGAATCATTCTTTTGCGGTATTTTTTATGCAAAAAGAATATGCTAGTCGACGCTTTGAGGGTAAATGTTAATAGGTCATATGATTTATTTTTATTTGCATACTATCCAGTCAGTATTTATTTGTTTATTATTATATGTAAGAATTCTTGAAGGATTTTGGTTATTTCAGTCATTTTCTTAGGGAATAGGTAGGTGAATTCATCTTCAATTTGGGATTACCGGCCAACTATGTGTGATATTTGTTATACATTGGCTGCTGTAGCTGGGCAAATCAATTTTTCAATTGGAGGTTCTTATGAAAACTCATGTAATGAAAGATATAGATCAAGATTGGCAATTGTTAATTCAAGAGGCTAGAATCATGGGTTTGCACATTGACGATGTGAGGCGCTTCTTAAATACTGAAAAAGCGGTGAAGAAAAAAACACCAATGAAAAACACCATCCGCCAGCGGTAAGATTTACAGGCGGATCCTTTTACTATATGACCTGCCACAGTCCGCCCGCACCCGAGTTTTCAAAGGAACATCCGCAATAAGAGGGGAATCAGAGAACAAACCGTATACCGGACAACCATTCCCGTCCGTATTCCGCAATTGAACAGCCAAACATGGTGATATGAGATCCCCCCGCTGCATATCTTGTGTATATGCCCATTTATGAGGTGATACACAGATGGATACGAATCCCTATTATGATGAAAAACAACAGAACTACTACGAAGGCCTGAATCCTTATTTATTGAACAAAATAGACGAAAACTGGCGGACAGTGCTTGATGTCGGCTGCGGCACAGGCAATTTAGGAGCGGCGATCGAAGACCGCGGAATAACGGTTTACGGCATTGAAGCGTATCCCGAAGCCGCAAAAAAGGCGGAAAGCAAATTGAGCCACGTGCTTTGCGGCGACATTGAATCCGCCATTCTTCCGTACGAATCAGAGCAATTCGACTGCATGCTGTTCGGGGACGTTCTTGAGCATCTTGTCGACCCCTGGTCAGTGCTGAAAAAGCTTCGTCCTTATGTAAAAAAAGACGGCACGGTGCTTGCATGCATACCGAATGTCGGCCACATCTCAGTGGTGCTGGAGCTTTTAGCCGGCAAATGGACTTACAGTGACGCCGGATTAATGGATCAGACCCACCTGCGTTTTTTTACCCGGGAAGAGATGCTTTCATTATTTAAAGCCGCCGGTTATGAGGTGAAACGCATTGAGGCGATCCGCGTTGATCACCCCACTTATCACAAAGCCATCGCATCATTGCACGAAGTATGCGTACAGCTTGGCATAAGGCATGACTTTATGACAGAAGCATCGGCCTATCAATATGTGATTGAGGCCGAGAGGAGCATGTAATGGATTCACATTCATTTCTGTTTGTCGTCTGTGTGAATGACGAGTCGCTCTACTCCCGGTGCAAAAGCCATATCATGCAGCTTACCGTCCCCCCTTCATACTCCGTTGATATCATGCCGATATACGATTCAGCAAGCATGGCCTCGTCCTACAACAAAGCGCTGAAACACCCCTCCAAATATAAAATTTATCTGCATCAGGATACCTTTATCATTCATCAGCATTTCCTTCATGACATGCTTCATATCTTTCAATCTCATCAGGAGCTCGGCCTTCTCGGTGTCGCCGGCTGCAAAACCCTGCCGCCGAACGGCATTTGGTGGGAAAGCGGAGAGCGGATGGGAAAAGTGATTGAATACCGGGGGAATGCTTATCATCCGCTGGACTTTGAGCACGGTGATGAAGACGGCCTGTTTACGCCCGCTGACGCCATTGACGGCTTGTTAATGGCGGCTCAATATGACGTGGAGTGGCGGGAGGATTTGTTTCGCGGCTTTCATTTTTACGACACATCACAGTCGCTTGAATTTCAAAAACACGGCTATCAAGTCGGCGTCGCCTGCCAGAAAGACCCTTGGTGCCTTCATTTTTGCGGCGACTCATTTGACGCCGCGGCATATGAAGCGGACAGACAAACATTTGTCAAACACTATATGGCAAAGCCCTCTCGCTGATCGAGAGGGCTTTTTACGGGTTAACGTTTATTCAGTTCCCGCTCAATGATTTGTTCAAAGGTTTCCTTTCCCGCCGCGCCAGGGATTCTCTCATCGCCGATGATAAACGTCGGCACTGCCGTAATGCCGGCTTCCTCATAAGCATGGCGGAGCGCTTCCCGCTGTACGTGTCTGTACGCTCTTGTCTCAAGCGCCTCTTTGAAGGCAGCACCGTCAAGTCCTGCTTCTTCCGCAAGCTTTGTCAGCACGCCAACGTCACCGATATTTTGTTCTTCCTGAAAGAACGCCTGAAAAACGCGTGTATGGTATTCGCTTCCTTTCCCATGTTCCTTTGCGAAATGAAAGCCTTCAAATGCCAAATCCGTGTAAGGATGCGGTGACACGCGGGGGAACGTGATGTCAATGCCTAACGACTGCGCCATCGGCTCAATGGAGTTTTTCCACATCTGCCGCTTGGCGGGATCATTCACCGGATCAAGTTTCGGCGAGGGGCTCGGACGCAATTCAAACGGCATCCATTCCACCTGTACGTCCTTGTCCTTGATTGCTTCTTCAAACGCCGCTTTGCCGACAAAGCAAAACGGACATACATAATCAGAATATACTTTAATCTGCAGTGTCATTGTAAGTCTCCTTTCCTATTCATTTTAAGCTGTAACATATATAGTTACAAGTGTTTTTTTAAAAACACCCTCCATATGGAAGGTGTCACGATTCCAGCAGCCTTTGGGCGATATATTCTCCTTTTTTACAGCCGCCGGGACAGGCGAATAAGGAAGAGCCGATCGTTTGTGTGTATTCATTCAGCGCATCCTTTGCCGCCAAAGCCTTCAGCATCGGGACAAATTGGCGGTCCGGGTCTTTTTGAAAGCAGATAAACAGCAGGCCTGCGTCAACATAGCCCGTCTTCGGATCAATTCCGTCCGTATAGGAAAATGCCCGGCGCAGAATCTGTCTGCCGGTTGATTTTGCCACGCTGACATGCGAGTCGGCGGGAATTTGATTCAGCTTCACGGGATCGGTTTCCTTTTTTTGTCCGAAAGGCGCGCCCGAGCTTTTCACCCGCCCGAACGTGTCCTCTTGTTCCTTCAAGGATGAACGGTCCCATATATCTAAAAACATCTTAATTTTCCTAAACGCCATGTACGTGCCGCCCGTCATCCAGTCCGGCTCCCCTGATTGAACCCAAACGATCGAATTCATCAGGTTTTCATCCTTCGTGCTTTGGTTGCCGGTGCCGTCTTTGAATCCGAAGAGGTTGCGCGGTGTTTCTCCGTTTTTCCCGCCGCTTAAGAAACCTTTATTGAGAAAGCGGACTTCGCACACCCCCGATGCCTGTTTCATCAGGTTGCGCACCGCGTGAAACGCCGTTTGTTCATTATCCGCGCAGACCTGTATGACGATATCACCGCCGCCTTGTTTCTTATCGAGCTTGTCGTTAGGCATCGGCGGAATATCGGCGAGGTGCTTCGGTTTTTTATCCTTCAGTCCGAAGCGGTCTTTCCCGTCTTTCTCGAAAAACCCGGGGCCGAAGCCGAAGGTAACGGTCAAATTCGCCGGTGCCAGATCCTGCGACTCCCCGGTATCCTGCGGAGGCATATCTTTATTTTTCTGTTCGCCTGACGGGACGGCGCCTGAAGTCAGCAGCTGCGTCAGGCTTGTCCAATGTTTGAAAAGGGAGATGACATCGGCTTTGTCGCTTGACATGACATCAAGCGCCGCAAAATACACATACGTCTGATGCGCCGTTGTGATTCCTGCTTGGTGCTTTCCGTAAAAAGGAACGATTTGATCACGATCACTTTTTCCTTCACTCTTCTTTGAAGCGGTGGCCGCCGGTTTGAAGAGCGGCGCGAGTCCTCCGAGGCCGCTCGCTCCGACAGCGACGGCGGCGCCCGCGACGGCGCCCCACTTCAGGACATCCCGTCTGTGGATCTGTTTTTCCTTGTTATGTTCATCACTCATGCTGTGTCTTAACTCCTTTTAAAGCACATCGGCAATCTTCGACATGGTTTCAGAAAGGGCCGTCAGCTTCGTGCTTATCTCTCTGATTTGATCTGTACTTAATGTATCACAGGACGTATACGATTGATCGCACGTTTTGTATTTCGACATCAAAACTTCAAATTCGCTGAATTCCGCATTAAGTTTTTCCGTGACCTCGAAATGATCTCTCACTGCGCGCTTTTCACTGTTTTATAGAGGGCTTTTGAGCCTTCGGCGCCGGTGGTGATTGGTTCAGGCGTCACTTTGAGCGAAACGATAGAGCCATCAAACGCTTCGGTCGATATTGCAAGCTGATTGCCCTGTTCTTGACATACGGCTTATATTCTCCAAGGTCCGTCACTGCCTTTTTGCGCACACAGAAAAAGGGCCGCCCTATCGGGACAGCCCTGCTTTGGAGTGCTGAATTTCCTCTGAAAACTTGCGCGCCGCCGCTTTTGGATCTTCGGCTTGGCTGATGGCGCTGATCATGCTGACGCCGTCTGCACCCGCTTCAATGACGGGCGCCGCGTTGTCAGCCGTAATGCCGCCGATTCCTACAATCGGAATGGTGATGCCCTGACGCCGCACCTCTTCAATCAATGTAACGCCCTGCACAGCTTCAGCATCTTTTTTTGTTTCGGTCGGATAGACCGGGCCCATTCCGACGTAATCGGCTCCGGCTTCTTCCGCCCGCTTCACCTCGGAGACGTTATGTGCTGACACACCGAGAATCATATCGCCGATTGCCGCTCTCGTTTCTTCGGCGTCTGCGTCATCCTGTCCGATATGCACTCCGTCCGCCTCAAGGCGCAAGGCCAATTCGACATCATCATTAATGATGAAAGGAATCCCGGCCTGCCTGCAGACATCCTGCACCTGCTTCGCGAACAGGACACGTTCATCCCCTGTTAAAGAACCGCTCCCCTTTTCCCGAAATTGAAAAAGCGTAGCGCCGCCCTCAATGGCTTTTTTCACCACGGAAACGGGGTCTGCGCTTGTATTGTTTGATCCCATAATAAAATAAACCGATAACATATCCTTCATCATTTCCCGAGAAATACGCGTCATTTTTCTGTCACCCTTTCAATTGCGGCAAGCTCGGCCGCTTCTTGTTCTGAGATGCTTGCCAGCTTGTTTAAAAGCTCAATCTGGAAGCTGCCCGGACCCTTATGGGAGGTGTCCAGAGCGGCAAGCTGAGCGGCGCTTCCATATACAGAAACGGCTGAAACGGCCGCTTGCAGAACGTCCTGCCCCGCTGCGCAGAAGGCTCCGATTACAGACGTCAGCAGGCATCCCGCCCCCGTCACCTTCGTCAGCAGTTTATCACCGTTATGTACGGCATATGTGTCGGTGCCGTCGGAGATGACGTCGGTTTTTCCGGTAATCGCAATGACCGTCTTCAGCCCGCTTGCAGCCGTCTTAGCGAGCTGAACCACATCTCCTCCGGCTTCCCCCGCATCCACGCCTTTTATCTTCCAATCAGGGGCGCCGGCAATATTGGCGATTTCCGCGGCATTTCCGCGAATGACGGACAAGCGGACCTCCTGTATGATCTTGCGGGCTGATGCCGTCCGAAACGGCGTGGCGCCGGCGCCTACCGGATCAAAAATGACCGGAACGCCGTTTTCGTTGGCCGATTTTCCGGCTGCGATCATAGCTTCAACCGACGCCGAACTGAGGGTGCCTATATTCAGGACGAGCGCTCCTGCGATTTTCGCCATGTCGGCGGCCTCCTCAATTGCATAAGCCATAACGGGCGATGCGCCGAGCGCGAGCAGTCCGTTAGCGGTGAAGTTCGTGACGACATTATTGGTGATACTGTGAACGAGCGGGTTTTGATCCCGCACTTTACTCAAGTGTTGAGCTGCGGTTTGTGCGTCCATGCTTAATCATCCTTTTTTCTCTTTTTCGGATTCCATAAATACGATTTCGTATGCTCCAGCCAGGCTCTGGCGGCAAAGGACATATAGCGGTCTTTCCGCCAAATGATGGCTAAATGCCACGGAATGACCGGATGAACGAGCGGAATGGTTCTGACTTTGTCAGGATCAAGACCGCGGCAGATTCTTTCCGGCAAAAGGCCGATACCGAGATTGGCCGATACCATTTCGCTGATAAAGTCCCACTGTGACGTTTCATAAATGACGTGCGGCCTGAATCCGGCTTTCACGCATTCCGTCATAATTCGATTATGAAGGACAAAATCCTCCCTGAAAAATATGAACGGCTCTTCTTTCAATTCGTGAAGACTGCATTCTTTCTCGTCAGCGAGCCGATGTGACGGATGGACGACGAGCATAAGGGTTTCCTTGACGATTGTGAACGTATGAAAAATTTCTTCATTCGCGGGAAGCACGACGACCCCGATATCAAGCGAGCCGTCCTCCACCCCTTGCTGCACTTTAATAGAGCCGTCCTCAACAAGCTGAAACGTCACATCGGGATATGTGACGCGGAAGTCACCGAGCACTCTCGGGAAAAAGCCGGACCCGATCATCGGCGGAAGACCGATGCGGACGTGCCCTTTCTTCACTTCCATAATATCGTTCAGCTCTGACGTCAGGTTTTGGAATGACTTTGTGATTTCCTGCGCCTGCACATACATGCTCTGCCCGGCGTCAGTCAGTTCAACTTGCCGGCCATTGCGGTAAAACAGCTTAATGCCGAGCTCCGTCTCCAGGTTTTTAATCATTTTTGAGATTGTCGGCTGTGAAACATACAGCGACTGTGAAGCCTTCGTAAAGCTTTTCAAACGGGCCACTTCCAAGAAATACGTTAAGTGGCGGATATCCATTACATTTCATCCTTTCTATAGACAAAAGGAATACACATTATTCTTTATATGTATTTTACCTATAGCAAAACCTTCTGTACAATATAAATATAAGGGAGGCATCATTATGAAAAAATTGCTGCTTACCGTTATTCAAATCGCTCTGCTGTTTATATTTGCGCGTCTGATCAATTGGGTCACGGCGGCTCTTCATATAAATATTCCCGGCAGTATAATCGGGATTGTGATTCTTTTCACATTATTGCATTTCAAGATTATCAAACTTGAATGGATTGAGCTTGGCGCAGCATGGCTCCTCGGTGAGCTGCTGCTGTTTTTCATCCCGTCTGCCGTCGGAGTGATTGAATACGGAGATATTATGTCTAAATTCGGCGTAAGCATTTTACTTGTCGTCGTCATCAGCACATTTGTCGTGATGGTTTCAACAGGTACGCTTACACAGCTGATAGCAAAAAGAAAGGAGAAAAAACAAACGTGTTCATCGGAATCATAAGTTTATTCTTAACTGTCTTAGTATATTTGGGCGCGAAAAAACTCTACACTCGTTTTCCGCGGGTGTATACGTCGCCGCTTCTGATTACGCCCGCTGTTTTGGTCGTACTGCTGCTTCTTGTCAATGTCCCGTATCAGACATACAATCTCGGCGGCGGACTGCTGACCGATATGCTTCAGCCGGCAACAGTGGCGTTCGCCATCCCGCTTTATAAATATTTCCCGATTTTAAAGAAATACGCCGTGGAAATTATTTTGAACGTAGCGGTCGGTTCATGTATCGCCATTCTGTCAACGGCCTTTATCGCCAAATGGTTCCATCTCGGCAGCAGCTTAGTCGACAGTCTCGTGCCGCGATCCGTGACGACGCCGATTGCCATGAACGTTTCAGAAATGATCGGCGGGATGCCGGCCGTTACAGCGGTTTTCGTCATTTTAACGGCTTTATTGGGAACGATCATCGGGCCGATGGTCATCCGCTATTTCCGCATTGATAACGAAATTGCCCGGGGCGTGCTGCTCGGAACCAGCGCGCACGGAGCGGGAACATCTAAAGCATTTGAGCTCAGCTCCGTATCAGGAACGATCTCAAGCGTGTCCATGATTCTCGCCGCGATTATGACACTGTGCGCGGCCCCGATTTTGCTTTCGTTTATGTCATAAAAGACTGCTCCTTACAGAGCGGTCTTTTTTTATTTGCTATGAAGGATTGATTTGTCTGTCCTTCATAAAAAGACGAAAACACGATATGATAAGATATGAAGTGAAAAGACTGAAGAACGGATGTGTCATATGAACGGCCAGCAGCGAAGCAGCATCAGAAAAGGACTTGAAGTCGATATCGTCCTGAAAGCCGATCAGCGTTCAGGAAAGCTGACAAGAGGAATCGTGAAGGATATTTTGACGAACTCAAGCTTCCACCCGCGCGGCATTAAGGTCCGCCTTGAAGACGGGCGAATCGGCCGGGTGCAGCACATTATTGAATAGAAAAAAGCCGGAGCTTCACGCCCGGCTTTTTTTCTTTAATTTCAGCAATGAAATCCTCATATGTTCTCCCTTTATATACAAAAAATCTTTATCCAACTATTGACTCTTACGCTGCGTAATACTTTAGAGTAGCCATTAAGGAGGCGGCAAACGTGATGGGTATGAAAGTAAAAGAAGTAGCTGAACTGATTGGAGTAAGCATACGGACTCTCCATCATTACGATCAAATTGGATTATTGACTCCTCAGGAAACGACCGATTCCGGTTATCGGCTTTATTCTGAAGAGAATCTTGAACAGCTGCAGCAGATACTATTTTTCAAGGAGCTCGATTTCTCCTTAAAAGAGATTAAAGAAATCATTAATAGTCCTTCATTTAACCGAAGGGAGGCATTAATTTTACAAAAGAAAATGTTGATTGAGAAACGGAATAGAGTCGATAAGATGATTGAAACCATCGATAAATCAATCAAACATATGATGGGAGAGATTTGCATGACGAACAAAGAGCGGTTTGAGGGAATGAACTTCAATCATAATCTTTATGAACAAGAAGCTCGCAAACGGTGGGGTGATCAACCTGTCGATAAGGTAAATATTAGATTGAAAAACATGACTGATGGTGAGCAAAAAGATTTATCTGATAAGTGGACTGCAATGTTCAATAAATTTGCACTCCTTATTAACCAATCTCCCAAGTCCCCAGACGTACAAACAGCTATCAAAGAGTGGTTTGATTTTCTCAATGAAAATTTTGGTGAATATTCTTTTGATGCCTTTTACGGATTAGGTCAACTCTATATCGAAGATAAACGCTTCACTAAGAACATCGACCGGTATGGTGAAGGGTTGGCGAAGCTCATGAGTGATGCCATTACAATTTATATAGATAACCAAAAAAAGGGTGGTACCCATTAAAATCATTATCGAGGATACAATTGGGCAATACGAAACGTTATTTTCAATGATTGAAAATAGAGAAGATTATTATCGGTATTCAATGATGAAACCTTTTGAAGATATGTGGAAAAAGATGAATGTTCCCTTAAAGGCAAAGCATCCTAACGGATATGATGTAATCATGGCTGCAAATATGCTGGGCTATCTGAGCATATTTGATACGGAAACCGGAAGAAAAGCATTAGAGAATCTAAAAGAAATTCAAGCTCTTCAAATTGCATATGGCACTTTAACTCATTGTGTAGAATTTATCAAACAAAACCGCTTAAAAATAAATGCTGATGAAATAAGGTTTGGGATGTATCTGGCTAATCAAAAAAAGCTTGAGTTACATAGAGGGTATTGTGGATTCGGAGGAATTCCGGGATTTATTCAAGTTTCAATATTCCCCAATTCATATAACATACCGAGACTGCCTGCTGTAATCGCACATGAATTTCATCATAATATTCGTTTTTCGTATTTCAATTGGGATTATGGGAACGTAACGGTTGGGGATTACTTAATTATAGAGGGGCTGGCAGAATCGTTTGCCAAAGAACTTTACGGAGAAGCTCTGTTAGGTCCCTGGGTTACTTCTTTTGAAAAAGAAGACTTAGAATACTCAAAAGAAATTATCAAAGACTCATTAAATGTGAAAGGATTTGCTGAGGTCAGCAGTTACATGTTTGGTGACACCTTTGCAGCCGAACAAGGTTATCAGCCTGTCGGCTTATCACCGTTTGCCGGTTATGCGGTTGGCTACCAAGCGGTGCAATCCTTCATGAAAGCCAACAATGTGGGCATTAGTGAGGCCACTTTACTTGGCACAGATGAGATACTAAGTAATAGCGGGTTGTTTCTTTAAGAATGAAGATTATTTTATCCCGTATTAAAGCGATGGAAGAGGGTTTTCTTTTCCCCTCTTTCCACGCTATAAATGATCATCCTATTTTTTCCGCAAGAAAACAACCTTCAAATAATTCCCTTCTTTAAACGCGGGAATCGTTTTGAAATCTTCCGGAAGCGTATATTCTTCCAAAATGTCGTAACGCTCATTTGTTTCTTTAAAGGCGGTCTCTATAAAGCCTTTAAATTTCTTCATATTGAAGGCGCTGCTGTTTGTCGAAGCGATGATGATGCCGTTTTTTGCAGTGATGGCGATCGTTTCCTTCAGCAGGTTTTTATAATCTTTCGCCGCGCTGAACGTCCGTTTTTTTGTGCGCGCAAAAGAAGGCGGATCAAGGATGATGAGGTCAAACTCCAGCCCTTTTTTCGCCGCATAGCCGAAGTATTTGAAAACATCCATGACCTTAATGTCATGCGCCTCATAATCAATTCCGTTGGCGCTGAACTGTTCAATCGTTTTTGCGAGACTGCGGTTGGCGACATCGACGCTGGTCGTTTTCTCAGCTCCGCCAAGCGCCGCCGCAACGGAAAATGCCCCCGTATAAGAGAACGTATTCAGCACCCGTCTGTCGTTTGCATACTTATCCCGAATCGCTTTGCGCACATGACGCTGGTCTAAGAAAATGCCCGTCATCGCCCCGTCGTTTAAATCCACCGCGTACCGTATACCGTTTTCTTGAACAATGACCGGAAAATCTCCTCTTTCGCCTTTGACAAAATCGTCGTCTTCCACGTATTGCCCGGCCGTATCGAATCGTTTCTTTTCATAGATCGCTTTATAAGAAAGCTCCAGTCCGTCAATCGCCTCCATCATGCTGTCCTTATAAGCGTAAATGCCTTTACTGTACCATTGAATCAGCAGATAACCGTCATAAAAGTCAATCGTGACGCCGCCGATGCCGTCGCCCTCACCGTTGAAAAGCCGGAACGCCGTCGTATCGGGCGCCTTAAACAGATGGGCTCTTGCTTCAGCCGCTTTTTTCAGCTTGTCCAGAAAGAAACGTCCGTCGATCCGTTCATCTCTCGCGCGGGACAGCACCCAGCCGACTCCTTTATTCTGCAAACCGTAATAGCCTTTTCCGATAAACTCACCCTTCTCGGATGTCACATCAAAAAGATCGCCCTCTGTTAAATGAGCCGAGCTTCCGGACAGAGCGTCTTTTTCAATCAGGGGGAATCCTTTTTTCAGCTTTCCGGCAAATGTATCTTTCACTGTAAGTAGCTTCATTGTGCATTCCTCTTTCGTTTTGCTTTCTCTTATCGTACCATAAAACATGATCAACACCGCATTGTCCCGAAAAATTCAAAACAGGGGGAAAACCATGACAGCCAAAAGAATCGACCATACAGGCATTATGGTCAAAGATATTGAAACATCCATCGCCTTTTACCAAGACGTTCTCGGTATGACGTTAAAGGATCGTATCACTCATACGAACGGCATTATTGAACTTGCCTTTCTCGGCTTTCAAGAAGGGCCGGAGACAGAGATTGAGCTGATCCAGGGCTACAGCAGCGAGCTTCCCGCAGAAGGAAAAGTTCACCATGTCGCTTTATTAACTGAAGATATTGCGGCGGAGTTTACACATGCAAAGCGTCAGGGCGCCGTATTCATTGATGAAGAAATCACGACGCTTCCGAACGGATATCGCTACTTTTACATTGAAGGACCTGACGGCGAATGGATCGAATTTTTCCAGCGTTAAAAAAAACGGGCGAAAGCGCCCGTTTTTTTTATGTTTCTTCTGTGACGTTTTGTTCCGCCGCCCGTTCCTCTCTCCATTTTTGAAGATCCCAAATTCGGAAAAACGGATAATAGATGATAAATGTAATCAGGAGATTGATCAGCTGCATGACTGAACCGGAGATTTTCCCGCCCGTCGCCAAATAACCGGATATCAGCGGCGGCATCGTCCACGGCACGGCGATTCCCGCCGGTTTTGCCACCATCCCCGTGCTCATCCCGATGTACGTCGCCGTAATGGTCAAGAGCGGCGCAATGATAAAGGGCACGATTAACAGCGGATTCATGACGAGCGGCATCCCGAAAATAATCGGTTCGTTAATGTTAAAAATCGCGGGCCCGATGCCGAGACGGCCAAGCTGTTTCATCTGTTTGCTTCTGGAGCGCACAAGCATGGTCAGCACAAGGGCAAGTGTCGCTCCGCTTCCGCCGACATTAATCCATATTTGAAAGAACTGTGTCGTAAAAATGCTCGGCAGCGCTTCTCCCGCCTGAAAAGCCAAACGGTTGGCATCCATCGCCCCGTACCAGATCGGCGACATGACGCCGCCGATAATGGACGCGCCGTGTATGCCGCACGACCAAAGCAGCATTTGCACGAATTCGGCGATAAGACTTCCGCCGAGACTCCCGCCCAAAATAGACAGCGGGGTGCCCAGCAGATCGCCTACGACATTGTGGAGGCTTTTAAAAGGAGTTATTTCAATAAACAGACGGGCCAGCCATACAAGCGTAATAATAATGAAACCGGGGATGAGCGCAACGAACGATTTGCTGACCGCAGGCGGCACTCCGTCAGGCATCTTAATGACGATATTTCTTTGTATGATAAACCGGTACACTTCCGTAGACAGCATTGCAATGATCATCGCGACAAACAGACCTTTGCTTCCGAGCAGCGAAATCGGAATGCCGCCTCCCACCATAATCTCTGTTGCCGAGCCGTCAGGAATAAACGGAATCTGATACGGCGTCGCCAATAAAAAGGCGGCAAGGGCAATGGCTCCCGACGACAGGGCATCCACCTCATAGCTTTCCGCAAGCCGGTAGGCAATCCCAAAGGCGGCGACAAGCGCCATAATGTCAAAGGACGCATTCACGGGATACCCGAGCTTTTCAACCCAATTTTCACCGAAAAGACCAGCCATAAAATCGGCATAACCGGGAATCGGAAGACTCGTCAGAATCAGAAAAACCGATCCGATGATGATAAGCGGCATAGTCAGAATAATGCCGTCCCGCAAAGCTCTTAAGTGCCTTTGGCCGGCGACTTTTCCGGCGACAGGCATGATTTTTTCTTCCATGACCCGATTGAACGTACTCATTTATCAAAAACCCCCTTTTTGAGTTCATTGCGCAGATGTCTTAAAGCATTTTCTCCATCATATTTTGGAAACGCTTACATTTGCATACAGAAATTTTCCTTATCCCTCAGGAAAAAAAGAATTCCGCACTGCCGATATATAAAGAAAAAGGGGGAATTGCAATGTATCACATCCTGAAACCGATAATGGCCGCGGCCTTGTGCGTCGGCCTGTTCTCCGCCGCGGCGCCCGCGCACGCCGAGACGCACGACCGGGACGTTATCGTGGTGTACAAAAATCAAAACGGCAAGGAATCCGCCATAGACAGCGGAGCGGATGTGGAACAGACCTATCAGCATCTCCCGGCAGTCGCCGTGTCAGCCGATTCACAAACGGTGAAAGACCTGAAACAGGACCCTGACATCTTATATGTAGAAGACAATGTATCCTTTCAGGCAGCAGGCGGTTCTGATATCCGCCCGTTATCAGCGGCCCAAAGCAGCAGTTACGCGCTGCCGCAATGGGATATAGAACCGACTCAGGTCAAGCAGGCGTGGAAAGAAGGCTTGACGGGAAAAAAGGTGAAAGTGGCTGTCATTGACAGCGGCATTTACCCTCATGATGACCTTTCCATTGCCGGAGGCTATTCCGCAGTCAGCTATACTTCCTCATACAAAGATGACAACGGACACGGGACGCATGTCGCCGGAATCATTGCGGCCAAACATGACGGATACGGCATTGACGGCATCGCGCCGGATGTCCGGTTATATGCGGTTAAAGCATTGGACAGAAAGGGTGCAGGGGATCTTAAAAGCCTTCTTAAAGCGATCGACTGGTCGATCGCCAACAAAATGGACATCATCAATATGAGCCTCGGAACTAACGCAGACAGCAAAATTCTTCACGACGCCGTAGACAAAGCATACAAAAAAGGAATCGTGATCGTAGCAGCCGCAGGAAACGACGGCAACAAAAAACCCGTCAATTATCCGGGCGCCTACAGCAGCGTAACGGCAGTCTCAGCGTCAACTGAAAAAAACGGGCTCGCGGCTTTTTCCACGACCGGAAAACAAATTGAATTTGCCGCACCCGGCACCAATATTACGAGCACGTATCTGAATCAAATGTACGCCGCGGCTGACGGCACATCTCAAGCCGCACCGCACGTCACCGGCATGTTCGCGCTGCTCAGGCAGAAATATCCCGAGGAAACAAATACACAGCTCCGGCAGCAGATGCAGCAAAACATCAAAGATCTGGGCGCTCCCGGACGTGACAGCCGATTCGGGTACGGCCTGGTGCAATATCACGTAAAGCAAAAGAGCTTTGCCGAACGGGCCGTAATAAAAGCGGAAAAGACGAAAAAACAGGCAGATATCAATCAAGCAAAAACGGCCGTCAGCAAGCTGCCCAAGTCAAAGGGAAAAACCGCTCTCGAGGCGCGGATCAATAAAGTTCAGACGGCAAGAAATGTGACGGACGCAAGAGACAAAGTCCGGACTGCCGAAAAACAAAAGAAAAAAACCGCCGTCAATGCCGCACAAAGCGCCATCCGCAAATTACCGGCCGGTTCAGAGAAAAAAGGGCTGCAAAAGCGGCTTAACGCTGTCAACTCAAGCCTTTTGAAAACAGCTGAGGCCAGCGTCAAGCAGGCGGAAAAAAAGACCTCTGAGGCCAGCACCGCAAAAGCCCAAAAAACCGTCAGCGAAATCCAGCCGGGAAAAGAAAAAGCCGCTCTGGAAAAACGGCTTGACCGGATAAAAGATAAATTCAACCGGCAGCAGGCTAGAGACAAAGTAAAAGCGGCTGAAAAAACCAAGACGAAAAAAGCACAATCAGCGGCGCAAACGGCAGTCAGCCGATTGAAGCCGTCTGCCGAAAAGACCAGCCTGCAAAAACGCGTGCGTGCGATTCGGGTGAAATAATAAAAAAAAACGCTTGAGAGCCGGATAGCGGCTTCACAAGCGTTTTCATCACACCTGCCTATTGGTTCATGGCCGGGCGGTCAATCGTGTTCCATTTCGTAAAGGACATATATCGGAAATAATGATCACGATACGGGTGCGAGGTGCCTGTATTCCAAGGCTTGTCGCTGCCGCAGAAATGGACGATGGCCGGTTCGGCACGTGTTTCTCTGTAACGTATACGGTCGATCAGTTCAGGAGGCGTTTTCTCATTCATGATAATATGCGTCTGCGCGTTCCAGCGCGGATGCAGTTCATGCCATTGATCATATAAGATCGCGTTAAGCGCGTCCTGATCATGAAACACGAGAAAATCCTCCGAGCTGTTTTCGTTGATAAAATCAATCACCTTTTCGGAAATATTCTGTTTTCTCCAAGGTTCGAAATCTATAATCATAATGCCGGAATTAAAATACTTGGCAGTGTCGCTGATATTCATTTTTTTCAGTCTTTCATGCTGTCCGGCGTCTTCTACCGCCGCAACTATTGCCGGGGAAATATCCAAGTCCCATAAAACCGAAATATCTTCCATCACAATTGCATCGCAATCAATGTAAATCATCCGCTTTACGGACTCATCCTTAATTAAATCAGGGATGGAAATGCGGTAATAAGCCGCTTTTGTAATGTGGCTGCTTTCGACTGCATGCTTGTATTGATCAGCGTCTACTTCTAAAAATTCAAGCGGTGTCCCGAATGACATCGCGGTCTGTTCAAGCTTGTCCTTGTTTTCGGAAGTAATTCCGCCGTCGATCACATATAATTTCGCATCCCTTGTTTTATCCATATTCATCAATAAAGAAGCGAACATCCCACCCAAATGACGAGCATAATGATCATCGGCACATGATACGATATGCATTGTTTCATTCTTTCCCACTGATATTCATCTCCCTTTTTGTTGTACAAATGTCTTTCCCTTTTTTTTAAAAGTAAACCTTGATCTTACACATTTTTTCTGCGGGAATGTGCTGTTTGCGATTTGATATCTTTTGCATTCTCTGTTAAAATTCATTTCATAGCTAATGATTCTGACAATAATAAGGAGCATGACGCCATTGACGAATCGCAACGATGCCGGATCAGACAATAAGAAGCCGAACAGGCCTTTTTCCGATCTATCCGGCCGAAACAAAGAGGCGGCCTATATTGCCGCTGCACTCTATCGGTCCGCCCAGCAGCTCCGTGTAAAAATGGAAAAAGAGGTGCTGTCGGCACACAAATTATCATGGACGGCGTTTTCCATCCTGTATGACCTTTGTGAATGGGAAACGCTTGATACAAGAAGGGTAGCCGCTCTATCCGGAATTACCGCGGCGACGGCGAGCAATGTCCTGAACACTTTGGAGAAGAAGGGCTTATGCAGCAGACAAACGAACAAAAGAGACCGCAGGCTTGTATTCGTCAGTATTACCGATGAGGGCAGAAAGGTTATTGAAGACCTTTACCCCGACTTTCATCAGGGGGAAATTGAACTGACGGCCTGTCTGGATAAACAGGAACAAAAAACGCTGTCCGCCCTGCTGCAAAAAATCGCTGACAATTTCATAACATAGCAGCTATGACGGGAATCAGTAACGGATTGTCTCCCTGTTTCAGAGAGCCGGCGGATGGTGCAAGCCGGCACAAAGACAAACGTGAATTACCTCCCTGAGCTTTCTTTGTGAACTTCAGTAGCAAAGAACGGGAAACCGTTATTCGAATGAGCGGAAGACGTCGTCTTCAATCAGGGTGGTACCGCGTGCATACAGCCACGTCCCTTTTGGGATGCGGCTTTTTTGTTTGGCTAAAAAAAGGAGGATGTAAAAGATGGAATCAATCACTTTAACGAATGATCAGGAAAAAGAAGTGCAAAGGCAGCTGGATTTGTACATGACCGGCGCCGCGGACGTCATACCGCCTGAAGAATTGAGAAATAAAATCGCCAAATCAGTGACATCCGGCAAGCCGCTGAACATTAAACTCGGCCTTGATCCGTCCGCACCCGACGTCCACTTGGGCCATACCGTCGTGTTAAACAAACTGCGCCAATTTCAAGAAAACGGCCATATCATACAGCTTGTTATCGGGGACTTTACCGGAAAAATCGGTGATCCGACGGGGAAGTCGCAAGCCAGAAAACAGCTGACTGATGAAGAAGTCCAGCACAATGCCAAAACCTACTTTGAACAGTTTGGCAAGGTGCTGGATCAAGACAGAGTTGAACTTCACTGCAACTCAAAATGGCTGAAGACATTGAATCTGGAAGATGTGATTGAATTAGCGGGGAAAATTACTGTCGCCCGTCTGATGGAGCGCGACGACTTTGAGGAGCGCATCGCCATGCAAAAACCGATCTCACTTCACGAATTCTTTTACCCGCTGATGCAGGGTTACGATTCTGTCGTTCTCGAAAGCGATATCGAACTCGGCGGTACGGACCAGCATTTTAACGTGCTGATGGGCCGCCATTTCCAAGAACGCTACAAAAAAGAAAAGCAGGTCGTCATCCTCATGCCGCTTTTGGAGGGTCTTGACGGCGTTGAAAAAATGTCTAAATCAAAAAACAACTACATCGGTATTGACGAGCATCCGAACGACATGTACGGCAAAACGATGTCATTGCCGGACAGCCTGATGAAAACATATATTCATTTAGCGACAGACTTAGAGCCTGCGGAGAAAAAACAGATGGAGAAGGATTTGGAATCAGGAAAGCTTCATCCGAGAGATGCCAAAATGATCTTAGCGGGTACAATCGTCAGAATGTACCACGGCAGGAAAGCGGCGGATGCGGCAGAACAGCATTTCAAACGTGTCTTCCAGCAAAACAGCCTGCCTGAAGATATGAAAACCGTCATATGGGACGGAGAAAAGACCGTGCCCCTTATTGAGCTGCTCGTCACGATTGGACTCTTTTCTTCAAAAAGCGAAGCACGCCGTATGATTCAAAACGGCGGAGTCAAAGTGAACGGGGAGAAAACGGATGCCCTTCATACCGTCATTACCGCAGAAGACGGCATGACGATTCAGGTGGGCAAGCGAAAATTTGTACAGCTGCGCGTAAACGGATAAATAAACAGCCGGACTGCACATAAAAGCGGTCCGGCTGTTTGTGATGCGTCAATCGTTTAATCGACTTCTTTCTTAATCCCAAGCATCTTTTCGTCTAAATAATGGGCGATGTCCGCCGCTTCCTTCAGCTCGTCGGTCAGATGCTTTGGGACTTCGTTATTTAATTTGTAATAAATTTTATGTTCAAGACTCGCCCAAAAATCCATGGCGATGGTGCGGATTTGAATTTCCGCCTTCACATATTCCACACGATTCGTCAAATAAACGGGAATTTCAATAATCAAATGCAGGCTGCGGTAGCCGTTCGGCTTCGGATGTTTGATATAATCCTTCACCTTTACGATCTTCAGATCCTTATGCTGCTTCAAAACCTCAGCGACATTATAAATATCGGAAATAAAGGAACAGATAATCCTGACACCCGCAATATCATGAATATGCTCTTTCATTTCCTGCGTCGTCACATCGCAGCCTTTGCGCATCAGTTTATTGACGATACTCTCGAAACTTTTTACGCGTGATTTTGTATGCTCGATCGGGTTATGCCCGTGAATCAAATTATATTCCTGGCTGATGATCGAAAACTTCGTATCCAGCTCATCTAAAGCGAATTTATAAACTAATAATTCATTTTTCCAATCTTCCATGACCGTTTTCAAATCATCCATATGGGCTGTTGACAAGTCCATTTTTTTCATCTCCTTGCTTTGCTGTCCGTATATAAGACGGGTCAGTCCTCAGTCAGGTTCTTTACAAAATCATGAAGATTATTTCATAAAAAAAAGCAAATGCCGGTTATGGCATTTGCCTTTTCATTTGATCAGCGGAAATAACTGATCAGGAGTCCGATTGAAAGCAGGAATCCGAAAAATGTATTGGTTTGCGCCGTTGATTTCATCGCAATAATCATATTCATCGGCATTTCGTTTTTCACAAAGCCTTTCACAGCCTGAACGGGCTTCGGCACGCTCAGGAAGACCAGGAACAGCCACGGGCTTGTGTAACCCATGATAACAAGACCGACGATCCAGATGTAAGCGATGGCAAAAGATGCGGCCAGTATCATGACGGCTCCTCTATGCCCCATCAAAATGGCCAGCGTTTTACGTCCGCCCTTTTTATCTTCCTCAATATCACGGATATTGTTGGACAGGTTAATCGCTCCGACCAAGATGGCAATCGGGATGGAAATCAAAATGCTCTGTTCATTAATTCTGCCTGTCTGAATGAAGAAAGAAATAAGGACAAATACAGAGCCCATGCAAATGCCGGAGAACAGTTCCCCGAACGGTGTATACGCAATCGGCAGCGGGCCGCCCGTATACAGATAGCCGATCAGCATGCCGGCAAGGCCGATAACCGCAAGCCACCAGCTGCTGCTTATGCAGATATAAACACCGAGCACGAGGGCAATCGCATAAGAGCCGAGCGCCAGCTGCAGAATTGTTTTCGGCTTCATGCCGTGGCGGACGATCGCTCCGCCGATACCTACGGAATCCTCCGTATCTAAACCGCGTTTAAAATCGTAATATTCATTGAATAAGTTCGTGGCGATCTGAATCCAAAGGCAGGAAAACAGCATGGCCAAAAACAGCAGGAAATCAACCTTTACGTAAAACATCGCCAATACGGTGCCGAGAAGTACGGGCACAAACGATGCCGTCAATGTATGAGGGCGGGTTAGCTGCCACAAAATGCGGCCCATGCTTTCTTTCTCGGGCGTCTTTTGGCTGCCCCCCATATTGTTTTGATTCATTTTCCTCTTCCTTTCTATTAAAAGGCTTTCACAGTCAGCCGATAACAGTAGTGTTGAATTGGGGTTTTCACGTTTTCTGCTACCTTATCTATCATAATAATTTCTTCCTCATTTCACAAGATGCGGCGCTTTATCGGCTATCCTGCCGGAAACGGCTTTTCGCCCTTCTCCATTGGGGTTCGGCACAAGCCTGCGTAAGAAAAAGCCGCCAAAATTTTTTTACCTCGTTTATATTTACGATAAGTTAAAAATCCCGCCTGAACAGCGCCTTTTTAGTATGATCATTTGCCAATTTATACATGCGTGTTTTCCATCCTTTTGTTTCTCATTCATTTTTAAGGAAATTTTAAGCTTAGGATATTAGACATATTTTGAAACTTTTTGTTAATCTAATCGTCATATACTGGTGTAATTATTGAATACGCGGGGAAGGAATTTTGAATATGATGCAAAAATTAAAACGTGCTTATGAAAATACATTGATCAAATGGACGTTTCATACGGGCTTTTATTTTCTGATATTAGTATTGCTCTTTTGGATGTATGGATTTCATACAGCGAATACCGGCACTTATATTTACAACGATTTCTAATCGGGGAGGATAACTATGAAACTACTTGATGCTATAAAAACATACGCAGACGCCAAGCCGCAGGCCGAAGCGTTTCGTTCCTTAGATCATTCCCTCACTTACGGGGAATTATGGGATTTGTCGGAGCGGGTTGCGTCCGGCATTCAAAAACATACAGCTGACGGTTCGAAAGCGCCTGTCCTGGTTTACGGACATATGGAGCCGAATATGATCGTTTCTTTCTTAGGAAGCGTCAAAGCGGGCCGCCCTTACATCCCTGTCGATGTTTCCATTCCGGCGGAGCGGATCGTAAAAATCATTGAAAGCTCAGGCGCAGAGCTGCTTATCACCGTATCGGGCGATGCAGTCGATACGGGAAGCAATCTGATTAAAACCGTTAAGCCCGAAGAGCTTGCAGCTGACGGAGATGCAGACCTCAGCCGTGAGAACTGGGTAAAAGAGCTGGACACATTTTACATTATTTACACGTCCGGCAGCACGGGAAATCCGAAGGGCGTGCAGATATCGGCTGATAACCTGCAAAGCTTCACTGACTGGATCTGCAGGGATTTTCCTGTGGGCGAGGGTAAGACATTCTTAAACCAAGCTCCGTTTTCTTTTGATTTATCTGTCATGGACATTTTCCCGTCGCTTCAAACGGGAGGTACGCTGCACTGCGTAACGAAAGACAAAATCAATAAACCGAAAGTACTATTTGAAGAGCTGGAGAAATCCAAACTGAACGTCTGGACATCGACGCCGTCTTTCGTCCAAATGTGTCTGATGGACCCCGGCTTTACGCAGGAGCTCCTGCCTGAGGCAGAAGTATTTATGTTTTGCGGAGAAGCGCTTCCGGCTGCCGTGGCACAGGAGCTGTTAAACCGTTTTCCGAAGGCCCGCGTATTCAATACATACGGCCCGACTGAAACAACGGTTGCCGTCACCTCCGTTGAAATCACGCAGCAGATCATCGATGAACATGAATCTCTGCCCGTCGGTTTTGCAAAACCCGATATGAATATCTTCATCATGGATGAAAACGGGAATAAGCTTCCGGACGGAGAAAAAGGGGAAATCATCATCGCGGGCCCGAGCGTGAGCAAAGGCTATCTCGGAGAGCCTTGTCTGACGGAAAAAGCGTTTTTCCCGATCGACGGCCAGTGGGCATATCACACGGGTGATGCCGGTTATGTTCAGGATGGTCAGATTTTCTGCCAAGGACGCCTTGATTTCCAGATTAAGCTTCACGGCTACCGCATGGAGCTGGAGGAAATCGAAGTACATGTAAGGCAGTCTCAATATGTGCGCACGGCGGTTGTCATCCCGTATCAGCCTAACGGACCTGTCGAATATTTAATTGCCGCCATCGTACCTGAAAAACATGATTTTGAAAAAGAATTCCAGCTGACAAGCGCCATTAAGAAAGAACTGGCCGCTTCGCTTCCGGCCTACATGATTCCGAGAAAATTCATTTATCAGGATCACATTCAAATGACTGCGAACGGAAAAATCGACCGTAAACGCATTGGCGAAGAGGTTCTTGTATGACGCCTTACAGCTCGTTTTTCTTCTTTATCTTACTTGGAATCCTTCTTTTGCCGACGATTATTTTAGGGCTGAACGGCAAGAGATTCCAAGGATACAACATGTTTATATCCATCATCGTATTGGCTTTGATTTTCGCGCATGATCTGCACGGCGTGATCGCACTATGTATCTTTACGCTGTGGCAGGTGCTTTTAATCAGGGGTTATCTCGCTTACAGACTGAAAGCCAACAGCGGCTTTGTCTTCAGTATGGCCGTGATCGCGTCCATTTTACCCCTGTTTTTATCTAAATTATGGCCGTTTTTCTTTCCGCCGGCGCCTCATCACCCGGTTCATAACCTGATCAGTTTCTTAGGAATTTCTTATTTGACATTTAAAGGCGTCCAGCTGATCATGGAAACGAGAGACGGGCTGATTAAAGAAAAAATGCCGCTTCACCGCCTTTTGTACTTTATTATGTTTTTCCCGACCATTTCTTCCGGTCCGATCGACAGATACCGCAGATTTGCCAAGGACGAACAGAAAGTATGGACAAAGGGAGAATACGCTGATTTACTGTATACCGGCATTCATAAAATTTTTATCGGTTTCTTATACAAATTCATTATCGGATATGCGATTAACACGTATTTCATTATGAATCTGTCTCATATCACCCACAGCAAACTGTGGGGTAATGTGCTGTACATGTACGGATACAGCTTGTACCTGTTTTTTGATTTTGCGGGTTACACGATGTTTGCCGTCGGTGTAAGCTATATCATGGGTATCAAATCTCCGGAAAACTTTAATAAGCCGTTTATCAGCAAAAACATTAAAGACTTCTGGAACCGCTGGCATATGTCCTTATCCTTCTGGTTCAGAGACTACGTATTTATGCGCTTTGTTTTCTGGATGACAAAGAAAAAATGGATAAAGAACCGGATGGCCGTCTCGAACATCGGGTATTTCCTGCTGTTCATGCTGATGGGCGTCTGGCACGGACTCGCCCTGCAATATATTGTATACGGCCTGTACCACGCCGTATTAATGACCGGGTATAACTTTTTTGAGAAATGGAATAAGAAATACAAGTGGCTGCCCGCCAATCGTTTTACGGCCTTTTTAGCCATCGTCATCACATTCCATTTCGTATGTTTCGGATTTTATATTTTCTCAGGAAAACCATTTCATCACTAAAGGAGATTGAAAACACATGGAATTTAAACAGGAAGTATTAGACGTATTAGCTGAAGTTTGTCAGGAGGACGCTGTGAAAGAAAATCCTGATATTGAAATCTTTGAAGAAGGACTGCTTGATTCTTTCGGAACTGTAGAGCTGCTTGTCGCCATCGAAAACCGCTTCGGCATTACAGTGCCGATCACTGAATTTGACCGTGACGAGTGGAATACGCCAAACAACATTGTAAACAAACTGACTGAGTTGAAGTAAATGAAAAAGCGTTTCTTTGGACCAATTATTTTAGCGTTCGTCCTGTTTGTCGGAGCTATCGCAGTTCCGGCTTCATGGCTTACGCGCTTCATTCCTGAAAAACGTGTCGAAGAGTCGGCGGCAGCCTTAAATCCGAATATGTTCCAGGGGCTCTATCTGCAAAATAAAATGTTCGAAGACTCGAAGTATCTGCCGATTTTCGGTTCTTCCGAGCTTTCAAGACTGGATGAGTTTCATCCGTCCAACTATTTCCAAGTGAACAACCAAGGCTTTACGCCTTATCTTGTCGGAAAAGGCGGGGACCAATCCTTGATACACGCCGTGAACTTTGCGGCGCATTATCAGCAGCTGAAAGGCAAAAAGCTGGTATTCATTGTTTCTCCGCAATGGTTTATCAAAAAAGGTTCTGATGAACAGCACTTTGCGCCGAATTTTTCATCACTTCAGGCATTGGATTTAGCATTTAATGACCAGATTGATCCCGCAGTCAAAAAGAACATGATGAAGCGCATGCTCCGTTTTAAAGTCGTTCAGCATGATGCCGTCCTTTCTGAATTGTACAAGGGAATGGTCAACGGACAATCATGGAAAGTGAAAGCGGTCATGCCGGCTGCCAAAGCTTATTATTCTCTGCTTGAGAAAAAAGATCTTTATTATTCAATGGGAGAAACCAAGGGCCCTGAACGGACGATCTCTGAAAACCTGAAAGGGAAATCGTGGTCAGAGTTAAAAACAGCCGCCGCGCAATTAGGAGAACGGAGCTCCAAGTCCAATCCTTTCTATATCGATGACGCTTCTTATAAAAAGATTAAGAAGAAAGTAAAGAGAGTGAAAGGGATCAACAAAGGAAGAACGTACGCCAAATCAGTCGAATATCACGACTTTGAGGATATGCTGGACATTCTGAAAGATGCCGGCGCTGAACCGATGTTCGTGGTTATTCCGGTCAACGGAAAATGGTATGACTACACCGGCTTCCCGAAAAAAGGCCGGACTGATTACTACAAAAAAGTCACTAAGCAAATTAAAGCGAAGGGCTTTCAGGTTGCCGACTTATCCGGGCACGAATATGATCCGTACTTTATGAAAGACACCATCCATATCGCCTGGAAGGGCTGGGTGTACGTCGATAAAGCAATGGAGCAGTTTTACAAAACCGGCAAGGTGACGGTTCACTGAGCACGGTGATGACAGAATACGTAAAAACGAACACGCAGGGGGCATTCTCTCCCCTGCTTTTTATGTGATTTGATTTTTTCACAAATTTGAGGAAAACTATTGCGAATATTTGTTGAAGGTATACAATAGAATATAAATTATTTTCAAATAAGTTTGACAATAACACCAATAGGGAGACAGAACATTATGAAACAAGACATTCGTGTTGAATTGACTTCAGCCAAAAAACCGAAACCGGACCCCCATGACCTTGCGTTCGGCAGAATTTTCACCGACCATATGTTTGTTATGGATTACGACGCCGATCAAGGCTGGTATGATCCGAGAATTATCCCTTATCAGTCCATCTCAATGGATCCTGCGGCCATGGTTTATCATTACGGCCAAACCGTTTTTGAAGGGCTTAAAGCGTATGTAACGAAGGATCAGGAAGTGCTTCTGTTCAGACCGGAGAAAAATATGGAGCGCCTGAACCAGTCAAATGACCGCCTTTGCATCCCGCTCATTGATGAAGAGCTTGTTCTTGAAGGCCTGAAACAGCTCGTAGCCATCGACAAAGACTGGATTCCGAAAGTGGAAGGCACTTCCCTTTATATCCGTCCGTTTATTATTGCGACTGAGCCTTTCCTCGGTGTAGCGGCATCCCATACGTACAAGCTGTTTATCATTCTTTCCCCGGTCGGCTCTTATTACAAAGAAGGCATTAAACCGGTGAAAATCGCCGTGGAAAACGAATTCGTGCGCGCCGTCAAAGGCGGCACCGGAAACGCGAAAACCGCCGGCAACTACGCATCAAGTCTGAAAGCGCAGCAGGTTGCGGAAGAAAAGGGATTTTCCCAGGTTTTATGGCTTGACGGCATTGAGAAAAAATACATCGAAGAAGTCGGCAGCATGAACATCTTCTTCAAAATCAGCGGCGAGATCGTGACGCCGGAGCTGAACGGAAGCATTCTTGAAGGAATTACGAGAAATTCTGTCATCACCCTTCTCAAACATTGGGGACTGACTGTGTCTGAGCGGAAGATTTCGATCGATGAAATCATCCAGGCGCATCGTGACGGCCGATTGGAAGAAACATTCGGAACCGGTACGGCGGCGGTCATTTCTCCGGTCGGCGAACTGATCTGGAATGATGAAAGTCTTGTCATCGGCAGCGGTGAAACCGGAGAGATCTCGAAGAAATTGTATGATACCATTACAGGCATTCAAAAAGGCGCGGAAGCCGACGTGTTCGGCTGGACGACGGAAGTCGCCTCACTAAGCGAATCAAAATAAGCAAAAAACCCGGAAGCGAATCCGGGTTTTTTTTACTGCTCTTATGCTTCAATCGACTTAAAGAAATGAGGCAGATGTTCTTTGTGGGCCTCAAGCATTTCATCCAGAATGGCCTTTGCCACGGAGTCTGACGGGACGAGAGGGTTGATCGTCATCGCAAGTAGCGCCGTTTGATAATCTCCCGTGACGGCTGCTTCAGCGGCGACGCGCTCAAATGATTTGATTTGCTGGACGAGTCCGCGGACAGACACCGGCAGATCACCGACGGCGATCGGTTTCGGACCGTCTTTCGTCATGACACAGTTCACTTCGACCGCTGAGTCATTCGGAATGCTGGCGATCGCGCCGTTGTTTATCGTATTGACGGGCTGGATATCATGTTTGTCATTATAGATGGAGCTGATCAGGTTGCAGGCCGCGTCACTGTAGTACGCTCCGCCCCGTTTTTCAAGCTGCGGCGGTTTGATGGCGAGATTCGGATCTTTGTACAGTTCGAACAGTTCTTTCTCAACCTTCTGCACGACCTCGGCGCGTGTGCCCTCCGTCTGTGACGCTTCTATTTCATGCTCGAGCATTTCTTTCGTTTTGAAATAATAGCGGTGGTAGCCGCAAGGAATCAGATCGAGCGCCTTCAGGAATTCAGGCTCCCATTCCGCTCCTGAAATATTTTTCATCGTCATGGCGTTTTTCGGGTCTCCCATGGCTTCAATGACTTGATCTTTCACGCTGACGCCGTCTAAGAAAACATCTAATCCGAAGACCATGTGATTCAGCCCGGCAAATTGCACTTCGATCCGGCTGACATCCACGTCCAATGCTTTTGCGACGCCCATTTTAATGCCGATCGGCACATTGCAGAGGCCGACGACTTTTGTGAGATTCGAGTAGCGGAGCAAGGCCTCGGTAACCATGCCGGCAGGGTTTGTGAAATTCACGAGCCATGCATTCGGACAAAGCTCTTCAATGTCTTTCGCGATTTCCAGAATAACCGGGATGGTGCGCAGCCCTTTGAATAAACCGCCCGGACCGTTTGTCTCCTGGCCGATTACGCCGTATTTTAACGGAATCCGTTCGTCTTTGGCGCGGGCCTCAAGAAGGCCGACGCGGAATTGAGTCGTTACGAAATCCGCATCCTTCAAGGCTTCTCTCCGGTCAAGCGTCAGGTGAATCTCTATCGGAACACCCGCTTTTTCGACCATGCGTTTTGCAAGCGTGCCGACGATATTGAGTTTTTTCTCGCCTTCAGGAATGTCGACGAGCCATAATTCTCTGACAGGCAGTTCCTCATAGCGCTTAATGATGCCTTCCACAAGCTCCGGTGTATAGCTTGAACCTCCGCCGATCGTTACAATTTTAATTCCTTTTGTCATATTTTTGCTCCCCCTTGCAGACTCACTTTTTCGTAAATCTCGACTAACTCAGCGGCCAAGTCTTTCACGGTCATGGCATTCATTAAATGATCTTGCGCATGCACCATCAAAAGCGTCATGTCTGTTTTTTCTCCGCCGGCTTCATTTTGGATCAATTCTGTCTGGTAATGATGAGCTTCGGTCAGTTCCCTTGCGGCTTCCTGAAGCTTTTCCTCCGCCATGGCTCTGTCCCCCCGCTTTGCGGCGGCAATGGCTTCCATTGATGCGCTTCTGCCGTTGCCGCCATGCAGGATGATCTGAAAAATGGTCTGTTCCATTTTTTCATTCATGTGTTTCACTCCCTTTCTCTACAGCACGGCTTTTTCGTCTCCCTGTACGGCTGGCGCCTGCGATTGTTCAAGTTCGTTTTCTTCTTTCAGCTTTTGCGAATCCCACATTCTGAAGAACGGATAGTACACGATAAAGGCTGTGATGATATTAATCGCCTGCATGACAGCCCCTGATATTTTTCCGCCCGTGGCAAGATAGCCGGAGAAAATCGGCGGCATCGTCCACGGGACGGCAATGCCGGCAGGTTTGGCGACGAGGCCGGTGCTCATGCCGATATAGGTAAGGACCAGTGTGACAAGCGGTGTGATAATGAACGGAATGAGAAGCATCGGGTTCATGACGATCGGCATTCCGAAAATAATCGGCTCATTAATATTAAAGACGGCCGGCCCGATGGCGAGTTTCCCAAGCTGCTTCATCTGCTTGCTTCGCGAACGGAGAAACATGGTGACCACGAGCGCCAGTGTCGCGCCGCTTCCGCCGATGTTGATCCAGATTTCAAAGAACTGCTGGGTGAAAATATTCGGAAGCGCATCGCCCGCCTGAAACGCAATCCGGTTGGCATCCATCGCTCCGAACCAGATCGGCGCCATGACGCCGCCGACTATGTTCGCCCCGTGTAATCCGCACGCCCACAAGAGCATTTGAACCGCTTCGGCTATCAGGCTTCCGCCGAGACTTCCCCCAAGAATCGAGAGCGGCGTCCCCAGTACAACGCTTACAATATTATGAAGGCTTTCAAACGGCGTCGCTTCGACAAGTAAACGCGCGCCCCAGATCAGAAAGATGACGGCAAAGCCGGGAATTAAGGCGATAAACGATTTGCTGACCGCCGGAGGCACGCCGTCCGGCATTTTGAAGACGAAATTCCGCTGGATGATCAGGCGGTAAATTTCCGTCGACAGCATGGCGATGATCATCGCGACAAACAGCCCTTTGCTTCCCATGAGAGAAAGCGGAATGCCGCCGCCGACCATGATTTCCTCTTTGGCGCCGGAAGGCAGAAACGGAACTTTGTACGGCGTTGCCAATAGAAACGCCGCCAAAGATATCGCACCGGCCGATAATGCGTCCACCCCGTATTTTTCGGCCAGGCGGTAGGCGATTCCGAAAGCGGCGACAAGACCCATGATTTCAAAGGTCGCATCAACCGGATATTGCAGTTTTTGAGACCAGGCGCTTCCGAACGTCTTTGCCATGAAATCCGCATATCCCGGAATCGGCAGGTTGCCGATGATCAGAAAAAACGAACCGATGATGATAAGCGGCATGGTGAGGATGATCCCGTCACGCAATGCTTGCAGATGCCGCTGGGAGGCAATTTTTCCGGCAATGGGCATGACTTTCTCTTCTAAAAACTGGTTCACCTTATTCACACGGCCCGCCCCTTTCTACGATGCGTTTCCGAGCTGTTCCGCTGATTTCAGAACCTCCGCTCCGTTGCAAGTGCCGTAATGGACGGTATTGATGACTTCAACCGGCACTCCTTTTGATTCACCCAATTTTTTCAGCTGCGGAAGCAAATAACGGACTTGAGGCCCAAGCAGCAATACGTCCGCTTTATCAATATGCTGGTTGACTGAATCGCCTGACACCGCCCAGATTTTATATTCTTTTCCTTGTTCCTGCGCGCTTTTTTCCATCTTGGTGACGAGTAAGCTTGTTGACATCCCTGCTGCACAAACGAGTAATATATTCATGTAAAAGACCTCCTGAAAGTTTGGTATTTTGTATGTCTCGATGTTAGTACCATCATATTATGAAATCGCTTTCATAACTACTCAGGCTTTTTCCGCTGCTAACGGAAAAAAGGTGTATCCCGGTCTTTCTCTGATCGTTTGTCTCTGAATACTCGTAAAACCTCCTGATAGGTTGTGCATTTTAAGAGACGGCTTACCGCGGCCGGATCATCTAACATGCCGCCGAGCCATTTGTACATATGCTGGAGGTCGGCTTTGCTTTCTTTCTCGACGCAGAGCAGGCAGACAAATTGGACACGCTTATCCGCCCAGTCAATCGGTTTCTTCAGCGTGCATACCGCCCAAAACGTCGTGTCTGTCTGCGGAACGAGCGGGTGCGGAATCGCCGTAAGATTGCCGAAACTCGTAGGAGAAATCGCTTCCCTTTCAAAAATAGAATCGGTCAGAGAATCAGAAGCGAGGCCGGCTTCTGCAACCTGCTGTCCGAGAAAACGGATGACGTCCTCCTTCGTCTCCAGATCCTGCTGCAAAAATACCAGCTCCGGTTTCAGAAAGTTCAATTGTTCCCGCTTTTCTTCCAGCATGGCGTCGATTTTTGTAAAATCCCCGCCGCCCAACAGCGTATGAACCTTCAATACGGGAACGGGCAGGTCTTTTTTGATCGGCACTGTGCTGACCACAAAATCAATCGACTCAAAGGAAAGCTGGTCAAGGCTGCAGTAATCAGCTGTTCCGACGATTTCAAGACGCTTTGCGAACCGGGAACGGAGCTTTTCTCTTAAAAGCTGCGCGCTGCCGGCGCCGGACGCACAAACAATCAGACAGCGTTTAGGCGGCCGTTCCGTCTTTCTCCTTTCAATGGCGGCTCCGAAATGAAGCGCCAAATATCCGATCTCATTTTCATGAATATCAATGCCGGTTTGCTCCTTGATCACGATTCCCGCAATCACTCCCGCTTCAAATGCGAGCGGATAATTTTCCTTTATGGCGGAGAGCATCGGGTTTCTCAGGTTCATTCCGTACCGGTTTCGGTTAATCGCCGGCTTGATGTGGAGCGCAAGACCCGCTTTCAGCTCATTGTCGTCCGTGATTCCGAGCTTCAGCTCCCGCTCAATGGCTTCGATCATGGCCTCCGTCAAACGGCTGGTTTCCCCGTCTATCAGCCTTGTAAGCTCTTTTCCTTCCAGTTGTGACTGGGTCATGCGCTTTGTCCCGAGCAGGTGAATGGCGATATAGGCGGTTTCCTGTTCGGGAAAGGTGACCGAAAGCGCAGATTCAAGCTCTTTTACGATGGCTTCCGCTGACTGATATTCTGTTTCAAGCTTAATATCATGAAGATCTTCCGGGATGAGAGATACATAGTTTTCTGTCCGGATTCGTTTGCAGGCAATGGCGATATGGATGATGAGATTATTCAGGCCGAAGAAAGAAAGCGGGATCTTGTGGTTTCGAACCTGCTTCATAATGGCTGTGCGGATCACGTGAATGTCGTCTTTCGGCAGAATACCGGCCTTTTCACTCAGGAGATCAGGCTCAGGCTCGCGGTCGTCCACTAAGTATTCCGCCATACAATAACGGAGGCGGAGCTCTTCGCCGCGCAGCTTAAAGCCGTAATTCGGCCTTGTTTCCAAAATGATGTCATAGGGGCGGAGCCGTTTTTTGACTTCTTTTAAATCAGATTGAAGTGTGGATTTACTGATGAACAGTTCTTCCGCCAAGTCATCCAGCTTGAGGTAGCCGTCGGCCAGAAGCATTCTTTTCATAAGGTAATCTAACCGTTCACCGGGAAAAATCGGCACGGTGCTGTTCTGCTGGAAATTGTCCTGAAGCCAGTTTTTAAACGGCTGCTCATTCCGGATCAGCAGCTTATAGCCGCTCCCTCTGACAGATTGAATGGATGCGCCGTGTTTTTCTACAATGGTTTGCAGTTCCTTTATGTCATTGCGGACCGTCCGCGTCGTTACCTTTACATTTGCAGCGATGACTGAGCTTGTAACCGGTGTTTCAGCAGCTAAAAGCAAGCGCAGAAGTTCACGAAGCCGCCCATGAAGCATGAGAAAAACCTCCTATCAGATCAGATGCAGACGTGAAAAATGGGCAAAAAGAATGAGGAAGGGGTAAATGTATGTAAATTCTATAATGGGGAGGATTTCAAGTCAATGCGGCAATCCGTTGCCAAGCCCGTAAAAAAACAGCCGGATCAGCCGGCTGTTCGGGATGCGGACATGCGGTTCCGCTTAGATGCCTTCCGTTCTTTTATGATTTTTCTGATGATCGGATAGATGACGGGCGCCCATTTGATAATCGTTTTGAAAAATTTTTTCAATGTCTGAATCCCCTTTCTTTTACCTTGTCTTTCCCCTGTTATCAGCGTTTATAAACATGGTCAGCGTGAGACATACCGGTTCCCCGTCACCCAATAGCGCCACGGATAATCCCGGGCTTCTCCGCTGTTGTCAATCCCGATTCTCGGGCCTGTTGATATATGCTCAGGCGTAAAGCCCTCCGTAATATACAGCGGCGGTTCCGTGATCATGCCGCCGTAGTCGTTCATTGAAATGCCCATCGCCTTCGTCAGTTTTCCCGGGCCGTTTGTCCGCTCTCTCGGGGGTCTGCCCGGTCTCCTGCTCTCCATCAGGAACTGTCCTTCATGAGGCTCCGCCGCCCTGATTAACACGGCCTGCGGAATGCCGATGTCCGCGGCGACGACGTTCATTAATGTATGAGTGTGCATGACGTATGTATAAATGCGGCCCGCCTCATGGAACATAATTTCCGTCCGTTTCGTGCGCCGGTTGCCGAAGCTGTGCGCCGCCCGGTCATCCGCTCCCATATAAGCTTCCGTTTCCACGATAAAACCTGAAGCCGTTCCCTCGTCCGTCTCCTTCACCAAGAGACAGCCGAGCAATAAAGGGGCAAGCTCCACTGACGGTCTCTGGTAAAATTCAATCGGCAAAGGCTTTCGTTCTCCCGCCATTTGCCTCCCTCCTTTCTGAATATAGCGATTTCCTCTTTCACGTTTTTCACTTCTTTTTTACAATATAAACATGAGAGAAAAAAAGGACATCATTGTTGAACGCTCTATTGCGTTTTGAAAATCAGCTCGGTATAATATGATGGTTCAAATGAAAATGATTCTCATATTCAATAAATACCGGACAATGATCATAAAAGTAGGTGAATTGATTTTTGAGCGATTCTGTCACGTCCGCAAACCGTCTGATCAGCATCTTAAAAAACGGGGTTTTCTTCCTGATCGCGGTGATCGGGCTGCTTGTATCTATTTTTTTCGCCGTCTCATTCGGCGCGAAAGACATTACTTTACATACGGTTTGGTCGGCTGTTGCTGATTACAATCCGAACATAACGGGCCAGCAGATCATTCATGAATTGCGTCTTCCGAGGGTGCTCGGGGCGGCCGTTACAGGAGCCGCTTTTGCCGCAGCCGGCGCCCTCATGCAGGGTGTCACGAGAAACCCGCTTGCCGATTCGGGTGTCTTAGGCGTAAACGCGGGCGCCATGTTTGTTGTTGCGCTCAGCTTTGCTTTTTTCCCTCATTTGTCATACGCCCTGCTGATGGTGATGTCATTTTTGGGAGCACTGGCAAGCACCGGCTTGATTTTCTTTATCAGTGCGGCGGGAAAAGGCAGCATGACACCTTTAAAGGTGACGCTTGCCGGGGCGGTCGTGGCCGCTCTTTTACATTCACTCAGTACCGGTGTGGCGATTTATTACGATTTAAGCCAGGATTTGGCCTTCTGGTACGCCGGCGGGGTGTCAGGGATCAAGTGGGCTCATTTACAAGTCCTTGTTCCCGTGATTGCGGTCTTCATCATTCTCGCGACATTCATGGGCCGGTCCGTCACCCTTCTCTCAATGGGAAATGACGTGGCGGCGAATTTAGGGGTGAACACGGCGCTGACGCGTGCCGCCGGATTAATGACCGCCGTCGTTCTTGCCGGTGTGTCTGTTTCCGCTGCCGGCGCGATCGGCTTTGTAGGGCTGGTCATTCCCCATATCGCGCGAAAGATCGTCGGCGTTACGTACAGGCTGATTATTCCGATGTCCGCATTACTCGGCGCGATTCTTTTGATTTTGGCTGACCTGGCCTCACGCACGGTCAGTCCCCCGAGAGAATTGGCAATAGGCATTATGGTCGCACTTGTCGGTGTCCCTTTCTTTCTTTATATTGCCCGCAAGGAAGGGAGAGACTTATAAATGAAAGTGCAGAAAGAAACAAAAAAAGCGGCGGCGGCAGGACTCATTCTGCTGGTCATCGCCGTTTGCATGATTCTGATCGGGCTGCATACGGGTTCATTCCGGCTTTCTCCTCTCACCGTGGGAAAAACGCTGTTCGGATACGGCACGTTTCAAAGCACAACCGTTTTATTCGATTACCGGCTTCCCCGGATTCTGGTGACGATGCTGGCCGGCATCGGTTTAGGAGTGTCGGGCGCTATTTTGCAGGGTGTATCCCGAAATCCGCTTGCCGATCCGGGCATTCTCGGACTGCATGCCGGCGCGTCCTTCGGTTTGATGATGTATATCACATTCTTTCATTCCCTGGAGGCGCAGGCGTCGATGTTCATCCCGCTGTTTACGTTTGCGGGCGGAACACTCGCCGCCCTGCTGATCGTAGTGCTTACGTACGACAGGCTGAACGGTTTTTTAACGATCCGCATGCTGTTAGTCGGGATCGCCGTTTCCGCGGGCTTCAGCGCCGTTACATTGTTTATGTCGCTGCGCCTGAATGAAGAAACTTATACATTCGCTTCCCGCTGGCTGGTGGGAAACGTCTGGGGCAGGGATTGGATTCACGTGTGGTCGCTATTGCCCTGGATCGGCATTCTCGCACCGCTTGCATGGCTGAACGCCCGCTCTTTGAATGTTTTAATGCTCGGTGACCAGGCAGCCGCGGGGCTCGGCGCACACGTGCAGAGAAAAAGGATCATGCTGATCGCCATAGCGGTCGGCTTGTCTTGCGCGAGCGTCGCGATGGCCGGCGGAATCGGCTTTATCGGCTTTGCCGCCCCTCACTTGGCAAGACGGCTCGTCGGCACCATGCATCAGCATATTATTCCGATTGCGGGATTAATCGGACTTGTCATTCTTGTCGCGGCAGACACCATCGGCCGGTCTTTGTTTCAGCCGAACGCCATTCCGGCCGGCGTGGTTGCGGCAGCCATCGGCGCGCCGTATTTTCTCTATCTCGTCATGAAAATCAAATCATAAAACAAGGAGTATTCCCATGAAAAAAATAATTGCGCTCATCAGTTTCATGTGTATTTTCTTACTGGCTGCCTGCCAATCCGATTCAACACAGCCGGAGTCAAAAAAGAAATCCGGCGATCATAAAATCGCTTCGATGTCCATTCACCTGACAAATGATCTGCTGGCTCTCGGCGTTACACCTGCCGGTTCCGTCGTGGGCGGAGAATTAAAAGATTTTCTCCCTCATGTGAAAAATCAGCTGAAAGACACGAAAAAACTCGGACCTGCCTCAGATCCGGATATGGAAGCTTTACTTGAGCTGAATCCTGACAACATTTATCTTGATAAAGAATTTGCGGGAAAAGATGTGTCAAAATACAAGAAAATCGGAAACACACACGTTTTCGACCTTGATAAAGGCACATGGCGCGATCATTTAAAGGACATCGGAAAAATCGTCAAGCGTGAAAAAGAAGCGAAAACATTTATTCAGGATTACGAAGATGAAACAAAACAAGTCAGATCCATGATGAATAAGGAATTAGGGAAAAACGCCAAAGTCATGGCGATCCGCGTGAACGCAAAAGAGCTTCGCGTCTTCAGCACACGCCGCCCGATGGGACCGATTCTGTTTGACGATCTGAAGCTGAAACCGGCTGACGGCATTAAAGAAATGAACACCTCCCGCCCTTATGAAGTCATTTCTCAAGAAGTGCTGCCTGATTACAACGCAGATGCGATTTTCGTCGTCGTTAACAGAGACGACAAGTCACAGCAAGCCTATAAAGAATTGCAAAAAAGCGCTGTATGGAAAGGGCTGAAGGCCGTGAAAGCAAACCACGTCTATAAAATTGCCGATCAGCCTTGGCTTGATTATTCAGCACTGGGAAATAAATTAGCAATGGATGAAGCGAAAAAACTGTTCCAAAAATAAACATGAGCCGGTTTTGCAAAAAGTGCAAGGCCGGCTTTTTTATATTGTCGTTTACTTATATAAACAACCGCTTATATAATAGTGTGAAAAAGGAGTGAGCGCATGGAACGGCGGCATCATGCTTTAAGTTCCGGAGGGATCAGTCAGTGCCTCAAGCTTCTAAGCGACCCGACGAGGCTTTTGATGCTGAAGCTTCTGGAGAATAAGGAATATTGTGTCTGCGAGCTGACGGCCATTTTTGATATAAGTCAGCCCGGCATCAGCCAGCACTTGCGGAAATTAAAGAACGCCGGCCTTGTGCGGGAAAGACGCGAGGGCCAGTGGCGGTACTATGCCATTCATCCGTCCGGTCCGGAATACGCGCTGGTTTGCTCGATTCTGCAGCAGATAGATGAAAAGGACGAAGTTTTACAGACATTGCGGCAAAAAGAAGTCACTGTTACATGCCGGTAAGGGGGATATATTCTTGGGAGTTGCGGTTTTATCAGCGCTGATTTTTGTGCTGACACTTGTGTTTGTCATATGGCAGCCAAAACATGTATCAATCGGCTGGTCTGCCTGCGGCGGAGCGGTCCTCGCTTTGATCGCCGGAGCAGTCAGCCTGCACGATATCGCGGAAGTGACGGGAATCGTCTGGAATGCGACACTTGCCTTTATCGCCATTATTATCATTTCATTGATTCTTGACAGTATCGGTTTTTTTGAGTGGGCCGCGCTGCATATGGCCATGGCGGCCAAAGGCAGCGGGCTGCGGATGTTTCTCTAT
This sequence comes from Bacillus sp. LJBV19, assembly GCF_017797845.1. Classification (NCBI taxonomy): domain Bacteria; kingdom Bacillati; phylum Bacillota; class Bacilli; order Caryophanales; family Bacillaceae; genus Bacillus; species Bacillus sp. LJBV19. Next base: position 3,728,519 of record NZ_CP072563.1, read on the forward strand.
GTGTCGGTCTTAGGAGCTGTTGTCTCCGCCCTGTTTGCCAATGACGGAGCGGCGCTCATTTTGACGCCGATCGTACTGGCGATGGTGCGGGCTTTGAATTTATCTGAAAAGCTGGTTTTTCCGTTTATTATCGCCGGAGGATTCATCGCCGACACCACCTCGCTTCCGCTCGTTGTAAGCAATTTGGTCAATATTGTATCCGCGGATTACTTTCATATCGGATACATTGAATATGCATCACGCATGCTGGTGCCCAACCTTTTTTCCCTGGCGGCAAGCATTTTGGTGCTGTATCTCTATTTCAGAAAAAACATTCCGAAACGGTATGACACCGGTCTTGTGAAACATCCGGCATCCGCGATTAAGGATGAACGCCTTTTCCGGTTATCGTGGGCTGTGCTGGCCGTTTTATTGATCGGATATTTCGTCAGCGAACTGCTGTCGATACCCGTTTCCTTCGTTGCCGGCTCCATCGCGGTCATTTTTCTCATTCTGGCGCAGCGAAGCCCCGCCGTCCCTGCAAAACAAGTCATCAAGGACGCCCCGTGGGCCATCGTGTTTTTTTCTGTCGGCATGTATGTTGTCGTGTACGGCTTGCGGAATGCCGGACTGACGGATTTTCTTTCTCAGCTTATTCAGAAAGCGGCGGATCACGGACTGTTTGCGGGCACACTCGGGATGGGGTTTATCGCTGCGATCCTCTCCTCCGTTATGAATAACCTGCCGACGGTGATGATTGACGCCATAGCCATCAGCGGAACGGACACTCACGGGCTGATGAGAGAAGCATTGATTTACGCGAATGTTATCGGTTCGGACCTCGGGCCGAAAATCACGCCGATCGGATCGCTGGCGACATTGTTATGGCTCCACGTGCTGAGCCGGAAAAACGTGAAAATTTCCTGGGGAATGTATTTCAAGACAGGTCTGATATTAACCATTCCGACGTTATTCATCACCCTGATCGGACTTTATTTATGGCTGTTATGGCTCGCTTGAGATGAAAAACCTTTTAAGTTGAATCTTAAAAGGTTTTTTTGTGTCAAAAATCCGAAAAGTAAAACTTTTATATTTTAAAAGTATAGACATTTAATTTCAAAAGATTATAATATTCATGAAAACGTTTTAACTTTATGAAAGAAGGGATTCCTCATGAAAAGAATTTTATTAGCCTGCAGCTCAGGCATGTCCACCAGCCTTCTTGTTACGAAAATGCAGAATTACGCCCGCTCCATCGGTGAGGAAGCCGAGATTTGGGCAGTCGGACAGGATAAAGCAAAAGAAGCGATGAAAGATGCAGACGTCGTACTGATCGGCCCGCAGATGAGCTTTTTAAAAGGTGAGCTTCAGAAAGAGGCGGACCCGCTTCACATCACCGTTGATGTGATTGACATGATGGCTTACGGCATGGGAGACGGCAAAAAAGCATACGAACAGGCCGTTGCCTTGATTGAGAACAAATAAAGGAGGCGATAAGCATGGAAACGTACACGGATGAACAGATCAGTTTTCAGCTGATTCTTCACAGCGGCAATGCCCGCAGCTGTATTATTCAATCGATACGCGCTTATAAAGACGGCCGGCCAGATGAGTCAGACACCTTTCTGACAAAGGCTGAAGAAGAACTGGGGAAAGCGCACGACATCCATTTTCAGATGATTCAAAAAGAAGCCGGCGGCGCCAAGATGGATGTCTCCCTGCTTTTTATGCATGCCGAAGACCACTTAATGTCAGCGCTCTCAATGAAAGAGCTGGTTAAAGAAATGCTCGACTTATTTCAATCAAAGAATTTATAAAAAGCCGGGGGTGAAGACGTGTTTGAGAAAATCAGCCAATTCCTTGTTCCGATCGCGGGCAAATTAAACAATAACCGCTACTTGCAAGTCTTACGGGATGCTTTTATGCTGGCGTTTCCGCTGACCATTTTCGGTTCGGTGTTCGTCGTGCTGACGAACCTGCCGTTTTTAAACAAAATCATGAGCAGCTCCGCACTGTCTGTCTTTCAATCCGGATTTAGCGGCGCTTCGACAGCGACGATGGGGATCATGTCCATTTTTGTCGTCTTCGGGATCGGCTATTACCTTTCCAAAAGCTACGATGTGGAGGCCGTATTCGGCGGAGCGATCGCATTGGTTTCTTTTCTGCTGCTCACCCCGTTCGTCTTAGAGCCGGAAACGGGCAAAGCGGTCGCAGGCGTCATTCCGGTTGACCGGCTTGGAGCAAAAGGGATGTTTCTCGGCATGATTACCGCGTTTTTGTCAGGTGAAATCTACAGAAGAATCGTCCAGAGAAACTTAACGATTAAGATGCCTGCCGGTGTTCCTCCGGCTGTTGCTAAATCGTTCGCCGCATTGATTCCGGCTTTTATCACGCTTACCGTCTTCCTCTTGATCAATGCGGCTGTCACCCAGATCTTTCACACCAATCTGCATGATGTCATTTATCATACGGTTCAAGCCCCGCTTGTCGGACTTGGAAGCGGCATCATTCCTACATTAATCGCTGTTTTCTTTATTCAGATTTTATGGTTTTTCGGACTTCACGGACAAATCATTATCAATTCCGTGATGGACCCGATTTGGAATACATTACAGGTCGAAAATTTGGCTGCGTATACAGCGGGAAAAGAGATTCCCCATATTATTTCTAAGCCGTTTATGGAGATTTACACCGTCGGAATGGGCGGAACCGGAATGACATTGGCCATAGTGATCGCCATCTTGCTTTTTATGAAAAGCAAACAGATGAAACAGATATCCAAACTCGGTCTCGCGCCGGGCATTTTCAACGTCAATGAGCCGGTTATTTTCGGTTTGCCGATTGTGATGAACCCGATCATTATCATTCCGTGGGTCATCGCGCCGATGGTTGTCACCCTTGTCACCTACCTGGCCATGTCGGCGGGGATCGTGCCCCCTCCTACCGGCGTGACCGTGCCTTGGACCGTCCCCCTATTCATTAACGGGATTATGGCGACCAATTCCGTCATGGGCGGCATTATGCAGCTGGTCAACCTCTGTATTGTGTTTGTCATCTGGTTCCCGTTTCTTAAAGCGCTGGACAAATTAAACATGGCAAAGGAAAAAGAAGCTGAGACCGAGCAGCATGCCCGGGATGACAGCATGAGTATGTAATCAAAATCGCAGTAAGGGAGAGAAATCAATTGACTGAATCAAATATTCAATATCGTTTTCCGGAAGGATTCTGGTGGGGGTCTTCCGCCTCCGCCACCCAAACAGAAGGCGCCGCTGACAGAGACGGAAAAAGCCAAAACATATGGGATTACTGGTATGAAAAAGAGCCGAGCCGTTTTTTTAACGGCGTCGGCCCCGGCGACACGTCACGTTTTTACGATCAATACAAGGAGGATATCCGGCTGATGAAAGAAATCGGCCACAACTCCTTCCGGCTGTCTATTTCCTGGTCAAGATTGATTCCGGACGGAACTGGCGAGGTCAATCAGAAAGCGGTCGCGTTTTATCAGGACGTCATCGATGAAATGCTTGCCCATCACATTGAGCCGTTTGTCAATTTGTTTCACTTTGACATGCCGCTCGTCCTTCAGCGTAAGGGGGGCTGGGTCAGCCGGAACACCGTTGACGCATTTGAACATTACGCCAAAACCTGCTTTTCGCTATTCGGTGACAAGGTGAAAAAATGGTTCACTCACAACGAGCCGATTGTGCCGATTGAAGGCGGCTACTTATACGACTTTCACTACCCGAATCACGTTAATTTTCAAGAAGCAGTGCAGGCCGGCTTCCATACCCTGCTGTCGAATGCAAGGGCTGTCAAAGCCTACAGAGAATTGAAACAGGACGGACAAATCGGAATCATTCTGAATCTGACGCCTTCTTATCCGAGAAGCTCACATCCTGAAGATCTGAAAGCGTCCCGGATTGCCGACGCCTTTTTCAACCGCTCATTTTTAGATCCCGCCGTAAGGGGCGAATTTCCTGAGGAGCTTGTCGAGATTCTCAAGGCGGAAGGCTTTCTGCCGCATTATGAGAAAGAAGATCTCCGCCTCATTCAGGAGCATACGGTTGACCTCTTAGGAGTGAACTACTACCAGCCGAGGCGCGTCAAGGCAAAAGAACATGTTCCGAATCCGCATGCCCCTTTCCTGCCCGAGCGTTTCTTCGATCCGTATGTCATGCCCGGCCGTAAAATGAACCCTCACCGCGGGTGGGAAATTTACGAAAAAGGAATCTACGACATTCTCACAAATCTCAGAGAACATTACGGAAATATCGAGTGTTTTATTTCTGAGAACGGCATGGGAGTAGAAGGCGAGGAACGCTTCCGCGATGAAAACGGCATCATTCAGGATGATTACAGGATTGAATTTATCCAGGAACATCTGAAATGGGTGCATCGGGCCATCGGAGAAGGTTCAAATGTAAAAGGCTATCACCTGTGGACTTTCATGGACAACTGGTCTTGGACAAATGCTTATAAAAACCGCTACGGCTTTGTATCTGTCAATCTGGAAAACGGGGGCGAACGGACCGTCAAAAAAAGCGGCCGCTGGTTCAAAGCCGTTTCCGATCAAAACGGATTTTAACAGATGAGGAGGGACGGCCATGCTTGGAGGTATTGAAGCCGGCGGCACGAAATTTGTCTGTGCCGCCGGACAAAGAGACGGCACCATTCTGGACAGAGCAGAGTTTCCGACGGGAGAACCGGATGACACACTCAGACAGGTGATCCGTTACTTTAAAGATTTCCCGATAGACGCCATCGGCATCGGGTCGTTCGGGCCGATTGATATCCGTCCCGACAGTCAAACATACGGGTGCATCACCGCGACGCCGAAGACAGCCTGGCGGAACTGCCCTATTCTTCAAACGATCAAAAGCGCTCTTGATATTCCCGCAGGCTTCACCACCGACGTTAATGCGGCGGCGCTCGGAGAAGCTTCTTTCGGCGCGGCCAAAAACGCGGACAGCTGCCTCTATTTGACGGTCGGCACAGGCATCGGCGCGGGCGCCATTATGAACGGAAGATTTGTTCAAGGGCTGTCTCATCCTGAAATGGGTCACATTTACGTCAGAAGACATCCGGACGACGGCTACAAAGGCAATTGCCCTTACCATACAGATTGCCTGGAAGGCCTCGCGGCAGGCCCCGCCATTGAGAAACGCTGGGGGAAAAAAGCAGTTCTGCTCACGGATCAGCAGGAAGTGTGGGAGCTTGAGGGCTATTATATTGCCGAAGCGCTTGTGCAGTATATTCTCATACTTTCGCCGGAAAAGATTATTCTCGGCGGAGGCGTCATGAAGCAGCGGCAGCTGTTCTCTTCTATCCGTCAGCACGTGAAAAAGCGGCTGAATCAATATATTGATCTGCCCGACATTGAAAACCGCATCGTCCCCCCTCAATTAGGCATTCACTCCGGAGCGGCCGGTTCGCTCGTATTGGCGGAGCGCGCATTAAAGGCGGCAAACCGGGAGGCGGGAAAATGACGAAACTCTTATTTTTGGAACCGGTTTTTAAAGAAAGATTATGGGGCGGGACGAAGCTGCGCGATACATTCGGGTATGAGATTCCTTCTGAGCGGACGGGAGAGTGCTGGGCGATTTCAGCTCATCCGCACGGCACATCCATCGTGCGGAACGGGCCTTTTTCCGGAACATCATTACATCGTCTCTGGAATGAACACCCTGACCTGTTCGGACATCCGAAAGAAGAAGCCTTTCCCCTGCTCACAAAAATTCTCGACGCAAATATGGACTTATCCGTACAGGTTCATCCGGATGACGTATATGCACATCGGCATGAAAACGGAGAACTCGGAAAAACGGAATGCTGGTACATATTGGACTGCAAAAAAGAGGCGGAGCTCATTTTAGGGCACCGCGCCCAAACGAAAGAAGACTTCGTTCGGCTCATTGAACGAAACGAGTGGGATCACCTGCTCCGCCGCATCCCCATTAAGCCCGGCGACTTTTTCTATGTCCCGAGCGGCACACTGCACGCTTTATGTGAAGGTACGCTCGTTCTTGAAATCCAGCAAAGCTCTGATGCCACCTACCGGCTTTACGACTATGACCGGACGGATGGGAACGGGAATAAACGCGAGCTTCATCTTCAGAAAGCAATTGACGTAACAGGCATTCCGCATACCGATGAAAATGTAAAAAGCACAAAGCATCGGATCGGAAATGCTCTTATTACAACACTTGCCGAAACACCTTTCTTTTCAGTTTATCAATGGGATGTGAGCGGGAAAGCATCATTCCCCGCACCCGGCCGTTATTTACTCGCAAGCGTCATTAAAGGACGCGGAGAACTGGATGGATGCCCCATTCACAAAGGCGATCACTTTATCGTGCCGGCGGATTCCGGAGATTTTGTTATAGAAGGAGATTGTGAGGTTATCGTTTCACATCCTTCATCATCCTAAAAATCAGGAGGTCTTTTATATGCTCAAAAAGTTAGCAGTCTGCCTGTCTATCGTTTTATTACTCTTAGGAGCCGCCAGTCCGATATCGGCTCACACCGTTTATCCCGTAAACCCAAATGCCCAGCAGACGACAAAAGATATCATGAACTGGCTGGCGCACCTGCCCAACCGTTCAGAAAACAGGGTCATGTCCGGTGCGTTCGGCGGGTACAGCGATGTCACTTTTTCAATGACAGAGGAAAACCGCTTGAAAAACGCGACGGGACAGTCTCCCGCCATCTACGGCTGTGACTATGGGAGAGGATGGCTTGAAACAGCGGATATCACCGATACTATCGATTACAGCTGCAACAGCAGCTTAATCTCATACTGGAAAAGCGGCGGCCTCCCTCAGGTCAGCCTGCATCTCGCAAATCCGGCTTTTCCATCCGGAAACTATAAAACGGCCATCTCAAACAGCCAGTACAAAAACATCCTGGACCCTTCAACTGTTGAAGGAAAACGGCTTGAGGCGCTGCTCAGCAAAATCGCCGACGGCCTTACTCAGCTGAAAAATCAAGGCGTCACCGTTCTGTTCAGGCCGCTTCACGAAATGAACGGCGAGTGGTTCTGGTGGGGGCTGACAGGCTACAACCAAAAAGACACGGAAAGAATCTCGCTGTACAAAGAGCTTTACAAGAAGATATACCGCTATATGACAGAGACAAGAGGATTGGATAACCTTTTGTGGGTGTATTCGCCGGATGCCAACAGAGACTTTAAAACAGACTTCTACCCAGGCTCATCTTATGTGGATATTACCGGTCTGGACGCTTACTTCACTGATCCGTATGCGATATCAGGCTATGATGAAATGCTGTCTCTGCAAAAACCGTTTGCCTTTGCCGAAACCGGTCCGTCCGGCAATATCGGAAGCTTTGATTATGCTGCATTTATCAATGCGATCAGGCAAAAATACCCCGAGACCACGTACTTTTTGACATGGGATGAACAATTAAGTCCGGCGGCCAATCAAGGCGCGCAAAGCCTTTATCAAAACAGCTGGACGCTGAACAAGGGCGAAATATGGAACGACGGGTCCTTGACGCCGATCGCGGAATAACCGCTTCTTTTGAAAATCGGTTTTAAAAAACGGCTCTGCTGGGCATATTGTTACCGTTCAAAAAGGAGGGTTCAACAATGGAAAATAACAAAAACAGCGAAGAAACGCTTTCCAGTAAGACGACCGGTAAAGGCGAGTCAGAAGACACGCTGACAAACCGGCAGGGCCATCCGGTCACTGACAACCAGAATGTCAGGACAGTCGGCAATAGAGGACCGACGACATTGGAGAATTATGATTTTTTGGAGAAAATCAGCCACTTTGACCGCGAACGGATTCCCGAGCGCGTCGTTCACGCGCGCGGCGCCGGCGCACACGGATACTTTGAGGCGTACGGAAGTTTTGGAGACGAGGAGATTTCTAAATACACAAGAGCGAAAGTGTTTCAAAAGAAAGGAACGAAAACTCCGGCGTTTGTGCGGTTTTCTACCGTCAACCACGGAAAGCATTCCCCGGAAACATTGCGTGATCCCCGGGGTTTTGCCGTTAAGCTTTATACCGAAGACGGCAACTGGGATCTGGTCGGCAACAACTTGAAAATCTTTTTTATCCGTGATCCGCTGAAGTTCCCGGATCTTGTGCACGCATTTCAGCCTGATCCCGTTACGAACATTCAGGACGGCGAGCGTATTTTCGACTTCATTTCCCAATCACCCGAAGCGACTCATATGATCACTTTCTTGTTTTCGCCGTGGGGCATCCCGGCCAACTACCGGCAGATGCAGGGCTCAGGCGTCCATGCCTACAAATGGGTCAATGAAGAAGGAAAAGCCGTGCTCGTCAAATATCACTTTGAACCGAAACAAGGCATCCGCAACCTGACACAGAAGGAAGCGGAAGAGATTCAGGGGAAAAACTTTAACCATGCGACACAGGATTTGTATGAAGCGATTGAAAAAGGCGATTACCCTGAATGGGAAGTGTATGCGCAAATCATGACTGATGACGAACACCCCGAGCTGGATTTTGATCCGCTTGATCCGACCAAGCTGTGGTATAAAGACGATTTTCCTTGGAAGCCGATCGGTAAATTGGTTCTGAACAAAAACCCGGAAAACTACCATGCCGAGGTGGAACAGGCCTCATTCGGAACGGGCGTGCTTGTGGACGGCCTTGATTTTTCAGATGACAAATTACTTCAGGGGCGGACATTCGCCTATTCAGATACCCAGCGGTACCGGGTCGGCGCAAATTACCTGCAGCTTCCGATCAACTCGCCGAAAAAGCATGTCGCCACCAACCAGGAAGGCGGGCAAATGCAGTATCGGGTCGATCGGGCAGAAGGACAAAACCCGCACGTCAACTATGAGCCGTCCATTATGGGAGGACTCAACGAAGCAAAGCAGGATGGGAAAGACCATACACCTCATGTCGAAGGCGATGTAAAGCGGGAAGCGATCGACCGGTCGAATAATTTCGGCCAAGCCGGAGAAACATACCGCAGATTTTCGGAATTTGAACGGAACGAATTGATCACAAACTTGGTCAATACGCTTTCTTCCTGCCGGAAAGACATTCAGGATCAAATGATTGAGAATTTCACAAAAGCTGATCCGGACTACGGAAAACGTGTTGCGGAAGGGCTGAAAAAGGTTTCCGAAAACAACAGCAACGGGCCGATCGGCACTACTGATACGGAACAGGCTGCAAAGCAGGCTGAACAGGAAAGCCATCCGTCTGATCCGTATTAAATAAAAAAACAGGACAATCGCGTCCTGTTTTTTTTGGGCTAATTCAGCTCCTGTATATTCTGCTCCGCCGCGGCCGCAAATACTTTCGGCTCCGGACGTTCAAGATCTTCATGGAATAAACTTACTTTGTGAATCTGCCGGTTGTCGTACAGATGAAAGTAGTAGTTACCGCTGTCACAGCACATGACCGACGTATACTGCGTATAATCAATTTCATTCTCCTCTGTGATCACCGCGCCTTTTGGAATATTCACATTGGACAGCACGTGAAAAGCGGCCGTAACGCCATCCGTTTCATGAGCGGCAGGCTCTAAATGCTCTTTCAGATAAGCGGCTCTGATGAATCGGGATGGCGGCGTGTAATCACCGGGAAGCCCGATCGTTCCAGATCCTTGGCCGAAAGCGGTTAATGTCATTCCGCCCAATGTTTTGCTTTCTGACTGCTGCGGCCTGATTCCGATATAATGGCGCAGATTGGTCACATGCCAAGGAAATTCCGGACTGTTGGTCATCACTCCGGGTTTGTTGTCATATACTTTCATTCCCTCCGGTGTCGGCTCGATGACAATGCAGCCGCCCGTGCGGTCTGATAAAATCCAATGAAGAGGCAGCACCGTATCCAATAACATTAACTTCTTCTCTACAATCGTCAGCATTGAGAGCTTTTCCTTTATGTCTTCAAGAGATTCACAGTTTGATAAGGCCCAGGTGACAAACTCATGAGGAGCGATGTGACAGGTGCCCTCCCGTTCCGCTTTCTCGTATCCCGCAAAGCCCGGAAAATACAGCGTCGCACACGACAGCCCTTTTTCATTTACGCCGTCGGCAAACAGAACATTGCCGAGATTTCTCCCCATGCCGATAAATGCGTATTTCGTCTTATGCATCCTGCCGTCAGCTTCGCTTTTCCAGCTGTACTGACGAGGGTAAAGCACGACGTCCGTACCGAGCTGAAATGCAAAATCCATCGTTCGCGCCAATAGGTGATTACCGTCTGTCGTTTTCAATGTAAGACTTGTACACATATCATCAATCCCCTTTTCATTAATGAAATTTACACAAAGTAAACTATTCTTTCAGCTTAACGAATAATGGCTCCATTCGTCAAAAGATTGACACATTTCTCCTTAATACATATTAGTCCGTAAGCATATCCATGCCTTTTAAACCCTGGCAAATCGTTTTGGCGGCAGTGTTTGTTCCGTTTTCCAAAAAAACTTTTGAACGGCTGTCAGCGAGGCTTTACAATGTTTTTCCTGCATGCTGGAATTTGTAAACGGCAGGTCAATCTGTTAAGCTATGTTTTTATGTTAAAGAAGAACATACGGAGGAGATTATCTATTGAAAGTAGAAAGGCGAACGATTGAACATATTCCGCATGACGAAAGACACGGAAAGGCTAAAGATTTATTCCCCGTCTGGTTCGGGGCTAATATGCATATTACGACGTTAGTCACAGGCACACTGCCCGTTACAATGGGACTCGATCTCTTTTGGAGTATCGCCGCCATTATTATCGGAACCTTTATCGGCGCAATCTTTATGGCGTCTCATTCCGCACAAGGACCTCAGCTCGGAATTCCGCAAATGATTCAAAGCCGCGCGCAGTTCGGCGTGATCGGAGCGATTCTGCCCCTCTTTTTGGTCATGTTTATCTACCTGGGCTTCTTTGCGAGCAGTACGATTCTCGCAGCCGGTACACTGAGCAGCTTTGTACCGATTCCGGCTTCATGGTGTATTATCGGCTTAAGCGCCATCTGTTTTTTACTCACGATCTACGGTCATGATCTGATTCACAAAATGCAGAAAATCCTCTCTTGGACCTCCTTTGCCGTTTTTTTTGCTGCAACGATTCTTATTTTTCAACTGCCGATTCCTTCAGGAAGCTGGGTGCCCGGCTCATTAGACCTGCCTGTTTTCCTAGTGGCGGTCAGCGCGGTGGCCACATGGCAGCTGGCATATGCGCCATATGTCGCAGATTATTCCCGTTATCTGCCGGTCAAAACACCGGCATCGCATACCTTTTGGTACAGCTACGCAGGTACGTCAGTCAGTTCCATCTGGATGATGCTTCTCGGCGCCATTTTGACGACGGCGCTCCCGGAATTTACCGCTAATGCGGGAAATGAGATTGTCCGATTGTTCGGTCCGTTTTCCTTTATTATGCTGATCATTGTCCTGTTCGGACAAATGGCGATCAACGTCTTTAATTTATACGGAGCCTTTATGTCAACCACGACTACTTTGGAGCCGTTTTTAAAACTGAAGGTGACGCCGAAAACGAGAGTGGTAATGATCCTTTGTGTGACGGCAGCGGGTACTGTATTAAGTCTCTTGGGCCAAAGCAATTTCATGGAACTGTTTTTAAATTTCATCTTTTTCATCAGTTATTTCTTAATTCCATGGACGGCGATCAACCTCGTGGATTACTATTTTATCCGCCGCGGAAAATACCACGTCAAATCGATGTTTGACGTCAACGGGCAATACGGCAGGGTCAATTGGATTACAGCGGCCGCCTTCGTTTTGTCGATTATATTAGAAATCCCGTTCATCAATACATCCTTTTACATCGGGCCGCTCGCTGAAATATTCGGCGGAGGCGACATTGCCTGGGTCATCGGCCTGGCCGTTCCGTCGCTGCTGTATTATGTCCTGATGAAATCAAGGGTAAAACAAAAAGAGGCGCCTTCCCTATGAAGACGCCTTTTCTTTATTCATATTCCTTCCATACACGCGGCAGCAGTTCAGAAAGTTCGTGCGCCAATAAGGTATGAGCGGAGCGCTCTTTCGTCCATAATTCCGCACATTCGCCGTGAAGGCGGACGGCGTTCAATACGGCATGCTTCGGGTCTTGATGACAGCACAGCATGCCGAGAATCATTCCCGTCAGCGTGTCGCCGGTCCCGCCTTTTGCAAGCGCGCCGTTTCCGGTTGTATTCCTGCGGCATTCCCCGTCGGGAAAAGCGATAATGGTTTCGTTTCCTTTCAGGACAATCGTGGCATGAAGCCGCTCCGCCCATTCCGCGGCATATCCCGCTCTGTTCTGCTGAATCTCTTGAATCGGAAGGCCTGTCATTCTGGAAAATTCGCCGGGATGAGGCGTCAAGATCACGGGGGCTTTCCTCTTTGGATAGGTTCTTTTCGTAATGGCGCCCGCGTCCAGTATGACGGGATAATCGGCAGAAAGCAGCTGATCAGCCGCCTGCTGCACTTCGTCTGTTTGAGGAAGGCCCGGCCCGATGGCAGCGGCCCGGATGGTTTCCCCGGGCTGGCCCGCCGCGGCTTTTTTCCAGCCGTCCCGCCAGTACGTCGCTTCCGGCAGCACCGGGACGATAAGCGGAATGACGCCTGCCGATGTACCGATGACGAGCTTGCCGACACCGCTTCTCATCGCGCCCAATCCGGCCAGAAGGGCGGCTCCCGGCATGTCATCGCTCCCGGCCAGCAATAACGCCGTCCCGAACGTTCCTTTATGGCTGTCTGCCTCCCGTTGCGGCAGCGTATCTTTCACATCCTGTTCCGTCCAATCCATTATATTCATCTCTGTACCTCCTCTTCTGTCTCCTATTTATATTCCAAACAAGAAGAGATTTTAAACCGCACAAAAAAAACAGCCGCTCGTTTGCGGCTGTTTATGTTCTGATCGGAACATCAAGACGGTAAAGCTTCCGGTACCGTTCGTTTTCTGCAAGCAGCTCTTGATGGTTTCCTTCCATTTCTGCTTTTCCATTTTCTAAAAAGACGATTTTATCAGCTGTTTCCACACCCGCTAAATGGTGTGTAATCCAGAGGATCGTTTTCTCTTTAAAGACATCAAAAATCGTATCAAGCAATTCGCGTTCAGTGACCGCATCAAGGCCGACCGTCGGTTCATCAAGGATAATGACCGGCGTATCTTGGAGCAGAATACGGGCAAGCGCGATCCGCTGCCGTTCCCCGCCTGAGAAACGAATTCCCGTCTCCTGCACGGACGTTTCATATCCGTCAGGCAGTGATTCAATATAATCATGCAGCTTCACTTGCCGCGCCGCACGCTTAACATCTTCATCACTCGCCTTGCCGTTTCCGAGCCGGATATTGTTCATAATGCTCGTGTTAAAGAGATGAGGTTTCTGATTCAAAACGGCCACCGCTGAGGAAATCTGCTCCTGCACGGCCGCAGTTTCCAGCCCGTTCAGCATCACTTTGCCCGAATCGGGAACTAAGGCGCCTTCAATTAAAGCGAGAGAGGTCGACTTACCGGAGCCGCTCCTGCCGAGCAGCGCCATTTTTTCACCTTGGCGGAGAGTGAAGGAAAAACGGTCAAGCACATGACTGTGCTGATCATAAGAAAACGTCACGTTATCAAATGTAAGTGTCACATCAGTTACATCCAGTTTCTCATCTGTCTGCTTCACCTCACGACTTCGCAGCTCCGGAGCCGCCTTACTCATTCTTTTGATGGAATTCTGATAAGAAGGCACTTCCGTCAGCGCATCCGAAAGGGGCAGAAACGCCTCCGTCAATGGAAATACGACAAGCACAAAGGCCGCGATCATCGTGTTGGCGATGCTGCCGTCCGCATACTGACCCGCCGTCCAGAACAGCATGATCAATATAAAGCCGCCGACAAGGCATTGCGCGGCGAGATCACGCCATCTCGTAAACCGCTGACGTTTGCTTTCAAGGTCAAACCATGCCTTCTCTTTCTCTTCATAAGAGGAAATAAAGGCCGCCTGGCGTCCCGAAAACATCCAGTCGCTCACGCCGAGCACGGCATCTGTCAGCCGGCTGTAGAGCATATTCCGGCCGCTTTTCAGCCTCATGTTTTTCGCTCTCGTCACAAGAAGCGACACAACCGGAAACAATACAACCAATATAAACAGGTAAATCGCCGCAAAAGCGGCAAACGGCCAGGAAAAAAAGCCGAGTCCGATAACGGAGGCCGCATACAGCAGCAAAGCGGAAACCGCCGGGAAAATCGTTTTTAAAAACGCATCCTGCAAATGCTCAATATCCTCAGCCAAAATGCCGAGCATGTCGCCCGTCCGAAAACGGGATGAAAGCATGAGCGAGGCCGGCTCCAGCATATTGTAAAGCCGCACCCTCATGTCGGACACGATTTTCAAAATGATATGGTGCCCCGTCAGACGTTCGGCGTACCGTGAGACTGAACGGGCAATCCCGAAGGTGCGCACGGCCACAATCGGAACGTACACCAGCAGGATATTCTCAGGCCTGGTCGCCGACTTAGAGATCAAAAAACCGGAAGTGAACATGAGAAAGGCCGCCGAAAAAATCGTCACCGCGCCTAAAAAAATCACAAGAACAAACAAACGGGCATTTTGCTTCATATACGGCAGAATCCATTCTTCTTTTCTCATGTTCTTTCCCCCAGTTGCGCCTTTACAAGTTTGGCGTATACGCCTTGTTTCGCCATCAATTCGTCGTGGGTGCCGATTTCCGCCACCGCGCCGTCATTAAGCACGATAATTTCGTCCATCTCAAGCATCCAGTGAAGACGGTGAGTGGCCAGAAAAACAAGCTTGTTTTCAAACAGGTCTTTCATCGTTTCTTTTATTTCATATTCTGTTTCAATATCAAGGTGAGCGGTCGGCTCATCCAAAAGGAGAATCGGCCGGTTTCCTAAAAAGGCTCTGGCCAGCGCGACACGCTGAGCCTGTCCTCCGCTGAGCGCCCGTCCGCCCTCGCCGATCCGGCCGTCAAGGCCGCCGGGCAGATCACGGATCAGTCCGGAAAGACCCGCTGAATCAGCGGCGCGCGCCGTTTCCTCACGGGAAGCATCAGGATGATAAAACCGGATATTATTCAAAAGCGTGTCATCAAAAATGTACGGATGCTGCGGAATATAAAGCAGCTGCTTCTGCCAGCCGTCCGACTGCAGATGCGAGCGGGATTCACCGTTTACCTTGATCTCACCGGACGCAGGCTCTAAAAAGCCGCCCAGCACATCAATGAGTGTCGATTTTCCCGCACCGCTTTCCCCGATAATCCCGATTTTTTTCTTCCCTTTAAAGGACAGATGAAATTCAGACATCGATTCTCGGACGGACAAACGCGTAAGCTGTAATTCATCCCCGTCAGTCCACGTATCAAGTTTGAGCGGCTTTTCTTCTTTAAAACCGGGCTGCGCCAAAATCGCTTGAATGGTTTTCCCCGCCTCCTGCCCGTTTAACGTCGCGTGGTAATCATTTCCCACTTCGCGGACCGGGAGAAAATATTCAGGCGCGAGAATGAGCGCGGTCAGTGCCGGCCCGAGCAGAATTTGTCCGTCTATCAGCCGCAAGCCGAGAAACACCGCCACTGTCGCCACCGACAGCATCGTAAAGAAATCCAGGGCGAATGATGATAAAAACGCGACCCGGAGCGTGCTCATCGTCGCCTTACGGTATCTCTCACTGACATGAAAGATGTTTTTGCTGTGTGATTTGCTTAATCCTAAAAACCGCAATGTCTCCAGTCCGCGAAGCGAATCCACGAAATGATTGGAAAGCGTCTGATAGGACTTCCATTGGCGATCGGCTTTTTTCTGTGCGACAAGTCCGAGCAGAATCATAAATACAATCAAAATCGGAAGCGCAAGAATCAGAATCAATGCCGATGTTTTATCCTGAAAAAACACGTAAATAACAACGGCCGCCGGCACAATCGCCATGCTGACCATTTTCGGCAGAAACAGCTCTAAATAACGGCGGAACTGGCTGATGCCTTCCATCGCCAGCGTCACCATCCGGCCTGTTCCCTCTTTTTTCGCAAAGCGGGGGCCGAGACGGAACAATTGCTCAAGAAATCTTTTTCTTAAGTCTGCGCCGGTTTGTGCGGCATATTGGTACACGATTTTCTGCCGGACCGTTGTCACCGCATGCCGGACCAAAAACGCAAGCAGGAAAAAGCCGATAACCGGATAAAGAGAAGCAATCCGCTTCCCGTTAAATAATCCGGTTACCGCCTGGCTCAGCCATTCCGCCTGCAAGATGATGGCGGCCGTTTGTATAATCGTTAATCCCGTAATGATCGCAAGAATCCGCTTCATTCCTTTATAAAGAAACAGGTCTTTTCCCATTAATAAGTCATAGGCTCCTTATGGCTGACGCGTTTCCGGAAGACATAATAGCTCCAGATCTGACTGCCGATAACAAACGGCAGCAGAGTCAGTGCGACAATTGTCATGACCTTAAGTGAATAATCACCGGAAGACGCGTTAGCTACTGTTAAGTCATACGCGCTTTTCAGCGAGCTGACCATGACGCGCGGGAACAGAGAGATAAAAATCATCGCAACTGTCAAAGCAAGACCCGCGCCGGTCATACCGAATGCCCAGCCGTCTTTTTTCTTGCTCATGAACACAACGGCAAGAACGTTGCAGATGACAATCAGCACGAATACCGGAATCGTGATGTTTGCCCGGCGTGTAAACATATCCGTATCGTATGCAGACATCGCAAAGAAAGCAAGTACAACAAGAAAGATAACACCGATTACGCGTTTTGCCATTTTTCTCGCACGCTCTTGTAAATCACCGATCGTGCGCAGGGTGATAAACATTAAACCGTGCAGGAATGAAAGAAGGGTGACGGCTGCTCCGCCAAGAACGGAATACACGTTCACAATATCTGAAAAACCTGCGTGAATGTTCATATGTCCGTCAATCGGCACACCGCGGAACAAGCTTGTGAAAATAAGTCCGAATACAAATGGCGGGATAAGGCTGCCGAAGAAAATCACCCAGTCCCATGTTTTGACCCATTTCAGATTATTCACTTGGCCGCGGAATTCAAATGCCACGCCGCGCCCCATCAAAGCAAGAAGAATGATGATAAACGGAATGTAATATCCGCTCAGCATCGTCGCATACCAGTTCGGGAATGCCGCGAAGATCGCTCCCGTACCTGTGATAAGCCACACCTCATTCGCATCCCAGAACGGGCCGATGGTGTTAACCAGCACTCTGCGTTCTAATTCATTATGGCCAAGAAATCGGGTCGAAATGCCGACACCGAAATCAAAACCCTCTAAAAAGAAAAATCCGACAAACAAAACTGAAACGAGTATAAACCAAAGATCATGAAGTGACCCCATGGTAGACCTCCTGACTGAACGGATCCGTTGATACAGGAACATCCTTATGATCATCATGGTCCGCACCTTTTTTAATTTCACGAACGAATAGGAAAACAAGCAGCGCGCCTAAAATCAAGTACATGACGCCGAAGCTGATAATTGAAAACAGCAGAGATCCCGTCGTTACGTTAGGAGAAACGGATTGTGCGGTCGTCAATTGTCCCATGACCGTCCACGGCTGGCGGCCGATTTCAGTCATAATCCAACCGGCAGAGTTCGCAATGAATGGAAATGCGATCAGTGCGATCATGCCCCGTAAATACCACTTGCTCGTATGAAGCTTTTTGCGGCGGTTCAGAATAAAGCCGGCAATCGCGGCAAAAATCATAAGCGCGCCCGCTCCCGCCATAATGCGGAAACTCCAGAACGTCGTTTTAACAGGCGGGATATAGTCGCCTTTTCCGTACGTTTTTTCGTATTCTTTTTGAAGTGTTTTCATCCCTTTCACACTGCCGCTGAACTTCTGGTAAGCCAAGTAGCTGAGTGCGTAAGGAATTGAAATTTCTGATGTGTTTTTTTCTTTATTCGTATCAATATTCGCAAAAGCCGTCCACGCGGCAGGATCACCGCTGTCATCCCAAAGCGCTTCACTGGCAGCCATTTTCATCGGCTGCGATTCCATTAAATGCTCAGCCTGCATATGTCCGCTGAACGCAACGCCGATACCGGCGATCAGACCGACAATCATCGAAAGCTTGAAAGATTTATGGAAGAAAGGCACTTCTTTTTTCTTCAATAATTTAAATGCGCTGACACCGGCGATAAAGAAAGCACCCGTCGCAAGCGCCCCGAAAATGACGTGAGGGAATTCAACCCAAAGCTGAGGATTTGTCAAAAGCGCCCCGAAATCATTCATTTCCGCGCGGCCGTTTTTAATCGCAAAGCCGACCGGCTCCTGCATGAATGAGTTTGCCGTCAAAATCCAGAAAGATGACATAATCGTTCCGAAGGACACAAGCCAAATGCAAAGCAAATGCACTTTTTTAGATAAACGGTCCCAGCCGAAAATCCATAATCCGATAAAAATAGACTCCATAAAAAACGCCAAAAGCGCTTCAACCGCAAGCGGAGCTCCAAATACGTCTCCGACAAAACGGGAATAATCAGACCAGTTCAGACCGAACTGGAATTCCTGAAGAATCCCTGTGACGACGCCGACAGCGAAGTTAATTAAAAAGAGATGCCCCCAAAATTTAGCCATTTTGAGATAGGTCTCTTGTTTTTTGACAACATAAAGCGTCTCCATCAAAGCAACCATAAACACAAGCCCGATAGACAAAGGCACAAACAAGAAGTGAAACAATGTTGTAGATGCAAATTGAATGCGGGCTAATACCAACTCACTCATGATGTTTTTCCTCCAATCTGGTAAATTGCTCAACATTTCACAAACATAACGAGATCATTGCTCGGTATTTCACAAAAAATGATATATTTGCTCAATGTTTCACAAATTCGTCAAAACTATTGAAATATCAGCCTGTACACCCTGGGGGACAGCGGCTGTCATAGAAATGATTCAATATCATTACTTTACAACGATTCAGCCTAAAAAAAAAGATCAATATACCTAAAATAAGGCTGAAATTGTGACCGATTATTGTCGGATTTGTAGAGATTTTATGTCAGCGCCTAGGATATTTGTCCCTTTGATATCGTACCTCTTTTTTATTCGTGTGGCGAACAAAATGCTTTTCTCGGCGAAAAAGCCCGCCAAATCGCCATTTTGAGAAAGAAAATGTGAAGAAAGCATGTCCTCTAGTAAATTCATAATATATGAACAATTTAAATTTTTTAGTATACTTTAAATGGGGATATTTTTTCACTACATAACGACTGGGGGAACAAGCATGGGAGAACTTCAACCAAAATTGCAAACGGATTCAATCCAAAAACAGGAACGGACTGATAACTGGTTTGCCAGAGCAATGAATATAAGAATCGGCATTATTCCTCTTCCTATCTATATCCTGCTTTTCTTGCTTATTACGGTGTTTGTCATGAGCCGTGATGTAAAAAGCGACATTCTGACATCAATTGCCGTCATGAGTTTTTTCGGATTTACCTTCGGCCAGATCGGAAAATCCATTCCGATCGTGCGGTCCATCGGCGGCCCTGCGATTCTCGCAACCTTTATTCCATCCGCTGTCGTCTACTACCACCTGCTTCCGAAAGACATTATTACTTCAACAACAGAATTCACAGAAAGCTCCAACTTTCTCTATCTATTTATTGCCGGTATCGTCGTCGGCAGTATTCTCGGGATGAAAAGAGAGACGCTCGTCAAAGCTTTCGTCAAGATTTTTATTCCGCTGATCGCCGGCTCGATCGCGGCCGCCATCGTCGGCTTATGCGTCGGGACGCTGCTCGGGCTCGGCTTTCAGCACACGCTGCTTTATATTGTCGTTCCGATTATGGCGGGGGGTGTCGGTGAAGGCGCGATTCCTTTATCCATCGGCTACTCCGATATTATGCCGATGTCCCAGGGAGACGCCTTTGCGCTTGTGCTGCCGTCCATCATGCTCGGCAGCCTGTGCGCCATTATGTTATCGGGTTTGCTGAATGTCATCGGGAAACGCAAACCGGAATGGACGGGCAACGGGAAGGTTGATAAGTCTGATCATTCCGCTCCCGCATTGGAACAGCCGGCCAATGATAAAACGTTTGATTTGTCCTTTTTCGCTTCGGGCGGTATTTTAGCGGTTTCCCTCTATTTGGTCGGCATGCTGGCGCATGATTTCTTTCAGCTTCCGGCTCCTGTCGTGATGCTCGTCCTTGCCGTTCTCATTAAGCTGTTCAGGCTGGCGCCGGCTTCGATTGAAAACGGAGCCTTCGGCGTCTCGCGCTTTTTCTCGACAGCCGTGACCTATCCGCTCTTATTTGCGATCGGCGTTTCAATGACACCGTGGGACAAGCTGATTGCGGCGTTTACGATCAGCAACATCATTACCATTTTATCAATCGTCGTCACGATGATGGCCGTCGGTTTTCTGACCGGAAAATGGCTGAATCTGTACCCGATTGAGACGGCGATTATTAATGCCTGCCATTCCGGCCAGGGCGGCACCGGCGACGTCGCGATCTTGAGCGCCGCTGAACGGCTTGAGCTTATGCCGTTCGCCCAAGTGTCGACCAGAATCGGCGGAGCGATTACCGTGAGTGTCACCCTTCTGCTGCTTCATCAATTCTATTAAACTGAAAAAAGCCTCCGCATGATGCGGAGGCTCTGTTATTTCATCACATTTTGAATATAAGAGCCGAATGCCGCGCCGGACATGCCCGGCGACACACGGACGCGGTGAAGCCCGTAAAGCCCCTGATCTCTTGACGCCGCTCCCGGCTCCGTCGTGACCGCCATACGGTAGCCTGACGCGGCGGCGGCTTTTAATGTTTCCTTATTATATCGTCCGACAGGGTAGCTGATCATAGACGTCCGCTGTCCGAACATTTGATCAAATAAACGCTTAGAGTCCTTCATTTCACGTCGCTGCTGCTGCGGTGTGAGCCCGTTCAATTCGAGATGGTTCATCGTATGGCTCTGAATGGAAATGCCGTGGGCGGCCATCTCCTTCATCTGCTTCTCAGTCAGATGATTCTTATGCCCGATAAAGTTTCCGATCATAAAGATTGTCGCTTTCATCTTGTATTTCTTTAAAATGGGATAGGCCGCTTTCACATTGTCGGTATAGCCGTCATCAAATGTGATCAGAACACATTTTTCACGCGGCTCCTTATCCTCCGTCAGCATCAGATAGGCCTCTTCAGGAGTCATCGTATAATAGCCGTGATCATGAAGCCACTTCATATGCTGCCGGAATTCTTCCTTCGGCACACGCAGGCTGTTTCCCTCTGAAATGCTGTGGTACATCAGAATCGGCAGTCTTGCCGTTCCTTTCGTTTGAACCCAGGCGGACGTATCCGGCTCTTTTTTGATTTGGCGCTTTACAGACTTTTTATCGTGGTGCGCTTCTGCCTTCGGAATGCTTTGTTCGGCGCTTGCCTCATGGCCCGAGCAGGCGGCAAGCGTAAACACGGCAGCCAAAAGGCACATGCACATGATCATGCGTTTCATCGTTTTCCTGCTTTCTGTCTTCTATTTACTTTTTATATCGGTTATGCGTCATAAATTGTTACATCAAAAAAGCCGGACATCCAGCTGTCCGGCTTTGCGTTATGAGCGGATTCTGATTTCTGTTTCACTGTCAAAAAAATGAGCCTTATTCATGTCGAAAGCGACGGTCAATTCCTCACCGGCATGAATGTCATGGCGGGCGTCAATCCGGGCGATAAAATCCTGATCCCCGATCCGGGAATAGACCATAATTTCTGACCCGAGCAATTCCGCGACATTGATTTTAGCTGTGATGGATGAATTCTTATAGGATTCCACCACAATCAGCTCGTCATGTATGTCTTCCGGGCGGATGCCGAAGATAACATCTTTGCCGGCATACCCTTTTTCCCGGAGCATTTTCATTTTCCCTTCCGGCACGCCGAGAGCGGCTGAACCGATCTGAATGGCGCCGTCCGTCAGCTTTCCTTTGAAAAAGTTCATCGCTGGGGAGCCGATAAACCCGCCGACAAATACGTTTTCGGGATGTTCATACACGTCTTTCGGGGTGCCGATCTGCTGAATTTTTCCGTCCTTCATGACTACGATGCGTGTCGCCATCGTCAGTGCTTCTGTTTGGTCGTGCGTCACATAGATTGTGGTTGTTTGCAGCCTTTGATGCAGCTTAATAATTTCTGCCCGCATCTGCACCCGAAGCTTTGCGTCCAGATTTGACAGCGGCTCATCCATTAAAAACACTTTGGCGTCCCTGACAATCGCCCGGCCTAATGCAACCCGCTGCCGCTGCCCGCCGGAGAGCGCTTTCGGTTTGCGGTGCAGATACTCTGTGAGCCCCAGCATTTTTGCCGCTTCTTCGACCCGTTTTTTAATCTCCGGTTTCGGCATCTTCCTCAGCTTCAGACCGAAAGCGATATTATCATAGACCGTCATGTGCGGATATAACGCATAGTTTTGAAACACCATGGCGATATCCCTGTCTTTAGGAGCGATGTCATTCACTCTCGTGTCACCGATATAGAAATCGCCCTTTGTAATGTCTTCCAGCCCGGCAACCATCCTCAATGTTGTCGACTTGCCGCACCCCGACGGACCGACAAACACGATAAACTCTTTATCTTTAATATGAAGGTTAAAATCATCGACAGCCGCCTCTTTTTGATCGTAATACTTATAAATATGCTCCAGCCGAAGTTCCGCCATGTCATCTCCCCCTTTTTGTAAACGCTTTCTTAAATAGGATTGTAACAGCGTCAGACGGCGGCGGATATAGGCAATGTTCATAAAAAAAGTCCGCTGCCTTCGTGCACATTTCCCATTTAATGTGATTTTTCATACTGCAGACAAATGAAATAAGCCAGCAGGGCGCCCTGATATGTCTTAATATCAATACCCGAGCGTTCCGCAAATTTATCAATCCGATATTGAAGACTGTTGCGGTGCAAATGCAGTTTTTTCGATGTGAGCGACATGTTCGAGTTATGTTCAATAAAAGTCTGAATCGTATGCTTCAGCTCCGGTTCTTTCTGAAACAGCAGCGCCGCTTCTTCGTGAAGCAAGGCTGAGAGCTTTTCTCTGCTTTCTTCCGTGAGCATCACCGGAAATACCGTTTCCGCGGTCAGCGTGCTCAGCTGCGGGAGATAACGCCGGCCAATCTGACAATATTGCTGTTCTCTCCGATAATGAAGGCGCAGACGTTCTCCCGCGCCATAATACCTTCCGATGAAAAAACGGACACTGAAATAAAAATCGGCTTCGAGAATCTTCACAAAAGATGCGATGTCATCCGAATCTGGCGCTTCCAGCTTTTCTTCCTCCACAATCACGCCTTGATCCCTTCCCGTCCGGACAACTGTATATGAAACCGGCCAGAAATGGCGCAGCGCTTCCGTAAATGCCCCCCAGTCCCGTTCTCCCAATAAGTCATAATGGATAAAACGGACACGCGGCTCCTTGACATCAGGCACCGGGCCTTCTTCCAGCAGAAAACGCCGCCACCTCTTTGCTGCCGCCGTCTCCGGAAAAAAATCGCCTTTTTCTTCAGCGGGCGCCAAAAATGATTCCAGTAGCAGTTTCTCCTTCGGGGTGATATCCTCCTTCGGAATGGCGACATAGACCCGCCTTTTTTCATCATAAAAGCAAAAGACATCCTCCGCCGTACAGCACGTATCAGACAACACAGCCCTTGGGTAAATTGCCAATAACGGGTTCATATGCGCTCCTTTCTATCGCTCTATCATATTTTCAGTATAAAACGTCCGGCCGATTGTATCCACTTCGTTTTAAGAAACAGCTTTCAGGCTATTTCCCGGGAAACGGATCATAACAGCTTCTGCCGGCATAAGAAAAAAACCCTCCGCGCCGGCAGAGGGATCCTTTTTATTTAGAGATATCGACGAAGCCTTCGCCAAAGACGTCACGCACATCATGAACAATGACAAACGCTTTTGTATCACAGCTTTTAATAATTTTTTTGAGCATGGAAAGCTCTTGTTTCTGGATGACGATATATAAAATTTCCTTCGACTGCCCCGTGTAATTTCCTTTACCCGACAGCAGCGTAACCCCTCTGTCCATAAGCGTGTTGACCTGTTCAGCGATTTCGTGCTTATGCTCAGATATAATCGTCACCGCTTTTTTCGTATTCAGGCCTTCAATGATAAAGTCCATCACCTTCGTTCCGATGTACAGCATGACAATGGTAAACATCATTTTTTCCGCACCGATGATGAAATAAGAACTGAAGACGACAATCAGATCAAAGAACAAAAGCGCATAGCTGATATTCCAATCGAGATATTTGTTCGCAATCCTCGCCAAAATGGCAGAACCCGCAGTCGTGCCTCCGACTCGAATAATGATCCCGATTCCGACACCGGCAAACACACCCGCAAAAATAGTATTAATAATGAGTTCATGTGAAGGCGAGTGCCAATCATGCGTCAGATGCAGAAACAGTGAGTTGGCAACAACGGTAATGATCGTATAAAGCGTTGTTTTTCCGTCTAAAAATTTATATCCGATAATCAATAAGATCCCGTTCAAAATGATATTCGTCACCCCGGGCGACCACTCAAACACATAGTACAAGATCAGGGTGATTCCTGTTACCCCGCCCTCTCCAAGATCATTCGGAATGGCGAATAAATTAACAGCCAAAGCAAAGATAAAAGCCCCAATAATCAGCATCAGCACATCCAGCAATCTCTTTTTCATCCCAGACACTCCTTTTTTATAAAATCAAAAAAGCCCGGGAGAGCACTCTTCATCAAAAGAGCAGAAACTCCCGGGCTTTTATCCCAACGTGTCACAGCAGGAACCTGCTGTGTGTTTTCTCTCGGTCCAGACCAATTCAGCATTGCGGAACCCTAGAAAACCACTGTTTTTTATGTTCAGTTTTTGTATATCTTTCAAGATTATACGGGAAATCACGAACATGTTCAACCACTCTTTTTTCAATAAACCTATAAAAAATTCGAACGATCTGCCGATACTAAAAAAGACCTTTAAAATACATGACTAAAAAACCATTAAAATACTTTTTTTCTCAAAATATTATTGACTATAGGTTATTTTACAGGCATTATAGTATGTAGTTTTTAAGAAATAGTTTACATAGGAGGAAATGTTATGGCAGGCAACCTGGTGTCTTGTAAGGCATGCGGCAAAGAAATCGCTAAAGGCGTTAAAAAATGCCCAAACTGCGGTAAAGATCAGAGAAACTTTTTTATGAGACATAAAATTATCACATTGCTTCTGGCGGTAGTGGTTATTATCATTCTCGTAAACATCGGCGGCGGAGGCGGATCTTCATCATCTAAAACCGCGTCTTCAAAAGCTTCGGAATCCAAGGAAAAACTGTATAACATCGGTGACACTGTTAAGACTGAGAAAACTGAAGTTACTGTTACCAAAGTGGAAAAAAGAGATTCAGTAGGCTCTCAATTTGTCGAGAAAAAAGCGTCTGACGGCGGCGTTATCGTAGCTGTTCAATACACAGTTAAAAATGTTTCAAACAAGCCGTTAAGCTCTTTCTCCATTCCAAGAGCGAAATTAGTAGATTCTAAAGGAACATCCTATGATTCAGATATTGATGCTTCTTCAAGCTATGCAACAGAAACAAAAGTAGACAACAGTAAAATTTTAAGTGACTTGAACCCGAACATTAAAGTTACTGACGTAAAAGCTTTTGAAGTTGATAAAAACGCATACTCTAAAGGCACTTGGAAATTAAAGTTCAGCAACGATGTTGAAGTGAAAATTAAATAATGACCGTAATAAAAGAGACCTTCACCATTTGAAGGTCTCTTTCTTTTTACACCTTTTGGTACCCGTTCACATTGGAGGACTGCCACTTCCAAGAGTCGGCGCACATTTCTTCAAGCCCGCGCTTTGCTTCCCAGCCTAATTCAGCCTTCGCTTTTGCCGGGTCTGCGAAGCATGCGGCGATGTCTCCCGGGCGCCGGGCGGCAAAACGGTACGGCACTTCTTTTCCTGATACTTTTTCAAACGCTTTGACCATCTCAAGAACGCTGTAGCCTCTTCCCGTGCCGAGATTATAGGCATCCGCGCCTGTTGTGTTCAGCACCTTCTCAAGCGCTCTGACGTGGCCCTCGGCAAGATCAACGACATGGATGTAATCCCGCACGCCGGTGCCGTCCTTTGTCGGATAATCATTGCCGAACACCTGCAATTGCTCAAGCTTGCCGACAGCGACTTGGGCGACGTACGGCATTAAATTATTCGGGATGCCGTTCGGGTCTTCTCCGATCCGGCCGCTCGGGTGCGCGCCGAACGGATTAAAGTAGCGGAGCAGCGCAATGCTCCATTCAGAGTCCGCTTTATGCAGATCGCGTAAAATCTGTTCCAGCATCAGCTTTGTCTGCCCGTAAGGATTGGTCGCGCTTAATGGAAAATCCTCAGTGATCGGCGTTGTTTCCGGAACGCCGTAAACCGTCGCTGAAGAACTGAAGACGATTTTTTTCACACCGTGTGCCTGCATGGCTTCACATAAAATAAACGTCCCCGTCAGATTATTATGATAATAACGGAGCGGAACAGCCACAGACTCACCGACCGCTTTTAATCCCGCAAAATGAATGACGGCTTCAATCTCATTTTCAGCAAACACCCGGTGAACGGCATCACGGTCAAGGAGATCCGCTTCATAAAACACAAGCCCTTTTCCGGTAATGTCTTTCACACGCTCCAATGCTTCCGGTGAACTATTTGACAGATTATCCAGAACCACGATGTCATAGCCGCCGTTTAACAGCTCGACACATGTGTGGCTTCCGATATAACCCGCTCCGCCTGTCACTAAAATCGCCATGAAGAAAGCCTCCTCTATTGAATGAATTGACCATATTATATCGGTTTTTTCTTTCTCAAACATCCATTTCCAAAAAGTTTAATCGTTTAGTCATCGTTTCTTCATAATTTGTTTTCATTCGCGTAAAACAGAGAGCCCTCGATTCAAACGGGTTGTGAAATAGAAATCCCTCCCCCGCGCATGGTAAGATAAGACAAAGGAGATGACGGTATGAAAAATGAAATCATTGAACGCTTTACCTCTTACGTAAAAGTCGATACACAGTCTGACGAAAACAATGAAAACTGCCCTTCAACCCCCGGCCAGCTGACATTGGCCAACATGCTGGCAGATGAATTAAAGTCGATCGGCATGACAGAAATCACAGTCGATGACAATGGGTACGTCATGGCGACTCTGCCGGCGAATACGGATAAAGATGTGCCGACTGTCGGTTTTCTGGCTCACGTGGACACAGCGACCGATTTTACCGGGAAAAATGTGAATCCTCAGATTATTGAGAGCTACGACGGACATGATATCGTTTTGAATGACAAACTCAATGTCGTTCTGTCGCCTGAGCAATTCCCGGAGCTCTCCCGCTATAAAGGCCAGACGCTGATTACAACAGACGGCACGACGCTGCTCGGAGCCGACAACAAAGCGGGCATTGCCGAAATCATGACGGCAATGGCGTACTTGATCAAACATCCGGACATCAAACACGGAACGATCCGGGTCGCGTTCACGCCCGATGAAGAAATCGGCAGAGGCCCTCACAAATTCGATGTCGGCCGCTTCAACGCCGCATTTGCCTACACGATAGACGGAGGCCCCCTCGGCGAACTGCAATATGAAAGCTTTAACGCAGCCGCCGCAAAGCTGACTTGTTACGGAAAAAGCGTCCACCCGGGAACGGCAAAAAACAAAATGGTCAACGCTTCAAAAATCGCGATGGAATTTCATCACGCATTGCCGAAAGAAGAAGCGCCGGAATATACGGAAGGGTATGAAGGCTTCTATCATTTACTTTCCATGAACGGAGACGTTTCTGAAGCCGCCCTGTCGTACATCATCAGAGACTTTGACAGAGACCGCTTTGCAGAACGAAAAGAATATATGCAGAAAACCGCCGATGCGCTGGCGGCCAAATACGGCAAGGAAAGCATCAAGCTTGAACTGCGTGATCAATATTACAACATGAGAGAAAAAATCGAACCGGTCAAAGAGATAGTCGATGTCGCCTATCAAGCCATGAAAAACCTCGATATCGAACCGATTATCGAACCGATCCGGGGCGGAACCGACGGATCACAGCTCTCTTACATGGGACTGCCGACACCGAACATTTTCACGGGCGGCCAAAACTTCCACGGAAAATATGAATACATTTCCGTAGATCATATGGAAAAGGCGGTAAACGTCATTGTTGAAATCGCCAGGCTCTTTGAAGAGCGCGCTTAAAACCAAAGCCCCCTGCTTTGGTTTTTTTCTTTCACATGAAACCTTTCCTCCTTTCTTTCCGTATATAAGGTATGAAATGGAAAGAAGGAGTGAAGACTATGGCAAGAGGGACTGTAGCGAAAGAATTAAAAAAAACCTTAAAAGACCCGCGTGTTCTGGAGACGAAATCAAACCCTTTTAAAAAGCTGCGGAAAATGTTCAAACGATTTTTTTAAGATAACATCTCGTTTTCTTTAAAAAAATAAAGAAAGCGCTGTCATTCCGCAGTCATCTGTTAGAAGCAGTTATTTTGCATATTATAAGGTTTTTTAGGGTACTGAATAACACAAGGCAAACGAAAACAACGAAGTGGTTAATTAGACTCTTACAAAAAATAGTGAAAAAGTTATATAAACGATCACCATTCATCAGCCGATACAATCTATAGAACCACAACAAGAGCAAATTTTCTTCAACCCCTAGTCATTTTTACGGAAAATGACGTTATTTTTTAAAAAAGTGACAATTGTTTGAATACTTTTCGTTTGTTTTTTCGTACAATAATAATACCAAAACTTTTTTTGGGAGGTATGTAAAATGATGCTACTTATTTTTGCTGCTTTGACAGGGTATCTTGTTTTCTCTTTCAGTAAGGACAACCGCCGGAAAACGCCAAAGACAAGCCCGCTGGTGACAGCTGCCGACACGAATAACATCATTGATTTAAATGCGATCCGTCAAAAACGCCGGATGCCGCTATCATAAAAACGACAGCTGCCGCAAAATCGGCAGCCTTTTTTTTATGCACCCGGCCGATATGAAACCATCCGCCTCCTTTTTTCGTACAACATAAAAAAGGAGTTTTTTTATGTACCATTTTTATATCAAAGAGCGGATGTTTACGTTTAAGAATCGTTTTCAAGTGTTTCTTGAAAGCGGGAAAGAAGTCTACAATGTTGAAGGAAAGCTGTTTTCATTCGGTGATGAACTGAAGCTGACTGATTTGGACGGCCGCACGCTCGCCAGCGTCAATCAGAAACTGATGTCGCTCGTTCCCCGTTACGAGATTTCCGTCAGCGGCAAACCCGTCTGCCAAGTCATCAAGAAAGTCACGTTATTCAAACCGAAATTTGAAATTTCCGGACTCGGCTGGGATCTTACCGGCGATGTGTGGGGCCGGAATTTTCAAGTGACAGACGGAAAATCAAACCGGATGACCGTCACCAAATCATGGATGAGCTGGGGCGATTCCTATCATTTGCAGATTGAAAAGGAAGAGGATATCGTTCTTTGTCTCGCGATCGCCATTGTGATAGATATGATTCTATTTGAGGGTGATAAATAAAATATTTATCGAAATATATTGACAATATGAGAAAACATACTAAGATTAAGAGTATTACAGTTTATTCTGAAAAATAGCATATTTCCTTATCAAGAGAGGTGGAGGGACTGGCCCTATGATACCCGGCAACCGCTGTTCAGCAGAATGGTGCTAAATCCTGAAGATAAGGTTGAGATTTGCGGACGCAAGCTCTTCCCTATCCGAGGGAAGAGCTTTTTATATTTCATCAGGAAAGAAGGAATCGTTCATGTCACAGCAAAACACAGAACAACCATTGCATACGCTTCTAAGAAAAAACCCGCCGTTTCGCGCGGATCAGGTCGGAAGCCTGCTGCGGCCGGCGGCTGTGAAGCAAGCCCGCCTGCAAAGAGCGGCGGGTGAGATTTCGGCAGAACAGCTGCGCGAAATCGAAAACAGAGAAATCATCCGCAGTGTGGAAAAGCAGAAAGAAACCGGCCTCAATGTCGTGACTGACGGCGAATTCCGCCGTGCCTGGTGGCATTTTGATTTTCTCGAAAACTTAGACGGCGTCGAAGCATTTACGCCTGAAAGCGGCATTCAGTTTCACAACGTACAGACGAAAGCGCGCGGCATTAAAGTAACGGGAGATATTGATTTTTCTCAGCATCCGATGCTCGAAGATTATAAATTCCTGCACAGCATTGCCGGCGATGCTGTTCCGAAAATGACCATCCCAAGTCCGAATATGCTGTTTTTCCGCGGAAAATTGGAAAAAGCGTCCTACCAGAATGATTACAAACAATTTCAGCACGATGTGTCAAAGGCGTATAAAAAAGCGATTCAAGCTTTCTATGACGCCGGGTGCCGCTACCTTCAGCTCGATGACACCGCATGGGCCGTTTTCTTATCAGAAGCGGGGCTTCGTCAGATTGAAGCTTTCGGCACAACGCCGGATGAGCTGCGCAAGCTGTTTGCCGCTTCCATTAATGACGCCATCAAGGACCGCCCTGACGATCTGAAGGTTACGATGCATATCTGCCGCGGCAACTTCCAATCCACATGGACGGCTGAAGGCGGCTATGATGCAGCGGCTGAAACGATTTTTGACGGGCTTGACCTTGACGGATTGTTCCTGGAATATGATGATTCCCGCTCCGGCGGCTTTGAACCGCTCCGCTATGTCAAACGCTCTGATCTTCAGCTTGTGCTTGGATTGATTACGTCGAAACATGGCGAACTTGAAGACAAGGACGCGATTAAACGCCGGATTGAAGAAGCTTCACAATATGTCAGCTTGGATCAGCTTTGCCTCAGCCCGCAATGCGGATTCGCCTCCACTGAGGAAGGAAACCTGATCACAGAAGAACAGCAATGGGCGAAACTGCGCCATGTCGTCAACATTGCCGGTGAAGTCTGGAAATAAAAAAAAGACACGCGATTAGCGTGTCTTTTCCGTTTTACAGCGGACCGGTTCCGATTAAAATATCGATATCTATCGTGACAGCAGCCTCTTTCCGGCTGATAAACCGCCGGATGCTGTCATCAGTACATTTCCATGTTAAGGGCGTCATTTTCACAAGCCGCTCGAGGTCAGGCTGCGATAAGGTCTTCGTGTAACACAGCCGTTTGCGCTCAAAGGTTTGAAAGCCCCCTTGGAATCGTCCGGCCGCAGAATCGGCGGTGTCATTCCGCCGAGGACTGTCTCCGAAGAAGAATTCCCTTACTTCCTTCAAATAATCACGCCGCGGCACCGCTTTAATGACTGTGCCGCCCTTTCGTAAAAGTCTGCTGCATTCCTTGTAATTCCAAGGTGATAAAACAGACATCACGACATCAAAACAGCTGTCGGCAAACGGCGCATCCGCCACATCAGCGACGGCAAACACCATATGATTCCCGAAGGCCTTTGCGGCATGCAGCACACCTTCTTTCGAGAGATCAATGCCGATTCCCGTCACGGAAAA
The DNA here is from genome assembly GCF_017797845.1 of Bacillus sp. LJBV19. Classification (NCBI taxonomy): domain Bacteria; kingdom Bacillati; phylum Bacillota; class Bacilli; order Caryophanales; family Bacillaceae; genus Bacillus; species Bacillus sp. LJBV19. The sequence goes on from NZ_CP072563.1 coordinate 3,759,935, forward strand.
AGCGGGCTGAAGCAATTTGCATACGGCGGCTAAATGAGAGCCTTCTCCGCACCCCGCATCCAATATCGCCGCCGGTTTATGCGGAGATTGCTTACGGCTGATGACGGCGGCGATCTCCTTTTGAACCGGCCCAAAAAATTCCCGGCTGTCAAAAAGCTCGCGTCTCGCTTCGAACAGCTGCCTGTCATAGCGGGTTTTGACCGATATATTGAGGAAATTCACATATCCTTGTTTTGATATATCAAATGTATGCCCCTGTCCGCAAATCAAGCTTTTGTATTGTGAGACCGCCATGGCCGACCGGCATAGCGGACACCTGAACACGGACTGGCATGATTGCAATAATTCCGCGCGTTTTCTTTTTATAGACGTCAAAAAAACACCTCATTCATTCGTTATTCCGATGAAATGAAAAAGGCATAGACAAATAAACCTCGCCAAATTGGAAGTTTTAACCTATTTATCTATACCTCTCATTATCTGTAACGAATGAACTGAATGATCACGAAAATGACCCCTTTTCTGCCGTCTTTTGAAGGCTGTGCCCTCAGATCCATTTTATCAGCTGCATCCCGTCTTTACAATGAACCGGAACGGTTTTTGGGGGTATTTTAAACCTTTATTATCCAATTACTTATGAATATCCTTTATTTTCTTTATTTATAATATAAATTTATTATTTTGAAAATATCTAAAAAGGTTGATTTTCAAAAATTGAAACGATAAAATACTGCTATCTCATGTAATATCGTTATTCTTGTATATGATCAGTAATATGGTCTGATTGTTTCTACCTAGTGCCGTAAAAGACTAGACTACAAGAAAGTTTGCATAAATTTGAACGAGTGAAAAGCATATGACGCTGTCTATTCTTTTCTTTTGGCTCTTATTTATCACACTTTCTGGCTTTCAGGAATTTGTGACGAATAAGAGCTTTTTTTATTTCCATAATACCCTTATAGGAGTTGCTCACATGTACTTTTTATTGAACATTGTCGGTCTCATTGTTGTCATGGCTGTTGTTTTCTTATGCTCTCCCAACAAGAAGAAGATTAAATGGCGTCCGATTGTCATGCTCCTCGTCTTTGAGTTTCTGATTACTTGGTTTATGTTAGGGACAAAAGTCGGCGGCTTTGTCATCGGGAAGATCGGCGCGTTCTTTACATGGCTGATTTCCTGCGCCAGTCAAGGGATTGCGTTCGCTTTTCCGTCTGTCATGGCGAACCCGACGGTTGATTTTTTCTTCAGCGCATTGCTGCCGATTATCTTCGTCGTGACCTTCTTTGATATGCTGTCGTATTTCGGTATTCTGCCGTGGCTCATTGATAAAATCGGCTGGCTGATTTCTAAAATATCCCGTCTGCCGAAGCTGGAGAGCTTTTTCTCCATCCAGATGATGTTTTTAGGAAATACGGAAGCTTTAGCCGTCATCCGCCAGCAGCTTGCCGCCGTCAGCAACAATCGGCTTTTGACATTCGGGCTGATGAGCATGAGCAGCATCAGCGGCTCGATCATCGGATCGTACTTGACGATGGTTCCGTCCACTTATGTGTTTACAGCCATCCCGCTGAATTGCTTAAACGCGCTTTTAATCGCCAATATGCTGAATCCCGTGGACGTTTCTAAAGAGGACGATATTATATACGTTCCTTCAAAAGCGGAGAAAAAAGACTTCTTCTCCACGATTTCTAACAGTATGCTTGTCGGCATGAACATGGTCATTGTCATTTTAGCGATGGTGATCGGATATGTGGCGTTAACGGCCGCGTTAAACGGCGTACTCGGACTGTTCATGCACGGTTTGACCATTCAAAAGATTTTCTCATACATCTTCAGTCCGTTTGCCTTCCTTCTCGGATTAGGCGGACATGACGCGATGTATGTCGCACAGCTGATGGGCATCAAGCTCGCGACAAATGAATTTGTGGCAATGGCCGATCTGAAAGGGCAGCTGAATTCACTTCCGCCGCACACGATTGCCGTGGCTACAACATTCCTGACATCATTCGCAAACTTCAGCACCATCGGTATGATCTACGGATCTTATCAATCTCTGCTTGATAGTGAAAAATCAGCCATCATCGGAAAAAACGTCTGGAAGCTGCTTGTCAGCGGAATTGCCGTTTCCTTATTGAGCGCGGCGATTGTCGGATTGTTTGTCTGGTAAAAGAAAAAAAGCGATACCGCTCCGTTTTGGAGTGATATCGCTTTTTTTTATTGATAGACGGATGCAGGTACGAAAACGTCCCGGATTCCTGCCGCGTACGGTCCGAGATCATATTGTCCGAACACAACGGCAATGCCGTTTTTCGTAAAGAAGAAAGGTCTTTCGTTATTCAGGATGATCTCCTGTTTTTTAACGTCCTGATCGAACAGATCATCATGTTTCTTGATGTAGCCGTAAAGATAGTCTCTCGTCTTGTTAGCTTTCGTTTTTGTATTCAGCACATTATCGAGTGTGACCCGTTTTTTTGCGGCCAGGTCGTAATTAAAGGTCTGAACGGATGTCAGCCCGTGTGCGCCGCCTGTGTAACTGTAGTCTTCCGTCTGAATGCTGAGCTTGCCGTCTTGATTATACTTCACCTTGAAATCTGCCTGGTATTCCGCTTTGTAGCCTTGTTTCTCACCGTCTTTTTTGTTTTTCACATATTCTTTGTACGATTGTTCAATATAGCGCTTGAAGTCCTGATTGATTTTCTTTTCAAAAGATGCGTTTCCCGTATTTGTGACCTCGGGGTATGTCAGCTGCTTTACATGCTTATACGTATGGCTTTTGACAACGGGCTTTGCGGTTTGCGCGGCCTCGGCTGAAGGCGCGAAACCTCCGAACGGCGCGGCTGTCAGCACGGTTAAGAGCACAGCCGCCATCATTTTGAATGCCTTTTTCATCACAACTCCTCCTTTTCATTACCGTTCCCTTTTTGAAAACGGATTACACTCTATAGACAGCGCAGATCAGCAAATTGTTTCTGGGCCTTCTTTCACATTTTCTCCATGAAAAAAAGAGACATGGAAAATCCACGCCTCTTTTACCGTGAAGGTCTTTGCGCAATGGCTTCATAAACGGCTTCCGCCAAATCGGAGTTGCCGAACATCTCCAAAACGCCGATAACGGTTTGATCAGGAATCGGTTCTGATTCCTCCTTCGGCACGACAAGTTCTTCAGCCGTTTTTCGCAGCTCTTCGTTTAAAGGCTGTCCGGGATAAGCCTTGCTGTAAATGGCCATCGGATCAAGGTCATGATTGACGCACCATTGGGCAAACACCAAAATCATCATGTTTTCGTCACGCCGGTAATATTCTTCGAGTTGTTTTTCGGTAAACGGCTTCACTATTATTCGCTCCTCCAGAAAATCTACCCCTAAGATACACAAACAAAGAGCGGAAGTAAACCAAAGATCATTTCACCATCAGTCAGAACCCTTTAAATCATGCAATGCCCTGACTCTCTAAAACTGTTGTCTGAATGTCCCGGACAGCGGAAGGTACGGATTTGCCCGGAAGCCATTTTCGTTTTCTCCCAATATTAATGCTTCGTTCAGATATTTCACTTTCACAATAAAAAAGCGCCCCTCTCATAAAAGGCGCTTTTTCATTCTTATATGCTTCTGTCCCAATGCCGATGCTCAGCCACGGCCTTCAGAAATTGTTCATGGTTTCCGTCCGGAACAAGGCCGGGGCCGTTTTCGGTTCCGGCGGCGAGGGCGAGAAGTTCTTTTCCTTCACCGGAGGCGCCGATCGCTTTGTAATGGCTGAAGGCTTCGTTAACGAAGTCTCTGGCCGATTTTTGGGCTTTGAGGCTGTCTGTGCTTTGTTTTCCGCCCGGAATGAAAACAGCGTCGTACAGGACGGAATCCGCTGTCAGGAAAGTGGCTGACGCTTCGAGCTCCGTGCCGTTTTCTCCCTTCACGGTCCCAAGCGCGGGGCTGATGATATCGGCTCTGACTCCCGCCTGTTTGCATGCATCAAGCACTTGTTTGACTTTCTCATCAGAAAACCCGTGGTCGGTTAAAACCGCAACCTGCCTTGTCGCTGCCGTCTTCACCGTGTTTTCCTGGCTTAAGGCCGGGGAAGTGAACGTTTCATCAGATTCACGGTCCTTCGGCGGCGGGTTCACGCCGATTCCTTTCGCAACACGCTCGGCTAGCCCGGCGTCGACGTGACTGAAGACATCAACCACCTGCTGCTGCACATCCTTGCTGTTCACTTTTCCGACTTCAAAACAGAACGCGGAGATGATATGTTCTTTCTCAGCGGGAGACATACTGTTCCAGAACATCTTGGCCTGAGAAAAATAGTCATTGAAGCTCTCACTGCGCTGGCGGATTTTTCTGCCTTCTACTTTTTCCTGGTAATGAACGTATCCGCCTTCTTCTTCTGAGGCCGGCGACGGATCATTGTTCTGCAGAGAATTTTTATGATAGGCGACGGGACCCTTATTAATCGTCATCCGGTGGTAGCCGTCGTATTGGTTGTTATGGAACGGGCAGACCGGCCGGTTGATCGGAATCTCGTGAAAATTCGGCCCGCCAAGACGGATGAGCTGTGTATCTGTATAAGAGAAAAGCCGGCCTTGAAGAAGCGGATCATTGGTGAAATCAATGCCCGGCACGACATTTCCCGGGTGAAAGGCAACCTGTTCCGTTTCCGCAAAGACATTGTCCTGATTGCGGTCAAGGGTCATTTTTCCGATCAGCTTGACGGGAACCAACTCCTCCGGCCACAGCTTCGTCGGATCAAGGATATCGAAATCGAATTTGAACTCGTCTTCTTCGTCAATCATCTGAACACCGAGCTCATACTCGACTTTGCCGCCGTTTTCAATCGTTTCCCACAGGTCGCGGCGGTTGAAATCGGGATCTTTCCCGGCAATTTTCTGCGCTTCATCCCATACGAGGGAATGAACGCCGAGCACGGGTTTCCAGTGGAATTTTACAAAGCGCGCTTTTCCTTTCTCGTTGACAAAACGGAACGTATGCACGCCGAAGCCCTCCATCATCCGATAGCTTCTCGGGATGCCGCGGTCAGACATCGTCCACATGACCATGTGAGCCGACTCAGGGTTATTAGCGACAAAATCCCAGAACGTATCATGAGCCGTCGCAGCCTGCGGCATTTCATTGTGCGGTTCCGGTTTTATGGCGTGAACGAGATCCGGGAATTTGATCGCGTCCTGAATGAAGAACACCGGAATATTGTTTCCGACGAGGTCATAGTTCCCTTCTTCAGTATAAAACTTCGTCGCAAATCCCCTGGCGTCACGGACGGTGTCGGCTGACCCCTTGGAACCTGCCACTGTTGAGAAACGGACGAAAACAGGCGTTTTGACGGACGGGTCCTGCAAAAATTTCGCCCGTGTATATTCCGTCATCGGTTCGTACACCTGAAAATGCCCATGAACGCCGTACCCGCGCGCATGAACGACCCGTTCCGGAATCCGCTCGTGGTCAAAGTGCGTCATTTTTTCACGAAAATGAAAATCCTCCATCAGCGTCGGGCCGCGAACGCCCGCTTTTAAAGAATGCTCATCCTCAGACACGCGAAGCCCCTGATTGGTCGTCATTTTTTTGCCGCTGTTATCAGACCGGTACTGCTCCAGCTGTTCGTCCTTTGAGTGTTCATTTACTCGTTTGTTTTGATCATCACTCATGTCAGTTCCCCCTTTTAAAACGAAACATTCTACAGCACATTTACCCGCGGCGTTCTTCATATAAACTGCTGATCCGCTCATTAGGATTTTAGGTCTGTATTTACATATGCGGTCATACACATTTTGAAATAAGCCATTTTCACAGAAATAAGTTGTGAAAGCGCTTACTAATACAGCTGTTGAACAGGGGAGGTCATATCGTGCTTGCCATACTCGGTTTTGTGATGATGATTGTCTTTATGTATCTTATTATGTCTAACCGGCTTTCCGCTCTTATTGCTTTGATTGTCGTTCCTGTTGTGTTTGCCCTGATCAGCGGATTTGGCAAAGATCTCGGCGAGATGATGATTCAAGGCGTTACAGACCTCGCTCCTACCGGGATCATGCTGTTATTCGCCATCCTGTATTTCGGCATTATGATTGACTCAGGTTTGTTTGATCCCCTCATTGCCAAAATCCTATCGCTTGTCAAAGGGGACCCGTTAAAAATCGCCATCGGCACAGCGGTTCTGACGATGACCATTTCGCTGGACGGAGATGGGACAACAACGTATATGATTACGATTGCGGCAATGCTGCCCCTTTACAAACGGCTCGGCATGAACCGTTTGGTGCTGGCGGGGATTGCGATGCTCGGTTCGGGAGTCATGAATATTATTCCGTGGGGCGGACCGACGGCGAGGGTTTTAGCTTCCTTGAAATTGGACACGTCAGAAGTTTTTACGCCGCTGATTCCCGCTATGATCGCCGGCGTTCTCTGGGTGATCGCCGTTGCTTATCTCCTCGGAAAAAAAGAACGGAAGCGGCTCGGCATCATTTCAATTGAACACGCACCGTCTTCTGATCCGGAGGCGACGCCGCTGAAGCGTCCGGCTCTCCAATGGTTCAACCTGCTGCTGACTGTCGCCCTGATGGCCGCGCTGATCACCAGCCTGCTGCCAATCCCTGTTCTTTTTATGATCGCGTTCGCCATCGCCTTGATGGTCAACTATCCAAATGTCAAAGAGCAGCAAAAACGGATTTCAGCGCATGCGGGTAATGCGTTAAACGTTGTCTCAATGGTGTTTGCGGCAGGCATATTCACAGGCATTCTCTCCGGCACAAAAATGGTCGATGCGATGGCGCATTCTCTCGTTTCCCTCATCCCTGATGCCATGGGCCCGCATCTGCCGTTGATCACTGCGATTGCCAGCATGCCTTTCACCTTTTTCATGTCGAATGACGCCTTTTACTTCGGTGTCCTTCCCATCATCGCCGAAGCCGCTTCCGCTTACGGAATAGACGCCGCTGAAATCGGAAGAGCCTCCTTGCTGGGCCAGCCGGTGCATCTGCTCAGCCCGCTTGTGCCATCCACCTATCTATTGGTCGGAATGGCGGGTGTCAGCTTTGGCGATCATCAAAAATTCACTATTAAATGGGCCGTGGGGACAACGATTGTGATGACGATTGCGGCGCTTTTGATTGGGATTATTTCGTTTTAATTAAAAAAGGATTTCCGTTGGCGGAAATCCTTTTCTGTACATTATTTTTTTGTATAGCGCACCCAGTCATAATGAGCGTATAGCGGATTTACACCATTGTAGGAACCGAGCCAGTCATCGACACCTATCCCATTCCACAAGTTCATCATGATCTTTCCCGGTGTTGTCGGGATTTGGCTTGTCGCAGTATGTTTTAATTGCCCATCGACATACCATTTAATAGAGTTTGGCTGCCAATCGAACGCATACGTATGATAGGCATTGGCCGCGTCAAATCCGAGATCCGCAACCTTCTCATGGTTTCCCGCGCCATTTGTATAATAATTAAATTGAACCTTTGTCGTGTCTTTTCCTAAAAATTCGATATCAATCTCATCCCAAGGAGTTCCATCCGTTGGACCTGTATAAGTGAAGAACGATGAAACGATCCCTGTGTTTTTAGCCGGTTTCATTCTGACTTCATAAAGTCCATAGCCATAGGTTTGAACGGAGCGGTTCTCCCCGCAGTCAAACTTGTTATAAGACGGGCTTGTCAGCGCCAAACGCATTTCACCTGATGACGTCATGGATACATTATTTGCACGCCATGTGCAGTTGAACATATCTCCATTGGAGTAACCATTTGCTTTTTGCCATAATCCGGAGTTATAGCTGTTAAAAGGTTCAAAAAACGATCCGCCTGTTTGAGCTGATGCAGTAGAAGTGATGGCACACAAACTCAAAAACAATCCAGTGACAAGAAGCAGCAGCACTCGTTTCATACGATAAAACATGTCGGCATTCCCCTTTCTTTGAAAGCGATTTCTTTATCGATCATACATGATTCTGTTAAAAGGGGACATCGGTCAGAATAATGATAATAATGAATCTTAAAAAAACCTAAATTACCATCAGCGCAAACAGAAATGATCAGCGCTCATTGTAATTTAGGTTTTGCCTGCTTATCAGTAACAATCCTAACAAGATCATATGTGAATGAAGAAAAAAATGCCAACGCTTTCATTATGCTTATTTGACTACCCTTTCTATGTGAATCGTTAAATACAGCAGCTCGTCACTGGTGAGCTTGTGTTCATACGCCCTCTCAATGCATGTTTGGATTTTCTTCGTGCATTCATACGCCCGATGGTATTTTTCTTTCACTGACTTCAGCAAAAAATCGTCCTGGCTTTCCATATGTGTGCCGTTAAATAGACGCTGCGCGAAAAACTTTAAGTGGGTGACAAACCGATAATAGTGAAGTGATTCCTCGTTGAAGTCAATCTTAAAATGGTATTTTACGATACTCAAAATCTCTTGCATGACTTTTGTAATGTTGATGATATTGGGCATCTCTTCATTCAGCTCGGCATTGACAATATGCAGCGCAATAAAGCCTGCTTCATCCTCCGGCAGAGACACGCCAGTCTTGTTTTTTACCATGGCCAACGCTTGTTTGCCGATTGCAAATTCGTCTTTGTACAGCCGTTTCGTTTCCCACAGTAAGGCATTTTTGATATCAAGCCCTTTTCGGTTGCGCTGGATGGCAAAGTTAATATGGTCGGTCAGCGACACATAGATGCTGTCATTGAGCTTTTTGCCGAGCTGTAATTTCGCATAGCTGATAATCTCTTCGGATACTTCCATACATTCGATCGGGATATCATACAAAAGGGTTTTGAACTTTTCGGATACATCTTTGTTATCGAGCATGAACACTTTCTCAATGCGGGCTTCATCTACCGTGTCTCCCGTTTTCTTTTGAAAAGCAATGCCCCGGCCCATGATGACCAATTCCTGATTGCCTTCTTTGAGCACACTGACGACATTATTATTAATGACTTTCGCAATCTTCAATTCTGTCTCCCTCCCGCCTGACCATTTACCTGCTACACCTTGATTGTACATCCTTTTTGAACTAGGTCAATATCTCCATGTCAATCAGAAAACGCCGTTCAGAAATCTTTGTCCAACGATGCGGATGAGGCGCATATAATGCAGAGAACCGGTTTTTGGGAAGGAGCGTGTGTGATGAAACGGTTTTCGAAAGAAGAAAGCAGCTGGATGCTGTATGATTGGGCCAATTCAGCTTATTCGGTCATTATTATGACGGCGGTGTTCCCCTTGTTTTTTAAAGCCGCGGCGGCGGAAAACGGTGTCAGCGCGGCTGATTCTACCGCTTATTTGGGCTATACGATTGCCGCCGCGACTTTTATTTTGGCGATGCTCGGCCCCGTCTTAGGAACGATTGCCGACTACAAAGGATGCAAGAAACGGTTTTTTGCCTTCTTTCTTCTGATCGGTGTGGCGGGCACAGCCGCGCTGGCTTTGATTCCCGGCGAATCTTGGATGCTGTTATTAATTTGTTATACGATTTCCACGATCGGCTTTGCCGGGTCTAATGTGTTTTATGATGCGTTTCTCGTTGATGTGGCCGCAAAGGAGCGGATGAATATGGTGTCCGCCAGGGGATTTGGACTGGGCTATATCGGCAGCACGATCCCTTTTCTCCTCAGCATTGCCGTCATTCTTTCAGCACAAGCGGAGGTGATTCCGCTGTCCGCCCAGGCTGCCGGCCGCATTGCCTTTTTGATTACGGCGGCATGGTGGGGGCTGTTTTCGATCCCGCTCCTTCTCCGCGTCCGCCAGCGCTATTATATCGAGAGGGAGCCGCGGCTTGTACTCAGCAGTTTTATACGGCTGGCCGGCACGCTGAAGCAGATCAGGAAGCACCGGGCGCTGTTTTTGTTTCTACTCGCCTATTTCTTCTACATCGACGGGGTCGGCACCATCATTACGATGTCCACGTCATACGGGGCTGACCTCGGCATCAGCGCGGCAAATCTGCTGATTGTTTTATTTGTCACACAGGTCGTCGCCGCGCCTTTTTCGATTTTGTACGGACGGCTGGCCGAACGGTTTAAAGGAAAAACGATGCTTTATGCCGGAATCGGCGTGTATATGATTGTCTGCACGTACGCTTATTTTATGGATTCCGCTTTTGATTTCTGGGTTTTGGCTATGCTTGTCGCCACTTCCCAAGGAGGTATTCAGGCGCTGAGCCGCTCTTACTTTGCCAAGCTTGTCCCCAAACAGAACGCCAATGAGTTTTTCGGCTTTTATAATATTTTCGGCAAGTTCGCTTCGATTATCGGACCGCTTTTGATTGCCGTCACCGCCCAGCTGACCGGAAATTCGTCAGCCGCCGTGTTCAGCCTGATCATTTTGTTTGTAATCGGGATTGGCATCCTTGCGTTCGTCCCCGAGGAGACGGCGTAAAAAAAGCCTGCACGCGGCAGGCTTTCTTTTTTATTTCTTGGCTTTATGGACTTTCAGTTTTTTGCCTTTGACCGTCGTATTTTTCATGATGTCAAGAACGTGCGGGCCTTTGCCGTTCAGAATTTCGACGTACGATGCGTTGTCCAGAATCGTGATAATCCCGATATCATCAGCTGAAACGCCGTCGATTTTCGCAATTGTTCCGACAAAATCGACCGCTCTGAGTTTTTTCTTTTTCCCGCCGTTAAAGTACAGCTTCATGATGTCTTTGTTTAACTGTTCGCTTTTGTCTGTTTTGACATCGGGGCGGGCGTTCAATTTTTCCGCAAAAGCCGCTTTCCGTTCCGCTGTTTCTTTCTCAGACGGCGCCTCCCGCTTCTGGATGCGGAAACCGATATATGTCTCAATGTCATTCAGAAACCGCGATTCAGACGGTGTCACAAACGTGACGGCCCGTCCGCGGTGTCCGGCGCGGCCCGTTCTGCCGGTGCGGTGCACATAGCTTTCTTTTTCAAGCGGAATATCATAATTGATAACGAGGCTGATGTTTTCAATATCAATTCCTCTGGCGGCAACGTCGGTCGCAATGAGATAGCGGAACTCGCCGCGCTTGAATTCATTCATGACGTCAAAGCGGTCTTCCTGCACCATTCCGCCGTGAATTTTATCGCAAGGGTAGCCCAGCCTGTCCAGCTCATCGGTTAACTGGATGACTCTTTCTTTTGTCCGGCAGAATATGATGCAGCTGTCCGGGTTTTCGGTGATCAGGACATCACGCAGCAATGATGATTTATCCTCTTCTTCTGTTCTGGTGACAAAATGCTCAATGTCTTTTGTCGTCAGGCCTTCCGCTTTTACTTCAATCAATTCAGGGTCTTTCATATATGTGCGGCTCAGCTTCTCGACGTCATCCGGCAGCGTCGCTGAAAACAGCATGGTGACTCTGTTTTTCGGCAGATGCTGAATGATGGCTTCCACCTGTTCAATAAATCCCATATTCAGCATTTCATCCGCTTCGTCAATCACCACATACGCCAGCCGTTCAAGCGGCAGCGTCCCTTTCTCTATATGATCAAGCACACGCCCCGGCGTTCCGGCAACGACGTGGCTTTTTTGCTTCAGTTCGGTTTTCTGTTTGTCAAAAGAAGCTTTTCCGAAAACCGCCGTGGCTTTTATCCGTTTGAAACGGCCGATATTCGTGATATCTTCTTTAATCTGCGCCGCAAGCTCGCGGGTCGGCGTTAAAATCAGCGCCTGCGGTTTGTTTTCCTCCCATTCCGCAAGCTCACAGATCGGAATGCCGAAAGCCGCGGTTTTGCCGCTGCCCGTCTGTGATTTGACGACGAGGTCTTTTTTTTGCAGCGCGGCGGGGATGACGCGCCGCTGCACTTCAGTCGGCTCGGTGTATTGCAAGCCATTCAGCGCCCGTCGGATCTCGGGGCTGATCGCATATTCATTAAACTCATTCATGACTAAACTCCTTCTCTGTCCGGCTCCCCTCATTATACGCGAAATGCCGACGCTTTACCCTGACGTTTTGCCGGGCCATTCGGGGGACTGCTTTTTCTTCATGTCAAGCACGACCCATTTGGCGCAATAAAAGCTCATGCTTCCTTCCCCGCCATCGACATAGTAGCGGATCGATTCCCAGCCGCCGTCGACCGGGCTGATATCCAGATGGATGTCGGTGATGCTTTCAAGATCATCCAGCCTCAGTAGAACTGCTTTCTCATGTTTGTGCCACTCCATTTTATGCCTCCTTTTTTTCAGCTGAATTAAGCATGTCTGACTCAAATGAATTTTCTTTACAAACCCCCATGAATTTCTCTTATATGTCTGCATCCAATCTCTTCATTCTTCTAACGTATGCAGATACGAATCAGGCGAATCTTTCAGATCAAACCCGCTCAAATATACGAGCATCTCCCAAACGGTTTCGTCCTCAACCGCCGGATCATCTGCAGCCACGTACTCGCACGCCCAATCCGACACTTCTTCCCTCGCCGCTTGACCGTTCAGGATCAGACCAGCCTTCTTCAGACATTCTGCTCTTGTGGGTTCTTTCACGTTAGAAGCCTGCCTTTCATTTCTTGTTTAAAATGCTGACTAACAGCCTCCTGGCCCGTTCGTGCCGCCCGATTTCCCGGCTGAGCTCCGGATAATCTGTTAAAGCGTTTTTCAGCTGCGCATATTGCGAATACAGCTCAAAAAAGGATTTATATAAGGCTTTACGCTGCCGTGCAGGCATTTGTTTATTCGCCAACACAAAATCTAAGCCGCCGCAGACAAGTGCGAAGTATTCATAAAAATCTCCAGCACAGGCAGCACCCTCTAATTCTTCTTCGAATCTCCCTGTATCTGAAGGCAGCGGCCCCTCTAATTCTTTTTTGTACAATTTCAGGTTTCGGATGACGTCATTATTTAAAGAATATCTGTTGGATCTTAACATCTCATTTAGCCGCTTTCCCATTACTGATATCCCGCTTATAAATCCCTGAATTCGAGACCGCGTAAATGGCATTGCCAGTCAGCTTCAGCTGATGCCCGGAAAGCTCATCGCCATCCGCATCACAGCACGTTATCTCTTGCATCGGCAGACTGACATCAGCCGGAATGAGGGACAGTGAATGATCATCTTTGCATATCCAAAACCCGTCATCTGAAATCGCAAGCTGGTCATATATCCCTGAACATGCTTGATCAGAAATAATCCACACTCGTTTCACGTCGGTTTCATCAAACGCAGCAATGACTTTATATGAGTAATACAGCATGTAGATCAGTCCGTTTTTTTCTGCAAGCGCATAGCAGTCATCTACAACGGGCGCATATATTTCTGAAAGCTGTTGATCAATATGCGTTTCCTTTAATTGCCCGTCTAAAGTGAAGCACAGCACACTTTGACCATTTGAGTTTTCATCATCATAAATGCCTTCATCACTTAAACCGATCCATAGGTTTTGTTTCTCATCCAGAAGACTGCATGAAGCCCCTGAAGGCAGAGAAAATACACTTTGTTCTTTTCCATCTGTTGAAAATACTTTCACTTTATACTCATGCGATTCAAAGAAAATCAGCACATACCTGTCATCCGAACTCTGTTGAAACAGCATAATATCCTCACACGGAATTTGTTCATCGATATGAACCTCTCGGGTGTCGCCGGATTCCTCCGTGATCGTAAACGAAAGACTGCCATTCTGATGCCGTCCGAGATACAGACGCCCACGGTCATCAAAATGGATGAAACATCCTTTTACTGGTTCGTCATGTAGCTTGTTCATTTTTATTTTCATGTCATTGCCCCTTGTATTTATAATGAGCGGCGAGCTTTTTTTGAAATTCATCCGGAACGATCTGATTCGGGAATACAACTGATATCCAGTCTAAAACATGATCATCTAACAGCCTCCATGATTCTAACGTTTTTCCCGCAATCTCCTGATCAATGCCTAAAATACAAATTTCAAATTCCCTCTCTCCGTAAATCGCCCACTTGAAAGTCGGTGAAGCCCAAACAACACGAGATGCCATGTTCAATATACAGTCATTTTTACTGTGCTTTGGATAATCAGTTAAGATTGAAAGATATTCATCTGCAGCTATATGCAAAGGGATCTTTAACCAGTTAAAATATCCGAATTCCCCGTAAAACCGATTCATATCATCCGAGTGTTCCAGAACGGCCATTAAGATAAATTCATCGTGATGATGATGCGCCAAACTTTTGAGCATCATCCAGCCTTCTTCAGACAAGACCCAGTGGAATTCCTCGAATAGATAATAATGTTTTTGTTGTTTAAATACTTGTTCGGGCAACGTTTTGTCTTCATGAAATAAGGAATATATCTGAGATTGAAAGACTGCCGATTCCTTTGTGTTCTTTATAAAAAAGGGATGCATCTTGTACCTCTTATTTTCGGCGGTTTATACGCAAGCTCACAGCCATATTCTGTGTGGAATAAACGGTTTCCAACGTATAAATGTATTTGCTGCAGATCCACGGTTTGGTTTCTGTCCTTTAAGAAAAGAGGCTGGGAACCTCTCTTATTTGTTTATTTATGATTTCGAATGATACGCATAAAATGATTGATCATCAAAGTGAACGGTTTCAGCTTCTACAGCAATCAGCATTCTGTTCATGTCAATGAGAAAGTTAGCATTTGATTGATACTCCGGAATTACAGAATTTGATAGATTTCCGATTCCTTCCGGGTGATAACTCATCTCAAATACTTGCCAATTGTATTCTTCGGGATCTATTTTTTCTAATCTCATATCACCAATATCTGCGCTAAAATAAACAGATGCTACATTTTGAAATAATATTTTATGTGTATATTCACTTTCTTTTTCAAAAACCTTAATATCAAGTGAAAGTTCTTTTTTAAACACATTAAAATCAAAATGAAGGACAGCGCACCCCTCATCTATATAATCAACCCAATCAATTATTGTTTTGTACATTGTTTATCTCCCTAAGGACGTTTTGGAGGATTTTTTGTGTCTTTGAGATCTGATTTTAAAGTCTTCACGAAAAATTCTAGCTTTTCTTCATTACAGTTCAATTTATAGAAAGTTGTATTTGAATGATTTTCCACAAACCTAATTATAAAACTGTAATATTCGTTTTCTTTATCAATACTCAAAATAAAAAATGGTTCAATTGTTTCTAAACGTATCCTATCTTGATTCCCTGCTAATAATGCTTCAATCCCTGATATCAGCATTTTATATTCACTTTCTAATAAAGCGGCGGAGTAATCGCGGGCGATTACTTTATTATGTTCTAACAGTTCAAACATTGTTGAGATTAAAGGATTATCCTCCGCCTCTTGATACCTTCTCGGTGTTATGTCAAGTTCCAGACAATCATCTCTAATTTTAGCCATGCTGCCTCCTCGTTTTGGGTGAAAAGAGAGGCCGGGAACCTCTCTTCACATTAATAGACTAGGATTCATTTAACATTTCAATCATTTCTGCCGCTTCTAAGTACAATTCATCTATCCTGTTTTGAATTTCTTTTGCGATTTCTTCATCACTTTCTAGATCTGATAAATATCCCACTTTCCCCGAAAACAACCTTCTTTCACAAATCCATATATCTAGGTGGTCTACACAATAGCCGACTTCATTATCGTGAAAGCCTGCGCCATCCACATAAGCTGCAGAAAAAAACACCAATGAATTATAGGTATTCTCAAAACAATCTGAGGGCTGTACTTCGTTTCCTATTACTTTTTCGTCTCCGACTCTTCCAAAAGCAGCTTCAATTTCCAATCCCATTTTTCTAAACTTTTCTTGATTGTTTCTTATTTTGTTTAATGCGATTCGTTCAAATTGTTTTTCTATTTGTAGTATCTCTTTCTGTGTAATAGAATTCAGGTTGATTTTTTTCATGTTATGCCTCGTTCAGCACTCAAAACACTTACTACTGTCAGTTTCTGTACAGTAAGTATCCTCTAACATTAATTTCAAGAATGTAAGGAATCAGTCTTTTACAATTCATTCTTTATGATTTCTTCCATTGACATTCCTTCAAAATATTTATAGAGAATAGATTCTACAGCCGAATGTCCAAATATACCTAATGGGTTAGGGATGTCCTTGCCCGTTTTCTCATCTGCCTCTGCTAATTCATCTTCTGATGCAAATGAATCGCCTTCACTTATGAGATATTTACCTTCTTCATATAAAACAAATTTTATTGAGAATGACTGTTTTTCTCTATTATCTCTTGAGGCATCTTGGATATTACTTTCCAATCTCCTTGCAGAAAACCTGTGTGCCCAGTATTAGCCGCAAATATTTTCTTATTTTCTTCTTTCATTAGACGAATGATTTCTTCTCTGCTAAGTGTATTTTCAGTGAAAATATTATAATACTGAATAAGAATGTCATCGTCTTTACTTTTTGATAGATCACCTTCAATGACCCAAGCATAAGTATACTTCCCTATCTTATCCAAAGGTATTTGAATAACAGCTCCCGGTATTACTTTAGCTATTGGTTTCACTTTCCTGGTCGTTGGCTTTATTTCTACTATTCGCTTATCAACTAACTCTGTGAACGAAGAATCTCCATTTGTATTCATTACTGTAACTAAAGTTGCTAAGAATTCTTCTAATATCGGTTCTCTATCCAGCTCTCTCTTATATAATTCACAAAATTTTTCTACAGCATCAAAACATATATCTAAGCCTTCATCACTAAGTAAAACTTTCTTGTTTTTATATTCTTCTTCCCAATATCCCAATAGAACGGCCTTCTTTCTTTTCTATTTCATACCGCTCATATCCTGAAATGTCGTGTTTAAATTCTGTACGCGCAGAGGTTAAAAAGGTTGCCTTCATCAACTACTCAATATCGTAATCCTCCCACTCCCTCCAGTTATTATCACCTAAATCAACTGAACCTGCGCCTTTTTCAAGATATTGCGCAAATGATTGAAAAGAAATTAGTTGACTTGGATCTGTCAGATAATCGGGATATTCCCAATCCTCTGTCTCGAATACTTCATCTGCTTCGCTTTTTAGATCCAGTATATTTAATGGTTTTTTGGTTTTATCCAAAGCGCCTCTCTAAAAGAAGCATCCTCAAACAAATTCCTGAAATAAGTTTTCCAAGCCCTCTCTTCGTATGATTTTGGAATTCATTTCGTTGCTGAACCTTCACAAAATAACGAGTCTCTTCAAATTCAATTTCCACTGCATTTCCTAATTGTTGAAAATCGCTTTCACCATATGTTACTTTCTCACCTGCTTCAGTCTTCAGGGCGAAGTCATCAATTATTATCGATTTGTATTTATCTGTTAAACAGTTACTGTAGAGATGAAGATCTAGAAAAGGTCCTTTAGCATCTATTTGAAAGCATTGAATAGCCAGTAACCAATATTCTTTACATTAGATTCAGCTATTCAAAAACAATCAAAATTTCTTTTTTTGTTGTCAAAAGAAAAACTCTTTCACAGGAATTTAAATTAAGAGAGACAGAAAATTGTCTCTCTTAAAAAGTTTTTAGTTATTAATAGTTTTCTAATTCATCCTCGATATCAGAAAAAACCTGAGGAATCGGTATTGAAATTGAATCAGTATTATTATAAAAAATGGATATACCGACATTATCCTCAAGCATACCAGGAAGCCAATTCTCTACAAAATCCTCTAAACTAATTGATTCCGGATTTGTATCCTTCCACTTCTCAATTGCACAATACTTTGCATGCTCTTTTGTTGGCCAAAAATGAAGTTGTATTTTCCCATTGTCGTCTTCAGATGTAACCCACCCTCTATCATTACTCAATGACCAGACTTCTTCATAGTCAGCAACTTTCTTAATAAAATAACGATACCTTTTATTGGGATCCAACTTTAATGTCATTTCAAGTTCTTTTTCGTTCATTTTTTTATTCTCCTTATTATCCTCTATATTTCCATCGGGTATTTTTATTTTTTCTTCCTTTACCATAACCATCATGAAAATGCTGTAACCTATGATTTCTTATTACTTGTAAATCAGAATGCTTGTAGCTCGCACCTTTTCTTGCCTCGTAACCACGTTTGTGAGCTAGTTCATACCCTTTTGGAACACGTATCGATTTTCTGTTTTTGTATTTCTTATGTCTAATTTCATTTTTTATCCACCCTCTAACATGCCTAGGCTGTTTATGATCCTTTAATAAAGATTTTAACTTAGCTTGTTTTCCTTGTCTGCCTGCTGTTTTTGCAAACCTATAAACCCTTTTAGCACCCTTAAATAACTTCCCAGGACCAAAGTTCGAAGCCGCTGCCCAGGCTGCACCTCTCCATCCTTTACCTGATTTATATGCCTTATATCCATCATAGGCTGCAAATCCGGCATTTACCACAAGCCACACCCAATGCCCGTCTGGATCAACATTCATCACTGGGTTGTTGTTTCCATAAGTATATCCATTCTGATCCAATGAATCCCCATCACTTCCCGGGTCTGGGTCTAGTGATAAGAATACACCGTTTCTTGGCTCGTAGTAGCGGGCCATGAGATAGTACAGGCCGGTTTCTTCGTCGTATTGGTAGCCTGCGTAGCGGTAGCGGTTGTCTTTTACTTCGTCGCTTGCTTCGGTTTTTGTCGGATTTCCCCACGCATCGTACTGATATTTGGCAACGGTTTTTCCGGTGCTGTCTGAGATGGCGATGACGTCGCCGTGTGCGTTGTAGTGATAGAAATATTTCTTGCCGTTCTCTGTATAGGATAACAGCTGGCCGCTGTCACCGTACGTGTATGATTTTGTGACGTTGTTGTCTGCGTCTGTTTCATACAGGACGTTCAGGCTGTCTCCGTCGTAGAAGTAGTTCGTAACTTTTCCGTTGACGGTTTTTTGGATTCTGTTTCCTTTTTCATCGTATTTGTATGTTGCGAACGGCTTGTCTTCGCCTTTTTTCGTGACGGCGGTCAGGTTGTCTTCTGCGTCCCACGTATATGTGTATTTGCCGTCCGATGTGCGGTTGCCGTTTTTATCATAGGACAGGTCTTCGTCATTCACCTTCGTCAGCTGGTTCATGATGTTGAAGGAAGCGTTGACTGATTTGCTTGCGCCGTCCTTTGTGGCGGTGACGTTTGTCCGGTTGCCGAAGCCGTCGTACGTATATTGAATGACGGTGCCGTCTTCATGTGTTTCTTTGACGAGCTGGTTGAGCTTGCCGTATTCGTACTGCACCTTTCCGCCCGCTGAGCTGTCGATGACCGTGCGGTTGCCGTTGGCGTCATATTCATAGCTTTCCCGGAAGATGCTGCCGCCGTTTTTCGTTCCGGTATGAAGAGAGCTGACGAGATTCCGCTCATCATATGAAAAACTCGTGCCGACTTCATTGCCGCTGATGAATGTCTGGACATTGCCGTTTTCATCATAATCAAATGTATAGGCTGAAGTGCCGTCTTTCATTTCAATCATTTGATCAAGTTTGTTGTACGTAAAGCTGTTTGTTCCTTTTTGGCCGCCCTGGCTCCATGAGAAAGTTTTCAGCTTATCCGAATCAGCCGGATAAGTCCAGCTTTGGCTGCCGCCGCGGTCGGTTAATTCGGTCAGGCGGTTTTTGTTGTCAAAGGTGCGTTTTTTCGTTATATTTTGTTCTTTGTTTGTGACAGACGTTTCATTGCCGTTTTTGTCATAGGTAAAGTTATATTTTTCAGTGCCGTTATACGCTTTTGACTTAACCCGATCGGTGCCGTCATAGGTCAGCGACACTTCATTTCCGTTGGCGGAAACGGTTTTCGTCAAGTTGCTGTTGGCGTCATATTCACTCTTCAGTACATTGCCGAGCGGGTCGGTTGTTTTGACGAGCTTGCCCATGACGTCATATTCATATTGATAGGTCTGATCTGCGCCGGCCCGAATCGTTTTTGTCAGCTCATTTCCTTCCTTGTCATAGCTGTGAAGGATGGATGTGCCGTTTGACAGGGTCAGCTTTGTCAGCTGGTCGGCCTGTTCGTATTCGTAGGCGGTTGTTTCGCCTTTCGCGTCGGTTTCAGACATTTTCTTTCCAGTCTCGTCATATGAAGCAGTGCTTGCATACCCTAGTTCGTCTTCTTCTTTTGTGACGTAGTTTCCTTTTTCGTCATAGGTGTTTTTCGTCAGGATGCTTCCTTCGATTAAACGGATATCATCAAACCACGCCGTTCCTGTGGCGCTTTTTTGGAACAGAATGCTGATTTCGATTTTATTGATCGGCTTTGTTTTCGGAATGACTGCCGCTGCCCGGTTCCATTCTTGGGTCCCCTGCGGGAATTTGGCGGTGTAGACGCCCGTCGTTCCGTCCGCATAAGTGACGCCGGCCTGAAGAGCGTAATCATTGTCGTTCGTTAATTTTACACCGTCAGCCTTGGACATTCCTGTCAGCGTGATATATACCGGCTTATCGTCCGCGCTTTGGCCTAATGTAACGGTTTGTTTTGCGGCCGCATTGGCTTGTGATGCATTTGTGCGGGACGCTTTTAATGAGCTGTCATCATCGAAGCCTTCATCAAGGTCAGCGGCGGCTCCGCTTGTGCTCCATCCGTCTGCTTTAGCCGTGAAACTGCTGTTTTGCACCGGGTTATAGCTTGAAGAGACTTCGCCTTTTTCCAGCTGAACCTGATCAAACCACGCTTTTCCTTTGCCGTCCTTGTCGTTATGATCCACTTCCATATAGACGATGGCTTTTCCTGCATTGGCCGGTGTTGTAAAGGTGATCTGCCGTTTCGTCCAGTCATTCTTTCCGGCTAATGCGCCTGATTCATTGTGAATCCATTGAATGCGTTTTTGGTCTTTGTCACGCAGATCAATGTTGAAATACGCTCTTGCCTTTGTCAGATCCGTTTTGATCTGGCCGCTGAGTGTATACGTCGTATTCGGCTCAAGCTGCACTTCCTGCGTTGCGGACGCATGGCCGTGCTCTGTTCCGGCTGAAGCGGATTGTGAGGAGATCTCCAGTGCTTTTTGTCCGGACAGCGCGCCGCTTCTTGCTTTTACAGATGCAATACTTCCGCTGTCTCTCGTAGCGGTGAGATTCCAGCCCAGCTTTGTTCCTTCAAAGCTGCCGTCTTTCAGCAGGCTTGCCGAAGCTGCCAGCTCTTTGCTTGATTGAATGAGATTTCCATACTTGTCATACACGGCGGCGGATGAGGATTTTCCGCTTTGATCCGTCTCAGAAACGGCATCAAGTCCGTCGTACGCAATATCAGTGACGTTCCCCTCGGTGTCCTTCATTTTCGTTACGTCATTGTTTTTGTTGTACTGATACGTTTCGGTGCCGTAGTTGTCTTTTACGGCTGTGACGTTGCCGTCTTTATCATATTGATAGCTTTCTGTCGCTTTGCCCGCATCCGCGTCGTTCGGATCGGTGTCCTGAATGACGTTGTTGCCTTCGTATACAGTGTTGGTCGTGATTTTCAGCCCTTCGGCATCATCGATCATTTGAATCGGGTTGCCCGCCTCATTATAGCCGTACTGCACTTTGCGGCCGTTCGGCTGCGTCATGAGCAGCGTTTTTTTGTCCGCGTCATAGCTGTAGTCGTACGTTTCTTTTTTCGCATTGACGGCTTTGGCCAGACGGTGGCCGCTATATTGGTATTCAGTGAACAGCGGTTTGTCATCCGTGCTGTTTGCGGAATACTGCTTGACGAGGCGCCCCTCGTCATCGTAGTCATAGCTTGTGACGCTGCCGTCAGTATCCGTCACCTTTTTGAGAAGGTCTTTGTCATATGAATACGAAATCTTTTTGTTTTTCGGCCCTGTAAGAGATGTGACATGGCCGTTTTCATCATAGGTAAATGTCAGCTTGCGCCCTGATGCGTCTGTTATGGCGGTCAGCTGATTGCTGTCGTTATACTCGTATACGGTTGTGTTGTTGTGTCCGTCAACGATTTTTTGAAGCTTTCCGCCTTTTTTGCTGAAATAAGCGTTCGTCTGATCTTTTGTTTTTAATACAAATTGATCGCTTGTTTCCGTCAGTTCGAGATAAACACCCGTCGGCGGCTGATACGTGCCGTCAGATTTTTTCGTGAAGACATGTGTTGTCGCGTCCTCATCAATATAAACGGCTCTGCCGTCTTCAGAAAGAATCGACGTTTCCGCATCGGCATACCAGCCTTGGCCGAACATATGGTCAGAGCTGTCAAGGCTGTTGAAGGTCCGGGAGAGTCCGAGCCCCGGCCCGCGTCCGTCGATTGACATATCTTCCTCATTGACGATGACATTTCCCGTCGCGCCGTTCAGCTGTCCGTCCGGAATGTCGATAATAGACCAGAATTCTTCCGTTCCGAGGAATTCCGCACCTTCATGGAAAACAGGGTTAAAAGGTGCCGTCGGTATGCTGTCACCGTTTGCGTCATAGGCGGTCAGCGTAAAGGAATAGTTCTTCTTCCCTTTGTAATTGCCGTTTGCGTTTTCGTAAACAGGTGAAGGGTCAAGCGCCAGTTCGCCGCCCTTTCCGTCCGTGTGAAGCTGGAATCTTCCCGCTTTCACTTCATCGGCTGAAGGCCAGATGTGTTTGTTTTGGGTCGTCCAATGATCGGTATCACCGACATCGAATGATTGATAGTCTTTTCCGTTGTAGATGTTGATTTTGTAGCCTTTGGCGTTTTTGACTTTATCCCATATGAGATTGACATAACCCGTTTGGCTCGATTTCGTGTTCGTATAGACGTAGCCTGTCAGATTTTTCGGCTTTGCGATATCAGGCAGCGCCGGACTCGCTTCCGGTGAGGCGATCGCTTCTCCGTCTTTGTTATAGGCAATGACTTTAAATCCGTAGGTTTTCCGGTTCGCATCTCCGCCGGCGTTTTTATAAACAGAGCCCGGGTTGATCGGCAATTCCGCGCCTTTTTTGTCTTTCAGGTGAAGCGCATATTTTCCGGCGCTGATTTCCGCCTTTGTCGGCCAGATATTTTGATCTTTTGTGGACCAGGATGTTTTATTTCCGAGGTCAAGCGTTTCAAAGCTTTTGCCGTTAAAGACTTGCATTTTATACCCGGCTGCGCCTGATACGGCTTTCCAGGAAAGATCAAACCAGCCTGTGGCGTTGTTGTTATTAAAGCCTTTCGTACTTGGTTTCTGAACTCTGCCAATATTCGGAATGACGGGCTTGGCGGCCGCAGACATGGCGCCTTCTCCCTGGTCAAACACCGCGCTGACCGCGACCCAGTAATTTTTACTTGCCGGATAGCTGCCGCCGGAGTTTTTATAGACCGGCGAAGGATTAAGCGCTAATTCACTTCCGCCTTTTCCGTCTGTATGCAGCTTATATTTGCCGGAGTCGATTTCCGCTTTTGTCGGCCAAATCTTTTTCCCTCTTGTGCTCCAAGAGGTTGCATTTCCGACCGGAATGGCCTGATATTCTTTCCCGTTATAAAGCCAGACTTTATAGCTTTTGGCGCCTTCAGCTTTTTTCCAGCTGATATTGAAAAATCCTGTCGAATCTCCGTTATGATACGCTTTGACAGACGGCGTGTCCGCCTTCGGAATCGTGTATGTCACTTCAATGTATGGTTTTTTAGCAGAGTTTGCTGATGACATCAGCTTCTTCCAATATTCTTTTCCGTTGCCGTTTGCGTGAAGCTTAAAGCCGTAATTGGCGCCGCCGCTATTCCACGACTTGACTGCGGAGGTGACATCGAAGCTTGCCCATTGGCCTTTATAGACCTCGGCTTTGCCGATGTTTTTGGAGCCCGGCTTGTTCTTCCACGTAATCTTGGCATTGTCGTAATTGCTGTTAACGGTGTCGAGCCAAAGCCCCGTCGCCTTTGATCCGTAATAGGAGTGGGCTGTGTATGCTTTGAGCGTCGCTTTCGTCACCGTCATGTTTTTGATCGGCTTTAGATTATCAAACTTCATAAAAGCGTAGTTCGTTCCGGTTGTGCCGTCATAATATCCAGTTTTCAGCACGTACGCTTTCAATCCGGCATCCCATTTCTGCGATGCGGCAGAGTAGTTTGTCGTCGGGTACGCGCTCATGACAAAGGTATCGGATGACACAGATACTGATGTTGAAGGGTCAATAGATACCGGATAAACCCGCTTGGGATCTTTCAGCCATTTTTCATCGGCCGTTACATGGAGCAAGTAGCCTTCGCTGTTTTTTTCAAGCTTGAAGCTGACATCTTCTGACCTGTTGACTTCACCTGACTTTTCGTCGAGATCTGAGTCGGTCATAAAGGGCTTCGGCACGGTGTAGACGACATTGTCTTTATCATCAGAAAACGCGATCGAGCCGTCTTCCTGTTCTTTAGCCTGCAGGTCGGTTTTGATTTGAAAGGTGAAGGAATTGTAGCCTTCATATTTGTGAAGCACAAGGTCTTCTTTTATGTTTTCGTTAAATGTGTAGGTTTGTAAATCAATTGCAGGAAACACTTGCTGATACGTAAGCTCGTTGCTGTCTTCCCTTACTTTTGCTGAGGCATCTGTCGGAGTAATTGCAGCCTGATCGGGGCCTTTTGCGCCGGTTAATGAGTATGTGAGCTTATGATCATCGTGTTCAAATGTAGCGTATAATCCGTTTTTCATTTGCTTCAGAAAATCGGAGTTCAGCACTGTATTTTCCGTTCCGACTTCCTTTGAGCCGGTTTTCAATTCAGGAGAAATGTCTTCCCAGTCCGCATTGGCGGTTTCTTTCGTATGAATGGGGTCTGTGTAGATTTCCTGTTTGTACACACCCTCGCCTTCATAGTAAAGCTTTGAATTCTCAGTTCTTTCAGACGTGATCTCACCGTCTTGATTGATATCTTTTTGATCAAAAGGCATCTGCTCAGATGCTTTTTCTGCCGGAAGATCTTTTTCCGGGTCTGCGGCCGGAATGGCGGCGGTTTTCGCTTGAACTTGTTTATCACGCGTTTCTGCCGCAAACACATCGGCAGGCGCAATGGAAATCATCAGCGTGGCCGCAAGAGTGCCGGCCAGCCATTTTTTCCACTTGTTCTTTTTTCCTATTTTCATAGGTTCTCCTCCTTCTTTTGTAATATAGGCTTAACAATAGTAATATTATTGAAATTGTTTATCAATATTTTCCTAGGTATTTAAGGTTATTTTAAGGATTATAGGGATTTTGAACCTTTTATTCATATAAAAAAACCGCCGGCTGCCGGCGGTTTTTCGTATTATGGATAGCGGAGATTTGTATTTTGCGCTCCCGCGTAGGATTGGGCGAAGTTTTTGGCGTCCTGGGCTGAAAGGGTGCCGTAGCTGTAATTTGATCTCGGATTCCATCCGGTGCGCGGTGATTTCGGGGCTTTGAGCGACGGGAATGAACCGGTGTCGGTGAATTGGGCCGTCCCGTAGTCGTCTATCATTCCGCCTTTTTCATTTCCGTTGCCGAAATAGTTGGCTTCTGAGAAGACAGTCGCGTTTGTATGAATGGTGAATCCTAAATTGAAATTGGTTACATAGTTGTTTTTCGCGTGAAAATAGCCGTATCTCATCAGGCCCGGTGAACGCACATAGACGTTATTAAAATAGTTGTTGGTGATCGTCATATGCGGATAGCCGATATAATTGCGTCCTTCGTTATCATCATTCGGATAACCGAGAATCAGGCCGTACAGATGGTCTGTGAATTTAGAGTTAGACAGCGTCACAAAATCCGCTTTGGCGCCGACATACAGAAGCTTTCCCAAATCGCTGTGGCTGTTCGGATTGTAGCTGTGTCCTTCAAACCACACGTGGTCAATCCAGTAATTCTGTCCGTTCGCTATGTACATCGGAATGTCGTTGTTGCCTGTAATGGCGGCACTATGGCTGATAATGAGATTTTTGAAAATCACATTGTTTGAGCCGGAGCCGGTGGTCAGATAGATGTTGGTCAGCCTGTGGCTGGTATAAGAGCCGACGATGGTTTTATTGGCGCCGACTGTCACAACGGCTTTACCCGGGGAAGAAATATCACTTGTGATGACGATGGTTTTGCGGTCCGTTCCGCCCGCATTGTTTTTCAGATCATTGAGATTGCTGACGTAGACGACGGGGCCGCCTTGGCCTCCCGATACGGCGGATTTTGCTTTTCCGTTATGGTCCTTCGCATTTCCCGCGAATCCGGTAAGTCCCTGCATCACATCCGGATAAGCCGCTGCCGCTTCTGCCTGCTTTGATACGGAACATACGATGGCCAGACAAAGCGCAAAGCCGAGTGCAGCCAAGAAAGCGAGATGACGCGTCTTGTTTATCATGCCCTTCACTCCTTTAATCTCTTAAATTGTAAACACAAGAAGTATTATACAATTACTATCCTCTTTTTCCATGATCTGTTTGTCTGCTTTTTCGTTATGGCTGAATAGCCCCAAAATAAAAAAAGCAGCCGGTACGGCCGCCTATATACGGGTGCTGTCTGCCTGAGTTTCCGCCGGCACGGCTTTTTGCTTTCGAATCAGGGACAGCGCCATTCCCGTAAAAATCAATACAATCCCCAAAGATTGATAAAGGCCGGGGCGAAATCCCGTAAATACGGTGTCAAGCACAATCGCCACCGCCGGATCAAGAAATACGATGATTGAAATAAACCGGGTGGATAAAAACCGCAAGCTGTCAAAAAAGAGCAAATACACAATTCCCGTATGAATGATGCCGGTCGACACAATCATGATCCAGTTCACATGCGACAAATCAGAAAAAGCGCCGAAACGGACGAACGGAAGAAGAATGATAACGCCCAATCCGGTCTGCAAACAGGTGACGGCGTATGGGCTGAGGCTGTTGATGCCTTTCCCGGCCAGTGTCGTAAAAGCATAAAAAAGGGCGGCCAGCACGGCCCAAATAATACCCGATCCCATCAGCTGAGAAAATGATGTACTTCCGTTGATGCCGGAAATCAGGGCGGTGCCCAGAAAACAAATCACGATGGAAGTGACGGACACAATATGCAGTTTCTCCCGGTATATAAGGCTCCCTAGGAGAAGGACGAGAACCGGAGCCAGATGATAAACGGAAATCGCTATCGTCACTGATGTCTCCTCAAATGATTTAAATAAAAACACCCAGTTTAGCACGAGAAAAAATCCGCAGGCCAGTGTCTGCAGCACCTCACGCCGGTTCCATTGTTCGGTGCGGTACCGTCCGGAACCAAACCAGCAAACGCCCAGAAACAATGAGGCACACAGACATCTCACAAAGACCAGTTCAATTGAAGGCACATTCGTATGTTCCGAGAAAAAGCCGATTGATCCGAAAATGACCATGGAAATGACCATTTTGATGACGGCATTTGATGTTTGTTCAGCTTGCATTGATTTGCTTCCCCCATATCATTGACTGTTTATTCAGACAAATACTAACAGCCATTTTACTTGATTCAGAGGAAGATTTCATCCTATTTTTCGAAAGACGGCGGTCTTTTCTCATTAAAAAAACCCCGCATCAGCAGGGTCTTCCGTTTAATGAACGATCAGTACAGGACAAGGAGACAATTGTGAGACCTTATGGCTCACGCTTCCGAGCATCATTTCTTTAAATCCGCTGATTCCGCGGCTTCCGACGACAATCAGATTGAAATGCTGTTCTTTCGCTATGTTTAAAATTTGATGCGCAGGTTCGCCTTGGACGTACAGGCTTTCCGCGTTTACTCCGCTTTCTGCCGCTTTCTGCTTGGCATCTTCCAGAATGGCCGCTCCTTTTTGCTCGACTTCATGTTTGATGTCTTCAATGAAGTTTTCCGGAACATAGACAATCCCTGTTAAGGCTGATGTGGAGACAACGGCTTCACGTCCCGCATAGAGAATGGTGAGTTCAGCCTGCTGTTCTTTCGCCAGATGGATCGCTGCGTCCAAAGCTTTGCCGCTCATGTCTGAACCGTCTACTGCTGCAAGAATTTTTTTAAACATATGAATCCCGCCTTTCTGCTTTTATTGTCCTCCTCTCTTTGCTGAATGTCAATTTTGCCGGCTTTCTCCGGAACATTGCGCTTACAGACTTTCTCCGTTTGTGGCGATGACGTCTTTATACCAATAAAAACTTTTCTTTTTCTTCCTTTCAAACGTGCCTTTTCCGTCATTGCCGCGGTCGACATAGATATAGCCGTAGCGTTTTTTCATTCTAAAAGGGTTCGGGTGGCGCTGAGTGAGTCAACTCCTTAATCCTCCCTACGGTCCGGTTACCGTTGACTCCCGCCCTATTCGCTTGCTTCCCTAAAATCCTTTAATAACGCAATTCAAAAAAATAATTAACACAACAATCGCAGTAACAACCACTGCTTCTACAGTGTAGGTCACTTTTTTCCTTCGCATTTGCTCTTTATATTTTCTTTGGATTTCCCTCTTCTTATCAACATTCATTTTTTCGGCTCCTTCCCAACCCCTCGAAAACTTCACATCCCTTATTTTGAACTACCGGAATAAGACAGCTCTAGCGCTTTTCGTATGTATTCTTCTTCTGTGATTTCTCCATGAAACCGCCTTTCTAAGAGCTTTTCCTCTTCTTCTGTCAGCACTAAACCCTCAAAGCCAAGGGTTGCTCTTACATATTTCATCCCTGTTTCAAAATCAATCTTTTGCATTACTACCCCCTCCTCTTTATCAAAAGCCCCTGCGGATCATTTCCGCCAGTACGTCCCAATTTATTTGGTGCGTATAACTGGGCACTCCGTGACCGCTCCTAAATTCCAAAACAAACTCAAACACAAAAGAACCCAGTCAGTCTCCTGTCATGGCTGGGTTTTTCTCTTGTTTAGGTATGCAGCGCTCCTTTTGAAATGCACCCTTTTCAATAAAGGGTGCAACACTTAAAGGTGTCTGGCCTCGCCATAGCGAACCTTTTTTACGAGGTGATACGTGATGGACATGGGAGTCAAATTATCGTCAAAGGACGTTGCAAAACACCTCGGTATAGAGCCAGTGACTGTCCGCAAATATGCCAGTATGCTTGAAGAACAAGGCTACTCCTTCAATAAAGATTCAAAAGGATGGCGACTCTATACCGAGGATGACGTAAAGACTTTAGAGTATCTATGTACAATGACTAAGATCAATGGACACTCACTCGACGAAACAGTAAAGCATATAGCAAGCCTATATCGTTCAAAACTGACCATATCGGATACCGCTACATCGCTACAGGACAATCCTTTGGTGGAATTCATGAAGCGACAGGAAGAATTCAACCAAAGAATGGCGGAACGGATGGAACAATTCGAAAAAAGACAGCATGAAAGACACGAGACACTCACTGCGGCATTACGGAAGTCGCTAGAGACACAAAGAATGATCGCAGCCACTAAACAAAAAAAGTAGTGGCAATTTTGGAAATAGAACACACGGAAAATGGCGCACTTATACACACAACCCTGTGTACATGCTAAATCTCTCGATTTCCGTCAGGCGTGTTACAAAAAAGGAGACTTTCACCGAGTCCACTTTTTTATTTTTTCACTCATGCATAACAATTTTCTCTCTTTTGCACCGCAATAAAAAAACAGGCCTGAAGGCCTGCTTAATCTATTTTAGCTTTTTTCCATGTACTCCTAACAATTCCCATGATCACTATGTATACAATCGCAATACCAACAGTTACACCCTCAATTTTTGTAAAAAAGCTATTCAAAATTATTAATAAAAACGCTAGTACTGACGCAAACCAGTGTATAGATTCATATTTTTTGTCACTCATTGCTGATCCCCTCACTCTTTCTGTTAAACACTTTATATACCTAAATCCATCATGACACAATTTCCGCTATGGAATCAAGCGGTAAAATGGTTTATAATTTACAAGGTATTTTCAAGTAAAAAAGGGGGATAATATGAAATTTGTTCTAAAGTACAGAAGTAAAATTATTTTGGCAGTTGTTTCAGTGTTTTTATTTTCAATCCTTGGAACGACAGCCGCTGAAGCCGCTGAATCACCGAATAATCAATCATTAGTTCGAGACACTAATCTCGAAAAAGAATTTTCAAGTTTGCTTTCTAGTCAAAAAGCATTATACGCAATTGAAAACATACCTGACTCAGTGGTCAACCAAGGTTCTGATGCAATTTTAGATTGGTTCAGAAATAACATCGATGATCAATCGCTAATCAATGATATGAACGCCGCTGCAACTGAGCTTCATCAATCGGACAAACCATTCAAGACTCAAGGTGTCCTAGGTTGTATAAGTGCTGTTGGTACCGCACTTGCCAGCCTAGCTTTCGCTCCTGCAAAATTGTTAAAGATCAAAAAGGCAATAAAAGCCTTGGGTGGAGTAAAGACATTCGTCACTAAAACATATCAGTACTACAATTATTACAAGAAAAAATACCGCAGTAAAAAAACCGCTTGGAACAAAGCAGTCTCCAAAGCAGCTTCAAAAGCCAGCCCTGAAATAAAAGAGGCGATAATGGACTTCTTTGGCATTACGGCCATCGTTTCTGCTTGTATTGAATAACGGTTCCACAAAGTAAGAGAGCAAGCCACATGGCCTGCTCCCTTTCACTTGATTATGTAATTTTTGATGCCGGGATACCAATAAGCCATGACCTCAAAAGCGCTGTTTGCCACCTCATCGTCTTCCTCATCAATCTTAACCAGATCGCCGTCTTCCGCATCTTCAAGGTTCAGATCTCAGATCTTTATGTATCTCCTATCTCCTTCAAAATGCCGCCGTACCCGATCAGCCTTCGCGCAGAAAGCGCATCATCCAAGTAAAACACAGTATTTAAGTTATCATCCGTCACCTTGCTGCCACGCACCACATCCGTGTCCTTAACAGGATATTTAGAAATTTCGAGAACTGCTTTTTGCTCCATCATGGCTTCCCGCACATCGCTCTCAATTTGCTCAGCATCAATTTTAGCTCTTCCCTTGACTCTTCGAATGTCAACAATCGGCGTATAGTCCAGTTTCATCGCCCTTTTCCAAAGACTTGTCCATTCTGCCTGCTTGATATAATTTTTGCCAAAATAACTTCTCTTCACAGGCAATAACACATGAAAATGCGGATGATATGTATCTTCTTCATGATTTTTAGTAATCTCTAAAGCTCTAAAATAGCCAAGTACCGCTGTATCGACCCTTTTGTATTTCATGAGACGATTAAACCCTTTCATCATGTCAGAAATCTTAGACTTCAGCTCTTCTCCTGCTACATTTCTGACAGTCAGCGTGAGAAAAATCCACCCGCAACCGTACTGCCGGTTAGCTTCTTCTACAATTAATTTATTATGATAAGCAATTTTTAACGACCGGCGCCACGCACACATAGGGCATAACCTCACTTTGCAAAAATGGGCTTGATACAGCTTCAGTTTGTCCCCTGCTTTACCATATGGAAATCCATCTTGATCTCCTGTCCCATATCGCACCTCATCTCTTCTCTTTTTGTTTTCGGATCTCATTCTCAATTGATCGTATTCTGTGCTGAAGTGTATGCACGTCACCCTCTAATATAGAAATCTTTTCATTAATGCGTTCAATTATCCCGTTCACCTGGTCCTTTTTGATATCAGCCCAGGCATGTGCCATATCTTCGCGACACTCTTCAAAGGCCTTTGCATGGCTCCCTTTCCACGTATGCGGGGATAAATGAGGCTGACTGATCAAATGGTTGATATCTGCAAATTTGTTATTTCATGTCTGACTTGTTTCAAGGCATTGAATGTGCTCTTGTTTTATATCAAAGTCGGCTCTTGCCGAATATAATGCGTTCATCGCTGCTAGTATAAGTAAACACCTCGCTTGTAAATTTTGGGCATTATAGACTATTTTCATGTTACACTATGGGTTTATTTGGATGAATAGGAAAAAGGAATTATTTATCACCGGAAAAATTTATAATCAGTTATTTACATATTCGTTTTTATAAAAGTTTCTATCTCATCTATTGTTCTTTCAAAATTCTCTTTAAAAGCATGTTCCCAAACCCTTAATATATGCCAGCCATGTTTTATATAGTAGGAAGTAACCTTTTGATCTCTTTCCTTATTCCGCTTCAGTTTTTTCTCCCAATACACTTTGTTGCTTTTTGGCTGATTTCCGTGAGAGCTGCATCCGTGCCAAAAGCAAGAATCAACAAAGATAACAATTTTGTATTTTTTAATAGCTATATCTGGCTTACCAAAAAGAGATGAAACATTTCTTCTGAATCGCAGCCCCCTGTTCCATAAGGCTGCGGATACTTTATCTTCTAATTTTGATTTTGCTTTAATCGCCTGCATATTCTTTCTTCTTTGTTCTTTTGTATGAGTGTCAGCCATACGATTCCCCTCCCGATTTGTAAAAGTTTTCCCTCAATGAAAACATTTAAATCTTCTATTAAAACAAAAGTTTTCTCCTTTTAAATTCGCGAAACAAACGTTCTCTTTTTAGCGTTAAGATGTGTTATAGTTTATAATGTGTATGAGATCAACAAATGGAGGTTTTTATATGATCTTCCGAAAAGGAGAATTGTTCAGCGGACCAGGAGGACTGTCTTTAGGAATTACAAGTGCCCGTGTCGTTGACAGTTCCGGTAATGAATACAGCATAAAACATGAGTGGTCTAATGATTATGACGAATCTGCATGTAAAACATACAGAAGAAATATCTGCAAAAATATTGATGACCCGTCAGTAATTGAGGGTCCTGTACAAGAATTGGATATAGAAAGCCTCTCTCCTATAGATGCATTAGCCTTTGGATTCCCTTGCAATGATTACAGTATAGTTGGAGAACATAAAGGAATGAGCGGAGATTACGGCCCTCTTTACTCATATGGTGTAAAGGTGCTCAATTATCATAATCCGAAATTTTTTATTGCTGAAAATGTGGGCGGTCTGCAAAGTGCAAATGAAGGTAAAGCTTTTATTCAGATATTGAGAGAACTGGGAGAAGCGGGGATGGGTTATACAATCACTCCTCACTTATATAAATTTGAGGAATACGGCGTACCGCAAAAAAGACACCGTATTATTATAGTAGGTATCAGAAAAGACCAGAATTTAGAATTCAAAATTCCCGCTCCTACTACTCCTAATCAGTATGTTACTGCATACGACGCACTCAATAATCCGCCTATTCTTGATTTTACTGAAAATCACGAGCCTACGAAACATAATCAAAAAACTATTGAGATGCTGAATTATATTCCTCCCGGAAAGAACGCTTGGTATGAGGGCATCCCGGAAGAATTACGACTTAAAGTGAAAGGTGCCCGAATGAGTCAGATTTATAAACGTCTTCATCCGGATGAACCATCTTATACGGTGACTGGAAGCGGGGGCGGCGGCACTCACGTATACCATTGGGAAGAGCCCCGCGCCTTAACCAATAGAGAACGGGCACGCCTGCAAACCTTTCCTGATCATTTTGTATTTGAAGGAAAGAAAGAAAAGGTAAGACAGCAAATCGGCATGGCTGTCCCTCCAAAAGCTGCTCAAATTATTGCAGAAGCGATACTAAAAACGTTTGCTGGAATTGAATATGACTCTATTGAGCCAAAATGGACTTTTAAAGAGTTAGTTAAAGAGGAAAAAGTTCCATTTCTCATCTAAAATACAATCGTTACTTGCAAATGACAACATTTGCAAGTTTTTCATTTGTTTAAAAATAAAAAAAATGGGACTGACCCCCTTTTTTAATCAATGTTCGATCGTTAAGATCAGTCCCGTCCTTTTATAGCATTTTTAATCGTTCGGTATGTCATTAGTTGAAAACATAAAATAGGTATTTCCATCTGGGAACCTTAAATTAGGCACCCATAAAGGTTTGTCATCAGACCACCCTTTATTCGCAGATCCAGTGTACTTATACATAATTAAAGTCGGACCATGCGGATTGAATAATAAATTATCATCAGATGACAGCATTGTTCTGGCATTCTTTTTTATGTCTCTGTTTCTGCGTACGGCAATATAGCCACGGTTATTATACATCTCTTTCATATTTTTCAAACAAGCTAAAATTGCTTCATCATCCCAGCTGCCGCCCTCAATATTCTTAGACTTAGTTAGATTGACGATTTCTATCAATCTTTGAATCGTTATCATTTCCAGCCCTTGCTCATCTTTATAATCTTCTAATAACTGATCTAGCAAACCCACATTACTTACCAATGGATTTCTAGGAAAATAGCGTTTTCCTGACATATAAAATAATACAGAATCCAGATAGATAACATTTGATCTTGTCGGCCTGAGCAAAGAGTGTTTTGTCCTTGATAGAACTAATGCTTGAAGGTCACTAGAATCAGCCTTATTAATTACTGTTCTTAATCTTTTTTCAGAAAGATAGGCTTCTGTAAAAATCTCAGCTATTGAGTACGATGTGAAAAATCTTAGCACACCTAAATCTCGTTCTCTATAACCATACATTCTGGCATGTTGAAGAATTGTATCAACTTTTGGCGCTTGACTGGAACGTCCATAATAAGTAACTAATAGCCTTTTAACTGTTACTCCCCTGCCTAATTTATTTCCTCCTATTAGAATATTAAATGGGGAACTGTATCTGGGTTTTTTAAAATGACTCCCCGAAATAATTAATTGTGACTGCGTGCTGGTTATATTATCAGCTAGCTCCGCTATAACTAATTCAAATGAAGGCGTCCTGCTGTTAGTTTGCACCAAATCTTGATAAGCTTCATTTAAATAAGTATATACAATATTTTTTTCTGTTTCATGGTTCTCTTCGTGCAAAGCCTTAGATAGACTTGTAATAAAACCATTAACCATCGTCTCTAACCTTCGATGGTCGTCCTGTTTATGACTGACGTGACAAAGAAATGTATAATTTGTCCCTTCTCCATTGCAAATTTTAATTGAAGCTCCAATAAAAAAAGTGCATAGAGCTTGTCTTAAACCGGTAGGGATAGCGAGCCCCTTTGTATGGGGAGCAATATCTGATTCTTCGTTCATTATGTCATCAATCTCTGAGTCTGCAAATGTCTTGAGAGCACCAGCACCTTCTTCAAAGAACGCTTCTCCCCCTATATAACCTGCGCCGGGACTGAATTTCACAATAAAATCCGGTCGGAATTCTTTGTTTGCGCCTTGTAATAACAGTGCTTGAGGCGTAGCGGTTACTTGAACATAGACATGATTGTTAAAAAAATCTCTAAGGTTAACAATAGCAGCACTTACTTCACTTAATTTATCCTGCACTTCAGTATTGGCAAACGTATTTAAGCTCGCTTGATCTGCTTCATCATCAAATATAACTGATCTTGTATTCCGGGGTATGTGCTCTTTAATAAACTCCTGCATTTTAGGTAATATTTTTTTATTCTTAGTGGTAACTAAAACAACTCCTCCGTTATGGTTTAACGCTGTTTGAATTCTAGAGGTCATTGATTCAATTCCCCATGAATCCTTTCCAAGAGTAAGTAACCCGGGGAGCGCTTCTTGAACACGCTCTAAGGTCTGGTCATACAACCACAGGTTGTCAGATGTCAGTATGATAAATAAACGATGGCCATTATCCGAGGCTTGAGCAATTGTCATCAACATATTATTTGTTTTACCGCTTTGTACTTGTCCAAACAGTAAACCTTGACGGGTTTCATTATTAGGAAACCCTATCTTTTCATTCATATCTTCAGCTGTTTTTTTTATCTTATTGATTTCCTCTTCTGCTAATTCTCTCTTTAGGACTCTGCTGAACTTCTCAACCTTACTTATTCCAGATCGAATCATTATATTTCTCCCTTAGCTAAAATCCATAAAATAAGTTTCATTATTTATTTTATATATGGTGACATGATGTCTCCCATACCTATCTAAATCTTCAACCCTAACAAAACTGCCTAATGGTACGTTGAGTCTTTTTCTGAAGTATTTTCCCAGTATGCTATTATCCTCTGGTGTCTCAAGAGC
Organism: Bacillus sp. LJBV19; assembly: GCF_017797845.1. Lineage (NCBI taxonomy): Bacteria > Bacillati > Bacillota > Bacilli > Caryophanales > Bacillaceae > Bacillus > Bacillus sp. LJBV19. The sequence continues at coordinate 3,795,586 of NZ_CP072563.1, forward strand.
TTTATTGTTTTCTTGCGCTACTACACATGTAAAACTCTCTCCATCATCTGTTATCAAATTGAATTGCATTTTCTTATCTGGAAAAAAGTCAGTTGTATAAACTTCTTTAGGAATAGGGATATAGGCTTGGTTCGACTCTCTATCCGGACGCTGTCCCCAATTCAACCCTGATTTTTGATGAATCTTCCTTCTATCACTTTTAATAGTTAACGGAAAATCAAAATGTTTATATTCTTTTTCTTTTACTATTTTCCCTAACCCAGACCCTTCTTTTTCTGAGCTTTTTAAATCAGACTGATATGTAAATGTAATATACTCTTCAATATTAGGATGCTTAAAATCTATATACTCTCCAATATCTTCAAAAATATTGCCTATTTCTATGGGATCAGCCTCTGCCATTATTTCGCTATAATTAACATAGCCATTTCTAGTAAAGTTTGCAGATCCAACAAAAGCTAGTTCTGATGCAAATAATCCCTCCTGCTCCCAATAAATAATTTTAGAGTGGACAGGTCTCTCTCCATAAAAATAATTTACACTTAATCTATTAGTTTCACTCGCCATTTTTAAGTATTCTTTGTGATCCCATACTGTTATTGGCTGATATTTAGTCATACCGATGTACATTTCAATTTCAATTTCATTAAGTGCATATAGTACATGATGTAAAAAAGCAGGGGAAGCATAAGCAGTAATCACTTTTAACTTTCTTCTTCCTTTGTTATATGGATTTAGTATAATATTATTAAACAAACGATCTTTGTATACAAGAATAGAACTTCCCTCCTATTTTAAAAACATTATTCAAGGACTAAAGTTTAAGAATTAGATTTGCGTTAATTGCATATACATACTTATTATATCTCTTTTGGATAAAACTAGTCTAGTACTTACAAATGCATTGCAAAGTCACTTCACTCCCCAAACAGCCTCCCCATCACCGCTCAGCACACTAAACGTCACAACTTCTTTCTCTCTCGCTGAGTCCCATTCTTTCAGGAAGACGCCGTCATAATTTGTGCCGTTCAGGTTGATTCGGGCTTTGCTGCTGTCCGTTATTGTCCAGGTTCCGGTCATTTCCCCGGAAATGGTGCCGTCGTTGTTAAGCCGGATGTTTTTTGGGGTTTTGATCGTAGCTGTGATGTCTTTTCCGTGCTGGATGAGTTTGTAGGTTCCGGATGCGGAGACCGCCGATATGTGTGAATCCGGTTCTCCCGCATAGCGGTATGGCGCTGCAACGGGCCATCCGTCTTTGTTCATGTACAGCCGATGCACTCTGACTTCATGCTCTTCTCCTCTGTTCGGGAAACGGGTGTGGAAAATGAGGTATGATCGTTTCGTTTTCCCGTCGTAAAACACGGAGTTGTGTCCCGGCGATACGTAGCCCGTGCCTTTTTCAGATTGTGAGGCGAAGCTATAGCCGCCCATGAGTTTAACCCCGTACGGTTCAATTGCTTTGTCGTCGAAGAAACTGCCGTCTTTTCCTTTAGCATCAAGCATGTTATGACCTGCGGCGTCATAGTACGGACCGTCCGGATTTTTAGAGCGCGCCACACGCATATTGTAACCGCCGGCTGTGTCAAGTCCGCCGAATGACAGATACAGATAGTAATATTTCGTTTCCGGATTGTAGCTGATGTACGGGCCTTCGATTCTGCTGTGATTTCCGCCGAGCAGTTTTTTTCCGTAGCCTTGGTTAGGGAGCGGGAAACCGGTTTTCGGATTCATTTCCAGTATGAAAATTCCGCCGGAGTAAGAGCCGTACACCATCCAGAGCTTGCCTTTATGGTCAAAAAACGTTTGCGGATCTACGACGTTCGGGTGAACGTTTGCATGATACGTCGTGCCGTCTTCGCTTTTTCCTTCCATGCCTGATTTCAAAAAGATGCCTTTGTTTTTGTAGGGTCCTTCGATTTTGTCACTCACGGCGACACCGAGAGCGGATCGCGGCGAGTCTCCTTTACAGGCGTTATAGTACATGTAATATTTCCCGTCAGCCAGCTGGGCGACGTCCGGCGCCCACAGCGTATCAGACTGGGCCCAGTCGAATGTCTCTTTTAATTCGGTGTAGACATTCGGGATCAGGGGATTATTGGGATTGACGCTTGAAGATATCTGCTGCCACTGCATCAGGTTTTTCGACTTGGCGGAAGCCAAATGCGAGCCGAATACATAATATGTATCTCCTGTTTTGATGACGGACGGATCATGCACGCTGACCTCTGAAAAAACCGAATGCTGGGCTTTTGCCTGCGGCAGAGTGAACCCGATGACCGCTGCTGAGACCAGGCACACACGAAAGAAACTGGTTTTCATTTTCTGAAATCGCCTCGCTCTCTTCTTTTCTTAAAACGCTTTCAAGACAACGCTCCATTTTATGATGCGGCTGGCGGAAATATGTGATCAACAGCGCCGGCTTCACGATGTACCGCTTTACTTCGATAGCAATCTGATTTGTGAAAGACTGGAAAAAAAGTTTTGACTTCTGATTCGCAAACACTTAATATAAAAAACAGTTACTAGTTATCAGAATATTTAAGAATTGAGTGAAGCATATATGACCTTACACAAAGACCGCCGCATCGGGCGACTGTCCGTCCTTCTTCTGCTTCATGAGACTGAAGAAAACCAGCAGATCAGCCGGCTGGAACGGGACGGCTGGAAAGTCTGTCTCGGCAGGGTGGGTTCAATGGATGCGCATAAGGTGGTAGCTGCAATTGAAACCGCTTCCAAAAAGAGCGGCGTCATTCAATCTGAGGGTTATCGCGAATCACATGCGCTGTATCATGCCACAATGGAAGCTTTGCACGGAGTGACGCGGGGCGAAATGCTGCTTGGCTCGCTGCTTCGTACCGTGGGCCTGAAGTTTGCCGTCTTGCGGGGAAATCCGTATGAAAGCGAGGCGGAAGGCGATTGGATCGCCGTTTCACTTTACGGCACGATCGGAGCTCCGATTAAGGGGCTTGAGCACGAAACATTCGGAGTCGGAATTAATCACATATGAATCAGCCCATAGATTTCAGATGATAGGGGGCTATGCGTGAAACATCATTTTCATGGCATAGCTCCTTTTTGTATGGGCGCTTTACCAAAGTAAAGGAAAAGGGGTTGAAATGATGGTGACGTTAGACGGTTCCTCACTGACAACCGCAGATGCCCAGCGTGTGCTGTTTGATTTTGAAGAGGTTCAGGCATCTGCCGAAAGCATGGAACGTGTGAAAAAAAGCAGGGCGGCGGTTGAACGGATCGTTCAGGAGGAGAAGACCATTTACGGGATTACAACGGGGTTCGGCAAGTTCAGCGATGTGCTGATTCAAAAAGAAGACGCCGCGGATCTGCAGCTGAATCTGATTCTTTCTCACGCGTGCGGCGTCGGTGATCCGTTTCCGGAATCTGTATCGCGGGCCATGCTGCTTTTGCGAGCCAATGCCCTGCTGAAAGGCTTTTCCGGCGTGCGGACTGAGCTGATTGATCAACTGCTCGCGTATCTCAATCATCGCATTCACCCGGTCATCCCGCAGCAAGGGTCACTAGGGGCGAGCGGAGATTTGGCGCCGCTTTCTCATCTCGCACTGGCGCTTATCGGGCAAGGCGAAGTCTTTTACGAAGGGGCCCGGATGCCGACAGCTCATGCTTTAGAAAAGACAAACCTTCAGCCGGCCGTCCTGACCTCTAAGGAAGGGCTCGCGCTGATCAACGGAACGCAGGCCATGACCGCAATGGGGCTGATCGCTTACCTCGAAGCCGAAAAACTGGCCTATCAATCGGAACGGATCGCGAGCTTAACGATCGAAGGCCTTCAGGGCATTATCGATGCGTTTGACGAGGACATTCATGCCGCCCGCGGTTATCAGGAACAGATGGATGTCGCAGAGCGAATCCGCTATTACTTGTCAGACAGCAAGCTGACGACCGTCCAAGGGGAGCTGCGTGTCCAGGACGCCTATTCGATCCGTTGTATTCCTCAAGTCCACGGCGCATCATGGCAGACATTAGCGTATGTAAAAGAAAAATTAGAAATTGAGATGAATGCCGCGACAGATAACCCGCTCATTTTCGAAGACGGCGCCAAAATCATCTCAGGCGGAAACTTTCACGGACAGCCGATCGCCTTTGCCATGGATTTTCTCAAAGTAGCGGCGGCCGAACTTGCGAATATTTCTGAACGCCGGATCGAACGGCTTGTGAATCCGCAGCTGAATGACCTGCCGCCCTTTCTGAGCCCTCAGCCCGGCTTACAATCCGGAGCGATGATCATGCAATATGCGGCGGCCTCCCTCGTGTCAGAAAATAAAACCCTGGCCCATCCCGCCAGTGTCGATTCCATTCCTTCATCGGCAAACCAGGAGGATCACGTCAGCATGGGAACCATCGCCTCAAGGCACGCCTACCAGATCATTGCGAATACGAGACGGGTGCTTGCCGTTGAAGCCATTTGCGCGCTGCAGGCCGTGGAATACCGGGGTGCGGAACATTGCGCTACGTACACAAAACAGCTCTATCTTGAAATGAGGAACATCGTGCCGTCCATACAAGAAGACCGCGTGTTTTCTTATGACATCGAGCATCTGAGTGACTGGCTGAAGAAGGAGTCTTTTCTGCCGAATGAACATCACCAAAAACTGATGACCAATGAAGGAGGACTGACAAGATGACTGATGTAAAGAAATCAATCCGCGCCGGCCGCGGCACCGAACTTGAATGCTTAGGATGGGAGCAGGAAGCCGTGCTCCGCATGCTCCGAAACAACCTTGACCCGGAGGTTGCCGAAAAGCCGGAGGATCTGATCGTATACGGCGGCATAGGCAAGGCCGCGCGAAACTGGGATGCTTTTCACGCGATTGAGCGTTCCCTCAAAACGTTAAAAGATGATGAAACACTGCTGATCCAATCCGGAAAACCGGTCGGACTGTTCCGCACGCACAGCCGCGCCCCCCGCGTCCTGCTGGCTAATTCGGTTCTCGTGCCGAAATGGGCGGATTGGGAGCATTTCCATGACCTTGAGAAAAAAGGGCTGATGATGTACGGGCAGATGACGGCCGGCAGCTGGATTTATATCGGCTCACAAGGCATTTTGCAAGGCACCTATGAAACCTTTGCGGAGCTTGCGAGACAGCATTTCGGCGGCAGTCTGAAAGGAACCCTAACGCTGACGGCCGGACTTGGCGGAATGGGAGGCGCCCAGCCGCTGTCCGTCACGATGAATGATGGCGTCGTCATCGCCGTTGAAGCTGATGAAACACGGATTGATAAACGGATGGAAACAAACTATTGCGACCGTAAAACCGCATCAATTGACGAAGCGCTGCGCTGGGCCGAAGCAGCCAGACAAGCCGGAGAACCTTTATCGATCGGCCTTCTCGGCAATGCGGCTGAGGTGCATCATGAGCTTTTGAACCGCGGCGTCCATATTGACATCGTGACCGATCAGACTTCCGCTCACGACCCGCTGATCGGCTATATTCCGGCAGGATACTCACTTGAAGAGGCCGGGCGTCTGCGCCGGGATCAGCCCGATTTATACGTAAGGCTATCCAAGCAAAGTATGAAAAAGCATGTGGAAGCCATGCTTGCCTTCAAGAAAAAAGGGGCTATCGTCTTCGATTACGGCAACAATATCCGTCAAGTTGCCAAAGATGAGGGTCTCGCCGATGCTTTTGATTTTCCGGGATTCGTTCCCGCCTACATCCGGCCTTTATTTTGTGAAGGAAAAGGGCCGTTCCGCTGGGCTGCGCTGTCGGGAGACCCTGAAGATATATACCGCACGGACGCTTTATTAAAAGAGCTGTTTCCAGAAAATCAAGCCCTTCACCGCTGGATTGACATGGCGCAGAAAAAAGTCACATTCCAAGGCCTGCCGTCCCGTATTTGCTGGCTCGGCTACGGTGAACGGGAAAAGATGGGGCTCGCCATCAATGAATTGGTCAGAAACGGCGAGCTGAAAGCCCCGATCGTCATCGGAAGAGACCATTTAGACTGCGGATCTGTCGCCTCTCCGAATCGGGAAACAGAAGCGATGAAAGACGGAAGCGACGCGGTCGGCGATTGGGCGGTGCTGAACGCGCTGATCAACACGGCCTCAGGCGCAAGCTGGGTTTCTTTTCACCACGGCGGGGGCGTCGGCATGGGGTATTCCCTTCACGCGGGAATGGTCGCGGTCGCTGACGGCAGCATCCTTGCGGAACAACGGCTTTCCCGCGTTCTGACAAGCGATCCGGGAATGGGCATCATCCGCCATGCGGACGCAGGTTATGAAAAAGCGGTTCAAGTCGCCGAGGAACAAGACATTATGATACCGATGAAAAAGGAGCGGTAACATGCCGAAACAAATAGATACCATACTCACCAACATCGGCCAGCTGCTGACGATGGAATCCGGCGGCCCCCGATCAGGCGGAAGCATGCAGGATCTTCATGTCACGGAAGATGCCGTCATCGGCATTCACGACGGGCGCATTGTTTTTGCCGGACATCAAGGAGCGGAGGAAGGATACGAGGCAAGAGACATCATCGACTGCGGGGGACGGCTCGTCACCCCCGGCCTCGTCGATCCCCATACCCATCTTGTATTCGGAGGGTCCCGGGAAAAAGAACTGAATTTAAAAATTCAGGGCATGTCCTATTTGGATATTCTGGCGCAAGGCGGCGGTATTTTGTCAACGGTCAAAGACACGAAAGCCGCCTCCGAAGAAGAACTGATTGAAAAAGGGCTTTTTCACCTCGGACGCATGCTGTCATACGGCATCACGACCGCGGAAGTAAAAAGCGGGTACGGACTCGACAAAGACACGGAGCTGAAACAGCTGACCGCAGCGAAAAAACTGGGCGGGCGCCAGCCGGTCGACCTTGTCACGACCTTTATGGGGGCACACGCCATTCCGCCTGAGTACCGGAACAGCCCTGACGAATTTCTGAATCGCATGCTGCAGCTTTTGCCTGAAATAAAAGAAGAAGGCCTCGCGCAATTTGCCGATATTTTCACAGAAACAGGCGTCTTTACCGTCAGCCAGTCGCGGAACTACCTGAAAAAGGCGTCTGAAGCTGGTTTCGGCCTGAAAATCCATGCTGATGAGATTGACCCGCTCGGCGGCGCGGAATTGGCGGCAGAACTGCATGCTGTTTCTGCCGATCATTTGGTGGGGGCGTCTGACGAAGGCATCGAAAAGCTAGCGGAGTCCGGAACGATCGCCGTCCTGCTGCCGGGCACGACTTTCTATCTTGGCAAACACACTTATGCGAGAGCCCGGGAGATGATTGATGCGGGCGTACGGGTCAGTTTGGCGACTGACTTCAACCCGGGCAGCTCACCGACGGAAAATCTCCAGCTCATCATGTCAATTGCCGCGCTTCATTTAAAAATGACCGCAGAAGAAATCTGGCACGCTGTCACCGTTAATGCCGCGTATGCGATCGGAAAAGGCGAAGAGGCCGGACAAATTAAAGCCGGACGGGCGGCTGACATTGTCATTTGGGAAGCGCCGAATTACATGTATATCCCGTATCATTACGGCGTCAATCATGTCCGCCGTGTCATCAAGAACGGAAAGACGGTCGTTTCAAGGGAGGGAGCCGCTCTTGGATAAGTATCCGTTTCTGCAAAAAGCCGGCTCCCTCTTCAACGACCGCCATGTGACAAGGATCGGTGATGTGACGGAAGCGTGGGCGGGACAAACGATCAAAGGGCCGGCTTTGATCGGCGTTCCGCTTTCTAAGTCGTCAATCAGCCATTCCGGCGCCTGCTTTGCACCCGGTGCGATCCGCCGGGCGCTCGGCGGGATTTCCGCATATTCCGCGGAGCTGCGGGAGCATGTCATTGACCATCTGTACGATATCGGCGATATTCAGATTCACGTCACGGATGTCGTCACATCTCACGAACACATTTATCGGACCATTTATGATATTCTGACGGATCAGCCTGACTGGGTGCCCGTCATTCTCGGCGGCGACAACTCCATCAGTTATTCCACCATTAAAGCCATTGCGGAAACGAAAGGAACAACAGCCGTCTTTCAATTCGACGCCCACCACGACGTCCGCAACACAGAAGACGGAGGACCGACAAACGGCACGCCATTCCGCCGGCTGTTAGATGAAAATATCATAAGCGGACAAAACCTGATTCAGCTTGGAATCAGGGAGTTCAGCAACAGCTTGGCATATGAACAATATGTAAAAGAGCGGCAGGCAGACGTGCATACAATGGAGATGATCCGGGAGAAAGGGCTCCTCCGAACGATACAAGAGGTCTTGCCGGCCGTTCAAAAAAGAGCCGACGCCATTTTTATTTCGGTTGATATGGATGTGCTGGATCAAGCTCATGCGCCCGGCTGTCCTGCGATCGGCCCCGGAGGTCTGTATACCGAAGAACTGCTTCAGGCGGTCAGGTTTTTAGCCCAGGAGGCTGACATCTCGGGTATTGAGATCGTTGAGGTTGATCCGACACTTGATTTTCGCGATATGACAAGCCGGGCAGCCGCACACGTCATTTTACATGCATTAAAGGGATTTAAATTGTCACGTTAAAGTCAAATCCGGCACGCGTGCTCTCGGCTGCCGGAAGATTCTCACGCCACGCAAAAAGGGGGAGATCACGATGGATGTTGATCAAGGCGGCAATCAACTAAAGCGCACGATGAAAAGCAGGCACTTATTTATGATTTCATTGGGAGGGGTCATCGGCACGGGGCTGTTTTTGAGCACAGGGTATACATTGAGCCAGGCCGGGCCGGGCGGGACGATCGCCGCTTACCTGATCGGCGGCTTGATGATGTATCTTGTCATGCAGTGTCTCGGAGAATTGTCAGTAGCCATGCCTGTGACCGGTTCATTTCAAACGTATGCGACAACGTTTATCGGGCCGTCCACGGGTTTTATGGTCGGTATCATGTATTGGGTGAATTGGGTGGTGACGGTAGGATCGGAGTTTACAGCTTCCGGTATCCTCATGCAGCGCTGGTTTCCCCACAGCAGCGTCTGGATGTGGAGCGCGATTTTCGCGGCTCTCCTTTTTGCCGCCAATGCATTCTCCGTTAAATTGTTTGCAGAAACAGAGTTTTGGTTTTCCAGCGTCAAAATCGTTACCATCCTTTTATTTATCATCTTAGGCGGCGCCGCGATGTTCGGTTTGATTTCATTGCACGGTTCGGGTGAAGCTCCGATGCTGTCGAATTTCACCTCACACGGCGGACTGTTTCCGAACGGCTTTCTTGCGGTTTTCATCGCAATGATTTCCGTAAGCTTCGCCTTTTCAGGGACGGAGCTGATCGGAATTACCGCGGGTGAAACCGCCAATCCGGCAAAAGATATTCCGCGTTCGATCCGAAATGTCGCCTGGAGAACAGTCATCTTTTTTATCGGCGCCATTTTTGTGCTGTCCGGACTGATCTCCTGGAAGGAAGCCGGTGTGATTGAAAGTCCGTTTGTCGCGGTCTTTTCCCAAATCGGTATCCCATACGCCGCAGATATCATGAACTTCGTGATTTTAACGGCTTTGCTTTCGGTCGCCAACTCCGGACTGTATGCTTCCACCCGGATGCTGTGGTCTCTTGCAAATGAAAACATGATCAGCGCCCGGTTCAAAAAAGTCACGCCGAAAGGCATTCCGCTGAATGCCCTGCTCGCCAGCATGGCCGTTTCCTGCATATCCTTGATCTCAAGCATTGCCGCCCCGGGCACGGTCTACGTGGTGCTCGTGGCAATAGCCGGATTTGCCGGCGTCGTGGTGTGGATGAGCATCGCCCTGTCTCAGCTGTTATTTCGAAAACATTATGTGAAAAACGGCGGACGCGTCTCGGATCTGACCTTCCGCACACCGTTATACCCTCTCGTTCCGATCGCCGCCATGATCTTATGTTTCGCTTCATGCGTAGGCCTTGCATTTGATCCCAATCAAAGAATCGCCCTCTTCTGCGGAATTCCTTGTATGATCCTGTGCTATCTCATTCGTTTTTTGAGAAAGAAACAGCCGAAACAATCCGTCCGTGACATTCATTTGGATAAAACCATGCCATAAAAAAAGGCACATACTGATGAGGTATGTGCCTTTCTTCTCTTATTCCGTAATCAGCGTATGAATCAGTTTCGGCGCTTCCGCTTTTTCTGAGATGCGGATGTTGTCATAGACTTTGGCGGTCACGTCTTCAACGTTTTCGCGGTTGGCGTAAAGGGTGACGAGCGGCTCGCCTTTTTCGACGTTGTCACCGACTTTTTTGCGGAGCATAATGCCGACGGCAAGGTCGATTTCGTCCTCTTTTGTCGCACGTCCCGCGCCCAACAGCATCGCTGCGACGCCGATTTCGTCGGCGACGATTTCTGAAACGACACCCGCTTCTTTCGCCGGAACGTCAATTTTGTACGCCGCCTGCGGAAGTTTGGACGGATCGTCAACGACAGAAGCGTCTCCTCCCTGATTGCTCAGGAACTCTTTGAACTTTTCAAGCGCTTTGCCGTTTTTCATGACTTCCTGAAGCTTCGTTCTCGCTTCTTCCAATGTCTCAGCTTTTTTCGCCAATACGACCATTTGGCTGCCGAGCGTGAGGACGAGTTCGTTTAAGTCTTCAGGCCCTTCCCCTCTTAACGTATCAATGGCTTCTTGTACTTCCAGGGCATTCCCGATCGCAAAACCGAGCGGCTGCGACATGTCAGAAATCACGGCCATCGTCTGGCGGCCGACGTTGTTTCCGATGCGGACCATTGCTTTGGCGAGGTTCACGGCGTCTTCATCCGTTTTCATAAACGCGCCGGCTCCCGTTTTGACGTCAAGCACGATAGCATCTGCTCCGGCGGCGATTTTTTTACTCATAATTGAGCTTGCGATCAGCGGGATGGAGTTCACCGTACCCGTTACATCACGCAGCGCATACAGCTTTTTATCGGCAGGCGTCAAGTTGCCGCTTTGTCCGATGACGGCTACCTTGTCGCGGTTCACAAGCTTGATGAATTCATCTTTTGATAATTCCACGTGGAAGCCTTCGATCGCTTCCAGCTTATCAATGGTCCCCCCCGTATGGCCAAGACCGCGGCCGGACATTTTAGCAACGGGAACGCCGAGCGCCGCGACGAGCGGTGCGAGTACGAGAGTTGTCGTGTCGCCGACCCCGCCCGTAGAGTGCTTGTCGACCTTAATGCCTTCAATGGCGGAGAGATCAATCGTTTCCCCTGAATTCACCATCGCCATTGTCAGATCTGCGCGCTCCTGATCTGTCATATCCTGAAAGTAAATCGCCATAGCCAGTGCGCTTGCCTGATAATCAGGGATGCTTCCGTCCGTGTATCCTTTTACGAAAAATTGAATTTCTTCTGTTGTCAGTTCTTTTCCATTTTGTTTTTTTACAATAAGATCTACCATTCTCATGATCTATCACCTGTCCTTCATTTATGTTCAGTGAATCAATCCGACGATCGCCGCTGTCAAGAAGCTGACGAGTGTTGCGCCGTACAGCAGCTTCAGACCGAACCGCGCGACGACGTTTCCTTGTTTTTCATGCAGCCCTTTCACCGCACCGGTAATGATTCCGATAGAGGAGAAATTCGCGAATGAGACAAGGAATACAGATACCACTGCCTGTGTATGCGCACTGAAATGGAAATCGCCGGATGAGAGTGTCTGCATCGCCACAAATTCATTCGATACCATTTTCGTCGCCATAATGCTTCCGGCGCTCACCGCTTCATTCCACGGAATACCGGTTAAAAACGCAAACGGCGCGAATACATATCCGAGCAGCGCCTGGAATGTAATGCCGAAGACCGCGTTAAAAACGCCGTTGACCAGGGCAATGAGTGCGACAAATCCGATCAGCATCGCCGCTACGACGACGGCGACTCTGAATCCATCCATTATATACTCACCGAGCACTTCAAAAAAGGATTGCTTTTCTTCTTCAGGAACGACGATCAAATCCTCTTCTTTGCTGACGGTGTACGGGTTGATGATAGAAGCGATGATAAATCCGCCGAATAAGTTCAGCACAAGCGCCGTCACGACGTATTCAGGCTTCAGCATCATCATGTAAGAACCGACGATCGACATTGAGACCGTCGACATTGCGGACGCGCAAAGCGTATATAAGCGCTGTTCAGTAAGATAACCGAGCTGTTTTTTCAAACTGATAAAGACTTCTGATTGCCCTAAAATCGCGGATGCAACAGCGTTGTAAGATTCGATTTTCCCCATTCCGTTCACCTTGCTTAACGCAAGACCGATATACTTCGTGATGAAGGGAAGGACCTTCCAATGCTGCAGAATTCCGATTAAAGCGGATATAAAGACGATCGGCAGAAGCACGCTCATGAAGAACGTCGTCTGTTTCGCATTCACAAGCCCGCCGAATACAAAGTTAATCCCTTCTGATGCATATTCCAGCAAGTAGTTAAATCCTTTTGCAAAACCGCCGACAAGAAAATTCCCGATACCGGTGTTGAGGAGAATATAACCGAGAATCAGCTGCAGCACGAGCATGACGGCGATCGGCCGGATTCTGATTCTTTTTTTGCCGTTGCTGGCAAGCCAGGCAAGACCTAAAAACACAATGATTCCGATAATTCCGATGAGATACTTCATATGTGTTCTCCTTTTATTTGTATTCGCTTACAATTTTTTATGCATCAACAAAGAAAGGGGATGGCGGAAGCTTTCAGCTTCCGCACTGCTGATTAATAGTCGCTGCTGCCGCTGTCTCCGCCGCTCACGATAGAGACGCCCGCACTTGCGCCGATCCGGCTCGCGCCCGCAGCGATCATGCTGTCAACATCAGCTTTTGTTCTGATGCCGCCTGATGCTTTGACCCCGATGTCCGGTCCGACTGTTTTTCTCATAAGAGCGATATCTTCAGCCGTTGCCCCGCCTGTAGAAAAACCGGTAGACGTTTTGACGAAATCGGCGCCTGCTGATACCGCTAAGCGGCACGCGCGCTCTTTTTCTTCATCTGTCAAAAGGCATGTTTCGATGATCACTTTGACGAGCGCTTTTTTATCAGCTGCTTCAACTACTGCGCGGATATCAGCTTCAACCGCTTCATCATCGCCGTCTTTTAATGCGCCGATATTGATGACCATGTCAACCTCAGTGGCTCCTTTTGAGATGGCATCCTTCGTTTCAAATGCTTTTGTTTCCGATGTGGTTGCGCCGAGAGGAAATCCGATAACGGTGCAAACGTCAACTCCCGTGCCCTTCAGTTCCTCCGCTGCGAGTTTGACCCAAGTCGGGTTTACACAAACGGAAGCGAATTTATACTCTTTTGCTTCTTTTATCAGTTGTAAAATATCTGCTTTTTGTGTATGCGGTTTCAAAGCAGTATGGTCTATTTGACTTGCAATTGACATTGTATGCACTTCCTTTTTCCTAGGATACGTTTAGAATAACCGAATTTTGAACATATGTAAATTGGTAATTGAAATTATGTTCATGAATTGTCACAATTCTTGAATGAGTTTTTTGGCCGTATGCTGATCGGTAATCAAAACATTGGCGTACTTTCCTTTGAGGGCACCGTGAATGGCCTTGCATTTTCTGCTGCCGCCCGCCACCAGAATCGAACGCTCTTTCATTTTCAAGTCGCTGAGCTCGACTCCGATCGTCCGGCCGTTAATGCTGCTGCTGCAAATCCTGCCTTCCTCGTCAAAAAAGCGCGAACAAATATCGCCGACCCCGCGTGCTTTCAGCAATTGTTTCTCTTCTTCCCGGAAATAGCCGAGTCTGAAAAGCAGCGCCTCATCCCGGACGGTTCCGACCGTAAACAGGGCGATATTGGCTTGTCTGCCCATTTCAATGATCCGCTTAATATGTCTGTCCCGCTCGACCATCTGTTTCACATCGGCGCTGTCAAATATAACCGGCAGCGGCAAATACCTCGGCATCGTCTGAAATGCTTCGGCGAACAGCTGAATCGTTTCTGACGAATACGTATTGACATTGGAATGACTGATGCCGCCTTTCAGCTGCACGACTTCAACGCTCTTTACCTGCTTCGGCTCCATGCGGCTTGCGATCTGGTACATCGTCGTCCCCCAGCTTACGCCGAGTATATCGCCGTCCTTTACGGTTTTATGCATATAGTCTGCGCCATAGCGGCTTAAGTAATGTGTAATGGCCTGGTAATCGTCGCTTGGAGAAAAGACGACGTGCGCCTCAAGCAGCCCGTATTTTTCTTCCAGCTTCGCGCCTAGTTCGTCCAGATCCTCAAATGGGTCCATGACGCGAATTTGCACATACCCTTTTTCCTTTGCGTACTGAAGCAGCCTTGAAACGGTGGGGCGTGACAGATTAAGCCGTTCGGCGATCTGCTGCTGGCTGTAATCTGATTGATAATATAGTTTTGCCGCTTCTATGCTGAGCTGCTGTTTTTCACGATCCATGTCGCGCCTCCCCTCTCCGCTTATCATATCACCAAAACACGCGGTAAAAAAGCACCCTCTGATGGGGTGCCTATTTTTTCAGCACAAGCTCCTGAATCGCATGCGCCACGCCGTGTTCGTTATTTGATTTTGTTTCAAAATCGGCAATCTCCCTTACTTCCGGGATGGCATTGGCCATTGCCACACCGCAGCCGGCCCACTGAATCATGGACATGTCGTTGCCGTTATCGCCGATTGCCATGACGTCTTTCTGTTCAATGCCGAGTTTTTCGGCCAGCAGCTTAACCGCGTTTCCTTTACTGACTTTCGGGTGAAGAATCTCATGGAAGAATGGCGCGCTTTTGACCATTGTGTATGTTTCCCTGAATGATTCCGGAATGGAAGCGACCGCTTTCTCCAGCTTGTCCGGATCGTCAATGAACATGATTTTCGGAATCAGAATATCCTTCGGCACTTCATCGATCGTGCGGAAATGAAGCGGCACTTTCGTAATGTATGATTCGTATACCGTGTATTCACTGATATCCCGGTTCGGCGTGTACAGATTGGCTGTGTCAAAGTAATGCATCGGAGTATCCAGCTGTAAGCTCAGCTCGTAAAGCGACTTCAAATCCTCATAACCTAATGACTGCTCGGCCACGACACCGTTTGTATACGTATTTTGGACGAGTGCGCCGTTATAGGCAATCACAAAGTCGCCTTCTTCCTGTAAGTTCAGCTCTTCCAAATACCGACGCACGCCGCCGATCGGCCGGCCCGTGCACAGGACGATATTGACCCCTTCCGCTTTGGCGGCATCAAGCGCCCCGCGGACTTCAGCCGTCACTTCATGATGATCGTTTAGTAGTGTTCCGTCCATATCTATTGCGATTAACTTGTACATCCTGCATCTCCTTTGTATCCTTTTCTTCTTATGCTTTCATCATATCGTTTTTTCGTTTCAATGAAAAATCAAACGGACAAGTTTCTCCGCCTTCTCTTCGTATACCGGGCCTGCCTCCGGATGCGGGGCCGTCTTTTCCCCTTGTCAGCTTGTTCGCCGCCGTCGTCTGTTTTCTGCTTCAAGAGCATCAGCCCCGCCGCAAAGAAAGGGACGGCCGCTATGTCCAGAAGGGCAAGCTTTATTCCCATCGCTGCGGGAAAGTATGCCCATAATGAACGGCTGTTCCGCCTGATCATGATATAAGAAACGATTTCCAGCAGGATAAACAGAGCGTTCACCCACAAGTAAATGAGCATTGCCGCAAACAGAAACAGCAGAAGCGTATTCCGCAGCGTGCCGGAAAACAGAAGAGCGCGCATCATATCAAAGAATGAAAAAGACTGCATGCTGCCGTTGACGACATTGGGATTGTAAATGGTAAAACGCCCGAACTGATCAAAAAGCATAAAAAATAACCATAACAGTGAAAACCATTGAATGATATGTACGATGACACCCGTCAAAACGAGTCTGTCGGCAGCCTTATTTCTCATGTGCATCCTCCCCGCCGGTTTTTATTCTTGTCATTGTTTTTGTTTCTCCGTATATCTTCCAAATGAGCGTACCGTTTTTTCCTCTTTTCAACGTGCTTTTGACGGGGTGCGGATGGCCGAGGTATTCAATCTCGATCGTCCCGTCCGTGTTTTGTGCGATCACCTTGTACACATCTGAGGGCATGGCAACCTCGCCGCGGCCTTGAATGACCTGCTTAGTCAGCACGCTGTCTTTCGTAAACGTGACGGTTTCAGATCTGACCCCGTCCATCGGGCCCGGTTTCAGCCCCGCATCCCATGTCCCGTAATAAAAAGGGGTATCGTCTGCTTTCTTTTGCGAGCAGCCTGTTATCATGACGCATCCGAAAACAAGAACCGTCATGATGAAAATCCGTATGTTCCGCAACATGATCACCTTCCTATGAAGCTTTTTACGCCTGTAACTTAGGCAGATGCCGTGGCACTGTGCAATTGACTACATAGTGTATAAAGACTTCACTAGATAAGGAGAATGATGAATGAACCCATATCAGTACTACACCCCATCTGCCTATTTCCCTCAGCAGCAGGAATACGAAGTGAGCCGCGTTGAATATGAGCCGTATCAGCAGCAGGAAAGCTATTATTATGCGCCCCCTCAGTCTGAAGAGCGGCAGCCGACGGCTTTAGAACGGAGAGTCGCCCAGCTTGAAAGACAAAACGCCCAGCAAACGAGAGAGCTCACCCGCCTCTCACAAGAAGACCAGCGCCAAAACCGGGAAATCACGCGTATAAATGAGCAGATCAGACGGCTGAGCCAGTCCATTGAAATCCATACCCGCCGCTTAAACCGTTTGAATCAGCGCCTGCGCGCAGTCGAAAACAGACTCAATATTCCTTTTCACGCTACAGAAGGCGGCTTCTGAGAAAAAGGGCCGGAATACAAAGCTCGACAGGCCATCCCGAGCCTTGTATTCCGCTCTGTACATAACAGGTAAATATTTGAATCCTTTTCTTGCATGAATGCCTCTCCTATTCTTTCACATGATAAATGTGTAAAATCAATCACTCCGGGAGGTCTTCATGATGTATCAAAACCAATACAGCGGAAATCAGCTGCAGCAATGCCGCCAAACAGCACAGCAGCTTATTCAGCAGACACAGCAAAGCAGTCAGCAGTACAAGCAAATGCTCCAGCAGGAACAGCAAAACATTCAAATGCTTCAGCAGATGCTTAACCATGAACAGCATGCCGTTCATACCATTCAGCAAGCGCTGCAGGGGCATGAAGCGGCCATTCAGAAATGCCAGCAAATCGTGAATGTGTGCAATCAGCTTCAGCAGGAAGTAAGCGGACACATGCCTGCACCGATGGCAAACGCTAATGTTTCTTCATTCCCGCAAACACAGCATCACACACCGTTTCAGCAGCACTCATACCAGCAATAGGCCGGTCATGCAAATGACAAAGCGCGAGATACCGGCTTTGTCATTTGTTTTTATCTCTGTTTTGTCAGATCAATGCGATGAGCGGGTTTTCCGCCGAATTTTGCTTCCGCCTCATGCCTTACCGCTTCAAACGCTCTTGCTTCGACGTTTTGTTTAAACACATCAAGCTGTATCAAATAAGCCGCCCGCACTTTCAGCCCGTGGATGATGGAGATGACCCATAAAGGCAGCACGATATACACGCCCGGCGTGCTCGGCAGCACAAAAGCAATTGCTAAAATAATAAAATAGATAAGTCCGTATTTCAGCCATTTTTTGTTCTTGGCCCGGTAGCCGATATAGAAAAAGGCCAAGAAAGCGGTCAGCGCAAACGGCGCAAAAGTCAGCAGCAGCCACCAGCTGTGCAGCACTTCCCACCAAGTCCCTCTTTTCGTAATCAACATTCATTCCTCCTCCTTTACTACTATAACATGGATAATCAAGGAAGGATTTCTATAAAAAACATAGACGGAATGACGTCTTCCTGCTATATTAATAATGATAATCATTATCACCGAAATAGGGGGATCATTATGAAGAAACAATCATGGCTGATCGGCCTGGCACTTCTGCTTGTTTTCGCATTAAGCGCTTGCAGCGGCGCGAAGGAAAACAACGGATCGGCATCAGGCAAAGGAAAGACAGACATGCGTACATATGAATCAACAAAAGGAAATATTGACATACCCGCACATCCGAAACGGATCGTCACTGACTTTTATGCAGGTGAGCTGCTGTCCGTTGACGCAAATGTCGTCGGGGCGGGCTCATGGGCTTTCAAAAATCCGTTTATCAAAAAACAGCTGAAAAACACCACGGACATCGGCAATCCCGTCAATGTGGAGAAAGTGATGCAGCTGAAGCCTGATTTAATCGTGCTGATGAAGGATGACCAATACGAAAAACTATCGAAAATCGCACCGACGATTGTCATTCCTTTTAACACCGCAAAGAATACGAAAGATACGGTCAGCCTATTCGGCGACATTGCCGGGGCGAAGGATAAAGCCGAAAGCTTTATGGCAGACTTCAACAAAAAAGCCGAAGCGAATCAAAAGCGCCTCAAAAACGTGATCGGCAAAGACGAGACAGTCGGCCTTTATGAAACGACGGATAAAGGCGAAATCTGGATTTTCAATGACAATTCCGGCCGCGGCGGCCAAGCCGTTTATAACGCGCTCGGATTGAATGCGCCGGCCAAAATTGAAAAAGACATCATGAAAACGGGCGCCATGAAACAGGTTTCCCAAGAGGTCATCCCTCAATATGCGGCTGATTATATGTTCATTACCGATTACAATCCGAATGGAGAAAGCAAAACATTTGAGCGTCTGAAAGATTCATCCGTTTGGAAAAATCTCGATGCCGTAAAACACAATCGTGTCTTTATCAACGATTTCAACACCTTCTATCCGTATGACCCGATTGCCGTCAGCAAACAGATGGATATTATCACCGACATGCTGATCAAACGGGCTGAAGAAAATAAAAAATAAAAAAAGCGGCACAGTCATGACACTGTGCCGTTTTTCATGTTCACTTTAATTTTGACTGTACGGAGCCCGGCATATCTTCAAATCTGACTTCTTCCCAGGTCTCGACATACTTTCCTTTCGCCTTCACCTTCAAATACGCGTTCTTCCGAAGGTCTTTCCCGGCGAAAAAGGTCACTTCTTCTTTTTTCCCGGATGCGTTATATCCGTCTAATGTATACTCAGTACCGCCCGGGCTAAGATGTTTGCCATCTCGATCAATCTGTACATAAACATCTTGCTGGTGAATAAACGGATTAAATCTGTCTGTAACATCATTATGAAAAAAGAGAAGTCCGTATATGACGGCAGCGGCCGCCAAGACGGCCAGGATTGCCAATGCTTTTTTCATCTTTGCACTCCCCTTACTTGTTCATTTTTTTCAAATAGCTTGTCCGCACCGCGAGGAAGAACAGAAGCTGAAAGATGAAAAACCCTCCGATGGTCAGACTGAGCGGCCCCGCTACATCGGAATAGCCTTCCACGGCCAATGTTCTCAAAGCAAACAGTGTATGCATGACGGCAATGACAAATGGAAAGAAGAACAAAATCGCCAATTGTATCGTCACGCTTTGTGCCATTTCACGCTCACTCAGGCCGATTTTGGCCAATGAACGGTAGCGCCCCCGGTCCTCATCTAAATCGGTGAACAGCCTGAAATATAAGAAACTTGCTGCCGCGACAAAGAATACAATTGCGATAAACAGGCCGATGAATAAACTCAGGCTCGGCAGCTGCACCGTATCATAGTAGGTGCCGGCTTTTGACATAAAATCAGAATGCACGTCGATATAGTTGCCGTAGATCTCATCTTTCAGAGATTGGCTGAACCCAAGACTGTCTTTCCAATGATCGTAGCTGTAGCCGTATAATGACGCTTTATCACCGAGTGATTTGAGCTGATCAAAGGTTTGATCGTTCACCGCGATGATGGCATTCAATGAGATCAGCGGTTTTTTGACTTCTTTTACCGTCAGTTTTTGGTCAGACGGCTTGCCTTTTTGGTTCAGCAGCTTCAGCTGATCCGGCGCTTCGTTTTTGAAATTGCGGTCATACGTGCCCGGGAAATAGACAGCCTCATCATGTTTCAGGCCGCTCAGCTTGACATGGAAGTATTTTGATACATCCGATTTGCTGATCATGTAAACAGGCGGAACAGTATCTCCTTCCTGATAGCGGACATAGGAAACATTTATTTTGTCTTTCTTATACGTAAAGCCGTGTGTTTTCAGTTCATGGTCAATATCTTTCAAATGAGTCTTTTCTTTTGAATTATTGCTGAAAGATACATACTCCATCTCATAGGCGGACTCTTCCGCCCCGACGGTCGATTTGTACATTGCGAGCACGCCTGTCGCCGTAAACGCAACCGCGGAAATAATGCTGACGATAAAGAACAGGCGGGCGTTGTCTTTTAAACGATAGACAAGGTCAGAAACCCAAATGACATTTTTCCCGCGCAGATAAAAGGCTTTCCACTTCTTCAGCGCGCGCAAAATCCAGATGCTGCTTTGGCTGAAAAAGAAATACGTGCCGATGACGGTAAGCAGTAAAATGATGAACGGTTGAGTCCCGTGGACATTGCCTTTCAGAACCATGCCGTACCCGCCGCAAAGACAGGCGATGCCGAATAAGGACAGAAGCACGGACGGCTTCGGCTCCGGCTTGATCTTGTCAGTGCCCTTTATTAATTTGATCACCGTATTTGATCTGACAAAAAGGATCGTGAACTGCGATAAAAGGAAAAATAAGAGCAGAAATCCGCCGGCCGTAATGCCGAGCGCTTTCCAAGGCATGTACAGAGGCAGCGCGTCCATTTCTAAAATATAAGCGCCGACCGTAAAGAACGTTTTCGAAAAAATGAATCCTCCGATAATCCCCGCTGCGATCGACATGACGCCGATGATCATGTTTTCCGCCGTAATGAGCTTTCTCAGCTGCCCCGGCGTGATGCCCTGCATCAGCAGAATACCGAATTCTTTATTTCTCGATTTCAAAAATGCGTTAACCGAATACAGAACAAATAAGAAAGAAAAAACAAAGATCATCCATTCCGCGGCGGTTAAGCCTTTTCTGGCGATGTTATTCAGGTAGCCTTCCTTTAGTGCCGGATGAAACAGGAACATCGCAAAGGTAAAGAAAATCAAAACGGAAAAAGCGCTGCTTAAAAAGAAAGCAAGATAGGCCCTTTTGTTTCTCGTGACGTTTTTATAAGCGAACTGAAGAAAGGTCATTTGCGTTTCCCCCCAGCATAGACAGCACATCAAGAATCTGCTCATAAAAGACTTGGCGGTTTTCCCCGCGGTAAATCTCATTAAACAGTTCGCCGTCTTTTATAAAGATGACGCGGCGGCAGTAGCTTGCCGCAACCGGATCATGGGTCACCATCAAAGCCGTGATATGATCATCCTGATTCAGGCTCTGCATCGTTTCCATGACGTCTTTTGACGCTTTGGAATCAAGGTTTCCCGTCGGTTCATCGGCCAGAATGAGTGACGGCTTATGAATGACCGCTCTTGCGATGGCGGCCCGCTGGCGCTGTCCGCCGGATACTTCAAACGTCCGTTTGTTGAGCAGGTCTTCGATTCCGAGCTTTGCCGCGATGCCGTGCAGTTTTTCTTCCATGACAGACGGCGCTTCTTTTTCAAGCGTTAACGGCAGCATGATATTTTCACCGATTGTCAGTGTGTCCAGAAGGTTGAAATCCTGAAACACAAATCCGAGCTGCTTGCGGCGGAAATGAGCGAGCTTTGTCCGCTTCAGGCGGTGCGGGTTTTCTCCGTGAATCAGGATATCGCCTGAATCCGGACGGTCGATCGTTGAAATGATATTCAAAAGCGTTGTTTTTCCGGAGCCGGACGGTCCCATCACCGCCGTGAACCCGCCTTCTTCTATTGAAAACGAAATTTGTTTTAAAGCTTGATAGGACACTTGTCCTTTATAGGTTTTATTTATATGTTTGACTTCAAGCATATTCGCCATGAAAATCCTCCTTATGGTTTTATTCTTGTTGGTCTGGGCTGCTTTCATGTAGTGCCGGGGCATTTAACATAAAAATCCCCTTGACGTAAATCCATGTTATCAAGGGGAAACAAAACGAGCTATGTTGTTTTCTTAACGCAGCCTTACATTTTTGTAAGAAATGAAAATCGGACCGATGTCCCTTCACCGGGGGACGAGCTGATGTCCACCGTATGATTGAGCTTGCCCGTAATTTCTTTGACGAGATGGAGGCCGATCCCCGTAGATTCTTGGAAACGCCGCCCGTTTTCGCCGGTGTAATAAGGGTCAAACACCCGCTTGATATCTTGCGAGGGAATGCCGACACCGTAATCTTTGACTTCAAGCACCGTCCTGTCTTCATCGCGGAAGACATTCAGCTCAAGTCTGTCACTCTTGCCTGCCGAATATTTGACCGCATTTGTGACCACTTGGCCGATCGCAAATTTGAGCCATTTCGCATCGGTGTAAATCTGATGATCATCGCGAATGTCCATTTTCGGATAAACGCGGTATTGAATAAAGAATCGTTTATAGCTTTGAATGACTGATTGGAGAAGCTCTGATAAGGAAACCGCTTCGACTTTAAAATCCCGCTCAAACATGTCAAGCCTTGATGAATAAAGAAGCGTCTCCAGCCCGAATTCAATCTGCCGAACCTCTTTTTTGATTTGTTCAAAGACGGGCTCATCCTCTTCCTGAATGATTAAATTAATGACCGACAGCGGCGTCTTTACTTGGTGCACCCATTGATTCATATACGTCACCCGCGCGTCAAGCTTGGCTTCGGTCTCATGAAGCTTCTGGTGCTGCAGCCGGATCAGCTCCATCTGCTTTTCATACAGCTCTGAACAGAACACCGAAGAACCGAGATACGGGATGTCCGTCCCTTCCTGCTCCGAGCTGAGCCAATGATACACGCCGCGGTCTTTGTACCAGCGATAGGCAAGATAACCCGCCAAAATAAGAAGCTGCACGCCCAATATGTAAAACAGGTGGGAAAAAGAATGAAGACCCGCAAACCAGTAATAAAAGAAAACAAACAGCCCTTGAAGGAGAAAAAGCAGAATCAGCACGGCATGAGACCGGAGAAACAGCTTCATGACAGCGCCCTCAGCTGGTAGCCTTCGCCCCGCACCGATTCAATGGAAACAGGCGCATTCAGCTCCCGCAGTTTTTTTCTGAGCCGCGTGATATACACGTTAAGTGTATTATCATCGACGAAAATGTCGGTGTCCCACGTTTTTTCCATGAGACGGTCCCGACTCGTCACCTTTTCTCCCCGCTCCAGCAGCACTTCCAAAAGCTTGCTTTCTTTTTTAGAAAGCTCGCTTTTTTCGTCCTGAAAGCGCAGTTCAAACCGTTCCACAAAGAGCTGCACACCGGCATATTCAACCACTTTCTCTCCCTGCTTGGCAGCGTACTCTCCGTATGCCCTGCGGATCTGGCTTTTGATTTTCGCCAGCACAATATCATAAGAAAACGGTTTTTCGATATAATCATCTCCGCCGTTTTCAATCGCCATCACCTGATCCATTTCCCCGCTTCTGGCTGAGATAAAAATGATCGGGCTTGTAGAATGCTGGCGGATCTGGCGGCACCAATAATAGCCGTCATAAGACGGCAGATTGATATCAAGCAGCACCACATCAGGCTTTTCCCGCAAAAAAACATCAAGAACAGCCGTGAAATCCGCGGCGGCCACGGTTTGATATCCGTATTTTTCAAGGTAATTCTGCAATAGTCCGCGAATGTCTTCACTATCTTCCACAATCATGATTTTATTCATGCAACCATCCTCCAAAAGGATACGGCTTTTCGGAGCCCTCATTATTTGATGCCCCCATCATAATGCTTTCATCGGTTCTCTGCAACATGAGAAAGCGGGCCTTTATAAAAGACCCGCTTCTCCCTTTCTCAATGTAAGATCGATTATTTCTAATTGACATTGTTATACTTAGATGGCGAACTCGGAAAGGTCATTTTAAATCTTGTGCCAACTCCCGGCTGACTATATATATCAATATTTCCCCCATGTGCCTTGATAATTTGTTGAGCAATAGCCATTCCTAATCCAGTCCCTGAGTTATTTGACGAAGCGCTTATCCCTCTGAAATACCGATCAAATAAACATTCAACCGTCTCTTCGTCCATTCCTATCCCATCGTCTTCTATTATAATTTGTATTTCATTGTCATGTAACACGTCCTGATATAATATGACCTTTATTTTAGTGCCCGGAGGATTATGTTTAATACAATTAGCAATCAAGTTTTCAACTGCGCGCTTTAGGTACCTTTCATCCATATTAAAAAGTATCTTATTGTGACTGGATTCTAAAGCGAATCTCTTATTTTCTGACTCCGGTAGCAGCTTCATTTTTTCTAAAGTGTCATGAATTACTTTCACTACGTTTTTTTCTTCAAGATGGATTGGAAGCGACTCATTTTTCAATTGAAAAGTTAAGTTGAAATCTTCAATCAGCTTTTCCATATATTCGACACGTTCTTCCATTATTAAGGAAAAATCACGCACTTGCTGATTTTCCCACTCATATTCATTTGAAGATAAAAGAACCGTATATCCCTTAATAACCGAAAGAGGGGTTTTTAAATCATGTGAGACACCGGCCATCCACTCTTCTCGTGTCTTTTCCAATAATTCTCGCTCAGCCTTATTCCTTTGAAGCGTTGAGGTAAGTTCAGACAGAGCCTGCATTAATTCTTGATAGGTCTTATATCCAGATTTATTATGTCTATATTTGCTTGAATGAAACTTCCAATCATAAGGTTCTTCATATTTTTCTTTAGACAAATTCTCAATCCAAGATACAATAAACAGCAGGGGAGCACCTAGTTTTTTTCCGTAAAATATTGCAATGACAATCCCTGCCATAATAATAGAAACAATCCACAAGTTATTCACCCAATAGAAAAAAGGGTTATTTTTTTCCATCGGCTTTCCCAATACCCATGTTAAATCCTGATTGTTTTTCGTTTCATACCACGTAGATAATTGATAACCTTTTTTGGCAGGATACATGTAATCTGATATTAACTCTCCAAGAATATAATGCTTAGGTATATTTTGAGGTTTATTAAAAGAAAAAACCTCATCTCCTTGTTCATCTAAAATTTGAATCCACATCCGGTTCTCTAATAAATCTTCTTTTGCTTTCGTATTTATTGAAAATTGTTTATCTGCAACAACTGTTTGGTCAACAATTTTTTTTAAGGATAAGTGCGGCGTTTCCATTTTATTCTGACCTAAGACGAGGCTGAAAAATATGATACTGCCCACAATGAGCAGACCCCAAATAAACATGAGTAAAAAAAGTCTCGATACGAAGTAAAATGCTATCCTATTTCTCAGCTTCAAAATAAATCCTCATCTATAGGCTCTGCTTCAAATATATAGCCCTGTCCTCGAACCGTTTTAATCCATCTAGGTCTGCTCGGGTCTTCCTCTAATTTTTCACGTAATCGTCTTACATGTACCATTACAGTACTATCTCCGCCATAAAACTCCCCCCACACATCTTTATAAATTTGGTGTTTACTTAAAATTTGATTGGGATGTTCACAGAAATAAATCAGAAGTTTCATTTCCTGAGCAGGGCAATCTATTCTTGTCCCGTTAACAACAAGTCTTCCGGTATTGGGATCTATTTTAAAATATTCATAATCGTATACCTGTTTTAGAGGGTAAGAAGAAGAGAGTTGAGTCGTTCTCTTTAATTGGGCTTTTACACGAGCTACAATTTCTAGTGGATTAAATGGTTTAGTAATATAGTCATCTCCCCCAAAACTAAACCCTTGCAATTTATCTAAATCTGTTGTTTTTGCCGTTAAGAAGAGTATCGGCACATTTGTATGCGAGCGTATTTTGCTGCATAAGGTGAAGCCATCAGTGTCCGGAAGCATGACATCTAATAAAATAATATTTGGAAGTTCCTGATCGATTTTCAGAAGGGTTTCGCTCCCTGTCATAGCTGTGGAAATATTGCTGAAACCTTCCTTTTCAAAGCAAGTTATTAATAAGTTTAAGATATGTTCGTCATCATCCACCATGAGGATTTTGTTCTCTTCTAACGTCATAAGTTACCCTCCTTTTTTTCTCATTTTAAATGAAATCGAATACATAAGAGTTGGAAAAGGAAAGAATTTAGCTTTTGTTTAGATTTCAGAATATTCTTATCAAATAATCAATTTTACTATATGCAGTCAATAAACCATGGATGTCGTTAAGTGAATGTTTAGGAAGAGTTTCGTTTGTGTTTAAAGAACATCGCTTATGATAAAAGTGAGGTGAGAGACAAATGAATGATCAAATAGTGGTAACACACGATCTGACTAAAAAGTATAAAAAGCATACTTCTGTTGATGGGTTAAACTTAAGGATTAGGCGTGGCGAAATTTATGGTTTTCTTGGACCGAATGGTGCTGGTAAAACAACAACCATCCGAATGTTATTAGGTTTAATTAAACCAACAAAAGGAAACATCGAAATCTTTGGCCAAAACCTAAACAAGAATCGTTTGCAGATATTGCAAAGAATCGGGTCACTGGTAGAATCTCCAACTTATTATGGTAATTTAACAGGTTACGAAAACTTAGAAGCTGTTAGGAGGTTACGAGGACTTCCGGAACAACGGGTCAATGAAGTATTGGAAACTGTAAGGTTATCTAAAGTAGCAAATCGACTGACTAAGGAGTATTCCCTTGGAATGAAACAACGTTTGGGAATTGCAGTTGCCCTGTTAAGCAGTCCTGATTTATTAATTCTGGATGAACCGACAAATGGTTTAGATCCATCCGGTATCCAAGAAATAAGAGAGCTAATTAAAGAATTGCCTAAATCGGGAATGAGTGTTATTGTATCCAGCCACTTATTGAGTGAAATAGATCAAATGGCTACTCAAGTGGGAATTATCAACAATGGAAAAATGATTTTTCAGGACTCGATTGCAAGTTTACATCAAAAACGAAAACCACTATTAAAAGTCGGTGTTAGTGACGTAATCGAAGCAAAAACAATATTAAACAGGAAAGGATTAAAGGTTGATTTACACAAAAATGATTTGTGGCTGTCTCAAACAGAACCGGAATTCGTTTCAGAAATCAATTCCATACTTCTTCATTCAGGGCTGTCTGTATTTCGACTTGAAGAAAAGACACGATCACTTGAGGATATTTTTTTAGAATTAACCGGTACAGAGGGAAGTCTATGAAAAAGTTATTATGGGCAGATCAATTAAAACTGAAACGTTCGTCGTTATTGATTGTAGTCTTATTGGTTCCCTTACTCATTATAGCATATGAGTTGGTAAATCTTACTTATCGATCTGAATACGTGGAAAAACAAGCTGAAATGTTCCATGCTGGATCAATGTGGATGTATTTACTGTATGATAACAGTTTGTTATTTGGTCTGGGTTTTCCATTAGCCGCCACACTTTCTGCGTCAATAATAGCAAATATAGAGCATCAAGCAAACGGATGGAAGCAAACCCTTTCTTTTCCTGTATCTAGAATGCGAATTTATGTAAGTAAATTTATTTGCTTAGTAGTCAGTTTATTTATTTCGTCAACAATCTTCTTGCTCGGCATGGTACTGCTGGGCAAACTGGTAGGATTCGAAGGTAGTGTACCTTGGGGACTTTTGTTTGGAGATAGTTACAGCATGTTAGTTACAGTACTGCCTATAATGGCATTCCAGATATGGTTATCTATGGTGTTTAGCAACCAAGCATTCTCAATTCTTGTAGGATCAGTATCATCTATAATGGGTTTGTTTTTGGCAGCTGCTCAATCAACGAGATGGTTTCCGCTGGCTTATCCTAGTCAATCTTCGACAGTCATTCTGCAGTATGAAGGTATAGGATATAACCCAGATCTTTCATCTTACCTTTGCATTAGCCTTTTCTTAGGGATAATTATATTATTTCTAGGCTCTATTCATTTTGCTAAACGGGATGCTTTGTAAAAAGGAGGCGAAATACTTGAAAAACATTTTATTTGTAGAACGTTTAAAGCTTAAGCGATCAAAGTTATGGATCATCTACTTATTAGGGCCTTTGTTAGGTGTATCCCTGGCATACACTAACTTTATTAAAAACTATAACCTTTTTATGAATCCCGGAGACAATCCCTGGGTAGAGGCTTGGACACAAGTTGCCTTATTTATGGGCCCTTTTGTATTGCCTATCGTAGTGGGAATTTTCGCCGCCCTTGTTTGCAGGGGGGAACACGCAGGAGGCGGTTGGAAACAGCTTCTAGCCTTACCAGTCAAACACTCAGATATCTTTCTGGGAAAGTTTCTAACAGTGGTCCGCATGATATTCATTAGTATGTCCATTTTAATCCTCTTATTTATTGGATTCGGTTATATGTTAGGCATAAGCGGGAGTCTTCCTTTACTTACAATTCTAGGTTATGGAATTAGAGGGATCTTAGCTTGTTTACCATTAATTTTATTGCAGCTTATTGTTTCAATCAGGTCTAAAACATTTGGCATACCACTCGCTGTTAGCATTGTTTTTACATTACCGGCCATTATTATTGCCAGTACACCATTAGGTCAAGTATATCCATGGACACAGCCTATGTTAGCAATGTCACCCGAAGATGAATCACCGATTCAATCAAATTTCCTGTTTTACTCAATTATGGTAATAACGTGTCTCGGTCTCCTGGTTTACGGAATAAGAAGTTTTACTAAACGAGACCTTACGTAGGGTATATGCGGTATAAACTTATGACTTATAGATTATTTCAACAAAAAAGAAAGTTACCGACATCATCGATAAAGAAAAGGATAATAACGAATTCTAGTTTTCATAACTATAGTAAACGAGGGGGCAAGCTGTATACAATTCGCTTGGATTGAAAGGGCCTGTAAAGGTTGAACAGGTTGATTTGATTGTGATACTTTGGTGAAACGCAAGAAGGAAATAAACGAAAAGACGAAAGCACTCACAATGTTGTGAGTGCTTTTCATCAGCCGACCTGCTGTTTTACGGCTTTACCGGCTGATCCGAACTCTCTCATTTTGCTTCGCACTGTCTCTTCCACGGCTTCAATGCCGGGTGACATGTAGCCGCGCGGTTCGTACAGATCGCCGTTTTCCTGAAACATGCGGCGTGTTTCGTCTGTCCAGGCTACCATACATTCCGTGTTGATATTGATTTTCGCGTGGCCGAGCGTGATGGCTTTTTTGACCTGATCCTGCGGAATCCCGGATGCTCCGTGAAGAACGAGAGGAATATCAGTCATGCGGGAGATTTCCTCCATTTCCTTAAATCCGAGATTCGGCTCGCCCTGATATTTGCCGTGGACGGAGCCGAGGGCGGCGGCCAGCGCGTCGATATTGGTTTCTTTGACGATCCGCTCACATTCGGCGATATCGGCATAGCGGACCCCGCCGACCAGCCCGTCTTCCATGCCGCCGACCGTGCCGACTTCTGCTTCTACTGAGACGCCTTGCTTTGCCGCATAATCGGCGACTTCTTTTGTCATCGCGATGTTCTCATCAATCGGATGATGGGAGCCGTCAATCATCACTGAGCTGAATCCGGCGTCAATGGCCTGTCTGCAGCGTTCCGCACTGCTTCCGTGATCAAGATGGAGCACAACGGGAACGGTAATCGCCATTTCTTCTATTAACGCGCCGACCATGGCGGAAATCGTTTTAAATCCGCCTAAATAGTCGACCAGACGATCGGAAGCCGCGGCGATGACCGGCGATTGCTCCTTTTGCGCCGCTTGCAGAATCGCCTTCGTCCATTGGAGGCCGTTGATATTAAACTGGCCGACTGCATAATGCTCCCGTTTCGCTTCTGCAAGAAGATGTTTCATGGTGACAAAAGCCATGTTCACGCCTCCTTCATGAAGTATTTTGATACGACGGCTTCCGTTGTTTCCTTTGCCGTTTTGATCGTTTCCTCCGCAGTCAGCTTATAATATTCAGGTCTGAACAGCTCTACGGAGACAACATCATTGAATCCGATTTCTTTTAACGCTGACAGATGGGCGTCTAAGTCAATCGCACCCTGTCCAGGCCAGACGCGGTCTTCATCCGTTAAAAAGCCGATCGGGAAGTCCTCTGTATCGTCGATATGATAGATGAAAATTTTCTTTCCGTCCGCCTGCTTCAAACTCTCAATATTGGAGCCCATCGCGTGGAAATGGAAGCTGTCAAACACCAGTCCGACATTATCGCGGCCGACAGCGTTCACGATGTCATACGCCTGTTCAAATGTATTGACCGTGCATTGCGGATGGCCGACAAATTCAAGGGCAATGTTTACGCCGTACGGCTCCGCGATGTCCGAAAGCTCAGTCAGCACCTCTGCGCTGCTCTTTTTGATCTCTTCTTTCAAGATTTTCCGCTCTGTCACAAGCGGCACGGCCACTACGTATTTCACGCCGAGCGTCCTGCAGGTTTCCATCATGCTTTTGAATTCCGAAATGATCTCCCTATAGCCCTTCTCATCACGGTTGTTGAAGAAAACCAGTGCGTTCAGGGCAAGCGGTTTAATGTGATGGGTTCGAAAATATTCCGCCAGATCGGACAGTGAATGGTCTTTTAAGTATTCCGGCAGCTTATCCATTGTGCGGATTTCAATATAATCATAGCCGTGCTTTTCGCACAGTTCTAAATCCTGTTTCAGGTTTGAATTCTCCAGCGTAGTCGCTTCATTAAAGCAAAGTTTCATGTCAGCCTCTCCCATCCGCGTTTTCGATATGAAGGGAGTCCGGCTGGAGGGCTTTTTTGCCCCGCTCCGCCGAACTCCGTACTCAGCTTATGCCATACCCAGTTCTTCCTTTAATTTCTTAAGCGTGGTCCGGCTTGATTCATCCGCTCTTTCGCCGACCCAAGCAAAAACGGCGTTCGTCGCAATTCCGTCGAATTTCATCTCTCTCATCTTTCTGAAAATCGTCTCAAAATCGACCTCGCCTTGCCCGATGTCCAAATGCTGGTGAACCGTTACTTTCGCATCAGGCGGGTTGACGATGTAACGCAGGCCGTGCGCCGCTTTATGATTAAAAG
Organism: Bacillus sp. LJBV19; assembly: GCF_017797845.1. Lineage (NCBI taxonomy): Bacteria > Bacillati > Bacillota > Bacilli > Caryophanales > Bacillaceae > Bacillus > Bacillus sp. LJBV19. The sequence goes on from NZ_CP072563.1 coordinate 3,826,473, forward strand.
TATCTGCAAATAAAACATGTGTAAGGCGGTCGCCGGCTTCATCAAACATGGTCGCAATATCGCCTTTTCCGTCATCATAGAAGAACGTATGCGCAGTCGAGTAGACAAGATTGATCCAATCCTTGTCAAGCGCGCGGATCATATCCATCGCGCCTTTGTGCGTTTCGATAAAATCGTATGGGTGAGCCTGAAGATTGAGTTTAACGCCTTCTTTTTCAAAAACGGGCAGCAGTTCATCCATGGATTTGATAAATTTTTCTTCACTTGTCAAAGGATCATATTTTGAACCGCTGAATTCACTGTTCATCAAATCCACTTCAAGTTCAACCGCAATTTCGATCGCCCGTTTCCAGTTGCGCACGGCGGCCTGTCGGCGGTCTTCATCTGGACCCGCCCAGTGGTAAAGCGGAAGAAGAGAGGACAGCTTCACACCTGTATCCTTTAAAAGGCGCTTCAATTGTTTGATTTTTGCTGAATCGACTTTCGGATATTTGTAGAAAGGACAAAAATCCTCGCGCGGGGACAATTCGATATATTCATATCCGAGCTCCGCCGTTTTATAGACCATTTCCTCTAACGTTAAATCATCGCGGTACATGGATGGATCTAAGGCCAGTTTCATTTCTTTCACTCCCGATCTATTATTTGTTCACAGTCGTAAATGATTGGTAGAATGCCGGTTTCTCTTGCAGCGCCACAGGCTCTTTCTGCCCGGATTCCTGAGCTTTTACGCACGCGTCTGTTGTCACCGCGGCAATATAACCGTCCCATGCCGTCGGACCGCTGACTTCGCCTTTTTTCCGGATCGAATCAATGAAGTCTTGAATTTCCACATCATACGCAGCCACAAATCGGCGCTGCCAATCCATCAGGATATCGGTGCTGAATGTCCCTTCTTTTCTCAAGCTGATGCTTGATGGTTCCGGAAGCTTGATAACACCGTCTTCCCCGACGATCTCACATTGAATGTCATAGCCGTATTTACAGTTCACGTAGATTTCGGCATTGATGACGATGCCGCCTTTTGTTTCGATGATGACCATCTGCGGATCTTTCAGATGCGGCAGCGCATTTTTTGATTTCTTCGGATAGATGACCTGTACGGATTCATAGTCGTCATTGACGAGCCAGTGGAGGACATCAATTTCATGAACGAGCGTATCGACGACGGCCATGTCCGTTGAATAATTCGATGCGACTGTCGGGTTGCGGTGCGCACAGTGAATCATCAGCGGCTCGCCGACCACGCGGTTATCGATCGCTTCTTTCAGCTGAACGTAACCGCTGTCATATCTGCGCATAAAACCTACCTGCACCAATCGTTTTCCCGTCTTCATTTCTTCCTCGACAATGCGCATACAGCCTTCTGCCGTTGTCGCAAGCGGCTTTTCACAAAACACGTGCTTGCCGTGCTGAATCGCTTTCAAAACGCTGGACTCGTGAGCCGGGCCCCAGCTTGTCACTAAGACGGCATCCACATTTTCAGCAGCGAGGAGGCTGTCGTCATCAGGATAAACGGAGGCATTCAAATTGAAATCCTGAACGGTCTGCTGCGCGGCCTCCTGATTCACATCTGTGACAGCGGTAATTTCTGCTCCGGACAGTTTATTTGTGATGCGGTTGATGTGCTCTTTTCCGATAGCACCGGTTCCGATAACACCTATACGTAAATTCATTGATCGCCACTCCTTCTGATAATCAAATAATGGTTCTCGTCTTTCTTTTCTCGCTGCCGTCCTGAGGAGCGCCGTAAAGTTCCTCCTGTATCTGTTCAAGCGACTTGCCGGACGTATTCGGCGCGAAGACAAGTCCGATGATCATACTGGCCGTCACACATATGAGCAGAATACCGGCCATAAAACCGATGCCGAATTGTGACATGATGACCGGCACAAATAAACTCCAAATGCCGATTGAAATACGGACGAGAAAGAACATGAGCCCTTGTGCTGACGCTCTGTATTCTGTCGGGAACAGCTCGCTTGCCCACAGCTGGTAGTTCGCCTGCTGGCCGGCTCCGTTATTGATGCCGATCGCTAAAACAAACAAAAGCAGCATCGGGAGCCCCTGAAACGGCAGTAAAAACAGCGACCAGCCGACAACGGCCATAAAGGCGCAGATTCCGAACACCGTTTTCCGATATTTATCTGCAAAAGGCATGAAGATACAGGCGACGCCGAGCCCGGTGAAGATAAACAGGGCCATCTGCAGAATGTTGGCCGTATTTGCGGATACGCCGCCGACCTGCTGGTAGATGTACGGCATGAAGAATCCCATGACGCCCGCTGCGAGATTCCATACGAGAAACACACCCATTAAAAACAAAATGTTCTTGAAAAATTTCGGCTGAAGCAGGTCAAAATAAGATGTTTTTTTCACGGCGGCAGGCCGCTCTTCACTGTTTTTCCAGGCATCCGACTCAGGTAAACGCTTTCTTATCACATATGTGATCAGGGCGATCACCAATAGATGCGCAAAGACAATTTTATTTCCTAAAAGCCCGAGGTCACCGACCAAAACGGATAACAGCAGAACCACAACGGCTCCTGCGGCCCACGCCACCTGCGCCACTCCGCAATGCCTCGCCCGGTTTTTCTCGGGGGCGTTTTCCGCGATAATGGTCCATGAAGCCGTAATATCCGCGCCTACAGAAATCCCGATAATCATGTATCCGCATAACAGCATGGGAAAGTTGAATCCAAACAAAACCAAACAAATTCCTAAGGCGTAGACGAGCATACTGTTTGTGTATACAGCTTTTCGGCCGACCTTATCAGCCAAATACCCGCCGAGCAGCGCTCCGATGGCCGCTGATATCGCGTTTGCGCTGAAGGCGCCGAGCAATCCGATCTGGCTGTCGGACAGCTTTAAATAGCTGACCCACATAGATAAACCCGCTGATCCTGCCACAATGGAACCTGCATCAATGTAATTGGCTAATGCTGCGGCGATGGTCCTTTTGCTGAAAGCTGATTCCGCCTTGGCATTATTCATATAAGTCCCCCTCTAATTTGCAGGATCAAGCAGCTCACTGTCGATGTACTTTCTCGCAATCAGCGCGTACTCAAGCGGATTGGCGACTGCCGGGTCTTGTTCGGCTTCGATGACGATCCAGCCTGAATAATCATGACGGACGAGCGCTCGGTACACTTCGGTAAAATCGATGCATCCGTCTCCGGGAACCGTAAAAATGCCTTGTAAAAACGACTGCCTGAATGACTTGCCTTCCTGTCTGCACCGCTCCATAATGTCAAACCGCGCGTCCTTGAAATGAACGTGTCTGATCCGATCCATATGCTTGTTGAGAATCGTCATATAGTCTCCGTCCGAGATATAGGCATGCCCGGTATCATAAAGTAAATGGACATACCGCGGGTCCGTTCCATCCATCAGCCGGTCAACTTCTTCCGCCGTCTGGACGCCTGTGCCGAGATGATGATGAAAAACCATGTCCAGCCCGTATTCGTCAGCGATTTTCCCGAGACGGTTCAAGCCCTGGCACAGCGTATCCCATTCTTCATCTGTGAAGTGCGGTTTTTTCTTAAATACATCAATGTCCAAGCCTTGAACACTGTACGTCTGTTCAGAAACGGTGGTGACATCCGCTCCGACTTTCTGCAAATAATCACAGTGTTCTGTAAATTGTTCAGCCGTTTTTTCAATACCGTCTTGAATGATAAAGCTGCTGAACCATTTCCCCGCAATCCGTAAGTTCCGGAGAGCCAGCTCCTTATTGAGGACGGAGGGTTCAGGGAAAAACCCTCCCACTTCCGTACCTTGAAAGCCGGCGACAACAATATCGCTTAACAAATGCTGCAGCGTATTCCCGGCTCCGATTTCCGGCATATCGTCATTGCGCCACCCAATGGGAGCGATGCCCCACAGAATATCTTGTTTGCCCATCGTGATGCCTCCCCTCTAGTACTGCTTCGCAGACTTCAGCTTCATCTCTTTCGCTTCGTATGCCCGCTGAACACTTTCCTGCTCCGACACTTCCGCCACGCCGACATGCCACCAGCTGTCATAGCCGTCCGTCATCGTTTTCGGCAGAACCTTCATTTCAATTAAAGTGGATACGTCTTGCGTTTTCGCATCTTCAAGCGCCGCTTTCAGTTCTTCAACCGTATTGGCTCTGTATGTTTTAGCGCCGTAGCCCTCTGCCACCTTCGCGTAATCAACGTTTAAAATCTGATTGTCCTCTGTGCGGAACTCGCAGAAATAACTGCCGCTCCCGTGATCCATCTGCAGGTTGTTGATACAGCCGAATCCCGAGTTGTCAAAAAGCAGGACATTGATTTTTTTGTTATATTGAAGCGCGGTAATCAGCTCTGAGTGCAGCATCAGAAAGCTTCCGTCGCCGACGAGTGAATAGACTTCTTTGTCGGGATGGGCCAGCTTGAGGCCGAGCGTGCCCGATACCTCATACCCCATGCAGGAATAGCCGTACTCGAGGTGGTACGTATTCGGGACGTTGGAATGCCACAGCCGCTGCAAATCTCCAGGAAGAGATCCCGCCGAACTGATGACGACGCTGTCTTCAGGAATCGTGTCATTGATGGTCAACAGCGCCGTTGTTTGCGGCAGCTCAGTCTCGAGCGCGTCGGCATACTCGTTTAACACGTCCTGTGAGAAATGGTTCTTAATTTCCGGTTCGAACGCATCACGTGTAAAAGTGACCTTGCCGAGCCGATCCCGTTCAGCCAGCCATTCATCTTTCCAATCTTTAATCGCCGTGCCGAATGCACTTTTATATCCGTCTAATAAGCCGTGCAGTCTGCCGAGCGTCACTTTCGCATCGGCTACGACCTGAAACGCGTCAAGCTTGTAAGCCTGCATGCGGCTGACGTTGATATTCAAAAATTTTGCTTTGTCAAAATCAAACGCCGTTTTCGAGGATGTCGCAAAGTCCGTGTACCGTGTGCCGACACCGATGATCAGATCAGCCTGGCGGGCGGCTTTGTTTGCGGCGAGTGTGCCCGTGATGCCCATGCCGCCCAGATTGTAGGCGAAATCGGCTTCAACCGTTGACTTGCCGGCCTGCGTTTCGACAAGCGGAATGCCGTATGTTTCAGAAAGCGCGATTAATTCCTCACGCGCGCCGGAGTACTTCGCGCCTCCGCCCACTAAAATGACGGGACGGCTGCTCTCCTTAATTCTCTCCGCGGCGCCTTTCAGCTCACGCTCGCTCGGCTGCATCCGGTCAATGTAATGAACGCGTTTTTCAAAGAAGCTTTCATCAAAATCAAATGCTTCTCCCTCTACATCCTGAGAAATGCAGATTGTCGCCGGGCCCGCTTTTGCCGGATCTGTCATCACTTCAAACGCCCGGATTAAGCTGCTCATCAGCTGCTCGGGGCGGGTAATGCGGTCCCAATAGCGGGACACGGGCTTTAACGCATCGTTTGTCGTGACGGCGGCACTGTATTCCTGCTCCACCTGCTGAAGCACCGGGTCAGGCTGCCTCGTCGCAAAGGTATCGGCCGGAAGCAGCAGCACCGGGATATTATTGGCCAGCGCCGTACCCGCGGCAGCCGTCAAGTTAGCGGCACCCGGACCGACAGATGTCGATACCGCGTAAATTTTTCTTCTCAGCATCTGCTTGCTGTATGCCATCGCGGCATGCGCCATGCCTTGTTCGTTTTTGCCTTGATAGACTTTCAGGTGCCCGGCGTCCTGCTCAAGCGCCTGCCCGATCCCCAACACATTTCCGTGGCCGAAAATCGTGAAGATGCCCTCAACGAACGGCTCTTCTTTTCCGTCAACATGAATGTACTGCCGGTTCAAGAATTTAATCAGCGCTTGTGCTGTCGTTAAGCGAATTGTCTTACCCACAAACGATCCCACCTTTTATACGTTCTATTTACCGTTAAGACTGTGCTGCGCTTCAATCAGTTCGATGATTTCACCGGCAGCCGGCATTGCTTCTGAGGAGCTGTGTTTGCTGACGACGATGGAAGCGGAAGCGCTCCCGTATTTTAAAGCCGTTTCAATATCCCGGCCGCTGACAAGTCCGTAGATGAAGGCTGACGCATAGGAATCACCCGCACCGAAGGTCTTCAGCACCTTTGTTTTATAGGCATGCGCCCGGAAAACTTCTCCCGATCTGCTGTATGCGTATGATCCGTCAACGCCGTGCTTAATGACGACAAGGTCAGCGGAGTGCGCAAACAAATGGCGGACGGTTTCATCGTTATCTCCGCCGCTGCGGTTTTCCATTACGTCAAATTCGTCACGTGTACCGATGACGATATCGGATTGTTCCGCCGCCAGCGTGTAGTACACGGCTGTTTCTTCTGCCGATTGCCATGTATACGGACGGTAGTCGAGCTCAAACACGACTTTTACGTCATGTTTTTTTGCGATATGCACCGCTTTTAAGACGGCTTCGCGCGACGGGCTTTTCGCAAGCGCCGTGCCTGACACGAGCAGCATTTTCGCGTTTGCGATGTAGCCTTCATTGACTTCGGACGGCTCAAGATACAAATCCGCCACGTCATCCCGGTACATCAGAATGCTGCACTCTTCGGGACTGAGAATTTCCGTAAAAGCGAGCCCGGCTTTGCGCCCTTCTCTGTCAACGGTCATTTGTGACGTATCAACGCCCTTTCCCTGCATATAAGAAACGATGAATCTGCCGTGCTGATCATCCGGGATTTTGCCGATAAAACCGGCTTTTAATCCGAGCTTGGCGCTGCCGATCGCAATATTTGCCGGGGAGCCGCCGACATATTTAGAAAACGTCATCGTTTCTTCCATCGGCCGGTTGTATTCCGCCGCGTTCAAATCAATACACGCGCGCCCGATCGCGACAATATCAAACTCTTTTTCTTCATTAAATGTATATTTCATCGTTATCTGCCACTCCTCACTTGTTAGCGTTCCAGGATCCATTCATGGGCCGGATCATTATGAAACTTCCATTTTCGTGTCGGTCCCGCCATTACATTCAGGTAGTAAGAGGTATACCCGTCCGGAACACCAACCGGGTGATAGCCCGCCGGCACGATGACAACGTTTTCATTTTCTGCGGTCATCGTCTCGTCAATCGAGCGGTCGTCCGTGTACACACGCTGGAAGACAAACCCCTGCGGCGGGTCCGTTTCATGGTAATAGGTTTCTTCTAAAAAGGATTCAGCCGGCAGATTGTCTTGGTCATGTTTATGAGGCGGGTAGCTCGACCAGTTGCCGCTGTCCGTGTAAACTTCAACAACGAGAAGGCTGTTTGCCGATGGATCTGAATCGGGGAGAATATTATGAACGGTTCGTTTGTTTGCCAGCTTGCCGCGATGTTCCACACCGTTCTCTTCCGCTTTAATCAGCTTTGTCGGAAGCTGGTGTTCGGACGGAGAATAGCACAGCGCGACCCTCGCCCCGCTGACGGCTGTGATTCCAAAAGAGCGGTCATTGGACACATAAACGCTGTCCGTTGGTTTTCTATCAAATACGCTTTCACGGGTGCCGATGCTTTCAAATGTCTGATCATAATCAGTGACGGTGATTTTTCCCGTTACCGCAACGATGCAGCACTCCATCTTTTTCAAATCTTCTGTATATGTGGAACCGGGAGTGAGGTCAACGACTTTGAATCCGACGTATTTGAGGTCTGAATTGGCTGAAGTGACGTCATGTATGATGTTCACGCCTTGAGAAATCTCATCGGTCTGCGGTTTGCGCAGCAAATGACTCATGTTTATTCCTCCTTAATTGATGGTAAAAGAAAACCCGGACGGAATCACAAAGCCGTCCGGGCCGGCTGTCAGATCAATTGAAGTCAGGAGACGGGTATCGTGCCGTCACGACTTTTTTACGTGTATAGAAGTCAACGCTGTCCTTTCCGTTTGCGTGCAATGTGCCGAAGAAAGAAGACTTCCAGCCAGAGAACGGGAAGAATGCCATCGGAGCCGGCACGCCAAGGTTGATTCCGAGCATTCCCGCGTCAATATTCTCACGGAAGTAGCGGATCGCGTTCGCATTTGAAGTGAACAGACACGCGCCGTTCGCAAATTCAGACTGGTTGGCGATGTCAACCGCTTCTTTTAAGTTTTTCACGCGGATGACCGACAGAACGGGCGCAAAGATTTCATCTTTCCAAATCGTCATATCCGTCGTCACGTTGTCAAAAATCGTCGGTCCGACGAAATAGCCGTCTTCCGTTGCGTGTTCACGTCCGTCACAAAGAAGTCTCGCTCCTTCTTCGATGCCTTTTTCAATATAGCTGTGCGTGCGTTTTTTGTTGTCCTCGCGGATGACCGGGCCTAAGAACACGCCGTCATCCAGTCCGTTTCCGATCTTGATGTCCGCTGCTTTTTCCTGTAATTTCGCCATAAACTCATCGGCGATTCCCTCTTCAACCGTCACAACCGCGCATGCCATACAGCGCTCTCCTGCCGAACCGAATGCCGCGCCGATAATGTTTGTCACCGTATCTTCAAGGTGGGCGTCATTTAACACGATCGTATGGTTTTTCGCGCCCGTTAACGCCTGCACGCGTTTCAAATGTTCGCTGCCTTTTTTGAAAACATACTCGCCGACAGGTTTTGAACCGACGAATGAGATGGCTTTAATATCCGGATGTTCAAGAACGCCGTTTACGACGTCATGCGCGCCGTGCACGACATTGAAGACGCCCTTCGGCAGACCGGCCTGTTCAAACAGCTCTGCCAGTTTTTCCGTTAACAGCGGCGTGCGCTCAGACGGCTTCAGAATGAACGTGTTTCCTAATGAAATCGCCATCGGGAACATCCAGCACGGAACCATCATCGGGAAGTTGAACGGTGCGATACCGCCGACCACCCCGATCGGATAGCGGTAATTCGCCGCCTCTACATCCGTCGCAATAGAGGCAAGTGAATCGCCCATCATGAGTGACGGCGCGCCCGCTGCGAATTCGACGTTTTCAATTCCGCGTCCCACTTCACCGAGTGCTTCTGTCGTGTTTTTACCGTTTTCCAAAGTGATCAGACGGGCAAGCTCTTCTTTGTTCTGCTGGAGAAGCTGCTGATAGTTAAATAGAATTCTCGCACGGCGCGGCACTGCCGTCTTTGACCATGTTTGAAACGCCTCTGACGCTGAGCGTACGGCGTATTCCACATCCTCCCGCGTAGAAATCGGAACCTGGCACATCACTTCTTTTGTAGCCGGATTGACAACGTCTTCATATTGATCTGTCTTACTTTCAACCCATTCACCATTGATGTAGTTTTTCAGTTTTCTGATCTCTGCCATTCTCATTGCCTCCTTAAATAGTAAACATCCTGTTCAGCTGGATAATAACGGATGAATATATTCATCTTTTACATATAAAAGACATGAATTAAACGCTTACAAATGCTAAAATGATGGTGACTCCCAATCTTCCCATGTAAAAGTTGGTCATGTACCGGGAAAAGCAAACGGTTACATCTTTCACTTTTGATTTTACAGGTTATATTTTGGTCATTTCTTGGTTACATTGTAAGCCCAACACATCTTCAAGTCAATCTAAAAAATCAAAATTTTTTCATTATTTTTATCATACTTTTTTTGATCGGGAAAACAGGAACTTGGAGAACCGTGTCGAATCGTACGGTGTGAACCCTCTTTTTTATCATTTGTTAAGTAACTATTGATTAACTTCTGGTGTTTATTATATATTTTAATTACTTTAAGAATTCTAGAAGGAGTTTTTTTATGAAACTGATGCGGATTCAGGAGATGGAAGAATACATTCTCAAACACGGAGCCACTTCGCTGGATGAGCTGTGCGAGGTATTCAATGTCTCTAAAAACACGGTCAGACGCGATATTAATAAGCTTGCGGAAAAAGGGGTTATCAAAAAGGTGTACGGCGGCGTGACATCAGCCGAAAAATCTGTGCTCGTCCCTTTTGAGAACCGCACCATTCAACATCAGGATGAAAAAATCAAAATCGCCCGCTATGCGTCACGGTTTATCGAGGATCACGATCTTGTGTTTATTGATTCCGGCACAACGACCAAATCGATGCTGGAGACGCTTGATCCCGATAAGAATGTAACGGTTTTGACGAACAGCCTTGATATTATTAACGCGGCTTCATCCATGAAAAATATCGACCTGATCATCATCGGCAATAACTACAAACGGAAGACAAGGTCGTTTGTCGGCATTGATGATCCGAGCACACTCAATAAATACAACATTAACAAGGCGTTCATGTCCGCTACCGGGACAACGATCACCCACGGCCTGACGAATTCCGACTTACTGGAATACGAGGTGAAAAAGAGAATTTCCGAAAAGGCGAACGAAGTGTATCTGCTCGCGGATCATTCCAAATTCGGCAAATCCACGCTTTTGACATACGCACCTTTCGACCGGCTTCACAGCATTGTCACTTCTCAACAGCTCGATGAGGAATATACGAAGTATTGCCAAGAGCATCAAATCGACATTCACTTGGCATAGCGTTATAGTTAATAGAGAACGCTGCCGTATTTTTCCGGCAGTCGCTATGATATCCAATTTTTTCAGGGGGCGAAAACATGAGCAAAGTAACAATCGGCAAAACTGACCTAAAGGTATTTCCGATCGGTTTAGGAACAAATGCGGTCGGCGGACACAATCTCTATCCGAATCTGAATGAAGAAACGGGAAAAGAATTGGTCCGGGAAGCGATTAAAAGCGGCGTTACCATGTTAGATACCGCCTATATTTACGGTGTGGGCCGTTCTGAAGAATTAATCGGCGAGGTGCTGAAAGAATGCAACCGCGAGGATGTCTTCATCGCCACAAAAGCCGCTCACAGAAAAGAAGGCGATGACTTTGTTTTCGACAACTCACCGGCCTTTTTGAAACAATCGGTCGAAGACAGCTTGAAACGCCTGCAGACTGATTACATCGATTTATTCTACATCCATTTCCCGGATGAGCACACGCCGAAGGACGAAGCCGTTCAAGCATTGAATGAGCTGAAAAAAGAAGGAAAAATCCGTTCCATCGGCGTATCCAATTTCTCTTTGGAGCAGCTGAAAGAAGCCAATAAAGACGGCTTAGTCGACGTGATTCAAGGAGAATACAACCTGCTGAACCGTGAGGCGGAAAAGACTTTCTTCCCTTATACGACAGAACACGGCATCTCATTCATTCCGTACTTCCCGCTCGTATCCGGACTGCTTGCCGGCAAATACGACGAGAACACAACCTTCCCTGAAGGCGACCTGCGCAATGATCAGGCGCATTTCCAAGGGGAACAGTTTAAAGAAAACATCAAAAAAGTCAACCAGCTCAAACCGATTGCCGAAAAGCACAATGCCGATACGGCGCATATCGTGCTTGCCTGGTACTTGGCGAGACCTGAAATCGATATCCTGATTCCGGGCGCCAAACGCGCGGATCAATTAAAAGACAACATGAAAGCAGCCTCCATTACGCTATCTGCTGAAGAAATCGCGTTTATCGACAAGCTGTTTTCCTAAGAAAAAAAACACGCCTTTTAAAGGGGCGTGTTTTTTTTATGTTTATATTTTTCTCTTCGGGGAATGAAATAGTTATCTAAATAAACTATTATGCGTTCCAAAAGATGAGGAGGATCATCTGTGAAGAAAAGTACCAAAAAATACCTGATTTACTTTTTCGGAGCATTAGGCGGGCTGCTTTACGGCTATGATACCGGTGTGATTTCAGGGGCTTTGTTATTTATTAACAATGATATTCCTTTAAACACGCTGACCGAGGGATTGGTCGTCAGCATGCTGCTGCTCGGTGCGATTTTCGGGTCCGCCTTAAGCGGGACATGCTCTGACCGATGGGGCCGGAGAAAAGTGGTTTTCGTCCTTTCACTCATTTTTATTATCGGCGCGCTTGCGTGTGCGGCTTCGCAAACCGTCACTATGCTGATTATCTCCCGTGTCATACTCGGGTTAGCCGTCGGCGGCTCAACGGCGCTGGTTCCCGTTTATCTATCTGAGATGGCGCCGACAAAAATACGCGGAACGCTCGGCACATTGAATAACTTAATGATTGTAACCGGAATTTTACTCGCATATATCGTGAATTACATATTCACCCCGTTTGAAGCTTGGCGCTGGATGGTCGGTCTCGCCGCAGTACCGGCGGCGCTTTTATTAATCGGAATCGCGTTTATGCCGGAATCTCCGAGATGGCTCGTCAAACGCGGCCGTGAGCAGGAAGCCAGACAAGTCATGGAAATGACCCACGACAAAGAGGATATCGCCGTTGAATTGGCGGAAATGAAACAAGGTGAAGCTGAGAAAAAAGAATCTACACTCGGCTTGCTGAAAGCCAAATGGATCCGCCCTATGCTGCTGATCGGGATCGGCCTCGCCATCTTCCAGCAGGCGGTCGGTATCAACACGGTGATTTACTATGCGCCGACCATCTTTACAAAGGCCGGACTCGGCACTTCGGCGTCCGTTCTCGGCACGATGGGCATCGGTGTCTTAAACGTCATCATGTGTATCACCGCCATGATCTTAATTGACCGGATCGGCCGGAAAAAACTGCTGATGTGGGGAAGTGTCGGCATTACCTTGAGCCTGGCGTCACTATCAGCCATTCTCCTTCTGGCCGGCCTGTCAGCTTCAACGGCATGGCTGACCGTGCTGTTTCTCGGCATCTATATCGTTTTCTACCAGGCGACATGGGGTCCCGTCGTGTGGGTTCTGATGCCGGAGCTGTTCCCGTCAAACGCACGCGGAGCCGCAACCGGATTTACGACATTGATTCTGTCGGCAACCAACCTGATCGTTTCACTGGTATTCCCGCTTATGCTGAGCGCCATGGGCATCGGCTGGGTATTCGGAATATTCTCAGTCATTTGCCTCTCATCCTTCTTCTTTGCCGCTTACATCGTTCCCGAAACGAAGGGCAGAAGTTTAGAAGAAATCGAAACGCACTTGAAAAAACGGTTCTCCTTAAAGAAGCGCAGCAAACAAAATCAAATTCTTAAACAGCGCACACTGTAATAAAAAAAGGAATCGCCCCCGCCGGGCGATTCCTTTTTAGCGTCATACCATGACTTTGCAGATGTCATTCGTAAACTCGACCGGATCATGGATCGGCAGCCCTTCAATCAGAAGCGCCTGATTGTAAAGAAGGTTTGTGTATAATGCAAGCTTTTCCCGATCTTGTCCGTGCGCGTTCTTTAACGTCTCAAACACTTCGTGATTCGGGTTGATTTCCAGCACTTTTTCCGCTTTGACCTGCTGGCTGTCAGGCATGGCATTCAACACTTTTTCCATTTCGATCGTCACTTCGCCGTCTGTCGCAAAGCAGACCGGATGAGATTTTAAACGTTTTGATGCTCTGACGTTCTTTACTTTATCCGCAAGAATCTCTTTCATGCTTTCGAACAGGTCTTTATATTCGTTCTCTTCGGCTTCAGTCTGCTTTTCATCTTCGTCACTGTCGATGCCTAAGTCGGCGCTGGATACGGATTTGAACTCTTTTTCCTCATAGCTTGTCAGCATTTTGATCGCGAATTCATCAATATCTTCCGTGAAATATAAAATCTCGTAGCCTTTGTCCGCCACCATTTCAGTTTGCGGCAGCTTTTCAATCCGCTCATATGAATCGCCGGACGCGTAATAGATATATTTTTGATCCTCAGGCATTCTGGACACATATTCGTCCAGAGTGACGAGCTTTTTCTCCTTAGATGAATAGAAGAGAAGCAGATCTTTTAATACGTCTTTATTCGCGCCGAAATCATTATAGACGCCGAATTTCAGCTGTCTGCCGAAAGATTCATAGAAAGATTCGTATTTTTCCCTTTTGTTCTTCAGCAGGCTCTTCAGCTCGGCTTTGATTTTTTTATTGATGTTTTTCGCAATCAGCTTCAGCTGGCGGTCGTGCTGCAGCATCTCTCTGGAAATGTTCAGCGACAGATCCTCAGAATCCACCATGCCTTTTACAAAGCTGAAATGGTCCGGAAGCAGGTCGGAGCATTTGTTCATGATCAGCACGCCGTTGGAGTACAGCTCCAATCCTTTTTCGAATTCCTTCGTATAATAGTCAAACGGCATGTTTTCCGGAATAAACAAAATCGAATTGTAGCGCACCGCTCCATCGACGCTGATATGCACATGGGTCAGCGGTTTATCAAAACCGTAATGCTTCTCGGCGTAAAAAGCCTCGTAATCCTCATCCGTCAGCTCGCTTTTGTTTTTTCTCCAGATCGGCACCATGCTGTTGACCGTCTGTTCTTCCTGAACTTCTTCAAATTCGTTCTCGCTGCCCTCTTTCGGCTTGTTGACCGTCTCTTCCATTTTGATCGGGTAGCGGATAAAATCAGAGTACTTTTTCACGATCGCTTTGATGCGGTAGTTTTCTAAAAACTCATCATAGCTTTCATCTTCTGTGTTTTCTTTTATTTTCAAGGTGATTTCCGTACCGACGGTTTCCTTGTCACACGGCGCGATCGTGTAGCCGGCAGCCCCTTCCGACTCCCATACATACGCCTCGTCACTGCCGAGCGCCTTACTTTTCACCGTGACTTTATCAGCCACCATAAACGCCGCATAAAACCCGACGCCGAACTGGCCGATAATGTCATGGCCGTCTTTCGAGTCATTTTCTTGCTTGAAAGCGAGTGAACCGCTTTTCGCAATCGTGCCGAGATGCTGTTCAAGCTCGTCTTTTGTCATCCCGATACCGGTATCTGTGACGGTGAGCGTTCTCGCTTCTTTGTCCGCCGTCACTTTTATGTAGTAATTGTCTTGATCAAACGTTAATGAATCATCGGTTAACGCCTTGTAATAGATTTTGTCAATCGCATCGCTCGCGTTGGAAATTAACTCGCGGAGAAAAATTTCCTTCTGCGTGTAAATGGAGTTAATCATCATGTCCAGCAATCGCTTGGATTCTGCTTTAAACTTTTTTTTCCGCACTTCAGATCTCTCCTTTAATTATGCTTTGATGTTATGTAAAATCTTTTCAGCATCTATTTATCATATACAGTGACAATTGTCAACTAGCATTAGCAGATGCATATATTGTAAATTTAACATGTTAATGGATTCACTTCACCCATTTTATCAATAAAAAAGAGAGAATGTTGATCATCCTCTCCTCTCTGCTTCTTTCCGGCGGCCGAATTCCTTCTTCATCCATATGTATGACGGGTAGAAAAACAAACTAAATAAGATAAGAGATCCCAAGTTTCGCAAAGACTCATGCAGAACATTTCTTACAGTGAGAGGAAATGTGATGTCCTGAAATAGAATAGAGATAACGGTGTAAATCACAAATCCCATAGGAACAATGGCATAACAATAAAACGCTATCTCCTTCTTATGCTGTATCTTCAAAATATGTAAACCTCCCAATGATGTATATACATAATATTAACATATTTAATAGGTATCTAGAAACAGACCGCCGTATGTTTATCCCCCTATTCAACGGGAACAGATATAAAAAAAGGAGGAATCGTAATATGGGAAGATTAACAGACAAAACCGCAATCATCACAGGGGCCGCGACAGGCATCGGACAAGCGACGGCACGGATTTTCGCCGATGAAGGCGCCCGCGTGATCTGCGGTGACATCAATGAAAGCGAACTGAATGAAACCGTCAGCGCCATCAGAAAAAACGGCGGAGAAGCAGAAGCCTTTCACCTTGATGTATCAGACGAAGAAAACGTAAAGTCTTTTGCAGACGGCATTCAACGAAAGTACGGAACAATTGATATTCTGTTTAACAATGCCGGTGTTGACCAAGAGGGCGGAAAAGTCCATGAATACCCGGTCGACCTGTTTGACCGGATCATCGCCGTCGATCTGCGCGGCACATTTCTGTGCAGCAAATACCTGATTCCGCTCATGCTCGAAAAAGGAGGCTCCATCATCAACACCTCCTCCATGTCCGGCCGGGCCGCAGACCTTGACCGCTCAGGCTATAACGCCGCAAAAGGCGGAATCACGAACCTGACGAGAGCGATGGCCATTGATTACGCCAGAAGCGGAATCCGCGTCAATTCCTTATCGCCGGGGACGATTGAAACGCCGCTCATTGATAAATTGGCAGGCACGACAGAAGACGAAATGGGCGAAGCGTTCCGTGAAGCCAACAAATGGATCACGCCGCTCGGCCGGCTCGGAAAACCGGAAGAAATGGCAGCCGTCGCGCTCTTCCTCGCTTCAGACGACAGCTCTTACGTAACGGGAGAAGACATCACCGCAGACGGCGGCATCATGGCATACACTTGGCCGGGAAAAATGCTGATTGATAAGAAGTGGAAGGAAGAGACGGAGTGACGGTAAAAAAGAAACAAGCCAGTGCAAAAACACTGGCTGAACAAGCTGAGGGCGGGTTACTTAAACCAGCCCTTTTCCTTTGATCGGGTAATGGCTTCAATTCGATTTTTCACTTCTAATTTATCAAGGATCATCGAAACGTAATTGCGGACTGTGCCGCTTTTAATGCTGAGGGCGTTTGCGATTTCTTTCGTGTTTTTTCCGTCTGCGACAAGCTCGAGCACCTCTTTTTCCCGTTCGGTCAGCGGGTTTTCTTCACTATAGATGTCCTCCATTAATTCAGGTGCGTAGACGCGTCTTCCTTTCATGACGCTGCGGATGGCGCTGACGAGCTCATCGCTCGGGCTGTCCTTGAGCATGTACCCGCTGACGCCTGCTTTTAGCGCCCGCTGAAAATAGCCGGAGCGGGCAAAGGTCGTCAAAATGATGATTTTCACACCGCTGTCCTTGAGTTCTTCTGCCGCTTCAAGACCTGATTTCCCGGGCATTTCGATATCCATCAGACAGATGTCGGGCGCATGTTTTTCCACGAAATCGATGGCATCCTGGCCGCTTGTGCCTTTGCCGACAACCGTCATATCCTCTTCTAAATTCAACAGCGAACCGAGTGCACCGAGCAGCATTTGCTGATCCTCGGCAATGAAGATGTTGATCATCTGCTACCATCCTTTTCTTTTGATTTTGAATCATTCGGGATTCTCATGGTCAGCTTTGTTCCGGCGGCTGTATCGATGGCTAAACTGCCGTTTGCGAATTCAAGACGTTCCCTCATTCCAAGCAGGCCGTGCCCCTTTGAAAAAAAGCGGTCTTCTTTGCATTGAAAGCTGCCGTCATCTTCTACCGTAATGACAACCTCTTTCCAAAGCTGCTGAATGGTGATGCGGCATACTTTGGCGCCGCTGTGTTTCACGACATTGGTGACTGCTTCTTTTATGCACATGCTGACGATGTTTTCGTTCAGCAGAGAGATATGTTTTGGCGCTTCTTTTTCTTCATACACAAATTCAATTCCTGCCGCTTCAAGAATTTGCCGAACATTGCCGAGCTCATCCTTCAATCGGATGCCTTTCATCGACGAGACTATTTTTCTGACCTCATTTAAGGAGGTGCGGGCCGTCTGCTGCACGCTTTTCAGCTCAGTGCGGGCCTGTTCAGGGTCCTTATATATCAGCTTTCGGGCGAGGTCGCTTTTCAGTCCGATTAAGGAGAGCTTTTGTCCAAGTGTATCGTGAAGGTCCCGGGCGATGCGCTGCCTTTCTTCCAGCTTCACAAGATCGGCGATTCGCTCATTTGCATATTCTAATTTCTCCTCAAGGCGCTCTCTTGCCTTTCTGCTTCGAATGGTGAGCGGGAGCAGGATGGCACTGATCAGTGTAATGACGATAAACGGAATTTGTGTCAAAAACCACCCTTTTTTCAGAACAAGGCTGAAGTTGACGGCAACCGCCGCACTGATGATATGAATGTAATATAAGATGTAAAAAGGAACTTTGTCTCGGATATGGCCGATGAAGTAGGCGATAAAGAAGGCGAAATAAATATAGCTGAACAGCATAACTGAGCCGGTCGAAATGCCGATCAGAAGAAGCGCCCATAAGTAAAGCGGCCAGCCTTTTGCAACAAATGCAAAGCGGTATGCGCCAAAGAAAACAAGTGTGAAAATGATGCCGGCCACGATGACAAAGGTAGAAGAGCTTTTAAAAATAAAATAAAAAGGCAAGATGAAAAAAATCGTCCATATATAAGGAGAAATCCCATTCAGTTTTTGAAATTTAAAATACTTCTTCATCTTTGTTCCACCTTCTGCTGCTTGTGTCTACCATCACTTTATCAAAACACCGCCTTCATTGCATCCTCACGTATGAAGAGAAGGCCCTTTCTGATAAGAGAAAGAGCCGCGCGCCATATCAGGCATTTTTCTTTAAAGGTTCTTTCGGTACCGGTTGGGGCAGCGGTGTTTTCCGCGCCTCCCGAAAGGTGACAAATTGCTTTTCGTCCTCATCCCACAGACGGAATTTCATGGATTCAAGACTTGTTTTAAGCGTAATGGTCGGTACGTTTTTTAAAGGCTCGTGCCCCTCATGAGCGGCTTCCAGCTTGTAGTTCGGTACTTTCGGGCTTAAGTGGTGGACATGATGGTAACCGATATTGCCTGTCAGCCATTGCAAAAGCTTCGGAAGCTTGTAAAAGGAGCTTCCTTCTACCGCGGCCTGCACATAATCCCAATGCTCATCGGCTTCAAAATAAGAATCCTCAAACGTGTGCTGAACATAAAAGAGCCAGACGCCGATTGACCCCGAAATAAGGAAAATCGGACCCTGAACAAGCAAAAAGTTTTCCCAGCCGACAAGCAGGCACGTCGCAGCAGCCAATAAGACAATCGCCGCGTTCGTGAAATAGGTGTTCCAGCGCTCCTTGCGGCGGGCGCCTTTTACATTGAAACGGTTTTTAATCAGAAATACGTAAATCGGGCCGAGAATAAACATAATAAACGGATTGCGATAAAGTCTGTAGCGTATTTTTGTCCAAGCTGACGCTTCGTTGTATTCCTTGACGGTCATCATCCAAATATCGCCGGTGCCCCGTTTATCTAAGTTGCTGCTCGTCGCATGATGAATGGAGTGGCTGCGCTGCCATTGAAGGAACGGAAACAGTGTCAGCACACCTGAAATAAACCCGAACAGCCGGTTCAGCTTCTTTTGTTTGAAAAAGGATTGATGGCAGCAGTCGTGGAAAATAATAAAGATTCTTGTCAAAAATCCCGCTGCTATAACAGTAAAGGCGAGGGTCAGTAGATAGGAGACATTGAGGCTGAAGTAAGCAAGAAACCAAAGGGCAAAAAACGGCACAAACGTGTTGAAAAGCTGAATGACACTATGCTTTGTATCGGCGCCGGAAAATGCGGCAACCTGCTTTTTTAAAGACGCTTGTTTTTGAGTTGCGGCGTGATTGATCATGAATGTCATGTCCCTTCTTTTTCATTATGATCCCAAGTATAACGGGGCGCCAGACGCTTTTGTAGTAGCAGCCATCATGCCTCGAATATGACATTTGTCATGTTTGGCGGCAGAATGCTGATCAGGCATCATATGGAAGGTTTCTTTTTTATAAGGGATAAAGCCGGACACTTCATAGCGGCACTTCTCAAAGAAAACAGCAAAAAAGAACCCGGCCTGTTTTCGGCTGAGTTCTTTTCATCATCCTCACAGCAAAATCACCCGATACTTCTTCACATCCAAAAACTGCAGAAACTCCCGGGCCAGCATGTCCGGCGCGTGGTCTTTTCCTTCATGAAGACGATATTGAATCAAGCCGACGAGCATGGACGCGACATAGTATGCATAGAGCTTTTTCCCCGCCTGAATGTGCAGAGGCTGATGAAGATAAAACGATTGCAGCGCTCTGAACATTTCCGGGATGACGTCAGGCACTCCCGAACCCTCTCTCAGAAAATGGACGAGCGGCATGCCGTCCGACAGTGCGGAAAAGAGACGGACGAGGGCGGCTTCCGCTTCTTCCATGGAACAGTCGGCAGGCTCTCCTTTTACCGTCAATAATCCGATCAGATCCCGGCATGATTGATGGATGATCGTTTTCAGCAATGCTTCTTTGTTGGCGTAATGGTCATAAAAAGTGGCACGGCGGAGGTTGCTTTGACGGGCAATATCGGAAATCGTAATCGCCGCGTACTCTTTTTTTTCCGCCATTAAGCCGATCATGGCTTCTTGCAAGGCCTGCCTCGTCCGGGTCACCCGGCGGTCGGCGGGCTTTTTTTCTTCTTGTTCCGGCACCCGGCGGCCAAACAGCCAGTAAAACCGTTTTTGAGAAATTAAATCCCACACCTGTCCGCTGATCGCTTCCGGGGATGCCCCGGGCTCCTCATTCAGCCAGTACAACACAATGGCATACGTGTATAAAGCGCGGTAATGAATGTACATATCCTGTTCAGTCGGTGAGAAATCCGCATTGACCGGTGACAGCAGCACATCATGCCGGAACACATCTTTTAAAAAAGCATGAAAGTGAAAATACGGCATTTTATGACGGTCCATCATCGTTTGAAAAAACTCCCGATGCCGGTCAACAAAAGACAGGGTCGGATGCACTTTTTGCCATCCGCCATGTAAATGAAGCACATCTTTATTCTTCAGCGAATCATACAGCGCTTCGCTCAGCCCGTCTTTCATTTCTTCCTCTATATCCTCTAAAATCGCATATTTATCCTCGTAATAAAGGTACAGTGTCCCCCGGCTCACATGCGACCGTTCGGCAATGTCCTTCATGGTCACACGGCGGATATCCCGCTCTCCAAGCATGGCCAAAAGCGCTTGTTTGATGTCAGTTGTCACAGAATCCGGCATAAGAGACACTCCTTTCATTAGACAGATCACCGCAATTTGTACGGTAACGTATAGATGTGTTTACGCTGTCTTTGCCCCAAAAACACATCACATTATAATAGGCCCTGAAGAAACAAAAAAGCAACCAGAGGAGGAAGACCGATGGATCAGCATATAAAAGCAGACATCAAACGCGTCTTTGAGCTTCAGAAAAAAAATCAAAAAGCGCTGCGTGCTTCAACAGCCGGGCAGCGCAGAGAAAAGCTTCAGCGCTTTTTAGATGCCGTCACCGCACATGAAGAAGAAATCATCGAGGCGATCAGACGGGACGTCCGCAAGCCTTATCATGAGGTGAAAAGAGCGGAAACGCAGGGAACGATCAAGGCGATTAAAGATAATATGAACAATCTCGACACCTGGATGGCGCCGAAACGCGTCGGCTCATCCGTCAGCCCCGACGCTGACGGCGTATTAATGTACGAGCCAAAAGGCCTTACCTTAATTCTCGGCCCATGGAATTATCCGTTTATGCTGACGATGGCTCCGCTTGCGGCTGCCATTGCGGCCGGCAACAGCGCGATTGTGAAGCTGTCCGATTTTACGATGGAGACGAGCCATATCGCCGCGACAGTTATTCGCGAGGCATTTCAAGAAGAAGAAGTCGCCATTTTTGAAGGTGAGGTCGATGTCGCCACAGAACTGCTCGACCAGCCGTTTGACCACATTTTCTTCACCGGAAGCACAAATGTCGGTAAAATCGTCATGACGGCAGCGGCGAAGCACTTGTCGTCCGTCACGCTTGAGCTTGGCGGAAAGAGTCCGACGATCATCGACAGCGGCTATGATTTGATGGACGCGGCGAAAAAAATCGCCGTCGGCAAATTTGTCAATGCGGGGCAAACATGTATCGCTCCTGACTATCTCCTTATGAAGAAAGAAGTGCAGAGCACCTTTACAGATCTCCTGCAAACCATTGTCAATGCAGGTTTTATGGAGGATGATCATACGGTTGACCGCAATAAATTCACGCAAATTGTCAACGACCGCAACTTTAACCGTGTCAAAGCCCTGTATGATGATGCCATTGAAAAAGGGGCGAAAACGGCGTTCGGCGGCGTATTCGATGCGCATGACCGCACGATTTCTCCGACCGTGCTGACAAACGTCACGCCTGATATGAAGATCATGCAGGAAGAAATCTTCGCACCGATTCTGCCGATTATGAATTACGAAGATATCAGTGAAGCCGTTGATTACATCACTGAACGGGACAAGCCGCTTGCCTTGTATGTATTCAGCCATAATCAGGAGCTGATTGATTATGTTCTGCAGCATACGACGTCCGGCAATGCTTCTGTCAATGATGTCGTCGTTCATTTCACTGACGTCAACCTTCCGTTCGGCGGTGTCAATACGAGCGGGATCGGTTCATATCACGGTGTGTACGGCTTTAAAGAATTTTCTCATGAAAAAGGCGTATTTATTCAAGCCTCTAAATAAAAAAGAATCCGCGCAGATGACGCGGATTCTTTTTTATTATTTTTTTGCTCCGAATGCGAGCAGTTTCGTATAAGTGCCGACATAGAGCGTGCCGTCTTCAGCCAGAACCGGGGAGGAAATGACATTGCTGTCTGTTTGATAGCGCCACTTTTCATTACCGTCAGCGTCAACCGCATAGACGTTTTTATCGTCAGAGCCGAAGTACACATTGCCGTCCGCATCAATCAGCGGCGCCGTTCTTACAGGCCCGTCCGTATAGAAAGACCAGTTCATATTGCCGGTTTTGCTGATGGAAAACAGCTCGCCGCTTCCGGAACCGATATACACATTGCCGTTATGGTCGATCGCTAATGAAGAGCTGGAGAAACCGTTTAACGGGAACGTCCACTTTACAGCACCCGTTGATGTATAGGCGTATAAGTTGCCGTCCTGGTTTCCGGCGTAAACGGTGCCGTCTCTATCAATAACCGGATAGCCTTTAAACCCGTTGGACGTCGTTTTTGACCATTTCACTTGGCCCGTTCCTGAATTGATCGCGTAAAAGATATTATTGTACGTTGCCGTATACAGCGTGCCGTTTGACGCTAACACGGGAGCGGAGCCGACCACGCCGTTTGTTTTAAACTTCCACTTTTGCGTCCATGTCGAAGGCGACGTCGGTTTAATCGCATAGATATAGTTATCCAGCGTCGACACATACAGCGTGCCGTCAGAGCCGATAGCCGCATCGGAACTAGGCGCTCCGCTCAGCGGAACCGATGTTAAAATGTTTCCGGTTTCTTTGTCGATGAAATATAGTTTTTTATCATGAGAAGGAAGATAAATGACACCGTTTGTTCCGAGCACCGGAGTCAGCGTATAGGTCGTCCCGAGGTTTTCCGTCACCCATTTCACAGTACCGTCCGGATGATACGCCGTCAGCTTCCCGTCTTTTGATTGAATAAATACGGTGCCGTCCCCGTCAACCGCGGCTCCCGCACCGTTTTGAGGGGTGGCCGGAACATTCTTTTCCCATTTTAATGCGCCATCGGCAGTGCTTGTAAACCGGCTTTCTCTTGACCAGTTGAACATCGTCGGAGACATCGCCTGCGCGTCATACCGTCCCGCCAAGAAACCGGATGCCGCATGATTTTGTTTAAATACCGTTTCCGCAGCTTGAGCAGCCGCCGGATGCAGCCATTTTGCCCCCGGCAGATCAGAAACCGCTCCCACAGATAAAGCCGCAGCAACCGCAGCGCCGGCCGCCAATGTTTTCATTCGCAATGAAGCTGTCTTTTTTTTCAATGTCAGTTCCTCCCGTTTCTATTAAAAGCTGCTATATCACTTTGATCATACCATAATTAACCTATGAAATATTTGTATTTTCGGCAGATTTATAGAACAAATGTCACATAGCCTGCTGATGCTTCGGGGATGATCGAAACGCGGCAATATACCACACCACGTTGACGATAAAAGCCGCGCCTGACCAAACGAGAAGACCGTAATAAAGAGACAGCTCCTGCCCTAAGGAAATTGCGGTCAATAACGTCACCAACAAGACAGCCGCGCAAATGATAAACCCGATTCCGCAAAAAACGGCCATGATGATTTTCATGACACGAATACCGAGAATATACATAATGAGCGGGACCGCATATATAACAAGGATCTGGCCGACGGCGGCCCACATGCCCGCGGAATTAAAACGATTCGCGTTCGGCCCCGTTTCCGCAAGCGGAGAAAGCGAGACGAGGACCGGCAATAAACAAAACAGCAGAGCGGAAAGCAAGGTCACCGCAACCGTACCTTTTTTCTTTTGATTCATGTGAATATCCTCCTGACAATAACCCGGCTTTTTTACCGGTAATCTGATAATATGTTATATTTTAGCACGATTTTTACTTAATTTGAGAATGTTTTGTCAAAAACGAATTTACAAATCCAGAAAAATAGATATAATAAACGTTATGGAACCGATATTGATTCATAAAGCGTTATCTAACAAAACACGAAGTGATATTATGACGTGGCTTAAACACCCGGAGGACCATTTTGATGAAAAACCTTACCTTGAGCAGGGACTCAGCTTCCGCACCGGAATTTGCGTCGGTGATATTCAGGCAAAGTCGGGGCTTGCGCAGTCCGTCATCTCCAGCTACCTGCTGACCATGCAAAAAGCCGGCCTGCTGGAATCCGAACGAATCGGAAAATGGACCTATTACAGAAGGAATGAAAAACAAATTAAAGCCTTTGCTGACTATGTTCAGCACCAGCTATAACCATGAAAGGAGGGCTTTTTTTGTTCTAACATATCTATTTTTCTGTATATGCAGTTATAAAAGGAGGCATACATAACAATGAAAAAAAGCAGCTCCATCTTCATTCTGTTTTTGGCATTAGGGGTTTTCGGAATTATCACGACCGAAATGGGCATTATCGGCGTTCTTCCGCAAGTGGCGGACAGATTTCATATTTCTGCTTCAAAAGCGGGGTGGCTTGTCAGCATTTTCGCGTTCATCGTCGCTGTGTCGGGACCGTTTTTGACCTTGCTTGCTTCAGGTATAAACCGGAAATACATTCTGCTTTTGGCGGTGCTGATGTTTGCCGTTTCAAATGCGGTCTACGCGTATACGGCGCATTTCAGTGTCATGCTGGCGTTTCGGATCATTCCGGCTTTATGCCACCCGGTGTTCTTTTCTGTAGCGCTTGCGGCCGCGGCCCGGCTTGTCCCCGCCGGCCAATCCGGAAAAGCCGTAACGAAAGTCTTTTCAGGCATCACCGCCGGCTTTGCGTTCGGCGTGCCTTTCACGTCTTATCTGGCGGATCGTCTCTCCCTTGAATCAGCATTCCTATTCGGCGCTATCATCAGTCTCATCGCATTCACGGGCATTCTTCTCTTTTTGCCATCCATGCCGGTCACAGAAAACATGTCTTTCAGAAGCCAGCTCGGCATCCTTCGCAAACCGGCTTTGTGGCTCAATATCGCTGCCGTCACCTGTCTCTTTGCAGCCATGTTTTCTGTCTACAGCTATTTTGCGGAGTACCTCAGACGGGTGTCCCATATGAACGGCACATGGGTCAGCTTCATGCTGATGAGCTTCGGAGTGATTATGATAGCCGGGAATTTCGTCTTCGGCGCTTTGTTATATAAAAATATGAAAAAGACCGTCATCCTGTTTCCTCTTCTTTATACAGCCGCCTACTTGCTCATATACGGGTTTGGGACGTCTTTCGCGCCGATGGCCGTCCTCGTCTTCGTATGGGGCGCCGTTCATTCCGGCGGGCTCATTGTCAGCCAGACATGGCTTACTGCGGAAGCAAAGGAGGCCCCCGAATTCGGCAACAGCCTGTTTGTCTCTTTTTCCAACCTCGGCATCACCATCGGAACGGCGGCGGGCGGCTGGTTTATTTCCCATTTAGGAATCCATCAGCTGATGTGGTGCGGCATCATGTTTGCCCTTCTGGCTTTCGGGCTGATCATGGGACGCTTGGCATGGGGAAAGAGGCTGCTCGCAGAAGCTTAAGCTCCGTTGCAAAATCCGGAATGATTACGTATAATATTCCAGATTAAAGCAAGGGAGAGAAAAAGATACATGGAAAGACCGGCAGGATTTTGGATTCGGTTTCTGGCTTACGTCATTGATCAAATCATCATAGGAATTCCGATTTTTATCATTCAATTTATGGTCTCTTTTTTATTTGCGGCAGGCGTTGCGGCGGCTGACCCCTTCATGACCGAAAATCAGTTTAACATCTCTTTTCTGGTGTTCGGCGTCATCCCGATTCTTGTGAGCTCTTTTGTGATCAGTATCTTATATTTCAGCCTGCTCACGGCCTCAAAGATACAGGGGACACTGGGAAAAGCATTGCTAGGCCTTAAGG
This sequence comes from Bacillus sp. LJBV19, assembly GCF_017797845.1. Taxonomy (NCBI): domain Bacteria; kingdom Bacillati; phylum Bacillota; class Bacilli; order Caryophanales; family Bacillaceae; genus Bacillus; species Bacillus sp. LJBV19. The sequence goes on from NZ_CP072563.1 coordinate 3,852,414, forward strand.
TCGTCAATGAAGATGGCGGACGCATTTCCATCGGCCAGGCCTTCGGACGCGCTTTCGCATATATCATATCTAAGCTCATTCTTTATATCGGATTCATCATGGGCGCCTTCGGAGAGAAAAAAACGCTGCACGACATCATGTGCAGCACCCGTGTTGTCTATAAATAATGACCTCAAGTCCGGGCCTTTTGAGCCCGGGCTTTTTTATGACGGCTGTGCCCGCCTGATGTCAATGCCGCCCTTTCCGTCAGCCTCAATGCGGATCGTCCCGTTCACAATGACAGACAGCGGATGGAACTCCGCATGCTGATCAGAAAAAATCCAGCGGCGGCCGCTCGGCCCTAAAAGCAAAAACGCCCCATCATTGTAATCACCCATAAAATGAAACCCGTTTTCACTAAGAGGCGCATGCTTTCTCACCGGAATGCCGAAACGCTGCAGCTCCCTCCCGGTTGATACGACCTCGGCAGCCGTCAGATTCACCTCACCGATATTCAGAACGGACTCAATCGAAAAACGTTCCGCGCTTGGCGGCGATGTGTCTCTCGCGATGAATTCCGCCAGATTGTTGGACGGATCTTTAAAATAAAAGGAACGCGCCTGAATATGGGAGAAATACACCTCATCCTCCCCATCTTCCGTTTGAAAAACGACTTTATCCTTTATCCACGCCTTCGCCTCATCAAAACGATTATTCGGAATGTTAAACGCAAAATGATACGTCGGTTGAGAGTGAGAATCGGCGCGCCTGAATTCCAACTCACTTTCTCCCGCCTTGATGGTAAACGAATCACCGGACTCATCAATTAAAGGAAAACCTAACACCCGTCCATAGAAGTGTTTCGTCGCATCCAACGCACAACTGTACAAAGTAATGTTATTTATTTGCATGATCATACCCCCTTTGGTTATAAAGACAATGAATATATCAATATTCTTGTCTGACACCGTTTAAAAATGATTCAATATTCTCAATTCGGTAAGCAGTATATGGGTGTGTTGAAGCTAATAAAGCGATAAAACCTTTTCGAACGTCAATATGTTCACGTTCAATCCGATAGAAAAATTCTAACAGCTCATCTCCGAAACCCGCTTTCGCAGCTATTTCATCTGCCCGATATTCAAAATCTCTGCTTCCGATATTCACAAAATAAAATCCCAAACGGCAGTACGTTATGTAACACCATCCGACCAGCCTGAAGAATATATTTAATAACCCCCCAGACACAGAAGGATTTGATCCGCCGTTCAGAAGCCCTTCAATAAACCCCAGAATAAAACATATAAAGAATCCCATCACATACAGCGGCAACAGTGCGATACTCAAAATAGTAAAACTGGAATTAAACATTACAAGGTGTAATGTGTCTTTAAAAGCAAGATGCGCATACTCATGGGCCAGTACCGCTTTTAGCTCACCATCACTTAAATTTCTCATAGCCGCCGAAGTCAATCCTATCGTTTTAAACCCCAGTGCAAATGCATTAATACCCTCATCATCTATTATAAAAAGATCCGCTTTTTTCACATGAGGATAATGTCTTTGTACGCTTACAAAAACTTCATCGTTTAACCTTTCAAGGTACTCCTTTTCTCCAATGGTTGCCGGGCGCCTTAACCCGGCCCTTATTCTATTTCTCCAGTCTCCAAAAAGTCCGTAATTCATAAAGAATAACAATCCGTAAACGGATAAAAAAAGAAGAACCGTTGGAAAAAGCGCCAAAGGAAATAATGTTCTGAAGATCATAATAGAAATCAAAACTGTCAGCCCAGACCAAACAATGTATAAATAATTGAACTTTGTTTTTCTAACTTCCATTTTTGATCACCCTTTTTTTATTATGTTTGAATGATTTACCACTACTTAATCTGTCTTTTTATTATCGGTTTCGAAAATAGCATTGTAAAGATGCTCATCCATTTTTTTCCGAAAAAGAGGTGCTGTTTTTAACAGCACCTCTTTTTAATCACTCTTCAAAATAATCCAGGTCAACTCTCTTGATAACAAAAGTATTCTCTAAACTAACGCCGACATTATAGTTGAACATTAAATCCGTCAGCCTCTCTCCATCAATTAATATAATTTTTTTATCGATCACTTTAACATATTCTTTTGCGCCATCAGTAAATACAGATGTAGTAATAAACACACCCTTTTTCGCTTTTTTCCCATCCAGGCTACCCGCAAATTTTTGTATTTCCGGCCTTGAAACAGAATCTTTCCACCTCTTGGCTTGAAGATAAATCATATCCAGCCCTAAAATGTCTTCTTTGATAACTCCATCTATGCCGCCATCTCCAGATCTCCCTATAGCCGTGCCTGCATCTGTTAATGAACCGCCATATCCAAGAGCAACAAGCAATTCTACGACTAGTTTTTCAAAAAAGACAGGAGAACATTTGTATATTTGGTTCAGTAACTCTTCTTTAATCTCATTTTTAACAGCATTATAATTCTGTTCAATGATTTCATTGGGAGTTCTGGGCTCTGAAGTAATCGACGGCTCACTTTCCTGTTGATTGCTGTCTTTACCCGTCTGCTTGAATCTCTGAAAGCTCTTATACTTCATTAGAAATCTATTATCTATACTGGCGACACTCGGGTCATTAATTATTTCTAAGCCTTCGCTGGTGATCTGAAAAACACCCCGTCTGACAATGTCGATTAAACCGGCTTTACTTAAATAAGTTCTTACCCAACCGATTCGATTATGAAGTACTTTTTGGTTTCCGCTGGGTAATAATTTTTCTGCATCTTCCTCTGACAGGTTTAACTCTTTTGCTAATTTCACGTATAAGTCTTGTAATCTGTGCTCCTTTTTATCTGAAAGAATCTTTAAAAAAGGGTACATAAATTCTTGATATCCTGGTATGGTCAACTTCTACACTCCTATTTAACGTCTTTGTTAAAACCGGCTTGATATTTAAATTATTTTTGCGTCTCTAGCACCCCTGCGTAAAACCTCTTCATTTCACACTTCAATCTCTTTCAAAAAATCACTTAAGAACATCCGCTATCCATAATTGAATAAGTTCAAAACAAATATATATCTTTAAATTCCAGTCACCGGACTCATCATTTTTTTTAAAACCTAACACCCATTCACAAAAGTGTTCCTGAACAAAGTTACTTTATTTGCATGACCGTCCCCTCTTTGGTTTATACTACCATATAGAGGGTGGATTCTTGATATTATTCTGCACCAATTGAGAATCCCCCTTTCGCCCGGCGCTACACATGACAAACAGCGCCAAACCGCTTATACCAGGCGTTTTTTAACGTCTGAAGCAAAAAAAAGCAGAAAATAATACCCCATATAGCTTGACAAAAAATAAATGTTATTTAATAATCTATATATAATTAGAATTATTATTGAAAGATAAAGTGAATGCTTTGTCTTTTTAATATATTTCAAATCACATTTCAGGAGGAAGATATTATGTCTTTAATCGGAAAAGAAGTACTGCCATTCGAAGCAAAAGCTTTCAAAAACGGTGAATTCATCGATGTAACAAACGAAGATTTGAAAGGTCAATGGAGCGTTTTCTGCTTCTACCCAGCGGATTTCTCTTTCGTTTGCCCGACTGAACTTGAAGATCTTCAAGGACAATACGCTGCACTGAAAGAATTAGGTGTTGAAGTATACTCTGTTTCTACAGATACTCACTTCGTACACAAAGGCTGGCATGACAGCTCTGAAAAAATCGGCAAAATCACTTACGCAATGATCGGTGACCCATCTCAAACGATCTCCCGCAACTTCGACGTTCTTGACGAAGAAACTGGTCTTGCTGACCGCGGAACATTCATCATCGATCCTGATGGCGTGATCCAAACAGTTGAAATCAATGCAGGCGGTATCGGCCGTGACGCAAGCAACCTTGTAAACAAAGTAAAAGCAGCTCAATACGTTCGTCAAAACCCAGGTGAAGTCTGCCCGGCTAAATGGGAAGAAGGCGGCGAAACACTTACACCTAGCCTTGATTTGGTAGGTAAAATCTAAGGAGTGCATTCCATTGGTACTTGATGCAAATATCAAAGCACAATTAAATCAATACATGCAGCTAATTGAGAACGACATTGTTCTCAAAGTAAGCGCCGGTGACGATGACACTTCTAAGGACATGCTGGCTCTTGTTGACGAGCTGGCTTCCATGTCATCTAAAATTTCAGTTGAAAAAACTGAATTAAACAGAACACCGAGCTTCAGCGTTAATCGTACCGGAGAAGACACAGGCGTTACATTCGCCGGTGTTCCTCTCGGCCACGAATTTACATCTTTAGTGCTGGCATTGCTTCAAGTCAGCGGCAGAGCGCCTAAGGCTGATCAAAAGGTCATTGACCAGATTAAGAACATCAGCGGAGAATACCGCTTCGAGTCTTATATCAGCCTGACGTGCCACAACTGCCCTGATGTCGTCCAAGCATTAAACATGATGAGCGTGCTCAACCCGAATATCACACATACAATGATTGACGGCGCGGCATTCAAAGAAGAAGTAGAAAGCAAAAACATTATGGCTGTTCCGACTGTTTTCTTAAACGGTGAATCTTTCGGAAGCGGCCGTATGACCATCGAAGAGATTCTCGCGAAAATGGGCAGCGGCGCAGATGCGTCTGAGTTTGCCGACAAAGAGCCGTTTGACGTTCTTGTTGTCGGCGGCGGACCTGCCGGCGCAAGCGCGGCGATCTACACGGCGCGTAAAGGCATCCGCACCGGTGTCGTCGCTGAACGCTTCGGCGGCCAGGTACTCGACACCATGAGCATCGAAAACTTCATCAGCGTCAAAGCGACTGAAGGACCGAAGCTCGCTGCAAGCCTTGAAGAGCACGTGAAAGATTATGATATTGACGTCATGAACCTTCAGCGCGCGAAACGCCTTGAGAAAAAAGACCTCTTCGAACTTGAACTTGAAAACGGCGCTGTACTGAAAAGTAAAACAGTGATCCTTTCAACAGGTGCCCGCTGGCGCAATGTCAACGTACCTGGTGAGCAAGAGTTCAAAAACAAAGGTGTTGCATACTGCCCGCACTGTGACGGACCATTGTTTGAAGGCAAAGACGTAGCCGTTATCGGCGGCGGAAACTCCGGAATCGAAGCGGCGATTGACCTTGCAGGTATCGTCAATCACGTGACTGTGCTGGAATTCGCGCCTGAACTGAAAGCAGACGAAGTCCTGCAAAAACGTCTTTACAGCCTGCCAAACGTCACTGTGCACAAAAATGCACAAACGAAAGAAATCACAGGCGATCAAAACGTAAACGGCATTACGTTCGTTGACCGTGAAACAGGCGAAGAAAAACACGTTGAACTCCAAGGTGTATTCGTCCAAATCGGTCTCGTGCCTAATACAGAATGGTTAGACGAAACTGTCGAACGCAACCGCATCGGCGAAATCATCGTCGATAAGAGCGGCGCGACAAGCGTTCCCGGCCTATTTGCCGCAGGGGACTGCACAGACGGCCCGTACAACCAAATCATTATCTCCATGGGATCAGGTGCAACTGCCGCTTTAGGCGCATTTGATTATTTGATCCGGAATTAATGTGAAAGCCGCCATTCATATGGCGGCTTTTTTAAATATGAATTAAGAAGGCAGTATCTCCTCTAAACAATCCTCGCTGATTTTATAAGATTTTGGCCTTCTGCTTACCAGCTCAACAAATCCTTGCTGTTCTAAATAATCCATTACTCTGTTAATTTTATGTCTCGATTTATTTGAGAGCTCCATTAAATCTTGCACCGACAGCGTAACCTGATCATTTACAAATACATTAATCGTGATAATGATATTAAAAATATCACGTTCATCCTTATAATCAGCCCATTGATCGCTATCAATATAGTTCCTAATTCGTTTCAGTTTCATTAAATTAAATTCAAGATCCTCAATAATCCCTTTTTGACCTGACAGAAGCAATTCCAGCATATCCATTAAATAAAAAGTCAGCTCTCCCCGGTTTAAAGGTGCGGGAATTTCCTCTAATGCCTTATAATACTTATCTTTGTTCTTATTAACTGCGTAAGAAAAAGTGATGGCTGAATATTTTTCTAAGTATCGGGACAAATAACTCCCAACGATAAGGCGTCCTGTTCTTCCATTGCCGTCATAAAAAGGGTGAATGTATTCATAGTAGTAATGAGCTGTCATGTAACGATACAGCTGGGGATGTGTTTCATCATGAAGATAAGCAATTAAAGCCTCAAGCGCTTCTGTTATCTTCTGTTCAGAATTAACACCGATATGGGTGGTCATGTTCCCATCGTCCACTTCAACATAGCCTTTTCTGAATAGCTCACCATCCGGCGCATCTTCTGCTCCGATTTCATCTGCGACCAGCTCGTCATATAATTCCCTAAAGTCATGAATGCTTGTAAACGACGGAATTCGGTCTATAAATTGATATGTTTTCATCAATCCGACAAACCGCTTATGTGAGGGCTCGGATTGTTCTAACGCTTTAAGAGCCTCTTTCAATTCTTTTTTTGTACTGCGGATTCCTTCAATTTCATTATTACTCTGTGCTTCATTAATAATTAATTTATCAAAATAAGGTTTGACGGCAAATTCGGGGAGCTGACTGATAAGGGATGAAATTTTGGAACTGTTTAACAACACTTCATTATTCAGCTTCATGAGTTTATGTGTATTCACATAAAATAGCTCAAATGAATCGCCCGTGGGTCGGCCTTTTCGGAACCCCCGTATGTTTAATGATGTTGAATAACTGCCATAGCTGCTTGTTCTCTTTTTACATTCTTTCTCATATGAATCAGCATCCATTTTATAAAAAAGCTTAGATAACTTCTCATACTTCATATTACCACCTCGCTTAATTTAAAATTATACACTTTTTTAAAATTATACAATCATTATAGCCTGATTTCTAACAAATATTCCCGCTTTCCAATCAAAACAAAAAACGGCGTACTGCATGGCAGTACACCGTCTGAAGCAATTCAATCTGTCTTTCTCCCTCTCGCCCGATAGATAAGAAATAATCCAATAAACCACAGCGGCGTTAGCAGCAAAGCCGGGCGTGTTGCATCCGCAAACAGCATAATCACCAGAATGACGGCAAACAGCGCCAGCACGGCGTAATTGATAAACGGCGCAAACGGCGCCTTGAAAGACGAGCTTGCGTGTAAGTCCGGACGGGTTTTCCTGTATCTGATATGACAGACAAGAATCACGCCCCACACCCAAATGAAACAAATCGCGCTGATGGTTGTCACGATGCCAAAAGCCGCTTCCGGTATCAATTTGCTTAAAAGAGCGCCCGCTGACAGCACAATAACCGATATCCATAATGCGCGGCTCGGCACATGATTTTTATTCAGCTTCGCAAAACTTGCAGGCGCCTGTTTCGTTTTGCTTAAGTTATACAAAATCCGGCTTGTTGAAAACATCCCGCTGTTACAAGCAGAAGCAGCAGACGTTAATACGACAAAATTAATGATTCCCGCGGCTAACGGGATGCCGACCAGACTGAAGGTCTTCACAAAAGGACTTTCCGCCGCATTCAGCTGCATCCACGGGTTAATACATAAAAGAATGAGCAATGCCCCGACGTAGAAAAATAAAATCCGCAATGGAATTTTATTGATAGCGGACGGAATATTTTTTTTCGGATTTGACGTTTCCGCCGCCGACACACCCACTAATTCCACACCGACATAGGCGAAAATCACCATCTGGAACGAAAGCAAAAAACCTGAAAGTCCGTTCGGAAACAAGCCGCCGTGCTCCCACAGATTCGCCGCTGAAACCGTTCCGGTATGCGTTTTGAACCCAATCACCAGCAGAACCACACCGATGACAATTAACGCGAGAATCGTGACTACCTTAATTAAGGCGAACCAAAACTCCAATTCTCCAAAAATCTTAACCGTTAACAGATTAAGCCCTAATAAAATGAGCAAACAGATAAGTGCCGGAATCCACTGCGGAATATCAAACCAATATTTCACATACACACCGACGGCGATCACATCCGCCATAGCCGTCATAATCCAGCAAAACCAGTAGGTCCAGCCGGTGACAAACGCTGCACGCGGCCCTAAATACGCCTCGGCAATATCCGTTAATGATTGGTAGCCCGCTTTAGATAACAGCAGTTCTCCCAACGCCCGCATGACGAAAAAAAGCGCAATACCTACAATAAAATACGCAAAGATGATAGAAGGACCCGCCAGCTGAATCGCCTTACCGGACCCTAAAAACAATCCGGTGCCGATCGTGCCGCCAATGGCGATCAGCTGCACGTGCCGATTCGATAAGTCCCTCTTTAGCTCTCGCTGCTCCACATCTGACTCCTCCTTACCTCTCTAGTGAACGACGAGCAAAAAAAGCCAATAAAAAAAGAGATTGGATGCCCTCCAATCTCATGGTCATAAGAATATCAAATTATATCTGCGCCGCTGACAATCAACAGCATGACAAATACATATTCGGTACTCTTCTGTCCTTTTGCCTGAGATTGTGAACCCTTCGGCGCCGCGGAAAACCCGCGGTCTCTCCAGAAGCCGCTCCTGCTGTAGTGCGACCCACAGCAATCATAGCCTGCTACGTATTGAGTTTCTGATAGAAATACCTATCAGCTAACTTTTTATTATAATGGAAGTTGAATTCATTGTCAATAGGGGGATGAGCTCACGGCGTTATCCCGGTCCAATTTCCGATGCCTGAAGCGCCGTATTTTCCGTTTTCATTGTCTCAAAAAGGCGTTATGCGGTACTATCATATAAGGTCTAATAATGTAAACATTATGTCATACTTTAAATTCACCTTATCATACAATTGCTCGTAAATAAAAAGGGGATGGACGAGATTGGAAACGAAATATTTAGATCTGCTCGCACAAAAATACGATTGTGAAGAAAAAGTGGTCACGGAAATCATTAATCTGAAAGCGATACTGAACCTGCCGAAAGGAACCGAGCATTTCGTCAGTGATCTGCACGGGGAGTATCAGGCATTCCAGCACGTGCTGCGGAACGGTTCAGGAAGGGTAAAAGAGAAGATCCGCGATATTTTCAGCGGCGTCATTTACGATAGAGAAATTGATGAACTGGCGGCTTTGGTCTATTATCCTGAGGACAAACTGAAGCTGATCAAACATGACTTTGATACGAAAGAGGCATTAAACGAGTGGTATAAAGAAACGATTCATCGGATGATTAAGCTCGTTTCTTATTGTTCTTCCAAGTACACCCGCTCCAAATTGCGCAAAGCGCTGCCCGCCCAATTTGCTTATATTTCCGAAGAGCTTCTGTACAAAACAGAACAAGCCGCCAACAAGGAACAATACTATTCCGAAATCATAGAACAGATCATTGCGCTCGGCCAGGCCGATAAGCTGATCACCGGCCTTGCCTACAGCACGCAGCGATTGGTGGTCGACCATCTGCATGTTGTCGGCGATATTTACGACCGCGGACCGCAGCCGGATAAAATCATGGAAGAGCTGATCAACTATCATTCAGTGGATATTCAATGGGGGAATCACGATGTTCTCTGGATAGGCGCTTATTCCGGCTCAAAAGTATGCCTGGCAAACATTATCCGCATCTGTGCCCGCTATGACAATCTGGATATTATTGAAGACGTTTACGGCATCAATCTGAGACCGCTATTGAACCTTGCCGAAAAATATTACGATGATAACCCGTCTTTCCGCCCGAAAGCGGACGAAAACAGACCGGAAGATGAGATTAAACAAATCACAAAAATTCATCAGGCGATCGCGATGATCCAATTCAAGCTTGAGAGCCCGATTATTAAGAGACGGCCGAACTTTAATATGGAGGAACGTCTGTTACTGGAAAAGATTGATTATGATCGCAATGAAATCACGCTGAACGGAAAAACATATCAGCTGGAAAACACCTGCTTTGCGACGGTGAATCCTAAACAGCCTGACGAGCTGTTAGAAGAAGAAGCGGAAGTCATGGACAAGCTGCTGTTCTCTGTTCAGAACTCCGAAAAGCTGGGCCGCCATATGAATTTTATGATGAAAAAAGGCAGCCTTTATTTAAAATATAACGGCAACCTGCTGATTCACGGCTGTATTCCCGTCGATGAAAACGGCAGCATGGAAACGATGATGATAGAGGATAAAGCTTATGCGGGCCGAGAGCTGCTCGATGTATTTGAACGGTTCTTACGTGAAGCGTTTGCCCATCCGGAAGAAACCGATGATCTGGCGACAGATATGACGTGGTACTTATGGACAGGCGAATACTCTTCCCTCTTCGGAAAACGCGCCATGACAACCTTTGAGCGATATTTCATTAAAGAGAAGGAAACGCATAAAGAAAAGAAAAACCCGTATTACTATTTGCGTGAAGACGAGGCAGCCTGCCGAAACATCCTGAAGGAATTCGGCCTCAACCCGGATCACGGCCATATCATCAACGGCCATACACCGGTAAAAGAAATCGAAGGCGAAGATCCGATCAAGGCAAACGGAAAAATGATCGTCATCGACGGCGGCTTCTCCAAAGCCTACCAATCCACAACAGGCATCGCCGGCTACACACTCTTATACAACTCTTACGGCATGCAGCTCGTCGCCCATAAACACTTCAACTCCAAGGCCGAAGTGCTGAGCACCGGAACCGACGTCTTAACAGTGAAACGATTAGTCGACAAAGAGCTGGAGCGGAAGAAAGTGAAAGAAACAAACGTCGGTGAAGAACTGATGAAAGAAGTGGCGATTTTGGAGAAGCTGCGGGAGTATCGGTATATGAAGTGAAGAATATGGAGTTCAGGGATGATTCTCTGGGCTCTTTTTTATGATTCTCCGTAACAACGGCTAATGATCCCCTTTCCCTGTATGTAAAACGGATTTAACTGCTTCTTCAATCTCCCTGTAACCCGTACATCTGCAAATATTGGACTCCAGCCAATTTTTTATCGTGTCATCACTTGCATTCGGCTCAGTATTCACTAAAGCATGACAATTCATGAGAAAACCCGGTGTGCAATAACCGCATTGAAACGCGAATCTTTCAATAAAAGCCTTTTGAATCGGCGTATTGATCAGTCCTTCAATTGTCGTAATGTCCTTCCCTTCCCCTTCTGCCGCAAGCATTAAACAAGATTTCATCGGCACCCCGTCCGTTAATACCGTACAGGCGCCGCAATCCCCATTTAAGCAGCCCGGCTTTGCACCAGTTAATCCGAGACGAAGACGAAGAGCAAATAACAAAGTATCAGCCGGTCTGACCGTAATCTGTCTTTCCTCGCCATTTACTTTCAACGTAATAGGATCAGACATTTGGACCTCCTTCTAATTCCCGTAAGGCATCTAAAATTGTATTTTGCAAGACAAATATTCGGTATTCACTTGAGCCTTCTGCATCATCAAGAACAGGTTTGGGTACATATTGTAAAGACCTGCGTACTCTTTCTTCTGCTGATCGGCTTTTATCGTTAAGCACAGCCTCCATTTCAGCAGAACGAAAAGGAAATGGACATACGCCGCTGAAGGCCATTCTGATCTCATCATCTTTTTTCAGCGCACAGCCTGTCACCAATGGATACCCGACATTCCACTGCTGTCTTCTTTTGATACTGACAAATGGCAAGTCAACGTACGCTCGATCGACAACGACATGAAATAAAAAATCTCCTTTTTGCAATTGTATTTCCTTGTTAAATACTTTATTTATGGGACGGTAATGAATCCCCGCTCTCCCTGCAATCCCTATCAAACTATCGGAAATTAACAACGGCAGCACGGCCTCACGGTAATAGATGCCCCCGCAAATGTTTCCGCCCAGGCTGATCTTATTTCGAGTCGTCCGATCGGCTATTTCACTGACTGTTTTACTTAATAGCGGAAATGGATTTTCTTCCTCCAGTTTCGTTAATGACACGCCCGCTCCGATCACCAGATCATTTTCATAAAAGCGGATCGCGTGAAATCCCGGAAGCGCGTTCATATCTATCACCGCATCCGTATAGATGATATTCAGCCTTCCTAACGTGATAATTTCCGTGCCGCCGGAATAATACATTGGTGTTTTCTTTTCGGCCGCAAGCGAGTGAAACAGGCGGGTTGTTTCTTGAATGGTCTTCGGTTTAAAATAGTCAAAATCAAACGGTATCATCTTTCCACCCCTCTTGCGTCCTCCATAATTGTTCGGGAATGAGAGGAAGTTGATTCAATTGGACACCTAAAGCGGCGGACAGGCAATTTCCCAATGCTGCCGGCATCCCCAACAGTCCGTGTTCCCCGCCGCCGCGCGCCCCATAAGGCGCAATCACATGCGGGGTTTCAACAAATTCAATGATATATTCAGGCTGCTCTCCATAGTGAAGGGGGCGGTATGTTCTAAGCTGAGGATTTAATACTCTTCCATATGAATCAAATACAAAGGTCTCTCTTCCTCCAAATGCAATTCCCATACTCATCGCCCCCATCACTTGGCCCCTTGCCGCTTTTTCATTCAGTACAGTTCCCATATCCACAACAGAATAGGCTTTAGTAATTCTGTAAGTATAATCCCGTTTATCCAACTCAACTTCAATTCCCTGAGCACCGACAGCCCATTCGGGTCCCGGCTTTCCTCTTCCCGTTTCCCGGTCTAAATTCGTCATCCGGGTTAATGTGTAATTGCCGCTCGCAATGATTTGGCCGCCAATGGTATTTCCATTTGGAAACGTATATCCGTAAGCAATGTCTTTTATGTCAACATGTACAGAAGGATGATCTATAAAATAAACCTTTCCGTCGGCAACTTCCAATTCCTCGACAGGAACCCGCAACACACATGATGCCACATCCTTCAGCTTTCGAATGGCTTCCTCCGCTGCATTCAGTACGGCTCTTCCGGCCATTAACGTCCCTCTGCTCCCCACGGTTTTCCAATGCTCGGGTGTTGTTTGTGTATCTATAAGCATTTTCACATGAATTTTGCTTATATCCATTTTCATTCGTTCCGCCAGGATTTGGGCTAGCACTGTTTTTGTCCCTGTTCCAATTTCCACTACCCCTGACATCAAATTAATGCTTCCATCGGGATTAAAGGTTAAAAGAACCCCGGACGTTGCATTTGTATCAAATGTTGAGGTTTTCCAAATGCAGCTGATTCCCTTCGCCCGTATCTTCCGGCCATCGATTTCAATTCGCTGTCCCTCGTCCCAATTCATTAATTCCTTTAATCTTTCAATGCACTTCGGCACATTTCCGACCGTGCTTGAATTGAGAAGAACTTGAGTAGGTGTAGTGTCACCGGGACGAATGGCATTTTTATAGCGGAGTTCTAACGGGTCCATGTTCAGCTTTTCCGCCAATACATCCATCGTCCGCTCAAAGGCAAATAACACTTCAGCATGGCTGTAGCCCCTGAATGCACTTGGATATGGATGATTCGTATACATACAATATGAATCACACCGTATATGGTCGATAGCGTACGGACCCGTACAATCAACCACTGCAGCCCGGCTGATGTCCACTCCTTTATCAGAATACGCTCCGCCATCAAATAAAAGCTGAATGTCTGCCGCCTTTAAGATTCCATCCTTTGTAGCCCCTAATTTAACAATGGCATCCAATCCTATATGAACGGGAGATGTGATCATATCCTCTTCTCTCGTATTAAATAATTTGACGGGCCGGCCTCCGACCGCTTTTGATGCCAAATAGGCAATCACCTCTAACTGAACGGCTGCTTTTCCCCCGTACGCTCCTCCTACTAAAGGCGTTTTGACGATAACCTTTCCGGGTTCGATTCCAAAATACCACTGCATTAATTTTTTAATGGCAAAAGGAGCTTGAGAAGATGTGGTAATGATAATCTCCTCATCCGCGCGAATTTCAGCAATCGAGCATCTTGTCTCCATCGCAGCGTGATCAGAAGGGTTAAAGGAAATCTGGAATTCTGCTGTCACATCACTTTCCCTAAACCCGTCTTCAATATTTCCTTTTCTAACCTTATCCAGGTTTGCGATATTTGTCTTCGGAACCGGGAATACACCTTTTGTCTTCTCATAGCGGTCCGCATTTTCATGGACGAGTGGCGCATCCTTTTGAAAGGCCTCACGGGGGGAATTGACGACGGGAAGAGGTTTATAAGATACTTTGATGGCATCCGCTGCCTTTTTAGCTGTAATTGGATTTTCCGCAACAACAACAGCAACCGGCTCACCATGGTATCTGACCCTTTTATAAGCAATCGGCGATCTGTCTTTAATTTCCTCACCTGCAAGCGGAAAAGGTTCATCCCCCAATATCGCTCTCACGCCGGGAATCTTCCAAGCTTCTGAAAAGTCCATAGACACAATATCGGCATGCGCATATGGACTGGTCAGCATTTTTGCGTGTAATGTGCCTGTTTCTTGAAAATCATCCGTATATTTCGCTTTACCCGTCACTTTTTCAAAGGCCTCTTTCCGAATGACACTCTTCCCGATATACTCCAACTCATTCACTCCCCGAATTTATTCAGCAGCAGCGTATAATCTTCAGCTGTATCGACGTCATAAAAAAGCAAAGGGTCTTGAAAGCTGATCATTTTTCCCGTCTTGATCATACTTTCACGGATCACATGCCGGGCGCCCTGATCTCCCTTTAACTGATGCAATACCGGAAAACATTGATTGGAGAATAAAATGGGAGGCATAGGAAGATGTTGATTTTCAGCGGCGATAAATAAATAGCGGCGCTCCTTTTGATAGGAATCAATTAACGTATTGATGATATCTGCGGTGACAAACGGCTGATCTGCAAGGAGAATGATAACGGCATCAGCCTCATACTCTGCCGCTTTTTGTAAACCGCATTGTATAGAATGGCCTTGGCCCTTACCCGCCTGCTCACATTCTGCCTGGCTCCACTTATTTGAGATGGGATCTAAAAAGAAAAAATCCGAAAGCCAATGCAGTGAATCTCCCTTTCTCGTTATAACGAAAATATGATCTAATTCAGATAACAAGGCATTTTTAAGAGCTATACTTCCCAGAGAGACGCCATTGAGAAATAAACTTCGCTTATCCGTCCCCATGCGTCTGCTTGTACCGGCTGCCAGGTAAATGGCTGCTGTTTTCATAAAGCAGACCTTTGCTTTCGCATTCTTTTAATCATCTCGCCGACAATGCTTACAGCAATTTCCTCAGGGCCTTGTGCCCCGATGGGAAGCCCGATAGGGGAATGAATATCTTCCGGAATCTCCGCTCCGCCTAAAAGCCGTTCAGTGCGCCTTCTGGGGCCTAAAACGCCTTTATAAAACACATTCTCGTTTTTTAATGTATGTAAAATGATCTGATCTTTTTGAAAGCTGTGCGTCATAATGACAACAAAATCCCTTTTTGTCATGCTCAGCCCTTCCATGACTTCTTCCGGTGCTCCCGTTATCAAATGGCCGGCTTCAGGAAAATGCCCGTGATGACATAAAGCGGGGCGCCAGTCAATCACCGTCACATGAAAACCCGTACCGGCTGCCAAAGAAACTAACGGCTTCGCATCTTCCCCTGCTCCGAAGACATATAGACAAGGCTTTGGCACCATCTGATGGATAAAAAATAAATCAGATGTATGTTCATCCCTTTTGATTCCCTTTTCTATCTGTCTCAGTTTTTGAATACGGCCTTGTTCCATAACATCCCCGGTTCCAAACACGCTGCCGTCTTCAGCTATATACAGATCTTCCTTCGGCTCTAACGTTTTAGTGAATCGTTTCATTCGGGTCACAGACTTTTTTTCATCTAAGCATGTCTTGACTGTCATCAGATTTCGTTCCAATTCCCCTTTTACAGGCTCAAGTAAAACCGTCAAAACACCATTACAGCCAATGCCCTGTCCCCAGGACAAATCGTCCTCCGCGCTCATATCAAAGCGGACAATCAACGGCTCTCCTGCAGCCCAGACCTGTTCTGACCGTTCAACGAGATCTTCTTCCAGACAACCGGCGGATAACATTCCGACTCTTGTTTTATCCCCTAAAATCAGCATGGAAGCCCCTTCTTTCTTATAAGCGGACCCCTCTGTTTTAATGATGGTAGCCAGTACCTTAGCTTTCTTAGTATTGGCGATGACATCCAAAATCCGGTGTATATCATCCATTTCATGTCCCCCGCTTTTACCTGATCATATCTGCATCTGTATATCCGTATTCTTTATTTCCAGAAAACATTACAAACGCTTCAGCAATTTCTTCGTTTCTAAAAAAAAAGAGTCTTTATAGACCTTATGACCGGGCGGCGGGTGCGACAGCATGTCGTAACGGAGAGATTCCAATAACACGCTCTGTTCCTTCTGTTTCCAATTGTCTGTTTCACCCTGCTGTATGCCTTTAAAACCCGCAAAGTATTCACTTAACACTTGTAAATCATTCCCCAGCTCCCTTTTGTCACTTGAAGATAAAGCTCCTTCTTTTTCCCATTCTTTTAACGTTTTCACTATATTTGATAGATACTCAAATCCGGCGCTCAACTTTTGCATCTCTATTTGATAGCTTGAAATGATGTTTTTATGTTTTTTTCTGACGGGGTTGAATTTTAAGCTGTCAGAGGCTGTTTGCAGCATCTCTTTTGCCGTATGCAGCTCCTGCAGAAGATGGTTCATTTTATATTCCATAAGGTTCCCTTTTCCTTGTCCCCACTCTGATTGCACCCATTTGGAGAGGTCTGAAAGTGTGCCGGAAAGCTGACGAGCCAATGTTTGAAAAGAGTCCGCTGCCTTTTTTGTGTAGTCCGGCGGAAAAAGGAACATGTGAACCAGAATGGCGATGATGACGCCGATCACCGTATCGATGATTCGGTCGAATGCATAATCTTTAGAGTTCCGTTCAAACGTAAAGACCAACAAAATGGTGAGCGCTGCCTGATGTAAAACCGTTACATCTATTCGCAACCACTTCGCAATGTAAGTACCGCCTAACAGGAACAGCCCCAGCATCCAGCCATTCATTGGCAAGTGACTGACAAGAAAGGACGTTAGCATGATCCCAATCGCAGTTCCCGCAATACGATGAAAAGAAAAGCGAATCGACTGATCTATCGTTGGCTGCAAACATAAGATAACAGATAGAGGCGCTAAATAGGGATGCTCAGAGCCCGCCAGTTTTGCCGCTTCCCAAGAAACCGCAGATGCAATCGCCATCTTCCAAACCAAAGATGTTTTGTTTTGAATTTTTTCACTTTTCACCATACACCCCCTCCTTTCAGAAACCTTTTCCACTAGGTTTCCGTTACGCAAAGGGATTTATACTGTCGTATGGAAAATGCGGAAGAAGCTGTTGTTCGCAATAAAGGTGCTTCTCTGAGCTCTTCTTTACGGTTTCTACCCTCCTTGATAACTTCGCATCAGATATGAACCCTGCTCCCCTATGACTTTCGAAGGGAAACATACAAACCGTGTTGGTTAATGTGATGAAATTGGGTGAATTTTTTATCATTTTATATGGTAAGGGTTTAAGAAGCAGAATGCCTTTGTTAGTATGGCAACCAAAGGAGGAGGATCAATTATGCAAAGCAAAATGAAGCTAACCGCAGTGAAACTGGCAGCCTTGGTATTCCTAGTAGGTGCCTTTGCCCTCCCGGTTTTACCCCATGCTGCGGCTGCCGCAGAATCCCAAGCTACATACAAAGTTGAAAACCTCAACGACAGTGAGCTGAAGATGACGTTCAATCATGCAGATGTTCATATTGACGCTAAAGGCAAGGCAACCCT
The DNA here is from genome assembly GCF_017797845.1 of Bacillus sp. LJBV19. NCBI lineage: Bacteria > Bacillati > Bacillota > Bacilli > Caryophanales > Bacillaceae > Bacillus > Bacillus sp. LJBV19. The sequence goes on from NZ_CP072563.1 coordinate 3,870,096, forward strand.
AAAAGACAACATAACGGGCGAGGAGCAGGCTCTTCCGAAAAGCTCCACTGACAAAAATGGTGAACCTGTTACACTGAAATACGAAAAAATCAAAAATGGCGTTTTAGTCAAAGTCGTAAACAAAGACGCTGGAAAAACGAGCGGTTCAATCAGCACCCAATCAGTCGGGAAATGTATTTTAGGTACTGGCGGCGGTGCGGTAACTGGAGGCGGCACACTGGGTCTCGCAGGAGCTGCTGTAGGAACAGTCACAATACCCGGCATCGGAACAGTAGGAGCGGGTGCCGTCGGAGCAATTACCGGCGCTGTTGGCGGTGCAATGACAGGAGCTGCCGCATCTTGCTTTTAACCATGAAGAAAAAGGGGCCCGCGCCCCTTTCTCTTACTAACTATGGAAGGTGGTCGACATGTACAAAATCATCATTCCTTCAATACTAGCCATCTTCATTCTCTGGATACTCTTACAGATTTCACTGGAGATAAGCATCGTTAAGAATCCATTGAATTATTTTATCGTATTCATTGTCTTCTTTCTCTTTATAAAGATGGTGAAAGAGAAGCAACAGTAGGTTGCTTTTAATAGCTGTGGGAAACCAGATTTTAATGGATCTGGTTTTTTTGTTTTGTTCACTATAAGCCAACAAGAGATTTCATAGTAAATCGAATATTGACAACAAATCGGCCTGCTATACAAGATAATCGGGACTTATGATCTTGGTTCACCGAGTCTTTATATAAAAAGTATTTTCCTTTGACATAAGAGCATCCAATTGATTAAACTCAAGGATTTATCTCCCTAGAAATATTTAGCCGTCACAGTTTACTGCGATTGGGTATTATTTTCTTGTACGGTTAGTAGAATAATCACTTTAAATTCACTTTTAGCAAATGCATTTATATAACTTCCCCGCAAAGGAATAATAATGTGTTTACCCTATTGCCTATACAGCACAGAGGGATTAACAAAACCAGCGTTTTATACCTAGGTCTGTTAACATGCTATATAAAACAACATAAAATTAAATGTAAAATAATATAGAGAGGCTCCAATTAATTCATTATGTCATTCAACTCAGAGAATTCATTTTGCAGAATTCTAAAACCTTCGTTAATATTCTTTTCATATATTAATCGTCTTTTATTTGTGGATTCCTGAGAATAGAAAGAAAGATCTATTTCTACTCCTTCATTTTTAAAGAGTTCAGCACTTGAGATTTTTGTGAATGGTATTAACTGACCCGTTCTAATATCTTGTAAAACCCCTTTAATTTCAAATAAAGTTAAAAGCTCTCTCAAGTTTTTGTCGTGGGATAAGAAAAATGGTATAAAATATCTTCCTTCACTATTCAAGTTAGAGAAATATTCCATTACCCTCGGAGCCATAAAATCCCAAGCTGTGTTTTCAATTTTTTCGAGTAATTTTTTTTGATTACCACCTTTATTAATTTTATTAAATATCCCAACAGATTTAGGATTCTTGAAATATTTAAGCGCAATAACCATTTCTCTTTCATAATAAATTCCTACTTTATTTTGGACATATTCAAGTAACTTAATCATTTTATTTTTTGCATTTTTTTTTGAACTGAACTGTATTTTGATAATTCCGATCAGAAGTAATGTTAAATTCTGATGCATATCTAAGAACTTCTTTAATGAACTTTTACCTTCCCTAGTTTTATATAATTTATATATTATATCGTCTACTCTTTGGATAGCCTCAAACTTCGAAATTTGGTATTCAATAATATTCTTATTTATGTATATATCATTATCAATGCTTTTAAATAGCTCTAAAAATACTAAATTCTCGTACATATCCCTATGTTTTTTTATAGAAGCATCAAAACTCCCATTATCTTTAATAATTTTATTATAATTTTCTACTAAATAGAAATTATAATCATAATGAAATTTATGTTTCAGTAGAGTATCTATAGTTTTGTAAATACTTTCTTTCTCAAATTCACTACTCCCTTGATTGTTCAAAAAGCGAGGAATATAACTAGCATAATTAGTATCTAACATCACAGAATAGTCAATAGGAAATGATATACTTTCATTAAATAACATATCATTCAGTAATTCATCATCCATGTAATATAACTTTCCGGTTTGAAAGTAAGAAATAAAGTCTTGATCAACTGCATTTACCAATTCTCCCAATCCAACCGGGAAAGTATCTTTATCATAATTATCTAGGTTTATACTCAACTTAAAGTATTTTAAATGTTCCTTGTGCTTATTCCATACTAAAAATACTTCCCTTGGTGTTTCTGCCGTTGATAAAAAATAAATCACCTTTCTTAAAATCATTTCTTCTTTCATGTATTTACTCCTTAATAATTTGTTTTCAAATTTGAAAGTAAATTATTTGATTCACATTTATTATCTCTTTTTTTCTAAACAAGTTTATTGAGTAATATTAATTGCTCTAGTCTGTATATATTTTTGTGCTTCGGTCCTAACCAAATAATGATTATCTATGGAAGCTTTCTTCAATATTAAATTATTAACTTTGGAATCTATAATTGCTAATTTTTCAAAGTTTCCTATTATAAGATTTTTTATATATACATTTTCATAATCCATAGATTGTGAAAGCTGAGTCAGTATAACTTTTTGAGTTTTGGTTGTTATCATTTTTAGCAATGCTTTAATTGATAAATACCGTATATCTTGATTTTTGTCATTCTTCAAACTTAAAGTGAATTGAATAATGATACTACGAATATCTGATTCTATATTTTTAAATGATTCATTATTTATAGCATTTATAATGGCCCTTAAGCATTGGATTTTTTCAAACTCATCCTCATTATTAATTTCACTTAATAGATTTAATAAATCAACATTATCTAGTTGGCAACATACCATTTTAAGCATAAAATAATTAATCTTTACGGTTAATGTCGAATATTTTTGAAAAAGATCATCTTTTCCTTCAAAGAGATGGTTTTCGTGTTTAATCAAATATTGATATAAATCTTTAAAATTGTAATCAATATTTTCGAAATTCTGTTTAATATAAATAGTTAATTGTAAAGCACTCACCTTATCAGAATACAGTAGATTAGTTGCACATAACGATTCATTACATACTTGAAGAACTTCATTTAATAGATAGTTATCAACTATTTCACAACCCTCTTTAATGATATTTTGGATTATTAGATATGGGTTTTGCGCTTTCACACTGTAAATCCCATTTTTACCTTGTTTCTCAATTTGTTCCTTGATCTCCTGAACATAACTCATAATATGGCTTTCTCTTTTGACACTAGATGTTTCTAAATTATAAATTTTGCGATCTGATTCAGACATGTTACTTAATACAACTTGATTTAATTCCGAAGTACCCGCTATTATCTGTTTTCTTAAATTTATAATTGCATATAAGAGGTTATGACACTGGTTTGCTAGATTAGAATCTAAAATGATTCCTTTCAACAAATTCTTTATTTTTTCAAGGTTTTGAGTAGATATCCCTTTAAAACTTATTATTCCTATCAAATTTAAAGCATCATCATAAAAGCGAAACATCTTTTTTTCTAAAATTTTTATGCATACTCTAGATATTTCATCGGCTTCGATTCTATTGATATTTTCTTTCAAAGAATCAAATATTAATTTTCCCATAGACACTATAAAAGTATTATCAATATAATTATGAATCTCTTCCAATAACTCCCTTTTGATACACATGTAATCTTCATCGCTAAAATAATACCCTAAATGTTTAAATACTTCTAGCTTAGATTTTATTCTTTCTGATTTTACCGGGAGGCAGTTTGTAAAATTATAAATATTTTTCACATCAATATAATTGATTTTTCCTAATATGCTATTAAAGTAGGAAATTGTATTTTCTGTTTGCTTGCTATCTCCAACTATTACTGCCATTTTTAACAGCAACACTCTGAATTCCCAATTGGAATATTCCTCACATAATTGAAATGATATATCTTTTATTTTATTTCTCAATAATAATAATTGAGTTAAAGATCCATTAAAGGCACCAACAATATAAATGTTAGTCAAATATTTAATATAAACATCTAAATTACTACCAAGGTTAACAGTATACACAGTTTCAGTTTTCTTTTTTGTTGATGCTTTATTAATTTCTTTATATAATAGCTTTTCATATCTATCAATTGATGGGTAAAACAGAGATTGACGCATACTTTCTAACTCTTCTTGTGCAGCATTCCTAGAGGAGAATTTATTTTCCTGATTTAACTTTTGATTTTCTATATTTATTAAATCTATCAGTATATCCTGTGAAATCCAATCAGGTAACCCACTTTCCTTACATAAGTCAAAAGCTTCCTTTAAGTATTTTAATACAGAATCAAAATCATCGAGCCAGTAAAACTGAATAGCTTTCCATCTTAATTTTACTACTAGATGCATATTATCACTTTGCTCTTTTTTTATTTGCTCTAAAAATAAATCCCCATTGAATTCTTCAATACTTTTTTCACCAAATAATACTTTTAGAAATTGCTCATAAAATCTATCTAATTCACTCGTTTCTTTCACTTCTTTATTAACAGAAAATATCTTTTTTCCGATATATGCTTTTGATTTATCAATTCCTTGTAAAATACGTTTCTCTAGTGATTCAGAAGCTATTGAACCTATTTCTATTTTATTCTGTTCAGAATTGTGAAATTCTTGGTCTATGAGTCTATTTTTACAATAGTGTCTATAAATATTACATATGTCTGTTATTAAATCTTTAAATCCTTGATTTGCAAATTCATTAAAACTATTAACTATATAATATTTAGCTCCTTTTGCTCCAATAAGTTCTTCTTGGATTTGCGTAGGTTTACTTTCTTTTTCATTACAAAATAGATATATTGACTTTTTTGGGTGTGATTTGGCTCTAGTTATTTCTCTAACAATTGCAGATGTAACATCATCTTTATTATCTATTAAGAATAGACATACATCACTATCATCTAGGGCATATAAATAATCCTGTTCTGCTGACTGTGTCGAAGCTCCACTTTCCTCAAATAGATATACATCAGCAATCTTTGTCGATTCGATAAGTTTTTTTAGTTGTTTTCTTACTTCATCATACCTTTCAAAACCTTGTCCACACCTTGAACTTATAAAAACTTTAATTTTATTAGGTAACAAAATGTCATTCTTCAAATTTCAACACCTCTATAGATTATATTTCTATTGTAATAAACGTTAATTAAATGACGACTTAAATAATATAAAATTTATCATAGTCTCTATCTAAGTGAGATTTGAATCATTTTTTGATAAAAGTCTTCGAAACATCCCTATGGTAACAAGCTTAATTAAGACTAATGACAGTTGAGAATTGATGTAGCTTTATGTGAATTTTTTTAAATCTAATATAGAGTTACTTAAGCATAAAAAATTAAGAGGGAAGCTTTATACTCCCCCTTTACTCTTATCTCTATAATATTAGTCTTCCTTACCTTGAACCATATTAAGTCCGGCTCTGTATAGAAATGGTGTCCAATAAGGTTTATGACTACCCTTTTTTTCCTCAAAAAATCCAATAGACACTAATTCATTTGCAATATTTATTGTATCTTCTTTGTTTATTAGAAATATTTTTGAAAGGGTACCAACATCATGTTCAGTTTTCTGGTCTTCAAGTTTTTCTATGTATTTTTTTAGATGTGCATATTCTGCATAAATTGTTTGCTCTAAACGAATTTTGGATACTACTTTTAATGCGTCCTTCAAAGCACTTCGTCCTATGATTTCTGAATAAGAGTTTTCTGGAGTACCAGTTTCTAACAATTTAATTTGTTTTGCCCTAGCCTCATTCATTAAATGAATGAGTTCTCTTGGAGCTGTTATTTTTAATCCATCCTTAACCCGTCCAATCATCCATTTAAATGTTTCAGGATTCTTTCCTACTTCAACTTTTTTCGGGAAAATAGAATAGAATATTTTTTTCTGCTTGTCACTATCTTTTAATACATCATCTTTTTCCACATTAAAAAATTTGCAAAGAATATCGTTTTCAAGAATACGACTAACCAGTAAATGTAAAAAATCCTGTTCTGACCAATCAATCGTCACTTGCTTTGTTATATGACTTGCCTCCCTAAAACCCGTTTTAGTAATTCGTTTCCAAATATCCTCTCTAATAAAGATTTTTAATTTTATATGTTTGTGCAGTTTTATATTATTGTAAACCTGAAAAAGTGTTCTTAGAGCTAAGGTTTCAAATTCAGGTTTTCCGGGAAATGCTACATCAAGTCTATCAAATGTTATCCAAACGCTTAAGTCAACACTTTTAAGTGCCTCATTAGCCATTTCAAGAAGTTCAAAAATTGATATAGCTCCTAATTCTCTATGTTCTTTACTTGGTTCATTTAAAGAGATTTTCCCTTTTAAAATAGGTATATTAGTTGTAGGTTCTACGGTTACTACTCCTTCAACTTCTTTTACATTTCTAAAGAATTCAAAAACATAATCTCTAACATTCGTAAGGAGACGTCTTATCCCTTTACCTTCTAATAAACCTTCTAATTCAAGTCTTCTAATAAAATCTTTTACTTCTTCGCTTCTATTACGAAAATCTTTGATTTTATCACCTATCAGAGTAATGATATAGATAGACCATAGGTACTGAAACGAGGTTTCAGTTAAATCAGCATCACCAAGAACAGATTTAAAAACAGGTGTGCCCTCTAGGTTTTCTGCAGGTATTAATAAGGTGTTTTTCGCAGCAAAACTACCCTCTTTTTTTAATAGTTGCATATATAATGCACTTTTACCTGAACCTTTCACTCCTCGGACTACATCAATTTCCCCCATCAACAATTGATTCCATACTGCCGTTTCAACAAAATACGATGCTAAATTCTCATCCTCTTCGGCTACCCTCTCCCCGAAACGCGAGTTCATAAGTAAATCTATTTTTCTTTCCAAAATGGTCATCCTTTCGTTCATAATTTTTCCATATGAATATATTATAACAAAATATGATCCTTAACGATTATTTTTCATGCTGAATACATCAAGAAAATGGTATTTACAAACTTCACTCACTTATGATAAGGCTCCCCACGGTTAATCCGAAAAGCCCGATAAATCTGCTCTACTAAAATCAACCTCATCAGCTGATGAGGAAACGTCATCTTCGAGAATGACAGTTTGTCGTCTGCCCGTTTCATGACGGCGTCGCTTAGGCCGAGTGAGCCGCCGATGACGAAGGTGATTTTGCTTTTTCCATATGTCGCCAGCTTATCTATTGTATCGGCCAGTTCTTCGGATGTTTTCATTTTTCCTTCGATGGCGAGGGCGATGACGTGGGTGTCCGGGCTGATTTTGGCCAGGATGCGTTCGCCTTCTTTGTCTTTGACGATTTTCATGTCTTGGTCGCTCAGGTTTTCCGGAGCTTTTTCGTCCGGGAGTTCGATGATGTCGATTTTTGCGTAGGCTGAGAGTCGTTTTTTGTATTCTTCAATGCCTTGCTTGAGGTATTTTTCTTTTAATTTTCCGATGGTCACAATATTGATATTCACAGGTCATCCCCACTTTAGAAACAAGTTATTCATATATATTGTCCACAATTGTGGATATCTTTTCTGTATTTTGTGTAGGATCATTCGTTCCCTACTAGATATGTTGCAGTGTCCCCACATAATTCACAGGCTGTGGATAAACTGTTAGTATGTTCGATTTTTCTGATTTCGGGCGGAAGCTCATGATCATCTATGTACATGTCCAGCACGGTTTCGATATGTTCTTCACAAGAATAATAAGCGGTTTTCATTGTTACATCCTCCGATTTTCTTTTGCACGCGGCAATTGTTCTCTTTTCAATATAACCTATTTATACACATGTTAGTAGTGCTTCGGGCTGAGTTTTATCCACAATTCGGCAAATCACGCGCAAAAAGAGCCGGTGTTTTCAGCATCCGGCTCTTTACGTGTTTTCTCTTTTTTCTAAGCGAAGTACGAACAGAATTCTTAATAGACACGCCAGCAGTGTAGAGCATACATCTATCCAGTCCAGCTTTCCGTCATTTAAAAACGCGGCAAGCTCTTCCGAAATGTTTATACTCTTCAAAACCCACCCATCACCTGCACATCGTACAGCTTGAGATGGCTTTTCGGCGTGACGATGTTTTTCAGGTTTGGGATGGTCCGGTCGTTCAGCTTTTTGCCCGTTTTCAGGTCGAAGGATTCGATTTTGGCGGGCTTTTTGTAGCTGTACGTGAACAGATACAGCTTCCCGTTTTGATGGGTCAGCTCCTTGAAGTCGGCTTTCATTCGTGATGCGGGGAGGGTGAAGGCTTTTTTGCTTTTTCCGGTCTCAGGGTTGATGCGGTAGACGGTTCCGAAGCCGTCAACGAAATAGAAGCTGCGCCGCTCCATGAAAAAGCTTTTTTTGAAGCTGAACGGCATGGAGTCATAGATCGTCTGTTCGTCATTTTTATATGCGGCGATGTCATACGTTTTGATGGCGCCGCTGTTTTTCATGACTTTCACCATTTGATAGATGTGATCTGCTTTTTCCCCTCTGGTGACAAAGCAGATGGCGCTATCGTCCGCGGCGAGCTGGGATTCGACAGACGTGCCTTCTTTATACGGCCATGTCGCGATTGATTTTGTATGGAGCTTTTCTTTATCGGCCTGAATGTCTTGGATGTGATAGCCTTTTTCGTCATCTGTCGGCGTGAGTGCGAAAAGATGATCTTTAAAAAAGCCTGAAGCGCGGATGTAATGCGGGATGACGTCTTGCTTCCAGCTGCCGTCAATCTGGCGGTACAGCTCTGAGCGATAGCTGCCGCCGCTCTTGTCGTAGCCCGAATTATACAGCGTGTAAAAGCCTTTCGCCCGCTCGATATATCCCGCGCTGTCTCCCGTATGCTGGTACGCTCTTTTATACGTGTGAAGACCGCCCTGAACGGTGTAGATTCCTTTTTTGTCTTCCAGCAGCACGCTGCCGTCATGCACTTTGGCCGATCCGAGCTCAAGCCCCTTCATGTGATAAGAAGAGAGCCGCCCTTTTTCATCGGCGAAGAGGGCGTAGCTTTTTCCGCCGCCGAACGTGTCTTGGTCAGCCGCAGTGGAGAAATACAGCAGCGCCTCTTTATCTTTCAGAAAATCAGGGTCATTTAATGTGTCTCTCGCAACCTCCGCAGGATCTTCCGTGCGGAAATAGAAGAAGCATAAGACCGCTGCGGCGGCGATGATCACTAAGGGTATCCAGATGATTTTTTTCACGTTGTTCTCCTTAGTGAATGGTCAGAATCGTGGTTGTGTAGGACGAGCTTGTGATGTCGCGCGGATATACGCCTAAGCCGCCGTTAGAGTCGATATCAATCCCCGCTTTTAAAAGGAATGCCGACCACAGCAGTTTTGAGCAGTTTTTGGCGCCATCATGGCCCGTATTTCTGTTATTGACGAAGTTGAAGGAGTACTCATCACCGACTCTTGATACAGCCCAGTCAGCGGCGGCTTGTTTTTGGGCATCAGTGACTTTCACGGTCTGAACGATTGAATTGTCTTCGACTTCTCTGCCGTTATAAGCAATCTGGCGGACGCCGTCTCCCGGCACGGATTCGACAATTTTATCAGCGGATGAATACATGCCGACATGCCCGTGGTTGTAATAAGCCGTGTATGAGTTCGTGTAATAAATATTGCCTTTTGTGCTTTTCGGAAGTTTTTTGGTTCCTGACGATCCGCCCATCGCAGAGATCCCTTCTTTGGAAGCGATTACATTTCCTTGCACCTTGTCTGCCGTGATTTCTTGATGAAACTGCTTGAGAATTGCTTCTGTTGAAACGTGCTTCTGTTTGGCAAGCTCTTTGGCGGATTGGAGAACGTCTTGGGGAGTCGTGCCCTGCTGAAGCTCTGCGATTTCTTTTGCGTAGCGGGCTGTTTCTGTTTCTTTCGCTTTTACATTCATACCGGAGAACGACAGAACCATGGTGAATGACAGGGCAAACGGGAGGACGGCTTTGAACAGCTTTTTACACATCATGACTTCGCCTCTTTTCTTTGAGTATAATTTTTCCACATTTGCATTATATGACGGAATTGCGATAAAAAAATATACAATTTACAGATTTTTAAAAATTTTATAACAATATGTAAATCTTATGCATAAAACATTTTCAAATATCAGGAAATCCGGTTATTATACAAGAAAGGGGGAGGACATATGAAGGACAGAACGATCGGTTCGATGCGGGTTTCCGCAATGGGGTTAGGGTGCATGGGCATGTCGGAATACTATGGCAGCCAGAGTGAGGAAGAGTCGATTTCCACACTGCATCATGCCGTTCATCTCGGCGTGAATTTGTTTGATACGGCTGATCAATATGGATTGGGTGCGAATGAAGAACTTGTCGGCAGAGCGCTCGCCCCATTCAGAAAGGAGCTGTGCCTCGCGACGAAATTCGGTTATGTCCGAAGCGCAAAGGGTGAGTTTATCGAAATTAACGGACGGCCCGATTATGTGAAAAAAGCGTGTGACGCCAGTCTGAAACGCCTCGGGACGGATTATATCGACCTTTACTATCTGCACCGGGTTGATCCGCGGGTGCCGATTGAAGAAACTGTCGGCGCCATGAAGGAGCTGATAGACGAAGGAAAGGTGAGGTTTATCGGATTGTCAGAGGCTTCCGCAGAAACGATCAGGCGCGCCGTCCGCATTCACCCGATTGCCGCGCTTCAATCGGAATATTCTTTATGGAGCAGGGAAGCGGAGGAGCATGTCCTGCCCGCCTGCCGTGAGCTCGGCATCTCATTTGTGCCTTACAGTCCGCTCGGCAGAGGTTTTCTTTCCGGAAAGATGACGTCGACCGAGCAGCTGGATGCCGATGATTACAGAAGAAGAACGCCGAGATTCCAGGGAGACAATTTGGCGGTGAATATAGGGCTCGTCCAAAAACTTACCGCCATTGCCCGGGAAATGAATATTACCGCGCCTCAGCTTGCGCTCGCATGGGTTCTCGCAAACGGCGATGATCTCATTCCGATCCCGGGCACAAAAAAGAAACACTACTTGGAAGAGAACCTCGCCGCTCTCGACATTGTGCTTCCCGAGGATGTGAAGGCGCGGTTGGATGAGATGTTTCCGATCGGCACCGCGGCCGGCGAGCGTTATCCGGAACACATGATGACATTGTTAGATGAATAACAAAAGAGGCCCAGCGTGCGGGCCCCTTTTCACGACAGCTTTTTGCTCATGATGACATCCGTCTCCAGAAATCCCGTCTTCTTATACAGCTTCCGCGCCGTTTCGTTATGAGCGAACACATGGAGAGAAATCTTGCGGACACCCAGGTCTTTGGCTTTGTCCTCCAGCCTTGCGAGTGCCTCTTTTGCATAGCCTTTGCCGCGGAAAGGCGGATGAAGGCCGAAATCATAAATAAATGCGTCCTGCTGCGGGTGGTCCGGATCGGCGTGCAGCCACAGCCAGCCGGCATTTTCCTTTCCGTCCAATGTCAGCGTCCATAAATAGTGATCGGCCGTCTCCAGGCCGTCAGGAAGCAGGTCATTAAACGCCAGCTCCGCTAATTCCGGTGCTTCGTCAGGCAGCCACGTTCCCGCTTTTACCTTTTCTTCAGCGTAATGCTTGGCTGAATGGGCGAGATAGGACTGAAATTCTTGTCCTGTCATCGGCTGCAGCGTGATAGCCATTGAATCACTCCTTACAAAACACGGACTGAAAGCGGTATCATGAAGTATTATCCGAAGGCTCCGTTTTCCGCCGGTTTTATGATTTGTTCGGCTTGTGCCGTTGAACCAGTTTGCGCAAATAATCCAATCGAAATGAGACTTGCCAAGGCTGCTGAGAGTACAATGAATTTACATGTTTTCATTACGAATCCCCTCCGTTAATCTCAAAATTTGGTCATTGGCATCAATTGATTCCTGAAAATACTTCGCCGCCAGTTTGTAATTCTCCTGTTTTTTAAAATGCGCCGCGGCTTGATACGACAAATCGGAAACGTCACTCCACAGCTCTTTCCTTCTTAACTCGGCGAAAGCTGATTCAAGCGATTCTTCACTCTGGTCAATAAAGACATGCTGTAAGATGCGCAGCTTTTCGGTGTATACGGGCTCGTTTTTTTCTTCAGCGGCATTCAGCGCTTTATGCAGCCAAAACCGGCCCTCATCCGTCTGTTCCTGTTTCAATAACACTCTGGCCAGCATGTACAGACTCCGCACCGAATATGCTGATTGCAAATGCTCCTTTTGATCAAGAGCCGTTTCAAACTCGACCCGCGCCTCCTCAAGCTTTTCCTGTCTTTCATAGCAAATGCCTGCGTTAAAGTGGGCGAGCGCCTCAATATGCGGATCGCCCGCTTTGGCGGCTTGATGAACCGCCGTCTGCAGGAGCTCTTCGGCTTTCTGGTAGTGAAACAAGTCCATTCTGTTACAGCCGATCACCATGAAACACTGTGCTTCTCTGACCGCGTACATTTCATTGGCTTTGTAGATCTCCAACGCTTTTTCCGCGTGGTTCATCGCAAAGTAGTTTTGGCGGATTTCATAGTAGGCAATCGCCACTTGATAATTAAACTCGGCTCTTTCAATCTCATTCGGTATGTGCCGGAGCCTGCTTTCAGCAATCCGGTAAAAATTAATGGCGTTCATAAACCGTTTACGGTAAAACTCGTGCATTCCGGAAAAGAAATAATAATAGTATTGAATCATCTGGTCTGTTTTTTCTTTATCGGCGTTCAGCTGGATCGTTTTTAAAATGCCGTCTGTTTTCTCATACTCTTCCATCAAAAGCTTATAGCGGGAATCAATTAAATTAAAATAAAGGAGCACCGTTTGATTTTGTGTCATATTTTGCAGATCCGTAAGCAGTTGTTCTCTTAACGCCTCAGCCGATTCGGTGTTGTGCTTTTTGATTTCCTCATACCAGTTACTGATTTTTTTCGCAACTGTTTCGTGGGCCATCACCTCAGCCATCTGTCAGGACACCTCCCTTTCCCATTTTGTGTAATAAATATATCATATTTACAGTTCCGAAAAGAGGGTGAAAGCCCGCTAGTTTCCTCGTGGCAACAAAAAAACCCCCGCAGGTGCGGAGGCTCATATTTTATAATAGTTTTTTTCCCAACAAAGATTCTACCAGCTCGACCGCTGTTTTGCCGGTTTTGTTTTTGTGATCGAGGATCGGGTTGACTTCGACAAATTCAGCTGAAGTAATGATGTCGGCATCATACAGCATTTCCATTGCCAAGTGGCTTTCACGGTAGCTGATGCCGCCGACGACAGGCGTGCCTACGCCGGGTGCGTCGCTCGGATCAAGGCCGTCGAGGTCAAGGCTGAGGTGAACGCCGTCACAGTCTGACAAGTAGTCAATGGTTTCTTCAATGACCTTTGTCATGCCGAGGCGGTCAATCTCATGCATCGTATATACCTTCATGCCTGTTTCCTTAATGTATTCACGCTCGCCTTCATCAAGCGATCTCGCGCCGATGATGACGACGTTCTCCGGCTTGATTTTCGGGGCATAGCCGCCCAGGTTCACCAACGTGTCGTGCCCGACGCCGAGGCTGACGGCCAGCGGCATTCCGTGAATATTGCCTGACGGCGATGTTTCCAGGGTGTTTAAGTCGCCGTGCGCGTCGTACCAGATGACGCCGAGCTGTTTATAGTGCTTTGCCGTTCCTGTCAGCGTTCCGATCGCGATGCTGTGATCGCCGCCCAAGACGAGAGGGAACCGCTCATTCTCAATGACGCTGTCCACCTTTTGGGCGAGCTGCTCGTTCCCCGAGAGCACAGAGTTCAGATTTTTCAGCTCTTCATCATTTTTGAGTTTTTCACGATTGACGGGGATGTCGCCTAAGTCTTCCACCGCATACCCCATGTCAGATAACCGTTCAATGAGATGCGCGTAGCGGATGGCGCTCGGGCCCATGTCCACTCCGCGTCGTGCTTGTCCTAAATCCATCGGCATTCCAATAACTGAGATATTCTTGTTCATCCGTTTTTCCACCTCAACATGTTGTATGTTGTCCTGTGCGGGTTTCTCAAAGATGACTTGGACACGAAAAGATTTAAAGCTCTATCTGTTTTTCTGACTGCTTATGCTTTTTTACATACAGATGATAGACGATAACGCACACCGCCATGAACGGGATGCCGCAATAAAGGGCGAGCCGCTGTTCTGAATCAAATGCGAGGCTGATCAGAACAACCGTGTTTAACGTCAGCCCGATAATAGGCAGCACCGGGTACAGCGGTGTTTTAAACTTCAGGTCTTCCACTTTGCCGCCTTCGCGGATGTATTTCCGTCTGAACATCAGCTGTGACAGGGAAATCGTGATCCAGCCGACCTGCGCGCTTAGTCCGGCTAATGATAAGAGAAACATATAAACGGTTTCCGGCGCTGCTACTTTAGACAGCAGTGACAGGCAGGCGACGGCCAGCGTCACGATCAGAGCGTTCATCGGCACCCCGCGTTTATTTGTTTTGCCGAGCGATTTAAAGGCTTGTCCTTCGTTCGCCATGGCATATAAGATACGCGTCGATGCAAACAGGCCTGAGTTGGCCACTGAGAGCAGCGCAATTAAGATAACAAAGTTCATAATATCGGCGGCATATGGAATACCGATTTGTTCAAACACCACGACAAACGGGCTTTCGACCACTCCCGCCTGCTTCCACGGAATCATGCCGGCAATGACGATGATGGAGAGAACGAAAAAGACAAGCGTTCTCCATACCGTCTGCCGGATAGAGCGCGGAATCGTTTTCTCGGGATTTTCACTTTCTCCCGCGGCAACCCCGATCAGCTCCGTTCCCTGGAACGCGAAGTTTACGGTAATCATCGTAATAAGCATAGCCTTAATGCCGTTCGGAAACAATCCATCCTCATAAAAATGAGAGAAGAAAGGAGCCTGCTCGCCGTGTTTCATGTCAATCAGGCCGAACATGGCGGCGCCGCCCAAAATAATAAACAGCAGAATGACTACAATTTTAATGCCGGAAAACCAAAATTCCGACTCAGCGAACGCTTTTGTGGTAATGGCGTTCAAAAGAAACATCAGTCCGACAAACACGAGGCACCACACCCATACGGGAACATGCGGAAACCAGCGGAGCATCAATTGTCCCGCAGATAAAAACTCAATGGCGCATGTCACCGCCCAGCCGAGCCAGTACAGCCAGCCGAATGCGAAACCGAAAGCGGGGCTGATGAATTTGGTTGCGTACGTCTGAAACGACCCTGATACGGGAAGGGCAACCGCAAGCTCGCCTAAGCAGAGCATGGTCAAAAACATAATAAAGCCGCCGACCAGATAAGACAGAACCGCGCCCAGCGGTCCCGCCTGGTTAATTGTAAATCCGGTACTCAGGAAAAACCCGGTGCCGATCACTCCGCCTAATGAAATCATAAACAAATGGCGTGATTTCATTGTGCGCTGAAGCTGATTCTCTTTTTGATTTGTATTCACTATTCTGCACCCCTTCAGCAACTTGTATTGGAACCAAGCCGGTGCTTTGAAACCGATTTGCTGTCCAAAGAGCCTCTATTTGTATATGAATGTTATATTAAATTCATTTTCGTACATAAAGATACATTATACTAAAATACTGTCGCCGCGCAAATAGAGTGTGCTGAATTTTTTATTTGTAAATTCCATACAAGCCGAGGGAAAGCATTGCCGCATCAAGGTTTTACGCGTTTTGAAGCACGTTTGTGATCTTTTGGATCGCCCAGTCCAAGTCTTCCTTGGAAATCATTAACGGCGGTGCAAAACGGATCACGGTATCATGTGTTTCTTTGCATAAAAGCCCTTCGCCTTTCAGCTTTTCACAATAAGGGCGGGCCGCTTCTGTCAGTTCAACGCCGATAAACAGGCCGCGTCCGCGCACGTCTTTTATGATCGGGTTATCAATTTTCTCAAGCTCTTCTTTAAAATAACGGCCAAGCTGAAGGGAACGCTCTGCCAGCCCTTCTTCCTCAAGGACTTCAAGAGATGCGAGCGATACTGCGCAAGCGAGCGGGTTTCCGCCGAATGTCGAGCCGTGGGAACCCGGGTTAAACACGCCGAGAATGTCACGGTTCGCCGCAATGCACGAAATCGGGAAGACGCCCCCGCCGAGCGCTTTGCCTAAGATGAACATATCCGGTACGATATTTTCCCAGTCAACCGCGAATGTTTTCCCTGTGCGGCCGAGTCCCGTCTGAATTTCATCAGCAATCAGAAGTACATTTTCTTCCTTACAAATGGCGGCCGCTTCTTGTAAAAATCCTTCCGGCGGAATGACGATGCCCGCTTCTCCCTGAATCGGTTCGAATAAGAAAGCAGCTGTGTTCGGCGTGATCGCCCGGCGCAGCGCTTCTGCGTCTCCGTATGGAATTAATTTTATACCCGGAAGCATAGGTCCGAAACCGCGTTTATACTCATCTTCTGAAGAAAGGGATACCGCAAGCATTGTTCTGCCGTGGAAGTTGCCGATACACGCAATGATTTCCGCCTGGTTATCCGCTACTCCTTTGACCTCATATGCCCAGCGTCTCGCCGCTTTGACAGCGGATTCAACGGCTTCCGCCCCCGTATTCATCGGCAGAATCATATCTTTTCCGGTCAGCTTGGCTGTTTTCTCATAAAACGGACCGAGCTGATCATTATGGAATGCGCGTGACGTCAGAGTGATTTTATCCGCCTGATCCTTCAGCGCCTGAATGATCTTCGGATGTCTGTGCCCCTGGTTCACCGCAGAATAAGCACTCAGCATATCCATATATTGATTACCTTCAGGGTCTTTTACCCAAACACCCTGCGCCTCGGAAATAACAATCGGCAGAGGATGATAGTTGTTCGCGCCGTAATGTGAAGTTTGGCTGATAATTTCTTGAGATTTTGTGAAAGCTGACATAATCTGATTCCCCCTTGTTTTGTAATCATTCAACATTAGATCTTGCTTTCCCTTTTTATAAAGCAAGTTCCGTGCCAATCCGAAAAAACGGGATGTTTCGCCAGCATTCTTTCTTTTCCCGCAAAATTTTCCGGCAGTTTGCGTGCAAACTTCAGCCAAGCGCAAAAATTTTTTGCGTTTTCCGCTGACAAAATAGGAGCAATCCAATTAGATTGCTCCTACTCAACAGTTATTTATTCAATTGTCTCTGATATACAATGTAAGAATATAGTAAAGATAATATGATACAGCCGATTGCAGCCATGAAAATGACTGACACTCTATACACCGGCGGCAAAAAAGCTGCAAGCATCATGAGCATGCCCGCCGAGACAAAAAGTTTCGAACCAACCCTGTGTGTATCCTTCCAAACTCTTTCACTGCTCAGCGTCCAAGGTGTTCTTATCCCTAAAAAGAAATTAGGCTTAACGATCTGAATGAAGTTTCCAAGCACCATAAATAATGCTCCCACTGCAAGGGTTACTAAATGAGTAATCGGGAGATCATATCCCAAGCCGGTCAAGATGGTAATCAGATTAATGACAAACACAACCGCAAACATTGTATTAAATATAGCCATATATGGCCGCATAAATGTTTTGTAGTTATTTTTAGGATCAATCTTAGGGATGATAACCATTAAAATATATAGAATAATCATGATGCCAATAAGCATCACCATTGCATTAAATTTAGAAGTGTAATCATTTGCGCTTCCGTTTAATCCCCAGTGTGTCGCCAAATTGTCCGGTAAAGATGAATATGTGCAAACCCATGTGAAAACAGTTAAAACTATGATTCCTGCCGAAAAGAGATATTTTTTCATGATTCCCCGCCTTTCTTATTATCATGTTCTGAATCAGTCAGAGAAAAGAACCAGCCTATAAGATCCTGTAATACAGTGGTATTTAATGAATACATAATAAATTGGCCTTTCCTCTCATCGTGAACCAAATCAGTATTTTTCAATATGGTAAGGTGATGAGAAATACTGGGTTTTGACATGTCGAAGTGTTCCGCAATTTCACCAGCTGTCATGTCTTGTTTCTTTAATAAATCCAAAATTTTTCTCCTTGTAGGATCGGCCAGTGCTTTAAAAGCTTTATTCAAAAACTTTCCCCCTCTCAT
The DNA here is from genome assembly GCF_017797845.1 of Bacillus sp. LJBV19. NCBI lineage: Bacteria > Bacillati > Bacillota > Bacilli > Caryophanales > Bacillaceae > Bacillus > Bacillus sp. LJBV19. The sequence continues at coordinate 3,888,141 of NZ_CP072563.1, forward strand.
ACATACATGATTTAGATATTTAAGTATATATCTAAACATCGACCATTTTCCTAAAAAAGTCAATGGTTTTATTACCTCAATTTCCATTTATTTTTAAATATCGTCCAAGCGCAAAATTTTTTTGCGTTTTCCGTTCGATTTATTTTAAAATAATGAATGTTAAGACGATTGAGAGGGGGAATTGAACTGCACACAACCAGCGAATTTTACACACTCGTGTTACAAAGCATTCTGGAAGAGATTGATGTCGGGCTGCATGTGGTGGACGAGAAGGGCAGCACCGTCATTTACAATAAGAAAATGATGCAGATTGAAGATATGGATGAACGGGACGTCCTGCATAAAAACCTGACTGATGTATTTATGTTTTCCAATCAGCAGGACAGTACGCTCGTTCAGGCCCTTCAAGAAGGCAAAACGATTAAAAACGTGAAGCAAAGCTATTTCAATAACAAAGGCCAGGAAATCACGACGATCAACCACACCTTCCCGATTGTGCAAAACGGCGAAATCAAGGGCGCCGTAGAAATCGCCAAGGACGTCACCAAGCTCGAACGGCTGATCAGGGAGAACATGCACAGGAAAGAACAGAACAGCTACACGTTTGACAGTATTCTCGGCAACAGCTCGGTCATTCGGGAAGTCATCGAAAACGCGAAACGGGCAACCCGCACATCATCATCGGTGCTTTTGGCCGGCGAGACGGGAACGGGCAAGGAACTGTTCGCCCAAAGCATTCACAACGGCAGCCAGCGCTCAGGCGCCCCGTTCATCTCACAAAACTGCGCCGCCCTGCCGGACAGTCTGGTCGAAAGTATTTTATTCGGCACGAAAAAAGGCGCCTTTACCGGAGCCATCGACCAGCCCGGCTTATTTGAGCAGGCGCAGGGAGGCACCCTGCTCCTTGATGAGATCAACTCTCTCAATCTCAGCCTGCAGGCAAAACTGCTCCGCGCCCTTCAGGAAAAGAAAATCAGGCGCATCGGATCAGCTCAGGACAAACCGATTGACGTCCGCATCATCGCCACGATGAATGAAGACCCGATCACCGCCATTTCAGAAGAGCGGCTGCGCAAAGATTTATACTACCGCTTAAGCGTTGTCACGCTGATCATTCCCCCGCTCCGGGAGCGCAAGGAGGATATTCTGCCTCTGGCCGAAGTCTTTATCCAGAAAAACAATCACCTGTTCCAAATGCATGTCGATTCGATCAGTGACGATGTGCAGCGATTCTTCCTGGAATATGACTGGCCGGGCAACATTCGCGAGCTTGAACATATGATTGAAGGCGCCATGAACTTTATGACGGATGAAACGACGATTACGGCGGCCCACCTGCCTTACCAATACCGGATGAAAATCAAACCCGCTGACACGGAAACCAAAGCCGCCGCAAGCACCCAGCCCGGCACCGATTTAAAAGACAAAATGGAAAACTTCGAAAAATACATGATCGAAAAAACCCTGAGAAAACACGGCAATAACATATCCAAAACGGCAAACGAGCTCGGAATCAGCAGACAGAGCCTGCAATACCGCCTGAAAAAATTCGGTCTGGACCGGATGAAATGAATCCATACAAAAAAAGGCTGAGATGCTCCTCAGCCTTTCGTCAGGTTATATCTGATTGGCAAGCCGCTCTCCGGTAAACCAAAAGTTCTCACTCACTGCCAATGTATGTTCCGTATTCTCGACTTGATGCCACCAATGGCGCGGCGCGTAAATGATTTCTCCCGCCTTTTGTCTGAAGCGGATCGGAGACGCCTTTTGCACCAGCGGTTTTTGCTCAATGTCTTTTTCATCAAAGACATTGATATTTCCTTCGTACAAATACGGAGAGTCGTCCGGATGATAGAAGATCCATTCCTTCTCCCCGAAAATGACGCCGTTCCACGCGTGCGTGCTGTTAAAATCCTGATGCAGCGGCGTGCCTGTCTGCTTAGAACCGAGAAAGAACCATTTCCAGTCCCGTCCCGTTTCTTCATCCGCTCTCAATGTGTCTTTTGTAAAATACTCGGGTGCGGAATAGACAAGGTCTAAGTCATTTTGGTTCAGCTGCGTAAAATTCCAGTCACAGTACCATTTGTCATCATTCTGATCAATGTACTCGATATAGTTGGAAAGCTTTACTTGTTTAAACGTTTTGACCCCTTCGATATCTGATTTCCGGATGGTGACCATTCTGTCTCCATAGTGTTCATCAATATATTCAAGCGTCCACGGCCTGCATTCCCAGTGATCCATTGCCCCCGTCAAAATAAAAGGTTTCTTATCAGCATACTCGCTTACAAAAAGATCGTACGATAACTCATTGATTGTCAGTCTGTCAATGGTCATATCCATTCCCCTTTTATTCGGCAATCTGCCGTTTTTTTTGTTTGGCGTAACTGTATGGACCTGAAAAGATGGTGACGTTTTGATTCTCAAGCCAGAAAATCTTGTTGAACTTCTCCAGCAGGTTTCTGTCGTGAGAAACGCAGATGATGGTGCCTTGAAACTGCATCAGGCTGTTTTCGAGAATTTCCTGAGATTCAATATCCAAGTGGTTGGTCGGCTCATCCAGGATCAGGACATTCAGCTTTTTTTCCATTAAGATGGACAGCTTCAGCCTGATTCTCTCACCGCCCGACAGGACGGAAAGTTTTTTAAAGACCGACGACCCGTAAAATCCGTACTTGGCCAGCATATTCCGGGCCATGCCCTCTTCAGTCAGCAGATTTTCTTTAAAGAATTGCAGAATCGTCTGACTCGAATCTCCGACGTGGCTCTTTTGATCAATGTAGCCTATCTTAAGATTTTCCCCCACTTTAATGGTGCCGTCCGACAGTTCTCTTTCCCCAATGATGCAGCGGATCAGCGTTGTTTTGCCTACGCCGTTTCTGCCGACGATGCCGATTCTGTCTTTATGCTTTATGCGCAGGTTCACATTTTGATATAAAAGGGAAGATCCGTTGGTCACCTTTCCGTTTTCAATGAACACAATATCTTTTGAACCGGCGCCCGCTTCCTGAAATGCGTTTTTTAATTTTTGCTCCGTCCGGACCGGCTTATTGATCAGCTCAATCCTTTTCAGCGCCTTTTCCATATTATTCGCGCGTCTGTGCAGGCCGACAGACGGCGGATTCGAGCGGTTGGCCCAATCTCTCAGCTGGGCGATGGATTCCTTCATCTTCTGTATTTTTCTCTGCTGTTCTTCATATTTCTCAAACTGGGCGATGATGAATTCTTCCCGCTTTTTCAAGTATTCGCTGAATCCGTAAGGCCAAATCTTCACCTCGGTATCGTCAATCTCGAGCACCTTCATCGCCGTTTGATCGGCAAACGTTTTATCGTGGGTCGTAAACAGAATGGTTTTGTTCGATTTTTTAATAAACCCTTCAAGCCACTCAATCGCATGGACGTCCAAATGGTTGGTCGGCTCGTCCAGCAGTATAACGTCGTCGTTGCGGATTAAAATTTCAGCAAGGCCGGCTTTTGTCTTTTCGCCGCCGCTCAGCTTTGAAAACGGCTGATCCTTTAATTCGCTGAGGCTGAGCCCATTGCATACTTCATCAATCATCGCGTGCATCTGGTAGCCGTTGTTCCGCTCAAATGTTTCCGTGTATTGACTGTACTTTTCCAATAAAGCAGTCAGCTCGTCATCACTCATCGGTTCCGAAAGCTTCAGCTCAATGGCCTTCATTTCCTTCTGGATCGCCGCGAGAGCTTCAAACGATTTTTCCAGATATTGATACAACGTCAGATCTTCATGGGGATCAGCGATCTGCTTCAGCAAACCGACCTTCGCCCCTTTGTTGATCGCAATCGTTCCTTCATCTGCCTCAAGCTCTCCGGAAAGCACCCTGAACAGCGTGCTTTTGCCGGAACCGTTCGGCCCGGCCACGAGCACTTTTTCGCCTTCATTGATGAAAAAAGAAACTTGTTTGAAAATCGTATCTCCCGCTAAATTTACCGTAAGATTATGAATATTCAGCAACTCACATCATCCCTTTGTCATTCTGGTTCAAAGCTCGACTTTATTCTGGATGGCGACGCTCGCTTTCAGTTTGTAAAAGCTGAGCATCATAAACAGCGACAATAAGATGGATAATACCCCGATTGCGGTCAGCAGCAAAGCTGAATCAAAATAGTCCGTTAAGAATCCGATAAACGGAAAGGCAATGAACATGAAGAGCGAGGTCATCAAACTGATAATGGACAGCAGCGTTGCTCTCGTTCTGGACGGAATCTCATTATTCACCACCTGACTGGATACGGGTTCTATCACATCATAGAGCGCGTTAATGACGACAAAAGCTGCAATCGTCACGTACAGACTGCCCGAAGGTATAAACAGATAGGCCGCCCCGATGATGCAGAATGTCAGCAGAAGCACGCGCCTCGGCGTGAATTTTTCCGCCGGCTTGGAAGAAAAGATGGAGCACAGCGCCTGCAAGATGGACAGTCCCGCAAAAATAATGGATATATTGCGCACGGACAGCCCTTCCTGACTTAACAAATCTTGTCCGTACATATAAAAAACCGATGTAATCGCAAAGAAAACGGAGAGTGACAGCACCAGATATTTAAAGGCTTTGTTCAGCCTGAAGAAATCTTTGACTTCTTTTAAGATGTCACCGACCGTCTGCGTTTCGTGTTCACTGTTTTCAAATTTGATTTCCGTCAGCTGTGTAATGACCGCCATCGCAATCAGCTGAGTGACAATCCCGGCGATAAACACATACGACCATGATATTTCCTGCAAGTAGCCGCCGATGCCCATGGCGATCGCAAGACCGAGTATGACAAGTCCGTTATAGTTTCCGATGGATTTGCCGTACCACTTTTCTTTCCCTTGTTCTTTCAGTGAATCAAACAAAAAGGCGTGATCCGTTCCTGATATAAACGTCAGCCCGATACCGTATATAATATGGGCGATGAAGAGGGCGATGAAGTTATGGAAGCTCAGGAACATCACCAAATAGATAATGACCATAAAATGGCCGAGCAAGAGCGATTTTTTTCTCCCGATTCTGTCCGAGATGACGCCGCTCGGCACTTCCGCCAGAAACATCGCCAAATTCAGGACCGATTGCAGGATGCCCACAAGAAACAATGAATAATTCATGCTTGTTAAATATAAAATCCAAATTCCCCGTTCGAAAAAGAAGTTTCCGAAAAAACCGGAGAAGTAAAGCAAATTTCGATTCCGCAAATGAATACCCCTTTCCAGCTATCTGCATTTAACATCATGAACAGAAAGGAGCCCGTCAGTCTTTACACTAAAACCCTCTATACATGGATCTTGCAGATACAGACTTTTCCCAAAACAAATTGGGCAATAATGAGTTGTATTCTCGAATAACCCAAAAAGTTCCTTCTTTTTTTCAGATCCTATGGCATCAATGATCGTTTTTTTCTTCTCCGGATCGCTGATGTCGCGGATGAAATATTTGATATAGCTCAGCTCATGCATGTAAGCCGGCAGGAACAAATGGAGCTCAATATCAAACCCGCTTTTATCCATATGGTAATAATCATTGAAATGACTGACGCGGGAGACGGATACGTCCGCTCCGGCCCGCCGAAACAGATCAGCCAGCCTTTCAATGATCTCTCCGTTGGGATAATAATCGGCATAAACGATTCGGACCGGTTCTTCTTTTGTCAAAAGGGGCGGATCTTTCTGCGGTGTCCTCCCGCTTTCCCATATACCGATCAGTGAATCAGTCGGTGTGATGATATGCCCCAAATCCCCGGCCAGCTTTTGTTTATCAAAATAATGCTGAATGAAAGTTCTCAGCATGTCGTCCTTTACCTTGAAGGTAAATAACATCGGCAAATGATTTTCTTTAAAATCAGCATATTGCCGATACCTCATGTTTGAATGATGAAACTGGGTGTGGCAGGTCACGTCCGTTTGATTCGCTTCGTACAGCCCGATGCTTTTTTCCAGATCATCATTCAAAATAAATTGGATGGTCTGAACCGTGCGGTGATCCGCGGGCGTCATTTTATATTGCGGATTCCGCTCAAATTCCAGCCCCTTTTCAAACGTTCGCTTGAATCGGTACGGGCCGTTTTCCGGCACATCGCCCCCGGCGGTCGCCGGAATCAGAAAGCTGCTCTGCAAAACGGCTTCTATCTCATCAGACGGCTCGTCCAAGGTGACTTCAAAGCGTTTTTCGCCCGTTACGTTCACCCCGAGCTGATCGGATGAGACGAGGCCTTTTACATACGGAACGGCCTGTTTTATGTTCAGGAAACTGCCGAGATGGGGGCTTTGATTTTCTTTCGTCAGATGATAGATGATCGTTTGAACCACACCCTCGGCGTCACCTAAATAGTCCGGGTGAATGTCCACCTGACAGGTGCGGGGATCTTTGCGGATGATCCGGCAGTTATAGCCGTCCTGCAGGCTTTCATACATAATGCTGCAAATCATCTTGCTTGTGTAATCCTGCGTATCTAATGGGTTCAAGCGTATCGGGCTTGTGTCGATTTCTATTTTCAGAGGGTCGCCCGGTTTTCTCGCCGTACGATGCATCGTCTTCATAAAGCGCTTTCCTTTTGAGAAAGCTTCGTTTCTGTAATATGAAGTCCGTCAAAGTCCAGGCCGATGCGGGTATTCAGGGATTTCGGGCTTCCGCCTGCAAGATATGTGATAATGTCATGAGACATAAATGAGGATATAATACCGTTTGTCGCTCCTAAGGAACCTTTGATCGGTTCATCGGGGTAACAGTTCAGAAGTCCGGCCGGCATGTTTTTTTCATAAGTGACGCCGGATTGATAGGATTCAGGCGTGAGCAGAGGCCCCCATTGGCCGCTGAAGCTGCCGACACCCCCGGTCATAAACGCGATATTCCGCTCCTTACAATACCGGTAAACCCATTCAGAAATGTTATGGGGTTTGTCAGCGGCATTTATGACGATATCAATTTCATACGGATCTAACACACACAGGTCCTGCGGCTGTGTAATTTCCTGATGGTAAAGTGCTGCGTCCGCATGGGGATTGATACCCGCAATATAATCTCTGCATTCTGAGATCTTTAATTTGCCTACAGAAGATTTATTATAGACGAATTGTCTGTTCAGGTTATGTACTGATACGGCATCGAAATCAATGAGAATAAAATGCTGCATGCCCGCCGCCAAAAGGTTTTGAAGAATGATCGTTCCGACGCCCCCCAGACCCACGATCGCTGCCCTGCTGCCGTCTAATCTGTTTTGGATCAGATTGGGGTTTTGGTTGTATTTCTCAAAATGGTACAGCTGCTTTTCAGTGATGCGGCCTTCACGGCCGTTTTGCCATGGCTCTATTAAAGCATCCAATTTCATTAACGCATCGAAAAACTGGTTTCCCGCTTCCTCTCCCAGAAGATCAGAAAGCTCTTGTTTTTCACAGCCGGTGATCAGCCGTTCAACCGCCTCTTTGATCTCACTCGTATGCGCAAGCTTAATCGCCTTTCGATATTGAATGATAATATGCGCCGTGTAGGTCAGCACCTGCACGCTGTCTTTAAACTTCCAGCGCTTACAGTCCGTTGACATCATGACATACCCCCTGAAAGATAATAACTCCCCAATGAGGGGAGTCACGGCTTTACTAGCAGCGATGCACCAAGCTTGCTGTTTCTGTATCAAGATCAAGTTCTTCAATCTTCATCAGTACACACCCCCTTTACCAATAACTAGATATTATCATCAATATTGGAAAAGGACAAGTTATTTTTTGAAAATTTAGAATTTATATATAAATTGTGATATTTCTTCCTGCTTCCCGGTTTATCCCGGCAGCCGGATGATGAACACGGAGCCTTTTCCCTGCTCACTTTTCACTTCAATTGTTCCGTTATGGCTGTCGATAATGGTTTTTGTAATGGCAAGACCCAGCCCCGCGCCGCCGGATTGACGGGATCGGGAGGTTTCCGCCCTGTAAAACCGGTCAAACAAATGAGGCACATGCTCCGGAGCGATTCCCGTTCCGTTATCCGCAATCATAAGCATGATTCCTCCGTCTTTCTGCAGGGAGACGGTGATGACACCCGTGTCTTCATCCGTATGCTGCACCGCATTGTAAAATAGATTGAGAATGACCTGCTTCATTTTGTCTTTGTCAAAAACGGATTCTATCTTTTGATCGACAAAGAACTCGAGCTTCCGGTTTCTCGCGAGCAGCTTCAGCTGAGCCTCCATTTCCAAAATGACGTCTCCCAATGCGCCTTTTTTCATTTCAAAGCTCGGCACCCGGTCAATCTTCGCGAGAAACAGAAGATCCTCTATCAGCTTGTTCGCCCTGGCGGATTCCGCGTACATGCTTTGAAGCGCTTTTTCTTTCTGCTCCGGCTTCTCCGCCGCTCCGCGCATTAAAATTTCGATAAAGCCGTGAATGGAGGTAAGCGGCGTTCTCAGCTCATGTGATGCGTCTGATACAAACTGCCGGATTCGTTCCTTCGCTTCTTTTTCCGCCTGAAAAGAGGTTTCAATCCGTTCCAGCATCTGATTGATGGAGATGCCCAATGACTCAATTTCGGCCTGCTTCCTATCGATCGGCAGCCGTTTATCGAGACTGCCGGCATTAATGTCACCCATCATACGCACAATGCGGGACAGCGGCTTGAGTGTGAGCCGGATCACCGGCAAGAAAACAAACAGTCCGATGACCAAAGCCGCAAAGGAAAGCACCGCGAAAATGCTGATCTGGCGGAAAAGCGAATCATTCAGAGGCTGGGTCAGCGTGCTCATCTGCACAACTCCCGCCTGCCTTCCGTCAACGGAAATCGCCTGAAACACGACGATGATTTCCTCACCCGCCTTATTGTGAGCCACCTGATAGTGAAGCGCCATTGTATCTGTCAGCGCATCCTGATACACTTTTTTCGGGAAAGAAGGAGCGGCCCCCGCGTGCGGGTCTTCTGATAAAACAGACATCTTGTATGATTGATTGATAAAAGCAACCGTCACCCCTGGGTAAATCAAATTCGGATGAGCCGATGTTTCGGAACGGGCAAGGGTTTTGATTGACCTCCATACGCTTTGATCCATTGAATTGATATAACTCTGAATGCTGATCGCCTGATTTTCATACATCGTCCGTGTCATAAACATGTACTGAGTGCCGCCGATGAAACATAACAGCAAGGCCAAAATCGCCAGTGACCTGAACAGGAGCTGGAATCGCAGGGTTCTGTACAGCCGTTTCATGCCAGATCCACCCTGTACCCGGCGCCCCGAACCGTGCGAATCACCTTGTGTTCTTTGTCCTTCAGCTTTTCGCGCAAAGAACGGATGTACACCTCGACGATATTGTCTTCCCCGTAAAAATCATAGCCCCATACCTGATCGAGAATCCTCGTTTTGCTGAGAACCGTTCCGTGGTGGAGCACTAAACATTTCAGCAGTTCATATTCGGTGGCGGACAGCTTCAAAGGCTGTTCATTGTAAAAAATCTCTCTGCTCCGGTCATCGATTCGGAAGGGGCCGAGCACCACCTCATCGAAAAGATGCGGAAACTGGTTGCGGATTCTTGCGTAAATTCTGGCAAGCAGCTCCTCAAAGCTGAACGGTTTGATCATGTAATCATCAGCGCCTTCAATCAGCGCCTTTACGCGAAACTCTACTTCATCCTTCGCGGTCAGCATGATGATGGCGGTATTGCTTGTTTTCTTAAGCATCCTTGACAGCTCAAGCCCATCCATTCCCGGCATCATCACGTCCAAAACGGCAATATGAGGCTGAAATGTTTTCACAAGATTCATCGCCGACATCCCGTCTGCCGCGGACATCACTTCAAACCCTTCATTGACAAGCCCCATCGTTAAAAAATCAATGATGGCGGGCTCGTCGTCTACAATCAGCACCTTGATGCCTTTCAACTTATCCATGATGCAGTCTCTCCTTAGATGTATCAGCCTGTGTTTATTTTTTTCGCTTCCCCTTCTATTATTCGCTTTTATCTGAAACAAAACTGAATCTAAGCTGAAAATCCGCTGAATTCAGGAAGTTTTCAGCTTAGATTCATGTTGTTTTCAGTTTGGGTCTTTACAATAAGCCTTAGTTGGGAAGCCAACAATGAAATGTTTAAGGAGGAATATATGATGGGAATTACAAAAGTTTTATCAGGAGCTGCACTGGGAACCATTATTTCAATCAGTTCTTTAACTTCAGCGCATGCGGCTGTCATTCATAAGGATGACGCAGCGCAGACGAAAGTGGAAACGAAACAGCAGGCTTCCGTTTCTATCTCTAAAGCGAAAGAGACCGCATTGAAAAACTGCAGCTGCAAAGGCGCCGTTCAATCAGCGCAAATGAAAAAAGTCAACGGCGCTTACGTATATGTTGTCAACGTCCTTGACGTAAAAGGAAAGCAGCACACCGTCAATGTCAACAGCTCCAGCGGAAAAGTCGTGAAACACCAAATTGAAAAGAAACAGCAATTCATCTCAAAATCCGGCGCTGAAAAAATCGCCGTGAAGAATTGCAAAGGAACAGTGAAGTCTTCTGAGCTGAAGACCGAACATAACGCTATGGTTTACGTGGTTCAGGTGTCAGGACAAGACGGGAAGCTTCACACATTCCATATCAATTGTAAAAACAGCAAAATCGTCAAACATGATGTAAAGAATAACCAGCAATACATGACCCGTGCAAAAGCGGAATCGTTCGCACTCAGCCATTGCAAAGGCGCTGTGAAATCCGCTCAAATGAAAAAAGAAAACGGCGTATCAGTCTATGTTGTCAGCATATTCGGCCAGGACGGCAAGCTTCATACGCTCCACATGGACGGCAAAAGCGGAAAAATCCTGAAAGAAGAAGTGCAGAAAAAACAAGTGATGATCGCTTCTAAAAAAGCGCATTCCATCGCGCTCAGCCATTGCAAAGGCGCTGTGAAATCGTCTGAAATGAAGAAAGAAAACGGCGTCTACAAGTACATCGTGAAAATCACTGCCCAAAACCATACGGAACAAACGGTGAAAGTAAACGCTCAAAACGGAGCCATCTGTAAATAACAAAAAATAAGCTGCCGGCAGTTTCATCTGCCGCTTCAATTCAGCAGCACCAGTCTGTTTCAATCACAAAGTTCTAAGTTCATGTCTACCTTTTTCTAAATATACCCATTTTTAACTGAACGTGTTGTGACCCACGTTCAGTTCTTTTTTATGGCTTCTGAAAAAAGGCATAAAAAAAGCGCCCTGAAAAAGGACGTTTGATATGACATGTTTCATTTTCTTAAATTCTGCATTCTAAAATAATTCTTCCTTCACATTCACCTTCAATTTCATTCAATACGATGATCACATCAGCCGTTTTCATGTGTTTCACCTCCCCGTTTTCATAATAGTATAATATTAACAAATAAATCAATAAAAAACAGCCCGGAAATCCGGGCTGTTTTTTTATTTCTGTAATCGATCCGCTTCTGTCAGTTTAACTTCCGCTGTTTTTTTCTTTCCCGAACGGTAAAACGTGATGTTCACACGGTCGCCGATCTTTTTGCGATACAGGCGCTCACGGAGATCCACAACGTCATTGACCTTATGTCCGTCGAACCCGGTAATCACGTCGAGCTTTTTCAAACCCGCTTTTCCGGCCGGTGAAAACGCGTCGACACCCATAATGACCGCCCCGGTTTTAACGCCTTTCGGAAGTTTCAGCGTCTGGCTCCAATGGTAGCTCGCAATATCCGTTAAGGATTTCATCTCAATACCGAGGAAAGGCCGTCTGACTTCTCCGTATTTTTCTAAATCCTGAATAACGGGAATGACAAGCTTTGACGGGATGGACAGGCCGATGCCTTCAACGGCGGATTCAGCGATCTTCATTGAGTTGATGCCGACCACCTTGCCCGATATATCCATCAAAGCGCCTCCGCTGTTGCCGGGATTAATCGCGGCGTCGGTCTGCAGCACTTCCGCATTCCAATCCGGCTGTCCGTCGCCGTTTGAGTCAACGGGCACTGCCCTTTCCGTGCCTGAAATGATCCCCTGTGTCACTGATCCCGCAAATTCAAGCCCGAGCGGATTTCCGATCGCAATGACCGGTTCTCCGACTTTGACTTGATCAGAATTGCCGAACTGGGCGGCCGATTTGATTTTATCAGACTTCACCTTCAGCACGGCGAGATCCATCAGACGGTCGCTCCCGATCAGCTCAGCAGGCACGCGTGAGCCATCCTTCAGGCTGATCTCAATTTCAGTCGCACCTGCAATGACATGATGATTGGTTACGATATAAGAAGTGTTTCCGTTCTTTTTGTAAATGACGCCCGATCCGCTTCCCGCTTCGCCGCCCTCTCCCCAAATATCGGTCTTTTGGATATTGAGAACACCGACTACCGAATCTGATACACGGCTGACCATATTCGTGACAGCATCGTTGACATTTACGTTGACTGTTTTCACCTGTTCGCTGCCGAGACGCTGGCTGGTGCTTTTGCTGCTTTCTCCATGGTCTCCGCCTGTCCAGTACGGCAGCAGGAAAGCCATGAGCGCGGCCCCGACGATGACGCCGATCAGACTTGATAGAAAGTACCCTCTCTTGCTGCGGCGGGGCTGTTCGGAGGCGTACTGTTCATCATCGCGATTATAATCCACCCTATCTCAAATCCTTTCAAGAGTACTCGATTTGCTTATAGTGTGGGTCAGATCGCGGATTAATAATCATGATTCATTTGGAAAAATTACACGGCGCACAGCGGCGTCGGGATTTTCGGATCGGTATCAAATAACTGAAACGTTTCCCCGGCGACAAATCCTTTCGCAGCCAATGTCTGCTGCACGGACATTCTCGCCAGTTCCTTCATATTGTTGTCCTGACTCAGATGCGCCAAATAGATGCGCGATGTGCCGTCGCCAATGACATCAGTCATGGCGAGCGCCGCGTCTTCATTCGAGACGTGGCCGACATCGCTTAAAATCCGCCGCTTAATGCTCCAAGGGTATCTGCCCATTTGCAGCATGCCGACATCATGGTTGCTTTCAAACACAAACACATTGGCCGAACGGATAATGCCTTTCATTCTGTCGCTCACATACCCGGTGTCCGTCATCAGCGCGAGCTTTCTGCCTTGGTAGTGGAAAACATAAAACATCGGCTCGGCCGCGTCATGAGAGACGCCGAATGACTCAACATCAAGCCCGCCGAAGGATTTCACGCTTTCCATCGGGAACAAAAACTTTTGTCCGGTATCCAGCTTGCCGATCTGATTCTCCATCGCTTTCCACGTCTTTTCATTCGCGTAGACGGGAAGACCGTACTTTCTCGCAATGACGCCGAGCCCTTTAATATGGTCGCTGTGCTCGTGAGTGACAAAGATGCCGTCGACGTCGTCTATCTTGCGGCCGATTTTCTCCATCAGCCCGTCCATCGCTTTACCGCTCAGGCCGGCATCCACCAGAAAAGAGTGCTCCTCTGTCTCCAGATAAAACGCGTTTCCGGTACTCCCGCTCGCAAGCACGCTAAATTGCAAGCCCATTGTGTCTCACTCCATTATTTATTTTGATTGTTATCAATGACTGTGCTTTCCAATGCGTTCACAGTGTACGTTTGCAGTGTCTTTTTCTTCGTCCCTTTTGACTTATCTTCAATTGTAATTCTCCATACCGGCGCCAGCACCTGCGTACTTGTCAGCGGATATTGGGCAATATAGCCGAACTTGACGCTTTTAACGGCGCAATTCGCTTTTAAGTAATTTTGAGAATACAATAATTCGACCGCATCCAGCTCAGGAATCAGGCTCTCCGTCTGGATTCGCTTGAATGACTCCAGCATGGTCTGCTCGTAAGATACGACCTCGTTTTTATCGTTCAGATGCAGAATCACCTGTCCGATCGCATCCGTGGACGAGTCAAAATCCTGATAAATAAACTGGCCGTCATACATCTGGTAAAAAATGATTTGTTTTTTATCCTTGTCGACTTTCCACAGTTTATATTTTTCACCGCCGGTTACTTTAGAGCTGACGAGCGATTCCGCATCCTCCTGCGTTTTTTGCTTCGATAAACCGACCGGATCGGTAAATTTCATTTTCAGTGTGGTAACCTTGTGATCATCCGCCGGCATCTCCATTAAAGGCTTTTGATCTTTCAAAGCATCAATATCTTCAGCGGTAAATACCTTTTGGCCCGCCGTCAGCCGGTAGCCCGTCGCAGAATCAGAGGACAGGTTGCCGAAAGTGATATGATCCATCTCCATGTCTTTTTCCACATTTGAATTTTTAATCACTTCGTATTCACTGCTCGAGCGTTTTTCAAAAAACTGATAGCCGAGAAAAATATCGAGGATGAGGAAGGCAATGATGAAGATCGTTTTTGTCTTATTCCACTCCATTATCGTCCTCCTCCTTCCCCAGCAGATCTTTCGTAATCGGGACGATCTTCCCGTTGATTTTCATACTCCAGACGGGTTCCAGTTCAACGAGATCATTCGTTGATGAAGAGACCATTTGATAGGACAGGAAGATCTGGTCGATTTTATTCACGTCGTATTTATCCTGCTGCTCCAGCAGAGACACAACCTCATTGCCGTTCATCATTTTTACGTCTTTTGTTTTAATCGGATTCGGTCCGAGAACATAGTTCGGCCGCTTGTAGCTGAGAACCTCGTCATTGGCCCATTGCAGGGTCAAAACAGGTCCGGATCCGAAAGGCTTAGACGTGCTGTTGACCACAGGCATTTGGTCTTTAAACATGTAGAAACTCAGCTGCTGGTTATCACTCACATTGAAAAATTGATAATGATCCGTCCAGCTTCCCGTATCCTCTAAATATTTATAGCTTTTCTTAATCAGCTCCCCTGTTTGATAAGAAGCGCTTTGTGCCAGGTTCCGATGCTGGAATTGAATCTGCCGCTGTGTCGAATTGATTTCCAGACGGCTGATTCCGTCAGTCAGCACATTCCGATTGTAATTCGGGTCTTCTCTGACCGTGCTCGGATCATTAAAAAGCGTCTGCTTAAACAGGTTCGTCTTAATGGTTTCAGTGATAAATTCTTTTTCCTTCATATTAAATCGCGCATTCGGCATGAGAAATTCTTTGCTTTTTCCGACCGAATAGAGGTGGTATAACGGCATACTCGACTTTTTGCTGTACAGCTCATTCATCAGATTGCGGTAATTCGCCGATTCCACAGTCACTTCCAAAATCAGCTGCTTGCTGTATGAGACCATGTAAATCTTCTTATTTGTCTTATTCTCATTAAACGGAATGACAATATGGTCAAATGAGCTGTATTCCATTGACGGATTCGACCATTTAAACATCGTTTGGAAGAAATCAATCGGAATGGTGTCATTGAATTGCAGATCGAGCTTTGCCGAATTGCCGTTTCTGCCGTAAAGCCAATTTTTAAAACCGAGCTTGTCGTATTGATCGGAAATATCCTTCATCCCTTTTACTTCCCATTGCGGCAAATCCGCCCACAGGTCATTAAAGAGCGTCTCATCATTCACTTTGTAATGAGAGCCGTTTGTATGAATAAACATATCCCGGGGTTTTACCGTTTGCGACACTTTTTGGCTCGTTTTGTCAATTTTATGCTTTTCCCGGACAGTCGATTTGGTTGAGGCCGTGCCTTCTGAAAAATTGGGCTGGAATGTCCAAATTCCCCATGTTAAAACAAGACTAATGACGACCAGCACTGACAGTATGACTGTTTTTATATTTTCACGCCTCATCCCAATCATCCTCTTGCTCTTCTTTATATGGAAGAGTAAATGTAATCTTCGTTCCTTTGCCTTCTACACTGTCGGCCCAGATGTCTCCGCCGTGCGCCTGAACCATCTCTTTTGCAATCGCAAGGCCGAGGCCGGTGCCGCCGAGTTTTCTTGTGCGCGCTTTATCCACTCTGTAGAAACGGTCAAAGACTTTTTCCACATCTTTTTTCGGAATGCCGATACCTTCATCTTTTACGCTGATATAAAGCAGCTCTTCTTTCTCATTCACATCGACTGAGAAAGTGACATGTCCGCCTTCCGGTGAGTATTTCAGTGCGTTAGAAATGATATTATCGAGAACCTGCGTCACTTTATCCTGATCAATCTCCACGTACAGATTTCTGTCCGGAAGCTCGCGGATAAATTCGACATGCTGTTCTTTCGTCATTTCAAAACGATCGATAATCAGTGACATAAAGCGGATCATATGAATCCACTCCCGATTAAACTGATAATCTTTGCTGTCGAATTTAGAAAGCTGAAGCAGGTCGTTCACCAATCTGATCATGCGCTCAGTCTCATTTTGGGTCACCATTAAGAAACGCGGAGCGATATCTTTGTTTTCCCACGCGCCTTCTGCAAGCGCCTCTAAATAGCTTCGCATGGTCGTCAGCGGTGTCCGCAGCTCATGAGACACGTTGGCAACGAACTCTCTGCGCTCCCGATCGAGTTTTTCCTGTTCGGTGACATCATAAAGAACCGCGATTAAACCGTCGATTTTTCCGTGCTCTCTCTGAATAACGGAAAAATTCACCCGCAGTACAGTCGTTTCATCGTCACGTTCGATCTCCAGCAGCATTGAATCCTGCTGTTCTACTAAATCCTCAAATGTAAAGTTCTCTTTTATGCCCAATAAAGACGTAATCGGCATCTCTAAAGCCGTTTCACGTGAAACATTCAGCAGCTCAAGCGCAGGGCTGTTTAAAAGAATAATCGCCCCGTTGCGATTCGTTGCGATGACACCGTCCGTCATATACGCGATAACGGAAGAAAGCTTTCTTCTCTCCCCTTCCGTCATGGCTTGGGCATCTTCAAGTTCTCTCGTCAGATGGTTGAATGTCGTTGCGAGCTGACCGATTTCATCATGCCCGTATTTCCGCACCTTTCTGGAGAAATTCCCTTTTGCCAGTTCCATCGCCTGCTTACGCATATCTGACAGCGGATGGGTAATGGTGCGGGCGAGAAAAATACCGAGAAGAGCCGTCAGAACAAGGGCTAAGCCTGTTCCTGAAGCAAGAATCGAGTTGACGGTTTTCATCTGGTTAAAGGTATCTTCCATACTGGCCACGACATAAATCGCGCCGACAACTTCCTGATTCTCTGTGACGACAGGTTTTGCTGAAATCAGCACTCTGTTTTTGCTTTTAGGATCATAATATTTTTTTGAATAGGCCTGTTTTGTTGAGAAAATCCGTTTAAAAATCGGGTCAGTCGTCTGTTTTCCCGCTATTTCCTCGCCATAAGGCCTCGAAGAACCGACGACCTCATAGCTTTTATCAACAAATGTAATCTCCCGTATTTCATTATTTTTCGTAAAATCATTCAAAATCCGTTTGACATCATCTTTAATGACAGTGCTGTCATTGTCTCCTTTATATTCCTGCTCAATATAATAGGAAAGATTGTCAATCCGCTGATTTAACGATAATTCATAGGACTTGAGAAGAGAATTCTCCACCTGTTTCACAAAGTACACGCCGATAATCTGCATGGCGATGATAATGAGAAGCACATAGATCAGCGTGATCTTAAACTGAATCGACCGAAAAAAACCAACCTTATTCATCGCCGGTTAGTCCTGTTCAGGGTTTCTCAAGTAATAACCGACACCCCGTCTTGTGACGATCCAGTTCGGATGGCTCGGATTATCCTCGATTTTCTCGCGAAGGCGGCGCACTGTTACATCCACCGTTCTCACGTCACCGAAATAGTCATAGCCCCACACAGTCTGCAGCAGATGCTCACGCGTCATAACCTGTCCGATATGTTTGGCTAAGTAATGAAGCAATTCAAACTCACGATGGGTCAGCTCGATCGTTTCTTCTCTTTTTGATACGACATAAGCGTCAGGGAAGATGACGAGAGAACCGATATGAATGTCATTAGAAGCTGATTCTTCCTCAGCCGGCGCAACCGTAAGCTGGCGGCGCAGGTTCGCTTTGACGCGGGCCAGAAGCTCACGCGTGCTGAAAGGCTTCGTGACATAGTCATCCGCTCCGATTTCAAGCCCGATGACCTTGTCAATCTCCGAGTCTTTTGCCGTCAGCATAATAATCGGCATATCATATTTTTTCCGGACTTCCCGGCACACTTCAACTCCGTCTTTATTCGGAAGCATAATATCTAAAAGAATTAAATCAGGCTGAAGCTCCTCCACCATTTCCACGGCTTCGTTTCCGTCGTACGCACAATGCACGTCATAGCCTTCTTTTCTTAAATTAAACTCTAATATATCTGCAATCGGTTTTTCATCATCGACTACAAGGATTTTCTTATCCATCATCTTGATTTTCCTCCTGCCAGAATGACTTCATTTCATCTATTGATGTTTCATGATGATCACAATTCGGATCATGAAAAACGTTCCCCGTCTATTATAACGGTTTCAGGTCAAAAGATAAAAAAATTAAAGAGAACAGCGCAAAAACGTATTGAACTGCCATCCTTTTGTCATGTTTTTTATTTTCTTTTAAAAAATAATATTTTTTTGAAACCTCACAAAAAAAAACGCCGTCTAGTGTTTGACGTCTTCTTCTGGGCCGGCTGAAAAGCCGGCTCTCCCTTTTTTATAACAAAAGAAAAAACGCACCTACTATTGCAGATGCGTTTGGGTAAGTGGCTCGGGACGGAATCGAACCGCCGACACACGGATTTTCAGTCCGTTGCTCTACCAACTGAGCTACCGAGCCAGATGTTTCTTTTCTATACTATAAAGTAAAGTAAAATGGCGGTCCGGACGGGACTCGAACCCGCGACCTCCTGCGTGACAGGCAGGCATTCTAACCAACTGAACTACCGGACCTTACAGTAATTTGTCCGGAGAGCCGTATCGTGGCGGCCCTCCGAGGACAAATAAGGAGTTAGCAATAACGCTAAAGTAAATCAATGACCCGTACGGGATTCGAACCCGTGTTACCGCCGTGAAAGGGCGGTGTCTTAACCGCTTGACCAACGGGCCATAAAAAGTGGTGAGCCATGAAGGACTCGAACCTTCGACCCTCTGATTAAAAGTCAGATGCTCTACCAACTGAGCTAATGGCTCTTGATGTGTCGGATTATGTATCATAGAGCATTCAGACAAAAGCTTTCTTGCAGTACTCTATTGAAGCTGTTCCGTAACAACGAGATTTATAATATCATAGAACATTCGAAAGTGGCAACTACTTTTTTGAAAAAAATCTATTATTTTTTTCCTACATAAAAAAACAAGCCTCCGTGACCGGAGGCTTGTTTGCTGCAAATTCTTAGTTAGCGCGGTATACACTGCGGATGACGTTCGTTTGTGAACGGTCGGGACCGACAGAGAAAATAGAAAGCGGAATACCTGTCAGCTGAGATACGCGTTCCAGATAATGGCGCGCATTTTCAGGAAGATCGCTTAATGTTTTTGCGCCTGTGATATCTTCCGTCCAGCCAGGCATTTCTTCATATACCGGTTCACACTCTGCGAGAGCTTTCAGACTTGCCGGGAATTCTTCAATCACTTCACCTTTGTAACGGTAAGCGACACAGATTTTCAATGTTTCAATGCCAGTCAGCACATCGATTGAGTTCAGAGAAAGATCTGTGATTCCGCTGACGCGGCGGGCATGACGGACAACAACGCTGTCAAACCAGCCGACACGGCGCGGACGGCCTGTCGTTGTGCCGTATTCGCGTCCGACTTCACGGATTTGATCCCCGATTTCATCTTTCAGCTCAGTCGGGAAAGGACCGTCACCGACACGGGTTGTGTACGCTTTAGATACACCGACGACGTGCTGGATTTTTGTCGGGCCTACGCCTGAACCGATCGTCACCCCTCCGGCGACCGGGTTGGATGAAGTGACAAACGGGTATGTCCCTTGGTCGATATCAAGCATAACCCCTTGAGCGCCTTCAAATAAAACGCGGCGGCCTTCATCCAGCGCGTCATTTAAGACGACGGATGTATCGCATACATACTTTTTAATCTGCTGGCCGTATTCATAATACTCATCCAGAATATCTTCAATTTTGAAGCCTTCCGTTTCATACATTTTTTCAAGCAAACGGTTTTTCTCTTCAAGGTTCCGTTCAAGCTTTTCTGCAAACACGTCACGATCTAGCAGGTCTGCAATCCGGATCCCGATCCGCGCCGCTTTGTCCATATAAGCAGGTCCTATGCCTTTTTTCGTTGTGCCGATCTTGTTGGCCCCTTTGCGTTCTTCCTCTACTTCATCCAGTTTCAGATGGTATGGGAGAATGACGTGGGCTCTGTTGCTGATTCTCAAGTTATCCGTGCTCACATTGCGTTCATGAAGATACGCAAGCTCCGTTACGAGTGCTTTCGGATCAACAACCATTCCGTTCCCGATGACACACGCTTTATCTTTATAAAAAATTCCTGATGGGATTAAATGAAGCTTGTACGTGACTCCATCAAACTTGATGGTATGTCCTGCATTGTTTCCGCCTTGATAACGTGCGATCACTTCTGCATTTTCTGATAGGAAATCTGTAATTTTACCTTTTCCTTCATCGCCCCACTGCGTACCTACTACGACTACTGAAGACATATATCCGTGCACCTCCGTTAACCTTTCAAAACGATATCTCATTCAAACAAATTAAGTGTATCAGTGCCAAAACAGAAAGTCAATCGTAAATCCGAACATTTAAATCTTATCAATCTATATTTGTTCGCCTTAAACATGATTAAAAGCGTTTTCTATTTCATTTGCTATCTATTACTCCCGAAACTTTCATGCTTTAACAAGGAAAAGAACCCGTAATCAGGGTTCTTCAGACAGTCATTTATATGCCGCTTGTATTCATCAGGACGACCCGCCAGCCGTCAGGATCTTCGATGGTCACGCCTTTTTCTTCCCAGTACGGGTTTTCGGGTTCTTTCTCCTCATATCCCATCTGCTTTAATTTCTTGCTGATGCGAATGACCTCCTGCTGATCCTGGATGTAAAAGACAAGCAGGCTGTCGCCGTGCGGAACGGGTGCCGGCTGAGACGAACCGGTTTCTTCGGTGAATTCTAAGTGGTATTGCGTATGGGGCAGGCCGAACATGACACCGCTGTAGCCTCTATGTCCGGAAAAGCTGCCGACCCTCTTCAGCCCGAGGCCCTCTTCATAAAACCTGATGATTTCTTTGAGCTGTCCGGTCGGCCGGGCAATCCGGATTTGCGCCGCTTGAAATTGCGGAAATTCAATTGTCATCATCATTCCTCCCTTAATGCCATTATATAAAAGCGCTTTCTTTATTTCGTCTGCCGAACGGACGGCATTCTCTCATTCTTTCGAATGAAAAAAAGCCTCAAGACATTGCTTGAGGCTTTACGCACCTGCCGGAACACCGCCGTCATCAAAGCGCCGTTCCAGGTTTACGAACTTATTGTATTCTTTCACAAAAGCCAGTGAGACGGTTCCCACCGGGCCGTTACGCTGTTTGGCGATAATGATTTCGATGATGTTTTTGTTTTCGGATTCTTTATCATAGTAATCATCACGATACAGGAAGGCGACGATGTCGGCATCCTGCTCAATACTTCCCGACTCACGGATATCTGACATCATCGGACGTTTATCCTGCCGCTGCTCAACACCCCGGGAGAGCTGAGACAGGGCGATGACCGGGACTTCAAGCTCCCGTGCCAGCGCTTTTAGCGCCCGTGAAATTTCCGATACCTCTTGCTGGCGGTTGTCGCTTGAACGGCCGCTTCCCTGAATGAGCTGCAAGTAGTCAATTAAAATCATGCCCAATCCGTTTTCCTGCTTCAGCCTGCGGCATTTTGAACGGATTTCGCTGACGCGGATGCCGGGGGTGTCATCTATAAAGATACCGCTGTTTGACAGGCTTCCCATCGCCATCGTCAGCTTGCCCCAATCTTCTTCCGTCAGATTTCCCGTTCTGAGATTTTGGGCGTTAATATTCCCTTCGGCGCAGAGCATACGCATGACAAGCTGCTCGGCACCCATCTCAAGACTGAATATCGCGACGCTCTCATCCGTTTTGGTGGCCACGTTTTGCGCAATATTTAAGGCGAACGCTGTTTTCCCCACAGACGGACGGGCCGCGACAATGATCAAATCATTCCGCTGAAACCCCGCTGTCATCCGGTCAAGCTCGATAAAACCAGTCGGAATCCCGGTAATATCGCCTTTCCGGTTGTGAAGCTGCTCAATGTTGTCGTATGTTTGCACAAGCACGTCTTTAATATTTTGGAAGGCGCCCGAATTTTTTCGCTGCGCGACCTCCATAATCGTTTTTTCCGCATCGCTTAATAAATCTTCAACTTCATCCTCGCGCGTATACCCGTCTTGAGCGATCGAGGTCGCCGTTCTGATTAAACGGCGGAGAATGGATTTTTCCTCAACGATTTTCGCGTAATATTCTATATTAGCCGCTGTCGGAACGGAATTCGCGATGTCCGTCAGGTAAGAGACGCCTCCCACCTCTTCTAACAAATCGGTATTCGCAAGCTCTGACGTTACCGTGACCAAATCAACCGGTTCACCGCGGTCTCCGAGCACGAGCATGGCATTGTAAATTTTTTGATGTGACATTCTGTAGAAATCATCCGGAATCAACACTTCAGAAGCCAGTGTTAACGCAGACGGCTGTAAAAAAACAGCACCTAACACGGCCTGCTCAGCTTCTATGTTTTGCGGCGGCAGCCGATCATTCAGAAGGTCTGTCATGCTAAGCACCGTCCTCTCCTTAAAAAATATCCAAACTCCATTTTACCATTTCTCAAGAAAAAGAATAGAAAAATATCGCTTTCCCTGTATTTGTTAAACAGCGGCTGCGTGTTTCGCCATTCTGAATGCCGGGAAACTGATAAATAAATCGAAACCAGGAGGTAAGAAGGATGAAAACATATGCAGTAACACCCAGTGTTGATGCGGACGGATGGTTTGTGAAGGTGGAAAATGTGGCGCCGACGGCTCTTTATACATCGAAGGACGCGGCGATCGAGAAAGCGGAGCAGACGGCTAAAGAGAACAGCCCGTCTAAGCTTGTCATTTATGATCAGCATAAAAACATTGAAGAAGAACGGTCCTTTTAAGAAAAGCCTTCGCCCGAGCGAGGGCTTTTCTTATTCGATGAAACGGATGTGCAGCACCGTCTGCGCCATGAGATCGGCCGTTTTTTGATACAGCTCCCATTCTTCACAGGCGGCGAATACTTTCATCATGTCCTGCAATGTCTGTTTCAGTATGATAAATTCGTCAATTGTCCGCAGTTCTGCGGCTTTTTTCTGATAATCAGCCAGCTTCAGCTGTAATAACATCAATGGCGATTGCATAAAAAACCTCCCCCATTCTGTTATAAAGCCCCGCTTTTCAAACCTCCATTCCTTTGTCATATCCTCTTACGATAGATTTCTGATTTTAGTACAATAAAGAAACGGAAGGAGTGATCACATGAAACCGCTGCAAATTTCCGCCGAAACGGCGCAAAAGCTCGCAGAATCACTGAATATGCCGCTTGAGAGAATCATGCACATGCCTCAGCACATTCTGCTTGCCAAATTAGCTGAAATCCAAAAAGAGAACGATCACAAATAAAGGCTGCTCTCTCATATATATGTGCGGGAGGCGGAAGCGATGGCTTTCCGCCTCTTTTTTCGCGAAGAAAATTTTGGTAAAACATTCTTTGAATCGTTATCATTTATTCATAACTTTTTCATATTTATTTTTTACAATGGGGTCACAAAAGAGGTGAAACCATTGAAAACAAAACGACTGGACATCGTTCTTATCGGTATTTTATCAGCAGCAGCGGCTTTGAATATGTACGGCATTTGGCAGGATGATGCCGCCAACCAGTATTATTTGGCTGCCGTCAAAAGCATGACGCAAAGCTTTCACAACTTCTTCTACGCATCCTTTGACCCGTCCGGCTTTGTCACGGTGGACAAACCGCCTGTCGCTTTATGGATTCAAACGATTTTCGCTTTGGTCTTCGGCGTACATACATGGAGCGTGATTCTTCCTCAGGCTTTGGCGGGGCTCGGTTCCGTTCTGCTGCTGTATTTCATGATAAAGCCTTCGTTCGGCACGGGCGCGGCCAGAATCGCCGCTTTTGTCATGGCGCTGACGCCGATTGCGGCGGCCGTCAGCCGGACGAATAATCTCGACAGCATGCTCGTCTTTACACTGCTTCTCGGTTCCTGGTGTTTGATGCGCGCGGTGAAACGCGGCAAAATCATTTGGCTCTTATCCGCATTCGCACTTGTCGGTCTTGCCTTTAATATGAAAATGATGCAGGCCTACATCGTGCTTCCGGCTTTTCTGCTTTTTTATCTCATTGCATCACACACATCCATTAAGAAAAAACTGATCTCACTTCTCGCTTCTGCAGCCGTTCTACTGGCGCTCTCCGTCTCATGGGCGGCAGCCGTTGATTCCATTTCCGCATCAAGCCGCCCCTATATCGGCAGCAGCCAGACAAACTCCGTGCTGGAGCTGGCATTCGGATATAACGGGACAGAACGGCTGCTCGGGCAGACGACGGGCCTTTCTCACGGCAGCATGACCGGCGGAAAAAGCGTGATGCAGGAAGGGATGGGCATGCAGCCTCCGGGAACGAACAGCCCGGCAATGGGCGGCAGCGCTCCTCAAGGAAAAAACGGGCAGGTTCAAATGCCCCGGCAGCCATCCGGACAGAACGCGGCCTCACCGCAAGGAAGCGGGACTCCTCCGGCACAAAACGGCGGCTCACAAGGCCCCGGCGGCGGCAAAAGCATGAGTATGAACATGTATGGCAACGGTACCCCGGGTGCGCTCAGGCTTTTCCAATCTGAATTGTCAGGGCAAATCAGCTGGATGCTGCCTTTTGCGCTCACCGGTTTGTTCGGCGCCGTCATCAGCTGGTACAGAAACCGCCGGGAAAAAGCGGAGGAAATGAAAGAAACGATGTTTTGGACAGCATGGCTTGTGCCTGCCGCCGGTTTCTTCAGCATCGCAAGCTTTTTCCATCCGTACTACTTAATCATGCTGGCGCCTCCGATCTCAGCCCTTTCCGGAATCGGCTGGCGGGCCTTATATGATTTATACAAGCATGATAAAGGCTGGACGGGCTGGCTGCTGCCTGCGGGTGTCTTTCTCACCGCCGGTTTTCAGGTCTTCATCGTAAGCGGGTATACAAACCAGATCGGCAGCGCTTGGATGTACATCCTCGGACTGTTGGGGCTCGGCACTGTCATTGCCCTCATTGTGATGAAACACAAGCCGTTCGGCAGACAACTGACCGTGATCACCATGTGTGTGTTGATGCTCACGCCGCTGTACTGGTCAGCCACGCCGATCCTTTACGGCGGAAACAGCGTCATACCCGAATCCGGCCCGCAGCTGAAAAGCTCAAACGGCGGCAATATGTTCACCTCTGAAGTGGATACAGGCCTGCTGTCTTATTTGAAAAAGCATCAGACAGGTGAGGAATATCTGTTTGCAACGCTCACCACGGTGACTGCGGCGCCTTATATCATCCATACGAATGAATCAGTCATGGCACTCGGAGGCTTTAACGGAACCGATCCGATTTTAACCGTCTCACAGCTGAAAAAACTTGTTGATGATGGAAAAGTGAAGTATTTCTTATTATCCGGAAACAGTTCAGGCAACACAAAGCTTGTCTCATGGATTAAAAAGAACGGCACAAAAATCTCAGCTGACCAATACAGCACCGGAAAAACAAGCTCAGCCCGGCAAGGAATGACAGGCGGCCCGGGCGGACAAAGTCAGCAGACTCTGTATGAGATGAAAAAATAGTTCGCAAAGAGGCTGGATAGTTAAACGCCGGCCTCTTTATTTTGCTCTTGGAAGCACCTGCCATGCGGCGCCGGTATCATTCAGAAAAATGATTGATAAATACTTTCTATTTTTGAAACCATCAGTTCCTGACGCAGATGCCGGCCGGCATAGGAGCGCGCTTCTTTTCCAAGCCGTTCCCTGAGAGACTGATCCGTAATCAGCATTACGAGAGCATCAGCAAGTTCGCGGCTGTTGCCGGGCTGACAGATAAGCCCTGTGTCCTCATGCCGGATCATCTCAGGGATTCCTCCGCAGTCAGTTGCGACAATGGCTTGACCTAAGAACATCGCTTCGATGATCGCTATAGGGAAATTATCATTCAATGTCGGCAGGACAAATATAGATGATTCAGCCAAAAGCGCCGGCACATCACGTCGTTTTCCGAAGAAAAACACATTTGTGAGACCTAGTTTCCGTTTCTTTTCCTCCAGAAACCCTCTCATGTTTCCGTCTCCGATGATCCATATGTCGACTCCGGATAAATGGTGCCGGATGCGGGCGAGAGCGTCCAGCATCACATCATGTCCTTTTCGCTCGGTCAGACGGGAAACGCACGCAATCACGAGCTTTTCAGCACGTTTTGTCTCAGGGGCATCCTGAATATCAATGCCGGTATGAACAGTCGTCAGCTGAGCCTCCTTCGCTCCGTACTCCAGCAAGGGCTCGTGAAAGGAGTCGCTGATTGTAATGATTTTATCCGAAGCCCGAATACCCTGCCTTTCTATTTCACTGAAATATGCCTCTTCTATTGAACCCTTTTGGATTTTATGAAACTTCATCCGGCTTTTCGTAAAATGTCCGTGCGGCGTGAAAAAAAGAGGACGCTGATACGTTTGATTAATGTATCCCAGCAAAAATACCGCAAATAAATCCTGCGCGTGAAACAGGTCATATTGTTCTAAATCCTTCTCCTTCAAAAATCTTTGGAAGACATGTAAATAGCTGAGATTCTTCACAAACTTTTCGTTTGCGGCGCCGTATCTGCCAACAAGAAACGCTCTGATCTCGTCAGCGGCCCGCGGGATATCTTCCTGAAAAAAAGTTGGCGGCATTTGGAGCGGCGAGATGACATCCGCCTGATGACCGATGCGCTCAAAACCCGTCTTAATTGACGTGATATAACTCGCCAACCCTCCGACATTCGGGTAACGGAGAAAGGTTGCGTACAGAATACGCAATGGCTTTTTTCGTTTGGGGGAGCTTTTTCCTTCCGCACAGAACGAATACAGCATCTCTGGCTCACCTTGATATTCGATCCCGTAAAATTGATCCATGGCGCGCAATAAGGCAAGAGGCACCAGACCGTTCGGCTTGCCGATCTCTTCTTTCACATCCGCTCCCCCTCTCTCAAACTTATAATCCTAATTCCCGTCCCCATTTTGACACTTTGTCAACATGATACGGCAGCAGTTCTCCTCCCCGATTATCGAAGATTCTCCGCAATTGGGTATGAAGCCCTTTCTCAAGTGTTCTCTGCAAATAAGCCATTTTATAAAGCGTCATAGGAGGGGTCTGAAAATGAATGCCCCGCTTTTTCATTTCTTTCGTATACACTTTTACGCAATACGTCCGAATATCTTCTGCGTGCCGGCTCCAATCTTTTCTGAAACCAAGCAGAATTTCAACCAGCACCGTCATATCAAACCAAACCGGCGCGTATTTTGCGGATTCCCAATCGATGAATTGAATATCCCACGGTTCATGTCCGGACGCATCGTGGGTGCAGATATTCTGCATATGAAGATCACCGTGTGTGATGGCTGAGCCGTTTTGTATCAATTCAGGGAAAAAATCCGGCTCCTCCTGCTCAAGCAAGTTTGTGATTTGCCGATAATGAGGCTTCACGATATCTTTTGTGCGCTCATCTTTAAGCGCTCTATCCAAAAATTCCGCTGTCTTTTTGATCTGCTTTTTACGCCCTTTTCTCATGGTTTCCGATTCATATACCGGCAGCCACGACCGCCATTTACCGTCAGAAATATTCTTGTTTTCAAAGGTGCGGCTGTGCAGTTCTGCGACAGACGGAATAATATACTTGAAATGCTTCGGGTGAAATGTAAGCTGTCCCCTGATCTGGCTGACAAACTCCATAAATATCCACGTTTCATGGTCACTTTCTTCTATAAGATAGATATCCGGCAGCAAATCTCCTAAAACAGAACGGGCTTTCCCGTATATATTAATCTCGACCTTATTTTTTTCACGGGAAGATTTATATACTTTCAATATCAGCGGAACAG
Source organism: Bacillus sp. LJBV19 (assembly GCF_017797845.1). Lineage (NCBI taxonomy): Bacteria > Bacillati > Bacillota > Bacilli > Caryophanales > Bacillaceae > Bacillus > Bacillus sp. LJBV19. The sequence continues at coordinate 3,916,086 of NZ_CP072563.1, forward strand.
TGCCGGATTTTTTCTTTACAAACAGTTTATAAATGGCGCTTCTGTCCGTCGATTTCAGGCATGTGATGTCATCCGGATTCACCGCAGCCCTTTCACCGAACGAATACGACAGTTTTTCGTCAATTCTCAGTTTTTGAAATGCGCCATACAAAATCTCCTTTTCATACATGCCGATCTTCCTTCCGCTTCCGTTTCCAGCTGTTTTTGAGATGAGACCAAGTGTTTCTGATAAATGGCATCGGGTCATTCCAAGCAAAAAGAGCGTACTCTTTTTTTCCTTTACACCCTTTCCAAAAATCCCGGAACGTCATTTCTCCTCTTTTTCGTTTCTTCAAAAACGTTAAGAAATACCGCACCTCATAAATCCAGTTGATTCCGTCTTTTTGTTCGAGCTGGGGCTTCACATGCTGCCCGGTCAAATACAGATAGTACATGTAAACGAAATGAACGCCTGCCGGTTCTGTCAGGCTATGGCTGAGCCAAAAGCGCGGATTAATTTCGATAAACTTGTAAACATTGTCCCGGGGATCCTTTTTAAATTCCGCCATGCCCACTCCCTTCAGCTGAATCGCTTCAAAAAACGGCAGGGTTTTCTCGATTAAATCAGGAAGCCGTTTGCTGACGACGTGGGCCCCCGCGCCAAAATCTGCAGGGAATTGGTGGTTCTTTTGCAGAGAGAATAAGCCCATTAATTTCATTTGGTCATCATAAAAAGTGGCGACTTTATAAAAACACTGGTTGTCTCCGGGGATGATCTCCTGCACGAGCAGTTCTCCATTTTCTCTGTAGGAGCTGAACTCCTTGCGCAATTGTGCGGCATCCTTCATTACAATTGCTTTTTTGTTTACTTTTTTTCTGTATTCATGGCCGGCCACCGGTTTTAAAATACACGGGAAATCAATATTGGCGATGGCCTCTTCCAGCTCATCCTGGTTGTTCGGAAAAAAGGTTTTCGGGCAGGGGATGTGATGCTTGACCGCTAATTCATATGCTTTGCTTTTATCTAAGACCGTTTCTAACAGAGAGTGGCTCGGGAGCAAAAATAAAAAAAAACCGGCTAATGTCTCGCGGAATTTAGATATAAATCCCGCATAATCATCAGATCCTGCGTACAGAACCGGCTTTGCTTGGAATCGCTTCCCGAAATCAGTCAGAAATGTCAGCAGTTCTTCCTCTTGTGTTAATGGGCTGGGACATATCCCGCAATCTGCCAATCTTGATTTTCCGATACGATAAGGTCCCTCCGTGTCAAACGCGTAAACATCGATTCCTCTTCGGGCAAGACTGCGAATGATCCCAATCCCGTTTGCACTGAAATCAAGTACAACGGCTGCATGTTCATGTTTCATGATCTCCCTCCGAGCTGTTGGTATTTTGATAAATCGATTCGATATTTTTTATCATCGTCTCACTGCTTAAATATTTCTCCGCGTAGGCCTTTGCGTTTGAAGCAGCCTTCTCCCGCGCAGATTTGTTAGAGATAAAAAATGCTAAAGCCCGGGCAAGAACCTTTGCATTTCCCGGTTCGACAATAAGTCCCGTTTTGTTATGGCGGATCAGATCCGGAATACCCCCGCAATCGGTCGCGATGATAGCCGAGCCGCTGAACATCGCTTCAATAATCGAAATAGGCAGACTATCATTAATGGTCGGCAGTACGAATATATCCGTCATATTCAAAATAGCGGGAACATCATCTCTTTTTCCTAAAAAGGAGACCATAGATAGATTCAGTTTTCGAGCCTGTTCCTCTAAGGCGCTCCTCATCTCTCCGTCGCCCGCGATCAGCACTTCAACATGTTCAAGCAGAACAGACGGAATTCGTGAAAGTGCGTCAAGCAAATGATTATGTCCTTTTCTCGGGCCTAATCTTGCAATACACGCGATGATGATCTTATTTTTCGGTAACGGGGTTTTTCTTTTCCCGCCTGTTTTTGCATCGTAATCGATTCCTGTGATCACCGTTGCCATGTCTTCCTGTTCGGCTCCGAGCTTCATGAGCGGGCTGCGGAACGTATCGCTGATAATAATCAGGCGATCTGCGTATTCAATGGCTTTCATCTCTAGTTTTTTATAATAAAACTCTTCTACCGATCCTTTTTTAAAGATGTGAAATTTAAGTCTGTTGAAAGTAAACATGCCATGCGGTGTAAAAAACAAAGGTTTTTTATAAATACGGTTGAACCTGCCCAATATATTGGCTGTAAATAAATCTTGAGCATGAAACACATCATATTTTTCCAAATGAATCTTTTGAAGCATTTGCTCGTATATAAACATCAGCCGATTATTCTTCAAAATATGATCACTGTAATCCCCGTATCTGTCACTAAAGAAATCTTTTAATTTCGGAACAACATCCGCCCGCAGTTCTTTTACCTGTGCGGAAGGAAACTGATTGGGGGATATGACATCCACCTTATGACCTCTTTTTTTCAGTCCTTCACTAAGCGTTTTAATATAGTTTGATAAACCGCCCGTGTGCGGGTAGTCCCAAAACGTGGCAATCAAAATGGATAACTTCTGTTTTTTTCCGTATAATCGCGGAATATGATGTGCATGTTTCATCTGAGTCTTTACTGCCGTCTTTTTTTGCGGGTGCGCTTTGACCCCGTAGTAGCGGTCAAGCGTCTGAATCATATACGGATACGGGACGGAAAATGTCTTGATCATTTCCAGATCCTCCGCACGACTTCAAAAGCTTCAGCGTATTCCACACCCGCCGTCATCCCTCTGACTCTTCCTAAATGTGTAACGCCTTCATATGAACGGGGATGAGGGTAATCCCTCATTTCTACGTCATAGTGGTGAAGCGCCGCGAGTTTGGCATCCATTGTGTCTGTGATGTTAACGAAGTAATTAGGCTTGAAGAGTTTATCAGCCGTATTCCTCTCCCACTCGCTTGAAGATAGCGTTTCAAACGTAAGCAGTTCGATAGGCTTTTGATTCGGAAGCGGTCTGGCGGCTGTTAAAACTGCTTGGAATGTTCTCTGGTGGTCCATATTGACATCGCCGTAATGATGTGTAAAGATTTTTTCAGGCTGATAGACGCGAATGAGCTGCTCTAATTCTTTGACAAGCTTATGAAGAGGGATACATTCCAGCTCTAAATTCGTATGCTCCAAAAAGATGACTTTCTCAATTCCAAGCTCTTGATTCGCGCGTTCGCCTAATTGTTTAATATGATGAGCTTCTTCTTTTCTTCCTAATGCCGTAATAATGGAAATCACTTTATATCCTTCATTGATCAGCCGTTTTATGGTGCCCGCTGATCCCAATAGTTCATCATCGGGATGAGCGCCGATAACCATAATATATTCTGCCATTTTTTCCACACTCCACCAAACAAATGTTACAAATATCATATGACGACCCTAAAAAAAGGAAACTTACATATGCGGATTTTCAGAAACTTACAATTCCCTTCGCCATTCCCGGTAGCGTGACGGCTTTAATTTTTTTATGGTGTTCAAAAACTCATCCGCCAAGCCGTATTTGTCCAGTCCTTTTAATAGTTTTACGGGAACTCGGGTAACGGTCGAAAAGGCTCTTTTATGGTCGATCACTTTAAGTTCACCTTGTTCGTTGATCAGAATATGCCTGATTTCGGCATCCCATCTGGCAAAACCGATATCTTTTAATTCATCCAGCATGTTTAAAATATCAGCTGTCAGTTTGACGGACAGGGATTTTTCTTTTTTGATATGGCGCGCAAGGGAGGTGCCTTTGACGTATTCCATCACAATATAATGATCTCCGTATTCATACAGTTTCGGGATCACCGGTGAACCATATCCGAGCTGTAAAGCTTCCAATTCCTTCTTACATGTCTCTTTTTTAAAAAAATATTTTACGCATTTGTTGTGTGTTAAGCGATAGACCTCCCCGTCTTTTCCGTCTCCGATCAGCGGATAGTGTTTCAGCGCTTTTTTATTCTCCGGATAATTAAAATATGTTTCAGAAAAAAATCGTTTCATACCGACACATCCTTCGTCATGATGTAATATAATATTCAATCCGTAACGATCGGAAATGAAACATTCTCCTCATTTTCTTGCGCTGCGCCGTCTGCTGACATGAAAAAAACCCGCCGGATCGGCGGGTTTTTCATTGTGTATTACGCTTCTTCTTTTACGTGAACCTTCAGCACAGCCTGAACTTCAGGGTGCAGCTTTACAGGAACGTTTGTATATCCCAGTGTGCGGATACCGTCTTGGAGCTCCAGTTTCCGTTTATCCACTTTAATCTTATGCGTTTTTTGCAGCGCTTCTGCAATCTGTTTACTTGTGACAGATCCGAATAGACGGCCGCCTTCACCGGATTTGGCACTCAGCTCAACAGTCAGCTGTTCAAGCGTTTCTTTCAAATCTTTCGCTCTTTCAAGCTCGGCAATCGCTTCTTTTTTCTCTTTTTCTTTCTGTCCTTTCAATGCGCTGATGTTTGTCGCATTTGCTTCGACAGCGAGGCCTTTTTTAATGAGAAAGTTATGTGCATAACCGTCTGCTACGTTTTTCATTTCGCCTTTTTTTCCTTTACCTTTTACATCTTGTAAGAAAATAACCTTCATCTCTGAACGCCTCCCTCAAAATATTCATCAATGGCTTCCTTCAGCCGGACGAGCGCTTCTGAGACAGAAATGCCCGATAACTGGGTTGCCGCATTGGTTAAATGCCCTCCGCCATCCAGCGCCTCCATAATAATCTGCACATTGACCTCGCCCAGCGATCTCGCACTGATGCACACCGTATGCTCATCCCGTCTGGCTACCGCAAATGAAGCTTCCACTTCACTCATTGATAAGAGGGAATCAGCCGCCTGCGCAATCAGCACCTGGTCAAAGTACTCCTCTTCGTTCTCAGGAAGAGAAGCAATCGCGATATGTTCTTTATAAAGAGACGTATGCTGGATCAGTTTCGCCCGCTTGATATAAGAACCGACGGATTCTTTGAGAACTTTCTGCACCAGAACCGTATCTGCGCCTTTTGCTCTCAAATAAGAAGCGGCGTCGAACGTCCGCGAGCCCGTGCGAAGGGAAAAGCTCTTCGTATCCACTATTATACCAGCTAACAGGGCCGTCGCTTCAATCATATTGATTTTGAGCCGCTTCGGCTGGTATTCAAGCAGCTCCGTCACGAGTTCTGCGGTGGATGAAGCGTATGGCTCCATATAAACGAGCAGCGGGTCTTTAATAAATTCCTCGCCTCTGCGGTGGTGGTCAATCACAACGATGTGCTCGATTTTGTTCACGAGACGCTCTTCCATCACAAGGGACGGTTTATGTGTATCAACGACGACAAGCAGCGTGTCATCATTTGAAATTTCCATCGCCTCTTCCGGCGTGATGAACCGCGACCACAGCTCTTCATATTTTTTAATTTCTTCAATCAGGCGCTGAACGCTTGATCCGATCTGGTTCGGATCAATGACGATGTAGCCTTCTTTGCCGTTGGCCTGCGCCACCTTTAATATTCCGATTGCGGCTCCGACCGCGTCCATATCAGGAAATTTGTGCCCCATGATAATGACATTGCTGCTTTCTGAGACAATCTCCTTGAGCGCGTGAGAAATCACCCGGGCGCGCACCCTTGTGCGCTTCTCCATCGGATTTGTTTTGCCGCCGTAAAATTTCACCTTGCCGTTCGGCATTTTGATCGCCACTTGGTCGCCTCCGCGGCCGAGAGCCAAATCGAGGCTGGACTGCGCCAGATCTCCAAGCTCCTTCAAAGAAGAAACCGATGCGCCGATCCCGATGCTGAGGGTCAAAGATACAGTGTGAACGGATGTTTTTTCTCGGATTTCATCCAAAATCGAAAATTTCGCGTTTTCAAGCTCCGTTAAAATGTGTTCATTTAACACCGCGATAAACCGCTCCGAAGACGTCCGTTTCAGGAAAATGCCGTACTCCTGCGCCCACGCATTTAATAATGAGGTGACCTGGCTGTTCATCGTACTTCTCGTTTGGTCATCCAGCCCCTGTGTGACGTCATCATAGTTATCTAAGAAGATATATGCCAGCACGGTTCTCTCATTTTCGTACTGCTTTTCAATCTGAATCTGTTCTGTCACATCAAAGAAATAAAGCAGGCGCTCATCTCTTTTAATCACTACTTTAAACTTCCGCTCATTCAAGGTGATCGTTTCCGAATCGACCTCCTGCTTGATCAGCGGCACGACGGCCTCGCATGTGTCATACAGCGAGCGTCCGACGAGCGTGCTTTCATTAAAACAGGAAGACAAAAACGGATTCGCCCACTCAATGTAATATTGGTCATTAAACAGCATAATCCCGATAGGCATTTCCATTAATGCCTCTTCGCCTACTTTTTTCAATCTATACGATAACGTGGAGATATAATCGTCAATTTCTTTTCTGATCAGAGAATCCGCACGCTTAATGAAAAACAAGATCACGGCGAGCAGCACAACGCCGATGGCTCCTATCAGCCAGTTAAAGTAAATGCTGATGAGGATTATGATGATTGACAATGCAATCAATGCATAGATGGGATACCGAAACAACGGTTTTTCATAAAAACTAGGCATTTCTATCAACTCCCCACCTGTAAGTCACACTCAATTTCGCGTCACCTTATTTCTTATGTTAAAGCCTATGTCAATGATGCCTAAGAGGAGATACACGGACAAGATGAGCGGAAAAAGCACCCCCAGCACAATTGCTAATACAGGAACGGCTTTCGGCATCTCCATTTCGCGGCAATAGAAAAAAATAAACGCTAATCCTTGAATACAAATCAGCAAGCTGAGAATAAATCCCCCATTCAATGAAACCGAATACAGCATATGCCCTTTTTCTAAAGGCAGAAACCCTAATATCGTCACAATAAAATACAGAATGACAACGCTTTGCGGGAGTTTGAGCTCTCTAAAAGGCTTCATCTTCGGAAGATCAGGGGAAAATCGCCGTAAAAGCGGCCTTGCCATCGCATAACTGAGGAAAGAAAAAACGATGCCGGTCAATACGAGCACTGTCGGAAAAAGATATTGAACCGTGCTCAGCTGACTTTCCATCAGCTTGATCTGCTTCCCGAACTGGTCTCCATAACCGAGCTGCTTTGACATGGTTTCTGCTAAAGACAGCGACTCCCGAAGCTGGGACATGGTGGTATCAACCACATTCATGTTAAGGAACACGATGCTGACCACAAAAAAAACGACGCCGCACAGCACATACGCCATAGCGCCGGCAGCAACCGCATAGCCGGGCTGTTTCTTTTTAAAATAATATCCCATGGCGATTCCCGTACAGGCTGCCGTAAAAGCGCCTGTAAGCCCGGTAAACGAACCTACAATAAAGCTGACAGGAAGGCTGGCAAGCCCCATCCATACCCCTGGCTTCAGACCGTGCCGAATGGTGTAAAGAATGATCGGCAGCGGCAAAGCAAAGAGAAGAATTGCCCCCAGTAAAGGGAGGTACACGACCAAAAGGGAAATGATTGCAAAAATACTGATCAAAATGGCGCCTTCTATTAGAGCCCTTGTATTTTTCACTTACTCACCTCAAACCTTGTATCATTCGAACATACGAATAGAAAAGAGCAGCTTAGACGACTGCTCTTTTGACGCCGCAATGTCTCTTTCAAGACCTGAATTTTCCATAAACTCTCCAAAATACACGTATATATTTTAACATAAGTCGAAATCGCAAGTAAAATGAGCGCGGACAGCCGCAATGTTCCATGTGAAACATGAAAACAGACAAACGGACATCCCAGTGAAAGAATGCCCGTTGTATCAGTGATCCTGATCATCCATGAAACCAGAAGTATCTCTGTTTTTCTTTTTGGTTTTTCGTACATATAACAAGACGATAACGATAAGTAAGAGAGTGGTCGCCTGCAAAACCCCGCTGCTGAAAAGGAAGAAGTTCTTTATCATGTCCCACATATAGTTTCACCTCTATTTCGTATTTCCTTTACATTGAGTTTCCCTTTCTGGAAACTTCAAAACATCAGGAACAACATCGGGACCGGGGCATATGCTGAAAGTGAAAATGAAGGATAAAGGAGATTCTTACACCATGACTGAGCGGAGAACATTAGCATGGCATGAAACGTTAGAACTGCATGAGTTAGTAGCTTTCCAGGCAAACGGACTTGTGAAATTAAAAAGAACAGAGCGGGACGTAAGCGATGCCAGATTAAAACAGCTTTATAGATTTTCCATCCATTCGCTCGAACAAAATCTGCGTGAACTGCTTCCTTTCTTCCCTGAAGCTCCCGCTTTTCGTGAGGATGAAACAGAAGAGCGCGCTGATTCCTCCTTTTACAGCGGCGGCCTGCTCATTCTGGCCAAAACATCTGTCCGCAATTACGCCGGAGCCATTACAGAGACGGCCACACCTCAATTAAGACACGTTTTCGTCAAGCACTTAAACGCGGCCATCAAGTGGCACCAAATGGTCTTTGAGTATATGGAAGAACGCGGTCAATATCCGGCTTACAACCTGAGCGAATTGCTGAAGAATGACGTGCGCAACGCCAGAAAAGCCATCGCGATGAAATAAAAAAAAGCAGCAAGGAATTTAATCCTTTGCTGCTTCTTATTTTTGAGCGGATTGATCTTGAGGAGACGTTTTTTCCCGGTATGCCTCGAGAAACTCCCGGTTGGCATCTCCCCATTTCTTCATTTGCAAAACGATCGGTTCCAGCGACCTGCCGAATTCGGTAAGAGAATACTCCACCTTTGGAGGCACCTGCTGATATACCTCGCGATGCACGATGCCGTCCGCCTCAAGCTCGCGAAGCTGAAGCGTCAGCATACGCTGCGTAATGCTGGGGCAAATGCGCCGAAACTCATTAAACCGCTTTTTTCCGCCGATCATATGATAAAACAAAATACCCTTCCACTTTCCGCCGATAACGGAAAGCGTCAGTTCAACCGGACAACCTTCTTTATTCGGATATATGTTCATTTTTCATCCTCCATAGTACCTTTTTTGATACTATATGCTGATTAGCATCTGACTTACCCAGTATTTTACTCGCAACCCTCCCCAACTCTCAACAAAAATGCTTCTTTTTCACATCAATTTTTAAGGTTTTGAAGATTACACCCTCCGCAAGACGTGTTAAACTATAAAAAGATTGTTTACACTACAAAAAAGGACAAGGAGTTATTATGGAAAAAATTCTTATTTTCGGACATCAAAACCCAGACACAGATACCATTTGCTCTGCCATTGCCTACGCTGATCTAAAAAATAAACTCGGCTTCAATGCTGAGCCCGTCCGCCTCGGACAAGTCAACGGCGAAACACAATACGCGCTTGATTATTTCAAGCAGGAAAGCCCGCGTTTGGTGGAAACAGCCGCAAACGAAGTAAACGGCGTCATCCTTGTTGACCACAATGAACGCCAGCAAAGCATCAAGGATATCGAAGACGTTCAGGTTCTTGAAGTTATCGACCACCACCGTATCGCCAACTTCGAAACAGCGGAACCTCTTTACTACCGTGCTGAGCCGGTCGGCTGTACGGCTACAATTTTAAACAAAATGTACAAAGAAAATAACGTGAAAATCGAGAAAGAAATTGCGGGCCTCATGCTGTCAGCAATCATTTCCGACTCTCTGTTATTTAAATCTCCGACTTGCACGGAGCAAGATATCGCAGCGGCAAAAGAGCTTGCTGAAATTGCCGGCGTAGATGCGGAAGAGTACGGCTTAAACATGCTGAAAGCGGGCGCCGACTTAAGCAAAAAAACGGTGGAAGAACTGATTTCTCTTGATGCGAAAGAGTTCACGCTCGGCAGCAAAAAAGTCGAAATCGCCCAAGTCAACACAGTTGATATTGAAGAAGTGAAAAAGCGGCAGCCGGAATTAGAAGCGGCTCTTTCAAAAGTAATTGCTGAGAAGAACCTTGACCTGTTCCTTCTCGTGATTACGGATATTCTGGAAAACGATTCCCTTGCGCTTGCCATCGGTGATCAAGCGTCAAAAGTGGAAAAAGCATTCAACGTGACTTTAGAAAACAACACGGCTCTTTTAAAAGGCGTCGTATCCAGAAAGAAACAAGTCGTTCCTGTTTTAACAGACGCGATTGCAGAATAACCAAAACACCCCGGAAACCCGCCGGGGTGTTTTTTTATTGCTCATTCATCAGACGGCCGTTTCGTAAGCGCTTTCTCCGAAAATCATTTTGACGGAATTTGATATACAATATATAATATATCACATGAAAGGTGTTCGTTTTCCTAATTATTGTAAGTCAATATCACAACATCAGAATCGGGGGGGTCTATCCTGGAAAAACACGCTGCTCTTTCTTATTCACGAACAACAGGCATTTGGCTTGTGCTGACAGGAGCTATCTTATGGGGGGTCTCGGGAACGGTTGCCCAGTATCTGTTCCAGCACCGCCATTTTAATACAGAATGGCTGACTTCAGTGCGCCTTCTGGTGTCAGGGGCGCTTCTGCTCGGCATCGCGTACCGCAAAGAAAAAGGACGGATATGGGCTGTTTGGAAAGACAGACGGGACAGAATTCCCCTTCTTTTATTCGGGGTTTTCGGAATGTTAGGCGTTCAATACACCTACTTCGCGGCAATTGAGTACGGAAACGCGGCCGCTGCTACCGTTCTTCAGTATTTAGGGCCAGCGATCATTACATGCTTTTTAGCGATTCGCGCAAAGAGAATGCCTTCAGCAAAAGAGCTTCTCGCCGTCTTATTGGCGGTTGCCGGCACATTCATTTTGGTCACGCACGGGAATGTCGGAAGCCTGTCCATATCCGGTCTGGCTGTCTTTTGGGGCATCAGTTCGGCGTTTGCACTGGCGTTTTACACCCTTCAGCCGCATCGTCTGCTGAAGAAATGGGGATCGGCCATTATTGTCGGATGGGGCATGCTGATCGGCGGAGCCGCCCTCAGCTTGATCCGCCCGCCCTGGAAATTTGAAGGCGAGTGGTCCTTGCCGGCATATGCCGCGATTGTGTTTATCATCATTTTCGGAACGCTCATCGCTTTTTATTGCTACTTGGAAAGCCTGAAATATCTGAGTGCCTCTGAAACCAGCCTGCTCGCCTGTGCGGAGCCGCTGTCGGCCGCTTTTTTAGCTGTTATCTGGCTGCATGTTCCCTTCGGAATATCAGAATGGCTGGGTACTTTGCTGATTTTAGCCACCATCGCTTTATTATCTATCAAGAAAAAATAACCTCTCTTTTTTAGAGAGGTTATTTCCTAGGCTCAGAGCACCCCTTAGTCTCAATTACCCATAAATTAAAAGGTCTTTTTTCATTTTACTATCATCCAAAAGAGGAAAATAGACCAGTTGTCAATAGAATCAGACTCTAATAGAATGATGTCGACAAGTAAATCATGCAGGATTGTTACTGATAAAGCAGGCAAGACCTAAAATGTGTTAAGGGCAAAGTGTATTCTTTGGCGTCACCCCTTACATATTTTAGGTCTTTTTTCTGTAACAAACCTGCCATCCATGGATGCAGGAGGATCGAATCGGCAGATCGCAAAAAAAGGTACATACAAAAGGAGACATGAACATGAACATCAAAAAATTTGCAAAACAAGCCACAGTTCTAACTTTTACGACTGCACTTCTGGCAGGGGGAGCGACTCAAGCCTTCGCGAAAGAAAATACCCAAAAACCTTACAAAGAAACGTACGGCGTCTCTCATATCACACGCCATGATATGCTGCAGATCCCTAAACAGCAGCAAAGTGAAAAATACCAAGTGCCTCAATTCGACCAATCAACCATTAAAAATATCGAGTCCGCGAAAGGACTGGATGTGTGGGACAGCTGGCCGCTCCAAAACGCTGACGGAACAGTAGCTGAATACAACGGCTATCACGTCGTGTTTGCTTTAGCGGGAAGCCCGAAAGACGCTGATGACACATCCATCTACATGTTTTATCAAAAAGTCGGCGACAACTCGATCGACAGCTGGAAAAACGCGGGCCGTGTCTTTAAAGACAGCGATAAGTTCGACGCCAACGATGAAATCCTGAAAGAACAGACACAAGAATGGTCCGGTTCTGCAACCTTTACATCTGACGGAAAAATCCGTTTATTCTACACTGACTTTTCCGGTACACATTACGGTAAACAAAGCCTGACAACGGCGCAGGTAAATGTGTCAAAATCTGATGACACGCTCAAGATCAACGGAGTGGAAGATCATAAAACGATTTTTGACGGCGACGGAAAAACATACCAGAACGTTCAGCAGTTTATCGATGAAGGGAACTATACATCCGGCGACAACCACACGCTGAGAGACCCGCACTACGTTGAAGACAAAGGCCATAAATACCTTGTATTCGAAGCCAACACGGGAACAGATAACGGATACCAAGGCGAAGAATCTTTATTTAACAAAGCGTACTACGGCGGCAGCACAAACTTCTTCCGTAAAGAAAGTCAGAAGCTTCAGCAAAGTGCTAAAAAACGCGATGCTGAATTAGCGAACGGCGCCCTCGGTATCGTAGAGTTAAACGATGACTACACATTGAAAAAAGTCATGAAGCCGCTGATCACTTCAAACACGGTAACTGATGAAATCGAGCGCGCGAATGTTTTCAAAATGAACGGCAAATGGTACCTGTTCACTGATTCACGCGGTTCAAAAATGACGATCGACGGTATTAACTCAAACGATATTTACATGCTTGGTTATGTATCAAACTCTTTAACAGGTCCTTACAAGCCGCTGAACAAAACTGGTCTTGTACTGCAAATGGGTCTTGATCCTAACGATGTGACGTTCACTTACTCTCACTTCGCAGTGCCGCAAGCCAAAGGCAACAATGTCGTGATCACAAGCTACATGACAAACAGAGGCTTCTTTGAGGATAAAAAGGCAACATTTGCGCCAAGCTTCTTATTGAACATCAAAAACAAGAAAACATCCGTTGTCAAAAACAGCATCCTTGAACAAGGACAGCTTACGGTTAACAACTAATAACAACAAAAAGAAAATGCCGATACTTCATTGGCATTTTCTTTTATTTCTCAACAAGATGGTGAATTCAATCATGGTACGAAAATGGCCCATTGTAATATTGATCTTTTTGGGTGCGTTCCTGTTTGTCGGCTTACTGCCGAACAAAACCCACAATTCCTCTGACACAAACACGGAGCATAAGAAGGATTACCGGGCGGCGTATCATTTTACGACCCCGGACAAATGGAAAAACGACCCTCAAAAGCCCATTTTTTTCGAGGGGAAATATCATTACTACTATCTTTATAATCGGGATTACCCGAACGGCAACGGCACAGAATGGCGGCACGCCGTATCAGAGGACTTGGTGCACTGGACGGACGAAGGCACGGCTATTCCGAAATACACCAACGAAAACGGCGATATATGGTCCGGTTCTGTCGTCATTGACAAGCACAACACGGCGGGCTTCGGCAAAAACGCGCTGGTCGCCGTCACAACGCAGCCGACAGCCAAAACAAAAGCCCAGGAACAATATTTATGGTACAGCACGGATAAAGGAAAAACGTTTACTTCCTATAGTGATCAGCCCGTGATGAAAAACCCGGGAACTAAGGATTTCCGGGACCCGAAAGTGATCTGGGATGAACAGGATGACAAATGGGTGATGGCCATGGCCGAAGGCGAAAAAATCGGTTTTTATGAATCACCCGATTTGAAAAATTGGACATACACGGGCGGTTTTATCACTCAGCAGATCGGCCTCGTCGAATGCCCCGACCTTTATATGATGCGTGGAGATGACGGAACAGCCAAGTGGGTTCTAGGCGTAAGCGCAAACGGCAAACCCGCAGGCAAACCGAATACGTATGCGTATTGGACCGGAAACTTTGACGGGAAGGAATTTACCGCCGATCAAGAAGAACCGCAATGGCTCGATTACGGCTTTGACTGGTACGGCGGCGTCACATTTGAAGACGGTAATAGCGAAGATCCGCTGGCAAAACGCTATGCGCTGGCATGGATGAACAATTGGGATTATCCGAATGAAACACCGACACTAAAAAACGGCTTTAACGGCACGGATTCTATCGTCCGTGAAATCCGCCTTCAGCAGCAAGACGGCGGCACATACAGCCTTGTGTCAGAGCCGGTTGAAGCATTGAACCAATTAACCTCTTCAACTGACAGCATAGAACACAAACAGGTGAACGGTTCAGAGACACTGCCGATCAAAGGTGATACATATCAGCTTGATATGGATATCGCTTGGTCAGATATCAAAAATGCAGGCGTCAGACTCAGAGAATCGGCAGACCAAAGCCGGCATATTGATGTCGGTATTTCAGCAGAAGGCGGCTACGCCTATGTGAACAGATCGTTTACAGGCCAGCCTGATAAAACCGGCGCATACGCCGAAAGCAAAGCCCCATTTGACGGAAACAAAGGGCGCGTCCATCTGAAAATTCTCGTAGACAAAACAAGTATTGAAGTATTTGCAGACGACGGAAAAACCGTTTTGACAAATGAAGTGTTCCCAAAACACGAAGATCAGGGAATCACGCTCTTTTCTGAAGGCGGCTCCGCTGACTTTCAGCATATTGAGATGAAGCATCTCGGTTCGATTCATTCTTAGACGTCCCTCTTCATTTCTAACCAGCGCCCGGACTGTGGTAAAATGCAAATATGTATACTACGATTCATGAGGTGTTCCATTGGATAATCAAAACAAAGAACCTGTGCTGAAAAGAACCATCATGCGGGACGAAGTGTATCGCACACTCAGAAACTGGATCATAACGGGCAAGCTCAAACCGGAAACAAAGTTAAAGGACAAGGATTTGTCGGAAACATTGGGAATCAGCCGCACCCCGATACGGGAAGCCTTATTGCGGCTGGAAGATGACGGCTTGGTGATAACAAAAGCGAACAGATGGACGCTTGTCGCTCCGATTGAGTTAAAAGATGCGGAAAACTTGTATTCCATCGTCTGGACGCTTGAAAAACTCGCATTGCAGCAAGCTCTCCCGCATGTGGACGATGCCGTGATTCAGGAATTGAAACAGCTGAATGAAAATCTTCTTCAAATGATGAAAGACGGCGATAAACTGGCCATCCTGGAAGCGGACAATGCATTTCACCATCGCATCATTCTGCTTGCGGACAACGCCGAACTTCACAAATTGCTAGTAAGCCTGAAAGTCAAAATTCAGAGAATGGAAATCCGCTATTTCAGTGAAAACGGCGCTTTAAACAGATCATATAATGAACATTCTGATATCATTCACGCATTAGAACAGCAAGATGCCGCCGCTGCTTTTACAGCGCTTGAAGCGAATTGGAAAAACAGTTTAGAACGGCTGCAGAACATGGCATAGCAAACGAAAAAGCCAAATCACTCATATGATTTGGCTTTTTTACTGATATCACAAGACAGCCGCGTTGGCTGTCTTGTTTACTTTTTGTTTATATATAAATAAATACCGTAATCCGTCGGCACAGAAGCATACCCCATCTGTCTGAGCATGGCTGTTATATTCCCGCGATGATACGTTCCGTGGTTCACAACATGGAGGATCATATCGGCCGCTGCGGTTTTCATGATGTCACCTGACGGATGCTCTATTTCAAGGGGGAGACTGATATTTTCTTCCTTTTGCAAAAATAATTGATACCGGTCTGATAATTCCGAGAACATATCTTCCAGCTCTTCTATCTCTTTAGACAAGATGTCCTCTTTTTGCTGTTCAGCTGATTTCAGCGTATCCTTCAGACGCTCTCCGGAGAACACATCAAACCACCCCTTATCCGACAGATACACATGAGTCAATACACCGGCTATCGACGGAAAGACACTTTGAATCTCCTTACGGTACACATCCTCCGGAAGCTCTTTAAGCCGGGTGAATATTTGCTGATTTGCCCAAAGATGATAATCATACAATTGCAGTGCCAGATGTCCCACATTACCCTCTCCTCTCTCGATACAGAACGTACGTTCCTAATTATACTACACTACATGCGGCTTTGTACCATCTTCTTCATTCGCAGCTGAGAAAATCCGATAAAAGCCGAAATTAATAAGAGGAGGCCTGCGCCAATATAAATAAACCGCACGCCGAATACATCCGAGATAACCCCCGTTCCGATAATGGAAAACATAAAAATGAACTGAACTAAAGCTGATCTCGCCGCTAATATATTGACCCGTGTCTTTTCGGTCGTGATGTTTTGAAGTAATGTTTCCTGCGTGAGATCTCGTAATACACAAGCCGGCCCCATACACAGCACCAGAAAAAGGGCCGCAACGGCGCTTGTGATCAACCCATAAATAAACGTGAACATTCCATATGCCAAAGCTCCCGTCAGCATAAGCGGAATGAGATGATGCTGAAACTTACCGGATAACTTATAGATGATCAGTCCGCCGATCATCGTCCCCGCATAATAGACGCCGTTGACATACCCCCACCAAGCCTCTCCTTTATGAAGGACGTCATGCACATAAGTTAAGGACACAGACCCGATCCATATCATGCCTGCCCACGATTCGATCACATCCATCACAATGAGAACCCTGAGCTGTTTTTGCTGAAATAAATACACCCAGCCGCTTGCCGCATCTGCAAAAAGGGAACGTTCCCTGACTGCTGCCGGCGCACACATGCGTACTTGAAGAAACAGAATGATGCCCAAAACCGAAGAAACCAATAACATGACAGTGACGATCATTGTATCGCTCTCTCCCAAGAACGCTATGATGACGCCGCCGAGAGACCACCCCGCAAACTGAACGGTCTGATCCGCCGCAGATAATAAACCGTTCGCTTTCGCCCTTCGATCAGGAGGAATGATTTCCCCAATCAGCGCGCTTTTTATCGGAGCAAACCATCCGTTGCAAAAAGAAATGCCTCCGATCAGACAAAACAGCAGAAAAAAGAATGCAGATGAACCGGTTTGGATGACAAAAAACAAACAGACTAACAGTGTGATCTGTATCAATTGAGAACTGATTAACAAAGAACGAAGCGTGAACCGGCCGGTGACCAGCGGCAAAACGGCGCTGCCCAATACGCGACATACAATGCTGACGAACGTCATAAGAGAGGCCATCGCCGTCGAACCGGTTTTTGTAAACAAAAACAAGATGACAGCCATCGTATAAAGTGAGAACCCCAAGTTGATAGCGGTCTGGCTGTATAAAATAGCATAATACGCTCTCTTCATATTCATCCTCAGCAACCTCACTCCCCAAAGCCGAAGCGCGCAGGCATCGGCTTATTTTTTCGTTTACTTTCTCTCCTTAGTGGGAGGCTTTCGTATGTCAGGCTCTCACCTTTAATTTGATCTTCCTGCCTTCCGAAAAAGTAATCATGCTTAGGACAATGAAACAGCCTATCCACTGTATCCATGTTAAGCGCTCGCCCAAGAAAAAAGCGCCAAAGATGATTGTGATGATCGGGCCCATCATTGAAATCAAAGACCCTCTTACTGCCCCAATCCGTTTGATACCTTCCAGCATAAATAAAAAAGGAACGACTGTTGTAAATACAGCAATGATTAAAAAAAGGAAATATACGGGTGGCTGAAACGACCATAGCTCTGTCTGATAGCCAAAACCCTTTCTTGCGATTAAAAAAAGCACCATGGCAATGCTTGCTAAGGACATCCCATATGCATTCATACGGATACTCCCTACTTTGCGAACAAGCTGACCGGATAAGACCAAATAAAGTCCGTAAACCGCGGACGACAGAAGAACGAGAAAAACGCCAAATATATTAGCACTCAATTCGTGCAGATTCCAGCCGCCAATGGAAAAAAAGATTCCTATGCTGACCACAACGACAGAAATGATGTCTGCAGCGGTGATTTTCTCCATTTTTCCGAAAAACGAGATAATCATGACAAAAATCGGATAACTCATAACGAGCATCCTTTCTACAATAGCTGAAACATAATGCAGCCCGATAAAGTCCAACAGCGGAGATAGAAAAAAAACGAGCAGACCCGTGATTCCTGCTCTGACTATATCAGCCTTTGCCGGTTTTTCAGATAATTTTGCACGATACATAAGAAAAATGATGCAAAAAAGAGGGGTTGCAATCATTTGTCTGAAAAATAGCGTTGACTCCGGGGTGGCTCCGAATGTGTAAGCCCACTTAATAAAGATCGATTTTGAGGCAAAACACAGCGTACCAACAATCATAAACAACATTCCGGCGAGAAACGGATGGTTTAGTTTTGGCGGAGTATTCACTTCGACTTTGCTCATAGATTTACACCTTTCCTTAGTGCGAATATTATTTATTTCGATTCTGTGAGCAGTTTCCCTTTTTGTTTTATATACTAAAATGTATTTCTATCACCCGAAAAAAAGCCGATGCGCGCAGGCATCGGCTTTCAAATTAACCTATCATCTCAAGAACAAGCGGCCGGAATCAGCCATTTATCAGGAATGATTTTTAAAACAGAATAAAAAAAGAGGGCTCCCATTCCGGAAGCCCTCACTCCGTTCTGCCTACGCCAATAAAAGAAAAATAAGCGCTAAAACAGCCGGAAGTCCTTGTTTTACGATAATTGATTTGTTTGAAGTAAAGCCTCCGAAAATGGCCGCGATGACCACGCAGATGACGAAAAACATTTGAATCATATGGCCCATCGGATCAGCTCCGAGGATCAGCCCCCAAATGAGGCCGGCAGCCAGAAATCCATTATACAGACCTTGATTTGCAAACATGACCGCTACATTCCGATCACCTTCTAAATGCTTCGGCAATTTGAAGGACCGCTTAGCTGCCTTCGAATTGATAAAAAACATTTCAAGTATCATGATAAATATATGTTCTAAAGCTACAATTCCGACGAAAACAGCCGCAATTATGTCCACTGTCCCTCTCCTCTCAGCTTCACTTCAACCTTATTTCCATTGTGCGATTGTTTCGATAGGAAGACGGTAGGAAGCATATCCTTCGTCTGCCGCTTTTCCGATTGATAACAGCATGACCGGTACATAACGCTCTTTATCCATTCCGAAAACCTCGGCAATCTTTTCTTTATCGTAGCCGCCGATCGGGTTTGTGTCATAGCCGTGCGCGCGTGCCGTAAGCATCAGCTGCATGGAAACGAGTCCTCCGTCAATCAGAATCGTTTCACGGTTCACTTGCTCCGGAAGTTTTTCAAAGTGCGCCGTCAACGCAGCGATTTGTCTGTCTTTTACTTCCTGCGGCATGTAGCCCAGTTCGACCGCTTTCGAATAAATTTCTTCTAAATAGTCATCATTGTTCATATCTGCGAAAACCGCGATCACCGCAGATGATGTGCTGACTTGTGTTTGGTTAAAGCTGGCAAGCGGCGCGAGTTTTTCTTTTCCTTCAGGGCTGTCAATGACGAGAAAACGCCACGGCTGCGCGTTGACTGAAGACGGTGCTGTCGTTGCTTCTTCCAGGATTTGAGTCATTTCTTCTTTGCTGATTTTAACAGCCGGATCGTAATTCCGAATGGAACGGCGGCCTTTCATAATGTCCATAAAATCGTTTGTTTTCAGTTCTGTTTTCATGTGTAATACACTCCTATGCTTTCATATTTTCTATATTATTCTGCATCTGTGACAATACGTTTTTTAACATACTGCGTTCTTCCTCGCTGACACCGGCAAGCATTTCCTTTATGAAACGCTCCTTCTCCTTTTTGGAAGCCTCAATTCTCTCCCGCCCCTGATCAGTAAGCCGGACAAGTATAATTCGGTTGTCCTCGGGCTTCCGCCTTCTTGTGACCATTTCTTTGGCTTCAAGCTGTTTCAAGTGTCTTGTCACGGCTGCGCCATCAATATTCACCTTTTTCTGAAGATCGCTTTGGCTGATCTCGTCGACGTAAAAAAGCACGGCGAGAAGCTCAAGGCGGGATTGGCTGATTCCGGTGCACGCTTCAAACTTCGTGCCGATCACTTTGTGCAGTGATTGGAGCTGATATAAAATCTCGCCTTCCTCTGAACAACATGCTGTCAAAACCCATCCCCACTTTCTTTTGCGCAATTAATTGACTAGTCAATGTTTGATATATCAATAATATACAGCCGCCATTCTTTTTTTGCAAGTTTTTTCTCCTTTTTTAAAAAAAGCTGCCGATTAACGGCAGCTCTCTACTTAATGATTATGGACTTTTCTGAAATTACTGCCTTTTACTTCTGCGACATCATATACCGTCACAAAGGCTTGTTTATCAATGTCATTAATAATTTCTTTCAGTTTGGTTTCTTCCAAACGGTTGATGACACATGTGATTTCTTGGAATTTTTCATGAGAAAAACCGCCGTATGCTTCTTTATAAGTAGCGCTCCGGCCCAATTCTTCACGAATGGTCTCTACCATTAATGCAGGCTCATTGGTGATAATCTGAAATGTTTTAGAACCGCTTAAGCCTTCCTCAACCACATGGATCACCTTAGATGCAATGTAGTAAGCAATGACGGAAAGCAATGCGCCTTGCAGCCCAAATACAAAAGAAACAAAAATAAACACAAACATGTTTAAAAATAAAATGAGGTCGCTCGTGCCAAACGGCAATTTCCGTGACAGAAGCACAGCCAGCATATCAATTCCATCTAATGCGCCGCCGTTGCGCAATGCCAATCCCATTCCAAAGCCGAGAATAATCCCGCCGACAACGGTGATTAACAGGGTGTCTCCCTCGATGATAGCCGGTGTGTGGTGGAAAAAACTCGTGCCCGCGGCAAGTGAGACAATACCGATAATTGATAGAAACGCAAAACCTTTCCCGATTTGCTTATATCCTAACCAGACAAACGGTATATTGATCACCGCAATTAAGATCCCAAGAGGCAAATGAAACAGCTGTGAACCGACAATGCTGAGTCCGGTTACACCGCCGTCAGATACACTATTCGGAATCAATACGGTTTCCAGTCCATACGCGGCAATAATTCCGCCGATGATGACCATGATGGCCCGTACGATTGATTTCACTCTGAATTTCTTACGTCTTTGTTTTTCGATTGTACTCATATCATTCCCCGCTTCAATTATTTTTTCTTATTTAAATATACCATAATTGATACTTTTCGTTAAAAATAAGCCTATCGGCTATGTTGAAGCAGGAACCGAGGAAGGAGATTTCACAGATAACGTATCCATTTATGACTTTAATCATTCACCAAAAGGAATTAATAACCATCAATAATCTCTTTTATTCCCCTTCTTCACATATTCCCAATCATGTTCTATATTTTTTCTCACCCGCTGAAGAAGTCCGAAAATGGTTTCTTTTTCCTCAGATGTAAAGCCGGACAGGGCTACCTCCGCAGAATGCTCTCCTTCTCTTTGCAATAACGGATAAACCTTTCTCCCTTTTTCAGTCGGGAACAGTTTTTTTATTTTTTTATTTTGATCATCAGGACGCTTTTCAATAAACCCTTGTATTTCCAATTTTTTGATTGCCCTCGCCGCTGTTGTTCGGTCAACTTTAATCATTTCCGCCACTTTTTCCTGTATCACTCCCGGGTTTTCACATATACGCACAAGATAGAGATACTGCCCTTTTGTTAAGTCTAATTCCTTAAATTCAATATTGCTGATGGAATCCAATGCCCGTGCGATCATGCCGATTTCCCGCAAAATATCAGTCATATCTTTTTCAAACCCTTCATGTTTTTGTTGCATTTGCAATATAATTGTTTTATCGTTACTTCTATAAGAACACAAGCAAGCCGTGCAGTCCAGACTAACATGTGAAAAGGATTGGTTGATCATGCAGATAAAAAGGATAACAACGGAAATTGATTTACAAGCAGCGCTTGAGATTAGAAAAGCAGTATTCATTGAGGAACAGCAAGTACCTGAATCCGATGAATTTGACCAGTTCGATACGCTTGAGGAACAGTGCGGGCATGTCTTGGTTTATCATGAAAATCAGCCTGCCGGCACAGGACGCGTCCGCATCGTAAACCATACAGGCAAGCTCGAACGAATCTGCATCCTGAAGCCTTACCGCAAATACGGGTTGGGCAAAGTCATCATAAGCGAATTAGAAAACATGGTAAAAGAAAAAGGCATCACCCAATGTAAACTGCATGGACAAACACATGCGGAAGGCTTTTATCACAAACTGGGCTATCAGACAGATTCACCGGAATTTATGGAAGACGGCATCCCGCATGTCTTGATGACAAAAGAGCTGTGAGCTGTCACTGAATGAGCAGCCAAACGGCTGTATGAATTATTTACCGAAAGCCTTGTATAAAGGCTTTTTTTCTTAGCCTGAAACTCAAATTAAAAGGTATGTGTGCGCAGCCGGTGCTTGTCACAAATGGCCGCCACAAAAAAATCAAATCCGGGATAAAACTACCAATTTATAACGTTTTCATTTCTTAAATAGTCCGATCAAAAGCTTTTAATCTATTAAAAATTAATAGTTAAAGAGATTATAAAAAGGGAATGAAATCCTGAATTATGCAAGAAAGGCTGATTCTCTCTAATATGGACTGCTGACGCGTTACATTTTTTCTATCTTCACATATCTTTAATACTAAGTACGTTATAAATAGATTCCAGGAGGAGATATGAAGTGGAAGAAACGAGTATGGAACCATCACGGCTCTGCAAAGAATTTGCTAGAATTCTCAATTCAACGCCCAGTGTCGTAAATGGCGTATGTACGGCGACAAGATTTCGAAGCAACATTCATCCGGTGGTACTCGGAAGAAGAGCCGAGGCATTTCCTTTTATTCCTCAGGCCTTTTCATTTGAAAGCATGGATCGGGAAGGCAGAGCTTTATGTTTAGGTGAGACTGTTTTACTGCAAGAAGAAGTGAACCCGTTAATGAGTGAGCTGCGCAAATTCGGTATCATCGTAACTGCCGTTCATAACCATTGGCTGTTTGATAAACCGCGTCTGATGTTTATGCATTTTGAATCAATTGATAAACCTCTCAATTTTGCAAGAAAAGTGAGAGAGGCCCTGAGAGTTCTAACTACTAAAACTGTGCGTGCGGTACCAAAAACTGACGGGGAAATGATTGAACGGCATGGTCTTTGTGACGAATTCAACGATATTCTAGGCGGAACCATGCATACGTTTGAAAATGGAATTTGTACAGTAATGAGATCCCGAACGAATATAAAACCGGTTGTACTGGGACGGCCCGGAAGATCATTTTTGCTCATTCCGCAAATGTTTTCATTTGAATCAATGACAAAAGACGGCCGTGCTCTTTGCAGCGGAGAAACTGTAATTCTGCAAAAAGAAATCAATCCATTTATCAGCGTCCTTCGGAAACATGATCTGACTGTAACGTCACTTCACAATCACTGGCTGTTTGATAAACCGAGACTGATGTATATTCATTTCGAATCGATTGATAAACCTGTCAACTTCGCCTTAAAAGTGAGAGATGCTTTAAGAGTGCTTACTGATAAAGAGGTCAAAGCTTAGCATGTTTTGAAGTATCAAAAAGCGATTAAAATAATCGCTTTTACATATGATCAACCGAAAACAAAAAAGATTTACTCTTCAAAATCCAAGCCGATGTTCTTCTAGGAAAGACATAGCCATACAGATTGAAGTTTGAATAAAACAAGGAGAGCAGAGGTTAGCCTTTTTTTTATATTTGGCATCTTAACTTAAGAAAAGCCGCTTTGTCGGCGGCTTTTTTATCCTGAATCCTTTAATGTGAGAATGTTAAAAAGCAGCGGAATAGTTGTTGTCTTGCAGAATGCGAAGAAGTTGTTGGGGTTCTTTTACAAAGTATGTCGGTGAAGCTGCAGATAAGTGTGTAAGATTCCCCTCTCCCCATAATGCGCCCGCACTTTTCATATCAGCAGCATGAGCTGCCTCAATATCTGTCATTTGATCTCCAATATATAAACAATCGCTTACATCTGCATGTAAGTGATTTACCGCTGTTAGTAATGGCTTAGGACTCGGTTTGTACTCATCACAATCTTCAGCCGCGAGAACGACTTTAAAAAACCCATCTAATTTATTATTGATTAACTCGCCATAAGCAAATTTTTTCAATTGTGAGGTCACAATCCCCAAACCATATCCTCTTTCACTTAAACTTTCCAGCAAAGAGATAACACCCGGATACGGTCTGATTTGATGGATTTTATTTTCGAAATACTGCAATATCGAGGAACGTATTTGCTCTGCCTCGTTTGGAAATCTTCTCAAAAAAACCGCAATAGGCTTACCGACAAGAGACTCTCTCTCTTCATTCGTTAATTTTCTCTTTAATACTGTTTCAATTCCATGATTATAAGCCTCTTTTGCCAACCATTCACTATTTACCAAGGTTGCATCTAAATCGAATAAAATTGTATGCATTTTTATTTTCTCTGACTTTCAAATTTATTAAGATAACTCTCTAAAGCATTTTTAGTAGTTAACGTTAAGGGATCAGGCAAATTTTGAAGAGAAAACCAGCCAACATCAATTATTGCATTTAACTCGCAGTTTCTTACAGTCCCAGTTTGAATACTGCATTGATACGTCGGACATACCCAATGAGTCTCCTCATCATGTAAAATATGGTTTGTGACACAAAGTAAAGAATCAACCTGAATAGTGACCCCTACTTCCTCTTTTATTTCACGGATAACTGTATCTTCTGCCTTTTCCATCCACTCAACTTTACCGCCGGGTATACTCCAATGATTAGCTTCAGGGTCCTTCTTTCGTAAAACTAATAGTAATTCCTGTTCCTCATTCAGAATAAATGCTCCGACTCCCACTCTTGGGTGCTCTGTTTTTTCCACTGTTAGTCCTCCTTTTAGACAGTAGATGTCAGCTCCTTATCGCTAGGTTTTTTACCATTAAGAATAACTCTTGCAATAACGATTCCAGTAGTCGCTGCTTGAATAATTCCGCGTGCCCATCCAATGGCATCTCCGGCAACATAGAATCCAGGTACATTGGTACGAAGACCCTCTTCTGCTTGAACACGATCCCAGCATAGTTCCCATACCGGAGCGTGCAGTAAGGTATCACCATTAATTAGGTCTTCGGATAATAAAGACAAATGATTTAAAAATTCCTCCACTGCTTCTGTTACATATTGAGGAAGAACCCAATGCAGATTTGTTGGCGCTGCATCCGGCAGAGTAGATTTAATGCTATTCTGCTTCAATTTTTCTTCAATTGTTGGTATTCTGGCAACGAAATCTTCATAACGCTGGAATTGGTCAAACGGTATACTTAATTTTCCGGATACATATATAATCAACTTGAAAGAACGTTAGAAATAGTCGAAGAAAAAGCTGCAGCTGTAAACATACAATCTAAATGGACATTGATGGAGTATGCGTCGACAATATAACAATTAAATTAATTCAATTCGGTTCCTCTTTCCCTAAAGAAAAACTTGTGCCTAAAAATCAGTCACATCATCCATCTTCAGCCTCCAAACATTATCAAGCCTTGATGAGGCAAGCAAACACGGAGTATCATAGTTAGACACAACAAAAAAGATCTCATTATCCAAAGTCAGATTGAGTATTTTAGTTGTATAAAATAAAGGAGGAAATAGATTGACTTTACATCATTTTATTGGGGCTGACAAAGAACTTCCTATTGGTGAGTATGGCAGGAATCCTACACTTAAGCCCATCTCCGAACTAGAAATAAAAGGAATTGATGTCAACAAACGCTCTCAATTTAAAAAAAATCGAAAGAATAGCGAAAATTCACTTGTAAAGGTTTATGACACAGAAGAAGATGCATACGGAATTGATATTGTTCATTTAGATCCTGGATATGAAGCAGTCAGAAACAAATTCACACATCCTTATATATATGAATTACAAGGGTACTTACACGCCAACAATACACCTGGCCAACGTAAATCTATTAAATCACTTTTTCTTTTCATTGAAAAACACTTGTCAAAAGGTGAATCAGTTGAAATATATTCCTGCTTAGATGGATATGAAGATGAAGATAAAGATGACAGTATGGATGTAGTTATCAAATTAAATACTTTACAATTTGGAAAACATATAAAGTTTAAAGATATAAATCACCTTAGTCATATATTCTATTTGGAAGATAAACAATATGTATTAGTCAAGAAATAAACAAGAAAAATCCCAATTGAATAATGTTAGTTTAATAAGTAAGGAAACCATTCTATACGGTTTCCTTACTTATATATATTATTATTCACTAAAAACCATGCAACTCTTTTATAAAAAGTTGAATGATTTTAATCCCATTTTTCAAAATGCACTTTTAATCCTGGTATACTCAATATTCTTTGTATTTCTTTATCATCTTCAGTATCGATATAACTTTCTTCTTCATGAGAGCATGTTACCAACCACTCCTTTCCATCTTTGAAAAAAGACAAGTCTTCTGGTAAATGTGGCTGCTCCCAAGCATATAAAGAATTTGCGGATTCTTTCAGAATGTTTTTTGCGTTTTCATCTGTATAATAGTAATAAACTTTTGCTTTTTGATTGTCTCCTAGAATAGTACTGGCCCATTCTGATTGCTCTTTCATTACTTTCAACGAACTTTCAAGTTTTTTTAACAGAGGATCGAATGATTTTAAAGATCCCATATCTTTTCTTAAAACTAAATGAAATTCGTCGCAAATTTCGAAAGCCAAATCAATTAACTCTGAATACAGCTGATCCTTTGGGTTGTGATCAATAATTAACATAGTTACCTCCTTCTCCTATCTTTTAATTACTTTAAAGTTAGATGTTTATAAATTAATCTATATTATCTTGCTGCACCATAGAAAGCATGAGCTTTCATACGGACACCTTTTCCATGTTTATACCTAGAGATCGAGTGATAATGATAATGTTTACCTTTACCCTTTTTATCTATCTCCGGACCAACTATTTTTTTAATCGGACTTGCGGCTTTAGCAATAGATTTGGCATTGTTCTTCGACGTAGACCAAGTGTCATCACCCCTTTTAAGGCGTGCAATTGCAGCAGGTCTTTTCAAACCATTACCGATAAATAATCCTTTAGACTTTCTTACTGCCATATAATGAGAATAGGTTCTTTTACGCTTCTTAAACTCAGAATAGGCAACATAAGTCACTCCTGAAATAGTCACAGCTAATCCAATTGAAATTAAATGCGCTAAAAGTGCCTCTCCAATAACTATTCCTATAGGTATAAACCAAACAAAAGAAGCTGTTACCTCATCTGAATTAATCTCATATTTTTTATTTGTTTCCGTATCAGTAAAAGTTGCTTCTATCTTCTCATTTGTAGCATTTTCAATATTAACTTTATATTCTTTACCTTTTTCACCAGTCTTCTGCGAAATTTCATCGGTTATTAATGAAAGTTTCATATTTTCTTTATCTAAAGTCATTAAACCTTTAACTCCGCCTTTTTCTGCTGTGATTACTAATTTCTCTTCATCGTTTGTTACAATTTGGTAATCCTTATTGTTTAAAGCCTCAGCTTTTGATTCATTATGTAAAATAAAAGTGAAAGTTAATACTAGGCTTAAAATAACTGCAATACTCTTTTTAAAACATTTCATTCAAATTAACCCCTTTACTTAAAAGATAAAAAACCTTTTCCATAAATTTCATCTCTTCCTTTCTTTCCAAGATCGATGGACAATTTGGACAATACATGGTTAACCTGATTATAAATATCCTCTTTTGAATTAATTCCAAATTTATCTCTATTTTGTAAAATTAATGATATTACACCGGTAACATGTGCAGCTGCTAAAGATGTACCACTTTCAGTTTTATATCCATTATTGAGGGATAGTATCGGTATATCTACACCAGGTGCAGAAAAGTCAATCTTTCCTTTAGGTGAAAAGTTAGCTATTTTATTATTTCTATCTACAGCATTAATAGAGAGAACTTTTTCATAAGCTGCTGGATAATCAACATCTCCGCCATAATTGTTACCTGCGGCCGCAACGATTATGATCCCACTGTTTACTGCTTTATCAATTGCACCTCTTAACAACGGTTTATCTTTGGATAATCCAAAACTCAAATTTATTACCTGAATATTATTATCAATACACCACTCTATAGCTTTAACAAGGTTATCTAATGAACCTTTTCCTTTTGAATTTAGTACTTTAACTGAATATATTTCAGTGTCTGGAGCAATTCCAACTAATCCAAAACTATTATCTTTAGCTGCTATAATGCCTGCAATAGCAGTTCCATGCCCCACATCATCATCTGAGGTTAAAGTCATGTTTATTGGATTAAATTCTCCTTTAACTTTCCCTTTTAAATCTTTATGCTCTTTATCAATACCACTGTCTAATATAGCAACTTTCACTTTCTGTTTCTCTCTTGAAGTCCATATTGAAGCAGCATTGATTTTTTTCACCCCCCACGGTACTTCTTGTACACGGTTATGATTAATTTTTTCTGTTCCATTTCTCTCTATATGCTTAAAAATGAATAAAAAGCACGCAAAAAAACCTAATGTAAAGATTAATATAAATAATAAAATATGAGGTTTTTTAATTGATAACACCACTTTTTGAAGATTTGTAAATATTCTCATCCTTGGCCAAGAATAACAAATATATTATATCAATCTACAATTAAAAATCAAAGTTATTTTAGGAAATATTTCATTAATAAATTGCAGTTATAAAGTAGTGTATTTCTTAGTCACTATAAAGAAAATTGACCTTCAAATACATATTTAAAACAAATCTCAATAAAGACTGGCATATTAACTTAAATAATTTTGAAGACTTCTGCTAGTGACGGTTTTAAAGATAATCTTTCTCTTACGGTTCTTTGAATATCAAGTTCTCCTCATTATTTTTAAACCAGTACCCCAACCGTAGTCAGCGAACAATCCGCCATTTAACTTAATCGAATTTGATCACCGGAGTTTTCTCTTTTTATCTCGAAAACTTCCCAGGATCATGAAAGCAGGTGAGCCCATGCCAATTAACAACAAACCCAATAGATTAATCGCTGAGATGTCTCCATTTACTCCAACACGCCCACACCCCCGTAAACTGGCACCCGTGGGGAGAAGAAGCATTTGAAAAAGCGAAACGCGAAAACAAGCCGATTCTTGTCATTGATAGCATGTCTCTTTCTATTAAAGTAATCATTATATATTTATCTGCTTGCCAATTCCTTAATCATCAAACCCAATTCATAAATTCCCTTTTGAAGGTCTTCAAGAGATGCATAAGCATATGATAAGCGAATATAGTTCCCTTTTTCTTGAGCATAGATACTGCCGAGATTGAGAAGTATCCCTTTTGTCAAAGCTTTTGTATAAAGTAATTTCATAGATAGTGAAGGCAATATTTTTACCCAGACAAAGAATCCTCCCTTCGGCATATTCCATGTAGCGACATTCTTCAAATTGGTTTCTAAGAGACTCATGACCAATTGTCTTCTCACCTTTAATTGACTTCTCACCTGTTCTAGATGCTGCTGGTATTCACCGGATGTAAACCACTCTGCCGCTACTCTCTGGGATAACGAACTGGAGCCGTAATCTGTTTGCATTTTTATGTCGGATAAACGTTCAATCACTGGTTCCGGCCCGACGATCCATCCAATCCTTAAGCCCGGACTTAATGTTTTCGATAAACTGCCTATGTAAAGCACATGCCCATTTTTATCAATTGTTTTAATAGGTTCTGGAGGAATCTCATCGATCCATAACTCACGATAAATGTCATCTTCAATAATGGGAAGCTGTGCATTCTCACTTGCCGCAAGGATTTCTTCTCGTCTCTTTTTTGACATTAAAATACCTGTCGGATTATGAAAACAAGGATTTGTATATAAGATAGCTCTCTCCCGTTCCCCCCTTGCCATGTGGATATGTTCCGGTAAAAGTCCATCATTATCCATAGGAACTCCAGTCAGCTTCATACCGGCTGATTGAAATACGTGTAATGAATAAAGATAGGACGGCTGGTCAAGATAAACGGTCGATCCCCTTTGCAAAAGCCCCATTGATATCAGCTGCAAGGCTTGCAGTGCGCCCGAAACAATAAGAATGGAAGAAGATGAAGCTTGAATACCGATTGTTCTTAAATAGCCGCTTAATGCCTCTCTCAAAGGTAAATATCCTTTTGGTTCCTCATACCCGAATGCCTCTATGTTTTGAGATACCTTTCCCATCATCTTTTTCATAGCAGCTAAAGGAAAAATCTCATGTGAAAGTTCTCCTTTACTGAGCTGTATAAGATCGGAATTTGATTCTGATTTATTGATCTCTTGAACAATTTTTTGGCTTGGCTGCTGGATTCCGGAGGTTACATACTGATCCCAATCGGGGGCGGAATTCTTAGCCAAAAGTGTCCATGTATTGTTCGTAACAACTGTCCCTTTGCCCATTCTGCCTTCGATTAATCCATCCGCCGTCAATTCCTCTAAAGCTGTAATGACTGTGCTCCTGTTCACCTCAAAGTGTTTGGCAAGCGTGCGCTGGCTTGGAATCTTACTTCCAATCGGCCATTCTCCATTTCCTATTTTCTCTTTTATAAATTGAATGATTTGTATGTACTTAGGAAGCTTTTTCATCTTTTTTTCTTCTGGAGCGCTCATAAAAAGTATCCTCCTTAAAGTGGTTGGGTCAAAATCTATTTAACTGGTTGAAGTCATATCATCAAATCTTTATTAATATAGAAACACATTAAATAACTGGTTGGTTTTTGTAAAGAGGAGTGAGAAAGATGCGAAAGAAAACAGTTCGAATCGGTATATCTTACAGTCTGATGATTGGGTTGTGGGCATCAGCTTTCCCGGGAATTCGCGCGGGTTTGGAGAGTTACACGCCGGAACACCTCGCTTTGTTTCGCTTGTTGATTGGGTCAATGGCACTGGTGGTTTTTGCTGTTTTGACTCATATGCGTTTACCTGACATGAAGGATATCCCTGCTATTTTATCTTTAGGATTTTTAGGTTTTGCACTATATCACATTTTGCTGAATATCGGAGAAAAAACCGTCAGCGCAGGGGTAGCAAGCTTACTCGTGACCATGACACCTATTTTTTCTGCAATGTTATCTCGTCTGTTTTTTGGTGAACATTTTGGGCTTTATAAATGGATTGGCTCTATCATAAGTTTATTAGGTGTGTCGATCATTACATTTGGGGCAGGAAACTATACACATTCAGTGAACGGCATTTTGTTAATCCTGCTGGCAGCTTTTTCGGAGAGTATTTATTTCGTTTTTCAAGCCCGCTATATAAAAAAATATGGATTTATTCCATTCGTTACATTCACTATTTGGGGCGGGACAATACCTATGCTTCTATTTCTGCCTGGCTTAGGGGAAGAGTTTTTGAACGCTTCCATGAACTCAACATTGTCTATCGCTTACTTAGGTTTATTACCAACGGTTGTGCCTTACTTTGCACTTGCGTATGTAACATCACTCGTCGGTGCTTCAGAAGCAACCATTTCACTTTATTTAACACCAGCCATAACCTTGGCCATTTCTTGGGTGTGGTTAGGTGAAGTACCTGCGTTTATTGCACTGACAGGCGGGATGGTTACAGTCGCCGGGGTGTGTTTCACTTATCTAACAGTAAATAAAATGATAAAGATTTTAAATCCTTATTTCTTATCTAAAAAGCAATAAGGTGGATGAAGTTTAACCCTGAAAATAGAATCATAAGCAGTTCTCCTTTTTAATGACTTGGGTTTGGATCACAAAGTTGAGTGTATGAATTTTTTTAGAGGATTGTGGTATGTTAAACGTACAAATATTAATAGAAAGCAGGTGAGCCCATGCCAAACAATAGTAAACCCAACAGTTTAATCACGGAGAAGTCCCCCTATCTGCTCCAACACGCCCACAACCCCGTAAACTGGCACCCTTGGGGAGAAGAAGCCTTCGAAAAAGCAAAACGCGAAAACAAGCCGGTTCTTGTCAGCATCGGCTATTCGACGTGTCATTGGTGCCACGTAATGGCCCACGAGTCCTTTGAGGACGAAGAGATCGCCGGTATATTAAACGATCAATTCATAGCCATCAAGGTTGATCGTGAAGAGCGGCCTGATGTGGATTCCGTGTATATGAGAATCTGCCAGCTGATGACGGGGCAGGGCGGGTGGCCGCTGAACGTGTTCGTCACACCAGATCAAAAGCCGTTTTATGCGGGGACGTATTTTCCGAAGACGAGCAAATATAACCGTCCGGGTTTTATTGATGTGCTTGAACATCTGTCCGAAACGTTTGCGAATGACCGGCAGCATGTCGAGGATATCGCCGAAAACGCCGCCGCTCATCTTGAAGTCAAGGTTCACCCGGCTGAGGGCATGCTTGGCGAACAGGCGGTTCATGACACGTATCGCCAGCTGGCCGGCGGGTTTGATACGGTGTACGGCGGGTTCGGCCAGGCTCCGAAATTTCCGATGCCGCATATGCTCATGTTTCTGCTTCGCTACTACAGCTATACGGGCAAGGAACAGGCTTTGGCCGGTGTAACCAAGACACTCGACGGCATGGCGAACGGCGGGATTTTTGACCACATCGGGTTCGGATTCGCCCGCTACTCGACTGATAATGAATGGCTCGTGCCGCATTTTGAGAAAATGCTGTATGACAACGCCCTTCTCCTGACCGCATATACAGAAGCCTACCAAGTCACGGGTAATGAGCGCTACAAACAGATTGCGATGCAGATCGTAACGTTTATTCAGCGGGAAATGATGCATGAAGACGGCAGCTTTTTCTCAGCTTTAGACGCTGATACCGAAGGCCGTGAGGGGAAATATTACATATGGTCCAAAAAAGAAATCATGAACCTTCTCGGTGATGAACTCGGCCCGCTTTACTGCAAGGTGTATAACATCACAGACCAAGGCAATTTTGAAGGCGAAAACATCCCGCACCTCATTTTCACGCGGCGTGAGGCCATCCTAGAAGAGACCGGCCTCACAGAACATGAGCTGGCCGATCGCCTTGAAGAGGCAAGAACAAAATTGCTGGAAGCGCGTGAAAACAGAAGCTATCCGCATACAGATGACAAAGTGCTGACCTCATGGAACGCGCTCATGATTGCCGGGCTGGCAAAGGCCGCAAAGGTATTTCACGAGCCTGACTTTCTCAGCATGGCGGAAACAGCGATCCGCTTTCTCGAACGGCACCTCATGCCGGACGGGCGCGTCATGGTCCGCTATCGCGAGGGCGAAGTGAAAAACAAAGGGTTTATCGATGATTACGCTTTTCTCATCTGGGCTTACCTTGAACTGTATGAAGCGGGTTTTCATCCGTCTTATCTGCAGAAAGCGAAAACGTTATGTACAAGCATGCTGGAGCTGTTCTGGGATGAACGGCACGGAGGCTTCTTCTTTACGGGGAATGATGCCGAGACCCTTCTTGTCAGGGAAAAAGAGGTTTATGACGGGGCCGTGCCTTCCGGAAACAGCGCGGCTGCCGTACAGCTGCTTCGTCTCGGCCGCCTGACGGGTGACATATCACTGATTGAAAAAGCCGAAGCGATGTTTTCCGTGTTCAAACGGGAAATAGAGGCCTATCCGAGCAGCAACGCTTTCTTCATGCAAAGCGTACTGGCACATACAATGCCCCAAAAAGAAATCGTTGTTTTCGGAAGCAAAGATGACCCGGACAGAAAACGTTTCATTGAGGCGCTTCAGGAGCATTTCACTCCCGCCTATACGATTCTCGCCGCAGAACATCCGGATGAGCTTAAAGGCATTTCTGACTTTGCCGCGGGTTATCAAATGATCGACGGAAAGACAACGGTCTACATTTGCGAGAATTTCGCCTGCCGGAGGCCGACGACGGATAT
The DNA here is from genome assembly GCF_017797845.1 of Bacillus sp. LJBV19. Taxonomy (NCBI): domain Bacteria; kingdom Bacillati; phylum Bacillota; class Bacilli; order Caryophanales; family Bacillaceae; genus Bacillus; species Bacillus sp. LJBV19. Next base: position 3,949,775 of record NZ_CP072563.1, read on the forward strand.
TGATGAAGCGATGAACACCTTACAAATCAGCAGCAGAGCCTAGGCGGCCTGCTGCTTTTCTTTTTTCACAAAACGGAACGCGAGCCATGCGAAGATGATATTGATCACCAGAGTCGATATGCAATCATATATTTCATAGCCGCCGGCTGCTGTTGTAAATATCGACGGAATGCCGCCGTACACCGAATGATCCTCTGTGAGAAAGATAAATAAAAACATATTATTGGCAGCGTGACCGCCAAGGGACATCTCCAGACTGCCCGTTTTAATCGTGATAAAGGTCCAGATCATGCCAATGGTGACATATCCGATTCCCGCCCAGAGAGCTCCATTTTCCATCTCCGGATTTCCGAAATGAAGTGCGCCGAATAATCCGCCGATAATGACTGTCAGAACCACCGCGTTTGCCGTCAATTTTCCGGCGAACTGAAGCAGAAAACCGCGAAAGAGAAATTCCTCCGCAGAGGTTTGAATCGGCACCAACAAGACGGCCGCCGCTAACAGCAGCAGAAAACGTGAAGCATGGAATTCCTGAAGCATGAAACGATCCGGATGAATTGTAAAATCAATCAGCCCCGCGACAAACATCAGCACAACATATGTGCCGAATCCAAAGAAAATTCTCTTCCAGTTCAGCGACTGATTCGGTGAGATGATGGATAAAAACCGCCGTTTCATAATGAAACGAACCGCTATCCAAATGCCCGGAATCGCAATGAAATAGACGATATGCTGTAAATAAATATCCGCCAGCGGGTCACTTAATGCCGCCTCATCCCAATTTATCGTCAGTGAAGGGTTGAAAGCGGACGTGAGAAACATATAAAACACGGTCAGTATGCTTCCGAAAAAGAACAAACCCACAATGACCAAAAGAGAAAGAAGATATCTCGATACACTATTTCTTCCCTCTGCTGGCCGTACAAACGTATTCATATTTATGCATCAACTTCCTTTCCTTCAACATTTTACAATATAAACAGAAACAGATATAGGAAATGTTATATATTTTAAGAAGAAAGCGCTATGCCGTTTCCTTTGGCTCTGGTTATTTACACTCTGTTTTTGCCAAAAAAAGACCTTTATAATGTATTCGTCAGATAAATTTACAGTATTTTCTGATTACAATTGCAAAGTCAGGGGGTTTTTTATGAAACATCAGACATTCTCAAATGTAGCGAACCGATTAGACCGTCTCCCCATTTCGCGTGTGCACTATCAAGTATTAACCGCTCTCGGAATCATCTATTTTTTCGATCTCGCTGATCTGTTTACGCTCAGCAACGTGGCTCCGGCGCTGATTGAGCATTGGGGCGTGAAGCTGTCCACCATTGCCGACATTACGGCCGCATCCTTCCTGGGCATGTTTTTAGGCGCGTCCATCGGCGGAAGGCTGTCCGATCGGATCGGCAGGAAAAAAGCGCTGAATTGTTTTGTCCTTGTCTTTTCGATCTCATCTTTTCTGAATGCGCTGGCATGGGACATTCCGTCCTTAATGATTTTCCGCTTCTTGACCGGGCTCGGCGTCGCGGCCGCCATGATTGTGACGAACAGCTATTTGGCGGAATTTTTTCCATCCTCCGTACGGGGAAAATACATCTCCCTTTGCGCCATGATCGGACTGATCGGCGTTCCCGTCACAAACGTTGTTTCCGCTTTTGTCATTCCTTTAGGCTCATGGGGGTGGCGGCTCGTATTCGTATGGGGGGCGGCCGGTCTCATTTATTTCTTTTTTATCCGCCGGCTTGAGGAATCGCCGCGCTGGCACGAAAATCGGGGCGCATATGATCAGGCAAACGCCATTATGAATCGTCTTGAAGCACGTATAGAGAAAGAAAAAGGCCCGCTTCCCGCGCCAAAAGAGGCGGCTGAAGTACATACAGTGAAGCACGCAGGCTACTTAGGGCTGTTTCAGGGCAGGAATTTAAAGATCACCATCATCCTGTCAGCGGTATGGATTCTTGAAACCTTTGGCTTTTACGGCTTTGCTTCATGGGTGCCCAGCCTGCTGAAAAGCAACGGCATCACCATGGAAAAAACGCTGTGGTACAATGTGCTTCACTCTGTCGGCGCGCCGCTTGGCGCATTGCTCGGTTCCATGATATCCGAGACGTTCCAAAGGAAATGGATTCTGGCCGCAAGCGCTTTTCTGACTGCCATTGCCGGACTGTTATACGGCATGACGTTTATTCCCATCATGATTATTGTGTTTGGATTTGTCGTCAACGTCACGGAACGGATTTTCACCTCAAACTTATACGCATATACATCGGAGCCGTATCCTACGGAATATCGCTCGGCCGGGAGCGGGCTGGCGTACGGGCTCGGCCGTTTTTCCAATATATTCGGCTCCCTGCTCGTCGGATTTATTGCCGTTAAGCTCGGCTACATCAGCGTCTTTTTGTTCATCGGCGGCTGCTGGCTTCTATGTTCCGTTTTGTTAATCCTCTTCGGCCCGAAAACAAATGCTCAGCAAATTTAATCAAAAAAACAGTGCGGAATCACTCCGCACTGTTTACACTGTGATTTCTATCAAATTGCCTTCCCAATCCTCTATCACACTCTCATAATATCCGTCACCCGTTACGCGCGGGCCGCTTACGACCTGAAATCCATCGTTTTTAAACGTCTCCGTCAATTCATTCACCCGCTCCTTGCTGCCTGTAGAAAATGCGAGATGCGCCCATCCGGTCATATTCTGTGACGGCGCTTCATCAATGCCGCCTTTTTTCATAAGTTCCAGCCTGCATCCGGAGTCAAATGTCAGAAAATACGATTTGAAATCTTTTTTCTCATTATGATAAAGGTCATTGGCCTTGGCGCCGAAGTATTTCTCATAAAATTCTTTCATCCGTTCTAAATCTTTCACCCATATCGCTGCATGTTCAATTCGCATATGTCCGCCTCCCTTTTTTTCTCAATCTAGTTATAAAGCATGAAACCCATTTCATCTCAAGACTTTTTCCGCTGAAATTGATGCATAATTTGTTTTTTAGCCGTTTCTTCGTGAAAAAACAATAAAAATGCTTCCTTTCCGACCCGTTCCAAATGAAGTTCCAGAGATGGAATATTCAATGCCCGGCTGACGCTCAGATTTCCCTCGCCGATGATCTCCGCGTCCCATTTCTGTTCTTTCGCAAACTGGTACAAGCCGGCAGCCACATCATCACTGTGCGCATAGATGGCCGTCGGCGCCTTGTCGAAACCCCAGAAGTGCTCACCCGCCCGCTTTCCGTCGTCCATATCATGGCATCCGACCAGAATGCGGGTTTCATCAAGAGAGCCGAAAACCGCCTTATATGCGGTTACCTTGTCGGCCGTACTCGGGCTTTTTTCCGCTTCCCGCACACATGTAAAAGCAACGTCTTGATGCCCGCGGTTTTTCAAATACAAAAAGCTTTCTCTGTATGCTGCCTGCCTGTCATTATAAGCGCAGGGAATCTCTTGATGCTGTGTATATTCACAAGCGACAATGGGGCCGTATTCCAGGTAAGGCACGGCGGTTTCCCATTCATTCGCGCGGGACGTGACAATCAGTCCGTCAATCTTTTTCATTTTCAGCAGTTCGAAATAGGTCATCTCTATAGCGGGGTCATAGTTGGTGGGGAGAAGGGTTGTCACGTAATCATGGGCAAACGCTTCCTTCGTGATACCGTTTACAATTTTGTCAAAGCAGGGATGGTCGCTGTACGGCAAAATCACGCCGATTGTATTGGTCTTTCCGCGAATCAGATCAATGGCAGTTCGATTAGGGGTATAATCCAGCTCCTTCATCACTTGATTCACAAGACGCCGTTTCTCCTCAGATACGTACGGGTGTCGGTTTAACACGCGTGATACGGTGGCCACCGACACATTCGCCAGTTTCGCAATCTCTTTTATATTTGCCATGTGCTCCTCCATTTTCAGTGATAAAAAAGCAGCAAGAGTGGATTTCTCTTACTGCTATCTCATCATAAATCCACTGTCATTTCAACAGGGCAATGGTCAGAACCCATGATATCGGCACAAATGGCCGCTTCGCTGATCCGCTGCTTCAGTCTGTCTGAAACAATGACGTAATCAAGCCGCCAGCCGATGTTTTTCTCACGTGCGTTCGTCCTGTAAGACCACCAGGAATAGGCGCCTTCCCGATCAGGATATAAATAGCGGAATGAGTCGGTAAATCCGGCGTTCAGCAGGGCGCTGAACGCTTCCCGCTCCTGATCCGAGAAACCGGCGTTCTTCCGGTTGGCTTTCGGATTTTTTAAGTCTATCTCCCTGTGTGCGACATTCAGATCGCCGCATAATATCACGGGCTTCTTCCGGTCAAGCTTCTGCAGATAATCCTTAAAATCGGCTTCCCATTGAAGACGGTAATCAATTCGCTCTAATCCGCGTTTGGCATTAGGCGTATAACAGTTGACGACAAACACATGCTCAAATTCAAGCGTGATCACCCGTCCTTCTTGATCATGGTCGTCAATCCCCAGTCCATAGAACACGTGCAGCGGCTTTTCTTTCGAAAAAACAGCCGTGCCTGAGTAGCCTTTTTTCACCGCATAGTTCCAATAGGCGTGATATCCTTCAGGCTGTAATGATACTTGTCCGTCCTGTACTTTTGTTTCTTGCAGACATAGAATATCGGCTTCCGTTTCCTGAACGTAAGTATTGATATCTATCTTTTTCATCACGGCACGCAAGCCGTTTACATTCCAAGAAATCAGTTTCATGTGTTCCCTCCTGTCCGGCTCAGCCGGTATTCCAGTGTTTCAATGTTTCCGCCCTCTAATGCCAGCAGCTGCTTTTTCATTTCTAAACCGCCTCTGAATCCGGTCAGTTTCCCGTTTTTCCCGATGACGCGATGGCACGGAACCGTAATCAATACCGGATTTTTTCCAATCGCGGCGCCCACAGCTCTTACGGCTGCCGGTTTCTGAATCATTTCTGCTATACCCGAATAGGAGTATGTCTCGCCGTACGGTATGTCCATAAGCGCTTTCCATACAGCAAGCTGAAATTCTGTTCCGTAAAGATCCACCGGCACTGAAAAAGCTGATCTGCCATTTTCAATGTACTCGGACAGCTCTGCCGTGTAAGACGCCAGCTTTTCATCATCACGTGCCAATCGGTATTGCGGCAGTGATTTTTTTGTCCACTGCTCAAGCTCTTCAAAGCTTCCATGATTTGAACCTATAAAGCAAAGCCCCTTAGATGTGGCGGCTGTATACAGGCTCCAATCATTCCGTGTGAAGAGTGTCCAATAGATCATAGGCTCTTTACTCATATTGAACCTCCCTGTCCCATTTTGGCCGTTTTTCTGTATTCTGTGGGCGAACTCCCGGTTCTCTTTTTAAAAAGAGTCGCGAAATGCGCTGTGTTTGGAATTCCGACAGTCAGAGCGATCTCCATGACTGTCATATCAGTATGCTTTAAAAGGTGTTCCGCCTTCGACAATCTTATTTTCTGTATATACGCAATCGGGGACATTCCCCTGATTTTTTTAAATGTCCGCTGTAAATGATAGGGGCTGCCGTGACACATTTCGGCCAGTACACTCAGAGTCAGAGATTCGTAATAATGGCGTTCAATGTATTCAATGATTTGAGCAATCCATTCTTCATCAGGAAGACGAAGACCGTTCGGCCGGCACCTTTTACAGGGACGAAAATGTCTCTCGAGCGCTGCATCAGCCGTATCAAACACCAGCACGTTTTCTTTATTCGGAACTCTCGATTTACAAGAAGGCCGGCAGAAAATCCCCGTCGTTTTTACTGCATAATAAAATACTCCGTCATAAGAAGCATCATTGCGTATGATTGCGCTCCACTTTTCATCAGTCAGGATATTTCTGTCTGTCTCCATCTCAGCCACCCCCTGTTTTTCAGTATAAACAAATTCATTGCATAAGTACGCGTTTTTGAATAGAGGAGCAAGATAACAAAGATAGGTGTCAGGAGCACTTCCATGTTTCATGTGAAACATTTCGGCAGGATGGAGGGGGACTGATATAAAAAAAGAGCAGGAGCCCGCAGGCTCTTGCTCTTTTTTCGGCTTACTCGCCAGTTACGTATGGAAGTAAAGCCATTTGACGTGCGCGTTTGATCGCGATAGTCAATTTACGTTGGTATTTCGCGTTTGTTCCAGTTACACGGCGAGGTAAGATTTTACCACGCTCAGAAACAAACTTTCTAAGAAGATCTACATCTTTGTAATCGATGTGCGTAATGCCGTTAGAAGTGAAGTAACAAACCTTACGGCGTTTCGCACGACCGCCTCTGCGTCCTCCTGCCATTGTCATTTCCCACCTTTCTCGTTATGAATATAGCGATAATCTATTAGAACGGAAGATCATCATCCGAGATGTCAATCGGCTTGCCGTCGTTGGCAAATGGATCATCATTAAAGCTGTTCCCTTGATTTCGTCTCTGGTTGTTCTGATTTCCGCCGAACGGATTATCATTTTGGCCTCCGCCAAAGTATTGGCCTCCGCCGCTGTTTCCTTCGTTGTATCCGCCTGATCCAGAACCGCCGCTGTTTTTAGGCTCAAGAAATTGAACACTTTCAGCTTGGACTTCTGTCACGAAGACACGCTGTCCCTGCTGATTTTCATAATTTCTTGTCTGGAGTCGGCCGTCTACGCCGGCAAGGCTTCCTTTTTTAAGAAAGTTTGCAACGTTTTCGGCTTGTCTTCTCCAAGTGACACAATTAATGAAATCGGCTTCACGTTCTCCGGACTGGTTCGTGAATGTACGATTCACAGCAAGAGTAAACGTGGCGACAGCCGCACCGCTTGGCGTATAACGAAGCTCTGGGTCTTTTGTCAGTCTTCCGACTAATACAACTCGGTTAAGCATATGAAAGACCACCTTTTAACATTATATATTTCAAATTGCTTATTCTTCTTCTTTAACAACGATGTGGCGAATGATATCGTCACTGATCTTAGCTAAACGGTCGAATTCAGCAACCGCTGCAGCTTCAGACTGAACGTTTAAGATTTGGTAGAAACCGTCACGGAAATCATTGATTTCGTAAGCAAGACGACGTTTACCCCAATCTTTTGTTCCAGTGATCTCCGCTCCGTTAGAAGTCAATACGTTGTTGAAACGCTCGATAACTGCCTTCTTTGACTCTTCGTCAATGTTCGGACGGATAATGTACATAACTTCGTACTTTTTCATCTGTTTGCACCTCCTTTTGGTCTAAGCGGCCCTATAATGGGCAAGGAGCAATAATTCTATTACTCACAAGTTTATATTATACCAAAGCTCTTGTCCCTTTACAACTGTGTCCTATACATTAAATCGGAAATGAATGACATCTCCGTCTTGGACTACATATTCCTTACCTTCCAGACGCACTTTCCCGGCTTCTTTCGCTCCGGACATTCCGCCGCCTGCCAAAAGGTCTTCATAAGCAACCGTTTCAGCGCGGATAAAGCCGCGTTCAAAGTCAGTGTGGATGATACCCGCACACTCAGGAGCTTTCATGCCTTTTCTGAATGTCCATGCGCGCACTTCCTGTTCGCCCGCCGTAAAGTATGTCGCAAGACCGAGAAGAGAGTATGACGCTTTAATCAGCTGATCAAGACCTGACTCTTCGATGCCGAGCTCCTCAAGGAACATTTGCTTTTCTTCGCCTTCCAATTCAGCAATTTCAGACTCAATTTTCGCGCAGACGACGATAACCTCGGCGTTTTCACCCGCGGCGTACTCCCGGATTTTCGCAACATATTCATTATCTGAAGGATCAGCCACTTCATCCTCGCTTACATTTGCTACATAAAGCACGGGTTTTGACGTAAGCAAATGAAGCTGCTTCACAAGCTTTTGCTGTTCTTCCGTAAATTCAACGGAACGGGCAGGCTTTTCTTGTTCGAAAGCTTCTTTTAATTTAGACAGAATGTCAAATTCAAAAACCGCTTCTTTGTCTTTTTGCTTCGCAAGCTTGCTTACACGCGTGATGCGTTTTTCGACTGTCTCCATGTCGGCAAGAATCAATTCAAGGTTGATCGTTTCAATATCGTCAATCGGATCGACTTTCCCTGACACGTGCGTAATATTGTCATCAGCGAATGCGCGTACAACGTGGCAGATCGCATCTACCTGACGGATATGAGAAAGAAACTTATTTCCGAGTCCTTCACCTTTAGATGCGCCTTTTACGATCCCCGCGATATCAGTGAATTCAAACGCAGTCGGCACCGTTTTTTTCGGGTTCACCAATTCAGTCAGCTTTTGCAGACGTTCATCCGGCACTTCCACGATTCCCACGTTCGGATCAATTGTACAGAACGGGTAGTTGGCTGATTCGGCACCAGCCTGGGTAATTGCATTAAATAACGTCGATTTTCCGACATTCGGCAAACCGACAATTCCAGCAGTTAAAGCCATTCTTTCATCTCCTCTATATCAAACCATCATCGTATAAACGTATTGTAAACCTAGAGCAATTATAAGGAGGTTCATAGGAAAAGACAAGCTGAGAAAAAAGCATTTCCCGCCCTCTCTCTCCTTAGATTATCCTTTTTTAACCGCTACCAGACAGTCAAAAAGCGTACTTCCCATTCCATTATCGGAATTTGAATCCTTTGTGAGCATGTTGACGGAGCCTCCGAATGCCGCCCACATGCCTTCATCTATATTCACCGTCTTCGGGTGAGCCTGCTTCATGATTTTCACCCTGCCGCGCAGACGGCCGCGGTCATTGTATACCTCTGCCGTATCTCCGTCTTGAAGTGAAAGCTCCTCGGCGATATCCGGCGACAGGTCCACCTGAATCTGCTGGAGCTTTTCAATAAACGGCACGTGCTGTGAATGATTAGAGCGCTGCGGGTGAATGGACAGCAGCGTATACGGGTATTTCCCGGCAAGCCCGGCGTCATGATAAACAGACTCCTCCGGCACCTCCAATTGAGGGAGGCCGCTGTATCCTTTCTCTTCTGCCAGTGACGAGACGAATTCAAATTTTCCGCTCGGGGTTAAAAATTGAAAATCACTCCACGGAACCTGTTTGACCGGAAGCGGCATATGTCCTTTTTCCTTTAATTGCTCAAGGGTGATTCCTTCTTTCTCCAAAGAAGAGAGCCCCATTTTCAAGAAATCTTCCGTACTGTAATCAAAGAGCTCCCCGAATCCGAGACGCTTTGCGAGTTCCGTCCAGATCCAGCGGTCTGATTTTGCCTCTCCCTGCGGTTCCGCAAGCTTCTTGCCATATTGAACATAGTGATGATACATGCTGGAATAATAAATATCTTCCTCTTCGAAAACAACGGCCGTCGGCAGCACATAGTCACAGAGCTTCGCCGTATCGGTCATGACCGAATCAATGGCCACTGTGACCGGTGTTTTTTCAAACACTTCCTTCACTTTTTTTGTATTCGGCACCTGTGTCAGCGGATTGCCGCACGTCACGATGATCATCTCAATCGGCGGATCGGCTGCATTCAGCGCCTCTTCGGCTTGAGTCATCATCGAAAACGTTCTCGAACTTTTCTTCAGATCAGGACGGGTGAGCTCGGCCTTTGCAAAGCTTTCACCGACTTGCACATTTCCGAAATTTGCGCCGCCGCCTTTGATACCGACATTTCCGCTCGTCGCAGCTAAAGCGTCAATCCACCGTATCGTCCCGCCCCCGTTTTTATATCTCTGCATCCCAAGACCCATAAAAGTGGAGGCGGGACCGTCAGCATATAAATCAGCAAGATATTCAATCACTTCTAAAGACGTTTCTGTTTTCTCAATGATCTCCTCAAAAGAAATCGTCTTCAGAAGCTTTTCTATTTCTTCAAAACCGACCGAATGCCTTTGAATGAAACCGGAATCGGTTCTGCCGGTTTGGCATAATATTTTTAAAACACCCGCCGCAAGCCAGCCATCCATGCCGGGTTTGACGGATATATACCGATCGGCAAGCTTTGCAGTCGGGTTAAAAATAGGATCAATGACCGTCAGTGTCGCTCCTTTTTTCTTCACCTGCTGCAGATGATGATAGAGGTGCATATTCGTCCGGGACACGTTTCTGCCCCATACGATCACATGCTTGCTGTGATAAATATCAAGCGGTCCATGCCCGTAAGAACGCCCGAAATCCCAGCGCTGCGCTTCAATGCCGGAACCCCAGCAAATGCTGCCCGCAATCTCCGTTACACCGCCGTATCCATTGAAAAAACGCTGGTCGAGCGCCTTCAAAAGACCGTTATTGGCGTAATCATGACTGTGCAGCACTGCGGCAGTGCCCAACGTCTCCTTAATCACCGCCATTTTTTCAGCAATTTCATCTAACGCCTGCTCCCAGGAAATGCGGACAAATTCGCCGTCTTTCTTTTTTAAAGGAAAACGAAGCCGTTCCGGCGCATTCGTTTTCGTCTCCAGCATTCTGCCCCGGCCGCAAATTTTTCCTTCCGTAATGGGATGATTCGGGTCTCCGTCTACTTTCGTCACCTTTCCATCCTCAACTGTCACCAAAAAGCCGCAGCTGTCCCAGCAATTCAGCGGGCACGCTGACTGATGCACTTTGCTCATCTGGCCTCTTCCTCTCCTCTATATGAAAAAGCATGAGCGCCAGCCCTTATGATGTAGGCTCCTCATGCTTGACGAGTACTTTTTTCAGCTTTCTCTCAAAATCTCTTCTCGGAATCATGACACTGTGGGAACAACCCGTGCATTTGATCCGAATATCCATTCCCATCCGAATGATTTTCCACCTGTTTTCACCGCAAGGATGCGGTTTCTTCATTTCAACAATATCATTCAGGCCAAAGTCTTTATCCGCCAAGACCCTTCACCTCTCTCCATAGACTGCTTTATTTATTGTACAAAAAAAAACAGGATAAGAGCAACGGCCGCACTCAAAATGAGCATTATACTTTTTTCCATCTCCCTAAAATAGGGTAAAGAAGAAGACATACCAGCAAATAAAGACTTAAAAGCCCGTAAATGGGATATAAAATGGCGATCAAATCTGAAAAACCGATTGTCGTAAAAGGCACCATCACAGCTAAAAGAAGAGATACGAGCGTCCATCTCGGCAATTTCACAAATGCAAGCATGCGGCTGGAAAGCCCGAACAGACCGGTCACGGTTGTCGTATAGATGGCTAAAAAAAGCACGGCGGCCATACAAAGAAATAACGGATAAGGAGCGCCTTCAAGGACGGCGAAAAGAGGCATCTCATATTGTGTAAGACTGCCTGAAAGCTGCACAAGCGTTTCATTGTAAACAAATGAAATCACACCGAAAATCAGCCCGCTTGCAACGCTTGCGATTTTCGCTTCTCCCAATCCTTTCATATCTTTCCCGATTGAAGAAAGAACAGCGACAACAGAAAGGATGTTTAAGGACGTGAAGGTAATGCTTGCCGGCCAATTATACTGGCGGGTCAAATCTATCGTCCACGTGTAATGATGGGTTGTCTGAAAAAAGACCAATGCATATAACAGTCCCGCTACAAGAATCGGTATCAAAATACTATTCAGAGATAGTATTCCTTTTATATCCCAAAAGAATAAACCGACGGTCACAATGCAAAGAAGAAAAATACCGATCCAAAACGGCAGCTTGTACATTTGCAGCGTCACACCGCCGCCGGCAATCATAACCATCGTCATTGAAAACAAATAAAACATAATAAGCACATCATAGACTTTAGCAAGAGCCGGCCCCATCAGATGCTCAAGCACAGGTAAAAAGTGCGTTGATTGAACCCGATAGCTGATCTTCAACACAATATAAGCCGAAATCGTAAACATGACTGTAAACAATACAATAGCCAGTCCGCTTTCGACACCGAAAAACTGCCATATTTCCTGCCCGCTTGCATACCCAGCCCCAATCTGGCTGCTTAATATGAGCAGCATCCACTTCATCCCGGCTCTCCACACCCTCATCACCTCATAAAATTTCTGATAATCTCCGCATATTGCTACTATATTGAGTGACAGCGGCAATCATTCATACAAATGGGACAAATATGGTATGATAACGACGATTGACTATTCAGAAAATTTTATTTATATAAGGAGCTCAAATCGTGTACATCAGGCGTTTAACCGCAAATGATACCAAGCCTTACACCGATATCAGGCTCAAAGCTTAAAAGATCACCCGGACGCGAGGCTTGAATCCGGTAATGCCATCGTGCTTGGCGCCTTTGAAAAAGACAGACTGATAGGAATCCTCAAGATCTCCAAGCATTCGCTGTTTAACCTAAGATACATTGCGGTTATCGGTTCTATGTATATTTCCCCCAAACATCGAAGGTCAGGCGCGGAAGCAAAAAAGATGAAAGACACAGAACAGCTCCATCTCTCTGTTACTTCAACAAATGAACCCGCAAAAAAACTCTACGCTCAGTTAGAATTTATCCTCTTTTCTGCAGAAAAAAGAGCGCTGAAATTAGATCATCAGCAATATGTAATGTAGATCAAATGGTCTTATTTCTTTCATGAACTTAAAGAATAACTGCTCTGAGTTCTTTTTTCTATCCCGCTCTTTTCAAACAACCGGCATGCTGATCATGACATAAGCATAAAAAAAGGCAGCGCTGGATATACTGTAAACAACCTACATCACCAAAAACAACAATGTAATACTCGTATGACATGACAAGGAAGTGAACCTTATGAATCGAAAAGGCGGGCTTTTTTCTCAAGAACGGGCAAAACAATATGTATCTCATACGGATTCTTCTGCTGCGAATCAAATACAAGCGATCCTTACTTCATCTTTACGTAAAGCAGCCGGCAGACCGTTAGTCACCGTGTGTATCGGTACAGATCGGTCGACCGGAGATTCATTAGGTCCGCTCGTAGGAACAAAGTTAGAAAAAATGAATTTAGGCAGATTGCACGTTTACGGCACGCTGTCAGATCCTGTTCACGCCGTCAATATGAAAGACAAGCTGAAAGATATTCAACATCTACATAAAAATCCGTTTATTATAGCGGTTGATGCTTGTTTAGGCCGCGTCAAAAGCGTAGGCTCATTTCAAATCGGCGATGGACCGCTGAAGCCCGGGGCAGGTGTTCAAAAAGACCTTCCTGAAATCGGCGACGTCCATATCAACGGAATCGTCAATGTCAGCGGGTTTATGGAGTATTTTGTCCTGCAGAATACGAGGCTTCATCTTGTTATGAGCATGGCAAATGTTTTAGCAGAGGGGTTACAGCTGACAGATAAATCAGAAGGCCGGCAGGAACGGCTCAGTCCGTTTCATAAGCTGACAAGACGTATATAAAAAACCATCTTTTTAAAAAAAGATGGTTTTTACGCTTCTCTTTCAGACAATAGTTCTAGGATACGTTCAAGATCTTCATTTGAGAAAAACTCAATCTCAATCTTCCCTTTTTTCTTTTGTCTCTTAATATTTACTGTTGTTCCGAAGTAATTTTGCAAATACGATTCCCGCTCTTTTAACACAACATCTTGAACAGGTTCTTTTTTCTTTGTTTCACGTGGAACATTGTTGTTTAACTGCTGAATCAGCTGCTCAAGCTGACGGACGTTCAGCTGTTCTTCAACCACTTTCTTCACAAGCGGTTCAAGCTTGTTTTTATTTTTCAAACCAAGCAAGGTTCTGCCGTGTCCCATGGATAACGTACCTTCTGCAATGAGGTTCTGGATGCTTTCCGGCAGCGTCAGCAGTCTTAAATGGTTGGCAATATGAGGCCTGCTTTTCCCGAGCCGTTTAGCGAGCTGTTCCTGGGTTAAATCCAAATGCTTCAGCAGTGAGTCATATGCCAGAGCTTCTTCAAGCGGTGATAAGTCTTCACGCTGAAGGTTTTCCAAAAGAGCGATTTCCCGCATCAGCGATTCAGATAAATCCCGCACGATAGCCGGCACTGTCTCTTTACCGGCAAGTTTTGCGGCGCGGTAACGGCGTTCGCCGGCTACAATATCATAGCCCTTCAATGATTTTCTCACGATAATGGGCTGAAGAATGCCATGCTGAATGATGGATTCCTTCAGTTCAGCTAATGACTCATCGTCAAATTGTTTTCTTGGCTGATAAGGATTGGGGCGCAAATCACTGATTTTAATCTCTTCCACTGTCTCTTCAGACAAATCAACCTGATTAAACAACGCGTTAATCCCTTTTCCGAGCCCGCCTTTAGCCATTCGCTGCCACTTCCTTTGCTAAATCTAAATATACTTCCGCACCTCTCGAACGCGGATCGTATAATATGATCGGCTTGCCATGACTCGGCGCCTCACTTAAACGGACATTGCGAGGGATAATGGTTTGATACACTTTATCTCTAAAGTATTTCTTTACCTCCTCTATCACTTGAATGCCCAGATTCGTTCTGGCATCAAGCATCGTCAGAAGCACTCCTTCTATCATTAAGTCGGTATTTAAATGTTTTTGCACAAGCCGAACTGTATTTAATAATTGACTCAATCCTTCAAGAGCGTAGTATTCGCACTGAACCGGGATAACGACTGAATCTGAAGCGGTAAGCGCATTAATCGTTAATAACCCGAGAGACGGAGGACAATCAATAATCATGTAATCGTAATTTTGTTTCACTGATTCTAATGCTCTTTTCAGCCTGACCTCCCGTGAGATCGTCGGAACCAATTCGATTTCCGCTCCCGCAAGCTGGATCGTGGCCGGAATGACATCTAAGTTCTCTACTGAAGTCGGTTTAATAATATCTGTAACATCTGCATCATCTACTAAAATGTCGTACACACAATGATCCACATCGGCTTTTTCAATCCCTAATCCGCTCGTTGCATTGCCCTGCGGATCAATATCAACAAGAAGAACCCTTTTACCTATGTAAGCCAAGCAAGCCCCCAGATTAACAGAAGTCGTCGTCTTCCCGACTCCGCCTTTTTGGTTCGTAATTGCTATGATTTTTCCCACGATGTCACCTACCTTCACATGAACATGTACTGTCTTGTTTCTATCTTATCAAAAAAAGAGTAAAGCGTTTTATTTTTTTCATAATTTGTTTATCAGCAAGTGAAAAAAATGTAAACGAAAAAGACACTTTCTAATATAAGTTCTCCGATAAAGTGACTTTTTTGACTGTAAAAAGACAATTCACGACACAAAAAGATAAAATTTTACATATACAATGTATAGTGCACAATAAATCTATCATTATCTCAAAATAGTTTTTTGATTAAAATAAAAACTCCCCTGCTGATCAGGAGAGTTTTTATTTAGGTATCCGAATGGTAAGCTGGATGTACTCTTCGAATTCTTCTTCTTCGGTATTCAGTCTGACGCCGCTGTCTTCTACCATGGACAGTGACTGACGAATCGTATTCATCGCAATTCTTGTATCCCTGCTGAACGCTTTGCGTCTCGGCTTTGGTTTCTGCTTATTCTGTTCAAGCATTTTCACCACTCTGTCTTCCGTCTGCTTGACGTTTAAGCTTTTCTCAATGATTTCCGCAAGCAATGTGACCTGAAGCTCCGGCTGTTTGAGCGGAATCAGTGCTCTTGCATGACGTTCCGTAATTTTTTTCTCCATAATCGCATCCTGGACCGGTTCCGGGAGCTTTAACAATCGGAGCTTGTTCGCAATCGTTGACTGGCCTTTTCCTAAGCGCTGCGCCAAGGCTTCCTGTGTTAAATCATGAAGTTCTAACAGCCTTGCGTACGCATGAGCTTCCTCAATGGAGGACAATTCTTCCCTTTGCAGGTTTTCAATCAAAGCGACAGATGCTGTTTCCGTATCAGAAAAATCTTTAATAATTGCGGGAATCTTCTCCCATTCAAGCGTCTGTACCGCTCTCCAGCGCCTTTCACCCGCAATGAGCTCATATTGTCCTTCATCTTCTGTATGTCTGACAACAATCGGCTGAATGATGCCGTGTGTATGGATAGTCATTGCTAACTCTTTGATTTTTTCATCTGAGAAAATGGTGCGTGGCTGAAAACGGTTGGGAACGATAGCATGTACCGGTATTTCGAGTATCTCTTCTTTGTTTGTATCATGCTCAGCTATCTCCGGTTCCTCTTCCTTCTCACCAAACCCGAAGAAACGAGAGAATGAATGCTTCATGTACCTACACCACCTTTAAAAACTGCCATTTTTATAATTCTATTTTCTCATGGTTTTTCCTGCTGTATCTTCATCAATTTTGCAGAAAATATGATGGAATTGTCACATCAGGCTGTCTAAATTACCCTTCAATTGGCGATTTATTTGGAGTACCCGGTTTTCTCGGATATTTTTTCGGAGTGCTTTTCGTCTTGCGAATGATCATAATGTTCCGTTCACTTTCTTCAACAGGAAGTGTAAAGGAATGAACTTGTTCAAGCTCTCCTCCCAATACTTTAATCGCCTTTTGCCCCGCTTTCAGCTCTTCATCAGCGGCGGCTGCTTTCAGTGCGGCAAATACGCCGTTTTTCTTGGCCAGCGGCAGACAAAGCTCACTCAGGACCGACAGACGCGCCACCGCACGGGCCGTCACGAGATCGAAGCTTTCCCGTACGTCTTTCCGCTGTCCGAATGTCTCCGCTCTGTCATGGACAAATGTCGTATGCTCTAATTGTAAAGCATCAGAGAGAGTTTCCAAAAACGTAATCCGCTTATTCAGTGAATCGACGATGGTGACATGCAGATGCGGGAAGCAGATTTTGATGGGCAGGCTTGGAAAACCGGCGCCGGCGCCGACATCACAAAGAGTGGTGACCTTTTCAAAATCAATATAAAATGCCGCCGTTATCGAATCATAAAAATGCTTGAGATAAACTTCCTTTTTCTCAGTGATGGATGTCAGATTCATTTTTTCGTTCCATTCCACGAGCATCCGGTAATACAACTCGAATTGCTCCAGCTGGCGGTCAGAAAGGGAAATCCCTTTCTCCGCTAAACTGGATGTAAATTCCTCTATATTCATGCCGTCATCCTTTCTATTCAGCTACCTTGGCAATACGGCCCTGCTCCAGGTATACCAGCAGGATTGAAATGTCTGCCGGATTGACACCGGAAATACGGGACGCTTGAGCAACTGATAAAGGACGCACTTCTTTCAGCTTTTGACGGGCTTCAGTAGCAATTCCTTTAATGGCGTCATAATCAATCCGATCAGGGATTTTTTTGTTTTCCATTTTCTTCAGCTTTTCCACTTGCTGCAAGGATTTTTCGATATATCCTTCATATTTCACCTGAATTTCCACTTGTTCCGCCACATCTTGCGGAACCGGAGAATCTGCAGGCGCAAGTTTTGTCACTGTTTCATAGTTCATTTCCGGACGTTTCATTAAATCTGTGCCGCGCACTCCGTCTTTCAGCTCGCTTCCGCCGAGTGAACGGATATATTCCTGATTCTCAGGAGACGGCTTGATAATAACAGACCAGAGACGTTTTTTCTCCGCCTCGATCGCCGCTTTTTTCTTCTCAAACGCTTCATAGCGCTCATCAGAAATTAAGCCGATATCGTGGCCGATTTCCGTCAGACGAAGATCCGCGTTGTCGTGACGGAGCAGCAGTCTGTATTCCGCCCGTGAAGTCAGCAGACGGTACGGTTCATTGGTTCCTTTCGTTACCAAATCATCAATCAATACACCGATATAAGCATCGGAACGGCTGAGGATCACTTCTTCTTTTCCAAGCGCTTTGCGGCCTGCGTTGATCCCTGCCATAATTCCTTGCCCGGCTGCTTCCTCATAACCTGATGTACCGTTAATTTGACCGGCTGTGTACAGGTTAGGGATTTTTTTCGTCTCCAGTGTAGGCCAGAGCTGCGTCGGTACAATTGCGTCATACTCAATCGCGTATCCGGCTCTCATCATCTGCACCTTTTCCAGTCCCGGAATGGTCGCCAGCATCCGCTGCTGCACGTCCTCAGGAAGACTCGTGGATAAACCTTGAACGTATACTTCCTGCGTATTTCTGCCTTCCGGCTCAAGGAAAATCTGATGACGCGGTTTATCATTAAACCGAACGACTTTATCTTCAATCGAAGGACAGTATCTCGGTCCCGTTCCTTTAATCATACCGGAATACATTGGCGAACGATGCAGGTTGCTGTCGATGATCTCATGAGTCTCAGGACTTGTGTAAGTCAGCCAGCAAGGCAGCTGATCGGTAATGTATTCAACCGTTTCATATGAGAAAGCGCGCGGAACCGGGTCCCCCGGCTGGATTTCTGTTTTGCTGTAATCAATGGAATCGCTTGAGACACGAGGAGGCGTGCCCGTTTTAAAACGGACGAGATCAAAACCGAGCTCCTCTAAGTGCTCAGAAAGTTTAATAGACGGCTGCTGGTTATTCGGACCGCTTGAGTAAGACAAATCACCGAGAATGATCCGCCCTCTTAAATACGTTCCGGTTGTCAGCACGACCGTTTTTGCTTTATATTCAGCACCGGTTTGCGTAATGACACCGCGGCACTCCCCGTCTTCAATGATTAAACGCTCGGCAATCCCTTGAAGAAGTGTCAAATTCGGTGTTTTTTCCAGCGTATGCTTCATTTCGTGCTGATATTGGAATTTATCCGCCTGCGCACGCAGCGCCCGTACGGCCGGACCTTTTCCTGTATTCAGCATTCTCATTTGAATATGAGTTTTATCTATATTTCTAGCCATTTCTCCGCCGAGCGCGTCAATTTCGCGGACGACAATCCCTTTCGCGGGGCCGCCGACAGACGGATTACATGGCATAAACGCAACCATATCAAGATTAATCGTCAAAACAAGCGTTTTGGCTCCCTGGCGCGCGGATGCGAGGGCAGCCTCAACACCGGCATGCCCGGCGCCGATGACAATCACGTCGTATTGGCCTGCTTCATACCCCATGGTTTTTTTCCTCCCTTTTATTTACCTAAACAAAATTGTGAAAAGAGCTGATCAATTAAGCTTTCGTGAACGGCATCACCGATGATTTCGCCGAGCAGCTCCCAGCACCTTGTCAAATCAATTTGGACCATATCAATCGGAACATCCTGTTCAATTCCGTTCAGCGCATCATCAATCGCTTGCTTTGCCTGATGCAGAATCGAGATATGACGGGTGTTGCTGACATAGGTGAGATCTCCGCTTTCGATCGCTCCTGTATAAAATAGCGACTGAATCGCTTCCTCTAAATCTTGAATGCCTTCTTCTTTCAGCAATGAGGTCGTGACGACAGGCCGGCCTTTCGCCAGTTCCTTGACGCGCTCAGCGTCAATCTTAGCCTCAAGGTCCGTCTTATTCATAATGACAATGACGTCCATTCCCTCAACCGCTTCAAACAATTTTATATCTTCTTCAGAAAGCTCTTCGCTGTGGTTAAGCACAAGCAAAATGAGATCCGCTTCCTTCAGAACCTGCCGTGACCGTTCCACACCGATTCTTTCGACGATATCTTCTGTCTCACGGATTCCGGCGGTATCGACAAGCCGAAGCGGCACGCCTCGCACGTTGACATATTCCTCAATCACATCACGCGTCGTTCCCGGAATATCGGTTACGATCGCCTTCGTTTCATGGACAAGGCTGTTAAGCAGAGAGGATTTTCCGACGTTCGGACGGCCGATGATCACGGTAGACAGTCCCTCACGCAAAATTTTCCCCTGCTCAGACGTACGGAGCAGCGCCTCGATTTCTTTCTTCACGCCGCTTGCCTTCTCCACTAAAAGCTGATGCGTCATTTCTTCGACGTCATCATATTCCGGATAATCTATATTAACCTCAACATGGGCAAGTGTTTCTAACAGCTCATCACGCAGACGGCGGACAAGCGCGGAAAGCCGTCCTTCCATCTGGTTCATGGCGACATTCATGGCACGGTCCGTTTTGGCCCTGATCAGATCCATCACCGCTTCCGCCTGTGATAGGTCAATCCGTCCGTTTAAAAATGCGCGCTTCGTAAACTCACCGGGTTCTGCCAGTCTCGCGCCTTCTCTTAAAGCAAGCTGGAGCACCTGATTAACCGTCACAATACCCCCGTGACAGTTGATTTCAATGACATCTTCCCTTGTGAATGTTCTGGGCGCTCTTAAAACAGACACCATGACTTCCTCAATAATCCGTCCCGTCGTGCTGTCCGCGATATGCCCGTAATGAATGGTATGCGATTCTGCCGAACTGAGCGTTTTGCCTTTCGGACCCTTGTACATTTTGTCGGCGATCTTTACGGCTTCCAGGCCGCTCAGCCGAACGATCGCGATCGCGCCTTCACCCATCGGAGTTGAAATCGCTGCAATTGTATCCATGCTGTTCACCTCTCTTTATCTCTGTTTCCATCTATATAAAAAATTTTATTTACGCCAAAATTAAAAGATAACATAGTTTGGTTTGAAGTGGAAGATACGTTATCCACAAAGGCAGAAATTCATCCCTTATTACTTTAACTTATCCACATGTGAATAACAATTAATTTTATTTCCTAAAACCTTTTTTATCAACAGCATAGACCGAAAAAGAAAAAACTTAAACGCTAAAAATGCGATTCTGCTTAGGAATAGAGCCATTTTTACCAATAAAAAAACCGAAGTTCCGATTTTACCCGGACTTCGGTTTTCTGCTATCTTTATGGGAAATAACGAGATGGCGGTACCGGCCTTCACCGGTAGAAAACGTTTTGATATTTGGATGCTTTGACAGCGCGTCATGGATGATTTTTCTTTCACCTGACGGCATCGGTTCTAAATGCACATCTTTTTTCGTTTTCGACACTTGCTTGGCCAGCCTGTTTGCCAGCTGATCCAGAATTTCTCTTCTTTTCCGCCGGTAATTCTCAGCGTCGACAACGGCTTGGCGATACTGGCCGGAGCCGCGGTTCAAAACAAGCTGCGTCAATGTTTCCAGGGCATTGAGTGTTTGTCCTCTTTTGCCAATAAGCAGCGCCGCTTTTTCACCTTTAATGTGAAAACAGACTGTTTTCTTGTTTTCTTCCGTAACAATCTCAGAAGGCCCGGCAATGGAATGGATGATTTCTTCCAAATACGCTTTCGCTTCCTGAACAGGATTTCTTTTCTCTTCCAGTTCTACGATCGCATTCTTTTTTCCGAAAATACCCAAAAACCCTTTATATTCTTCTTGCACCACCGTTATTTCTACTTGATCTTTCGTCAGTTGAAGTTCCTGAAGGCCTGATTGAACTGCTTCTTCGACATTCCGTCCCGCAGCAGTCACCTTCTTCACTTTTTCTTTCCTCCCGCTTTCTGCGTTTCCGGATCGTGTTTAATGTCAGGTCCTTTAATAAGGAATGTCTGAGCAATCATAAACAGGTTTCCGACTACCCAATACAGAGAAAGTGCGCTCGGGAAGTTGATCGCAAATACGATGATCATGATCGGCATAATCCATACCATCATTGCCATTTGAGGATTCTGAGTCGGATTTCCGGCCATCATCAGCTTCTGCTGGACAAAAGTGGCCACACCGGCAACGATAGGAAGAATATAGTAAGGATCCTTCTCTCCTAGGTCAAACCATAAAAAGCTGTGCTGTGAAATGGCTTGCGTACGCATAATGGCGTGGTAGAATCCGATCAAAATCGGCATTTGAATCAGGATCGGGAAACATCCCGCCAGCGGGTTTACCCCGTGCTTTGAAAACAGGGCCATTGTTTCCTGCTGAAGCTTCTGCTGCGTTTTTTGATCTTTAGAGCTGTATTTTTCTCTGAGCTTCTGCATTTCAGGCTGCAGCGCCTGCATCGCTTTTGAGCTTCGAAGCTGCTTGATCATCAGCGGCAGAATCAGCAGACGAATTAAAATCGTAACGATGATGATCGATAAACCATAGTTATCGCCCGTCAGTTTCGCTACGTACGTAATGACTTCTGACAATGGATACACAACATATTTGTCCCAGAAATGCGGACTATTCGCCGTAATCGGCTCTTTCACACTCGAGCACCCGGCCAGCAGCACGAGCATACCGACCATACTCAGTAGTAACCATATTCTCCTTTTCAAGAACGTTTCCTCCTATACCAATCTTTATAAACCTTGTATGTATTTTAGCATCTTTCAGTTTCAAATGGCGTTCATTTTTCGCCAAATAAAAGGAAGCGCTTTTAAAAACGTGAAGAAAACAAAATATGAGCTATTTTGACGAAGATTTCTTATATAATGAGGTTTTTCTGAATAAGTGCTGCAGACTCTTTTTCGTTTCTTCAAAACTGAGGTCGCCGGCGGGTTTTCTTGCGATAATAATAAAATCTTTCGGCTTGAGCAGCTCTTTTTCCTCCTGAACAGCCTGCCTTATTAACCGCTTCACCCGATTGCGCACGACGGCATTGCCGATTTTTTTACTGACAGAAAGCCCTACCCGGAGCTCTTCCTGTTTCGGCTGATCAAGCGTATACAGCACGAACTGGCGGTTTGCCATAGACGTTCCGCGTTTAAACACTTTTTGAAAATCTTCATTTTTCTTTAACCGATTTCGCTTCTTCACTTTAATTCACTCCGATATTCACTCGCAGAAACTTTTATTTCTATCTAAAAAAAACGGGCCGCCGGAATACTGAAGAAATTTCTCCAGTACCGGGCGACGCATGACATCTCACTCTCTTAATGTGAAAAAAGACCACTGACATTATTCAGTGGCCTAAGCTGATAATACTTTTCTGCCTTTGCGGCGACGGCGTGCTAATACTAGACGACCGTTTTTTGAACTCATACGGCTTCTGAAGCCATGAACTTTACTGCGTTTACGGTTATTCGGTTGGAATGTTCTTTTCATTTATGACACCTCCCTCGAGGAATAGCTGTTAAAGACAGTCTTACTTATTATATTTGTGCTGCCTATTCATTGTCAACTTCAGCAGTGCTTTTATTTCTTACAACCATAATAGGATAACATACCTTAACCAGTTTAGAAACCTTATTTTTCATATTCCTTTTTTTAACGCAAAAAAAAAAGCCGCGCTCCCTCGAAAAAACGACATGTGGATAATTTTTCGGTCTTTTTTTAATATCCACAATCGTTATCGACAACATTTTCACATTGCTAACCCCTGTGGACAAAGATTTTTCAACAAGTTGTCAGGTTTGTGGATAAGATTACGAGAACCATTGCAAGTCCTCGCTTAATTTGATATTATATTTGTGTTTTAACTCTTAATTACTTATCCAGTCCATTCTCTTTATCCACAATTTGTGGATAAGTTGTGGATTGTTTTCACACAGCTTGTGTAGATTGTTGTCCACAACTTGTGGAATTTGTCGAAAAGCTATTTTTCTACTATACTATATGTTTTCAACATTTCGTGTGTACGAATGGTCAGAGCCATATGCTCTTTTTTTGTGTTCTATAACAGGGAAAGGGCGCTGATTTTTAAAGAAAAGGAGGGCTGTGCCGGATA